>CAWGQE010000001.1:0-4315 GCA_963824705.1 uncultured Solirubrobacterales bacterium
GCCCTCCGTTCGGGTTCATCAGGAAGAGCTCGTTCTTGGGGCCGTACTTGCGCTGCTTGGCGCCGATCAGCTTGACGAAGACGATCTTTTCGCCGGGGCCCCAGAGCGGGCTCTCGGATGCCTTGTCGTGGGTGATCTGGACCGGCGAGCCGCCGGCGACGCCGGCGCGGTAGATGTCGCTCAGCGGCGGGTACTTTTCGCTGCCGGCTTTCGAGTAGACGAGTTCGGTCCCGTCGGGCGAGAAGCTGAAGCCGCTGAAGTAACCGCTGTCGACGACCCGCTGGGCGCCGCTGGCAACGTCGATCAGGATCAGCTTGCGCTTGCCGAGTTCGGGTCCACGCAGCGCCGCGATCGTCTTCGAGTCCGGCGAGAAGGCGAGGTAGTAGGGGTCCTGCGAGCCGACCATCAGCGTCCGCGAGGGACCCCCGGCGGCCGGCGCCAGCTTCAGTTCCTGGGCGTGGCCCGAACCTTCGTCGAGGTAGGCGATGGAGAGGCCGTCGGGCGAAACCCGGGGGTTGCGCCCGGAGCCGACCTTGTGCGCGTGGGAGCCGTTGTCGTTAGCGGCGTAGACGACCGGGTGCAGGGGGTTTCGCGTGAAAGCGAGCGTCGCCTGGGCGGCGGCGGGAAGCGCGAGCAGCGCGGCTGCGGCTGCGAACACCGCGATCCATTTGAACTTCGGCTGGCTTGGCATGGCGCGATCCTAGCCGCGTCCGCGGCGGGGCGGACGGCTGTTCAGCCGGGCCGACGATCCTCAGCCAGCTCAGAGCTCGGGGACGTCGGCGCCCTGGGGGGTGAACGGCAGGCGCCGGACCTCGGCCCAGCCGGCACAGCGGTCCTCGAGGGCGGCGGCGACGTTGCCGGCTTCCTGCCAGGTGGTCCAGACCAGCACGGTGGGACCGGCGCCGGAGATCGTCGCCCCCAGCGCCCCCAGCTCGGCGGCGGCATCGACGATCTCCATCGAGCGTGGGTAGAGGTCGCGTCGGCGCGGCTGGTGGATCGCGTCGGCGAGGCCGCGGCCGACCAGGGCGAGGTCGGCGGTCTGCAGGCCGAGCACCAGCTGCGCGGCGGCGGAGACGTTGGCGACGGCGTCGGCAAGCGGCACCTCGGCGGGAATGGCCTCACGGGCGAGCTTGGTCGAGACCTCCTCCGGCGGGATCACGGCGATTCCCTCGAGTTCCTCCGGAGGATTGAAGCGGGCGGCCAGCGGCTCCCCCCCGTCCCCGGTCCCGCAGATCACGAAGCCGCCGTAGATCGCCGCGGCGACGTTGTCCGGGTGGCCCTCCAGCTCGCTCGCCTTGACCAGCATCTGCTCGCGGCTCAGCGCCAGCTCGAAGAGGTGGTCGGCGGCGAAGAGGCCGGCGACGATCGCGGCGGCGCTGGAGCCGAGGCCGCGCGCGAGCGGGATCTCACTGCGCAGCCGGAAGGCGATGCCGTCGGCGGAGTGCAGGCTCTCGAAGGCCCGCACGACCAGGTTGTCGCGCCCGGTCGAGACGTCGAGCCCACCCGGGTCGAGCGAGAACTCGCCGGTCTCCTCCACCTCCAGCTCGAGGTGCAGTGCCACCGCCGCCGCCATCGCGTCGTAACCGGGGCCGAGATTGGCCGAGGAGGCGGGAACGCGGACGAGTCGGTGCCGGACGGTCAATCGAAGACGGCCCGCTCGACGGCGCTGAGGTCGTTGGCGCAGTTGATCACCGCGGGGGCTTTGCCGAGGGCGGTGTCGGGGTCCTTGAGGCCGTGGCCGGTGAGCACGCAGACGACCGACTCCGGGGTCGCGGCACCCTCGACGACCGGCAGGCCGTGGGCGAGCAGGCCGGCCACGGATGACGCCGAGGCGGGCTCGCAGAAGACGCCTTCGGTGTCGGCGAGCCAGTGGTAGGCGTTGAGGATCTGCTCGTCGGAGACGGCGGCGACGCGGCCGCGCGAGGTGGTGAAGGCGGTCATCGCCTCCTCCCAGCGAGCGGGATTGCCGATCCGGATCGCCGAGGCGACGGTCTCCGGTTCGGCCACGGGGGAGCCGATCACCAGCGGCGCCGCGCCCTCGGCCTGGAAGCCGTAGAGGACTGGAAGTGGGCTCGAGCCAGTGGCCCCTGCCTTGTCGGGGTTGAGGTCACCCAGCTCCTGGAAGCCGCGCCAGTAGGCGGTGACATTGCCGGCGTTGCCGACCGGGATCGCCAGCGCCCCCGGCATCTCCCCCAGGTCCTCGACGACCTCGAAGGCCGCCGTCTTCTGCCCTTCGATGCGGTGCGGGTTGACCGAGTTGACGAGCTCGACCGGGTGCTTCTGGGCGATCTCGCGGACGATCGTCAGGGCGTCGTCGAAGTTCCCCTGCAGGGCGACGACGCGGGCGCCGTGCATCAGCGCCTGGGCGAGCTTGCCGATCGCGATCTTGCCCTCGGGCACGATCACCGCCCCACGCATCCCCGCCCGCGCGGCGTAGGCGGCGGCGCTGGCGGCGGTGTTGCCGGTCGAGGCGCAGATCACGGCCTCCGCCCCACGTCCCTTCGCCCGCGAGACGGCAACGGTCATCCCCCGGTCCTTGAAGGAGCCGGTCGGGTTGGCGCCCTCGAACTTGAGGTAGGCGCGGGCGCCGATCCGCTCCGAGAGCCGCGGCGCCTCGATCAACGGCGTCGAGCCCTCGTTCAGCGTCACCACCGGGTCGCCGGGCTCGAGCGAGAGCCGATTTCGATACCTCTCGATCAGCGAGAGGGGCAATTTACCCCCACCGAACTTGTTGCTACGCCTGCTCGCGAACCCGAATCGCGCGAGCGTTAGACCGCGTGAAGCTCAGCTCAGATAGGTCCAGCAGGGCTTCCCAAAAGCCACCCTCATCGCACTCGTGGGTGACCAGCGTTAGACGAGCTTGATCACCAAGACCGCGCTGCACAGCACTCGCGATCGAAACATCGTGCTCAGCTAGAACCTCTGCCACCCCCGCAAGAACCCCGGACTCATCCGCCACTATGAGGTGAATGTAGAAGCAAGATCGCTGGCCAGCATTATCGACGGAGAGATTCTCCGTCGCTGCAAAGTAGTCGGGCTGCGCCCCACCAGCGACAGTTGCGACAACGTCGTTAAGCACGATCGACGCAGTTGCCCTTGCACCCGCACCTGGACCCAGCATTGTTATCTGCTCGACAGCCGGAGCGTCGATGGTCACTGCATTGAACGGACCGTGGACGTTGGCAAGCGGGTGCTGATCGCTCACGAAACAAGGAAAGACGCGCACGCTTAAAGACGATCCACGTCTCTCTGCGATCCCTAGCAACTTCAGAGACAGGCCGAACTCCTTCGCGTAGAGGAGATCGTCCGGGTCAACGCTCTCGATACCTCCATATTCAACGTCCTGCGGAAACGCCACTGGACTACCGAAAGCTAGCCTGGCAAGAATCGCCATCTTGGCTGCTGCATCTTTACCGTTAATGTCCTCGGTGGGATCTGGCTCTGCATAGCCCAGCTCTTGAGCACGTGACAGAGCGTCTTCAAACGTCGCTTTTGTTTTCGCCATCTCCTCCAGCACGAAGTTCGTCGTGCCGTTGACGATCCCAAGCACCCGGTCAATGTGCGTCACCAGGAGATTTCCCTTCAAGACCGGAGTGATGGGTACCGCTCCAGCAATTGCCGCCTCGTACCGAAAGTGCACGTCATGCTCCTGAGCAAGACGTCCAAGATTTTCTCCGTACGTCGCCACTAGCTGCTTGTTCGCGGTTACGACATCGCGTTTCGCAATCAACGCTTTTTCTACGTATGAGCGAGCAGGATCCAGCCCTCCCATGAGCTCAACGACAACGTCAGAGTCCTGAAGAATCTGGTCGAAATCACCTTCCGAACGACGCAGAATCCCCGAGATCACCGGCTTCTTGCCAAGGCTCTGTGCGATTGAGTTGGCCGTCGCATCCAACTCGTCGATAAATGCACTGCCCACGGTGCCTCGTCCGAGGAGGCCAACGCGTGTGGTACCAACGGCCGCCCGTGCAACGGCGGCATTTTTTCGAGTAGGAGTCGTCCTAGCTGGGTTCATTGAGCAAGTCCTCTTCGAGACATCGGAAATTTTGCACAAACCTTGAGTTTGCCAGCTTCCTGCCTAGACGCAGCACTCCTCCCGTAGTCATGGGAGATCCCGTGCCTGACGATGACGGCCACGCAGGACATATTCTGGAGGGGTTGGGCCATGTTTGGGCGCGAAACATATCGATTTTAAAGAGGAACCCCCGTGAACATCTGGGGTTTCGATCGGCGCCCTTTCCCCCGCATTCCGGAGAGAGGCTAGCAGGCCCCTCATTTGACCAGTCTGGCCGAACGTCCGATGCGCGCCGAG
>CAWGQE010000002.1:0-162371 GCA_963824705.1 uncultured Solirubrobacterales bacterium
CATGTATTGCTGGCTACGTCTCTGGCGGCGGCAAGTGCTTCAACGGCCGCACCGGTCGCGAGGTGCTCGCCTACCGCAAGGTCAACGGCATGTCCCGCAACGAACACGCCGGCAAGGGCCTCGTCCAGCAGGTCTTCGGCGGGCGTGGCGGCTACCACGTGAAGCATCCCGATGCCGGCGAACACGCCGAGGTGCCGCTCGACAAGCAGGTGCTCGTCCTCACCAAGGACGACAAGCCGTTCGCGATCTACCCGGTCTCGACCGGCAAGCCCTCGACCCCGACGATCACCGGCGAGTACAGCTTCTACCGCCAGGAACCCGGCTACAACTCGGAGGGCATGTATTACTCCTTCTACTGGCACAACGGCTACGCGGTCCACGGCTACGCCGAAGTGCCCAACTACGCCGCCAGCCACGGCTGCGTGCGCACCTTCATTGCCGACCAGCCGCGCATCTACGAACAGCTGCACTACGGCGAGCCGATCTTCGTCTTCTGACGTGGCGGACCTAGAGGCCGCCAAACGCACGTTGGTCGCCGAGCTGCGCGAGCACTCCTTGGTGATCGGCGAGGTGACGCTTGCGAGTGGGGCGACGGCCCAGTACTACGTCGACGCGCGGCGGGCGCTGCTGCGGCCGCCGGGGTTCAGGGCGGCGGGTGAGCTGATCGCGGCGGCCGCGCTGGAGGCCGGGGCGAGCGCGGTCGGCGGACCGGCCACCGCGGCAATCCCGCCGTCTTGCGCTGCCCTTGCCGTCCCCGCGGGCGACGATCTCGTCGGCTTCTTTGTCCGCGGCGAGCGCAAGGCTCATGGCCTCCAGCGCTGGGTCGAGGGGCCGGTCGATGAGGGTGACAAGGTGCTCGTCGTCGAGGACACGGTTACCACCGGCGGCTCGACCGTGAAGGCAATCGAGAAGATCAAAGAGCAGGGCCTCGAGCCCGTTTCCGTGGTCGCCGTCGTCGATCGCCTTGCGGGCGGTGGCGAGGCGATCGAAGCCGCCGCGGCCGCCCCCTACAGGGCCCTCGTCACGATCGACGAGCTGTACCCGGATCGCCCCGACCGCGGCTGATTTTCCGCTGGGCGCGAAGCGTCGGCGATTTCATCCCGGCCGGTCACGCGGCCTTCGTGTACCGGCTATGTACCCGTACGAATGCGCCTTTTTGCAGGTCTTTTAATGCCTGCGAGACATATCTCTTTTCATCAAAAACGTTGTCCTTGACTTTATAAAGGTCTCTGTTTACAGTTTTGTCAGCTCGTCTAGGCGGGCGTGGGACAGGGACAAACCGAGCCAGGGAGGCCGCCAAGGGAAACGGCCGGCAAGGGCTCACGGGACGAGGAGAGGGATACGTGGAACTTGATGCGAAGCCACCGTCGGCGACCGACCCGCGCACCCGGGTTGACTGCGCCCAGCTCGACGCCCTGGCGCTCCAAGCCGTCGATCAGTCCTCCCACGACATCTACGTCGTCGACGCCATCCCCATCGCATGAGCTTTCTTGCTTCCGCCTTCAGCACACCAACCCGAAAGGAACCACACCGATGAAACGCTTCCGCCACCCCGCCCGCTCACTCAAAGAACCCTTCGGCACCGCCGGCTTGGTGGTGGCCGTCGTCGCTCTCGTATTTGCCTTCGGCGGCGGCGCCTGGGCGCTCACCGCGTCGACTGGCAGCTACAAGCAGTACAAGAAAGTGGCGGCGAAGCCCGGACCGCGTGGTCCCCGCGGCAAGACCGGCCTGGCAGGACCCGCCGGATCCCCCGGCCCGGTCGGCCCCGCTGGCGCAGCCGGTCCCAAGGGCACGAATGGGGCAAATGGCAACGCCGGTGCAACGGGAGCGAAAGGCGCGCAGGGGCAGGCGGGCTTGAAAGGCGCTACCGGTCCGGCAGGCTCGAAAGGCGCTACCGGTCCGGGCGGCTCGCCGGGCGCTGTCGGCGCAACCGGCCCCGAGGGCTCGCCCTGGACCGCCGGCGGCACCCTGCCGAGCGGTGAGACGGAGACGGGCACCTGGACGACCGGCTTTGCGGCGTCCGCCGGGGAAACGGTGCTGGTGCCCGTCTCGTTTCCGATCCCCCTCTCGAAATTCGTCTTCCCGCATCTCGTTACCAAGGAAATGGTGGAAAACGAAGAAGTGGGAGAGGGGTGCGAAGTGGGGGGTGTCGAAGGCAGCGCAGCCAATCCGCTCGCCGCCCCAGACAATCTCTGCGCGTACGAAGGGTCGACGTTGACGACGAGCTTTGGCACGGGCGCACCGCTTTCATTTGGCTTGTGGGGCAACCCCGATGCCGGCGGCGAAGGAAACACCGGCCCGTACGGAGCCGTGCTCTTCACCCAGGTTCCCGAAGCGGAAGAGGCAGTGTCGGGCCCATGGGCAGTGACGGCCCCTCAGGCCCCGACCGACCCTCGGGGAGTCGCAGGCTCGGGCGGCATAGACGCCCCGAGCCTGCGGCCTCCGGCCAGGTGGGTGGCCAGGCCGCACGCACATGAACCGCAACGAGAAAGGCACCCAGATGAATCGAGCCGAGCGCCCAACCATGAGATCGTCGTCGACCGCTCTCGGCATGCGCTTCGCCTGCGCTTGCATCGGGGCCCTCGTCATGGTCTGCCTTCTCGCGCCGGGGGCCTCAGCCACCTTCTACGCCCACCCGTTCATCTCGCAGTTCGGCCCCGACGGCACCGAAAACACGAAATTCAACGAACACGCGTCCATAGCCGTCGATCAGATCTCCCACGACGTCTACGTCGTCGACAGCACGCCCAAAAGGGTCTACCGGTTCACCGGCGACGGGATCCCCGACAACTTCAGCGAAGGGGCGGGGGCGGGAACCAACAAACTCCCGGTTCCTTTCCCCGCGGGCTATCAGGGACTGATCACCGGGATCGCAATCTCCCCGGCCGGCGCTGCGGGCGGTACCGCCGGCGACCTCTACGTCGCCTGGATTGCGGAAAACAGCAACTCCCTCATCGGGAGGGTCGAGGTCTACTCGCCAAATGGCGTCCACCTCGGCACCCTCGACGGCTCCGGCAACCCACATCACCCGCCGACCGGATCCAACGGTTCGGTGGCCCCAAAGGGCGTTGCTGTCGATGCCGCAGGAAGTGTCTACGTCGGTTACAACATCCATGTCGGAAGCATCGGGGAGACCACCCACGTCGACAAATACGTGCCGACCGCCAACCCGGTCACCGAGGCGAACTTCGATTCGGAGATCTTCAACGCCGGCGGACCGCTGCTCGCTACCGCGAGTGGACTCTACGTGGCGGGAAGCGCCTTCACCCACTATGCCTACTCGCTCTTCCCCGGAGGCGGCGGCTCAGTTGACGCCACCGGCCAGGGCACCGCGCTCTCGCTCCCAAGCGGGGTGGGTGCTCTGGGTCCAGGCGGTGATCGCGGCGTAGGCACCGTCGACCCCGCGAGTGGAGACCTCTACTTGCGGTACGAAAAGTCGGTCGGTTTCGGCTCTCAGTCCGGCGTCTACCAGCTCGACGAAGAAGGCAACCCGCTCTCCTTCATCCCGACGCCGAATATAGCGAATGGTGTCGGGGTAGACGCTGGCACGGGTCGGGTTTACATCTCTAATTTCCAGAGCGGACTCAACCCCGCCAACAAGGTCCGCATCTACGACAAAGCCGAACCGATCTCCTTGCCGAGCGCGACGATCGACATGCCTTCTTCGGTCACCTACAAATCGGCCCACCTCACCGGGACGGTCAACCCGGGCGGCTCGGGCGAAGGCTACGAGACGACCTACCGTTTCCAGTGCACGCCGAGTTGCCCGGGGCTCTTCCACGAATCCGCACTGCCCCCCTTCGACTTCAACCGCCAGCTCCCCGGCGACGGGGCAGACCACGAAGTCTCGGACGATGCCGCGGGGCTTTCTCCGGAAACCAAATACGAAGTCAGCCTGATCGCCGCCAACGCAAACGGCGACCAGGTGGTCGAAGACACGACCAGCTTCGAAACGCCAGCCGAACCGTCCCTCACCGCGCCTGCGGTGACGATCGACACGGTCACCAGCCACACCGCCGAGTCGGCTCACCTGTCGGGAACCGTCGATCCGATGGGATCCGGCCCGGGCCAGGAAACCATCTACCGCTTCGAATACAGCTCAGACGGGGTCAAATGGATCGCCCTGAATGACCAGGGCCCGATCGAAGGAGCCGGGCCCCAGCCGGTTTCAGCCGAGCTCGAGGGCCTGCAGCCCAACACCAGCTACTCGGTCCGGCTGCACGCCAAAAACGACGGTGGCGAAGCGACCTCCGAAGTTCCCAACCCCTCCTTCACCACCGACGTGGCGACGCCGGAGGTGCAGGTGACCGAGGCGACGCACGTCCTGCAGGGCTCGGCGCAGCTGAACGGCAAGGTCGACCCGAAGAACTCCCAGACGACCTACTACTTCCAGTGGGGCAGTGCCGATTGCGCCTCGAACCCCTGCGCCTCGGTTCCCGCGAGCAAAGACGCGGATGCGGGCGCCGGTTTCGGTTTCGTTTATGAGAAGGCCCCGATCTCGGGCCTCTCGCCCTCGAGCACCTACCACTACCGGATCCTCGCCGAGAGCCCCGCCGGCAAAGCGGTAAGCCCCGATGCGACCTTCACCACCCTGGCGGTCCCCACCGCCTGTCAAAACCAGCGGGTAGGCGCATCTGCCTCGCTGCCCGAATGCCGGGCATACGAGATGGTCAGCCCGGTTGAGAAGAATGGCGGCGATGTCGCGAGCCTCACCTTCCGCACCCGCGCCGCTGTCGCCGGCGACGCGGTCAGCTTCGTCTCCTACGCAAGCTTTGCCGGCAACGAGGGCTTCCCTACCACGGGCGCCGAATATCTCAGTTCGCGCGGAGCGGATGGCTGGAGCACCCACTCGATCACGCCGCTCAGGAAATCGCCCCCGGGCAACGGCGCCTACGCCACCAGCGCCTACGTCGGCGAATCCTCACCCGACCTCGACACCGGCGTCTACCGCTCCCTGGCGCCGACCCCCGGCGTCGCCCCGAACGTCGCAGGGGCGACCAACCTGCTCCTCGCCACGGGCATGCGCGGCGCCACGCCGAGCTTCCAGCTGCTGAGCGACTCGGTCACCCCCTTGGGCGATCAGCCCTTCGAGAACACGCCCCACGTGGTCCTGGTCGATACCTCCGCCGATTTCAGCCACGTCCTTTTCGAGGACCCGGACAACCTCACCGAGGATGCCTCGGGAACGGCGTGGAAGCTATACGAATGGGAAAACGGAACCCTTCGCATCGCGGGGATCCTGCCCGACAGCGCTTGCGGCACCCCACCCTGCATCGCAAGCGAAGCCGTCGGCGGAGCCGGGGCTCACAAGACTGCGGACGGCCCCGGGGGCACCGCCACCCCGCAGGCGCACGCCGTCTCCGACGATGGCTCTCGCGCCTTCTTCACCGCTGTTTCCAGCGGCGGGTTGAAAAAAACTCCCGATGGAGGCTTCGAAGGGTCCCTCTACGTACGGATCGACGGCACCGCCACGGTGCAGATCGACGCCTCGGAGCGCTCGACCCCCGATCCCGCCGGCTCCGGTCGCTCCGAGTTCCAGTGGGCGAGCCCCAGCGGGGACGAAGTCCTCTTCCTCTCCCGGGAGCAGCTTCTCGATGCCGACCGGGACGGCACAAAGATCTCGCTCTATCGCTATGAGGCAAACGCGCCCACGGGGCAGCACCTCAGCTTGATCCCAACCGCTGGATTTGAACCGCAACACGTCGTGAAAGTGAGCGACGATGGCTCGTTCGTCTACGCGGTCAGCACGGAAGGCAGTACGGAGGCTCTCTATGTGTTGCACGGCGGCGAGGTGCGCACGGTGGCCAAACTTGGAGATGCCGGTCCGGGAGTGGGTGAGCAAGGCCTCAGTCTGCTCTTGGAGCAGGCCCGGATGCCCCTCGGCGGCCGCCAGATCCTTTTCGCCTCGCGGGAAAAACTGACGGACTACGACCCCACGACCGCCCCGGGCAACTGCTACAGCCTCAGCTGCAGCGAGATCTACCTATATAGCTACGACGACGACGAGCTCGTCTGCGTCTCGTGCGATCCCTCCGGCAACCCGTCGCATGGCGATTCGCAGTTCAACGGGCTCTTCGCCGACGCCGGAGTCACCGGCGAAGTCGATACTTATGTGAACACTCCGATCACCGCCGACGGGCGCCACGTCTTCTTCAGCTCGGCCGACCCGCTGGTCCCCCAGGACTCCAACGGACGCTATGACGCCTACGTCTACGACGTGGCGAAGAAAGAAGTGCGCCTGCTCTCGAGCGGGCAGTGCAACTGCAACTCGCTGTTCATGACCGCGAGCCCCTCGGGTCATGACGCCTTCTTCACGACCCGCCAGCAGCTGGTGCGGATCGACCAAGACAACCTCTCCGACCTCTATGACGCGCGGGTCGACGGTGACATCGCCGCCCAGAACGCCCTGCCTCCGGGCGAATGCCAGGGCGATGCCTGTCAGGCGCCTCCCGGCGTGCCGCCGCTCGAGAGCCCGGCCAGCGCCGGTTTCAACGGCCCGGCCAGCCCTGTCGCAAAGAAAGCCAAGAAGCACAGGGCAAAGAAGCACCGCAAAAAGAGGCATGTGAAGCGCTCCAAGGCGCGAAGGGCCAACGACAACCGGAGGACGGGCAAATGAGCGCCAAGACGATCAAGCTGACGACCCTCGCCCTGGCCCTGATCCTCGGCCTTGCTCTACTGGCTCCCCTCGCTGCCCAGGCCGAATACGGGATCTCCTCCTTTGACGTGCAGATCGCCGCCAAAGCGCCTGAAGCGGGCGACGAAGCCGACCTCGCCCCCTCGGGAGGCGCCTACCACCAGGCGGGCGGCCATCCCTACGCGGTCGTCACCCACTTCGAATGGAACAACCATCCAGACCCCTCAGATAACGCCACCTACCACGGCAGCGCTCTACCCGACGGCGACATCAAGAGCACTGACGTCGACCTGCCGGCCGGCCTGGTCGGCAACCCGAAGACGATCCCGACCTGTACCGCCCAGCAGCTGAGCGGCGCCACCCCAGAAATTCTCGGATACCTCTCCGAATGTCCGACCGACTCCCAGGTGGGGGTGGTGCGGCTGCGCTTCGGCGGCGAAGGCGACAAAGAGACGATCGCGCCGCTCTTCAACATGGCCACGCCGAGCGGCCTGGCCGGGCGCTTCGGCTTCAACGTCGTCAAGACGCTCGTCTACTTCGACGCCTCGACCGGGCCCGAGCGCGGCTACCGGATCACGGTCGGCTCCCACAACGTGGCCCAGGCATTGCGTGTTTACGGCGCCGACGTCACCTTCTGGGGGGTGCCAGGAGATCCGGCTCACGACGCCGAACGCTGCAACCGCGGCGCCAAAACCTTCGCAAGCTCGATCGGGAGCGCCTCCCACGCCCCGTGCACCGGCCCGGATGCTCCCGAACAACCCCACGCCGCCGGCATGCAGCCGATCCCTTTCCTAACCCTCCCCACCTCCTGCCCGGCAGACGAAAGCCAAGGCGAGGAATGGCCACTTCGCACCAACTCCTGGGAAGAACCGAACGTGATCACGACGGCAAGCGCCTTCAACCACCTGGCGCCCTTCGCACCGGAGGGAACGGGTCCGGGGCAGGGAACGACGGGCTGCGCCAAAGTCCCCTTCAACCCCGACTTCGGCGCCCAGCCGGCGCAGAAAAGCGCCGCTTCCTCCTCTGGGCTTGAAGTCAACCTGAAGTTCCCGACCGACGGCCTTCTGAACCCCAAAGGCATCGCCCAGGCGCACCTGAAGAAAGCGGTGGTGACCCTGCCCGAGGGAATGACGGTGAACCCCTCCCAGGCAGAGGGCCTTGGGGTCTGCACGCCCGCTCAATACGCAGCGGCAACCGTCGAGGATCCGGGCTGTCCCTCGACGGCAAAGATCGGCTCGGTCGTAGTTCACACCCCGCTGCTCCAAGAAGCCCTAGAGGGCAACGTCTACATTGCCCAGCCCTACGAGAACCCCTCCAATTCCCTCCTGGCCCTCTACATCGTCATCCAAAACCACGACCGCGGGGTCTTGGTGAAGATCCCCGGCAAAGTGGAGCCCGACTCCAAGACGGGTCAGATCACCGCCACTTTCGACAATCTGCCCCAGCAGCCCTTCGAAAGCTTCGAGTTCCACTTCCGCGAGGGACCGAGGGCTCCGCTGATCACCCCCCGTACCTGCGGGACGTATACGACCAAGGGCGAATTCACCCCCTGGTCAGATCCTTCGAAAGTCGTAACCACCGAAAGCTCCTTCGAAATCGACAGGGGAGTGAACGGCGGGCCCTGCCCCTCGGGAGGCGTTCCGCCCTTCCACCCCACCTTTACGGCCGGAACCCTCAACAACAACGCCGGCTCCTACTCCCCCTTCCTGATGCGCCTACTGAGAGAAGACGGCGAACAGGACATGACCAAGTTCAGCGCCGTTCTTCCTCCGGGGGTCAGCGCCAAGATCGCCGGGGTAACCAAATGTCCCGACTCGGCGATCGCCCTTGCTTCGCAGAAGACCGGTCTCGAAGAGCGCGAAGCACCGAGCTGCCCGGCCAACTCCCAGATCGGCAAGATCACTGCCGCAGCGGGAGTCGGCTCGACGCTGGTCTACGTCCCGGGGCAGATGTATCTGGCGGGCCCCTATAACGGCGCTCCGCTGAGCGCTGTCGTGGTCACCCCCGCTGTCGCCGGCCCCTTCGACGTCGGCACCGTGATCGTCAGGGTGGCGCTATCGCTTGACCCGAGGACCGCCGAAGTCCACGTCGACGGAGATCGCTCGGATCCGATCCCCCACATCCTCCAAGGCATCCCTCTCTCGGTAAGGGAAATCAGGGTCGGCGTAGATCGCCCCAACTTCACGATCAACCCGACCTCTTGCGATCCATCCCAGGTCGCGGCGACCCTCTTTGGCTCCAACCTGGATCTCTTCTCCTCGGCCGACGACCTGCCGGTGGCCCTATCGAATCGCTTCCAAGCGGCTTCCTGCGCCAGCCTCGGCTTCAAACCGGCTCTCTCTCTGAAGCTGATCGGCGGCACCAAACGCGGTCAGTTCCCGGCGCTCAGAGCTGAACTGAAACCAAGACCAGGCGATGCCAACGCAAAGAGCACCGTCGTCACCCTTCCCCACAGCGCCTTCCTCGAACAGGGCCACATAAGGACGATCTGCACCCGGGTCCAGTACGCCGCCAAGGCCTGTCCCGCCGGATCTATCTATGGCCACGTAAAAGCCTTCACGCCGCTGCTCGACGAACCGCTCGAAGGCCCGGTCTACCTGCGCTCCTCCAGCCACAACCTGCCCGACATGGTGCTCTCCCTGCACGGCGTCGTCGACGTCGAAGCGGTCGGCAGGATCGACTCCAAGAACGGCGGCATCAGGGCTTCTTTCGAAGCGATCCCAGACGCACCGCTCTCCAAAGTGCTCTTGACGATGCAAGGCCAAAAGAAGGGTCTGATCGTCAACTCGACCGACCTCTGCGCCAAAGCGCAGAAGGCAAATGCCGAGTTCGAAGGCCAAAACGGGACGCCTTATGACTTCAAGCCGGCTCTGAAGAGCACCTGCCGCAAGTCGAGCAAGCACAACGCCAAGCGGCGTGACCACTCAGAGCACAACTAACCCACACAGGGAGGGACTAGATGTTCTCGCTGCGTGTTTATCCAGGTTCCTGACTGCATTGCTTCGCATGGGAACCAGAGAATGCCCCGAGCTGGATTCGAACCAGCGGCCTACTCCTTAGGAGGGAGTCGCTCTATCCAGCTGAGCTATCGGGGCGGGTTGGCTCATCGTAGAGGCCAGCCAGCTGAGCTTTCGCCCATGCCTTGGTCTGCTCGACCAACGAGCGCATTTCCGTTCGGTCGGGCACGGTCTCCGGTTGACGCGCATAGCGAAGCTCCGCTGCCCACGGGCTCAGATTGGGAAGGTCAACCGCGTTGTCGGGCTTGGAAATGCTTGCCCCATCCAACAGCGTGAGTAGATAGGCGATGTTGTGGGTGCGCTCGAATGAAATGTCGTTATGCGCGAGAACTGCCTTGACCATCTTCTCGACAGCTTGCTGGGCGTGAAATCCAAGGCCATCGTCAGGAATGTCGTCTTCGTCGATAAGCCGAAAGAGAATCTTTTCGTCGCCTGCCGCCTTCTCCATCAGCAGCTGGGCGAGGTCGTCGCTACTACGGGGCTCTGCCGCCAACGATCTTCCCCTCCGACAGGGCATCGTGGATCATCGTGCCCGGGAGCCCCCCCCATTCGCGCACGTGGTCTTCGCTGGCGACCACCACGTCGGCAGGGACGCCAAGCTCGCCGACGAGCTTCGCTAGCCGCACCGACTCGCCAAAGTGATCCTCCACGTCCGGCTCGATCACCAAGAAATCGAAGTCACTGTCGGGTTTCTCCTCGCCACGGGCGTAGGAGCCGAACAGGATGACCTTGGAATTGGCACCAGCCGCCTCGGCGAGCGCAACCCCCGCTTTGTTGATCAACTCGCGAGATGCCATGGCGACAAGGTAGCGGAGCAAGCTGCCGACAATGCAATCCAATAGGCAGCTGCTGCCTAAATCCCCGCCAATCGCGCATAAACCTTGGTTCGGCACCGGATCGACAGGACATAGCATTGCGGCCGTGGACGCTGGTGCGGTGGAGATCAGGGTGGTGGGCTGCCTGCTGGAGAAGCAGCGGACTACGCCCGACGCCTACCCGCTGTCGTTGAGCGCGCTGCGGCTTGCCTGCAACCAGGCTACGAATCGGGATCCCGTCGTCGACTATGACGAGGCGACGGTGGTCGAGGCGCTGCGGCGGCTTGCCCTGCGGGGATGGACGCGGCTCGCCAGCGGCGCCGGCAGTCGTGCGCGTAAGTACCGGCACCTGCTCGACGAGGCGCTCGGTCTCGACGATGCCGAGTTGTCGCTGCTGGCGGTGCTGATGCTGCGCGGGGTTCAAACGCCGGGCGAGCTGAAGCAGCGGGTCGATCGTCTCCACCACTTCGCCGATCTCGCTTCCGTGCACGAGACGCTGGAGAAACTGGCCGAGCGAGGCCAGGTTGCCCGCTTGGAGCGGCAGCCTGGTCAGAAGGAGGAGAGGTACCTGCAGCTGCTCGGCGGAGATGAGCCGCCGCCGAGTCACGAGCCGCCGGCCGAGGCCACGGCTACATCTGAGCAGTCGGCTCCGCCCGAGGACCGGCTCGCGCGCCTCGAGCGGGAACTGTCGGAGCTGCGTAGG
The DNA here is from genome assembly GCA_963824705.1 of uncultured Solirubrobacterales bacterium. Lineage (GTDB taxonomy): Bacteria > Actinomycetota > Thermoleophilia > Solirubrobacterales > 70-9 > VRUE01. The sequence continues at coordinate 11,170 of CAWGQE010000002.1, forward strand.
CAGGTCGGCCAGCTGCGCGAGGCGCTAGGGGAGCCGAGCGAGCCTCAGGCGTAGAGGCTCTCGCTGGCCAGCTCCTGGGCGCGACGGCTCCAGAGCTTGACCTCGAGGAAGATGTCGTCGCCGTAGCCCTTCAGCGCGTCGAGGGCGATCAGCGTGAAGCGTTCGTCGGAGACCACTTCCTGGTCGACCGTCTCCGCCTCCAGCTCGGCGCTGGCGGCGACGGCGCCGCGGACGAGCGGGCGGCCCCAGACGAGGGTGACGGCGCCCACACGGCCGTTCTCACCCCGCCACTGGCCGATCACGTCGTCGTTGATGTCGATCTTCCAGCCGGGATTGCTCTCGGCGAGCACGTCGGTGAAGTCGGCGGTGGCGCAGAAGGCGTCCGGCTCGCCGCCCTCCGGCAGCTCGTAGGAGACGTGGCCGAACAGCTCCAGCGTGCCCTCCGGCCCCTCGGTCCGCGCGGTGGCGGGAACCCAGACCCGCCCTCCCCAGGCCCGCTCCGGGAACCACTCGACCTCATCGGGGATCTCGGTGCCATCCGGCAGGTCCTCGATCTGCTCGCAGGCGGTGCGGAACTCGGCGACCAGCCGCTCGGCGAAGCGCCCGTGCGGGATCCCCTCCTGGGTCGAGTCGGCGATGAAGCGGGGAATCGGTCGCGGGTTCGGTGGCATCAGAGGCACTCGCGCAGGTCGGCTGCCGCGCGCTCCGGAGGGTAGATGTTGATGTCGACCCCGGTGCCGAGCTCGAAGCCGGCCTTGATCGTCAGGCGGGGGGCGATGTCGACGTGCCAGTGGAAGTGCTCGGCGCCGCGCGGCGCGGTGGCCACCCAGAGGTTGAGCTCCGGCGGCCCGTCGAAGCGCTTGGCGAGGAGCTGCATCGCGGTGCGAATCATCGCGGCACCCGCCGTGTCGTCCTCGAAGCGCGCCGCCTCGCGGCGCGGCACGACCCGCAGCTCGTAGGGCGAGCGCGAGGCCCAGGGGCAGATCAGCGCCGCCTCGTCGTCGATCGCGACCAGCCGATCGCGGCGACGCACCTCCTCGACCAGGACGTCGCTGAGCAGGCCGCCCCCCGCCGTGCGTTCGCTGTAGGCGCCGGCACGCTCGCGCTCACGCGCGACCGCGGCTGGAACGAACGAGAGCGCGTAGAGCTGGGCGTGAGTGTGGGGCAGGGAGGCACCCGCCCCCGCGCCCTCGTTGACGACGAGCTGTACGTAGGCGGCGTCGGCGTGGGCGCGCATCCGCTCGCGCCAGGTGGCGATCGCGCCGAGGAAGCGCCCCTCGCTCAGCTCCGCCGTAGCGGTGATGTGGTCGGGTCCGTTGATCAGGACCTCATGGCCGCCGATCGCCGGGCGCGAGGCGAAGAGGTCCGGCTCGCCGGCGCGCCTCGACTCCAGCAGCGGGTCGCCGGCGCTGGCGAAGGCGCCCGCCTCGCCGCTGCGTGGCGCCGCGTCCGCGTCCTCGCCGTCGCCCAGCGCGGGATAGAGATTCGGCACCACCCGGCTCGTCCAGCCGGGAGTGTCCGGGTCCCCACCGTCAGGCCGCACCGCGTAGACCTCGGGCGGCGTCTTTCCCTCGTGGCCCTCGCAGAAGGGGCATCCCTCGGCGCCCCTCTCATCACCTGCCGCTCGCCCGAACCCGTGCGGGCGGTCGGCACGACCGGGCGCCAGGATCGTCCGCAGCCCGGAGAGCTGGTCGATGCGTATCTCTGGTGCGCTCAGGACCGAGAGGGGGGGAGGTCGTCCGTGTCGGGCTGAGCCGGCGGCGGAGGTGGTGGAGGGTTGGGGGCTTTGGCTTTGCTGCCCCCGGCAGCATGATCGGAACGGCCGATGAATGGCTCGAGCATGTCCATCGGCAGTGGGAAGACCACCGTCGTGTTCTGGTTGCTGCCAATTTCGAGCAGCGTCTGCAGGTAGCGCAGCTGCAGCGAGGCCGGGTTGGTGCTGATGATGTCGGCGGCGTCGGTGAGCTTCTGCGCCGCCTGGTACTCGCCCTCGGAGTTGATGATCTTGGCGCGGCGCTCGCGCTCGGCCTCAGCCTGGCGGGCGATCGCCCGCTGCATCTGTTCGGGGATCTCGACGTCCTTGATCTCGACCGCGGTCACCTTGACGCCCCAGGGCTCGGTCGACTCGTCGATGATCTTCTGCAGCTCCTCGTTGAGCCGCTCGCGCTCGGAGAGCAGCTGGTCGAATTCGGCCTTGCCGAGCACCGAGCGCAGCGCCGTCTGCGAGATCTGCGAGGTGGCGAGCAAATAGTTTTCAACCTCGACGATCGCTTTGCGCGAGTCGATCACGCGGAAGTAGGCGACCGCGTTGACGCCGGCGGGGACGTTGTCGCGGGTGATCACCTCCTGCGGCGGGATGTTGAGCGTCACCGTGCGCAGGTCGACCTTGACCATCCGGTCGATCATCGGGATCAGCAGGATCAGGCCAGGCCCCTTCTGCGCGATCAGCCGGCCGAGGCGGAAGATCACGCCGCGCTCGTACTCGCGCAGGACGCGCACCGAGGACCCGAGCACGATCGCCACGAAGATCACCAGTACGGCCAAGACCACAAGCGCTGCCATCAGGTTGTTCCTTCCTCAGGTCGGACCACGAGGGTAAGCCCTTCGACCGCCTCTACGGTGACTCTATCCCCCGGCCGCAGCGGCGCTCCCTCGTCGACTCGACGCGCCCGCCAGATCGCCCCGGCGATCGCCACCTGCCCCTCGGGGTCGGGCGGGGTGCGGACCTCGGCGCTGGCGCCGATCAACTCCTCGCGACCGCCGCGGACCGGCTGGTCGCGGTGGGCCGCGAGCACCTTGCGGGTGACGAAGTAGAAGCTGACGATCGAGAGCACCCCGAGGGTGATCAGCGCCGGGCCCGCCCAGTCGCTGGCGCTGGAGTCGGCGTCGGCGGTGAGGGCGAGCACTCCACCGGCGATCAATCCGGCGGCGCCGAGGACCGCCAGCACCCCGCCGGTCGAGAGCAGCAACTCCGCCAGCAGCAGCCCGACCCCGATCAGCGCGACGGCGACGAAGAGGTCCATGGCTCGATTATCCGCTTTCGGCGGTGCGGGGGAGTGCGTAGCGTTCGATGTCGGCGCGCAACTCGGCTTCGTCGCTGTAGGGGCCTTGTTTGAGGTAGACGAGCTTGCCGTGGCGGTCGTAGAAGGCCGTGTCGGGGAGGCCGAGCGAGGCGCCGATCGCATTGCCGATGTCTTTGCCCGGGTCGGTGTAGCTGGGGTAGGGCACCGGGGCCTCTTCGAGAAAGGTGCTCGCGGCGTCGTCGGAGTCCTGCGTATCGATACCGAGGAAGGCGACCCGTTTCCCGAAGTCCGCTGCGGCCTGCTGGAAGTGGGAGAACTCAAAGCGGCAGGGCCCGCACCAGGAGGCCCAGACGTTGACCACGGCGGGGTAGCCGTGCAGCGCCGCGATCCGTCCTTCGTAGGCGTCCTTGCCGCCGGGCAGCAGCTGGTCGGCCTGGCGGTGCAGGGCCGCGAGCGGGGCCGGCGAGCCGGCCAACGCGGTCTTGTAGTCGGGGTGCTGCCCGCCGTAGTCACCACCCTGGGCGGACCCGCAGCCGGCGATTGCCAGCGCCACGAATACGAGCACGAACAGGTACGGGTGGACTTTGAAGTCACTCATCCGGGTTCCCTGTTTACAATAGGTGAGTCCGGTTCGCCGTATGCGAGCCGCTCGAGTGCGCTGGGGGGAAGGAAGAGCCGACCTCCCGGCATCCTCGTCTAAGTCTCCCGACGGCACGCACCGCGTCGCTGCGGGAACGAAAGCGCACAAGCCTTCATGGCCAAGACCAGCGAAGTTGCCGCGTCAGCGGCAGTACCTTCAGGCGCCGACATAGAGCGGGCGGCGGCGTTTGCCCGCGAGCCGCTGCTGCTTGACGGCGAGGGTCCCGAGGCGCTCGCTCCCGGCACCGCCCGTCGCCGCGCCCTCGATGCGGCGCTGAAGGAGCTTGACGAAGGCCAGGAGGAGCCCTCGATCCAGTGGCGCCGCGATTTCTCGCTGCTGCTCGGCCTGGAGCGGCTGCTTGCCGACGAGCCGCCGAAGCTGCGCGACGGTGCCGAACTCAACCCCCACCAGGTCGACGCGCTCTCCGGCACGCTGACCGAGCTGATGTCCGAGCAGCAGACGGCGGCCGCCAATGACGGCGAACCTGCCCCCGTCGAGGTCGCCGAGCCCGCGGGGGAGGGCAATGGCGCTTCGGCCGATGACGATGAGGAGGAGGACGAGGAGCCGGAGGACCTCGCGCCCGACGAGGAGCCCCAGGACTGGGAGGAAGAGCCGGCCGAGGACGAGGACGAGGAGGCGGTCGCCGAGGCCGCCGACGACCCCGGCGCCGCCCGTCGCTTCTGGTTCGAGCACGCGACCGGGGCCGGCAAGACCGTCGCCGCGGTCGGCTTCATCGACGCCACCCGCACCGGCGGCGTGCTCATCCTCACCCACCGTCGCAACCTGGTCGATCAGTTCATCGGCGAGATCTCCGACCGTGGCTACAAGGAGCGGCTGCGCCCGCCGCTGCTCGGCGACCGCGACGATCCCGACGGCCCGGTCACGGTCGAGACCTACCAGTGGTTCGTCCGCAACCACAAGAAAGTCTCCGACGCCTACTCGATCGTGATCTGCGACGAGGCGCACACCGCGCTCGGCGAGAAAACCAGCGCCTGCATCCGCGCCTGGACCGGCCCCGTCTTCATCGGCATGACCGCGACCGGGGCGCTGATCGCCCGCCACGTCGCCGACCTCTTTCCGACCCAGACCTCGCGCTTCGACCTCGCCCAGGCGGCGCGCCGCGGTGTGATCGCGCCGTTGCGCTGCATGCGCATCCCGCCCGGCCCGGGGGTGCGGACGATCGCCAAGGTGCCGCTGCGCAAAGGCGAGGTCGACCAGGACTTCGACCAGGAGGAGCTCGCTGCGCTGCTCGACCAGGAGCCCTTCAACGTGGCGATCGCCGACCTCTACAAGACGCGCTTCTCGAAGACGCCCGGCGTCCTCTACACGGCCGGCGTACAGCACGCCAAGAACGTCGCCAAAGCGCTGCAGAACGCCGGCATCGTCGCCCGCGCGGTCTCCGGCGAGACGCCGAAGCGGGAACTGGCCGAGATCCTCGCCGCCTTCGAGCGCGGCGAGGTCGACGTGCTCTGCAACGCGATGCTGCTCGCCGAGGGCTGGAACTCGCCGCGGGCGACGATCTGCATGCACCTGGCGCCGACCGCCTCGCGGCGGATCTACCAGCAGCGCGTCGGCCGCGTGACCCGGCGGGCGCCCGGCAAGGAGGCCGGCCTCGTCATCGACTTCGTCCACCCGGCGACGACCCACGACGAGACGATCGTCACGCTGCACAGCCTGCTCGACCGCGACGTCTACCGCGGCGGCGCAATCGTCGTCGGCCCGGTGCGGCGCGGCCGCGGCCGGAGGGTGCGGGTCGAGCGGCGCATCGTGCCCGTCTCCGACGACTCCGAACGTCGCACGCAGGTGCTCGAACGCGAGCTCTGGCGGATTGCGGTCGAGAACCTCGACTACCCCGAGCAGCATGCCTGGGCGGCGCTGGCCGGGGCGCGTGTCAACCCGCAGAACTGGCGACGCGCCCGCTCGATGCTGCAGAACGACAAGACCAAAGAGCTGCGCCGCCGCTTCCTGCTCACCTGCGTGCAGCGCAATCGCAACTCGCAGCTGCGGCTGAAAGCGCTGGCCGAGATCGCCGACCTGCGCGACCCCGACGCCTTCGACGACGCGATCGACATCGTCGGCACCTGGAGCCGCGACGACAAGCGGGCGGGGACTAAAACCCTGCTGCAGGCGCTGGTCGACAAACGGATCGGCCGCCGCGACCAGGCCCAGGCCTGGGTTTGGCGACTCGCCTCCTACACCCCGGAACTGCACGAAGAGTACGCCGTGCAGCGCTGGCCGGAGACGAAGCGGCTGCTCGGCCTGCTCGTCAACTCCTCCGGCCGCGCGCACGGGCGCAACGCCCGTCGACTCGTCCACGCGGCGCGCAAACAGGACCGCCGTCTCTCGGTGTCGTTGCTCGCCGGCGCTGTCTCGCATACCCCGGAAGGGGAGGAGGTGCTGCGCGGCGCCCGGATGCGCATGGCTCGCAAACCCTCGGCGACCGCGCGCGAACTGCTGCGCAACTTCCCCAAAGGCGGCAAGCGGCGTCGCAAACGCAAAAAGGGCCAAGCGGGTGGGAGCGAGGGCGAGAATGGCGCGAAACCGGCCAGGCAGCGCGCGCGGCGGGCGAGGAAAAGCAGCGGCGGGAACGGCGCGGCGCCCGACTCAGAGCCGCAGGTGGACCTCGCCGGCGCCGAGGACGACGCGGTCGCCGCCGGCAGCGACGACGACTAGGTCGCCCGAGTCCTCGATCCCGTCGGCGACGCCGGAGCCGCCGTCCCAGGAGATCTTGTGACCGCGCAGGGCGTCGCGGGAGCGCCACTCGGCGAGGATTTCCTTCGGCTTCGCCTCGACCCAGCTGGCGAGGTGACGGTTTAGGACTTCGGTTGCGGTGAGGGGAGTCGGGGGGAGGTCCGGGAAGGTGCCTGGGTTCGCTTCGCTGACGCTTCGCTCACTATGTTGGAGCGGCTTCGCCGCTGGGGTCTCTCGCCGGTGCGCCGCTTTGCGAGGCACTTCCCGGACCTCCCCCCGACTCCCCATGCTCGGGTCGAAGAGCGAGACTGCCGTTGCGCGGAGGTCGGGGGGGAACTCGTCGGGGGAGATTGAGAGGTTCAGGCCTATGCCGATTACCGCCCAGCCGTCCTGGGGCTTGGCCTCTATGAGTACGCCCGCCAGCTTGCGGCCTTCGACCCAAATGTCGTTGGGCCACTTGACCTGGCAGTTGACGCCGGGCTCAAGCTCTTCGGCCGCTTCGCAGGCGGCGAGGGGGACCGAGAGCGGTAGGAGCAGGTGACGCTCGTCGAGCGGGCGCAGGATTGCCGAGTAGAGGAGGGCTTTGCCACGAGGCGCGGTCCAGGTGCGGCCTTGGCGGCCGCGGCCGGCGGTCTGCTCGGCGGCGGTGACGACGGTGCCGTGCGGGGCGTCGGCCTCGACCAGCTCGCGGGCGCGGGCGTTGGTCGAATCGGTGAGCCGAAAGTGCCTATGCGGCGTTCCGAAGCTCGCCACCCCCCGCATCATGAAGCTTTGCACCCCCTATAAGGGACACAAGGCTTCATTATCCGGCGGCGTCGGCGAGCAGGGCCGCGACCAAGCCGTCGACGTCGTGGCGCTCGGCTTCGATGTGGACCTCGAGGCCGGCGTCGCGTGCCGCCTCGCTGGTCACCGGGCCGATCGAGACGATGCGAGCCTGCTTCGGAAAGCGATCGCCGAGGGCCTCGGTCAGGTTGCGCACCGTCGAGGAGGAGGTGAAGGTGACGTAGTCGGCGGCCCGCGCAGCCTCGACCGCCGCCGGGTCGGGCGACTCGCGCACCGTCTCGTAGAGGGCGACGACGTCGACTTGTGCGCCGCGGTCGCCGAGCCATTCCGGGATCACGTCACGCGCATCGGCGGCGCGCGCGACGAGCGCTCGCTTGCCCTCGACCTCGACCGTCTCCAGCGACTCGACCAGCGACTCCGCGACGTAACGCTCCGGGACGATGTCCGCGGCGACCCCCCGTTTGGCCAGAGCGCGCGCGGTTCCCGGGCCGATCGCAGCGACAGTCACTCCGGCCAGCGCCCGCGTATCGAGGCCGGCCCTGTCTATCGCCTTGAAGAGCAGCCGCACGCCGTTGGGGCTGGTCAGGCAGAGCAGCGAGTACTCGCCGATCCGCTCGATGGCGCTCCGCACCTCGTCGCTGTCGATCGCCGGCTCGATCCGGATCGCCGGCAGCTCGATGATCTCGGCGCCGAGATCGCGCAGGGTCGCGGCGAGACCACTGGCCTGGGCCCGGGCGCGGGTGACGACGATGCGTCTGCCGTGCAGCGGCCGACGCTCGAGCCAGGCGAGCGTCTTGCGCCGCTCGACCACCTCGCCGACGACGATCAGCGCCGGTGCGCCGATTCCCTCACGCTCGACCGTGTCAGCCAGAGTTCCCAAGGTCGCGACGACGGTGCGCTGCCCATCCATCGTGCCGCGTTCGACCGCGGCGGCGGGCTCGTTGGCGTCGCGACCCGCGGCGATCAGGGCGGCGGCGTTGTCGCCCAGCCGTTTGACTCCCATGTAGAAGACGAGCGTGCCGGGGAAGCTGGCGAGCGCCCCCCAATCGAGCGCTGTCTCTGACTTCTCTGGATCCTCGTGGCCGGTGACGAAAGCGACCGCCGAGGCGTCGTCGCGATGGGTCACCGGAATGCCGGCGTAAGCGCTTGCCGCGACCCCGGCCGTCACTCCCGGAACGACCTCGAACTCGACGCCGGCCTCGCGCAGAGCTTCTCCCTCCTCGCCGCCACGGCCGAAGACAAACGGGTCCCCGCCCTTCAGTCGCACCACGCTCTTTCCCGCCCGCGCCGCCTCGATCAGCCGCTCGCCGATCTCGTCCTGGGGGACGGAGGGCTTTCCGGGTGCCTTGCCGACGTAGATCAGCTCGGCGTCCTCGCGGGCGCCGGCGAGCGTGCCCGGAGGGATCAGGCGGTCGTGGAAGATCGCGTCGGCCGTTGCGATCAGCTCCAGCGAGCGTGCCGTCATCAGGCCGGGATCTCCCGGGCCGGCGCCGACGAGATAGACGACGCCCGAACGCGCATCCGACATCGACCCCCCTCTGGTGGGGTGAAAGTCGGATGCGCTCACGCGAGCGCCTCGGCGCGGTCGAGGACGTCGCGGGCGCCCGCGCTCAGCAGACGCTCGGCGAGGAGAGCTCCGGCCGCTGCCGGCTCTCCGGGTGCACCCTCGACTTGGTCGCGGATCCACTCGCTGCCGTCGGGGAGGCCGACGAAGGCCTCGATCGTCAGTCTCCCGCCATCGATTTGGGCGTGGACGCCGATCGGCGTGGCGCAGGTCGCGTCGAGCAGGGCAACCACGGCGCGCTCCGCGGTCAGCTCACGCAGGGCGGTCTCGTCGCCGACAGCCGCGGCAGTTTCGACCGCGTCGGCGTCGTCCCCGCGCGCCTGCAGGACCAGCGCACCCTGGCCGGCCGCCGGAACCATCGACCCGGCTGGCAGTGCAAAGGAAACCTCGCCCTCGCGTCCCAGTCGCTTGAGGCCGGCGGCGGCAAGCACGATCCCGTCGAGGTCTCCCTCCGCGAGCTTGCGTAGCCGCGTGTCGACATTGCCGCGCAGCTCGCTCACCTCCAAGTCGGGCCGTGCCGCCAAGAGCTGCGCCTGCCGACGGAGACTGGCGGTGCCGACTCGAGCACCTTCCGCCACGTCGTCAAGAGAGTTGCTGGCGCCGATCCACACATCGGCAGGATCCTCCCGCACCGGCACCGCCGCGATCACCAACCCCTCAGGCATATCGGCCGGCAGGTCCTTAGCCGAATGCACCCCGATCTCCGCTTCCCCTTCAAGCAACGCTCGCTCAACCCCCCGCACAAAGCGCGCCTTGTCGCCAACCTCGCCGTCGGAGGAAACCTCGATCAACTCAGCTCCCCCCAACAACGCGGCGACCTGCCCAGCCTGAGCCTTTGCCAGTGCACTGTTACGAGTAGCGATCCGAATCATTTGACAGAAGGGTGTGGGATTTGAAGGGCCTATCCCGGTAGGGATGGAACGTCTTGTACTTTTTGGGTGTGGCGATCCGCGGAGGATCGCGAGCAATCACCAAAAAGTTAAGTGGAATCCCTGCCGGGATAGGCCCTTCGCAACTCGGTAACCGTCCCTTCGCCCTCCCCTTCCGGCTCCATCTCCACGTCCAACCCGAACAACTCACGCAGCGCGCTCACGTACACATACGCCTCGTCGCTGCCCGCCGAGCGCTTCATCCGCAGAGTCGGCTCGTGCAGGAGGCGCGAGGCGATCGCCTTCGCCATCGCCGTGAGCCGTTTGCGGTCGGCCTCGCCGAGGCTCTCCCAGCGGCCGTCGTTCTCGGCCAGCACGCGCTCGACGATCTCGTCGGCGCGCTCGCGCAATGAGGCGATCGTCGGCACCACCTCCAGCGAGGCGAGCCAGCGTCCGAAGCGGTCGAGCTCGGCGGCGAGGATCGGCTCCGCGCGCCTCGCCTCACCCTCACGACCGCTGGCGTTGCGCTCGACGATCTGCTGCACGTCGTCGATGTCGTAGAGGCTGACCCCCTCGACTTCGCGGCACTCGGGTTCGATGTCGCGCGGCACCGCGATGTCGACCAGGAGCAGGGGCCGCCCCGAACGTGTTTCCATCACCTGGGCGAGGCCGTCACGCTCGACGATGTGGTGGGGGGAGTTGGTCGCGGAGACGACGATGTCGGCGGCCTGTAGCTGGTCGGGCAGGTCCTCGAAGCGGACTGCCTCTCCGTGGAAGCGCTGGGCCAGGCCGATCGCGCGGTCGTAGTGGCGGTTGGCGACGAATACGCTGGCGGCGCCACGGGCGACCAACGCCTTGGCGACCAGCTCGGCCGTCTCGCCGGCGCCGATCACCAGCACCCGCCGCTTACCGAGGTCGCCGAGCGTGCGCCGCGCCAGCTCCACCGCCACCGAGGGGATCGAGACGCCCTTCTCGCCGACCGCGGTCTCCTCGCGAACCCGGCCGCCGGCGGCTAGGGCGCCGCGGAAGAGCCGGTTGAGGATCGGCCCGGTCGCCCCCTCGACCAGCGCCAGCTCGTAGGCGCGTTTGACCTGCCCCTGGATCTCGGCCTCGCCGACGATCATCGAGTCGAGTCCGGCCGTGACCTTGAACAGATGCCGGGCGGCATCGCCGGAGCGCAGCGAGTAGAGGTGGCCAAGCAGCTCGGTCGGGCGGATCTCCGCCTGTCGGGTCAGCACGCCCAGCGCCGTCGACTCGGCTTCGACCGTGTCGGAGACGATCAGGTAGAGCTCGGTCCGGTTGCAGGTGGAGATCGCCGCCGCCTCGTGGATGCCCTCCACGGCGGTCAGCTCGTGCAGCGCCCCGACGGCACGGCCCTCGGTCAGCGAGAGTCGCTCGCGCAGGTCGAGCGGCGCCGTCTTGTGCGAGACGCCCAACGCAAGCAGCTCAGACATCAGGCGCCGCCTCCTCTGCTTCCGTGAGACGCCAAAGAATCAGATATGGATGGCGTCTCACTCCCGCGTCCGGGGGCGGCTTGGTCGGCACCGGCACGTGCCTCAGCAAACGTGGCCAGCTCGCCGAGCTCGCGCTCGATCCGCTGCAGTTTGGCCGCCATGATCGCCACGTAGACGACGATCAGGGCGAGGAAGACGACGTAGGCGCCGGCGACGTACTTGCCTGCCTCGTCGAGCGGCAGCGCGGGGGTTGCGGCAAGGAGCAGGGCAAGCACTAGCTCACCTCCGGGGCGACACGCGAGCGCCCGCCCGGAGCCGGCGCGTCGAGGGCGCGGCGCAGCCGCTTTACCTGGCCCGAGGCGCTCTTCGCGGTCAGCTCGAACTTGACCAGGGTCACCCAGAGCAGGCCGATCGCCAGCAGGCTGACGAGGAAGGTCAGCATCATCGAGCCGGGCAGGCCGCCGTTGGTCGTGGCGAAGACGCGCGGGTGGACGAGGCTCTGCGCCATCCGCACCGCCATGAAGTTGAGTGGCACAAAGGCGCCGGCCACGATCGCGAAGACCGAGGCGTAGCGCGCCTGCTGGTCGCGGTCCTCGATCGCGTAGCGGAACGGGTAGTAGGTCGCGTACATCAAAAAGACGATCAGGAAGCTGACCAGCGTCGGCTCGTCCCAGACCCACCAGTGCCCCCAGGAGGCCTTGGCCCAGATCGAGCCGGTGATCAGCACCGCGACGCCGAAGATCACCGACATGTGGATCGAGACGTAGGAGTAGGCGTCCCAGCGCGAGTTGCCGCTGCGCAGGTGCGCGATCGCGAAGATGCCGCCGACGACGAACCCGACCAGCGCCACGATCGCCAGCGGCACGTGCAGGTAGAAGATCTTCTGGATGAAGCCCTGGTCGCCGTCGAGCGGCGCGTAGAAGAAAACCAACGAGAGCGACACGACGATTGCCGCGACGGTCGCGATCGAGAGTGGTCTCAGGCCTTTGCCGTACATGCTCGTGGCGCGGTAGAGGTTTGATTCGCGTAGCGGCCGAAAGCTCGACCGCGCGCCTCAGTCCTCCAGCAGGAAGTCGAACACCGCGTATCCGACCAGGAGGAAGATCAAATCGTATAGGCCGAGCGTCGCGAGCCAGGTGCCGAAGCGGTGGTAACCGGGACCGCCCAGTGCCAGCAGTGGCTCGATCGCGCCCGTGGCGGCGATCGAGAGCGGCACCACGAGGGGCAGCAGGACGAGCGGGGCGAGCAGGTCGCGCGCCCGCGAGTTGACCGCCATCGAGGAGATCAGCGTGCCGGTCGCGGCGAGCCCGAGGTCGGCGAGCAGGAGGACCAGGGCAAGCGGTGGCAGGGCCGCTGCCGAGTCGAGGAAGAAGACGGCGAAGACGGGGACGACGATCAGCTCCAGCGCCAGCAGGTAGACGAGCAGCGCCGACGCCTTGGCGGCGAAGAGGGCGCTGCGGTCGATCGGCGCGAGGCGGATCGCGTCGAAGCCGCCCTCCTCGCGCTCGCTGACGAAGAGCCGGTTGATGCCGAGGATCGCGGCGAAGAGCACGGTCACCCAGAGCACCCCGGCGGCGAGGTTGCCGGAGAGGCTGGTGCGATCGAGGCCGAAGCGGAAGATGACGAAGGTGGTGACCGCGAAGAGCGCCATCGCCGGCAGCGACTGCAGGGTGCGCAGCTCGGCCCGCAGGTCCTTGCCGAGGATCGCCGCGAAGGCGAGGCGCGTGGGGGTCACGCGACGGCCACCCTGCCGCCGGCGCCGAGCCGCAGCACCTGGTCGGCGTCGGGCAGCGCTCGCTCGGGGTCGTGGGTGACGAGGACGCGGGTACGCCCCTCGCCGGGGCCGATCAGCTCGCGGGCCAGCTCGCGGCCCTCGGCGTCGAGGTTCGAGTCGGGCTCGTCGAGCAGCAGCAGCTCCGGCTCGTGCAGGACGCAGCGACAGATCGCGAGGCGCTGGCGCATCCCCGCCGAGAGCTCGGCGACGTGCTGCTCGGCGCGGCGCTCCATTCCGACGGCAGCGAGCAGAGCATCGATCCGGGTCTCGGCGTCGACGCCGCGCAACCCGTGCAGCTTGGCGTGGAAGCGCAGGTTCTCGCGGCCGCTCAGATCGCGGTAGAGCAGCGCGTCGTGGCCGAGGAAGCCGATCCGCCCTCGCACCTTCCATGCCTCCCCGGGCAGGCGCGCGCCCAGCACGCGTACCTCACCGCCCCCCGGTCGCAGCAGCGTCGCGAGGATGCGCAGCAGGGTCGTCTTGCCGGCGCCGTTCGGTCCCAGCACGACGAGCGACTCGCCAACCCCCAGCTCGAAGCCGACCCCGTCGAGCGCTGGGAGCTCGCCGTAGTCGCGGCGCAGTGCGGCGACCGCGATTGCGGGTTCGTCTGGGCGGGTGGCCATGGCCTGATTCTCCCCATGCGCGGGGTGACGCGACGCCTGGCGCCGCGGCTGGCGGGTTTCTCGCCGGCGATCCGATCACAGGTGTTTTCTTGCAAGGCGGCGGAAAGACAGCTATATTTCTAAAAAATGTTGCACTTTCATTTGGTTTCCGTCGACTTCATCTCGCCTAGGACCTCATGACACCGCCACGCTCACGCGCCACTCAAGCTCAGGCCCTCGAGCCGAGCTGGGAGATGCCGCGGGGACGCCATCGACTGCCGCGGGAGGTCACGGAGCAGCACCAGCGCGACAGGCTGATCGCCGGCGTCGCCACCGCGATCGCCGAGCACGGCTACCGCAACCTCACGGTCGGGCACGTGATCGCGGCGGCGGGAGTCTCGCGAGCCACTTTCTACGCGAACTTCGAGAACGCGGAGGAAGCGGTCCTCGTCGCCCACGAGGCCATCTTCGAACGCTTCCTCGGCCTCGTCTTCCGCGCCTGCAACGCGGCCTCGGAGTGGCCCTTCAAGGTCAGGTCGGTGATCGAGGCGGCACTCGACTACGCCGCCGCGGAGCCGGCGCAGATCGGCCTGCTCACCTTGGACGCGCTCTCGGCCGGAGTCGAGATGGCGCAGCGGGTGCTCACCTCCGCCGAGCACCTGGCGGCCCTGCTCAGCCGCGGCCGGGCGCTCAACGAGGAAGCTGCCGCGCTGCCGGAGCTGACCGAGAAATCGGTGGTCGGCGCGCTCACCGCGATCGTCTCCAGCCGCATCGCCAACGGCGAAGCGAAGCGGCTGCCCGAGCTGGCGCCGCAGCTGGTCGAGTTGGCCCTGACGCCATACGTGGGCGCCGCCGAGGCGAAGCGGGTCGCCAGTAAGTAAACGACTCGGTGCTTCTCCGCAGACCAGCGCGTCTCGGTGAAAGCCCCGACCCGGAGTATTCTCAGCCCATGCGGGCGTTACCGGGTCGAGCATCGCGAAGTTCCATGCCGTTCGGTGTCACTCGCGCGACGGTCAAAGAGGATCAGCGCCAGCGCATTCTGCGCGCGACTGGCGAGCTGGTCGCCGAACGCGGCTACCACGCGGTCACGGTCGAGCTGATCGTCAAGCACGCCCGGGTCAGCTTCAAGACCTTCTATAGCCACTTCTCCAACAAGGAGGAGTGCTTCATCGAGCTCTTCGAAACCGTGATGGCGCAAGCCCGCGAACGTATGGAGGAGGCAGCCGAGCGTGAGCGCGTGAGCGGCGCGCCCTGGGCGCAGCAGGTTGCCGCCGCCCTGCGGGCGCTCTTCGACGTATTCCTCGCCGACCCGTTGATCGCCCGCGCCTCGATAGTCGACGCTCCGACGGTCGGGCCGGTGATGATCGACCGCTACCAGCAAGCGATGAGCGGGCTGACGCCGCTGCTGCGCCAGGGTCGAGAGCTCGTCCCCAACGCCAACGACCTGCCGCCGACTCTCGAGGACACGCTCGCGGGCGGGCTGCTGTGGTCGGCCTATCAGCGCCTCATCGTCGGCGAGATCGATCGGATCGAGTCGTTGCTGCCCGACGCCGTCGTCTTCGTCCTGCGTCCTTACGTGGGTGAGCGGGAAGCGGCGAAGTGGGCCGAGTGGGCGGAGGAGGCCAGGCCCGCGGAGGAGGAGGCCGCCTCGACGGGGTCCTGACTACGCTTGACCTGTGGCAGCGCAGCGGGCTGATCGAGGGCAGGCGGATCGCGCCGAGCTCGGTCCCCTGCCGGGCGGGCACCACGGACTCTCCCGCGAGCAGGTCATGGAATCGCAGCGCGAGCGGCTCTTGGCCGGCATCGCGCAGGCGGTCGCCGCGAACGGGTACCGGGCGACGACGATCACCCAGATCGTCAAGGCGGCGTCGGTGTCGAGCCGCGCCTTCTACGAGCTCTTCGAGAGCAAGGAGGAATGCTTCCTCGAGGTGTTCGACACCGTCGTCACGCACCTCGAGGACCTGGTGGCGGGGGCGGTTCGAGAGGAGCCCGACTGGCCGCACCAGGTGGTCGCCGCGCTACGCGCCGCGCTCCGCTTCTTCACCGAAGAGCCCGACCTCGCGCGTCTCTGTGTGGTCGAGCCGGTCACCGCCACGCCCGTCATCGCGACCCGCTTCCGCGACGTCGTGATCGACAAGTCGGAGGCGTTAAAGCCCGGCCGCCTCGAGCGCGGCGAGGCCGAGGGGGAGCTGCCCGACTCGACCGAGGACTCGCTGCTCGGTGGCCTCATCGCGCTCGTCTCTCGCTCGATCCTCACTGGCCAGGCCGACTCGCTCGAAGACCTGCTGCCCGACTTATTGGACTTCGTCCTCTCGCCGTACATCGGTCCCGAGGGAGCCAGGAAGCTCGCTGCCGAGCTGTGCTGAAAGCCGCTCCTAGAGCTAAATCACACCCGTTCCCAACGAGGACGCAGGGTATTCTAGAAAATACTTCACTATCTTCAAAAAATTCTCCTTGACTCTCGACTAGACATCTGCTTTTCTAAAACGCGGCCTCGCCGAACAAAGCGAGGCAGGGAAGCAAAACAGGGAAACCGAGCCCCACGCAGGGGCCGCCAAGGGAGGCGGCAGGCAGGGGCTCAAGGGACAAGGAGAGAGATACGTGAGACGCCACGCGAGGGCATCGTCTTCGGGATCGAGCAAGCGCCAGGGCAACGGCGCCCGGCGGCGCCTTGCGCTCGTGGGGGCAGGCGCCCTCGCCCTGCTCATAGCCCTCGCCTCAACGGCCCTCGCCCTGCAGACCCACGCACCGGGTACCGACGTCGAAGCCCCCGCTGATGGCTTCGGATCACTGGCGGGCATCGCCACCGACCCGAACTCCCACCAGCTCTACGTCGCCGACTCCGGCTCAAACCGGATCGAGGGCTTCTCAGCCTCCGGGGAATTCGAAGGGACCGGGGGCTGGGGCGTCATCGCCTCGGGCCCCGGCAACGTCCCCACCAACGAGCACCAGAGCCTCACGATCGACGCAACCGGTGGCACCTACGTCCTCTCCTACGAAGGCGAACCAAGCGCAGCGATCGCCTTTGACGCAAGCGCTGCAGAACTTCAATCGGCACTCGAGGCGATCGCGCAGATCGGCGCCGGCAACGTCTCGGTCAGCGGCCCGGCAGGAGGCCCCTATGACGTCGAGTTCGAAGGCTCAAAAGCCGACACCGACGTAAGCGAATTGAGCGCCGACCCGACCAATCTCACCGGCGGTGCACAGAGCGCCACCGTGGCCACCACCGCCCAGGGCGCAGACGCCCCTGAGATCTGCCTGATCGCCACCGGCAACACCTGCAAGGCCGGCGTCCCCGGAAACGGCGTGGGTCAGTTCAACGGACCCCAAGACGTGACCGTAAATGCCTCCGGGGACTTCTTCGTCGCCGATACCAACAACAACCGCATCGCCGCCTTCAAGGCAAACGGAGAACCGCTCCCCACCTTCGGCACCGAAGGCCTGATCGACGGCACCGCGGCGCAACCGGGAAGCGAAGATGAGACTCCTGCCCCCGGCTTCTCCTCGCCTTGTGGCCTCGCGATCGACGATTCAAACGGCAACCTCTTCGTCGCAGATCAGAACAACAACCGCATCTGGATCTTCGACTCCACTGGCGCCTACAAAGGCAAGATCGCCGACAGCTCTCTGAGCGGCCCCTGCGGAATCGCCTTTGACTCAAGCGGCGACCTCTACGTGAGGAACGCAAACAACGGCAAGGTCCTGCGCTTCGATCGCAAAGGAGCTGTCGACTACGAGCTCGCCTCGACCCTCTATGACCCTGAAGCCGAACCCAAAGAACCGGGTGCGACCGACGTAGCGGTAGACACGAATACCGACCACGTCTACGTCGACAAGGGCGATCGGATAACCGAGTACGACTCTTCTGGCTCGCCGGTGTCGACCTTCGGCCAAGGCCAGGTCAACGGCAGCTCCGCGATCGCGGTCGACTCCACCGACGCAAAGCTCTACGCGTCTTCTGGCAACCGCATCGCGACCTTCGGGTCGCTGATCACGGTTCCGGACGTGAGCACCGGCGAAGCCACCGACGTCACCGACCAAACCGCGACCCTTCGCGGCACCGTCGACCCCGCCGGTCTGGACACGACCGATTGCCACTTCGAATACGACACCGCTCCCTACGCCGTCGGCGAACCGGGCCACGGTACCGAAGTCGATTGCCTCTCCGGAGACGTCATCCCTGCCGCCGGCGGCGCAGTCGAAGTCGCCGCGCCCGTTACCGGCCTCGCCCCGGGCACCGAATATCACTTCCGCCTGGTTTCAGCCAACGCCGAAGGGCAGAACCAGGGCCAAGACCAGAGCTTCACGACTGCGGGGGCGCCGACGCTTCCTCAGCTCGGCACCGCCCCCGGCACCTTCGTCACCGAAGTGAGCGCGAAAGCCGCGACGCTGAACGCGGAACTGAATCCCAACGGAGCGGCTACCACTTACCACTTCGAGTACGTCGATGACGCTGCTTTCCAGGCGAGTGGGTTCGCGGGGGCGAAAAAAACGCCAGACGCGAGCCTCGACGCGGGAGCCGCGAGCATCGTGGTCAGCCAGGCGCTCTCAGGCCTTCAGCCCGGCACCCGCTACCACTACCGGATTGTCGCCTCGAACCTCGCCGGGCCCCTGACGGGCCCAGAGCATACGTTCAAGACCAACTCCCCCCGCGCGATCGAAGCCGGCGAGTTCCCCGGCCAGGGGTTCCTGCCCGACAACCGTGCCTGGGAGATGGTCAGCCCGGTAGATAAGAACGGCGGTGGACTCCGCTCGTTTGGGCCAAGGACGGTCGTCTCGCCAGATGGCCAGCGAATCTCCTATGTGGCCACCGCGGCATTCGCCGGCGCGAAAGGGACCGGCTCGGTGGGGGACACCCAATACATCTCTGCGCGGGGTCCCGATGGTTGGACGACCCATGCCATCTCTCCCCAGACTCACCCAGGGGTGAGTCAGGGTTTCGCTGGTGGCCAGGACAAAGAGGTGCCCTCCGAGAACGTCACCAGCGCACTTATCCAGGCCTTCGATCTTCCGGAATCCACTGACGACATCGAGGAAGGACTGACGAATCTGTACCGGGAGAACGCAGACGGTTCCGGCCTCATCACGCTGACCTCGCCGCCCGACCCCGCGAAAGCGATGTCGCCGATCGGAGAATTGAGCCAAGCGAACCAACCGCTGGGAGGAGATCTGGACTTCAACCGCATCTTCTTCAAGAGCTCCCAGCCATTGCTCCCTGGTCTGCTTCCGGCCACACCGAGGGTTTACGAATGGAACAAAGGAGCTTTGAGGCTCGCCGGGATTCTGCCCGACGGTTCGCTCCCGCCAAACGGATCTAAGTCACTCTTCCCTGTCAGTGGGAACGAAGGAAGTCTCAACACGAACAATCTCGACACCGTTTCCGACGACGGTTCACGAGTGCTCTTTTTTGCCGAACCGCCCGGCGCCAGCAGCCAGCTTTACATGCGCCGCGATCATTCCGACACGGTATGGATCTCCGAATCGGAGGGCTCCACGCCTGTCGCGGATCCTCAAGGAGTCAGAGGCGAGATGGAGACCCCCGATCTGCACACGGTCGCGTTCACTACCGACTCGCAGTTGACCGATGACGATCCCGGCGGAGGGGGCCGCGCTCTCTACCTCTACACGGACTCGCCGAATCCGGACAGCGAAGACAACCTGAAATTCATTGCTCGGGTCGGCGATCCCACCGTCATGGGCATTGGCAGCGATGGCTCACAGGGGTACTTCGCTAGCTCAAGCTCCAATGGTCTGTATCACTGGGATCAGCTCGGGGTGCACGAAGTCCTTACTGTCCCTCTCGAAGGATGGGACAACCTACATATAGATAGTCCCAATTCCACGGTGAGGGTATCCGCCGATGGAACTCGCATCGCCTTCATTACCAATCGCTCCAACGTAGAACCTGGCAGTGGTGATAACCGTCGGGCGCTTTACGTCTACGATTCCGATGCGGACGAAGTGGTGTGTGCGTCCTGCCCCCCGACCGGGGAACCGTTAACCGGTGAAACGTTCATCATGCCGACTGCCGTAGCTGACGGCGGGGTGTCCTGGACGCTCAAGGGCGGCCGCTTCCTCACCGATGACGGGCGACGTGTGTTTTTCTCGACGAAAGACCCGCTTGTGCCCGAAGACGTAAACGGGCGCTACGACGCTTACGAGTATGACGTCGACAGCCGAGAAGCCCATCTCCTTTCCTCCGGGCGATCAGAGCAGGACAGCTGGTTCGCCAGCGCCAGCGCCAGCGGCGACGATGCCTTCTTCATCACGCAAGAGGCCCTGTCGGCCCACGACGTCGATCACGCCAAAGACATGTACGACGCTCGAGTCGGTGGGGGGCTGCCCGAGCCGAGGCCGGCGCCGCCTGCATGCGAGGGCGACGCCTGCCAGCCACCCCCAGTGGGGCTGAACGATCCAACCCCCGCCTCCGGCTCTTTCGTGGGGCAGGGGAACCAGCGAGGCCGGAAGGGTGGGCGGTCACGCTGCTTGCACGGAGGACACCGCGTCCGAGCTAAGAGCGGCAAGTCGCGCTGTGTCAAAAAACGCCATGCCCACGGACGGAAGGGCTCGAAGTGATCGGCCTTCCCGACTTCGGACCGAGAAACGCCTGCCACGTGGACAAGGAGAACACCCACATGCCCCACCTTCTCAGCTTTCCAAGGCTAGCCTGTCTGCTCTGCATTGCATCGGCGCTTGTCGGCTTAGCTTTTCCGACCGTTGGAATGGCGAGCCCACCGCCTCCTGAAGTGCAGATCGCCGCCCCCACCTCGATCGAAGCGGGGAATTCCAGCGCTGTGAAGGTGGTGGTGTTCAACAACAGCGACGAGAGCCTGCAGGGTCCAGTGACCATCACCGAGACCGTTTCTCCCGGTGCTGAATTGTCTGAACCCGAATATGGGGAATCGGTGATTAACCCCGCTTACCAAAGTATCACCGATAGACACTGTGATCAGAGTGGCCTCACCTGGGTGTGCACTTTGACGCTCTCGCCGCCAGGACTCAGAGGTGGTGTTGTGCTGCGGCGAGGTGAAGGATCTCAACTGCTGTCGGTCGACCCCGGCGCCAGCGGGCACGCGACGATCTCAGTGCGAGTGATCAGCGGTAACGCCCCGCCGGCTGAAGTCGAGCGAACGGTGGGAATCGAACCGCCTGGACCATTTGACTTCAGCTGGTCAGGGATGCTTCGCAAACGAGATCACACCCCGCTCGCTGCCGCTGCCTCTACTCCCGACAGCTTTGTCACGGATCTAGAGCCAACAAATGATCCAGGCAATCTGCTCGGTCTTCTCCCGATTCTCTCGAATCGTGAGAGCATGAAGGACGTCGTTGCTCATCTGCCACCGGGCATGATCGGCAATCCGCAGGCAGTTCCTGTCTGTTCGTTCGATGATCTACAGACATTTCTTTCCAATACTCCCGATTGCCCCTCCGACTCTCAGGTAGGCGTTTTTAGAGGCTCGTTCCAGGGAACCCAGGCCGTGGCTCCTCTCTACAACGTGGAACCGTCCGCCGGTGCCGCGGCTAGGTTCGGATTCAACTTTGACGGCATTCCGGTTCTGTTGACGGCGCGCCTAAATCCGGACGATTACGGGATCGACGTGATGAGTCTCAACACCAGCAGCACCCTGGCCGTTACCGATGCCACCGTCGAAGTCTGGGGCGTACCCGCTGACGCAAGTCACAGTGGGGTTCGTGGCCTCTGTCTGAACACGGGTGGGGCCGTAGGGGGAACTGGCGAAAGCTGCCCGTCGTCGGTTGGAAGATCTGCCTTCCTGCGCACGCCGACCCGCTGCGACAGCCCGCTCGACTTCGGCCTGGAAGCGACCACCTACCAGCACCCCGACCTGATCCACAAGAAGAGCTTTGACCTGCCGACTCTCAAGGCCTGCGACCGCATCCCCTTCGACCCCTCGATGACGGCCCAGACCACGAGCCTCGACACCGAGTCGCCAAGCGGCCTGCACGTCAACGTCGAGATGCCGAACTCGGGCCTTGAAAACCCCGAAGCGGTCTCCGAATCGGACATCAAGGAAGTCAAGGTCGCCCTGCCCCAGGGAGTGACCTTGAACCCATCCCAAGCAGAGGGATTGGGTGTCTGCTCCCCGGCCCAATACGAAAGCTCTGAACTGAGCTTCCACCCCGACGGGACCAAGGGTTGCCCCGCCGACTCGAAGATCGGCACCGTGGAGGTCCACACGCCTTTGCTCAAAGAGGCGATCCCCGGCAACGTCTACGTCGCCAAGCCCTACGACAACCCGTTTGACTCCTTGCTGGCGATCTACGTCGTGCTCGAAGAACCGATGCGCGGCGTCTTGGTCAAACTGGCAGGCAAGGTCGAACCCGACGAGAAGACCGGCAAGATCGTCACGACCTTCTCCGATCTGCCCCAACAGCCCTTCTCGAGCTTTGAGTTCAAGTTCCGCGAGGGAGCAAGAGCCCCATTGGTAACCCCATCGACCTGCGGCACCTACACCACCGAAGCGGAGTTCACCCCCTGGGCGAACCCCGATCAGACGATCAAGCGATCGACCGGCTTCCAGATCGTCAGGGGAATCGGCGGAGCGCCTTGTCCCAACGGAGCCCCTGGCTTTAAGCCTGGCTTCTCGGCAGGCTCGATCAACAACAACGCGGGCAGCTTCTCCGCCTTCGACATGCGCCTGACCCGCCAAGACGGCGAACAGGACATGACCCGCTTCTCGACCACCCTGCCGCCGGGAGTGCTCGGCAAGCTCGCAGGAGTCTCCAAATGCCCCGAAGCGGCAATAGCGATCGCGAAGGCAAAGACGGGACTCGACGAGCGTGCCGATCCCTCATGCCCGGCGAGCTCAGAGATAGGCCACAGCCTCGTAGGAGCAGGAGTGGGCTCCGTCCTCACCTACATCCCCGGCAAGATCTACCTCGGCGGTCCCTTCCACGGCGATCCGCTGAGCGTGATCGCGATCACCCCGGCTGTGGCGGGTCCCTTCGACGTCGGCACCGTCGTAGTCCACGAGGCACTGACCCTCAACCCGAAGACCGCCGAAGTAGAAGTAGACGGAGCGGCCTCGGACCCGATCCCCCACATCCTCAAGGGCATACCGGCCAAAGTCAGGGACCTGCGCGTCTACGTCGACAAGCCAAACTTCATCCTCAACCCCACCTCTTGCGCGCCAAGCGCGACCGAGGCGACTCTCTCAGGCGGAGGCGCCGATCCCTTCAGCGTCGCCGATGACGTCCCGGTCACCCTCACCTCGCGCTACCAGGCGGCGGGCTGTCAGGGACTCGGCTTCAAACCGAGCCTTTCGCTCAACCTGAAAGGCGGCACCAAACGAGGTGAGTTCCCAGCCCTGAAAGCTCTTTACAAACCACGCAAGGGCGACGCGAACGTCAAAGGCCTCGTAGTCCGCCTGCCACGCTCCGCCTTCCTCGAACAGGGCCACATCAGAACGATCTGCACCAGGGTCCAGTTCGCAGCAGAGAGCTGCCCCAAGGCATCTGTCTACGGCCAGATCAAAGCCTGGACCCCGTTGCTCGAAGACCCCCTGGAAGGACCTGTCTACCTCAGATCCTCGAGCCACAAGCTCCCAGACCTCGTCTTCGACCTGCATGGTTTGGTCGACGTCGAGGTCTCGACCAGGATCGACTCCTCACACGGAGGCATCAGGGCAACTGTCCAAGACGCACCCGATGCCCCGATCTCCAAAGTGCTCTTGAAGATGCAGGGAGCCGAAAAGGGCCTGATCGTCAACAGCAGGAACCTCTGTGGGGCCACGAGCAGGGCAAACGTGGAAGGCGAAGGGCAAAACGGCAAGCAGGTCGCTCTCAAGCCGGTGCTCAAGCCCGATTGTGGTGGGAAGCGGAAGCACAAGCGGCGGGGTTAGGGAAAGCCCCGCCGGGCCCGCTCAGCGGCGCTTGCGCAGGGTGCGGGCGCCGACCTTGAGCAGCGGCCCGGCGCCCTCGCGCAGTGCCTGCGTGCGGGTCGCGCCCTTGCCGTAGAGCAGCTTGGCCGAGGCGCGAACCGCTTCGCCCAGGGTCTGGTCGTAGGGGTGCCACCAGAAGTCGCGGGTCAGGCCCGGCTCCCAGGAGTTCATCTTCACGTTGACGCACTCGTAGAAGCCGAATTTGGAGTGCGAGCGGCCGACGCCGGAGTCCTTGACGCCGCCCCAGGCGCACTGGCAGGCGCCATGACTGAAGGAGTGGTCGTTGACCCAGACCATCCCCGACTCGATCCGCCGCGCGATCCGCGCGCCCTTCTGGCGGTCCTTGGTCCAGACCGAGGCGCCGAGGCCGAACTCGGAGTCGTTGGCGAGGTCGATCGCCTCCTGCTCGGAGTCGACGACGACGATCGGCAGGACCGGGCCGAAGACCTCCTCGTTCATGATCCGCATCTCGTGCGTCACTCCGGTCAGCACGGTCGGGGCGATGTATTTGTCGGAGAGGCCGGCGACGGGGGTGGGGCCGCCGCAGAGCTTGGTCGCGCCGGAGGCGACCGCGTCCTCGATCAGGTCGACGACGATCTCGTACTGACCCGGGGAGGTCATCGGTCCGATCTCGGTCTCCCACTCGATCGGGTTGCCGAGCCGCAGCTTCTGCGCCTCGCGGGCGACGCCCTCGACGAAGCGGTCGGCGACCTCGCGCATCACGTAGACCCGCTCGATCCCCGAGCAGGTCTGGCCGGCGTTGGCGAAGCCGCCCCAGACGGCCCCGGAGATCGCGTTGCCGAGGTCGGCGTCGGCGCAGACGATCATCGGGTCCTTGCCGCCCAGCTCGAGCACCGAGCCCTTCAGCTGCTTCGCGCACACCTCGCCGACCACCCGGCCGACGTCAACCGAGCCGGTGAAGAAGATCTTGCCGGCGCTCGACTTGGCCAGGGCGTCGCCGACGGCGCCGCCACCGTGGACGACGCGGACCAGCCCCTCGGGCAGGCCGCCCTTCTCGAAGACGCGGCGGATCGCCTCGCCGAGCAGCGGCGTCAGGCTGGCCGGCTTGAGCACGACGCCGTTGCCGGCCATCAGCGCGATCGCAACCTCGCCGAAGGGGATCGACCAGGGGTAGTTCCAGGGCGCGATCACGCCGACCACGCCGATCGGCTCGTAGGTGAAGTGCGATTTCTTGCTCGCCAGGAAGGCCTGGCTCATCCGCACCTTCTCGTCAGCGAGGATCTTGGGACCGGCCTTGGCGCACCAGTGCAGGGCGTCGACGGTCGGCAGCAGCTCCATCGTGTAGGCCTCGGCGCGGGGCTTGCCCTGCTCGGAGACGAGCAGTTCGGCGAGCTCGTCGATGTCGTCCAGCAGGGCGTCGGCGGCGCGCTTCAGGTAGGCGCCGCGGGTCTCGAGGCTCAACTCGGCCCAGGCGGGCTGGATGCGGGCTACGTCGTCTACCACTCCCTGGACTTGGTCCGGGGTGATCGTGGCGACGGAGCCGACCAGCTCTCCGGTCGCGGGGTTGAAGCTCTCTAGGGTGGACTGGGATACGGAAGGCTGCGTGGCGATCTCCATAGCGGCCGATTCTACGCTGTGTCACGTGACCGACCGACTATTCGACAACGGAGAAGAAAGGCAGCCCTCCGAGGTGGCCGCCGACGCACCCTTGGCTGTGCGGATGCGGCCGCGCTCGCTCGACGAGCTCGTCGGGCAGGAGCACGTTTTGGCGGAGGGGTCCGCTCTCAGGACCGCAATCGAAAGCGGGCATCCGCATTCGGCGATCCTCTACGGGCCACCTGGGTCTGGGAAGACGACGCTGGCGCGGATCGCCGCCGCCGCGGCCGACGGGGCGTTCGAGGAGCAGTCGGCCGTCAACGCCGGGAAAGCCGAGATCCGCGGCGTGATCGAGCGGGCTCGCGAGCGCAGGCGGGCCAACGGGCGGCACACCGTCCTCTTCCTCGATGAGATCCATCGCTTCAACAAGGCGCAGCAGGACGCGCTGTTGCCTGCGGTCGAGGAGGGACTGCTGACGCTGATCGGGGCCACCACCGAGAACCCCTACTTCGAGGTTAACTCGGCGCTGCTCTCGCGGTCCCAGATATATGAGCTGCAACCGCTGTCGGCCGAGCAGGTGGAGGTGCTGCTGCGCAGGGCGCTGAACGACCCCGAGCGCGGCCTGGCCGAGCCGCCGCCAGTCGAGGACGCCGCCCTGACGATGCTTGCGCAGCGTTCCGGCGGCGACGCTCGCGTCGCCCTCTCGGCCCTGGAGCGCGCGATCTCGCGCGCTGCCGACTTTGCCGGTGCTGGGGGCCAGGCAAAGTCGGCAGCGGTCGACGTCGCCGCCATCGAGGATGCGCTGCAGCGCAAGGCGCTCGACTACGACCGCCAGGGGGATCGCCACTACGACTTCGTCTCCGCCTGGATCAAGGCGACTCGCGGCTCCGACGTCGACGCCTCCCTCTACTACCTGGCGGTGATGCTCGAGGGCGGCGAGGACCCGCGCTTCATCGCCCGCCGCATGGTCATCCTCGCCTCCGAGGACGTCGGCAACGCCGACCCGCAGGCACTGCTGGTCGCCGACGCCGCCTCGCGCGCGGTCGACCGGGTCGGCCTGCCCGAGTGCGCGCTCAACCTCGCGCAGGCCGCCGTCTACCTCGCCCTCGCGCCGAAGTCCAACGCCTCCTACAAAGCCCTCGGCCGCGCCCGCGCCGAGGTGCGCGAGAACGGCGCCAAGACGCCGCCCGACTACCTGCGCGACGCTCATTACCCCGGCGCCGGGGATCTCGGCAGGGGCGAGGGCTACCGCTACGCCCACGACGAGCCGGGCGCCGTCAGCGACCAGCCGCTGATGCCTCCCGGCCTGGAGGATCTGAGCTTCTACGAGCCCACCGACCGCGGCTTCGAGGCCGAGCTGAGCAGCCGCCTGGAGGCGCTTCGCAAGAGGTTCCTCGGCAGCGGATCGGGCCCTTAGTCGCAGGCGCAACTTCTTCATAGACGCCGTGTTTCAGAGGGCGGCTTTCCAAGTTAGAGCCAGGGAGAGCCGACACACCCGCCGGAGGCCTGGACTGGGGGTCTCCGGCGGGGATTTAAAAGGGGAATCAGGGGGGAATCCGACGACCGCGCGGGACTGCGCGGTCGTCGGTCGTGCGTGGACCCGACGCCCCCTCGGCGAACGCCGGTAGGGTTTCGCCGATGCCAGCGCAGCCGCGGCTCGTCCTCCACGTGGTCCCCTTCTCGCACCCCTGCCTGGCGGTGAGCGCCGCGCTCGACCGGCTCGGGCAGGAATACGAGACGGTCACGCTCGAAACCGGCAGGCAGGGCGACGAGGTCGAGAAGATCTACGGCGAGGGGCGCCGTACGGTCCCCGGTCTGCTCGTGGACGACGAGCCGGTGCACGGCACGTCGACGATCTTCGCCCGCCTCGACGAGCTGCGCCCCGATGCCGGCCTCTACCCGGCGGCGAGCGCCGAGGGGATCCGCGAGGCCGAGCCCGCGCTTGTCGAGGACATCCAGATGAGTGCCCGCGTGCTCGTCTTCGGCGCTATGCACTTCCGCCCCGAGTCGATGGGGACCTTCGCCGGCGTCGACCAGCTCGACCCGGGCGGCGTCGACTTCGCGATCAAGACGATGCGGGCGACCTGGCGCTACCTGGACATCACCGCCCAGCGTGCCTACGACACGTTGCAGGCGCTGCCGGCGCAGCTGGACGCGGTCGACGCGCTTCTCGACTCGGGCGCCCTCGGCGGCGAGGAGCCGACCGCCGCCGACTTCCAGCTCGGCTCCTCCCTGCACCTGCTCGTCCAGATCGGCGACGTCCGTCCTCTGGTCGAGGAGCGACCCGCGTGGAAGGTCGTCTCCACCCTGTTCGAGCCCGGCAACGGCAACGTCTCGACCTACGCTTTCCCGCTCGGCTGGGTCCCGCCGACGCGGTCCTGAGCGGGCGGAGTCCCGACCGCCGCCGCGGGCACGTCTCTATCGTCTGACCTATGAGCGAGGAGAAGCTGCGACTCGGTGGGATGGCCCTGCGCAACGGC
Organism: uncultured Solirubrobacterales bacterium; assembly: GCA_963824705.1. Taxonomy (GTDB): domain Bacteria; phylum Actinomycetota; class Thermoleophilia; order Solirubrobacterales; family 70-9; genus VRUE01. The sequence goes on from CAWGQE010000002.1 coordinate 38,503, forward strand.
CTCTTGATCCACGGGCCGACGCACTGGGCCGCCGCGGTGCGGGACTCGGACGGTGAGGTGGTCGTGGCCTCGGAGCGCAAACCCGAGCTGGCGCCGAAGCTGGCCGGCAAGGTGCCGGGGCTGCGGGGGCCGCTGAAATTGATCGAGGCGATGGCGGTGCTGCCGCTGGTGCGGCGTCGCATGCCCGCGGCTCGATTGCCCTTCGAGGACCGCCGGGTGCTGGCGACGATCGGGGCGACGCTGGTCGCCACCAGCCTGCTTCGCCGCCGCCTGGGCAGCTCCGCCCTGCGCGAGGGCCTGGTGCAGGTTCTGGGTGCCGCCCCTGCCGTCGTCGCCCTCGCCGATCGAGATCTGGCTGCCTACCACGGGGTCGAGCACAAGGCGATCGCTGCCTACGAGCAGGGGGTCGAGGACCCGGCGTCGGTGCCAAAGGAGCACGATCGCTGTGGCTCCAACCTGCTGACGCCGATGATGCTGCTCTCCGCCGGGGGCACGGTGGTGCTGGAGAAGTTGGTCGAGCGGCCGAGCCCGCTGGCGCGTGCCGCGGTCGGCCTCGGCGTCGCCTCGATCGCGGTCGAGATGTTCGCCTGGAGCGACCGTAATCACGGCGCCCCGCTGGCCGAGGCCTTCCACACGCCCGGCCGCGAGATCCAGCGGCACCTGGCGACCAAGGAGCCGACTCCCGAGCAGCTCCAGGTCGGCATCGCCGCGCTGGCCGAGATCCTCCGCGTCGAGGGCTCGCAAGGCGGCGAGGGCGAGCCGCCCCCGGCGACGTAGACTCCCGCCGATGTTCGGACGGATCGATCACATCGGCGTCGCGGTCGAGGACATCGACGCGGCGCTCAAGCTCTACGAGACGGGCTTCGAGATGACGCTGGCCCACCGCGAGACGGTCGAGTCCCAAGGCGTCGAGGCAGCCTTGCTCGATGTCGGCGACGGACACGTCGAGCTGTTGCGGCCGCTGAGCGCCGACTCGCCGATCGGCAAGTTCCTCGCCCGCAAGGGCCCCAAGCTGCACCACGTCGCCTACGCCGTCGACGACATCGATTCGACCCTGGAGAAGCTTGCCGCGGTGGGGTTCGAGCTGATCGACAGCAAGGCGCGGACCGGCATCCGGGGAAGCCGGGTGGCGTTCATCGAGCCGCGCTCTACGGGCGGCGTGTTGACCGAGATCGTCGAAGCGAGTGGAGAGGAGCACTGATGGCGGACACGCAGAAGGTGGAGATCGGCTTCGAGGGCGGCCAGGTCGTCGCGGTGCGGCTCAGCGAGGACGAGCTGAAGGACCTGCGCAAGCAGGTAGAGAAGGGCGGCTGGCACGACGTCAAGACCGAGGACGGCGTCCTCTCCGTCTACGTCGGCAAGGTCGCCTTCCTGCGCATCGACTCGGGCGCGCACACGGTCGGCTTCGGCCTCAACCGGCAGGACTGATGCGAGCCAGCAGGCTGCTCGGCGTCGCCGGCCTGGCGACGCTGGCGGCCGCGCTGTGGTGGCGCAAGAACCCGTCCGCCTGTCCCTACGGCCAGCGGTTCTGGGTCGAAGCGCCGCACCCGATCATCAGCCGCGACCGCCTGCGCTCTGTCTTGGCGCCAAAGCCGGGCGAGCGAGTGTTGGAAATCGGGCCGGGGACCGGCTACTACACGCTCGACCTGGCCACCTGGGTCGGATCCGAGGGTACGGTTGAGATCTTCGACCTGCAGCAGAAGTTCCTCGACCACGTTGGCAGCCGCGCCGTCGAAAAGGGGCTGGCGAACGTCGTCCCGACCCAGGGCGATGCCACCGCGCTCCCGTATGGGGACGCCTCGATCGACGCGGTCGCGCTCACCGCTGTCCTCGGCGAGATCCCCGACCCGCCGGCGGCCCTGCGCGAGATCCGCCGCGTGCTCAAGCCCAGCGGCCGCCTCGTCGTCGGCGAGCTGTTCGGCGATCCCCACTTCACCACCCTTGCCGCTCTCAAGCGCCAAGCGAGCGAGGCGGGCCTCGCCTTCGAGACCCGCTCCGGCAACTGGTTCGCCTACTTCGCCCGGCTCTCACCGGCCTGACAGCCAGGCGCCAGATATCGAACGGCGGCAGTGCCGGGACGGTGGGAGGTCCGCCCCGGCACCAGGCCGTCAGTTCTTCTTCTTGCCCCCGCCGCAGGCGGGGATGTTGAGCCGCAGGTTGTTCCTCTTCAACTGTCGGCTGTTCTGGGCTTTCATGTTGAGGAAGCCGTTCGTCTGTCCCGAGCAGAGGTTCCGGGAGTTGACCAGCAGCCCCTTGCCACCGCCCTTCATGTTGAGAACGAACTTGGTCACGGCCACGTCGGGCGTGTTGTTGAACACGGTCTTGAGGCGGCCATGCGCGGAGCTGATCACGCCGCGCAGCCGGATCGGGACCTGGCCCTTCAGATCGACCAGCAGGTCCGGCAGGGTGTTGCTGGACGAGGTCAGGTAGACCGGGCCCTTGAGTTCTCCGTCAAGCAGCGGCGAGGTCGCCTTGGCGTTCCCGTAGATCGAGTTCTTCGGGCATTCGTTGGCGGCCAGCTGCACCCTCGTGCAGACCGTCTTGATGTGGCTCTGATCGAGGATCGTCGCCCGCGGCAGGATGAACGCTGCTCGCCGCAGGTTGGCGTCGCCGTTGCGGGCTTCCAGAGTCGCCCGGAACTTCGGGTTGGCCGTCCGCTTGGTTGCGTTCTTGCCGCCGAGGATCTTCGGGAAGAACTTCGGCTTGAACTGGAGCTGCTTGCATTCGGTCGCCCGGAAGTCGCTCGACTGTTTCGATTCGAACCATGCGCCCGGGTCGGCCGGATCGCTACCGCCGCCGAAGATCGACGAGCGGACCGAGAACGGTTCGCGACAGGTCGTCGGGTTGACGGTGAAGTCCTTGCGGTTGACCGAGATGTCGATCGACCGGATATCGAGCTTCACGCCTCCGAATATGTAGGGGATGGGATCCGAGACGGCGTGGACTTCGGCCGTTTCCGGATCGACGAACGCGGCGGCCCGAACGACATCGGTGCCGAGGTCATAGGGGCCGGCGACGGCCGGGACCACGAACACCATGCTGATCGGCGCGCCTTTGTAGGGGCCCGCCAGGTAGGCGGTGCCCGGGGTGTGGAATGGCGTGCCCGAGCCGACGCCGACGTCGACCTTGCCGATCTGGCTGTTGCTCGGACAGCTCGGGCTGGCCTGCTCGGCTTTGCCCGATGCTTTTTCGGCCGCCGCGATGCTCGCCTCGGGGCAGTATTCGGTGCCCTTCAGCTTGGCGACCATGCCCGGGGGCAGCGTCGCTTCGATCTTGCGGATCTCCTGGGCGCCGTCTGGCCGGGTGACGTGCAGGTCGAACGGGCTGAACGCGCCCGCTTTCGTTGCCTGCGTACCCGCGTTGTAAGTCGGGCTGAACGGCCGATCGCCCAGCGTTTTCGGGCAGGGCCCACCGCCGGCTTTGTTGTCGAGGGTGAATTCGGCGCTTGGAGTCGCGTCGGCATTGCCCGTCCAGGGGGTCAGCGCCGTAGTGGTTTTGTGCGGTCCGCAGGTGTCCGGCGTGGTCAGCGCGCCCTTATCGCCACCGGTGATGTGAATCTGGAATGAGCTGAACGTCGCCTGCGGGTTTTCTTTTACGACCGCGGTCAGCTGCCCGGTCTGCAGGTTCGGGAAGACCTGTCCTTTCAGCCGGACGTTGACGCCGTAGCGTTCGGACTCGACCGTGAGGAAGACCCGGAACTGGTTGCCGGTGGTCGGGTCGTTGCTTTCCGGTTGGGCCGCGTAGACCTTGCCGTGCAGCGAGCCTGGTGGCAGCGACGGCGTTTCCACGTCAACCGTGCCGATCTCCGAAGCCGCCGGGCACTGGATCGCGTCGTTGGTGTGGTAGGCGAACTGACCGTTGGTGCAGGTCTCGAGTCCGTTGGCGACGGAGGGATTGAGCCCCATCCCTTCGGGCAGCGTCACTTTCGCCACTTTGAGGTAAGAGTTGGCGATCGGTTCACTGGGGTCGAAGGGGATGCCGATGTCTAGCGTTGCCGTATCGGGGGAGTCGGTCGAGCTGTTCACCGTCGTTTTGAGCGTCGGTTCGAAGGGAACTTTGTCGCAGCCTTCTCCCGAGAACGGCGTGGTGAAACTTTTCGTGACGAATTTGCCCGGTTCAGTCTGTTGGTCGACGTGGAGTTCCGACGTTTGCGGAGCGCCACAGACGCTCGGGTTGGTCAGGTAGGTGCCGTTTCCGAACGGCGCCCCTTTGTTGCCTTCGAAGACGAGGCGGGAGCCGATGATCGGCGGGTGTTCTGCGGTTCCGTCGGGCGGATGGATGTCGCTGATCGTGAAGGTGACGTGCTGATCCACCGGGCTCAGCGAGCCGACGATGATGGTCGGTTCACCGGGAGCGCTGGTCGGGAATCCGACCATCGACGGAACGCCTTCGAAGGGCACGAGGTTGTAGACCGGGAGTTTGGCTCGCGCCACCGGGCAGGCTTCAACCGGCAGTGGGGGTGACGTACATGGCGGCCCCTGTCCCGCCACGGTCAGATATGCGGAACCGACGAGCGAGAGCGGCGAGCACGTCGGCGGGTTCGCTTTCAGTTCTTCCACCGTGCACTTGGCGGCGGTGGCCTCGGGGTTGACGCTGAGGCCTTCGGGCGTGTCGACGACGATGTCTTTGACGAAGCCTTCAGGGAAGTTGACAAATGGAGCCGTCGAGGAGGTGTTCAGCATGAAATCGGTGATCGCGAATGGAGGGTGACCCGCCGCCTGTTTGAACCATTTCGATTCAGACGTCGGTTCTTTGTTGCACTGCAGCGGCGAAACCGGGGGAGGGAATCCGATCACTTTTTCCCCAAAGTTCGCCGGCGTTTCCGTGTCTTCTTTGCAAGTCAGCGCTTCCCAGTTCGCGATGCCGAACGCGGCCTGGGCGCTGGATGCTCCAAATGCGAGAACGAAGAATGCGGCGGTGAGCACTAGCAGCCCGATTGGGCCTCGCGCACTTCTCATATATGACTCTCCTCCACGACGGGTTTTTCAAATATCGAACTACCCGCCTCCCGTTAGTTAAAACGGTACACCACGGAGCACCCGGGCTCCATCGGGGCTAACTACGGATTGGCCAATGAGTCCCAGAGGCGCTCCTCTGCCTCGGCTACGTGGTTGGCCGTTGTGTCGATTTCGTTCCAGAGTTCCGGGTCTGGCTCGTCGTGCTCGCTCGCCGCGTGGAAGGCGTTCGCAAGGTCCGTCCAGGCGGCAGCGGCATCCGCGGCAAGTGGGGCCTCGGGGCGACCCGCCTCCGCGAGGAAGCGCGAGTACATCAGCCTGAAGGCGCCGCCGCCGGTGCCACGCCGCTCGATCACCTGGTAGCCGAAGCGGGCGCACCACTGCCAGTCCTCGGCGGCGTCCGGCCAGGACCCCGCCTCCTCGGCGAGACGGTGCACCGCGTCGAGGCCGGAGAAGCCGCGGAACTCAGGCTCGACCATCGCCCGCGCGGCGCGCTCGATCGCCGCCGGGATCGCTTCGCGCAGGCGCTCGGGCGAGATCTCGCCCGCGACCGTGAACATGTGGCCAGAGAGCGGGTAGGCGGGGTGCTGGCTGTAGCGCGCCTTGTCGAGGTTCTCGAGCCGGGTCGTCTGCAACTGCTCGAAGCCGGTGTCGGAAAGGTGCGCCAGCTCGTCGTCATAGCCGGCGAGGACGACGGCGTGGCCGGGGAAGTGGGCCGAGTTGCCGTAGTGGTCGAGGTAGTAGAGGTCGGTGAGGAGGAGGACGGGCTTGCCGGCGTCGACCTCCGCGCGGGCGGCGGCCCAAGCGCCGTCGTCACCCCGATCGAAGGTGCGCAGCTCCAGTGCCGCCCCGGTCAGCTCGTCGAAGCTCTCCTCGAGACGGGCGGTGCGGCCGTTGAACCAACGGGTCGGCGAGGCGTCCTCGATCGTCACGTAGTAGAAGCAGGCGCCGGCGCCAAGGCCGAACGCCATCTCCTCGCTGATGTCCACATCGTGGAAGGCGAGGAGGTTGCGCAGAGCGGTCGAGCCGCAGTGATTGCCGGGGATGTGCGTATAGCCAGGGACGAAAGGCATGGGAAGCGGATTATCCTGCTCCGCCAGTGGAGACCGCCGACCTCAGATTGCTGCGCGCGATGCGGACCAGGGGACATTCCCCCCCGGTCGAGCGCGTCGCCAGGGCATTGGGCAAGGCCGGGAACAACGGGGCGATCTGGGTTGCGGTCGGGATTGCGCTGGCGATCGTCGATGACTCGAATCGGGAAGCCTGGTTGATCTGCGCCGCGCTGGGGCCGATTGCCATCGGGCTCAACTACGTGGTCAAGCTGATCGTCAAGCGCCCGCGGCCGGTGCTGGAGGGGCTGCCGCCGCTGGGCGGCGCGCCCAGCTCACTCAGCTTTCCCTCGGCGCACGCGACCTCTTCGTTTGCGGTGGCGACGGCGATGACCCGGGTCGAGCCGTGGGGGGCCCTCGCTCTTCTGCTCGCGCTCGCCCTTTCCCTGGGCCGTCCATATCTCGGCATGCACTACCCGTCCGATGTCCTGGTCGGCGCCGTCCTTGGCGTCGCCCTCGGCCTGATCGTGCCGCTATGAGTCCCGACCGAAATGAGCGCGCGGCCGGGGAGGTCGATGACCGAGCGGGACGGTCACGACACGACTCCCGCGTAGCAGCGCTACGCGGGAGGTCGGGGAGGGGCCGTAGCCGCGAAGTGTCATTCGGCCTCATCCGGACCGCGGTCATTTCGAGAGGGGCTCACCTGTGAAGGTCGGAATCGTCGGGCTGCCCAACGCGGGCAAGTCGACCCTCTTCAACGCTTTGACCAAGGGTGGGGCGCAGACCGGCGACTACCCGTTCACGACGATTGAGCCCAACGTGGCGATCGCCCAGGTGCCCGACGAGCGCCTGGGGCAGATCGGCGAGACGGTGCGCAGCTCCGAGCTCGTGCCGGCGACGATCTCCTTTCACGACATTGCCGGCCTGGTCAAGGGTGCCTCCGAAGGGGAGGGGCTCGGCAACCAGTTCCTCGCCTCGATCCGCGAGACCGACGCGATCTGCCACGTCGTCCGCTGCCACGCCGATTCCGGCGTCCCCCATCCCGACGGACGGGTCGACCCGCTGGCCGACATCGAGACGATCGAGACCGAGCTGATCCTCTCCGACTACGACGGGGCGGAGCGACGCCTGGACAGGGTCCGAAAGGGGGCGAAGTCGGGCGATGCGGAGGCAATCGCCGAGCGCGACTGGCTGGAGCAGGTGGTCGAGGCGCTCGCCGCCGGCAAGCCGGCCCGCTCGGTGCCGGTCCCCGATGCCGCCGCCCACGGTCCCGCCAATCTGCAGGCCCTGACCACGAAGCCGATCCTCTACGTGGCCAACGTCGACGAGGGAGACGCCGACCCGCCCGCGGAGGTCGCCGCGCACGCGGCCCAGGTCGGCGCCGGCGTGGTCGCGGTCAGCGCCCGGATCGAGGGCGAGCTGGCCGAGCTGGACCCCGCCGAAGCGGAGGAGATGCGCGAGTCCTACGGCGTCGAGGGCTCGGGCCTGGCGCGGCTGGTCCGAGCCGCGTATGACCTGCTCGAGCTGATCACCTTCTTCACCGCCGGCGAGGACAAGGAAGCCGTGGCGCGGCCGCTGCCGCGCGGCGCCACGGCCCTGGAGGCGGCCGGGACGATCCACACCGAGATCCAGGACGCCTTCATCAAAGCCGAGGTGATCGGCTGGGAGGCGCTGGTCGAGTGCGGTGGCTACTCCGCCGGTCGCGACCGCGGCCTGCTTCGCATCGAGGGCCGCGACTACGTCGTTGCTGACGGCGACGTGATCACGATTAAGGTCTAGCGATGGACCAGGGAGCGCGGTTCCCGCGGGTCGCCGAGAAGGCGGGCCACTACGAGAGCTTCTACATCAAGGCCTGCCGGCCGGGTGGGGGGCAGGGGATCTGGATCCGCCACACGGTCCACAAGCGGCCCGGGGTCGAGCCGAACGCTTCGATCTGGTTCGTCCTCTTCGACCGCGAGGCCGATGGACCGCGGGCGACCAAGGTCACCGTGCCGGCGGCCGAGCTGTCGGTGCCCCCGGAGTCGTGGGTCAGGGTCGACGGGGCGGAGATCGGGCCCGGCCGGGCGGCGGGTGCCGTGGACACCGATGCCGTCAAGGCCTCTTGGGAGCTGACCTTCTCCGGCGACGCCGAGCCCTGCAAGTACCTCCCGTCCGACCGCCTCTACGAGACCCGCCTGCCCAAAACCAAGTTCGTCGCGCCCTTCCCGAACGTGCGCTTCGAGGGCAAGCTCGAGATCGACGACGAGACGATCGAGCTGGCCGACTGGCCGGGGATGATCGGCCACAACTGGGGCAGCGAGCACGCCGAGCGCTGGGTCTGGCTCGAGGGCACCGGCTTCGCCGACCGTCCCGACACCTACTTCGACGCCGGTGCGGCCCAAATCAAGCTCGGCCCGTGGACGACCCCCTGGGTCCCCTCTGGAATGCTGATGCTCGACGGTAAGGCGCACCGCCTGGGCGGCTTCGGCCAGATCCGCGACGCGTCGATCGAGGAGTCCGCGGGCGAGTGCTCCTTTGTCTTGCCGGGGAAGGACATAGTCGTCCGCGGCAAGGTCTCCGCCCCGAAGAAAGATTTCGTCGGTTGGGTCTACGCCGACCCCAAGGGCCCCGAGTATCACACCATCAACTGCTCCGTCTCCGACTTGGAGCTCACCGTAGAACGCCCGGCGCTGCCTCCACTCAAGCTCTCCCTCCCGGCCGGTGCGGCTTACGAGCTGGGGATGCGCGAGACGGACCACGGCGTTCCGGTGCAGCCCTTTCCAGACGGCTGATCGGGCTCAACCGGTTGCGGATCGGAACCCAAGGCGCAAACGCTTCAGGATTCGCTTCAGCTTCTCCCTGATCTCTTCGTTGAAGAGCGCGAGGAGAGCGGCGCCCAGTATGCCGATCAGCCAATTGATCGCACCGGGGAGCGTCAGGTCCGCGAATCGCCCGATCAGCTCATTGCGGAACAGGGGACTGCGGAGATCGACTTCCACCACTTCGTCTTCGGCCACCGGGATGGCCATCTGCTCGAGGCCGGAGACCGGCCTGGCCTCTCGCACGCCGGGCGGGTAGCTCGGACCGAAGGTCTGGGGGGCGGCGATGAGCATGAGCCGCGATCGATCGCTGAGCCGCAACCTCATGGTTACCCCATCGCGCGGGTCTTTGATCGCGATCCGTGGAAGCGGAATGGTGTTACCGGTCTCCGGGGGAACAGCCGCGACTGGAGAGGCACTTCCCGGCGCCGCTTGAACACGATCCCGTGTTCCTCTTCTTCTGAGGAGTGCCAGTGCTTGGCCCTGAGCCCCAGCGCGAGCATCCGGAGCTCCTCCAGCGGCAGCCCAAGCGACGAGCTTCGCATCGAGAGGCGTTCGTTGAGCTCGAGTCGTTCGGGGTCGGTGTGCTGCACCGCTTCCCCGGTGTAGGTGGTCGGGAGGGCCACGGTCGTGGTGTGGAACAGCTCTCTCGCCCTCTCCCTGGATAGGTCATGAGGGACGCCCTCGGAGGGGAGCTCCGTGCTCGAGAGCAGGCTGACGATGGCGACGATGACGCCCAGGCACGCGCCGCCGGCGACGAGGCCGAAACCCAGCCGGCGAGAGAGATGGGGCAGTCGGTGCGCCCGCGCCCGTTCCAGCAGCCGAAGCAGAGCCGGCAACAGGCCGAGGACGATCCCAAGTGCGGCAAAGGGGAGCAGCCATGGGATCAGCAGGCCGAGGGCGACCCCCGAGACCGAAGCGATCAAGAACCCGGCGCCAAGGCCCGTCCCCTTCCACATACTTCGTCAACTTATAGACAAAATAACTTCAGTGGTGTTGCTCTGTCAGCCGGTGACGCCGCCGTGGGGCCCGGTGTGGGCACCGTTCCCACCGTGTCCTTGTTTGGCGGGCGCGCCGTTGACCAGCTTCTGGAATTCCATCCAGGTGCTGTAGCTGCCCAGCGCCGCCTCGAGCTGATCGCCGCGGACCTTGGTGGCGCCGCCGGTCCCGATCAGCTTCGCTTCGACGATCCGCGGCGATACGCCCCGCTTGATGACCACGACCTGCTTCAGCTTTCCGTGCAGGTAAGCGCCCAGTCTGGAGCTGATCTCCGGGCCGCTGAATTCGAGCTTCCAATTGTGCAGCGGACAGGCGCCGTCGTAGGGATCGGGCACGCCCACCAGGTAGGGGACGGGCGGGCCGAAGAAGACGTTCTGGACGCTCTCGGTCTGGCCGCCGGAGCAGGCGGAGAAGTAGGTCTCGGCGATCTTGCCGCCGTACATCACGACCTGCCCGCGGGTCGCTTCGGCGGCTTCGTTGGTCGCCGCGGTCTCGCTCGAAAGGCCCTCGTAGACCTGGCTGCGGGTGTCGTCGTAGAGGTCGAAGCCGTTGCCGCCGACGGCGCCGGTGAGGGCAAAGGAGCGGGCGGCGACCGCCTGCGCTCGCAGGGCGGCCTGTGGCCAAGAGGGCGGCGACTCGTTGGGAATTACGCCTTTGACGTACTGGTCGACCGGCAGCGCGTTGATCTCGTTGAGCGAGCCGGCGTCGCTTTCGGTCGGCACCACCTCGAGCGCGCCGCGATAGGGACTGCCGTCGATGGTGACCTGGCCGTTTCCGGCGGCCCGCAGGGTGTGGCCGCAGTCGGCGACCGGCCGTCCGCTGGAGCTGCGCAGCTTGACGGCCGAGCCGGCCCGGTGGGCCTCGTAGCTGTGACCCGCGTCGAGCGCCTTGCCGCAGGCGCTGGTAGCGCCGCTGAAGCCGATGTCACCGCCGGAGACGTCGAGCAGGACCCGGACGATCCGCGGCCCGGCCAGCTTGCCGATCGTCGTCCCCGAGTAGTAGTGGCCGAGGATGAAGCTGTAGCTCTTGCCGTGCGTGGCGTAGCCGTAGGCGCCGTACTGGCTCATCCCCACCCCGTGGCCGAAACCGTGGCCGAGCACGACCCAGCGCACACCGGCCTGGGCGTTGGGGGCCAGGAGGAGGAAGAGGAAAAGTGTGGTTAGACGGAGTCGCATCTCTGGGTGAACAGGTTCGGGAAAGGGGAGTCTCGGCCTGCTCTACGCTTATCGGGATGGCGACGCAGACGGTGCAAGCAGTCGACCACGAGCTTCTCGCCGCCGGCGAGTGGACGGCAACCGGCGAGTGGGGCGAGGTCGAGAGCCCTTATGACGGGACCGTAGTCGGCCGAGTCGCCCTCGGCGACGCGGCGCTGGTCGACCGTTGCGCGATCGCCGCTCGCGCGGCCTTCGAGTCCGGCGACTTCCCCCAGCACGCGCGCGCGGCGGTCCTCGATCGCGCCGCCGAGCTGGCCGGCGAGCGCGTCGACGACCTGGCGCTGACGATCGCCGCCGAGGCCGGCAAGCCCTTGAAGACCGCGAAGGCCGAGGCCGAACGCTGCGTCGACACCCTCACCTTCTCCGCGGTCGAGGCGCGCAAGCTGAGCGGCGGCACGGTGCCGATGGAGGCCTCGGCTTCCGGCGCCGGCAAGCTCGGCGTGATGATGCGCGTCCCCTACGGTGTGGTCGGCGCGATCAGTCCCTTCAACTTCCCGCTCAACCTCGTCGCCCACAAGCTCGGGCCGGCGATCGCCGCCGGCAACGCGGTCGTCCTCAAGCCGGCCGGGCAGACGCCGATCTCGGCGCTGAAGCTGGCCGGGGTCCTGCTCGACGCCGGCCTGCCGCAGGGCTGGCTCAGCGTCGTCCCCGGTCCCGGCTCGGAGGTCGGCAACGCGATCGTCGAGCACGAGCTGACCGGCGCGCTCAGCTTCACCGGCTCGGCGAAGGTCGGCTGGGGCATCCGCAGCCGCGTCCCGCACAAGAAGGTCAACCTCGAGCTGGGCTCCAACGCGCCGCTGATCGTCCATTCCGACGGCGACTGGGAGACGGCCGCGGACAAAGCCAAGCTGCACGCCTTCTCGCACGCCGGGCAGAGCTGCATCTCGATCCAGCGGATCCTCGTCCACGAGGACGTCGCCGATGCCTTCACCGAACGGCTCGTCGCCAACGCCAGAGCACTGCGGGTCGGCGATCCGCTCGATCCCGACACCGACGTCGGCCCGCTGATCTCTCCCGGCGATCGCGACCGGGTGAAGGAGTGGGTCGAGGAGGCGGTGGCGGAAGGCGCCGAGCTGCTTGCCGGCGGTGAGCTGGTCGACGACGGTCGCTGCCTCGCCCCGACCCTGCTCGGCAGCCCGCCGCGCGAGGCCAAGGTCTGGTGCGAGGAGATCTTCGGGCCGGTGGCGACGATCGACCGCTACGCCGACTTCGCCGAGGCGCTGCGGATGGCCAACGACTCAAAGTTCGGCCTCCAGGCGGGCGTCTTCACCCGTGACATGGGCCGCGGCCTCGAGGCCGCGGCGACGCTCGAGTTCGGCGGCGTCCTGATCAACGAGGTGCCCACCTTCCGTGCCGACCAGATGCCCTACGGCGGAGTAAAGGACTCCGGCAACACCCGCGAGGGTCCTGCCTTCGCCGTCCTGGAGTTGACTGAGGAGCGGTTCGTCACGTTGCAGGGCTAGTCGTGGGGCCTTGCCATTCGCCGGTGGTCCAGGGCTTGCTCCAGCACAGCTGGTTCTACTCCCTGCTCCAGGGCTACCTCGCGCAGCGAGCGGCCCGACTCGGCTGCGACCTTGACGATGTCGGCGGCACGGTCGTAGCCGATGTGGGGATTGAGGGCGGTGACCGTGACCAGAGTGGACTCGACGTGGCGCTTGGCCATCTCCTCGTTGGCCTCGACCCCGGCGACGCATTTCTCGTTCAGCAGCCGTGAGGCGGAGGCGAGTAGCTTGATCGAGTCAAGCAGGTTGCGGGCGATCAGCGGCACCCGCACGTTGAGCTCGAACTGGCCCTGGCTACCGGCGACGGTGATCGCCGTGTCGTTGCCGATCACTTGGGCGGCGACCTGGATCACGACCTCGGGGATGACCGGGTTGACCTTGCCGGGCATGATCGAGGAGCCCTTCTGCAGCTCCGGCAGGCGCAGCTCGGCGAGGCCGGCGCGGGGGCCGGAGCCCATCAGGGCGAGGTCGTTGGCGATCTTGTTGAGCGAGACGGCGTAGACCTTGAGCGCGCCCGAGAGCTCGACCAGCGCGTCGCGGTTGCCCTGCGCCTCGAAGGGATCGAGCGGCGCCGAGATCGTCAGGCCGGTGTCCTCGGCGAGCTTCTCGCGCACCTTCGCGGCGAACTCGGGATGGGTGTTGAGCCCGGTCCCGGTCGCGGTGCCGCCGAGCGGGATCTGGCCGACGCGCCGCAGCGTCCCCTCGACACGCTGGATGCCGAGCCGGACCTGCGCCGTGTAGCCGCCGAACTCCTGGCCCAGGGTCACCGGCACCGCGTCCATCAGGTGGGTGCGACCAGCCTTGACCACGTCGGCGAAGCGCTCGGCCTTCCCGGCCAGGGCCTCCTGCAGGCCCTCCATCGCGGGCAGCAGATCGTGGGTCACCTCGTCAAGCGCCGCCAGGTGGACGGCTGAGGGGAAGACGTCGTTGGAGGACTGACCCATGTTGACGTGATCGTTGGCGTGGGCCGGCTCGCCGGCGAGCTTGGCGAGCACCTCGTTGGCGTTCATGTTCGAGGAGGTCCCCGAGCCGGTCTGGAAGACGTCGACCGGGAACTGGTCGTCGTGCTCCCCGGCGGCGACCGCATCGCCGGCGTCGGCGATGCGAGCCGCCAGCTCCGCGTCCAGCTCTCCCAGCTCGCCGTTGACCCGCGCCGCGGCGCCCTTCAGCCGTCCCAGCCAGCGGACGACGGGCACGGGAACCCGCTCGCCGGAGACGGGGAAGTTGTCGACGGCTTTGGTGGTCTCGCCACCCCAGAGCTGCTCGGTCAAGGTCAGTCCTCCATCACGGATTCGTTGGTACCGGCAGCGTATTCGAGCGGTTGGGGCGGCGGTGCCGGTGCCGGGTTGCGCAGTGCGCGCGGTGCCTGCCCGAGCGACGCCGGTGAGCCCTGCAGCGAACCCTGCGCCTTGCGGCTAGGCCCGCGCTTTGCCCCGGGCTTGCCGCGGGGCCCGGTTGCTCCGGCAGGTCCGATCGGACCCTCACGCGTAGCCAGGGCCGCGCCCGAGCTTGGGAAGACGCCGAGGCGCAGCGAGATCGTCTCTCCGAATCGAACCGGTTGCTCCCCTGCGGGTACCTGGCTGCCACGGTCGAGCCGCAGTTGCCATGCCTCGTCGTCGCCGCCGGGAACGACGCCGTCGATCGAGGTGACACGCCCGTCGAGCATGGCGAACGAGGTCACGCAGCCGGCTGGGAAGGAGCCACCGGTCCTGGCCTCGCTCAGAACCTGGCTCAGCTGCGCTCCCTCTGGCGCGGTCACCTTGCAGATCCTCACGTTGCCGGGCGCGAGCTCTATCGCCAGCAGGTGCGGGACCGGGGTTCCCGGCTGCCACCGTCGGTACCGGTCGAACGCTTGGCTGCGACGGTTCGCTCCGAGCCGGAGGCGCAGCCGTGAAGACGCCCGCCCGCGATTGCCCGCAGCGCGTCCTGGGTCGAGTAGAGGTTCGCTTCGCTCGTGTTTTCGTAGCCGAAGCCCCCGGCTTCGGGGCCGGACGGGACCTGAAGCGAGAGCAGGTGGTCGATCGGCGTCTTGCCGGACGCGGTCGTCCAGGCCGCCGACTGGGGATCGATGCCGCAGGCGTTGAGGCCGCTGACCGCCCAGGCAGTGGCGTCGGCGTTGTCGCCAAATGCATAGTGGAACGCGCCGGTTGCATCGACCAGCAGGCCCTGCAGGTAGGCGAGGGCGGGGGCGACCGAGGGGTCGTAGGCCGGGGCCCCGGCTTCGCAGAGCGCCGCGATCGCCGCCCCGGTCATGTCGGGTTCGCTCGGTTCGGCCTTTGCCGCCGGCGTCATCGCGGCCGAGTAGGTCCAGCCGCCGTCGTCGTGTTGGCGCTTGCGCAGGTAGGAGGCCGCCGGGGCAGAGCGCCCAGGCGGGAACCGAGTGGTCTTCAGCGCCAGCATCCCGAAGACCGTGTTGGTCGATTCTCGGGTCGCCGAAGCTGCCGGCCCAGCGGGTTCCAGCGTTCGGCGATCTGCGCTGGCAGGTTCAGGTCGGCCGAGAGCCGCGCCGGGTCGAGGCCGGCCGCGTGGGCGACCAGGGTGCGCGCTCGTAGTTGGTGACGGTTTCGTCGGTGGGCCGCCGGTCCAGAAACCGGTCGTAGTCGTCGAAGAGGAAGTCCTGCAGGCGCGGATTGCCGGCAGTGCCGACGTCGGCGGCACTGACTCCCGCGGCGGCCAGCGAGGTCGCCACCCAGTCGCTGCTGAAGGAGCCGTGTTCGAAGCCGAAGGGTTCGCCGGTCAGCGGGTCCTGTTGGCCCTGCACGTACTTCACCGCCTTGCCCACGGCAGTGTCGACTTCTTCCGGGCTGGAGGTAGCCGCGGCGCTGGCCGGAAGCACTGCGAGAGCGTCAGAGATAGGACCGCCGCGCAGAGCGCGGACAGGCATCGAAACGAGACTGACTTTCATCCTTGAACCCCTTTCCTCGAGGGCTTGGTGGAGGGATCGGAGGGAGGTCTCCTGACTTCCGAGCCTTCCCGTCGCGCCTTCCCGGCCTCTGCGGCCAGTGGCTGCCGCATGGGCGTGCGAGCGGGCATTCTCGGTCACAGTGGCGGGACCGCGCCGGTTTTTCACCGGCTTCCCTGTCCACCGATCCGTGGATTCGGTTGTGGCGCGGGCAACCTAGCGGAGATTCGTCCGGCCGCTCGCGCCGCCGCCGCCCGACCCACTAGCTTGCAACACGCCGAGCGGTCGAGGGAACCCGGTGCGAATCCGGGACTGACGCGCAACGGTATGGGAACGGCAGGCCGCCGCTCCCGAGTCCGAATGCTCGCCCGCCGACGCACACATAAGGACCCCTGTTTCGCGAACGGACGGTCGGTCATCTCCTCGCCTTCTGACGGGGACGGAGGCGCCGCCGTCCCCCAACCAGAAGGAGATCCATCTGATGCGTTCCATCACCGCGCGGCTGGCGTTGCTCGCCGCGCTGCTCGTCTCACTGGTGGTGCCGGCGATGGCCTCGGCGACCGCGACGCCCGAACAAATCAGCAACGCGCTCGAGCAAAGGCGTCACCTACCTCAAAGGCCTGCAGAACGAAAGCGGCGAAATCCCCGGCTTCGGCGGCGACTGGTCGCTGACCTCGTTCGCCGCCGCCGGCAGTCGCCCCGGCCGACGTCAACAAAGCCGGCAAAGAAACCAGCGACGCTCGCAGCTGGTACGAAGGCGTCGTCGGCGCGGTCGGCTGGCCCGGCGAAGGCGGCCGTCGCAACCGACTTCGAGCGCGGCGCGCTCGATCGCCTACGCGGCCGGGATCGACCCGGCCCGCGTCTCGAAGCGCCAGAACCTGATCGCCAAGGTCGCCTCCTACTACCAGCCGGCGAGCCCGGGCTACTACGGCGCAACCTTCAACGCGACGGTCTTCGGGCTGCTGGCCCTGGCCGACGTGAAGACGACCGCGCGGCGTCCAGCGCGTGCCCGCAGGTGGTCCTCGAACAGGCGATCACCGCGGTCGAAAGCCAACCAGCACACCGACGGCGGCTGGACCTGGCAGAAAGCCGCGGGCAACGAAGCGGCGCTGAAAAGCGCGTCCGAACCGGACATGACCGGCGCCGCGATGGCGGCGCTCTGCGGCGCCGGCGTCCCCAACACCGCACGAAGCGATCGTCAAGGCGAAGGAATACCTCGTCTCGATCTTCGTCAAATCGACCGGCGCCTTCAAATCCGAATTCGGCAACAACACCGACTCCAACGCCTGGGCGGTCGACGGGCTGAAAGCCTGCGGGATCGATCCGCAGGGCAGCCGAATTCACCGGCACGGCGCCGGCCAAAAAGACGCCGCTCAACTTCCTGATCTCCCAGCAGGTCGCAGCGGCGGCGGCGTTCAGGTACGGGACCGACCGGCAGCGACCGCCGAAGAGTACGCGAGCCAGGACGCCGTCCGCGCCCTCGGCAGCGGCGGCTTCACCGCGGCGCCGCCGAAACCGAGCAAAGGCGAACAGTGGAAGGGCGTGACCGAATTCGCCACCGGCGAAAGCGAAACCGACTCGCTGGCGCTGGTCGTCGACAACGGCAGCTCGACCGCTGAAGGTCTGCTCGGTCACGCTGACCCCGAAAGCGACGACGACGACCCTGTCGATGGTGCTCGACGCGGCGGTCGCCGGCGCACCACGCCGTCCGGCGTGCGTGACGAGCTACCTGCCCGCGCAGCGGCGACGGGCGCGATCACCCAGATCAACGGCTTCCCGGCACGCCCCGCCGAACGCTGGAAGCGTCGACGATCGACGGCGGCACCAAGGCGACGGCCGAACGCAGCACGACGATCCACGTCGGCGACACGATCTATCTGAAGTTCGAATAGCCGACCGACGCCGCCCGCCCCCGAGTTGCGCGGGCGGGCGGCGGCCGGCCGGCGCCCGAGCGTCTATGCTGCGCGGCCAAGAGGATCGGTGGACAGGGAAGTCCGGTGAGAGACCGGCGCGGGCCCGCCACTGTGATCGAGCACAAACGCCCGTCGCACGCCATCGCGACAGCCACTGGCCCAGAGGCCGGGAAGGCGCGACGGGAAGCTCGGAAGCCAGGAGACCTCCCTCCGATCCGTGAACGTCGATCGCCCTCGCGGAAAGGGGCAAGGCATGCGGAAGCTCTATCGCGACGTTCTGCGTCGCCTTTCTCTTCATCGTCTTCGCTCGCACCCGTGGCGCAGGCGGCACCGACCGAAGTCAACGTGCGGATCGAGGGCGAAGACCGAAACGCTCTTCGAGGGGCCGGTCTCGACCGAACCGCCACGACGTCAAGGCGACCTCCGACACGGCCGCAACCGCACCGCTGCGACGGGATCAACAACGGCGACCCGAACACCGCGTCCCGGGCCCGACCCCGACCGCCGCCTCGGTCGACGCGATGGCATCGATCGGCGAAGCCTTCGACGGCCAGTGGTACCCGGGCTACGACGACTACTTCATCACCCGCTGGGGCCCCGACGCGCAGAACGCGACGCCGGCGAGTACTGGGGCCTGCTCGTCAACAACGTCTTCACCAACGTCGGCGGGTGCCAGTACCAGGTCGACGGGGGCGACGAAGTGCTGTGGGTCTACGACGCCTTCAAGGAGCGGCCGCTGCTGGCGCTCTTCCCGGCGGCGACTACGCTGGGGGCCGCGACCGCTGACCGCCACCGCCGACGCTGGGCCAACCGTTCGAAGTCGAGGTCGCCGCCTACGAAGACGACGCCGAGGGCGTCCCGCCGGCCGGCCCGGAGCGGACCGGCGCCGACCCCTTCGAGGGCGCCGACGTCGCACCGGTGGAGATCGGTCCCGGGGGCTTCGAGAAGGTCGACACGGCGAGCCCGGCGACGGTCGAAACGGGCGCGAACGGGCAAGGCGACGATCACCTTCGCCGACACCGGGCTGGCACCGGATCAAGGCGACCGGTGGCCGGCTCCGGCGAAGAGGAAACCGCGATCCGCTCCAACCGGCTCGACGTCTGCGTGCTCGATCCACCCGCCAAAACCGACTGCGGGCCGCTTCCCCCGGACGATCTGGCTCGGACCCCACCGCGTGCGAAGTGGGAAGAACCCGGGCCGGCGGAAACCCGAGGTTGGCGGGGAGCAGGCGGGATCCGCCGCCAAGGGCTCGGGCGCCGAAATATCTCCGGTAACCGATCCTGGCCAGGTCCATCTGCAGCTACCGCATCTCGACCGCAGCCACATCGCGCGCGGCCTGGTCAGGGTCAGCTGGCGGGTGCTCGACGCGGGGGTGGGAATAGCGAAGTGGACGATCTCCTCGAAGACGCTCGGCCGAAGGGGCCCCCGCGACGTGACCAGGGCAAGCGGCACGAGCGCGACCTCGGCGTCGCTGCGATTGCCACCCGGCGCCACTTACCGGCTGCGGCTCACGATCGTCGACACCCTTGGCCGCAGCTCGACCGTCACGATCGGCAAGGTCCAGGTGCCGGGCTAGAGGTGCGCCTGCTTCGGCTCGACCCTTGTGTTCTGCGCTGTGATCGCCGTCGGCCCTGCGGCGGCCAGCGCGCCGAACCCGACCAACCGGGCACGGCTCGACAGCACCGTCCGCTACCTGCAGGAAGCGCAGAATCCCGACGGCGGCTTCGGCGGCGCCTCGGGCAGGGAATCGGGCCAGGACTTCAGCGCCTGGGTCGCGCTGGCGCTGGCTGCGGCGGGGATCAATCCTCGCTGCCAGGCGAGGCCAGGCGGCGTCGATGCCTACCGATTCCTTGTCGACCACTTCCACAAAGGCCTCGAAGAAGAGATCCCCTACCCGTCGATCCCCACTACCGCGTTCGAGCGCGAACTGATGGTGGTAGACGCCTCCGATACCGACCCGCACAGCTTCGCCGGCTACGACCTGGTCAAGGAAGTTCTCGCCCGAGCGCTGCCGGACGGCTCCTTTCCCTACGTGCCAGGAGGCCGGCGGGGAAATCAACGACACGATCTTCGCCATCGTCGCTCTCGCTCCGATCAGGAACCCGAAGCGCAGGCCGCGATCCAGCGAGCCGCCGACTGGCTGATCGCCCAGCAGGACGACGATGGTGGTTGGTCGTTCGAAGTCAAGGGCCGCCGCACGGAAGCCGACATGACCGGCGCCGCGATCCAGGCGCTGAGCGCGGCGGGCCGACCGGATACGGAGGCGCGAGCGCGACGGGCTCGAGTACCTGCACGCGATGCAGAGCTCCGACGGCGGCTTTCCCGAGTTCCCCGGCGAAGTGGAATCGAACGTCGCCTCGACCGCCTGGGCGGTGCAGGGGATCTGGTCGGCCGAGCAGGACCCCGAAGCCTGGGTCAAGGACGGAAACGATCCCCTCGGCTACATGGCCTCCCTCCAGCAGCCCGACGGCCACATCCGCTGGAAGGCGAGCGAAGACACGAACGGCGTCTGGATGACCTCCTACGTGGCCCCGGCCTTCGCCGGTCAGGCTTGGCCGATTCCGTCCTCGCCGTGCAGCGCCGAACAGCAGACCGCGGCTCCGCAGCCGGGCCAGGGCGAAGGCAGCCAGGCGGGGGGCGGCGTGATCGCGGGTGGCGGTGGCAGGGGTGCGCCGCTGTTCAGTCGCCCCAAACCACAGAGCAAGGGCAGGACGCCGGGGGGCACGCGCCAGGTTCGCCGCAACAGGTATGCGATCGACCACAGTGAGACCAGGCGCGGCGAGAACGCGGAGCAGCCCACGATCACCGCGACGTCCGAAGCTCGCCGCAAGCGTGACGAAGCACCGGCCGATGCTCGCGAGGACGATGGAGGAGAGGGAGCTGGTTCGTCCTCAACCGGCGGCGGCCAGCAGAGCAGTGGACGAGAAGTGACCGGCACCCTCGTCGGGGGCGGCGCTGCCGGGTTCGGCGCCCCCGGCTTGCACGGCGCGGGAGCCGGCGGCAAGGGAACCTCGGGGCTGGCGATAGCCATCGGTGCGGCGGCACTGCTGTTCGGTCTCGGTGGCTTTCAGCTGGAGCGGTGGCAGGGGGTTGTCCTGCCATGAGCGCCGCGATCGATCTCGGCAACGCGCTGGCGGACATCGCGACGGCGCTGCGGGTCCCGGTGCTGATCGCGGCCGTGCAGATCATGCTGCTCTGTGCGGTTGAGCTAGGCCGCTTTGGTGCAGAGTTGTGGCGGCGGCGCGTGCGCGCCCGTCACGCCGATCTGCTCGAGCTGACCACGCGCGCGATCGCCGACCCCGCCCACGCTTCGCATTACGCCTACAGCGCCCCGGGATCGGCCGCCGCCGAGACTCTTACCGTGCTCGCCACCGCAGCCCATGCCCCCGACCGGCCCGCTGCAACCGAGCGCGCGCTGGCACGCTACGAGCTCACGGTGCAGCGACGACTCGACCGCACGCGGCTGCTGGTCAGGGCCGGACCGGCGATCGGGTTGATGGGCACCCTGATCCCACTCGCGCCGGGCCTCGCTGCGCTGGGCGACGGCAACGTCGCCGTGCTGGCCGAAAACCTGCGCGACGCCTTCGGTGCCACTGTCGTCGGGCTGCTCGTCGGCACCGTCGCCTTCGCCCTCACGCTGGCTCGCACTCGGATGTACACCGAGGACCTGGCGGCGCTCGAGCAGGGAGCCGGGGCGCCACCCCCTACCCTGCCGGTCCCCGCCGCCCAGGGCCAGGCTCTGGCACAGAGTTGGAGCGGCTGACGTGAGCCGGATCGGACTTGGGCGCCACGGCAAGATCGCCGAGAACGCGGGAGATCCACTCGACGGGCTGGTCAACCTCTTCGACATCGGCATCGTCCTCGCGGTTGCCTTTCTGATCGCGGGGCTGACCCTCACCGTCAATCCCGGCAGCGGCCGGATCCAGCGACGCCCTGGCGCCGACCAAGCCCACGTCCGCGTTCTTCCCGCTCCCGGCGCGAAACAGCAGGCGCGGGGTAAGGGGAAGCCCGTTGGCACCGCTTATCGGCTTGCCGACGGGCGCCTGGTGATCGTCTCGCCGCGCTGAGCTCAGCCGTGAGCCCGGCCGGCGTCGAAGCCACGCTGGTAGGCGTCGAGGAAAGTGGCGGGAAGAGGCTGGTTGTCGGGGCTGTAGCGGGCGGCGGCGGAGAGGCGGCGGATCAACTCGGCGTGGATCCCTTCGGTGCCGTCGGCACCACGCTGGGCGGCGCCGAGCAAATACCCAAGCTGCAGGTTCGCGGGCCCGCCGGGTTTGGCCCGCGCCTCGACGTTGAGCTTGGTGGTCGCGGTCAGCATCGCCGCGCCGACAGTCGCCAGGTCACCGCCGGTCTGATTTTGGGCGAGGCATTCGGAGATCGGCGTCGCCCCGCCCAGCTCGACCTGACCGGGCGCATCTTCAAGCGCACGCAGATAGGTCGGCGCACCTTCGAGGCAGGCAACCGGAGTCGAGTCATCCGGCCCGCCACAGCCGCCCAAGATGATCAAGCTGACGACGGAGGCAATCAGCAGGCGCCGGCACATGCGCCGCATCCTATGTCGGCTGTGCTGCCTGGGCCCATTCCGGTGGGGCTGAAACGTCTTGTACTTTTTCGCTGAGGGCAGGCGGGCGACAGCCCAACCGCAATCCACCGAAAAAGTTAAGTGGAAGCCCTACCGGAATGGGCCCAGATCACCGCTAGTCCCCACGAGCGGACACCCCGCCGACCTGGGTGACGGAGACGCCGCCGACGGGTCCGCGCTGGTAGTTCGGGTCGGGCTGCGATTGCTGGGGGATTTCCTGATGACTGACCGGGAAGACCTCGACCCATTCGGCCAGCTGGAACATCGGCGCCGGGGCATGTTCCCAGGAGAGGTGCAGGTGATTGCCGCAGCCGTGGCCTGCATCGCCGTCGTAGCCGACCCAGCGGAAGGGCGGTCGGGGTTCGTTCTGGACCGGCTCGGCCCAGTGGGCGAGGCGGGTGATGGCGGCCCAGCTCGCGTCGCATTTGCCAGGCGTCCCGTTCAACGGCACGAGGTCGACCGCGAGCCCGTTGTAGTGATCGGAGTCGTGGACGTGGCACAGGTTGCAGCCGACGTGTTCGCCGTCGGGCAGAGGTCCCGAGTAGCCGTCGGTGACGTAGATCGGATAGTGGGCGGCGAGCCAGCGCAGGTCGGGAACGATGCGGCGATCGACCATGTCGCCTTCTTCGTGGGGAACCGAGGCGGGGATCGGGACTATTTCCCCACTGGCGTGGATGAGCTGCGTGGGAATCGGTGCAGCGGCTGCGGGCACGGCTGCCCAGGCAAGCAATGCGGTGGCGGCGATCGCGACCAGCGCGAGCCGGCCTCGCGCATCCGGCTGGGGTCTGTCGATTTTCCCTGGCACGTCGCCGTTATCGACAGGCGCACCCGCCCCGCTTGAGCGCTGCAAGGGTAGGGTCCCAGGCATGCCGACCGTGCGCGAGGCCAGCTTCGACTTCTTCCGTGCCCAGGGGATGACGACCATCTTCGGCAACCCGGGATCGACCGAGCTGCCGATGCTCGCCGACTTCCCCGGCGACTTCCGCTTCGTGCTCGGCCTGCACGAGGCGGTCGTGGTCGGGATGGCCGACGGCTATGCCCAGGCCTCCGGCCGCACCGCGGTTGCCAACCTGCACACCGCGCCCGGCGTCGGCAACGCGATGGGAGCGATCTTCAACGCGCAGGCCAACCACACGCCACTCCTGGTCACCGCCGGCCAGCAGACGCGGGCGCAGATGACCCTGCAGGCGAACCTGACCAACCGCGACGCGATCCGCATGCCCCACCCGCTGGTCAAGTGGTCCTACGAGCCTCCGCGGGCGCAGGACGTTCCGCTCGCCCTCGCCCACGGCGCCCACCTCGCCTCGCTGCCGCCGCAGGGTCCCGTCTTCGTCTCGCTGCCGATGGACGACTGGTACGCCGAGGTCGAGGAGGCCGACGTCCGCGAGGCGATTGGGCGCACGGTGACCGGTCGCGCCGTCGCCGACCCCGAGGCGGTGCGGGCGCTCGCCGAGCGGCTCGACGCCGCGACCAACCCGGTCTTCGTCGCCGGCCCGGACATCGATGCCAGCGGCGGCTGGGACGCCGCGGTGGCACTGGCCGAGCGCCAGCGCCTGCCAGTCTGGGCGACGCCCGCGCCCGGCGGCGGCAAACTCGGCTTCCCCGAGGGCCACCCGAACTTCCGCGGCGTGCTGCCGCCGGCGATCGGGCCGGTCGGCCAGACCCTGGAGGGCCACGACCTGATCCTCGTCGCCGGCAGCTCCGTCTTCCCTTACTACCCATACATCCCCGGCCCGCTGCTTCCCGAGGGGGCGAAGCTGGTCGCGATCACCAGCGACCCGGATGAGGCGGCACGCGCTCCAATGGGCGATGCCATCGTCGCCGACGTGAAGCTGACCCTGGAGGCGCTGCTGGAGGCGGTGCCGGAGTCCTCGCGCCCCGTGCCCGAGCCGAACCCGGGGCCGAGCGAAATCCCCGCCGAGGACCCGCTCAACTCCTCCACCGTGCATTCCGCCCTGGGAGAGGTCTTCCCCGAGGACGGCATCGTCGTGCTCGAGTCGCCCTCCAGCACCCTGGCCCTGCGCAATCAGCTGCGCCTCTCGCGACCCGGCAGCTACTACTTCAGCGCCGGCGGCGGGCTCGGCTTCGGCCTCCCCGCCGCGGTCGGCGTGCAGCTCGCCCAGCCCGACCGACCGGTGGTCTGCGTGATCGGCGAGGGGTCCGTGCAGTACGCGGTCAGCGCCTTCTGGAGTGCCGTCGCCTACGACGTGCCGGTCACCTTCCTCGTCCTGCGCAACTCCGAGTACGCGATCCTCAAGTGGTTCGCCGAAGTCGAGTCGGTGCAGGGTGCGCCCGGCCTCGACCTGCCGGCGCTCGACGTCGCCGCGGTCGCCGCGGGCTACGGCGTCTCGACCCAGGTTGCGAGCGGCCGCGACGAGGTCCGCGACGCGCTTGCCAGGGCGCTTGCCTCCTCGCGCCCGGAGCTGGTCGAAGTCCCCGTCCAGCCGGGGATGTCCCTCTTCTGAAATGACGGTCCCAGGAACCGCCATGCGGCGTCCTCGGTCGGTCTCCTCGGGTCACGCACGGTAGTGCGCTCCCCTCGTCGTCCCTCCCTGCGTCCTTGCCTGGCGGCCCCTGGGCCGCGTCATTTCAACCCTGATCGGCGATGAGCACCACCGTCGCCCCTGACCGCGCTCCGGAGTCGCTCGCGGCGGGAGCCGCCCAGCCGCTGCGCGGGGAGCTCGAGGTGCTGCTCGGCGCCGACCGCGTGTTGGGCCGGGCAAGCGACATCGTCCGCTACGCCTCCGACGCCAGCCCCTACCGGTTGCTGCCGCGTGCGGTGGTGATGGCCCGCGATGCGGCGGACGTCGCCAAGACCCTTGCCTACGGTCGCGCCAACGACATCCCCGTCGTCTTCCGCGCCGGTGGAACCAGCCTCAACGGCCAGGGCCAGAGCGACGGCGTCCTGGTCGACGTGCGGCGTCACTTCGGCGGTGTCGCGGTCGAGGAGGAGGGCGCTTTGGCGCGGGTCAAGCCCGGGATCGTGCTCGGCCACGCCAACAAGGTGCTCGCCCCCTATGGCCGCAAGCTCGGCCCTGACCCGGCCAGCACCGACATCGCCACGGTCGGTGGCGTGATCGCCAACAACTCCGGCGGGATGCGCTGCGGCACGACCAAGGACTCCTACTCGACGGTGCGCTCGATGACCTTTGTCCTGCCCTCGGGGACGACGATCGACACCGCCGCCTCCGGCGCCGCCGAGCGCTTCGCCGCCGACGAGCCGGAGCTGGCGGCGGGCCTGGGCGCGATCCGCGACGAGGTCCGCGCCGACGCTGAGCTCAGCGAGCGCATCCGGCGCAAGTTCGCGATCAAGAACACGACCGGCTATCGCCTCTGCGCCTTCTTGGATGCCGAGGAGCCGCTGGAGATCTTCCGCCGCCTCGTCGTCGGCTCGGAGGGCACGCTGGCCTTCGTCGCCGAGGCGGTCTTCGAGACGGTGCCCCAGCCCGCACACACGACCACCGCCTGGATCCACTTCCCCGGCATCGACGCGGCGATCGCCCCGGTCCGCGACCTGGTCGACTCGGGCGCGACCGCGGTCGAGCTGATGGTCGCCCCGGCGTTGATCGTCGCCGCCTACAACATGGTCGGCGCGCCCGAGGAGTGGAAGGAGCTGCCGCCCGAGTCCGCGGTGCTGCTGGTCGAGTTCGGCGCCGAGACCGATGCGGAGTTGGACCCCTTTGTCGCCGGGGCGGGGGAGATCCTCTCCGCCCACGAGACGATCCGGCCGATCGAGTTCAGCCGCGACGCCGAGGAGATCGAGCTGGCCTGGCGGGTGCGCGAGGGCCTGCATGGGCTCGTCGGGCGGGTGCGGGCGCCGGGCACGGCGCTGATCGTCGAGGACGTCTGCGTGCCGCCGGAGCGGATCGCCGAGGGCGCCCGCGACCTACAGGCGCTGCTCGGCGAGCATGGCTTCCTGCCGGGGGTCGCCGGCCACGCCTCCGCCGGCAACCTTCACTTCATGCTCACCCCCGACTTCGCCAGGCAGGAGGACCTGGAGCGCTACGAGTCCTTCATGGCGAAGCTGGTCGAGCTGATCGTCGGCAAGTACGACGGCTCGCTCAAGGCCGAGCACGGCACCGGGATCAACATGGCGCCCTACGTCGAGCGCGAGTGGGGCGAGAGGGCGACCGAGCTGATGTGGCGGGTGAAGCAGCTCGCCGACCCCGACGGCGTGCTCGCCCCCGGGGTCGTCCTCAACCGCGACCCCGATGCTCACCTGCGCAACCTGAAAACGACGCCGGAGATCGCGGAGTCGGCGACGACCTGCGTCGAGTGCGGCTTCTGCGAGCCGGTCTGTCCCAGCCGCGACCTGACCACGACGCCGCGGCAGCGGATCGTCCTGCGCCGCGAGATCGCCCGCCAGCCCGAGGGGTCGGCGCTGCGCCAGGCGCTCGAGGAGGAGTACTCCTACGACGGGCTCGACACCTGCGCCGCCGACGGCTCCTGTCGCCTCGCCTGCCCGCTCGGGATCGACACCGGCAAGCTGGTCAAGGAACTGCGCGAGGAGAGGCACTCGCCACGGGCCGAAGCGCTGGCCCTGCGCGGCGCGAAGAGCTGGGGCAGCGTCGAAAAAGCCTCGCGTGCGGGACTGCGCCTCGGCGGCCCGCTAGCGCGCCGCAGCAAGCGCGGCGCCGGCCTTCCCCCCGCGGCGTCCGGAAAGCCGCCGTCAACCGAACGCCAGCACGCCGCGGCGGTCTACATCCCAAGCTGCACCAACCGCATCTTCGGCAACTCCGCAGCCGATGGGCCTAAAAGCGAACAAATAGGACGCTTTGAGGCCCGTCGGCAGGGGTTGGCTGAGGCCTTGGTGGAGGTTTCGGCTCGGGCTGGGTTGCCGGTCTGGGTTCCCGCAGAGGTTTCGGGCTCGTGCTGCGGCTTGCCCTGGAGCTCGAAAGGGTTCGGCGACGCCCACCGGCACAAGGCGAACGAGATGGTCGAGCGGCTCTGGCGCTGGAGCGAGGACGGTGAGCTTCCGGTTGTGATCGACGCCGCCTCCTGCACCCACGCCGTCGCTGAGCCCGGTGAGGGTGTGCTCAGCGAGGAGAATGCTGAGCGCCTTGCCGGGATGACCATTCTCGACTCGGTCGCCTGGGCTCACGACCGTCTGCTGCCGCAGCTGGAGGTCGTCCGCAAGGTCGGTTCGGCCACCGTCCACCCGACCTGCGCGACCCGCCAGTTAGGCCTCGCCCCGCGCCTGCGCGCCCTCGCCGATGCCCTCGCCGAGGACGTCTACGTCGCTCCTTCGGCGACCTGCTGCGGCTTCGCCGGCGACCGCGGCTTCAGCCACCCGGAGCTGACCGCGGCGGCGACCGCGGATCAGGCGGCGGAGCTCTCGGGGCGCGATTTCGACGCCTACCTGAGCAGCAACCGCACCTGCGAGATCGGCCTCGCCCGCGCCACCGGCGAGCGCTACGAGTCCTTCGTCTTCCTGCTCGAGGAGCTAACGCGAGGCAGCTGAGGCCGCGGCGGCGCCCTGCTCGTCGGCTTCGGCCTCGACTTCGCGGATCGTCGCGGTCATCGTCGCGTCCCGTTCGAAGCGGCGATCGAGCAGCGGATTGATGATGCCGCGCAGAGCGGAGACGTAGCGCCACCACTTCGGCGCGAAGATCCGCGGCGCCCGCTCTTCGATGCCGCGCACGATCGCGGCGCCGGCCTCGTCGGGGCCGATCCGCTTGCTGAGGAAGTCGGGAAGGTTCCGCTGCATGCGGTCGCTGTTGTTCTCGACGGCGTCTTGAACCATCTTGGTGTCGACCCAGCCGAAGTAGGCGACGCTCGCGCTGGCGCCGAGCGGCGTCAGCTCGGCCCGCAGCGATCGACCCAGCGACTCGACCCCCGCCTTGGCAACTGCGTAGGGGCTGTTGAAGACCCCGTTGACGAAGGCATAGACCGAGGACGTTACGACCACGTGGCCGCGGCGCTCGACTATCTGCGGCAGAGCCGCCCGCACCGTGCGCCAGACGCCGAGCATGTCGACCTCGAAGACGCGCTCCCATTCCTCGCTGCCGATCCCCCGCACCGTCGCCATCTTCGTCTGCGCAATGCCCGCGTTGGCGACGACGACGTCGAGACCGCCGAAGCGCTCGACCGTCTCGGCAACCGCTTGCATGATCGCGGCGTGGTCGGTGACGTCGGCGCCGATCCCGATCGCCCGATCGCCGATCCGCTCGGCTGCCTCGCCGGCCTCTCCGGGGTCGAGGTCGACCACGGCAACCGAGGCGCCGCGCATGTGGATCTGGCGCGCGGTCTCGAAGCCGATTCCCCTGGCGGCGCCGGTCACCAGCGCCACCTTTCCGTTCAGGTCATAGGTGGGCATGCGGCGTGGAGCGTACTCACTCCTAGAATCACCTGCCCATGCCCGGCTTCAAACCAGTCGACCCCCGGCAGTCCTTTCCCGAGCTCGAGGAGCGGGTGCTGGCGCGCTGGCGGGAGCGCGACGTCTTCGACCGCTCGCTTGCCAACCGGGAGGGCGCAGAGGTCTGGAGCTTCTACGAGGGGCCGCCGACGGCGAACGGCCGTCCGGGCTCCCACCACGTCCTCTCCCGGGTCTTCAAGGACGTCTACCCCCGCTACAGGACGATGCGCGGCTACCGGGTGCCGCGCAAGGCGGGCTGGGACTGCCACGGCCTGCCGGTCGAGCTCGAGGTCGAAAAAGAGCTGGGGATCTCCTCCAAGCAGGAGATCGAGGAGTACGGGATCGGCAAATTCAACGCTCGCTGCCGCGAGTCGGTCTTCGAGTACGTCGAGGAGTGGAACCGGCTGACCGAGCGGATCGGCTTCTGGATCGACCTCGACGACCCCTACGTGACGCTCGAGGACGACTACATCGAGTCGGTCTGGTGGTCGCTGCGCAAGCTCTGGGATGACGACCGCCTCTACGAGGGGCACAAGGTCGTGCCCTACTGCCCGCGCTGCGGCACCGCACTCTCCTCGCACGAGGTGGCGCTTGGCTACCAGGACGTGAAGGACCCCTCCATATATGTGCGCTTCCCGTTGCCCGCCGGGGACGGCGGCGAGACCGGCGAGTCGCTGCTCGTCTGGACGACGACGCCTTGGACGCTGCCCGGCAACGAAGCGGTCGCGGTGGCGCCGGACGTCACCTACGTAAGAGCCCAGGTCGACGGTGAGACGCTGATCGTGGCCGAGCCACTGGTGGAGAAGGTCCTCGGTGAGGCCGCGGAGATCTCGGATCGCTTCCCTGGCAGAGAGCTGGTCGGCCGTCGCTACAAGGGCCCGGTCTTCGCCCTCTCAGATCGCGAGCAAGGCGCCTTCCCGGTGATCGCCGGCGACTTCGTCACCACCGAGGACGGCACCGGCCTCGTCCACATCGCCCCGGCCTTCGGCGAGGACGACTATCGCGTCGCCGCGGAGAACGAGCTGTTCGACCCGACCGACCACGGCAGCCTCTACAACCCGGTTGGGCTCGACGGCCACTTCGACAAGCGCGTCGTCGGCTTCGAGGACAAGTTCGTCAAGGCCCCCGAGGTCACCCGCGCCCTGATCGACGATCTCGACCGGCGCGGCCTGCTCTTCCGCGAGCAGGTCTACGAGCACGCCTATCCGCACTGCTGGCGTTGCGGCACGCCGCTGCTCTACTACGCCAAGTCGAGCTGGTACGTAGCCACCTCTCAGGCTCGGGATCGCCTCCTCGCCAATAACGAGCAGATCGGCTGGCACCCCGAGCACATCAAGCACGGCCGCTTCGGCAAATGGCTGGAGAGCAACGTCGATTGGGCGCTCTCGCGCGACCGCTACTGGGGGACGCCGCTGCCGATCTGGGAGTGCGCCGGCGAGGACTGTGACGGGCGCTTCTGCGCCGGCTCGGTCGCCGAATTGCGCGAGCGCGCCAAGGGTGAGGTGCCGGAGGACCTGCACCGCCCCTACATCGACGAGGTGAGCGTCGATTGCGAGCGCTGCGGGGGTGAGATGCACCGGGTCGAGTCGGTGATCGACACCTGGTACGACAGCGGCGCGATGCCCTTCGCCCAGTTCCACTACCCGTTCGAGAACGAGGAGCTGTTCGAGGAGCGCTTCCCGGCCGACTTCATCTGCGAGGCGATCGACCAGACGCGCGGCTGGTTCTACACGCTGCTCGCCGAGTCGACGCTGCTCTTCGACACCTCCAGCTACCGCAACTGCGTCTGCCTCGGGCTGATCCTCGACCCCGAGGGCCAGAAGATGTCGAAGAGCAAGGGCAACGTGGTCGAGCCCTGGGACGTGATCGCCGCCCACGGCGCCGACGCCTTCCGCTGGTACTACCTGACCGCGCAGCAGCCCTGGTCGGGCTACCGCTTCTCGGTCGACACGGTGGGCGAATCGGTGCGCCAGTTCCTGCTGACGCTGTGGAACACCTACTCATTCTGGGTGCTCTACGCGAACGCGGAGGACCTCGGCCCAGACGACTTCCGAGGGTTACCGGAGCCTTCCGACGATCTCGACCGATGGGCCCTGTCGAAATTGCAGGCGACCGTGACGAGCGTTTCCGAGCACATGGACAGCTTCGACTGCACCGCCGCCGGGCGCGAGATAGCCGAGTTCGTCGAGGAGCTCTCCAACTGGTACGTGCGCCTCTCGCGGCGGCGTTTCTGGGAAGGCGACCGCGCGGCCTTCGCCACCCTGCGCCACTGCCTCCTGGAAACCGCGGCGCTGCTCGCCCCCTTCACCCCGTTCCTTGCCGACGAGCTCCACCTCAACCTCGCCGGTGGTGAGGCCGAAGAGCTGGGCGCGCTGCCCGACTCGGTACACCTGCGCGATTTTCCCCAACCCGACGCGGCGCTGGCCGATCCGGGGCTGGAGGCGGCGATGGAGGCGGTGCGGCTCACGGTCGAACTCGGCCGCGCCGCGCGCGCTCAGGCGAAGGCCAAAATGCGCCAGCCCTTGCGCCGTGCTGTGGTCGTCGCCAACGACGCCGAGCGCGAGGCGATCTCAGCGAGCGCCGAGCTGGTCAAGTCCGAGCTCAACGTCAAGGAGCTCGACTTCGTCAGCGAGGAGTCGGCGCTGGTCAGCTACGCGGTCAAGCCCAACTATCGCTCGCTGGGGCCGCGTTTCGGCAAGCGGATGCCGCAGGTCGCCGCCGCGGTCGGCGCGCTCGACCCCGCGCACGTCGCCCAGGTGATGTCGGAGGGCGGCGAGGTCGGGATAAACATCGATGGCGACGAGCACGCGCTGGGTGCCGACGAGTTCAGCCTCTCCCTGCAACCGCTCGATGGATACGAGGTCGAGGCGGAGGCCGGCCACGCCGTAGCCCTGCAGCTCGAGCTCGACGACGAGCTGCGCCGCGAGGGCCTCGCCCGCGAGATCGTCCACGCGGTGCAGAACGCGCGCAAAGAGGCCGGGCTGGAGATCACCGACCGGATCGCCCTGAGCCTCGGCGGCGACGAGGAACTGCTAGCCGCCGCCCGCGAGCACCAGCCCTACCTGGCAGGAGAGGTGCTGGCAACCTCAGTGTCCTACGACGGCGCCGATGGAACCCCCGCCATCCTGGACGGTCGCGAGCTCTGCATCACCATCACCCGCGCTTGAGCTAAAGGGGGACGGGGTGCCCCTCTCCAGGAGGCTCCCGGACAGGCGTCAGAAGGAAGACAGCGATCTGCTGCGCAACGGTCTCATGGAGAGGGGCACCCCGTCCCCCTTACTCCTTGGGCTCGCCGATGATGAAGTCGGTTTTCGCCGAGTCCGAGAACTTCACCCAACAGTGCTCCGGAGGGGCGCCGGCCACCTCGACCAGCGCCGCCTCGATCCGCTTCGCGATCTCGGCCTTCTGCTCGTCGGTCCGGCCCTCGAACCAGTGGATGTGGACGAACGGCATCGGGGCGGGCGCCGCGCTCTAGGCGAGCGCCGGCTCGAGCTCGGCCTCGAGACGCCGCTTCGGCATCGCCCCGACGACTTTCTTCGCGATCGCGCCGTCCTTGAAGAGGAGCAGGGTCGGGATCGAGAGGACTTCGTACTCGGCGGCGGTCTGCTGGTTCTCGTCGACGTTGAGGCTGACGATCGTCAGGTCGTCGCGCTCGGCGTCGATCTCCTCGAGGACCGGATGGACGACCCGGCAAGGGCCGCACCAGGGGGCCCAGAAGTCGACGAGCACGGGGCCCTCGGCCTCCAGAACGTCGGACTTGAAGTTGCCGTCGGTCACGTCGGTGAGCTTGCCGGTCACTGGTATCCGTCTCCCGTTGGTCGAAGTTCAGCGCTCAATACTTCAGAAAGTATAGCGAGGGTATGCGATCCCCGCCAGCCATCCGCGGTGCAGATCCTTATGTTTTCCCGAGTATGACGAACGCCGAGATCGCCGCCGCCCTCGAAGAGCTCGGGGTCCTCTACGAGCTGGACGGCGCGGTCAAATACCGGGTGTTGGCCTACTCGACCGCGGCCAAGGCGATCCGCGAAAGCCCGGTTTCCGTCGCGGACCTGGCGGCGGCGGGGCGAGCGACCGAGATCCCCGGCGTCGGCAAGACGCTGGCGGAAAAGATCGACGCGCTGCTGGCGACGGGCGAGATCCCCGCCGCGGTCAAGCTGAAGGCGAAGTTCCCGCCGACCTTGATCGAGGTGACGCGGGTCCCTGGTGTCGGCGCCAAAACGGCGCGGCTGCTCTTCGAAGAGCTCGGCGTCGCCTCTCTCGAGGACCTCAAGGCCGTTGCGGAGGCGGAAAAGGTGCGTGACGTGAAGGGCCTCGGGCCGAAGGCGGAGGAGAACGTCCTGGCCTCGCTGGAGCGGCTCGGCGAGCCGGGGGAGGGCCCCGGACGGGTGCTGCTCTCGGCGGTGCGGCCGATCGCCGAGGAGCTGGCGGCGGCGCTGCGCGAGCACCCGGCCGCGAACCGGGTCGAGGTGGCGGGCTCGGCGCGGCGCTGGGCCGAGACCTGCAAGGACATCGACCTGATCGCCACCGCCGAGCAGCCGCGCGAGCTGGCCGAGCACCTCGCCGGCCACGAGCTGATCGCCGCTGCCGGCAAGCCCGGGTCCAACGGCGTGCGGGCGCAGACCCACAACGGCATCTCGGTCGACCTGCGGATCGTCGCCCCGCGGGCCTTCGGCAACCTGCTCCAGCACTTCACCGGCTCGGCGGCGCACAACGTGCAGTTGCGCGAAGAGGCTGTGGGCCGCGGCCTCTCCATCTCCGAGCACGGGATCGTCGAGACCGAGAGTGGCGAGACGACGCTCTGCGAGAGCGAGGTGGCGGTCTACGAGCGGCTGGGATACGCCTACATCGAGCCGGAGCTGCGCGAGGGGCGTGGCGAGCTGAAGGCGGCGCGCGAGGGCAAGCTGCCGGACCTGGTCTCGGTCGAGGACATCCGCGGCGATCTGCACTCGCACACCACTCTCTCCGACGGGCGCAACACGCTGGAGGAGATGGCGGAAGCGGGGCGCGAGCGGGGCTACGCCTACATGGCGATCACCGACCACTCGGCCAGCCACGGCTTCGGCGACCACGTCACCGCCGAGCGGCTGTGGGAGCGAGTCGAGGAGGTCGCGGCGTGGAACAAGGGCAAACGCGGCTTCCGCCTGCTGGCAGGCTCGGAGGTCAACATCGGCCTCGACGGCGCACTCGACTACCCCGACGACCTGCTCGACGCGCTCGACTGGGTCGTCGCCAGCGTCCATACCTCGTTCTCGATCTCCGCCGCGGCGATGACCGAGCGCGTCCTGACCGCGATCGAGAACCCCAACGTCGACTGCATCGGCCACCTCACCGGCCGCCTGATCGGGCGCCGCGAGCCCTACGGCATCGACGTCGAGGCGGTGGTCGAGGCGGCGGCGCGCGCCGGCACGATGCTGGAGATCAACGGCAACCCCAACCGGCGGGATCTCTCAGAGCACCACGCCCGGCTCGCCAAGGAAGCCGGCGCCACGATCGTCCTCAACACCGACGCGCACGGCGTCGACACGCTCGACAACATGGCCTACGCGGTGGCGACCGCACGGCGGGCCTGGCTGTCCCCCGGCGACGTGGCGAATACGCGCGGCTGGAGCGAGTTCAAGAAGCTGCTGAAGTAGTTCAGTGCGCGTGCAACCTGTCGCTGCGCAGCCCCGGCGTTCGCACCAGCTCGACCGGCTGCAGGGCGGAGTTGGGGACGACGTAGAACTTGACGCCGTCGCGGTGCTCGATGCCGAGGACGGCGGCCTCGCGGGTGCGCATCATCAGTGCGACGAGGAGGGCGTAGCCGGCTCCGATCGCTGCCACGCCGGGAAAGAGGACGCCGAGGACTCCCGCGGCGATCGCCGTCAAGCCGATCGGCCAGAGGCGCCGGGCGACGATCCGGCCGGGCGAGTCCTCGGGCAGAGAGGTGGCGGTGCGGGCCCTGGCGAGGGCGTCGTGTACGCCGTCGGCGGCGCGTGACGGCCGGCCCAGGTACATGCCGAGGACAAGGGCGATCAGCCACCAGGCGGCGGCGACGAGGACGGTCGTGGTGTCGTTGTCGCGGCCGGCGGCGAGAGCCGTGATCGCCCCCAGGGCGGTCGCCTCGGCGCCGGTGAGGAAGACGGTGGTTCGCAGCAGGTCGGTGTAGGGCATCGTCGCCCCCTACTCTGCCAGTGCCTCGAGAAGGGCCAGCCAGCCGCTGGGGCCGTCGACCCTCAAGTCCGCCTCCTCGGCGATCTCCCGGGGGCCCTCGTCGGAGACGACCCCGACGCAGACGGCGGCCTCCAGCTCGCCACTCTCGGACAGCTCGCGCAACCGCCGGAAGGCGTCGAGGTCGGTGCGGTCGTCGCCGGCGTAGACGGCTGCTGTCAGGCCATCGGCGGCCAACAGCGCCGCCACCGCCGCGTCCTTGCCACCCCCGCCCGGCGGGCGCAGCTCCAGGACCTTGCGCCCCCAGCGCAGCTCCAGGCCGTCTCGTCCTGCCTCCATGGCGATCTCGTGCGCCCGTGCCTCAGCCACCCGGTCGTCCTCGGCGCCGCGCCAGTGCAGTGCCTGGATCGGGCCCTTGTCCTCGAGGCGCAGGCCGACCTCGTCCAGCGCTGCGAGCCCCAGCCCGGCGACGAAGTCGGCCGCGTCCCCCTCGCGCCCCTGCAGCGAGG
The DNA here is from genome assembly GCA_963824705.1 of uncultured Solirubrobacterales bacterium. Taxonomy (GTDB): domain Bacteria; phylum Actinomycetota; class Thermoleophilia; order Solirubrobacterales; family 70-9; genus VRUE01. The sequence continues at coordinate 73,425 of CAWGQE010000002.1, forward strand.
GATCCAGGCGGGGCGCCTCCTCGCCGGGTAGCAGCAACTCGAGACCGTGGTTCCCGGCGTAGGCGATGCGGTCGACGCCGACCAGCTGCCGCGCCTCCTCGGCCTGCCGACCGGAGACGCAGGCGACCAGGCCGTAGCGCTCGCTCAGCTGCGCGAGCAGCTCGGAGGCTCTCGCCGGCACAGCCGCCTGCTCCGGACGGGGGACGATAGGCGCCAGGGTTCCGTCGATGTCGGTGAGGATCGCGGTGTGGGTGGGATCGTCGCGCAGCCGCGCGAGCGGCCCGAGGCCCAGCCCGCGCTCCCCTCTGCCGGATTCGGGAGACACCGGACTAGTATCGCGCGATGCCATCGGAGCGGACCCTGAAGCTCGCCACGATCGGCACCCTGGCGGGCATCTTCAGCGGCATCTTCGGCGTCGGCGGCGGCACCGTGATCGTGCCGCTGTTGATCTTCTGGTTCGGCTACGGGGAGCGGCTGGCGACCGGCACCAGTCTCGGGGCGATCGTCCTGATCGGCCTGCTCGGTGCCATCGCCCAGGGGGGGTTCTACGGCAACGTCCATCTCGGCACTGGCCTGCTGCTCTCGATCCCCGCTGTCCTCGGTGTCGTCATCGGCACCGCGATCCAGCAGCGCATCCCGCAGCGGGCCGTTTCCCTGCTCTTCGCCGCGCTGCTCGTCGGCGTCGCGATCGAGTTGATCGTCCGATGAGCACGGACGTGCTCTTCGCCGTGTTGATCGCCGTTGCCGGCGGGCTTGCGGGTGGGCTGGTCGGGGTCGGCGGCGGCGTTCTCTTCGTGCCGGCGCTGACGATCTTCATCGGCCTCTCCCAGGTCGAGGGCGAGTCGACCTCGCTGCTGATGATCGTCATCGTCGCCCTGGTCGGCGCGGCGCGCCAGAATGCCTACGGCAACCTCAATCTGCGCGACGCTCTCGTGATCGGGGTCCTCTCCCCGCTCGGCGTCCTGATCGGGGTCGTCATCGCCAACGAGGTCCCGCAGCGTGCGCTCGAACTCACCTTCGCGGCGTTGGTCCTCTTCGTGGCCTACGGCCTCCTCCGCCGTGCTCTATCTCCGCAGGCCTAGAAGCGGGCGGCGGGGCGCTACGCTCAACAAGTGGATTCGCTCACCTGGCATGGGGATGTTCCCCAGCTTCGCTCTCCCGTCCTCGTCTGCGCCTTTCGGGGTTGGAATGACGCCGCCGGCGCCGCCTCGGCGGCCCTCGGTGCGGTGGCCGACTCCTTCGACGCCGATCCGATCGCCGAGATCGACCCCGAGGACTACTTCGACTTCCAGGCGACGCGACCGACGATCGTGCTCTCCGAAGGACAGACGCGCAGCATCGAGTGGCCGCAGAACGATCTGATCGCGATCCGCATCCCCGGTGCCGACCGCGACCTCGTCCTCTTCGACGGCACCGAGCCCAACCTGCGTTGGCGCACCTTCTCGGAGACCGTCGCGACCGCCGCCGACACGCTCGGCGTGGAGATGGTGATCACCCTTGGAGCGTTGGTGGCCGAGGTCTCCCACACCCTGCCGGTGCCGATCACCGGCCTCGCCTCCGACGAGCAGCTGATCGAAGAGCTCGACCTGCAGCGCTCCAGCTACGAGGGCCCGACCGGGATCGTCGGCGTCGTCCACGACTGCTGCCGGCAGATCGGCATGACCTCGGCGTCGCTGTGGGCGGCGGTGCCGCACTACGTTGCCGCCGTGCCCAACCCGAAGGCGGCGCTGGCCCTGCTGCGCCGGCTCGAGGGCCTGACCGGGATCGCCGTCGACGCGACCGAGCTGGAGGAGGAAACGGCGAGCTACGAGGAGCAGATCGGCCGCGCCGTCGCCGCCAACCCGGAAATCGCCGAACTGGTCGAGCGGATCGAGGCGGAGCAGGCAGAGCAGCTCGGCGAGGAAAGCGAGGACCTGCCGTCCGCCGACACGATCGCCCGCGAGTTCCAGCAGTTCCTGCAACAGCGCCGCGGCGAGTCGAACTGACACGCACGATCGTTTGTCGATAGAGACCACAATTCCACTCCCGCGTGCGACATCAATTCGCCCGGGGGACGACCGGGCTTTCTACTCACTACAGCCTCAGCTCTCGGCCGCCGGGCAGATCAGCTTGTAGTCGCACCAGCCGCACACGGTCGGTGAGGGGCGCGGCTCGAAGTCCTGGCCGAGAACGCCCTCGCCGACCTGGAAGACCGTGCGCTCGACCCGCTCGGCATCGTCGGGCCGGACCGGCGCGGCGACCTTGTCGGCGTCGAGCACGTAGTAGTAGCTGCCGGTGTTGGCATCCAGATCCCAGGCCTCGCCGGCGGCGAGCCGGTAGAGGGAGAGCTGCAGATCGCTCTCCAGGGCGGCTTCGCTCTTGCGCTCGCCGGTCTTGTAGTCGATCAGCTCGTGGCTTCCGTCGGGCAGGCGGTCGACCCGGTCGACCCTGCCCCGCACGTGGTGCTCGCCGATGCGGAAGTCGAACTTGCGCTCCAGCCAGACCGGTTCGCCGTCGGACTCCTTCTCCCGTTCCCAGTAGAGCCGCATCGCCTCTCGCGCCCGGTCGCGGAACTGTAGCTCGTCGTCGCTGCTGCCGAAGCCGGTGCGCCGCCAGCCGGCCTCGAAAAGACCCATCAGCCGGCGCAGCCCCTCCTCGCTGCCCTGGTCATCGCCTTCTTTATGGAAGCGCTCGAGGACGTTGTGGATGAGGATGCCGAAACGCTGGTTGATCGTCGGCTCCTGGGGGATGCCGAAGACCCGCCGGAACTTGTACTTCAGCGGGCAGGTGAGGTAGAGGTCGAGGTCGGAGGCGGAGAGGCTGAGCGCACCGTCGCCCCGGCGTGGCAGGAAAGCCTCCAGCGAGGGCTCTTGGCGGGTGGCGATCAGCTTGCGCCGGCCCTCCCGCTCTCGCTCGGAGCCGAGTAGGTAGGCGTCGAGCGAGGAGGCGTCGAGCTCGGCCTGCTGCTCGGGGGTCGCAACTTGCCGCAGCAATCCGTTGACCGCCTCGATCGCCTCCTCCGTCGCCTCGTCGCCGGGCCGCTGGGCGAGCGCCGCCAGCTTCAGCAGCTCCAGGTAGCGGGCGATCGCCCGGTTTACATCGACCGCGGTATCCAGCCGCGGCTCCGAGAGCTCCCGACCGGCTTTCCAGGAGGCCTCCAGCATCTCCTCACGCAGCATGCGATAGGTCGCGTGCAAGCCCTCTGCCGGGCCAAACAGCTCCTCGGCGTGGGCCTCCTCGTCAGCGGCCCCCTTCGACAGCGCCCCGACGTAGAACTCCGACGGTCGGCTCTCGCCGTCATCGCCGCGCTCGACCCGGGCGAGGACGAGTCCGGAGCGTGCCGGGCGGCCGATTCGCTCGGCTCCCGCCGCGCGCTCCAAGCCGAGCACGAAGACGTGCTCGAACTCCATCCCCTTGACAGCGTGGCGGACGTGGCCCTGGACGGCCCCGGGAGCCGGTGGCTCGACGACCCCAGCCGGCTCGACCCCCGCATCGGCGACCGCGCTGAGGTGGCGGATGAAGTCTCGGGTGGACCCGTTTGGCTCCCGTCGCGCCCAAGCCGCGGCAAGCTCAGCCAGGCGCGAGAGGCCGAGCAGTCTCTCGGCGACCTCGGGCTGAGCGGCGAACAATCGCTGACGGCGCAGTCCCACCGCCTCGATCAGGCGCCGCACGAAAACGTCGGCACGACGCTCCTCGATCGCGGCCGAGGCGGCGCCGTAGAGCTTGAGAAAGGACTGGATCCGCTCCCGCGCCTCGGGCGGGATCTGTGGGCTCTCGAGCGCAGCCTCGCAGCCTGAGACGAGGTCGAGCTTGCGGCGGCGGGAGATCGTGGTCAGTCGTGCCAGGTCTGCCGAACGCAGCTCGACCGGCGGTCGGGTCAGCGCCCGCGCCGCCGCCGCCGAGTCGTCGGGGTCGGCAAGCACTCTCAACCAGGCAATCGCGTCGCGCACCTCGGGCCGCTGGAACAGCGCTGCGGGTCCGGAGAGATGGAACGGGATGCCGCGCTCTTCCATGGCGGCTGCCACCGGTCCGCCGCGAGCGGGGTCGTCGACAAGCACGCAGATCTCGTCCGGCTTGGCTCCCCCGGCCAGCAGGTGCTCGGCCTCTCGCGCTACAGCCTGAGCCTGCGCCCGCTCGTTCGTGCAGCGCCAGAAGCGCACCGGCGGGTCGCGGAACTGTTCGCTGAGCTCGACCGTGGGTATGGAAAAACCCAGCACCCAGCCGGACACCCCCGCCCCCCTGCCACTCGCGTCCAGGGCGTAAAGCTGGTTGGGGTTGTCCTGGACCAGGGCCGCGAGGATGGCTCGCTGAGCTGGGGTCGTGTCCTCTAGCTCGTCGACCATCAGGTACTCGAAGCGATGGGCAATAGCGGCGCGAACATCCGGCCGCTCCTCGAAGAGCTTGCTCAGGGTGAGGTAGACATCGCCGCGATCGAGGCTGCAGGTGTCGGCGAGGATCCGATCATGGGCCGCGATCAACTCCACCAGCTCTGGGTCAGGGGGGTCTGAGCCGGCCTTGACCTCGTCGATTTGCTCGAGCAGGCGAGCGAGCAGGCCAGCCGGGTTGCCCCGGATCTCGTGGCCTCGTAGCGGCAGATCGTCGAGGCGGTCGAGCAGCATCGCAAGTCGCTCTGCCGGGCCGAGGACGTCAAAGAAAGGGTCGAGGCCCGCCGCGGTCGAGTGCTCTCGCAGCAGTCGCTCGCCGAGCTGCTCCCAGGTGCCGATCCAGAGTTCCTCGAGCGGGCGGTCGAGTAGCTGCTCGACCCGTTCCCGGAGACGTTGTGCGGTAGCCCGCGTCGATGCGAGTACGAGGATTCGATCCGGCCCCGTCCCGTCATTGACCAAGCTCTCAAAGCGACGGGCCAGGACCTCGGTCTTGCCGGTCCCCGCCTCGCCGGTCAGCAGGAGCGGGCCGGAGCGGTGGCGGATCGCGCGCTCCTGGGGCTCGGCGAGGGCAAGCATGATCCAACGCTACCTGGATGGCCCGACCCGCCCTCCATAGGATGAGTCAGATGATTAATTCCGCGACCCCGCACGCCTGGATGACGCGCGTGGCGCTGCGCATCTCTGCGTCCTCGGGTTTGCCTTTGCAACCAGCAAAGGCTGCACCCTGCGTCCTTGATCTGCTTGGCCACGCACGCCCCCAGTCGCACGCGGCCACGAAATCAACCATCTAATGGACGTCTTCGCCGCAGATTGGACAGAGATCTGCCGCCGCATCGTCTCCGCGCAGCAGCGCCTGTTCGAGCAGACCCCTGGACGGGAAGCCCGTACCGAGTACGAGGGGGTGGGCGAGGGTGGCGATCGCAGCCTCGCCATCGACCGCCGCTGCGAGGACGTGGTCTTTGCAGAGTTGGACGAGCTGGCGGCTGCTGGAGCCTCGTTCGTGGCGATCTCCGAGGAGCGGGGTGAGGTCGTCTTCGGCGAAGGAGGGCCGGCCCGCGTCGTGATCGATCCGATCGACGGCTCGCTCAACGCCCGTCGCACGCTTCCGTCGCACAGCCTCAGCATCGCCGTGGCGTCGGGTCCGTCGATGGCCGATGTCGAGTTCGGCTACGTCTACGACTTCGGTGCCGGAGAGGCCTTCGCGGCTTCCAGGGGCGAGGGGGCTACTCTCGGCGCCGGCCGGATCGAGGTTGCCGCCGACGCTGAGAAGCTGGAGCTGCTTGGGGTCGAGTCTGCCGAGCCGGGACGTCTGCGGCCCGTGGCCGCGGCACTCGAGGGAGGGGTTTACCGGTTGCGGGTGATCGGCTCGATCGCGATCACCGCCGCCTACGTCGCCGCTGGGCGGCTGGACGGAATACTCAGCCTGCGGCCCTGTCGTTCGGTCGATGCTGCCGCCGCGCAGTTGATCCTCCGCGAGGCAGGCGGCGTTGTGGCCTTCGGCGACCTGGCGTTGCACGAGGCCGATCTCGGCCTCGACGCCCGCTACCCGATCGCCGGGGCGGCGGGGGAGCGGGGGCTAGGGGTCATCCGTAACGCATCGGGAGAGCTGGTTTAGAACAGGTGTTCGGAAGAACGTATGTTCGCTACACTCGCGAACTCCCCCGCCCCATAACCACCCCGAAGGGATGATCTTCATTGGCAACCAAAGCCACTAAAGCAAGCAGCAAAAGCTCCAAACCGAAATCGCAGGCCAAAAGCACCCCCACCCCAGCTCCTTCCCGCGTCGAGCAGGCCCGTGCCGCAGCGCAAAGCGCCGTCGACGTACCGGTCGGCGCCGTGCTCGAGGTCAGCGACCGCGTCGCCGAGCTGGTCGAACCTTTCAGCGGCCGCACGGCGGCCCAGAAACAGCTCAAGTCTTACGGTACGCAGCTGCGCCGCACCGTCAAGCGCAGCGAGCGCCGTGGGGCCACCGCCCGCCGCAAAGCCACTACCGAAGCGCGCAAGACCCGCAACAAAGTCGAGCGCGAGGCTCGCAAGCGGCAGCGCCGGGTTGAGACGACCTTGAAGCGCAATCGCACCGAGGTCGAGCAGCGCGTCCGCGAGGTCGCAGACCGGCTGCCCGTTCTGGGCTAAGGGCCCTATCCCGGTAGGGGTTCCACTTAACTTTTTCGGTGGATTCTGGGTGGCTGACGCCCGAAGCCACACCGAAAAAGTACAAGACGTTCCACCCCTACCGGGATAGGTCCTAACTCGTCAACCGTCAGATTCCTTTGACGAGAATGGGGCGTGAGGCTGCGGGCTCGTAGGGCCAGCCAGCTTGTTCGGGCGCGAAGGCGCGGAACTGGAAGCGGGCGCCGCGGCTGTCGTCATCGCTGAAGCGATACGCATAGCGGAAGCGACCGCGGCCGTCGGTCTGGACCGTGCGGAACTCGGCCCAGGGCAGGCCAGGCAGCCGGAACTGCAGTTCGATCGATTTGCCGCCGGCCGGGATCTCGCCCGGCGCGGCGGCCAACTGTCCGCGGAAGACCAGCGGCGCTCCGCCGACCGTCGCAACGCCTGCCGAGGCCCGCAGGCGGACCCGGCTGCGCACCCCGAGCTCGAGAGGGCGCGCCGCCGAGCGGGCCAGAGTTGGACTCCCATCGAAGCTGACCGCGATCGTCCGGCTCGGACCCGGGTCGGTGCGGATCGAGAAGGTTCCGTTCGGGGCGGTCATCACCGTCGACGTTTGAATTTGTGGATGGGCTCCCGCGGCGGAGCGCTCGACTACACGGACCGGCATGCCTGCCAGGGGCGAGCTCCTGCCGGTGATGAGCCGGCCACTGAGAAGAACTCGACGGCCATATGGGACGGTGCGCCGCAAGCCGTGCCCGCGGAAACCTGCACGCAGGGTCGTCGTCGCCTTGAGCGGGTTTGAGAGCACCATCGGCCCGCCGTTCAGCCGGCGGGTTGTAGCGGTGGCATTGCTCGCGGCGTCGTATCCGGCCGCCCGAAATTCGTAGTTGCCGGCTGGGAATGCGTCGGAGTCCCAGCGAGCACGCAGTTCGCCCGCTCCCCCCGGCATGGCGGGGAGCGCCTCGAAGCGATCGCCGGAGCCGGCCAGTCGCACGCCAATCGAGCCCCGCGAGAGATCGGGCCCCGCGAGGCGGTCGGCGATGCGCACCCGCAGCAGCTCGGGGTCGCGCGGGTCCTCGGCGTTGGCGAAGGCAACGCTGGGCGGCGTGCGGTCGATCCTCACCGAAGCGGTCCGCGGTGCGCGATTGGCGATGCCGTTGGTCTCGGCGCCGTCGTTGACGTTGCCGGCCAGGTCGCGTGCGTAATAGGCGATCCTGTGGATGCCCTCGTCGACCACGCTGGCGCCGGCGGTTCCACCCAATCCGATCGAGGGTGCGCCCCCGTCCACCAGGATCGCCGTGAAAGGCGCCGGTCCTTGCCCGTTGCCCTCCATCCCCGAGCCGGTATCGGCGGCGCTTGCAGTGAGCCGTACGGCCCGGTTCGTCCAGCCGGACGGTAGTCCGGCCAGCTGGGTGACCGGGTCGGTGGTATCGGTGCGAAGCACGGTCGATCCGCTTGTCGTCGACTTCAGCCCCGAGCCGGAGACGGCGACCGCGTGGAGATAGCTGGTCCCCTCCGGCAGGGTGCCGATCTCCAGCTCGTCTCCTCCGACGCCATTGCGCAGTGTCGTCTCGGCGTCGCTGCAGCGGTCGACGGCAGCGCAGACGCTCCCACTGGGTGCCGCGTCGATCGAGACCGCGTAGCCGCGAATCCCTGAGAGGGGCGGGGGACCGGATGGGTGGCCGAGGCGGATGCGGAGTGGGAAGGCGGTGCGGCCGACCCAGCCCGAGATAGGCACGGGCTCCACGCCGGCGGGTCTGATGTCGTCGAAGCGCAGCTGCGCGGTTGCGGCCGCCCCCTGTTCTCCACTCATGTCCTCCAGCCATATTTCGGCGCTGTAGGTGCCGGAGATCTTGGGCACGGTCAGTCCGGCGATCCCGTCGCGCACCCCTGTGAGCTCCGCTTCGTCGATCGGCGTTCCGAGTGGATCGCGGATCCGGTAGTGGGTGGCGGCGATCGGCGCTCCGCTGCTTGGCGGATTGGCCCATGTGAGTTCGAAGCTGTTCTGGGGATGCCATTCGCTCTCGCCGACGACACGGAGGTCCGCTGGCCGGGGCGGGCTTGCCGCCGCCGCGCCGGCGACGCAGGCCAGCGCCACGACGACTCCCGCCAAAGCGGCCAGGAATCGGCTTGGGCTCACGGGCCGAACTCCCCGGCGGCGCTGGCACCGGACTGGTTGGACGATTCGGTCGGTGGAGGGGACGACGGTACCGGAGGCACTTCGTATTCGATCGCGCCCGCTTCACTCGTTTCCGACGCCGGCGAGGGCTGTTCGGGTTCAGGCTCCGGTTCGGCTTGCGGCGCAGGTTGCGGCTGCTGCTCAGGCGCCGGCGCGGGTTCGTAGACAACGGGAGGCGCCGTCACCTCCTCGACTGCCCGCTGGGACACCCGCTCGATCTTTGCCTGGGTGGCGTGTTGCGGCTCTATCCCGAGTGGCGCCGGCGCCACCCCGGTCGCAACGCAGGCGGCGGCGCCGCCCACCGTGCCGGCGCAGATCGCCAGCGCTTTTGCGAGGGCGGCCATTCCGGCGCCCCGGGTTCCACCGGCGGCGGCAATCTGGGATACGCCGGTTTCGCGCGAGCCCCCACCGCCGGGGAGGCGCGAGTGCAGTCCGACGAGGAACTCCTGCGCCCGTTCCAGCAGAGATCGCGAGACGGGCAGGGCGGGGGCGAGGGCGGCGACGGCCGCGGGGGTTGCCCGGTAGGCGCGCATGGTCGTGCGGCAGGCTGCGCAGGCCCGCAGGTGCTCACGCACGATGGCCCCGTCCCCGTCGCTCGCTTCCCCGTCGGCGTAGGCCGACAGCAGCGGCGCCAGCTCGGCACAGCGGCCGCCACTCTCGCTTCGCGCCAGCGCGTGCCGGAAGCGCTCCCGTCCCTCAGCCAGAGTTCGATTCACTTTCGTGTGACTGAATCCAGTGATCTCGCCGATCTCGGCATACGAGTAACCGGCCGCGAGGAGGGTCAGCGAACGCAGCTCTGCCGGCTTCAGCGCCTGCAGCGCCTCGCGGCTGCGGGCGACCTGCTCGCCTCGCTCGAGGCACTCTCCTGGGCCGGCGGTGCTTGAGGCGATCCGCGCGATCGGATCGTCATCTCGGTCGTCGCCCACGCCCAGCATCCGCTCGCGATAGCGACGAATCGCCAGAGCCTCGTGCTTGACCACCGTCTTCATCCAGCGAATCAGTTCGCGTGGCCGATCGCTGGGTGCTTTGACGAGGAGGATCTCCAGCGCCCGCTGGTAGGCGTCCTCGGCGTCGTCCTCGCAGAGCGAGAAGCGACGCGCGGTCCGCCTCAGCTCAGCATCCTCGCGAGCGACGAGTTCGACGGCGGCGCGCTTGCGCCCAGCTGTTGCGATTCCCCCCTGCACCGGTTCAGCTCCCTCGTCCGAACATTCCACGTAGAGCGTGGGACGGGGGCGGGTTCTCCCCCCACTTGGACGGGTGGTCGGGACAAATCCCCGCTATTTGCGAACTGTGACGTTTGTCTCGGTGGGGCGTGTCTGAGCTTTCGGGTCCATATGGCACCGAAAACTCAGACACGCCTTCGCGGGGGGCACCTGTAGCATCCGCCGCGATGAGCACCTGCGTAATCACCGGTGGCGCCGGCTTCCTCGGCTCCCACCTCTGCGAGCACCTGCTGGGCAAGGGGCACCGGGTCATCTGCGTCGACAACCTCGAGACCGGCTCGCTGCAGAACATCGAGCACATCCGCGACGACGCCTTCGACTTCCGCAATATCGACATCACCGAGCGGGTCGACATCCCCGAGGACGTCGACTTCGTCTACCACCTTGCTTCGCCGGCCAGCCCGATCGACTACCTGCGCCTGCCGCTGCACACGCTCAAGGTCGGCTCGCACGGGACTCACCACATGCTCGGCCTGGCCAAGTTCAAGCGCGCCCGCTTCCTGATCGCCTCGACCAGCGAGGTCTACGGCGACCCCCAGGTCCATCCTCAGAAGGAGGACTACTGGGGCCACGTCAACCCGATCGGTCCGCGCGGCGTCTACGACGAGGCGAAGCGCTACGCCGAGGCGCTGACGATGGCCTACCACCGCCAGCAGGGCGTCGACACCTCGATCGTGCGCATCTTCAACACCTACGGCCCGCGCATGCGCGCCCACGACGGGCGGGCGATTCCGACCTTCCTTCGTCAAGCACTCAAGGACCAGAACATCACCGTCTTCGGCGACGGCAGCCAGACCCGCAGCTTCTGTTATGTCGACGACCTGATCCGTGGCATCGTCGGCCTCGCCGAGTCCGAGGTGCACACGCCGGTCAACGTCGGCAACCCCAACGAGTTCACGCTGCTCGAACTCGCCAAGACCGTGATCGAGGTGACCGAGTCGCGCTCGGAGATCGTCCATGAGCCACTCCCCGTTGACGATCCGCAGCAGCGCCAGCCCGACATCACCCGGGCCCGGGACCTGCTCGGCTGGGAGCCGAAGGTCGAGCTGCGCGAGGGTCTGCGCAAGACGATCGAGCAGGCCGGCGTCGAGCAGCTCGCCGGCGCCTCGGACTGATGGCCGAGCCCAAGGAGGGCCAGCGCACGATCGCTCCGCTGGTCGGCCCCGACGACGAGCGGATCTTCACCGACTCGGGGATCGAGATCGACCGCCTCTACGACGAGGACGATGTCGCTCCGGGACTCGAGGAACGGCTCGGCGAGCCCGGCGAGCCGCCCTTCACCCGCGGCATCCACGCGGGGATGTACCGCGACCGGCTCTGGACGATGCGCCAGTACGCCGGCTTCGCCTCCCCCGAGGACACCAATGAGCGCTATCGCTACCTGATCGAGCATGGCTCGACGGGCCTCTCGATGGCCTTCGACCTGCCCACGCAGCTCGGCCGCGACTCCGACGACCCGCTCTGCCACGGCGAGGTCGGCCGCACCGGGGTCCCGATCGACACGATCGAGGACATGCGGATCTGCTTCGACCAGATCCCGCTGGACGGTGTCTCGACCTCGATGACGATCAACGCCCCGGCGGGCATCCTGCTGCTGCTCTACGAGCTGGTCGGCGAGGAGCAGGGGGTTCCCAGCAAGAAGCTGCGCGGCACGGTCCAGAACGACGTGCTGAAGGAGTACATGGCGCGCGGCAACTACATCTACCCGCCGGAGCCGACGATGCGCCTGACCACCGACATCTTCGAGTACTGCCGCGAGAACGTGCCGAAATGGAACACGATCTCGATCTCCGGCTACCACATCCGCGAGAAGGGCTGCTCGGCCGTGCAGGAGGTCGCCTTCACGCTCTCCAACGCGATCGCCTATGTCGAAGCGGCGCTCGAGCGCGGCCTCAAGATCGACGAGTTCGCGACCCGCCTCGCCTTCTTCTTCAACTGCCACAACAACGTCTTCCAGGAGGTCGCCAAGTTCCGCGCCGCGCGGCGGATGTGGGCGAAGATCGTCGCGGAGCGGTTCGGGGCCCAGGACCCGAACTCGATGAAGATCCGCTTCCACACCCAGACCGGCGGCGTCACGCTGCAGGCCCAGCAGCCCGAGGTCAACATCATCCGCGTCGCCCTGCAGGGCTTCGCGGCGGTCAGCGGCGGCACCCAGTCGTTGCACACCAACGGCTTCGACGAGGCGCTGGCGCTGCCAACCGAGCGCTCCGCGCGGATCGCCCTGCGCACCCAGCAGGTGCTCGCCCACGAGTCCGGCGTCGCCGACACCGTCGATCCCTTCGCCGGTTCCTACTTCGTCGAGTCGCTGACCGACGAGATCGAAGCGCGCGCCTGGGAGCTGATCGGCAAGGTCGAGGAGATGGGCGGCTCGGTCGAAGCGCTGGACTTCATGCAGAAGGAGATCGAGGAGTCGGCGCACTCCTACCACGAGCGCTACAAGTCGGGCCAGGACGTGATCGTGGGCGTCAACAAATACGTCACCGACCAGGTCGACGACGTCGACATCCTCCGCGTCGATCCCGAGTCCGAGCAGCGCCAGTTGGCGCGCCTGGCGGCCTTCAAGGAGAACCGCGACCAGGCCGCGGTCGGTGAGAAGTTGGACGAGCTCCGCGCCGTCGCCCGCGGCGAGGGCAACCTGATGCACCCGATCCGCGCCGCGCTCGCCGCCGACGCTTCGATCGGCGAGGTCTGCGGCGCGATGCGAGACGTCTTCGGCGAATACAAGGGCGGCGCCTTCTTCTAGACACGAATGATGGACGCTTGTGCCCCGATAGGGGCTACAACCGTCCATGCGTGGGAAGGAACCCGGTCGCCGCGGTTGAAGCGGCCTCCAATGATCGAGGTCGCCAGGACGCTGATGAAGTCCGAGCCGGAGTTGGCCGAGCTACTTGCGGAGGTTGACGGTGTTGAGGTGACGATGGCCGAGAAGGGCTTCGGCACGCGGGTCAAGATCCGCGCCGACGAGCGGACCGGTCTCGAAGAGGCCGACCTGGAGCGCTTCCTCGATCGCCTCGCAAAGCCGCAGAAACAGCCGTTCGCATAACCACAAGGAGAAGACCGACTTGAAGCAGCTGAGCAAGCACCTGACCTTCGCCAACGCGATCTCCTGCATCGCTCTCTTCGTGGCGCTCAGCGGCGCCGCCTACGCGGCGACGACGACGCTGGGCAAGAAGTCGGTCAAGACCCAGAACCTCGCCAACGGCTCGGTGACCACCCTCAAACTGAAGGGCGGCTCGGTGACCAACCTGAAGCTGCGCAACGGCGCCGTGACCGGCCCGAAGATCGGCCCGGGGGCAGTCGGTGCGGGCGCGATCGCCAAGGGCGCGATCCGCTCCGAACAGCTCGGCGGTGGCGTGGTGACCGAAGGCAAGCTGAAGAACGGCGCGGTCACGGCCAGCAAGATCGCCAACGGTGCCGTCGGGACCGAAAAGCTCGCCAACAATGCCGTCAACTCCGGCAAGTTGGCCGGCAACGCGGTCACCGCCGGCAAGATCGCCAACGGCGCGGTGGGCAGCGCCAGCTTGGCCCCCACTTTCCTTGCGCAGCTGGTCAAGAACGTGACCTACGTGGGCAAAGCGAGCGGTGCCGTGAGCGAAACCAGCCCCCAGTCCGTCACGGCCGAATGTCCTGCCGGCAAGCAGGCGATCGGCGGCGGCGCGAAGATCATTCCCGGGACTGCCAAAGAAGCGGCAATCGTCGAATCCGTGCCGTTCGTCGCCACGGGCGACAAACGAACTGGCTGGACGGCCGCCGCGGCAAAACCGGAATCGGAAGCCAAAACCTTCGCTGTCGAAGCGGTCGCCATCTGCGCCGAATTCTGAGTTGGCAGCGCGGTCGTCTTTCCTGCCGGTAGGCGGGACAAAAGACGACCGCGCTCAATAGACTCCCGCGCCGCGATGCGCGAGAGGAATCCGGTCACCCACGAGGAGAAGCTCTCCTACCTGCGCGAGCTGCGCGAGGAAGCGGTCCATTCCGCCTCCGAGGAGGCGGTGGAGAAGCAGCACGCGAAGGGCAAGATGACCGCACGGGAGCGGATCGAGAAGCTGCTCGATCCCGGTTCCTTCGAGGAGCTCGACACCTTCGTCCGCCACCGCACCTACGACTTCGAGATGCAGAAACGGCGTCCCTGGGGCGACGCCGTCGTCACCGGCCACGGCACCATAGAAGGGAGAACTGTTTTTGTCTTCTCTCAGGACTTCACCGTGTTCGGAGGCAGCCTCGGCGAGGTGATGGCCGAGAAGATGTGCAAGGTGATGGACCTCGCCGCTCAGGTCGGCGCGCCGGTGGTCGGCATCAACGATTCTGGCGGCGCCCGCATCCAGGAGGGGGTCGTCTCGCTCGGCGCCTACGGCGACGTCTTCGTACGCAACGTCAAGTGCTCGGGGGTGATCCCGCAGATCAGCGTGATCATGGGTCCCTGCGCCGGCGGCGCCGTCTACTCGCCGGCGATGACCGACTTCATCTTCATGGTCAAAGAGACCTCGCACATGTTCATCACCGGCCCGGAAGTGATCAAGACGGTGACCGGCGAGGAAGTCGAGTTCGAGGAGCTGGGCGGGGCGATGAGCCACAACTCGAAGTCGGGTGTCGCCCACTTCGCCGCCGAGGACGAGGAGAGCTGCCTCGAGGACGTGCGCTACCTGCTCGGCTTCCTGCCCTCCAACAACCTCGAGGCGCCGCCCCGCTTCGCCCCCTCCGACGACCCCGAGCGCGAAGACGAGGATCTCGAAACGATCGTCCCCGACGATCCCTCCAAGCCCTACGACATGCGCGAGGTGATCTCCCGCGTCGTCGACGACGGCGAATTCTTCGAGGTCCACGAGCACTTCGCCAAGAACATCGTCTGTGGCTTCTCACGGCTCGACGGCTTCCCGATCGGCATCGTCGGCAACCAGCCGGCCTTCCTCGCCGGGGTGCTCGACATCGAGGCTTCCGAGAAGGCGGCCCGCTTCGTCCGCACCTGCGACGCCTACAACGTCCCGATCGTGACCTTCACCGACGTGCCCGGCTTCCTGCCCGGCACCGACCAGGAGTGGAACGGGATCATCCGCCACGGCGCCAAGCTGCTCTACGCCTTCACCGAGGCGACCGTGCCGAAGCTCACCGTCGTCACCCGCAAGGCCTACGGCGGCGCCTACGACGTGATGAACTCGAAGCACATGCTGGCTGACTACAACGTCGCCTGGCCGACCGCCGAGGTCGCGGTGATGGGCCCGGAGGGCGCCGTCAACATCATCTACCGCAAAGACATCGCCTCCTCGCCTACCCCCGACGAGCGTCGCCAGAAGCTGATCGACGATTACAAAGCCCACTTCGCCAACCCCTACTCGGCGGCCGAGCGCGGCTACATCGACGACGTGATCGAGCCGCGGCAGACCCGCCCCAAGCTGGTCAAGGCGCTGCGCATGCTGCAGTCCAAGCGGGTCGAGCAACCGAAGCGCAAGCACGGCAACATTCCGCTCTAGCGCGGAAGGGCCTACCGCTCGGGCGATCCCTGTGCGGCCGCTTCCCGGCGGGCCCGCCATGTGGCCAGCGGAGCGGCGGTCATCTCTTCCCAGGCGGCGCTCTCGCCGAGGAACTGCATGACGACGAAGTGGAGCAGGCCCGGCAGCATCTCCGGCGCCCGGGCCGCGTCGCCGTCGAGCAATTTAGCCGCCAAAAGCGTGTCGATCGCCCCTACAATGAAGTCGGACGTAATAGGAGGTGGAGCTTGGCGAGAGGGGATCTCGCGGCGCGCGCCGTCAAGTGCGTGGGAGAGGCGCTCCATCAGATCGCGCCGTTGGGCGAGCGATCGCTCGCCCGCCGCGTGCACCTCGACCACCAGCGCCTTGGCGATCGCCGGCTGGTTGGCGCAGAACTCGAGCAGCTCGGCCAGCGCCGCGCGCAGGCCCTCGCGCCAGGAAGGCTGGCGCTTGGCGGCACCGATCATGCGCCGGTAGACCCACTCGCCGGCGTCGTCGTAGGCCTGCGCGAAGCAGTCCTCGCGATCGATGAAGTGCTTGTAGAAGGTCGCGCGGCTGGTCTGCGCACGTTCGATCACATGCCGGACGGCGACCTGCTCGAAGCCCAGCTCCCCGCTGACGACGAGCATCGCGGTCAGGATCCGCTCCCGGGGGGGCCGGCGCCCGCGCTTGCCCGGGAAGGCGATAACCGAGCCGCTGTTGATGTCCGAAAACATAAGCCTTTTGTCTAGGTATAGCAGCTTTTAGAAACGAGGATGCCTAGAACGCCATGTTTTCTGTAGAAAAGGAAAGTAGACATCAGATATATGTTTTGGTACCGTCTTGGAATGGCCGACTCGCGGTCGCTCTCGGAACGCCTCTCGAAACTGCCCCCGGGGAGACACCTGATCCCGCGCGATTTCGTCTCCCAGAACCAGCGCGAGCGAATGCTGCTCGCGACCGCCGAGCTGGTCGCCGAGCGCGGGTATCAGAAGACGACGATCGAGCTGATCGCGAAAACGGCGAAGGTGGCTCTGGTCACCTTCTACGAGCACTTCGCCAACAAGGAAGAGTGCTTTCTGGCGGCTTTCGACGAGAGCATCGGCGCCGCCGCCGAAGTCTTTGCCGAGCTGGTCGACACCGAGCAGTCCTGGATCGACCAGGTCTCGACCGGCCTCGAGGTCTTCCTCGAGATGGTCGTGGCCGAGGAAGCGCGGGCCAAGCTCTGCATCGTCGAGAGTCAGGCCGCGGGTGGAGCGGCACTGGCCCGCTACCAGTCGATGCTGGAGAGCGTCGCGCCGAAGCTGCGCGAGGGGCGCGATCACAACCCGCGGGCGAGCCGGCTGCCGGAGGGGCTCGAGGTCGCGATCGTCGGCGGTCTGATGTGGCTGGTGCACCAGCGGCTCATCGCCGGCCAGGTCGACGATTTGAAAGGCCTTCTGCCGGAGATGCTGCAGGTGACCTTGACGCCGTACGTCGGGGAGGTCGAGGCAGCACGCGCCGCGGAGGCGGCCCAGGCCCGGGCGGCGGCGTAGTGGCTTGCTGGAGAGGCGAAGCGAAGGCGGGGAGCAGGGCCAGGACGATGTGAGCGGTCCGCGCAGAGGACGCGATCCAGCGCGCGAGAGGATCGCCGCCGCGATGGTGGAGATGGTTGCCGACCACGGCCTCGCGGCGGTAGACATAAAGGCGGTCTGCGCGCGAGCCGAGGTCAGCCGCGCTCACTTCGATCGTTGCTTCGCCGACCTGGAGGACTGCTTCCTCGCCCTCCACGACGAGGCAATGGAGGACCTCTGTGCGCGGGTGGACGCCGCCTGCAACGGACGCGAGGCCTGGCACGATCGAATATGGGCGGCGGGGATGGCGGCGATGCGCTACCTGCAGGAGGACTCCGCTCGGGCCTGCTTCCTCGTCGTCTCCGTCAACGGTGTCGGGGGTGGTGCCCAGTCGCGCCGCGACCGGATCGTGCGGCGGATCGCCGACTTCCTCGACGGCGGCCGCGGTGAGGTCGAGGGGCGGCCGATGTCCCGTTGCACGGCCGAAATCGCCGCCGGCGCGGTCTACGGCACGATCCTCAGCAAAGTCGAATCGGGCTCGATCGAGCGCGGCGAAGAGTTCCTCCCCGAGCTGATCTATCTGGCAACGATGCCGTACCTGGGCGCACGCGCCGCCGAGGACGAGCTGCTGGTCCAGCCGCTCCGCTAGGCACGCCGCGGCCGCCCGTCTCTGGGGTATCGTCGGCCTATGGCCAAGGGGAAGGCGAAGAATCCGGACGAGGCAGAGGCGGCGGCCGTCTCGTCGCGCCTGCCTGCCGGCCGCCACGGCCTGCCGCGTGAGTTCATTGTTCAGAATCAGCGCGAGCGGATCGTCACGGCGCTGGTCGACACCGTCGCCGAGCGCGGCTACAACGCCACCACGGTCGCCAACATCACCAAAGCGGCGTCGGTCTCCCGGCGCACGTTCTACGAGCACTTCGACGACAAGGAAGCCTGCTTCCTCGCCGCCTACGAGATGGTCGCCGACCATATCGCCGCCTCGATGCGGGCCGCGGCCGAGGCCTTCGAGGAGTGGCCACAGAAGGTTCGCGCGGCGCTGGCGACGATGCTGCGCTTCCTCGCCGGGGAGCCCGAGCTGGCGCGCCTCTGCATGATCGAGCCGGTCGCCGCGGGCGGCAAGATCGCCGCCCGCCATCGCGACTCGATGCAGGGCCTGGTCGAGATCCTCAAGGCGGGACGGCCCGAGCACGGCGGCGAGCACCCGCTTCCCGAGGCGACCGAGGAGACCCTGGTCGGAGGCATCGTCTCGCTGGTCGTGCGCGAGATCAGCGCCGGCCGCACCGAGCAGCTCGAGTCGCTGCTTCCCGACCTGGTCGAGCTGACCCTGTCGCCGTACGTCGGAACCGAAGAGGCCGAGCGCTTAGCTCGTCAGTAGCGCGCGCAGGCTCTCGGTCGCCCAGTACCTAGTGCCGGGCCCTCGGCCGCGCTGTTCGACGAGACCGCTGTCGAGCAGGCGGCGCAGGTCGGCGCTCACGGTCGCCGTCGATACGCTTGCCTCTTCGCCGTAGCGCGCGCGGTCGGCGCCTCCGATCAGGCTTTGCTCGAGTGCGATCACGAAACGGTCGGGCCAGCCACGATTTTCGGCCTCCCGTTCGAGGCGCTCCCACCTCACTCCCGCCTCGCGAATTTGATCGAGCCGGCGCCTTGCCTGCGAGATATGGGCCTCGACGCAGAACCGTACCCAGCCGGATGCATCGCGATCCGGCTGGTAGCTGCCTCCCTGCGCATCGCGTAGTGCCGCGTAGTAGGCGGGCGTGTTCTTGCCCAGGTATTCCTCGATCGAAGAGAACTCCGGCGAGACCATGCCCTCGCGGGCGAGGACGAGTGATTGGACTATTCGCGCGACGCGCCCGTTGCCGTCGCGGAAGGGGTGGACCGAGACCACGTTGAGATGCGCCATTGCTGCACGGACGACGACGTCTGCGTCGCCATCGTGCTCCTCCAGCCAGGCGATGATCTCCGCCATCAGCTCCGCGACATCCTCGCCGTCCGGGGCCCGGTAGTCGATTCCCCCGTTGGGACCGGTGACCGATATCGGGCCCGATCGCCAGAGCCCAGGGGACTTGTCCCGCTGGAAGTGACAGGCGTCGAAATGCAGGTCAAGGATGACCCGGTCGGTCCAGCGGAACCGCGGGTCCTGGGACATCGCCCCGACGTGGTCCATCGCGCGGGCGTAGCAGGCAACCGCGAGGCGGCTCTCGCCCTTGCCGCCGCTGGGGACCTCCCCGCTCAGCAAGGCGATCGCTTCGGCGGGGCCGACGCTGTAGCCCTCGATCGAGGTAGAGCCCTCGATCGAGCTCGCCGCCACCGCGCGCCGCAGCGCCCCCATCCATGGGGTCGCCCGCCCGAGCTCGCCGCCGAGCTCATGGCGTAGACGGTCCAGCTCGCCGAGTTTGGCGCGGAGGCCCTTCGCGATGGGCGGCGTCGCGAATATCATGTCAGTATCGTACAGTACTAGCAAATTAATATGCTAGTACGCTAATCATTGACACCTTAAGGGACAGCCGTCGCCTCGGCCTCTATCTTGCCTCCGCCGCGGGCGGTGGCCGCGCCGCCTTCCTCGCGGGTGAGGCGGTGGGCCAGGTAGACGGGGACGATCGAGATCAGGACGACGATGACCGCGACCGCGTTGACGATCGGCAGCTGGTTGGGGCGGAAGAGGTTGCGGAAGATCCAGATCGGCAGCGTTTCTTCACCGGCCCCGATCGTGAACGTCGTGACGATGATCTCGTCGAAGGAGAGGCCGAAGGCGAGCAGGGCGCCGGCGCCTAGGGCGCTCCTCAGATTGGGGAAAGTGATGAAGCGAAAGGTCTGCCAGGTGTGGGCGCCGAGGTCGGCCGATGCCTCCTCGAAGGAGGTCGAGACGCGGCGCAGGCGGGCGACGACGTTGTTGTAGATGACGACGATGCAGAAGGTGGCGTGGCCGACGATCACGGTGAAGAGGCTGAGGTCGACGCCGAGCACCTGGGTGAAGGTGTTGCTGAGGGCGACACCGGTGACGATCCCAGGCAGGGCGATCGGCAGGATGACGAGGAAGGAGATCGTCTCGCGGCCGAAGAAGCGATGCCGGGCAACCGCCAGCGAGGCGAGGGTGCCGAGCACGATCGCGATCGCCGTCGCCGCCACGCCCGCCTTGAGCGAGGTGACGAAGGCTTCGCGGGCGAATTCGTTTTCGATCGCCTTCGGGAACCAGTCGAGGGTCAGGCCGGGGGGCGGCCATTCGAGGATGTTGCTCGAGTTGAAGGCGTAGATCGCGAGCACGATCAGCGGCACGTAGATGAAGGCCAGCCCGATGCCGACCCCGATGCGGAGCAGGAGTGCCGATCCTCGTGAGAGCCTCATCCGCCCACCGCCTAGATGTGCTCGAAGGCGCCCAGCTTGCGGGCGACCATCAGGTAGGCGACCATCACCACGATCGGGACGAGCGCGAGGGCGGAGGCGAGGGGCAGGTTGTTGGAGATGTTGTTGAAGATCACGTTGCCGATGAACTGGTTGTTGGAGACCAGGCGCGGGGTGATGTAGTCACCGAGGGTCAGGGCAAAGGTGAAGATCGAGCCGGCGATCACGGCCGGGAAGGCGAGCGGCAGGATCACCCGCCGGAAGGTCGTGAAGGGCGAGGCGCCGAGGTCCTCGGAGGCGCTGATCAGCGAGTTGGGGATCCGCTCGAGACCGGCGTAGATCGGCAGGATCATGTAGGGCAGCCAGAGGTAGCTCATCACCAGCCAGACAGCGGTGTTGCCGTATCCCGGCCCGTGCAGCCCGAAGGGTTCCAGCACCCAGTCGATCACCCCTTCGCTGGAGAGCATCGTCCGCCAGGAGAGCACCTTGACCAGGTAGCTGGACCAGAGCGGCACCAGGATCGCGACGACGAGGATCGCCTTGCCGCGGCGGCTCGCGACCTTTGCCATGTAGAAGGCGATCGGGAAGGCGAGGAGGGCGTCGGTGACGGTGACGAGTGCCGCGATCAGCACCGTCCGGCCGACGATGTCGCGGTAGACCGGTTCGTTGACGAGGGTTTCGAAGTTTTCGAGGCTGAAGCCCTGGACGACCTCGCCGCTGAGCGGGTCGACCGTCCAGAACCCCGCGATCAGCAGGACTGCGAGCGAGCCCAGGTAGCCGATCACCAGCCAGCCGACCGGGCCGGCAAGGAGCGCCCCCACCTGGAGGCGGGGGCGCCCGTCGAAGAAGGTTGAGAGTCGCCTGCTCAACCCTTGATCGAGGTCCAGGCCTGGACCCAGTCGTTGTAGTCCTTGCAGTCTTCTTCGCCGTTGCCGCAGTCGGCCACCGGCGTCTCCCAGTAGTAGACCCGTTTCCAGAAGGCCGGGTTTTCGGCGTGGTATTTGGCGCAGAAATCCTTCTCCGCGGTGTGTTCGCAGGCCAGGCTCTGCGCCGGTGCCTCGCCGAAGAATTCGGCCACTTCGGCGTTTGCCTGCGGCGAGACGATCCAGTTCATCCACATGTACATGCAATTCGGGTGCTTGGCTTCGGAGCTGATCATCCAGGTGTCCGACCATCCGGTCGCCCCCTCGGACGGCAGGAACCCCTGGCTCGCCGGACTCGCCGCGACCGGCTTGCCGGCCCCTTCCAGTTCGAAGTACTGGTACTGCCAGGTGGTGCCGACCTGGCTGTCGCCGCCGGCGAAGGCCTGGATCTGCTTGGCCGCTTCCGACCAGTATTCGCCGACGTAGGGGCGCTGTTCCTTGAGCAGGGTCACCGCCGCTTCGAACTGTTCTTCGTTCAGCTCATAGGGGTTTTCGATCCCAAGGTCCGGCTGGTGCGCCTTGAGGTAGACGGCGGCATCGGCGATGTAGATCGGGTCGTCGTAGGCGCTGATCTTGCCCTTGTACTTGGCCGCCTTCTTGGGGTCGAGGATGACGTCCCAGGAGGTCGGGGCAGGCTTGACGTCTTCGGAGTTCCACATCAGCAGGTTCGCGCCGCGGCCGTGGGGGATGCCGTAGTGAGTGCCGTCGAACGTGTTGTAGGGCTGGTTCTTGAGGTCGCTGAAGATCGTCTTGTAGTTGGGGACCAGGCTGACGTTGACCGGGGCGACGTCGCCGCCGTCGACGAGGCGAGCGGAGGCGTTGCCGGAGGCCGAGACGCCGTCGTATTGCCCGGTGCGCATCAGCTGGACCATTTCGTCCGAAGTGCCGGCGACCTTGTCGTTGACCTTGCAGCCCGTCTTCTGTTCGAACGGCTTGGTCCATGCCGGTTCGACGTAGCCGGCCCAGGAGATCAGGTTCACTTCACCCTCTCCCTTGCCGAGCTTGGACAGTTCTTCGCCGCCGGAGCTGCTGTCGCTGCTGCTTCCGCAACCGGCGATCAGCAGCATGAAGGCGAGCAGACCGGCGACGACGATCCACGCCGCTCGTACAGGGTGTGCGTCCTGAGTCCTCACGGGGATTCCTCCTCTATTGGTTTTCCTCGGACCGCGACCGTGTGCTCCGGCCGCCAGCCCACAAGCACTTCCCTGCCCTGCTCGGCGGCCGCCCCGGTCGAGGCGCCCTCCACGTTCTGCCGTACGAGTTGAAGCTCTCCGCCCGCCTCGAGGGCGACCGTGTAACGGGTAACCATCCCCGCATAGGAGATCTCGGCGATCCGGCCGCGCTCGGTCCGCAAACCGTTCGGCGCGGTGGCGCTATCGAGCAGTTGGATCTTCTCCGGCCGGATCGTGAAGCGCGAGCCATCGCGCTCGATCAGGTTGGAGACACCGACGAAGCCGGCGACGAACTCGGTCTGGGGTTGCTCGTAGAGCTCGACCGGCGCGCTGACCTGCTCGATCCGGCCCTCGTTGAAGACGGCGATCCGGTTGCTCATCGTCAGCGCCTCGTCCTGGTCGTGGGTGACGTAGACGAAGGTGATGCCGACGTCGCCCTGGATCGTCTTCAACTCGCTCTGCATCTGCTCGCGCAACTTCAGGTCGAGCGCGCCGAGCGGCTCGTCGAGCAGCAGGACCCGGGGTCGGTTGACGATCGCCCGGGCGAGGGCGACGCGTTGGCGCTGGCCGCCCGAGAGCTCAGCCGGTCTGCGCTCGCCGTAGCCAGGCAGGCGGACCATCTCCAGCGCTTCGTCGCGTCGCCGCGACCGTTCGGCCTTGGCCACCCCGGCGATACGCAGGCCGTAGGCGACGTTCTCGCCGACCGTCATATGGGGAAACAGCGCGTAGTCCTGGAAGACCGTGTTGACCGCTCGGTCGTACGGGGGGACCCCGGTCATGTCCCGTCCGGCCAACTCGATCGTGCCGCCGCTCTGGTCCTCGAAGCCGGCGATCATGCGCAGCGTCGTCGTCTTGCCCGAGCCGGAGGGGCCGAGCAGAGTGAAGAACTCGCCAGCCTCGATCTCCAGATCGATGCCCGCAACCGCCCGAACCTCGCCGTAGTACTTGGTGAGGCCTACCAGGCGGATGTCAGGTGGAGTAGCTACACCATGACGTTATCCGAGTAGTTCAGGAGGTCAAGGACAAAGCCGCCCCGGCCAGTTGGCCGGGGCGGCGTACGGGACACCCCTGCCCCGAAGTGTTTCTAAAAGCCAGCGGGGTGGCGGGCGACGAAGCCGGCGTTGTCAAGAAGTTCTTCGTGCCAGCGCGGGCCGGTGCCTTCCGAGTCGCCGGCGGTGTCCCAGCGGTAGCCGGCGATCACCGCGTAGGCGTGGCCTGCGTTGGCGTAAACCGTGATCCAACGCCCTTCGCCTTCCAGGCCCCAACTCTCCATCGGGCCCGAGGGAAGCGGGCTTTCGAGGAATTCTCCGCCGTGCAATGCGTAGCTGACCGATCCCGAGCAGTCATAGCCCCGGTCCCACCAGCGGCCGTGGCCACCGCCCCAGATATAGGGCTTGGTGCGGATCCGGTTGGCGGCCGAGATAACGGCCTTGACCCGGGCGGGAGCCGCTTTCGGCGGGATCAGCATGCCGTTCGGCAGCAGTCGCGCTTTCGGCGTGGGAGTGCAGATATCTACTTCGGCAGGCGTCAGACCGCCGCCACCGCAGTTGGCGCTGGCGCCTGACGGTGCGAGAGCGAGGACCACCAGCGCCGCAATTGCGACCAACCCCGCCTTGAGCTTTGAGCTGTTCTTAGGCAAACCGATCTCCTTCGTCGGCCTACGGGGTTAGCTGTCGGGCTGGCGCTGATAGGAGCCTGCGCCCCCGCCCTATGTCGGGCGGGTTAGCCCCGAAAACGTGGTTCCCCCGCTCCCGCGTCGCCAGGTGGCTTGCGGGACTCGGCGTTTCGGTTGTTCGGAACGGCGGGCAGTGTAGACGATTGCCCGGCTGGATGCTCACAAGAAACAAACATTTTGTGGCCCTTCGCACTTTCATCCCAGATTCCTCTCGGCGGGCCGGCTGTTAGCTTGCAGGTCTGGGATGGAACTTTCAGGCCGCACAACCCTGCTCACCGGCGCCACTGGCGGCCTCGGTCGCGCGATCGCCGCGGCGCTGACGGCGCGAGGGTCGAAGCTGATCCTCAGTGGGCGCAAGGCTGAGGCGCTGGAGGCGCTCGCCGCAGAGCTTCCGGGTGACGGCCACAGGACCGTGCCCAGCGATCTGGCGGAGGTTGGCGCGGCCGAGAAGCTCGTGGCCGAGGCCGGCGAGGTCGACATCCTCGTCGCCAACGCCGGCTTGCCGGGCACGGGGCGGTTGCCCGACTACGACATCGACCAGCTCACCGGGACCCTGCGCGTCAACCTCGAGGCCCCGATCCTGCTCGCCCGCGCCCTCGAGACGGGGATGCTGGAGCGCGGCTCAGGCCACATGGTCTTCATCTCCTCGCTCTCCGGCAAGTCGGCGACCCCGCTCTCCTCGATCTACAACGCGACCAAGTTCGGCCTGCGTGGCTTCGCCCTCGGCCTGCGCGCGGACCTCGATCCACTCGGCATCGGCGTCTCGATCGTCTCCCCGGGAACGATCCGCGAAGCCGGCATGTACTCGGATTCCGGCGCCCCCCCGATCCCCGGCCTCGGCACGGGCACCCCGGCGCAGGTCGCGGCAGCCGTAGTCAAGGCCATCGAGAAAAACAAGGTCGAGGTCACGGTAGCTCCGCCACAGCAGCGCTTTCTCGCCCACTTCGCTCTCACCAGCCCCGGAATCGCAGTCAAGATCGCCTCGGGCGAGCAGGGTCAAAAAGCCGCCGCCACGGTCGCCAAGGGCCAGTCCGACAAGCGCTAGCACCCCCGGATCGTCGCTCTCCTAGGATGGAGGTGATGAGCCATCCCGATTCCTTCGGCGCCCGTTCAGACCTCGACGTAGGTGGCCGCTCTTACGAGATCTTTCGTCTCGATGCGCTGCAGGAGCGCTTCGATGTAGCGCGGCTGCCTTACTCGCTGAAGGTGCTGCTGGAGAACGTGTTGCGTTTGGAGGACGGCAGCTCGGCCACCGCTGAGGACATCGAGGCGATAGCGAACTGGGACGCGGCTGCTGAGCCCAGCGCCGAGATTCCCTACCAGCCGGCGCGGGTGCTGATGCAGGACTTCACCGGGGTGCCGGCCGTGGTCGACCTGGCGGCGATGCGCGACGCGATGGCCGAGATCGGCGGCGACCCGGAGAAGATCAACCCGTTGGTCGACGTCGACCTGGTGATCGACCACTCGGTCCAGGTCGACGCCTTCGGCAACGAGCGCGCCTTCGCGGTCAACGCCGAGCGCGAGTTCGAACGCAACCGCGAGCGCTACTCCTTCCTCAAGTGGGGCCGCGAGGCCTTCGACAACTTCAGCGTCGTGCCGCCGGCGACCGGGATCTGCCACCAGGTCAACCTCGAGCACATCTCCCAGGTCGTCTACAGCTCCGAGCGCAGCGGCACGCTGCAGGCCTATCCCGACACCCTGGTCGGCACCGACTCGCACACGACGATGGTCAACGGCCTCGGCGTGCTCGGCTGGGGGGTCGGCGGGATCGAGGCCGAGGCGGCGATGCTGGGCCAGCCGGTCTCGATGCTGCTGCCGCAGGTGGTCGGCTTCAAGCTCGACGGCGAGCTGCCGCAGGGGGCGACCGCCACCGACCTGGTCCTGACCGTGACCGAGATGCTTCGCGAGCACGGCGTCGTCTCCAAGTTCGTCGAGTTCTACGGCCCCGGCCTGGCCACGCTCGGCCTCGCCGACCGGGCGACGATCGGCAACATGTCGCCGGAGTTCGGCTCGACCTGCGCGATCTTCCCGATCGACGCCGAGACGCTGCGCTACCTGGAGCTGACCGGGCGCCCGACCGAGACGCTCGAGTTGGTCGACGCCTACGCCCGCGCGCAGGGGATGTTCCATGACGCGGATTCCGAAGATCCGGTCTTCTCGGCGACGCTGGAGCTCGACCTGCGCGAGGTCGAGCCGAGCATCGCCGGTCCGAAACGTCCCCAGGACCGGGTGCCGTTGGTCGAGGCGAAAGAGGCCTTCCTCGAGGCGATGGAGGAGTTCGACCCCGAGGCGGCCGAGCGGATGGGCAACGGCGTCGACGAGGCAGGCGACGAGTCCTTCCCCGCCTCCGACCCGCCCGCCGAGGATCACGACGACGAGCGTGGCAGGCCGCGACCGGCTTTGAGCGGCGGCGTCAGCGCGACGATCGGCAAGGGCAGTGGCGACGAGATCGAGGTGACGCTCGAGGACGGCACGACGGTCGAGCTCGACCACGGCCGCGTCGTGATCGCGGCGATCACCAGCTGCACCAACACCTCCAACCCGTCGGTGATGATCGGCGCCGGCCTGCTCGCCCGCAACGCGGTGCAGCGCGGCCTGAAGCGCAAGCCCTGGGTGAAGACGTCGCTCGCACCGGGCTCGACCGTGGTCACCGACTACCTCGACAAAGCCGGGCTGACCGGGTACCTGAACCAGCTCGAGTTCAACCTGGTCGGCTACGGCTGCACGACCTGCATCGGCAACTCGGGACCGCTGCCGGCGGAGATATCGGCCGCGGTCGAGAAAAACGACCTTGCGGTCTGCGCGGTGCTGTCGGGAAATCGCAACTTCGAGGGCCGCATCAACCAGGACGTCAAGGCGAACTACCTGGCGAGCCCACCTCTGGTCGTCGCCTACGCGCTGGCGGGCCGCATGGACCTCGACCTGACCACCGAGCCCCTGGGCGAGGACGGCGAGGGCGAGCCGGTCTACCTAAGCGATATCTGGCCCGACCCCGCCGAGATCAAGGAGCTCGTCGGCCGCTCGATCGCCTCGGAGATGTTCACCCGCAACTACGGCGGGGTGCTGGAGGGTGATGAGACCTGGAAGGCGGTTGAGGTTCCGGAGGGCGACCGTTACACCTGGCCCGACTCGACCTACGTGCGCAAGCCGTCCTTCTTCGAGGGGATGCCCCCCGAGCCACCCCCGGTGGAGCCGATCGCCGGCGCCCGGGTGCTGGCCCTGCTCGGCGACTCGATCACGACCGATCACATCTCACCCGCCGGCGCAATTAAAAAAGCCAGCCCGGCCGGGGAGTGGTTGATCGAGCAGGGAGTGGAGCCTCGCGACTTCAACTCCTACGGTTCGCGGCGGGGCAACCACGAGGTGATGATCCGTGGCACCTTCGCCAACATCCGCCTGCGCAACCTCCTGGTCGAGCGAGCCGGCGGCTTCACCCGCCGCTTCCCCGGTGGCGAGGAGACGACGATCTTCGAGGCGGCGATGGCCTATGGGGAGGAAGGTGTGCCACTGGTCGTCCTCGCCGGCAAGGAGTACGGCTCGGGATCCTCGCGCGACTGGGCGGCGAAGGGGACGAAGTTGCTCGGCGTGCGGGCGGTGATCGCCGAGTCCTTCGAGCGCATCCACCGCTCAAACCTGATCGGCATGGGCGTCCTGCCGCTGCAGTTCCCCACCGGTGAGTCGATCGAGTCCCTCGGCCTGACGGGGGAGGAGACGATCGACGTCAGCGATCTCGAAGGCGGCGAGGCCAAGACCGTCACGGTCACCGCCGGCGATGCTGAGTTCGAGGCGACTGTTCGGCTAGACACCCCAAACGAGGTTGCGTACTACAAGAACGGTGGAATCCTGCAGACGGTGTTGAGGAGCCTGCGGGGGTAAGTCTCTGTCTGAGTTCTGGCCAGGCGGCGCAGGAGGGCCGCGGGAGGCAGGGGGTCCGCGCGACCCTCACTGCACCTATGCGTCGGTAGCCAGGGAGGGATGCCGACGCGCTCTGTTCACTCGAACGGGACTGCTCGAGACGAACAGTCACTGCCTAGCTATAGCGCCTGTGAGCGCTGAGGTCAAGGCATCTTGAGCGGATCTACGGGATTTTCCCCGACTTTTTGCGGAGAATCCCGGATGCCCCAGCCCCGCCGTTCGATCAGCTCGATCCCGATCACACTGCCCACCGGGCCCACTGGGGTAAGGGTTGCGGCAAGCAGGGTGTAGGGGGCCTCGCGCCTGATGCAGGCGATCCAGATCACGATGCATAGCGCGACGAATCCCAACCCATGCGCCCATCCAAAGATCATCGTCTCGGTTTCGAAGCCGGGCACAAGCCAAAAAACGATCAGCGCCGTAAAGATCGCCAACTCCACATAAGAGAGCACCTTGACGCGAGCAAACAGCTTCCCGGGAACGGGCTTTCTCATGCGCATCTCGCGCGGGTGGCGGAGGGGAGGGGGGTGTTCGGACGGGTGAGTCCGCTAACACCCCCCTCCCCTCCGACAGGACCCGCGCGCCTAGGCACCAGGAGTCAAGGCCGTGAGCACGATCCGCTCCTGCTCGCGCGCGTGGGCGATCGAGTAGCCCTCGCCCGGGCTGGCCCGGGTCGGTCGGCCGACGTAGCCGAGCTCGACGCCGTCGGGCATCAGGTCGGGGAGGCGGCGCGACATCACCTTCCAACAGCCCATGTTGCGCGGCTCCTCCTGCGCCCAGACGATCTCTTTCAGGTTGGGGTAGGTGGCGATCAGCTCACTCAGCTGTTCCTTGGCGAAGGGGTAGAGCAGCTCGACCCGGGCGATCGCCACGTTCTCGGCCCCCTCACGCCGCTCGCTGGCGTCGATGTCCCAGTAGACCTTGCCGGTGCAGAGCACGAGCCGCTCCACCTTCTCGCGGCGCTCGATCGCAGTGGGGTCGTCGAGGATGAAGTGGAACTGGCCGCTGGTCAGCTGATCGACCGTGGCCGCGGCGCGGTCGAGCCGCAAGAGCCCCTTCGGGGTGAAGACGATCATCGGCCGGGGCTTGCGGATCAGCGCCTGGCGGCGCAGCAGGTGGAAGTACTGGGCGGCGCTGCTGGGATTGGCGATGCGGATGTTGCCCTCCGCGGCCAGAGCCATGAAGCGCTCGATGCGGGCGCTCGAGTGCTCAGGACCCGAGCCCTCGTAGCCGTGTGGCAGCAGCAGGGTGAGGCGGCTCGTCTGTCCCCACTTGGCCTCGCCCGAGACGATGAAGCTGTCGATGATCACCTGGCCGGCGTTGGCGAAGTCGCCGAACTGAGCCTCCCAGAGGACCAGGGCGTTGGGCGTCGCCGCCGAGTAGCCGTACTCGAAGCCGAGGCAGGCGATCTCCGAGAGCGGGCTGTTGTAGAGCTCGAAGGGGGCTTTGGCATCGTCGAGGTTCTGCATCGGGCAGTAGGGGAGGCCGGTCTTCTCGTCGTGGAGGACGAGGTGGCGATGGGAGAAGGTGCCGCGCTCGGTGTCCTGGCCGGTGAGGCGGATGTGGACGCCCTCGGTCAGCAGCGATGAGAAGGCAAGCGCCTCGGCGTGGCCGAACTCGATTCCACCCTCGGCGAGCGCCTGCCCCCGATTGCCGAGCGGTTTGCGCAGCTTGCGGTGGATCGTGAAGCTGTCCGGCACCTCGAGCAGGGCCTCGTTCAGCTCGGCCAGCTTCTCCGCCGGGACTGTCGTTTCGACCGGCGGGCTGGCGCTGCGGTCGAGTTCTCCGGTGCTGGAGGTGGTCACGGTCGGGTCTTCGTACTCGCCCAGCTCCATCTTCCTGCGCAGGTCCTTCAGTGAGTCCGACATCTCATCGTGGCGCTCTTTGCGCGCGCGCTCGACATCCTCGCGGGCGATCGTCCCGTCCTCGATCAGCTTCTCGGCGTAGATCTCGGAGACCGGCGGGTGGGCTTTGATCTTGGCTGCGATCGCCGGTTGGGTGTAGGCGGGCTCGTCGGTCTCGTTGTGGCCGAAGCGGCGGTAGCCGATCACGTCGATGACGATGTCGCGCCCCCAGCGCTCGCGATAGGCCATCGCGAGGCGGATCGCCGAGGAGCAGGCCTCGACGTCGTCGGCGTTGACATGGACGATCGGCACGTTGAACCCCTTCGCCATGTCGGCGGCGTAAGGGGTCGAGCGGGCGTCCTCGGGGTCGGTCGTGAAGCCCACCTGGTTGTCCTGGATGATGTGAATCGTGCCGCCGGTGGTGTAGCCGCGCAGCGCCTGCAGGTTGAGGGTCTCGGCGACGACTCCCTGGCCGGGGAAGGCCGCGTCGCCGTGGAGCAGCACCGGCACCGCGTGCTTCGGTTCGTGCGTGAGCTTCGCCCCGTCGATCTCCGACTGGAGGAAGCGGGTCGCTCCCTCGACCACCGGGTCGACGAACTCGAGGTGGCTCGGATTGGGGAAGAGCCGCACGGCGACCTTCTCGCCCTCGTGGGTCTCGTAGATCCCCTGGTGGCCGTAGTGGTACTTGACGTCGCCGGTGCCGCCGTGGGGAATCGCCGCGACGGCCTTGACCTGCTCGATCTGCTTGGAGCCCTCGAACTCGGCCAGGATCGACTCGATCGAACGGCCCAGGTTGTGGGCGAGAACGGCGAGACGGCCACGGTGGGCCATCCCGAAGGCGACCTCCTCGGCGCCGGCGCGGCCGGCGAGGGTGACCAGCTCGTCGAGCATCGGCACGATCGCGTCGAGGCCCTCGATCGTGAAGATCTTCTGGCCCAAATACGCTTTCTCGACGAAGCGCTCGAACTCGAAGACGTCGATCAGCCGGCCCAGCAGGCGGCGTTTCTCGTCATCGTCGAGCGGTTGGCGGTGGGCGCCGGTCTCGACCATCTCGCGCAACCAGGTGCGCTGCTGGTGCGAGGAGAGGTGCTCGAACTGGTAGGCGATCGAGCCGCAGTAGGCCTCGCGCATCCGGGGCAGGACGTCGAGCAGGGTCTCGCCGGGGACGCCGATGCGCAGGATCGAAGCCGGCACCCGGGCCATCAGCTCCGGCGTCAGGTTGAGGCTCTCGGGCTGGATCGCGGGGTCTCCCTGTGGCTCGCGCCCCAGCGGGTCGAGGCGGGCGGCGAGGTGGCCGTGGGTGCGGTAGCCCTTGAGCAGCGAGGTGGCGGCCTGCACCGCGCCGAGCAGCTCCTCGTCCGGTGCGCCCGGGGTCGCCGGCGGTTGCGCGGCGCCCAGCGGCGGAGCGGAAGCAGAGGCCGGGTGCGCGGCAGCAAGCGGCGCCGCGTCGATGCCGAGATCGCCGGCGACCGTCTCGTAGAAGCCGTCCTCGCCTTCGAGCAGCGCTTCGATCCGGCGCAGGAAGGCTCCGGACTCGGCGCCCTGGATCACCCGGTGGTCGTAGGTCGAGGTCAGCGTCATCGTCTTCGAGACGCCGAGCTGGCGTAGCCGCTCGGGCGATGCGTGCGCCCACTCGGGTGGGTAGGCGATCGCGCCGGCGGCGACGATCGCGCTCTGGCCCTTCATCAGACGGGGAACCGAGGCGACGGTGCCGATCCCACCCGGGTTGGTCAGCGAGATGTTGGTGCCGAGGAAGTCGTCGGCGGTGAGCTTGCTCTCCCGCGTCTTCGTGATCAGGTCCTCGTAATAGGTGTGGAAGGCGGCGAAGTCGAGCCCGTCGGCGCCCTTGATCGCCGGCACCATCAGGCTGCGCGAGCCGTCCTTGCGCTCGATGTCGACCGCGATGCCGAGGTTGACCGGGCCGTTCTCGATCGCGAAGGGCTTGCCCTCGCGCTCCTCGAAGCTGCGCACCATCACCGGCCATTCCTTCGCGGCCTGCACGATCGCCCAGGCGATCAGGTGCGTGAAGGAGACCTTCAGCCCACGCTCTTTCAACTGCCCGTTCAACGCCTTGCGCTTCGCATCCAGCGTGTCGACCGCAACCGTCCGGAACGAAGTAGCGGTAGGAACCTCCCGGCTCTCACCCATGGCCTGAGCCAACATCGCCGCGGGCCCCCGCAAAGCTTTCGCCTCGCCACTGACGGGCACCGCAACTCCACCGCCATTGGCAGCAGCAAGCACATCATCCTTGGTCACCTTGCTCCCGGGCCCGCTGCCATCTACCGAAGCAAGGTCAACGCCGTTATCCGCAGCTACTCGTCGTGCGACGGGGGTCGCTCGTACTCCATTGCCAGCTCCGTTCCCGGCGGACGGTGCACCAGCGCCACTTTCGCGGGTGGCGGAGGGGGAGGGGGTGTTCGGACGGGTGAGTCCGCTAACACCCCCTCCCCCTCCGACAGGACCCGCGACCGAAGCCTCTGAACCCTCGTCCGTCCCGCCACCGCCACCCTCGCCAGGCTCCATCTCAGCCAACGGCGCCCCCACGGGAACCTCGTCGTCAACCGACGCAATCAGCTTCGTAATGACGCCATCGGCCGGCGCAGGCACCTCTGCGTCGACCTTGTCGGTCGAGACCTCGACCACCGTGTCGCCCTCGTTGACGAAGTCGCCCTCGGCGACATGCCATTCGAGAACGATGCCCTCGGTGACCGACTCCCCCATCTCGGGCATCTGGATCTGGACGGTCGCCGTTTGCGCCATTCGTAGATTGAGTGTATGAAAGAGCGATGAACTACTTCGTCACCGGCGCCACCGGCTTCATCGGTCGCAACCTCGTAGCCAGGCTCTTGCAGCGCGAGGGGACGATCTACGCGCTGGTCCGGGCGGGCTCGCGCGGGCGCCTGGAGGAGCTGCGGACCGCCTGGGGGGCCGATGGAGCGCGGGTCGTGCCGATCGCCGGCGACCTCGCCCAGCCCGGTCTCGGGGTCTCCGAGGAGGACCTGCTGACGCTGCGAGGCGACGTCGACCACTTCTTCCACCTCGCCGCGATCTACGACATGGCGGCTGGCGCCGAGGCCCAGGAGGTCGCCAACGTCGAGGGAACCAGGCACGCGGTCGAACTGGCCGGCGCGATCGAGGCGGGCTGCTTCCACCAGATCAGCTCGATCGCCGCCGCCGGCCTTTACAAGGGCACCTGGACCGAGGACATGTTCGAGGAGGCCGAAGACCTCGACACCCACCCCTACTTCCGCACCAAGCACGAGTCCGAGCGGGTCGTGCGCGAGCATTGCAGCCGGCCCTGGCGGGTCTACCGACCGGGAATCGTCGTCGGCGACTCGCGCACGGGCGAGATCGACAAGATCGACGGCCCCTATTACATGTTCAAGCTGCTGCAGCAGGCACGGCGGGTCTTGCCGTCCTGGCTACCGACCGTCGGTGTCGAGGGAGGGGAGATCAACATCGTCCCGGTCGACTACGTCGCCGCGGCGATCGATCACATCGCCCACGAGCCGGGACTCGACGGTCGTGCCTTCAGCCTCACCGACCCGAGGCCGAAGACGGCGGGCGAGGTGCTCAACCTCTTCGCCCGGGCGGCCGATGCGCCGCAGGCGGCGCTGCAGCTCGACTCCGGCATTACCGACCCGGCCGCCGGCCTGGTCCGCACAGGGTTGAAGTTCTTCCCACCGGCAAAGCGGGCGGCGAAGGTGGCGCTGAACCAGGTCGGCATCCCGGCCGGCGTGCTCAGCT
The DNA here is from genome assembly GCA_963824705.1 of uncultured Solirubrobacterales bacterium. GTDB lineage: Bacteria > Actinomycetota > Thermoleophilia > Solirubrobacterales > 70-9 > VRUE01. Next base: position 106,912 of record CAWGQE010000002.1, read on the forward strand.
ACGTCAGCTACCCCACCCATTTCGACTCGACCGAGGCCGAGGCGGCGCTTGCCGGCTCGGGGATCGAGGTGCCGCCGCTGGAGAGCTACGCCGATCGCGTCTGGGACTACTGGGAGCGCAACCTCGACCCCGACCTGTTCAAGGATCGCTCGCTCTCGGCGGCGGTGCGCGGCAAGGTGGTGCTGATCACCGGTGCGTCCTCGGGGATCGGCAAGGCGGCGGCGGTCAAGGCGGCCGACGCCGGCGCGACCGTGCTGCTCGTCGCCCGCTCGGTCGACAAGCTGGAGGAGACGAAAAGGGAGATCGAGACAGGCGGCGGGGTGGCCCACATCCACCGCTGCGACATGTCCGACGTCGAGGACGTCGAGCGGATGGCCGAGGAGGTGCTCGCCTACCACGGGCAGGTCGACATCCTCGTCAACAACGCGGGCCGCTCGATCCGCCGTTCGGTCAAGCTCTCCTACGACCGCTTCCACGACTACGAGCGGACGATGCAGATCAACTACTTCGGCGCCCTGCGGCTGATTTTGGCGCTGCTGCCCTCGATGCAGGCGCGCAAGTCGGGCCACATCATCAACATCAGCTCGATCGGCGCCCAGACCAACCCGCCGCGCTTCTCCGCCTACGTCGCCTCGAAGTCGGCGCTCGACGCCTTCAGCCGGGTGATCGCCTCCGAGGTGTTCGACGACGGCGTCGACATCACGACGATCTACATGCCGCTGGTACGGACGCCGATGATCGCGCCGACGCGGATGTACGACATGTTCCCCGCGATCACCCCCGAGGAGGCCGCGGAGATGATCGCCGGGGCGATGATCGGCAAGCCGAAGAAGGTGGCGACCCGGATGGGCACCTTCGGCGAGCTGCTCTACGCGGTCGCGCCGACGGTCAGCGACAAAATCCTCAACACCGCCTACAAACTCTTCCCTGAGTCGCAGGCGGCGAAGGGGAAGGGCGACGAGGCGCCGGATCGGGCGCCCACTACCGAGGCGGTTGCCTTTGCGCACTTGATGAAAGGCGTGCACTGGTAGGTCGGTGCGAAGGCGGAGCATGGGTAGGGGTTCCGCTTAACTTTTTCGGTGTTGCCGCGGTGACTCTCGCTGAGCGGCGGCGAAAAAGTACAAGACGCTCCACCCCTACCCATGCTCCGCCTTCGCGAGCGCCCTGCGATGCTTCCCGCCCATGAGTGAGCGCAGGCTGAAGCACTGGGGGTGGGGGTACGAGGATCAGGCGCCTTCTGGGAAGGAGCTGCGGGAGGCGGCGGCTGGGATTCGGGAGCGGTTTGGGTTTGGGGGGGAGGTTGAGGAGTCCGTGTTGCTCGATGCGGTGGAGGTTCGGGCGCCTCGGCTGAAGGTGCCTGGTGGGCTTGGGGATCTGTTTACGGATGAGAAGTACGAGCGGGTTTCGCGGGCTTTGGGGAAGGCTTACCGGGATGTGGTGCGGGGGTTTCGGGGGGAATTCGAGAATCCGCCCGATCTGGTGGCGCTGCCGCGGGACGAGTCGGAGATCGAGACTGTGCTGAGTTGGGCCGAGGCCGAGGGTGCGGCGGTCATTCCCTTTGGCGGCGGGACGAGTGTGGTCGGTGGGGTCGAGGGACGGCTGGGGGATCGGCCCTTCGTTTCGCTCGACCTGCGGCGGCTCGACCGGGTGCTCGAGGTCGATGCGGAGTCGATGGCGGCGCGGATCCAGGCCGGGGCTACCGGCCCGGTGCTGGAAGAGCAGCTGCGCGAGCACGGGCTGACCCTGCGCCACTTCCCCCAGTCGTTCGAGTACGCGACTCTGGGTGGCTGGATCGCCACCCGGGCCGGTGGTCACTTCGCCACCCTCTACACCCACATCGACGACCTGGTCGAGTCGGTGCGGGCGATCACCCCACGCGGGACCTGGGAGAGCCGGCGGCTGCCGGGCTCGGGCGCGGGACCCTCGCCCGATCGGGCTCTGATCGGCTCGGAGGGAATCCTCGGGGTGGTCGGCGAGGCCTGGATGCGGGTGCGTCCTCGGCCCGAGTTCAAGAGCTCCTGCGGGGTCGAGTTCGACGACTTCCTAAAAGCGGCGGGCGTCGTGCGCGAGATATCGCAGTCGGGCCTGTATCCGAGTAACTGCCGCCTGCTCGACGCGACGGAGGCGGGCATGACCGGTGCCGGCAGCGGCGAGAAGAGCCTGCTGGTGCTCGGCTTCGAGTCGGCTCACCATCCGGTGGACGCTCCGATGGACCTCGCCGTGGCGATCGCTCGCGAACATGGCGGGGTGCCTGGCAAGGTGCGCGGAAGCGGCGGAGGGGACAGCAAGGACGCCGGGGCCGTCGGCGCCTGGCGCAGCGCCTTCCTCCTTGCTCCCTACCTGCGCGACACGTTCGTTGCCTGCGGGGTGCTTTCGGAGACCTTCGAGACGGCGATCACCTGGGACCGCTTCGAGGACTTCCACGCGACGACGATGGAGGCGGTCCGTGTCAAGGTCGCCGAGGTATGCGATGTGCCCGCAGACGGCCCCGGCGCCCCCCGCGTCAGCTGCCGCTTCACCCACGTCTATCCCGACGGGCCGGCGCCCTACTTCACCGTGATGGCACCGGCGGTGCGTGGAGGCGAGGTCGAGCAGTGGGACGAGATCAAGGCGGCTGCCGCGGAGGCGGTGATCGAGGGCGGCGGCACGATCACCCACCATCACGCGGTCGGCCGCGATCACCGCCCTTGGTACGACCGGCAGCGCCCGGCGCCGTTCGCGGCTGCGCTGCGGGCCGCCAAGGCCGAGCTGGATCCCGCCGGCATGCTGAATCCCGGCGTTCTCATCGACCCGTAGCGAAGAGACAGCCGCCCGACAGCGTTACCCTGTCGCGATTGCCTAGCCGACTAGGCACGCCCGTCTCGCGTCCACCATGGAAACGATCACCTCAGAGCATCCGACGATCCCGGCGGAGCCGGTCGAACCCGTTGTGCCGCGGCGCTCGCCGCTGCGGGCGGCGATCAAGACCGGGCGGCCGCAGGAGTGGATCAAGAACACCTTCGTGTTCGCCGGCCTGCTCTTCTCCGGCAAGTTCAACCAGTCCCACGACGTACTGGAGGCGTTCCTCACTTTCGTCGCCTTCTGCGGGATATCCAGCGCCGGCTACTACGTCAACGACCTGGTCGATGTCGAGCTCGACCGCAAGCACCCGAAGAAGCGCTTCCGCCCGCTGGCCGCCGGTGAGCTCTCGGAGCGGGCAGCGATGACGATCGCGCCGTTGCTGGCGATCGCGGCGATCGCACTCGCCTTCGCCACCGTCAACTGGCAGGTCGGGCTGATGGTCGTCGGCTACGGAATCGCCCAGGTGGCCTACAGCCTCGGCCTCAAGCAGATCGTGATCATCGACGTGATGACGCTCGCCGGGCTGTTCATCCTGCGGGTGGCGGCCGGCGCCGTCGCTGTCGACGCCCACGCCTCGGAATGGCTCCTGCTCTGCACCGGCATGGTCGCCCTCTTCCTCGGCGTGACCAAGCGGCGCCAAGAGGCTGTCTCCGAGCTGCACCAGGGCACCAACAGCCGCCCCGTGCTGGAGCACTACTCGCTGCCCTTCCTCGACCAGATGGTCGCCATGGTCACCACCGGAACCGTGATCAGCTACTCGATCTACGCGGTCAACTCGCCGATCATCGGCAACAAGATGATGTGGACGATCCCCCCGGTCCTCTACTGCATCTTCCGCTACCTCTACCTGATCTACGACCGCGCCGACGACCGCTCCACCGCCGCGATAGTCGCCGAGGACAGGCCCCTGATCGCCGGCGTCGCCACCTTCGCGATCGTCGCCTTCGCTTTGCTCTACATCTTCAAGTAGCGGCGGGCGGCCCTCAGGACGTAACGGGCAGGTCCGAGAGCAGCTCGGTCTTGCCGCCTCGCTGGAACTGCAGGTCGATCGTCTCGTTCTTGCGGTAGGTGCCGAAGAGGCCGAGGTACATCGCCAGCCAGCGACCGGTGCCGACCTTCTCCTTGACGATCTCGCGGGTGAAGACGATCTCGCCGGCGCGGATGTTGTAGTCGGCCTCCTCGTGCTGCTCGACGCCGTTGATGAAGACGACGTAGGGGGCTTCGGCGCCGGCCGGCAACTTCACGCGCCGCCCCGCGGCGTAGCTGCCCTTGGGGATCTCGGTTTCGGCTTCGCTCATCAGGCGCTCTGCTCCAGAGTCTCGCGGACCGCGTCGAACGGCGTCTCGTAGGCGGTCGGATCGAGCTCCTCGCGGGTCACCCCGCCCCGGAAAGGCATGAAGGTCCCGTCCCCACGCACGTCGATGCCCGCGACCGGCTTGCGAAACAGGCCCTTCCCGGTCAGCTGCAACCGAGCGTGAACCTGCTGTTCGGGCCCAAAGTCCCGCAGCGAAGAGATCGGCTTGGCCGGCCCCTCAGCGCGAATGGCCAAAGCCCGCTCACGCATCGCCGCCACGGCTTCACCCAGCTCCCCAAAGCTCTCATGCTCCACGTCGGACCCATGCCTGATGGTCAGCTTCCAGACGGACACCCACTGAGGGTATGGCGAAGAGGGGTCGAGTGTCCCTCCGAACGGCTTGTACTTTTTCGTCGATGCCTCCGCGCGACAGCCCAACCGCGCCGCACCGAAAAAGTTGAGGGAGGAGGGGCACTCGACCCCTCCATCGCTAGGCCCCCCGCCGAGGCCTTTTAGGACGGCGCGCTGGCGGCCCGACGATTTTCTCCGGCCCGTCGCGATCGTCAATCGCAACGTACTCGCGCTCGCGCTCGCCGGTGTAGATCTGCCGCGGCCGGGCGATCTTCTGCTCGGGGTCGTCCTTCATCTCCATCCACTGCGAGACCCAGCCCGCGGTGCGGGGGATCGCGAAGATCACGGTGAACATCTCGGCCGGGATCTCCAGCGCCTCGTAGATGATCCCCGAGTAGAAGTCGACGTTGGGGTAGAGCTTGCGCGAGGTGAAGTACTCGTCGTCGAGCGCCTGCTTCTCCAGCTCGCGGGCGATCTCGACGATCGCGTTGTACTCGGTCGCCTCGAAGACCTCCTCCATGTGCTGCTGGATGATCCGCGCCCGGGGGTCGTAGTTCTTGTAGACGCGGTGGCCGAAGCCCATCAGTTTCTCTTCGCGGTTTTTCACCCGCTCGAGGAAGCCGGGGATGTTGTCGACCGAGCCGATCCGCCGCAGCATCCGCAGCACCGCCTCGTTGGCGCCGCCGTGCAGCGGACCGTAGAGCGCCGCCACACCCGCCGCGACGGCGGAGTAGGGGTCGACGTCGGATGAGCCGACCCCGCGCACCGCGTTGGTCGAGCAGTTCTGTTCGTGGTCGGCGTGGAGGATGAAGAGCACGTCGAGCGCCTTCGAGAGGGCGGGCTTCGGCACGTGCTTGGCTTCGGTCTTCTTGAACATCATCGAGAGGAAGTTCTCGGCGAAGTTGAGGTCGTTGTCCGGGTAGACGTAGGGCAGGCCCATGTTGTGGCGGTAGGAGAAGGCGGCCAGCGTCGGCACCTTGGCGATCAGCCGCACCGCCGCCATGTAGCGCTCTTCGGGGTCTTCGGTGTGCTTGGCGTCGGGGTAGAAGGTCGAGAGAGCGCCGACCCCCGCCAGCAGCATCCCCATCGGGTGGGCGTCGTAGCGGAAGCCCTCGAAGAACTGCTTGAGGTCCTCGTGGACGAAGGTGTGGTGGACGATGTCGTAGGTCCAACGGTCGAGCTGGGGCCCGGTCGGCAGCTCGCCGAAGATCAGCAGGTAGGCGACCTCGAGGAAGCTGGAGCGTTCGCAGAGCTGCTCGATCGAGTAGCCGCGGTGTTCGAGGATCCCGGCCTCACCGTCGATGAAGGTGATCGCCGAGCGGCAGGAGGCGGTGTTGGTGAAGGCCGGGTCATAGGCCAGCATCCCGAATTCGTCCTCGTCGACTTTGATCTGACGCAGGTCCATGGCGCGGACCGTGCCGTCGGTTATCGGCAGCTCGTAGGTCTTGCCGGTGCGGTTGTCTGTGACGCTGAGGGAGTCGCCTGCCATCGAGGCGACTATTTTCGCAGTTCGGACGTTTCGACTCGTTAACGCACGGGCAAGGGCTCGAACTGGGTCATCTCGTGCAGCGTCGCGAAGCGCTCGTCGATCTCCTCGCGAGTCAGCCGGGCGACCCTCTCGGTGCCGAAATCCTCGACGTTGAAGGAGGCCAGCACGGTGCCGAAGCCCATCGCCCGCCGCAGGCTCGCCTCGTCGAGCTCGCCGTCGCAACCGTCGAGGTAGCCGAGGAAGCCGCCGGCGAAGCTGTCGCCGGCGCCGGTCGGGTCGCGCACGTCGTCGAGCGGGATTCCCGGCAGGGCGAAGAAGCGGTCGCGGGTGAAGAGCGCGGCACCGTACTCGCCCTGCTTGGCGACGACGGCGCTCGGGCCGAGCTCCATCGCGGCGCGGGCGGCGCGAGCCAGGTTCGACTCGCCGGTCAGCTGGCGGATCTCGGCATCGTTGACGATCAGGCAGTCGACCTCGGCGATCGCCGCCAGCAGCGAGTCCTTGGCGGTATCGATCCAGAGATTCATCGAGTCCAGCCCGCAGAAGCGCGCGTCGTCGCACTGGGCGCGGACCTGACGCTGCAAGTCCGGCTGGATGTTAGCCAGGAAGAGGGTGTCGGCTGCCTTCGACTCGGCGGAGAGCTTCGGCTCGAACTCGCCGAAGACGCCGAGCTGGGTGTCCTCGGTGTGGGCGACGTTGAGGTCGTACTCGTAGCGACCACGCCAGAAGAACGATTGCCCGCCCTCGACGCGCTCGATGTCGTCGGTCTGCACGCCGCGACCTTCCAGCACCTCGAACTCGGCGGCGCCGAAGTCGTCGCCGACCGGGCCGACGGGGCGCACCTCGGTGAAGAAGCTGGCGGCGAGCGAGAAATGGACCGCGGCGCCGCCCAGCATGCGGTCGCGCTCCCCGAACGGGGTCTTTACTGAGTCGAAGGCGATTGAGCCGACCACGGTCAGTGACATCGCTCGGCAGGGTATACGGGGGCGGGTATGCCTCGCCGGGTGCCCAAATCCCGCCTCCGGCGGGATTGATTTGGTGCCGCTTCGCGGCTGGAATCACTCTGCGGAGCCGCTTCGCGAGGCACCCGGCGAGGCATACCCGCCCCCGCCTCTCAAGCTGACCTTGCCCGGCCGACTATGGTTCTCCGCCTTGAAGGCGATTCAGATACAGGAGTTCGGTGGGCCGGAGAAGCTTGAGTTGGTTGAGCTTCCCGAGCCAGAGGCCGGCGATGGTCAGGTGGTGGTTGAGGTTGCGCGGTCGGGGATCAACTTTGCCGATACGCATGCGACCCGGAACGACTATCTGGCCGAGCAGTCGCTGCCGCTGATCCCCGGTGGAGAGGTGAGTGGGCGTACGGTCGATGGGAAGCGTGTCGCGGCGCTCCTCGGCGGTGGGGGCTACGCGGAGAGGGTCTTGGTCCCCGAGCAGATGCTCATCCCCGTTCCTGATGGAGTCGACGACGACCAGGCGGCGGCGCTGCTGCTGCAGGGCATCACCGCGATGGCGTTGGTGCGCCGCTGCGCGCGGATCGAGCCCGGCGAGACGCTGCTGATCGAGGCGGCTGCCGGCGGCACCGGCTCGCTTGCGGTGCAGCTCGGCAAGAAGGCGGGGGCGAAGGTGATCGGCCTCGCCTCCAGCGAGGAGAAGCGGGAGCTGGTCGAACGGCTCGGCGCCGACGCCACCGTCGACTCCCGCGCTGAGGATCTAAAGGAGGCGATTCTCGCCGCCAACGACGGCAAGCGAGTCGATGCGGTCCTCCACATGAGCGGCGGTGCCGCCTTCGACGCCGAGTTCTCGGCCCTTGCCCCGCTCGGTCGCATGGTCGTCTTCGGCATCGCCTCGCGCGAACAGCGCGACGTCTCCACCGCCGCCTTACTGCGCGGCTCCAAGGCGGTGATCGGCTTCTGGCTCGTCCACCTGCTGATGCGGCCCCAGGAGGCCGGCCCGATGATCGCCGAGCTGCTGGGCGCGGTCGCGGCCGGTGAGCTCGAGGTCAGCGTCGGCGAGGTCTACCCGCTCTCCGAGGCTGCCCGCGCGCACGAAGACCTGATCGCCCGCCGCACCAGCGGCAAGCTCCTCCTGGACCCGTCGCAGTGATCCCCTTCAAAGACCTGGGGCTGGCGCCGGAGATCCAGCAGGCGCTGGATGAGCTCGGCTATCAGGAGCCCAGCCCGATCCAGGAGAAAGCGATTCCGGAGCTGCTCAGTGGCCACGACGTGATCGGTCAGGCGCAGACCGGGACCGGCAAGACGGCCGCCTTCGGCCTGCCCCTGCTCCAGTACGTCGACCCCACCGTCGACGAGGTGCAGGCGGTCGTCCTCACCCCGACCCGCGAGCTCTGCATCCAGGTGACCCAGGCGCTGCGCGCCTACGCCGAGCACCTCGACGTCGAGATCGTCGCCGTCTTCGGCGGCGCGCCGATCAAATCGCAACAGGCGCAGCTGCGCGCCGGCGCGCACGTCGTCGTCGCCACCGTCGGCCGGATGATGGACCTGATGTCGCGCCGCTCGCTGGTCCTCACCGCGGCCCGCTACATCGTCCTCGACGAGGCCGACGAGATGCTCGATCTCGGCTTCATCGAGGACGTCGAGAAAATCCTGCGGATGTGCCCGAGTGGGCGCCAGACGGCGCTCTTCTCGGCGACGATGCCGCCGCCGGTCAAACGGCTCGCCGAGAGCTACATGTACGACCCGACGACGATCAAAATCACGCCGAAACAGCTGACGGTGGACGCGATTGCACAGGCCTTCGTCGAGGTCCCGGCGAACGAGAAGGCGCCGCGGCTGGTCGAGCTTCTGAAGACGGAGGAACCGGAGCAGGCGATCATCTTCTGCCGGACCAAAATCGGCGCCTCGAAGCTGGAGAAGACGCTGAAGGACAAAGGCCTCGACGTCAAGGCGCTGCACGGCGACATGAGTCAGGGCTCGCGCGACGGTGTGATGATCGCCTTCAAGGACCACCGGGTGCGGCTGTTGGTCGCCACCGACATCGCCGCCCGCGGGCTCGACATCGAGCACGTCACCCACGTGATCAACTACGACGTCCCGGCTTCCTCGGAGGTCTACGTGCACCGGATCGGCCGCACCGGCCGCGTCGGCCGCACCGGCCGCGCGATCACTTTCGTCACGCCCGCCCAGCGCGACGAGATCGAGCGAATCGAGCGCGACGTAAAGACCTCGATCGGCGAGTGGGAGAGCCCGGAGGAGCGGATCGAGCACGCGCCGCGCCCGCGCCGTCGCGAGCGCGCCAAGGCGGTGCCCGCCGACCCCGACAAAGCCGAGGCGGTCGAGGAGGAGACCAGCGAGGATTCCAAACCCGAGGTGCCCGTCGAGAAGACGGGCAACGGCAAGTCGGTCAAGCTCTTCGTCAACCGCGGCGAACGCAGCGGCATCGAGGAGGAGGACCTGCGCTGGGCACTGCGCGAGGGCGCCGTCCTTCCGGAGGAGGCGATCCACGACATCCGCGTCCTGCACCGCTTCTCCTTCGTCGAGGTCGCCCCCGATCAGGCCGACCGCACCGTCGAGTTCCTCGACGGGACGAAGCTGAAAGGCAAGGAGATCCGCCTGGAGATCGCCAAGAGCTGAAGCGGGACCAGGGGCCAAGCCCTTGGTCATTGTGAATTTTCCTTTCGGTATTCAATAGGTTTCAGCCTCTTCAGATCACTAAGGAGGCTCATGACCGCTCGAATAGGGAAGGCCCTTTCCTTCTCAAACGTAGTCGCCTGCCTGGCGCTGTTCATTGCGCTTGGAGGCACCGTCTATGCGGCGGGGAAGATCAGCGGCAAGCAGATCAAGCCGAGCTCGCTGTCGGGCAACCGCTTGAAGCCGCGCACGATCACCGCGCGCCGGATCAAACCGAAGACGCTGACCGGCCGGCAGATCAAGAAGCACTCGCTGACCGGCAACGAGATCAATCAGGGAACGCTCACCGGGATCAGCGCGGCCGCCCTCGCCGACGTGCGGTATCAGGTCACGACGGTGCCGCTTGCGCGCAACTCGGCCGATGGGACGACCGCGACCGTCGGATGCCCCCCGGGGACCTCCGCCATCGGCGGCGGGGCGACCGTGAGCGATGACGAACATGCCTTCATAAATGACAGCGGTCCAGGCCCGCAGCAGACCAGCTGGACGGCGACCGGCTTCATTCGGTTTGGACCCGTCAGCACCATGACCGTGACCGCGGTCTGCGTGGCAGTTGGAAAGCCCGCCACGACTGTCAGCTCGGGGACTGGCAGCTCGCCCCACCCGTTTCCCATCTACGGAGTGGCCGAATAGCGCTCGGCCTGTCGGAGATCCCGGCCCCGCTCAGACAGCGGGGCCGGGCCTGGTCAATTCGGCGATCTTCTCGAAGAGCCGGTCGAAGTCGATCGGCTTGCTGACGTAGCCGTCGATTGCGAGATCCGCGTGGTCCGTGCCGTTGTCGCCTTCGGTGTGGGCGCTGACAATCAGGACCGGGGTCTCGATTCCGGCGGCGCGGAGCTCTCGCAGGGCGTCGATCCCGGATTTGCCGGGCATCATCGCGTCGAGCAGGAGGATGTCCGGTGGGCTGGCGGCATCGACCTTGTCGACGACCTCTTGGCCGTCGACAGCCGTCGCAACCTCGTGGCCCTCCATCTCCAAGCGCGTGCGTAGGAGCAGCAGGATGGTCTCGGAGTCGTCCGCTATGAGGATCTTGGCCATCAGGTTGCCTCTACCCGGTCGGGCGCGATCATCGGCAGGCGGATGCGGAAGGTGGAGCCCTCGCCGGGAGTCGACTCGGCGCCGAGGGTCCCCCCGTGCAGCTCGATCAGCGATTTGGAGATCGCCAAGCCGAGGCCGGTGCCACCCACCCGCTGGGTCTCGCCGGCGTCGCCGCGCGAGAAGCGTTCGAAGATGTGCTCCAGCTGTTGCTCGGGTATGCCCGGTCCGTCGTCGATCACGTCTATCTCGACTTCGGCATCGGAGCGGCCCGCCTTCACCCCGATTTTCGCTCCTTGCGGGCAATACTCGTTTGCATTCGTAAGTAGATTCACCAGTACTTGGCGAATCCGGTCCCGATCGGCCTCGATCTGAGGGAGATCGGGCTCGATCTCCAGGCTCAGCTCCTGCCCGCGGGCGTCGAGTTGTGCCCGCATCGTCCGCACAGCGTCTTCGATCAGCCCCGTCGCGCCGGTCTGCTCCGGTCGGATCGTCAGCCTTCCGGCGTCGCTGCGGGCGAGGTCGAGCAGGTCGTTCAGCAGGCGGACCAGGTGGCGGGTGTTGTCGAGGATCACCTCGACCGTCTCCGCCTGCTTCGGGGTGAGCTTCTCGCGCTCCAGCAACAGCAGCTCGGCGAATCCCTGCACGGAGGTGAGCGGGCTGCGCAGCTCGTGCGATGCGGTGAGGACGAACTCGTCTTTCATCCGGTCGAGCTGGTCGCGTTCTCCGGCGCGGCGCTGCAGCTCTTCGGCCATCTCGTTGAAGGCGCCGCCGAGCGTGGCCGTCTCCGACAGCCCGCCGACTTTGACTCGGGCATCGAGGTCGCCTCCGGCCAACCGGCCCGACGCATCGACGAGATCCTCGAGTGGGCGGCGCATCGACGAGATCAGCCCGGTGAAGAGCAGCGCCGCTCCGGTCAGGCCGGCGATCAGTCCCGCCCCGACCAGCAGTGCCGTGTCGCGAGTCTCGCTGGAGATTTCGTCGCGAAGTGCCTGTCGCTTCTGTTGCTGGGAGATCACCGCCGCCCGGGCCACGCCAGGGTTTTCCCCTTGAGCCAATCGGTTGCGGGCGACGATCTCGCGCTGGTAGGAGCGGGCGGTGGCGTTCTCGTAGTCCTGGCGCTGCTGCAGGAAGCGGGCGACGCCGATCACCGCAAGGCCGGTCAGCACGGCAAAGGCAATCGCGAAGCCGATCGTCAGCCGGTTGGCGAGCGAAGGGTTGAGTCGGAATCGTCGTCGTGAATCTGCTTGCGAGCCGATGGGCGACGAGGCTACAGGCAGGCGGAATATCTAGATGTTTCTCTTCTTTTCTATAAAAAGTCATAGATTTGCTAGAAATATGAAGACAAATGGACCCCTACCGCAATCCCTATACGCCTGGAGCCGGCTCGCGGCCGCTGGCTCTCGCCGGTAGGGAGGAGCAGATCGAGGCATGTCGCGTCATGCTCGGAAGGCTCGAGCGCGGCATGCCCGACCGGCCTTTTGCAATCCACGGCTTGCGCGGCGTCGGGAAGACGGTTCTGGTTCGTCAGCTTGCCGACGAGGCGCGGCAGCGAGACTGGTTCGTCGTCCATCGAGAGCTTCGCACCGGCGTGGAGCTTCGACCGGTCCTGGCACAAGCGCTCGACGCAGCCTTCGGCGAGTTCGAGCATGGATCCAAGCTTCACAAGCTGGTCAAGCGGCTTCGCGGCGCGCTGGCGTCGTTTTCCGCCTCGATCGATTCAGAGGGCAGCATCCGTCTTGGCGTCGAGGCCAAGCCGCCGCGTGACGCAGCCGGCAGCGGCGCGCTCGAAGGCGACACGATCGAGCTTCTTGCCGAGATCGGTGCCGCGGCACGCGAGGCTGGGACCGGGCTTCTCTTGGCACTCGATGAGCTGCATGAGCTCGACGAGCACGGGCTGATGGCTCTCACGGCCGGTCTTCACCGGACGACTCAGATGGAGTTGCCCGTTGCGCTGATCTGCGCCGGCCTGCCCAACTTGCCGCTCCGGCTGATCGAGGCGAAGACCTATGCCGAGCGCCTCTATACCTTCCCGCGATTGGGCGCGCTGTCGGAGGCTGCATCGCGAGAGGCGCTTCGGATTCCCGCAGGGCGTCAGGATGTCGACTTCGAGGACGCAGCGTTGGACGCGATCATCAAGAGATCGGAGGGCTACCCGTACTTTCTTCAGGAGTGGGGTAGAGCCGTGTGGAACGCGGCGGAGGCGAATCCGATTTCACTCGAGGATGTCGAACGCGCATCTCCGCGGGTGCGGGATGAGCTCGATGAGGAGTTCTACGGCATGCGCCTCGCCCGTACTACTACGGCCGAGTGCCGCTACATGTCCGCGGTTGCGGAGCTGGGCGATGGGCCTCAGCGGAGCGCCGACGTCGCCCGCCTCCTCGGCAGGGCGCAGAGGCAGACCTCGCAGCAGCGAGCCAGTTTGATCGAGAAGGGTCTTATCTACAGTCCCGCGCACGGAGAGGTCGATTTCACCGTTCCGCGTTACAGCGACTTCATGCGGCGACGCCGGCCGCTATCGGTCCTCGGGCCAAGCGCCTAACTCGGAATATGCTTGCGAGCCGATGGGCGACGAGACTACAGGCACCTACGACGGCACTGCGGCGGCGCCGGAGGGGATCGACCGGGCCGGGGTCGAGGCCTGGTTCGAGGAGCGGGTCGAGGGAGCCGAGCTGCCGCTCTCCTTCGAGCGGATCTCCGGCGGCCACTCCAACCTTACCTACGGCGTCAGCGACGCCGCCGACCGGCGCTGGGCATTGCGCCGACCGCCGCTCGGTAAGCGGCTCGGCTCGGCCCACGACATGGGGCGCGAGCACAAGGTCGTCTCGGCGCTGGGGCCGAGCGCCGTGCCCGTCGCACCCGTGATCGGGCTCTGCGAGGACGAGAGCGTCAACGGTGCGCCCTTCTACGTGATGGAGTTCGTCGAGGGACCGATCCTGCGCGGCCTCGCCGAGGCCGAGGCGTTCCCCGAGGAGTCCGACCGGCGGGCGATCGGCGAGCGCGTCGCCGACACGCTGGTCGACATCCACGCGGTCGACCCGGACGCGGCCGGGCTCGGCGACCTCGGTCGCAAGGAGGACTACGTCGCCCGCCAGCTGCGCCGCTGGCAGGGCCAGTGGGAGAAGTCGAAGACGCGCGAGCTGCCGGCTATCGACGCAGTGCACGAACGCCTCGAGGCGCGTATCCCCGAGCAGGGTCCGGCGACGATCGTCCACGGCGACTACCGGCTCGACAACATGATCCTCACGCCTAGGGGAGAAGTCGCAGCGGTGGTCGACTGGGAGCTCTGCACCCTTGGCGACCCGCTAGCCGACGTCGGCCTGCTGATGGTCTACTGGCCCGCGCGGGGCGAGGACCCGGTCGCCCTCGGCCAGCCCGCCAATCTGGCGCCGGGCTTTCCCACCAACGAGGAGCTGCGCGAGCGCTATGCCGAACGATCCGGCCGTGACCTCTCCGAGCTCGACTTCTTCGTCGCCCTCGGCTACTGGAAGCTGGCGATCATCCTCGAGGGCGTCTACGCCCGCTACGCCGCCGGCCAGTACGGCAAGGTCGATCCGGGGATAGAACACTTCGCCCGGCTGGTCGAGCGGCTTGCCGAAGCGGCAGATGAGGCCGAGCAGCGGGGCGTCTGAATACCCAGAATTTGTCGGTCAAAGGTCTGCTGGCGTCATCGCCTTGAAGTAGGTTGGCTCTATCGCAGCCAATTCTTGCGGCCTTGGGTCGCGACGCTCGGCAGCGATCGGCGAATGGGGAGGGCCGGATCTCCTCTCCTGATTCTAATTGGAGGATCGATGACCAAACGTTCACTGCTAGGACTGACCACGATCGCGGCATGTGTTGCGCTGCTCGTCGCGATGGTTGGAGCTGGCTCAGCGGCTGCCCAATCCAACAACTCACAACAAGCTTCGATCAGCAAGAAACACAAAGCAAAGCGCGGTCCGCGAGGCAAGCAGGGCAAAACCGGCAAAACTGGTGCAACCGGTCCAGCTGGCGCCGCAGGTCCGGCTGGACCATCGACTGCGTACGGTGTCTTCCACGACGATTTGATCGAACTCGGGACTCATACGTCCTCGACGCCTCTCACTGTGGCGACGCTGGGCAGTCTCCCGGCCGGTTCGTACGCGATCCAGGCAAAGCTGGTCGCCGATTCCGAGAGCGCCACCGAGGACTACACGAAGTGCACGCTGAGTGCCGAGGGCGATAGCGACTACGCGGATGACTATCTGGGCCACGCCGTTGCTGGGGACTCGTTCCGTGCGATCTTTGCCATGCAGCTCTTGCACACCTTTTCGGGTGGCGGAAGCGTCTCGATCGAGTGCTATCACAGCAATTCTGGTGATCTCGCCTTCGTCAAGGAGATCAAGATCACTGCGATCAAGCTGGGCAGCATCGCAGCGAACAACGGGGTCTGAACGGGCCCTTACGCCCTCGAGCCAGGGCGGCCTATCGGTCGCCCTGGCTCGGTAGCCCCCCAATCGGCGAGGCTGGTCCGTCAAACCTCGGTTCGAGGCTTGACGATCGGCCGGTGACCTGATTGGGTCCGGTGGTCCCCTGCAACTGGGCACGGAGGCTCGTCCGATTCCCTCGCCCGCGATCAAGGAGAGACTCTTGAAGCAGATCAGCAAGCGGCTCACGTACGCAAACGTGATGTCGTCGCTAGCCGTCTTCCTCATCCTCGGAGGCGCCACTGCCTACGCGGCTGTGAGCAAGGTCGGTGCCAACGAAATCAAGGCCAACTCGATCAAGACCGGCAAGATCGTCAAGGAAGCCGTGACGGCCGGGAAGTTGAAGAAAGGCGCAGTGACCGAAAGCCGGATCGCCGATGGTGCGGTAACCACCAACAAGATCGCCAACGATGCGGTCACCGGCGACAAGGTCAAAGAGTCAAGCCTTGGACAGGTTCCAAATGCGAAGACGCTTGATGGAATTGGCACCTCGGCGTTCTCTCGCGAGGCCAGTTCCTCAACGACGAGCAATGCGCTCGTCGGTGTCAGCGGGACGGCGCGTCAGGTAAATATCACTGCCCCTCAGAACGGATTCCTGCTTGCTGTCGCGTCGGCCGACGTCTTCGGCAGCGCTGCGAACAGCTATGAGTGCGAATTCAATATCGACGGCGCGAACCAACCCCAATCGCAGAGGGAGAGCCACCTGGGTACCGAAAATCTAGAGGAGAACTGCGGTACGAATGCGATATTCCCGGTGTCTGCCGGAACTCACAACGTGAAGTTCAACTTTTTGAACATCGCGGCAACGACGACCGTCGACGAGACCGAGCTCGATGTCGTCTTCATTCCGTTTGCTGGTTAGCCAACAACTCTAAAGCGCTGTAGAGAGAAGGCCGGGCGATGCCCGGCCTTCTCTCTTTGCGTGGACCAGTGAACCCATTTTGGGTTCACTGTCTTGATTCCGACCAGCCGACCCTTTGGGCGACGTGTCGCATTCGCACCAGCAATGCGGCGGAGGGGGTCACTTTGCCGGTGGCATAGGTGGACAGGCGGGAGGCGGAGGTGCCGATTCGGGATGCGAACTCGGTGCGGGAGAGGCCGGATTCGCGGATGAGCTCGGCGATCTCGGCGGCAACGATCTCGCGCTCCGATCTCTCGGCTTCCTCGCGAGCCATTTGGATAACGCGGTCCATCGCGTTTGAGACGCCATACGGGTGGCTGTAGGTAAGGACCTCCTCGACTCGGTGAGAGACCAATCCCCACGGGTCTGCCTGGATCTCCGCCGCCAACCGGCGCCAGTGTGAAAGTTCGCCGCGCTCAAGGGCGGTCTGAATCGCCTCTTGGGGCCACTCCGATACTGGGTCGTCGGGGGAAGTGTCGACGTTGCGGAAGGCAAGCGCGGTCATGGGCTGACCATTCGCGCAGAGACATCCGTCAAGACCTCCGTGACCGCGTCCCAGTCGTTCCAGCGCTTGCGCAGGCGCCGGTATGACGAGAGCTGATCGATGACCGTGCGATCGGCGGGCTGTGGATCGGATAGTTGCCGCACCAGCTGAGACGCAACGCCCTCGCCTTCTTCGTGCTGATCGGCGTAGCAGTCGTCAATCCTCATCAGGACTTCGGCTGCCCGGCCGACCCCTAGATGCTCGGATAGCGCGGCGAGGTCGAGGTAGTCGCGGGTCTGATTGCGCCGCACGATCAGGAACGCCTTGATGCGCAGCGTCTCCTCGATGGTTGGCACCGTGAGCTCGGCCCCCGAAGGGAGGCTGACCGTGGCGACCTCCAACGGGGTCTTGCGAATCATCTGCCGGACTCCCGCCTCGATCCCGTCGAGGTTCCCCAGGATCACCTTTCCCGGGACGACCCTGTTCGTCGCCCAACCCTCGTCTTCCTCGACCGCTTCGAGCACCATCTCGAAGCGGTCGGAAAGATCGGCGAGGACGTGATCGTGGTCGCTCGATTCCCGATGGTCCGCGTAGAGGATCGCCGCGGTGCCGCCCACCAGAACCGCACCCGGAACCAGCCGCTGCAGGTGCGCCGCGGACTCCAGCAAGGCGACGAATTGGGGATCTCGCCCTCCGACCCCTGCTTTCGCCTGCCAGTCATTCACAGGGATAGATTATCAGATCAGATAATCTATCAGATCGGCCGTGGGGTGTGCTTGGGCTCGGGCTGCTCTCCGGCCGCTTCAGCTTCGGCCCGCTTGGACCAGCGGTTCAGCTCGCGGCGGGCGAGAACCATCTTGTGGACCTCGTCGGGGCCGTCGGCTAGGCGGAGCATGCGGCTGAAGCGCCAGAGGGCGGCGAGGGGGGTGTCGTCGGTCATGCCCAGCGACCCGTGGATCTGGATCGCCCGGTCGAGCACCTCCATCACCATGTTTGCGGCGACGATCTTGATCGCCGAGATCGACTGGCGGGCCGCCCGCTTGCCCTCGGTGTCCATCTTCCACGCCGCGTACATGGTCAGCAGGCGGGCCTGGTCGATTTCCATCCGCGAGGTGGCGATCGCCTCCTGGACGAACTGCTTATCGGCCAGCGGGCCGCCGAAGGCCTGGCGCTCGTTGGCACGGCGGCACATCATCTCGTGCGCCCGCTCCGCCGTGCCGATCGCGCGCATGCAGTGGTGGATGCGACCCGGCCCGAGCCGGTCCTGGGCGATTGCGAAGCCCTTGCCCTCCTCGCCGAGCAGGTTGGCGGCCGGCACCCGGCAGCTTTCGTAGCGGATCTCGCAGTGGCCGGGGCCCTTGTCGTGGCCCATCACCGAGATCGGCCGCACGAGGTTGAAGCCGGGCGTGTCGGTCGGCACGCAGATCATCGAGGCGCGCGCGTAGGGCGGCGCCTCGGGGTCGGTGACGACCATCGCGATCGCCAGATCGGCGCCGACCGCGCCCGAGGTGAACCACTTGTGGCCGTCGATCACCCACTCGTCGCCGTCGCGTACCGCGCGCGCCTGTAGGAGGGTCGGATCGGAGCCGGAGACCTCGGGCTCGGTCATCGAGAAGCACGATCGGATCCGTCCCTCCAGAAGCGGCTCCAACCATTCCTCTTTTTGTTGATTCGAGCCGTGCTCGGCGAGGATCTCCATGTTGCCCGTGTCCGGCGCCGAGCAGTTGAATGCCATCGGCGCCGCCGCCGGGCTGCGCCCCATCTCCTCGCAGAGCAGCCCGTACTCCCAGTTGCTCAGCCCGGGGCCGAAGCGCTCGTCGGGCATGAAGAGGTTCCAGAGCCCCGCCGACTTGGCTCGCTCGCGGATCTCGACGAGGATCTTCGGGTAAGGGACGCCGCTCGCCACCTCGGCGTCGAGGCCCTCCATGGTCTCCCGCTCCTGCGGGTAGACCTGCTCGTCCATGAAGTCGAGGATCTGCTCGCGCAGCGTCTCGACCTGGGGGCTCGGCTTGAAGTCCATCGGTGGGGCGTCCTCTCCTCGGTTCCGGTCGGGGAACGGTATCGGGGCCGTGCTCAGCGGCGGCTGTAGCGGGCGAAGAGCTCGCCGTCCTCCTCAAGCAACCAGTTCAGCTCCAGTGGCTCCACGCCCGGCAGATCGCCCTCGAGGATGCGCGGCGCGATGCCGCCGACCAGCTTCGGCGCGATCGTCAGGAAGAGGTCGTCGACGAGGCCGGCGGCCTGCAGCGCGCCATGAAGCGTCGGGCCCCCCTCGCACAGAAGCGTCTTCACGTCTTCCTCGCGCAGCGACCGCAGGAGCGCCGGCAGGTCAACTTTTCCCCGCGGGCCGCTCTCGACCACGACGAGCCGCCTGCCGATGTCGCCGTAGCCCTCGGCCCGCATCGTGCCGGCGCCGATCATCACCGCGTCGAAGCGGGTGCGCAGCCCGACCAGCATCGCGGTGTCGTCGGCCGAGCCGATCGGCCCCGAGACCCCGTCGATCGCCGCCCGCCCGTCGACAGTGGCGGCGAAGTTCATCGCGACGAAGGGGCGATCGTCGTGCGAGTGCTCCCAGGGCCGATAGGCGTCGAGCTGTTCCTCGACGGTGGTGGTGCCGGGATCGGGAAGGAGGCGCCGCACAGGCGCAGCGTACTCAGCCGCTCAGGAGTAGTCGTGCCAGCCGGCGAACTCGCGGCCGGCGAACTCCTGCAGTCCGGCGACGTCGGCGCTGAAGCGGCCGCGGACCGTCTCGAAGAGGTCGTCGGGGAGCTTCGGCTTCGGCGCCGGGGGCTTCTCGGGATCGTGGACGACCTTCTCGACGATCCAGCGCAGCGACTCGGGCAGGCGGTCGAAGTTGCGATCGAAGGAGCGCAGGCCCGGCAGTTTCACCAGCTTCTCCATCACCTGGTATTTGTCGCCCTGCTTGGCGCTCGACTTCTCCCACTCGCGGTCGAACTGCTCCGATGTGAAGGTCTCATCGACGCCGGCGAAGCGGAACGCCTTGCGCATCGTCTCTTCGCGTTCGGATTGCAGCTCCTCCTGCGTGATCACCTCGATCTGCGAGCGGTCGAACAGCTCGAGGTAGGGCTGCAGCTGCATCCAGAACATCGAGCGCTGGATGTAGGAGGAGTCGGGCTCCGACAGGGTCGGGACGAGCTCACGGGTCTCGTAGCCGGCGCCGGTCGCGTGAACCCAGTGGGAGAGGATGCGCTTGATCGGGTCGCGGACCATGTAGAGCAGGCGGGCGTCGGGACAGTGCTCCTTGATCCGCTCCGGCACGCCCTGGAAGCGCGGCAGGTTGGTGTAGTGGGGCGACGACTCCCCGCGCACCTTGAAGCGATCGTCGAAGCGGCTCGCGTACCAGTCGAGGCCGAGGTCCCAGTTCAGCTCCTCGACGAAGAAGTTGAGCTCCTTTGGCTTCGACATGTGGATCTGGGGGTGCAGGCCGAGGTAGTGGTGGATGCTCGTCGTGCCGCACTTCAACCCGCCGATGATGATCAGGTTGGGCAGCTCGGCATGGCGCTTGCGGCGGCGCCGGAAACGGCTGCCGCGGTCGCCGGTGAAGCGCTCGCGGGCACGCGCGCACATCGCCTCATCGGCGGGATCGCGGGGGGCTGCGGGCATGGTCGGAGTCGTCTTTGGCTCTGACACGAGCGGGCTAGTCTAGCTGCGATGCCACTCGCCGACTTCGCGTCCAGTGCCGAATCCTTCGCCCACGCGGCGACGGCGTTCTTCCAGCATCTTTCGGACATCCGCTGGACGCCTTTCGCGCTCGCGCTGGGCTGCCTGGCGGGGATGCAGCTGGCGCGGGCCTGGGCTTGGCGCAACGTCCTGCACGCCGCCTATCCGGGGGTCCGGATCTCCTTCCTGGAGCTCTCCGCCGCCTACCTGGCCGGGGCGGGGATCAACGCGATCGTCCCCGCCCATGCCGGCGACGTGACCAAAGTCTTCCTGGTCAAACGCCAGATCCCCGGCTCCTCCTACCCCGCGGTCACCTCCTCCTTCCTCGTCCAGACCGTCTTCGACACGACGGTCGGCTTGCTGGTGCTCCTCTACGCGGTCTCGCAGGGCCTGCTGCCCAAGCCGCCAGAGTTGCCCGACCTGCCGGCATTCGAGATCTCCTTCTGGGCCGAACACCCGCAGGTCTTCCTGATCGCGTTGGGTGCGCTGCTGGTCGGAATAGCCGTCGCGATCTACCTGCTGGCGCATCGCGTGCGTCGCTTTTGGGACCGGGTTAAACAGGGGGTCGCCATTCTCACCAAGCCGCGCCGCTACCTGCGCGAGGTGGCGGCCTGGCAGGGGTTCGGCTGGCTACTCCGCTTCGCCGCCTTCTGGTTCTTCCTCGAGGCCTTCGGCATCGGCGGGTCGGTCGGCAACGTGATGCTGGTGATGAGCGTGCAGGCGATCGCGAACATCGTCCCCTTCACGCCCGGCGGCGCCGGCGCCCAGCAGGCGCTCCTCGTCGCGACCCTGCACGGCCCGTCGCGCTCGGCCGTCCTCTCCTTCTCGGTCGGGACGCAGATAGCGATGGCGGCCTGGTCGGTAGTGCTCGGCTTCGCCGCGATCCTGCTGGTCTTCCGCACGACCGACTGGCGAGGCTTGATTCGCCAGGCGGAAGAAGATGCCGAACCGGCCGGGATGAGCGGCCGGCCAAGCTCGGCGGAAGGCTGAACAGCACGCCGGGTCCAGGTGCGGGCTATTGGGTTTCCGGTGGCCTCAACTGCGTGCAGGATCGGATGCCAAGGTAATGCGGATGGAGGCTGGGGCTCTTGCCTTGGATCGACCATTCGATCAGGTTGAGGCAGCGGTTTCGCGATCCGTCTTCCCCATCGACCGTGAGAAAGAAGCCACAGCGCACTCGGTGTTCGGAGATACGCTGGCAGCTACTGGGACGAGACGCCACGCAGGTTCCTGGGCTTTCTTCGTTGACGCTCTCGCAGAGCAGCTTCGCAAAGGTCTTGCTGGCATTGGCAGCCCGTGACGCTTCCAGCGTGTGGGCCTCGCTCATTGCCGCAAACGCCAACGTCGCGATCAGCACCGCCAGTATCGACGGCGTCCTAAAAGTCGCCATTCCCCTGCCCCTTTCGCATTGGACGAGACGAGAGAGGCAAACAGGCCTCTCGCGCGCCGCATCCTTCCAGCTTGGCGCAGGCGTGTCAATAAAAATACTGCATATTTTATTATGCTTGTCCTTTTCATTTGCGTCAGCTCGACCAGCCGGGGTAGCGGCTCTGCACATGCCACCGCCATGGCGGTTCTTCGCCCGGCGGAAACTCGTAGTGGTCGCGGCCCGGAAGGGTCTCCAGAGGGATCAGCGCTGGGTCGTCCTTCAGCAGGACCCGGACGTTGCTCGCCGCGTCGATCTGGGCTTGGTCGGCTCGGCGCACTATCCGTTCCCAGCCGAGGCTCGGGCGGTAGAGCCAGTAGGTCAGCTCGACCCAGCCCAGTGTGCGGCGCCGATCTTCGATCTGGGTGAAGGCGGTAGTGCGCTGCCCGGATGTTGTGACGCGAGGGCCTGCGGCCACGGCGCAGCTCTGGCGCCGGCAACGACGGAAGTCGACCGGGACCAGCGGCAGCCCTCCTGGGCTCGGTAGGGCCGCCGGGGACGGGGCCAGAGCACGGGCGAGGCGGGCCAGCGGCCAGCCGTAGGCCGGCACCAGCGGGTGGTGGTGGCAGGCATCGGGTAGCCGAGGTGCGCAAGCGATCCGCCGCGCGATTGCGCTGCCAAGGGCATTCCGGGGGTCGACCTCGCCACCCGAGGCAAGCGCGGCGATCGTTGCCAGCAGAAGCAGCGCGATCAGCGCCGTCAGGCCGGCCTGCTCGACGCTCGCCGATCCCCTCTCGCCTTGCATGGGAGCGACGCTAGGCGGCGAGGACGCGCGCGTGGTGCGCCAAATGCAAGGACTCAGTGCCCTGACTGAGTCAGTCTGCTTACATTCCCCTCGTGGAGGGCTTCAACCTCTTTGGCGACCCCGACGAGTTCCGCTCCCGCATGGAGGAGCTCAGCGAGCAGATGCAGTCCTCGCAGCGCGTTGCCTGGGCCGACAACGCGATCCGCCTCGCGGCCGACCTGACCGTGGCCTCGATCGAGCGGATCGAGCTGACCGGCAGCAGCGACGAGCAGGCGATGCAGGTGCGCGACGCGATCCGCGTCCTCTTCCCCGAGGCCGTGACCCTGGTCCGCGAGGCCAGGGAAGGTCTTTCCTGAGCGCCGCTAGAGCAGCTCGAGCCTGAGCGAGACCGCGCTGCCGCGGCGGGTTGCCGCGCCGGCCAGCTCGAGGGGGAGCGCCACGGCGAAAGCGGGGAGCGCCAGGACCACGACCACCACCCAGTCGACCCTTCGCTGCCAGGGCTTGGTGGCGGTGACCGAGGCCCCGACCACGACGTTACGCCCGAAGGTTGCGCTGTTCACGATGGTCTGCCACATCGTCGCGATGCCTCTGCTGGGGGACCAGCGGACGGACTTGACGACCTGGTCGCGTCCGGCGACGAGGCGGCGCGCCGCCTCGACCGTGAACAGGTAGCGGCTACCTCGCTCCAGGCCGGCCCAGCCGGCGCCACCGATCCAGGCGGAGAAGCTCCCTCGGTTGACGATCGTCACGCCCTCCTCGCCCCCGAGCCGGTCGAGCTCGCGCAGGGCCTCCTCGGCGCTGCCGGGCCCACCGACGACACCGAGTCCGCAGCTCTCGCAGCGGCTCACTGCCCCGCCCAGCCCGGGGCGGCTGTCGATCCAGCCGAAGAGCGGCTCGGCGCAGGCGGGACAGGGCGGGTTGTCAGGTCCTGCGCCCGCCTCCAGCGGGACAACCGGCATGCGCTCCGTCTTCTCCATAGGGCGGTAGCGTACGCGGAGTGCAGCTGAGCGAGATCATGACCGCCGGAGTGGTGACCGCGACGCCGGAGGCAAGCGCGGTATCGGTCGCCCGGCAGATGCGCGACAGCCGCGTCGGTTCGGTGGTGATCGTCGATCCCGCCGGCTCGCCGGTGGCGATGATCACCGATCGCGACCTCGCGGTGAGGATCTTCGCCGACGGCGTCGATCCTGAGACGCCGATCGGCGAGCACGCCTCGCGGCCGTTGATCTGCGGCGAGCCGGAGATGGAGCTGGACGAGGCGGCGGCGCTGATGGTTCAGCACCGGGTGCGACGGCTGCCGGTGGTCGATGGCGATAGCCTCGCGGGCATCGTCACTCTCGACGACATCGCAGTGCGGACCGGCAACCTCGAGGTCGCGCAGAGGATGACCGCCGAGGTGATCGAGGGCGCGCTGCCCCAGTTCTATTTCCACGAGCGGGGCTGAGCGAAGCTTGCGACCCGACAAGGCGGCGATCTTGGCCTGGGAGGAGCGCTGGTCGCGTCCGGTGGCGCTGGCCACCTTCGCCTCGATCATCTTGATCATCGCCGCGATCGCCGTCGCCAGCCAGGGAGTCGGTGGTGGCAGCGGAGAATCCGAGCTGCTGCGCAACGTCGACGCCCACCGCAGCGCCCAGCTGCTCTCCAGCATTCTGCAGGCGTTCGGCGTCGGCCTCTTGGCCGTCCCGCTCTACTACCTCTTCCGCGCCGCCAAGGCGCGCAGCGAGAAGATGCGCGGCCAGCTGGTCGGCGTCGTCATCGCCGCACCGCTGTTCCTTGCCGCCCTGGCGATCCTCGGCGGCGTCTCCACCCTGCACGCCGCCTCGGACTTCGTCGCCAACGAAGTGCCGCGGCTGACGGCAAAGGGAGTCGCGCTGAGCAGCGACCATGCCAATGAAGCGGCGAAGGACACGATCACCGAAGCGCCGCTGCGCCCGCTGGCTGCCGGCTTCGGCCTCGGCGGCCAGATCGGCTTCGTCGCCGCGATGGTCTACACGTCGCTGTACGCGATGCGGACCGGCCTGCTGACCCGCTTCTGGGGCTCGACCGGCATCGCCCTCGGCGCCGTCTCCTTCATCTTCTTCCAGTTCACGCTGCTCTGGTTCATCTACCTCGGCGTGATGCTGCTCGGCTTTGGGCCGGGCGGCAAACCACCGGCATGGGCATCTGGAGAAGCTGAGCCATGGCCGACTCCAGCTGAAAAAGCGGCGGCAGAACTGGAAGAGCCCTCAGATGAGGAGGCGCCCCGGTAGGGGTGGAGCGTCTTGTACTTTTTCGTCGTCGGGTTGACGGACGGCTGACGGCGATCCACCGAAAAAGTTAAGCGGAACCCCTACCGGGGCGCCTCCTTTTCCCAAAGGGTTCGCCTCCCCGGAGATGCTCTTGCGGTAGGAGCGCCAGCCGCGAAAATTGCCGCTCCACTCGCTCGTCTCCAGGTCCGTTGCACTCAGCGGGCGCGCCGGGTGCTCGAGTGGCGACATGTGGCCGCTTTCGAGCAGTCGGTCGTGGAGCTCGATGTCGGCCCCGAGGTCGCGTTGACCTGCATGGGTCAGATAGCTGACTCGGGCGCAACGACCGGCTGAGATCTTGATCAGGTCCTCGATCGAGGCCGCCTGCTCGCGGTCCTCGGGGCGGATCAGGGGCAGGTGCCAATCGTCCCAGTCGAGCTCGGCGGGCTCTGAGGCCTCGATCGCGGCACGCATGGCCTCGGCGGTCAGCCTGATCTCCGGCTGCGCGTCGGGGTGGCAGCGCAGGTTCCAGAAGTTGTCCCACTCGGTCGCGGTGACGATCACGGTGTGCCACATGAAGGGCTCCAGCAGCCGGTTGGCGACCTGCTTGTGGACGTTCAGCCACTCGGTTGGCTGGGTGCGGTTCCTGATCGCCTCTTCGATCGACCCCAGGACGTCGAGCAGATCGTCGCTGGCCGCGATCGCGTCCGGGTCGGCAACCAGGCCCAGCACCCGGCGCACCGCGTCGTCGCGAGCGTGCAGCCACTCGCGCTCGGCCGCATCCCGCTTCTCGCCGCCGAGCGCAGCGCCCGCCTGCATGCCCGGTTGATTCGAGCCGAACTCGATCGGGATGTAGGGGTCCTCGAGCACCCGGCGCAGCTGCTTGGCGATCGGGATCGCGCGCGAGCTGGCGGAGTTGCGGGAGAAGACGCGATGCGTGTTGAACTCGGCGAGGACGAAGCGCGGGAAGGTCGCCTCGAGCGTCGTCAGCCGGTATCCGGCGGGCGATTGTGAATCGGCGAGGACTTTGGCGTCGAACGGCATCGGCTGTTCAGAAATCTCGCAAATCGAGCAGACGATTAAAAGCGTTGGTTTCCACGGAGATTCCTGGCAATCATCCCGGCGGAAAGGACATCAGCTCGACCTGGTGGCCGCCGGGGGCGAGGACCTTGGCCCGCGGCGCACCCCAGTGCTCGCGGCCGGGGGTGACCGCGAAGCCGGCCTCGCGCAGGCGCTCGACCGTCCCCTCGAAATCGGGGACGACCACCGCGGCGTGGCCGTGCGGGGGGACGGTCGGCGACTCGTTGCGTTCGAGGTGGATCTGGGTCCCCTGCCGTTCGACCCAGACGAACTTGTTGGCTAGCGTCGGCGGCGGCTCGACCGGCTGGAAGCCGAGCAGCTCCCAGAACGCGACGAAGCACTCGATCTCATCGGTCAGGACCTCGAGCGTCACGTGCTGAAGCATCGCCCGGGAGCATAGGGCGGTCCCGCGCCTGCACCACCCGATTTCGTTTGCCTTGACATCCAGACACACGTGTGTCTTAATCAACCTCGCTATCAAGAAACGCGGATGTCCGCGGTGCTTAATAGCTGGGTAGGGATAGGACAACCGAGTCAGGGAGGGCCGCTAAGGGAAGCGGCCGGCAGGGCTCACGGGACGAGGAGAGAGATACGTGGAACTCGAGGCGAAGGCACCGTCGGCGACCAATCTGCGCATGCGCCTGGCCTGCGCCGTGCTGGGCGCGTTGGCGCTGCTGCTCGTCCTCGCGCCGGGGGCCTCAGCCACCTACTACGTCCACCCCTTCATCTCGGAGTTCGGCCCCGACGGGACCGCCAACTCGAAATTCCAGCAGGACAAGTTCATCGCCGTCGACCAGGCCTCCCACGACGTCTACGTCGCCGACGTCTACGCCAACCGGATCTACCGCTTCACTTCGAGCGGCGCCCCGCACAACTTCAGCGAAGGCGAAGCGGCGGGCAGGAACTGGCTGACCTTCTCCGTTCCCTCCGGAGTGCCGTTTCCAGTGATCAAGGGCGTTGCAGTCGCGTCGGCAGGTGCGGCAGCCGGTACGGCCGGAGACATCTACGTTGCCTGGGCGGGCGCCAGCAATAAATCACCAGGACCGATTAGCTGGGGAGTGGAGACGTATTCGTCAAACGGTGCCCACCTCGGCACCGTCGACGGCTCCGGCAACCCGCATCACTTCCCGACCGAATCGCTCGACACGGCGCATCCGTGCGGCGTCGCCGTCGACCCGGCCGGAAGCGTCTACGTCAGCTACTGCTCCGGCGCCTCAGAACCGAGCCACGTCGACAGGTACGTCCCCTCCGCCAACCCGGTGAAAAACGCCAACTTCGACTCGGAGATCGTCGGACTTTCAGGCGGATATCTCGCAGCGACCGGCACTACTCTGTACATGCCTGGAAGCGCTTATCCGCTCTCGCTCTTTCCCGGCGGTGGGGGATCGGCCGACGTAGGCGGCAAAGGGACGCCGTTGCCCGCAACTAGTTCCAGCGAAGCTTTCGCTGTCGACGGATCGAGCGGCGATCTCTACGTCGGCGTCGCGGCTGGGGCCGGCGCCGGAGCTCGGCCCAGCGGCGTGCGCCAGCTCGACGAAGCCGGCAAAGAGCTGGCCTTCATGGCCGTGCCGAACTCGGCAAACGGAGTCGGCCTGGACGAGTCCTCCGGCAGGGTCTACGTCTCCAACTTCGGTGGGCCCAGCGAAGCCACTTACAAGGTCCGCATCTACGGCCCGCCCGTCCCGGTGGCGCCCCCCACGGCGACGATCGACACCCCCTCCGCCGTCACCTACAAATCGGCCCACTTCACGGGAACGGTCAACCCGGGAGGCAGTGGGGAAGGCTATGAGACGACCTACCGCTTCCAGTGCACGCCGAGCTGTCCGGGGCTGCAGGCGACTCGCCAGCTTCCCGCCGACGGCGCCGACCACGAAGTCTCAGATGACGCCTCCGAACTCACGCCGGAAACCATCTACGAAGTCAAGCTGATCGCGACCAACGGCAACGGCAACCAGAGCGTCGAAGACACGACCAGCTTCGAAACCGCCCCCAAACCGCCGCTGACCGCCCCGGAAGTGATGATCGCCCCGGTAAGCGAAATCGGCCCCGAATCGGCGCATTTGAGCGGCACCGTGGACCCGATGGGAACCGGCGAAGGCCAGGCAACCACCTACCGCTTCGAATACAGCTCCGACGGGGTCAAATGGATCGCCCTGCCAGACCAGGGACCGATCGAGGGAACGGGTCCCCAGGCGGTCTCCACCGAGCTCGAAGGCCTGGTGCCGAACACCACCTACTCGGTTCGCCTGCACGCGTCAAACGACGGTGGCGAAGACACCTCCGACGGGCCAAATCCATCCTTTGGCACCGCAGCCGCCGGGCCCCAGGTCGAGATCTCCCCGGCGACCAACGTCCTGCCGAGCTCAGCCCAGCTGAACGGACGCATAGATCCCCGCAACTCACAGACCACCTACTACTTCCAGTGGGGCACGGGGGATTGCGCGAGCGGCTCCTGCGCCTCGATCCCCGCCTCCCAGGACGCAGACGCCGGCTCGGGAGCGGGCTTCGTCTCCGTCCACGCCCAGCTGCAGGGCCTCAGCCCGACCACGACCTACCATTACCGGCTCCTCGCCGAGAGCCCGGCCGGCAAAGCGAGCAGCGGCGATGCGTCCTTCACCACCGAAGCCAACCCGGCTCCCTGCTCAAACCAGCGCGTCGGCCTCTCCGTCGCGCTGCCCGAATGCCGCGCCTATGAGATGGTCAGCCCGCTGCAGAAGTCGGGCGGAGACGTCGCCTCGGAGACCTTCCGCACCCGTGCTGCGGCCGATGGCGACGCGATCACCTTCGTCTCCCAGGCGGCATTCGCGGGAACCGACGGCTTCCCCTACTCGGGCGCCGAGTACCTTGCATCGCGCGACCCCGAAGGCTGGAGCACCCACTCGGTCACGCCGCTGAAGAAATCGCCGCCCGCAGTGACGGTATTCAGCGGCAGCGAGTATGTAGGTTTCCTCACCCCCGAACTCGAGCGCGGCGTCTACCGCTCGCTCGCTCCCAACCCCGACGCCAGCGCCAACACCGCCGGCGCCGACAACCTCTTTCTCGCCACCGGCATGCGCGCCGGTGCCCCTCATTTCACGCTGATCAGCGACTCGGTCAAACCGCTGGGTGATCAGCCGTTCAACCCCAACGGCCCCCACATCGCCTTCGTCGATGCCTCGGCCGACTTCAGCCATATCGCCTTCGAGGACTCCGACAACCTCACCGCCGATGCCTCGGGCACCGCCGCCAAGCTCTATGAATGGTCGAATGGGGAAGTCCGCCTCGCCGGCGTCCTCCCCGACGGCGCCTGCGGCTCGCCCCCCTGCACCGCTGCCGAATCGGTCGGCGGAGCAGGCGCCCAGGGAACCGGCTATGCCGGCCAGGGCACCAACACCCAGCTCGCGCACGCGGTCTCCGAGGACGGCTCCAGGGTCTTCTTCACCGCCGGCGACCTGAAAGCAGCCAACGTTGGCGTAGGGCCCCAAGGAGACGTCGGCCTCGAAGGCTCGTTGTATGTGCGCGAAAACGGCACGCATACGACCCAGGTCGACGCTTCCGAGCGCTCCACTCCCGACCCGAAGGGCCCCGGACGCTCGGAGTTCCAGTGGGCGAGCCCGGATGGGGAAGAAGTCCTCTTCCTCTCCGAGGAGGAGCTGGTCGACGAGGACACCGACGGCGAAGGGGTCTCGCTGTACCGATGGAGGGCCGATGCGCCGGCGGGGGAGCGACTGACCTTGATCCCGACGCCGGGGACTGTGCCCGCCCACGTCGTCGATGCGACCTCCGACGGAGGCTTCGTCTACCTGCTGGGCTACCGGTCCGACGACGCCGCCGTCACAGCCCTCTACGTCCTGCACGGCGGGCAGATGCGCAGGGTGGTGACGTTGCCCGCCCACGATCCCGGCGTCGGTGAGAAGGGCACCGGAGTGGAAGTCGACCAGGCGCGGATGACGCCCGACGGCCGCCGCCTGATCTTTCACTCCCGCGCGAACCTGACCGGCTACGACCCGTTCGGAGAGTGCGGGGACCGGAGTGCAACCGAACCCGACAAGCCGGTCCCGGGCATCTGTATCGAGCTCTACCAATACAGCTACGACGCCGACGAACTTCTCTGCGTCTCCTGCGACCCTTCGGGAGAACCGCCGAGCGGTGAAGTGCCGGTCTTCACCAAGCCGATCGCAAACGCGTCCGTAAACGGCGGAAGCTCCCCCTACCTCAACACGCCGATCAGCGCCAATGGGCGCTACGTCTTCTTCACCTCCCCCGACGCCCTGGTCCCCCAGGACTCAAACGGGCGCGATGACGCCTACGTCTATGACACCGAAAAGGGCGAAGCCCGCCTGCTCTCCAGCGGTCAGTGCAACTGCGACTCGATCTTCATGACCGCGAGCCCCTCGGGCCGCGACGCCTTCTTCACGACCCACCAGCAGCTGGTGAGGATGGACACCGACAACCTCTCAGACCTCTATGACGCCAGGGTCGGCGGCGGCATCGCCGCCCAGAACGCCCTGCCGCCCAACCAGTGCCAGGGCGACGCCTGTCAGGCGACGCCGAGCGTGCCGAACCTGCAGACGCCAAACAGCGCCGGCTTCAGCGGCCCCGACAACCCGCTCAACCATAAGGCCAAGAAGCACAGGGCAAAGAAGCGCCATCACAAGGCAAGGAAGCGCCGCAGGGCAAGGCGAGAAGCGGCGGCAAGAAGCAAAGCCAGAGCCGACAAGACCGGGAGGACGAGCAAATGAGCGCCGCCAAGACGATCAAGCTGACGACCTTTGCCCTGGCCTTGGCGCTCGGCGCAGCGCTCCTCGCGCCGCTGGCAGCCCAAGCCTCCTACGGGATCAAATCCTTTGACGTGCAGATCGCCGCCAAAGCCCCCGACGGGGGCGATGAAGCCGACCCCGCCCCCTCGGGGGGCGCCTTCCACCAGGCCGGCGGGCACCCCTACTCGGTCGTCACCCACATCGAGTGGAACAACCACCCCGATCCCTCCGATCAGGCCGAATTCAACGGCAAGCCGCTGCCCGACGGCGACATCAAGAACACCGACGTCGACCTGCCGGCAGGCTTGGTTGGAAATCCGAACGGACTCCCTACCTGCACCGCCGCGCAGCTGAGTGGCGCCTCGCAGAATCTCCTCGAATTCTTCAGCGAATGCCCGACCGGCTCCCAGGTCGGCATCGTGCGTCTGCGCTTCGGCGGCAATGACAACCACGACGCGGTTCTGCCGCTCTTCAACATGGCGACCCCCGCCGGCCTGGCCGGCCGCTTCGGCTTCAACGCCGCCAAGGTGCCCGTCTACTTCGACGCCTCGACCGGTCCCGGGAACGGCTACCGGATCACGGTCGGGACCCACGGAGCGCCGCAGGCGCTTCGAATCTACCGGGCCGACGTCACCTTCTGGGGGGTCCCGGCGGACCCCGCCCACGACGGTGAACGTTGCAACGCGGGGAGCGCCGTCCTGGGCGGAACCGCCTCACACGCGATCTGCCCGACCGCTCCCGGCACGGTGATGGGTTCCCACGCCGCCGGGATGAAACCGGTCGCCTTCATGACCCTGCCGACCTCCTGCCCGGAAAACGAACACCAAGGCGAAGAGTGGGCGCTTCGGACCAACTCCTGGGAAGAACCGGACGCGATCAGGACGGCGAAGGTCTTCAACCACCTGGCACCCTTCGCCCCCAATGCCCCCGGTCCTCAGCAGGGGACGACGGGCTGCGACAAAGTCCCGTTCAACCCCGACTTCGGCGCCCAGCCGACGCAGAAAAGCGCCGGCAGCTCCTCGGGCCTGGAAGTCAACCTGAAGTTCCCCACCGACGGGATCTTGAACCCGAAAGGCATCTCCCAATCGCATCTGAAGAGGGCCGTGGTGACCCTGCCCGAGGGGATGACGGCCAACCCCTCCCAGGCAGAGGGCCTGGGGGTCTGTACCCCGGCTCAGTACGCGGCGGCAACCGTAGAGGACCCGGGCTGCCCCACGACGGCGAAGATCGGCTCGGTGGTCATCCACACCCCGCTCCTCCAAGAAGCCCTGGAGGGCAACGTCTACATCGCCGCCCCCTACGAGAACCCCTTCAAAAGCCTCCTAGCCCTCTACATCGTCATCCGCAACCAAGAACGCGGCGTCTTGGTGAAGATCCCGGGCAAGGTAGAGCCCGATCCGAGGACGGGACAGATCACCACCACCTTCGACGATCTGCCCCAGCAGCCCTTCGAAGACTTCGAGTTCCACTTCAGAGAGGGACCGAGGGCGCCATTGATCACTCCGAGGACCTGCGGCACCTACTCCACCAAGGGCGAATTCACTCCCTGGTCGGATCTCTCAAAGACGATCACGACCGAAAGCTCCTTCCAGATCGACAGGGGAGTTAACGGCGGCTCTTGCCCACCCCAGGGAGTCCCGCCCTTCCACCCGGGCTTCACCGGAGGGACGATCAACAACAACGCCGGCTCCTTCAGCCCCTTCCTGATGCGACTGACCAGGGAAGACGGCGAACAGGACATGACCAAGTTCTCCTCGATCCTGCCCCCGGGCGTGGCCGCGAAGATCGCCGGGGTGAGCAAATGCCCCGATGACTCGATCGCGGTGGCAAGCGAAAAGACCGGTCTGGAAGAGCGAGAAGAAGCGAGCTGTCCAAAGAACTCCGAGATCGGCAATGTCATCGCCGGAGCGGGAGTAGGTTCGACCCTGGTTTACGTACCGGGCAAGCTCTACCTCGCAGGTCCATACAACGGAGCGCCGATCTCGGCTGTCTCTGTCGTCCCGGCGGTCGCCGGGCCCTTCGACATCGGCACCGTCGTCACCAGGGTCGCGCTCTCCCTCGATCCCGCCACCGCCGAAGTCCACGTCGACGGCGACAGATCGGACCCGATCCCCCACATCCTCAAAGGGATCCCGCTCTCTGTCCGTGAAATCAGAGTCAACGTAGATCGCCCGAACTTCACGATCAACCCGACCTCTTGTGATCCATCGAGGGTCCAGGCGACGCTCTTTGGATCGAACCTCGATCTCTTCAGCTCAGCAGACGACCTGCCGGTTTCCCTCGGCAACCGCTTCCAGGCGGCAAGCTGCTCATCGCTCCCCTACAAGCCGAGCCTCTCCCTGAACCTCACCGGCGGCACCAAACGCGGTCAGTTCCCGGGACTGAAGGCAGAACTGAGACCAAGGGCCAAAGACGCCAACGCAAAGAGGGCGATCGTCACCCTGCCCCATAGCGCCTTCCTCGAACAGGGCCACATCCGCACGATCTGCACCAGGGTCCAGTACGCGGCAAAGGCATGCCCCGCAGGCTCGATCTACGGCTACGCAAAGGCCTACAGCCCGCTGCTCGACGAACCGCTGCAGGGACCCGTCTACCTGAGGAGCTCGAGCCACAAGCTCCCCGACATGGTGCTCTCCCTGCACGGCATCGTCGACATCGAAGCCGTCGGGCGGATCGATTCCAAGAACGGTGGCATCAGGGCCAACTTCGAATCGATCCCAGACGCCCCGATCTCAAAAGTCCTGCTCTCGATGCAAGGCGCCAAGAAGGGACTGATCGTCAACTCGACCGATCTGTGCGCCGGTAAGACGAAGAGGGCAAACGCCGAATTCGAAGGGCAAAACGGCACCCCTTATGCCTTCAAGCCTGCTCTTCAGGTCAATTGCGGTGGCCACGCCAAGAAGCGGCCCAAGCGCAACAAGTCTCACAACTAACCCAAACAGGGAGGGAAACAGATGTTCTCGTTACTGCGAAACCGCTTCGGCATCCCCGGGGTGATCTCGGTCATCGCTCTCGTCTTCGCGATGATCGGCGGGGCCTATGCGGCAAACAACAACAGCGGCTCCAATGCGACCGCCTCTGCGAAGGCCAAGAAGGGGCCGAGGGGTCCCAGGGGGCCAAAGGGGCCCGAAGGACCGGCCGGGCCCGCGGGACCGGCGGGGCCTGCCGGGGCGGCTGGGAAAAGGGCGCCGACGGAGCTCAGGGATCCAATGGCGCCAGAGGGGCCACCGGGGCCCAGGGGGCTCCTGGGGCAAATGGGGCGACTGGCGCCGCCGGTGCTACGGGACCCGAAGGCTCGCCATGGCCTGCTGGTGGGACGCTGCCCAGCGGGGCTACCGAGACCGGCGCTTGGTCGTTCGTGGTCGGGCCTGAAGAGCCGACCATCGGCATCCCAATCGGCAAAGCGGCGATCTCATTCCCGCTTCCCGTCGACAACCCCGGCGTGGAGGTCGGAAGCCTTAGCGCCCATCGTCTCAAGCAGGGCGAAGCGGAAACCACCGAATGCCCCGGCACGTACGAAGAACCGAAAGCCGAACCGGGCAATCTCTGCGTCTACACGTTGGTCGAACTCGATGCCGGTCCGCCGGCTTTCATTGAAGTCGATATTTTCTCTGCCGGAAAGGCTAAAATTCAGCCCGGTGCGTTCGTCCAAACCACCGAAGGCGTACCGGGTGGCTTCGCCCAGGGATCCTGGGCTGTCACTGCTCCTTAGCTCGTTCGTAGAGTCCGTGCCGGCACCGAAAACTGACCCGAGCCCTTGGGCTCGGTCGGTTTTCGTCTGCTGGACGTCTCGTCGTCTCGCGGCGAAGGCGGGAGAGATGCCTGTGGCGGATGCAGTCGGCACCGAGTGACGTCCAAGACCCCCGCGGCTCGGTTCGTCGAGCTCGACCAAAGTGGTGAATAACTGCATCTATGCCAGCAGCGACAGCAATGCAGCGAACACCACGATAGTCGTCGACCAGGTGACCGCCTCGGCGGTGATCTCCATGTCGAGGCCATAGGCGTGGGCGACGACCATCGAGTTGATGCCGGAGGGCATCGCCGCCATCAGCCGGTAGGCGGCGGGGAGGTCGATCAGCGGGGCGGCGAGCAGCATCAGCAGCGCCGGCACGAGGACGAGGCGCGAGCCGAGTGCGACGAGCACCGGTTTGGTCAGCGGCGGCGGTATCGGCAGGTCGCCATGCTCGGCGTTCTCGGCCAGGGTCGCGCCGACGGCGAAGAAGCCGATCGGCAGGATCGCCACCAGTAGCGCCTGGGAGAGGTCGACGAGGACCTGCGGGGCGAGGGCGTCGGGGGCGAGCAGGCCGGCGATCGCCGCGTAGAGCGGCGGGTTGCGGGTGAAGAAGGCACGCACCCGGTCGCGCGGCCCTTCGCCCGCTTTCGTCCCCAGGGCCGCGCCGACCGCGAAGGCGCCGAGCAGCAGGCAGGGCCCGGTGACGAGGACGTCGTAGAGGACCGCGGTGGAGAGCTGGTCGCGGCCGAGCAGAGCCACGGTCAGCGGATAGCCGAGGTAGCCCGTGTTGACGCTGAGTACCGTGCAGACGACCGCCCCGGTACGAGCGCGCGAGAGGTGCAGGACGCGGCTCGACAGCAGGTAGGCCGCCAGCGCTCCCAGCGAGGAGGCGAGGAGCCCCAGCAGCAGCCCGACCCCGTGGCTGACGTCGATGTGGCTGGAGGTGATGTTGAAGAAGATCACCGGCGGCAGCAGCGCATAGAGCATCAGCGTCAGCGAGCGCCGCGCAGCCCCCGCGGCCGCCTGTGGCTTGCGTCGCTCGGCCCAGACGCCGGCAAAGGTTGCAGCGGCGATCACCGCCGTTATGAGCAGAACGGTCATGCGGCGCGCAGTCTGACTTGCCGGGCGAGTATTCGGCGCCGGCTAGAACAGCGAGGCGCCGGCGTGTTGGGCGAAGTCCACCAACGGCTGGGGCACGATCCCAAAGAAGACCGCGCCCGCCGCGGCGAGCAGCGCCGGAGCGACGAGATAGAGACGACGACCGGCGTCTGGATCGATCGGATCCGCCTCCGGTGAAGCGCCCGCGATCGCCGGCGTCGCGCCAGGTGCCGTCTCGCCACCGGGCCGCATCCACATCGCCGCCACCACCCGCAGGTAGTAGGCGAGCGAGATCATCGTGCCGACGGCGATGAAGACCGCGAGCCAGGTGTAGTTGCCTTCGACCAGCGCCTCGATCAGGTAGAGCTTGCCGATGAAGCCGACGGTGGCCGGCAGGCCCGCCAGAGCCAGCATCGAGATCGTCAGCGGCCAGGCGAGCAGCGGCCGCTCGCTGCCCAGCCCGCGCACGGCGCGGATGTCGTCGCCGAAGGCGGTCTCGCGCTCGCGCGCGACGATCACGCTGAAGGCTGCCAGGTTCATGAACAGGTAGCCGGCGAGGTAGAAGACGATTGCGTTGACCCCGGCCTCGCTGGCGACGACGAGGCCGCCGAGGATGTAGCCGGCCTGGGCGACGCCGGAGTAGCCGAGCAGGCGCTTGAGCGAGTCCTGGCCGAGCGCGCCTACGTTGCCGATCACGATCGAGGCCGCAGCCAGCACCGCCAGGGCCGGCTGCCAGTCGCCCGCCTCGCCGATCAGGGCGACGTCGAAGAAGCGGATGAAGACGGCGAAGGCCGCCGCCTTGGTCGCCACCGCCATGAAGGCGGTGATCGGCGTCGGGGCGCCCTCGTAGACGTCGGGGGTCCACTGATGGAAGGGGGCGATCGAGGTCTTGAAGGCGAGCCCGACGGCAACCAGCCCGATGCCGACGAGGACGAGCGGGTCGCCGAGCAGCCCGGCGTGGCCGATCCCGGCCGAGATACCGAGGAAGTCGGTCGAGCCGGACCCGCCGTAGAGGAAGGCCATGCCGTAGAGCAACGTCGCCGAGCCGAGCGAGCCGACGATCAGGTACTTGAGCCCGGACTCGAGCGACTTCTCCCGGATCATGTCGGTCGCGCAGAGGATGTAGAGGGGGATCGAGAGGGTCTCGATCGCGACGAAGAAGCTGACCAGGTTCTGCGCCTGGGCGAGCAGGACCATGCCGAGCACCGAGCCGAGCAGCAGCGCGTGGTACTCGCCGGATCCGGCCTGCTCGGCAGCCGGCTCGCGGATCGAGAGCAGCACGGCAAAGGCCGCCGCGGCGATCGCGATCAGCGAGATCGAGATCGCCAGGTCGTCGAGGCGGAGCGCGCCGGAGACGAGGTTCGTCGGGTCGTTCCAGTTCCAGATCAAGAGGCCGGCGGCGCTCGCCAGGGCGATCAGGGTCAGCCCGGGTGCGCCACGCCGCAGGGGCTTGATCACGGCGCTGATCAGCACGACGCAGAGCGCCGCGGTCAGCGCGATGACCGGCGAGAGCGCCGCGTAGTCGATGTGGGGGGCGTGGAAGGTCATCGTTTGGCCAGCTGGGCCTGTGGTGCCGGACCGCGGGTCACAGCCGCGACCGATTCCTGAACGGAGGTGTCGGTGCGCTTGAGGATCAGTTGCGGGTAGAGGGCGAGGCCGACGATGCAGAGCACCAACGGCACCAGGACGAGGCCGTCGCGCAGGCCGATCTCCCGCGAGGCGATCCCCTCCGACTTGCGGTTGTGCATCGTGCGCTGGTAGAGGCGCAGCGCGTAGTAAGCCGACATCGCCACGCCCGATATCGCCACGAAGGCGAAGACGATCTTTGCCTGGAAGAGGCCGTTGAGGATGTAGAACTCGCCGATGAAGTTGGCCGAGCCCGGCATCGCCAGGGTCGCCAGGGTGACGATGAGGAAGAGCGCAGCCAGGACCGGGGCTCGCATCGCCATGCCACCCATCTCGCGCAGATCCTCGCTGCCGCTGCGCTCGGCGAGGATCGCGACGATGATGAACAGCGGGGCGACGACGAGGCCGTGGTTGACCATCTGCAGAACGGCGCCGTCGGCGCCGTCGGCGCGCAGGGCGAAGATGCCGGCGGTGATGAAGCCGAGCTGGGCGACCGAGGAGTAGCCGCCGATCAGCCGCACGTTGGTCTGGGTGAAGGCCATCACCGAGCCGTAGAGGATCGAGGCCAGGGCGATCAGCAGCACAACGGTCTGGAACTGCACGGTCGCCGCCGGGAAGAGCGGCAGGACGACGCGCAGGAAGCCGTAGGCGCCGACCTTGGCCAGCACGCCGGAGAAGACCGCCAGGACCGGCAGCGGCGCCGCCCGGTAGGCGTCGGGCATCCAGCCATGCAGGAGGAAGGCCGGCATCTTGACCAGGAACGCCGCGGCGAAGAACCAGAAGATCCATTGCTGGCTGCCGTCGCCGACTGGGTGCTTGGCCAGCTCGGCGATCGAGAAGGTGATCTGGCCGCCGTCGGCGGCGATGATCGCGGTCGCGATCGCCCCGACCAGCATCAAGAGCGAGCCGATCAGCGTGTAGACGATCATCTTCAGGGTTGCCGCCGACGCGGTCGGGCCGCCCTCGCGGTCGGTCCCCCAGGCGCCGAAGAGGAAGTAGAACGGGACCAGCATCAGGTCGAAGAAGAGGACGAAGAGGAGCAGGTCCTGGGCGATGAAGGCGCCCAGGGTCGCCGTCTCGCCGAGCAGCATCATCAAGAAGAAGAGGTGGGGGCGCTCCTGCTCACGGAAGGCGGCGAAGGCCGTCCCGCCCAGCCAGACGACCGCGGTCAGCAGGACCAGGAAGACGTTGAGGCCGTCGATGCCGAGGCTGTAGTCGACACCGAGGCCGGGGATCCAGTTGACGTCGACGGTGTCCTGCAGGCCGGCGGAGCCGGAGTCGAAGCCGGCGAGCAGGGCGATCGCGATACCCGCCGTCACCACCGTTCCCAGCACCGCCCACCAGCCGGCGAAGCGCTTGGGCAGGAAGAGGCCGATGAGGCCGAAGGCGAGCGGAGTCCAGAGCAGCGAGTTGATCATGAGCTGCTCAACAGGAAGTAGAGGGCGAGCCCGGCGAAGCCGGCGATCAGGAGCAGGGCGTAGCTGCGCACGAAACCGCTCTGCACGACGCGGACGATGCCGCCGGCGCCCTCGACGGTCTCCCGGGTGCCGCTGACCAGACCGTCGACGACGAAGCGCTCAAAGGTGTTGTTGGCGAAGCGCCCGATCGCCAGCGCAGGCCGCACGATGAGGAAGTCGATCGCCTCGTCGAAGTACCACTTGTTGACGAACAGCAGGTAGGCCGGGCGGAGGCGCTCGCGGAAGAGGCCGGGCAGCTCCGGTCGCGCCACCCAGAGGACCCAGGCGAGCCCGATCCCGACCAGCGAGATAACGGCGCCGATCGCGAGCCCGCGCCACTCCTCGCCGACCGTCGGGTGGATCGCGCTCAGCGGCACGTCGGCGAAAGCCGGGTCGAGGAAGCCGAAGAGGACGTTGTCGACGCCCGGCACCTGGATCAGGCCGGCGAAGAGGGCGCCGACGGAGAGCACCGCCATCGCCACGGCCATCGGCTTGGACTGCTCGGCGATGTGGTGGTGGGCGCCGGGGAAGCCGACTTCAGAGTCCTCGAGCTCTTCGTTGGCCGGGTTGATCGCCGGCCCGTGGTAGAGCTCGCCCGTGTCGATCAGGTGCTGTGCCTCCTCGCAGGGCTTGCCCGGCAGCACCCGGAAGATCAGGCGGAAGGTGTAGAGCGCGGTGAGGAAGGCGCCGACGTAGCCGCCGATCGCCATCCAGGTGTACATCCCGCCGCGCGCCTCGGCGTAGGCGAGGATCGAGTCCTTGGAGAAGAAGCCGGAGGTGAGCGGGAAGGCGGCCAGCGCCAGGCCGCCGATCACGAACATCATCGAGGTGAAGCGCATCGCCTTCCAGAAGCCGCTCATCCGGTCGATGTCCTGGCGGTTGGCCATCGCCGAGATGATCGAGCCGGCGGTCATGAAGAGCAGCGCCTTGAAGAAGGCGTGGGTCATCAGGTGGAAGAGCCCCTGCGCGTAGGCGCCGATCGAGACGCCCATGATCATGTAGCCGATCTGGCTCATCGTCGAGTAGGCGATCGCCCGCTTCAGGTCGGTCATCGTCAACGCGATCGTGCCCGCGACGAGCAGGGTCGCCAGGCCGACGAAGGCGCCGATGTCGGCGGCCGTCGGGGCGAGGTAGAAGAGAACGTGGGTGCGGGCGATCAGGTAGACGCCGGCGGTGACCATCGTCGCCGCGTGGATCAGCGAGGAGACCGGCGTCGGACCCTCCATCGCGTCGGGCAGCCAGGTGTGGAAGGGGATCTGCGCCGACTTGGC
The DNA here is from genome assembly GCA_963824705.1 of uncultured Solirubrobacterales bacterium. GTDB lineage: Bacteria > Actinomycetota > Thermoleophilia > Solirubrobacterales > 70-9 > VRUE01. The sequence goes on from CAWGQE010000002.1 coordinate 146,471, forward strand.
GAAGGCGCCGACGAGCAGCAGCAGGCAGATCGCGGTCACCGTCCACTCGCCGCGGGCGAAGACGTGAGGCGCCTGGGCGAAGACCGTCCCAAATTCGAAGCTCCCGAGTTCGCGGAAGATAAGGAGTGCGGCGAGGACGAGGCAGATGTCGCCGACGACGTTGATCACAAAGGCCTTCATCCCCGCCCGGGTCGCGGTCGTGCGCCGGTACCAGAAGCTGATCAACGCGTAGGAGGCGAAGCCGACGAAGGCCCAGCCGACGATCAAGAGGACGAAGTTGCCGGCGAGGACCAGCAGCAGCATCGAGAAGACGAAGAAGTTGAGGTAGCTGAAGAAGCGGTGGTAGCCCTCATCCGACTGCATGTAGCCGAACGAGTAGAGGTGGATCAGCGTCGACACGCCGGTGACGACGAGCAGCATGAAGACCGAGAGCTGGTCGACGTAGATGCCGAGCTTGATGTCGAGCCCCGCCGCGCCGGCGTAGGTCCACAGCGAGGAGGCGTGGTGGCGCGCCTCGGCGTCCTCGCCGAGCAGGCCGGCCAGGGCGGCGATCGCGCAGACGAAGGCGAGGCCGACCGCGGCGGTGCCGACGATGCCCGCGGCCCGCGCCGGGATCGCCCGGAAGGAGAGGCCGATGACGATCGAGCCGAGCAGCGGCAGCAGCAGGGCCAGCCAGGCCCAGGTAGTGGCACTCATCCGCGCAGCTCCCGCAGCTCGTCGACGTCGAGCGGCAGCTTGCGACGGAAGATCGCGACGATCAGGCCGAGGCCGACGACCACCTCGCAGGCGGCGACGACCATCACGACCAGGGCGAAGACCTGCCCCTGTTGGTTGCCGACCATGCGGCTGAAGGCGACGAGGGCGAGGTTGCCGGCGTTGAGCATCAACTCGAGGCAGAGCAGGATCACGACCGGGCTCCGTCTGAGCAGGATCCCCGTGGCTCCCACGGCGAAGAGGAGGGATGAGAGGACGACGTACCACTCGGCGTTCATCGGGTTGCTCCTGCGGGGTGGGCCTCGGGGGCAGGGTCCCCAGGCTCGCGTTCGCGAGGAGTTCCTGGGGACCCTGCCCCCGAGGCCCCCTCATGGGCGCTGTTACGACCGGCGAGGACGATGGCTCCCACGGCCGCGAGCATCAGCAGGATCGAAGACGCCTCAAACGGGACCAGGAATCGTTCTAGGAGCAGGTGGCCGATGGCTGCTGGATCTCCGAAGCCTGGCTTGATGTCCGGGCCCTTGGTGTCGAGTGCGAGAAGAGCGGAGCTTAGGACGGCTACCGCGAGCTCTATGAAGATCGCTATGCCCAGGAGTGGAGCGAGGAATTGTTGGCCGGGGATCGGCTCCCAGGCCGACTCCTCGCCGCCGCCGACGTAGGCGACGACGAAGACGTAAAGGACCATCACCGCGCCGGCGTAGACGACCACCTGGGCGGCGGCGACGAAGGCCGAGCTGAGCAGGAGGAAGAGGACCGCGAGCGAGAAGAGGTGGATGATCAGCGCCAGCACGCTGTAGAAGGGGTTGCGCATCGCGACGACACCGATCGCCCCGCCGAGGGCGCCGATCGCGGCGACGAAGAACAGCACCGCTTCCATCTACTCGCCCTCTGCTTTCAGCGGCGTGCGCTCGAGCGGCTCGGCGAGCAGCATCTCCTTGGTGAAGATCAGGTTTTCGCGGTCATAGTCGGCCATCTCGTAGTCGTGGCCCATCGTGATCGCGTCGAAGGGGCAGGCGATCTCGCAGTAGCCGCAGAAGATGCAGCGGGAGAGGTTGATCTCGTAGACGGCGGCGTAGCGCTCCCCGGCCGAGACGCGCTCGCCGGGGATGTTCTCGGCGGCGACGACGCGGATGCAGTCGGCCGGGCAGGCGGCGGCGCAGAGTGAGCAGCCGACGCACTTCTCCAGGCCCGTGTCCTCGAACTTGTGCAGTTTGTGGCGGCCGCGGAAGCGCGGGTAGACCGGCGTCTTCTCCTCCGGGTACTCGATCGTCATCGGCCCCTCGATCAGCCGGGCCATCGTCGTCTTCAACCCGCGCAGCGTCTCGCCGAAGGCGCGGTAGGCGCCGCCGACCCCGCCCGGCTCCGGTCCACGCTGGACCTCGACCACGCTGTCGTCCTTCAGGTAGGGGAACCGCTCGCTCACGTGACCACCACCAGCACCGCGGTGACGAGGACGTTGAGCGTCGCCAGTGGCAGCAGCACCTTCCAGCCGAAGCTCATCAGCTGGTCGTAGCGAAGTCGCGGCAGCGTCGCCCGCACCCAGATGAAGAAGAAGACGAGGCAGAACATCTTCGCCAGCATCCAGATCGGGTCGAGCCAGGCCGGCCCCGGCCCCATCCAGCCGCCGAGGAACATCGCCGAGGCGACCCCGCAGACGACGATGATCTCCAGGTACTCGACCATCAGGAAGCTGCCGAAGCGCATCCCGCCGTACTCGGTCATGAAGCCCTGCACGAGTTCGGCATCCGCCTCCGGCATGTCGAACGGGGTCCGGTTGGTCTCGGCGAAGCCGGCGAGCATGAAGATCAGAAAGCCGACGAACTGGGGAATGACGAACCAGATCGCCCCCTGCGCTTCGACGATGTCGACCAGCGAGAGCGAGCCGCCCATCATGATCACGCCGAGCAGCGCCAGGCCCATCGAGACCTCGTAGGAGATCAGCTGGGCGGCGCCCCGCATCGCCCCCAGCAGGCTGTACTTCGAGCCGGAGGACCAGCCGCCGAGGAGCAGGCCGTAGAAGCTGATCGAGCCGACGGCGAAGAAATAGAGGATCCCGATCGGGACGTCGATCCCGTAGAGGCCGACCCCGTCCTGGACGTTGCCCCAGGGGATGATCGCCAGGGCCATCACGCCGGAGAGGACCGGTAGCAGCGGCCCGAGCACGTAGAGCATCGGGATCGCATTGGCCGGCCGGAAGCCCTGCTTGCTGATCAGTTTGAAGAGGTCCGCGAGTGGCTGCAGCAGGCCGAAGGGGCCGACCCGGTTGGGCCCGTAGCGGTGCTGGAAGCGGCCGATCAGCTTCCGCTCCACGACAGTCATGATCGGCACGATCCCGAAGATCACGGCGAAGATCACCAACGACTTGACGACCATGATCCAGGTCGCTTCGACGAACTGGGTGTCGGCGACGGGGATCACGCGCCGACCTTCTCGATCGTGACGCTGACCGGCGAGCCGTTGAGCAGGCTGTTGGCGTTGTCGTCGGCGGTGCCCTCGATCAGGAAGCAAACGCCCTGCTCGAGCCGTTCCCTGATCTGGACGCGAGCAAGCACGCTGCTGCCGTTCTTGCCGACCTTGACCTCGTCGCCGTTGCTCAGGCCGAGGCGCTCGGCGTCCGCGAGCGAGAGCTCGACGCGCTGCTGGGGCTGCAAGAACTTGAGGGGAGGATTCAGCTCAGTGATTGGGCCAGCCCAGAGATCTCGGTAGGTGCCGAGCATGAGGGCGCCGGGCACAGGGTCCCCAGGCTCGCTATCGCGAGGAGTTCCTGGGGACCCTGTACCCGGCGCCCCTGGAAGCTTCGAAGCCGCGTCGCGGTCTTGCCAGCGGATGCCCCGGCCGGCGATCTCGGCGTCCGTGATGCCTGCGTAGAACGGAATCGCTTCGGTGAGCGCGGTGAAAGCTGAAGGTTGGGAGGTGACTCCGGTGTCGTGATCGAGAGCTTGCGCCAGCTCGGCTAGGACGCCCCAGTTGGGACGGATGTCGCCGGGGCGCGAGGCGCTGGCGCGCACGCGCTGGAGGCGGCCATCGGGGTGGGTGACCGTTCCGTCTTTCTCGACGTGGGTCTCCAGCGGGAAGACGACGTCGGCCATCTTGGTCGTTGCGTTCTCGAAGGTCGAGAAGACGATCAGGTGGTCAGCGGCGGCCAGGGCTCGTTGCCAGGCGGCGGTGTCCGGGAAGTCGCGGAGGGGGTCGGCGCCGAAGAGGAGGAGGGTCTTGAGCTCTCCCGACTCGAGAGCTGCGCGGATCTCCTCGGTGTTCTTTCCGACGAGGTTCACGTTTGACGCCTGTGAGGGGCTCAACGTGAAGCTCGTCTCGCTCAGGCCCGGCCCGGCGTCGGGCAGGCAGCCGGCCTCGCGCAGGCCGCGGGCGTTGGTCAGCTCTGGGATCTCGAGCAGGCCGCTGCCCTCCTTGCCTGCCAGGTCCAGTGCGCCTGCCAGGTCGAGGAGCGCGGCCGTTGCACCGTCGCCCTCGCGGGCGATGCGCTCGCCCCAGAGGACCACGACCCGCTCGGCCCCGCGCAGGACGTCGTTCTGGGCCAGCTCTGAGAGAACGGAGGTCGCTTTGCCGGGTGCGAAGCGGATGACCGCCTCGGCGCCGCCGTCGAGGGTCGTCGGGCGGTCGGTCGCGACGACCAGCTTGGCGCCGTTGCGGCGCATCGCCTTGCGGATGCGCAGGTCGAGGATCGGCGAGCTGTGCAGAGGGTCGGAGCCGACGAGCAGGATCGCGTCGGCGTCATCGATGTCGCGCACCTTGGCCGAGAGCTCGGGCTGGGCGAGGCGCAGCAGCGTGTCGCGGCCCGGGCCGCGGGAGATGCGCGACTCGACGTGGGGGGAGCCGAGCGCCTCGCGGAGGATGCGCTGGACCAGATAGCCCTCCTCGTTGGAAGCGTCCCCGACGATCGCCGCCGTCTCCGCGCCCCCGGCCTTCAGCGCCGCCGCGGCCTTGGCGATCGCCTCGTCCCAGCTCGCCGCCCCGCCCCGCAGCCGCGGCCCGGTAATCCGCTCCTCGACGGCGAACATCTCGAAGCCATAGCGACCCCGGTCGCAGAGCCAACCGTCGTCGACATCGGGGTTGTCGCGGGCGATCACCCGTTTCACCTGCTCGTCGCGGACGGTGAAGCTGACGTTGCACTGGCTCGGGCAGAGGGTGCAGACCGAGCCCGCCTGCTCGATGTCCCAGGGCCGGGCGCGGAAGCGGTAGGTGTAGCTGGTCAGCGCGCCGACCGGGCAGAGGTCGGTGATGTTGCCGTGGAAGGGGTCGACGTAGGGCCGGTCGTCGAAGGTGCCGACGAAGGTGCGGTCGCCACGCTCGAGCAGCTGCAACTGCGAGTCCTCGGAGACCTCCTGGCTGAAGCGCACGCAGCGGTAGCAGAGGATGCAGCGCTCGCGGTCGATCGCGACCAGCGGCGAGAGCTCGATCGGCTTCTCGAAGTGGCGCTTCTGGTCGGTCATGCGGCTCTTGCCCGGGCCCCAGCCCTGCGTGATGTCCTGCAGCGGGCACTCGCCGCCTTTGTCGCAGACGGGGCAGTCGAGCGGGTGGTTGACGAGCAGGAACTCGACCACGGCGCTCTGCGCGTGCTTGACCTGCTCGGTGCGAGTGTGGACGACCATGCCGTCGCGCACCGGCGTCGAGCAGGAGGTCTGCAGTTTCGGGATCCCCTCGATCTCGACCAGGCACATGCGACAGGCGCCGACGGGGTCGCCGAGTTTCGGCTCGTAACAGAAGACCGGGATCTCGACGTCGCCGCGCTTGGCGGCGTCGTGCAGCATCTCGCCCTCGCTCGCGGCGACCTCGCGGCCGTCGATGACGATCGTCACCGCGCGGCTCACGTCGCCGCTCCCAGGGTCTCGGCCGGAGCCTGGACGATCCGCTCGCTCGCTTCGTCCATCACCCGCTCGAACTCGGGCCGGAACTTCCTCACCATCGCGCTGACCGGCATCGCCATCGAGTCGCCGAGCACGCAGAGGCAGTGGCCCATGATGTTCTCCTGGACCGAGCTGATGATGTCGAGGTCCATCGGCGTCGCCTCGCCGCGCACGACCCGTTCGAGCATCTTCACCGTCCAGTTGGTGCCCTCGCGGCAGGGCGTGCACTTGCCGCAGGACTCGTGGTGGTAGAAGCGCGCCGTGCGCAGCGCCATGTGCGGGATCGAGACCGTGTCGTCGGCGACGATGATCGAGCCCGAGCCGAGCATCGAGCCGGCTTCGGCCATCGCCTCGAAGGAGTAGGGGAGGTCGAGTCCCTCCTCCGCCGCGAGCACCGGCGAGGAGGAGCCGCCCGGGTAGAGGGCCTTGATCTCGCGGCCCTCGAGCGGCCCGCCCGCCAGGTCGTAGATCAGCTCGCGGGTCGGGATCCCCAGCTCGACCTCGTAGTTGCCCGGTCGCCGCACGCCGCCGGAGACCGAGACGACCTTGGTCCCGGGCGACTGCTCGGTGCCGAAGCCCTTGAACCACTCGGCGCCGTGGGCGACGATTCGCGGCACGTTGGAGAGGGTCTCGACGTTGTTGATCAACGTCGGCCCGCCGTAGAGGCCCTGCACGGCGGGGAAGGGGGGCTTCAGGCGCGGGTTGCCGCGCTTGCCCTCGAGCGCGTCGAGCAGGGCGGTCTCCTCGCCGCAGATGTAGGCGCCGGCGCCGCGGTGGACGATCAGCTCCAGGTCGCGTCGCGAGCCGAGGATGTTCCCCCCCAGGTATCCCGCCTCATACGCTTCGGCGACGGCGGCGTCGAGGATGTCGGCCTGCGAGTCGTACTCGCCGCGGATGAAGATGAAAGCGTGGCCGGCGTCGGCGGCGATCGCCGCGATCGCGATCCCCTCGATCAGCTGGTGGGGGTTGCGCTGCATCAGCTCGCGGTCCTTGAACGCCCCCGGCTCGGACTCATCGGCGTTGCAGCAGAGGTACTTGGCCATCTCGCCGCGGGGCAGGAAGGAGGCCTTTTTGCCCATCGAGAATCCAGCGCCGCCGCGACCGCGCAAGCCGGAGTCTTCGAGCTCCTTGAGGATCTCGTTGGCCTCCATCTCGCGGTAGGCCTTCTCCAGGGTCGCGTAGCCGCCGTAGCCCTTGTAGCCGCCGATCGTGCGCAGCGCCGGATCCTCAGCGTGCTCGAGCAGGACTCGCGTCTCAGGCACCGGCGTCACCCGCCAGCGGCCGCTTCTCCAGCGCTTTCTCCGGCAGCACGTCCTCGCCGGCGAGGAGCTGGTCGATCGCCGCCTCCGCCTCCGCCGTCTCCAAGGGACCGAAGTAGCGCTCGTCGATCGAGGCCATCGGGGCGATGTCGCAGGCGCCAAGGCACTCGAACCCGGTGACGAAGAGATCCTCTCGTCCCTCGGCGGCGGCGCGGAAGGCGTCGAGCAGCTCGTCGCCGCCGCGCATCCAGCAGCTGATGTTGGTGCAGACGGCGACTTTGTGGGAGCCGACCGGCTCGGTGTGGAGCAGGTCGTAGAAGCTCGCCACCGACTCCAGGTAGGCCGGCGTCACCTTCATGACCGCAGCGGCCTGGCGGATCCCCTCGGGCGTGCACCAGCCGTAGAGGCGCTGCACGGCCCAGAGCGCCGGGATCGAGACGGAGTGCCGGTCCGGGTAGCGCCCCATCAGCGTCTCGATCCGCTCACGCAGCTCGTTCGGACACTCGACTTCGTGCAGCTCCGGGATCGCCTCCGGGCTGCGCTCGGGAACGCGACCCTCGGTCACCGCCCGGTCGGTCGGGAGATTGGGGTTGACGATGCCGGGTCCGTCGACGGGGCTCACCGGTCCACCCCGCCGAGGATCGGGTCGAGCATGCCGAGGCTGCAGATCATGTCGGCGACGTAGGCGTCGAGCGACATGTCCTTGAAGGCCTGCAGGTTTACGAAGGACGCGTCGCGGATGTGGACCCGCGCCGGCTTCGAGGAGCCGTCGGCGAGGACGAAGCAGCCGAGCTCGCCGCGGGGGCTCTCGATCGCGTAGTAGACCTCGCCGGCCTCGACCCGGTAGCCCTCGGTGACCAGCTTGAAGTGGTGGATCAGCGACTCCATCGAGGTCGAGAGCTCCGAGCGGGGCGGCAGCACGTACTTGCGGTCCTCGGCGATGAACGGCCCTTCCGGCAGCCCGTCGAGGGCCTGCTCGATGATCCGCACCGACTCGACCATCTCCGCCACCCGCACGCGGTAGCGGTCGTAGTTGTCGCCGACCGTGCCGACCGGGACCTTGAAGTCCATCTCGGGGTAGGCGAGGTAGTCGAAGGCCTTGCGCAGGTCCCAGGGCTCGCCGGCGGCGCGCAGCAGCGGCCCGGTCACGCCCAGCTCGAGCAGGCGCTCGCGGGAGACGATCCCGGTGCCCTTGGTGCGCGAGAGGAAGACCTCGTTGCGGTCGAGCAGGTCCTGGTACTGGCCGACCCGGATCGGCATGTCGGCGATGAAGCTGCGCAGCTTCGCCTCGAAGCCGCGCGGGATGTCCTCGATCACGCCGCCGACCTGGAAGTAACGGGTGTGCATCCGCTGCCCGGTCGCCATCTCGAACAGGTCGAGGATGCGGTCGCGCTCGCGGAAGCAGTACCAGAGCATCGAGACCGCGCCGAGGTCGAGCGCCGTCGTCCCCAGCCAGACCAGGTGGGAGTGGATCCGGTTGAGCTCGAGGAAGATCGTCCGCAGGTACTTGGCGCGGGGCGGGATCTCAAGCCCGACGAGACGCTCGACCGCGCCGCAGTAGGCCTCCATCTGGAAGAAGTAGGAGACGTAGTCCATCCGCTCGACGAAGGGGATGACCTTCCAGTAGCTCTTGTCCTCGCAGGACTTTTCGATCCCGGTGTGGACGTAGCCGATCACCGGCTTGAGGTCGCGCACGACCTCGCCTTCGAGGTCGACGATCAGGCGCAGCACGCCGTGCGTGGCCGGGTGGTGCGGCCCGATGTTGATCGTCATCACCTCGGTCTGGAGGTCCGCGGTGGCGTTTGCCCCGGCCAGCTCAGCCATAGTTGCGCTCGTTGTAGGTGAAGGTGACCGGCTCGCCGCCGACCGGGAAGTCGCGCCGCTGCGGCCAGCCGACGTAGTCCTCGGGCAGCAGGATCCGGGTCATGTCGGGGTGGCCCTTGAAGACGATGCCGAAGAAGTCGTAGACCTCGCGCTCCTGGAACTCGGCGGTGGGGAACAGCTCGACGCAGGAATCGATTTCGGGGAGGCCCTCAGCCGCGGGTCCTGTCGCGGGTGATGGGGGGGCGCTGCGGGCGAGGGCGTCCTCGACCCCCCCATCACCCACGCCACCCGCGGGTGTGGGGTCTTCCAGCATCGCTTTCACGCGAAGGCGCTCGACTCGATCTCGGTTGAGGAGCTCGTAGTGGATTGCGAAGCGGGGGGAAGCCGGGAGGTAGTCGGCGGCGTGCAGGCTGGAGAGGAAGCGATAGCCCTGGCCCGGCGCGTCGCGCAGCCAGCCGAGCACGGCGAGGATCTGGGCCGGGTCGACGATCAGGGCCGGCTGGTCGCGGTCGAAGCTCGTGTCGAGCACCGCGCCAGGGTGGTCCTGCTCGATCTCGCCCCGGATCAGCTCGAGTCCGGGGGCGTCAGGCACGGACCAGCTCCCGTGCTCTCTCGTAGGCCTCCGCCGCCTCCGGGCTGGGCGCGCTGCGCGGCCCGCCGCGCGCCCACTCCTCGGTCCCGGCCGCGCTGTAGCGCTGGCGCCAGCCCTGGTCGGGGTTGCCCATGATCTTGCGCTGCAGCTTGATAAAGCCGTAGAGGACCGCCTCCGGCCGCGGCGGGCAGCCGGGGATGTGCAGGTCGATCGGCATGAACTTGTCGGCGCCCTGGACGACGGCGTAGTTGGAGAACATGCCCCCGCTGGAGGAGCAGGCGCCCATCGAGATCGCCCATTTGGGCTCCAGCATCTGGTCGTAGAGGCGGCGGACGACCGGCGCCATCTTGATCGAGACCCGGCCCGAGAGGATGATCAGGTCCGCTTGGCGCGGCGACGCGCGCAGCGCCTCGGCGCCGAAGCGGGCGAGGTCGTAGCGAGGGCTGCCGACCAGCGCGATCGGCGCCTCGATCGCGCAGCAGGCGAGGCCGAAGGTGAGCGGAAAGCAGGAGTTCGCCCGCCCCCAGTTGAGCAGCTTGTCGAAGTTGGTCATCACGACCTTTTCCTCGACGAAGCGCTCCAGCTCCTCGCCCTCCAGGTCGCCGCGCAGCATGTCGCGGGCGCGCAGCTGGCGATCGCGCATCGTCTGGCGCTCTACCTCCAATTCAGCGCACCCTTTCGCCAGACGTAGACGAAGGCGATCAGCAGCAGCACGACGAAGGTGATCAGCTCGCCGAGGACGAAGACACTGTCGGCTTCCTTGAGGATGACCCCCAGCGGGTAGAGGAAGACGACCTCGATGTCGAAGAGGATGAAGAGCATCGCGACCAGGTAGAAGCTGACGCCGAAGCGGAGGTTGTGCGAAGGCTCGACCGGGATCCCGGACTCATACGGCTCGCCCTGGCGCCGCTCCGCCCTGGTCGCGCCGCGCGAGGCCTTGGGCCCGATCACGTGGTTGAGCATCACCAAAGCCCCGCCGACGCCGAGGCCGAGCAGGGCGAAGACGAGGATCGGGAGGTAGGACTTGAGCATTGGTGGGAGGTGGGGGGTGCGGCGGCCGTCCCGGGCGGGCATCTCGCGCCGCGCCGTCGTCGCCTGCAACCGCTGTTATACACCCACCTTGTGACAAGTTGCTACATAGTGATTTTCCGCATCAGCAAGCCGAATCCCGACCCTTTCGGGCGGATTTAGTCGATGCCGGAGGTCCACCTCGTCGTCGGTTGTGCGCTAATTGCGCTCAACCTCGCGGCCTTCGCCGTTGGCGGCGTCGCATGGCTGCGTTCGCGCCCGTCGATCCCCTTCTGGTACCTGCTGCGAGCGGCCCAGGTCTCCGTCTTCATCCAGGCGATGCTCGGCGGCCTGCTCGTCCTCACCAACCACAAACCCGACGACAACCTGCACTATCTCTACGGGATCCTGCCCCTCGTCGTCTCCTTCCTCGCCGAGGGCGCCCGCGCCGGCGCCGCCCAGCGCGAGCTCGGCGACGTCGACTTCGAAGCGCTCCCCACCGACCACCAACAGTCCCTCGCCCTGGCGATAGTCCGCCGCGAGATGGGGATCATGGCGGTCAGCTGCGGCGTGATCCTCTTTCTGGCGCTACGCGCCGCCAGCACCAGCGGGGCCTTCTAGCCCAAACAGCAGGATCAGCGATACGGCAAACAGCAGTGCAACACCGGCGACCGTGAGTGCGGCGAGGAGGACACCGAGGGCGATGGTCGTCACAACGGTCAGGAGAATGCCGACGACGCTGAGGACCTCGGCGGTGCCGCCGATGCGGGACCTGTACGACTTGGCGAGGCGGCGGATCGGCGTCGATCCCAAGGCCACGGTGACGCCCAGCAAGGCGAGGGCCGCGAGCGACCAGCGCCCAGCCGCGTCGATTTGATCGTAGGGAAAGTGCCTGGGCCCGTAGGGAGATTCATCCGCCTTCGCCGCCGGGACTTTGCTCTCATCAGGAGATTCAAGATATTCGGGGACCTCAGTCTTGTCGACCAGATCGGGTGCCTGACAGCCAGTCGAGCCGAGGGGGTTACCTCCGGCCGTGAAGGCTTTGGCGGCCACGACCGCGTTTGCTTCCGTCTCGAAACTCAGCGCCTCGGCGTACCCCCGGCTGTCTTCAAGGACGGCATTCCCGTTGCGGAAGGCTTCAACGTCCCATGAGGGGCTGTGGTCATGGCTGATCAAGCTGACGAAGATCCCCTCGTCAGACGGTATCCGGCCCAGGTCCAGCTCGCGGGCTTCGCCGGTCGTGACCACGGCCGCCTGTTCGCAGCCGACAAAGACCTGCACGGTGCCGTCGACGTTGGAGATTTTGACTACGACATGGGGCTGATTGCGTAGGTCGAACTCCCTGCCCACCGCAAGGGCAACCCCGACCATCCCGATCGCCAGCAGCAGAAACCCGATTGCGATCTGCGATCCGCGCCCATTCAGCATCGGTCGCTTTCAGCCGGCTTTCCCTGCAGGGTCGTGTTGACCTCGAGCACCTGCACCTTGAATTCGAGGCTGCGGCTCCAGCCGGTCAGGTCGACGTTTACTTCCAGCGTGTAGCTCTTGTGGCACTGCGGAAGGCTGGAGAGGGTCAGTCTTCCTCCGAAAGCGCCGCCGTTCGACCGGCTGCCTTTGACGACGAAGAGGCTGTCGACGCGGTCCTGCAGGAGGACGCTCATCTGACCCCGCACCAGCGGGAGCGCGCTCCCGCAGTGCCCGCCAGCGGTGAGAGCGACGAGCCTGATCAGCGCGTTGTAGGTCGAGCTGTTGCCGTTGCTGCTGTTCTCCTCAGCGGCCTCGAAGCGGTATTCGCCGGGACACGGGACTCGCGAGAGATGAGTTTCCACGCTGAACGCTTCGGAGTCCTCGTGGTCGATGCTGTGCCCCCGCAGGTCGAGCGTCGGGCGCAGCGAGTTCGAGTGGATGGCCTGAAGGCCGATTGTGACGCTGGGATCTCCTGCCCCGAATCCCCACGCCCCGGCCGGTGATGCCCAGGCCAGTGCGAGCGTCGCCAGGCTGGCGCTTGCGAGCAAACGCCAGCCTCCTCTATGAAAAACAGCGAAATTCGTAGGGCCTCTCTTCCCTGCTGATTCCCAGTCAGCGCATGCACTGTACCGAGACGTGAATTGATTCGTGTTGTCGCACCGATTTCTGTCCCCTCCGGGCGGTCGCGAGGCGAGCGACGGGGCGCCGGTGCCGGGATCAGGCGGCCGTGACGCGGAAGGCGGGGTGATCGGGGGCGATGCGCCGCAGCTCGTCGTCGGACGAGTCGGGACCGACGCCGTCGAAGAAGGCGCCGACCTCCCATTTCCACTTCTTCAGGTAGGCGCGCAGGAGAGGGATCTTCTCGTCGTCCCCGACCTCGCTCGCGTCGAACTTCTCGGTGCGGCGGCCGAGCACGAGGCGTCCGTGCCCGCTGGCCCTCAAGTTGCGCACCCACTGGGTGTGCCCACGTGGCGCCACCAGGTAGCGGTTGCCCTCGTAGGTGAGCAGGTTGACCGGCGTCCGCCGCCACTCGCCGCTCTTGCGCCCTTGGACTTCGAGCACCCGCGAGCCGGCGACGCTGATGCCGAGCTTGGTCAGCGCGGCGACGAGGCGGTTGAAGACGTTCTTGGTGAACCAGCCGGGCTCCTGGAAGCGTTGCTCCATCGCTTCGATGTTGGCACAGAGAATTGACATTCAGCGTGCCACGCGTGCGTCGAGGCTGGAAACGATTGGCGGGTGCTCGCCTCGGCTCTTCCGGATTTCGGCTCGCCCAATTCCCCTGGCCTTGTGCCTTCACTGTCGCGGCCACCTGGCGCGGAGTGGGCCGGGAGGAGATCAAATGGGCGGCATTCGTGGGCGCCTTCATCGGGGCTGGCGTCGGTCTCTTCGTCTACGTAATCGGCCTGGCGACAGGGCTATACTGAAACGACGATGAAGACAAAACGACTAGCTGTTTTTCTGCTGACGCGAGTCTCACTGCTGGCGCTCTTCGTCGCACCCGTTGTGGTCATAGCGAAGATGCTGGCGGCGCCGGCCATCGTGATTTCTTGCCTGGTCATCGTGGTCAACTTGGCGTTCTGGTTGATCGAGGAGGATCTGATCGACCGGATCGCTCCTCGGTTCGGCGTCACTCAGCTCAACGGCCGGTAGTCGCCCTCGTGAAAGACAAGCGGATCGCCCCTCGTCGTCTCCAGGGCGGTCACCTCGCCGGTGACGATCACGTGGTCGCCGCCGGCGATCACATCGCGCAGGTCGCAGGCGACGAAGGCGAGGGCGTCGTCTATCGCCGGGATGCCGTCGCGCACGCCCCACTCGACGCCCTCCCACTTGTCCGCCACCGGGGCCTTGGTGGCGAAGGCGCGGGCGATCGGCTCCTGACCGGCGTGCAGGATGCTGATCCCGAAGCGGTTGGCCGCCTGCACGGCGAGCAGAGTGCGTGAGCCGCGGTCTAGGCAGGCCAGCATCAGCATCGGCTCGATCGAGAGCGAGCAGACCGCATTGGCCGTCGCCCCGGCCGGACCCGCGGGCCCGGAAGCGGCAACAACGGTCACTCCGGTGGGCAACATCCCCATCGCTGCACGGAAGCTGGCGGGGTCGGGCGGACTCACGGCTGCTAGGGACAATATGATGCGCGCCGCGTGCGACCTGTACTAGCAATCGCTCTGGCCGTCGTGGCCGCGCTCGCCCTCGCCGCCTGCGGCTTCGGCGAAGAGGGCATCTCGGTCTCCAAGGACGACCCCGACTACAACGGGGCCGTGCTCTTCGCCACCCACTGCAGCGGCTGCCACACGCTGAGCGCCGCGGGCACGCAGGGAACCGGGAATCGCAGCGTGCGCACGCAGGGGCCTAACCTCGACCAGCGAACCGAGACTTATGACGATGCCCTCTTCGCGATCCAGAACGGCGGCTTCTCGGGGGCGATCATGCCCCAGAACATCGTCGTCGGCTCCGATGCGGAAGCGCTGGCCCGCTTCGTCGCCAAGTACGCGGGCGACGAAGCCGAAGAATCGCCGCGCCCCGGCCAGCCCTCTCCGTAGCGCGATCCTCGATGCTTGACCTGAAGCTGATCCGCTCCGATCCCGAGCGGGTCAAGCGGGCGCTCGCCCGCCGGGGTGCCGCCGAGGAAGTCGACGCACTGCTGGCGCTGGATGCGCGACGACGTGAGCTGCTGCCCGAGCTCGAGGGGGCTCAGGCCGAGCGCAAGACGCTCTCCAAGCAGATCGGCGAGGCGAAGCAGCGCGGCGAGGACGCCGCGGAGCAGATGGAGGTCGTGCAGGGCCTGAAGGAACGGATCGAGGCGGGTAAGACCGAGCTGGAGGAGGTCGAGGGGGAGCTCGAGCGGATCGCCGCCGCTCTGCCCAACCTCCCCGATCCGGATGTACCCGACGGAATGACCGAGGAGGACGCGGTCATTCTGCGCGAGGTGGGCGACCGGCCCAGCTTCGACTTCGAGCCGCGCGACCACCTCGAGATCGGTACCGAGCTGGGCCTGATCGACATGGAGTCGGCGGCACGACTTTCGGGCTCCCGCTTCGCCTACCTCAAGGGCGACCTGGTGCTGCTCGAGCTGGCCCTCGTCCGCTTCGCGATCGATCTGGTTCGCGGCGAGGGCCACGAGCCGGTCGTGCCGCCGGTGCTGGTCCGCGAGGAGGCTCTCTACGGAACCGGCTTCCTGCCCGGCGACCGCGACCAGATCTACGAAGTGCCGAAGGACGAGCTCTTTCTGGTCGGCACTTCCGAGGTCGCCCTGGCCGGGTTGCACGCCGACGAGATCCTCGCCGCCGAGCGGCTGCCGCTGCGCTACGCCGGCTTTTCGCCCTGCTTTCGCCGCGAGGCCGGTGCCGCCGGCCGCGACACGCGCGGCATCTTCCGCGTCCACCAGTTCGACAAGGTCGAGATGTTCTCGTTCGTCGAGCCCTCGCAGTCGGCTGCCGAGCACGAGCGGCTTTTGGCGATCGAGGAGCGCATCCTCGGCGAGCTTGAAATCCCCTACCGGGTGGTCAACGTCGCCGCCGGCGATCTGGGTGCTCCGGCGGCGAAGAAGTACGACTGCGAGGCGTGGATCCCGAGCCAGGAGCGCTATCGCGAGCTGACCTCATGCTCGAATACCACCGATTACCAGGCACGCCGCCTCAATTGTCGGTACCGGTCTGCCGATAACGAAGCGATTCAGGCAGTGCACACCCTCAATGGGACGGCAGTTGCAGTGGGAAGAACGATGATCGCTCTGATTGAGAACCGGCAAGATCGGGAAGGCGGATTCACGCTACCTAATATTCTGCATTCCTATGGCTGCCCTGAGAGGATCGCACCACTATGAACGCCAGCGTCCGCGACGCTAAGAGAGTCGTCCTCTGCGACGACCACGAGATTGTCCGCGATGCGATCAAATCGCGCATGGCCAATTCCAACGCGCTGCAGATAGTCGGCGAGGCGGCGAACGGCCGCGATGTCGTCGACGTGGTCAAAGAGCTCGAACCCGATGTCCTGATCATCGACGTCGAGCTGCCAAAACGCGACGGGATCGAGGCGACCAAGGAGGTGCTCAAGGTCCGGCCGCGGACCAAAGTGATCATCTTCACCGCGCACGCCCAGCCGGACCTGCTGGCGCTGGCCCTTCGAGCCGGCGCCTCGGGCTACGTGCTCAAGTCGGCTCCGGCCGAGGACATCGC
>CAWGQE010000003.1:0-2497027 GCA_963824705.1 uncultured Solirubrobacterales bacterium
CGAGGCGCTTTTCGCCGGGGACGTTCTCGGCGACGACGACGGCCTGGCGCTCCATCCCGGCGTGCGCCAGGCCGTCGTTGTCGCGCGAGAGGACGTTCCCGGCGAAAAGCGGCTCGTCGCCTACTGCGTCCCGGGGGCGGCGGTGCCCTGCGGGGCCTCGGCACGTGGCGTCCGACGTGCTGCACGCCCACCTCGAAGGCTCTGCTCCCGCACTACATGATTCCTTCGCTTTGTCGGGCTCGACGTCTTGCCGCTGACGCCGAATGGCAAAGATTCATTGCAAGCGCCTGCCGGCGCCCGTGGACTCGAGGGGCCGGTCGTTTCGTCCAGGGATGGCGGCGCGCGCGATGACCTCGATCGCAGTTTCTGGCCGTCTGGGAAGCCATCCTGCGCCGCAGCACGATCACGATCGACGATGACTTCTTCGCGCTCGGCGGCGATTCGATGATGGCGATCCGGCTCGTCAAGGAGCTGAAGCGACGACCGGCATCGACTACCCGCTGTCGACGTTGTTCTCCGCGCCGACGATTCGGCAGCTCGTGACTCGGGTGGGGACGCCGCGGAGCGCGCCGCCAGCGTCGTGCACTGAATCGGTGCGCTCGGGCGTCCCATTCTACCGCCTGGCCGGCGTGCAGCTCTACAAGGAGGCTCGCCGACCGCTTCGCGGGCACCGTTTTCGGCGTCTTCGCCAAGCGTGAGGTGGCTGGGCTCCAGGCCGAGGCCGCGGGCGAGGCGTCCGTGGTCCCGTGGATTCGTTGACCCAGATCGTACGCCGACGCGATTGCTGCGACGCGACCCAGAAGAAGGTCGTCTTGCGTCGGGCTGTCGTTTGGCGGCCTGCTGGCGCTCGAGGTCGCCGCGGAGCTGAATCGGCGGGGCTTCGAGATCCGTCAGGTGGCGCTGTTCGATTCCGTTCCCCGCCGGCGCGTACGTCCGTTCGTTCCGCAAGGCCATCGCGGACTTGCGCGCACGCTTTGCCGAAGGCCGGGCCGTCGATACGTTGAAGGACCTCGTCGGCCGCGCCGTCGGCGCGTTGCGGCGTCGGTGCCGGCTGGACCTCAGTCTCTTGCCGCTGGTCCGGGCGGCGTCGGCAATCGGTACAGGGTCAGGCGTTCCGGAAGATGACCGCGTCTTACTATTCGAGCGGCAAGAGGTAGTCTTCGATGCGCTGCTGATCAAGGCGACCCAGAAGACACTTGGTATCGGCGCGAGCCTCAGGCACGACTACGGCTTTAAGGCGTTATCGCCGGGCGCCTCGCTGTTGCAGAAATCGACGCCGACCACGCGGGTTGCTCGAAGGGGGCGGCTGCCGTGCGCGTGTACGAGCTCCTGTCGGAGTACCTGGCGGATAGCCAAGGAGTGAACGACGCGCTGGGCAACGGGGTCGTGTTCATCTCGCCACTCGTCGAGCCGCGCCAGCTGGAACGTCGTTGATCGATCGCATCCAGGACCGTAACGGGCGACACGATCTGGCGTCATGACGGACGCAATTGCGATGGCTGCAATGTCGCGCAATGGCACGGCCAGTCCGAACCGCTGCTCGCCGACCCGCGCGAGCAGATCATCGATCCGCGGACGGCGTATCAGATCGTTTCGTTGCTGCAGGGCGTCGTGCAACGCGGCACCGGCCGGTCAATTCTGGCCGTCGGCAAACCGCTTGCCGGAAAGACCGGCACGTCGAATGAAGCCAAGGACACGTGGTTCGTGGGCTTCTCGCCTGATCTCGCTTGCGGCGTGTTTGTCGGCTTCGACAATCCGCGCACGCTCGGCAAGTACGAGCAGGGCGCCACAGCCGCAGCGCCGATCTTCCGCGACTTCATGAAGGGCGCGCTCGCCGATAGCCGCCGACGCCGTTCCGCGTCGCACCGGGCATCGAATTGGTGTGCGACCGAATGCGATCACCGGCCAGCCGACGAGTTCGTCCGATCCCAACGCGATCATGGAGGCGTTCAAGGCCGGAACCGCGCCCGGCGAGACCGAATGCCCCGGCAGCGCCATCATCGGTCAGACTGCCGCCGCGACCCAGGCGCAACGCCGGGCGACGTCGGCGAGGGGACGGGCGGCCTGTACTGAGCCGCTTTGACGATCGCGAGTCCGCACCCTATATCAGCGCCGCCAATCGAGATTCCCATGCGTCCCGAAATCGAACGCAATGTCGAGGATATCAGGCAGGCGATCGCCCTGCTGAGGAGGCATCTTTGACTGGGACAAATCCGTCCGCCGGCTCGACGAGCTGAACGCCAAGGCCGAAGACCCCTCGATCTGGAACAATCCGCAGGACGCGCAGACTCTGATGCGCGAACGCCAGAGGCTGGACGACGTCCATGTCCGCCGTGCGCGCGCTGGAGAACGAACTCGCCGACGCGCTCGGGCTGATCGAACTGGCCGAAGCGGAGAATGACGCCGCGATGGTCGCGGAAGCCGAAAAATCCATTGGCGCTCTGCAAAGCGCGCGGAAGAGCAGCGGCTGCAATCGATGCTGTCGGGCGAGGCCGATGCCAACGACACCTATCTCGACATTCATGCAGGCGCCGGCGGCACGGAAAGCCAGGACTGGGCCGAGATGCTCTTGCGCATGTACACGCGCTGGGCGGAGCGCCACGGCTACAAGCTGCAGCTCATCGAGGAGAGCGAAGGCGAGGGCGCCGGCATCAAATCGGCGACGCTGCTGGTCAAGGGCGAGAACGCCTATGGCTGGCTGAAGATCCGAAGCCGGCGTGCACCGGCTGGTGCGCATTTCGCCGTTCGATTCCAATGCGCGGCGCCACACGAGCTTTTCGAGCGTCACGGTCTATCCGGTGATCGACCAGACGATCGAGATCGACATTCCCGACAAGGATGTCCGCATCGACGTCTATCGCTCGTCCGGCGCCGGCGGCCAGCACGTGAACAAGACCGAAAGCGCCGTGCGCATCACGCATCTGCCGACCGGCATTGTCGTCGCCTGCCAGACCGAACGCTCGCAGCATCAGAACCGCGCCATGTGCTGGGACATGCTGCGTTCGCGACTCTACGAGATCGAGCTGGAAAAGAAGCAGGCCGAGACCGGCGCGCTTATCGGCGAGAAGACCGATATCGGCTGGGGCCACCAGATCCGCTCCTATGTTCTGCAGCCCTATCAGCTGGTGAAGGATCTGCGCACCGGCGTCGAAAGCCGCACACCGCAGGACGTGCTGGACGGCGATCTCGATCCGTTCATGGCGGCGGCACTTGCGCAGGCGATCGGCGGCAAGAAGGCGAGAAGATCGAGGACATCGAATAGAAGAAAGCCCCGTTCGCGAACGGGGCTTTCGTATGAACGTCGTGAACGACGTTTAGCTGGCGTCGTGATCGGCGCGAACGTTGCCGCAGCGCGGACGCGGCGCGCGTCGGCAGGACGCGGCGGCATGGCACCGGGCGGGCGCTGCCGGAGCCGGCGTGCTGCTGCACTGTGCGGCGCGCTCGGCGTCGCGCGTACGTCGTCGGCGAGAGGATTGTCGGCGTGGCGGCAATTGCCTTCGAAGAAGGCGCCGGTTTCCACAGCGAATGCCTCATGCAGGATGTCGCCTTCGACATGGCAGGTCGAAGCAGAGCAGAACCTTGCGCGCGCGGATGCTGCCGTCGACGCGGCCGCGCACGGTGACGTCCTCGGCCATGACATCGCCCTGGATGAAGGCCTTGTCGCCGATGACGAGGCCGGCGCTGTGGACGTCGCCTTCGACGTTTCCGTCGATCTGAATGTCACCGGTCGAAGTCAGCGTTCCGTTGACGATGAGATCGCGCGCTGATGATCGAAGGGGCGGCAGGAGCGCATCGGGCGCTTCGCTGTTGCGCGGCTGCCTGCGCCGCGGGCGGCGCGGCGGTGCAGTGTCTTTACTCTTACTCGAGAACATGTCGGCCTGCCTCGATAAATTTGCTCGGATTTCTTACGACGTCGTCGTACCAGACTTCGTAGTGTACGTGAGGTCCGGTGCTGCGGCCAGTCGATCCGAGCTTCCCGATGGGCGAGCCTTTCGGCACTCTAGCTCCTACCTGCACGAGAATCGATGACAGATGGCCGTAGCGCGTGCGAATTCCGAAACCATGGTCGATTTCGACCATATTGCCGTATCCGCCGCGCGGGCCGGCCCAGATCACCACGCCGGGCGCCGTGGAATGACGGTCGCCCCACGGACCGGCGAAATCCATGCCGGGATGGAAGGCGTAACGCCCGGTGAACGGATCGACACGCGCGCCGAACCCGCTGGTCCGCTCGAATTGGCCGCTGACCGGCGTGGTCAGCGGCACGTGGCGCATCGCCCCGAGCAGCTCGTCCATCTGGTCGAGCACGGCCGAAGCCTTCAGGTAGGCGTTCTGGAACGCCACATCGCTGATGCCCTCGATATGGACCGACTGTAGCGGAACGTCGGGGCCGCCCATGCCATGCGCTGCCTCGTATTTCTGCGCGAACTGGTCGGCATCGATGCCGGTATTGTGCAGGACGGCGCGAATCGTGCCGACGCCACCGGCCACTTCCGTCTGCGCCTGCTGCCATCAGAACCGTCTCGTCACGCCCGATCTTGCTGATGCGCGCAGTTTCTTCCGCCAGGACCCTGAGCGCCGGATGCCGCGTAAATGCTGATGCTTCCCCGCCATGGATTTGGGGGTCTGCGTGACCAAACAGGATACCTGTTATTCGTCCGACGGCACCGCCCAGATCCAGCAGGCTCGCATGTGTCGATTTGGCCGTGCGGGGCTGTGGTTGGGCGGGCTGCGGCATCACCGAGAGCACCGAGCCGCCGCCGATAATGTTGTCGGAGCTGTCCGCGTCTGCCGAGGGGCCAGCGACCCCCACGCTATCGCTTGCCGAAGAATCGGTCATCGTTCGATTGGCCGGCAAGGTCTGGTCAAACAGGGCGCCATCCGGGTTGGCGACTAAGGCGTCAGTCGCGGCGACGGCGAAGTCGATGGGGATCGAAAGCGAACTCGACGGCATCCCGGCCGAGGGAATCGGCGGCCTGCGGATCGGCGTCTCGCCGCTGGAAATGGCCGACGCCTACGCGACCCTCGCCTCCGGCGGCATCCACCGCAACCCGATCGCGATCCGCCGCGTCGTCTTCCCCGGCGGCCACGCCGAGCGTCCCGAACACCCCGACCCGAGGCGGGTCGTGCCCGAACCGGTCGCCTATGAGGTCTGGCGCCTCCTCCACGACAACATCACCGAAGGCACCGGCACCGCCGCCTATACCAGTTGCCCGGGCCAGGGTGGCAAGACGGGCACGACCGACAACTTCACCGACGCCTGGTTCGCCGGCATCCAGCCCAACCTGGCGACTGTCGTCTGGGTCGGCTACCCGCAGTCGAACGCGATCGAAATGACCAGTGTCCACGGCACGACCGTCTACGGCGGCACCTTCCCGGCGGAAATCTGGCACTCGCTCTACTCAAACGCCGAAATCCCCTGCGAGGAATTCAGCCAGCCGAAGACGCCGATCAGCTGGGCGCCGTTCTACGGCCAGTTCACGGCCTCGGCGCCGCCGATCCACGGCGGTTCCTCCTCCGCCGCGGCAGGCGGAGGAGAAAGCGAAGCCGAACGGTTGGGGAGGGAAGCCGTCGGCGGCTATGACCCCAACGCCTACGCGCCGGGCGCCGGGCAAGAGCCGACTCCCGTCCCGCCGCCTCCGCCCGAATACGGCTCAGGCGGGGGCGCGAACGTGGGCGACGGCACCGCCACCGGCAATTGACCCTCCTCGCGGATGACGAGCGCACGCGAAACCGCAAAAACCCTCCCTCAAGAAGGGTTTTTGCGGTTTCGATGGATAGCCGGACTCTCTTCTGGGCCATGGTCGCCGGCCTGGGCGCCGGGTTCGCCCTCGCCCCCGTCCTCCTCTCCCACGACGTCTACAGCTACGTCGACTACGCCCGGCTCGGGGTCGTGCACGGCCTCGATCCCTACGTCCACCCGCCGGCCGCCGCACCGTTCGACCCGGCCTACGCCCGGGTTACCTGGATCGACGCGACCAGCGCCTACGGGCCGCTGTTCACGCTCGGCACCTACCCGCTCGCCTGGCTGCCGGTCTGGCTCGCCATCGCAGCGCTGAAGGCAGTCGCCGCTCTCTCGGTGCTGGGAATCGCCGTACTAGTCGCCCGCATCGCGCCCGCGCGCAGCGTCTCACCGCTGGGCGCCGCGGCATTCGTCGGCCTCAACCCGCTCGTCCTGATCCATGTCGTAGGCGGCGCCCACAACGACGGCCTGGCGATGCTGGTCGCGGCGTTCGGCATCTGGGCAACGCTTTCAGAGCTCGAGGTGACCGCGGGCGCGGCTTACGTGGTAGCGATGGCGATCAAGCTGCCAGCGGCGATCGCCGCCCCCTTCGCTCTGCTGGACGCCGCGCGCAGCCGACATTCGCCACCCCAGAGCGGGGTCAATGTCGGATACGCGTTCCCCCGAGCGGCCTCCCGCTTGCTGCTCGGCGCCGTCGTGGCGACGCTGGCTATCAGTGTGGCCGCCTATGCCGCCTTCGGCTGGCACTGGCTGGATGCGATCGGGCTGGCCGGCGAAAACCAGCACCGCACCAGCCACATGAGCATCCCGATCACCTTCGCCCGCCTCACCGGCTTGGACCCCACCGCAGTCCGCGCCACAGCCCTCGCCCTCTTCGCAGCCCTTTTCATCTACCTGCTCGCCTGGACCTGGCGCGGCAACGACTGGCTCAGAGCAGCAGCCTGGGCCAGCTTCGCCCTCCTAATAGCCACCGCCTGGCTCCTACCCTGGTACCTGATCTGGGCACTGCCCCTAGTAGCGCTCTCAAGAGACCGCCCCCTACAGCTTTTAACTCTCGCCCTGACCGCCTACCAGCTCTCAGCCCGCCTACCTCTTTAAGCCTTCCGAGAGGGAGGCGCGGGGTGGGTCCGAGGGGAGCCTCGCGAAGCGGCTCCGCAGAGTAATTCTCACCGCGAAGCGGTCCAACATAGTGAGCGAGCGCAGCGAGCGAACCCAGGCTCCCCTCGGACCCACCCCGCGCCTCCCAACCGACAGCTAAAGAATCTCAGGCGTGTGAATCGGCGTCTCGCTGCGCTCAGGCGAACCCTCGGCCTGCTCCTCAGCCGAAGGATGCACAACGCCAGTCGGAATCGACCAACCCTCGCGTTTGCCCAGCGCCGTGACCAGGCCGACATAGATCAGCTCGACCACGGTCAGCACGCCACGTACGGCGATCGCGATCAGCGAGCCGACCGCGAAGCTGTTGCCCACCGCGCCCTTCACCGCCCAGGCGAAAGCCGCATCGCGAATGCCAAGGCCGGCGGGAGCGACGAGGGTGACAAGTGCCGCGACGTAGCCGACCGCCTGCGCCGAGCCCACCGTGAGCACTTCGTTGACGGTCAGTGGAATGTCGGTGACCGAGCGCGCCACGCAGTACATCCCCAGCGCGACCACCCCCCAGACGCAGAGGTAGAACAGCGTCATCGTGACGACGCCGCGCATCGGCATCACCTCGGGCAGCGGTTCGCGGCCGAAGGCGCGCAGCACCCGGTTGGCCAGGGGCCCGAAGACACGCGGGTGCAGCACCGCCAGCGCCAGGGGGATCAGCAGCAGCACTCCCCAACGCCACGGCTGGCCCTGCAGATCCGGATGGCTGATCAGGAAGTAGGCGGCGAAGACGATCGCTGAGGTGGCCGAGATCGCCTGCTCGTAGACGATGCTGGCGATCGTCACCCTTCGCTGCACACCGGCGCGCTCGGAGAGCAGCACGCGGCCGAGGACGTAAAGGACGCTGCCGGGCACGTAGCGGGCAAGCAACGGCTGCCCCCAGGCGACCTGCGCCCGTCCGTGCCCGATCCGGTAGCCGAGGAAGCGCAGGATCAGGTCCCAGCCAACCGCGCTGAACGCGTAGAAGAGGGGCAGGAAGACGAAGGCGGGGATCAGCCAGAGGACGTGAAAGTGGACGCCTTCGTCCTTGATCTCGGACCACTGATCGACCACGGTGAGGACGAGGAAGCCGAAGATGACAAGCGCGATGCCGAGCTGGATCGCCAGGCGGACGCGCTTGCTGCGGGGGGGTCGGGTGCCGAAGCGGGCGCCCGCTTCGCCAAGCCTATGTAGGAGTGGTCGGTCCTCTGCCACGTCTGTCGCACCTTAGTGAGATCGGGGGCTGCTACCCGATACCCGCAGCGTGGAGAATGACCCGCATGGGTGAGTTCGAGCTCTTGGATCGCATCCGGGCGCGCCTGCCGCAACCCGGCCCGCGCGTGCTGCTCGGCAGCGGCGACGACGCTGCCGTAACCCTCCCGGGCGGGGCCACCGTCACCTCGGTCGACGCCCTCGTCGACGGCGTCCATTTCCGGCGCGAGTGGAGCAGCCCGGCGCAGATCGGCGCCAAGGCGCTCGCCGTGGCGCTCTCCGACCTGGCAGCGATGGGCGCGGGGCCCGGCGAGGCCTACGTCGTCCTCGGCATCCCCGCCGACCTCGACGAGAACGGCTGCCTGGAGCTGCTGGACGGAATCATCCAGATCGCCGAGGAGACCGGCACGACGTTGGCCGGCGGAGACGTGACGCGCGCCCCGGTCCTGACCCTGGCGATGACGGTCGTCGGCCACGCGAAGAGCGCAGAGGAACTGGTGACTCGATCCGGAGCGCAGCCCGGCGACGCGGTCGTCGTAACCGGCGCGCTCGGCGGCGCAGCCGCCGGCCTCCTGCTGCTCGAGGATGCGGCAAGCGCGCGGTCGTCGCTTGTTGCCCATAGGGATGCAAATGACGACCGCGCGCGCTCGTTGATCGCCCGACAACTCGAGCCCCGGCCAAAGCTGGAGGCTGGTCGCGCACTGGGGGCCGCCGGAGCGACCGCGATGATCGACCTCAGCGACGGGCTCGGCGGCGACGCCGGGCACATCGCGGTCGCCAGCGGGGTAGGCCTGATGGTCGAGGCGGACGCACTGCCGCTCGCTCTCGGCCTAACCGAGCTCGCCGCGGCCGCCGAACGCGACCCACTCGAGCTGGCAACGTCAGGCGGCGAAGACTACGAGTTGCTCGCCGCGCTACCCGAGGAGCGACTTGCCGGCGCGGTAGCAGCGGTTGAGAACCACGGAGGGCTGACGCGGATCGGCACGATCGTCGCCGGCGAAGGGGTCGAGATCAGGCTGCCTGGCGGCGAGCTGCTGGAGCCGAGGGGATTCGACCAGCTGGGTTGATCGCCGCCGCGGTGAGCAAGGTTCGCACGCCCCGACGGCGCAACATGGCCTCCGCCACCAGCTCCGGCTGGGGCTGATACCGGCCATCCTCGATCAGGCTCTTCAGGTGTAGCTGCTGCGTCATGAGCTTCATATCGGCTCCATGCCCGGCAACCTTAGTTCTTGGTACTAGCACATCCGTCCAAGCCGGCATATACGCCTGCCGGACTACTCTTCCTCTATGCCTAACGGGTCCACGCGAATACTGCTCGTCGATGACGAGCAGTCGGTGCAGACCCTGCTCAGCTACCCGCTGCGCAAAGACGGCTACCACGTCACTTCGGCGCTCGACGGTCGCGAGGCGCTGGAACGCTTCACCGAGGCCCGCTTCGACCTCGTCGTGCTCGACCTGATGTTGCCCAAGCTCGACGGGGTGGAGGTCTGCCGGCAGCTGCGGCGCCACAGTCAGGTGCCGATCATCATGCTGACCGCGAAAGGCAGCGAGACCGACAAGGTGGCCGGGCTCGAGGTCGGCGCCGACGACTACATCACCAAGCCCTTCTCGATGCGCGAGTTCCGCAGCCGGGTCAAGGCGGCGCTGCGGCGCTCGCGGATGGTCGCCGACCCGGCCGAGGAAGAGCCGATCGAGCATGGCGAGCTGAAGATCGATCCGGCCCGGCGCTCGGTGACCCTGCGCAAGGAGGAGGTCGGCGCCACCTACGTCGAGTTCGAGATCCTCGCGGCGCTCGCCCGTTCACCGGGCAAAGTGCTGAGCCGCGAGACCCTGCTCGAGCACGTATGGGGGGACTCCGACTACCGCGATCCGCGCACCGTCGACGTGCACATCCGCCACCTGCGCGAAAAGCTCGAGGCCGATCCGAAGCAGCCCGAGTACCTGTTCACGGTGCGCGGCGTCGGCTATCGCTTCAGAGAATGAAGGGACTGCGTCTCACCCCGCTCGGCAGCAGGATCACGACCGCAGCGCTGTCGATCGGAGCCGGGACGTCGATCGTCATATATGTCTGGGTCGTGGTCATCGAGGGCGACCGCGGCGCCGGCGGGGCGATTCTGGTCGGTGCCCTGTTCGCCCTGCTGATGGCTCTCGGCATCGGCATCTACTCCGCCCAGCTGGTCGCCCAACGGGTGCGACAGATTGAGGACGCGGCCCGCGCCGTGGCCGACGGCGATTTCGCCGCCCGCATCCCGGTCGACTCCTCGGGCCAGCTCGGCCAACTCGCCCGAACGTTCAATGAGATGCAGCGCCGGCTCGCCGAGCTGGACAGCGCCCGCAAGCAGTTCATCGCCAACGCCTCGCACGAGCTGCGCACGCCGATCTTCAGCCTCGGCGGCTTCGTCGAGCTGCTCGACGAGGACGACCCGAGCCCGGAGGAGCGGGTCGAGTTCGTGCGCACGATGCGCCAGCAGATCGAGCGCCTGACCAAGCTCACCGCGGACCTGCTCAACCTCTCCCAGCTCGACGCCGGCGGGATCGTGATGGCGATCGACAGGGTCGACCTCAGCTCGCTGGCCCGCGACGTGGCGCGCGAGTTCGGCGCCCGCGCCGACCTGCGCGGCTCGCGCCTGGAGCTGCGCACGCCGGACCGGCCGGTGATCGCGGTCGCCGACCCCGACCGGGTGCGGCAGATCATCCGTATCCTCCTCGACAACGCCTTCACCCATACCCCGGAGGGCACCAGCGTCACCGTGACCATCTACTCCGTCAACCAGCGCGCCGAGCTGACCGTCTCCGACGACGGCAGCGGCATCCCGCAACGGGTGCAAAAACGCATCTTCGAGCGCTTCTACACCGCCGACTCCGCCGGCGGCTCCGGACTCGGGCTGGCTATCGCGCGCGAGCTCGCTCAGCGGATGGAAGGGCGCATCGCGATCTCCTCCAGCCGCCGCTTCACCGCTTTCACGCTCGATCTTCCACACGCCCCTCCCGGAGCACGGGCGGCGGTCGCCGGCGACCCGGCTAAGGCCCGCGCGTGAGCAGGCACCGCGCCGCCTCGGCAGCGCTGCCGGCGCTGCTGTCCCTGGCGCTGCTCGCGGGCTGCGGCGGCAACAACGCCGACAGTCCGGGAACCGGCTCGGTGGAAGCGGCGAAGACGACGACCCAGGTCGTCGTGCAGGCGGCCAGCGAGGGATTCGACGCGGCGAAGGTCTATCGCGAAGCCTCACCGGGCGTGGTCACGATCCGCTCGATCTTCGACGAAAGCGCCGCCGAAGGCTCCGGATTCGTCCTCGACACCAAGGGCAGGATCGTCACCAACGCCCACGTCGTCACCGACGGCGAAGGCAGCGACCGCAAGGAGGCAAAGGCGGTCTTCGTCGAGTTCCCCGATCGCAACGAGGTGCCGGCGAAGATCGTCGGCTTCGACCCGTTCGCCGACGTCGCCCTGCTCGAAGTCAAGCCCGACGGCTTCGCCTTGCACCCGCTGGAGCTCGGCGACGATCACGACCTCGTGGTGGGTCAGCCGGTGGCCGCGATCGGCAACCCGTTCGGCGAGCAGTCGTCGCTCTCGGTGGGGATCGTCTCGGCGATCGACCGCTCGGTCGGCTCTCTCACCCAGTTCCAGATCGAGGGGGCGATCCAGACCGACGCCTCGATCAACCCCGGCAACTCCGGTGGGCCCCTGCTCGAAGCCGGCGCCCGCGTCATCGGCATCAACCAGCAGATCGAGACCAACTCCGGCTCCAACGACGGAGTCGGCTTCGCGGTGCCGATCTCGGCGGTGAAGCGCTCCCTCGCCCAACTCGAGCAGAAGGGCAGCGCCGAGTACGCCTACATCGGCGTCAGCACCCAGGCCCTCTATCCGCAACTCGCCGCCAAGCTTGGCCTCGACACCGATCACGGGGGGCTGCTGGCCGAAGTGATTCCCGGCGGACCGGCCGACGAAGCCGGCTTGAAGGGCGGCGACGAAAAGGTCCGCTTCCAGGGTATTCCGTACCAAGCGGGTGGCGACACGATCCTCGCCGTGGACGGCCACCAGATCGTCGAACCGGACGACCTCGCCCGCTTCATCTCCGACTTCCAGCCCGGCGAAAAGGTCAAAGTCGACGTTCTCCACAACAACGGCGATCGGGAAACGGTGGAGATCACCTTGAGTAAGCGCCCGGTCGCCGAACCCGGCAGTTGAGCAGCCGCGCGTCGTCCGGCCGCCGTTGCCTGTAGAAATCGCCGATGCTTCAGGAAGTCTCCCTCGGCCAGAAGTCCCTCTCCGACTACACCCACATTGCTGGGAAGGAGTTGAGCGAACGCATCCGCGAGCTGGCCGAGCCGCTCGAGGGACAGCGCGTTCTCCACGTCAGCGCCACCGCCTTCGGCGGCGGGGTCTCGGAGATCCTCTACACGATCGTGCCGCTGATGCGCGACGCCGGGATCGACGCCCACTGGCACGTGATCTTCGGCAAGGAGGAGTTCTTCAACGCAACCAAGCTCCTGCACAACTCCCTACAGGGCGCCGAGGAGACGTTGAGCGACGAGCAGTGGGCGGTGTTCGACGAAATCAACGCGATAAACGCGGATGGCCTCAAAGGCGAATGGGACACGATCATCGTCCACGACCCCCAGCCGATCGGCCTGCGCCGCGGCGCCACAGGGCAGAGCCGTAACTGGGTCTGGCGCTGCCACATCGATCTCTCCGAGCCCAACCCGGCGCCGATCGCCCGCCTGCAACCGCTGATCGAAGAGTACGACGCGACGGTCTGGCACATGCCCACCTACGTTCCGAACGGCATGAACGGCCACGACGGCATTCGCATCATTCCGCCGGCGATCGATCCGCTCTCGCCGAAGAACATGGCCTTCTCGCCCGACGATGCCGCCTATGTCTGCAACCAGTTCGGGATCGATGTCGACCGCCCGCTGATCACCCAGGTCTCGCGCTTCGACCCCTGGAAGGACCCGATCGGGGTGATCGACGCCTACCGCGAGGTGACCGCCGAGATGCCGGACGTGCAGCTTGCGCTGGTCGGCTCGATGGCTACCGACGATCCCGAGGGGTGGGACTTCTTCCAGCAGACCGTCGAATACGCCGACGGCGACGAGGACATCAAGATCCTCAACAACCTCAACAACGTCGGCGCGATCGAGGTCAACGCCTTCCAGTCGCAGTCCGACGTCTGCCTGCAGAAGTCGATCCGCGAGGGCTTCGGCCTGACCGTCACCGAGGCACTTTGGAAGGGCCGGCCGACGGTGGCCGGCAACGTCGGCGGCATCCCACTGCAGATCGAGGACGGCACCAGCGGTTACCTGGTCAACTCGCCGGCCGAGTGCGCGCGGCGCTGCATCGAGATCCTCGCCGACCCGGAGCTGGGCAAGCGACTGGGCAAGGCGGGCAAGGAACACGCTCGCCGCGAGTTCCTCTCGCCGCGCCTGCTGCGCGACTGGCTGCAACTGCTTACCGAGCTCGACGAATAGAGCCTGTCTGGTAGGCCCCGCCACGCCTGGAGGCGGCGGCGGGCGGGTAGGCTGAGAGGCCGATGCCCGAATCCGATCCGCTGATCATCGTCTCCAACCGCGGGCCGGCCCAGTTCGAGCGCGACGAGGAGGGCGAGCGCACAGTACGGCGCGGTGGCGGAGGCCTGGTGACGGCGCTCTCCGGGCTCGTCTCACACCGGGAGGCGCTCTGGATCGCCTCGGCGATGACCGACGAGGACGTCGCCGTCTCCGAGGAGCGCGGCGGGCCAGCGGAGCTCTCGATCGACGGGATCGACTACAAGGTGCTGCTGGTCGGCAGCGACCCCGTCGCCTACGACGGCTTCTACAACGTGATCGCCAACCCGATCCTCTGGTTCATCCAGCACTACCTCTGGGACCTCTCCAACGCTCCCGACATCCGCCAGGAGGAGCGCGACGCCTGGGACGACGGCTACCAGACCGTCAACAGAGACATCGCCCGCGCTGTCCTCGGCCAGATCGAGGGGCGTGAGCGGCCGCTGGTGATGCTCCACGACTACCACCTCTACACGGCCCCGGGAATGATCCGTGCCGAGCGCCCGGACGCCTTCCTGCATCACTTCGTCCACATCCCCTGGTCCCAGCCGGACAGCTGGCGGATCCTGCCCGGGCGGATCCGCGAGGCGATCTTCCGCGGCATGCTCGCCAACGACATCATCGGCTTCCACACCCACGCCTACTGCATCAACTTCATCCGCTGCTGCGACGAGCTGCTCGAGGTCGACGTCGACTACGACCGCTGCCTCGTGCGACATGCCGGCGGGGAGACCGTGGCCCGTGCTTACCCCCTCTCGATCGACGCCGAGCGGCTGCGTCGCGCGGCAGAGTCGCCCGAGGTGGCGGCGGCGGAGCGTGAGGTGCTGGAGCGCCGCCGCGAGCACCTGATCATCCGCGTCGACCGCGCCGATCTCTCCAAGAACGTGCTGCGTGGCTTCACCGCCTTCGACACCTTCCTCGCCCAGCACCCGGAGTTCCGCGAGAAGGTCACCTTCATCGCCCATCTGCAGCCATCGCGCCAGGACGTGCCGGAGTACGCCGAGTATCTGGAGAAAATCGAGGCCCTGGTCGCCGTCGTCAACCACAAGCACGGCACCACCGACTGGATGCCGATCGACCTGAAGATCTACGAGAACTTCCCCGAGGCCGTCGCCCGCTACAAGCACTTCGACCTGCTGATGGTCAACTCGATCTTCGACGGGATGAACCTCGTCGCCAAGGAGGCGCCGGCGGTCAATACCCGCGACGGCGTCCTGATGCTCTCCGAGAACACCGGCTCGCACGAGGAGCTGGCCGACTGCGTCCTCTCGGTCAACCCCTTCGATATCCAGGAGCAGGCCGACGCGATCCACCGAGCGCTGACGATGGAGCCCGAGGAGCGCAAGCTGCGGGCTCAGCACCTCAAGGAGATCATCTACTCGCGCAATCCTGGGGACTGGGTTGATGATCAGCTGAAGGACATTGCTGAACTTCGTGAGGCTGTCGCTTAGGAGGAGCGGGAGTTGCCCTGCCGGAGCCGGGGTTCGCTTCGCTCACGATGTTGGACCGCTTCGCGGTGAGAATTACTCTGCGGAGCCGCTTCGCGAGGCTCCGGCAGGGCAACTCCCGCTCCTCCTCTCCATGGTTTCAGGGGGCGAACTCCGCAGGCTGAGCGCTTGTAACTGCATGGGATTGCGCGTTCGTTGGCAGCTTGCGGCTAAAGGAGCTGCCGTGGTGCTTGTCGCCTTCGTTGCGCTGCAGCTTGTTCCAGCCCTTCTAAGACCGCCGGCTCCCGAACCCTTGCCAGCTGACGTGGGCTTGCCTCGTGTGGTGGCCGCTCCGCTGCCGGTGGCTGAACCCGAAACGCCCAAGCCGGTTAAGAAGCTTCCGAAGTCCAAGCCAAACCAGCATCCCAGACGGCAGCCAGCGCACGAGGTCAGGCCTGCTCCACCACCCAACTCGAAAGCTCCGCCGATACCCAGCCCAGCCCCAGAACCACCGCCCGCGCCCGCTGCTCCAGAAGCTTCCATTCCGCCAGATGATGGCTCGGCCGAGTTCGCGCCCCATTGATGGAGATGTCGGGTCCGCCTCCCGGCGGCTTGTACTTTTTCGCCGACGGAATCCGCGGACAATCACCCCCGCCCCACCGAAAAAGTTGAGCCGGGAGGCGGACCCGACATCTCCCACTCCCGAAGGCCGCCGCTATAGTGCGTCGCCGCTTTGGCCGCACCACGCGAATACGAGCTGGTTCTGATGCTGGACCCGGGGCAGGATGCCGCGGCCCGCGACGCTGTCGCCAACGAGGCGAAGAGCCAGATCGAGGCCGCCGGGACGCTCAAGCACGAGAACGTCTGGGGCCTGCGCAAGATGGCCTACGAGATCAACAAGCGCAACGAGGCCGATTACCGCTGGTTCCGCTTCGAGGCGCCGACCGAGCTGCTCGAGCAGCTCGACCACAACCTGAAGATCGCCGACGGGGTGCTGCGTTTCCGCATCTTCAAAGTCGACGCCGACACGCCCGTGGTGGTACCGCCGGCGACCAGCGCCCCCGGTCCCGCGGCATCGCGCGAGCGGCCTTCTCAGGGCGCACCGCAGGCAGTCCCCGCGGAAACTGTGGCCGAGGATGCCGCGCCCGAGGCGCCTGCTCCGGTCGCCGTTGCTGAGCCGCCCGCCGAGGCGGAGCCCGTCGCTGAGACGCCCGAGCCGGCAGCCGAGGCCCCTGAGCCCGCCGCCGAGCCCAAGGCTCCCGAAGCCCCGGCCGAGAGCGGCGAGGGCGAGCCCGGCGACTCCGCCGCTTAGTTCCTCTTTTCGCGCAGATTCCGGCTTCGAGGGGGAGAGTTGCGCCGCCCACACTCTTAGACTGGTGTCTCGATAAACGATCTTGAGGAGTGAGAGCCGTGGCGGCTTCGAACATCAACGTGGTGGTAATCACCGGGAACCTGACCCAGGATCCCGAACTTCGCCATACCGGCGGCGGCACGGCGGTCTGCGAGCTGCGAGTGGCGGTCAACAGCCGTCGCAAGGACGGCTCCACCGGTGAATGGGTCGACAAGCCCAACTACTTCAACGTGACCGTATGGGGGGCGCAGGGCGAGAACTGCGCCAACTACCTCTCGAAGGGCCGCCCGGTGGCAGTGGAAGGTCGCCTCGACTGGCGCGAGTGGGAGGCCAAAGACGGCGGCGGCAAACGGCAGGCAGTGCAGATCGTCGCCAACTCCGTCCAGTTCCTCGGCTCGCGCGACGGTGGGGGCGGGGGCGGCAATGGCGACGGTGGCGGTGGGTTCACCCCGCAGAGCGATACGCCGGCCGATCCCAGCGACTTCGATGCCGCTCCAGCCGGTGCCGGCGGGGGCAGCAGCGACGACGATATTCCCTTTTAGGAATACCGAGAGCGGTCCAGGGGCCGCCAGACAAGGACGCAGGGAGCCCGAATAGCAGCGCTATTCGGGCGACTGAGGACACCGTATGGCGGGTTCTGGGCTGCTCTCGGCCACATCTGTAGGATTGCGAGCCTCATATGGCCCGACCTAGAGAAAACAGTGGTGATGCGCCTCGCCGCGGACGGCGTGGGGCAGACCGTGTCAGGCCGCGCAAATACACGCGGATCAATTCCGAGGCGGTCGACTACAAGGACCTCAACCTGCTGCGGCGCTTCCTCTCCGACAAGGGGAAGACGCGCGGGCGGCGGGTAACCGGGCTTTCGCGCAAGCACCAGCGGCAGCTCTCGGTGGCGGTGAAGCGGGCGCGCGAGATCGCCCTGTTGCCCTACGTCGGAGAGCGCTGATGGCACAGGCGATCCTCCTCGAGGACGTCGAGAGCCTCGGGCAGCGCGGCGAACCGATCGATGTCTCGCCCGGCTACCTCCGCAACTACCTGATCCCGCGTAAGCTCGCCGCTCCCGCCACGCCGGGCGCGCTGGAGCAGGCGCAACAGCGCCAGGCGGCAACCGAAAAGGCCGAAAAGCTGCGCGCCGAGCGGGAAGAGCAGGCGGCCTCCCTACTTTCCAAAACCGTGCTGACGATCCATCAGCGGGCGGACGACGGCGGCAAACTGTTCGGCTCCGTCGGCGCCAAGGAGATCGTCGATGCGATCCGCGAGGCGCGCGATCTGCGCATCGACCGTCGCAAAGTACGGCTCGAGCAGCCGATCCGCGAGATTGGCACCCACATGGTCGAGATCGAGCTCGCCGACGGGACGGTCGCTTCAGTGAAGACGATCGTCGCCGAGGAGAGCTAAGAGCGCTGGGCTTCGCGGCGTTAGGCTCCTCCGGGTGGCCTCGCTGCGCTTTCCAACTCGCCTGACCCGTCGCGCCAGGGCGCGAACGCGGTTTCGCTGGGGGCGGTCGGAGCGCGCGACGGCGGGTCTGGCGGCAGTCGCCCTCGGCGGCGCCGGCACGGTCCTCGTAGGACAGTTCGGGCGCTTGCTGCGACGTCGCACGCACGAGCGTGAAAACGGCGAGCCGCTGGTCGAAGCAGCGCCGGCGGCGGCTCTGGACACGGTCGGCGTCGCGGTGAGCGGCTACGCGGCGACCCCTCGCAGCGAGACGGTGCTGTTCAACGTCCTTGCCGGCTTCCTCGGCTCCTTCGCGCTGGTGCGGGTTTCTACCTGGGGCATTCGCGACCAGTGGTGGCCGTTCCGCGAGGTCAGCGTCGGCGGCCGTCACATCCACCACTTCGTGCCGGGCATCCTGCTCGCCTTCAGCGCCGGCACCGCGGCGCTGCTGACCGGCGACGAGGCCCAAGAAGACCGCCTCGCGATTGCGATGGGTGCCGGCATGGGCCTGACGTTCGACGAGGCGGCGCTGCTGCTCGACCTGCGCGACGTCTACTGGACCCGCGAGGGCCTGCTCAGCGTCCAGCTCAGCCTCGGCGCAACGGCGATCCTCAGCATCGCGATCCTCACCCAGCGCATGCTGCGCCGCGGCGAGCGGCAAAAGGAGGCCGCGGGCGAGATCCCGCCGGCCGACTTCTAGATCTGCGTGGCCAGGAGCCCGATCAGGGCAGCCAGCATCAGACCGCAGAACCCGAACATCATCCGATAGATCTCGAGCAAGCGCTGGTCCATTCTCTGGAAGCGCTCGTCGATCTTGTCGAACCCCGCTTTCATCTCACCTCGAACCGCAGCAAATTCTTCTTTCATCTCACTGCGGACAGCCCTGAATTCGGTTCGCATCTCCAGGTGCAGACCGTCGACCTTCCCGTTGAGGTCGTCCATCCGGTCGTCGGTCCAGCTCTCTCTCATCGCCTCCATTGTTGCACCGTAAACGTTTCGGCATCGCGGGTGGCGCGCTGATTGAGAAATCTCTGCAACGACTCCGTCGCGGGCCATCGGCAAGTGCCGGGAGGCGACGGATTCCTTCGCAAACCGCGACTTCTGGTCCTCTGCGGCAGCCTCGCTTGGCTACGTTGGCGACTCCGGTTCTGCCGCCGGGCGACGACGGACACTGAGAGAGATGCCGCAGCCTTCCGCAACCCACGTTCCGCCCCAGAACATCGAGGCCGAGGAATCGGTGCTGGGGTCGATGCTGGTCGCCGAGCCGGCGCTGAGCCGCGTCATCGACGAGGTCAAGCTCAACGGCGAGGACTTCTACCTGGAGAAGCACGCGGCGATCTTCCGCGCCGCGCGAGACCTCTACGCCGCCTCCAAGCCGGTCGACGAGCTCAGTGTCAGCGAGGCGCTGGTCCAGCGCAACGAGATCGAGGAGGCCGGCGGCAAGCACTACGTCTCCGAGCTGGCGGCGAAGGTGCCGGCCGCCGGCAACGCCAAGCACTACGCCGAGATCGTCCAGCAGAACTCGCTGCTGCGGCGGCTGCTCGGCGCCGGTCAGGAGATTCAGGGCTGGGTCCACGAGCGCGAGGGCGAACCGCGCGAGCTCTCCGAGCGCGCCGAGCGCCTGCTCTTCGAAGTCGCCCATAAAGAGCAGGCGAGCGACTTCCGCCAGCTCTCCGAGATCCTCCACGACGAGGTCGACCGTCTGGAGAAGCTCTCGACCGGCGAGCTCGAGCTGACCGGCACCCCCTCCGGCTTCCGTGACATCGACGCGATCACCGGCGGCTTCCAGCCCGGCAACCTGATCATCGTCGCCGCGCGGCCGGCGATGGGCAAGAGCGCGATCGTCGCCAACATCGCCGAGAACGTGGCGGTGAAGCGGGGAATGCCGGTCGCCTTCTTCTCGCTCGAGATGTCGGAGGTGGAGCTGGCCCAGCGCTTCATCGCCTGCCGGGCGCGGATCTCCGGCGACAAGCTGCGCAAGGGACAGGTCGCGCAGAAAGACTGGCCGAAGGTGGTGCGGGCCTGCAACGAGCTCGAGGAGGCGCCGCTCTGGTTCGACGACTCCTCCGACCTGGGTCTGCTCGACCTGCGGGCGAAGGCGCGGCGGCTGCACGCGCAGACCCAGGACCAGGGCGGGCTCGGACTGATCATCGTCGACTACCTGCAGCTGATGCGAGCCGACGACATGCGCGCCAACCGGGTCGAGCAGGTCGGCCAGATGAGCCGCGGCCTGAAGATCCTCGCCCGCGAGCTCGAGGTGCCGGTGCTGGCGATCTCCCAGCTCTCCCGCGCACCCGAGCAGCGCAGCCCGCCGAAGCCGATGCTGTCGGACCTGCGCGAGTCGGGATCGATCGAGCAGGACGCGGATCTGGTCGCCTTCCTCTTCCGCGAGGACTACTACCGCGACCCCGAAGACGAGCCGGACGGGCTGGCCGACGTGATCATCGCCAAGCATAGGAACGGGCCGATCGGCTCGCCGAAGCTCGTCTTCCTCGACCGCTTCCCCAAATTCGCCGACTTCTCCGGCCACGAGCGGCCGGTCGAGCAGCCGGCGGGAGAAGGGCCGCCACTCGAGGAAGCCGCCGGCGTCGGGCCTGAGTTCTGATGCCCGCGATCCCGCGCAGCGAGCCGTTCGCCGAAGTGGCCTGTCCGCTGGGTGTCTGCGACGGCTCGGGCTGGATTCTCGGCCCCGAAGACGTTGCCCGCGCCTGCGAGTGTCGCGAGCCGCGGCTGAAACGGGGGCGGATCCGCGGAGTCGCCTCGGCGATCCCGCCGCGCTACCGCGGCGTCTCCTTCGACCGTCCGCCGGTCAGCGACATGGTGCGCGACATGAGCACCCGCCACGTCGTCAACGCGGTGCAGAGCTTCGTCGACGACCTCGACGAGAACCTCGCGGCGGGCAAGGGGATGTGGCTGATGGGGAACACCGGCACCGGTAAGACGACGCTGGGGATGCTGGCGGCGAAGACGGCGCTGGCCGCCGGGCGAACGGTCGCCGTCTACTTCACGCCGAAGCTGCTGACGCAGATCCGCCAGACCTACCAGGCGACCGAATCCGAGGACGCCTACGACGCCTTCTTCAGGCGGTTGACCTCCGTCGACCTCCTCTATATCGACGATCTCGGCTCCGAGCGCCACACCGACTGGGTGGTCGAGCAGCTCTACGCGCTGGTCAACGAGCGCTACGAGAACCAGCGCTCGATGTTGGTTACCAGCAACGCCGCACGGGACGTCGAGGAAGGGCGCAAGCAGCTCGAGGACCAGATCGGATCGCGCACGGTCTCACGCCTGATCGAGATCTGCGACGACCCCCTGCCCCTCTTCGGGCCGGACCGTCGCGAGCAGGCGCGCGCGGTCGGAGCGTAGAACCAGGCACAATCTCCGGCGGTATGCCCGGAATCGTCATAGTCGGCGCCCAGTGGGGCGACGAGGGGAAGGGGAAGGTCGTCGACCTGCTCGCCGACCGTGCCAGTGCGATCGTGCGCTTCCAGGGCGGCAACAACGCCGGCCACACGATCGTCCGCGACGGCGAGGAGTTCAAGTTCCACCTGATCCCCTCCGGCATCCTCTATCCGGACAAGATCTGCGCGATCGGCAACGGGGTCGTGCTCGACCCCGCCATCCTGCTCGGTGAGATCGACGGGCTGAAGCGCCGCGGCATCGACGTCGGCAACCTGCGGATCTCCGCCAACGCCCACCTGATCATGCCCTACCACGTGCTGCTCGACACGGCGGAAGAGGTGAAACTGGGCAAGCTCTCGATCGGCACCACGCGGCGTGGCATCGGTCCCTGCTACGCCGACAAGGCGCTGCGACTCGGCATCCGGGTGCAGGACCTGCTCGACGAGAAGATCCTGCGCAAGAAGATCATGACGGCGCTCGAGCCCAAGCAGCAGGCGCTGCGCGAGCTCTCCGTGCAACGGCGCAAACTGCGCAAGGAGGCCGGCGAGGGGGCGCGCGAGGGGGCCGACCAATCGGTCGCCGCCGCCCCCGATCCTCGCCTCGACCTGCACGCGATGACCGAGGAGTTCACCGCCTACGGCCACCGGCTCGAGCCCCACATCGCCGACACCGCCCGCCTCTGCTGGGAAGAGCTCGACAACGGCCGCACGGTTCTCTTCGAGGGCGCCCAGGCGACCCTGCTCGACCTCGACCACGGCACCTATCCCTTCGTCACCTCCTCCAACCCGATCGCCGGCGCCGCGACCGTCGGAGCGGGCATCGGTCCAGCAGACATCGACGAGGTCTGGGGGGTCGCCAAGGCCTACGCGACCCGGGTCGGCGCCGGGCCCTTCCCGACCGAGCTCGACGACGCGGTGGGTCATCACATGCTCGAGCGCGGCCACGAGTACGGGACGACGACCGGGCGCGAGCGACGCTGCGGCTGGATGGACCTGGTCGCCCTGCGCTACGCCGTCCGCCTCAACACCATGAGCGCGCTGACGATCACCAAGCTCGACGTGCTCAGCGGGATCGGCCCGCTGAAGGTCGCGGTGCGCTACCGCTCGCGCGAGGGGGCGGTCTTCGAGGCCTTCCCCTACCACCAGTCGATCCTCCACTCGGCCGAGCCCGAGTATGAGGAGCTGCCCGGCTTCGATGCCGACCTGACCGCCTGCCGGAGCGAGGCCGAGCTGCCGGCCCAGGCGCGGGCCTACCTCGACTTCATCGCCGATTTCGTCGACGTCCCGATCCGCCTGGTCGGCGTCGGTCCGAGCCGCGACCAGGTGATCTGGATTGGCGGAGAACCAGAGGTGCTTTAAAGTCGTGGTGTGGCTACCGGTAGACGCACCGCTAAGTTGAACGAGCGGCTGCCCCGGGGCCGTCACGGGCTACCGCGGGAGGCGGTGACGGAGTCCCAGCAGCGGCGGATTCTGCAGGCGATGATCGAGGTCGTCGCCGAGCGCGGCTACCCCGAGACGCGCGTGGTCGACGTGATCGGCGTCGCCGGCGTTTCGAGAAAGACCTTTTATGAGCTGTTCGCCAGCAAGGAGGACTGCTTCCTCGCCGCCTACGACGTCCTGCTCGGCAACCTGCTCGGCGACACGGCGCGGGGATTCGAGTCCAAGCCCGGCTCGCCCTGGGCCGAGCGCGTCGCGGCGGGCTTGGCGGAGCTGCTCAAGCACCTCGCCGAGCATCCCGACGAGGGCCGTTTCGCGATCGTCGAGGTGCTCGCCGCGGGGCCGAAGGCGCTTGCCCGGCGCGACGCCGCGCTACGCCAGTTCACCGGGTTTCTCGACGCCGGCCGGGCCGAGACCTCGGTCGAGCTGCCGGGCATCACCTCGCTCTCGCTCGCCGGCGGCATCAACGAGCTGCTCTACAGCGAGATCCTCCACGGCGCTTCCGCCCGCCTTCCCAGCCGCCTTCCCGACCTGATGTTCTGGATCACGCTGCCGTTCCTGGGTCCCGAGGGAGCCGCAGAGGAGCGCGAGCGGGTGCGCCTCTCGATGCTAGAGGGCTGACTCCCGCTCCGTTAAGGCGCTCTTTTGCCGTAAAGCAGGGGTTTAAGAAGAGGCCAGGGCTGGTAGTTTTGCCAGCGGAGGCATCGAATCGTGCTTCAAAACGCCTTCCGCTCAGACGGGCAGGGGCAAAAGGAGAGAGAAGAGCATGCGTAGAAACTTGATGTTGGCACTCGCCCTGGCAGCAGTGCTGTCGCTGGGCGTAGCAGCCGTCGCGAGCGCGGTCAGCACCACGCTTCGGGCGGGCGATCTGGTCGCCACCTTCGGCGGCACTACCTCGCCAAAGGCACTGTCGAAGACCAAGTACACGCCGGTCGTCGCGAACCTCTTCGGCAAAATCTCGACCAGCGACGGGACCCACCCGCCCGCATTCAGGGAAACGGTCGTCGACATCGACAAGGACGTGAAAGTCAACGTCAAGGGCTACCCGGTCTGCAAAGCGGGCCAGCTCGAGGCGCGTGACACCAAGGCCGCGAAAGCCGCCTGCGGCAACACGCTCCTCGGCGAAGGCAAGGCGGAAGCCGAGATCGCCTTCCCCGAACAGAAACCGATCAAAGTCCCGAGCCCGCTGCTCGTCTTCAACGGCGGCGAAAAGGGCGGAAAGGTCACGCTGCTGATCCACACCTTCATCACCGTGCCGGCGCCGACGGCGATCGTCACCACCGTGACCATCTCCAGGAAAGGAACCGGCCTCCACTCGGTCGCGAAAGTCCCGGTCATCGCCGGTGGCAGCGGCTCCGCGCTCAGCTTCAGCTTCAAGCTGGGCAAGACCTACTCCTACAAGGGCAAGAAGGTCGGCTACTTCGAAGCCAAATGCCCGGACGGGGTCTTCAAGGTGAACGTCCCGAGTGCCATCTTCAAAAACGAAGCGCACACGCCGGGGCAGGACGCCGCGTTCAACCTCAAAGGCGGACTAGCCGTACCCTGCACGCCCAAGGGCTAGTTACGCAGGACATAGGGCTTCGTCTCAGGACAAAGCCAGAAAAGGGGCGGCCGAGAGGCCGCCCCTTTTCTTTGCTTGTGGCGACCGAAATAGTCCAGCCACGAGCGATCGCTTCGAATTGGGCCGACGAGCATGAGCGGGGAGAAGGCTCGGGCGCTCGTCCGGGACAAGCCGCTCGACATATTTGCTCGGTGCCTCGGGGCGGAGCGCGGCGCATAGGTCATCGTCCATCAGGGCGAGCAGGACCTGCCGTCCCAGGGGGAGTCTGGCGCGACGCGGGAACCAGCGCGTGGCCCAGTCCTCGAAGAAGCCGTCGACGACTCGGCGCCCGTCGTCTGTATAGGTTGTCGCCGCCACCACCCGGTAGATGACGCGGGCGATGCTGGGCACAGCCACCTGGCGCGAAAACCCGATCAGATAGGTGGCGTGCACCCCGTTGTTTGGCTCGCCGTAGAACACCTCGAGCGTGAGCCTGGCCACCTCCTCGTGGTCCTTCTCGGGATCGAGCGCGGCGATTCGTCGCTTGAGCACGTAGCCGAGCTGGCGCTTCCTCGCGACTCTGGCTGCTGCCATGGCCCTATGGCGTCGCTTCGGGAAGGCACAGTTCATGCCTGTGTCAAAGGCGATGACTACGCCGGATCATCCACCAGCCGATCAGCGGCACGGCGGGAAAGCCCGAACGCGGTATGAAAGCAGAGCTGACCGCGCCGAGCCCGATCACGGCCCGGCCGCTTCGTCGCAGCGCTCGGGCGTCCCCGCGCTCCTCCGCGGCCTCGATCAGATGGCCGAGCAAGCCCATCATCGGCGCCGCAAAGAGGAACCAGAACGCCGCCGCGCGGCCGTCTTGGGAGTGGGCTCGCTGAAAGATGCCGTCTCCTACCGAGTCGGCGATCCTCCCCTCCCTTGCCAGCTCCGCAAGCGGCTTTCGATAGGCGAAGAGCGCCCAGGCCACATGCCCGCAGCCCATTGCCTGGATCGCCCGCCCGGGAGAGTCGACTCCGCGTGCCATGGTGGCTAAGTTAACATACATGCGTGCATGTAAGTCAGGATGAGCGCCGTGCTCGCAGCCGTGCCGCTTTGCTCGAATCCGCCGCTCGCGGGATCTCTCGCTATGGCTACGGCAACCTCGTGCTCGAGCGCGTTGCTGCCGAGGCCGGCTACACCCGTGGCGCCATCTACCACCAGTTCGCCGGCAAGGAGGAGCTTGCCCTAGCCGTGGTCGAGTGGGTCTCGGAGGGCTGGCTGGCGGAGGTGGCCGGCCCCGCCATGGCGATGACGGACCCGCTGCAGGCGCTGCTCGCTCTCGCCCGCGGCCACGCCGTCTACTGCCGTCGCGACATCGCCCGGGTGCTCGTCTCCCTGCGCGTCGAGTTCGGCGGTCGCGATCATCCCGTCGGTGCCGCCGTCGAGGCCGCTTATGAGAGGCTCCTTGCCCTCTGCGGCGACCTGATTGCCGCCGCCCGCCATGACGGCACGATCTCCGGTGGTCCGCCGCCTCGCACGATGGCGCTGGCCTTCGTCGGGGCAGTCGAAGGGCTGATCACGCAGCTCTATGGCTACGAGCCCGATGACGAGCTGCTGGCCGAGCGAGTCGTGCTGGGTCTTTTCACTGCAGATCCGCCGCCCTCTGCCTGAGTTGCCGACGGGGCCACAACGGGGGCGATGCCGAGGCCCGCTGTCAGCTCGCCTTCTCCCTGTTCACCGGCACGCCCCTTCATCACCGAGGCAATCCCCCGCTCGCCCTGGCTAGCTATTTGCCCTGTTCGAAAGTGTGCTGGTAACTCGTCGCCGGACCGCTGCCGTAGATCGGCTGGAAGGGCGCCTGCGGTTCGCAGCCAGGGGCGGGGATCGTTGATGAGCTGTCCTGGCCGCCGAAGGCGAACTGCTTGAGCCGGTTGAAGAAGTCGGTCGCCTTGGCGACGTCGCCTTCGGTCCTTTCGTTGAATGCTTTTTCGTTCGGAGTATTGGAGTCGAGGGTCGCGGTGATTCCTGAGCTGCACTGACGGGTGTCGAAGTTGAGCAGACCCTTGGCCAGGCGGTTGTAGGCGCCCGGCTGGCTATAGGCGCTGTTTCGGTTAGCCGTCAGTCTTTGGGGATAGGTAGCCAACGAATCGGGGATGAACGGGCCTAGCGCACGCAGGTAGTGAACCTGCGTGCCCTGCGAGCTTAGGTGAACGGCGTTGAAGGCCGAGGCGCCGTTTCCTAGCAGTCCAGTGACCTCATTTTTGTAAAGGCCAAGTCCAGTGAGAATCGGGTTGAGGTTGCGTAGGAACGGGTCGAGCGCCCGCAGCAGGACGGGAAAGTCGCCGCGGAGGAATTTGCGCAGGGCGGGGAAGCCGCTGGGGGCGCGGTCGATCACCGTTTCCAGCCCTTCGAAGAGGCCCTTTGCCTGCGGCGCCAGATTGGAGAAGGCAACCAGGGTCGGCGAGAGCTGCTTGGCCGCCGGGACGAGCTGGCGGAAGAGAGGATCGGAGTTGAGGGCGAATTCTTTGAGCCGGTTGAAGGTCAGCTTCTGTTCGTCCTCGAAGGTCGGGAAGGCCCGGAACAGCGCTTCGATGTCGCGGTCGCGAGCGGCGGTCGTCTGGAAGACGGCGTTGGAATTGCGGATCAAGCCGGCCAGCTCACCCTGGCGACCGCGCAGGGCGTGAAGGGCGACGGCGCCGTTGCTGAAGAGCTGCTTGACCGCGACCCGCTGCGTGTCGAGCACGCGGAAGACCTTGTCGAATTCGGAGAAGAACGGTTCGAGCTCGGCCAGGGCGTTGGAGAAGGACTGGCCGCGGCCGGCGATCGCGACGGCCCCTTCCTGCATCCATTCCTGGAAGGCTGCGCGCGTGCGCGGATTGAAGGTACGGAAGATCTCATCGAGCTGCGCCGATTCGGCGACGTTGGCGC
The DNA here is from genome assembly GCA_963824705.1 of uncultured Solirubrobacterales bacterium. Taxonomy (GTDB): domain Bacteria; phylum Actinomycetota; class Thermoleophilia; order Solirubrobacterales; family 70-9; genus VRUE01. The sequence goes on from CAWGQE010000003.1 coordinate 27,128, forward strand.
TGGAGAGCGTGCCACCGTCGGGCAGCTGGGGGCCGTCGGCGTTGCCGGGGGTCAGTTCGACATAGGTCTCGCCGAGCAGGGTCTTGGTGCGCAGGATCGCCCGCGTGCCCTGGGGGAGCGGCGCGTACTTGTCGTCGATGTCGAGCGTCGCCTGGGCCTGCTGGCCGTCGGGGGACTCTTCGATGTTCTGCACTTTGCCGACCGAGACGCCCGAGATCCGCACGTCGGATTGCTGGGCGAGCTGGGTCGCCTCGTTGAAGGGAACCTTGATCTCGTAAGACTTGGCCTTGAACGGCGTCGGCCCGCCGAAGGTGATCCAGAGGAAGAGCAGGATGCCGAAGCAGGACAGGGCGAAGCCGGCGATTACCAGTAGCTGCGCGGTGCTTGGGGCTCGCTTGCTCACTATTCAGATTCCGGGCCGCAGGAAATGGTCGGGAGGGACGGGTCGGGAGGGACCGGGGGAAGTTCCTTTGGCGCTGGAAGTCGGGCTCCCTGTTGGAACGTCTTCAGATATGGGTGACCAGCGCTGGCGAACCCATTGAGGAGGCTCGAGCCGTTACAGGAGATCATGACCAAGCCGCGGCCGATCGGCCCGCCAGCATCGGCCAGGTTGAAGGTTGCGTTGAGATCGTGGTTGAGCCAGGGTAGGTAGAAGAGGAAGCTCTGCCTGCTGCCCTTCGGCTTGTAGGCAAGCTCGTTGAGGAGGCTGTTGATCGCCCCCAGCGAGGTGCCGAATTCGCTCACCGACGTATTGAGATCCGACGACCCTTCGTTGAGGTGGGTCAGCACGGGACGAACCTGGCGGGTGAAGGGGCGGATCTGGTCGCGGATCGGCGCCGTCGTCTGCTTGAAGAGCTGCTCGTTGGCCTTGAAGGCGGGTACCGACGCCTGTGCCTGTGGAATCAGGCCAGTGAGGGCCGGGCGAGCCGCGGTCGAGAACCGGTCGGAGCTTGCCAGCGCCGAGCGCAGGGCGGTGAGGGTGGAGGGGAACTCGACCAGCGATTCCTGGATCGCCTGCTGCTGATTGGCGAAGTTGCCGAGAGCACCCTTGGAGGCGCTGACGAAACGTTCGAGGTCGGAGTCGTGGCGGCCCAGTTCGGTCGTCAAGAGGCCGAAGTCGTGGATCACCCGGGCCAGCGCTACGCGGCGTTGGGCGACGGCCCGGTTGAGGTCGGCGACGTAGTGGGAGAAGGGCTGGAGGCGACGGAAGGCGCCGGAGAGCTGGCGGCCGCGGCCGCCGATGCCCTGGGCGCCGCCGGCGACGAGCAGCTGCAGATATTGCTGCGTGTCCGTGTCGAGGGTCGAGAGGAAGGCTTCGAACTGGATGCTCGGTTCGGTGCGCGAGAGCGGGAAACGGTAGCCGCTTTCGACGTGTTCGCCGCCACTGCCGGGTTCGATCTCGACGGTCATGTCGTTGAGGTTGGTTTTCGGGCGCAGCAGCAGGCTGGCGTTGGGATGGATCAGCTTCAGGTACTTGGGCTCGATGTCCATGCCGATCACGGCGTGACCGTCTTCGAGGTCGACCGAGGAGATCTTGCCGACCTGGATGCCGGCGATAACCACGGCCTGGCCCTGGCCAGGGGTGACCGCCTGGGCGTCGCTGAAGTCGGCGCTGAGGTGGACGAAGTCTTCGCCGACAAAGGGCGCCCACGAGGGCAGCGAGGCTTTCTGCTGGGTGAAGATCCACAGCGTCATCACGATCGCGAGCAGGGTCAGGATGACGATCGCGATCGAGTCTTTGCCGCGACCGCGCGACTGCCGCGAGAGCGAAGCGCGGAGGTGGCGCAGGCGACTCACTTTGGGCTCCCGCTCACTCATGGACTCACCGCCGTCAGGCTGGGCGCACCGACTTGACCGAGCCTGCCATTGACATTGGGCACAGGCTGGGTCGAGCAGCGCACTTCGGGCTTCTTCGGTGGGCGACCGCCCAGTTGGGGCTGTACGCCAAGAGGCGCCGCGATCGTGTGCGCCCAATCCTGTTTATCGGTAGTCAGGTTGCCCGATGGATTTTCCTGTTTCACAAGAACGTTCCCGCCGCCGGGCTGGAGGCGCAGATAAGGACCGTTGCCATCGAAGTTCTGACCCCAGCCAGCGAAATTGGCGAGGTAGTAGAAGAACTCACGGTAGTTGGGCCCGGTCTGAAAGCGATCTTCAATCGTCTCGTTGCCGGTCGGCACGAAGACCCTGCTGGTGCAGAGGCTGATCCGGTTGCTCTGCGGGATCGTGTTCGCTTTGCCGGCCTGCGCAGCGGCGGAGAGCCCGGGCGCCGATTCCTGCAACAGCCTGGCGACGCCGCCGGCCTCCTTGCCCGAGAGCAACGGCCTGGCCTGCGCGAGCCACGGTTTCGCCGCGGAGATCAGGGCGGGCAGCTCGGCGACCGCCGGCCGGAACTCGATCGCCCAGGCGCGCAACGGCGGCAGCGTGCTGTTGAGGCTGGCCAGCGACTTGCGGCCGATCCGCAGCGTCGGCGCCAGCTGTTCCACCGTCGCCGAGAGGTTCTTCGACTGGGCGGCGAGGGCGCCGGTGAAGGTGTCGAAGTTGACGATCAGACCCTGCAGATCGGCTTCGTGCCTGGCGAGCGCACCGAAGGCGCGCCCGGTGCCGGCCACCAGACGGGAGAGGTCGCCGGGACTGGTGCCGAGGAGAGCGTTGCTGACCTGGGCGCTGTAGCGACCGGCGTCGCCGCCGTATTTGAAGGCGCCGTTGAGGCCTTCGGCGCCGGTCTTGCCCTTCACCTCTGGCAGCTGGGTGGCGTCTTCGGCGGCGGTGGGCTTGCGGTTGAGCGCCGTTCCGAAGCTCTCCAGCAGGCGGCTGAGGTCGGCGCGCACGGGTGACTGCAGCGCGGTGAGAATCTGGTCGAGCTGGACGCCGGTCGAGGTGTGGCTGACCGGGATCGTCGCGCCACTGTCCATCTCCGGCGCGCTGGGGCTGCCGGGGTCGAGGTCGATGAAGAAGTTGCCCTCGAGGAAGATCCGCGGGCGAATGTCGGCGAAGGCGTCGTCGTGGATCGGCCGGCCCTTGCCGTCGACGGTGAAGGTGACCTTGGTGTTATTGCCGTCGCGGCCGACTTCGATCACTTTGCCGACGTCGACCCCGGCGATCCGCACCGGCGAGTTGGTCGAGATGTTGACGCCGTTGGAGAAGGTCGCGTTGAGCGTGTAGCCGTAGCCGGTGAAGGGCACGTGTTTGGTGAAGGCCAGGTAGGGGCCGACGGTGAAGACGAGGATGAAGATCACAGCGATCGCGGCGTTGCTCGGCCGCCACTTGAAGCGACTGTCGGTGGCCCCGACCCTGGTATCGCGCTCCGGCAGGCGTCCCATCAGCCTTCGCCTTCCCGCGTCGTCGTGCCCCAGAGTTCAGACGCGCGGCCGATCACGGTCTTGCCTGCCGCATAGCGCTCGTTGCCCGCTTCGCAGGTCCCGTCCTGCCCAGTTTTGGGATACGGGTTGAAGTGGAGATGATTCTTCACCTCGGGCCCGTTGGCCGGCGCCGATGAAGGAGACACCTCGTTGTTCACTCCGGTTGGCGGCTCATAAGAGATCGCACCCAACCAGTTGCCGTTGCCGTTCGATTCGCTGAATGCATCGGCGATGTTGTTGAAGACGAGGCTGAGGTAGTTGCAGGTGACCTGGGCGGGGGCGATGTACTTGATCGTCGGAGCCAGCACTTCATTGGTGTCGGTGAGCAGTTCGAGGCCGTTGAAGACGCCCGCTCCCCCCTGGAAATCGAGCAGCGCTTCGGCCGTCGGGGGCAGCTGCGCGTACAGCGCCGGCGAGCGGTTGAGAGCGGGGATGCCGGCGCGCAGGGCGGCGTTGATCGTCGGCGAGGTTTCGCCCAGGGCGCGGGCGCCGGGCTTGAGCGCGGTGAAGAAGCGGCCCGAATCGCGGAAGAAGGGTCGCAGCGCCGGCAGGTCGGCGGTCACCGATTCCAGGGTCGGCGCTCCTTTTTCGATCGTTTCCTGGATGTACGGGCGGGAGACGCGGGCAAAAGCAGCGAAGGTGCGGTCGAGGGCGACGAACATGCTCGCCTGCTGCTCAGCGACCGGGGCGACCGTGGCCGAGAGGTCCTCGAGCGCTTCCCAGAAGCCGCCGAAGTTGGTGCTCGGTTCGACCAACGAGCGCAGCACCGGCTGGCCGTGTTCGGCGAAGCTGCGCAGGGCCCCGAGGGCGGCGTTGATCTGCGGGCCGCGCCCGGCGAAGGCGTTGCCGAAGCCGGCGTTGTTGCGCTGGATCGCCGTGCGGGTTTTTTCGTCGAACATGTCGAAGAACTGGTCGATGTCGACCGGTTCCGGGCGGGCGGCGGAAAGTGGGATGGTTTCGCCCGCCGCCAGGCCCTTGCGGGAATCGCCGGGGACGATCTGCAGGTACTTGAGGCCGAGCGGCGATTTGGGTCGGATGATCATCGTCGAGTTGGCCGGGATCGGTTCGGCGCCCTTGTCGAGGCTGAGGTCGAGTTCGGCGGCGATCGCGCCGTTGCCGATCTGCACCGGCTTGACTTCCTTGACCACGCCCACCCGTGAGCCACCGATCCGCACCTCGTTGCCTTTGACCAGCGCGTTGGCGTTGGGCACCCGCGCCTTGAGGTTGTAGGTGGAGACGAAGGGAAGGCCGTTGTTGGCGTTGTAGGCGAGGAAGACGGCGACGATCACGACCAGGACCGTGACCGCACCGACGATCACCGGGCTGCTCGCGACTCCCTGTATGCCGCCGCGGTTCCTCATGGTCCCAGGAGATAGTCGAGGAGGGCACGTTGCGGCGCGGCGGGCTTCGTCTTGGCGCCGAGTTGCTTGCTTTCGCCGAGGCTCGGGGCGTTGGGCGCAGGTGCCCGTTGGGCGTGGACCGGAGGGGTGACTGCGCTCGCGCTCGCAGCAGTCCCGCCGCTGTGACCAGCTAGTTCTTCTTGAATCCGCGCAAATGCCGCCGCAGAATCAAAGGCAGACGCCGACGCGCTGGAACCGGGGCCGTTGAAATTCGCGGAACAACCGCTGGTTGGAGCGGTCGAGTAGAGGTTGCAGTTCGTCAGCGTGACGAGCGTACGTGCAAAGTGACCGTACTGATCGAATTCGTTGCTGGACGCGGCACTGTTGTAGATCAGGTCGGCGAGGCCATCGAAGCCCTTCGTCTTCCTGGTGCTGACCAGGAATTGAGCCAGTTCGGTGGTCGGGTCGGCGCCGCTGGTGGCGAGGTCGCGGAGCTTCAAGACGACCGGATCGGCGGCGCGGAGCTTCGGGCCGGCTACCTCGCCGCTCGCGCCGAGCGACTTCAGGGAGACGGTCGAAGCGGCCGAGAAGGGAGTCAGGGCGCGGGTCGCCTGGGTCAGGGCCGGGGCGGCCTTGGCCAGCGATTCGGCCACTGGGGTGCCGGCCTTGGAGAAGTATTCGAAGCTGCCCATCGTCTGGCGCAGCTCACGCAGGAAGGCAGGAAGCTTCTGCAGCGATGCTTCCAGCGCGGGGCCCTTTTCGGTGCTGGCCTGGGCGGCGGCGCCGGCGTTGGCGAAGAAACCGGCGACGTTGCTGCGCTGCCGCGAGAGCGGGCCGAGGATTTCCTCCGAGTCGGAGGCGAGCCGGGTCAGCTGGTCGCGCTGAGAGTTGAGGATGCCGAAGACGCGGTCGGCGTCACGCAGCACCGGGTTGGCGCGCTTGACGGCTTCCTCGATGTCTTCGCCGCGGCCGGCGAGGCCGGCGCCGAGTTCGTTGAGGATCAAGCGAAAGCGCTGCGCGTAGGTCAGCTGGTTGATGTTGTTGATCAGGTCCGGATCGACGCTGGTGCTGTTGTTCTCCAACGGCAGCAGGTACTGGCCGGCGCCCGGCTTGCCGTCGGGGATCTGCTTCAGTTCCGGGGCGGGCTTGGAGCCCGGGGCGCGCGGCAAGGTGGGCGTGCAGTCGACGAACTTCTCGCCGATCAGCGACTGCGGCCGGATCAGGCAACTCGCGTCTTTGCGGAAGTCCTGGAAGCCGGGATCTTCGATCTTCATCGCGATCACGGCCTTGCCCGGCACCACCTGCGGCTTGCCGTTCTTGTAGCTGTCGACTTCACCCGGCATCGTCACGCCGACCGATTCGATTTCGCCGACGGTCGCGCCGGCGACCCGCACTTCCTCGCCCGAGACCATGAAGCCACCGCTGTCGAAGATGCCGCGGACGACGTAGCCACCGCTGTTGCCGCCGCCGCCGATCAGCACGACGACAACCACGACCGCGACGACCAACCCGATTGCGAGAAGCCCTTTCCTCATGGTCCGGGTGGCGCGTCGGCCGGGTCGCAGGCGGACGAGGGGCTAACGCCGGAACCGGCGAAGGGCGGTTCGGTGTACGGGTTGGAGTGGTCGGGCGCGGACTGGGTGCCGCCGCCGGGGCAGGGGCGGCGAACGGCGGCCGAGCTACCAAAGGCGTTGAACTGTTCGCTGGGGGTGATCGGTTCCAGTTTGCTGCTGCCGCTGTTGCGTTTGAACAGATTGAGAATGAATCCAGCGCGGGCGTAGTGGCCGTTGCCGTCGTAGTAGCCGGTGACCTGGCCGAGCTTGCCGAGGCCGTTGAAGATGTCCGGCGTGTAGGCGCGGGCGAAGTTGAGCGTCGGCTGGAAGTCGGCAATCGCCTGTTCGGCGTGCGGGAAGGCTCTGGAGGAGCGTTCCTGCACCGCCGGCAGAAAGCCGAGCGTTTCGGCGGAGTCGTTGGCGAAGCCTTCGCGGTTGACGCTGAGGCGGAGATTCTTGAAGACCGGCACGGCTTTGGAGAGAACCGGGCGCAGTTCGCTCAGGAACGGTGCCAGGTTCTTGGTCGCCGGCTTCGCCGTTTCGACCAGCGGGTCGAGGTCGTCGAGAGCGGCGCGCAGGTTGACGAAGGTGGTGTTGCTCTGGCGCATGAACGGCGGCAGCAGCCGCAACGTCTGATCGAGCGCTTCGTTCTTTTCGGCGATCGCCCCAAAGGCGGTGCTGGCGTTGGAGATCGCGCTGGAGAGCTCGGTGCCGCGCTGGGCGACCGTGGTGGAGAGCTTGCTGGAGCTGACGACGAACCGTTCGAGCAGGCCCTGGTCGGCGTTCAGTTCCCGCGTGAAGGCGGATGCCCGGTTCAGCGCCGGGCCGAAGTATTTGAAGGTCTGGTTGGCATCCTTGCCGCGGTGGGAGAACTGTTCGGCGCTGCCGCGAATGAACTGGCCCAGGGCACGGCGCACCGGCGTCGGGAAGGTGTTGAGGAACTGGTCGAGGTCGACCTCGGTCGTGGTCGACCCGAGGCCGAGCGTCGCGCCGTCGTCGAGCGCCGGGCTGCTGTTCGGACCGGGGCTGATCGAGATGTAGTGGTTGGCGACGCCGGAGAGCGAGGTGGCGCGGATCACCGCGGTCGTGCCCTCGTGCAGTTCCTGGTCGACGCTGACTTCGATCTCGGCAAGGTTGTCGTCGGTGAGGCTGATGCTTTCGACCGAGCCGACCGCCGAGCCGCCGATGAGCACCTGGTTGTCGGGCACGAGCTGGGCGGCGTTCTGGAAGACGAGCTTGTACTTGTGGCCGCCACCGCCACCGAGGAGGACGACAGCGAGGGCGATTACGACGATGGCCAGGGCCGCAATGGCCGCAATTCGCGCGGGGGTGATCCCCCGGGCTTTCGCCGGGCTTTTCTCCTCGCCTAAGGAATTAGCAGCCACGGATCGTCGCTTGCGGTTCCCCCGCCTCCATACCGGGAAAACAAGCTGCCGAATCGTATCCGAGCGACCAGCCGCCACGCATGCGGCCCTGCCTGGCTTAACTCGAAGTCAACGCGTTGCATCCGGGCATATTTGCCGACCGGCTAGACGTTGAGCTTGGGCAACAGCCGCTCGAGGCGACGCGGCAGCCACCAGACCCGGTCGCCGAGGAGCAGCATCAGCGCCGGCAGGAGGACGATCCGGACCACCGTCGCGTCGAGCAACACCGCCACCGTCAGGCCGACCCCGAGCTGGCTGACGGTGGCGATCGGCGCTCCGGCGAAGGCGACGAAGACGGCCATCATGATCGCCGCGGCGCCAGTGATCACGCGCGCGGTCCGTTCCAGGCCGAACTCGATCGCGGCGGCGTTGTCGCCATCGCGGACATAGCTCTCCCGCATCCGCACCAGGAGGAAGACCGCGTAGTCGATCGAGAGGCCGAAGACGACGCCGAAGATCGCCGTCGCCCCGACGGCGTCGACATAGGTGCGCCCGCCGAGCGGCCAGTCTTCGGGCAGGTTGAAGAGCAGGGTGAGGATGCCAAAGGCGACCGCGACCGTCGCCAGGTTGAGACCGACCGCGATCGCGGCCAGGGGAAGGGCGCGAAGGACCAAGACAAGGACGAGGAAGGTTGCGAGGGTGATCGCGGCGACGACGTAGGGAATCCGCTCGCGGGTGACATGACTGTAGTCGTTGAGCTGGGCGGCCCCCCCGGCGACGCCCGTTTCGAGGCCCGCTTCCCGGCCCAGATCGTCGGCCTCGACCTGGAGCCGCTTGTTGAGGGCGATCGAGCCGGGCGAGTTGAAGGTGAAGCGGGAGATCACCAGGATCGCCGCCGCTTGGCCGCCGCCGCTCAGGTCGATGGCGGTCGCGGTGCGCTCGCGCGCCCGCGGCCGGGCACCGTCGAGTGCCGAGAGGACGAAATAGCCGGAGTCGAACAGGCCGGGCGTGGCGCGCTGCAGGCGCTTCGCCTGCCGGTTTAGCCGGGCGCTGTTCGAGAGCACCTGGACGGTGGCGCGGCGCAGGCCGGTCTGCAGGGGACGGGAGGCGCTGTAGCCCTTGGCGAGGTTCTCTTCGAGCGACTCCGCCCCGTTGCGCAGGCGGGCGATGCCGCTGGCCAGGGCGGTCGCGCCGGCGCCGAGCCGGGCAACGCCGCTTTCGAGGCCACCGGCGGCGCGGGCGAGCCGGGCGGAGCCGTGGGCGAGTTTTTTGCCGGCCCCCTCGAGTTTCTGCAGCCCGTCGGAGAGCCGCGTCGCGCCGTTGCTGATGCGCTTGATCAGGACGATTCCCGAGACCAGCCAGTCGGTCACCTGCTTCGCTTCTTCGGCGTCTTCGACCAGCGTCGCCTGCAGCGCACTCAGTTCCGTTGGCAGCCCGGCGTAGTCGGGGGCGTAGGGGGCACCGCTGGCCGGATTGGTGCCGCTGACCGCGGCCAACGCGTTGCGGGCCGCATCCAGCGCCGCGGAGAAGTTCGGGTCGGCCTTGCCGGTCGTCATCCCTTCGAGCTGTTGCAACGCCGTCTTCAGCTGTCCTTCGGCGTCTTCCGCCGGAGCCTGCAGACGGGGCAGCGTCTGATGCGCCTCCTCTTCGAGGGACTTGCGTAGATGCCGGGAGCGGCTCAGTGCGTTGTGGCGCAGGTTCGGGGCGAGGCTCTGCAGGGCGAACTTGAGGTTCAGGCCGGCTAGCGCGGCGCGGTGCTGGGCACCCGCCAGGCGGCGCGTGCCGTCGGCGAAGACCCCCAGGGCGCTGACCGCCCTTTCGCTGCCGGCGCCGGCCTGCGCAAGCCCGGAAGCAAGCAGCGCGGCGCCTTCGGCTGCTTTGTCGGATCCCTCGGCAAGCAGGCCCGCGCCATAGCTCGCTTTCGAGATCCCGCCGCGCAGCAGGGCGACCCCGGACGCGGCGCGGCCGAGGTTGCGGCCCAGCCGCCCGAGCTGGGCCAGCGGGCCCGTTTCGGTGCCGCCGGCGACCAGGGCGCCGACCTGGCGCAGTGGCGCCACCGCCCGCGAGACCTGCGCCGGACCGACCACCGTCTGTACGCCAGGCAGAGCGGCGATCCGGTGCTGCCAGCGGCTCAGCGCCGCCAGCCGGCTCGGTTCGGTGACGGTGCCCTTGTCCGTGCTGGCGACGATCACGAACGGCGCGTCGTACCCCGGGCCGATCGCCCGCTCGATCGTTTCGAAGTCCTTTCTGATCGGATCGTCATGGGCCAGCTGGGTCTGGCTCGGTGGCCCGGTCTTCAGTCCCACCGCCGGCGCCGCCAGAACCAGGATCACGACACCGATCGCAATCGCCACCGGCGCCGGGCGCCGCAGCGCGGCGCTGACGATCGTCATCAGACGAGAGCGGCCCTCTCCCGGCGCGGACCCGATCCGCCAGCGATCGACGCTGGAGCCGAGCAGGATCAGGACCGCCGGCCCGACGACGACCGCGACGAGGACACTGAGCGCGACGACGATCAACAGCGTCGCCGCGAGCGAGCCGAGCAGCGAGCCAGGAACGATGAAGAACGCCACCAGCATCGAGAGCATCAGCGTGCTGCCGGCAAAGACAGTGGTGCGACCGGCGGTGCGTCGCGTCGCCCGGGCAGCGTCGTAGGGCGTAGCGCCACTCGCCAGCTCTTCGCGGAAGCGCGAGACCATCAGCAGCGCGTAGTCGACGCCGAGCGCCAAGCCCATCATCGTGCAGACGACCAGGGCGAAAGCGTCGACGCTGAACCACTCGGTCAGGATCGAGAGCAGCCCACGCGAGACGATCACGGTGACGGCCCCGAAAGCGAGCGGTATCCCCGCGGCGACCGGCGAGCGGAAGACGAGCAGCAAAACGATCAACAGGATGGGCAGGGCGATCAGCTCGCCGCGCCGGGTCGCGGTGATCGAGTCGTCCTGGATCGCCCGCGAGAGCGTCGCGTAGCCGGTCTGGGTCGAGCGCACCGGCGGCTCGATCGTCGATTCGAGGATCTGGTTCAGTTCCGGGACCGTCTGGTTGACCGCCTCTTCGGTGTCGACGTGGAAGTCGGCGATCACGATCGCCTCGCGCGGCGTCGGGCGAAGGCGCTGCACCGCCCCCAGATCCCAGGGAGAGAGCGTGGTCACGTCGGGATTGCGGCGCAGAGCGCGGACCAACGTCGGTCCCTGCTGGTCGAGCTGCTTCGCCGGGCCGCGCAGCAAGATCACAAACGGCGCGCTGTCGCCGAAATGTTCGCGCAGCATGTTGTTGGCACGTGCGGAGGGGGTGCCGGGGATTTCAAGGCTCGTCGGGCTGAGCTTCCCCTCGACCCCGGCGCCAAGGGCCCCGAGCCCGACGATGGCGAGCAACGCCACCGCGAGCACACGTCGGGGATGGCGCAGCAGGACGGAACCGCGGCTGCGGCTCTTTCCCGGCGCGGACCCGCGCCCCTTGTCCCTGCTCACCCTCAAACCCACCGTGCTAGTTTGGCGTAGGGGATTACGGAGGGAGTTGAAGATGCGGAAGACTCTGTTAAGAACGCTGTTCGTGGGGGCTGCCGTCGCCTTGCTGGCGGTGGGCGTGGCGCAGGCGATCACGCTGCGAGTCGGCGACATCATCATCACCGGCGACGGGGGCTTCACGCCGACCACCTTGCCCAAGAGCAAGAACGCGCCGATCAAACTGTACGGTCACGCGAAATTCGAAACCACCGACGGCACCCGCCCCTCGCCGCTGCGCACCCTGACGCTCGAATTCGACAAGCACGGCGCGGTCGAGACGCGCGGCCTCGAAAAATGCACGATGGCGAAACTGGTGGCGACGACGACGAAGACCGCCCGCAAGCTGTGCCCTGGCGCGATCGTCGGCACCGGCTTCGGCACGGCGGTGGTCGAACTGCCCGAACAGGGGCCGATCAAGGCATCTTCGCCGCTGACTCTCTTCAACGGCCCGGTGAAACATGGCAATCCGACCGTCCTCGGACACGCCCACATCGACTATCCCGGGCCGACGACCTACGTCATCCAGATCGAGATCCAGAAAGTTCACCACGGCCGCTACGGATTCAAAACGGTCGCCAACTTCCCCAAGATCGTCAACGGCTACGGCTCGCCGATCTCCGGCCACCTGACGATCGGCAAGGAATGGATGTACAAGGGCCAGCGGCTCAGCTACGCCAACGCCCACTGCGCGGACGGGCGGCTGCAGGCAAAAGCCGAATTCAGCTTCAAGAACGGCGACTTCGTCCAAGGCACCATCTTCAAGCCCTGCAAAGCGGAGAAGTAGGGGCCCCGCGACATAGCAGCGCTACCCTGGTGGGTACCTGAGTGTTTAGGAGGGTGACGATGCGAACGCGGCTACTGGGGATCGGAGCGCTGCTTGCGGTTGGCGCCGTCCTGCTCGCGGGCTCCGCCGGCGCGGCGACCGTCCGGGTCGGGACGCTCGTCCTGCACGCCGACGGGGGCTTCGAGCCGCGGGTGCTGCCGAAACACACTTACGCTCCGATCCACTTCAAGGGCTACGGCGAAATCAAGACCACGAACGGGTCGATGCCGCCCGCCCTCCAACACATAAAGCTCGACTTCGACCACGACGGGCATCTGACCACCGCGGGCCTCGCCGTATGCAGGCCTTCTCAGCTCGAAGGGGCGAGTACCCAACAGGCTCGGCAGCGCTGCGGCGGTGCGATCGTCGGCACCGGCCGGATCGGCGCCGAGGTCAGCTTGGCGGGCATCGCCCGCCTCGAGCTGCGCGCGCCCCTGACCGTTTTCAACGGCCCGCGCCGCAACGGCGACCCGACCGCGATCGTCCACGCCCAAGCCCCCTTCCCGGTCTCTGAAACCTACGTGATCGTCATCCCGATCGAACGCCATCAGGGTCTCTACGGGTACCAGGCGTCCTTCGACATTCCACCGATCGCCGGCGGCTTGGGTTCGCTCACGTACATCAGCGCGAAGCTCGGTCGCCTCTACAGGTTCCACGGCCGGCAGCGCAGCTACATCTCCGCCCGCTGCTCGGACTACATCCTCCAGACCCAGGGCTACTTCTCCTTCGCTGACGGCAACGTCATCTACGGCAGCGTCTTCAAAACCTGCCGGCCCCAGGGCTGACCCACCGCCCCGGTCAGCTTCCTATAATTGCCGACCCCGGGCCGCTAGCTCAACTGGTTAGAGCAGGAGCCTCTTAAGCTCAAGGTTGAAGGTTCGAGTCCTTCGCGGCCCACTCCGATAACTGCTATTCGCCGAGCGAACCCGAGGCTCCGCCGAGGCCGAGCGGGTTTTTCAGCTGTTCCTTGCCCACTTCTTTCTGAACTTTGGCGAGTTCCTGTTTCTGTTTGGCGAATTTCTTGCTGTTTTTGCGGAATTCAGCCAGCTGCTTTTCAACGTTCTTGGCTTCCGCCTTGGAGGAAGATTTTGCCGCCGCCTGCTTCGTCGTCTTGTCGCCGCCGGCGAATTCGCCGTTGAAGTACTGGTAGATCGCCAGCGTGCTGAGCGAGCCGAGGCTGGGGCTCTGTTCGGCGGCGATCTTCTGGGCTTTGGCCGCCGTGGCGACGTTTTCCTCCGCTTCGAGCACGCTGGTCGACGATTCCGCCAGCTGGAAGAAGGTCCCGGCCACCAGCTGCGCCGCCGGCGCGCTGGGTTCCTTGGCCTGCTTCAGGTAACGGCTCCAGGCTTCCGAGCCGGCTTCGAAATCTTTGTGCGCTTCGAGGCTGACGGTGGGGACTTCGGTTTCCGAGACGCGTTCGATCTGCGAGTTGCCCCCGTTGATGCGGGCTCGCGTCAACTGCAGCAGTAGCTGTTCGTTGTTGGGGTCTTTGACCAGCCGCGCTTCGATCCGTTCGGCCTGTTCGTCGAACAACTCGCTGGCGTTGCTGGTGCTGCTCGAGTTGCCCAAGAGCGAGCCGAGGTTGATCCCGCCGGTGACGAGGAAGAGGCTGCCGCCCATGAGCAGGGCGAGAATCGCGTAGACAACCCGGACAACGTGCTTACGTTTTCCCCGGGTGTCGAATACCAACCGCCGCTCGCCGCTTGACGCCATCAGCCGGTCATCTCTCCTGCGTTGAGGGTTTTGCCGTTCCTCCCGCCGCCCTCGGCCTGTCGAAGGCGCGTGCAAGCAAGATACTCAACTCGTACAAAGCAAGTAGGGGGACCATCTCGAGCAGCATCGAGACCGGGTCGACACCCGGCAGCGCCGCCGCGACTATGGCGATCACCAGATAGGCGTAGCGACGATTGGAGCTGAGCTGGGCAACGCTGACGATCCCCAGCCGGGTGACCGCGAGGATCGCCAGCGGCATCTGGAAGACGATGCCGCCGGCGAGCATCGTCATCGAGAAGAAGCTGTAGTAGTCGCGGGCGCGGACCTGGACGTTGAACTGGCTGTCGTTGAAGTTGAGCAGGAACTTGACCGCGGCGGGCATGACGACGAAGTAGGCGAAGGCGACGCCTGCCAGGAAGAGCACCGGGGCCATCAGCATGATCGGCAGCGCGACGCGGCGCTCGGCGTCGCTGAAAGCCGGCAAGACGTAGGCGTAGGCCTGGTAGAGCAACACCGGCAGCGAGAGGATGATCGCGCCGTAAGCCGCGACGGTCAGCGTGGTCGTAAAGGGCTCGGTGACGCCGAAGGTGATCAACTGCTTGTGACCGCTCGGCAGCGGGCCAGAGGCGATTTCCAACAGCAGATGGTTCTGCCAGAAGCAGAGCGCGAGGGCTACGCCAAACGCCGCCGCGCTGACGATCAGGCGGCTGCGCAGCTCATCGAGGTGCTCTACGAGGCTGAGGCGGTCTTCATGGGAGACCGGCCTGACGCGGCGGGACATCCCGTGCCGGCCTCAGGGCTGCTTATGTGCGACGGGCTCGGCCTTCTCATCGGCGACTGGGCCGGGATCGCCAGCCGGGATCTCGCGCTGTACCGGAGGCTCGTCGTCGTCATCGTGCTCACCGGTGACGGAGCCTTTGAACTCGCGGATGCCCTTGCCCAACGAGCGCCCCAGCTCCGGCAGGCGTTTCGGGCCGAACACGATCAGGGCGATGATCAGGACGACGATTATCTCTAGGGGACCGACGTTTCCAAGCATCGACCCATGGTAACGGGCGCCAGGCCCCCATGGATCAGGCCGAATTGTGAGTCCGCCTACCCGGTTCTGGGGTTTTCTGCGATTGACGCGGGAAAACCCGGATTAAACCTCTGTCTCGTGTGTTCGATAGTCAGAGCATGAAGAACGCGAGCCGCACAGAGACGAAGATCGAGGCTGGACTTCACGTCTGCCCCGAGTGCCGCTCGAAGCTGGTGCAGCCGACCCGCTGGGAGCAGACGGCAAAGCGTGGGCACTGGCGCCTCTGGCGCCGCTGCCCCGAGTGCGAGTGGCACTGTGACGGCATCTATGGCGAGAACGAGATCGATGCTTTCGACGAGGCGCTCGACGACGGGGCCGAGGCGCTTACCGGTCAGCTCCACGAGCTCGAGCGGGAGAGCATGCGGGAAATCGCCGAGACCTTCACGACGGCTCTCGCGGCGGACCTGATCACCGCCGACGACTTCCGCCCCTAGACGCAGGCGTCTAGGTCAGCTGTAGCGCTGGACGACGCCGTCGGCGACCAGGTCGAAGAGCTTGCGACGTTCTGCGTCGAAGCCGGCCGATCCGAGCCGGCGCTTGCCTTCGGCGACCATCTCCAGCGCACGGGAGCGAACCTGCCTCAGCGCCCCGCTTGACTCGATCCGATCGCAGAGCCGCGCGGCGCCGTCGGCGTCGAGCGCGCGCAGGTCGACGGAGCCGATCTCCGGATCCCGCTCCACGGCCATGATCAGAGGAAGGGTCACAGTACCGTCGAGCAGATCCGTACCCCGTGCCTTCCCGGTGCGCTCCGGCGGCCCCGAGACGTCGAGCACGTCATCGAGGAGCTGAAAGGCAAGGCCGATCGCCGCCCCGAAATCGCCGAGGGCCTCCTCGTCGCAACCGAGCAGGCAGGCGGATTCGAACAGAGTCGCCGTCTTGAGGCGGCAGCGCTGCAGGTAGCGACTCTCGCTTACCGAGAGGTCGTACGCATCGCGACGCTGGGCCAGCTCGCCGCGGGCAAGCGCAACCGAGGCGCCGGCGAGCAGCTCGATCGAGCGCAGGTCTCCCGCGGCGGCGAGCAGGGCGAACGCCCGGGAGAAGAGCAGGTCCCCGGTCGCGGTGGCCCGCTGGTAGCCAGAGGTTGCGGCGACCGTCGGCTTGCCGCGGCGTAGAGGCGCCGCGTCGAGGACATCGTCGTGAACCAGCGTCGCCATATGGATCAGCTCGATCGCCGTGGCCGCGCGGATCGCCTCCTCCCCCCCCTCCTCGCCGGCGCAGAGCAGGACCAGCAGCGGTCGCAGACGCTTGCCTCCCGCCTCCAGGGTCATCGCCGCGTCGGCGGCCAGCGCCTCCCCGTGGCCGGTCCCCTGCTCGCGCAGCATCTGCTCGACCTGTCCCAGCCGGGTCGGCAACCAGCGGCTCGAAGCGTCGAGGACCGCGGTGACCGGCGGCGGTACCGCCGAGTGGCGGGTCACTCCCCCGCGCCGGCGACGCCGCTGTGGATCGCCAAGATCCCGCCGGCCATGAGCAGCCACCGGATCTGGCCCAGCCCGGCGGCATCCATCTTGGCGGCCAGGCCGGGAGGGTCGGGGAAGCTGTGCACCGATTCGGCGAGATAGGCGTAGGCCTCCGGATCGTTGGTGAGACGGCCGAGAACGGGCACGATTCGGTCGAACCAGAGCGAGTAGAAGGTCGAGAACGGAGGGCGGCGAGGCTCGGTGAACTCGAGCACGACCAAGCGACCTCCCGGCCGCAACACCCGGGACATCTCACGCAGGCCGCGGTCGCGGTCGGCAAAGTTCCGCACCCCAAAGCCGACGGTGACCGCATCGAAGCGGCCCGCGTCATAGGGCAACTGCAGCGCATCCGCCCACTCGAATCGCACCGACTCCGCGCCCGCTTTCTCCGCCTTCTCGCGCGCCAGATCGAGCATCGGCTCCGAGAAATCGCAGCCGATGACCCGGCCACCCGGAGAAACGCGACTTGCCAACTCGAAGGCGAGGTCGCCGGTGCCGCAACAGACATCGAGAACGGAATCCCCCGGCCCCACTTCCGCCCGGTCGGCGGCACGGACACGCCAGGCGTGGTGCAGGCCCGCCGTCATCACCGAGTTGAGCAGGTCGTAGCGACCGGCGACCCGGTCGAACATGCGGTTGACCTGCTCCGCGAACTGGGCGGAGTCCCTGGAGGGCTTAATCGAGTGAGGAGAGGAAATCGGCGAGCTCGTTGAGCTTCTTCGGCGGTAGGTCGCGGAAGGAGGGCATGATACCCGGGCCGATCTCCACCGAGCGGATGATCGCGGCGCGCGGGATGCGCTGGGCGATATGGGTCAGTTCGGGCCCTGGCCCGTTGTTGCCGTTCTCACCGAGCTTGTGGCAGGCGAGGCAGCCGGATCCGGCGACGACCTCCTTGCCGGACTCATATTGAGGCGCGACCTTCATGTCGATCTCGGTGGGCGAGCCGCCGGTGGCGCCGAGGAAGGTCAGGTAGGCCATCGCCGCGATCGTCAGCACGCCGGCGGTCGTCGCGATCGGCCGTCGGGCCGGGTTGCGCTCGGGGCCACGGTCATAGAAGGGCAGGAGGAGGAGCAGGACCATGCAGGCGGTCGGGATGCCGATCGTCGCGATCGGGACCAGCTCCGGCGGCTTGATCACGCGCAGGACCTCGAAGAGGAAGAAGAAGTACCACTCGGGGCGCGGCACGTAGCTGGTCGTCGTCGGGTCGGCCTTCGGCCCCTGCTCAGCGCCGAGCACGATCGACATCGTGATGATCACGCCGACGACGATCAGCATCATCGCCGAGTCCTTCAGCACCGCGTAAGGGAAGAAGGGCTTGCCCTTCTTCTTCAGCAGCTCGTACTCCTCTAGATACGCCTGCTTGTCGGCCGGCTTCATCGGGCCGGCTCCGCGCCGTTGCCGTTGCCCTCGACGCCGGCGTCGAGCCGCGAGACCCGAGCGGCGACCTTGGGCTTGTCGGCGCGCAGCCACGGTGGCGCCGTGGTGCCCAGCTTGACCACGAGGTAGAGGTGAGCCCCGATCAGGGCGATGATCGCCCCGGGGACGAGCAGCATGTGGATCGCGTAGAAGCGCGAGAGCGTCGTCGCCCCCAGCTCAGGGCCGGCGCGCAGGAAGTCGCTCAGGTACGGACCGACGACCGGGCCGGTGCCGTTGATGTTGATCCCGACCACCGACGCCCAGAAGGAGCGTTGGTCGAAGGGCAGCAGGTAGCCGGTGAAGGCCATCGTCATCGTCAAGATCAAGAGGACGACGCCGATCACCCAGTTGAGCTCCCGCGGGTACTTGTAAGCGCCGAAGAAGAAGGTCCTTCCCATGTGGAGGAAGACCAGGATGACCATCACGCTCGATCCCCACTTGTGCATCCCGTGCACGAACTGGCCGAGGAAGACGTCGTTGTTGATGTGCGAGATCGAGGCGTAGGCCTGGGTCGTCGACGGCGTGTAGAACATCGCCAGGAAGACGCCCGTGGTCGCCTGCACGACGAAGGCGATGAGGGTGGCGGAGCCGAGCGTGTAGAACCAGTTGGTCCCCTTCGGCACCTTGCGGTAGAGCATCCCGGTGAGGAAGCCTGACGCGGAGGTGCGCTGATCGACCCAGGCGAGGACGTCGGCGGGCGCGTCTTTGGCTTGATCGCCGAGGCGCTTCGCGTCGGAGGGTCGCTCGGGCGGCGTGGTCTTCAGGTCGGCCGGCGCGGCGCCCTTGGCGCCATTGCCCTGACCCGGCTTGGCCGGTTTGCGCAGCGGTGCGGGGATCAGCGAGTCGAGTTTCATGGCGGCGGGAAGGTAGAGGGACGCGGCGGATACAGATATTCCCAGACCCCGCCGGTGAACTCGCCGGGATCGCGGGCGCGTACCGGTTCCAGTTGCGAGGTGACGCTGTAGCGGGGGCCGAGCTCGACCTGGCCGTTGCGGATACGCGCTTGGAAATGGTCGAGCGGGCGGACCGGCGGTCCACCGATTCGTTTGCCCTGGAAGTCGTAGACACCGCCGTGGCAGGGACAGATGAAGTTGCCGGCGGCCTCGACGAAGCGCACCGGGCAACCGAGGTGGGCACAGCGGTTGGAGACCGCGACGATCGACTTCGGGTCCTCGCCGAGCTGCTTCGACCCTTTGCGCACGTAGGCCGTCGTCTTGCCGGCGTCGCCGATCCCCTCGGTTTCGGTGAAGACAACCTGGCGATAGGTGTCCTCGACGAAGTCTCCGACCGGGCCGACCGCCTCCCAGCGCTCCTTGCCGCGGTGGAAGATCGGCGCCACCGCGAACCCGACCGCGGGCAGGACGACCGCGGCGCCGGCGAGGCCGCCGAGGCCTTGGGCGGCGATCGTGAAGGCGCGGCGGCGAGTCATCGACTCGCCCTCGAAGTAGCCGGGAGGGTCGGGCTTCGCCCGCTCTGCCGGGCTCGCGCCCTCGGCACCGTTTCGCTTGTTCGCCTCGTCAGCCAATCTTCACCAGTCGGAAAGCGCCACGCAGTTTATTGGCTCGGCGGCGAGACCGAAGTCGCGGGGGTCGCGGCCTGGGCATTTGTGTACAAGGGATTAACGCCTACAGCCGCCTACCTGCCCCGGATGGTATAAGCGCCAGGCGTGTTTACTCGCCGCCGGGAGGAGAGGCGGATGCCGCTTTCGCTGCGGCGTCCAAGGGCCGTGCTCGTCGCGGCTCTAGTCGTGATTGCCGTTCTTGCCGTGCTCGGGCAGGGCGTCGAGGACAACCTGCGGCCGACCTCGCTCAGCGTTCCCGGGACCGACTCGGGCAAGGCCAGCGCGCTCGTGCACCGCTACTTCGGCGACACCGCCCCCTTTGCGATCCTGCTGCAAGGGCCGCCCGCGGAACTCGATCGTCAGGGCCCGGCTCTGATCCGCAAGCTGCGCACCGACCCTGAAGTCTCGACCGTCTCCCCCTGGGACAAGGGGAGCGTCGGGAACCTGCGCCCCAGCCCGCGCAAGGCGCTGATCCTGGTCGATTTCCACGTCAGCGCCGAGGTGGCGGTGAAGAACACCGTCCCCTATCTCGACCGGACGCTCGAAGAACAGATCAAACCCCCGGTGAAGGCGGCCGAGAGCGGCTACGCCAGCCTCTCGCGCGCGCTGATCGACGAGGCCGTGCACTCGACCGACCGGGCGGAGCTGATCGCGATCCCGTTCCTCCTGCTGGTTCTGTTACTCGTCTTCCGCTCGCCGATCGCCGCGGCGATCCCCCTTGCCTTCGGCGCGATCGCCGTGACCGCTTCGCGGGGGGTGCTCGCAATCGCTGCCCACTGGATTGCGATCGACGGCTTCGCCCTCACCGTCTGCTCGATGATGGGCTTAGCCTTGGGGGTCGACTATGCCCTCTTGATGGTCTCGCGCTTCCGCGAGGAGCTGGAGACCGGCACGGCGCCCCTCGAGGCGGCGAGGATGACCCGCCGCACCGCCGGGCGCACGATTGCGTTTGCCGGCTCCACTCTCTTCCTGGCGATGCTGGTGACGCTCTTCGTCATGCCGGGCACGCTGCTCCTCTCGTTGGCGGGAACGGCGATCGTCGTCACCGCGATCAGCGTCCTCGTCGCCGCCCTGATCGGCCCGGCGCTGTTGGTTGTGACCGGCAACAACGTCAACCGCTGGCGGATCGGCGGCAACGGCGGCGGCGAAGGGGTGATGGTGCTGGTGCGCGGTGCCCTTAGCCGACCGCTGCTGGCGGCAATCCTGATCGGCGTGGTCGTGATGGTGCTGGCGCTTCCGGCGCTGACGCTGAAGACGGGGCCGCCGAGCGCCGAACAGCTGCCCCCCTCCAACCCCGCCCGCCAGGAAGCGGAACTGCTTGCCGACGCGATCGGGCCCGGCTGGGAAGCTCCCTTCGTCGTCGTCGCGGTCTCCGAAAAGGGACCGATCACCGAAGCCGACACTCTCGCCGCGCTGTCCCGCTTGCAACGGCGAATCGCCGACGATCCCGGAGTGCAGGCGGTGATCGGGCCCGCGCAGGTCAGGAAGCAGGTCAAGCCTCTGCAGAAGACGGGCAACGACCTGCTCGCCGGCCGCGGCGAAGCCGACCCGGAACAGCTGACGACGCTGGGCAAGAATCTGGGCAAAGCGGCCAACGGCGTAGGGCAGCTTCGCTCCGGACTCTCCAAGGCGAGCTATGGAGCCGGGCTGCTCGCCAACGGGACCGGGCGGGCCGGCAATGGCGCCGAGCTGCTCGAAGGGGGGATCGCGAAGCTGGGCACCGAAGCCGGCAAGGCAGTCGACGCGATCGGCCGGCTCGACACCGGCACGAGCAAGCTCACCGACGGCCAGAGGCAGGCGCAGATCGGGGCCTCCGCCGTCGAATCCGGCTCGGACATCGTCCTGAACAAGATTGAAGCGGGCGGCCTGAAGCGCGCCCGCGAGCTGCGCGACGAGCTGCAGCAGCGCGCGGCATCCGACGAAAGCCTCAAGCCACTCGCCCAGGAAGCCCAGGGCGTCGTCCTGGCCCTGGCGATAGCCCGCAACGAAGCGCGGCAGCTGAACAGCAAGGCGGCGCGCCTGAACAGCGGGGAGAAAAAGTTGGTCGAAGGCAACGTCAAGCTGCACGCGGGGGCGCACAAGCTCGCCGGAGGGACGGGGCAGCTCCCGGATGCGCTCGGCAGGCTCGAAGGCGGAGCCTCGCGCCTGGTCGACGGCTTGGGGCAGCTGAGGGGGGGTGCCGACACCCTGGAAGAGCGCCTCTCCGAAGGCTTCCACCGCTCCCACCCCCTGCAGAGCAAGCTGCAGAAAGGTCATGTCGAAGTCTCGGTCAGCGCCCGCAAGGTCAACCACAAGGTCGACCGCCTGCGGCGCAACTCGCCGGGAATCTTCAACTCCGGCTACTTCGTCCTCTCCACCCTGGACGGGGCACCGGAGAAGGAACGCAAGCGCGTATCCGGCGTCGTCGACATCGAAAACGGCGGCCAGGCCGCGCAAATCATCGTAATCCCCCGCTACACCTTCAACACCGCCGGCTCGACCGCGCTGAACGAGCGGCTCAAGAAGGACGCCGGCGGACTGGCGACGGCAACTGGAGCCACCACCGGAGTCACCGGAGCCGCGGCCGAACTGATCGATTACACCAACGTGATCTCGGAACGGATCCCGATCATGATCGGCGTGATCACGCTCGCCACCTTCCTGATCCTCGTCGTCATCCTGCGGGCGCTGCTGCTGGCGGCGATCGCGGTGGCACTCAACCTGGTCACGGTCGCCGTCGCCTTCGGCGTCCTCACTCTCCTCTTCAACGTGCCCGAGGGGTGGCCACTGGGTGGCCATACCTACGTCGATGCGATCGGCGCGGCAGGAATCTTCGGGATCATCTTCGGGCTCTCGATCGACTACGCGGTGTTCCTGCTGATGCGGATGCGGGAGCACTACGAGAACAACGCCTCCAACAAAGAGGCGATCGTCTTCGGCCTCGACAAGACCGCGCGCGTGATCACCGGCGCGGCGGCGATCATGATGGCCGTCTTCGTCGCCTTCGCCGGGGCCGACATCGCGACGGTCAGCCAGTTGGGCACCGGCCTGGCGGTGGCGGTGCTGCTCGACGCCACCGTGGTCAGGATCGTCCTGTTGCCGGCGCTGATGCTTCTGCTCGGCGATCGGGTCTGGTGGCTACCCCGGCCGCTGCAGAGAATTCTGCCCGAGATCGATCTTCATGGCTCCCGGGCGGGTTAGCGATAGTAGCTGCCATGGGAACTCGTGTATTTTTGATCGCAGGGTGAGGACAGGGGGGCCGGTCAGCGCTTCGCGCCGCCAGGTCCAGTCAGCGTAGACAGGAGGATTCGGACGTGGGAAGCTCAGCAACGATGTCGTCTCTGCTCAAGCTCGGCCTTGCCTTGGTCGCGGCGCTGCTCCTGGCGGTTCCGGTCGCGCTGGCCGCGACCCCCGAACAGCAGGAATACGCCGATCAGGTCGAGCCTATCTGCAAGGCCAACTCGGAAACGAACTCGCGCATTCTCAAGGGCGTCAAAACCCAGGTCCAGAAGGACGAACTGGTCCCAGCGGGGAAGCGCTTCATCCAGGCTTCCGGCGTGCTTGGGAAGACGGTCGGCCAGATCGCCAAGGTTCCGCAACCAGAAGCCTACGCGGCGAAGCTCGAAAAATGGATCGGCTACCTGAAGAGCGAGAAAACCTACCTGCAGCAGATCGGCAGCAAGCTGAAGGCAAAGGACAAGTACCACGCGCAAAAACTTGCCGTGCAGCTCAACAACAACAACAACAAAGCCAACAACACGGTGATTACCTTCCCCTTCAAAGAGTGCCGGATCGACTCGTCGAGGTTCCTCTAGCTTGAAGGCTCTCTGGCTGACGGCGCTGGCGCTGCTCATCGCGCTTGGACTGGCAGGGGTAGCGCAGGCCGAGAAGGAAATCAGCGGCAACCTGATCATCACGTTCAACGGCGGGATAGCGCCCCGAGCGCTGCCTCGCACGGGAACGGCGCCGGTTTCGGTGTCCGTCGACAGCAGCTTCGGCACCACCGATGGCAGCGATCCGCCACCGCAGCTGCAGCAGGTCTCGATCGGGATCAACAAGGCCGGCAAGATCTTCGACCGTGGGCTGCCGACCTGCCAGGTGCGCAAGATCCAGCCGACGACGATCAGCGCGGCGAAACGAATCTGCGGCGGTGCGATCGTCGGCAGCGGTCATGTCCAGGTCCGGGTGAACCTCGCCAACCAGGCGCCGTTCACCTTCAAGGGCCCACTGCTCATCTTCCACGCAAAGCGAGCCGGCGGCCACCGTCGGCTGCTGGCGCAGGTCTACGGGCGCAAGCCACCGTCGGCCTTCGTGCTCACCTTCAACATCCTCGAAACGAATGACGGCACCTTTGGCACGGTGATCAAGACGAGCCTGCCGAAGCCGGCTCGCCAGTGGGCCTACGTCACTCACTTCGACATGAAGCTGCAGCGGATCTACACCTACAAGGGCCAAAAGCACAGCTTCATCAGCGCCGGGTGCCCGGCGCCGGACGGCTTCACCCTCGTCCCTTACCCGTTCGCCCAGGCGAATTTCAGCTTCTCCGGGGGCCAGCACGTCACCTCGACCCTGGTCCGCGAATGCGTGGTCAGGTGAGAGGCGCCCTGGCGCTGCGCATTTCGGCGTCCTCAGTCGGTAGGCAGCGGGTCACGCACAACAGTGCGCTCCCCTTGCCTCCCTCCCTGCGTCCTTGAACTGCTTGGCCAGGCCGCCTCTCACGGCCTGGCTATAGCTTGGATCGTCTCATCCCACACCGCCGGGACATCATCACTGCGGTCTTCGGTGTGGAGCTGGGCGCAGGTGCTGATCAGGTCGGCGAGGCGATGGACGGCCTCGGTATCACCGAGCGCCGCCAGGCGTTCGATGCCAAGGGCGTAGAGGTAATCCCCGGCAAGCAGGGCCAGGTCGGCGTCGTGGCCGGCGAGGAGACGCGACTCGCCATAGTGGAGGAGGTAGCCCTCGCGCACCGCCTCGATGACAAGTGCGTATTCACCAGCCGGCGCGAACGCCGCAGCCTCGTCTGGATCGATCACATGCGGTGAGATCGGCGTGTCCTCCTCGCGGAGTTGCAGCGCGAGCTGCTGCATGGCGTCGCTCATCTCAGGGCCTCCTCGAGCGACTCCTCGGCGGCGGCGAGGGTGTGCTCGATCGCTGCACCGTCATGGGCGAGGGAGACGAACCAGGCCTCGAACTGCGATGGCGGCGGGTAGATCCCACGTTCGAGCATCGCCCGGCAGAAGCGGGCGTGGGCCTCGAGATCGCAGGCGGTCGCGGCGGCGAAGTCGGTCACCGGCTCGGCACTGAAGAAGAGGGTGAGCAAGCCCGGCGCGGAGGCCACCTGCAGCGGCCGGGCGGCGGCAAGCTTGCTCAGCCCCTTGGCGAGCTGGTCGGTGAGCTCCTCGAGCCGGCGGTAGGCCACGGCGTCCAGCCGTCGCAGAGTTGCCAGCCCGGCCACAACCGCCAGAGGGTTACCCGACAGCGTCCCCGCCTGGTAGACGTCGCCGGCGGGGGCGACGCGTTCCATCGCCGCCGCGGGCCCGCCGAATGCGGCGGCGGGGAGACCGCCGCCCAGCACCTTGCCGAGAATCGTCAGGTCGGGCTCGACGGCATAGAGCTGCTGAGCGCCGCCGGGGGCGACTCTGAAGCCGCTGATCACCTCGTCGAAGACGAGCAGCGCGCCCGCGTCCCGGGTTGCGGCGCGGAGGAACTCGAGGAAGCCGGGCTCAGCGGGGACGAGGCCCATGTTGGCCGGCAGCGGCTCGGCGAGCAGAGCGGCGACCGAGTGCTGTCCGAGGGCGCGGCTGACGGCCTCGCGATCGTTCCAGGGCACCACGACGGTGCCGGCCGCCTGCGCCGCGGTCACTCCCGGGCCGGCGGGGATGGCCAGCGTCGCGAGCCCCGAGCCGGCCTCGGCGAGCAGACCGTCGGAGTGGCCGTGGTAGGCACCGGCGAACTTGACCACCACCTCGCGGTCGGTCACTGCGCGGGCGAGCCGCACCGCGCCCATTGCCGCCTCGGTGCCGGAGCTGGTCAGCCGCAGCATCTCCACGGACGGGATACGGTCCACCACGGTTTCGGCCAGCTCGACCTCGGCCGCAGTTGCCGCCCCGTAGCTGGTCCCGCGGGCGGCGGCCTCGGTGACGGCCGCGACGACGTCGGGGTGAGCGTGGCCATGGATCAGCGGCCCCCACGAGCAGACCCAGTCGACATAGCGGTTGCCGTCGACGTCGATCAGCTCGCAGCGCTCGCCGCGCTCGATGAAGATCGGCTCGCGGTCGATCTGCCACATCGCCCGCACCGGGCTGTTCACCCCGCCCGGCATCACCTTCAGCGCCTGGCGGTACAGCTCCGCCGAGCGGTCGTAGCTACGAATGTTCAGCGTCCCACCGCGCGTAGTCGTCGGTGAAGTAGCGCAGCCGGATCTTCTTGTACTCGGTCGAGGAGTAGAGCGTGGCGCGATCCTCGGGGCCCATCCCGCACTCCTCGGCGATCGAGTCGAGGATCGCGTCGCACTCCTCCTTCGAGCGGCCGTGGGCCATGGTGAAGACGCTGTACGGCCAGTCCTCGTAGGTCGGCCGCTGGTAGCAGTGGGAGATGCCGCGGAAGGAGGCCATGCGCCCGCCCGTCTCCATGATCTCCCCCTCGGGAACCTTCCAGACACCCATGCCGTTGGCCGAGAAGCCGGCTCGGCGGTGGTAGAGGATGGCGGCGACCCGGCGCAGCAGCTTGCGATCGACCATGTTCCGCAACCGCTCCAGCAGCTCGTCGGTCGGAATCCCCAGCTCTTCGGCGGCGGCATCATAGGGTCGCTCGACCGCTTCCATCGGCCCCTGCATGGCCCGGATCGTGGTGACGTCGCGCTCGTCGTAGGGCTGGCGCTCCAGCTCCCGGGGCGGTGCAGCTTCGACCGCGGCGGCGAGCGCGTCGGTGCCCTTCTCCATCTCCAGGTTCATATTGATCTTGAACAGGGTCAGGGTTGGCAGCTGGCGCATCGACTCGGCGCCGGTCTCGCGCATCAGCGCTTCCAGGCTGCCCGCCATGCCCAGCCCGGAGTCCGGCGGGACGGCGATCGTGAACCAGAGGTTGAAATCGTGGGTGCGCAGGTAGTTGTGGGAGACGCCGGGATGGGCGTTGACCGCGGCTGCGGCGCGCTGCGGGTTCTCGGCGTCGACTTTGGCGGCGACCAGCATCGACTCGTAGCCGAGCGCGCGGGTGTCGAAGATCGGCGTGATCTCACGGATGATCCGCTCGTCCAGCAGGCGCCGGGTGCGGGCGAGGACGTCCTCGAGCTCGAGCTCGGCCTCGGAGGCAAGCAGGGCGAAGGGCTCGCCGTCGAGCGGAAAGCTCGACTGGAGCAGGTTCATCAGCCGCTTGTCGGTCTCGTCCAGCGGAATCGCGGCGCCGCCCTTGCGGGAGCGCGCCTTCGACTGGGGAACTTTCACCGGAGCCAAGCCGCGGCCTCCTTCGCGTAGTAGGTGACGATCGCGTCGGCGCCGGCGCGGCGGATCGAGGTCAAGGTCTCCACCACCGCGGCGCGCTCGTCGATCCAGCCGTTGGCGGCAGCCGCCTTCAGCATCGAGTACTCGCCGGAGACATGGTAGGCGGCGAGCGGCGCGTCGGTCTCCTCCTTGACCCTCCGCACGATGTCGAGATAGGGGGTCGCCGGCTTCACCATCAACATGTCAGCACCCTCGTCGAGGTCGAGCTGGGCCTCCCGCACCGCCTCGGCGGCGTTGGCCGGATCGAGCTGGTAGCCCCGCCGGTCGCCGAACTCGGGGGTCGACTCGGCCGCCTCGCGGAAGGGACCGTAAAAGGCGGAGGCGTACTTCGCGCTGTAGGCGACGATCGGAGTTGCGGCGTGACCCTCCTCGTCGAGCTGGTGGCGGATCGAGCCGATACGGCCATCCATCATGTCGCTGGGTGCCACCGCGTCGGCGCCGGCCTCGGCATGGGAGATCGCGGTTTTGGCCAGCAGCTCGACCGTAAGGTCGTTGTCGACCTCGCCGTCGCGGATGAAGCCGCAGTGGCCGTGCGTGGTGTACTCGCAGAGACAGACGTCGGTGATCACCGTCAGCTCGGGGTGGGCCTCCTTCAATGCCCGCACCGCCATCTGCACGATGCCCTCGTCGTCGTAGGCGCCAGAGCCGGTTTCGTCCCTGTCCGCCGGCACGCCGAAGAGGAGGATCGCGCCGATCCCGGCGCTGGCGATCTCCGTCGCCTCGGCAACCAGCTCGGAGATCGAGAAGCGCTCGATGCCCGGCATCGACTCGACGCCCTCGCGGATGCCCTCGCCGGCTACGACGAAGGCCGGCTGGATCAGGTGCGCCGGCGACAGCTCGGTCTCGCGGACCAGGCCGCGCAGGGTCTCGGTGCGGCGCAGCCTGCGCATTCGGGTGCTTGGGAACTGCATTGGCTCGATTGTATGGGGAAGGGTTAGCGGGAGAGGGGGTCTCCCAGACGTGCCTGGGTTCGCTTCGCTGGCGCTCCGCTCACGATGTCGGTGTTGCTTCGCGACGGGAATCACTCTGCGGAGCCGCTTCGCGAGGCAGATCTGGGAGACCCCCTCTCCCGCCGCCCCGCCTCCATCAGCCTCTAACAATCGCCCAACCGAACTGGCAGTAGCGTTCCCTCCGTGGAGGCGCGGGGGCTGGTCAAGAGGTATGGGGAGCGCGAAGCTTTGCGGGGGGTCGATTTCGCTGCGGATCCCGGGGAGCTTGTGGGGATCATTGGTCCTAACGGGGCGGGTAAGACCACCTTGTTGTCGATTCTGGCCGGGACCGTGAAACCGGATGGGGGTTCGGTCAGCTCACCCAATGGAGACGTGGGATGGGTGCCGCAGCAGGCGGCGCTCTACCGGCGCTTGACGGTGGAGGAGAACCTGCTTCTGTTCGCCCGTCTGGAGAAGCATGAGGAGCCGCGGGTGGCGGTCGAGGAAATGCTCGAGCTGACCGGGCTGCGCGAGCGGCGCGGAGATCTCGTCGCTCGCCTCTCTGGCGGCAACCAGCAGCGGATCAACATCGCGATCGGGCTGCTCGCACGCCCCGTCGTGCTGCTCTTGGACGAGCCCAGTGTCGGGCTCGACCCGCGGCAGCGGGCGCGGTTGTGGGAGTTCGTCTCGGGTCTCGCCGATCGGGGAACGACGGTGATCTTCTCGACCCACGACATCCAGGAGGCCGAGCGCTACGGGCAGCGACTGCTCGTCCTCGCCGATGGCGAGAGCCTCTTCGACGGGTCCTCGGATGCCCTGCGCGAAGCGGTCCGCGGCGAGACCCCCGAGGCTGCCGGGCGCGACTTCGAGACCGCCTTCGTCGCCTTCCTCCAGCACCGGGGCCACTGATGCGCTGGCTGCTGCTCAAGGACCTGCAGATTCTGCGCCGATCGCCGTTGCAGGCCATCCTGCTGATCGCCTACCCGATCCTGATCGCGTTGCTGATCGGCTTCGCGATCTCACGCGAACCCGGCAAGCCCCGGGTCGCGTTTCTCAACGAAATCCCGCCGGGGGCGCGGGTCGCCGGGGGCAACGGCAAGCTGCCTGCCGTCGGGGTCAACCACCGGATCTGCAAACAGGTCGAGTGCGTCGACGTCGCCAGCCGAGCGCAGGCCGAAGCGAAGGTGCGGGAAGGGGACGTGCTCGCGGCGCTGATCCTGCCCAGCGACCTGATCGATCGGCTCAACTCCCTCTCCACCCTGGCCCCCGAAACTCCCGAAGTCGACGTGATCGTCAACGAGGAGGATCCGCTCAAGGCACGGGTGGTCGACGACCGGATCACGGCCCTGCTGGCGCAGGCCAACCTCTTCATCGCCAAGCAGATCGCCAAGGAAGGCGGGCGCTACCTCGACCTGGTGGTCGAGGGCGGCGATTTCGACGTGCTCGGCCAGCCGGTCGAAATCCTCGGCCTGCGAGCCGTCGCCTCGATCCTGCAATCGCTGCGCCCAGCCGTGCCCGCGTCGCGGCGGGCCGAGCTCGACCGGGTGATCCGCTTCGCCACCCTTGCCCGCGACAACCTCGACGTCACGGCGCCGCTGATCGATCGGCTGGCGCAGCCGATCGCCGTCCACAAGCAATCGGTCAGCGCCCCCACTCCGCCGCTGGAAATCTTCGCGGTCGCGGTCGCAGCGACGCTGACGCTCACCTTCGTCACCCTGCTCCTGGTCGCCGGCTCCCTGGCCCTGGAGCGTGAGGAAAACACCTTCCCTCGCCTTACCGGTGGCCTGCTCTCGCGCACGGGCCTACTCGTCGAGAAGATCGGTCTCGGCGTCGTCGTCGGACTGGCAGTGACGCTGCTGATGCTGGGAGGGGTGCAGCTCTTCGTCGGGCTCGAGTGGAGTCGCGTCGGGCTTTGGCTGGCGGCGATCCTCGCCGGCGGGGCGGCGCTGGCGGCGGCCGGGGCGGCGCTGGGAGCGGCCGCGCGCGACGTGCGGGCCGTCTCTCTGCTGGCTTTCATGATCTCGCTGCCGGTCGCGTTGCTCTCGCTCGTCCCCTCGGGCGCCGTCGGCTCGGGCCTCTATGACGCCATCAAGGTCGTGACCGCGCTTTTTCCCTTCAAGCCGACGCTGCAGGCGCTGACCGCGGCGCTCGACTCGGCCGGCGCGGGGATCGGCGGGCCCCTACTTCACCTGGCGATCCTGATCGTCGCTTACAGCGCCCTCGCGCGCTTCGCTCTGCGCCGCTTCGCCTCGGCCTGATCGCGCGGGGTAGGGTCATCGCATGAAGGTGCTGTTCATCGGTGACGTCGTCGGCGGGCCAGGTAGGCGTGGGCTGAAGGCGACGATGCCCGGCCTGCGCGAGCGGTACCGGCCCGACCTGGTCATCGTCAACGGCGAGAACTCGGCCGGTGGCATGGGGATCACCGAGAAGACCGCCAATTTCCTCTTCGACGCCGGTTGCGACGTGATCACGACCGGCAACCACGTCTACCGACATCGCGAGGCCTACGAGTTCCTCGATAACGCCGAGCGGGTGATCAGGCCCGCCAACTACCCCCACGCCAACCCCGGCAAGGGTCACGTCGTGGTCGAGTCCGGCGGGAAGCGGGTCGGCGTAATCAACCTCAGCGGTGCGGTCGGCCTCCAGGTCGCTCGTCTGCCGTTCCACGAGGTCGACAGCATCCTCGAGCGGATCGAAGCCGACCTCGTCGTCGTCGACTTCCACGCCGAAGTCAGCAGTGAGAAGGTCGCGATCGGCTGGCACCTCGACGGTCGCGTCGCCGCCGTCTTCGGCACCCACACCCACGTCCCGACCGCCGACGCACGGGTCCTACCCGGCGGCACCGCATTCATCTCCGATGTCGGCATGACCGGCTCGCGGACAAGCGTGCTCGGCGTCAAGCCGGCGCAGGTGCTGGAGCGGATGACCACTCAGATGCCGGTCAGGTTCGAGACGGCAGAGGAGGATGTCTGGGTCATGGGGGCGGTGGTCGACGTCAACTCCGACGGCTTGGCTGATTCGATCGAGCAGATCATGGTGCCTGCTCCTGTCAGCCCGTAGCGGGGAGTCGGTGGGGATCAGTTCCAGAGTGCCTGGATTCGCTCGCTGCGCCCACTCATGATGTTGGTGCCGCTTCGCGGCTGGAATCACTCGCCGGTGCGCCGCTTCGCGAGGCACTCTGGAACTGATCCCCACCGACTTCTCCCAGGGACATCATTGCTACTAGGAGCAGGGGGTAGAACCAGACTATGTAGAGGTAGAACCAGTGCTGGGCCGTTAGCTGGAGGCCGATCAGGAGGGCCGCCCCCAAGGCTGCCACTTGGGTGAGCTTCTTTTCCTTGGGCCAAAACGCCAGGGCGATGGCGAATATGCCGACAGCTGCGAGGATCGCTACTCGTAAGGGCTCGAGGCTGGGGACCTGGCCCCAGATGCTGAACGGTGAGTCGCGGTCTGCCTGGTAGGCGATCGTTCTGTCGTAGAAGGTGTGGAGGCCTGGGTCTATGGCCGGCCAGAGCATCAGTAGGGCGCCCGTCAGCAGGAAGGTTGCGGAGAAGATGGCGATCGTTCGGGGACGGGCTCGGTAAGTGGCGAGCATCGGGGCCAGAAGCAGGGGGGCGAACTTGGTCAGGGTTGCCAGCGCCGCGACGACGCCGCGGGCGGCGGGGCGAGCCAGCGCCAGAAGGACAGCGACGAGGAGCGCGGCTACGAGCGTGTCGTTGGAGTTCGACTCGAGCGCATAGGCCGTGTACGGGTAGGCCGCCCAGCCGAAAGCGAGGGTGGCGGCGAGCTTGCGGCCTGCCGGTCCGGGACGAATGAGCAGGCCCAGCCAGATCAGCAGCGCGAAGGTGGCGAGGTCGAAGGCGACCGCGGCGCCGTGCGCGGCGGGGAGATCGTCCCAGCTGCCGTGCCAGGGCCAGATCGCCTCGAAGGGGACATAGGCGACGTAGTTGACCGGACCGTAAGTGTCGCCCTGGGAGACGTCGGAGGGGAAGTTTTCGTAGAGGGGTTCGCCGTGCGTTATCCGGTCGGCCCCGACGACCCCCGCGTAGCCGACGTCGATCGCCCCCGAGTCGGCCATGTTCAGTCCGACCCGAAACCCCATCAAGAACAACGCCGCCACGAGCAGCCAGGTCGCGGGCCAAACCGGGCGGAGGCCCTCTCCTCTCCCCCGCAATCCGATCCACAGCGCTCTGCCCAACAGGTACAGCAGCACCGGGTACTGCAGCGGCACGGACACGCCGATTTCCGCCCGGTTGAAGAAGTAGTTGGATGCGCCGAAGCCCAGCAGCACCAGCAGATCCAGCGTGGCCAGCCGCCATGGCCTTCGCCAATCGAGCAGGCCGATGAGGAAAAGCGCGCAGAGCGGCAGGAAGACGTACGGCGCGTTCAGCTTGTGGCCGAAGGCCCCGGAGTAACCCCGCGCCATCTTCCACAGCACCTGGTAGCCGGTCCAAGACTCGGTGACTTCGCCGTCATGGGGATCGACGAGGACCAGCGCCACCTCCTCGTCGGCGCTGAAGTACGCAACCTCCCAGTGCCCTTCGACCTTCGAGGCGCTATGCGTCAGCTCGCCGTTCTCGCGTCGCTCCTTGACCACGTTCGCATCGCGATTGGCAACCCGAACCACCCGCCCCTCGTTCACCCCAGCTCCACGAGCCGTCGCGGGAGCCGCCAGCACCGGAGCAGCTAGAAGGAGGGCGAAGACGACAGGGCCGAGGGGGGCAGCTCCAGAGTGCCTCGCGAAGCGGCTCCGCAGAGTTATTTCAGCCGCGCCGCGGCGCCAAATTCGTGAGCGAAGCGAACCCAGGCACTCTGGAGCTGCCCCCCTCGGCCCCACCACCATCACTCAATCCCAAAGTGCTCGAGCACCGCCGGCACGACGTCGCGCAGAGTCCATTGCCGACGCTCCGCCGGATCGTCTGGACCGCAACCCACGAACAAGAGCGGTCCGAGCGAATCGCCGGCGTGCAAGGAGCCGTGGCTGCCACCGCCGGCGTGGCTGACGCCGCCCCAGTCGACAGCCTCGTAGCCGGGAGTCAGGGAGACGATGAAGTCGCCCGCGTGCGGGGCCGTCACCGCGGCGAAGACGCGGGCCAGCGGATCCGGGTACTCGTCGCTGTGGATCCGGCCGTCCTCCAGCGTCGCCGCCAGCACGCCGGGGTCGCCATCGAGATCCCAGCCGGCGTCACGCAGATCGACGACCTGCTCGCCGGGTTGGAACCACAACCGCTCACCCCCGCGCTCGACGACCGCCGCCTTCCCTTCGAGCCGACAGACGAGGTCGATGCCTTCGGTCTCGGACAAGCGGCGGCGAACCTCGTCACCGTCGGCCCTCTCCCCCTCCCCTGGCAGCAGGTAGACGTGGGCCGCCCGGCCGGTCGGGCTGACCGCGAGCTGCGCCAGCTCGGGCTGGTCGTCGGATGGCGCCAGCACCGTCCACTCGCGTCCGAGCAGATCGGCCAGGGGAAGGCCGCGGCTGACCGGAGTCTGCGCGTGGTCGGCGAGCAGGATCACAGCGTGGTCCGCAAGGAACTCGTCGATTCCGCCTCCCGCCTCGACCAGCTTGGCGAAGCAGTGGTCGGCCTTGGCGATCGACTCGACACTCGCTTCCGGCCCGTGGCGATGCGAGTAGTTGTCGTTGTCGGCAAGCGAGAAGAGCAGGAAGTCGTAGGCGCCCTCGCGCTCCAGCTCGGCGGCGCAGCAAGCCGAATAGCCGTCGCGGCTGCCCGGGATCGAGGTCGACTTGCACGGCACCTCACGGCTGGCGTAGAGGTCTCCGTAGAAGAGCTCGGCCGGACCCCAGGTGTGGTGGCGGAACTTGAGCCGGGTCGTCTCGACCGCGCGGCGCAAGAGGCCCTCGAGCGAGACCTGGTGGCGATGACGGCCTCGGTAGATCAGGAACGGCGTGCAGGCGGTCCGCACGCCGGCGTCGTCAAGGCGCTCGAAGAGAGTCTCGACTTCGGGGCTGAGGTGGGCGAGGTTCATGTTGTAGACGAGGTCGTAGAGGGCGCGAAAGACCCCGACGGCCCGCGTCGCCTCCAGCGACGAGCCGTACTCGACGTAGCGCCGTTCGAGCCGGTGGAACCAGTTCATGCCGCTTATCCAGTGCTGGTCGGCCGCCACACCGGTGACCATCTCGGCGCAGGCGACCGGGGTCACCGAAGGGAAGCTGGAGACGCAATCTCCGACCAGGACGCCGCGCTCCAGCAGCGCGGCAAAGGTGGGGGCGCGGCCCTCCTCGACCGCCCGTTCGAGCATGTCGGTCCGCAGCGAGTCGACGTAGGTCAGGACCAGTTTCTTCGCGGGCATCGGCCGCGAATGATGAAGGGCGACGGGCAGCGGCTCGGAGTGCCTTTAACGCAGGACGCGCAGGCCGGCGTGCTTGCGCTGCGCGCGGCGGTGGCGAGCCACCCCCAACCAGACCAGGGCGACGATCACGAGCAGCGTCAGCACCGGCAGCAGCAAGGCCGCGGCGACGACGACCAACGCTGCCAGCGCGACGAGGAAGCCGAGCGCGCCACCGCCGCCATTCTCGCGGCGGCTCGCACCGCTGACCACGTCGCTGATCACGATGCAACCGAGAGCGGCGCCGACGAGGCAGAAGACGGCGCCTAGGGGGCTGCTCAGATCGGCGGTGCCGGAGATCAGGAAGCCGACGATGAGCCCGATCGCAGCGGCCAGCAGGGTCATGCGGCCGCGGGCGGATCCGCGCGTGCCGGTGGTGCCGGCAAGCATCCCGATCGCGATGCCGATGCCGAGCTCGAGCCCGGTGCCTTCGAGGAAGCTCACGGCGAAAACCTACACTTCGGGGATGGAAGAGACGCCACACCGGCGACGAGCCCACACCAGCAGCCGCGATCTGGCCCGCTACGCCGGCCTCTTCGCCGCCCGTACCGGAGTGATGCGCTCCTCGGCGATGCGCGACCTGATGGCGGTCACCGTGCGGCCCGAGGTGATCTCGCTCGCCGGTGGCCTGCCCGATACGTCGACCTTCCCGGCGGGGACATTTGCCGCACAGATGACGCGGATCGCGCAGACGTCGACGGCGGAGGCACTCCAGTACGGACCGACCGAGGGCTTCGCGGAGACCGTCGACTGCATCCTCGAGGTGATGGGGGCCGAGGGCATGCTGCCCGATCCCGACGACGTGATCGTCACCACCGGCGGCCAGCAGGCGATCGACCTGATCTGCAAGACGCTGGTCGATCCCGGCGACGTCGTCATCTGCGAGGCGCCGACCTATCCCGGCGCGGTACCGGTCTTCTGCAGCTACCAGGCGGAGACGATCCAGATCGACTGCGACGAAAGCGGGATGCGGATCGAGGAGCTGGAAGCGGTCCTGGGGCGGCTCGACCGCGAGGGCAGGCGGCCCAAATTCGTCTACTCGGTGCCCAGCTTTCAGAATCCAGCCGGGGTGACGATGTCGCTCGAGCGGCGGCAGCGGCTGGTCGAGCTGGCGCGACAGCGGGAGCTGCTCGTCGTCGAGGACAGCCCCTACGGCCTGCTGCGCTTCAGCGGTGAGCCACTGCCACCGCTCTACCAGCTCGACGGCGGCGACTTCGTCATCTATGTCGGCACCTTCTCCAAGATCCTCTCGCCGGGGATCCGGCTGGGCTGGGCGGTGGCCCCACCGCCGGTCATGGAGAAGATCGTCCTCGGCAAGCAGGCTTCCGACCTCTGCAGCTCGACCCTGACCCAACACTTCGTCCGCGAGTACTTCAGCGAAGGGCGCTGGCGCGAGTACATCGCCGATCTCGTCGAGATCTACCGCGGTCGCCGCGACACGATGGTCGAGGCGCTGCGCGAGCACTTCCCCGCCGAGGCGACCTGGACCGAGCCCGAGGGCGGCCTTTTCATCTGGGCGACGCTGCCCGACTACATCGACACCAGCGACCTGCTCGCCAAGGCGCTGCGCGAGGACGTCGCCTTCGTTCCCGGCCAGGCGGCCTTCGTCGACGAGAGTCGAGGACGCAGCTCGATGCGGCTCAACTTCTCCGGCGTCGGCGACGAGGAGATTCGCGAGGGAGTGCGCCGGATCGGCAAGACGATCGCCGAGCAGGTCGAGCTGTACGGCGCGTTGACATCGAATTCCGCCACGTCCTCCGCTCCCGACCAGTCGCGGGAATCGGATATGGACGCGACCGCCCGGCGGCGTCCGGGCGTGGCGGGACCGGGAAAAGAAGGGGGCGACGTTCTTCCCTTTCGAAAGACGGGCGAAGGGGCCGCGTGAAGGTCGCGGTGCTCAAGGGCGGCCGCTCGTTGGAGCGGGGTGTCTCGTTGCGCTCAGGGGCACGGGTCGAGGACGCGCTCGAGCGACTTGGACACGAAGTGCTGGCGATCGACGCGGGGGCCGACCTGGTCAAGCGCCTCACTGCCGGGCGGCCCGATGTCGCCTTCGTCGCCATGCATGGCGTCGGCGGTGAGGACGGGACGGTGCAGGAGCTGCTGGAGATCCTCGGCATTCCCTTCACGGGGCCTGGCGTCGCGGCCTGCGCTCGCTGCATCGACAAGGTTCTCGCCAAGGGGGAGCTGCGCGATAGCGGCGTTCCCACCCCGGACTGGTTCGCCTTCAACGAGACGGCTTTCCGCGAGCTCGGCGCTGCCGATGCGCTGAGCGAGCTGGAGGAGCGGCTCGGCTTCCCTCTGGTGGTGAAGCCGAGCCGTGGTGGGTCGGCCCTGGGCGTGAAGTTCGCGGCGAGCTGGTTCGAGGTGCCCGAGGCCCTGATCTCGGCCTTCAGCTACGACAGCCGCGTGCTCCTCGAGCGCTTCGTCGACGGCCGTGAGCTGGCGGTGAGCGTAGTCGGGGGCGAGCCGCTGCCCGTGGTCGAGGCGATCCCCAGCGATGGCGACCGCTACGACTTCGAAGCGCGTTACGAGATCGGCCGCGTCGATTTTGCCTGCCCCGCGGCGCTGGGCGAGGGTGACTCCTCGGCGGTTACGGCGGCGGCGCTGAGCGCGTATGAGGCGCTCGGTTGCTCGGGGTTCTGCCGCGTCGACCTGATCCTCGGCACGGACGGGGCCCAAGTGCTCGAGGTGAACGCGGTCCCGGGCCTCACCGACACCAGCCTCCTCCCCCAGGCAGCCGAGGCAAGCGGGATGACCTTTGAGGAGCTGGTGGAGCGGATCCTCGAGCTGGCGCTGAAGCCGGCTGCGGCTTAGGAGGTTCCCTCGGCGAAGTCGTCGGGCGTGACCTCGTCGAGGAACTCCTTGAATTTGTCGACGACCTCCTCGGTGTCCTCGACCTCGTGCTCAAACTCGATCGCCGACTCCTCGATCACCTCCTCGGCCGCGAAGATCGGCGCCGAGACCCGCACGGCGAGCGCCAGGGCATCGGAGGGGCGCGAGTCGATCTCCAGCTCCGAGCCATCGATGGAAACGGTGATCGAGGCGTAGAAGGTGTTGTCGCGCAGCTCGGTGACGGAGACCCGCTCGCACTTTGCGTCGAACTGCTCGAGCATGTCGGAGAGCAGGTCGTGCGTCATCGGGCGCGGCGTCGAGGCACCCTGCAGCTTCATCAGGATCGCCGCCGCCTCCGGATGGCCGATCCAGATCGGCAGGAAGCGATTGCCGTCGACAGTCTTCAGCAAGACGATCGGCTGCTTGCCGACCATGTCGAAGCTGACCCCGTAGATCTGCATCTGCTGCAAAATTCGCTCCGAGCCGAGTGGATTGCCCATTATAGGTACGGCCCTGGGCCGTACCACCGGGCGGATCGATGCGGCGGCGCGGCAGTGGGCGATCCTGGATTCGAACCAGGGACCTCGTCCTTATCAGAGACGCGCTCTAACCAACTGAGCTAATCGCCCGGGGCGACGCGATGATAGCGACCTGGCGGCGGGTCCCGCGCAGCGTGCTCAGGCTCGTTTGTGGCCCAGCTTGCGTGCCAGGGCAAGGGCCTCGTCGAGGTCGGCGAGGCGGATCTCGACCGACACCTCTGCCCCACGCGGACGCACCTTCACCTCGTGGCCAAGCGCGGTCTCCAGCTTGTCGGCCGCCTCGCGCATCGCCGCCGACGCCTCGGCATCGACCGGCCGCCGATTGCTCTTCACTTGCTTTGGCTGGCTAGCCAGCCTAACCCTGTTCTCGGTCTCGCGGACGGACCAGCCGCCCTTCGCCGCGTCGCGGGCAAGGCGGCGACGCACATCGTTGCCGGAGACCGCGAGGAGGGCACGTCCGTGGCCCTCGCTGAGCTCGCCGGACTCGAGCAGGGCGATCGCCTCGTCGGGCAGGTCGAGCAGGCGGATCAGATTGGACACGGCGGGGCGACTGCGGCCGATCCGGCGGGCGAGATCTTCTTTGGAGAGGCCGAGGTCCTCGACCAGAGCGGCGCAGGCGCGAGCCTCCTCGACCGGGTTGAGGTCCTCACGGACCATGTTCTCGATCAGCGCGACCTGCAGTCGCTCGGCGTGCTCGGAGTCGCGGACGATCGCCGGCACCTTCTCCAGGCCTGCCTGCTGGGAGGCGCGCCAGCGGCGCTCGCCGGCGATCAGCTCGTAGCTGCCGTCGTGGAGGGGGCGGACCAGGAGCGGCTGCACGACGCCGCTCGTCTCGATCGACGCGGCGAGGCCCGCCAGCGCGTCGGCATCGAAGTGGGTGCGGGGCTGCTTCGGATTCGGTTTGATCAGGCCGACCGGCAGCTCGCGCAGCTCGCCGACCTCCTCGCCGGCGACGCTCTCGGGCAGGATCGCCGCAAGGCCGCGGCCCATGCCCCGTTTTGCCTTGCCGCTAGCCACGGCCGACGAGCTCCTCGGCCAGCGCCTGATAGGCGGTGGCACCACGCGAGGCGGGGGCGTGCTCGGTCACGGGCAGGCCGTAGCTCGGCGCCTCGGCGACCCTGACGCTGCGCGGTATGACCGTGTCGAAGACCATCTCCGGGAAATGCTCGCGCAGCTCTCGCTCCACGTCCTGGGCGAGGCGCGTGCGCTCGTCATGCATGGTGATCAACAGGCCCGACACGTTCAGCGCCGGGTTGAGCTCGCGGCGAATCATCCCCAGCGTGTCGAGGAACTGGACCAGGCCCTCCAGTGCCAGGTACTCGGCTTGCACCGGCACGATCACGCGATCGGAGGCGACCAGTGCGTTGACGCTGACCGGTCCCAGCGAGGGGGGGCAGTCGAGCATCGTGAAGGCGAAGCGCTCGCGCAGCGGGCCGAGCCGTTCGCGCAGGCGGGTCTCCGAGCCGTCGAGGCGGGGAAGCTCGACCGCCGCGCCGGCCAGGTCGCGGTTGGCCGGGACGAGCCAGAGGTTGTCCGGGCCTGCAGGACGAGCCGCCTCGGCGACCGAAACGTCGCCGATCAGGCAGTCGTAGGAGGAGGGGTGCGCATCGCGGTCGCCGCCGAGGGCCACGGTGGCGTTGCACTGCGGATCGAGGTCGACCAGCAGGGTCTGGGATCCCGCGGCGGCGACGCAGGCGGTCAGATTGACCGCGGTCGTCGTCTTGCCGACGCCGCCCTTCTGGTTTGCCACCGCGTAGACAAGGCCCATTGACTGCGCAGCCTAGTTGGGGGTGGGAATCGGGGTGCCCCTCGCCCCGACTCGCGGGCTTCGCCCGCTCTGAGTATCCGCCGGTTCGAGGGGCACCCCGATTCCCACCTCAGCCGCGGGGGCGCTTCTTGGCCATGCCGGGACGACGTGGCAATCCCTCGGGGGTGGCGCGAAGCTTGCGGATTACGTGGAGATGGCGGTGCTTGCTGCCGGCTCGATCGCCGACCTCCAAGATCTGCTCCGGCCGCATCGCGAGCTGAGCGGCTGCCCGTTCGAGCTGCTGCTCCTCGTCGGCGTCTCGTTTGCCCTTCCAGGCGACAAGAACGCCGTTTGCTTTGAGGAGTGGGGAGGCGAGCTCGGCGAGGGTGGAGAGGCGGCCGACGGCGCGGGCCGTGACGGCATCGTAGGACTCGCGGCCATCGTCCCCAGCGATCTCCTCAGAACGGGCGTTGACGACCGTGGCGTTCGAAATTCCCGCCGCTTCGATGGCGCGCTGGATGAACTCGCACTTACGGCCGACGGACTCGATCAGATCGACCCGGGAATCGGGTAGCGCGACAGCGAGAACAAGCCCCGGAAACCCCGCTCCAGAGCCAATATCGGCGATTCGTCCCGCGCGACTCAGCTCCTCGACCTCCAGCCCCGTGAGGCTGTCCTCCACATGCACCCGCCAGGCGCGCTCAGGGTCGGTAACCGAGCTGACGGAAGCTCTCTCCCCTTCCAACAGCTCAAGGACCCTGCCCGTAGCCTCCACCTGCGCCTCACTGAGAAGGCCCCCGGTGGGGCTGAAACGTCTTGTACTTTTTCGCTGAGTGCTCACAGGCGACAGCCGAAACCGACTCCACCGAAAAGTTAAGTGAAAGCCCCACCGGGGGCCTTCTCACTCAGAAACAAGCGGAGCAACAACGACGCAGCGCCGAGGCTCGTCCCCTTCGCTGTAGGTCTCGACCCCGGAGCGCTCTTTGAGGTGTTCGTGGACGACGCGCCGTTCCTGGGCACTCATCGGGTCCATCTCGACCGTGACATTGCTATCCAGCGCCTGGTCGGCAGCCCGATCGGCGCGCGCGGTCAGAACCTCTCGACGGCGCTCGCGGTAGCCGGAAACATCGAGCACGACCCGCTTGCGGTCCCTGAGCCCCCGAAATGCAGCCTGGAAGCAGAGCAACTGCAGCGCGTCGATGGTCTGCCCTCGTTTGCCGATCAGCAGCCCGTAGTCGTCATCGCCCGAAATGACAGCCTCGATCCGCTCGTCGTCCTCCTTGATCTCAACCTCACCATCAAGGTCAAGCTCGTCGAGAACGCCCTCCACAAGCTCCTGAACCCGCTCAGCGGGCTCCTCAGGCCATTTGGTCTCATCACTCACAGGCCGCACCCTATCCAGCCAGCAGAGTAGTGGGAGCCGGGTGTCCCCCGTTGAGAGCCCAGATCCGCCTGCGGCGGATCAATCTTGTGCCCCTTTCGGGGCGAGAAACTCTCAGCCGTGGCCGCTTCGCGAGGCTCTCAACGGGGGACACCCGGCTCCCACTCTCTCCAGCTCAACAAGGGACGGGATGGTCACAGGCAGCGGGAGAAGTCTCCAGAAGTGCCTCGCGAAGCGGCTCCGCAGAGTAATCCGAGCCGCGAAGCGGTCCATCTCCGTGAGCGGAGCGTCAGCGAAGCGAACCCAGGCAGCTTCTGGAGACTTCTCCCGCTGCCTGGCGAGCTTCCGTCAGCGCCGCCGCTTCTTCTTTTTGGGCGGCGGCGGGGGCGGCTTCGCGGCTGCGATTGCCGCCGGTGAGGGAACCGCGGGTGCCGGGATGAAGCGTTTGAGCGCGTACTGCTGGCCGATCGTCCAGAAGTTGGTCGTGATCCAGTAGAGGACGAGGCCGGCCGGGAAGCTGATCACGAAGGGGACGAAGACGAACGGCAGGACCATCATCATCGTGCGTTGGCTTTTATCGGCGGTGACGGCCATCACCATGCCGGAGATCAGCTGCGTGCCGATGTAGAGGATGAGCAGGGCGATCAGTTCGCCGCCAGTCGCCTTCGCGGTCAGGTCATGGATGAAGAGGAACGACGCTTCGCTGCCGCAATGCCCCGCTTCGCAGCCGATGTCGGCGGGAAGCTCGTTGCGAAGGACGTGGAAGAGGGTGATGAAGACCGGTAGCTGAGCAACCAGCGGGATGCAGGAGGCAAAGGGGTTGACCTTGTTCTCTTTGTAGAAGGCCATCATCTCCTGCTGCATGCGCTGCTGATCGTTCTTGTACTTCTCTTTGAGCTCCTTCAGCTGTGGCTGCAAAGCCTGCAGCGCTCGCATCCCTTTCAGCGATTTGTAGGTGAGCGGGATCAGCAGCGCCCGGGTGCAGATCGTCAGGGCGATGATCGCGCCGCCCCAGCTGAGGCCGGCGTCGTCATGGAAGAACTTGAGGACCGAGTTGGCGACGTCGACCAGCGGCTGCAGGATGTCGGCGGTGGGCATCAAGAGTGGGCCTCGCGGTGATAGTCGGAGGGATCGACCGGCCCGACCCGCAGCGTGAAGCGGTCCGGGACGGGGTCGAAACCACCGTGGCTGAAGGGATTGCAACGCAGTAGGCGCCAGCAGGCAAGCAGCAGACCCCTGACCGGCCCGAAGCGGCGAATCGATTCGGTCGCATAGGCAGAGCAGGTCGGCTCGTAGCGGCAGCGACGCGGAAGGGCGGGTGAGACCAAGCGCCGGTAGCCGGCGATCGTCGCCAGCAAAAGCCGTTTCACGTGGAACGCCTTCCCGCACCGGCTTGCTCGAGTGCCTCTTCAAGGCTTGCCTTGGCGCCTTCGGTCCCGTCGCGCTCGATCATCGCGGCGATCTCGGAGCGCGCCACCAGGACGAAGTCATGTCGCGGCGGAAGCCTGTCGGAGAGGCTCCAGAAAGCCTCCCGCAGAGTCCGCTTGACCCGGTTGCGATCGACCGCGCCGCCGACCTTGCGGCTGACCGAGACGCCGAGCCGGACATCGCGCGCCTCCTCGTCTTTGCGGGGAAAGCTGTAGAGCACGAGGTAGCGCGTAGCGTGGGAGAAGCCGTCGCGGTAGACGCGGTCGAACTCGGCACTCCGCGAGAGGCGCCGTCGCTTCGCCGCCATCACTCGAACCCGGCTGGGGGGACCGTCATCCCGGCGTGAGGCGTTTCCGGCCTTTGGCGCGACGCCGCTTCAGGATCGCGCGGCCCCCGCGCGTCCGCATCCTCGCCCGGAACCCGTGGGTCTTGGCCCGCTTACGCTTCTTCGGCTGATAGGTGCGCTTCATTGGGCGTCGCAGTATACGGAGGCGTCCGAGAATCATTTCTTCGGCATTTGCGACCCGCCCAGATTCGAGCGGAGAGGTCGCCGCTATGGTCGCTCGCCGGTGCCCGACGACTCGCCCGCACAGGATCTCGACGCCCTCTGGGAGGACGTCCAACGACGCCTGCGACTGGCTGTTCCGGAGTCGACCTTCAAGATCTGGCTCGAGCCGCTCAGAGCGGTCGGCACCCAGGGCACGACCCTCTATCTCGCGGCGCCGGACGGGATCCAGACCTGGGTAGAGCGACGCTACGCGCCCCTACTCCGCGAGGCGCTCGCCGAGGCGATCACCCCGCTGACCGAGATCGCCTTCTCCAGCGGCGAGGGCAACCGTGCGGCTGAAGCAAAAAGGCCCTCCTCGGTAGAGCTCAACCCCAACTACACGTTCGAGCGCTTCGTGATCGGCGAGGGCAACCGCTTGGCGCACGCCGCGGCGCTCGCCGTCGCGGAGACGCCCTCAGAGGCCTACAACCCGCTCTTTCTGCACGGGCCTCCAGGACTTGGCAAGACCCATCTGCTCGGCGCGATCGCCAACTATCTGCAGGCCAATGCCCCCGGCCTCAGCGTGCGCTACACCACCGCCGAGGGCTTCACCAACGAGTTCGTCGCCGCGCTGCGGGCGAGCGGGGCAGAGAAGTTCAAGAGCCGCTACCGCGACCTCGACGTCCTCCTCGTCGACGACGTCCAGTTCCTGCAGGGCAAGCAGCACACCGAGGAGGAGTTCTTCCACACCTTCAATGCCCTCTATGAGGGCGGAAGCCAGCTCGTGCTCTCGGCCGACCGGCTGCCCAGCGAGCTGTCGACCCTCGAGTCGCGACTGCGCGACCGCTTCGAGTGGGGGCTGACGGTCCCGGTCGGGCCCCCCGACCTCGCCACCCGCCTCACCGTCCTCCAGCGCCTTGCTCGCGAGGCGGGTCTCGAGACGGATGGCGACGACGCCCTCTCCGAGCTCGCCCGGCGGATCGACGCCAACGTACGCCGTCTCCACGGTGGCCTGACCAAGGTGATCGCGCACGCCTCGCTCACCGCCAAGCCGCTCAGCGCCGAGCTGATCGCCGAGCTCATCCCCCAGCGCTCACAGGAGAGCGGACCGACGACGGTGGAGGAGATTCAGCAGCGTGTCGCAAGCGCCTTCGGCATCTCCAGGGCAGAGCTGGTCGGCAGCAGCCGCGCCGCTACCCCGTTGCGCGCTCGCCAGGTCGCGATCTTGCTCACCCGTGAGGCGACCGACCTCTCCCTGCCCCAGATCGGACGCCTCTACGGCGGTCGCGATCACTCCACCGTCCTCAACTCGCTGCGCCGGGCGGAAGCGACACTGAGCGACGACGCCGGCCTCGCCCGCCAGGTCGCCGAGTTGCGCTCTTCTATCCACAGCCCCCCGGCCAAACCGGCCTGACCGCCGACGGCACTGTAAGAATCAATGCCTTCCACAGCTACCTCCACAGCCCGAAAATCCCATGACCATGCCGATTTTCGCCAGCTTCAGCTGTTTCCACAGGTACTAACTCAACTCAAGAGGACACCAGTCATTTGAAGCTGACCACCAAACGCGACCAGCTTGTCTCGAAGCTCTCGATCGTTTCGCGAGCTGTTTCAACGCGTGCCTCGACCCAGGCTCTCTCCGGCATTCTCCTCAACGCTTCCGACGGCAACGTGGCGCTCACGGCAACCGACGGGGAGATGGGATTGCGCACCGTGCTGGAGGCCGAAGTCGAGGGGACCGGCACCGTCCTGCTTCCGGGCCGCCTTCTTTCCGAGCTCGCCCGCTCGCTCGGGGACGAGAGCGTCGAAATCGAGCTACGCGAGTCCGAGCACGACGTCGAGATCCGCAGCGGTGGCTCCAGCTTTCACCTCCGCGTCCTGCCCAGCGAGGACTTTCCAAACCTGCCCGACGAGGGAGACGAGCCGCTGAAGATCCCGGCGCCTGCGCTCGCCGAGACGGTCGACCTGGTTGCCCCCGCCGCCTCGCGCGATGACATGCGACCCGTCCTCACCGGCGTGCTGGTTACCGCGGCGGGCGAGGAGATGACGATGGTCGCTACGGACTCTTACCGCCTTGCGGTCAAGCGCACCGAGCTCGAGGGTGCGATCGGCGG
The DNA here is from genome assembly GCA_963824705.1 of uncultured Solirubrobacterales bacterium. Classification (GTDB taxonomy): domain Bacteria; phylum Actinomycetota; class Thermoleophilia; order Solirubrobacterales; family 70-9; genus VRUE01. The sequence goes on from CAWGQE010000003.1 coordinate 71,578, forward strand.
TGAGCTGGAGGCCAATATCCCCGCCAAGGCGCTGCGCGAGCTGGGTCGTCTCGTCGCTGGCGGTGAGGTCGAGGAGGTGGCGGTGAGCCTGCTTCCCAATCAAGCCGTCTTCAAGGCAGGGGCGATCCTCCTCAACACGAGGCTGATCGATGGCCAATTCCCCAACTTTCGACAGCTCCTTCCGGAGTCCTACGAGCACGACGTCCGCTTGCCTCGACCCGAATTCCTCGAGGTCGTCCGCCGGGTGAGCCAGCTCGCGCAACGCAACGCGCCGCTGCGGCTCTCGTTCTCGCCGGGGGAGCTGAAGGTGTCGGCATCGACGCCGGACGTCGGCGATGCCGAGGAGACGATGCCGGCGGCGTTCGAGGGAGAGCCGTTGGAGATCGGCTTCAACCCGGAGTTCCTCCGCGACGGGATCGAAAGCGTCGCGGGCGACGAGGTGGTGCTGCGTCTGATCTCGCCGCTGCGACCTGGGTTGCTGCAGCCGGTCGACAACGAAGACTTCCGCTATCTGGTGATGCCGATCCGCCTCAACGTCTAGGGCGTGCTCCGGTGCTGGTCACCGCCGTCGAAGCGAGGCCACTGCGCAGCCTGAGCGACGTGCGGGTCGAGCTCGGGGAGGGGATCGTCAGCCTGATCGGCCCCAACGGCGCCGGCAAGACCAACCTGCTCGAGGCCCTCTACTTTGCTCTGACCGGCCGCTCGTTCCGGACCTCGGACAGGCGCGAGCTGATCCCTTTCGGCGACCAGCTCGCCCGTGCCGAGGCGGTGGTCCGCGACGAGGACGGAGTCGAGCACCGTTTTCTCGCTTCGATCAGTCGAGCCGAGGGACGGCGTCATCTACTCGACGGCAATCCGGCGGAGCCCGCGGAGCTAGCCCGCCATCGTCCCCCGGTGGCGGTCTTCTCGCCCGATCGCCTGGCGCTGGTCAAGGGCCCGCCCGCCGAACGTCGCGCCCACCTTGACCGCTACCTAGCCGCCCGCTGGCCTTCCCGGGCGGGTCTGCGTCAGCGCTATGGCCAGGCTCTGGCCCAGCGAAACGCGCTGCTGGCGCGGCTTGCCGGCGGCCACTCCGGGGGGGATCTCGACATCTGGGACGCGGCGTTGGCTGAGGCGGGAGAGGCTTTGATCTCCGCCCGCGCCGAGGCTGTCGCCGAGCTGGCTCCGTTCTTCGCCGAGGCCGCGGACGATCTTGGCCTGGCGGGGGGTGGCGCGATCGAGTACGCGCCGCGGGCGTCGGGCTCGGCCCCGGAGATCCGAGCCGGGCTGGGGGAGCGCCGCAATGCGGATCTCCGCCTCGGTCGCACTTCGTGGGGGCCGCATCTGGACGAGCTGAAGATCGACGCCGGGGGTCGATCTCTGCGCCGCTACGGCTCCCAGGGACAGCAACGCGCCGCTCTCCTGTCGCTGCTCTTCGCCGAGCGGGAAGCCCTCGTCGCCGCACACCGGGTAGTGCCTCTGCTCTTGCTCGACGACGTGATGAGCGAGCTCGACCCGCCCCGCCGCGACCGCCTCGTCAAACGGCTGGTCCGCGGCGGCCAGACCCTGATCACCGCCGCGGCAGAGGAGTCGGTGCCGCCGCCGGCCCGCGAGCGCCGGGTGCGGATGCCGTTTGACGTCGCCCGCTCAGCGGCGGCATGAGCCGGCGTCGCGTCCCCCGTCCCGCCTCCGAGGCGTTCCGCTCGGCACTCCGCAAAGCCGCCCCGAAAACGCGCCTCGCGGCTGTGCAGTCGGTCTGGGAGCAGGTCGTCGGCGAGCGGGTGGCAGCAGCCGCGCGACCGGTATCCGAACGGCATGGAGAGGTGACCATCGCCTGCACGGACCCGGTTTGGGCGCAGGAGCTCGACCTGATGCAGGAGCAGCTCCAGCGGGGTCTGCGCGAGCAACTCGGCGAGGATGCCCCAATCAGTTTGCGCTTTCGTGTGAAAGGCGACTGAGACTAGCCACAGTTTACCGTGATTTGCAGGTGTTTTCTAACTCAGGTGCGGCTATTCCAGGGGCTCGAACTGGTATCCTTATGTCAACTCGAATTTCGCCCCGACCAGGCGCGCGGATAGTGCCAGGCGGTCGGGGTTTTCTGTGAGACGCGGAAAGGACCAGTTGCCCGATACGAATGAGAGCGCCGCCGGCGCCGCGACGAAAAAAGACGATTCCTACGGCGCCAAGGACATCACCGTCCTCGAGGGCCTGGAAGCGGTCCGCAAGAGGCCCGGCATGTACATCGGCTCCACCGGACCGCGCGGGCTCCACCATCTCGTCTACGAGGTGGTCGACAACTCGGTCGACGAGGCACTCGCGGGGCACTGCAGCGCAGTCCGCGTCGTTCTCCATCCGGACGACAGCTGCACCGTCTCCGACGATGGCCGTGGCATCCCTGTCGAAGAACTGAAGAAGGAGAAGCGACCGGCAGCCGAGGTCGTGCTGACGACGCTGCACGCCGGCGGCAAGTTCGGCGATGGCGGTGGCTACAAAGTCTCCGGCGGCCTCCACGGCGTCGGCGTCTCGGTCGTCAACGCGCTCTCGTCACGGCTCCACCTGGAGATCAGCCGTGGTGGCAGCGTTTGGAGCCAGGACTACGAGCGTGGCAAGCCTCAGAACCCGTTGACCGCGGGCGCGACGGCGAGCGAGACCGGCACGACCCTGACCTTCCAGCCCGACCCGGAGATCTTCGAAGAAGTCGAGTTCGACTTCCAGACCCTGGCCGACCGCCTTCGCGAGACCGCTTTTCTCACCCGCGGCTTGAAGATCGAGCTGGTCGACGAGCGCGGCCAGACCAACAGCGTCACCTTCCAGTACGACGGGGGGATCGAGGACTTCGTCCACCACCTCAACGAGAACAAGGACGAGGTGCACCGCAAGGTGATCTTTTTCGAAGGCGACAAAGAGGAGGGACAGGTCGAGGTGGCGATGCAGTGGAACACCTCCTATCAGGAGTCGATCTTCAGCTTCGCCAACAACATCAACACCCACGAGGGCGGCTCTCACCTCTCCGGCTTCAGAGCAGCCCTTACTCGCACCCTGAACGCCTACGCGCGCAACAAAGGACTGCTGAAAGAGAAAGACGACAACCTCGCCGGCGAGGACGTGCGCGAGGGCTTGACCGCGGTGATCTCGGTGAAGTTGCACGACCCACAGTTCGAGGGTCAGACCAAGACCAAACTCGGCAATCCGCCGATCCGCGGCTTGGTCGAGGAGACGGTCAACCGCAAACTCGGCGAGTACTTCGAGGAGAATCCTGGCGACGCGCGGCGGGTGATCGGCAAGTCGATCGACGCCTCGAGGGCGCGCGCCGCGGCACGCAAGGCACGCGACCTGACCCGCAAGTCGGCGCTGGAGAACTCGACCCTGCCTGGGAAGCTCGCCGACTGCACGGTCAAGGACCCCAGCCTGGCCGAGATCTTCGTGGTCGAGGGAGACTCCGCGGGCGGCTCGGCCAAGCAGGCACGCGACCGCAATACCCAGGCAGTGCTGCCGCTGCGGGGCAAGATCATCAACGTCGAGAAGAGCCGCATCGACAAGGTCCTGGCCAACAACGAGATCCAGGCCCTGATCACGGCGATCGGCACCGGCGTCCACGATGAGTTCAACATCGAGGAAGCGAGGTACCACAAGATCGTGATGGCGACCGACGCCGACGTCGACGGCGCCCACATCCGCACCCTGGTCCTCACCTTCCTCTACCGGCAGATGCCGGAGCTGATCGACGCCGGCTACGTCTACATCGCCAAACCGCCTCTCTACCGGGTCAAGCAGGGCAACCAGGAGACCTACCTCGAGCGCGAGTCCGAACTCGAGGAGCTGTTGCTGCGCGACAAACTCGAGGACTTCCAGCTGATCGACGCGGGCGGCGACGCGAAGAAGCTGACCTCGAGCCGCTGGCAGGCTTACGTCCGCCGCTCGAAGGAGTACGAGGGTTGGGGCTCCTCCCTGCAGGCGGAGTTCGGTCACGAAACGGTCCGCTTCCTGGAGGAGTCGAACCTTCTCGACGAGGGGGTCGCCAGCGTTTCCGCGGCAGCCAAACTGCTCGGCGAGAAGACGCTGGAGGGAGCGCCTTTCGACACCGAGGTGATCGAGGCCTCCGACGAGTTGGTGGTCGTCAAGGCAATCGAACGCAAGAGCGGGTTGGCGCGTACCCACCGTCTCCCGGCGGCGCTCTTCTCACACTTCGACTACCGCAAATTCACCGAGGTTCACGAGGCGCTGCTCAAACAGGTCGGCCGGCCGCCCTTCGAGATTCAGCTGGGCGAGCGCCGTAACATCGCCCTCTCCTTTCAGGCGCTGCGGGGGGCGGTGTTGGAGCTGGCCCGCCACGGCGTCCAGTTGACCCGTTTCAAGGGACTCGGCGAGATGAACGCCGACCAGCTGCGTGAGACGACGATGGACCCCGCGAGCCGCACCCTGGCTCGGGTGACGCTCGAAGACGCCACCGCCGCGGATCTGATCTTCTCGATGCTGATGGGGGATCAGGTCGCGCCGCGGCGCGAGTTCATCGAGGCGCACGCGAAGGAGGTCCGCTTCCTTGACGTTTAGAGCCGACTACTCGTCCAGTGGGGCGATCGGCTGATGGCCCTCGAGGCCCTCACCGGGCGCATCGAGGAGCGCGAGCTCGAGAAGGAGATGCGCTCGTCCTACCTCGACTACGCGATGAGCGTGATCGTGGGACGGGCGCTGCCGGACGCCCGTGACGGCCTCAAGCCCGTCCACCGGCGGGTGCTTTACGCGATGCACGACGTCGGCCTGCAGCCGACCCGGGCCTACCGCAAGTGCGCCTTCATCGTCGGCGAGGTGATGGGCAAGTACCACCCGCACGGCGACTCGGCCATCTACGACACGTTGGTGCGAATGGCGCAGGACTTCTCCTTGCGCTACCAGCTCGTCGACGGCCAGGGCAACTTCGGCTCGATCGACGACGACCCGGCGGCGGCGATGAGGTACACCGAGGCACGGCTGACCCGGTTGGCGACCGAGCTGCTGCGCGACATCGACGCTGACACGGTCGACTTCGGCCCCAACTACGACGAATCGACTCAGGAGCCGCTGGTCTTGCCCGCCCGTTTCCCGAACCTGCTGGTCAACGGCACGTCGGGGATCGCGGTCGGGATGGCAACCAACATCCCGCCGCACAACTTGCGCGAGGTCGCCGCCGCTGTCGCCGCCTACATCGACGACCCAGAAGTCGACCTCGCTGGCCTGATGGAGCACGTCAAGGGCCCCGATTTCCCCGGCGGCGGCATCATGAGCCGCGAGGGCATCCGGGACGCCTATGCCTCCGGCCGCGGCAGCATCAAGGTCCGCGCCCGCGCTCACGTCGAGCCGCTCAAGGGAGGCAAGGAGGCGATCGTCGTCACCGAGCTGCCCTTCACGGTGAAGAAGCTCGGCGACGGTGGTCTGGTCACGAAGATCGCCGACCTCGTCCGCGACAAGAAACTCGAGGGGATCTCGGACCTCCGCGACGAGTCGGACGGCTCCGGAATGCGGCTGGTGATCGAGCTCAAGCGCGGCGGTCCGCCCGCCAAAGTGGTGCTGAACAACCTCTACAAGAAAACCGCGATGCAGACGACCTTCGGCGCCAACATGGTGGCGCTGGTCGACGGAGTGCCGAAGACGCTGAGCCTGCGCGAGTTGATCCACCACTACGTGGACCACCAGCGCGAGGTCGTCACGCGGCGCACCCAGTACGAACTGCGCCGCGCCGAGGCCCGCGCCCACATCCTCGAGGGACTGTTGGTCGCGCTCGACAACCTCGACGCGGTGATCGCGCTGATCCGCGGCTCGTCGGATCCCGACGCGGCGCGTGAGGGCCTGATCGACAAATTCGAGCTCTCGCGCGAGCAGGCCCAGGCGATCCTCGACATGCGCCTGCAGCGACTCACCGCGCTGGAGGCCGACAAAGTCCGCGCCGAGCACGCCGATTTGATGGAGCGCATAGGCGAGCTGCGGGCGATCCTCGGCGACGAGGCGAAGGTGATGGCGCTCGTCAAGGAAGAGCTGGCCGAGATCGTCGAGTCCTACGGCGACGAGCGGCGCACCGAGCTCGCCCACTTCGAGGGCGACGTCGGGATCGAGGACATGATCGCCGATCAGCAGATGGTCATCTCGCTGACCGCCTCCGGCTACGTCAAGCGCTTGCCGCTGGCCACCTATCGCCAACAGCACCGCGGTGGCGTCGGGGTGATGGGGATGAACATGAAGGAGGACGACTACATCGCCCACCTCCACATCTGCTCGACCCACGACTACCTGCTCTTCTTCACCAACAAGGGCAAGGTCTACCGGCTCAAGGTCTATGAGCTTCCGGAGGGCTCGCGGACGGCGAAAGGGAGCGCGTTGGTCAACCTGCTGCCCTTGCGCGAGGGCGAGAAGGTGATGGCGGTGATCCCGACCCGCGACTTCAAAGAGAACAAGTACCTGGCCTTCGCCACCGCCAAGGGTCAGTTCAAGAAAACCGAGTTCCTCGCCTACAACACGCCGATCCGCGCCGACGGCATCATCGCGATCAAGGTGCGCGACGGCGACGAGCTGGTCCAGGTGCGGTTGACCTCGGGTGAAGACGACATCCTGATGGTGTCCAAGTCGGCCCATGCGGTGCGCTTCTCGGAGAGCGAGGCGCGTCCGATGGGCCGCGACACCTCTGGCGTGAAAGGGATGAACGTGAGTGCCAAGGTCGGCCGCGAGGCGAACCGGGTGCTGGCGATGGATGTCGCCCGCGACGACACCGAGCTCTTCGTCGTCACCGAGAACGGCTACGGCAAGCGAACTTCGATCGCCGAATACCCGCGCAAGGGTCGCGGCACGAAAGGCGTCCTGACCGCCAAGCTGACCGAGAAGAAGGGCGGCCTGGCCGGGGCCCTGATCGTGCGCGAGCACCAGGAGCTGCTGTTCATCTCCCAGCTCGGCATGGTGCAGCGCACCTCAGCGAGCGGGATCTCGCTGATGGGCCGTCCCACGCAGGGAGTGAAGGTGATGAACATCAAGGACGACGACCGGATCAGCGCCGTCGCCCTCGTGGTCGAGTCCGACGAGGCGGCGCCGACGAACGGCGATGCGCCGGTGCAGGACGAGCTCAGCGAGTAGGAGGGGCGGGTCGGCTCCGTTGGAGCCGGGGTTCGCTCCGCTCACGAAATCGGTGCCGCTTCGCGGCTGAAAACACTTTGCAGAGCCGCTTCGCGAGGCTCCAACGGAGCCGACCCGCCCCCCGTCTTCCAGCGCAGGTCAGGGATGTCGCACGCCCGTGACGGCTGGTGCGCGAGCTTCATGGGATGGGCTGCGTAGAATTCCCGAGCAAGATGGCACGCGTCCTTGTCTTGAATGCGACGTATGAGCCGATCAACGTCTGCACGTTGAGACGCGCTGCTGTCCTGCTCTTGAAGGAGAAAGCCGAGCTGCTGGAGCGGCGCGAGGGGGCGATCCACTCCGAGCACATGACGATGGAGCGGCCCGACGTGATCCGGCTGGTCAGCTACGTGCGGGTGCCGCGCGAGGCGCACCGGCGCAAGATCACCCGCCGCGCCGTGCTTGCCCGCGACGCCTGGACCTGCCAGTACTGCGGCTCGACCAAATCCGGGCTGACGGTCGATCACGTCATTCCCCGCAGCCGCGGCGGCAAATCGGTCTGGGGCAACATCGTCGCCGCTTGTGCCAGCTGCAACAGGCGCAAGGGCAACCGCCTCCCTCACGAGATCCAGATGCACCCCAAGAAGTCGCCAAAGGCCCCGGGCCCCAGCATCTTCATCCAGGTGGCCAGCCCGAACATCCCGCCCGCTTGGCAGCAGTACTTACCCGTGGCCGCTTAATCAGCCGATCGGGTAAGAGCCCAGAATTCGCACGCTCTCGGCCTTCGCTCTCAGCGCCTCCAAGGCCTCGGCGATGGGTGCGTCCTCCACCGCCCCTTCGAGGTCGCAGAAGAACATGTAGCGGCCCAGGCCCTGGCGTGCCGGCCTCGACTCGATCCGGCTCAGGTTGATCTCGCGGCTGGAGAACTCGCGGAGGGCGTCGACCAGCGCTCCGGGGTGGTCCTCGCCGAGCTCGGAGAAGACCAGCGAGGTTCGCGACGGGACACGGCTCTCCACCTCGGTCCCGCTTGCCGCGATCCAGACGAAGCGGGTGACGTTGTCGTCCTCGTCCTCGATCCCTTCGCGCAGCACGGTGCAGCCATAGAGCTCGGCGGCGGCGCGAGCGCCGATCGCCGCCCAGGGTCGCACCGACTCGCCGACCATCCGCACCGCCTCGGCGGTGCTGCTGACGCTGCGACGTTCGATCCCTGGCATATTCGCCCGCAGGAATCCGGCGCACTGCGCGAGTGGTTGGGGATGGGAGAGGATCGCCGAGATCTGCTCCAGCCCGACCCCCTCGCGGGCGATCAGGTGGGCGTGGACGCGAAAGTCGTACTCGCCGACGATCGCCACCGCCTCGGTGTCGAAGGCAAGCGTGTCCAGCGTGCTCCGCACCGACCCCTCGATCGAGTTCTCGAACGGCACCAGCGCCCGCTCCGCATCGCCGCGCTCGACGGCCACGATCGCGTCGTGGACGGTGGCGGTCCGCATCGCCTCCACCGCTACACCCGCGGGCGTAGCCTCCCGCAGAGCGTCTTCCGTGAAGGTTCCAGCCGGTCCGAGAAACGAGATCTTCATCTGGGCAAGAGTCGAGCTTGGTGATGGGCGGGTGGCGTGGGTCCGCTGGAGCCTCGCGAAGCGGCTCCGCAGAGTGATTCAAACCGCGAAGCGGTCCAACATAGTGAGCGAAGCGCCAGCGAAGCGAACCCCGGCTCCAGCGGACCCACGCCACCCGCCCTACTCATTCAAATACGACGGTATAAGACGCTTCGTTGTTTTCGGAGACTTCCTCCCCAGGCACCGGTTCCGCTTCGACTTCCAGCGTGACTTCGCCTTCCGGTGCCGGGGTGAGCGGGATCGTCACCGTTTCTTCCGCGCCTGCTTCGATGCTGCTGATCTCCCCGGTCAGGGCATTGCCGTTCGCGGTGACCGAGACGGTGATGCCGTTCTCGGTCGATTCGCCCTGGTTCGCCACCGTCACTTCTACTTCCGGCGTTTCTTCCGCGCTCACCGCGGTGCTTCCTTCCGGCGTCAGTTCGGTCCCGTCGATGCTGACCCCGATCAGGCCGAGGCCATGGACGCCGACCGTTTCCCCGGTAGCCGCGCCGCTGACCGAGGCTAGCGCGTTGCTCACGGCGCCTTCTTCCAGCCAGGTCGAGCCTTCGGGGATGAATTCGCTCTTCGGCACGTCGTCGCCTTCGATGCCGTTGTCGGCCAGCACCCCGTCGATCTCCGGCCGTGCGACGGACGCGTAGACGACGTCGCTCGCGGCCAGCACGTTCATCTGCTTGGCGATGATTTCGGTTGCTTTCTTCGACCCCAGTTCGCCCAGCGCGGTGCCTACCTTGTCGGCGATTTCGGTCATCGCCGCCCCGCGCAGCTCGTAGACGAGCTTCAAGGCATCCTGGGCGCTGCCCATGTCTCCCGGGGTGTCGAGGCCGTCGACCCGTGCCACGTAGTTGTCCATGGCGCTGCGATCGGCATTGACCTCGGCTTCGAACTCGGTCACCGAGAGGTTGCCGGGATCCGAGAGCTTGCCGAAGAAGGACTTGCTGGTCTGGTCGGTCTCGTCGACGATCTGGGCGACGTTGCGGGCGTAGTCGCTCAAGGCTCGGTGCTTGCGGGCGTTGAGGCAGCCACGGACACCGAGCACGATCAGGATCAGGATCAGCAGGCCGGCACCGAGGGCGAGCCCGCGCCGCAGCAGGATCTGCTGCCGTTCGGGACGACGTGGCGGGCGCGGTCGGCGCCCCGGCCGAGATGCGAGCGAATCCTCCAAGAAGCAGGGAGTATGTCGCAGGAGGAAGCGGAATCACGGCGAAGTCGGAAGAGCGATGGTCGGCTCCCTCGTTCTCAACCGCTTCTTGATCGAGCGCCGCATCGGCAGCGGCGGCTTCGGCGTCGTCTACGAGGCCTGGGACGGGCGCCTCGAGCGGACCGTTGCGGTCAAGGCGATCGAATCCCGCGGCGAGGCTGGCCGGCGGGTGTTGCGCGAGGCGCAGGCGGCCGCCCGGCTCAACCACCCGGGCATCGTCACGCTCTATGAGATGGGGGAGGAGGACGGCAACGCGCTACTGGTCACCGAGCTGGTCGAGGGCAGCACGCTGGCCGGACTGAGTCGCGAAGGGGCGCTCAGCGACCGCGAGATCGGCGAGATCGGCGCCGACCTCTGCGAGGCGCTCGACCATGCCCACTCGCGCGGCGTCGTCCACCGCGACATCAAGCCGCAGAACGTCCTCGTCGCTCCCGAGGGGGAATTCCGCGCCAAGTTGATGGACTTCGGCATCGCCCGGCTCGCCGACGGCGCCGCCCTGACCGCGCCCGGCGACGTCGTCGGCACCCTCGCCTACATGTCGCCCGAGCAGGCCGAGGGACAGACCGCCGGCCCCGAAGCCGATATCTACTCACTGGCTCTGACCCTGTATGAGTGCTGGGGTGGCGAGAACCCCAATCGCCGCGCCACGCCCGCCGCTACGGCACGGGCGATCGGTGGCCGCCCGCGTCCGCTGCGAAGGCTTCGTCCCGACCTGCCCCGCGAGCTCAGCGACACGCTCGACGCCGCCCTGCAGCCAAGGCCCTCGCGGCGGCCGGCCCTGGACGAGCTCGGCGGCGCGATCGAGGACTCGCTCGACCGCCTCGCCGACGACCTCCCGGAGACTCGCCCTCCGCTCGCCCTCCGCGCCGGCGCTTTGGCGGCAGCGGCAACGCTTGGCGCCTGGCTTGCCATGGGCCACGGAGTCGTCCTCCCCTAACCACCCCTCTAGGATTTCCCGATCAGCGTTCTACGCAGCCTCGAGAGTCGGATCGAAGGCCTCGTCGAGGGGGTCTTCAGCCGCGCCTTCAGCTCGGAGGTTCAGCCGGTCGAGCTCGCCCGCAAACTGGCCAAGGAGATGGACTCCCACAAGACCGCCGGTGTGGCGCGGGTCTACGTCCCCAACGAGTACACCGTCTTCCTCTCGGGCAAGGACCGCACCCGCCTGGAGGGCTATGAGCGCTCGCTCGAGCAGGAGCTCTCGGGCTACCTCCTGGAGCACGCGCGGCGGCGCAGCTACGACCTGCTGACCCGGCCCACCGTCGCCTTTGAGACCGACGAGCGGTTGCGGCTGGGCGAGTTCGGCATCCAGACGCGGCTGGTCAAGCCCCCTGCCCACGAGGGCGAGGCCCCGGTTCAGGGGGAGGAGGGCCACACGATGGTCTACTCGGCGGTGCGCGACGCGCCGCCTCCGGTCGAGGGCCCCTCGCACCGCGCCGAAGTGACGACCCGGGCGGTCGTCACCGTCGACGACCGCCGCTACGTGCTCGACGGCGAGCGTTCGACGGTCGGCCGCTCACGCGACGCCGACTGCGTCCTGCGCGACCCCAACGTCTCCCGCCACCATGCCGAGCTGCGCCGCTCTCCCGGCGGCGAGTGGACGATTGCCGATCTCGGCTCGACCAACGGGGTCAAGGTCAACGGGCGCCGCGTCGGCTCGACCCGGCTCAAATCAGGCGATCAGGTCACCCTCGGCACGACGACTTTCAGGTTCGACATCGAGCGGTGATCTGGGCCCGTCATTAGGGTGCTGGCGTGGCCTACGACCCGATCAGCGTCGCCCTCAAGTTCGGCTTCCTCGCCGTCCTCTACCTGTTTCTGCTCTGGATCGCACGCAGCGCGCTGAAGGATCTGCGCGGCGCGGTCGGGCCCGCGCCCGATGCGACCGGCTTCCATCCGCTGCCCGCATTCGAGGGCTCCGCGGCGGGTGGCGATGCCTGGCTGGTGGCGTTGCGCGGCGGCGGCCTGCGCGAGGGCGAGCGCTTCGACTTGATCGGCGGCCTCTCGATCGGACGTTCTCAGGAAGCCGACCTGCGGATCGACGACCGCTACGCCTCCGGCCTGCACGCGAGGATCTTCTCGCGCGAGGGTCGCGCCTACGTCGAAGACATGAGCTCCACTAACGGCACCCTGCTAAACGACGCCGACCTGCACGGCGAGGCGGAGCTGCTCGACGGCGACGTGGTCAGGATCGGCGACACCGAGCTCAGGTTCGAGGCGGGAAGGACCTAGGGTGCTGCGCGTCGACGACCAGGCCTTTCGCACCGACACCGGTCGCCAGCGCAGCGAGAACGAGGACTCGCTCTTCGTCCGCGCGCCGATCTTCGTCGTCGCCGACGGCATGGGGGGTGCTCAGGCGGGCGAGGTCGCCTCGAAAACGGCCGCCGACGCCTTCGACCGCGATCTACCCGAGGGCCCACCCGGGCACTTCCTGCGCGAGACGATCGAGGAGGCCAACCGGCGCATCAACGAGCTTGCCCGCGCCGATCCCTCCAAGGCCGGGATGGGCACGACGATCACCGCGGCGATCGTCGACGCGCAGGCCGAAGAGGTCGGCATCGGTCACGTCGGCGACAGCCGCGCCTACCGGCTGCGCCGCGGCAAGCTCGAACGGCTCACCCGCGATCACTCGCTGGTCGAGGAGATGCGGCGCAAGGGACAGATCACCGACGCGCAGGCCGAGGACCACCCGCAGCGCTCGATCATCACCCGCGCCCTCGGCCCCGAGCCGGATGTCGAGGTCGACCTGCAGACGGTTCCGGCCGCCCCCGGAGACCTTTTCCTGCTCTGCTCCGACGGGCTTACGACGATGGTCTCCGAGGGTCGCATCGCCGCGGTTCTCGCCGCCGCGACCTCGATGCGAGAGGCGGTGCGGACGCTGGTCGACGAGGCCAACGGCGCCGGCGGGCGCGACAACATCACCGCGCTGGCCTTCCGTCTCGGCGACGCCGCCGCGCCGCTCGGGGAGGCACCCGAGGATGCGACCCTGGTCGGCGCCGCCGCCGAGGAAGCCGGCCTGACCGCGACCGAGGTGCGCCGCCGCGCCGCCGCCGCCGCGGCCCAGGGGCGCCGCGAGCAGCTCGCCGCGAAGCCGCCGCGAAGCCGCCTGCGCACGGCGGCAAAGCTGCTCGCCGCCGCCGCGATCCTGGCCACGCTCGCCTTTGGGGCCTGGTACGGCAACCGCCAGGTCTGGTTCCTCGGCACCGACGACGGCGGCCGCGTCGCTCTCTACCGCGGCCTCCCCTACGAACTTCCCTTCAGCCTGAAGCTCTACGAAGAGCACTACGCGAGCCCGGTCCAGACCGGGTCGCTGCCCGGTAGGCGCCGCGACGCGGTCACCGGCCACGACATCCGCTCGCGCGAAGACGCCGTCTCGCTGATCGAAGAAATAGAACGCGGCCAGGGGATTCCTTGAGGAGCGCCGCCCGAAACCGGGAGCTCGTCGCCCTGATCCCGGTCGCCCTGCTGCTCAGCGCCGGCTTCGCCGCGGTCTTCGCCCAAGAGAACGCCCGTCTCGGCAATCTCAGCCTCGTCTACGGCGCCTACTTCCTCGCCGTCTGCCTCGCCACGCACGTCTACCTGCGGATGCGGCTTCCCAATGCCGACCCCTACCTCTTCCCGTTGGTCGCGTTGCTGACCGCGTTCGGCCTCGTGATGGTCTACCGGATCGACGCGGGCCTGGCCCGCGACCAGGCCAACTGGTTCGTGCTCGGCCTGATCCTCTTCGCCCTGACGATCCAGCTCCTGCGAGATTACGACGTGCTCGAGCGCTACCGCTACACGATCGCCGCGGTCGGCCTGCTGCTCCTGCTGGCTCCCCGTTTGCCCGGCGTCGGCGAACAGGTCAACGGCGCCTACCTCGGCGTCAAGCTCGGACCGCTCGCCTTCCAGCCGGCCGAGTTCTCGAAGATCTGCATCGTCATCTTCCTCGCCAGCTACCTGCGTGAGAACCGCGAGGTGCTGATCGTCGGCGCGCGGCGGGTGCTGGGGGTGACGCTGCCGCCGCTCAAGCATCTCGGTCCGCTGCTGGTCGTCTGGGGAGCGTCGATGTTCATGCTCGTCTTCATCCGCGACCTCGGCAGCTCGCTGATGTTCTTCGCCGCCTTCCTCGCGCTGCTCTACGTGGCGACCGGGCGTTTCTCCTTCGTCGTCATCGGCATGGCTCTCTTCCTGGTCGGCGCCTGGTTCTTTGCCTCGACCGTCCCGCACGTCCACGACCGGGTCGAGATCTGGCTCAACCCTTACCACGACCCGACCGGAAGCGGGTACCAGATCCTCCAGTCGATCTTCGCCCAGGCCGACGGCGGCCTCTTCGGCAAAGGCTTCGGGCAGGCGCTGATCACGATTCCCGGCACTCACGCCGCGTTGCTGCCGGCCGCGCAGACCGACACGATCTACTCGTTGATCGTCAACGAGCTGGGTCTCTTCGGCGCCTGCGGGGTGGTGTTGATCTACCTCTTGATCACGGCCCGCGGCTTCAAGATCGCTCTGCTCGCCGACGACGGCTTCTCGAAGCTGCTCGCGACGGGGCTCACCGCCGTCTTCGCGATCCAGGCCTTCGTCATCATCGGCGGCGTGACGCGGGTGATCCCACTGACCGGCGTCACCCTGCCCTTCATCAGCTACGGCGGCAGCTCGATCGTCGCCAACTTCGTCCTCCTGGCGCTGCTCCTGCTGATCTCCGATCGAGCCCGCCGCGAGGCAGCGACCCCCCGCGGTGCCTTCGCCTTGGAGGGTGGTGCGTGAGCCGATGAACCGCCAGATCGTCAAGCTCTTCGGCTTCATCGTCGTCCTCTTCGCGGTCCTGATCGGCTTCACGTCCTGGTGGGCGGTCTTCGACGCGAAGGCGCTGAAGGACAAGGAAGCCAACAAGCGCCCGCTGCTCGAGCAGCAGCAGATCAAGCGCGGCCGGATCCTCGCCGCCGACGGCACCGTGCTCGCCCACTCGGTGCCCAAGGGCCACGGCGACGGCCTGCGCTACGTGCGGCGCTATCCGCAGGGGTCGCTGTACGGGCACCCGATCGGCTACAGCTTCGTGCGCCAGGGCGACAGCGAGTTCGAGAAGTACCACAACGATGAACTCGTCGGCGACGAATCCGAATTCAGCTCGATCCTCGACCAGCTCCTCGGCCACAACCAGGAAGGCAACGACATCGTCACCAACATCGATCCCGAAGCGCAGCGGGTGGCGATGGCCGATCTCCAGGAACAGGGCTTTGGCGCCGTGGTCGCGCTCGAACCGAGCAGCGGCAGGATCAAGGTGCTCGCCTCGAACCCTCCCTACGACCCCAACCGGGTTCCCTTCGAACTCAAGGAGCTGAACGAAAACGAAGCCGAATCGCCGTTGCTCGACCGCGCCACCCAGGGCCAGTACCCGCCGGGGTCGACCTTCAAGGTGGTGACCGCCGCGGCTGGCCTCGACAGCGGCGCGATCACGCCGGAAACCACGATCGACGCGCCCGGCGAACTGGACGTGCAAGGGCAGCCCCTGCAGAACGACTTCACCGAGAGCTTCGGCCCGATCACCCTCGATACGGCGCTGACCCACTCGGTCAACACCTGGTTCGCCCAGCTCGGCGAACAGGTGGGAGAGGAAACGCTGTTCGAATACATGGACCGCTTCGGCTTCAACTCGATCCCGGCGATCGACCTGCCCGAAGATCAGGTTTACGCGAGCGGCATCTACGAAGGCGGGCAGCTGCTCGGTCGCAACGACCCGATCGACATCGCCCGCGTCGCGATCGGCCAGGAGCGCCTCCTGGTGACGCCGCTGCAGATGGCCGAGGTCGCTGCCGCCGTCGCCAACGGCGGCAGCCTGATGAAGCCGCAGATCTGGAGCCGGGTGGTCGACCCAGACGGCCGCGTCGTCAAGCGTCTCGACCCATCCCAGTACAGCCACCCGATCGACTCCCAGACCGCGGCTGAGCTGACCACCGCGATGGAAGGGGTCGTCAGCGAAGGGACCGGCACCAACGCGGCGATCCCCGGCGTGCCCGTCGCCGGCAAGACCGGCACCGCGGAAACGCCTTTCAACGACAGCTGCGGCGGCGGCACGGAAGAGAACCAGGCATGGTTCATCGGCTTTGCGCCCGCCGACAATCCCAAGATCGCGATCGCCGCGACGGTCGAGTGCACGACCGCCTTCGGCAACGACGCGGCGGCGCCGATCTTCCGTGACGTCGCTGAAACCATTCTCAACGGAGGGAGCTGACAGTGCCGCCTGAAGTTGGCGAGGGAAGCACGATCGACAGCCGCTACCGGTTGCTGCGCCGGATCGGTTCGGGGGGCATGGCAGATGTCTGGCTTGCCGACGATTCGCACCTGCAGCGTCGTGTGGCGCTCAAGATCCTGCACCGCCGCTTTGCCCAGGACCGCGAGTTCGTCGAGCGCTTCCGCCGCGAGGCGGAGGCGGCGGCCAGCCTTTCGCACCCCAACATCGTCGCCGTCTTCGACCGTGGCGACATCGAAGGCACCTACTACATCGCGATGCAACTGCTCGAGGGACGCTCGCTGAAGGAGCTGATCGACCAGGGGCTGACGCCGGAACAGTCGGTCGGCCTGCTCCGCCAGGTGCTCGAGGCGGCCGGCTTCGCCCACCGCCACGGGGTCGTGCATCGCGATCTGAAGCCGCAGAACGTCCTCGTCGACGATGAGGGCAAGGCCACCGTCACCGACTTCGGCATCGCCCGTGCGGGCGCCTCCGAAATCACCCAGGCGGGCTCGGTGATGGGGACCCCGCACTACCTCTCGCCCGAGCAGGCCCAGGGGCAGGCGGTGACCGCTGTCTCCGACCTCTACTCGATTGGCGTGATCCTCTACGAGGCCCTCGCCGGCCGCGTTCCGTTCGAGGCCGACTCGGCGATCGCGATAGCGATGAAGCAGGTCTCCCACACGCCGCAAAGGCCGAGCTCGATCAACCCCGCCGTCTCCCCGGCCCTCGATGCGGTGGTGATGCGCGCTCTCGAGAAGGATCCCGGCCAGCGCTTCCAGAGCGCCGATGCCTTCATCGCGGCGCTGGACTCGGCGCTGCGTAACCCCGGCGCCGAGGGGGGAGGCACCGCTGCTTTTGCGCCTTTGCCGCCGCCGGTAGTCGCGGCCGGCGAGGCCCCCGCCGATGCCGAGGACGAGGAAGGCGGACGCCGCAAGTGGATCTGGCTCGCCCTCGCTGCGGTACTGGTCGGCGCTTTGCTCGGTTTCGCCCTGACCCGCGACACGAGCACCGACGTTCCCGCCGTGACCAGCAACCCCCTCAACGTCGCCATCGCCGTGCTCGAACAGAACGGCTTCAAAGTCGGCGCGATCAGCCGCGTGCAACGCGAAGTGGCGGTCAACACCGTGCTGGAGCAGGACCCGCCGCCGGGCAACGCCTCGCTCGACTGCGCCTTCCTCAGCTTCTTCTGCTCGAAGCCGAAGGTGGCGCTGACGGTCAGCGCCGGCCCCGGCAGCGCCAAGGTCCCAGGGGGACTCCCGGGACTGAGCCAGGAAGAAGCGGAAGAAAAGCTCGAAGAAGCTGGCTTTGACGTGCGGTCCGGAAAGGTCAACTCCGACCAGGTCGAAGCCGGGCAGGTAGTCCGCTCCGAACCGGGTGGGGGGACGACGGCGACCCGCGGCTCGACCGTCGTCCTCACGGTCTCCAAGGGGCAGAAGCTGGCCAAGGTCCCGGTGCTGGTCGGCACGCAGCGCTCCGTCGCCGTGCAGCAGATCCGCGGCCGCGGCCTCACTCCCGGCATCGAAGAAGAAGAAAGCGCCAAGCCCGCCGGTGAGGTGATTCGCCAGGCGCCGAGCGCCGGCTCCGAACTGCCTCGCGGCTCGTCGGTGTCGATCGTCGTCTCCAAGGGGAAGCAGAAGACGAAGGTCCCCAACGTGATCGGCAGCGAACGTGCCGAAGCGGTCGAAGCGATGCGCGAAGCCGGCCTCACTCCGACCGTGCAGGAAGAAGAAACCGAAGTGACGGCGAAAATCGGGCGGGTTATCGATCAGTTTCCGCCTCCTGGCTCTGAAGTCGAACCAGGCGCTGAAGTGACCGTGGTCGTCGGCAAGCCGGCGAAGGAAAGCGAAGCGGAAGCCGAATGAGGGTCGCGGTTCTCTGCGGCGGTCGCTCCTCCGAGCACGACGTCTCGCTGCGTTCGGGCGAGGCCGTCGCGGGCGGCCTCGAGCAGGCCGGCCACGAGGCGCTGCTGGTGACGATCGCGCGTGACGGCGGCTGGAGCTTCCAGGGCGCCCCGGTCGAGCTGATGCCGTCCGCCGGCCTGTTCGACGCCGACGTCGCCTTCCCGGCGCTGCACGGCCCCTTCGGCGAGGACGGCAGCGTCCAGGGCGTGCTCGAGTGGCTCGACCTCCCCTACGTCGGCTCCGACGTGCTCGCTTCGGCCGTCTGCATGGACAAGCTGACCTTGAAGCGCCTCTTCGCCCAGGCCGGCCTACCGCAGGTCGAGTTCGTCGCCGCCGGCGGGGCGGGCTGGCGCGAGCGCTGCGAGGCGATGGGGCTGCCGCTCTGGGTCAAGCCTTCGCGGCTCGGCTCGAGCGTCGGCATCAGCCGGGTCGAGAGCCTGGGGGAGGAGCTCGACGCGGCGGTCGACCTGGCCCTGCGCCACGACCCGCGCGTGATCGTCGAGGCCTCTGCTCGCGGCCGCGAGGTCGAGTGCTCATTGCTCGGCAACGAGCGGCCCGAGGCATCGCTACCGGGCGAGGTCGTGGCCCACGGCGACTGGTACGACTATGAGACCAAGTACAGCGACGGTGGCATGGAGCTGATCGTGCCGGCGGCGATTGAGGACGAGCAGACGGCTCGCTTGCGCGAGCTTGCCACCGCCGCCTTCCAGCTCGGCGGTTGCGCCGGCCTCGCCCGCTGCGACTTCTTCGTCGAGCCCGACGGCACGGTCCTCGTCAACGAGATCAACACCATGCCCGGCTTCACCGAGACGAGCGTCTACGCCAAGCTCTGGGAGGCAACCGGCATCGACTACCCGGACCTGTGCGACCGCCTGCTCGGCTTGGCGATAGAACGGCACACCAAGGCCCGCTCACACGAATTCTGACTCAGCCCAGAAGCTTGATGTCGCTGATCTCGATCTGGTAGCGGCCTTCCTGGTCGCGAGCCGGCGACGCCTTGGTGAACCAGAGCAGGAAGTAGGTCGAGGGTTGGCGGACGTCGAGGTCGATCTCCTGGGTTCCTTCGGCTTCGCCCACTTCGCCGACCGGTTCGTCCCAGCCGGTGATGTCGGATGGCGGCCCGGCTGGTGCGGCGAAGACCTGGGCGTCCCAGCCCGGGGTGGGGGTACGGACGATCATCTTCTTCGGCGTCGCCGGAGAGCTGGTCGTGACGTATATGCCGACACCGGGGTCTGGGCCGGTCTTGGTGCCTTCGAACGTTTCGGAGTCGTAGTGCTCGGTTTCCCAGGCGGTCCCGGTCGGGTCGCCGTCGGCGGCCAGTTCGACCTTGCTGCCTACCTCTTCGCCGTCTCCCTCTGGGTCGTAGTCGGTTGCCCCTGAGATTGCGACGTTGCCGCCTTTGCCCTTGTCCGCACCACCGCCGCCAAAGCCGCCGTTGGAGATCAGTTGCACTGCCAGCAGCGCGCCACCGCCGACCAGCAGCAGGATCGCGATCGCCGCCCATGACCAGCGTGCACCGCTGGAGAGCTTTCGCTGTGGGGGCGGCACCGCGTCGAGCACGCTGGTCGCCTCGCCGGTGGTCGACCCCGCCCGCGCCGCCTCGACCTCGAGCGCGGTCTCGAGGTCGTCGATCATCTCGCCGATCGTCTGGTAGCGCTCGCCCGGGTCCTTGGCCGTCGCGCGCTCGACCACCAGCGCCACCGCCGCGGAGGCCTCGGGACGGCGGCGCTGCACGTCGGGCAGTTCCTCGTTGACGTGTTTCATCGCCACGCCGACCTGGCTGTCGGCGTGGAAGGGGACCTGGCCGACCAGCATCTCGTAGAGGACGACGCCAAGCGAGTAGATGTCCGAGCGCGGGTCGACCGCTTTGCCCATCGCCTGCTCCGGGGCGACGTAGTCGGTGGTGCCGAGCACGCGGCCGGTGGCGGTGACACCGTCCTGTTCGAGCTGGCGCGAGATCCCGAAGTCGGTCAGCTTGGCCCGGCCCTCTTCGTCGATCAGGACGTTCTGCGGCTTGATGTCGCGGTGGACCATGTTGCGCGCGTGGGCGACGCCGAGGCCGCGGGCGACCTCGATCGCGTAGGCGATCGCCTCCTGCGTGTCGAGGGCGCCGACCCGGCCGATCCGCTGCTTCAACGTCTCCCCCTTGACGTACTCGAAGACGATGTAGGGGTAACCGCCGTCCTCGCCGGCGTCGATCACCGAGACGACATTGGGGTGGGTCAGCTTGGCGACCGCCCGGGCCTCCTGGCGGAAGCGCTGCAGCTGGTCCTCCTGCTCGGACATCTCCCGATGCATCACCTTCACCGCGACCGGCCGGTCGAGCGTGTCGTCACTTGCCAGGTAGACGGTCGACATGCCGCCGCTGCCCAGCTTCGCCTCCAGCCGGTAGCGCCCGGAGAGGACGGTTCCGATCATCGAGCTGGAAGGGCGGGAGCTCATCTAGCTGTGCATATTGTCGATCACGGCCGTTGTTTCGCCACTCCGCCAGGCCAGCCTGCCCCTGGGCGACCGTTCCCGCTGTTGCTCCTCTGCGTTGACCGCCGTTTCCGGCAATGAGAGGGTTCGCTTCGAACATCCCTCCCAGTCAAAAAGGACACTCCATGCGCAAGCTGTTTCTTGCAATCTTTCCGCTCGCCCTGCTCGTCGCCGGCCTTGTCGCCTCGCCTGCCCAGGCGCAGCTCCCCGAATGCACCCGCAAGCTGAACGACGCCCAACCTGGGGCGGCGCTGAAACCGCCCGTGACCCTGACCCCGACCGCGCAGTCGGCCCAGAAACAATTGAACTTCGGCACGGACCGCAACCCGAAGCTGATTCGGGACATCCGGCTCACCGCCAACCGTCCGCTGCCGGAAGACGTCACGCCGGCTCAGATCAACTTCGAAGCCCTGATCTCGCGCAGCAGCGACACGTTGGAGTCCACCGACTTCCCCGACCCGACCTTCACCCAACCCCGGATCTCGGCCGACAGGAAGGCCCTCAGCTTCTCGGTCTGCCTCGATCCGCACGGGATCGCGGCGGGGAAATACGTCGGCACGATCACCGCCTCCGGCCCCGCCGGCCTCAGTGCGACGTCCGTCAATCTCACCGTCACCGCCAAGAACGGCTCTCTGTTCAAGGAGGGCATAGTGGCGGCGATAGTCCTCTGCTTCGTGCTGCTGCTGTTCAAAGACGCCGTCGCCTGGTTCAAGCAGCCCGGCGACAGCTGGTTGAAGGCGCTCAAAGAACCACTGAAGGACATGCGCTGGTGGGCCGCAACCGCGATCGGCCTTGGCGCGGCGTTCGGAACCCTGTACGCGGGCTACGCGAACGACCCGGCTTGGGGAGCGAACGGCCTCGGCGCGGTGATCGCGCTGGTCGGCTCGGCCGTGGCCGGGATCGGCGGCAAGTCGATCGTCAGCGCCTTCGCCAAGCCATCTAGCGGGAAGTGACGCGTCCGATCTGCTTGGCCGCCGGATAGTGGCGGCCAAGCAGGTCCAGCGCCGCTCGCTCGTCGTCGGCGGCGACGACGCAGCAGAAACCGCAGCCCATGTTGAACACTTGGTGCATCTCCTCGCCGGATACCGAGGCCCGCTCGCGGATCAGCTCGAAGACCGGCGGCACCGGCAGCGGTTCGTCGATCTCGTAGGAGACGTCGGCCGCTAGGCGGTTCAGGTTGCCGAGGCCCCCGGAGGTGATGTGGGCGAGCCCGTGCACCTCGACTTCGGAGCGCAGCAGCTCCAGCACCGGCTTGACGTAGATCTCGGTTGGCGCGAGCAGCTCCTCGCCGAGCGGCCGGCCGAGCCGGCCTTCGGGGTCCTCGTCGAGGGAGAGTCCCTCGAGCGCGGAGCGGGCGAGGGTGTAGCCGTTGGAGTGGATCCCGGAGGAGGGCAGGCCGATCACCGGATCGCCCGGCTGCACGGCCGAGCCGTCGACGATCGCGTCGAGGGGGACGGTGCCGAAGCAGGCGCCGGCGACATCGAAGCCGCGCACCATGTCGCCAAGCTGGGCGAGCTCACCGCCTGGGATCTCGACCCCGGCCAGCTCGGCACCCCGCGCCAGGCCGATCCCGATCTGCTCGCATACCTCCGGGTCGGCCCGCTCGATCGCGATGTAATCGAGCATCGCCAGCGGCTCGGCGCCGACGCAGATCACGTCGTTGACGTTCATCGCGACGCAGTCGATGCCGACCGTGTCGAAGCGGCCAAGCTGCTCGGCGACCAGCAGCTTGGTGCCGACGCCGTCGGTCGACAGCGCGATCCCGGTCCGCTCGTCGAGCTTGATCACGCTGGCGTAATGACCCGGCAGGGGCACCTGCCTCGAGGCCCGTCCCAGCTGGATGGTCCCTAGGGCCCGAACCAGCCCAGCGACCGCCGAATCGGCGGCTCCCTGGTCGACTCCAGCTTTCGCGTAGGCGTCCGCGTCGCTCACGCGGGCGATTCTTTCAGGCGGGACGGTAGGTCGGGGGCGGGCTCGAAGATGTGCTGACGTCCCCTCCTGCGCTGGAGCAGCAAGCCACGATGAGCGAGTTGGCGCAGATCGGTGCGGGCGGTCTCATGGCTCACCCGGTGGCTCTTGGCATGCCCTTCGAATGAGTACATGGCGCCCGGGTCTCGCACAGCGGCGGTGAGAAGAGCGAGCTGACGCCCGTTGAGATAGTCGGTTCCATCGAGAAGCCGCCCGAGGTCGCGGACTTCAGCCTGCTTTCGCTGCAGGTAGACATGCAGATCCTCGATCGCTCGTTTGACTATCTCCAGCTGATGAATGAGGAAATAGGTCGTGTCACCCTCATCCGTCTCCGTCTCCAGGAAGGCCCGCCCGTACTGAGCGGGCGCGTTTCGGATGAATCGAGAGATCGGTAGATATTCCACCAACCAGTACTTGTTTGACCGCATCAGCCAGAAGAAGAGGATCCGCGCGGTTCTGCCGTTGCCATCCTCGAATGGATGGTCGTAAGCAAGCCAGAAATGCAACAGCATCGCGCGAACGACCGGATGCACGAAGGCGCCCCCGCCGTCGCCTTCGTTAGCGAAGTCGCACATGAGTCGCATGCGCTCGGGGAGCTGCTCAGCCGGCGGTGGGCGATGAACGGGCTGCTGACCGTCCCGGTCGATGACGACGACCCGCTCTTCCCCAGGCTGCTGCAGACGTCCTGCCGCAGCGGGATTCTTGAGCGTCCCGTCGGTGACGACCCGATGCAACTCGAGGATGTTCTCGGGACTGAGGCTCTCGCCCATTTCGTCGCGCATGAACTGAAGGGCGCGATAGTTGTTGGCGATCATCCGCTCGCTTCGGTCGCGGGGCTCACGCCCGCTTCGGAGTAGCTCCTTGCCGACGACGCGCGAGGTCGTTGCTCCCTCCAGTTGGCTGGAGCGAATCGCCTCCTCCATCTGGGCATTGACCAGGTACCTCTCGCGGGCCTGCCGGTCTGAGGTGACGACCTCCTCCATCGCCACCTCGCCACTGCAGTGCTGGTCAATGTGATGAAGGTGGCGGAGGACCAAATCGGGGACCGTGTAGCCGAATGGATTCCCGTCAGGGTCGACGAGACTCAACGGGCGAAGCTCATCGCTCCGGGCCAGCTTTATTTTCAGCCACCATTGCTCGCTACTTAGCCCACTGGGTGGATTGAGGTACTGGAGCTTGTCCCAATGGAGGTAGCGGTCTCGCGGGATGACGGTAGGCGGCGCTTTGATCGCGTCCATCGCGGCGTCCACCCCGATCTTTGCCATCAGCTGCCCGATAGTCGGCGCTTTCGCTACGTGCATCTCGTCTCCAGATTAACTCCAAGTTTCTCCAAGATTTGGAATTGTAGCGAACTCCAAGCGAACTCCAAATTTCTTCCAGAGCGGGAGTTCGCTGCTATCCAGCCAGTTTTGCGAGCACCGCCACCGCCAACCCCACCCGGTACGCCGCGTAGGGCCAAAGTGCCCGATCCCGCTCGACCAGGCCGATCAGGCGTTGGGAGGCAAGGGTGGAGACGAAGGAGGCGGCGACGCCGATCGCCATCGAGCGGCGCAGTGGGGGAGAGGCACCGCGGCGGCGCAGGCGCTCGCCCTTGAGGATGGTGGCGCCGACGATGATCGGCAGGGCGATCGTGCGCGAGAGCAGGTTCGCCTGGTCGCGCGAGAAGCGCCGCCAGCGCGCCGCCGCCAGCGTGACGCCGTTGCGCGAGACACCCGGGGCCAACGCGGCGGCTTGGGCAACTCCGAGGACCAGTCCGTCGGCCGGCGTCGCGTCGCCGCGGCCCCGCTGTTGCGGGCGTGTGTCGGCGATCAGCATCGCCGCGGCCCCGGCGAGCAGCCCGATCGCGGTCGCCTTCGGCCCTCCCAGCCGCTGCTCGATCGGCCGCTCCAGGGTGTAGCCGACGATCGCGGCGGGGAGGAAGGAGAGGCCGAGGACGAGGGCGCGCTGCGCGTCGAAGGCGCGTAGCTCCTCGAGGATCGTCTGCCGTTGGCCGATCAGCAGCGCCACCGCGGCGCCGCCGTGCAGCGCCACCTCGAAGCTCTTGCGCACCTCCGGATCGATCCGCTCCCAGTCCCACCCGGCCAGCCAGGGGACGAGGACGATGTGGGCGGAGGAGGAGACCGGCAGCAGCTCCGCCGGGCCCTGGACGATCCCCAGCGCCAGTGCGCGGGCGGCTGGGATCCTGCCCTCGGCCGCCTCGCTCAAACGCCCCCGCCGGTGCGGGCGGGCTCGACGATCGAGTCGCCGGCGTCGCCCGACCCGCCGCTTCGGCGGCGCCTGACGATCGCGTAGACGATCAAGCCGACGATCGCGGCGACGACCAGGTAGTCCAGGACCTGGAGGTGATGGCGCCACTGTTCCCAGTTGTCGCCGACCGCCCGTCCGATCAGCCCGAAGCCGAGCACCCAGGGCAGCGAGCCGAGCGCGGTCAGCCAGGTGAAGCGCCAGAACGGCATCTTGGCCAGGCCCGCCGGCAGCGAGATGAAGGCTCGCACCAGCGGCAGTAGGCGGGCGAGGAAGACGGTCGCGTCCCCGTGGCGCTTGAACCAGCTGTCGACCCAGGCCAGCCGCGAGGGGCTGAGGTGGATAAGGCGGTTTTTCTCCAGCAGATCGATGCGGCCGTAGTAGCCGACCGCGTAGGTCAGCCAGGAGCCGACCATGTTCCCGGCCAGCCCGGCCAGCACGATTCCAAGCAGCGTCTGGTCGCCGCTGGAGACGTTGAAGCCGGCGAACAGCATCACCGCCTCGCTCGGGATCGGGATGCAGGCGCTCCCCGCCGCCATCAGCAGGAAGACGCCGCCAAGGCCCATGGCGTCGATTACGTTGACGCAGAAGTCGACGACGGGGCCGGAGATGTCGGCAAGGGGGATCGGCATGCGCGAAGCGGGGATTGTAGGGAGCGCGTCCCACACCAACTAAACTCGCCTGGTCGTCATGCGCCGCTTGAACCACCCCGTCTACCGCACTCGGCTGCTCCAGGCTGCGGCCGACGCGGCGCTCGTCGCGCTCGCCTACTACCTGGCGTTCCGCCTGCGCTTCCTCGATCGGAACGACCTGCCGCACCGCTACTGGGTCCTCTTCGCCCAGTCGGTCGGCTTCGTCGCCCTGATCGAGGTCGCGGTCTTTGCCGCCTTCGGGCTCTACCAGAAGTGGTGGCGCTACGTCAGCGGTCGCGACTTTCTCACGATCGGTCGCGCCGTTGCCGCCGCCAGCGCGATCGTCGTCGTCCTCTTCACCGTGTTGAAG
This sequence comes from uncultured Solirubrobacterales bacterium, assembly GCA_963824705.1. Classification (GTDB taxonomy): domain Bacteria; phylum Actinomycetota; class Thermoleophilia; order Solirubrobacterales; family 70-9; genus VRUE01. Next base: position 97,246 of record CAWGQE010000003.1, read on the forward strand.
CCCTTCGAGCACGACCTGCCGCGCTCGGTCGCGGTGATGGACTTCCTGCTCACGCTGTTCCTGGTCGCCGGCGCCCGCCTCGCCGTGCGCCTGATCGTCGAGCGACCGACCCACGGTCACCGCCTGCCCAAGCACGAGGTGCTGGTCATCGGCGCCGGCTCGGGCGGCCAGATGGTCGTCCGCGAGATGCACCTCAACCCGAACCTGGGCGCGACCGCGATCGGCTTCGTCGACGACGACGCGCGTAAACAGGGAATGCGGATGCTCGGCCTCAAGGTACTGGGGACGACCGCGCAGATCGAGGCGATCCTCGACGAGACCGAGCCCGACGAGGTGGTGATCGCGATCCCCTCGGCTCCCGGCACGCTGCGCGCCAAGGTCGTCGCCGCCTGCCGGGGACGCGAGATCCGCGTGCGCACCCTGCCGACCGTGTTCGAGCTGCTGCGCGGCGGCGTCCAGCTCAGCAAGCAGCTGCGCGAGGTCCAGGTCGAGGACGTGCTCGGCCGCGACCCGATCGTCGTCGAGCTGGACCGGGTGGGCGCTTACCTGCGCGACCGCATAGTCCTCGTCACCGGTGCCGGCGGCTCGATCGGCTCCGAGCTCTGCCGCCAGATCGCCCGGGTCGGACCGCGATTGCTGGTGATGCTCGACCACGCCGAGGACAACCTCTTCGAGATCGAGCGCGAGATGGTCGAGGAGCGCCACTTCAGCAACGTCGAGGCGGTCCTTGCCGATTGCCGGGAGCCGCACCGGATGCTGGAGACGATGCAGCGCTTCAAACCGAGCGTCGTCTTCCACGCCGCCGCCTACAAGCACGTGCCGCTGATGGAGGCCAACCCGCTGGAGGCGGTGCGCAACAACGCGATCGCGACGCGGATCACCGCCGAGACGGCTGCCGCTTCGGAAGTCGAGCGTTTCGTCCTCATCTCCACCGACAAGGCGGTCAATCCGCAGACGGTCATGGGCGCCTCGAAGGCGATGGCCGAGTGGATCGTCGAGGCCGCCGGCGACAAGCACCCCGGCACCCGCTTCGCCAGCGTCCGCTTCGGCAACGTGCTCGCCTCCTCGGGCAGCGTCGTGCCGATCTTCCGCGGCCAGATCGAGCGCGGCGGGCCGGTCACCGTCACCCACCGGGAGATGACGCGCTTCTTCATGACGATCCCCGAGGCGGTGCAGCTGGTGATCCGTGCCGGCGACATCGGCGCCGGCCGGGGCGAGGTCTTCGTCCTCGATATGGGCGAACCGGTGAAGATCGTCGATCTCGCCAACAACATGATTCGCCTGGCAGGCTACGAGCCGGGGGCCGAGATCGCGATCGAGTTCACCCAACCCCGCCCCGGCGAGAAGCTGCACGAGGAGCTCTTCGGCCAAGGCGAGGAGCTGCGGCCGACGGCGGCGAAGCGGATCCATCGAGCCGTCCGCACCGCGCCTCTCGACACCGACTGGGTCGAGTCGACCCTGAACTCCTTGGAGCATTTGGTCATGGCCGGCGACGAGGCCAATCTCGCCGAGCGAGTGGTCGAGCTGATCACCGCCCAGGGCGGCGACGCGGCGGCAGTCTCCCTCGACGGATAGCCTCTCGCAGCCAACCTTGGAGCTGATCAAGGAAATAGGCGCTTTCGCGGGTCTGGTGGCCTTTCTCGGCCTGGCCCTGCTCGCCATGCTCTCGTTCGCGCAGGGGCGCGACCTCCGCCGCCTGCGTGAGTGGGCGGGCTCGGCGCCGGAGCGCGACGCCGAGCGCAAGGACTCGACCTCGGCCGCGGCGGCGGAGCGGGCGGAGGAGATCCGCAAGCTGGAAGAGGCCCGCAACGCGGAGCGCCAAGCCGCCGATCTGCGCGAGCACCGCCGCGAGCGGCGCGAGGCCGGGCTGCCCGAACTTACGCGCAGCGAGCGCCTGCGCGAGCGCTTCTCACGTGGCGACGGCGGAAGCGGAGGCGGTGGGCTGAGAGCGCGTCTCGGCGACCCGCGCTATCTGGTCGGCCTCTTCGTCGTCCTCGTCGTGATCGCCGGCGGGGCTGTCTACGCGGTGTCGCAGGGCGGTGACGAAGGGTCGAGCGGAAAGGGCTCCAAGCAGGTCTCCCACGCGCTCAAGCCGAGCGAAATCGAGGTGACGGTGCTCAACGGCACGGCGGTGGAAGGGCTGGCGGGCACCTACGGCAACATGGTCGAGCGCCGCGGCTACCAGCTCGGCGCGGTCACCAACAGCCGTTCGAGCTTTGCCGAAAGCGTCGTCATGTTCCAGCAGGGCGCGGCGCGCGCGGCGCACCGGGTGGCCGACTCGCTGGAAATCTCGCGCGTGCAGCCGATGACTTCGGAGATCGCCTCGCTCTCGGCCGGGGCCCCCGTCGCGGTCGTCGTCGGCGAAGACAATGCCTCGACGACGGGTTAGCACCGCCGCAGTCGTCTTCGCCCTGCTCGTCGTCGCAACCGTTGCGGCCTTCGCCTGGTCGCAGCGCCTCAAGCGCGACCCCCTCGTCCTCGACCGGGTCACCTTCGGCACCGCCGTCAGCCGCTCGTTCACGCCGAACGGCGATTGCCGCTTCGACCGGATCCGGATCCGCTTCCGTACGACCATCTCCGACACGGGCGACGTCCAGGTGGTCAAGCCCGGCGGCAGGCTGATCGTCACGCTCGCTCGCGACACCTACCTCAAGCGCTACAGCTTCCACACCTTCTATTGGAATGGTCGAACCCGCAACGACGGCATCGCACCGCCGGGGCGCTACAAGCTGCGGGTCAAATTGTTGGGCCAGGACCGGACGCTGGTTCCCGGCGGGGTCATGCGCCTGCACCGAGCCTCACGACCACACGTCGGCGGGGCCACCGTGCTGTGTTTCACCAAGGCTCCCCGTAGTGGCGAGGCGGGCAATTGATCCTCTCGGCCGTGGGCGTTCTGGCTGCAGCCGGCGCCGGGGCGGCCTCGATCGTCCTCGCCCCAGGTCGCGCCCGCTCCGTCGCGATGCTGCTGGCGCTTGTTCTCTTCCCGGTCCTGATCCTCGGCGATCAGTGGCACTCGGCCCAGATCGTCGACCTGCGCGACAGCTCGGCGCGTCTCGCGGCGCTGGGGATCGTGGGACTGGCGATCGTCGCGGCGCTAGTCCTCGCCTTTCGGCGCTGGCCACTCGCTCTCCCACTCGCGATCGTCTTTGCGCTTCCCTTCCGCGTCCCGCTGCACGCCGGCGGCGACACGGCCAATCTGCTCGTCCCGCTCTATCTCGTCATCGCCGGGGGTGTGATCTCCGCGCCGCTTAGCGAGTGGCAACAGCGTGGGGGGGTCGATCCGAGTGCTGGGTTTTTCGCCTTGCGGCGGCCATCTCTCGCCGACTCAGCCGTGCGAAAAACAGGACGCCGCGCCCGGATCGACCCCCCCACGCTGTTGCCATGCGTTCTGGCCGGGGTCGTGCTTCTTTATGCGCTGCAGACGCTGTACTCGCCTGATTTCTCGAAATCGCTTCAAAACGTGTGCTTCTTCTTTGTGCCGTTTTCGTTGGTGTACGCGCTGCTGCGAGATGTGGAGTGGGACAAGAAGCTGCTGGTACTCGTGTTGTGGGTGGTCGCTCTTGAGGCAGTTGCGTTTGTTCTAGTCGGCTCGGTCGAGTACTTCAGCCGGGAGCTTTTCTGGAACGACCAGGTGATCAGGTCGAATGAATTCCACACCTACTTCCGGGTCAACTCGATCTTTTGGGACCCGAACATCTACGGGCGGTATCTGGCCCTGGTGATCGTCGTGGCGATGTCAGCTCTCCTCTGGGCGAAGGAGCGGCGGACCTTGGCGCTGCTGACTGGGCTCGTAGCTGTGCTGTGGCTGGGCCTCGCAGTCACTTTCTCGCAGTCAAGCTTCGCTGCGCTTCTAGCGGGACTCGCGGTCCTCGCTGCTTTGCGATGGAGCTGGCGCTGGACGCTCGCGGCGGTCGGTGCGGGCGCGGTCTTCGCCGTGGTGATCGTGCTCTTCGCCGGAGGCGTCTCGAAGCTCAGCCCTGATCGCCTCAACACCGACACTGGCGGCCGCGGCAACCTAGTCTCGGGCGGAGCCAAGCTGTTCGAGCAGAGGCCCCTATGGGGCTACGGCGCCGGCAGCTTCCCCCGTGCCTACCGAGAGCACGCAGCAACCAAGAAAGCCCCCGTAGTCGTCTCCCACACGGAGCCCATGACCGTGGCAGCCGAGCAGGGGCTCATAGGACTTCTTGCCTATGCAGCCTTGTTGATCACCGCTCTGTGGACCATGGGCTCAGGACTGGGATGGGGTGTCCCCCTCCGAAAACTTGTGAGCAGCCCCCGGAACGAACCCGAAAGGCCCCTCCAGCGCGGGTTTGCGGAGGGGGACACCCCACCCCAGTCCCCACACCGAGTAGCTCGAGCAGCAGTCCTAGCCACCTTCACCGCCCTGCTCGTCCACACGATGGCCTACGCCGGCTTCTACGAGGACCCGATCACCTGGGTCCTGCTGGCAGTCGGTGCTTCGCTTGCCGCGCTCCCGGTCCGCGCCGAGACGTAGCCTCCCAGCGTGTCGGGCTACCTCCGCCGCCTCGCGACGACCGGCGCCGCCTACACCGCGGCGAGCGTCGTCTCGAAGCTGATCGCGGTCGCGCTGCTGCCGCTCTACACGCGCTACCTGACCCCCGCCGACTACGGCGCCGCCGAGGTGATGTTCGCCGCGATCGTCTCGGCCAGCATCATCGTCCGCTTCGGCACGATCGAGGCGCTGCTGCGCTTCTACTACAAGGACGACGAGGATCCGGCGGGGGTCGTCGCCACCTCCTTTGCCGCCCTGTTTTGGTTCTCGACCGCCGCGGCGCTGCTCGCGCTGCCCTTCGCGGGTCCGATCTCCGAAGCCCTGCTCGACCACCCCGCTCCCGACTTGGCCCGGATCTCGATCGGCGGGCTCTGGGTGCTGACGATGTTCGAGTACCTGCTCACCCTTTTCCGGCTCGAGGAGCGCGCCCGGGCCTTCTTCACGACGACGATCCTCAACGTGCTGGCGACGATCGGCCTGACCGTGATCCTCGTCGTCGGCCAGGGCGAGGGCGCCCGTGGCCTGCTGCTCGGCAGCTACGCCAGCGGTGCCGCCTTCGTCCTCGGCCTGATCTTCCTCCAGCGCCGGCGCCTTTCGCTCTGGATCGACGGGCCGCTGCTGCGCCGACTGACCCGCTTCGGCCTGCCGACGATGCCGGCGGAGCTCTCGCTCTACCTGCTCAACTTCGTCGACCGGATCGTCATCGTCCGCTCCGCCGGTCTCGCCGAGGCCGGCCTCTACTCGCTGGCGGTCAAGTTCGCGCAGGGGGTCAACGTGTTGGTGCGCGGCTTCCAGCTCGCCTGGCCGCCGCTCGCCTACTCGATCCGCGACGACGACGAGGCCCGCCGCGCCTACGCCGCGGTCGTCACCTGGTTCGTCACCGGCTGCGCCTTCGTCGTCACCGGCATGTGGCTGTTCTCGCGCTGGATCGTCCGTGCCCTGGCCGCGCCGCAGTTCTTCGACTCCTACGAAGCGATCGGCCTGATCGCCACCGGCGTGACCCTCTACGCGCTCTACATGGTCCTGGTCGTGATCCTCGGCAGAACGGGCCGCACTGAGTTCAACTTCCCGGCGACGATCGCCGCGCTCATCGCCAACCTCGCGCTGAACCTGGCGCTGGTGCCCTCGCTCGGAATCGTCGGCGCCGGCCTCGCGCTGGTCGCCTCCTACATCGTCGTCGTCGCCCTGATGTACGTGTTCACCCAGCGCCTCTTCCCGGTTCCCTACCAGTGGGGACGCCTCGCACGAGTGCTGTTCGTCTCGGCCGCCCTTGTCGGCTTGGGGGAACTGTTGTTGCCCACCGAGGGCTTCGTCGGCCTCCTGGCCAGGATCGTCCTCTGGCTCGCCTACCCCGTGGTGCTCCTCCTCAGCGGCTTCTTCACGAGCGAGGAGCGCGGCTGGCTGGCCCGACTACGCCATCCCGCTGAGCTGCTCGAAAGCCTGCGAGCCCTCCGCGCCGCACCGGCCGCGGTCGATGGTCGGATCCCCGAGACCTACGAGGCCGAGCGAATGGACGACGACGCCCGTTTCTAGTTGCGTGTGAGGTTGACCATGTATGTCGATGCCAACCTCACACTTAACGCGATTCGGCCTTCTCCCGAAGGCCATGGCCACGATTGGGGAGTAGGGCTTGGCGCGCGTGTGCCCAGTAGACCCGGGCGGGCTGGTTGGGGAGGACCGTGGCGGCCAGGGCGCGTATGGCGTATGACCAAGCGGTAAGGACGCGGACCGCCAACGCCGCCGCCCGCCCGTGGTGCTTTCGCATGTACCTATCTCGGTTGCGGTGGAATTCGACGATGCGAGGTAGGCCGGCGGCGAGATCGGTGGAGAGCTGGTCGTGGTGGACCGCCTCCGCCGTGGGCACGTAGAGGGTGCGCCAGCCGGCGTCGGCGAGGCGCTTGCAGAAATCGCACTCGTCGTAGTAGACGAAGAACGCCGGGTCGAGGTAGCCGACCTCCGCGGCCGCGCCTCGCCGCACCATCAGCGCGCTCGACTGCGCCCAGTCGACCGCGCGGGTGTCGCCTCCTTTGCTCTGCACGGTGAGCAGGCGGTGGAGGAAGAGGGCGCCGGCCAGCGCCGTCCCTACTCCCGGAAAGCGCCAGGCACAGGCAGCCGGTTCGCCCGCGGAATCGAGCAGTTGGGCTCCCGCCGCGGCGGCGCGGGGGTCGGCATCGAGCGCTGCCATCAGCGCACTCGCCGCACCCGCTTGCAGCTCCGAGTCCTCGTTGAGCAGCAGGCAGTAGCGGCCCTTGGCTTCGTGCAGCAGGGTCGAGTCGTTCTCGGCCTTGCCGGCGCGCCGGTCGAGGGCGATGAGGCGGATGTCGGTCCCCAGCGCCCGCACCGCCGCGGCCGAGCCGTCCTCGGAGGCGTTGTCGAGGACGAGGATCTCGTGCTCGACTCCCGCCGGGTGGGTACGTTCGATCGCGCTCAGGCAGGCGAGCAAGAGCTCGCGGCCATTCGTGTTCACGACGCAGTAGGAGAGCGTGGGCGCCATGGAGGCCACCATAATCGCCCGCTATGCGTGTGCAGCTGGTCGATCCCTCGGCCTTCACGCCTCCCTACGACCGCGCTCTTGCCGCGGCGCTCGCGCGTGGGGGCGCCGAGGTCGAGCTCTTGACCAGCCACTTTCTCTACGGGCCGGTGCCGGAGGCGGAGGGCTACCGAGTGCGTGAGTGCTTCTACCGGCGCAGTGCCACCCGCGGCCTCGACGCTCCCGCCCGCCGCGCCTTCAAGCTGGCCGAGCACCTTCCCGACATGCTGCGCTTCCGCCGGCAGGCCGACGCTGACGTCATCCACTACCAGTGGTTGACCTTCCAGGGCCTCGACCCCTACCTGCTGTCACCGCGGCGCCCCCGGGTGATGACCGCGCACTATGTGCTCCCACCGCAACCGAGTCGGCGGCAACTCGCGAGCGCTCGCCGTACGTTCAGCGCCATGGATGCGGTCGTTGCCCACTCCGAGCACGGTGCGCGGCGGCTGCGGGATGCGGTCGGCCTCGAGCCGGCCCGGATCCGCGTGATTCACCACGGCGCCTTCGACTATCTGACACGGCTGCCGGAGGAGAAGCCACTGGCGCCCGAGCTGGAGGGAGCGGAGGGCCCTGTGATTCTCTTCTTCGGCCTGCTGCGCCCCTACAAGGGCATCGACACCCTGCTCGAAGCCTTCCGCGAGATCGAGGGTGCCGAGCTCTGGATCGTCGGCAACCCGCGGATGGACGTGGAGCCGCTGCACCGCCTCGCCGCGGAAGCGCCGGGCCGCGTCCGCACCCTCACCCGGTTTGTGGAGGACGCCGAGATTCCGGCACTGATGCGCAGAGCCGACGTCGTCGCCCTGCCCTATCGCGACGTCGAGCACTCCGGCGTCCTCTACGCGGCCCTCGCCTTCGGCAAGCCGCTGGTGCTGAGCGCCGTCGGCGGCTTCCCCGAGGTGGCGGACCAGGGCGCGGCCCGTCTCGTGCCGCCCGAGGACCCGGCGGCGCTCGCGGAGACTCTGGGCGAGTTGGTGGGGAGCGAGAGCGTGCGGGCCGAGCTGGGAGCGGCCGCCACCCGTGCCGCGGCCGGCTCCTACTCCTGGGACGAGGCCGCCCGGCAGACGCTCGTCCTCTACGCGGAGCTGCTAGAGGCGCGACGATGATCGCCTTCGCGCTCGTCTTCTGGATCAGCATCGCCCTGATCCTCTACACCCATCTCGGTTACCCGCTCGTCCTCTATGCGCTGGTTTCCCGCCGCCGCAAACCGACGCTGAGCCCGAGCGCCTGGGAAGAGCCCCCTCGCGTCTCGCTGATCGTCGCCGCCTTCGACGAGGAGGAGGTGATCGCGACCAAGGTCGCCAACGCCCTCGCTCTCGACTATCCGCGCGACCGACTCGAGCTGATCGTCGCCTCCGACGGCTCCACCGACAGCACGGTCGAGCTCGCCCGGGCCGCCGGCGCCGACCTCGTGCTCGATCTGCCCCGCGGCGGCAAGGTCACCGCGCAGAACGCGGCCGCGGAGCGGGCCAGCGGCGAAGTCCTCGCCTTCTCCGACGCCAACAGCGTCTGGTCGCCGGATGCCCTGCGCCATCTGATCGAGACCTTCGCGGACCCGGAGGTGGGCTACGTGTGCGGTCAGGTGCGCTTCCTCGATGCCGACGGCGACAACGTCGAGGGCTCCTACTGGCGCTACGAGATGGCACTGCGCGAGTTCGAGTCCGCCCTGGCGGGGGTGACCGCGGGCAATGGCGCGATCTACGCCGTGCGCCGCGACGCTTACATCCCGCTGCCGCCGGCCGGCAGTCACGACCTCTCGTTCCCATTCCTGCTCGCCAAGCGTGGGCGCCGCTCGCTCTACGTGCCCTGGGCCGGTGCCGAGGAGAAGATGGTGCCGACGCTGGAGGGCGAGCTCGCCCGCAAGCGACGGATGATGGTCGGGATCTGGGACATCGTCGTCGGCGAAGGGATGCTCCGCCCGCGCGGCTACCCGCCGCTCTACGCCTTCGAGATCGCTTCGCACCGGCTGCTGCGCTACGCGACGCCGTTCTTGCACCTGGCGGCGCTGGCGGCGAACCTGGCCTTGCTCGGTCAGGGCTGGGTCTACGTCGTGACCCTGATCGCTCAGCTCGCTCTTCTTGCCGGCGCGCTGCTCGGCAAGGCGCTGCCCCTGGCGCCGCTGCGGATCGCCCGCTACTACGTGCAGACCACGGCTTCGATAGCGCTCGGCCTCTGGGACCGCGTGCGCCACGGCGCGCCAGGCTCCTGGGACAAGGCTGAAGGAACCCGTTAGCCGTGCCGCGGCCCCTCGACATCGTCATCGCAACCGCCGCCCTGGTCGTCTTCTCGCCGGTCGTGCTGATCGCCGCGGTGGCGATCAAGCTCGGCAGCCGTGGGCCGGTGATCTACCGCCAGCGCCGCGTCGGCAGGGATGGCCGCGAGTTCGAGCTGCTGAAGCTGCGCACGATGGAGCAGGGCTCCGATCCGGTCGGCGTCGGCACGGTCGTCGCCCGCGACGACCCCCGGGTCACCGGTGCCGGTCGCTTCCTCCGCCGCACCTCGCTCGACGAGATCCCCAACCTGGTCAACGTGCTGCGCGGCGAGATGGCGATCGTCGGCCCGCGCCCGACCATCCCCGCCCAGGTGGTGGACTACACGCCGCATCAGCACCGGCGCCACGAGGTGCGCCCCGGGTTGACCGGCTGGGCGCAGGTCCAGGGCCGCGCCGGGATCCCGTGGGAGCAACGGATCGAGCTCGACGTCGAGTACGTCGACCGCCGCAGCTTCGCCCTCGACCTGCGCATCCTCGCCAAGACCGCCTGGCTGCTCGTGACCGGCCACGGCCTCGCCCCCGACTGAGCCAGATGAAGGAATGTGGCCCCCACGGGGGCCACATTCCTTCATCAAGGTCATAGGGTTCCTTCGTGGCCAATCTGCCCGCCGTGACCCTGCGACCTTTCGAGCCCGGCGACGCCGGAGCCGTGCATCGCTGGTTCAACAATCCGCAGGCGACCAAGAGCCTCATGGAGCAGCGCGACGGCTTCTCGCTGGAAGAAGCCGAAGGCTGGGTGGGGCGGGCGATCGACGGTCCCGCCGAGGACCGCAAGTACGCGATCGTCGTCGAGGGATACGAAGAGCCGGTCGGCTTCACCGCTCTCTACGGCCTCTTTCGGCAGACGGCGCCGGAGCTGGGGGCGCTGATCGGCGACGACGTGCGTGGCAAGGGCGTCGGCCGTCGTGCCGAGGCGCTGACCATCGCCAAGGCCTTTGACGAGTTCGGCGCGCACCGTGTCTACGGGCGCATACCGGCCCGCAACGAGATCGCGAAGAAGACCGTCAGCAGTCTCGGCTGGGTGCACGAGGGGACGCTGCGCGGCCACTTGCGCGGCCCGGACGGCGTCGACGACTGCGAGGTCTGGGGCGTGCTGCCCGACGAGTTCCGCGCCGCCGCCGCCGACCTCCTGCTTGAACGCGGAGCGGAGGGAACGTCCATATCTGATTCATCGTGACCGGAGCGGAGCGTGAACTTGATGTGAGTGGCGACCGCCCAAGCGCCGAGTTGATCGCCGACCGCGGCGCGGCGGCGGAGAGCGACGAGTTCTTCCGCTCGCGCCCCTTCCTCGACGCCGAGCACGTCACCCACACGCTACGGATCGAGACCGGCGACGCCGACCTTCTCGCCCCGCTGATCGTCCGCGAGATCCCCGGCACCGACGCGCTCGACGCGATCTCCCCGTACGGATATCCGGGACTAGCTGAGGGAAGTCGAGGGGGTGCCCGGCGGAGCAACAGCGGGGAGGCTCCGCCGGGCACCCCCTCGACTTCCCTTCTCGCCCCAGAGGCCGTCGACTTCTCCGCGACGGGCCTCGTCTCGCTCTTCATCCGTCACACGCTCGCCGAGCCGCCGCTCGCCAGCGCCGTCGAGCGCAACATCGTTCAGATCGCCGACCCCGAGCTGCCGCCGAAGAGCCGCTCCAGCGACCGCAACCAGATCAACAAGAACCGACGCGCGGGCTATGCGGTCGAGCTGGTCCCCGGTCCCGAGACGAACGCCACGCAGCGGGCCGGCTTCCTCTCCGCCTACGAGCAGACGATGCGCCGCACCGGCGCCGCCGAGCGTTACTTCTTCGCCGCCGCCTACTTCGACTGCCTGCTCGAATCGAGCCGCTCCTGGCTGGCCGTCGCCACCGCGCCCGGCGCCGAGGTCGCCGCCGCCTCGCTGACCGTGCGCAGCGACGGTTTCCTCCACTACTACCTGAGCGGCAGCGCCGACGCGCATCTGCGCGACTCGCCGATGAAGAACGTCCTCGCGTCGCTGGTCGAGCTATCCACCGAGATGGGCCTGCCGCTCAACCTCGGCGGCGGTCTCTCTCCCGGCGACCGGCTCGAGGAGTTCAAGCGCGGCTTCGCCAATCGCGAGCGGCCCTGGCACACGTCCGAGATCGTCTGCGACCGCGAGGCCTACGACCGTCTTTCGGCTGGACGCGGCGGAGGGGACTTCTTTCCGGCCTACCGCGCGAGCTGAAGCTAGCTGGCGGTTTCTTTCGGTTCAACCGGGGTTGGCCCCGGTTCGCTGAAGCCGAAGGCGGTTGCAGGCTCGCGCCCCTTCCCCCAGTGCGCCTTGCCGAAGTCACGGATCGCGTCGAGCGTGACCGCGCCTTTGTATTTGGGGCAGCCCATCAGGTTCCGCCAGGTCGTCGCCGCAACTTCGTAGTCCATGTTCTCGTTGGGGAAGAGCAGCGTCCCCTTGTACATCGTGTCGTAGAGGCCGACGAGCTCCAGCTGGTCTTCTTCCGGCAGTTCGGGGCTGTACTGGATCTCCAGCCGGCCGTGCTCGAGCGAGTGCACGAAGAAGATTTCGCCGGGCATTTCGCTGTAGGCGCCATCTGCCTGCTGGTAGGGCGGTTCGACATGGTTGCCCGAGGTCGGCGGGTTGGTTTCGTAGTGAGGCGTAGGCGCCGTCGGCGGAATGTGCGTGTGACCCTCTTCCTTCAAGTTGAGCCGCAGCGTGCAGCCGGCCTTCTTCGCCGCCTCTTTCAGGTTCGCAATCTTCACCGCGGGCGGGGCGGTCCCGCTGCGATTGTCTGGCTTGACTCCGTTGGAGGAGCCGCTCGTCAGGTTGATATGCGATTCGCCGCTGTCGCCGCCTCCCGAACCGGCGATCAGCGCGACGATCCCGGCAACGACGAGGATGCCGATCAGTCCGGCGACGCCGTAGACCGCGTACAGCCGCCGCCTGTCCGCCTTGTGCTGGCCGGCCTCGCGTTCCTGCCGCGCTTGGCGGAGCCGCTCTCTCTCTTCCTCCCTGCGGTTGGCCATCTGCGCGCCTTATCCTGCCACAGGAGCGGCCGTCTGCCCGTTGCCGTTTGCCGCTGGGCCGACGCCGATGGCGTTCCAGACTTCGTCGAGGAACCGTGCCAGCTCCGCGTCGAGGCGCCCGGGGCGGGTCCGCCACTCGAGGATCGAGTTGGCTTCGACCAGTTGTGCCTGGGGCAGCTCTTCGAGCAGCATCCCCGAGTCGCTGAAGGGATGCAGGGGATCGCGTTGGTGACCGACGACGAGCGCCGGCCGCTCGATCAGGCAGCGCTGCTCGCGCGGCGGCGCGGTCTCGCCGAGCAGCAGCCCCTCGAGCACGGCGATCGAGGGCCCTGGTCGCCGCCGTGCCCAGTCGAGGCCGATGTCGACGATGTAGTTGGTGCGCGGCAGCAGCGAGACGAGGCGCGAGCTGAGCTCGATCGCCGGCTTGCCGAGCCGCAAACCGAGCAGGATCGGAGCAAAGATGGCCGCGACCCCAGCCAGAGCGTTGTCGAGCACGGGCATCTCGATGAAGAGACCCTCGACCCGCTCGGGATGGCGAACGGCCAGCTCGAGCGCGACGTTGGCGCCGAGCGAGGTCCCGCCGACCACCGCCCGCTCCAGCCCGAGGTGGTCGAGCAGCGCCAGAACCTGCTCGGCGAAAAGCGGCATCGAGTAGAGACGCAGGTCGTCGGGCTGATCGGAGCGACCGTGGCCGAGCAGGTCGACGCAGATCACCCGGTTGCCCCGCTTGGCAAGCGCCGGTCCCAGTCGGTCGAACATGTGCCGGTTCATGAGCAGGCCATGGGCGAGGACGATCGGTCGCTCCCCCTCGCCGTATGCGTCGAAGCCGATCCGGTGTCCCTGGTAGCTCAGCTCAGCCATCGTCGCCACCAGTCTAGAGATTTGTCGCTAACTGCTCGCGTCGCCGATGGGGTCGGCGGGAGCGCCCCGGGTCCGCTCCCAGGGCCGTGAGGCGCGCAGCGAGCCGAGCACGGCGCGCGTCGCCGGCGCCCGGTTGAGCGCGTAGAAGTGGATCCCGGGCGAGCCGGCGATCAGCAGCTCGGCGCACTGCTGTGCCGCGTAAGCGACGCCGAGCTCGAACTCGGCCTCCTCGTCGCCGTCCGCCGCCGCGAACGCCGCTTCCAGGCGCGGCGGGATCGAGGCGTCGCAGAGGTCGCAGATCCGCTTCGTCTGGGCGAAGCTGGCGACCGGGATCACGCCGGCGAGGATCGGAACCTCGATCCCTCTCTCCCGCGCCGCGGCGACGAAGTCGAAGTAGACCTGGTTGTCGAAGAAGAGCTGGGTGATCAGGAAGGAAGCGCCTGCTTCGACCTTCGTCTTCAGGTAGTCGAGGTCGGTGTCGAGGTCGGGCGCCTCCGGGTGCACCTCCGGAAAGCAGGCGCCGCCGACGGCGAAGTCCCAGCCGTCGCCGATGAAGGCGGTCAGCTCGGCGGCGCTGCCCAGCCCGCCCTCGGGCTGGACGAAGTCGGGCTGGCCGCGCGGCGGGTCGCCACGCAGGGCGAAAACGTTCTCGATCCCGGCCGCGGCGATCCGGTCGAGGGTCGCGGAGATCCCCTCGCTGCTCTCGCCGACGCAGCTCAGGTGGGCCATCGTCTCCATGCCGAGGTCGTCCTTCAGCGCCCGAGTGATCTCGACCGTGCCGTCGCGGGTCGAGCCGCCCGCTCCGTAGGTGACCGAGACGAAGTCGGGCTCCAGCTCGCCCAGCGAGCGGGCGGTCGCGTACAGCTGCTCGGTCGCCTCCTCGCTCTTCGGCGGGAAGAACTCGACCGAGAAGAGCGGCTGCTTCGAGGCGAGGATCTGGTCGATGCGCATCCGAGCAGCGTAGCCAGGTGCGCCGCTAGGCGGAGGCCTTGCGGCGGTCCACCCGGGCCTGGAAGATCGCCTGGATGTCCTCGAGGCGCTTGCCTTTGGTCTCCGGCACCAGGGTCCAGCAGAAGATGAGAGTGAGGACGCCGATCCCGCCATAGAGCCAGAAGGCGCCGCTGCGGCCGAGCGCTTCGATCAGCAGCAGGAAGGTCAGCGAGACGATGAAGTTGAAGGTCCAGTTGGCCATCGTCCCGACGCCGGCTGCCTTGCTGCGCACCCCGAGCGGGTAGATCTCCGCGTTGAGCAGCCAGAAGATCGGCCCGAGGCTGACCGCGAAGGAGGCGACGTAGAGCATCAGGCTGGCGATCGCGACCACCGAGGCGAGGGTGCTGCCCCCACCGCCGACGAAGGCGCCGCCGAGCGCGAACAGCGAGAGCGACATGCCCGAGACGCCGATCATCAGCAGCGTGCGACGGCCGGCCCGGTCGAGCAGCCGCAGCGCCACCACGGTCATCGCGACGTTGATGACGCCGACGCCGACCGCGGCGAGGATCGCCCCGGCCGAGGAGTTGACGCCGGTGAATTCGACGATCGTAGGCGCGTAGTAGATGACCGTGTTGATCCCGGTCACCTGCTGCAGGATCGCCAGCCCGACGCCGACCACCAGCGCCGCTTTGACCACCGGTTGCAACAGCTCGCTCCAGGCGCCGGGCTTCTCGTCGAGGCTCTCTTTGATCTCCTCGAGCTCGCGGTCGATCGTGTCCGGGTCGTCGACGCGGATCTTCGCCAGCGTCGCCCGCGCCGCGAAGTCGTCGCCGCTCATCACCAGCCAGCGCGGGCTCTGCGGCATCCGCAGCATGCCGAAGGCGAGCGCCAGCGCCGGCACCACGCCGAGGCCGAGCATCCAGCGCCAGCCTTCGATGCCGTTGAAGGCGAGCCCGACCAGGTAGGCGACGAGGATGCCGATCGTGACGGCGAGCTGGAAGAAGCTGACCAGGCGCCCGCGGCTCTCCGGCGGCGCCACCTCGGAGATGTAGACGGGGGCGGCGGCCGAGGCGAGGCCGATCGCGACGCCGATCACGATGCGGGCTGCCACCAGCACCTCGACCCCCGGTGCGGCGGCGCTGGCCAGGGCGCCGACGATGAAGACGGCAGCGGCGAGCAGGATCATCAGCCGACGCCCGTAGCGGTCGGCCGCCGGTCCGGCGATTGCCGCGCCGGCGACAGCGCCGATCGGGACCGCGGCGACGACCAGGCCCTGGGCGAAGCTGCCGAGGTCGAAGTCGCCCTTGATGAAGAGCAGCGCGCTGGCGATGACGCCGGTGTCGTAGCCGAAGAGCAGCCCGCCGAGCCCGGCGATCGCCGCCGTCAACACGACGTTGCGCCGCGCTCGCCGGCGTGAGGCCTCCAACCCGTCGCTCATCCCGGCGGCGACAGTATCGATTTCGCCGGACTTTGCGGGATCGTTCCCCGCACACCCCTAGACGGCGCCAGGGCGGCGGGCTAAGTTGATCCTGCGACTGGGAAAGACAGGCCCCGCGGAAGCCAGCGGGACACCGTCTTGAAGGTGGCGCAAAGAGCTTCTAGCGCGAAGGCTACGCGCGGGCAGGCTTTGGGCGCCGTCCCCGGTCGCGTTTTGCGTTCCCGGGGCATTCCGGGGACCTTTCGTGTCCGGTTGCGCGTCTAGCTTGGGCGGCGGTCCTCGGGAGCCTGCCTCCGTTGACCCGCGTACCGGGGCGCACCTGGGAGTCGGCGTTGCTTGGGCTATCCCGTGATTTGCCCGGCAACTAGCCCGCCTTCTCCCATACTCTCTGCACCGTGACCGACGAGCTGCGCTACGAGCGGATCGGGGCCGCCGCCGTCCTGACCATCGACCGGCCTGCGCGGCGCAATGCAATCGACGCCGCCGCGGCGGAGGCGTTCCGTCAGGGGCTCGTCGACTTCGAGGCCGACGAGGGCGCCCGCGTGCTCGTCCTCACCGGGGCCGGCGGCGAGGCCTTCTGCGCCGGCGCTGACCTCAAGGCGATGGACCTCGACGTCGACCACCCGAACGGGCCGATGGGCCCCACTCGCCTGACCCCCGCCAAGCCGGCGATCGCCGCTCTCGACGGCTGGTGCCTGGCCGGTGGGGTCGAGCTGGCGCTCTGGTGCGATCTGCGCATCGCCACGCCCCAATCCACCTTCGGCCTCTTCGAGCGCCGCTGGGGCGTGCCCCTGGTCGACGGCGGCACCCAACGCCTCCCACGCGTGGTCGGCATGGGCCGCGCTCTAGAGCTGATCCTCACCGGCCGCCCGGTCCCAGCGGAGGAGGCCCACCGAATCGGCCTGGTCAACGAGCTGGTAGAGCCGGGCAAGCACCTAGATCGCGCCCTCGAGCTCGCCGAGCGAATCGCAAGCTTCCCCCAAGAGACGATGCTCGCCGACCGCCAAGCAGCAATAGAGGGCTTCGGCCTCCCCCTCAAGGACGGCATAGCCCTTGAGCACAAGCTAGGCCGCGAGACCCTCCATATAGCGGTTCAAGGCGCCAGCCGTTTCGCTTCCGGACAAGGCCGTCACGGCGAGGGCGTCTGAACCTGGACGACTTGGGTGGAGGCCGAAACGTCTTGTACTTTTTCGCCGACGGCATCGGGCGACAGCAAGAGAGCGTCACACCGAAAAAGTTAAGTGGAGGCCTCCACCCAAGTCGTCCCTTTGAGGCCTACCCCTCGCGCGTGACCCGCCGCATCTCGTCTTCAGCCGCTTCCGGCCCCAGGTAAGGCATAAGCACGGCGAAGACCAGGTCCGGCAGGATCCGCTTCAGCTCCGGGCCGCGGCCGGCGCGGACCTCGTCGAAGATCATCGAGGTGGCGCCGCCGATCGCGAAGCGCGCCGTGTCGGCGGGCAGCTCCTCCCCCTGCCCCGAGTAGGTGCGCCCCTGCTCCATGAAGGGGGTGAAGCGGGTCAGCATCGCGCGGTAGCGCTCGCGCGCATCGTCGCCCGCTGCGGTCACCTCGACCATCGCCATCCGCGCGATGTCGGCCTCCATCGCCAGCAGCTCGACCAGCGCCCCGAGGCCGGCCGCGATCTGCTCCGGCCAGGGCTCGCCGGCGGCCGCCTCGAAGGCCGCCGTGACGTGCGCCACGAGGACGTCGAAGACCGCGTCGTAGGCCTCGAGGAAGCAGGCCTCCTTGTTCTCGAACATCTCGTCGAAGGCGTCCTGCGAGACGCTGGCGAACTCGATCACGTCGGCCACGGTCGTCGCCTCGTAGCCCTTCGCCGCGGCCATCTTCACCATCGCCTCGAGCAGGCGCTCGCGCTCGGAGCGAACGGAGTAAGCACGAGGCAACTGAGGCGATTCCATCGCCCACCCAATGTAGGGCAGGAGCTCTCAGCTGTCCAACGTCCGCCCGCAGACAGAAGGTTCAGGCGCGAGCCGCCTGCATCTCGGCGCTCGCGGCGTCGGCGCCGAAGTAGGGCAGCACGGCGAAGTACATGAACTCCGGCAGCAGCTCGCGGAAACCGTCGGTTGCCCCGGTGGAGAGCCGCGAATGGACGATCGCGTGGATGCCGGCGACGATCCCCTCCGGAGCGATCTGAGGGGGCTCCTCCGACTCCTCCGAATCGTCCCGTGCCAAATCGATGAAATCGGCCGCTCTTTTCATCGCTTCGGCCCGTCTTGCCAGGGCCTCGGGACCCGCTGCATGGACCCCGACGATCACCCCGCGGCCGAAATCGGGCTCGGCGTCGAGCTCGTCGAGCAGCGCGCCGAGGCCGGCCCGCAGCGCGCCACGCCACGATTCCTCGCTCGCCGCGGCTCGCACCACCAACGCTTCGAAGCGCGCGATCCCCATCTCGAGCGCCGCCAGGTAGCAATCGTCCTTGTCGGCGAAGTTGTCGTAGAACGCCTGTCGGTAGAGGCCCGTTCTGCCCAGAACCGTGCGTACCGAGGTGGAGTCGTAGCCCTCGGCGCCAACCGCCTCGAGCATTCCCTCGAGAATCTTTTCGCGCTTGGGAGAATTCACAAGCTCGAGCTTGGGGGAGTGGGGGAGTGATTCCACTGCCCTGATGCTGCCGGTCCCCTCGGCCCCTGCCTGGACGTTGGTTGCGGCCTGCTTCCCCATTGCTGCCCCTTCCTCATGATCTAGGGAACAGGTTGTCTGGACTCCGGTACTGTAGCGGTATATCGCCAATCCGTCCAGCTTGAATCTCGATAGCCCCGGAGTAGCCTGGCTGGCGTGGCTGAACGTGTACCTCAGGGCAACCAGGATGCCCCCCGGAAGGCATCCACTGCCTCGTGAGTTCATCACCCAACACCAGCGCGCCCGCATCATCGCGGCCCTCGCCGAGGAGACGGTGGAGAAGGGCTACCGCGCGGTCACCGTCGCGGATATCGTGCGGCGCGCGGGCATCGCCCGCAACACTTTTTACGAGAACTTCTCCTCCAAGGAAGACTGCTTCCTCGCCGCCTCGGAGTTCGCCGTCAAAGAGGCGCTGCGCCGCGTTGTCGACGCCGCCAGCAGGGTCGACAGCTGGCCCGCCCGGGTCAACTCCGGCCTCGCCGCCTTCCTCCACTACGTGGCGACCGAGCCGGCGCTGGCCCGGACCTGCATCGTCGAGGCCCTCTCCGCCGGCCCCGCCGCGGTCGAGCGCTACGAACGCTCGATCCAGGCCTTCGTGCCGCTCTTCCGCATGGGCCGCAAGGTCGCGCCGAATGGCGAGGATCTTCCGGGGACACTCGAGGAGACGATCGTCGGAGGGGTCTTCTGGATCATCTACCAGCGGATCGTGATGGGGCAGGTGGAGGAGATCGAGCAGCTCCTCCCCGAGCTGGTGGAGTTCTCGCTCACCCCGTACGTCGGTGCCGAGGCCGCGAAGCGCACGGCAGCCGAACAGCCGTCCAAAGCGACCGGCTGAGCCAGGGCAGGGATCGGGGGTCCCATGCGCTAGTGCCTGCCACCGAGATCCGCGAGGAGACCGGCAGCTCAGAGCGTGCCGAGATCGTCGCGGCGCTGATCGAAGTCGCCGCGGAGCGAGGCTACGGCGAAACGACGATCGAGTTGATCCTCGAACGCGCCGGGCTCGACCGCCCCGCGTTCGACCGCCACTTCCGCGGCAAGTACGACTGCTTCCTCTCCGCCTGGCAGGACCAGAACGAGGAGTGCCTGGGGACGATGGTGAGGGCGTATGAAAGCCGCGAGGAGTGGCCCGACCGCCTGCGCGCGGTCGCCTACGAGGTGATCGCCGGCCTCAGCAACGATCCCGGCCGCGCCTCCTTCGGGGTCGAGGTGCTGGCCGCCGGCGACGCCGCCCGTGCCCGCCGCGACATGACGATGCGGGTGATCGCCTCGTTGATCGATGCCGGCCGCCAGGAGATGGACGATCCCGACTCCGTTCCCCATACAACCGCCGAGGCGCTGGCCGGCTCGGCCTATGGCCAGATCTACTCGCGGGTGGTCCGCGGAGCGGTCGAGGAGCTGCCGGATCTGGTTCCCCAGCTGATGTCGGCGGCGGTGATGCCGTATTTGGGTATCGAGGCGGCTATGGCCGAGTTGAGCCGAGAATCCGCCGTGTCAGAGGGATATGCTCGCGGTGTGGCAAAGAAACGCGCCGGCAAACCGGAGAAAGCGCCAGTCGACGGCGCGGAGGACTATCCGCCCGAGTTGGCGCGCCTGCCACCGGGGCGCCACGGGCTGCCCCGCGAGTTCGTCACTCATAACCAGCGGGAGCGCCTGATCGCCGGCATCGCCGAGGCGATCGCCGAGCACGGTTACTCGGGCACGACGATCGCCCACATCACCCGCGCCGCCGCGGTCTCCCGCCGCACCTTCTACGAGCACTTCTCGAGCAAGGACGAGTGCTTCGTCGCCGCTTACGACACGGTGATGAAGGAGCTGCGCGAGCGCGTCTCCGCCGCTTTCGACGAGAGCGAGGAGTGGCCGCGCGCGATCAAGGCCGGGATCGACGCGATGCTGCAATTCCTCGCCGCCGAGCCGAACCTCGCCCGCCTCTGCATGGTCGAGGCGCTGGTCGCCGGCCCGGCCGTGGTCGAGCGCTACGACGCGGCGATCCAGAGCTTCGTCCCCTATTTCCAGGAGGGCCGCAAAGGGCGCCCGCCGGAGGTCCTCTCGCGCCTCTCGCCGACCACCGAGGAAGCGCTCGTCGGCGGCATGGTCTCGCTGATCTCGCGCCGCATCATCGCTAGCAAGACGGAAGAGCTGGAGGAACTGCTCCCCGACCTGGTCGAGTTCACCTTGACTCCGTACCTCGGCAGCGCCGAGGCAGCGGAGATCGCCAAGAGCGACTGACTCAGGCGGCGCTCGTCGCGGCGCGGATCTCGGCGTCGAGCGTTCGCGCCGCCGCGTTGGCGGCCTCGGCGAAGTCCTCGCCGGGTGAGGCGTAGATGATCGAGCGCGAGGCGGCGATCAAGAAGGCGTCGCTGCCGGCTCCGCGGTTGGCGGCCACGACCGCGGCCACGTCGCCTCCCTGGGCACCGACGCCGGGGACCAGGATCGGCATCTCTGCTGGGATGTCCTCGCGGATCGCCTTCATCTCCTCTGGGTAGGTGGCGCCGACGACCAAGCCGCAGTTGCCCGCTGTGTTCCAGCCGCCGCCGACCGTGCGGGCGACGTGGCGGTAGAGCGGTACTCCGTCGGTGAGGAGGTCCTGGAACTCGCCGGCACCCGGATTGGAGGTGCGGGCGAGGACGAAGACGAGCTTCTCGTTGCGCTCGAGGAAAGGGGAGAGCGCCTCGCCGCCGAGGTAGGGGTGGACCGTTACCGCATCGGCGCCGAGCTGGTCGAAGGCGGCGGTGACGTAGCCGGCGTTGGTGGAGCCGATGTCGGCACGCTTGGCGTCGAGGATCACCGCGGCTTGGGGGGCGCCGGCCCGGATCGCCGCGATCGTCTCCTCCAGGGCGCGGAAGCCTTCGCCGCCGAGCGCCTCGTAAAAGGCGGCGTTGGGCTTGTACGCGGCGGCGATGTCGGCGGTCGCCTCGACGATCTGGCGGTTGAAGGCGACCACGCGCTCGGCTGGGGTGGCCTCGGGCGCTAGCGACTCGGGCAGGCGGTCCGGGTCGGTGTCGAGCCCCACCGCGAGATGCCTCCCAGCGGCGAAATGCGCCCGCAGCAGCTCGGCACAGGAGTCGGGCTGGTCCATGGGCCCAGCCTATAGTCGCCTGTGGCTACTCCTCGCCGAAGAGCTGCAGGAAGGCGAGGTGCGTGAGGTCGTTGAGCTGCAGCTGAACGCCGTCGCTGCGGCCGGCGGCGAGTTCGAGGCAGAGCGCTTCCTCGATCGCGCCGGCAACGAAGGCGGAGGTCATGCGGGTGGTGCCGGCGCGGGCGCCGGGCTCGTCGCGGGCGCTGTCGAGCGCCGTGATCAGGCGCTCGACCACTTCCTGGTGGACGATCCAGGAGCTGCCGCGCGCCGCCCGCACCTCCAGCAGCAGCGCTTTCGCCAGCAGCGGCTGCTCGGCGACGAAGCGCAGCAGCTCGGCCAGCGCAGCGCGGAAGCCCTCGCGCCAGCTCGGCGCCGTCTCGCAGACCGCGAGGATCTGCGTGGCGAAACGATCGGCCGCCCCTTCGCAGGCCCGCGCGAAGCAGGCTTCCTTGCTGCCGAAGCGGCGGTGGAAGCGGTCCTGGGTGATGCGGGCGCGCTCGGCGACCTCGCGCACCGTGGCCTGCGCGTAGCCCTTCTCGCCGACCGTCAGCAGCATCGCCTCGAGCACGTCCTCGTCGCCGCTACGGTCGGGCTCGACCTCCTGCCAAGAGCGGACGGCGCGAAGTGGCCGAGGTGCTTCCATTCAGGACACCATAGCTTATGTTTGGGAACTTTCTCCATCTCAAGTACCAGTTTCGTACCAATGGGAACTGGCGCTATCCTGAGTCCATGCGAGCCCTACCCGGAAAGGCTTCGCGACAGCCACCCGGCACCGAGCCGGTGAGCCGCGACGCGGCCGCCGCCGACCAGCGCCGCCGCATCCTCGAGGCGACCGCCGAGCTGATCGCCGAGCAGGGCTACCAGGAGACGACGATGGAGGAGATCGTCCGCCGCGCCAAGGTCGGCTACGCGACCTTCTACAAGCACTACCCCGACAAGGAGGCGGCCTTCCTGGCACTGCTCGACGCGGCAACGGAGCGCACCGTGGGCCGGGTCGAAGACGCCTACAAGCGCGAAGAAGGTCCCTGGACCGATCGGGTCGGGGCGGCGCTCGGCGTCCTCTTCGAAGACGTCGCCGCCCACCCGGCCGCGGCCCGCGCCGCGCTGGTCGAGGCGATCGCCGCCGGCCCCGAGGCGGCGGCCAAGCACGAGGCGGCGCTGAAACGGCTGGCGCCCCTGCTGCGCCCGGGGCGCGAGCTCAACCCACGCCAGGCGGAGCTGCCGGAGAGCCTCGAGGAGACGCTGGCCGGCGGGATCGTCTGGGTGCTCGGCCAGCGGCTGATCGGCGGCGAAGCCGACAAGCTGCGCGGCCTCCTACCCGAGACCCTCGAGTTCGTCCTCCGTCCTTATGTCGGCGAGGACGAGGCGGCGCGGGAGGCCGGCGAGGTCGCCGACGCGATCTCCGCCTAGCCCGCTCCCCTCGTAGCGATGCCCGCCGAAGAGCTCGGCCCCCTGCCGGCGGGTCGTCACGGCTTCAGCCGCGAGCAGGTCGCCCACCACCAGCGCGAGCGGTTGATCGCCGGCCTCGCCGAAGCGGTTGCCGAAAAGGGCTATGGGGCGGTGACCCTGACCGACATCGTCAAGCACGCCAAGGTCAGCCGCCGCGTCTTCTACGCCAACTTCGAGGGCAAGGAGCAGTGCTTCCTCGCCGCCTTCGAGGTCGTCGTCGGGCACCTGCGCGAGTTGGTGGCGGAGGCGGTCGAGCCGCTCGACGGCTGGCCGGCCCAGGCGATCGCCGCCACCCGTGCCTCGCTCGCCTTCCTCGCCGCCGAGCCGGACCTGGCGCGCCTCTGCCTGGTCGAATCGCGCGCGGCGGGGCCGGCGGTGACGACGCGCTTCAACGAGGCGGTGGGGGAGATGGCACCGCTGCTGCGCCAGGGCCGCGCCGAGCGCCCCGAGGGCGAGCGCCTGCCCGACTCGACCGAGGACTCGACGATCGGCTCGCTCGTCTCGCTCGCCTACCGCAAGGTCGCCGCCGGGGAGGCCGCCGAGCTTGAGGACCTGCTTCCCGACTGCGCCGAGCTCGTTCTCCTGCCCTACCTGGGCCCCGCCGAGGCCTCTCGCCTCGCCCGCCAAGCGGCGTAGCTCGGCCAGGAAGCCGCAGCCGTTTGGTACTCGCCCGTCCCACCAGGGAACGCATCTAGGAACTCTTTTTCTCTTTTGGGAACTTTCCTTGACAACTCCGTAACGGGGTGCTTAGCTGGCGACATTCGCCGGTACAGCTAGCACCTTTTGGGAACTAGCTTCCACCGTAAGGCGAATCAGGGAACAGGAAGTACAGGGAAAACCGAACCCCCAGCAGGGGCCGCCATGGGAGGCGGCAGGCAGGGGCTCAAGGGACAAGGAGAGAGATACGTGAGACGCGACGCGAAGCGTTCCAGCCAGGGACCGAGCACACGCCCGAAGGCAAGCAAACGCTTCATCCTCACGCTCTCTGGCGCCCTCGCTCTGCTCATAGCCCTCGCCTCAACGGCCCTCGCCCTGCAGACCCACGCACCCGGGAGCGACGTCGAAGCCCCCGCTGATGGCTTCGGATCCCTCGCGGGCATCGCCACCGACCCGAGCTCCCACCAGCTCTACGTCGCCGACTCCGGCTCAAACCGGATCGAGGGCTTCTCAGCCTCCGGGGAATTCGAAGGGACCGGGGGCTGGGGCGTCATCGCCTCGGGCCCCGGCAACGTCCCCACCAACGAGCACCAGAGCCTCACGATAGACGCAACCGGTGGCACCTACGTCCTCTCCTACGAAGGCGAACCAAGCGCAGCGATCGCCTTTGACGCAAGCGCTGCAGAACTTCAATCGGCACTCGAGGCGATCGCCCAGATCGGCGCCGGCAACGTCTCGGTCAGCGGCCCGGCAGGAGGCCCCTATGACGTCGAGTTCGAAGGCTCAAAAGCCGACACCGACGTAAGCGAATTGAGCGCCGACCCGACCAATCTCACCGGCGGTGCACAGAGCGCCACCGTGGCCACCACCGCCCAGGGCGCAGACGCCCCTGAGATCTGCCTGATCGCCACCGGGAACACCTGCAAGGCCGGCGTCCCCGGAAACGGCGTGGGTCAGTTCAACGGACCCCAAGACGTGACCGTAAATGCCTCCGGGGACTTCTTCGTCGCCGACACGAACAACAACCGCATCGCCGCCTTCAAGGCAAACGGAGAACCGCTCCCCACCTTCGGCACCGAAGGCCTGATCGACGGCACCGCGGCGCAACCGGGAAGCGAAGATGAGACTCCTGCCCCCGGCTTCTCCTCGCCTTGTGGCCTCGCGATCGATGACTCAAACGGCAACCTCTTCGTCGCAGATCAGAACAACAACCGCATCTGGATCTTCGACTCCACTGGCGCCTACAAAGGCAAGATCGCCGACAGCTCTCTGAACGGACCCTGTGGGATCGCCTTTGACTCAACTGGCGATCTCTACGTCAGAAACGCAAACAACGGCAAGGTCCTGCGCTTCAACCGACAGGCCCCGACGACCTATGACTTCGCCTCGACCCTCTATGACCCTGAAGCCGAACCCAAAGAACCGGGTGCGACCGACGTAGCGGTAGACACGAATACCGACCACGTCTACGTCGACAAGGGCGATCGGATAACCGAGTACGACTCTTCTGGCTCGCCGGTGTCGACCTTCGGCCAAGGTCAGATCAACGGCAGCGCAAGCATCGCGGTCGACTCGACCGACGCAAAGCTCTACGCCTCTTCCGGCAACCGCATCGCCACCTTCGGGCAGCTGATCACCGTTCCCGACGTCACCACGGGAACCGCGAGTGCGATCTCTGACACCGAAGCGACCCTCAGGGGCACCGTCGACCCCGCCGGTCTCGACACGACCGAGTGCCACTTCGAATACGACACCGCCCCCTACGCCGTCGGCGGGCCTGCGCACGGGACCGAAGTCGATTGCCTCTCCGGAGACGTCATCCCCGCCGCCGGCGGCGCAGTCGAAGTCGCCGCACCGATAACGGGCCTCAGCCCCGCCACGACCTACCACTTCCGCCTCGTCTCAGCCAACGCAGAAGGCCAGGGCCGGGGACAAGACCGGAGCTTCACGACTGTGGGGGCGCCGACGCTTCCGAAGGAAACCCCCACGATATATGCACCTACCGCCAGCTTCGTCACCGAAGTGAGCGCCAGTGCCGCGACGCTTAACGCGGAACTGAATCCCAATGGAGCGACGACGAGCTGGCACTTCGAGTACGTAGGCGACGCCGGCTTTCAGGCGAGCGGCTTCGCCAGCGCTATCGACATCCCGATCCCCGACGCAACCCTTGCCGCAGGCACCGCGACGATCACCGTCAGCCGGGCGCTCTCGGGCCTTGCGCCCGGCGCCCGCTACCACTACCGGATCGTCGCCTCGAACCTCGCCGGGCCGCTCAGCGGGCCCGAGCGGAGCTTCAGGACCGATCCGGTCCAGGCGCCGGTCTCAGGCGGTCAGTTCCCCGGCCAGGGCTTTTTGCCCGACGGCCGTGTCTGGGAGATGGTCTCGCCGCCCGAGAAGAATGGCGGTGGGGTGCGGGCCGGGAGCCCGCAGACCGCCGTATCCCCCGACGGTAGCCGCATCGGCTACCAGGCTCCTTCGGCTTACGCCGACGCGCATGGGACGGGGAACGCCGGCGACGTGCAATACATCGCCGCTCGCGGCGCCGGCGGTTGGACGAGCCACGCCGTCACGCCGGACGGAGCGCCGGGCTGGAATCAGCTGCTCGCCGGCGCAACCATAGGCATCTTCTCCAAGGATGTAACCCGCGCCGTGGTGGCGGCCTACGACCTGCCGCAGGCCGCAGACGACATGCCCGAAGGGGTCGAGAACCTCTACCGGGTTAACGCCGACGGGGGCGGCCTGCAGACGCTTACCACGCCCTTCGATCCCAGCCTGGTGTTTCCGCTGATCGAATTTGGCTCGCCCACCCTCCCGATCAGCGGCGACAGCAACTTCGACCGCGTCTTCTTCTCGAGCTTCCAGCCGCTACTCGAAGGCATCCCTCCCTTCCAGGAGAACGTCTATGAATGGCACCAGGACGGCGCCGACGGCCACCAGCGGCTGACGGTCAAAGCCACCGGCGGCGATTACACCCTGACGGCAACGACGGTGCGGGGCGAAGGGACCCTGACCGCCGCCTCCAACGTCATCACCGGCGTCAAGATCAACTCGACCGCCGGCTCCTTTCACGTCGGCGATTCGATCTCGGGCACCGGCATTTCCCCGGGGACCACGATCACCGCGCTCGGCACCGGCACGCTCGAGCTTTCGAGCCCCGTGAGCGAAAGTGGCGTCCAGAGGCTGAGCGCCACTGAGACCACCGCGCCGCTTTCGGCAACCGCCGGCGCGGCCGAAGTCCAGTCGGCCCTGCAGGCGCTGCCGGCGATCGGCACCGGTGGCGCCGCGGTAAGCGGCGGTCCCGGCGATGCCACGGGCTCTGTGCCCTATGAGATCGCCTTCGGCGGCGCCCTGGCAGGCAACTACGTCCAGGCCCTCGAAGTCACCAGCCCCGCCCTCAGCGGCGGCAGCGAAGAAGCGAGCGTCAAAAGCCTGGAGCCCGGCGGCCACCTGCGCCTCGCCGGGGTGCTGCCCGACGGCTCGATCCCCCCTGGCGGCTCTCGGGAAGTAATAGCGGAAAGTCACGCCACCGCGGACGTCGACACCGTCTCTGAGGACGGCTCGCGTGTCCTCTTCATGGCCGCCCCCCCGGCCCTGAGCGAACAGCTATACATGCGCCGAAACCACACCGACACGGCGTGGATCTCCGAACCGGAGGGCTCGACCCCGGTGCCCGACCCCCAAGGCGTGAGGTGGGAGGCGGCATCGCGCGACCTGCACAGGGTCCTCTTCAGCACCGAATCGCAGCTGAACGACGAAGACCCCGGCGGAGGCGGCCGCGCCCTCTACACCTACACCGACTCGCCCGATCCCGAAGCCGAAACGAACCTGAAGTTCATCCATCGGGGCAGCAACGACTTGACTGTGCTGGGCGCGAGCGCCGACGGCTCGGCCGGCTACTTCTTCGACGGCTCCTCCGGCGCCCCGCTCTCTGTCTCTCACTGGGACGCGAGCGGCGTCGAGGAAGTGTTCGACGCGAACGGCTGGATTGCCGAAAATCTCCACCAACCAGAAGCCTGGGCAAGGGTCTCGGCCGACGGCACGACGATCGCCTTCCTGCAGCTCGGCAACTATGCCGCTCTCTACGTCTATGACTCCAAGACCGAAAAGCTCGCCTGCGCGTCCTGCCTGCCGAGCGGCGCGGCGACGACGGGGAACACCTGGCTGTGGCCGCAGGCCAGTGAGGATTTGGGTCTCATCTTCCAGCTGGTGTCGCCCCGCTTCCTCTCCGCAGACGGCCGGCGCGTCTTCTTCTCGACCCCCGACGCCCTGGTGCCAAGCGACGTCAACGGGCGCTATGACGCCTATGAGTACGACGTCGAAAGCGGAGAACCGCACCTGCTCTCCTCCGGGCACTCCAAATACGACAGTTGGTTCGCCAACGCCAGCGAAAACGGCGACGACGCCTTCATCGTCACCCGCGAGCGGCTCTCGGGCCACGACGTCGACAACGCCAAGGACATCTATGACGCCCGGGTCGGCGGCGGGCTCCCCGAGCCCTCCCCGGCACCGCCGGCGTGTGAGGGAGATGCCTGCCAGCCACCGGCGGTCAGCCTGAACGACCCGACGCCGGCAAGCGAGTCCTTCGCCGGTCAGGGCAACGCCAAGGCAAAGAAGAAGCACAAACGCCGCCACGGCACCAAAGGGCACCGCACCGCAAAGCAAAAGCACGCGCACAAAAAGCAGAGAGCCAACAGCAACCGGAGGGCGGGCAAGTGAGATACCTGAGGAGCACGGCAGTCGCGATCGTGGCGCTCGCCGCCCTTGCAACGGCGCCGAGCGCCGGTGCCGCCCCCCCGCCGCCCGAAGTGACGCTCGAAGTGCCCGACTCGATCGAAGCCGGTCACTCGGCCCCCATTGGATTGTTTGTCCTAAACAACACCAACCAGCGCCTCGCCGGGCCGGTCACGATCACCGAGACGGTCTCCCCGGGGGGCCAGCTGACCGAACCGAGTTTCGTCGAGTCGTTGTCAGGTCTACCGGGGGTTTCCGAAAGCGTGACCGATAGGCACTGTGAGCAATCCGGCCTCACCTGGACCTGCACGCTGACCGTCGAACCGCCCGGGATCCGCGGCGGCGTCAGGCTGGCGCCAACTGCCAGCGGCTCTCAGGGCCAGCAGCTGAGCGCCGAAGCGGGCACCGACAGCGTCACCCTCGACGTGAAGGTGACCAGCGGCAACGCACCCACCGTCGAAGCACACAAGACAGTCAGGTTCGGTCCGCCCGGGCCCTATGAATTCAGCTGGGACGGGATGCTTCGCAAATCCGACCACTCGGCCTTCACCGCGGCGGGCTCGACTCCCGACAGCTTCCGCACCGACCTCGGCCAGACGACCTTTGGCCGCTTGGTCGTCGGATTCTTCCCGGTCAGCAGCGTCGCCGAGCAACTCGACGACGCCGCCGTCCACCTGCCCCCTGGATTCGTCGGCAACCCGCAGGCGATCCCGACCTGCTCCTTCGCCGAGCTGCAAAGCTATGACGGAAACTATCCCCTCTGCTCGAAGGATTCCCAGGTCGGCCTCTTCACGTTCTCGGTGGCCGGCTTTGGCGGCGGCGTCAAACTCATCAAACCGCTCTACAACGTCGAGACCCCCGCCGGCGCCCCGGCGCGCTTTGGCTTCAACGCCTTCGGCGTGCCGACCCTGCTGACCGCGCGGCTGAACCCCGACGATTACGGGATCGAAATCCTCAGCCCCAACACCAATTCGACCCTGGCGCTGACCAACGCCGAAGTCGAAGTCTGGGGCGTTCCGGCCGACGCGAGCCACGACGGGCTTCGTGGCAATTGCATTGCCACGGGCCAAGAATGCCCCTCTGGGCAACCCCGCACCGCCTTCCTGCGCACGCCGACCCGCTGCGACGCACCGCTCGACTTCGGCCTGGAAGCGAACACCTACCAGCACCCCGACCTGATCCACAAGAAGAGCTTCGAGCTGCCGGCCCTGAAGGCCTGCGACAAGCTTCCCTTCGACCCGGAGATAACGGCCCAGACGACGAGCCTCGACACCGAGTCGCCGACGGGCCTGCACGTAGACGTCAACATGCCGAACACCGGCCTTGAAAGCCC
Organism: uncultured Solirubrobacterales bacterium; assembly: GCA_963824705.1. GTDB lineage: Bacteria > Actinomycetota > Thermoleophilia > Solirubrobacterales > 70-9 > VRUE01. The sequence continues at coordinate 126,655 of CAWGQE010000003.1, forward strand.
CGACGCGGTCTCCGAATCGGACATCAAGGCGGTCAAGGTCGCCCTGCCCCAGGGCGTCACCCTGAACCCATCCCAGGCAGAGGGCCTGGGAGTCTGCTCCCCGGCCCAGTACGAAAGCTCTGAACTGAGCTTCCATCCCGACGGACAGCACGGCTGCCCGGCCGACTCGAAGATCGGCACCGTGGAGGTCCACACGCCTTTGCTCAAAGAGGCGATCCCCGGCAACGTCTACGTCGCAAAGCAATACGACAACCCGTTTGACTCGTTGCTTGCGATCTACGTCGTCTTGGAAGAACCGATGCGCGGCGTCTTGGTCAAACTGGCAGGCAAGGTCGAACCAGACGAAAAGACCGGCAAGATCGTCACCACCTTCGAAGATCTGCCCCAACAGCCCTTCTCGAGCTTTGAGTTCAAGTTCCGCGAGGGAGCAAGAGCCCCATTGGTCACCCCGTCGACCTGCGGGAGCTATGAGACCGAAGCGCAGTTCGTCCCCTGGTCTGATCCATCGCGAACGCTGATCAGGAAGACCGGCTTCCAGATCACCAGGGGAATCGGCGGAGCGCCTTGTCCCAAGGGAGCGCCGGGCTTCAAACCCGGCTTCAGCGCTGGAAGCATCAACAACAACGCGGGCAGCTACTCACCCTTCAACATGCGCCTGACCAGAGCGGACGGCGAACAGGACATGACCCGCTTCTCGACCACCCTGCCACCGGGAGTGCTCGGCAAGCTGGCAGGCCTCTCCAAATGCCCTGAAACGGCGATCGCGGTCGCCAAGGCAAAGTCGGGACTAGATGAGCGATCCGATCCCTCCTGCCCGGCAAGCTCAGAGATCGGCCACAGCCTCGTAGGAGCGGGCGTAGGCTCGGTCCTCACCTATATCCCCGGCAAGATCTACCTCGGCGGTCCCTTCCACGGAGATCCGCTCAGCGTGATCGCGATCACCCCGGCTGTCGCGGGACCCTTTGACGTCGGCACCGTAGTGGTCCACGAGGCATTGACCCTCAACCCGAAGACTGCCGAAGTAGAAGTAGACGGAGCGGCATCGGACCCGATCCCCCACATCCTCAAGGGCATACCGGCCAAAGTCAGGGACCTGCGCGTCTACGTCGACAAGCCCGACTTCATCCTCAACCCGACCTCTTGCGCTCCGAGCGCAACCGATGCGATCCTCGCGGGTGGAGGCGCAGACCCCTTCAGCAGCGCCGATGACGTCCCCATCACCCTGACCTCGCGCTACCAGGCGGCGGGCTGTCAGGGACTCGGCTTCAAACCGAGCCTCTCGCTCAACCTCAAGGGCGGCACCAAGCGCGGTGAGTTCCCAGCCCTAAACGCCCTCTACAAGCCACGCAAGGGCGACGCGAACGTCAAAGGCCTCGTAGTCCGCCTGCCCAGATCGGCATTCCTCGAACAGGGCCACATCAGGACGATCTGCACCCGAGTCCAGTTCGCTGCTGACAACTGCCCCAAGGCATCGGTCTACGGACAGATCAAAGCCTGGACGCCATTGCTCGAAGAGCCCCTGGAAGGACCTGTCTACCTCAGGTCCTCGAGCCACAAGCTCCCCGACCTCGTCTTCGACCTGCACGGATTGGTCGACGTAGAGGTGTCGACCAGGATCGACTCAGCCCAAGGCGGCATCAGGGCCACGGTCCAAGACGCCCCCGATGCGCCGATCTCCAAAGTGCTCTTGCGCATGCAGGGTGCCCAGAAGGGCCTGATCGTCAACAGCAGGAACCTCTGCGGGGCAGCCTCAAAGGCCAACGTGGACTTCGTTGGCCAGAACGGCAAGGAAGCGAGTGAGAACCCTGCGATGAGGGCCGATTGTGGGAAGGGCAGGCACAAAAGACATCGCGGGTAGGCGGCTGCCGCCGGGATCCCACGGGATCCCGGCGGATGTCGTCGTCCGCAACCAGCGCGAACGGCTGGTGGCCGCGGTGGCGGAGGTTTGCACGGAGGCTGGATACGCGGAGGCGACCGTGTCCGCGGTGGCGAAGCGGGCGGGCGTCTCCTCGCTGACCTTCTACAAACAGTTCGCCGACAAGCGGGCCTGCCTGCTGGCGGCCCACGAGGAGCTGCTGGGGCGGCTGCTCGAGGCGCTGGACGGAGCGGGAGACGAGGGCGCTCCGCAGGAAGATGGCAGGCGGCACATCCGAATGGCCCTGGCGATCTTTGCCGCCGACCCTCCCTCGGCACGGCTGCTCACGGTCGAGATCCTCGCCGCCGGTCAAGCGGGCGTGAAACGCCACGACGCGATGGTCGAGGTCTTCGCCGAGCGGCTGGGGACCGATTGGGTGCGAGCCGCCGGCATGCTGGCGCTCGTCGGCAAGCGCGTGGTCGCGGGAGAGGCCGAGGGGCTCCCAGAGCTCGAGGACGAGCTGGTCGCGACGGTTTTGCCGCAGAGCTGACTCAGAGATTTAGATTCGGCGCGCCACAGGAGCAACGTGTTGTCTCAGAATCTGAGACCATGCGCCGGATCCCTGATCGCCGGCTTCGCGGGCATCGTCATCACCCAGCTATAGATCGCCGCCGCGGGCTCAGGCGTAGGTCAGCAGTCGCAATTGGGAGAAGTCGAGCGTCTTGAGCGGCTCGCCTTCGGGTCCGTGGACGAAGACGTCGACCGAGGCCTTGGCTTTGCCCGCCTCGACAAGTCGTTTGATCGCCGGCGTCACGGTGACGATCCGCGGCCCCGGCTCGAGGTGGTGGGGGAGGCGGTAGTCGAAGGGGTCGCGCCCCTCGGGCACCTCGCAGTGGCCTTCCTCGCCGTGGCAGCTGCCGTGGCCGAAGATCCAGAGCGAGGCGGCGTAGGCGGGGTGGTCGATGCCGGCGTCGCGTTTGAGGCCGCGGCCGGCGCCGATGTAGACGCGGGCCTCGAAGCTCGGTCCGGAGTGATCGACCTCATAGAAGGCAAGATCGGCGCGCGCGAAGCCCTGCTCGGGCGCCGGCAGCTCCAGCGGTTTGCTGCGGTAGCGGTCAACCACGGCGGGTCCCCGGGACGGCCGCGGTGGCGGCAGCGTAGTCGTAACCGAGCGCATTGATGTCGAGCGTCTGGCGCACCGTCATCGGGAACGGTGGCAAGGCGGTGTCGAGGTAGGCGACCGGCAGCCTCGCCCCCGGGCGATCGAGCTGCCAGAGGTACCAGAGGCGATCGATCATGCAGTGGTGGGCCCAGAAGATCGGGTCATAGCCTGCGACCGAGATGTCCCCCATCGTGCCGCCGACCTCGCCGTGCACGCCGTTGTGGATGTTCTCCAACTGGTTCTGGAAGGTGAAATAGTCGCGGTTTTCGCGTACAGCTTCGACTTCTGAGAGTTCCGGCAGCCGGCTGTCGCGGCCGAACTGGCGCCAGGTCCGGGTCTCTTTCGGATCGCGTCGGCCGGTGGGCTGGATCGGCGAGGAGGCCAGCGGGTTTTTCGTCCCGGCGGCGGTGCGGGCGCGGCTGTAGGTGGCGGGCAGGCCTTCGGCGTGGTTCTGGGTCCAGTCCCACCAGGGCAAGGTCACGCCGGGAACCCGGTCTTGCAGTGCCTTCTCGAAGAAGTAGAGGTAGGCGCGATGCCAGGGGAGGAAGAACGGGCTGCCGTGCTTGCAGTACATCGGCAGCGGCAGGCCGTGGATGCCGGCCCAGTACTGGTAGCCGCGATCGTCACCGATTTTTTGCGCCAGCGTCATCGCCTCGCGCAGGTCGGCGAGCTGGCCTTCGCTGAGGCGGCGGACACTGCGCCGGTGGCGCAGGTGGACCGGCGCGCGGGTCGCGCTGGGGGAGGCGACGGTCACGTGCGCCTCGCGAGCTCCGCGCGCCGGTCACTGCGCCGCTGCTGTTCCGGGCGTCGCTGGGCAATCAGCCGGCGCAGGCGGCCGCTGGTCAGGCCGGCGGCAACGAAGACCACCGGCGCCAGGCTCAGCGCCGTCTCCTCGACCGGTATGCCCGCGATGTGGGCCAGCATCGGGCGGCACCCTCTCACAGGCATGCGATTAGCGCAAGTCTTCTTAAGTAAACATCGCGGTTCGCGATTGAGGGAGCGCCCCGGCCCTCGACCTCGACCCCGAGCTGGTGCGCAGCACCGACCTGGAGAAGATCGACGATGGCTCGATCGTTCGGGATTAACTTAGGGAAAAACGGGTAAGGGCGGCCCGCTCGTCCCCTGTTCCAGTCTCAAAATCAAAAGGAGAGATCGATATGACCCAGTCGATTCAGCCCAGCCGGTGGCGGCTGCGGCGAACGGTGGTGCTGGCGATCGCGATGTTCGCCGTCCTCACCGCTTTCGCCGCAGCTGCCCGCGCCGCCAACTACGTCGCGCTCGGCGACTCTTACGCCGCCGGCCCGATCATCCCCAACCAGATCGCACCGCTCGGCTGCCTCAAGTCGGACCACAATTACGCCCACCTGGCGGCGCCGACCATTGGCCTGACGCTGCGCGACCCGAGCTGCAGCGGCGCGACGACCGCCGACATGACCAACCCGCAGAGCACCGAACTCGGCACCAACCCGCCGCAGTTCAACTCGCTCGACGCGGAAACGACCAGGGTCTCGCTGACGATCGGCGGCAACGACATCGGCTTCGCCGAAGTCGCCCTCAGCTGCGTCACGGTCAACCCGTTCAGCACGCCCTGCAAGGACAAATACGACTCCGGCGGCAAAGACCAGATCGCCGAACGGATCGCGGCGACCGCGCCGAAAGTCGCGGCGGTGCTGCAGGGGATCCACACCCGCTCGCCGGCGGCGAAAGTCTTCGTCGTCAACTACGCGGCGATCTTCCCGGAGACGGGCTTCGGCTGCTGGCCGCAGATGCCGATCGGCTTCGGTGACGTTCCCTATCTGCGGGCGAAGGAGCAGGAACTGAACGCGATGCTCGCCACGCAGGCGGCGGCCAACGGGGCCACGCTGGTCGACTGGTACAAAGCCAGCATCGGCCACGACGCCTGCAAGGGCTCCTCGACGCGCTGGGTCGAGCCGGTCGTGCCGAGCAACCCGGCGGCGCCGATCCATCCCAACCTGGCGGGGATGACGGGAGCGGCGGCGATCCTCGGGCCGGTGGCCAAATGAGCTGAGGCCCTGGGCTAGGAGCCTGCCCCGGTAGGGGTTTCGCTTAACTTTTTCGGTGAATCGCTGATTGGGCTGACGCCCGGACGGCCTCAGCGAAAAAGTACAAGACGCTTCACCCCTACCGAGACAGGCTCCTAGCTGACGACGCTTGTCGGGCACGGTTGGGGCATCGGGAAGAGACTCAGGAAGCGTTGAGTTTCCTTCTTGCTTCCCTCGATGTGGGCTGCACCCGATCCCAGTGCGTCCTCGAGCTGGAGCTGGCCGGTGAGTAGAGCTGCCAGCGTGCCGGGGTCGGTCTCGATCGCTGCGGATGGTGCCTTGGCGTCGCCGCGGCCGAGGTCGAGCTCGCCGCCGGCGATGCCGACGTGGAAGATCTCCTCGCCGAGGCGCAGCTCATAGCTCGCCTCCAGATCGCCCGCGGCCTCTACGTCGAAGAGCGAGCGCAGCGCCAGGACGATCGAGCTGGCGCCGATCTCGCGGTGCTCGGGTGGGACCGGCGAGCGAGCGCCCCAGGCGCCGAGCTGGGTCACGACCGGCTCCAGCTCCTTGCCCCACTCGGTCAGCTCGTAGACCTGAGATGCCGCCGGCGGTGGCAGTTTGCGACGATGGACGACACCGGCCTGCTCCAGCTCGCGCAACCGCTCCGAGAGGATGTTGGGGCTGGCGTGGGGGAGCCCCTCGCGGAGGTCGGTGAAGCGCTTTGGGCCGAGCAGCAGCTCACGCACGACGAGCAGGGCCCAGCGCTCGCCGATCAGGTCGAGGGCGTAGGCGAACCGGCACGCCTCCCCGTATGAGCGCTTCGTTGCCATATGGCCAGTTTAACCACTTGATACAAGTTTGCAACCAAATGGTTGTGTTTAAGAACTATTTGCTAGGGTAGCCGCGAAGGCGAACCACGACACGAAGGAGGCGGCGAGATGAGCGTCGACGCAGCAGCAACCGAACCGAGCACGAACGCCGCCGAGGACAGGAGCCGCTGGCTGGCGCTCTACGTGCTCTGCGCGGGCATGCTGATGATCGTTCTCGACATCACGATCGTCAACGTCGCCCTGCCCTCGATCCAGGACGACCTCGGCTTCTCGCAGAGCAACCTCGCCTGGGTCGTCAACGCCTACCTGGTCCCCTTCGGCGGCCTGCTGCTTCTCGCCGGCCGGCTCGGCGACCTGCTCGGCCAGCGCCGCGTCTTCCTCGTCGGGCTCGTCGTCTTCACCACCGCGTCGCTGCTCTGCGGAATCTCCCAGACCCAGGAGATGTTGATCGGCGCTCGCTTCATCCAGGGCATCGGCGGCGCGCTGACCTCGGCGGTGATCCTGGGGATGATCGTGACGATGTTTCCGGAGCCGCGCGAGCAGGCGAAAGCGATCGGCGTCTACGGCTTCGTCGCCTCCGCCGGCGGCACGATCGGCCTGCTGATCGGCGGCGTGCTGACCGAGGCGATCGCCTGGCACTGGATCTTCTTCATCAACCTGCCGATCGGGATCGCGACCGTCCTGATGACCCGGCGCCTGGTCGCCGACCGCGAGGGCCTCGGTTTCGGACAGGGCGCCGACATCTTCGGTGGAGTGCTGATCACCGCCGGCCTGATGCTCGGCGTCTACACGATCCTCGAGGTCTCCGAAAACGGCTGGCTCTCCGCCCAGACGCTGATTCTCGGCGGGATCTCGCTGGCGCTGGAGGCCGCCTTCGTCCTGCGCCAGGCGCGCATCGCCAACCCGCTGATGCCGCTGCGACTGTTCCGTTCGCGCAACGTCTCCGGCGCCAACGCGCTGCAGATGCTGCTCGTCGCCGGGATGTTCTCGACCTTCTTCCTCGGCGCGCTCTACCTGCAGGAGATCCTCGGCTACAACCCGCTCGAAGTCGGCCTCGCCTTCCTGCCGACCACGGTGGTGATGGGCACGCTCTCGCTCGGCTACTCGGAAAAACTGATCATGCGCTTCGGCCCGCGCAACATGCTGATCCCGGGCATGATCCTCGTCGGCATCGCGCTGCTGCTCTTCGCCCGCACCCCGGTCGACGGCAGCTACCTGCCCGACCTGCTGCCGCCGCTGCTCCTCTTCGGCGTCGGCGTGGGGATCTCGTTCCCCTCGCTGATGACGCTGGCGATGTCCGGGGCGACGCCCGAAGACGCCGGTCTCGCCTCGGGCGTCGTCAACACCAGCGCCCAGGTCGGCGGCGCGATCGGCCTCGCGGTCCTCGCCACGCTGGCAGCCGGGCGCACCGACAACCTGCTCGCCGAGGGCGCCTCGCATGCCGCGGCGCTCAACTCGGGCTTCCACCTCGCCTACGTGGTCGCTGCCGGCCTGGTCGCTGGCGCACTCGCGATCGCCGTCTTCGTCCTGCGCTCCGAACCGATGCCCGACATGGCGGCGATGCACGGCGAACAGCCGGTCGGCGAAGAGGAGCAAAGTGGCGCTCGTGAGCCCGCTTACTCAGAGGGTTAGAACTTGAAATCGGACGAGCTTCACGTTTGACCCCTGTGAGGGGCATAACGTGAAGCTCGTCCCGTCAAAGGAGGAGATATGGGACAGCCAGTCGTGCATTTCGAGGTCATCGGTAAGGACGGGGAGAAGCTGCAGAGCTACTACTCGGAGCTGTTTGGGTGGGACGTCGACTCCGGCAACGAGATGAAGTACGGGATCGTCAAAGGCGAGGACAACCCTTCGAGCATGGGCAGCATCGGCGGCGGCATCGCCACCGGCCCCGATGGCTACGAGGGCCACGTCACCTTCTACATCGCCGTCCCCGACGTCGAGGCGGCGCTGCAGAAGGCCGAGAGCCTCGGCGGCACCCGGGTGATGGGGCCGGAGACGATCATGGGCGAAATGGTGCTCGGTCAGCTCAAGGACCCGGAGGGCAACATGATCGGCCTCGTCCAGGGCTCCTAGGGGGGCTCAGCCGGCGGCTTCGGCGCGGCGCAGGCCGCCGCGTGCCCAGAGGCCGAAGGCGAGCGGCAGGGCGATGGCCAGGCCGAAGGCGAGCGCGACCACGGTCGGATCGCCGGAGATGAAGCCGCGCCCTGCCTCGAGCAGGGCGGTCACCGGGTTGACCGAGGCGACCGCGTGGATCCAGCCGCTGAGCAGGCTCAGCGGCACGTAGACGGGGGCGAGGAAGAGGACGAGGAAGGTGGGGAACTGCATCAGCGGCCCACCCTGGATCGAGCGCACCCGCATCGCCACGCCGGCCGCCCACAGGGTCGCCGACAGGTTGACCAGGATCGCGAGGCCGTAGAGGCCAAAGATTTCCACTCCGCCGCCGCCGACCTCCATCCCGGCGACCAGCGCCACCGTGGTCAGGATCGTCCAGGTGATCAGCGCCCGCACCAGTGCAGCCATCGCGTACCCGGCGACGATCCCGCGCCGGTCGGTCGCCGCCAGCAGGTAGCGGCGGGAGAAGCCGGTCTCGAAGTCGCGGGCGATGCCGAAGCCGGTGAAGACGCCGCCGAAGGCAGCCGACTGGAGCAGGACGAAGACGAACTGGAAGGCGGTGTAGCCGCCTTCGAAGTCGAAACCGGGTGCGCCGGAGATCGCCGAGAGGCCACCGGCGAAAGCGGTGAAGAAGAAGAGCGGGAAGACGATCCCCGGCACCAGGAAGGCCGGGTTGGTGAGGAAGTTGTGGATGCTGCGCCAGGCGACGGCGAGGGCGATCTTGCGGGTCACGTCCTCACCAGCCTCGTCTTCAGGGCGGCCGAGGCGGCGAACATGCCGACCGCGAGGATCGCCGCCGCGATCCCGAAGCCGAGCGCCAGGTCGCCCACGTTCCAACCTTCGATCAGCAAGGAGCGAAACGCCTGCAACAGGTAGGAGATCGGATTGACGCTGGCGACGGTGTGGAACCAGTCGGTCTGCAGCAGGTTGAGCGGCAGCGCCATCGTCGAGAGGAAGAGGAAGACGAAGAAGACCGGGAAGAGCCCCTGGACCGCCTCGCCCGAGCCGGTGCGCAGCGCGGCGAAGAGGCCGATCGAGCCGAAGGCGACGGTGATCGAGACCGAGAGGACGACGATCACCAGGGCGCCGCCGAAGCCGGCGGCGAGTTCGGCCCCGGCGATCAACCCGACCGAGAGGTAGACCCCGGCTTGGACGAGGCCGAGGACGACGGCGCCGGCGAGCAGGCCGCTGAGCAGCGCCACGCCGCGCAACGGCGTCAGCGCCAAGCGATTGAGGAAGCCGGTCTCGATGTCGCGGGCGAGGTCGGTGCCGGCGTTCATCACCGAGAACAGCGCCCCCTGCATGAACGGCACGGCGAGGGCGAAGGTGAGATAGGAGTCGGTTGGGAAGCCGGGCAGATTGGTGGCGCTTTTCAGCCCGCCCGAATTGACCGCGAGCAGGAAGAGGGGAAAGATCAACGCTGGCACGATCTGCGCCGGCTGGCGCAGGGTGCGCAGCACCGAGCGGCGGGCTAGCTGGCCGACCTGGGTGCGCAGGCCGCCGCTCACGTCCGCACCGCCTCCATTTCCTCGCTGTCGGCCTCGCTCGCCTCGTCGCCGGCGCCCTCCAGCGAGCGGCCGGTCTTGGCGAGGAAGACGTCGTCGAGCGAGGGTGCGTGCAGCTGCAGCTGCTCGATCGCGATTCCCTCGGCATCGAGGGCGCGGACGACGTCGGCGAGCTGCGACTCGCCGCCCGCGAGCAGGACGGAGGCGCCGCCGCGGTGCGTGGCGCCGCACCTCTCGCCGAACGGCTGCAGCGCCCGCTGCACCCGCTCCTGGTCGGCAGGGTCGCGGGGGACCGCCTCGACCGTCGGCCGGCCGATTTCCGCCTTTAGCTCGGCCGGCGTGCCCTCGGCGACGATGTGCCCGTGGTCGATGATCCCGACCCGGTTGGCGAGCGCATCGGCCTCCTCGAGGTACTGCGTGGTGAGGAAGACGGTGACGCCGTCCTCGGAGGCGAGCCCCGCCACCTCGTCCCAGAGCGCGGTGCGGCTCTGGATGTCGAGGCCAGTGGTCGGCTCGTCGAGGAAGAGGATCCGCGGCCGGTGCACCAGCGCCAGCGCCAGGTCGAGCCGCCTTTTCATCCCGCCGGAGTAGCCGCCGACTTTGCGGTCGGCCGCCTCGGAGAGGCCGACGCGGGCGAGCAGCTCGCGCCCTCGCTCGACCCGCTCGGCCTTGGCCAGGCCGTGCAGCGCCGTCTGCAGGCGCATGTGCTCGCTGCCGGTCAGCAGCGGGTCGAGCGCCGCCTCCTGCAGGGCGGCGCCGATCGCGCCGCGCACCTTTGGGCCTTCGCTGGCGATGTCGAAGCCGGCGACGCGTGCCGTTCCGGCGGTCGGCGGCAGCAGCGTCGTCAGCATCAAGACGGTGGTCGACTTGCCGGCGCCGTTGGGGCCGAGGAAGCCGTAGATCTCACCGGGCGCGACGCGCAGATCGATCCCGTCGACGGCCCGCGGCCCGTTCTTGAACTCGCGGACCAGCTCTTCGACTTCTATCCCGGCCTGTTCTCCGACGTCTGCGCTCATCTCACTCCAGCCTTTGTGCGTTGCGGGTAAAGCTCAATAGTTGAGGTTTACCATGATTAGGATTAGCATGCATTCCGATGGGTGAGGCGAAGGCAAAGAACGGGCGCGGGCCGGGGGCAAAGGACCCCGCCGCTGAGGCGTGGAGTCTGCTCACCGGACTCGTATACCCGCCTCCGTTCCTCCCTATCGTGCGCGAGCTCGGTCTCCGGCCGGCCTCCTTCGGTGCGGTTCGCGCACTCGAGGAGCCGCGGACGATGGGTGAAGTCGCCGACGTGTTGCACTGCGACCGCTCCAACGTCACCGGCATCGTCGACAGTCTCGAAGAGCGTGGCCTAGCCCGCCGCACCCCCTCCGAGGGCGACCGCAGGGTGAAGCTGATCGAGCTGACCGCCGACGGACGCCGCCTACGCGCGCGCCTGATGCGTGCGGTGGAGAAGCCGCCCCCATGGCTCGACGGCATGTCCGCCGCCGACCAGCGAACCCTGCTCGACCTGCTCGGTCGCGCTGCCGCCGGCGACGCTTGAGACACACTCGTCTTGACGGTGGCCCGGCGCGGCGTAGTGTGAGCGGCGGGATGGCTCCCGAGACCCGATACGCGCGCAGCGGAGAGGTCGGCATCGCGTATCAGGTGTTTGGCGAGGGTGAGCTGGACCTGGTCCTCGCCTTCCCCTTCCTCTCCCACCTCGACCTGATCTGGGAGAACCCACTGCTCTCCCATTTCCTACGCCGCCTCGGCTCATTCGCGCGCGTGATCGTCTTCGACCGCCGCGGCGTCGGTCTCTCCGACCCCGTGCCGTGCCCGGCGACGCTCGAGGAGCGGATGGACGACGTGCGCGCCGTGATGGACGCCGCCGGTTCGGAGCGCGCCGCGCTGCTCGGCATGTCCGAGGGGGCGACGATGTGCATGCTCTTCGCCGCCACCTACCCCGAGCGCACTTCGGCCCTTGTGCTTTGGGGGGCGATGGCGCGCTCGACCGCTGACGCCGACTATCCCTGGGCGCCGCCGCGCGAGGCGGTGCAGGAAGCCCAGGACGAGCTGATCGGGCCGATGTGGGGACGGGGGACGACGATCGAGATCTTCTCGCCGAGCATGGCCGCCGACCCTCGCGCGCGCGAGTTCCAGGCCCGCGTCGAGCGTCAGGCGGCAAGCCCGATGCGGGTCCAGCAGCTGCTCGAGATGTTCCTCGACACCGATGTACGCGGCGCCCTGCCGCTGATCCAGGCGCCCACCCTGGTCCTGCACCGCCGTCACGACCAAGCGGTCAACTACCGCGCCGGGCGCTGGCTTGCAGAGCAGATCGGGGCTAGCTCCTATACCGAGCTGGAGGGCAAGGACCACTTCCCCTGGGTGGGTGACAGCGACGCGGCTCTGGCGGCGATCGAGGAGTTCCTCACCGGGGTTCGCCCGGCACCGGTTTCCGAGCGGGTGCTGGCCACGGTCCTGTTCACCGACATCGTCGACTCGACCCGGCTCGCCGCGAAGATGGGCGACCGCCGCTGGCGCGGGCTGCTCGAGCAGCACCAGCAGTTGGTCCGTGACCGGCTCGGCCAACACGGCGGCCGCGAGATCAAGACGACTGGGGACGGCTTCCTCGCGGTCTTCGACGGTCCCAGCCGCGCTGCCCAGTGCGCGCGGTCGATCGCCGACGAGATGCCCGAGCTGGGAATCGAGGTGCGGGCCGGGCTGCACACCGGGGAGGTCGAGCTGATCGGCGACGACGTCGGCGGGATCGCCGTCCACGTCGCGGCGCGGATCGCGGCCCTGGCCGGGGCCCGCGCGGTCTTCGCTTCGCGCACGGTGCGCGACCTCGCCGTCGGCTCCGGCGTCGAGTTCGAGCCCGCCGGCCGCCACGCCCTCAAGGGCGTCCCCGACGAGTGGGACCTCTACAGCGTCGTCTGACGCGGCGCCCCGACCGCCCAGATCGCGATCGGCGGCGGGATCAGCAGGAAGGCGAGCGAGGAGAGCTCGGCGATCGCGTCGGCGGTGTCGAAGTTGTCGAGGTGGGTGGCGTGGAAGCCGAGGTGGAGGGCGGCGGCGAGCAGCCAGGCCGAGCAGACGGCGCGGACGAGGGTCGGTTGCAGCGTCCAGGCCGCCCAGGCGAAGAGGACGGTGAAACCGAGGTAGAGGCCGCCGACGTCGGTGACCAGGTGCTCGTTGTAAGGGGGGATGCGGTCGACCCAGTGGGCGAGGAAGGGGAAGTCGTTGTAGAAGGCGTGCGGCGCGAGCGCCGCGGGGATGCCGACAGAGGCGGCGGAGAGAACGAGGATCGCCAGCGCGACCCGCGCGCCGCTGGCCGAGCGCATGTCGGTGGGGGGGCCGTCAGGCATCGGCGAGCCACTGCTCGAAGGTGCGGCTGTCGGTCGCCGCGTCCGGGTTGCAGAGTGCGCCTTCGCGCAGCGGGCGACCGATCGGGCCGATCATCGGGAACCGCAGCGGAAGCGCCCTGTGGCCCGCCCGCCGCCAGGCCTTGGCCAGCTCGGACAGCGTCAGCACCTCGGGCCCGGCGACGTCCGGGAGCCGGCCGGCCGGATCGGCGTGGGCCGCCTGCGCCAGGCGTTGCGCCACCAGCGGTGGGTCGATCGGCTGGAAGCGGGCGCTGCCAGACCGGACGATCCCGAAACGCGCGTCCTGCCTGAACAGGTGGTCGATCAGGGTGTGGAACTGGGTTGCGCGCAGCAGGCTCCAGGGAATCGCACCGCCGGCGATCGCGTCCTCCTGCTCGACCTTGACCTTGTAATAGGCCATCGGCACCCGCTCGCAGCCGACGATCGAGACGCCGACGTAGTGCCGGACGCGGGCCTCTGCTCCGGCGCGCAGCAGCCGCTTCGTGCCCTCGACCAGAACCGGCGCGGCGTTGCGTGGGCTCGAGCTCGAGGCATCGACGACGACCTCGACGCCGGCGAGCGCGTCCTCCAGGCCCTCGCCCGTGGTCAGGTCGACGCTGCGGTGCGACGCCCCCTCCGGCAGCTCCCGCGGCGCCCTGCGACTAAGCGCCAGCACCTCATCGCCCCGAGCCGCCAGCTCGACCACCACCAGCTTTCCGAGGACTCCGGTCCCGCCAACCACCGCAACCTTCATGGCCGGGAGCTTAAGCGAGCTGGGGCTGGCGGAAGAGCTCTGCCGAAGGGATGCCGATCACCTCGCCCTGGAAACGCTTCTCGCGCCCGTAGACGACCCAGGTGGTGTCGATTTCGCCGATGTCGAGGTCGAGCCGCAGCTCGTCCGCGTGCTCGGTGACGTGCTCCATGTGGGTCAGTCCCGAGTCGTAGCGGCCGGCGAGCAGCTCTTCGGCGACGATCGGCTTGGAGGCGACGTCGATCACCTCCTCCCACCGCGAGAGGTCGACGTAGCCCTTGGTCGCCGGCACGATCCCGAGCGAGCGGGGCTTCTCGACCTCCTTGCGGCTGAGCAGGACCAGGTGCTTGGTCGGGTAGATGAAGGTGTCGACCACCCAGACCTCGGTCCAGTGCTTCTCGGTGATCTCATGCACCTTCGGGTGGGCGCTGCACTGGACGAGGAAGGCGCCGGGAGTCTCGCGCAGCATCTCCAGGCCGACGAAGAAGTCGACGATCAGCTCGACCCCGTAGTCCTCGATCCCCTGGAACTCCGCGTAGCGCTCCACCGCCCGCTCGTGGCAGGTGCCGGTCGGCCCGAGGGTGATGAAGGTGACCGCCATCGGCCACCAAGGATACTCAAGTAAAGCTGATTATCTAGGCGAAGCGCTTGACGAACTCCAGCGAGCGGTCGGCGACCTCGCGCCAGCCGTTGTCGATGGTCAGCGAGTGGCCCCGGTTGGGCATCTCGGCGAGCTCGGTCACGCCCGGGTTGCGCTGCTGCTTCTTGTAAGCGGCGTCGCTCATCGCCGGCGGCACCGCGTGGTCCTTTTCGCCGGTGAAGATCAGCAGCGGGCCGCGGTCGGGGTTACCCGTGTCGACCTTGGTCTCGGCGCTCGGGTTGAGGTTCGCCAGCGCTGCCTGGAAGATCGGCAGCCCGGGCGCGGCGACGTGGAACTCGTCATAGAGCGCCTTTGCCTCCGCCTCGTCGACCGCGTTGGCCCACCCGTAGCGGAACTGGTCGAGGGTGAGGGCGACGGCGCGGCCGCGATTGAGCGGATTGCGGGTAACGGGCAGCGTCGAGCGCAGGGCCGCGATCGGCAGCGGCAGCACCCCTTTGAACGGGGCCGGGTCGACGGCGACCGTGGCGGCGGAAATGCCGCGCCCGGCGACGTTCTGGGCGATCAGCCCGCCGAAGGAGTGACCGACCACGGCGGGCTTCTTGTTCAGCGCGCCGATCACCTCGCCCACGTGCGCGGCGACCTGGCCGACCGACTTGCCGGCGAAAGCTTCGGGATTGGCCCGCGCCTCCCCGACCGTCGCCGGGTCGTCGGGCCAATCGGCGGCGACTGGCGCGTAGCCCGCCTCCTCGAAGAGGATCACCCAACGCTCCCAGCTGCTCGCCAGCAGCCAGAGCCCGTGGATGAACACCACCGGGGTGCGGCCGCCTGCGTTTGCCGCCTCGATCTGGCCTGCCTCGCGCTCGGTGATCGTCGCCATCGTCTCGCCTTTCTGGGGGTCCTGCCTGGAGAACAGAGATCGGTTGAGGAGTTTGCCCTAAACGACCGGTGGAGGCGTGCCCTCGGCGCTGGCGGCGAGCGTCTCGTCCCAGCCGCAGACCATGCAGGCGTGGCGAAAGGCCGAACGGGCGAACTCGAGCGCGTAGGCATGGGGATCGGGGGCGGCGCATACGTCGTCCCAGTCGAGCAAGTACTCGCCGAGCGCGTCATCCCAGCGGGCGGCCTGCGGTTCGAGCGTCGCGCCCTTGAACCCGTCCGGCGCGGGGTGCGCGTAGGCGTAGAAGGCAGCCTTGCCGTAGCGGCCGTCCCCCGGCCACCAGCCCAACGCGACCTCCTGGGAGTCCATCGCGTTGCGCATGATGAAGTCGCCCGAGGGTGGCTCGGCGGGGAGGCCGGAGAAGAGGCTGACGGCGAGGTCGAAAGAGCCCCACCAGGCGTTGACCGGCGTCGAGCGGCCGCGGTAGGGAGCGCGGAAGGCGGCGAGGACCTGGGCCGCCTGAGTGGCGGCGGCGAAGTAGGCGGCTACCTGCTCGGGCTCGTAGGTCGCGTGCTCGCTGTCCTCGTCGAGAGGCACGCTCCAGGAAACCTCCTGTGGGGTCGGGTCGATCGCGACCGGGCCGACGAGCTCGGCGACGGCGGCGAGCAGCTCCCGCGTCACCTCGCCAACCTCCCGGTGCGGAGTGAGGGGGATGCGCCGCGCGCGCCCGTCGCTGTGCTCGGCCCGCGCCTCGTGGCTGTGCAGGTCGAGCGCCACGACCAGCGCCCCCGAGCCGTCGGGTGCCGGCAGCGGCGCCGTCTCCCACCCCCGCGCGGTCAGGCGCAGCGCCGCGTGCTGCAACTGCGGCTCGGCCGGGGCGAGCTCGGCGGCCAGCTTGCCGAGCACCTGGGTGTGGGCGTGAAGCGTGTCGCAGGTCGCCGTCCAGTCCTCGTAGGAAACGGCGGGCCATGACGGCGAGGGCATAGGACGAAGATAGCGCCGACTTCGCTCGTAGCCCAATTGTCACCGTTCCTTCGCAGGACGGTAACGCGGCGGCGACCGTCGGCGACGAGGCTGGCGCCGACTCTGTCCCCATAGCCTGGAGGTCACGCCTTGCCGTTCCCGCGCCGCAGCGCCGTCAACTGGACGATTGCCGGAGTGCTCGCCTGCTTGATCCTCGCTCTCGCCGGCCTCGCCAGCGCCGGCGCCGACGAACCGGCCGGGCCGGGCGGGGATCATCTGGTCGTCTCGCGGCTGCCGGTCGTGGCGAGCGCGCAGGCCGTCACCCTCGTCCGCTTCAACGGGACCGGCGTCTCCGACGGGACGAGCTGGGCACTGCCGACCGTGGCCAGCGGCCCGAACCACCCCTTCACGCTGCAGGGGGACTCGAACGCCGTCGGGGCGCTCGCCCGCTCGGCCGACGGTCGCTACGTCACGCTCGCCGGCTACACGACCGCCCTTGGCGGGAACCCGGAAGCCGCCGACGCCCGCGACGTGGCCCGGGTCAACGCGGTCGGCGACGTCGACACCAGCACGACCCTCGGCAAAACTTTCCAGAAAGAAAAAATCCGCGGTGCCGTCAGCGACGACGGCAGCAGGTTCTGGGTGACGGGCAACGGCAACGGCACCGGCAACACTCCGCTCGGCGGCATGATCTACGCGCCGCTGGGCTCCTCCTCCCCGTCGGCGATCTTCTCCAGGGAAGTCCCGGTCAGCTCCTCCAACAAAGCGCTCAACAACACCCGCTCCGTGCAGATCGCCGGCGGCAACATCTACACCGGCAGCGAAAAGGGGACCGCCGGCATCTACACCCTCACCGGTCTGCCGACCACGCCCCAGTCGCCCGCCAACCCGATCGGCTTCAGCGGCGAAATCGACCCGATCTCCGAGCTGCCGCTCGAACACGAAGCGGGTAGCAAAACCGTCGACCTGATGTACGTGGTCAAAGAGGGCGAAGGGATCGTCAAGTACTCGCTCAGCGGTTCGAGCTGGGTCAGCCGCGGCACGGTCGCCAGCGGAAGCTTCGCCGGCATCGCCGGCAAGGTCGATTCCGAAGGCCACTTCCGCATCTACGCGATCCAGGGCTACGGTGCCGGCAACTCGGTCGTGACGCTGACCGACAGCGCGGCCTTCAACGCCGCGCCCTCGGCGACGTCGCTGACCACCGTCTCGACCGCGCCCGCGGGCACCGCCTACCGCGGCATCTCCTTCGCCCCGCACGACGCGTCGCTTGAAGTGCCCGGCGCGCCGAGCGGCGTCAGCGCCACGGCCGGTGACGCGAAAGCCTCTCTGACCTGGGCCAAACCGAGCGAAGAAGGCGGCTCGCCGATCAGCGCCTACAAGATCACCCCCTTCATCGGGAGCACTGCCCAGGCTCCGATCACGACCCCCAGTGCGGCGACCAGCTACACGGTGGAAGGGCTGACCAACGGCACGGCCTACACCTTCACGGTGGCGGCGATCAATGCCTCCGGCGCAGGCCCGGCGTCCTCGCCTTCGGCTCCGGTGACGCCGCAGGCCGCGGGAGCGCCGAACCCGACGATCGTGCTTTCCGACGAAGCCCTCTCCGGGACCGTCGGCGACCCGACCAACCCCAGCGTCACCGCGACGGTCGCCCAGGAAGGCGTCGACCCGGACGAGCTGTCGCTGGAAGTGGTCTCGAGCAGCAACGAAGCGGTGGCGCCGCGGGGGCCCGTCGATCTCGTCGGCGGCCCCTCCGAATACGTCGTCGCGCCCACGCCCGGTGGTGATGTCGGCTACGCCGACATCACCCTGAAAGTGACCGGTGCGGAAGGCAAGAGCGCGACCAAGGTCCTGCACTACGCCGCCTCGGCCGCAAGCCCCACCCCGGCGACCTCGCGCTACTACACCGATGCCGCCGACGCCTCGACCGCGATCGACGTCGGCGACGGCTACATCCTGCTCGGCGACGACGAGAACAACACGCTGCGGCTGTACCGGTCCGACGTGTCGGGAGCGCCGGTCAAGACCTGGAACTTCGGCGCCCAGATGGGCAGCCCCGAAGAGATCGACATCGAGGCCGCGGCGCGGTCCGGCAACACGATCTACTGGACCGGCTCGATGGGCAACTCGAAGAAAGGCAACCTGAAGCCCGACCGCAGCACCCTCTTCACCACCCACGTCAGCGGCTCCGGCGCCGGCACCGAACTGACCTTCGGCGGCTACTACCGCGGCCTGCGCGGGGACCTGATCCAGTGGGACGAAGAAAACGGCGATCGCTTCGGCTTCGCCGACGGCGCCGCCGCGGGCAACATCCCGAAGCAGATCGACGGCTTCAACGTCGAGGGGCTCGAGTTCGCGCCGGGCAGCTCCAGCACTGCCTACCTGGGCTTCCGTGCGCCGCTCTCGCCGGCGACGCCAGGCGGCGACGCGATCGTCGTCCCGGTCACCAACCTCGACCAGCTCGCGACCAGCGGTCAGAACACCTCCGTCCACGCGACCTTCGGCGAACCGATCCTGATGGACCTCGACGGGCTCAGCGTGCGCGAGATCCGCAAGAACGCCGACGACGAATACCTGATCATCGCCGGCTCTTGGGCGGCGGGGGGCGAACAGGCGATCTTCAGCTGGGACGGCGTGCCGGCGCACCCGCCGGTCCGCTCGCCGACGACGCTGCCGCCGGGCGCCGCCGAAGGGGAAGACGCCGGCGCTTGGGAGGCGATCTCCGCGGTTCCCGATCCGTTTCCCTCGGGAGCGGGCGTGCAACTGGTGATGGACAACGGATCGACCGATCTCTACGGCGACGGGCAGGAAGCGAAGGAACTGGTCCCCGAGTTCCAGAAGTCGCGCAGCGACATCGTCCCGGTCTACCTGCCTGGTGGCCCGTTCAACATCTCGCCACCGGCGATCGGCAGCGGCAACGGGATCGGCGACCGGCTGACCTGCTCGCCGGGAGGCTGGGAAGGCGAAGCGCCCGTCAGCTACACGTACCAGTGGATGCGGAACAACTGGGGCATTTGGGGCGGCACCACCGACTCCTACGAAGTACTGCCGAACGACCTCGGCAAGGAACTGCGCTGCGTGGTGACCGCCCATAACTCGCACGGCTCCGCCTACGTAATCTCAGCGCCGACGGCGATCTCGGGCGACCCGCGCTGCACCGGCACCGACATCGAAGGCGCCGGCTCCTCGCTGCAGGCGATCGCCCAGGACGAGGTCTGGGCGCAGCACTTCGAAAGCTCGACCTGTGACAAAGGCACGCACCCGTCCGTCTCCTACGACCCGATCGGCAGCGCCGCGGGGATGAGGGAATGGAGCTTCGACGGCAGCAGAGGGTCGATCAACACCGATCTGGCCTTCATCGCAACTGACGCCGCCCCGACGAAAGCCCAGATCGCCAACATCGAAAGCGCCGCCAACGGCGCCAGGCTGTTCGTGACCCCCGTCGCCCAGACGGCGATCGCGGTCGTCGCCAACCCTCCCGCGGGCTGCGACGTCGAACTGATCACCAACAGCAACCTGGCCGGTGTATTCGAAGGCCGGATCAGGGAATGGTCGAAGCTCGAGGGCGCCGAAGGCAACTGCAGCTCGCCGATTTCCCGCGTGGTGCGCAAGGACGGCTCGGGCACCACCCTCCAGCTCAAGAACTATCTGGGCGCCCTCTACAAGAAGGGCCTCGCCTGCACGACCGGCGGCACCGAAGGCAAGCAGAGCTGGCAGGAAATGGAGCCGATCGGCCCGGCTGACACCCCCAACGTCAGCTGGCCCGAAACCTGCTCGGGGAAGACCCTCAGCTCGGTGGTCCGCCCGGCGGGCAGCGGGGATGAGGAAGAGGTCAAAGCGATCAACGCCACCCCGGGCAGCATCGGCTACGCATCCCTGCCCGAGGCAAAGGCCAACGTCGAAGGCGGCACGGCGATCCTCGCGTTGCAGAACAACGGCCAGAAGACGGGCGGCGAAGCCAATTTTGCCAACGCCGCCGCGGGCACCGAAGCCAACTGCGGCGGGATCGCCTACCACGGGCTCAAGATCAACCCCACCATCATCAACAACGATTGGTCGGACGTGTTCGGCGCGATGCCCGCGGTCGGCGGGAAAAGCTATCCCCTCTGCGCACTGACCTACATCTTGGCCTTTCACGGCTACCGGCAGGCCGGGTTCACCCTGGGCCAGGAGATATCCGTCCGCGACTACGTCCTCACCCTCTACGCGGGTGGCCTCGGTGGCACCTATTACAGCGCGGTGCCGAGTGCGGGTGGCCATACCGGCAATGCGTCCCTGGGGGCGATCGGCTGGTAGCCGAGGCGCTGGCTTGGCCCGGCACGAGTGAACAAAAAAGAGCGGAGCGATGGTGCCGCGGGTTACGCCCGCGGGGGGATGAGACCGGGGCAACACCTACTTGTTTCGGATGGTGTTTTACTTCGGTCCTGCGTGAGTTCTCCTAGCCGGCATAGCGTGCCCCTCGTCATTGCCTTGGTCTGTCTTGGGCTTCCACTCTGGTCGGCCGGGCCTGCGGCGGCGCTCGAGACGGTCGGTCTCCACGGCGCCTCGAACGCGGGGGACGACGACGTGGTGGCGACGGTGACCGTCGCCACGTCGCCGGGGCGAAGCTGTCACGGTCGGGTCCGCCATGCCGGGCTGTCGGCTCCGCTGCCCATCCTTCGTACGGACCACACCGGCGGCGGAAAGTGGGAATGGAGGGTCGCCACCGGAGTGCCCGGCGGTACTTGGCATGTCAGCGTCAGTTGTGAGCTCTCGGTCGAAAAGGTGGTCAAACAGGCGACCTTCCGCGCTTCCCGCGGGGCACGCTCGCAAAACGCCCCATCGAGACTCGTGGCCACCGGCTCGATGCGGGCGGAACCGTGGCACAGCGAAGACTCCGAAGCGAAGGGCGGTGGCATCGGCGGCGGTGGGGAAAACGGCTATCCGGAAGGCCTATGCACGTGGTGGGCAAGGCACATGCGCCCTGACCTGCCCGTGTTTCCGGGGCCGTCTGGGGACGCGGCGCGCTGGGCGGAAAGTGCCCGACGGGCGGACCCGCCGCTGCAGGTCGGCACGCGGGCAAAACCCGGAGCGATCGTCGTCTTCCAACCGGGCCAGGAAGGGGCCGGCGAACACGGCCACGTGGCCTTCGTTGAATCGGTGCATGGATCGCAGATGACTATCTCGGAGGCCAACTATCTCAACACCGCCCCCGGCCACATGCGATCCGTTCGCTGGCGCGGACGGCACTTTCAGTTCATCTACGCAAGCGAGACGAAGCTGCCGCAGCTCGGACCCCCACCGCCGAACACCGTCCGCTCCTACGTGTTTCGCACCTGCCTCAACGGCCACTGCGGCCTCAAGCAGCGTCAGGGCCCCGGCACTTCGTTCCCGACCGTGGGTGAACTGCTTCCCGATGGGACGTCCGTGGACATCTCCTGCCAGGCACACGGCGGCCGAGTTCAGGGCATTGACGCGACCTCCACCGACGTCTGGGATCGCCTCGCCGACGGCAACTGGGTCTCGGACTACTTCGTCCAAACCGCGGGGAAGAACGACCAGTTCACGGTGCCGATCCCGGCCTGCTCGACGGCGACCATCCCACCGGAACTCCCACCTCCGCTCTCAGTGGGTTTGAGTAACCCTCTCACCGGAAGCGTCCTCAGCGGCACCGTTCCACTCGTTGCCGAATCGAACGCGACGGCCGTCCGC
This sequence comes from uncultured Solirubrobacterales bacterium, assembly GCA_963824705.1. Lineage (GTDB taxonomy): Bacteria > Actinomycetota > Thermoleophilia > Solirubrobacterales > 70-9 > VRUE01. Next base: position 148,346 of record CAWGQE010000003.1, read on the forward strand.
TTCGAAGCCCTGTATTCGGATACGCCGGGCGAGCCGGGGACCTCAAGCTGGCACCGACTCGGCACCGACAGCTCCCCTGCGGACGGGTTCGTACTCGCCTGGCTGACGGCCGGCCTGCCCAACCAGGGATTGGGAACTCGCGAGACGATCCAACTCTCCGCGGTCGCGCTCAATGCCGACGGGACGGCGTCCAGTGTCCGCGCCACGCAAAAGGTGGCCGTGGCAAACCCAAATGCGGATGGCAGCTACAGCTACCACGTCGAAAACAGCTGCGAGGACGAATGCGCACTACACAGGCGGAGCGGCCCCGGGTACTCGGCTTTCCCACAGGTCGGGACGACCGCCGAGGGCGGCGAGGTCCGGATCGCCTGCCAGGCGCACAGTCAGCCCGTTGCCGGCGAGAAAGGAACGACCGACGTCTGGGACGAGTTCACCGACGGCACCTGGGGATCTGACTACTACGTTGACACCCCCCGCAGCGATGCCCTGAGCCCGCCGATCCCCGAATGTGCGACCACCCCGGCGGCGGTGCCGCTGGAAGTTCAGCTCACCTCACCCGCGGATGCGATGACCGCGACGGGCACGGTCGAGGTGGAAGCCGTCTCGAACGGTCCGGCGGTCAGGTTCGAAGCCCTCTACTCGCCCACGCCCGGCATTCCGGGAACCCCGACTTGGCACCTGCTCGGCGAGGACGACACTGCTGCGGGCGGGTTCGAGGTCTCCTGGGACACCGCCACGGCCCCCAATCAGGGACAACCGCTGCAGGGAACCGTCAAGCTCAGAGCCGCGGTCCTCGACTACCACGGTGATCTGGCGGGGGCCGAATCGACGCGGCGTGTGGCGGTCTCCAACCCGAGCGAGGACGGCAGCTACGCCTACCACGTCGCCTTCTGCGAGGGGACGGGATGCGAAGTGAGCCTCCACACCGGCCCCGGGTTCTCGGGCTTTCCGGTCGCCGGCCACGTGAAGGAGGGGGACCGGATCGACATCGCCTGCCAAGAACACGGCGAGGTCGTCTCGGCCGGCGGCAGGAGCAGCGACGTCTGGGACAAGCTCACGAGCGGCTTCTGGATCACCGACTACTTCGTCGACACGCCCGTGGCGGGCGCATTCAGCCCGCCGATTCCGGAATGCAGTTGAGTGGCGGCAACCACGCTCGGTAAGGCGGTCGGGCACTGCGCGCACTGCGCCGGCCACGTCCACGCGGAACCCTCGCTGGCCTTCTACCAGACCGCTGCCGCCGTCTTCGCAGTGCTGCTGCTGACCGGCGTCGTCGGGGAGATCCGCGACATCCGGGCGCGGATCTCCGCCGCTGAGGAAGTCCCCAGGACGGTATGGCGCTACCTCTTCGCGATCACGACGATCCTCGTCTTCGTGATGGGGGGAGAGCTCGTCTCCCTGCTCACCCTGCTCGAATCTCCATCCTCGCCAGAGAAATGGCAACAGATTGTGGTTGGAGTCTGCCTCTTCCTGTCCGTTTTGGGCATCCCGCTGCTGGCTTTGCTCTCGGTCGCGGAGAGCAGGTTGAAGGAACTCACCTCGCTTTTGAGGTTGAGGGAACTCGCGTGGATAGGCCGCGCGATCCTGACCCTGCTGTTGGCCGCGCTTCTCGCCGTTGGTCTGCACCTCGTATTCACCGCCTTCCACCGGAATCCGAGTGCCCACCGGTACCACGTATTCGGAACGTGTGTCGCGGGCTCGTGCGGCCTCAACGAACGACTGCTGCCTAGAGCAGATTCCACAAAGCTCGGTCTGTTGCACGACGGTGACACCGTGGAAATCGTCTGCCAGGTCCCCGGTGGCAAGGTGACGACGCCGGAAGGAGTCAGCTCACGGACCTGGGACAGGCTCGTCAACGGCCACTACGTCTCCGACGTATCGGTGGACACGCCTCGGATTGGCAGTAGGATCCCCGCCTGCCTTCGCCACTCCCGTGAGCGGCGAACCCGATAACCCGGCGGATGGGTGGAGGTCAGATGCGGATCAGACGGCGCGGGACCAGAGCGCAATGAGCCACGAACTGCGAGTGTTTTTTGCGACGGCAGTGGTAACGGTAGTCGCGGGTTTGGTCGTACGCTGGATGGCGAGGGAGGACAGCGAACCGTTCAAGGTCGAGATCCTGGACTTCTCAACCGATCTGTTCGCGGCGGCGACGGCTGTCTTTCCAACTGTCCTTCTCATCCAGGCCAAGCCACATGGTGCTATCAGTGTCTCTGAAGCTCAGTTGGCGGCTCTGATAGTCCTAATTTTTTCGATCCCCGTATGGGCGCGATTCGATGCGCGCTACTTTTCCTACTGGCGCAAAGGCGAACGGCGCCTGATCAAAAACAAGAAACTGGAGGGTTCAATAGAAGCGTCAAAGCCGAAGCGCACGAAGATCCTCGGGTTTCTCATCGGAAATGGGCTCGGACTTGCAGTGCTGTGCATGTCTACGATCCTGGCGCAGCAGGTTGCGTCATGAGGCAGTTCGACAGGAACTTCTCCATCGTCGGAAGCCTGCTTGCGGTTGTTGCTCTGATTGCGGCTATCGGCCTCGACTCGTTTCTGAGGGGCCTCGGGGCAATCATTGTCGCGCTCGCCCTCCTTGGAGCCGCCGTGTTTTGGCTTTCTCGGTCAAGGATGTGACCGATTGGGCCAAACGCCCACGGCGGCGCTACGTCACTAGTCCCCAGCCTCCTCGCCACTCGGCTTCAGGGCGTACCACTGGGCGCCGAAGGCGCTGACGTCGTTGCCTTTGGCCTCGCCTGGTTTGGTGTCCTCGACGAAGGTGTAGAGAGGGTGGCCGGCGTAGGTCACCTGCGTGGTGCCGTCGCTGCGCTTGGTCGTGCCGAGCTTCGAGGCTTCGGCGCCACTCATCGCCTGCGGGGCGCCACTGGTCGTCAGTGGGGGCCAGCCTTGCGCGCAAGCGCCGTAGCAAGCCGACTGGGTGCCCTTGTCTTTGTGGAAGTCGTAGAGGGTGAAGCCTTTGGAGTCGACCAGGATGGCGGTGCCGAGTTCGGGGCTCTTGGCCACCGCGACGACGCCGGCGGTGCCGGTTGCGGCTTCGCCGCCGCCCGTTTCGCTCTTGGCGCTCTTCGTCGTGCCGGTTTCGCCGCCGCCCGATCCGTAGGCGCCGCCTTCGCCCGAGCTGGAGCTGGAGCTGCTGCTGCCACCGCAGCCGGCCACGGCGAGTAGTGCGCCGATCGCGAGGATGGCGATAGCTGGAAGGGTTCTGGTCAAGGGACTGCCTCCTGAGTCGCGGGCGCGGCGACGTGCCGCGAGGTTTGCCCGGAGTACGGAGGGAGGGCCGGCCAGGTTCAGGCGGCCGGTGCCAACTGGCGGGGCGCCCGCGAGGGCAGCAGCAGAGCCGAGGCGCAGACCATCGCGAAGGCGGCGCTCTGCAGGGCGATGCCGAGGGGGTTGGCGGAGAGCGGATCGCCGAAGACCAGCACGCCACCGGCGATCTGGCTCGCGTTTGCGACCAGGCCGATCAAGCCGATCGCCTCGATCGCCTGGCCTCTCTGCAGCGCCGCCACCGTCGTGTACTGGGCCAGGGCCCCGCAGACGACGATCAGCGCCACCCAGGGGGCGATCAGCGCGATCGAGATCTCGCCGACGCCGAACAGTCCCTTGATCGCGATCCCCGCGAAGGCGATCAGCGTCCCGGCGAGCGCGGCGAGGAGCACCCCGTGGCGTTGAGCGAGACGCTGGGAGCGATGGCCGAGCGCAAGCCCGCCGGCGAGCATTGCCAGCCCGCCCTCGAAGCCGAGGATCGCGCCGACCGAGAATTCGGAGTGACTGCCGTGCAGCTGCGGCACGGTGACGGCGAGCAGGGCGAGCCCGCCGCCGCCGAGGAGCAGCGCCAGCCATTGGCGTCGCTCGACCGGATCGCCGAAGAGCCGCTGCGACATCACCGCCAGCAGCACCGCACCGCCGGCGAGGACCGCCTGCACGAGGGAGATCGGCGCCATCGAGAGCGCCGCGACGTGGACCAGCCAGGCGACCGCGGCGAGCCCCCAGCCGGCCGCGAACCAGCGCGAGCCGGCCAGGGCGCGGGCGCTCTGCAGCGGCTGCCGCAGGCGAACCGGCGTCGCGTGGTGACATCCCCGGTGCTTGAGCAGCGAGGCGAGGTTCGTCATCAGCGCAGCGACGAGCGCAAGTGCGATGCCGACCTCCATCAAAAGGCCTCCCGGCCTACCGCCGGCCGACTACGTCGCGCGCCCGCGCCACCGCGGAGGCTGAGGTGTGGCACGCCTTGGCGATCGCGTTGTCGGCGCGATCGGGAGCGCGGCGGACCTCGAACTCGAGCAGGCCGGCCCGGCGCGCTTTCATGCGCGTGTCGTTGTTGGAATCGGCCGGTGCCGCCTCGAGCGCCGCGTCGCCGGCCCGCTCCCGCCTGCAGGTGAGGCAGAAGTTGCCGTCAGCTGCTGTGGTCCAGGTTTTCGGCAGCGGCACCGCTGCGCCGTCGAGCTGGCTGACCGAGACGCCACAGCGGTCACAGGTCCACTTGGGAGCGGTGGTAGCGGTAGCGGTCATCTGGCGGCCTTGGCCTTGGGGCGGCGACGCCGTCGCGAACGCCCGGACGGGCGTTGCTTTTGCCGCTGGCCCGGTTGCGATGCGGGCTTGGGAAGATGCCCGTGCCCTTGGTCGAACTCATGGACGAGGCCGAGGGCGACGGCCATCTGCCGCACCTCGTCGGCCTGGTCGGCGAGGACGAAGCTGATCCCGGTGCCGCGCGCGCCGGCACGGCCGGTGCGGCCGACCCGGTGCGTGTAGGAGTCGCGGTCGTCGGGGGCGTCGAAGTTGACGACCTGTGTGATCCCGTCGACGTCGATTCCGCGAGCGGCGACGTCGGTCGCGATCAGCGCGTCGACGTCACCCCTCTCGAAGCGGGCGAGGGCGCGTTCGCGCTGGCCCTGGCTTTTGTCGCCGTGCATCGCGGCGGCCTCCACCTGGTGGTTGCGCAGGCGCTTGACCAGCCGGTCGGCGCCACGCTTGGTGCGGACGAAGACGAGCGTGCGCCCACCCTCCTCGCCGCGCAGGTGCTCGACCAGGCGGTCGAGCTTGGCGCTCTGCGAGTCGACGGCGAGGAAGCGGTGCTCGATGTCGGCCTTGTCGGCTTTGCTCGCCTCCTTGGTATGGCGGCGCGGGTCGCGCGTGTAGGCGGCGGCGATCTTGCCGGTGGCGCCCTCGAGCGTCGCCGAGAAGAAGAGCGTCTGGCGCTGCTTCGAGGTCTGGGCGACGATCCGGTCGACGGCGGGCTTGAAGCCCATGTCGAGCATGCGGTCGGCCTCGTCGAGGACGAGGACGCGGACCTGGCTGAGCGAGAGCGTGCCGCGCTGGATCAGGTCCTCGAGCCGGCCGGGGGTGGCGACGACTATGTCGGCGCGCTTTGCCGCGGCGCTCTGCGGGCCGAAGCCGACGCCGCCGTAGACGGCGGCGATGCGAAGTTGGCGTGCCTTGGCGACCGAGGACAGCTCGTCGACGATCTGGCTCGCCAGCTCGCGGGTCGGGGCGAGGACGAGCGCGGAGAGCTGCTTCGCTCCGGGCTCGACGCTGTCGACCAGCGGAACACCGAAGGCGAGGGTCTTGCCGGACCCGGTTGGGGATTGGACCAGCAGGTCATGACCGGAGAGCGCGTCGCGGATGACCATCTGCTGGACGGGGAAGGGTTGGTCGATGCCGCGCTGCGAAAGCGCGCGCACGACGTTCTTGGATACGCCGAGATCGGCGAACGACATGATTTTGTGAGCTCCTTTTTGAGCGAATAGGGAGATCCAGCGACCCCTAAACGCAAAGACAGCGCACGGAGAAACGGAACCTCTCGGGTGGCAGTGGGCCAAACCCGACAACCACACCGTAGCAGCCAAGATGTCGATCGCACCCGGCGTGTCGATTATGGGCTTGCTCGTTCGTCGTGGGGGTAGAGAGCCAAACAGCGACCATAAGGAGGCAGCATGGGAAAGATCGTCGTAACCGAGTTCGTGTCCCTCGACGGTGTGATCGAGGCGCCGGGTGGGGGCGAGGACTACCGCCACGCCGGCTGGACCTTCGAGATCGATCGGGGCAAAGAGGGCGACGCGTTCAAGCTCGACGAGCTGCGCGAGGCCGAGGTGCAGTTGCTCGGTCGGGTTACCTACGAGGGCTTCGCCGCCGCCTGGCCGACGATCGAAGACGAGGCCGGCTTCGCCGAGAAGATGAACGGGATGCCGAAGTACGTCGTCTCCTCGACCCTGGCCGAGGCCGAGTGGGAGAACTCCACCATCCTCAGCGGCGACGTCGCCGAGGAGGTCGCGAAGCTGAAGCGCGAGATCGAGGGAGTGATCCTCGTCGCCGGCAGCGCCCGGCTGGTCCAGGCGCTGGTCGAGCACGACCTGGTCGACGAGCTGCGCCTGATGGTCTTCCCGGTGATGCTCGGCGAGGGCAAGCGCCTCTTCGGCGATGTCAGCGAGAAGAAGCCGCTGCGCCTGGTGGGCTCGCGGGGGCTGGGCGACGGAATCGCCCTGCTCACCTACGAGCCCACCGGCTGAGCGCTTATTTCTGCGTGCTCTGACCTACCTGGGTCGTCAGGGTCGCTTTCGGCGCGCCGGAGGCGACCGTGGCGGCCTTGACGTCGAAGCGCAGCGTCCCTTTGCGCAGCCCGGAGATTTTGACGATGGTGAAGGTCGAGCTCGCCGTCTTCGTCACCTTCAGTTTCCCTGGTTTGCGGGAGGCGACCGCGAGCAGACCGTGTTTGCCGACCAGGGCCAGGCCGTTGAGCTTGAATTTGTCGAGTGGGCTCGCCCAGGTCAGGGTGATCTGCAGCGTCTTGGTCGCCGCTCCGACGGTGAGCTTGTGAACCTTGCTCTGGCCCTGTTTGAGCAGGTCGGTGAACTGCTGCGGCGGGGTCTGGCAGGTGAGCGCCGCGCCGATGCTGTTCATCGCCGCCTGCAGCCCGCTCGTGTCTGCCACCGGGAAGTATTTGCCGCCGGTGTCTTTGGCGATTTTTTTCAGCCGCGCCTGATCGGGGCCGGCTGAGATCCCCGAGCCGAAGCCGATCACGTAGGTCGGCACCTTGTGGGTCAGGTGCCCTTCGTTGTAGGTGCCGACGTCGTGGCCGCCGTCGGTGAGAAAGACCCGTGCGTCGGCGCCGGGGTTGTCGGCGTCGGACTTGGCGAATGCGCCGTTGTAGTCGGTGGCGCCGTTGTCGGCTTTGATCGCCCCGTCGAGCGCGCTGCGCATCGCGCTCGCGTTGGCTCCGACGGCCTCGGGCGGGAAGACCGTGTTGGCGGCCGGGGTGGAGATGATGCCGGGGATTTCCAGCCCCGAGCCGAACTCGACCGCGCCGAGCTGCGTGCTGGGTGAGAGATCGTCGATCAGCAGGCTCATCCCCTGCACGCGGAGGCGGTCAGGGTCGGTGATTTCCATCGAGCCCGAGTCGTCGATGATCGCCTCGATGTTGCTCGCGCTCTTGCAGCTCGACGCGCTGATGGTCGCGGCTGACGCGCCCGGTGCGGCTATCAGTCCCACCACGAGGAGCGCGATGGCCCCCGGTCCCAACAGCAGCTTTGCGACTCGTCTCATCTGGTTCTCCCCAATTGAAGGTTTCGAGCGGTCAGCCTAGCGCGGCCGGCAGCGGGCTTCCCACCTTTTACGGACGTTTGTCGCACGCTCCATGCGGCCGGAATTCGGCTCAGACGGCGAGGATCAGCGAGTAGATCACGCCGGCGACGATGCAGTAGATGCCGAACGGGGTCAGGCGGTTCGTCTCGAAGAAGCGCAGCAGGAACTTGACAGCGATGTAGGTGGTCAGCGCCGCCGCCAGAGCGCCGACGAGGGCCGGCCCGCGCACGCCGTCGCCGGCGTGTCCCATCAGTTCAGGGAGCTTGAGCACGCCGGCGGCGCCGATGATCGGCGTCGCGAGCAGGAAGGCGTAGCGCGCCGCGTCCTCGTTGGAGAGGCCGAAGAGGAGCCCGCCGCCCATCGTGATCCCCGAGCGCGAGATGCCGGGGATGAGCGCCGCCGCCTGGGCGGTGCCGATCCCGAATGCCTGCTTCCAGGTGAGCTTGGCGATGCGGCTGTCGGAGTCGCCTTTGTAGTCGTCCGGCTGTGGCGGACGGCGGCGGAAGCGCTCGAAGACGAGCAGCAGGACGCCGTTGAGGATCAGGAAGGCCGCCGCGGTGGAGGCGGAGGCAAAGAGGGTGCGCAGCGGATGCTCGAGCGCGAGGCCGACTATTCCGGCGGGGATCGTGCCGGCGACGAGCAGCCAGCCGAGCCTTGCGTCGGTGTCTCCGGCGCCGATCTGACGGTCACGTAGCGAACGGCCGAGACCGCGGAAGATCCGCTTCCAGTCGTCGAGGAAGAGGAAGAAGAGGACGATCGCCGTGGCGCAGTGGGTGGCGACGAGGAAGGCCAGGAAGAAGTCGTCGTTCTGGTGGATGTTCCAGCCGAAGATGCTGGGCGCGATCACGCCGTGGCCGAGGCTCGAGATCGGGAAGGGCTCGGCGATGCCCTGGAGCAAGCCGAGCACCAGGGCCTGGAAGTAGGAGATCGGGTGCATCGGCGCGGGCGCTCATCCTATTTCAGCGCCTAAAGCGAAAATGAGAAAACGTCGGATGCAAGGCTAAAGCGCGCCTCTTCCTCGCCGATAGTGGGTAGGCGATGGCGCAGACGACAAACGGCAAGGAGGCACTGAGGCGCTCGGGCTCGGAGGCGCGGGCGCTTGGCGCGCTGACCGTCGCGGCCGCGGGCCTGGTCGGGCTCTCGTTGGCGCTGCCGCATCCCGAAGTCGCCGATCTCGGCGCGCTGATCCTGGTCGCCGTGGGGATGCTCGCCGGCGGGCTGCTCTGCTTCGCTTTCTCCCGGCGCTTGCCGAGCTGGGCGATCCACCCGATTCTCGCCGGCATCGTCGCCCTGACCGGGCTGCTGATCTACGAGAGCGGCGTGGCGGCCGGGCAGTACGGGGCAATCTTCGTCTGGGCGATGCTGATCGCCTCCTACTTCTTCCCGCGCAGGGTCGCGATCGCTCACCTGGCCTGGCTGCTTGCCGTCTACGCGATCGTCCTCGCCGAGGTCGAAAGCACGGCCGGCTTCTCGGTCTTCACCCGCTGGACCTTCACCGCCGTGTCCCTCGTGGTCGTCACCGCGCTGACCAGCGAGATAGTCGCCCGCCGGACCCGCGCCGACCAGCGCGCCCGCAGCTTCTTCGACCTCTCCCACGACATGCTCTGCACCGCCAACATGGACGGTTACTTCGTCGAGCTGAACTCGGCCTGGGAGCACAGCCTCGGTTACAGCGACGAGGAAATGCGCTCGAAGCCGTTCGTCGATCTCGTCCACCCCGACGACCGCAAGCGCACCGAAGCCGAGACAGCCGCCCTCTTCGACAGCGGTGTGGAGACGGTGGGCTTCGAGAACCGCTACCTGGCCAAGGACGACAGCTGGCACTGGCTGCGCTGGAGCTCGACGCTGTCCGCCGACGAGTCGCTGGTCTACGCCCGCGCGACCGACGTGACCGAGCTGAAGCGGATCGAGTCCGAACGCGAGGACCTGCTGGTCGAAGTCAAAGTCCTCGCCGCCAGCGACGCGCTGACCGGGCTGCCGAACCGGCGCACGCTCGACGAGCAGCTGCCGCGCGAGATGGCCCGGGCCCGCCGTTCCTCCGCGTCGCTGTGCCTGGCGATCCTCGACATCGACTTCTTCAAGGCCTACAACGACGCTCATGGGCACCTCGCCGGCGACGGCATGCTGCGCGACTGCGCCGAGGCTTGGGACTCGGAGCTGAGGGGAGAAGACATCATCGTCCGCTACGGCGGCGAGGAGTTCCTCGTGCTGCTCCCTGGAGCCTCGATCGAGCAGGCGGCCGAGACGGTCGAACGGCTGCGGGCGGTGACGCCCGACGGGCAGACCTGCTCAGCAGGCCTCGCCTGTTGGGACTTCAGCGAGAGCGCCGAGGACCTGCTCGAGCGCGCGGACGTGGCGCTCTACGCGGCGAAGGACTCGGGGCGCGATCGCCTCGCGTTTTAGCCGCTTCTCAGTAACGCGGGGTTTCGCGTATTTCTCGCCGGTCATCGACCAAGACGTCTCCTTCGCGGCGGCGTCGAGTCATAGTCCCCCACTGCCACAGGCCGATGATCAGCCCGACCACGCCGGCGATCATCAAGATCAGCCCGACCGTGTCGAGGCTGACGCCCTTGAGGTGGAGGTTGGTCGCGTAGCGCAGAATCGCGCCCACGGCGATCAGGAAGAGTGCTCCGGCAGTAGTCATAGCGCCAAATTACCCCCGGTTTGAATCGCTAAACTGTCGCCGGGCTAGGGCGAGGCGAGGACCACTGCAAGCGGCCCGTCGCCAGCGGGCAGGCCGGCGGTGTCGAAGCCGGCAGTCGGGCAGCGCTCGACCCGATCGACCAGCCCGACGAACTCCGCCTCGCTCTCGAGGAAGCCGATGCGGTGGGTTCGGAAGTGCATCGGCACCACCCAGCGCGGCTCCAGTTCGGCGACGATCGCGGCGGCCTGCGCGGCGTCGATCGTCGGTCCGCCGCCGACCGGCAGGAAGAGGAGGTCGACGTCGCCGAGCGCCGCCGCCTGCTCGGGCCGCAGCGCGCTCTGACCGAAATCGCCGAAGTGGGCGACCCGGATCCCTTCAAGCTCGAGGGCGAAGATCGTGTTGGGGCCGCGTTCGGTGCCGGCCGCGGCGTCGTGCTCGGAGGCGATGCCGACGACCTCGCCGATCGGCGACTCGTGCCTGCCGGCGGTGGAGCGCAGCACGCTGGGATCGCCGCCGATTGCCTCGACGCCGTTGTGATCGCGATGCTCGTGGGTGATCAGCAGCAGGTCGACATCGTCAGCCTCGATCGGCGGGTACTCGAACTTCATCCCGCGTCCCGCCAGCGAAGACATGTCGGCGAAGGGGTCGATGAACACCGTCGCTTCGGCGGTGCTCAGCGAGAAGGCCGACTGTCCGTACCACTCAACTTGCATGTTGCTCCTCCAGGCTGGGGATTTGGCCGGGGCCGGCTGCTGCCGCTTCCTCGGCGTGGTGATAGCGACCGCCGCGCAGCATTGAGGCCGCGGCGGCGACGAGGCAGGCGACGATTGCGAAGGTGAAGGCGATGTCGAGCCCGTCGCGGAAGGGCCTGGAGATCAGGTGCGGGAAGAAGCCGGAGCCGGTGAGCACGGCGTGGGCATGGGCCGGCAGTGCGGCCAGCGCTTCGGAGCCGACCAGATGCTGAATCGGGTTGTAGCCGAGGAAGGCCGCAAAGAGGACCGAGATCGGCGGCGCCTGTGCGGCATGGTGGGCGGCGGCCGCCGAGACGCCGTGGGCCTGCAGTCCGCTGCTCAGCGTCGCCGGCAGGCTGGAGGCGAGGCCGACGATCAGCAGGGTGAAGAAGATCCCGACCGAGAGCACCTGGGCCGAGTTCTGGAAGGTCTGGTTCATGCCGCCACCGGCGCCGCGATCGCCCGGCGGCAGGCTGTTCATCACGGCGGCGCGGTTGGGGGCGGCGAACATCCCCATCGAGACCCCGTTGAAGAAGAGGATCGCGGCGAAGACCCAGTAGGTGAAGTCGGTCGGCAGCGCTATCAACATGGCGAAGCTGAGCGCCGCGCCGACCATCCCGCCGGTGGCGAAGGGTCGGGCGCCATAGCGATCGGAGAGCAGGCCGGAGATCGGGCCCGCGATCAGGATCCCCAGGGTCAGCGGCAGCATGTAGATGCCCGCCCAGAGCGGCGTTTCGGTGAAGCTGTAGCCGTGCAGGGGCAGCCAGATGCCCTGCAGCCAGATGATCAGCATGAAGAGCAGCCCGCCGCGCGCGACCGCGGCGAGGAAGGTCGAGAGGGTGCCGAAGGTGAAGGCGCGGATGCGGAACAGGGTCAGCCGGAACATCGGCTCGGCGACGCGCAGCTCGATGATCGCGAAGGCCGCGAGCGAAACGGCCGAACCCGCCAGCAGAGCGAGCACCTTCGGGCTCCCCCAACCGGTAGGCGAGCCGCCGTAGGGGCGGATGCCGTAGGTGACCGCGACCATCGCCAGCACCAGGCCGAGGGCGAAGGTCGCGTTGCCCCACCAGTCGATCGCGGCACGGCGCGGCTCGCTGCGCTCCTCCAGTTTCAGATACGCCCAGACGGTCCCGAAGAGGCCGACCGGGACCGAGATCAGGAAGACGAGTCGCCAGTCGATCGGCGCCAGCAGCCCGCCCAGCACGAGGCCGACGAACAGTCCGCTGACGCCGACGATGTTGTTGATCCCGAGCGCCATGCCGCGCTGGTTGGCGGGGAAGGCGTCGGTGATGATCGCCGCCGCGTTGGCCAGCAGGCAGGCGCCGCCGACCCCCTGGACGATGCGGAAGACGACCAGGTAGGTGGCGCCCGCCTGCCCGGTCATCCAGTCGATCGTCAAGAGCAGCGAGGCGACGGTGTAGATGACGAAGCCGAGGTTGTAGATGCGGACCCTGCCGAACATGTCGCCGAGCCGGCCGAGGCTGACGATCAGCACGCTGGAGACGACCAGGTAGCCGAGGATCATCCAGAGCAGGTAGAAGCTGTTGGCCGGCACCAGCGGGTCGAGGTGGATGCCGCGGAAGATGTCGGGCATCGCGATCAGCGTGATCGAGGCGTCGAGCGTCGCCAACAGCACGGCGAGGGTCGTGTTGGAGAGCGCGATCCACTTGTAGCGATCTGCCCCAGCATCGAGCGATGGCATCGGTGGCCAGGCTAGCGACCCCGATCTGCCGTCCGGCCGGGCACGCTTTCGACCTAAAGAATTCTCAATGATTTTTCATTTCGCGCACCACCCGCGCGCATCGTTCTGTCTGAGTAAGATTATGCAGACGATGAGAGAGAGTTGGACAGACGAGCGGTTGGGCGACGGCTTCGACCGGGTCTCGGCGGACATCCAGTCTCTGCGCCAGGAGATGGGGGCCATGCGCGTGGAGCTGCGTCAGGAAATCGGCTTCGTCCGCCTGGAGCTGCGTCATGAAATCGGCTCCGTGCGCGTGGAGCTGCGCGAGGAGATCGGCTCGCTGCGCCAGGGGCTCGACGAGCTGCGGAACATCCTTATGTACGTGGGAGGAGCGATGGTCGTCGGCATGCTGGGAGTGCTCGTCGCCGCATTTGCCATCCTCGCCAACCTGGCCTGACGTCAGGGTGCGAGCAGCGTCTCCGTCCACTTGTCGCCGTCGCGCTCGAAGAGGCGGCGCTCGTGGAGCCTGTCTTCTCCTTCGCTCCAAAGCTCAACGACGTCGAGTTTGATGCGGACGGCGCCCCAGTCGCCGGGGCAGGGGATCGGCTGCGCGCTCGTCTCGGTCTTCAGCTCATCGAGCCGCGCGCGCAGCGCACCGAGATCCTCGATGACCTCTCCTTGGCGCGAGACGATGGCCTGCAATTGATGGCTCCGTGGCCGCTCGGCGAACAGCTCCTCGGCCAGCTCGCGCCCGGCGACCTCCGCCCGCCCCTCGATCCGCGCCTGGCGGCCGAGCAACGGCCAGTGGAAGACGATCGCCACCTGGGGATTGGCGCGCAGCTCGGCTGCCTTGCGAGTCCACAGCGCGGTGGTGAAGACGAGGCCCTCGGGCTCCAGGCGCTTGAGCGAGACCACCCGCGCGGAGGGGCGGCCGTCGCCGCTCACGGTCGCGAGGGTCATCGCTGCTGGAGCTCCGGCCCCGGCGTCGACTGCCTCGTCGAGCCAGCGCTCGAGGGTCTGCATCGGGCTGCTCACTCGACTTTGCCCTCCTCGGCCGGCGCGGCCGACCTGCGTTGCCGGGTCGCGAGTGCGCCGCAGAGCGCGAACAGCCCGGCGCTGACCATGAGGCTCGTCGTGATCGGCCCGGCGAGAGCGGCGATCCGCGGCCACGGCTGCGTTACGTGGCCCTCGAGCACGAGGGTGAGCGAGACGTTCTGGAGAAGATCAACAGCCGCGGCCAGCGGGCCGAACCAGACGAGCACCGCGGCGGCCTGCTCCAAACGGGGCTTGCCGACTTCGCCTGCCCTGCGCGCAACCGCCGCGCAGGCGCCGGCGAGGAAGAGCCCGTAGCCGATCAGGAAGGGCAGGTCGAGACCGAGCTGCCACCACATCGCGGTCTTGCCGGCGTCGCCCCACTCGGTGACGATCTCCTGGCTGCGCGAGACGGTGCCGGCGGACTCGAAGGCGATCAGCGAGGCGCCGTGATCGCCCATCGTCCGCATCGCCGGCAGCATCGCCGCGCCGAAGAGCAGGGTCAGGGCGGCGAGCATCCAGAGGCGCCGCTTGGTCCCGGCGGCGCGGAACAGCTTCGGTATCGCGGCTTGCTGCATACTGGGATTAGTATCATCATTCGAATTGCAATTCCAATCTGAATGACCGCCAAGCCGAAAAGGGAAACCCGTTCCGAGAAGCAGGCCCGCACCCGAGCCGAGCTGCTTGCCACCGCGGCGACGGTCTTCGCGCGTCGTGGCTACAACGGCGCTTCGGTGGAGGAGATAGCCGAGCAGGCCGGCTACTCGCACGGCGCCGTGTACTCCAACTTCGACAGCAAGGCCGACCTCTTCCTTGCCGTCTTCGAGGACTACATGGCCGAGCGCGCCCAGGAGCTTGCCGCCACCCAGGTCGACTTCGACGCCGACGCTCCCCTAGAGGCGCGCGCCCGGGCCCTGGCCGACCAGTGGATGGAGCGCTTCGCCCGGGACCGCGAGTCCTTCGTCCTCCACATGGAGTTCATCGCCCATGCCGGTCGCGACCCTGAGCTGGCCGGCCGCTTCGGCTCGCGCTCGGCGTCCCTGCGCGAGGCGGTCTCCCGCTACATCGCCGCTTACGAGGAGGAGTCGGGGGCGACGCTCTCGATGTCGCCCGACGACCTCGCCCTCGTCCTGCGGGCCCTGGGCATCGGCCTGGCGGTCGAAGCGCTGGTCAGCCCCGACGCCGTGCGCCCCGATCTCTACGGCGACTTCGTCGAGCAGCTGGTCGGCTTTCAGCGTGGTCGCTCAGCTGAGCGCCACGAGTAGCGCCAGCTCCAGCCACTTGAAGTGACAGTCGACCTCGCCGAAGCCGGCGTCGCGCAGCCACTCCAGCTGCTCGCCGAGATCGGCGAGGCGATCGCTCGGGTCGTCCTCGGTGCGGCCGATCTCGCGGCGGAAGCGCTCGTGGGTCTGGGGCGAAGCCGGGCTGACCAGGTCGAGGTTGGCGAAGGCCCCGCCCGGTACGAGGAGGGCCTGGACTTCGCCGAACAGCTCGCGCTTGCGCTCGTCCTCGAGGTGGTGGATCGCGAGCCCGGAGACGACCGCGTCGAATGGGCCCTCCACAGGGAGCGGCAGGCCGAGCTCGTGCGCGTGCAGCTCGACCAACGGGTCGGTGGCGAACCGGTCCTTCGCGCGCGCGAGCATCGGCGCGGAGACGTCGAGCCCCACTGCCCTCGCTTCGGGGTGGCGGCCGCGCACCAGCGCGATCATGCGCCCGTCGCCGGTGCCGAGGTCGAGGAAGCGCTCGACTCGCGGGGGGAGGGCCTCCAGCAGCATCTGCTCCGCCGTCGGCCGGTGCGGTATCTCGCGTGAGAGGTACTCGGCGACGCGCCCCGGATCGGACCACTCTCTCGGTGCCTGGCTCATATGCGTTCAGAAACCGGGCGGATGTCGAGCGACGAAGCCTTCTGGATACGGGAGGGCCGGGTGCCAGCGCGGCCCGGTTCCCCGCGCGTCGCCGACCGTGTCCCAGCGCAGCCCCGCGATCACCGCGTAGGCATGGCCGGCGTTGGCGTAGACCGTCAGCCAGCGACCCGGCCCCGGCGCCCCCCAGGACTCCAGCTGGCCCGAGGCGAGCGGGGTCGAGAGGAAGCCACCGCCGGCGAGCGCGTAGCTGACCGCGCCGGAGCAGTCGTAACCGCGCGAGTACCACGAGGCGTGGCCGCCGCCCCATATGTAGGGGCGACCGATGATCGTGTTGGCCGCGCTGATCGCCGCCTTGATCCGCTGCGGCGCGCTCGGTGGGGCGAGGGCGACCCCGCTCAGCAGGACCGCGCTGCCGGAGGCGGCCCGGTCCTCCAGCTTCGCCATCGTGCGGGGCGTGATCGTTTCCCGTTCGGCCGCGGGGCGAGGGACGTAGGAGCCGTTGGTCCCAGCCGACGCCGGCGGCATTTCCGAGGGGTCGAGGTGCTTCGGAGCCGGTTTGGATTCGGGCGCCGGTTCGGGACTCGGCGCCGCCTGCTTCGCCTCGGACGGGTTCTTGGGGAGCACGTCGTAAGGGGGCTGCGGGCGCGGCGGCTTCTCTTCGGCGATCCGGCTGTGCGCGGCTGGGTGGACCTGGGCGAGGGGAGCCGCCGACTCGCCGCTGCCGCCGCAGCCGAATACGGCAAGGACGGCACCAGCGGCCGCAAGCGGCGCTACGAAGAGGAGGATCGCACCGCGCCTCAAGTCTCGCCCTGCTCCCCGTCGAAGTAGCCGACCCCGTCGCCACGCTTGAAGAAGGCGCGTAGGCCACCGCCGCGTGGCAAGCGCTCGCCGACGCCGATCTTGTCCGAGTCCGGGTAGACGACGACGTCGGGCCGGCCGTGGCTCGAGATCGCCAGGAAGGTCGCCGTCTCCTCACTGCGGTTGAGGATCTGGTGCGCCCCCTCCTCGCCGAGCCCGAAGTGAATCGCCTCGCCCTCCTCCAGCTCGCGAACTCCCTCCGGCGTGCGCAGGCTCGGCTTCCCGGAGAGCACGATCACGATCTCCTCGTCGGCGTAATGGAAGTGGTACGGGTAGGCGGCCTCGCCTGGCGGCAGCTCCCAGAGGCTGGCACCGATCAGCTCGCTGCCGAGCTCATAGCCGATCCGCGCCCGCTTCGATCGGAACCCCTCCGGCCGCTCCCCCTCCTCGAAGCTGGGCCTGTAGATATTGGCCATCGGGGAAGGGTAGGCGACCGAGCACTTCCCCAGGCGTCGCGGTCCTCACACCGTTTGCCGGCTGTCAGGCGGGGGTAGTTCGGCAGCATGAAGCTACTCTTCGCGCCGATAGGGATCATCGCCGGGCTGCTGGCGGGGATGGTCGCCCAGAAGGGCTTCGATCGCCTCTGGGCGATCTTCGACGAAGAGGAGCCACCCGAGCCCGATCAGCGCGACGCCTCCTACCCGAAGCTGATCGCGGCCCTCGTCGTCGAGGGCGCGGTCTTCCGGTTGACCAAAGGCGTGGTCGACCACAGTGTGCGCGGCGGGTTCGCGCGGATGACCGGGAAGTGGCCGGGCGAGAAGTCGGCCGAGGGAAGCGCCTCTTAATCACGCTGGGCCGAGTACCCCTGATCGCCCCGGCCGAACCAATCGGTTTTCAAGTAGCGGACCGGGGTACCTCCACGGTCCGAACGAAAAAAGACGAAAGGAACTCGATATGAGCATTCTCGACAAGCTCACCGGCAGAGCCAAGAAGGCGGCCGGCGACCTCACCGA
This sequence comes from uncultured Solirubrobacterales bacterium, assembly GCA_963824705.1. Lineage (GTDB taxonomy): Bacteria > Actinomycetota > Thermoleophilia > Solirubrobacterales > 70-9 > VRUE01. The sequence continues at coordinate 165,691 of CAWGQE010000003.1, forward strand.
CGACGCCTCGCTACGGCGCGAAGGACGGCGTGAGGAGGAGAAGGGCGAGAAGAAGGAGGAGCTGGACAACGCCCAAGAGAAGGCGGATCGCAAGGCCGAGGAGGTAGCGGACCTGGAGCGGAAAACCTGAGCGACCCTCGGATCACCCAGGGCGCGGTCGGCCCATCGCGATCGCCCAGCGCTGGGTGAAGTACAGCTCTCCGTCGCGGCGCTGCGGGCGCATCGCGGTCGCCGCTCCGCCCGACAGCTCCGCCTCGAGCTCCGTCCGCAGCTGGGAAGCGACCTCGTCGGGCGGTCGGGTCTGGGCCAGCCAGCGCTCCAGCGGCAGCGGCTGGTCGCGTTCGACGAAGTGACCGATCTCCAGCCCGGCCCCCTCCATGGTCGCGCGCAGCTCCTCGGCGCTGAGGGCGCGGGTGTGGGAGGGGTCGCGCAGCCGCTCGCGGCGGTTGTAGTCCTCGGCACGCTCGGGCTCGGCGACGACCATGTCGAAGATTGCGACCCGCCCGCCGGGTCGGCAGACGCGCGCCATCTCGGCCAGCGCCGCGGCGGGATCGTCGAAGTGGTGGACGGCGAAGCGGCTGACGACGAGGTCGAAGGAGCCGGGCAGGAAAGGCATCGCGTCCGCCTCGCCGAGCTGGAAGACCACATTGCGCACGCCGGCCGCGTCGACCTCGCGCTTGCCCACGGCGAGCATCTCCGCGGTCAGGTCGAGCACGGTCGCGCAGAGGCACCGCTCGGCGTAGGCGCGGGCGACGTGCCCCGTCCCGCCGGCGACGTCAAGGACCAGCTCCGAGGCGTCGGGCGGGACGTTGGCGAGGATCCAGGAGAGCACCCGCGGATCGCCAAACGAGTACTGGCGATCCTCGAAGCTGGGCGCTTGGCGGGCGAACTCTTCTTTGATCAGGTCGTCGTGGCTGGGCACGCAGTCGAATATATGCCCAGCCGAGCGCTACTCCGCCGGCCGATCGCCCGTCGACATCGGGAGCAGGTTCTGGTGCTCGAGCCGGTCGGCGTCGCGCACCGCCCAGCCGACCCGCTCGACGAGCTGTCCGGAGAAGTGATTCGACTCGAGGTCGGTGCTCGCGATCCGCTCGCGGTAGACAACAGTGCCTGCGTCCTCGCCTGGGGGATCGGCAACTATCAGTATCTGGGCCATGCCGTGCCTCCTTCGTCTGGGTGAGGGAGTCAGCATCGCGGCCCCGCGTAAGCAGCAGGTCAAAATTAGGTAAAAGGCGCGCGGGACTGCCGGTCGAGCACCGAAACCGCAAAAACCCGTCCTGAAGAAGGGTTTTTGCGGTCTCGGCGATGGACCGCCCCGTGCGCATAGGATCGGGCGATGAAGCCGGTGACCGTTTCCACCGTCGTGGCCAGGCCTATAGCTGAGGTCTATGACTTCCTCGACGTGCTGGCGAACCACGAGAGCTTCACCGATCACGTGCTGATCAAGTGGAAGTTCTCCGGGCCGGCGCGTGGCGTCGGCGCCAAAGCGGAGGCCAAGGCGAACACGCCCGGCTCCCAAGACTGGACCGATTTCGAGGTCGTCGAGGCCAAGCCGCCGGTCAGGATCGTCGAGGAGGGGATCGGCAACGGCAGTAAGCGCCACACCCGCGGCACCTACCGGCTCGAGGAGCTGCCCGAGGGCAAGACGAAGATCTCCTTCGAGCTGGAGTGGTTGAAGACGGCACGGGCGGAACGGCTGATCCCGCCGATGACCCGCGCCTTCCTGCATCGCGTCAACGCCAAATCGATGCGGCGCCTCGCCAAGCAGCTCTCGGCCGGCTGAAGAGGTACCGGCTCAGAGGCCGGTCGGGTGGCGCGCCGCGAAGCCGCGGGGTTCGACCCGTTCGGTGTGCCAGCGCGGACCGCTCACGCCCGGCAGGTCGTCGCGGGTGTCGAAGCGCAGCCCGGCGATGACCATGTAGACGTGCTCCTCGTTGGCGTAGACGGTGATCCAGCGACCGGTCCCGCCCAGGCCCCAGTAGGCCAGCTGCCCCGAGACCATCGTCGTTTCGAGCAGTCCAGCGCCGTGCAGGGCGAAGCCGACCGCGCCCGAGCAGTCGTAGCCGTGGGTCGTCCAGCTCAGATGGCCTCCGCCCCATACATAGGGCCTGCCGGCGATGTGGTTGGCGGCGGCGATCGCCTCCTTCACGGCGGGCGGCGCGTTCGGCGGCGGGACCGCCTGGCCGTCGACGAGGGTCGCTCCGCAGGTCGCGCTGGTCCTCGCCACCCCGGTCGAGGCCGGGATGCAGCTGTAGCCCCAGGGGACGGCCTGCCCGGAGGCGCTCGGCGCACCGATGGCGGCAACTGCGCCGGAGGCCAGCAGGGCGAGCATCGTCGCTTTCCGTTTCAGGCTCAAGGCTCGAAAGGCTACGCGGGCTCGGCCGAGAGGTGCTCGTGGACGAAGCGGACGACCGTGGCGCCCTCGCCGACGGCGGTCGCGCAGCGCTTGATCGAGCCCGCGCGGACATCGCCGGCGGCATAGACCCCGGGAACGCTGGTCTCGAGCAAGCCTTTCGCGCCCGCTTCGGGGCCGGTGAGGACGAAGCCCTTGGGGTCGCGGGCGACCGTGTCGCCGAGCCACTCGGTGCAGGGGGAAGCGCCGAGGAAGAGGAAGAGGAAGGAGAGCGGCAGCTCCGCCCCGTCGGTGAGGGTGACGGCGTCGAGCTGTCCCGCCTCGCCGTGCAGCACGGCGATTTCGCTGCGGTCGCGCACCGCCACGCCGTAGCGGTCGAGCTCCTCGATCAGGTAGCTGGACATCGTCTCGCTGAGGTCGGCGCGTCGGTGCAGGAGGGTGACCAGCGCCCCGCCGCGGGCCAGCCAGACGGCGGCCTGGGCGGCCGAGTTGCCACCGCCGACGACCCCGACCCGTTGGGCGCCGCAGAGGTGCGCCTCGGGCGGCCCGGCGGCGTAGAAGACGCTGACCCCCTCGTAGCTGTCGAGCCCGGCGACCGGCAAGCGGCGGTATTCGGCCCCGGTGGAGAGCAGCACCGCCCGCGCGACGATTTCGTTGCCTTCGTCGAGCTTGACCACGTGGTGACCGTTGCCGGTCTCCAGAGAGCGCGCGCGGTAGGGCGTCGCCGTGCGGGCGCGGAACTTGCGGGCCTGCGTGACCGCCCGGCTGGTCAGCTCGGAGCCGCTGATGCCCGCCGGGAAGCCGAGGTAGTTCTCGATCCGCCGCGAGGTGCCCGCCTGGCCGCCGAGGACCGTGCTCTCGATCACCAGCGTGTCGAGGCCCTCGGAGGCGCCGTAGACCGCGGCGCCGAGACCTGCCGGCCCGCCACCGACGACGAGCAGGTCGACCTCCTCCCGCTGGGAGAGCTCCAGCCCGATCCCCAGTGCCCGCGAGAGCTCGCCGTTGCTCGGCCGCCGCAGCTCGTGACCGCCGGGAAGGCGGACCAGCGGCAGGGCATCGGTGCCCGCTTCCTCGACCAGCGCAGCCGTCTCCACGCTCTCGGCCGGGTCGATCCAGGAGTTCGGGAGCCGCAGGCTCCTGGCGAAGTCGAGCAGGCGGCGGGTGTCCGCCGAGTCGCGTGGGCCGACGATCTCGATCCCGATTCCCTCGCGCTGCTGCAGCATTTCGCGGCGCTCGACGAACGCCGAGAGCAGCAGTTCGGAGAGCGAGCCGTCGTCGAAGAGCAGCTGCCGCAGGTCTTCGCGATCGACCGCGATGTAGCGCATCGGCTCGGTCACGACGGCGGTGAGGAAGACCGTCTGCCCGGAGAGCAGGTTCATCTCGCCGAGGAAGCCGGAGTCGCCGTGGCGGACGATCTCCGCCCCGGCGGCATCGGTCACCGCGACCTCACCTTCGATTATCGCGACGAACGGGTAGCTTTCGTCGCCGATTTCGAACAGCTTCTCGCCGACCGCGGCGGTCAGCTCCTGGCCGTGTTCGGCCAGCGTCGCCAGTTGCGACTGCGAGAGCACGCGACTTGCCGGACCAGGCACCCCGCCAAGGCTACCCACCTGCACGCGCGCGCTGTGCCTTATGAGGAGACGACGCAGTCGTCGCTGTCGGTCATCCCCCGCGGCTGCGTGCTCGGGAAGGCGTTTAGCAGGGCGTCGGCGATCAGCCTGCTGCGTGCCCTGTACCCGGGCGTGGTGAAGTGGATGCCGTCGGGGATGAACCAGGCGTCCTTGACGTCGCCGGCCCAGTTGTAGATGCGCATCTGCGGGTAGCGGTCGCACGCTTGGAGCAGCGCTTCGTCCCAGGCCCTCATGTTCTTCTCCTGGTAGGGCCCGTTGGCGACGAGCGACTTCACGTTCACCCACAGCACCGGTTCGTTGCCGATCGTGGACATCATGCTGTCGATCCTGTCGGCGTAGGTGAACCTCGAGCCGACCGCGACGTCGGCGGCCTCGTTCGTCCCCAGCGCCAGCACCCAGCAACCTTCGAACCCTTCGTTCTTCCACCCTTCGGCCACTTCCTGGGCGTTCGGTTCTTCCTCGAAGTTCTCGTAGATCGAGAGCGCCCCGGCGATCGCGAAGTGCTGCGTGCCGGCGCCGACCCGTGCGTACTGGGCGCTGATCTGCTGCTTGCGATCCGGCAGGTAGTTGTCGGAGACGAGCCCCTCCGAGGTCGAGTCGCCGATGTGGACGACGGCTTTGCAGGAGGTCGCCAGCGATGCCCGCCGCACGTTCTTCACCGTGACGGTCTTGGCGACGGGTTCGGCACCGATCGCGTTCGAGTCGCTCGAGACACCGACGCCCGCGAGGCCGACGATCGCGATCGTGAGGACGAGCGCGCCGGCGACGAGGCCGGCCCAACCCCACCGGGTCACTCGCTCGCGGCGCAATCCCCCCGCCTTCCACTGTGCCCACAGCCCGCCAAGCGCTCCGTGGCGGATGGGGTTCTCGACATAGCGCCAGGACAGCTCTGCGACGGCGAGGATCGCGGCGACTTGGAGGATCGCCCGCAGCAGGTCGGGACCGTGCGCGGCCCGGGGCGAGGTGAGGACGACGATCGGCAGGGTCCAGAGGTAGATGCCGTAGGAGCGTTCGCCGATCCAGCGCATCGGTCTGCAGCCGATTACGGGACCGAGCCGCGAGGCCGGGTGGGCGAGCGAGGCGACGGCGAGGACCGAGCCGAGCCCGAGCACGGCGAACCCGCCGCGGTAGAGGAACGGCGAGAACTCGGTAGTGCGCCAGAACATCAGCCCGATCACGACCAGGCCTGCGACGCCGGCCGCCTCGATCGTCAATCGCGCCCGCGGGGCGATGCGCGCGTGCAGGCGGCGGCTCGGCCAGACCATCGCCAGCGCCGCGCCGATCAGCAGCTCGAGCGCCCGCGTGTCGGTCCCGTAGTAGACCCGCGACGGGTCGAGCGAGGGGTGGTAGAGAACCGCCATCAGGATGCCCGAGCAGAGCGCCGCGATCAGGGTGACCGCGGCGAGGCGGGGGCGGACGCCGGTCGTGTTCTTCAGCTCGGGGACGAAGCGCAGCCCGGCCATCAGCAGGAATGGCCAGAGGATGTAGAACTGCTCCTCCACCGAGAGCGTCCAGAGATGGTTCAGCGGCGAGGGCGGGGCGAAGCGTTCGAAGTAGGAGACGTGGTGGAAGATCAGCCACCAGTTGTTGACGTAGGCGACGGCGCTGAGCGCGGCGGCGCGGAAGTCGGGGGGCTGGTGCGGGCCGATGACCGTCACCCACGCCGTCACCACGATCAGCATCAGGAAGAGCGCCGGCAGCAGGCGGCGGGCGCGGGCCAGCCAGAACGACTTCAGCTTCATCCCGCCCTTGTTCACCTGGTCGAGCAGGATGTCGGTGATCAGGTAGCCGCTGAGGGTGAAAAACACACCCACCCCGAGCAGCCCGCCTTCCGCCCAGTTGAATTTGAGGTGGTACAGCATCACCCCGATCACGGCGATCGCGCGCAGCCCGTCGAGGCCGGGCATGTAGCGCCGCCCCTGCTTGACCGGTTCGGGCATGGAGCAGACCATTGCAAGTAACGACGAGGTCGAGCAAATAAACTTGTCGTATGGGCAAGGTCCTGTACACCTCCGAAGCTCATGTGACCGGCGGCAGGATTGCCGGCCACGGTCGCACCTCCGACGGTGCCCTGGAGGTCGATCTGCGCACTCCGACCGAGATGGGTGGCGAGGGCGGTGGGACCAACCCCGAGCAGCTCTTCGCCGTCGGCTACGCCGCCTGCTTCGAGAGCGCTCTCGGCGCGGTCGCCCGCCGCATGAAGCTCGATCCCGGCGACGTCGAGATCGACTCCAAGGTGATGCTGGTGACCGGCGAGGAACGCAGCTTCACGATCGCGGTCGAGTTGGCGGTGACGCTTCCCTCAGTTGAGGGCGCGGTCGAGCTGGTCCGCGCCGCACACAAGGTCTGCCCCTACTCGAACGCGACCAGGGGCAACATCGACGTGACGCTTACCGCCAACGGCGCCCGGGTCGAGTAAACGCGCCGGTCAGGGCGTTAGTGCGAGTATCCGCGCGGCTCGCGCCACACGATGGAGGCCCACAAATCATATGAGCGCTTCGAGCAGGGGCATCAGGTAGCGGCCGGCGAGGAAAGTCACCTCGGGCCGCACTACGGGCGCAACGTGGCGATGATCGTCGCCCTCATGGCGGCCTTCCTCGCCGTCGCCGTGTTCCTCTCCAACGAGGCGGTGAAGGAGGTCATCACCGGCGAGACCCACCGCGCCGACGCCTCCGCGCAACTGGAGAGCAACCGGGTCAAGATCGACATCGCCAGAGGCAACTCGGTGCTGCTGCGGACCCTCGCCGCCGGCAGTCCCCAGCAGCGCCAGGCGGCGATTGCGGCCGATCGGCACGAGGCCCGCGTGGTCGAGGAGCTGGCCCCGATCGACAGCCACCTCAGCGCTCAGATCCAGAGCCACGAGCACCACACCGACGATGCCAACAGCCAGCACGTCCTCTACGAGCTGGCCGAGGTCGGCCTCCAGGTCGGCATCGTCCTCGCCTCGGTCTCGATCATCGCCCGCCGCCGCTGGCTGCTCGGCGTGGGCGGCGCAGCCGCAACCGCCGGCGTCGTCCTGCTCCTGACCGGTCTGCTCGTCTAGGCCGAACCTGCCGCCGGCGCTCGGTATGGGCCCGGCTTCGGACGCTGTGTGCCGCCGGGCAGCGCCAGCCGCAGAATCGTCCGCTGCACCATTCCCAGCTGCTGCAGGAACGGTCCGCTGTTGTAGGGCAGCCCGTAGCGCTCGCAGATGTCCTTGACCTGCGGCGCGATCTCGGCGTAGCGGGTGCTCGGCAGGTCGGGGAACAGGTGGTGCTCGACCTGGTAGCCGAGGTTGCCGCTGGCGACGTGGAAGAGCGGCCCTCCCTCGATGTTGGCGGCGCCCGTCAGCTGGCGGACGTACCAGCCGCCGCGGCTCTCGTCCTCGACTTCCTCGGGACCGAAGGTGTAGGTCTGGTCGGGGAAGTGCCCGCAGAAGATGATCGAGTAGGACCAGACGTTGCGGACCAGGTTCGCCGTCGCGTCAGCCCCCGCCGTCGAGCGGAACGCCTGGCGGCCTCCGGCGAGGGCGTGTTGCAGGGCGTTAGCCAGGCCACCACGCCGACGCCGTCCACGCGACCGTCGACCCTTACCGCCACGCGCCTCGATCGCAACGTCGAGCGCGGCCGTCGCCAGCCCGCTGAGCAGCGGCCAGGCGATGTAGTCCTTGACGACCTGGCTCTTCGCCTTTTCGCGAATCCCGCCCAGCTCGCGCTTGATCTGGGCCTTGGACTTCTCGCCCTTGCGGATCGCTTCGAAGTCGAGGTCGTGCACGGCGACGCCCCACTCGAAGAACGCCATCAGCAGCAGGTTGTAGAGCGGCTGGAAGAGGTAGACGGGGTGCCACTTCTGCAGCGGATCGATCCGCATGATCTCGTAGCCGAGGTCCTTGTCCTTGCCGCGGATGTTGGTGAAGGTGTGGTGCACGTAGTTGTGCGAGTGCTTCCACGCCTCCGCGGTCGAGGCGGTGTCCCAGTCCCAGGTCGAGGAGTGGATGCGGGGGTCGTTCATCCAGTCCCACTGCCCGTGCAGGACGTTGTGGCCGATCTCCATGTTCTCGAGGATCTTCGCCGCAGAGAGCGCCGCCGTTCCGGCCAGCTTGGCCGGCCGGTAGCGGGAGGCGAGCAGCAACAACCGCGAGATCACCGCGAGCCGACGGTGCATCGCGATCATGCTCTCGATGTAGCGGCGATCACGCTCGCCGAGATCGGCGCGGACCCGGTCCCGGATCGCGTCGAACTCGCGGCCCAGTGCGTCTATCTGCTCGGAGGAGAGCCCGGCCAGCGGGCTCTCGACCTCCATTGCCGTCGTCGTCATCGTTCCCTTTCGTCGGTTCTCAAAGTGCGATCTCGATCGGCCCCTCGGGGGCGTTCACGCAAGTGCGGACCATCTCTCCCTCGCTGCCGTGGACCTTGCCCGTGCGCAGGTCCCGCACCCTGCCGGAGCGGAGCTCCCCGACGCAGGTGTGGCAGATGCCCATCCGGCAGCCGAAGGGCAGGGTTGCCCCGGCCTCCTCGCCGGCCGCGAGGATCGGAGTCGCGCCATCGCATCCTGCCTCTACCCGGCTCTTGGAGAAGCGAATCGGCCCACCCTCGCCACCACCCGGTTCGCCGCCGATCGTCGGCTGGAAGCGCTCCAGCTCGAGCATCCGGGGGTCGCCCTCTGCTTCCCAGTGCTGGATGAGCGCGTCGAGCATCTCGGCCGGCCCGGAGATGAAGGCGTGGCGCTCTCGCCAGTCGGGACAGAGCTGGTCGAGGTCGGCGGGGGAGACGCGGCCCTGCTCGGCGGTGAGGCGGAGCCGCAGGTCGAAGCCCTCGTGGGCATCGCCGATCGCGCGCAGGCGGTCGCCGAAGATCACCCCGTCGGCGGTCCGCGCGGAGTGGATGTGGACGACGTCGCCGACTTCGTCGCTGTGGTGAAGGCTGCTCAACATGCTCATGATCGGCGTGATGCCGCTGCCGGCGCTGATGAAGAGCAGCCTCTCGGGGGCGGGGTCGGGGAGCACGAAGGTCCCTTCGACGCCGCCCAGGCGGACGATTTCCCCGGGCTTCGCGTCGCGGACCAGGTAGGGCGAGACCACGCCTGCCTCGACCAGCTTTGGGGTGATGCTGATGCAGCCGTCGGCCCGTCCGGGGTCGGAGGTGAGCGAGTAGGCGCGCCAGTGGTGGATCCCGTCAACGACGACTCCGATCCGCAGGTACTGCCCCGGGCGGTGCCCCGTCCACTCGAAGCCGGGGCGGATCAGCACGGTCGCCGCTTCGGTGGTCTCCGCTTCGATCCGCTCGATCCGGCCACGCAGTTCCCGCGTCGACCAGAGCGGGTTGATCAGTTCCAGATAGTCGTCTGGGAGCAGGGGGGTGAACAGCGAGCGGACCGCGCGGAGAGCCCGCTGCCGCAGCTCGGGGACCTGCGGGGTAGCGCCTCGCTCAGCCATCCTGGCGAACTATGACATGGATCGATGTAATGATTGTGTGTCTAGCGCACACTTCGTCGCTATGGCGAGAAGCGCCGGGTAGTGTTCGGGTATGGGAGATCCCAAGCTGCCGCTGACCGGAGGGTGCATGTGCGGGGGCGTGCGCTTCGAGGTGTCCGAGTCGCTGCTCGGCGCTCTCTACTGCCATTGCAAGCGCTGCCAGCGCCGCACGGGGACCGGCTTTTCGGTCACCGCCTTTGCTGCCCCCGGTTCCTACCGCACCGTTTCCGGCGAGGACCTCATCCGCTCCTGGGACCCCGGCAACGGCGGCTGGATCAAGTCCTTCTGCCGGGAGTGCGGCAGCCAGATCTCGACCACCAACCCCGCGGACGCAGCTTTTGTCGCTGTCCGCATGGGCGCTCTCGACGAGGACCCCGGCATCCGCCCAAGCGTCCATCAGTTCGTCCCCTCCGCCGCACCCTGGGCGCCGGTGCCGGACGACGGCCTGCCGCGCTTCCCCGAACGGTTTGGCGCCACGCCCCCCGAACCTGCCTAGAAGTCCTCGGGCGCGGCCATCCGGTAGAGGAACTGGCCGGTTCCGGCTTTGCTGATCTCGAAGATGAGGCCGATCGCCGCCTCCATCTGCGCGGCATTCTCGAGCGGTCCGGCGCAGACGGGCTCGTAGCCGGCGTCGCGGTTGAGGCGCTCGACGACCCCCCGTGCCTCCTCGTCCCCGCACCAGAGGTTGCTCGGCTGGCTCTTGGTCTTGCCGAGCCGGTCCTGGAGGGAGGCGAAGTTGATGTTGAAGGACTTCGCCGTCGGGCCATTGGTCCTCGACTTGATGTACTCGGCGTTCGAGGCGAAGCCCTCGGGCGGCTCCCGCCCGATCACGTTGGTGGCGTCGATCACGGTCTTTCCGTCGATCTCCTGGACCTGGTCGAGTGCCTCGCCGACGGCACCGCCGGGCACGGCGATCAGCACGGCGTCCGCATCCGAGACGTCTCCGCCCTCGCGACCGATCCGCGCCACCTCGTGTCCGGCCCGCTCCCAGAGGTCGGCGAGCCCGCCGCCGACTTTGCCCTTGCCGATCGTCGCGATCTTCATCGCCTTCAAGCTACCCGCCTGCCACAGGCCCAATCCGGTGCCCGTCGGCCTGATAAACCAGGTCCCGATGGCCAAGCTGATCTACTCGATGATCGCCTCGCTCGACGGGTACGTGGCTGACGAGGACGGCAACTTCGACTGGGCCATGCCGGACGAGGAGGTCCACGCCTTCGCCAACGAGCTCGAGCGGTCGATCGGCACCTGCCTCTACGGCCGCCGTATGTACGAGACGATGGTTGCCTGGGAGACGATGGACCTCGCCGGCGAGCCCCCCGTCGTGCGGGACTTCGCGGAGATCTGGCGGGCGACCGACAAGGTCGTCTACTCGCGGACGCTGGCGACGGCGTCCAGCGCGAGGACGAGGATCGAGCGCGACTTTGACGCGAAGGCGATCGGTCGGATGAAGGCCGGGGCGAAGCGCGACATCTCCATCGGCGGTCCCGACCTGGCGGCCCAGGCATTCGAGGCCGGCTTGGTCGACGAGTGCCGTCTCCTCATCGCGCCCGTTCTGGTGGGAGGCGGCAAGCGGTCCCTTCCGGATGGCGTCCACCTGAAGCTCGAGCTCTTGGAGCAGCGGCGTTTCGGCAACGGCATGTCGCTGCTCTCGCTGGCGGCTCGGAGATAGCGCCGCCCGGTGGGGTTCAGCCGCGTCGCTCGTTGAGGCGCGCCGCCCGCGTCGTCAGGTAGTGCCGCTCGGGAAGGCTGTTGGTGCGGTTGGCAGCGACGCGGTACGCGGCGATCGCGCCCTCGGTGTCCCCCGACATCTCCAGCAGGTGGGCGCGGGTCGCGTGGAGACGATGGTGGTCGTCCAGTCGCTGGCCCAGGTCCTCCAGCAGCGATAGCCCCGCTTGTGGCCCGTCCACCATCGCGGCAGCGATGGCGCGGTTGAGGGCGACCATCGGGTTGCCGGTCATCCGCTCCAGCAACCCGTAGAGGGCGAGGATCTCGCGCCAGTCGGTGTCCCCGTCTCGCGCGGCAGTCGCGTGCTCGGCGGCGATCGCCGCCTGCAGCTGGTACTCGCCGACGGCTCCTCTGCTGAGCGCATCGGCCAGTAGCGCGACGCCCTCGTCGATCGCCTCCCGGTCCCAGAGCGCCCGGTCCTGCTCTTCCAGGGGGATCAGCTCGCCGTTCGGCTGGGTGCGGGCGGCGCGGCGGGAGTCGGTGAGCAGCATCAGCGCCAGCAGGCCGGCGACCTCGGGGTCCTCTGGGAGGGCGAGGTGGACGATCCTCGCCAGCCTGATCGCTTCGGCCGAGAGCTCCGCGCGGGCCAGGTCGGGACCGCTGCTGGTCAGGTAGCCCTCGTTGAAGATCAGGTAGATGACGCGCAGCACCGAGCGCAGCCGCTCGGGTCGCTCGTCCTCGGCCGGCATCCCGAACGGCGCGGCGGAGGCCCTGACGCTCTGCTTCGCGCGGCTGATCCGCTGCGCCATCGTCGCCTCGGGAACGAGGAAGGCGTTGCCGATCTCGGCCGTGGTCAGGCCAGCGACGGCCCGCAGTGTCAGTGCGATCGCCGAGCCGGGGGTCAGCGCCGGGTGGCAGCACATGAACATCAGCACGAGCGTGTCGTCGTTGCCGGAGGGCGTCTCCGCCTCGGCCGGGTCCGCCGCCACAAGGTCCTCGCGCCCGCGCCGCGCCGTCTCGCCGCGGATGCGGTCGGTCATCCGCCGGGAAGCGACGTGAATCAGCCAGCCGACGGGATTCTCCGGCGTTCCCTGCGCCGGCCACTGCGTGGAGGCGGCGATCATCGCCTCCTGCACGGCGTCCTCGGAATCGCTGAAGTCGCCGAAGCGCCGCACGACCGCGGCAAGGACCCGCGGCGCGGCCTCGCGCAGCAGGTCCTCGATCGCCGCCGCTCGTCTTCCGCTCATGCTCAGTGCTCGATCGGGCCCATCACCTCGCGGACCTCGATCGACTGCTTGATCGGGACGCCTCCGGGGCCGGGTGCCGCCGAACCCATGGCGGCGATCTCGATCGCCCGCTCGGTCGACTCGACGTCGATCATCCGGTAGCCGGCGAGCAGCTCCTTGGACTCCGGGAACGGCCCGTCGGTGACGACCGGCGTACCGCCGTCGGAGACGACGAACTTGGCCAGCGCCGGCGCCGTCAGCGCCTGCGCCTCGACCAGCTCGCCCCGCTCTTGCAGCTCCGCGTTGAGGTCCTTCTGGAAGGTGATGTGGGCCTCGATCTCCTCCGGCGCCCACTCGCTCATCGACGGCACGCCCTCGGGGACTCCTCCATATGCCTGCAGCAGCATGAACTTCATCATTGCCTCCTTTTCCGTCGCGCCCGTTTGGCGCGTTCACCAGTCTGTCGGAGCCGAGGACGAGTTCTCGACATGAGGTCGTCGGGTCGCAGCTCGGGGCGCGTCAGCCTCCCGGCTTGCGCCGTTTCTGGCGGAGCGCCTCGCGCGTGGCATAAAGGGCTGGGAGGGCGGCGGTGTCCTTCGCTCGCCCAAGCTCCTCCTTAGAGGCGATCACCTCGTCGATCGTGATCACGCGAACGGAGATATTGCCGAGCGCCAGCTCGATCGTCGCGACGTCCTCGAACCCGCCGATTGCCGTGGCATGCGGGACGACGTCCAGCGGCCCCGCCTCGGTGTCGAAACGCTGAGACTGCCACCCGAGGAAGTCTGCGCCTTCCAACTCGGCCTTGCCGTCTCCGCCCGGCGAGCGGGCGCCAAGGGCATTGAGGGCCGCGGCGAGGCGCTCGGCGTTGTCGAGCTCCCGCCTGGGCATCACGTCCAGGTCGAGCGTGACGGTCGGGTTGCCCTGCAGCCACGCGGCGACTGCACCGATGACGCAGAACTCGACCTCGTGGTCAACCAGCGAACGGAGAAGCTTCTCGGGGTCGAGCTCGGTCACGCCTGCCCCTGGGCAAGCTCATGTAGATGGGCGTAGCGTCGAAGCGCTCGCAGGCGCTCCTCCGGCGTGAGCCTGAGGAGAAGCCCTGCCAGCTCGACGTCGTGGGGGTCGGGCATCGCCTCGGCGCTGATCCTCACTCGCCGGCCACATGCCATCGCAAGCCGCTGAAGCGTCTCCCAGGAGGGCGTCGCGGCGCCCCGCTCGTAGCGGGCGACGGCCGGCTGGGACGTACCCGCCCGGCGCGCGAGGGCGCGCTGAGAGAGGCCAGCACTGAGGCGCAGCTCGCGCACGAGCACGTTGGGGGGATCCATGTCGATACGATACCTCATCAGGTATCAGGCACGATCATCGCTGCGTGTCCGCGGCCAGCTGAAGACTCTCGCCTTCGATGCTGGGCAAATTCCTCCGCAGGGCGACGAAGGGCGGGCGCAGAGCGCCGGCCCCTGTGCGGCGCGCCCCGGCCCCACCGCGGCGCCCCCGCTCCTATTACCTGGTCGCGGGCGTGGCCCTGGACCAGGAGCTCGAACGGTTGCGGGCGCTGCCGGTCTTCGCTGCCGGGCCACTTGCCGCGGGCAGGCCCGAGCTCAAGGTGCGGCGAGCCGGCAGGCGCCCCAATCGCCTCGGCTTCGCCATCCCCACCGAGTTCCGCCTCTCGGTCACCGCCCACCCCGGAATCCGCCCCGGCGACATTCTGGAGACCCTCCTCCACGAGCTGGTCCACCTGCACGTGGGTCGCGCCGCCGAGCCTCACGCCTGGCACGGCCAGACCTTCAAGCAGGCCCTGGCAGCGGCGATGCAGCAGGCCTACGGGATAACCATCCGCCCCCCGTCAAGTACCCGCCACGGAACCTACGCCGAGGCGATCGAGCGGGAGTGGGCTAGGGCCGCGTAAGGGCTGCTCGGGGTCAGTTCTTCAGGCCGCTCGTCACCTGCGCCAGAACCAGCTGGAGATCCGGTCGCTCGGACAGGTCGATCGGCGAAACCTGCTCGGTTTTGCCTTTCAGGTTCAGCACGGCCTCCGGTGCGGAGGCCAGCGTCGAGGCCGGGTTTCCGTGGTTGCCTGTGGCGTATCGATCGCGATCGAACTCGCCGACGTAGATCGCCGCCAGCTCGCCGGCATGCTTTTTGTCGACCTCGTGGCGGATCACGAGTACCTGCACGATCTTGGTGCCTGGAGCGACGGCGAAGGCCTCCTTCACGGTTGCCAAGACGTTGCTGCCCAGCGCTTCCAGATAGAGCGCATTGGTCTCGGTTTTAGTCCGTTTCTTCAACGTCCGTTTTCCGCCGGGCGTCCGCGCCGGCTTGCGCTCGGGGACAACGGTCTCGGGCGAGGAGAACTGCATCGCCACCGTCGTCCGCTCACCGTCGCAATCGATCGGAGCCGCCGGGGCCTCGTTGTCGGCAAAGGCCTGCTCGAGGACCGCAATGGTCGTCATCGGATCGTTGGAGGTCAGCTTCTCCCACTCGGTATCCAAGTCCCTTTGGGCGTTGTCTCGCGCCGCTCCGCGCTGTTTTCTCTCTGCTTCGATCTCCCCCGGCAGTAGCTTCGCCACGCTTTCGCGAGCCTCCCCGAGCTTTGCCCACATTTCGTCGAACCGAACCTGTTCGACGTGTCGCGCCTCTTGCCGACGTTCCGCCTCCACCGCGGCGGCAGCCTCTGCTCGTCGGTCAGCATCCCGCGCGGCGTCGAGCCGATCGCGCACCTTGAAGATCGAAATTCCCAGCCGAGCTTGCTTACGGTGCTCCCGCATCAGCTCATAGCGGTCTACCGGCGCAGGCTCCGCCGCCACCGGAGCCTGGTCATCGCCACCAAGCTCCGCGACAAGTGCCGGGATCTCGGCCGCCTCTTCAAGGCGGTTTCTTATCGGCTCAGGATCAACCTCCTCGGCAGGTGGAAGCTCGATCCGCTGCGCCTTCGGGAAGGACTGCCGGTGCACGTTGACGAGCGAGGCCTCGAGTGCGGCAACCTTCTCGATATCGGCTTCGCGTTGCGCCGCGCGAAGCTCGCGTTCATGGGCGGCGATCGTGGCTTTGGTTGGACCGCCACTCGACCGCCGACCGCCGCTCGTCGCTCGTCGTGCGCCTCCACCGAGGTGGGTGTAGCCGGAGATGGGCCCGACGCCACTCGAAACGCCCACCCCACGGTTGCCAACATGGACACGGGCGGCTCGAGGGCCGACGCCTGCGCTCAGTCCTCGACTGGACGCGCGAATCCGGACTCCGGGGGCGACCTTGAAGCTCAGTCCCATGACCTAGGGGTCGCAACCGATTCCGTCGCCGTCATCATCCAGGCCGTAGTGGTCCACGCCGAGAACCGTGACGGTTCCGGTGTAGTCGGGACCATCTCCGCTCCCGCCTTCGCAGTCGTAATCGGGGGAGTTTGGGTCGAGGCAGCCACTGTAGTTCGGGTCACATTCTTCGGCGGCGAATTCCGCTTCTTCTTCGGCTGCTTCTTCAGCTTCGAGTTCTTCCAGTTCCGCGACCTTGACCGCTTCTCGTTCTTCGCGTGCCGTCACCGCGGCCAGGCGTCGCGTGAAGTAACGCGCACTGGCCGCAGCCCTTGCCAGCTTGCGTTCGGCTTGGTGAACCTGGTTGCTGGCTTGCTTTACCGCGCGCCTTGCGGCGTCCTGTTCGGCAATCGGTCCGGAGGCCTCTCTCCGAAGCCTTGACGCTTCAGCCATTGCCGTTGCCAGCTCGTGTCCACCGAGCGCGCTGGCGCTCTTTTCGGCTTCATTTTGCAGTTGGGTGGAGATTCCGGAGGAGCCGACGCCGTCCGCGAGGACGGCCTCGCCAAGCCCCACGAGGAAGATCACCACCATCAGCCCGGCTATCAGCCTCGTAACCCAACCCGGCATCCGCTCTTGTCTCAGCATCGGCTTTGCCCGCCCGCGCTGAATCTCGGCTGAGTGACGACCCAGCAACAGGGCGGTGGGGAGGACGAAGCCGAGGAAGAAGACAAATGAGCCAACCGCGCCGACGATGCCGTCTGCCCCACTCAGCCCTGCACCGGCGATGAGCAACCCAAACCCTCCGCCAACGCACAGTCCAATGGCCCGGCCGAGGCTCAGCTCGCTCAGCGCAGCGACGGCGGCAGATGCCCGAAACCAGCTCCAGCCCAAGGCGATCGCCGCAGCCACCAGCGCAGCGAGGCCGAAGCCGATGCCGTTTCTCACCTGGTCGTCATGGTGAGCGACCTCCTGCCGATGTTCTGCTTCAAGCTGGGAAATGCGCGCCGCCGCTCTGCTCTGGCGAGCGACTAGATCTGCTCTCATGTGGCGGGCCTGCGCTTGAGCAGACCGGGCCTTCCTTCGAGCCGGTGCGGCCTCGCGCGTTATTGCTTCGTAACGTGCTTCAGTGGCATCCTGCTGAGCCTTGGAGTCGGCGATTTCCAGTTCAGCGCCCGCTGCGGTCGATTCCGCACTGCTCAGTCCAGCACTCGGGTCTTCGGCGTGAGCCAAGCCGGTAGCCAGGATCGCAAGCAGCAGCCCCACTGCCGTAATAAGCCCAACGCTCTGACCCCAACGCCTCGACACCCAACGCCTCGACACCCTGTACTCCCCTGTCCACTCGGTGTTTGCCGCGTCAATCTAACCGAATTGGAACTAGAAAGTAGGTTTTTTGGTACGACTAGGTCTGCAAGGCAAAGTCGGCTCTAGGCGGTCTCCGGTGCCGGGCTGTGTCTGAGCCTCGTCACAGCGGCACGGGACCGGGAACCAGAACGGCGGGGTCATGGCCCGGCCGGACGACAGCTCCGGTGTCGCGAAGTGTGCGTAGGCGGTCGGCCGAGGCTGCCTGGGCGGCGAAGTCGTCGGCGAACATCGGGAACCGCTGGTCGTCCAGGCCGGATGCGTAGTGGGTGACGTCGGCACCTAGGACGAGCCGCTCGCCGACCTGGACGGACTGGTGGCCGGGCGTGTGGCCGGGGGTCGACAGCAACTGGATCGAGCCGTCGCCGAGCAGGTCGTGGTCGCCGTCGACGAGAACGATCTGGTCAGCGATAGTGCTGTAGTCGAGCGGCAGGAAGAAGTTCTTGGCAATCGCGGCCGCGTCCTGGCCCGCCTCCCACTCGCGGCGTTGCATGAAGATCGGGACCGAGGGCGGCAGCAGGGCAAGGCCTCCGGCGTGATCGAAGTGCAGGTGCGTCAATACGACCTTGGTGATCGTGTTCGGGTCGACCTGCTCGGCGACGCTCTGCTCGAGCTCGAGCTTGAACAGGCCAAGCGCGTCGGGCTGGCCGTAGTGGCGCGGCGCGTCCTCGACCGCGCCCGGGTGCAGGCCGGTGTCGACGAGGATCCGCTCCTCGGCGGTCTCGATGACGTAGGCCGGGATGGGGAAGCGGACCTGCCGGTCGAGGTCGTCGTCGCGTCGCCAGATGCCGGCGGCTGAGGTGAACCATCCACCGTTGAGCATCTCGACCTTCATCGCAGGCAACGCTAGACGTCTTTAATCGGATTGGCTCGGCGCCGATAGGACCAGCGTGACCTCGCTGACGAGGGCGCGGGGTCACCGCCGTGTTCCGCATCTGGTTCATGGACCGCCACTGGCTGCCGATCGTCGTCGTCGCGACGATCTCCCTCTGGGGTGACGCCTTCGGCCACATCCATCGGGAGATCGTCAACGACAACCACGACCCCGACAACACCGGCCTGCCTGGCTCAGGTCTCCAGTTCCAGCACCACCTCGAACTTCTCCACGCCGGCGCGCTCGCCCATGCTGTTGTCCCCGCTCGGAGGCGACATCGAGTTCAGCGTCTCGTCTCCTTGGCGGTAGTCCTCCTCGCTCTCGAAGAAGGCGATCGCCAGCGTCTTCTTGCCCTCGGCGTCGTTGAGGATCAGCAGCTTCTTGGCCGGTAGCCCTGGCGGCGGGCCACCCTCGGCCTCGTTTCGAGCGCTGATCTCGGCAGCGGCCTTTGCTCCGTCGCCGCCCTTGAACATCGCCACGCGTGCGTACATATCGTCCTCCTCGTTTGGGTTCTCCGGTACGAGAATTACACCCCTAGACTCGGGCGTGTGGTCTATTCGGGGGATCTGGCCGAGACGCTGTTGTTCGACCGCTCTGTCGCGACGCTCGTCCAATCGTGGGCGTATCTCGCCGCCGGCTCGCCTGGGGCCGAGGTGATCGAGACCGACGGCGCCGCGATCGCGACCTTCGTCCATTCTCCGGACCGCGAATTCCTGAACAACACCGTCCTCACGCGCATCGGGAACCCCAGCCCGATTCTCGATGCCGTCGAGCGTGCCTACGCGGACCGTGGCGTCGAGCGATACGCGATCTGGGTGCACGAGTCAGAAGAGGCCACCGCGCGCGAAGTCGAAGCCCGGGGCTATGTCTACGATTCCTCGACGCGAAACATGGCGATGCCGATAGCCGATCTCGTCGAGCCGGCCGGCTCGAATCTCGATCTGGTCGAGCCGAGCCTCGAGGAGTTCTGGCACGTCGGTGGCCTGGATGGCCTCGTCCCGAGGCTCTCTGGCGAGGGAGCGCACTTCTACGTATCTCGCTTCAACGGTGAGAACGCGACGATGCTGATGGCATTCGATCACGACGGGGACTGCGGGATATACATGGTCGGCACCGCGCCAGCCGTACGCCGTCGAGGTCTCGCCACGGCACTTTCGGCAAACGCTGTGGCCGAGGCGAGGGAGCGTGGCTGCACCACCGTCAGCTTGCAGTCGACTCCGATGGCGGAGGGGGTCTACGC
This sequence comes from uncultured Solirubrobacterales bacterium, assembly GCA_963824705.1. Lineage (GTDB taxonomy): Bacteria > Actinomycetota > Thermoleophilia > Solirubrobacterales > 70-9 > VRUE01. Next base: position 184,733 of record CAWGQE010000003.1, read on the forward strand.
CAATGTGGGCTTCCGCGATCTCGGCCGCTTCGACGAGTACGTGGCCGCCGCGACGACGCCGGGCAGCTGATGTGGATCCAGCGAACGATCCGACTTCAGGCGCGCTCGCGTGGCTTTCACCTGGTCACCGCGGAGGTGCTCGACGCCCTTCCCGAGCTGGGCGAGATCTCCGTCGGGATCCTGCACTTGCTGATCCAGCACACCTCGGCCTCCCTTGCGTTGAGCGAGAACGCCTCGCCAGAGGTGCGGCATGACTTCGAGGCCTGGTTCGATCGCGCGGTCCCCGAGCGCGCCCCGTACTGGACTCACACCCTGGAGGGCGACGACGACATGCCCGCCCACGTCAAGGCGGCCTTGCTGGGCCCGTCCCTGACGCTACCGGTCAGCGACGGTCGCCCCGCGCTCGGGACGTGGCAGGGCATCTTCCTGTGCGAGCACCGTGACCACGGCGGCTCGCGCTCGCTGGTCGCTACCGCGTGGGGCGAGCCAGCCTAGGCGAAAGCGTTGTCAACCAAGGGGGCGCTCTTCTAAGCTGGGCCAATGCCTCGATTCGGGCTGACGCTCGTCGCCGCAGCGATCGCGGTGCTCTTGGCTGCGCCAAGCGCTTCAGCAACGCAGATGCAACCGGTCCTGGGAAGCGCCCCGGCTACGCCGGCGGCCGCCTTCTCCCCGGACCGGGTGATCGTCGAGTGGGCCGCGGGGGCGAGCCCGACGGAGCGCAGCGCGGCCCGTGAGGAAGCCGATGTCGACTTCGCCGAAGACCTCGGCAGCCGCCGCTTCCAGCTGGTCGAAACCGAACCGGGGCAGTCACCCCGAGAGGCGGTCCGCGAACTGGAAGCGGACCCGGCCGTGGTCCTTGCCGAACGCGACGGCTACCTCGCCATGGAATCTGTCCCCAACGACCCCCTGTTCGACCAACTCTGGGGGCTCCAGAACACCGGGCTGGGCATCGAAGGCTTCCTCGGCGCCGTGCCGGGCGCCGACATCGGCGCGGTCAGCGCCTGGGATCGGACGGTCGGCACCCCGGCGACCATCGTCGCGGACATCGATACCGGCTACCGGTTCGAACACCCGGACCTGGCGAACGTCGCCTGGACGAACCCCGGCGAGATTTCCGAAAACGGCCTCGACGACGACCACGACGGGATAATCGACGACGTCCATGGCGTCGACTTCGTCGGCGCCAACGCCGAAGTGCCCGTCGTCGACGGCGACCCAACCGACGACGATCTGATCGACGGCGGCCACGGAGTCCACACCGCTGGGACGATCGGCGCTGAGGGAAACAACGGCATCGGCATCACCGGTGTCGCGCAGGACGTCAGCATCATGCCGCTGCGGGTCTGCTCCCGTGAACTCTGCCCGGGCTCGGCCGTGGTCGCGGCGATCGGGTACGCCGGCGCTCATGGGGCACGGGTGGCGAACATCTCGCTGGGGAGCGAAAGCCCCCGTCCCACGATACGCGACGCCATTGCCGCCAACCCGCAGACGCTCTTCGTGGTCGCGGGCGGCAATCAGCATGAAAACAACGAAGTCGCGCCCCGCTATCCATGCGTCTACAACCCGCTCGCGGAAGGGAAAAGCGCGGTCGACAACGTGATCTGCGTCGCCGCTACGGATCAGGCCGACCGGCTGGCCGAATTCTCGAACTGGGGCGCGAAAACCGTCGACCTCGGCGCGCCGGGGACCGAGACGCTCAGTACCTACCCGATCACCTACGCGTTCCACGACGACTTCGAGGTCGACGACTTCGCCACCAAATGGACCGCCACCGGGCCAGACGGCGGCTTCGCCCGCACCAACGAGGCGCCCCTCACCTCCTACGGGATCGGCGACTCGCCCGGTGTACCCCCGGCCCCCGGATCGGTCCGGGCCTCGAGGTCGGCTCCCATCACGATTCCGCCCGGCTTTCAAGAATGTGTTGTGGAAGTGACCCGCAAGGTATCCGGTGGTCCCGTTGCGTGGCTCGACGTCGAACTCGACGGAGAAGTGGAAGAAGGCTTCGCCAACAACACCTCCGGGCGCATATCCCACCGCCTGGGCCGCGATCTGAGCGGAGGCGGCGAACTGACCATGCACGTCGAATACACGGCCAGCGCAAATCCCAAACCCAGCGACGGCGCCTGGTTCGACGACATCGATGTGCAATGCATATCGCAGCTGGGCGAACCGGGCGGATACGCCTTTTTGGAAGGCACTTCGATGGCCACCCCGCACGTGACCGGCGCCGCCGCCCTGCTCTTCTCCCAGAAGCCGACCGCGAGCGTGACCGAAGTGCGGCAGGCGCTGCTCGGGAGCGTCGACCCGGTCTCCTCGCTGGCCGGGAAAACGGCCTCCGGTGGCCGCCTCGATATCTCCGCCGCGCTCGATCTCTTCGATGCGACCCCGCCGCCGGTCCCGGTGCTGAGCGCCACGAGCCCACCCTCACCGGCCGACAACAACCACCCGCGACTGATCGGCTCAGCCCAGCGTGGGACCGGCATCGCCGTGTACGCCAGTGCGGACTGCTCCGGCTCCCAGGTCGCCAGCGGCACCGCCGCCCAGCTGGCCGGGGTGGGCATAGCTGTCGACGTCGCCGACAACACCACCACCCAGTTCTCCGTCAGCGCCACCGACCTGGCGCCGCACACCTCGGCCTGCTCGGCGCCGATCGCCTACAGCGAGGAAACCGACCTCGTGGCGCCGGCGGCGCCGCAGTTGCTCTCCACCGACCCGCCCTCACCGGCCTCGAGCGGCACCCCGCGGATCCTCGGCGGCGGCGAGGCGGGGTCGACCGTGCGCGTCTATGCGGGCTCGGCCTGCGCCGGCTCCCCGGTGGGGACCGGAAGCGCAGCCCAACTCGGATCGCCCGGCATCCCCGTCCAAGTCGCCGAGGGCGCCACCGCGGTCTTCTCGGCGACCGCCACCGACGCAAGCGACAACACCTCACCCTGCTCGACGCCAATCTCGTACGTGCACGTGAAAGCGACGACGGGCTCAGGTGGAGGGGATGGCGGTTCGACGACCGGTCAGGGCGGAGGGGGTGGCGGCCAGACGACCCCCGCATGCATCGTCCCGAAGCTGGCCGGCAAGACGCTGGCACAGGCAAGAGCGGCGTTGACGGCGGCAACTTGCAAGCTCGGCACGGTGCGGAAGCCACGGCCACGCAAGGGCAGGCATCTGCCGCCCCTCGTCGTCAAGTCCTCGGCCCCCGGGGTGGGCGCGAGACCCCCCGGCAGCGAGGTCAACCTCACGCTTGGGCCGAAACCGAGGAAACGTGGGCGAACGTAGGGGCAGGGAGGGGACGGTACGAGCGGGCGTTGCCGCCTTCTGCGCGCTCACGCTGGCACTCCTCGTGCCGACGCCGGCGAGTGCTGGGCACTGGTCGACAGCAAGGCTGCCGGGGCCCGCGGGCAAGGTCTTCCTGCTTGGCGCCTCCTGTCCGTCGACCTCTCTCTGCGTCGTCTCCGGGACCAACAACCTGATCGCGACCTCGACCGACCCGACCGGCGGCCCGGGCGCCTGGAGCTACCGCTACGTCGGCGACGGGCCTTGGCCGGAAACCGAGAACTGGTCTGCCCAGGGGATCTCCGGCAAACCGATTCGGGGCCTCTCCTGCCCGTCGGCCTCACTCTGCGTCGGCGTCACCGAGCAGGGCAACATCTACAGCAGCACCAACCCGACCGGCCCCCCGTCGGCGTGGAACAACGTGCAAATCGACGACGGCACAGGCCGCAACACTCACCTCTTCGGCGTCTCCTGCCCGACCGTATCGCTCTGCGTCGCTGTCTCGGGCAAGCGCGAGGACACCGGCAGGATCTTCACGTCCACCGACCCGACCGGTGGGTCCGGGGCCTGGCACTCAATCGGCCTCGCCGAACCATTCGAATTCCGCGCGATCTCCTGCCCGACCGTATCGCTGTGCGTCGCGATCGGCAACGACGGCCGGATTGTCGTCTCGACCGAACCGACCGGCGACGCCGGCGCCTGGCGGATCGTCGGGGCGCCCGCCGGACCCGGCACGATGCAGGCGATCTTCTGCCTGCCCGCCCTCTGCCTGAGCGGCAACGAGGGTGGAAACCTGATCGCGACGACCAGGCCGACCGGGTCGCTCTCGGACTGGGACGTCTTCCCCGGCGGCGGCTCGGTCCAGATCACCGGCGCCTCATGTCCGAGCGCCTTGCAGTGCCTCGCCGTCGATAACAACGGAAGCGTGCTCACGTCCGCGAACCCGACCGGCGGCCGCTCCGCCTGGACCTACGAAAACGTGATCCCGTTCGCGCCCCCGCCGCCGGGCGGCTCCCTGGAGGGCAACGCGCTGTTTGCGACTTCCTGCCCGTCCCCAGGCCTCTGCGTCGCCGTCGGCAGCCAGGGCCAGATCGTCACCAGCACCGACCCCTTTGCGGAGACCGATCCGACTGGCGGCAAGGTGGGCAAGAGCCGCAAACGGGGCCCGAAGCGACCGCACACGAAGATCGCCACCGTGCGCCTGCCATCCGGCAACCAGCTCCGCCACCACAACGGCAGGGTGATGATCCGCTTCCATTCCGTCGGCCGCGCCCACGGCTTCCTCTGCAGCTTCGGCGGGGGCCGTTTCCGCCACTGCCACTCTCCAAAGCGCTACCTCGTTCACCCCACCGGCAGGTACGTCTTCCGGGTCAGGGCAATCGGTTCGACTAGCCTAAGGGGCCCGATCGCCCGCGAAGCGATCGAGATCCCGCTTCTCTGTACGGACCCGAGATTCCACAGGGGCAACTGCCTCAGGTAATGACTGAGCATCGGCATTTCGACCTGGTCCACGGCAGCTGAGGGACGACCGTCGCCGACAGCGCAAGGCAGCCAAACTTTCGGCTCAAGTTCGGGGGTGTCCCTATTTTCGTACCGCGCCGTTCCGGTCGACGATGGAGCCTTGAGCACCCGTCCCTGCGCGCGGGGATGGATGCCATGTATCCCCGCTGAGACGCCTGAACGCAGGCTCCACGTAGCCCGGCAGGACCATAGTTTCAGCCGACGCCCGCGCGGCTCGCAGATACTCGATGGCAGCCCCTCGTTCCGAGCTGCCAAGTATCGCCTGCCAGGCGAGACGATCGAGGAAGCTGAGGGGATGCGCTGAAGCCCGCTTGGTTGGCGCAGGGCGGTTGGAATGCCATTGCCGCGCTTCCCAGCTGACGAGGTTACCTAGCCAGGCGCGCTAGAGGCCGGCTTTGCGGCCTCCCAACCCTTCGGAACGAGTGACGAACGCGCGCATCTCAGGAGGATCTGATCCGATAAGCAGATTGAACGGAAAGATCGGTCGGCTACCGTCTCTAAACAGCAGTCGTTCGTGGCTGCCACGAATGCCGAATGGGTTCAGCAGCAGCGTGGGCCGAACTCCGGTCGAGCGCTCGAACGCCTCAAAGATGGGTTCGGCGAGCGGGCTGTCCTCGAGAGACACCACTGATGGATCAGTCTCCTTTGCAACCAACTCTTCTCGGGGCAAAAGGATGTCGTAGTAGTGGATCTCAGGATCGGGCACGGCCACCGCTGCGCCGATAAGCATCACGCCGAGAACGTTGTTTGGGAGGTCAACAGCTGAGAGAACCTGGCGGACCGACAGGACGGGCGCTCCGTTCGACCACCAGAGTGCCACCCAGCAGTCATCATGGGTGTTCAGTTGGCGTAAGGCGGTTTCAATGCGTTCTCGAACACGTTCTAAATAGCGCTGTTCGGTGTAGTGCGCAGCTATGACTGCCCCGTGAAGGTCTCGAATGTGGGCGGGGAGCTTTCTTTGCCGCTTGCGGTCTTCGCGCGCGAATGATCTCCGCTCCGCGCGGCTGGCTGCGCCGGGTAGGTGGGGACTATCGAAGTCAATGTGATTGGTACTTACGCCACTCTCTGGGGAGAGCTTCTGTAATAGAGGGACGGTGCGCTTGAAGAATGCAACCTCCGGTTCCGAAAGCCCGATTGCTTTGAACTCAATGCTGACTCCAGCATTCGACCTGGGCGCCCTCAAACGGAAGTCGGCATTTGGCCCTCCGACAGTCGATCCGCTGTCGAGTTCTAGCTCCAGATCCGACTCGAAGAACCTCAATGCAGATCGGCCAGCGATCATCTCAACAGCCGTTGGCCAGACATCTCGATCTCGTCGGAGCTTTGCGACCAGCTTGTTTTCCGACACGCCTCGTCCGATAAGGGCGTCAAGAGCGCTGTCCAGCATGCACGCCCCCGCGACCGCATCGATGTCCGCTCTTCGGGTTAGCTCGTTGGAGAGATGGTCGATGCCAAGAGCATCAATTCTCTCCCGGGACACTTGAATTCGGTCTACCGGCAAGCCCGTCAACCGGAACGTCCAGTCGTCGATGATGGCCATCTTGGTCACTGTGTGATGGTAGGGCGTACTGAGATCGGCCTGGTTCAAGCCGATGGCCACGATGCTCCGTTCACGAAAGGCGCAACGAGCGGAGGGGATCTCCGGTCCCTTTGCGGTGTTCGCAGCACCACCGCCAGCGTGGAGCCGTCCTCCAGCCGCGACGCCGAGCCCGATACCGTAAGTCCTATGAGGCTTGAGCAGACTCTCCTCGTGGTCCTTTTCGACTGATGGACGCTGGAGCTGTCGCCGCGATCGCGGCTGTCGTCACCCTCCCCCTAGGTCTCGTGCAGTGGCGCAGTACCCGCGCCCAAGCGCGCAGCGCCGAGGTTGATCTGCTGCGGGAGATGCGTGCCGATTGGCTGGGACTAAAGCCTCAGTGGCACAAGGCGCTCCTTACCGCGATCGGCCCCGACAGTTACTACAGCCCGGCAGACATGGGGACCAGAGAGCAATTTCGACAGTTGATTGAAGATATCCAGTCGACGCCCGGCACCGAGGATCCCAATTGGTCCGCACACCTCAACAACACCAGGGACCGCTCCCATGAATTCGAACAGGCACAGCGCGACGTGCTTTTCTTCTTGGCGACTCTCGCCTCAGTTGTCCTCAGGGGTCGGCTCTCCCCAGCTCTCGCTTACACCGTGATTGGTCCGGACGTGGTGCGTCGCAGCCGCCAGATCCGCGTCTTGCTTGGTGCCGCAGCCCCAGACTGGTACTCGCTGGACCGGACCGACGAAGATGGCCCTGCTGATCAGGCTGGTGAGACTCCTTTGAGCGAAGCCGAGCAGCTGTTGGAGGAACTGGACGACGACGCTGGCGATGATCAGGAGTGCCCTTGGGTTTACTGGGTTGACAGCCTCCCTGGTCTTACCGATCGTGTCCTCGGTCTCATGGATGTGCTGTGGGCAGAGGGAGCTCGCAGATACGACCTAGAAACGCATGATCTCGTCGCTGGCGCAGCGACCAAGTATCACACCAAGTCGGGGCGGCGAAATAGGCTGCGGATTCGGCGCCTTTGCCGAGAGCACAACTCACGGCTCGCAGGCTGGAAGCTAGAGCGATCCCTGCTCGTTGGCGAGTTCCTTCCTCTCGGCCCGCCGCGCCGGGTGGACTTCATCGCACTTGAGGTCGTTCCGGAGCCACTGCGTGGGTGGGGTGCCCGGGGTTGGGCACGGCGAAATTGGGCATTCTTCAAGGGCCGCTTCAGGAGATCGAGGCGTTCTGTGACGCTGGAGCTCCCGGTGGACCCTGTTGCCCTCACAACTTCCTCAGGCGAATCGCCCTTTTCTGGCATCTAAGTCTTGTGGCCGTCGGCCGATGTCTGCCGCGGGGCGGCGGATTAGGCTCGCTCCTGAGCACATGGACTTCCATCCACCACTCGGGATCGCGACCACCATCGCCCGCTGGGCCCTCGCCGGCCTCCTCTGGCTCCTGCGGCGTCCCTTTCTCTTCTCCCGGCGCCTCTGGGTATGCGCTCTCCTCGTCGCGTCGGTGCTCGACGCGGTGGCCTCGCTCCTCGGCCCGCTCGTCGTCTCACTGGTTCTGCTGGCGCCGCCTCTGATCTGTGCTGCCGTCCTCATCCAGTGGTGGTGGCTCGGTCGCGGCAAGGATCCGATCGTCTTCGTCAGCCTTTTCCGAGGCCGCTCCCCCAAAGGGCGCGATGCGGCTGAGACCCACCTCGGCGCCCTCGCCTCCTACCTTCGCGAAAGCGAGCACCTGGCGGTCGTGGGCCCGCTCGATATTCGGATCATCAGCCTGCCGCTCTCGGAGGCACAGGCCGTGCGCCTCCTGCGGATCTCCGAGGCCCTGGTCGTCGTCCGCGGCACCGGAGATGCTGCGGCGGAGACCAGTCGTTGGGAGTGGTGGGCGCACTTTCGCGACGAGAGACCTGAATTCACGCTGAACGAACATCGCTTCTCACTCTCCCATGTCGACTCGAAGCCCTCTTTTCTCGACCACCTTCTCTCGGTTCCGCCGATCGCGACGAGCCACGATGTCGAGGGGGATCTGGAGGTCTCCGAGTTCGTCGCCACCTCGATCACGATCCGGCACTTCAACGCGCTTAGCGAGGTGATCGGGATCCTAGCCAGCGAATTGGTCTTCGAAGGGCGCCTCCCCGGGCGAACCTTCCTGATCCCCGAACCGGACGATCCCGAGCTGAGCCCCGGCCTCCAGGGTCGCACCGCCATCCTGGAAGCGGTCTCGAATGTCAGCACGGGTACCGATAGGAAGGCCACTCTCGATCGTCTGCAGCAACTCTGCCTGGGCGGCTTCGGTGACGTCGACTTCGCGCTCTGGATCCAGCTCCAATGGTTCATCGCGACCATCGAGGGTTGGCACTCATACCGCGAGGCACTCGAGGCGTCGTTGCCGATCGTCGAGCGCTTCCCCGCGGACGTGAACGTCTTGACCAATGCCGCAGGGGCCGCGGTCGAAGCCCACGATCTCCGGCGGGCCGAGGAGCTCGCCGAGCGTGCAGCCGAGGTCGACCCACTCGACTTCGGAGTCAGTCGGGTTCTCGGCAACATCGCCTGGTCACGCAATCAGCCCGCCGACGCACTGCGGCTATACCGGGCGGGAGCCCGGGAGGGATCGCCTCTCTGTCGGCAGATCGGCGATTGCTATGCCGCGCTCGGGGAACCGCGACGGGCTCTCGCCTGCTATCGCGAGGCACTCCGGCGGAGCTCTTCTTCCGGTCTCGCGACCCGCAAGGCGCGAGACCTCCTCGGCATCCCGCAACATCTGCCAGTCGTCCCCGACGACTGGCACGCCCGCGTGTGGACCATGCTCCACCGCTATCCACGGCTCGTGCGGCCGGCTCTGCGGGTTTGGCGCAGGCGGCGACCCGAGGACCCGTGGTTGGAAGCCTTCCTGGGGCGCCACGCGCTCGTGGGTGGCAATCTCGAGGTCGCCATGGAATGGGCCGGCCTCGCGAGCCGCTTTTCCTCGGCGAACCGGCTGATCCCGATTCTCGACATGCTCGTGATCGCATACCTCGAAGAGCGTCCGGATCTTGAGCAGGGCGTGGAGTACCTGCGTGAACACCTCGTGTGGCTGGCGGAGATCGGGGTCCCCTCCCCTCCGGACGAGGCAGCCGACGCGCTGCGACTCTTACTCCATTCCACTCGACGCCTTGCGCGCCGACTGGACGGCGATGAAGACTTTCGCTCGCTCCTGACCGCGGCGGGTATCGACCCTCCTTAGCGCTCGACGCCGAAGGTCGCTCGGCTCGCCCGCGGCGGCGATTGTTGAGCCTCCTCGCACGAGGGCGATGCGGGAGGATCGCTGGGGATTCAGGAAACACAGAAGTCAGCGACGTGCAGGGTTTCTGCGGAGTGGAGCTAGGCGGATTCGAACCGCCGACCTCCTGGGTGCGATCCAAGGGCCCCTTCGGTGACCTTGCTGCCAGAAACTAGGTGATTTCCAGGGCATTTGCGACTCGCTCCGGATCGGGCGATCTAGTCAGATGCGCGGGGATTAGCGGCGATATGCGGGGAGTCAGGCACTTTTGGCCAGAAGTGCCTGAAATTGGCCGCTGGATTCGGTGGCGGTTGGAGCTACTGTGAACCAGATGTCCCGACGCCACAAACGAGGTCCGCGACCCGGGTTGGTCGCTGAATGAGCACGGGACCTTTTCTTGTCGATTTTGCGTGCTTCAATTTGCCAGGATGTATCCGCTCAAAGCGGGAATATTTGGGCTTGGCGGTTGTCCTGTGACCAAGCTAGAATCCGAACATATGTTCGATAGCGAGACGCTAGTCAGCACCAGAGAGCGGGCCGCCGTTCTCGCGCTAATGGCGCGTCGCAAGGTCCAGTGGAACCGGCTGGCCGGGTCTATCGAGGAGACCGGAAGTGCCCTTGCGCTTCTCGAAGAGCTGGAGGAGGCCAACGACCCCCGCCTCTTCGCTGTCGAAAGCGCAGAGATCACGCTCGACCAGCTTGAGGAGCGGGTGATCTCCTATGAGCAGGAGGGGATTCGATTGATAACCGTGCTCGACGCCGCATATCCGATGAACCTACGGATGGTGCACGACCGCCCCCCCGCCCTCTTCGTGCGGGGCGAGCTGAGTGCCGTGGACGAGCGTTCCGTCGCGGTGGTGGGAAGCCGCAAAGCCACGCCGGCTGGCCTCGAGAAGGCTGCAGAGATCGCTCGGGATCTGGTCAGCCGCGACTATGTCGTGGTCAGCGGGCTCGCCGCCGGGATCGACACCGCCGCCCACCAGGCAACGCTGGACGCGGGCGGGCGTACCGTGGCGGCGATCGGCACCGGCCTACGGCACCATTTCCCAAAGCAGAACGCGGAGTTGCAAGAGCGACTTGGCCGAGAGAGCGCCGTCATCTCCCAGTTCTGGCCCGGCCAGGAAGCACGTCGTTGGACGTTTCCCCAGCGCAACGCCGTGATGTCGGGGTTCGCTCGCGCCAGCATTGTCGTTGAGGCGGGTAACAAAAGTGGCGCGCGCATGCAGGCCCGCTTGGCAGTCGAGCACGGCAGGCCGGTTTTTCTCCTTCGTTCGCTGCTGCGCCATCAATGGGCGCAGACGTACGCCAATGAGCGACCCGGTACCTATGTCGTTGAGACGAGCGATGAGATCGTGCAGCACCTCGAGCGGCTCTACGCCGATGAGCTAGCCCTAACCGCTTAATCTCTCGGTTATGGCGGTAAGGGTCGATGAGGCCAGCCAGGCGTACCAGCGGGCGATGCGGAACATCGCCCCAGCCGGACCTGACATCTGCCGAGTCTGCTGGGGGTTCATCGATCCTGAGTAAGACACCTGTTACAAGTGCGGCCACCAGCCCGAGGGCCTCGATCTCGTGGTCCCAATCACCTACAGTGAGCACCTTGGCCAGATTCACTTGGCGCTGCGCAATTACAAGGACGGTGACAGCGAGAGCATTCGAAGACACGACGCGATTCGCCTCGCAGCGATTCTCTGGCGTTTCCTCAGAGACCACGAGGCATGCGTTGCGCGTGCGGCAGACGTAGACGACTTCGATCTCGTCACCATCGTGCCGTCAAGCAGTCCCGAGCGAGACAAGCAGTCTCCATTTGCCAAGCTGACCGGCTGGATCGAGCCAATCAAGGGGCGACTGCATCGCACCCTCGAACCAACCGGCGAGGTCGAAGGCCGCGACTTCGACACTAATCGCTTCAGAGCGATCACCGACCTGTCCGGGAGATCGGTGCTGCTGCTCGACGACACGTGGGCTACTGGTGGCCATGCGCAGTCGGCTGCAAACGCGCTGATTGCCGCTGGGGCAAAGAAAGTGGCACTAGTTGTGATCGGGCGCCACATTCGCCGAGACTTCGAGCCCGTGCGAGGCAGCGGAGAGGCTTGCGGGGACCTCCTTGACGCGCTGCCTGAAGATTTCAACTGGGCTACTTGCGCTGTTCACGCTTAATAGCTCACTATGCAGCGTGAAGGCGGACTAGCTGTTGCCTAAACCGCTGGGCGGCTTGCTCCACTACTCCGCGCTGAACCTCAACCCTTGACTGAAGGTCACCCCGGTTTGATCGCCCGCAGATCGCAGCGGTCGTTTCGGGATCCATACTTGCGTGGTCGCGTTGGTTATGCGCACTCGATCAGGTCCTGCAATCTCAAAAGTTCCTGAACGCGTTGCTCGGTCGTCGGCAGGATCCCCTCCAGAGCTGACTTTGCGCAGGTGTGTGGTAGAGCAGGGCCTGGCCCTCGGGGATCATGACCGGCTCCGTTTCAGGACCTCCGTCCACTATTCCTCCTGTCCGAGTTCATCGGCCGAGGCTGCGATCCGGTGGACGAGGATCCGCGCGACGATCGAGATGCCGTAGTTGACCGCGTCGCGGTCGATCGTCTCCTCCACGTCGCGTCCGTGAGCGACCGCGTTTCGGACCTCGCGCAGGTCGTCCAGGACTTTCAACTCGGCGTCGGTGACCGGCACGGCGTCGCTCTTCAGCCGCCGCCGCAGACGTGCGCGCAGCGGCTCCTCGTTGAGCCGCCCCATCATCCGCTCGAGGGCTGCGACCTGAGCATTGGTGAGGTCGTCCGGGAGCGCCTGCCGCAGCCTTCTCAGCTCCGGCTTCGAGAAGAGTCTCGCCTTCGTCTTGGTCCCGGCGGCATAGGCCTCGATCGCCTGCCATAGCGCTTGAACCTGCACCAGCGGGTCGCGCTCGGTCGCGGCGAGGCGGAGAGCCCCGAGGGCGAGGCGATCCTCGATCTCGATCTCAGCGCCGGGTTGCGGCCGCAGGAACGTCGAGCCGGCCTCCAGGCTGCGCTCGGCGACGTCATCGCCGTCTTCGGGCCAGCGCAGCCAGGTCCGTCTGGTCTTCGTTCCGAAGACGAGGACCACCGGCCCCCGACGCGCGGTCAGGCGGCCGGCCTGGCGATCGAAGCTTTGCGGCTCTCCGTCGGGCAGGAGAGCGGCGCCGTAGCGCCCGCGCGTCGCGATCCAGGCAAGCGCAAGGTCGATCTTCGCCAGGCCCCCATCCTCGGCGCGATTGGGCATCTCCGAGTCGACCCGCGCCAGCGCGTAGCTAGCGCCCTTCCGGAACTCCTCGCTGAGGTTTTGGGCCGTCTCTCCCTGCTGCTCCACCCGCAGGCCGTCGAGGCGGGCCAGCGCCTGCGCCGGCGAAACGACGGTGATCCCGGCAATCTCGATCGGCTCGGTGACCGCCAGCCCTTCTAGCGGGGTCCAGACCTCGAAGGTCTCGGACTGTGGCTGCTCGGGCTCCTCGCTGAGGCGGAACTCGGCCTGAACTCCGGCCTGCTCCATCAGGGCGCTGATCATTTCGAAATGGCCCATGCCCATGGCGATCATGCCGCCGCTGGAGTGCTCGGTCAGCGCCGTGGCGCCCTCGCAGGTGAGGTGCGCGAGTCGGCCGGAGACCTCGACGCGTTGCACGGCGCCACTGAACATCTCCGTCCCCTCTCCGAACTGTTCGATCGTGTCCGTGACCGTCGCCCAGTAGTCGATGGGCTCGGAGCCAAGCAGGTCGGTGTCGATCTCGATGTCGGCTTCGGGTAACTGGTCGAGGCCGTTGCGGCTGGTCCCACCGACTACCGCGAAGACGGCGTCGGCCTCGCCGAATCGCACAGCGCGGAGCGAACGCGCTCGCATCAGGTTGAGCATCGCCTCCTCCGCGCTGTCTTCTCGAAGCATTTCGAGGCTGGCGCCGAGCGCACCGAGCTCAACCACCGGAAAATCGGTCATTCGCACGTTCAGCGGCCCGTCTTCTCCCTCGAGCGTGCGCACGATGCTCGGCCAGCCGTCCTCAACCTCGTCGGTGAACTCCTTGATCTCGGCTGCGAGATCGCGGAACTCTCCCTCGCGCAGAATCAAGCTGTCGGCCGAGGCGAGGCCGACCTCGCCGGCGATCAAATGGACGAGCTGCTCGGCGGTGTAGTTGCCGATCGGGTAAATGCGCAGTGCCCCCTCGTGATGGTCGATGATCGTCCCCTCGGCGCCGACCGCGTCGCCGAGGGCGCCGAGCAGCACGCTGAGGTTCTTGAGCCGCTTGTCAAGCCGCTCACGCACCTCTTGGTCACTCTCTGCTTCTGCATTGGTCCCGGCGAGCCGCTCCGCGTGCTCGCTGACGAACCGGGCGAAGGCGCCTAGCTCGAGGAGGGCAGTCTTCTGGATCAGCGCGGAGATCGCGCCGTCCACCTCGAACTCTGCCTCTGCTGTCTCGAACAGCGCCAGCAGGCGGGTGGCGGAGGCGGTCACGCGGGCGTCCGAATCCGGCTCGGCCATATCGCGCACGGTCCGGAACTTCGCTTCCAGCTCAGCCGCGACTTCCTCGGAGATGTCGCGGACCCGGTGCACGGTGTGCTGTTCGCCCTCGCTCACCCGTCCGCCGAGGGAGACGCGGTCAACGCTCTCGCTCATTGCTTACTGAAAGGACGCGGCGGTTGCATCTCCATCTTCCTCGACCAAATCCCGGCTAGGACCGCTACGAGCGGGGAGTTACGCGGTCGATGGTCCGTCCCCAGTGGGGATCAAGCCGGTCAAGAACGGGCTCGATGCCCTTCTCGCCAGACCCCGGCTCCGGCAGGTAGTACTCGCGCACCCCGGCTTCCATGTGGCGAGAACCGAAGCCGATCTCACGCTCGACCTCGTCAAGGAGCTCCTCGCCGCGATCCTCGAGGGCCCGATACTGGAGGACAGAACCACCTCGGGTCATGCAGCAACTCTAAGCGACGTTGGTTGAAGTTCTCACAGAAGATTGACGCCACGGCAACTTCTCGCGCTATGTGAGGAAGAAAGCCTGTCCCGACCCGCCTTGGCTTCGGAAGCTTAGATCTTGCCGCCGAAACTCCCGCGCATCGTGCGAGGGTCTTGATACTCGGCGCCCCGAACGCTCCAGCCCTCGGGCATGTACTGCTGGAGCTCGTCTTCAGGCGCCTCGGTTACCTCCGGCAGCGACGGAGGCTTGTCCAGCGGGCCGAGCTTCTCGATGAAGCCACGAGCCCACTCCAGCCAGCGGCGGGCCTCGGGGTCATCGCCGTGCGCGCCCTCGACCGCGTCGCAGTAGGCACTCAGCGCTAATGCCTCGGCCCAGGCTGACGCCTGTGACCTGAGCTCCCTCGCTCTGCGGGCCTCGAAGAGGTGCTGCCAGGCCTCCTTCAGATGAATCTCGAAGTCGACCTCGCGCTGCTTGGCCGCCTCCTCTGCTCGCCGCTTTGCCTCGATTGCGGCCTCGCGCTTTCTCTCTTCACGATGCACGGCTTCAGCGGCACGGATCTCGACCTCTAGCACGACGTCTGTGAGGCGGTCCTCGAGGGCCCAGCGCTGGCGATCGCCCCACCGCGATTGGCGACCTTGGTAGGCGTAGCTCAGTCCGCAGAAGAGCTCGAGTTCGAGTTTGCCGTCGGCGTTGGCGTCGTAGGGACCGCGTGGGAGCTCGCGATCTCGCCACCAGGCATCTTCGGGGTCGATGTTGCGGTAGTGCTCGACCTCCTGCTCCCAGTGCCCGCGTATATGGACCTTGCCCTCGCGGAGTCGGAACCAGAAGAGTTCGTCGTCCGTCTTGACCACGAGGTGCCCGTCCTTGCTCGGTGTCCAGCTCTCGCGTCCATAGGCGTTGGGGCTGACGCTTGCGGTCCGGACCTCCCAGCCTCGGGCCGTCGCCTCTTGCGCGAGGACGTGAACGATGCGCACCGCTCTTCCGAGCATCTCCTTGGAGACCTCATGACGGTCCTTTTCGTCACGGAATGCTTTCGCGGCCGGGTGGTAGCGAGAGACACGGTCGGGAACCTCGATGGGCTTCGGCTTCCCATCCCTGCCGGGGAGGGTCGGACCGTCGACCAACTCGATCTCAAGCACGCCGTCGGGGAGGTTTCTGATCGCGAGCAGCTTGCCCACTGGAACCTTGCCGTGCTGCTCGGCGAGTCTGGCGCGGCGCCTGTAGTCGATTGACCCCGGGTCCCGCCAGCTCTTGGCTGGCACGACCAAGGTTCCGCCGGCTGCAATCACGTTGTCGACCAATTCTTGCGTCACCGAGACGTTGTCCTGACGCGGTATCGGAGGATCCGGCCCTTCGGCCCGAGCCAGATACTGCTCACCGGTTTCGGTTAGCGTCGCCTTCCAGCTTGAGCCGTGACCCGAGACCGACAGAAACCCGCGCCGGTGCAGCGCAGCGGCGGAGACGCGGTGATGCACATCTCCATAGACCCCCTCCGGACAGCCGTCACGCACCCATCGGAGTAAGTCGACCTGCTTCGCATTGAGGGTCTTCCGTTGTGCCGTGCTCGAAAGCTACTGCGGATCCTCTTCGCCCAGGGCTTGGGTGTTATCGCGCCCGAAGCGGAATGGCGCGACGAGAGGCTAGGTCTGGTCGGGGCCACATTTGACAGGCGCGATCCGCTCGGGGGAGCTGGGTTCAGGCTGTTCCCATACAAAGCTTAGGTGGGAGCTAACACTCTTCGGGCGCCGTTCCGGACGAAGCCAACCAGGGGTGGCCTCTCCAGCATCCCAATCGGTATTTGGGGCCAAGAGATCGAGGTGGCGCGGGGCGCGATCACCTTCGCATCGCCTCCTAGCGAGAGGAGCAGATCATGTCAACGAGATCCACCGGACAGGTCATCGAGCGTTCCGGCAGCCGCGGGAGCGTCTATGCCCTTCGTTTCCAGGCCTACGGTCAGCGTCGATATTTGACGCTGGGCTCCCGAGCGGAAGGCTGGACCCGCACCCGCGCCGAGGAGGAGCTACAAAACGTACTGGCCGATGTACGTCGGGCGACCTGGGTTCCTCCCGGCACCAGGGACCGCTGGAGGCCGGCAGCCGAGATCGAGAGGGCCAACTGCTTTGGCCCCTTCGCCCGCGAACTCCTGCTCGCCCGCCGCGGCCAGGTAACGCCCGCGACGATTCGCTACATCGAGTGGGGCTTCTCCCACTTGATGCCCTACTTTGCCGATTGGGCGCTGGAGGAGATCGATGTGAGGGGCGTCGACGCCTACCGGGCCCACAAGGCTAAGGAGTCGCAGGCGCGTCGCGAGGCGCTCGAGCGGGGAAAGCCGAAGCGAGACAAGGCGGGGCGGATATTGCGGCCGTTGTCGGGCTCGAGCATCAACAAGACAATCGACAACCTCCAATGGGTGCTTGCGATTGCACTCGAGCAGGGCAGGATCGAGACGAATCCGGCCGCCGGCCGCCGTCGGCGATTGAAAGGGAGCAGGCGTCCAACTCAACACCTGGACTCCCCGAGTCAGATCGGAGCGTTGCTGGAGGCGGCGAGCCAGCTCGATCGCGATCCCCGCTGGCTGGTTGGCGATCGGCACCCGATCATCGCCACCCTGGTCTTTGCCGGGTTACGCGCTCACGAGCTTGGCAGCCTGCGCTGGCGTGACGTCGATCTCGATAACGCTCGAATCAATGTGGCCCGCTCGAAGACCCCGGCGGGACAGCGCGAGATTTCTCTATTCCCTGTGCTCGCGGAGGTCCTCCGTCGCCACTTGGCCTGCTCATCGCCCGTGCGCTGTGATGCCTTGGTCTTCCCGACGAGATTGGGCGGAGAGCGCGGCAAGGACAACCTGCGCGGGCGGGTCCTGCGGCCGGCGCTGGCGCGGGCCGATCAGCTGCTCGAAATGCGGGGTCAACTGCCATTGCCGGCTGGGCTTAGTACTCATGGATTGCGGCACACCTACGCCTCGATCCTTGTCGCCGTGGGCGAGGACCCGGTTTCGGTCATGGTCAAGCTCGGCCACACCGACCCGGCATTCAGCTTGCGGGCTTACGCACACATGATGCGCCGTGATCCTGGTGAGCGAGAGCGCCTACGGGGCGCTGGTCGCAGGCCAGAAGCGCCACGCAAGTGAACATCGACCTCGCCGGCACTCCTCGGCGGCTGCTCTGCGCGGGTCGCTACGCCGGCTGAAGATGTCGATGGCCGGAAGGGCATCTCGGTTCGTCGCGAGAACCGGTCAATTTGCAGCCTAGTTTTCCAACCGACGACCGCCTGGAATCTGTCCAGGCGCTCTTCCTAAAAAATCCCCCTTTTGCAGGGAGTTACGTTTTTGTCCCCTCCGCCGATCTGAGCACAGTTCGGTGAAATGAGGCCATCTCGGGCACTCGTGCCAGAGACGAAACACAAAAAACAGGCCGAGGTTGACGGCGAAGTTGCGCTTTTGCAGGGAGTTCTGAGTGGAGCTAGGCGGATTCGAACCGCCGACCTCCTGGGTGCGATGACCCGGCTCTGGCCGGGGATTCCCTACCGGAAGGTGCGGATTAGCAGGGAATTCGCAGGTGACCGCCAGAGTTGCCTACAGCGCGGATATGCGGCGATTAGCGGGGATTGTCGGCGTTTCGGGCACTCCTGGCGCCGAGTGCCTTGGGATCTACTGCTCCGAGTGTCGCAAAAAGATATAGCTATGCTTTAGTTATGTCTGACAATCAGGCTCCAGATGCCGTCGCCCTGAACCAAGTTTCCTACGGGCAGGACGGCTACTTCACCTCCCGGCAGGCGCGCGAAGCTGGCTTCAGCCCGCAGTTGCTCGCCCATCATGTTCGCTCTGGGCGCTACGAGCACCTTCGCCGCGGCCTGTATCGACTGCGTGGCTATCCGGGTTCGAGTCACGAGGAGGTACGAGCGAAGTGGCTCGCGGTCGGCGCCGAGCGAGCCGTCGTCTCCCACGAGAGCGCACTCGACCTTCACGACCTATCGGATGTCATACCGAACACCGTGCACCTGCTGGTCGATCGCGACGACCGAGGGATCAGGCGGCTTCAGGGAGTAACCCTGCATACGACGACGAAGGCCCTTGAGTCGTCCGAAGTCGTGTCCCGCGAAGGCATCCGCGTCACCGACCCGATGCGGTCGATCCTCGACGCGGCCGGCGCCGGGACGGCCCCCGAGCAGATCGAGATGGCTGCGCGCCAAGCGCTACACGAAGGTCTGACGACCCGTCGTTCGCTTTTCGCTCGAGCCGATTGCCGCGGAGGCCGCGTCGCCGATCTCATCCGCCGCTCTGCCGAGCAGGATGGGCCTCATGAAATACAAAACGGCAGGCATGAAGCGGGCTCAACGCTAGCCAAGGCGTGACCGCAGGGCGTCGCCCAATGTGTTGAGGCGTTCGAATTCAGCACGCTCTGAAGCTAGCCGCGAAGGTTGCGGGCGAACGGGAGCCAGATACTTGTCCTCCTCGCCTTCCCGTGGAGGCGCCGGTTCCTCAAGGCGATGGATCGCTAGCTGGGCGATTCGCATTCCAGGAGCGAGACAGATAGGACTGTCCCCGTCATTGACCAGCTCTAGGGTGAGGCAACCACGGAAGCCGGGATGGACAAAGACAGCGGTGGCAACGATGAGGCCAACCCGGCCCCAGGATGAACGTCCGACAACATAGGCGGCCATGTCGTCAGGCAGTCGCAGATACTCCAGCGTTGCTGCAAGGACGAAGTGCGTTGGATGGAGCCAAAGCTTCTCGCCAAATGGCACGACCATGCGCTCCTGCATTTCATCTACTTCCTCTTGGCTGTCAGCACCGGGATCTAGGCCGGGGCGTTGGGTCCGGCGAAGGAGGAGAAACTCGGTTCCGAGCCTTAGATCTACTGCACCCCGGCCGATCTGCGTACGCTCCAGCAGCGGGGTGAGGACGAGTCGGCGATCAATATCACCCTCCTCGTAAATCGACTTCTCAAGGTCCTCACGCCCCAGCAAGGTCATGCTTCAGGCTCCCAGGTTTCCACGACGGCACTCATCTCAATCGCCTTACCAATGAGATCTTGCAGCCGATCATCCGCAAGGGCTTTGACCATCCCCGAGGGGCTATCACCATGCTCGCTGAATGCCTGTTGCCAGCCGCCCATCAGGATGGCTCGTCCATCAAGGGAATCATCGAGACCGACCGGCAGGATTAGTCGCGACAGTAGCTCAGATGCCTGGTTCGCCTCTATCTCCAGAGCTGGCGGATCGAGCGCTGCGGAACCAATGCGCTCGATCGCAATCTCTTGTAGCACCGATGCGTGCGCAAGCAGCTGATCGCGTAGAAAGGCGAAACGGATCTCCAGGTCGCCTCCGGCGTCCTCAGCGATTCCGTCTAGCCAAGCGGTGATCCCGGGCGCGACTCGCTCCATATACGGTCGCCAACCACGGCGAGAAAGGTGATCGAGCGCAAGCCGCATGCGCACCGTGTTCGGCGGGTGTTCGGAACCCGGCTCACCGTAGGAAAAAGGCATGACAAACATCGCAAACGCCCAGACGAATGCCGGACCCGTCGCCTCGATCGCGAGGTGGTCGCAAAGCAACTCCTCTATCCAGCCTCGAAGCAACCCACGAAGCATTCCCGAGATCTGCGTCTGTGCAACAGCCGGCAGGTTTGCGGATATGGCGTCGACGGTTTGCTGTAGCGCGGATTTAAAGTCGGAGTCGCTGTCGAGCTTGGTCTCAACCGCGGCAACCAAGTTATGCTCATGTACGCTCGCGTGGCCAAGCTCGTGGGCGAATATCGGGTGAAGCAGGAGACGATCGGAATCGCTCAACGGATAGTTGAGAACGATCGGACGGCGAGTAGTTGTGGGCGCAAAGCCCGGCGTGTGCTCGATGACTGCCGAGAACGGCCAACTCGTCGTCGCGTACATGAACTGCGGATTTGGTACGACCACAAGATCGACGTCCGCGCCCACCAGGATGCGGGCGCACTCCTCAGTCATGTACAGACTTCCTAGATTGAGATTGGGGGAGCGAGTGGCCGCGAGCCAGGGAAGGGCGGCATGCGCTCCACGCAACACGTGTATTCCCTGTCGGAGACTGCGGGCGAATGCTCGCCGTACGGGCTCGGGCGCCGTGGCGGGTGGCTCTTGCGCCATCCGATGCTCGACCGCGCCGAAGAGGTCGAGTACGTGATCGCGCAGTGCGGCTCCTCGCTTTCCGGGCAGCTCACCGAGTCGAGGGTCTCCGCGAAGCACCTCGACTTCCTGCCGAGCAGCGGCTAGGAGGAGCTGGAGATCGCTGGCGCTTCCGTCCACGCCCGCGCTTCCTTCCGGGACGTGAGCACCGAGTTGCTCGCGACGAGTTGATGCTCGCCGACCATGCCAAAGAGGTCCATCACGGGCTGAACTCGCTCCGCATCAGACACGCTCAGCGCGCCATCGGCGGCTTCGCGGAGAACCCCGGCCATCGCTTCAAGCAGTTCGCGCTCACTCTTGTTCGGTTGACTCCGAACAAGCGTCGCTAGGACCGTCAATGCCGTATCGGTTGCTGCGAGTGCGCGCGCGGTACTGGGCGTGGTCAACGGATGCTCGGTCCGCTCCAGAGCAGCTTCAAGCATCTCCGCCGCCTCGCGCAGGATGTCGGCTTGGGCAGTCGCCAGTGCTGGGCCTGAGATTGCTCGATCAAGGGCAAGCACGACATCGTCGGCCCAAAGGCCCAGCGCTGCGGTGGAGCTGAGCTCCTCCAGATGTTGAAGATCACGCATTGGCACTTCTCTTAAGGCTGAATCTACCCAACGTTCTCCCCCTTTCGTGATACAGAGTACGGTGTAACACGGACGGAATCCTTCTCGACGCATGGCGCGCGGCGATCCACAGACGAACGTTCGACTCCCCCCAGACCGCTACGCGGTCCTTGAGGCCGCTGCCTTCGTGCATCAAGCCGGTACGCCCCACAAGCTCGTTCAGCGGCTCGTCGATGAGGCCATCGATGGCTACGAGAAGAAGCCCGCCGTGCAGAAGGCGCTGGAGGCGCGTCGTGAGCAGGCAGCTGAAGACAAGGGAAAGCTCAGACACCTCTCCACGAAGGATCGGCGGGCGGGCAAGTAGCGGCTGGCTTCGGCGTCGTCCGCGGCAAGACCGACCTGCGTTTCGAGAGCCCCGGCGGACTCCTCGCGGGCAAGCTCTAAGTTGGCCGAATCTAAAAGTTTCGTCAACGAAATACGCGGCGATTAGCGGGGATGCGCGGGGATTACGGGAGGCGCCGTAGGGCGATTTGACTTCCCTCGCGAGCGGAGTTAGTCCAGGGGGTATGACGATCTTGCACGCTGTTTCTCACCAAGTCCATGCGCGGTGGACGCCACGCCCGGCGCATCTGCGGACGCTCCGAGGTGGACGGTCCCGACTGCGTCCATCCTTTCGACCAAGACTGCGTCTATCCCTTCGTCCAACCCTTCAGCTCGCGACGGGGCCGGATCGCCGCGAACGCCGATGGCAGCGCCGTTTCCCGGCTCGGCGTTTTGCCGACATCTCTACGCTGCATCTAGGTCGGGACATGAAGTGCAATCTCGCCGCCCCGACGCTGCCCTCGATCGTTCCCGCCTCGTCGCTCGCGCCCCTCGCTCTCGGCGCCTTCGCTATCGCCTCCGCGCTGGCTACGCAGCGGCTCAATGCCGGATCGGCGCGCAGCCGGCATGGCCGGCGCTCGCGTGCCCGTACCGATGCGCGGACCGATCGCCGCGCCGAGAAGGAGGGTCGTCGCCCGGCGCCGAGCGCGGCCGTCGGCCTGCCGGAGGCGACCGCCGAGATCATCGCCTCGCTAGGTGAGCACCGCGTCCTCTCCACCGAGCAGGTGCAGACGATCCATCTGCCGGGCCGCAGCCTGCGGCGCACGCAGCAGATCCTCGCCGGCATCGAGGAGGCCGGGCTGATCCACCACGTCGACACGCGGATCGCGCCGCGGCGGCTCTGGTTCGTCAGCGAGCGCGGTGCCGCGCTTGCCTTCGAGGTGGCCGGGCTGGAGACGCAGCCGAGGGTGCTCCAGGCGAGCGACGCGGCCGGCCCGCTGAGGGCACACACTCTCGCCGTCAACGACGCCGCGATCTGCTTCCTGAAGGCGGCGCGTGAGCGCGGTGACGAATTCGGTCCGCTCTCCTGGCGGCAGGAGGTCGCCCACCCCATGAGCCGTGGTCGCGGCCGTCGCCGCCGCACGCTCTTCGCGGATGCCGTCCTCACCTACCTGAGACCCGAGGACGGCGATACGGTCCTCGAGCTGCGCTTCCTCGAGCTCGACCGCGCCACGCTCTCGGTCGATCGCCTCGTCGCGGAGCTGAGTCGCTATGCCCAGCTTTACCGGGCCACCGACGCGGAAGGACAGCCGCTCTGGCGCAATCGCTATCCGGTCTTCCCGAGGGTTCTCTGCGTGCTGACCGGCGCCTCTCGGGAAGCGCTGACCACGCGGCGCACGTTCGCGTCGATGCTCCTGCGCGACCACCCGGCGATGGCACAGGCGCGCGGCGAGGTGGCGGTCAGCTTCTGCCGCCTCGAAGATCTGCAGCGGAAGGGGCCGTTCGCGCCGATCTTCCGGGAAGCGCGCGACCGCAAGCGCCCGGTCGACTGGCTCGGCAACTCGCCCGACGACGAGGAGGAGCGGTAGGCATGCGTCTCTGGGCCAACTGGCTCGCTTCCTGGAGGCAGCGGAGCTATTGTCGTCGGACAGGAAACAGACGGCCGGGCGGCGCGCAAACGCCCCCGGCCCGGCGCCGAAGAAGGAAGCTTCGGCGCGATGTCCAGCCTAGAGGCGAGCGGATCTCCGCTGCCACTTGGCGACCGCGCCTGCCACTCCTCCGGTGCTCACGGACCAGGAGGTGACAGAAGTGGCTCGTAGATCGGAAGGCCAGGTGGTTGAGCGCCACTGGGAGAGCGGGCGCGGCTACGCGCTCCGCTTCCGCGCCTACGGCGAGCGCCAGTACCTGACGCTTGGCCCGGAGACCGAGGGCTGGAACCGCAAGCGCGCTGAGGAGGAGCTGGCGAACGTCATGGCCGATGTGCGGCGCGGCATCTGGGTACCGCCGACGCGACGACCTCGCAGAGCCAGGGCAGCGGAGGCATCCGACGCGATGCCGACCTTCGGCTCCTTTGCCCGGAGTCTGATGGCGGCCCGCAAGAGCGAGATGAGTGAGGCGAACTACGCCTACAAGGAGAACGCGCTCGCGCACGTTGTGCCCTACTTCGGGAGCTGGCCGCTCCACGAGATCGACATCCAGGCGGTCGATGCTTTCCGCGGCCACATGGTCGAGGTCTCCGAGGCCCGGCGCCGCGCGAGGGAGAGCGGCCAGCCGATGCGCAACGAGTGGGGCCAGGCGCTGCGTCCGCTGTCGCCGGCGACGATCAACAAGACGATCGACACCTTGCAGTGGGTGCTATCGGTGGCGGTCGAGTACCGATACATCTCAGAGAACCCCGCGGCAGGCCGCCGACGCCGCCTCCGGGCGAAGAGGCCCGCCCCGGTGCACCTGGACTCGGTTGAGCAGATCGCGACGCTGCTTGAGGCGGCGGGCCAGCTCGACCGCGACAAGCGCTGGCTCACCGACGACCGCCGCCCGATCATCGCCACGCTGCTCCTCGCCGGACCTCGGGCGGGCGAGCTATGCAACCTGCGCTGGCGCGACATCGATCTCGCCAACGGCCGCATCTCCATAGGCCGCTCCAAGACCCAGGCCGGGCTACGGGAGATCGTCCTGCTGCCTCTTCTGCGCGACGAACTCTCCGCCCACAAGGCGTGCGCCTACCGCAGCGGCCCCGACGATCCGGTGTTCCCCACCGGGACGGGTGGTCACCGCGACAAGGACAACCTGCGCAATCGCGTCCTCGCCTCGGCCGTAAAGCGCGCCGACGAGCTGCTCGAAGAGCGCGGCCAGACGCCCCTGCCGCGCGGCGTGACGCCCCACAAGCTGCGCCACACCTTCGCCTCGATCCTGATCGCCACCGGCGAGGACCCGGCCTCGGTGATGGCCCAGCTTGGCCACACCGACCCCAAGTTCACCCTGCGCGTCTACACCCACATGATGCGCCGAGGCTCGGCCGAGCGGGCGCGGTTGAAGGCGCTGGTCAACGGCGACCCGATCGAGCCAGCCGAGTTGCCCACGCCCACGCAGGAGGCGCAGCGATGATCCCCGCCGAGCTGGGCATCGCGATCCTCATCCTCGCCGGGCTCTGGCTCTTCGCGGGCCTGCTGGCGCGAGCGTGTGGCGCCCTGCTCATGCTTGCCGGGGCGGTAGGCGTTGCGGTCACCGGCAATGTCAGCGGATTCGTTGTCGTCATGCTCGGCGCCGCGCTATCGCTGGCCGGGCACTGGCATTACGCGCTGCGCCACGGTCGATTCAAGAGCGCGCTTGCATCGATGCTCGCTAGCGTCCTTCGCCGTGGGATGCGCAGCACTAACGATCGCGGGTGGCACGCTTGAGGTCTTCGGCTTCGGGCTGATCGCGTACGACCTGTATCGAATCCAGCGCCACGAGTACGGCACCCCGCAGTTCCTCGAACGCTGGAAGGGGCGGATACGCCGACTATTGCGCATGTCCAAGGACCACACGCTGCACGTGGACGCCGCAGTCGGGACGGTTGACATGGCAGGCCGAATCAAGGTGCGGAGTGGCGTCGGCGAGGACGCCGATCTCAAGGAGCGGACCTCCGTCCTCGAAAAGAACTTCGAGCGCCTGGACGAGGAAGTAGACGAACATCGCGCCGCCTTCGAAAAGGGCCTTGACGAGATGCGCGAGGAACTGAGGGCGGCTCGGGCCGAATTGGAGCAGCGACATCAGGAAACCGAGCAGGAGCGGAAGATTTTTCAGCGCACTTCCGTCACCTTGCAGGCATGCGGCACCATCCTTTTCGTGCTCGGAACCCTCCTCAGCGTCCTCGGTTCCGTGGTCAATTGAGTCCGCACGTCGGCGCGCCGCATCTTGCGTGAAGGGAAGGCCAGATGTTTTCGCGGGCCGGCGAAGACAGACCGTCTCAGCCGATTCCAGGTGCGATCCGGCGCTAACGGCCGAGGATCCGGTCGATGATGGCGCGAAGTCGCCGGAAACGCCGATGCCGCGATTTTGGCTCGGTGGGTGCGGGCGCGTTCGCCGCTTGCCGCTTGCGTAGCGGGAGCTCAAGGAGATCGCCGGCCGCAAACTGGGTGTAGCGGTGATCGCGGTTACACCAACGGCAGCCGTCCTTGATCGACACGTCGCGCCGGCGCAGCTCGCGGGTCTGCGGGTAGTAGACGCGGTGGGAGAGGTCGGCCGCTGGGGCCATCAGCCCGGTGAAAGCGAACAGGAAATCTGTCATGGCCAACGACGTCGAGATCGAATTCAGTGTGATCACGCTCGGGTCTTCAACCTGCTCGTCTGGAACCTCACTATCGCCAACGTAGTCCTGGGCAGCGCGTTCATCCATCGACTCTTGCTCTCGCTTCAACCGGTCGGGCGGGATGGCGCCGGCGCAGCTAAGGCAGCCGCCCTGAAAGAGCAACGGTCGGTTCATGACGTGGACCTGCTCGACCAGACCGGTTGCCAAATCGGTGGTCACCTTGGCACCGACCTGGAAGCCAGGCACCAGATACTGGTGGACGATCACATTGAAGGCGTAGCGAGCCAGGATCGTGTCGGTAGCCAGGAAGGCGGCGTCCGCATCGCCGATCAGGCGGGCTGTGTCAGCATGGGTAATGTCGCCATTGATCGCATCGACCTCGATCTCCGGGTCGATACGAGCGACCATCTCTTCGAGCACCTTAATCTTCAGTCGGCGCCCGGCGGCATCGGCAGGGGTCGACCCAGCGATCCTGGACAGGTTCGACCGACTCACGTGATCAAAGTCGATGATCTGGATGCCGCCGACGCCCAGATGCGCCAGCGACTGCACGATCAGCGATCCGCCCCCGCCCCCGCCTACGACGCAGACCTTGAGACGCCGAAGGATTGCCTGGCCCTCGCTACCGAAGAGCAGTGCCTGGCGGTCGAATCGCTCCTCGACATCGCCAGTCTTCAGCGGTCGGGGGCGCAAATCGCGGATGTGTCGACCGATGACTCGCATCGACTCAATCCGCATTGGCTCCTCGTCCAGCGCCCAGACCTCGGCGGCCGCGCTGGCCTCGCCGAGCACCAAGCCGGCCACTGGCAGTCCCTTGGTCATGTCGATCATCGCCGGGTGTGCCCGGGCGTGGCTGTCTAGGTCATCGGGACTGAACCCAACCGAGCGGCCCGAGTTGGGGTGGCTGTGCACCCAGATCAAGCACAGGCCCTCTTCAGCGCACTTGCGGCCGGCGCGGGCAATGGCCTTGGCCTTGATCGCCCGGTAGGCGCCACGCTCGCTGGGAACGAAGTCTTCGTCGGCGACGGGGACGATCCGTCGCACCAAGAGCCGATTGCGGTCGGCGCCACGGTGCAGCCCAGCGTAGAGGAAGGCGGCGTGCTCGTCACGGTCGGGCCGGAAGAGATACCGGTGGAGTTCGTCGTAGTCGCGCTGGGTGATGGTGATCTGCCAGGTCATCGCGGATTCCTCAGCCAGCGGATGACCGCCCAGAATCGTGTCCCGAGATCCTCGCCCGGCAGCAACTTGGCCTGTCCGTTCTTCTTCAACGAGATCTGGGTTCGGGTCTCGCCGTCGATTTGAACGCCTGGCTGGATCGGGCCAAACTGACCGCCGTCGCCGCGGGTCAGGCCGGGATCGGCATAGAACGGGTAGGGCTCGGTGTCGGGGAAGGTTGGCAGGAGCTTGACCCGCAGATTTATCTCCGGGCGGCTCCAGCCGTCACCGATGCCGACGCTGTGGAGGATCACCCAGACGCTGCCATCGTCGAGCTCCTCGGCCGTGACCTGGTGCTCGGGGAAAGCCCGGCTGACATCCTCAACAGCGTCTGCAATGGGCTTCTGCATCGACTAAGAGGGGTCGAGGGTCGGCGTGGCGCTGAAGGCCATGTGCTTGTGGACCTTGATCCGCTCGTCGTTCTCGATTTCGATCTCCTCGTCGCCCTTGATCAGAAAGAGCTGGAAGTCAGAGGCGACGCCAGCGCGTTCCTTGATCTCGGCGCCAGTCGTCTCCTTCGGCACCTCGACCGGTCGGTTGTTCACCGTGATCTCGACCAGCTTCTCCTTCTCCTTGCCCTCGTCCTTCACATGCTCTGTCGTCTGCTCCATGTGGAACCCTCCTTCGGGTTCATTGCGCCCCTGCAGGGCTGTTGCTAGAGTCGAATAGCATGATTGCAAGCGAGACGGCGGATTGCAAGAGTGAAATCCGCAAGGAGGAGGTCCCTTATGCCAGCTCGCGCTTCTGGGAGGAAGCTCTTCGACAGCGACGCGTTTTACGCGGCCCTCGACGGAGCACGTCAATCACAAGGTCTGCGCTGGAAGGATGTCGCTGGGAAGGCGGAAGTTAGTGCTTCAACCCTTACTCGTATGGCCCAGGGCCGACGTCCCGACGTCGACAGCCTCACCGCGCTCTGCCAGTGGGCCCACCTTGACGCCAACGACTTCATGCGAAGGGGCCAAGGTCCGGACGAAGGCGGGGACCCGGGCTTCCTGGCGATGGCCTCGACGTATCTGCGCAGCGACAAGAATCTGACTCGCGAGGGCGCCGAGGCGCTCGACACAATGATTAAGACCGCCTACGAGCAGTTCAGGAAACGGAAGTGATGCGCCATGGCGCTGTGGTGGGGTTTTAAGGCCCACGCGAACCGAATCGCTGCCGAAGTCCGCGAGGAGCTGGACCTCGAGCCCCTCGACCCGCTCAACCCGTTCGCCCTCGCCGAGCAACTCGCCATCCCTGTGGTGCCGCTCTCGTCGCTCACCGAATCAATCCCCGATGCTGTCCACTACCTCTCCAATGTGGACACTGGCGCCTTCTCGGCTGTGACTCTCTTCGACGGGTCTCGCCGGGGGATTGTTTACAACGACGCTCACTCCCGTGGGCGACAGCACAGCGATATCGCCCACGAGTGCGCGCACGGCCTGTTGCTCCACCCACCCCGCCCCGCCTTCGACGGCGCTGGCTGCCGGAACTGGGACGAGGACGAGGAGGATGAAGCCAACTGGCTCGGTGCCGCGCTGCTGATCACCGAGGAGGCCGCGCTTCACATCATTCGCCATGAGATCAACATCAACCAGGCAGCGCACTACTACGGGGTCAGCCGGCAGCTCTTGCGTTGGCGGATCAACGTCACTGGTGCCGTCAAGCGAGTGACTCGCAGCCGGGCTAGCGCCCGCTTCTAGAGCTCCGCTTGACGTCGGCGGGTCACCTGCCGACCCGGTCGGGCAGAGCGGAGATCGGCGGCGCTGTCTCGGCGTGGTGGCCCGGTCGCACCCTGCAGTTTCTCGAGGGCCGAGGCAGGGACGAAGCCCAACCTGAGACCTCGTTCCTCCCTGTGGCCTGCGCCTCGACCCTCGAGAAACTGCAGGGTGCGAGCGCGGTCACTTCGGCTTTCCTGTCTTGAGCGCGTAGGCGCGCGGTCGTCGCTTGGCTTGGCGGACCTTCCCGTCCTTCGCGAGGCGAGCGAGGCAGTTGGCGATGGCGCCGGCCGAGCGTTCGATGCCCTTGCCGATCGCGCTTGCGGTCAACGGCCCGTCGTTCATGTGCTTGCGCATGTAGGCGAGCACCTGGCCATCCAGCTCGCCGGGGCGAAGGCGCTTTCCCTTCTTGGCCGCGCTCATGCCACTTCGCTCTTCCGCGGATCGAGATCGGCCAAGACTTTCTCGCAGGCGTCGTGGCCGATCTGGAAGCGCTCGTCGGTCTTCGCGTCTTCTTCGCTCGCCTTTCGCTCGGCGCCTGACTCGACCAGGACTTTCTCGGCTTCCGTGTGGAGACGCCGAAGCAGTTCGATCAGGTCGAGGGGCGGCATGGTTAGCTCGAAGCTCTTGCGATCGTCGTCTGCGGCCCAGCCGATGTCCGTCAGCAGCCGGAAGTCTTCGCCGAACTCGAGAGCGAGGCGCTCGGCGGTGGCGTAGTCCCGGCTTCGGCCGAACGCGATCCAGAGGTCCTCGATGCTGTAGAGGTGGTGGCGGACCAGTTCGTAGAGGCCGTCGCGCTGGTCTTTGGTGATCGTTGCCGTGACGGGCATGCGCCCTCCTTTCGGTAGGGCACCGAAGAGCCCGCTGCGATGCCTCGCCGGAGTACTTCGGCGAGTAGCGTTCTCTGCGCATCGAAGACGTGCTCTTCGGTGCCGGCCCCGGGGCGTGTCGAGCGCCGCCGGGGCACTGTTCAGTTTGCTCGCCGACCGTAGCTCCGCTCGCGCACGAAAGCGAGTCCGAATCGGCGTGAATCGCCGCTAATCCCCGCGCATCGCCACGTTTTCAGGCACTCGTGCCCGAACCTGAGCGCCGCTGGCGCTGACCGTAGTGCCCCGGCACCAACCACAAACCGGCCACGTGCAGGGACTTCAAATCATGGAGCTAGGCGGATTCGAACCGCCGACCTCCTGGGTGCGATCCAGGCGCTCTGCCAGCTGAGCTATAGCCCCTCGTGCGTGGCTGGGAGGATCGTCCCAGAGGCCGCGCAAGCACAAGGATAACCGCATAGTCTTTAGGTTCCCCAGGGATCTGCAATGGGCATTCTCGACGACGCGATCAAAGAGCACTTAGAGCTGAAGCGCCAGCACGGGGCCGCTGATGACGAGCTGAAGCAGCTCGAGGACGAGGCCTTTGGCGCTGCGGAGCGACCCGGCGACGAGGGATCGGCGCCGGATCCGCTTGCCGAGGCGCCGACCGAATTCATGTCGCAGCCCGATCTGGAGCCTGAGACGGCCGCCGAGGCTGCGCCTCGCCAAGCCGCGCCCGAGGCCGAGGAGGCGACGGGACGCCGCTCCGGGCGCGCCGAGATCGCCGACCTACAGGAGGCGCCGCCCTCCAAGCCCGAGGAGAGCGCTCCTGAGCCTGAGCCACCCGCCGAGGAGGAGTCGCCGGCGATGGAACACGAGGCCGTGCCCGAGCCACCCCCCGAGCCTGAGATCTCGACCGGCCCGACCACCGAGGAGCGTGAGGCGATCGCCGAGCAGCCGACCGAGATGTTCGACATCGAGGAGGAGCTCGCCGCCTCGAAGGCCGAGGCGCCATCTGAGGAGGAGCTGGTCGAAGAGGAGATGGAAGAGCCGCGCTTGGCCCCGGTCGATCCGCTCGCCGGCCTCGACGACGACGCCCCCGAGCCGCTCATCGAGGATGAAGAGGACGACGACTTCTGGGACGAGAAGCGCCTCTCCGACGAGCTCGACCAGGCGCTGGAGGCGCCGGTCGAGGTCGAGGAGGAAGAGGAGGACGCCGTCTTCGAGCCCGAATCCGCCTCCGAGGCGGAGCCGGAGGCCGAGAAGCCGGCACCCGGCCCTGACGAGGACGTGCTCGAGGAGACCCCCGACTTCCTCGAGGAGGCCCCCGAGGACGACCAGCTCTGGTTCGAGCAGAAACCTCCCAAAGACTTTGACTTCGACGACTGAGTAGGCGGCGGACTCGATTCGCCCGTCCTACACTTCAGGCGAGGGGCCATAGCTCAGCTGGAAGAGCGCCGCCTTTGCAAGGCGGAGGTCGCCGGTTCGAGCCCGGCTGGCTCCACTCAAGGACTCGCCGAGCTACCCCGCCAACCCAACCGGGGTGAGCAGTGCTCGCCCGGCGAAGCCCACCGCCCGATCGTTCACCGCTTCGTAGTCGCCGCGCAGCGGCGGCAGCTTGCGCAGGGACCAGATCACCTCCGCACCTACCCAGGCTGCGTCGCGTGCCTTTCCCACATCCCAGACCGCGACGACGTCGTCCACCGGGTTGAAGGCGAGGTCGAGCTCCTTCAGCAGCCCGGTCATCATCCACGCCTTCATCTTCTTCTCCACTTTCGCGATCAGGCCATTCACCGACTGGTAGTCCGTGTGCTCCGGTCCGTCGTCGCTCGGCTCGGTCCCGCGCGCGGCGCAGGCCTCGCAGATGACGATCGAGAGATCGTGGTTGATGTGCGCGTTCATCCCGGCCAGCGCGAACTGGACTGGAGCGACGCCGGTCGCGAAGCGCGCCTCGAACAGTGGCTTCCAGGCGTGGAACGGATACTCGGCCGGCAGCGTCGCGCCGTTGCCCGCCGCATCGAAGGCGGCGAAGTAACGCGCGGCGAAGACGACGTCGAGCGCCGCGAGGAAGCCGGGCGCCGCCTGGTGCTCGGCCGGCACCGCCTTCTCCACCTGTTGCGTCACTTCGAGGTAGAGCTTGTTGAACCATTTGACGCCGTCGCTGGGCGGCAGCGCGGCATCGATCGCTTCGAGGCGCGCGAGCACTTCAGCGACGGTCTTCACGGTGGCGGCCATCTCAGCGCCACAATAGCGTCGCCGCACCGAACTACACAGCTTTGACTTTACAATCCAGGTTCGTCTAGGCTGGCGCGCCATGATCGCCGACCTCCACGCGCACTACCCGATGCGGGTGATCGACGGGGTCGATCCGGACACGGCGGCCAAGCAGATGAGGAAGAAGGGCGGGGCGACGCTCGGCGACCGTATCCGCGCGTTTGTCCTGCGGGTCGCCAACAAAGTCGGCAACTTCCCCAGCTGGGACGGCAGCTACCGGATCACCCCCGAGACCCTGCGTGCGGGTGGGGTGGGCCTGGCGATGTCGGTCCTCCTGGGCCCCTTCGAGGAGATGGATCTGAGCAAGCCATACGCGGCGGCGCCGGACTCGAGCTACTTCCCCAAGCTGATCGTGGATCTCGAGACGGTCGAGCGCGAGGTGGCGACTCAGGATCCCGGGCAGCTGCGCCTGGTGCACAACCGCGCCGAGCTGGACCAGGCCGTCGCCGCCAGGGCTACGGCCCTCGTCCACGCGGTCGAGGGTGGCTGTCTGCTTGGCGATACCGACGAGGAAATCGAAGCCAACTGCGCCGAGCTGGCTCGCCGCGGCGTCGGCTACGTGACCGTCGCCCACCTCTTTTTCCGCCAGGTCGCGACCAACGCCAACGCGCTGCCATTCCTCCCCGACTCGCTCTATGACTTCGTCTTCCCCCAGCGCGGCGAGCCGCGCCTGACGCCGCGCGGCAAAGCGGTCGTGCGCGGTCTTGTCCGCAACCGCATCCTGATCGATCTCAGTCACATGGACCCACCGGGGATCAGGGAGACCCTCGCCCTCCTCGACGAGCTCGACCCCGCCGCCGAGATGCCGGTGATCTCGACCCACGCCGGCTATCGCTTCGGCACCCAGCAGTACATGTGCGACGAGGAGATCCTGCTCAAGATCAGACGGCGAAAGGGCGTCGTCGGCCTGATCATGGCCCAGCACCAGCTCAACGACGGCATCCGCAGCGAGCACACGACGACGCTCAGCGAGTCGCTCGACGTCATCTTCAGGCACATCGACAAGATCGCCGAGGTGACCGGCGACTACGAGCACGTCGCCCTCGGGACCGACTTCGACGGCTTCATCAAACCGACGATGAGCGGGTTGGAGACTCCTGCCGACCTGGTGCTGATCGAGCAGGCGCTGCAGGCGCGCTACGGCGACGAGAACGCCGAACGGATCATGTGGACGAACGCCCTCGGCGTGCTGCAGACGCTCTGGCCGAAGGCCTAGCCGGCCGCGGCCGGTTGCGGCAGATTCTGATCGGCGTGGTAGCTGCTGCGGACCAGCGGTCCGGCGGCGACCGACTCGAAGCCCATCGTGTAGGCCTCGCGCTCCAGCGCCTCGAACTCCTCGGGGTGCCAGTAGCGCTCGATCGGCAGGTGGTCCTCGGTCGGCCGTAGATATTGACCGACGGTCAGCACCTGGACGCGGTGCTCGCGCAGGATGCCGAAGGTCTCGACCATCTCCTCGAAGGACTCGCCCAGCCCGACCATCAGCCCCGACTTGGTGACGACGTCGGCGCCGCCCATCTCCTTCGCCATCCGCAGCACCCGCGCCGAGCGCAGGAACTTGGAGCCACGCCGCGCCTTCGGGTAGAGGCGCGGCACCGTCTCGACGTTGTGGTTGAAGACGTCGGGCCGCTCGTGGATCACCTTGGCCAGCGGCATCTCCTGGCCGCGGAAGTCGGGGGTGAGGATCTCGACCTTGCAGCCGGGGGCCTGCATGCGGATCGAGCGGATCACGCCGACGAAGGCGCTCGCCCCGTAGTCGGGCAGGTCGTCGCGGTCGACCGAGGTGACGACCGCGTGGCGAAGGCCCATCTTCTTCACCTGGTTGGCGACGCGCAGCGGCTCCAACGGGTCGTTCCAGCTCGGCACCCCCGTCTTCACGTTGCAGAAGCCGCAGCGGCGGGTGCAGACGTCGCCGAGGATCATGAAGGTCGCGGTGCCGCGCTCCCAGCACTCGCCGACGTTGGGGCAGTTGGCCTCCTCGCAGACGGTGTGCAGGTTGTCGCTGCCGATCGTCGCCTTCAGCCGCCGGTAGGTCGGCCCGCCGGGCGCCGGGACCTTCAGCCAGGGTGGCTTGCGCGCGCGGCGGAAGGGGACGGCGCCGTCCCATTCCGCCGCGCTCCCGCCCGGCTTGGCGCGGGAGCGGGTGACGTGGACGCGCTCGACAATCTTGCTCATGTGATCCCGAGCCTAGCGCTGTCGAGACCCAGGGCCGCGGGTTCGATGGCGGTGGCGGTCCGCTCGAAGACTTCGCCGTAACGGGCGGCGACGGTGTCGGCAAAGGCGGTGAGGTCCTGCTCGGCGCCCAGCTCGCGGCCGAGCGAGGTGACCCGGCAGTTGTCGATCCCGCAGGGGACGATCCACTCGAACGGCTGCAGGTCGTTGTTGACGTTGATCGCCAGCCCGTGGGTGGTGACGCCGCGGCTGACGTGGATGCCGATCGAGCCGATCTTGCGCGCCGCGTCGATGCCGGCTTCCGGCCCGGGCGTTTCTCCCTCGGTCCAGACGCCGGTCAGCCCCTCGATCGTCCCCGCCTCGACGCCATGCTCGCCCAGCGCCCCGATCGCCACCCGCTCCAGACGCCGCACGTACTCATGGACGTCGTCGCCATAGGGCTTCAACGAGACGATCGGGTAGGCGACCAGCTGCCCGGGCCCGTGGTACGTGACCCGACCGCCGCGGTCGGTGTCGCGGACCTCGATCCCCTGCATCTCATACCACTGGCGCTGCATCGGTAGCTCCTCGTCGCTGGAGCGGCGGCCGCGCGTGTAGACGGGTGGGTGCTCGAGCAGCAACAGCACATCGGAAACCTCGCCCTCATGGCGGGCGTTCTGCAGCCAGCGCTGGGCGACCAGCGCCTCCTCGTAGGGGACGAGCCCACAGCGGACTACCAGGATTTCTTTAGTCACCCTTGAAATCCTCGCATGCGGCCGCCCTATTCTTTGCGGCCCTCGCCGATGGCCCCGTTCCAGTCAAAGCTCCTCCGACCCGACTGGCTTCCGGCCGTGGCGCTCAGTGCCGCGCTGGCCGCGGCGATGCTCGCCTGGAACCCCCAGGTCGGCGACCTCGCGGCCCAGGTCTTCCGCACCGAGCTGTTTCAGCGCGGTGGCCTGGCGATCTGGAACGGCAGCTGGTACGGCGGCCACTACACCCTCACCTACAGCGTCCTCTTCCCGCCGCTGGCCGCCCTGCTCGGCCCCCGTCTGGTCGGGACCGTCGCCGTGATCGCCTCCTCCTACTTCTTCGACCGCCTCGTCCGCGACCGCTGGGGCGAGGCGGCCCGCTGGGCGACGCTCTGGTTCGCCGCCGGCGTGGTGACGTTGCTCGCCGACGGCCAGCTCACCTTTGCCCTCGGCGTCTCCTTCGGCCTCGCCGCGCTGCGAGCGCTGCAACTGCAGCGCACCCCCTGGGCCCTGGCGGCCTCCGCAGCCTGTGCCCTCTCCAGCCCGGTCGCGGCAGGCTTCCTGGCCGGCGTCGTCTTCGCGGGCGGCTGGGATCCGGCCATTCAGCTCAGGCGCCTAATCCGCGGGTGGCATGGGGAAGGGGGTGTCCGGACGGGCGCGGCGTCATGTTCCTCGCCCAGTCTGGTCGGCGAGAGAAGCACCGCCGCCCGGCGAGGAACCCAGCGCACGACCGGACACCCCCTTCCCCACGACAGGACCCGAGGGCCAGCAGCCGCCTGGGTCGCCTCGATAGCTCTCGCCCTGACCCTGATCCCCAACCTCGCTTTCCCCGAATCCGGCCAGTTCCCCTTCGCCTTCTCGTCCTATGTGGCGATCCCGCTCTGGTGCGGGGGGGCGCTGCTGCTGACTCGGGGTCTAGCGGTGGAGGAGAGGCAGCTGCGCCGCGTGCTGATCGCCTACGTGCTGGCCGCGACCGTGCTCGTGCTCGCACCGAACCCGATGGGCGGCAACGCGGTCCGGCTCGGCGCCCTCTTCGGCGGACCTGTCCTGGCCGCGGTGATGCTTGCCCACCGGCCGCGTCTCTCACGCGCCTCGATGCTGCTGCTCTCGCTGGCGCTGGCCGGCGGCCTCTACTGGCAGGTGACGGCGAGCGTCAATCAGATCGCGCGCAGCGTCGGCGACCCCTCGACCGCCTCGACCTATTTCACTCCCGTCGCTACCTGGCTGCGCGGCCACGATGGTGCCGCCGCCCGGATCGAGGTGCCGCCGACGGCGAATCACTGGGAGTCGGCGTACCTGGCGCCTGGCTTCGAACTGGCCCGCGGCTGGCTGCGCCAGCTCGACACGACCCGCGACGACATCTTCTATGACGGCGAAGAGGCGCTCACCGATCGCGCCTACCGAGGCTGGCTGCACGCCAACGCGATCCGCTATGTGGCGCTGCCCGACGCGCCGCTCGACTACTCCTCGGTCGCCGAGCGTCGCCTGATCCTCAGCAACCCGCCCTACCTGGAGCCCCGCTGGAGCGACGCCCACTGGCGTGTGTATGAGGTGCGCGACCCGGCGCCGCTGGTACAGGCACTCGGCACCGGCGCCGCACACATCCGTTCGGTAGGCCACAGCGGCTTCGCCCTCGACGTGACCCGTCCCGGCGAGTTCCTCGTCCGCGTCGCCTTCACGCCCTATTGGTCGATCGAACGCGGCAACGGCTGCCTGGTCCGCCACGGCGAGTGGACCCTGGCCCGGGCAAGCCACCCCGGCATCTTCCGCGTAGCAGCCGACTTTTCGCTGGGCCGGGCCTGGAATGCAGTCACCGGCGCCCGCAAGACCTGCTGAACATGGACTTCTGTCGCCTTTTGATGCCTATAGGCACTACAAGGCGACAGAAGTTCTCTAGAGGGCGAGGGAGAGCGGCTCTTCGAGGAGGGCTCTGACCCGGGCCAGGAACTCGGCCGCGGGGGCGCCGTAGAGGATGCGGTGGTCGCAGGCCAGGTCGACCTGCATCAGGTGGGCGGTGGCGATCTCGCCGTCGCGGACGATGGGCCGCTCGGCGATCGCGCCGACGGCGAGGATCGCCGCCTGCGGCGGGTTGATCACGGCGGAGAAGCCGTCGATCCCGTACATCCCCAGGTTGGAGACGGTGAAGGTCGCGCCGGAGAGCTCCGGCGGCGTGATCTGCCCTTCACGCACTTTGCCGGCCAGCGCCCGCGACTCCGAGGCGACCTGTCGCAGCCCCTTGCGATCGGCGTCGAACACGGTTGGAACGACGAGCGCATCCTCGGCCGCCACAGCGACCCCGACGTTCACCCGCGAATAGAGCTCGAAGCGCCCGTCGCGGTAGGCCCCGTTGGCCCGCGGATGCTCGCGCAGCGCCAGCGCGCATGCCTTGACCACCATGTCGTTGAACGAAGGCACGACGTCACCCTCGGCCGCCCCAGCTTTCACCAGCGTACGTCCCTCGACTGCACGACTCATGTCAACAGAGGCCCGTAAGTAGAAATGAGGCGCAGTCGCCTTCGACTCGGACATCCGCCGCGAGATCACCTGCTGCGTCTTCGAAAGCTCTTCGTAGGTGGTCTGGCCCTTGGCCGTTTCGGCCGCGGGTCCCGCCGCGACGGAGGGGGTGTTCGACCGTGCGCTGGGTTCCTCGCCGGGCGGCGATGCGGCTCTCGCCGAGCCGGCGGGGCGAGGAAGAGGACGCCGCGCCCGCTCGGACACCCCCTCCGCCACGCCACCCGTGGAAGATGCGCGCTCGACATCCGCTTTGACGATCCGGCCACCCGGCCCCGAGCCGTGAAGCTGGCTCAGATCAAGCTGCCGTTCCTCAGCGATCCGACGCGCCAGCGGGGAAGCTTTAGTCCGGTGCCCATTGCCTTCCTCCGTGGGTGGTGCGGGGGTGGGGGGGGTCGAGGACGGACTGTGGCCCGCCCGCAGCGCCCCCCCCACCCCCGCGACAGGACCCGCGGCTGAGGCGCTGGTCCTTTGCTCGTCCACGGCTGGGCCCCCAGAACCCTCGTCCGACTCGCCGACCCGCGCGATCGGGGTGCCGATGGCGACCGTCTCGCCCTCGGGCACCAAGATCTCGCTCAAGGTCCCAGCAACGTCAGCTTCGTAGGCCATATTCGCCTTATCCGTCTCGATTTCGACCAGCTCGTCGCCCACCGCAACCTCATCGCCGACGGCTTTGAACCACTGCAGAACCGTCCCCTCCTCCATCGAGTCGGACAATCTAGGCATGACCACGTCAGCCATTGGCGGTCTCCCCGCGACCGTTTGCGAGAGGGGATCTGGCGTGTCTCGACAGTGCCTCGCGAAGCGGCCCCGGCAGGGTAATCCCGTGCCGCGAAGCGGCACCAGATTCCACCGCCCGAAGGGCGGTGGTGGGCAGCTGACGAGGCACCTCCGATCCCCGCGTCATAGCGAACCCTCCAGCGCCGCCAAGGCCGCCTGCACGACGTGCTCCTCGTGCGGGATCGCCGCCTGCTCGAGCCGCTTCGAGTACGGCATGTGCACGTCGGCACCCGTCACTCGCTGCACCGGCGCGTCGAGATGATCGAAGGCCTGCTCGGTGATCAGGGTGGCCAGGTTGGCGCCGACGCCGCCGTGCGGCCAGCCCTCCTCGACGATCACGGCCCGGTTCGTCTTGCGCACCGACGCGAGGATCGTGTCGAGGTCGAGCGGGCGCAACGTGCGCGGGTCGATCACCTCGGCCTCGACGCCGTGCTCGTGCGAGAGCGTCCGCGCGGCCTCCTCGGCGACGTGGGCCATCTTGAGCAGGCCGATGACGGTCACGTCGCCCCCCTCGCGGCGCACCGCCGCTTCGCCGAAGCGCAGCACCTCGCCGTCGCCGTTCTCGGCGACCTCGCCGCGCACCCCGTAGAGGCCCTCGTGCTCGATAAAGATCACCGGGTTGTCGTCGCGGATCGCCGCCTTCAGCAGCGCCTTGCCGTCGGCCGGGGTCGAGGGGCAGGCGACGAGCAGCCCCGGGACCTGCAGGAAGAGCGCCTCGAAGCTGTGCGAGTGGGTGGGGCCGAGCTGGTGGCCGCCACCGCCCGGCATGCGGATCACCATCGGCACCCGCGCCTGGCCGTTGAACATGTAGGGGATCGCCGCCGCGTGGTTGACGATCTGGTCCAGCGCCAGCAGCGCGAAGTTGACCGTCATCAGCTCGACCACCGGCCGCAGGCCGCCCATCGCCGCGCCGACCCCGGCCCCGACCATCGTGTTCTCGGAGATCGGCGTGTCGCGCACGCGCCGCTCGCCGAACTCCTCCAGCAGGCCCTCGGTCACCTTGAAGGCGCCCTGGAAGACGCCGACGTCCTCGCCCATCACGAAGACCGCCTCGTCGCGCCGCATCTCCTCGGCCATCGCGTCGCGCAGCGCCTCGCGCATCCGCAGCGTCGCCATCAGCGCTCCCTCTCCCAAAACCGCTCGACGGAGTCGCCCGCCTCCGCCTCCTCGTTGATCGCGCGCTCCTCGACCTCTTCGGCCACCTCGGGCTCGGTTCCCTCCTGGGCATCGCCGTCCTCTGCTGGATTCGGCCTCGTCTGGGGACGTGGCCGGTCCGGCTGCCCGGCGTAGGCGGCGCCGGCCTCGGCCAGCTCGCGTGCCGCCGCCGGCATCTCCTCTTCCTCGCGCTCGCCCCTGTGCGGCTCCGGGCTGCGCTCGTCGACCGCGTACCAGCCGCTCTGCTCGTCGACCACGTAGAGGTTTTCGTAAAGGCTGTCTAGCGCCGGTTCGGGCGAGGCCTCGGCGGCCTCGACGGCCGCCTTCACCCGCTCATCGGCCTTGTCGCGGACCTGCCGCACCTCGCGCTCGCCGAGCACGCCGGCCTCGACGCAGCGCCGCGCGAAGACCTCGATCGGGTCTTTCTGCTGCCACTCCTCGACCTCCTCGCGCTCGCGGTAGACCTCGGGGTCGGCGGCGGAGTGGCCGCGGTAGCGGTAGGTGAAGGCCTCGAGGATGGTCGGGCGGCGCTCCTCGCGGGCCTGGCGGATCCCCTCGGCGACGCCCTCGCGAACGGCGATCACGTCCATCCCGTCGATCCGCTCGCCGGGGATGCCGTAGCCCTCCGCCTTCTTGGAGAGGTCGGTCTGGGCGGAGTGGCGCTCGACCGAGGTCCCCATCCCGTAGAGGTTGTTCTCGACGAGGAAGAAAACGGGCAGCTGCCAGAGCGCCGCCAGGTTCATCGTCTCGCCGAAGTTGCCGGTGTTGGAGGCGCCGTCGCCGAACATGCAGACGGTGACCGCGTCCTCGCCCTTGTACTCGGAGGAGAGGGCCAGCCCGGCAGCGATCGGCAGGTTGCCACCGACGATCCCGTAGCCGCCCATGAAGCGCCGCTCGCGGTCGAAGATGTGCATCGAGCCACCGCGCCCGCCGCTGGTCCCGCCGACCCGGCCGAACAGCTCCGACATCACTCGCTCCGGATCGGTGCCGCGGGCGATCGCGTGACCGTGGGTGCGGTAGGTGCCGATCAGGTAGTCCTCGTCGCGCATCACCGAGGTGGTGCCGACGATCGTCGCCTCCTCGCCGATCGCCAGGTGGAGGAAGCCGCCCGCTTTGGCCCGCTGGTACTGGCGTCCCGCCTCCTCCTCGAAGCGGCGGATCAGCGCCATCCGCGCGAGCAGCTCGTAACAGGTGGCGGCGTCAGGCAGATCGGCCATTGACGCTCACCTTAGCTCGCGGCCTCGACCGCCTCCTCCAGCCGGTCGTCCCCCCAGAAGACCTCGTCGCCGACGCGCAGGGAGGGGACGCCGATCACCCCTGCCTCGGCGGCCTGGTCGGTCGCCTTGCGCAAGGCGTTCTTGACGCTTTCGGTGCCGGCGGCTTTGCTGACAGCGTTGGGGTGCAGCTCGCAGGCGGCGGCCGAGATCAGCACGTTGTCGTGCTCGCCCAGGTCGCGACCGGCGGCGAAGGCCTGGCGGAAAGCGGCGAGGGCGAAGGAGACGGTGCGGCCGGTCTGCTTGGCGAAGGTGGCGACGCGCATCGCGAAGAGCATGTTGCCGGGCCAGGGATCGGGCCAGACGAGCGGTGCCAGGCTGAGGTCCCTGGCGCGGCGCTCGACCTCGGCGATCCCCTCCTCGCGCCCGGGGCCGTTTGCCCACGATTCGCGCCCGAAGCGCTGGAACAGCCCGCCGAGCAGGATCGGTTGCCACTCCGGCTGCTCCAGCTCGGCGTCGGTGAACAGCCCGCTGATCCGTTCCGCGGTCAGGTACGCGTAGGGCGACCCCAGGTCAAAGTAGAAAGTCGCCCTAGGAGTGGGTGGCCCAGCCATCGACTGCCCGTGCCGCTTCGAAGATCGCCTCGGAGATCGTCGGGTGCGGATGGACGATCTGCGCCAGCTCCTGGTAGCCGCCCTCCAGCGCCATCGTCGCGACCAGCTCGGCGATCATGTCGCAGGCGCGGTTGCCGACGATGTGGGCGCCAAGGATCTCGCCGTACTTGGAGTCGACCACCAGCTTGACCTGGCCGTCTTTGTCGTCGTAGACGGTCGCGCCGCCGACCGCCCCCAGCTTCAGCTTGCCTACCTTGACGTCGTGCCCGGCCTCCTTCGCCGCCGCCTCGGTGAGCCCGACGCTGGCGACCTGCGGATGGCAGAAGGTGGCGCCGGCGACGAGGTTCTGGTCGACGGGATGGGTCGACGCGCCAGCGGCATGCTCGACCGCGACCACACCTTCCTCGGAAGCCTTGTGGGCGAGCGCCTTGGCGTGGACCAGGTCGCCGATCGCGTAGACCTTGGGGTTGGAGGTGCGGCCGAACTCGTCGACCTCGACCTTGCCCCGGTCGGTCAGCTTGACCCCGGCCGCATCCAGCCCGAGCCCCTCGACGTCGGCGGAGCGGCCGCCGGCGACGCAGAGGTAGTCGACCTCGGCCGAGTTGTCGCCGTAGGTGAATTTGACCGAGTTTCCGCCCGCCTCGACGTTCTCGACCGGGGCGCCGGTGGAGATCGTGATGTTCTGCTTTTTGAAGGCCCGCTCGACCACGCGCGCCATGTCCTTGTCCTCGGCCGGGAGGATCTGGTCGAGCATCTCGATCAGCAGCACCTCGGTGCCGAAGCGGCCGTAGGCGGAGGCGATCTCGCAGCCCGATGCGCCGGCGCCGACGACGGCGATCTTCTTCGGCTGCTCGGCCAGCGACCAGGTGCCCCAGGTGTCGAGGACGCGGTCGCCGAACTCGACACCTGGGATCGGCAACGCGACCGAGCCGGTAGCGAGCACCACCGTGCCCGCCTCGTAGACGTCGTCGCCGACCTGGACGTTGCCCTCGGCGGTCAGCGAGCCGTCGCCCGCAATCGTCGTCACCTTGTTTTTGTCCCAGAGCATCTTCACACCGCTGGAGAGCGAGTCGGAGACCGCGGCGCGACGCTTGCCGAGCGCGTCCCAGTCGACCGAGACGTCCTTGGCGACGACACCCAGCTCGGCGCTGCCCCGCGCCTGGTCGTAGATCTCGGCGCTGCGCAGGATCGTCTTGGCTGGGATGCAGGCGTAGTTGAGGCAGCGCCCGCCCGGCTTGTCGCGCTCGACAACGGCGGTTTTCTTGCCGAGCTGTGCCGAGCGGATCGCGGCGACGTAGCCGCCAGGGCCCCCGCCAATGACGATTACGTCGTATGAATCGGCCACGAGCCTCAGCCTATAGAACGCCCGCCGCCGTCTACTCCCTGGAAGGCATTTGTATGCGGGCCATCGCCTTGACCATGAAGTAGAAGAGGCTGCCGGCGACGACGAGCAGACCGAAGGTCGCGGCGAACTGGGCGAGCGTCGACACCTGCACGGCGAGCCCGAAGACGGCGCTGAAGATGAGGAAGACGAGCAGCAGCTGGAAGCCGAGCACGGCCCAGTAGCGGGCCCGCCACATGCCCCAG
The DNA here is from genome assembly GCA_963824705.1 of uncultured Solirubrobacterales bacterium. GTDB lineage: Bacteria > Actinomycetota > Thermoleophilia > Solirubrobacterales > 70-9 > VRUE01. The sequence goes on from CAWGQE010000003.1 coordinate 227,284, forward strand.
GCCATGATTCCCATCAGCAGGGCCGGGGCGAGCACCTGGACGAAGTGGGGTTTGCTGCCTTCGACCTTCACTCCCGCCACGTAGCCGGCGACGATCGAGGCGGCGACGAGGGCGGCGATCACGGCGCCGATCGTCACCGCCAGCGGTCGTTCGCCCTCGGCCAGCGGCGGCAGGTTCTCGCGGATCTCCTGGTTGCGTTCCTCGGCGCGGGCGTAGCCATGCTCCATGCGCTCGCGCGGGGTGGGGGCATCGCCACCGCGCTGCTTGCGCTTGCGCGGGGGGGAGGGGTCAGGCACCGGGGGCCGCCTCGCCGACCGCGGCAAGGGCGCCGCGCAGTGCTTCGGCAACCGCCGCGGGGTCCGCCGAGTCGCGGATCGCCCGCACGACGCCAAGTCGGCGCGCTCCGGCCGCAACCACCTCGGCCGCGTTGGTCGTGTCGATGCCGCCGATCGCGAAGAAGGGATGGGGGGCATCGGCGGCGGCGTGCTCGACCAGGCCGAGGCCGACGCCGGGCCGTCCCGCTTTGGTCGGCGTCTCCCAGACCGGTCCCACGCTCACGTAGTCCACGGGCTGCTCCGCGCTCGCCGCCAGCTGCTCCTCGGAGTGGGTCGAGAGGCCGACGATCGCCTCCGGGCCGAGCGCCTCGCGCGCCTCGGCCGCGGCGATGTCGTCCTGGCCGACGTGGACTCCGTCGGCGTCGCAGGTCCGCGCCAGGTAGGGATCGTCGTTGACGATGAAGAGGGCGCTGTAGGTGTCGCAGAGGCGGCGGAAGGTCTGCGCCGAGCGTTCGATCTCGTCGCGTCCCAGCTTCTTCTCGCGCAGCTGGACGATGTCGACGCCGCCGACCAGGGCGGCGTGGAGCAGCGCTTCGGGGTCGCGCCCACCGGGCATCGCCTCGCAGACGAAGTAGAGGCGCGCGGTGCGCAGCCGCTCGCGTCGCAACGGACCGCGATCCTCGGGCATCGCCAAGCTCATAGAGCGATTATGGCTTGACTGCTGGGCGAGAGGGGTAGCATCGGAGATGTAACGGGAGCCGTTGGCGCCTTTCGGGCACCGAGGCTGAGAGGGCGGCATCGAGGCCGCCGACCGTCTGGACCTGATCCGGGTAATGCCGGCGGAGGCAAGAATGATCAACGGCACCTACGAGCAGCCAAGCGCTTATGACGTGGTGATCGTCGGAGGCGGTGTGATCGGCCTCTCCTGCGCCTGGCGGGCGGCGCGGCGCGGCGCGCGGGTTGCCGTGATCGAGCGCTCCCGCCCTCCCGCTGGGGCGACGCGGGTCGCGGCCGGGATGCTGGCCCCGGTCGGCGAGCTCGCCTTCGGCGAGCCGGAGCTGCTCAAGATGACCTTGGCGGCGGCGGAGCTCTACCCGGGCTTCGTCGCCGAGCTGGAGGCGGCTAGTGGGGTCGCCACCGGCTACCGGCGCGACGGCGCCCTGCACATCGCGCTCGACCGCGACGAGGCGGCGGAGCTGCGCCGCGTGCACGAGCTGCAGCGCTCGCTCGGCCTCGGCGCCGAATGGCTGCCGCCCCGCCGTTGTCGCGAGCTGGAGCCGGGCCTGACGCCGTCCTTCAACGGCGGCGTCCATGCGTCGGACGAGGCTTCGGTCGATCCGCGGGCGCTCGCCGCGGCGCTGCTGGCCGCGCTCGAAGCCGAGGACGGTGTCGAGCTGCTGGTCGGGACCGAGGTGGAGGCGACGCTGCTCGACGGCGAACGGATCGCCGGCGTGCGCACCGCGGCCGGCAGGGAGCTGCGAGCGGCCGCCGTCATCCTCGCCGGCGGGGCATGGTCGGCGCAGGCGCGCTGGCTGCCGGATTCCGCCCGCCCGCCGGTGCGCCCGGTCAAGGGCCAGATCCTCGAGCTGCGTGCCCATGACGGAGTGGCGCCCTGCCGGCGGATCGTCTCCTCCGAGCGCGTCTACCTCGTCCCCCGCCCCGACGGTCGCCTGATCGTCGGAGCGACCGTCGAGGAGCAGGGATTCGACACCGCGGTCACCGCGGGCGGGGTCCACGAGTTGCTGCGCGAGGCCTACCGCCTGTTGCCCGAGGTCGCCGAGATGGAGCTGGTCGAGGCGACCGCCGGGCTGCGGCCGGGGACGCCAGACAACCTGCCGCTGATCGGCGCCAGCGGCGTCGAGGGGCTGCTCTGGGCGACGGGGCACTACCGCAACGGGATCCTGCTGGCGCCGCTGACCGCGAACATGCTGGTCGAGGAGCTGGAGGGGGCGCCGGTATGAGAATCGAGCTGAACGGCAAGCCGCACGAGCTGCCCGCGGGCGCGACGCTTGCCGACGCGGTGCGCGAGAGCGGCGCCGAGCGCGAGGGTCGCGGCGTCGCCGTGGCGCTCGACGGCGAGGTCGTGCCGCGCGGCGAGTGGGACTCGACGGCGCTCGCCGAGGGCCACAGCGTCGAGGTGCTCGCCGCGATCCAGGGCGGCGCCGACACCTGGGAGCTGGGTGGGCGCCAGTGGTCCTCGCGGCTGATCGCGGGCACCGGGGGCTTCCGCTCGCTGGAGCAGATGGAGGAGGCGCTGGCCGCCTCCGGCGCCGAGATCGTCACCGTCGCCCTGCGCCGCATCGACCCCGCGGCGAAGGGCTCGGTGCTCGACGTTCTCGACCGACTCGGCCTCTTCGCCCTGCCCAATACCGCCGGCTGCTTCACCGCCCGCGACGCGGTCCGCACCGCACGCCTCGCCCGTGAGGCCTTCGAGACCGACTGGATCAAGCTCGAGGTGATCGGCGACGATCGCACCCTCTACCCGGACGCGGTCGAGCTGCTCGACGCCGCCGAGACCCTGGTCGGCGAGGGCTTCACCGTCCTCCCCTACACCAACGACGACCCGATCCTCGCCCGCCGCCTCGAGGAGGCGGGCTGCGCCGCGGTGATGCCGCTCGGTTCGCCGATCGGCTCCGGCGCCGGCATCCGCAACCCCTACAACGTCGCGATCGTCGCCGAACGAGCGGCGGTCCCGGTGGTCCTCGACGCCGGCATCGGCACCGCGTCGGACGCGGCGCTGGCGATGGAGCTCGGCTGCGACGCGGTCATGGCCGCCAGCTCGATCTTCGGCGCCGAGGATCCGACCGCGATGGCGCGGGCCCTGCGCGGCGCGGTCGAGGCAGGTCATACCGCCCGCCGGGCTGGCCGCATCCCCCGCCGTACCCACGCCGAGGCCTCGACCCCCGAGGAGGGGCTGCCCGAGCTTTCCTGATCCGTGCGGTAGAGGTTTGAGTCGCTATGCGACTCAAACCTCTACCGCACTCATGATCGATGTCCCTTTACCATGGGCCGCGCGCCCCTGTAGCTCAGTTGGTTAGAGCGGCGGCCTTTTAAGCCGCGCGGCGCGGGTTCGAATCCCGCCGGGGGCACTTTGGCCAGTTCGGATAGGAGCACCGGGGCGAAGCGCGACGAGCGTCTGCTCCGCGTACCTTGCGACGTCGAGGCAGAGGACGACATCCGCCTCGAACGGATCCACGACGAGGTCGAGCGCGGCTTCGACGCGCTCCGCGACATCGAGAACGGCGTCTCGATCTTCGGCTCGGCCCGCGTCCCGCCGGGTCATCGTTGGTACGAGCTGTGCCGGGAGACGGCGGCCTGCCTGGCGCGACACGACTTCACCGTCATCACCGGCGGTGGGCCGGGGTTGATGGAGGCGGCGAACCGCGGCGCGCGCGAGGCCGGCGGCCTCTCGGTAGGCCTCAACATCCAGCTGCCCTATGAGCAGCAGCTCAATCCCTACATCGATCGCGGCCTCGAGTTCCACTACTTCTTTGCCCGCAAGCTGATGTTCGTCCGCTTCGCCCGCGCCTTCGTCATCCTCCCTGGTGGCTTTGGCACGCTCGACGAGCTGTCGGAGAGCCTCACGCTGATCCAAACCCACCGTGTTCAGCACTTCCCGACGATCCTCGTCGACCGCGAGTTCTGGGCCCCGCTACTCGCCTGGTTCGACGACTCGCTCGAGGACGACGGCCTGATCTCCTCCGACGACAAGGAGCTCCTGGTCACCGCCGACACCCCCGAGGAAGTCTGCGACCACGTCCTCCGGGCAAGCGAGGCGCAGAAGCAGCTTGCCTAGTGGCGGAAGTGGCGGTGCTTGGTGAAGACCATCGGAATGCTCGCCGCGTCGCAGGCCTCGATCACCTCGGCGTCGCGTTTGGAGCCGCCGGGTTGGATCACGCAATTGGAGCCGGCCTGGATCGCCAGCTCGGGCCCGTCGGCGAAGGGGAAGAAGGCGTCGGAAGCCACGGCTGAGCCCGCCAACAGGGCGTCGGCATCCTCGCCGCGGGCGTCACGGCACTTCTCCACGGCCAGCCGGACCGAGTCGACGCGGCTCATCTGACCGGCGCCGATTCCCAGAGTGGCGCCGCCCTTGGCGATCACGATCGCGTTGGAGCGCACGTGGCGGACCACGGTCCAGGCGAAGAGCAGGTCGCTCCACTGCTCCTCGCTCGGCTCGGTCTTGGTCACCGTCTCCATGATCTGGCGCGGCTCGGGATCGCCGTCGCGGTCTTGGATCAAGAGGCCGCCGCGGACCCGCTTGACGTCGCGTTCGGCCGGGTCCTGTTGGCGGCGCTCCTCGTCGCAGAGGATGCGGATCGCCTCCTTCTGCTGCAGGACCTCGAGCGCGCCGTCCTCGAAGCCCGGCGCCAGCAGCACCTCGACGAAGTTCTCGTGCAGCGCCTCGGCCAGGGCGACGCTGACCGGCCGGTTGACCGCGATCACGCTGCCGTATGCGGAGACCGGGTCGCAAGCCAGCGCCTTGCGGTAGGCGTCGAGCGCGTCCTCGCCGATCGCCACCCCGCAGGGGTTGTTGTGCTTGACGATCGTGCAGGCGGGCGGCTCGAAGTCTTCGTTCAGCCGCCGCGCCGAGTCGAGGTCGAGGACGTTGTTGAAGGAGAGCGCCTTGCCGTGCAGCTTCGCCACGCCGGAGAGGATGTGGCTGCGCACGCCGACCTCCGAGTAGAGCGCAGCGCGCTGGTGCGGGTTCTCACCGTAAGAGAGGTCCATCTCCTTCTCGTAGGAGACCGTCAGGTGTTCGGGGAAGTCCTCATAAGAGGCCGAGAACCAGCGGCTGATCGCGGCGTCGTAGCGGGCGATGTGGGTGAAGGCCTCGTTGGCGAGCCAGTGGCTGGTCGAGGCCGAGACCTCGCCGCCGCTCTCCTCCATCTCGGCGCAGACCGCGTCATAGGACTCGGGCTTGACGATCACAGCGACGCCCTCGTGGTTCTTGGCCGCGGCGCGGATCATCGTCGGGCCGCCGATGTCGATGTTCTCGACCGCGACCTGCGGGTCGACCTCGTGCGCGGCTACGGTCTCCTCGAAGGGGTAGAGGTTGACGCAGACCAGGTCGATCGGCTCGATTCCCTCGCGCTCCAGCGTCGCCATGTGCTCCGGGTCCGAACGTCGCGCCAGCAGCGCCGCGTGCAGGCGCGGGTGCAGCGTCTTCACCCGGCCGCCGAGGATCTCCTCCTGGCCGGTGAACTCGGAGACGTCGGTCACCTCCAGCCCGGCCTCGCGCAGCGAGCTTGCGGTCCCGCCGGTGGAGAGGATCTCGACGCCCTGCGCCGCCAGCGTCTTGGCGAAGTCGGCGATCCCGGTCTTGTCGGAGACCGAGATCAGTGCCCGGCGCACCCGGATCGCGCCGTTGGAGGCGGTCTCGGATCGGGTGTCGGCGGAAGCCTCAGTCATCGAGCACGACGACCCGCGGATCGTCTGCGTCGATCCTAACCATGCCCCTCGCGATCATGCGGATCGCCTCCGGGTACAGCTGGTGCTCGACCGCGTGGATCGCCTCCTCCAGCCGGGCCCGGTCGCGGCCGGGCGGCACCGTCACCTCGCGCTGCACGATCGCCGGGCCGGTGTCGACCCCCTCGTCGACGAAGTGAACCGTGACGCCGGTGACCTCGACCCCGGCCGCCAGCGCCTGGCCGATCGCATCGAGGCCGGGGAAGTCCGGCAGCAGCGCCGGGTGGATGTTGACGACGCGATTGGGGAAGCGGGCGACGAAGGCGGGGGAGAGGAGCTGCATGTAGCCGGCGAGGACGACGAGCTCGGCGCCGCGTGCCTCGATCCACCCGGCCATCGCAGCGTCGCGCGCCTCCCGGTCCCCGTACTCGCCGCGAGGGAAGACCGCGGTCTCCACACCGGCCTCGCGCGCCCGCTCCAGCGCCCGCGCGGCGGGCTTGTCGGAGCCGACTCCGGCCACCTCGATTCCCTCGCGCCCATGCAGCGTGTCGAGGATCGCCTGCAGGTTGGTGCCGGAACCGGAGGCGAGAACGACCAGACGGAACGTGGCACGGCGCATCTCTACGTCCTCGGTCGCTCGCGTGCAGAGCACGCCACGCTCCCTGCGTCCTTGATCTGCTTGGCCACGTTCCGTCTGGTCAGCTACTGGAAACGACCTCAAGGGCAAATTTGCCATTCGCGGCCTCGGGGTCGCCGAGCGGGTAGCGGCCGGTGAAGCAGGCGTCGCAATGGTCCTCGGGCGGGGTGCCGATCGCCTCGTAGACGCCCTCCATCGAGAGGTAGGCGAGCGAGTCGGCGCCGAGCTCGTCGGCGATCTCCTCGATCGTCCGCTCGTGGGCGATCATCTCCTCGCGGGTCGACATGTCGACGCCGTAGTGACACGGGTGGCGGATCGGCGGTGCGGAGATCCGCAAGTGCACCTCGCTCGCCCCGGCGTCGCGCAGCATGCCGACGATCTGCCGCGTCGTGTTGCCGCGCACGATCGAGTCGTCGACGACGACGATCCTCTGGCCGGCGACGATCTCCGGCAGCGGGTTGAACTTGAGCCGCAACCCGCGCTTGCGCAGCTCCTGGCCGGGCTGGATGAAAGTGCGGGCGACGTAGCGGTTCTTGATCAGGCCGTCGTCGCGGGGCAGCCCCGAAGCGCGGGCGAAGCCGGCGGCGGCGGGATTGCCGGAGTCGGGCACCGAGATCACCAGGTCGGCCTCGGCCGGCGCCTCGCGATAGAGGATCTCGCCCATCCGGCCGCGGACCTGCTGCAGCACCTTGCCCTCGAGGCGGCTGTCGGGGCGCGAGAAGTAGATGTGCTCGAAGACGCAGTGCGCGGGGCGCCCGGCCTTGACCACCTGGCGCGTCTCGAGCCCGCGCTCGGTCAGCGAGACCATCTCGCCGGGGTGCACTTCGCGCATCAGCTCGGCGCCGACGATGTCGAAGGCGCAGCTCTCCGAGGCGACGACGAAGCGATCGCCGAGCCGACCCAGCGAGAGCGGCCGCACCCCGTGCGGGTCGCGGAAGGCGACGATCGCCCGCTTGGTCATCACCACGGTCGAGTAGGCGCCCTCCAGGCGCGGCATCACGTCGGCGACCGCGTCCTCGACGAACTTGCCGTCGTGGGAGGAGATCAGCGCCGCGATGATCTCCGAGTCGGAGGTGCCGCGGAAGGAGATCCCGGTCTCCTTCAACTCGCTCCAGAGCTCGACCGCGTTGGTCAGGTTGCCGTTGTGGGCAAGGGCCAGCTCGCGGCCGTCGTCGCGCCAGACCGGCTGCGCGTTCTCCCAGGAGCCGCCGCCGGTGGTCGAGTAGCGGACATGGCCGATCGCCATGTCGCCCGCCAGCGCCCGCAGCTTCTCCTCGTCGAAGACCTGGGAGACGAGGCCGGAGTCCCGCATCGTGGTGATGTGGCCGCCCTCGCAGGTGGCGATCCCGGCCGACTCCTGACCGCGGTGCTGAAGCGAGTAGAGGCCGAAGTAGGCAAGGCGGGCGACGTCGTGGCCGGGTGCGTATACGCCGAAGACGCCGCATTCCTCGCGCGGCGAATCGCGATCTATCTGCTGCCCCTGGGGCGGAGTCAAAAGCGCGTATTCCTCGGTTAGGGAAAGGACGTGACGCGCAGGCAGACTGCCTACTCCGGCAGGGTAGCAGCGAGCAACGACCCCAGAGCCTGGTGCAGGCCGGCGACAGCCGATTGGAGCGGTGCCTCGTCGCCTGCCGCACGGGCGCGGATCAGGGCACCCTCGATCGTCGAGACGACGAGGCCGGCGAAGGTCGCGGCGTCCTTTGCGCTGACTCCCTCCACCTCCAGGGCGGTGGCGATCGGGGCTTCCCAGCTCTGGAAGGCCGCGGTCGCGGCGGCGGCCAGGGCGGGGTCCTCGGGACGAGCCAGCGCCGCGGCGGCGACCGGGCAGCCGAGCCGCTCGGGGTGGTCCTTGACCCGGCGGCGGAACATCTCGCCGAACATCGTCAGCGTCTCGCCGAGGCCGCGCTCGCGTAGCGAGCGTTCGATCCCGGCGCGGATCTCGGCTCCCTCCAGCTGCGCCGCCTCGATCGCGAGCTGGCGCTTGCCGCCGGGGAAGTGGTGGTAGATCGAGCCGCGGGGCGCCTCGCCCCGCTCGGCCACGTCGCGCAGCTCCATGCCGGCGTAGCCCTTCTCGGCGAGCAGCCGCCGGGCGCCGTTCAGCAGCCGTTCGCGCCCGTCCCGGGCCTTCGGCTCGATCGTTCGCGCATCAGCCAGTCGCGTTATGCCCACGGTCATAGTATAGTCCGCGCTCCGATGTATGACCGTGGTCATAGAGCAGGCGTCGCGATCGCCTGTGCCGGCGCCTTCGTCGCCTTCCTCGACACGACGATCGTCAACATCGCCTTCCCCGACATCTCGGCTTCCTTCGCCGGCTCGGGGCGCGACGCACTCTCGTGGGTGCTCGACGGCTACTTCGTCGTGATCGCGGCGCTGCTGGTCCCGGCCGGCGGCCTCGCCGACCGCTTCGGCCACCGCCGCGTCTTCCTGCTCGGCATGGCCGGCTTCACCGCGGCGAGCCTGCTCTGCGCAGCGGCGCCGAGCCTCGGCTTGCTGATCGCCTTCCGCGTCCTCCAGGGAGCCGCCGCCGCTCTGATCGCGCCGTCCTCGCTGGCGATCGTCCTCGACAGCTTCCCGGCCGAGCGGCGCTCGGCCGGCGTCGGCCTCTGGGGCGCAGCCGCCGCAGCCGCCGCTGCGGTGGGCCCGACGCTCGGCGGGGCGCTGGTCGAGCTCAACGACTGGCGGCTCGTCTTCCTCGTCAACCTGCCGCTCGGGGCGGCGATCCTGATCGCGGGCCGCAGCCGCCTGCCCCGCCCGCGGATCCTCGACAGCCGCCTGCCCGACCTGCCCGGCGCGGCGATGCTCGCCCTCGGCCTGGCGGCGATAACGCTCGGCATCGTCGAGGGCAACGACTGGGGCTGGGTCTCCGCCGGGACCCTCGGCGCCTTCGCCGCCGGCCTGGTCCTGCTCGGCGGCGTCGTCGCCCGCAGCCTTCGCCACCCGCGGCCGATCGTCGAGCCGGCGCTCTTCGCCCACCGTTCGTTTCGCATCGGCAACCTCGGCACGCTGCTCTTCGCCGCCGCCTTCTTCTCGCTGATCCTCGGCAACGTCCTCTTCCTCACCGGGGTCTGGGGCTACACCGTGCTGCAGGCCGGCGCCGCGACGCTGCCCGGGCCGGTGCTGAGCACCGTCGTCGCCGGGCCCGCCGGCCGCCTCGCCGACCGCTTCGGCCACCGTGCGGTGATCGTTCCGGGGACGATCTTCTTCGCCGCCGGGGTGATGGTCCTGCGCTCGGCCGGTGCCGAGCCCGACTGGCTCGGTCTCTGGTTGCCCGGCGCGATGCTGACCGGGATCGGTATCGGGCTCGCCTTTCCCACGCTCGGCTCGGCGGCGGTTCACGACGTCCCCGACGATCGTTTCGCCACCGCGAGCGCGGTAAACGCCGCCTTCCGCCAGGTCGGCGCCGTGCTCGGCACGGCGATTCTCGTCGCGATGGTCGGCGAACCGGCGTCGCTCACCGACGCCCTCTCCGTCTCCAACGGCGCCTACCTCTTCTCGGCGATCGCGGCGCTCGTCTCAGGCGCCGTGGTTCTCGGCCTGCGACCCCAGCGAGCGCCAGGCGCTCTCGGCGGAGCCGATGCCGAGGCTGAGGCTGCGGTCGCCGGCGGCGATCTCCACCGCGTCGCCGCCGACCTCGCCGAGTAGGAGCACCGCGACCCCGTCGCTGGCCAGCGCCTCCAGCTTCTCGCGCTCGCCGCTGATCACGAAGCCCCCCGAGCCCTCCCCGAACAGGGCCTCCTCGGGCGAGCAGCCGCGCTCGCGCAGCGGCTGGAGATCCACCTGACAGCCGATCCCGGAGCCGATCGCGCACTCGGCCAGCGCGCAGGCGAGGCCGCCGTCGCCGGCGTCGTGTGCCGAGGCGAGCTTGCCGGCGCGGACCGCGGCGCGCACCGTCTCGCAGGCCGCGGCGACCGCGGCGACGTCGGGCTGGGGGAGGCCGGCGTCGAGCTCGCCGCGCTGCTTGGTCAGCTCCGAGCCGGCGAGGGAGGGTTCGAACGGGCCGAGCAGGGCGATCGCGTCGCCCTCGCGGGCGAAGGCGCTCGGCGCAGCCATCGCCGGGTCGGGCAGCTCGCCGACCATGCCGACCACCGGGGTCGGGTAGATCGGGCCTTCCGGGCCCTCGTTGTAGAGGGAGACGTTGCCGCCGACCACCGGCACGCCGAGCGCCTCGCACGTGTCGGCGAGGGCTTGGACCGAGCGATCGAGCTGCCAGGCCGGCGTCGGCTTCTCCGGGTTGCCGAAGTTGAGGCAGTTGGTCAGGCCGAGCGGCTCGGCGCCGGCGCAGGCGAGGTTCTGGGCGCACTCGAGCACCGCCTCGACGGTCCCGGCGTAGGGGTCGCAGGCGACCCGCCGTCCGTTGCCGTCGATCGAGATCGCGATCGCCCGGTCGGCCTCGGGGATCGCCAGCACAGCCGCGTCGGCGCTCTCCGGCCGCCGCGCCGTGCGCGAGCCGACGATCGAGTCGTACTGCTCGAAGGCCCAGCGCTTCGAGGCGACGCTGGGAGCGGCGAGCAGGGCGAGCAGCGTCCCCTCCCCGAAGCACCCGGATCCAACGTTGCCCGGTTGCCGTAGATCCAACCCTCTGGCTCGGCCGGGCTGAGGTCGTAGAGCGGGCAGCCGTCGACCAGCGCCTCGACCGGCATCTCGCCGACGACGTCGACGCCGCGCAGCACCCGCACCAGGCCGTTGTCGGTGATCGCGCCGATCTCCGCGGCGCCGGTCTGCCATTTCTCGCAGACCGCGATCACCTCGCCGACCTTCGCCGGCTCGACCACCGCCAGCATCCGCTCCTGCGACTCGGAGACCATGATCTCGAAGGGCTCCATGTCGGCCTCGCGCAAGGGCACCTGGGCCACATCGAGGTCGATCCCGACCCCGCCGGCCGAGGCCATCTCGCTCGCCGATGAGGTGAGGCCGGCCGCGCCGAGGTCCTGCAGGGAGACGAGCAGTCCCTTGCCGAGCAGCTCCAAGCAGCACTCCAGCACCTTGGACTCCTCGAACGGGTCGCCGATCTGCACCGTCGGCCGCTTTGCCGCGTCGCCCTCGCCGAGCTCGGCCGAGGCGAGGACCGAGGCGCCGCCGATCCCGTCGCGCCCGGTCGAGGCGCCCATCAGCACGACCGCGTTGCCGACCCCGGCCGCCGCGGCGCGCACCATCTCCGACTGGCGGGCGATGCCGACGCACATCGCGTTGACCAGGCAGTTGTGCTCGTAAGGGGCCTCGAAGTAGATCTCGCCGCCGGCGTTGGGCACACCGATCGAGTTTCCGTAGTGGCCGATCCCCCGCACCGCGCCGTCGAGCAGGTGGCGCGAGCGCACCGAGTCGAGCTCGCCGAAGCGCAACGAGTCGAGGATCGCGATCGGTCGCGCGCCGAGCGCGAAGACGTCGCGGAGGATGCCGCCGACTCCGGTCGCCGCACCCTGGAAGGGCTCGACCGCGCTGGGGTGGTTGTGGGACTCGACCTTGAAGGCGATCGCGTATCCCTCGCCGATATCGACGGCGCCGGCGTTCTCGCCGGGCCCCATCACCACCCGCTCGCCCTCGGTCGGCAGTCGCCGCAGCAACTTGCGCGAGTGCTTGTAGGCGCAGTGCTCGGACCAGAGCAGGCTGAACATCGCCAGCTCGACCCCGTTCGGCTCGCGGCCGAGCTTCTCGACGATCAGATCGAACTCGGAGTCGGTGAGGCCGAGCTCGCGGTGGGGAGAGCTGTCGGTTGCCGCCGCGCTCACACTCGCGCTCCGGCCACGGCGTCGAAGATCTGCAACCCGTCAGTCGACCCCGTCATTGCATCGACCGCGTGCTCGGGGTGGGGCATCAGGCCGAGCACGTTGCCGGCCTCGTTGCGGACGCCGGCGATGTCGCGCGCCGAACCGTTCGGGTTCTGCCCAGGTGCGTAGCGAAACGCCACCTGCCCGTCGGCCTCGATCGCGTCGAGCATCTCCTCGGGCGCCCAGTAGCGACCTTCGCCGTGCTTGGCCGGGATCGAGAGCCGCTCGCCGGCGATAGTGAAGGATTGTGCCCCCTCTGTGGGACTCAATCCTTCACTTTGCAGCTCGACCTGGCGGCAGACGAAACGCAGGCTCTCGTTGACGAGCAGGGCGCCAGGGAGTAGGCCCGCTTCGCAGAGGACCTGGAAGCCGTTGCATATCCCCAGTACCGGCCCGCCGCCGGCGGCGAACTCCGTCACCGCCTCCATCGCCGGCGAGAAGCGGGCGATCGCCCCCGCCCGCAGGTAGTCGCCGTAGGAGAAGCCGCCGGGGACGACGACGGCGTCGACGCCGTCCAGGTCGCGCTCTTCGTGCCAGATCAGCCGCGCCTCGCCGCTCAGCTCGCAGGCGTGCAGGGCATCCCGCTCGTCGCAAGAACCAGGAAATTGAAGAACACCCCACATCATTGAACGGCGCCTCCTCCGCTTCGCGTCCGGGGGCGCCTGACGTCTTCGAAATTCGCTGACGTCAAAGGCTCTCTATCTCGAAGTCCTCGATCAACGGGTTGGCGAGCAGCTTCTCGCAGAGCTCCGTGAGCCGCGCCGGATCCTCCGCCTCCAGCTCGACCATTCGCCCGACCCGCACGTGCTCGATGCCCTCGAAGCCGAGTGCCGGCAGCGCCCGCTCGACCGCCTTGCCCTGCGGGTCGAGGATCCCCTCCTTCGGCCGGATCAGGACCCTCGCCCTCGGCATCTAGAAGGAGCGCTCCGTGATCCGCTCGTAGGCCTCGACGTACTTGGCCCGCGTCTGCTCGATCACGTCGGCGGGCAGCTCGGGCGCTGGCGGCTTGTGGTCCCAGCCGGCGGCGTCGGCCCAGTCGCGCACGAACTGCTTGTCGAAGGACGGTTGCGTCTTGCCGGGCGCGTAGCGGTCGGCGGGCCAGAAGCGCGAGGAGTCGGGGGTGAGGACCTCGTCGCCGAGGACGATCTCGGCGCCGGCGTGGCGGCCGAACTCGAACTTGGTGTCGGCGAGGATGATCCCCCGCTCGGCGGCGTGCTCGGCACCGCGCTGGTAGACCTCGATCGAGACCCGCCGCAGCTCTTCCATCAGCGCCCGGTCGCCGACGATCTCCGCCGCCCGGTCGAAGTCGACGTTCTCGTCGTGGTCGCCGATCTCGGCCTTGGTCGCCGGGGTGAAGATCGGCTCCGGCAGCTTGTCGGACTCGAGCAGGTTGGGCGGCAGCTCGATCCCGCAGACCGCGCCGCCCGCCTTGTATTCCTTCCAGCCCGAGCCGGAGAGGTAGCCACGCACGACGCACTCGACCGGGTACATCTCCAACCGCCGCACCCGCATCCCCCGTTCCATCGCTTCCTCGGGCACGTCGGCGGAGAGGAAGTGATTGGGAACGATGTCGCCGGTCAGCTCGAACCAGAATTCCGAGATCCGGTTGAGCACCTTGCCCTTGTCGGGGATCGGCGTCGGCATCACCACGTCATAGATCGAGATCCGGTCCGAGGCGACCATCAGCAGGTCGTCCTCCCACTCGTATATCTCTCTTACCTTCCCCGACGAATGAAGCTTCAAATCTGCGACCGCTGGCATCGATCCGATGCTAGCTGGCCTGGAGGCGGGGAGGGGTTGGGGTGTCCCTCCGGCGCAGCGGCGTCCTGTTTTTCGCCCCAGCCGCGATCTCAGCCGGCCGCTCGCGCACCAGGCGAAAAACCCAGCAAGACGGAGGGACACCCCAACCCCTCCTTAATCTGGCGTCTGCGATCCTTCGCGTGATGCTGCCGCCAGAACCGAAGTACTCGCCGCTGTCCCAGACCTTGCGCTGGAGCTTTCGGCCGCTTGCCCTTCATGCAGGAGTGCCGCGAAAAGTACGGCGACAGCTTCAGCGTCAAATTCGCCAGCTTCGAGCGGCCGATGGTGATGATCTCCGACCCCGCCGCGATCAAGGCCCTCTACACGGAGCGCTCGCACGGCCTGCCGCCCGGCCGCGAGATCATCCTCACGCCGATCGTCGGCCCGCGATCGGTGCTCGTCACCGAGGGCGCCGACCACCTCGCCCATCGCAAGCTGATGCTGCCGGCCTTCCACGGCGAGCGGATGCGCTCCTACGAGCCGATCGTCAGCGAGATCGTCGACGCCGAGATCGACTCCTGGCCGCTCGGCGAGGAGTTCGCGATCCATCCGCACATGCAGGCGATGACGCTGGAGGTGATCCTGCGCGTCGTCTTCGGCGTCGCCGAGGGACCGCGGCTCGAGCAGCTGCGCGTCGCTGCTGACCGAGCTTCTCGAGGAAACCTCCTCGCCGTTCACCCAGCTGATCGGCCTCGCCTCGCGACGCTTCGGCGGTCGCGGGCCCTGGGCGAAATTCGAGGCTCAGCTGAAGGCCGTCGACGAGCTGCTCTACGCCGAGATCGCCGAGCACCGCGCCGCGCGACGAATTCGAGGATCGCGACGACATCCTCTCGGTGCTGATGCAGGCCCGCTTCGAGGACGGCGAGCCGATGGGCGACTCCGATCTGCGCGACCAGCTGATGACGCTGTTGCTCGCCGGCCACGAGACGACGGCGACGGCGCTCGCCTGGACCTTCGACCTGCTGCTGCGCCACCCGCGCGAGCTTGCCCGCCTGCGCGAATCGCTCGAGGCGGGCGAGGACGACTACCTGCGGGCGACGATCAGCCGAGTCGTTGCGCCTGCGCCCGGTCGTCCCCCTTGCGGGCCGCCGCCTCAGCGTGGACCTCGAGGCCGATGGCCTGACCCTGCCGGCCGGCACCGACGTAACGCCGGCGATCTGGCTCGCCCACACCCGCGCCGACGTCTACCCCGAGCCCTTCGCCTTCCGGCCCGAGCGCTTCCTCGAGCAGCAGCCCGACACCTACGCCTGGATCCCCTTCGGCGGCGGCATCCGCCGCTGCCTCGGCGCCGCCTTCGCCGAGTTCGAGATGCGGATCGTGCTGCGCGAGGTGCTGACCCGCTGCGAGCTGCGCAAGGCCGACTCAAGGCCGGAGAAGATCGGCCGCCGCAACATCACCCTCTCGCCGAAGGACGGAACCCCGGTGATCGTCACCGCCCGCCACCCCGCACGCCAGCTAGTCGCTGCTTAGAGACCACCCCGGTAGGGGTGGAACGTCTTGGACTTTTTCGCGGGCAGCCATCGTCGGTCAGCCATAGGCGCAGCTCGAAAAAGTTAAGTGGAATCCCTGTCGGGGTGGGTTCTTGCCGCCGGATGCTCGCCCGCCCAGCGGGCGATCGTGCTGGAGCCGGAGATCACTTCGCCGTCGTCGAGGACCAGGATCGGCACCTCGTTGGTGCCGCTCAGCTTCTTGATCTCGGCCCGCTCCTTGTCGCGGCTGCCCCAGGTCCAGGGCATCAACCGGTAGCCACCCACCGTGCGCAGCTCGTACTTGTAACCAGCGGCGTCGAGCGCCTTGCCCGCCTTCGCGCAAGGATGCGCAAACGCCGGTCCCGATTTCTTCTGCCCGCAGGTGTAGAGGATCATCGGCGGCGCATCCTACCTCGACCGTTGCGGTCCCGAGCAGGTGCTACGCTCGTAGCACAATGGTAGAAGTTGCGACCAGAGAGCTGAGGAACGACACCGCCGGCGTCCTACGGCGCGTCGAGGCCGGCGAGACGGTTGTGATCACCGTGCGGGGAAAGGCGGTTGCTGACTTGGTGCCGCACCGCCGCGACGAGCCGCGCTGGATGCCGCGTGAGGAACTGGTTGAGTTGCTGAAGACGCACTCTGCCGATCCTGGCCTGCGCGACGACCTCGAGCGCATCTCGGGTGAGACGACCGACGACCTGGGTCCGATTCTGTGAGCACGCCATCGGCCCTTCGCGGCCTGCTCGATACGTCGGTCTTCATCGCCATCGAGAGTGGCAGAGAATTGCGATCAGAGGGGATGCCGCTGACCGGAGCAGTATCGGTCGTGACCAAGGCGGAGCTACGTGCCGGCATCTTCGTGGCGAATGACATCGACACGCGCGATCGACGGATCAAGACTCTCGAACTCGTGACCCGGATCCCGATGCTCTTGGTCGACGACGAAGTCTCCAACGCCTGGGCGCAGATGCGCGCCTACCTGGCCGCGTCCGGCCGTCGCGTGGACGCCAACGACATGTGGATCGCCGCGACTGCGGCGGCCCACGAAATCCCGGTCGTCACCCTGGACACCGACTTCGACGCCCTTAACGGCGTGGCGGGTCTGACCGTGATCCCGGTCTGAGTCAGCCCCGCAGCGCTTCGAGCCGCTCGAAGATCGCCGGGATGTGGCCGAGGTAGGCGTCGTAGTCGAAGACCGCGTCCAAGTCCAGGTCGGGAGCCGCCTCGGCGAGCAGCTCGCGGAAGTGCGTGCCGGTGTCCCAGGCGCGCTGGGCGTTCTCCTGGACGACGCGGTAGGCGTCGTCGCGGCTGAGGCCCGACTCGACCAGGGCAGTCAGGGCACGCTGGCTGAACAGCGCCCCGTGGGTCAGCTCGAGGTTCTCCTTCATCCGGTCGGGACGGATGGTCATGTCCGCCGCGACCCCGGCGGCCAGGCCCTGCATGTAGTCGAGGCCGATCGTCGCGTCGGGCAGGATCACTCGCTCGGCCCCGGAGTGGGAGATGTCGCGCTCGTGCCAGAGGGCGACGTTCTCGAGGCCGGTCTGAGCGTAGCCGCGCAGCACCCGGGCCAGGCCGGTGATCCGCTCGGTGCGGATCGGGTTGCGCTTGTGCGGCATCGCCGAGGAGCCCTTCTGACCGGCGGCGAACGGCTCCTCGACCTCGCGCACCTCGGTGCGCTGCAGGTTGCGGACCTCGGTGGCGAAGCGCTCGAGGCCGGCCCCGGCGATTGCGATCCGCGAGGTCAGGACCGCGTGGCGGTCGCGCGGGATGACCTGGGTGGCGACGTCCTCGCGCTGTAACCCCAGACGCTCCATCACCCGGGCCTCGATCGCCGGCGGCACCGAGGCGTAGGTGCCGACCGCGCCGGAGAGCTTGCCGAAGCGCAGCTGCTCGAAGGCGTCGGTCAGTCGGGCGAGGTTGCGGTCGGCCTCGAAGGCGAAGCCGGCGAGGCGCAGGCCGAAGGTGGTCGGCTCGGCGTGGACGCCGTGCGTCCGGCCGACGCAGAGCGTGTCGCGCTGCTCCAGCGCCCGCTCGATCAGTGCGTCGCGGTAGGCACGCGCCGAGGCAAGGACGACCGCGCCGGCCTGGCCCAGTTGCAGCGCCAGCGCCGTGTCGAGCACGTCGGAGGAGGTGAGGCCGTAGTGGATCCAGCGCCCGTGCTCGCCGACGGACTGAGCGACGACATCGACGAAGGCGGCGACGTCGTGGTCGGTGACCCGCTCGCGCTCGTTGACCGCCTCGACCGTGAAAGCGGCATTCGCCCGCGCAGCCTCCGTCGCCTCCTTCGGAACGACGCCCTCTTCGGCCCAGGCCTCGGTGGCCGCCAGCTCGACCTCGAGCCAGCACTCGAGCTTGCGCTGCTGGGACCAGACCTCGCCTATCTCCTTACGGGTGTATCGAGATATCAAGCGTTGATTATCCGCACGGCCAACAGGCCGGCGTTCTTAGCCCCGTCGACGGCGACGCAGGCGACCGGCACTCCCGGGGGCATTTGCACCGCGGAGAGCAGCGCGTCGAGGCCGCCGAGGCTCTTGCCGAGTATCGGCACGCCGATCACCGGCAGGTCGGTGTGGGCGGCGGCGACCCCGGGCAGCGCGGCCGACATGCCCGCTCCGGCGATGATCACCCGCAGTCCGCGCATGCGGGCGCTGTGGCAGTACTCGCGGACCAGCTCGGGGTCGCGGTGGGCGCTCATCACCCGCACCTCGTAGCTGACGCCCGCCTCGTGCAGGGCGGCACCGGCCGGCTGCATCTTGGGCTTGTCGTTCTTCGAGCCCATGATGATCCCGACGTGGGGCTCGTCGACCTCGATCTCCTCGAATGCTTTCTCGACCGCCGGCATCGCGGTCGCTCCGGCGCTCGGCCGCGGCTCCTCTGAGATCTCGCTCATCTCTTCCTCTCTTGGTTCTAAGGACATGTCAGCTGGGGACCCGTTCGACCGCGCGAGCGGCGATGTCGGAGCGGATCTGCATTCCGTGGAAGGCGATCCGACGGGCAGCATCGTATGCACGATCGCGTGCCTCAGCCGGCGTCGGCCCGAGCGCGGTCACGTTGAGCACTCGACCGCCGGCGGTGACGACCTCGCCGTCCCGCTCGGCCGTGCCGGCGTGGGTCACCTCGGCCAGCTCCGCCGCCGCGGCAAGGCCGTGGATGACGTCCCCTTTCGAGGAGGACTTCGGGTAGCCGGCGGAGGCGAGGACCAGCGTGACCGCCCAGTCCTCGCCGAACTCGGCCCGGGCGCCTGCCAGGCCGCCCGGCTCGCGCGCCGCCAGGCAGAGCTCGAGCAGATCTGAGCGCAGCCGTGGCAGCACCGCCTGCGTCTCGGGGTCGCCGAAGCGGGTGTTGAACTCGAGCACCTTTGGCCCTTCCGAGCCGACCATCAGGCCGGCGTAGAGGACGCCGTGGAAGGGGACTCCACGGGCCGCCATCGCGGCGAGCGCCGGCCGGTGCACGGCGTCGACGATCTCCCCGACCTCCGCCGGGCCAAAGCCCGGCACCGGCGAGTAGCTGCCCATGCCGCCGGTGTTCGGTCCCTCGTCGCCGTCGAAGATCCGCTTGTAGTCCTGCGCGGGCGCCAGCGGCACCACGTTCTCGCCGTCGCACAGCGCCAGCAGCGAGAGCTCTTCGCCCTCGAGGAACTCCTCCACCACGACGGTCGTCTCGCCGAAGCGCCGCTCGCCGAAGAAGATCTCGATCGCCTCGCGTGCCGAGGCTTCGGAGTCGCAGATGATCACGCCCTTGCCGGCCGCCAGGCCATCGGCCTTGAGGACCGCGGGATATGAGGCGGAGGCGAGGTGCTCGAGCGCCTCCTTCCGGTCGGTCAGGACGGCGTAGGAGGCGGTCGGCACGCCGGCCTCCGCCATCAGCCGCTTGGCGAACGCCTTCGACCCCTCCAGCTCGGCGGCGCCGCCGCTCGGCCCAAAAGCGGCGATCCCGGCGGCCTCGAGCGCGTCGACCACGCCCGCGACCAAAGGCACCTCCGGCCCGACCACGACGAGATCGACCGCGCGCTCCCGCGCCGCGGCGACGATCGCCTCGACGTCGCCGGCACCGACGCCCGCCAGGCACTCGGCATCGGCGGCGATCCCCGCGTTGCCAGGAGCACAGAGCAGCTCAGGCGCGCGAGGCGATCGCGCAAACGCCCGAACCATCGCATGCTCACGACCGCCTCCCCCTACGACCAGAACCTTCAAGCTCAACCTCTAGAGCGAGTCAGACAGCTCATCCGCCGGCATAGCGGTCAGCGTCTGGCTGGTCATAGTCCCCCGCGAGCCAAGCTCCACAGAGACCTTCGCCATCGTCTTCTCATCGGGAGCCTCAACGATCGTGACGAAGTCGTACTGCCCAAGCGTCGCGTACTGCGCTTGAACTTTCGCCCCAATCTGTTCGACCTCCTGGTTCACCTCGGCGACGCGCCCAGGGTTGTTCTTCAGCGTCCGAACACCCTCGGCGGTCAAGTTGGTCAGCATCACGTAAGTAGGCATCGCAATCTCCTCTCGGCGGGCAGGGTAATTCGAGCCTACGTCAATCGCCCTGGTTGAGGAAGGGGGTCGGGGATTCCCCCTCCGGCAACTTGTGAGCCGCGAGGGCGTGAACCCTCACCCAGCGACCGACGCGGGTTGCGGGAGGGGGAATCCCCGACCCCCTTCGGCGAGGAGTCGTTCAGCCGTCGTAGCCGACGTGAACGTGATCGCAGTGATCGCTGCGGGCAAATGCCGGTCCGGGCCCGTCGACGTCGTAGCAGTAGATCAACTCCGTCGGCATCGCCGGGGCGGGGAGCTGGGAGAGCGTCGTCGCCAGTTCTCCGCACGGAGCGGTGGGCGAGGTGTCGGTGCAGGAGACGCCGTCGACGGAGGCGATGTCCATCGCCCGGCCGTAGTAGTGGTTGGAGACGTTGCCTTCGCTGGTGTACTCGGAGTGGTCGGAGCGCAGCGCCGAGATCGTGATCTGGTGCGACTGCGTGATCGCGCCGAGAAGGCCGACGATGCGCGGGTCGATCGCGCCGCTGTCGAGGTCCTGTTTCTCCAGTTCGTTGGAGAGGGTCAGGTTGCTCCAGTCGATCGGCGCGATCACGGCGTTGGGCAGGGTCAGCGCCCAATCGACCGTGCTGGCCTTGCACTTGCCTTCGATCTGTTCGGCTTCGCCGAGCACCGCGTCGACGTACCACTGGGCGTGGTTGTGTTCGAACAGGCCTGCCCTCAGGCCACCCTGCGACCAGATCATCCGCGCCAGGGTGGCCGCCGAGTCGGCGGGGTCCCCGTGGCGGATGCGACCGTCGCCGTCGCCATCGACGGCGTACGCCTTCCACTCGCTGCCGACCAGGCCGAGCGCGCCGTGGCGCTGAAGTTCGGATTTCGACATGCCGCGGCCGAAGTTCGACTCCAGTCGGGCGACCGCGGCCAGCGCCCAGACACCTCGCTGGCCGAGGTCATAACGGGCGGCGGCGCTCTCGAAGGCGTTGAGGTATTCCGCCGGGATCCGCTTGCGCCAAGGCTTCGCCGCGTCGCAGCTCAGCACGGTCAGCTTCGGCGTCAGTTCGAAGGCGCCCGAGACGGCACCGCCGCCCAACTGGCCGTAGCACTGCGCGTTGGCGAGCACTTCGGCGACGTACCAGTCGGCGTGGTTGTAGGCGAGGACGGCGTTGTACCAGTCGGTCGGCGCTCCGGCGGCACGCAGGTAGCTGGCCGCGGCGAAGATCGCGTCTTCGGGGTTGAACGGATCCGCGACCCCATCGCCGTTGGCGTCGACCCCGTAGCCGGCCCAGGTTTCCGGCATGAACTGCATCCAGCCGACCGCACCCGCCGAGGAGACGTTGAGGTTGGTGCCGAAGGCGGTCTCGATCCCGTTGATCGCGGCGAGCACGCTGGCGCCCTGGGGGCCGAGGCCATAGGCGGTGGCGGCGCGCTGGTAGATCGGCACGAGGACCGCCGGCACGCCGGACGGCGCGCAGCTGGAGCCGGGGAGGAGGGGGACGGAGAATGAGGGGGGCACGGCGGGTGCTTCCTTGGCGCCATCTTCGCCTTCCGCTTCCTCCGCGCCCTGGGGCGTCGACCCAGCTTCGGGCTTCGCCGTGATCCCGCCGCCGTTGCTCGGCTTGGGAGCCGGCGACGGTTCCGGCGCGGCGAGGCTGTCGCCCTGCTTGACGGTCGGCGCTGGCGCTTCGGTCTGGCTGGCGGGGGCGTCGCTTTCGCCCGCGGGTTCCTCTGCGGCCGGAGTCCACGGCGCGATCGTCGCTTCGGCCAGCGCGCCCGGCGCGGCGATGGCCAGCACCGCGAGGACCCCGGCGAAGATCGCTCCCAGCCGTCGCATCAGCCGCGAACGTCCGTGATCACCCAGGACCCTTGCTTCTTGTTCAACTCGAGCCGCAGCTCGCTGGTCAAGCCGACCCGCAGCAGCGAGACGCTGACCGTGTAGGCCTTGCCGGCGCGGGGGCCGGGGACGAGGTTCACGACGCGCGCCTTCGGCACCTTGGCGTCAGCGGGAAGCCGCGGCGGACGTTCGCCGAGCGCCGTCGCCAGCTCCGGCGTCGCGGTTTCGCCGAAGACAACCCTCGCCCGTGCCGGGCGCTGACCGATCTCATAGAACACGAAGGCTTCGGAGAAGCGACGCGCCACCTTCATCGCCGCCGGGCCGGCCGCTACCGGCTTGGCGCTCGAAGTCGTCGCCCCGGCGCCTTCTTCGACGGGCGCCGTTTCGGTGCTCGCTTCCGCCGCGCTGTCGGGCGCTTCGGGTTCCGCCGCGGTTGCGTCGCCTCCGGCCGCCTTCGATACGCCGGTTCCCTTGCCGACCTTGAAGTCGGGCGAGACGCCGTGCAGGGCCGGTCCCTGCGGCTGGGTGGCGCTTGGCTGGGGCGCGGCGGTGGGGGCTGAGCTGGGCGTCGCCACCGCGACCCGTTCGGGCAGGGCTTCGTCGCCGGGGCGCAGGAGCACGCCCGCCACGATCGCGGCCACGGCGATCGCACCCAGCGCGGCTGCGCCGGCACCGCGACCGGAAGGGGTCCAGCCCGCGAAGCGCTCGCGCAGCGGCCAGAGCAGGCCTCGCTCGACCGACCAGGCGGCGCGCTCGAAGGGCCAGCGGACGGCGTCGGCAAGGCCTCCGAGGAAGCGCACGCTGCGCCCCTTCGGATTCCCGTTGATGTGACGTCGTCGCAACATCTGTCTGAAGCGCACACAGCTTACGTCGGATTTACTGCGCTTTTCCTAAAGCGCCGACGCCTGGATTGCGCTTCCCAGCTCAAAAACCAGCTCGCCGTCGGAAGTATCGACCCGCACGGTGTCGCCTTCTGAAAACTCACCCTCGAGGATCTTCAGCGCCAGCTTGTCAACGAGCTGTTTCTGGATCACCCGCTTCAGCGGTCGCGCGCCGTAGGTCGGGTCGTAGCCGAGGTTGCCGAGCAGCGTCCGCGCGCCGCCCGTCAGCTCGATCTCGATCCCGCGCTCGCGCACCCGCCCGACGAGCTGCTCCACCTGCAGCTCGACGATGCGGCCGATGTCGGCCTTGGAGAGGCGGTGGAAGATCACCGTGTCGTCGATCCGATTGAGGAACTCGGGCTTGAAGGTCGACGCCAGTACCTCTTCGATCCCCTCGCGGATCTTCTCGTCGACCGCCTCGCCGACGATCCGGTCGCTGCCGACGTTCGAGGTCATGATCAGCACCGTGTTGGTGAAGCTGACCGTGCGCCCCTGTCCGTCGGTGAGGCGGCCGTCGTCCATGATCTGCAGCAGCGTGTTGAAGACGTCGGGGTGGGCCTTCTCGATCTCGTCGAGCAGCACCACGGCGTAGGGGCGCCGCCGCACCGCCTCGGTCAGCTGCCCACCCTCCTCGTAGCCGACGTAGCCTGGCGGGGCGCCGATCAACCGCGCCACGGTGTGCTTCTCCATGTACTCGGACATGTCGAGGCGGACGATCGCCCCCTCGGAGTCGAACATGAACTCGGCCAGCGCCTTCGCCAGCTCGGTCTTGCCGACCCCGGTCGGCCCGAGGAAGAGGAAGGAGCCGATCGGCCGGTTGGGGTCGGAGAGGCCGGCGCGGGAGCGGCGCAGCGCGTTGGAGACGGCGGAGATCGCCTCGTCCTGGCCGATCACCCGCTCGTGCAGGCGCTCCTCCATCTTGATCAGCTTCTCGACCTCGCCCTCCATCAGGCGGCTGACTGGGATCCCGGTCCATTTGGCGACGACCTCGGCGACGTCCTCCTCGGTCACCTCGTCGGCGAGCATCGAGCCGCCTCCGGCGGCATGTAGCTCGCCGATCCGCGCCTCCTGCTCGGCGACCGCCTTCTCCAGCTCGGGGATCTCGCCGTAGCGCAGCTTCGCGGCCTGCTCGAGGTCGGCTTCGCGCTCGGCCCGCTCGGCTTCGCGCCCGGCCTCCTCGAGCTTCGCCTTCGCCTCCTTGATCGAGTCGATTGCCCCCTTCTCGTTCTGCCAGCGGGCGTTCATCTCGTTGAAGCTCTCGTTCAGCTCGGCCAGCTCGGCTTCCAGCGCTTCGATCCGCGCCTTCGATGCGTCGTCGGTCTCTTTCTTCATCGCCGCGCGCTCGATCTCGAGCTGCTGGATGCGGCGCTTGACCTCGTCGATCTCGGTCGGCATCGAGTCGATCTCGATCTTCAGCCGCGAGGCGGCCTCGTCGATCAGGTCGATCGCCTTGTCGGGGAGGAAGCGGTCGGCGATGTAGCGCTCGGAAAGGGTCGCCGCGGCGACGATCGCCGAGTCGGTGATCCGCACCCCGTGGTGGTTCTCGTAGCGCTCCTTGAGGCCGCGTAGGATCGCGATCGTGTCGTTGATGTCGGGCTCGCCGACGAGCACCGGCTGGAAGCGCCGCTCCAGCGCCGCGTCCTTCTCGATGTGCTTGCGGTACTCGTCGAGGGTAGTTGCGCCGACCGCACGCAGCTCGCCCCTCGCCAGCATCGGCTTCAAGAGGTTGGCGGCGTCGACCGCGCCTTCGGCGGCCCCGGCACCGACGATCGTGTGCAGCTCGTCGAGGAAGAGGACGATCTGGCCGGCGGCCTCCTGGACCTCGGAGAGGACCGCTTTCAGTCGCTCCTCGAACTCGCCCCTGTATTTGGAGCCGGCCAGCAGCGAGCCGATGTCGAGCGCGATCACGCGCCGGTCGCGCAGGCTCTCCGGCACGTCGCCGGCGACGATCCGCTGCGCCAGGCCCTCGACGATCGCCGTCTTGCCGACGCCGGGGTCGCCGATCAGCACCGGGTTGTTCTTGGTGCGGCGCGAGAGAACCTGGATCACCCGGCGGATCTCCTCGTCACGGCCGATCACCGGGTCGAGCTTGCCCGCCTCTGCCTCGACGGTCAGGTCGCGGCCGAATTTCTCCAGCGCCTGCACGCTGTCCTCGGGAGTGGGCGAGGTGACCTTGTGTGGGCCGCGCACTTCGGCGACCGCCTTTTCCAGCGAGCGGCGGTCGGGGAGGACGCCGGCGACCCCGGAACCCTTGTCGGTCAGCGCGAGCAGGATGTGCTCGGTCGAGATGTACTCGTCGCCGAGCTTCTTCATCTCGCTCTCGGCCTGCTGAAGGACCTTGACGAAAGCCGAGGAGGGGCGGACCTCGGTGGTCTCCGCCAGCTTCGGAAGTCCCTCCACTTCTTGCACCGCACGGGCAGTGACGGCGTCGACGTCGGCGGCCAGCTTCTGCAGGATCGGCACGACCAGGCCGTCGTCCTGGCGCAGCAGCGCGACCAGCAGGTGGGCTGGGGTGACCTCTGAGTTGCGGCGCTCGGCGGCGAGGGCCTGCGCCGCCGCGACCGCTTCCTGGGACTTGACCGTGAACCTGTCGGGCTGCATCAGATCCCCTCCCTCGATATTCGCCGTTCGAGCTCGGCCGCGTGACGGCGCATCCGCTCCAGCTTGGCTCTCATCCTCTCGACCTCGGCTTCCATGTCGAGGACGATTTCGACCCCGGCCAGGTTGAGGCCGGTCGAAGTCAGCTGCTGGATGTGGCGCAGCCGCTCCACGTCCTGCTGCGAGTAGAGGCGGGTGTTCTTCGCCGAGCGCTGCGGCTCGATCAAGCCGCGCGCCTCGTACATACGCAAGGTCTGCGGGTGCATGTGGGCCAGTTCGGCAGCGACCGAGATCATGAAGACGCCCTGGTCGTCATCGACCGAGATCTCGATCCGTTCGCGCCGCACCGCGCTCATCGCGCCGCCCTGCGCAGCAGCTCGGCACGCGGGTCGTCGCCGTTGAGTGCCTCGGCGAGCTCGTCGACCGCTTTGCGCTGCTCCTCGCTCAGCTCCCGCGGCATCTCGATCTCCAGCCGGTAACGGATGTCCCCGCGGCCCTTGCCGCGCGGCTTTGGCGGTCCCTCGCCACGCAGTCGTTGAACCGTGCCGTGCTTGGTCCCGGCCGGCACCTTGATCTTCTTCGTCCCGTCGAGAGTCGGCACCTCGATCGTCGCGCCGCGCAGCGCCTCGGCGACCGTGATCGGCACGGTCACCTCGAGGTTGCCACCGTCGAGCCGCTTGAAGATCGGCGAAGCCGTCACCCGCGTGATCACGTAGAGGTCGCCGGGCGGGCCGCCCCGGGGGCCGGCCTCGCCCTTGCCGGCGAGGCGGATCCGCGCGCCGTCCTTGACCCCGGCCGGGATGTTGACCTTGTAGCGCTTGGTCTGCCGGGTCAGGCCGGAGCCGCCGCAGGTGGGACAGGGGTCCTCGACGATCTGGCCGGCACCGCCGCACTGCGGGCACGGCTGGCTGATCGAGAAGAGCCCCTGGCTCTCCGCATCGATGCCGCGCCCGCCGCAGCGCGGGCAGGTGACCGGGGCGGTGCCCGGTTTGGCGCCGCTGCCGTGGCAGGTCGTGCAGCGCTCTTCCTTGGGCACGCTGACGCTGACCTGGGCGCCGTTGACCGCCTGGTCGAAGCCGAGGCTGAGTTCGGTTTCGAGGTCCCGCCCGCGCTGCTGTTGAGCCTGCGCGCGACCGCCCCCGCCGCGACCGAAGAGGTTGGAGAGGATGTCGCCGAAGTCTGCCCCGCCCGCTCCACCGCCGGGGAACCCGCCGCCGCCGAATGGAGAGCCACCAGGCCCTCCCGGCCCGCCGAATCCACCGAACGCCCCACCCTGGTCGTACTGCTCGCGCTTCTCGGGGTCCGAGAGCGTGTCGTAGGCGCCCTGGACCTCCTTGAACTTCTCCTCCGCCGCGGCGTCGCCCGGGTTGCGGTCGGGGTGGTATTTGCGCACCAGCTTGCGGTGCGCCTTCTTGATCTCGTCGTCGGTCGCTTTCTTCGAGACCCCGAGAACCTTGTAGAGATCGTCAGCCAAGAGCGCCGCCCCTTACTCCGCCACCACCACGCGGGCAGGCCGGATCAACTGCTCGCCCAGGCGGTAGCCCTTCTGCATGGTCTCGACGACGACGCCGGACTCGACTCCCTCGGCGGCCAGAGTAGAAAGCGCCTCGTGGGCGGTCGGATCGAATTTTTCTCCCGTGGGGTCGACAGCCTCGATCCCGTGCTTAGCCAGCGAATCGCGAAGGCTGCGGAAGACAAGGAGGACGCCATGAGCCAACCCATCGGGCGAGTCACCGTCGGGATCCAGACCCTCAGCCTGAAGCGCCCGCTCGAGGTCGTCGAGCACAGGTAGAACGTCCCGCAGCACTTCAGCTTTCCCCCTCCCGCCGGCGGCCAGGACCTCAGCGCTCATCCGCTTCCTGAAGTTCTCGAAATCAGCTTTCGTCCGCTTGGCGAGGTCGAGGTACTCATCCCTCTCCTGCTCAGCTTGAGCGAGCAGCGCATCGAAGTCCTGATCGATCCGCTCCGGTCCCGAGGAATCATGCCCCCCACCCGTGGGTGGCGTGGGGGAAGGGGGGGTCGAGGACGGCCCATCCGCCCGCAGCGCCCCCCCTTCCCCCACGACAGGACCCGCGGCCGAAGGCTCCCGTCCCTCCTGCTCTGGAGAGATGCTCACTTGTCGTCACCCTCATCGACGACCTCAGCGTCAACGACCTCCTCCTCATCATCAGAGGAGCCCTCGCCGTCAGCCGACGCACCGTCACCAGAAGCAGCGGCAGCCTCTTCCTGCGCCGCCGCATAGATCTGCTCGGACACTTTGGTCATCGCCGCGGTGAGCGCCTCGGTCTTGGCGTTGATCTCCTCGGCGCTCTCGGACTCGAGCGCCTCGCGCACCTCTTTGACCGCCGCCTCGATCTCCTCTTTGTTCGAGGAGTCGATTTTGTCGCCCAGCTCCTCGACCTGTTTCTCGGACTGGTAGGCGAGGCTCTCGGCCATGTTGCGCGCCTCCGCCAGCTCGCGCTGCACCCGGTCGTCTTCTGCATGTGACTCGGCGTCGGAGACCATGCTCTGGATCTCCTCGTCGGAGAGGCCGGAGCCGGATTTGATCTCGATTTTCTGCTCTTTGCCGGTGCCGAGGTCTTTGGCGGTGACGTGGATGATCCCGTTGGCGTCGATGTCGAAGGTGACCTCGATCTGCGGCAGGCCGCGCGGCGCCGGCGGGATCCCGGTGAGCTGGAACTTGCCCAGGCTCTTGTTGCCGCTCGCCATCTCGCGCTCGCCCTGCAGCACGTGGATCTCGACCGAGGGCTGGTTGTCGTCGGCGGTCGAGAAGGTCTCCGACTTCTTCGTCGGGATCGTCGTATTGCGCTCGATCAGCTTCGTCATCACGCCGCCTTTGGTCTCGATCCCCAGGGTCAGCGGGGTGACGTCGAGCAGCAGCACGTCCTTGACGTCGCCGGCCAGCACGCCGGCCTGGATCGCGGCGCCGACGGCGACGACCTCATCCGGGTTGACGCCCTGGTGCGGGTCTTTGCCGGTCAGCTCCTTGACCTTCTCCCGCACCGCGGGCATCCGGGTCATGCCGCCGACCAGGACGACGTGGTCGATCGTCGCGTCGGCATCGCCGAGCGCCCGTTTGACCGGGCCGACGACGCGGTCGAGCAGATCGGCGGTCAGCTCGTTCAGCTTCGAGCGGCTGAGCTTCATATCGAGGTGCTTGGGCTGTCCCTCGACGGCGGTGATGAAGGGCAGGTTGATCTGCGTCTCCTGGGCCGAGGAGAGCTCGATCTTCGCCTTCTCGGCCGCCTCGTAGAGACGCTGCAGCGAGTTCTTGTCGGCGGCGAGGTCGACGCCCTGGTCTTTTTTGAACTCGGCGACAAGCCACTCGACGATCGCTTTGTCCCAGTTGTCGCCGCCGAGGTGGTTGTCGCCGGCGGTCGCCTTCACCTCGAAGACGCCGTCGCCGATTTCAAGCACCGAGACATCGAAGGTGCCGCCGCCGAGGTCGAAGACGAGGATCGTGTGGTCGGCCTCGCCTTTGTCGAGCCCGTAGGCGAGCGAGGCGGCGGTCGGCTCGTTGATGATCCGCTTGACCTCGAGGCCGGCGATCTTGCCGGCGTCCTGGGTCGCCTGGCGCTGGTCGTCGTTGAAGTAGGCGGGGACGGTGATCACGGCGCTGTCGACCGCTTCGCCGAGCTTCGCTTCGGCATCGGTCTTCAGCTTCTGCAGGATCATCGCGCTGATCTCCGGCGGGCTGTACTGCTTGTCGCGCACGTCGACGCGGACGTCGCCGTTGGGACCGGCGACGACGGCGTAGGGGACGATCGTCTCCTCCTCTTTGACTTCCGCCTCCTTGCGACCCATGAAGCGCTTGATCGAGAAGATCGTGTTCTCGGGGTTCATCACCGCCTGGCGTTTGGCGACGGTGCCGACCAGGCGATCGCCGGAGTCGGTGAAGGCGACGACCGAGGGGGTCGTGCGCCCGCCCTCGGAGTTCTCGAGGACGGTTGGCTCGCCGCCCTCCATCACGGCGACGCAGGAGTTGGTCGTGCCCAGGTCGATTCCGATCGTCTTTCCCACTTCGTGCGTACCTCCAGGAGTTTTGTAGGGACTGGCAGAGAGCCGCCGAGCGGACTCTAAAAATCTGAGTCTGAGTATGGCAGATTTTTCCTAGATTTCAAACGCGGATGCTCAGAGTGCCTATATTGGTTTGGCGCGCAGTGGCAGTGGGCACATCAGGGGGAGCGCCTCGACCAATCACGGAATGAGGAGGAATCTCTTGAGTCACACTCACGCATCCGCCCGCCGAACCTGGCTGGCGGCGCTCGTCGCGGCATTCGCGCTCGCCCTGTTGCCGGCGATGGCGTCCGCCCACGGGCGCGGTCACGATCGGGGCCACAGCCACGGCAAGGCGGTCCACCACGGCTACGGCGGCCATCACGGGGACGGCCACCACGGTCATCGCGGCGGCGGCCACCACGGCCACCACGGCGATGGCAACCACGGTCATCACGGCGATGGCCGGCGCGACCTGACCGTGATGACCCAGAATCTCTATCTGGGCTCCAGCCTCGGCCCGGCGCTCGAAGCGAAAACCGCGGAAGAATTCGTCGCGGCCGTCGCACAGATCTACGCGACGGTGCAGTACACGAACTTTCCCCAGCGCGCCGAAGCGATCGCCGACGAGATTCAGGAAAAGGACCCGGATCTGATCGGCCTGCAGGAGGTCACCAAATGGACGACCGCCGGCGTGAACCCGCCCCCGGCTACGACTTCCTCGCCATCCTGCAGAGCGATCTCGAAGCCCGCGGGCTGCACTACTCGGTGGGGTCGATCGCGCATAACGCGAACATCGGCCCGGCGCCGCTCGTGTCGGAAACCTGCCCAGTCGTTTCGGGGCAATTCACCTGCTCGGTGCAGCTCGAAGATCGCGATGTGATCCTCGTCAATGACGACACGTCGGGACTGAGCTGGAATAACCCGCAGAGTGGGCACTACGCCACTCAGCAGGTCGTCGAATCGCCGGTCGGCCCGCTTTCGTTCGAACGCGGCTGGGCGAGCATCGACGCGAGGCTGAAGGGCCTGCCCTTCCGATTCGTGGACACCCACCTCGAAACCGAGGAATCGCCGCTCGTGCAGGAGGCGCAGGCAGAAGAATTCCTCGCCGGCCCGGGCAAAGGCGGGACGATCGTCGTCACCGGCGACTTCAACTCCGCGTCGAACGGCTCCACGACCACCTCCTACGCACAGCTCACCGCGCCCGGCAAATTCCGCGACTCCTGGGACGAGGCACAGCTCGGCCCCGGCAACTCGTGCTGCCAGGAATCGAACACCCCGCCGCTCGCGCCGGGGGCGCTGAACAATCCGGTCTCGACGTTGCAGACCCGGATCGACCTGATCCTCAGCCGCGGCGCCGCCCGCTCGGACGGCGACGATGCCGAGCTGATCGGGGACACGCCATTCCAGGCGGAACCGCCCTTCTGGCCCTCCGACCACGCGGGAGTCGTCAGCACCCTGCATTTCTAACCAGCTCTCCCCCCGCCGATGGGCCGTCTGGACCCTTCGGCGGGGGTGTCTGAAACCGTCCGGTAGGGCTGGAACGTCTTGTACTTTTTCGGTGCCAGGCCGCGGGCGTCAGCCCATCATCAATACATCGAAAAAGTTAAGTGGAAGCCCTGCCGGACGGTTTCAGCTCTCGCCGGCCGTATGAGCAACGAAGGCGGCTACTTCCTGCGCCTGCTCTTCGTTGAGGATGCCGGCGGGCATCCGCCCCGGCGTCGTCGTGCTGTCGACGCCGTTTTCGACCGCGTTGAGGACGCGGCTTTCGGTCGCTTCGATCGTCTGCTTCGCGTTCGGCCCTTCCGGCGGGCCGGAGGGGGCGAGCAGTTCGTCGAGGTTCGGCGCGTAGTTGCCGTCGGTCCCGGCCGCGTAGAGGGTGTGGCAGGTGCCACAGTTGGTCTGGAAGAGGCTCTGCCCGGACTTCAGGTTGGCCGGAACGGGCTCGGCGTTGGCCGCGTCGCCATCGGCGCGGAAGACCAGCCAAGGGATCACCGCGGCGAGGACGACCATCACGATCGCGAAGACGATGAAGGTCTTTTTGCTCATTTGCGCCCGGCACGGTACCAGGGGCACATGCGACGTAGGTCGCACTCCCCGCAACGCGGTTTCGGCCGGCAGACCTCGCGGCCGTGCCGATCAGGTTCATGTGCAGCTCATAGGCGTCCTCGGGCGGCACGATCGCCAGCATCTCGTCGTGCGCGTGCTCGAATGAGGCCTTCGGCGGGAAGAGCCCGAGGCGACCGCCGACGCGGTGGACGTGGACGTCGACGGGGATCTCTGGGATGCCCCAGGTGAAGATCAGTACGCAGGCCGCCGTTTTGCGCCCCACTCCCGGGAGCGAGAGGAGGAACTCGAGCGACTCCTCGCGCGGCGCGGTCTCGGTCCAGTCGAGATCGGGATGGTCGCCGAGCTGCTCCAGGATCGCCTGGATCCGCGGCGCCTTCTGCTTGGCGAGCCCACCGGGACGGATCGCCTCCTCGAGCTCGTCCAGCGGCGCGTCGCGCACCTCCTCCCAGGTCGGGTAGCGCTCGCGCAGGCGGGCGAAGGAGCGGTCGCGGTTGCGGTCGTTGGTGTGCTGAGAGAGCACCGTCTTGATCAGCTCGGCGATCGGGTGCCGGTGCGGTTCGTTCAGCGGCTGCCCGTACATTTCGCGCAGCCGGTCGCGGACGGCGTGGACGCGGCGTTTGTCGGGTCGCTTCCAGCTCACGGCCGGGACCCTATTCGGCGCTTATGCTCCGCCCGTGGCGAACGCGATCGAAGAAGAGGAGTTCGTTCTCGACGGAGTGCGTGTCTTCTACCGGCGCGTGCCGGGGGAGGGGACGCCGGTCGTCTACTGCCACGGCAACCCGAGCCACGGCGAGGACTGGGTGCCGTTCATGGAGCGCGGCGGGCCGTCGATCGCGATCGACATGCCGGGTTGGGGCCGCTCGGACCACCCGAGCCCGGACCGCTTCGACTACTCGATGTACGGGCTCTCGGCGTTTCTGGAGCGCTGCCTCGACGAGCTCGGAGTGGAGCAGCGCAAGCTCGTCGTCCACGACTGGGGCTCGCTGGCGCTGATCGGCGCGCAGCGCCGGCCGGAGTTGGTCGAGAAGCTCGCGATCCTCAACGTGATCCCGCTGCTGCCCGGCTACCGCTGGCACTGGGTGGCGCAGATCTGGCGCCGCCGCGGGCTCGGCGAGCTCGCCAACGCGACGACGACGAAGCGGTCGATGTCCCTGATCATGCGCCAGGCGCGCGCCGACCACAGCCCGATGCCGCCGGAGTTCGTCGACACGATCTGGGACCACTGGGACAAGGGCACCCGCAACGCCACCCTCGCCCTCTACCGCCATGCCGACTCCGATCGCCTCGCTGCGGCAGGGAAGGATCTCGACAAGCTCTCCTGTCCGGCCCTGATCCTCTGGGGCGACGGCGACATCTACCTGCCCCCCAAGTTCGCTCAAGCCCATGCGGAAGCTCTCCCCAGCGCCGAAGTAGAGATCGTCCCCGGCGCCGGCCACTGGCCCTGGATCGACGACCAAAGAGTCATAGACCGCGTCGTCAACTTCATCAGCGATTGAGGTAGAAGGCCGGGGCGACCTCCTGCGGGAACTTGTGAGCCCGCGCCGCTACCGAATCAAAAGCCCGACCGTCGGCGGGTTCACGCAGGAGGTCGCCCCGGCCTTCTCGCCCGCACCCGTTAACGAGCCAATTACAATTGCTAAATGTCTCGTGCCCTTCGTGCGATTGGGTCGCGCTTGCCCCAGGGCTGGGGCGATGCGTGCCGCCAGCTCGGCATCCTGGTCGGTGTCGACGTCGCCTACGAGCTGGTCCGCGGCATCGCCGACGGTCAGCGCTCTGAGGCCATCGTCCATGGGCAGCAGGTAATCGACTTCGAGCGCTCGACCCACACCCTGTTCGAGCCCAGCCTGCAGGCGTTCTTCCTCCCCGCGCACTGGGTGATCGACCTCGCCAACCAGCTCTACCTCAACGCGCAGTTCTCGATCGCGCTCGGCTTCCTGGTCTGGCTCTACCTCTTCCGCAACGAGTCCTACTACTTCGTCCGCAACATGTTCGTCGTCTCGATGGGGATCGCGCTGATCGGCTACACGCTGTATCCGACCGCGCCACCGCGGATGTTCCCCGAACACGGCTTCGTCGACACGATCACCGATTTCTCCAACGTCAACCACGATTCCAGCCTGGCCAAAGTCTTCATCAACCCCTACG
Source organism: uncultured Solirubrobacterales bacterium (assembly GCA_963824705.1). Lineage (GTDB taxonomy): Bacteria > Actinomycetota > Thermoleophilia > Solirubrobacterales > 70-9 > VRUE01. Next base: position 260,635 of record CAWGQE010000003.1, read on the forward strand.
CGGCGGTGCCGAGTATGCACTGCGCGTTTGCGCTGATGATCGGCGGCACCGGCGTCAGGGTCTGCCGCCATTGGATCCCGAAAGCCTTCTGGGCCGCCTGGCCGCTGCTGATCGCCTGGGTCGTGATCGTTACCGGCAACCACTACTGGGTCGATGTCGGGCTAGGCTGGACGGTCGCAATCTCCTCAGCTCTAATCGCCCAGGCGCTGCTGGCCAGGGCCCGCCCCGAGGCCTGGGCATGGCGGAGCCGTTTTTCCCCTCGGGAGGCTGAGGCATAGAGGCCACCCCGGTAGGGGTGAAACGTCTTGTACTTTTTCGTCAACCGCCTCCGGGCGTCAGCCCAATCGCGATCCACCGAAAAAGTTAAGTGGAACCCCTGCCGGGGTGGCCTTCGTTTAGCCTCATGTGCAATGGAGTCACCGGCCCCTCCCCGGGTCCCCAGTCATCGCCGCAACGGGCGCCAGCCGCGCAACGGGCAGGAGCTTCGCTCCTACGCTCGGGAGCGCCTGATCGAGTCGCGGCTGACCCCGAACGCGATCTCGGTCGCCGGCCTGATCGGTAACCTGATCGCCGCCGCCCTGGTCACGCAGCGGCTCTTCTTCTTGGCCGGGATCGCCTTCATCCTCGGCTCGGTGATGGACACGCTCGACGGCCGCTACTCGCGGATGTCGGGCAAGGGGACGCTGTTCGGAGCCTTCCTCGACTCGACCCTCGACCGGATCGAGGAGGGGATCGTGCTGGCCGCGGTGGCCGGCTACTTCGCCGCGACCGGCGACGATTTCGCCGCCGCGATGTGCGTCGTCGCCGTGCTCGGCTCGCTGATGGTCTCCTACACCCGCGCCCGCGCCGAGGCGCTGGGGGTCGAGTGCAAGGTGGGGTTGGCGACGCGGCCCGTGCGGGTAGTAATACTCTCGATTGGCTTGGTCTTCGCCAAGGGCGCCGGGCTCGGCGATTTCGAGCTTCTGGCGCCAGCGGTCTACCTGATCGCGGTGTTGACCATCGTGACGACGATCCAACGCGTGTGGCACGTCCGAAACGAGCTATCGAGAGAGGCCTCGCGGCCGCCCGAGCTGTAACCAGTCGGAGCGGTGGGTTAGTTTGCCCACCGGCCAGATCGAGAGAGGAACTTAGAGCTTCATGAGCGAGACGAACGGAGCAAACGGCAACGGCGTCGCCCAGGCGGACGAGAAGGTCCGCGTCGCGATCGTCGGTGTCGGCAACTGCGCCAACTCCTTCATCCAGGGCATCCAGTACTACAAGGACGCCGACCCGGCAGACGAAGTCCCGGGCCTGATGCACGTCGACCTCGGCGGCTACCACGTTCGCGACGTCGAGTTCGTCGCCGCCTTCGACATCGACTCCGAGAAGGTCGGCAAGGACCTCTCCGAGGCGATCTGGTCGGGGCAGAACAACACGATCAAGTTCGCCGACGTCCCCGAGCTGGGCGTCAAGGTCGAGCGCGGCATGACCCACGACGGGCTCGGCAAGTACCTCAAAGAGAAGATCGTCAAAGCGCCCGGCGAGACCGCCGACATCGTCGGCATCCTCAAAGAGACCAAGGCGGACGTGCTGGTCTGCTACCTGCCGGTCGGCTCCGAGGACGCGGTCAAGTGGTACGTCGAGCAGGCGCTCGCCGCGGGCGTCGGCTTCGTCAACTGCCTGCCGGTCTTCATCGCCCGCGAGGACTATTGGGGCAAGCGCTTCGAGGATGCCGGGCTGCCGATCATCGGCGACGACATCAAGTCCCAGGTCGGCGCGACGATCGTCCACCGCCAGCTCGCCCGCCTCTTCCACGACCGCGGCGTGCGCGTCGAGCGCACCTCGCAGCTCAACGTCGGCGGCAACATGGACTTCTACAACATGCTCGAGCGCGAGCGGCTCGACTCGAAGAAGATCTCGAAGACCAACGCGGTCACCTCGATCATGGGTCACGACCTGCCCGCCGAGGACGTCCACGTCGGCCCCTCCGACTACGTCCCCTGGCTCACCGACCGCAAGTGGGCGCACATCCGCCTCGAGGGCAAATCCTTCGGCGACGTGCCGCTCAACCTCGAGCTCAAGCTCGAGGTCTGGGACTCGCCGAACTCGGCCGGCGTCGTGATCGACGCGGTGCGGATCATCAAGCTGGCGCTGAACAACGGCATCGCCGGCCAGCTCGACGGGCCGTCCAGCTACCTGATGAAGTCGCCGCACAGCCAGCGCCCCGACGACGAGGCGCGCGAGCAGACCGAGGAGTTCATCGGCAAGCACGCGCGTGGCAAGTCGCCGGCGCCCACCCCGGTCGAGACGAAGGCCTAGATAAGAGTCGGCCACGCGCCGGCTCTTATGCTTGCCCTGTGTCGGTGGAGCCGCTCTCGATAGTCCAGGTCACGCCCCACCGGCGGGGCACCGCCAACCGGGTCAACGAGTTCGTCGGGCGGCTGTCCGAGGAGCTGGAGCGGCGCGGCCACGAGGTGCGGCGGGTCTTCGCCGGCGACTCGACCAAGCGCCTGCTCGGCTCGAGTCCCCCCGACGTCGTCCACGTCCACGAGCCGTTCGCGCCGAGCGTCTCCTCGGCGGCGCTGCGCCACTCCTACTCGCTCAACGTCGCCACCTTCCACAAGCCGCAGGAGCGGGTGCTCTCGACCCAGGTGGCGCGTCCGCTGGTCGAGATCTTCTTCGGTCGCCTCGACGCCCGCACCGTCGCCACGCCGGCTACCGGCGAGCTGCTGGAGAGCTACTTCCCCGGGCCCTACGAGCTGGTCGAACCGGCGGGGGAGGGGCGCGATTGGGCCGCTGTCGCGGCTGAGTTCGAAGCGATCTACCGGCGCCTGCTCGCTCGCCGGCACGACCCGACGGGCGACCCCGAGGTGCGGCGGCGAGTCGCCGAGCGCCCGCTCGTCGAGGTCGATCTGCACATGCACACCGACCACTCGCCCGACTGCGCGACGCCGGTAAAGGTGCTGCTGGAGACGGCGCGCGATCGCGGTCTCGGCGCGATCGCGATCACCGACCACAACGAGGTCTCCGGCGCTCTTGAGGCGCGGCGGATCGCGGCGGAGATGGGCGGCATCGAGGTGATCGTCGCCGAGGAGGTGAAGACCGCCGAGCAGGGCGAGGTGATCGGCCTCTTCCTAGAGGAGAAGATCCCGCGGGGGATGACGATGGCCGAGACGATCGCCGCGATTCGCGACCAGGGGGGCCTCGTGTACGTCCCCCACCCGTTCGACCGCTTCCACTCGGTCCCCGACTACGAGCACCTGCTCGACATCGTCGAGGAGATCGACATCCTCGAGGTCTTCAACCCGCGGGTCGCCCTGACCGCCTTCAACGAAGAGGCCGAGCGCTTCGCCCGCAAGTACCGGATCGTCTCCGGCGCCGGCTCCGACAGCCACGTGGCCCAGGGTCTGGGCAGCGTACGGGTGCGGATCCACGAGTTCGACGGCCCCGCCGAGTTCCTCGAGGCGATGCGCGACGCCGACATCACCCGCAAGCACAAGAACCTCGTCTACGTGCAGGCGCTGAAGCTGCTGCAGACCGCGGGGCGGCCGAAGGCGCCGAAGCGCAGCGTCCCCGACGCCAAGCCGGTGCGGGGCGGGCGGCCGCGTGGGAAGCGGCGCTCGAACGGGCGGACCGCGAGCAAGAGCTGATGCAGGAGGCTCGCGCGAAAGGAGCCGCGCCCGAGCCGTCAAAGAGATCGCCGAGCATGCCGGCGACCGACGACGAGATAAGAGAGAAGTACCTGGAGCGAGCGATCCGCGAGCTCAACCAGATGACTCACGAGCTGCAGGACTGCCCGCACTGCCCACGCGGCAAGTTGATGCCGGTGCTGGGCTCGGGCCACCCGCAGGCCGACGTCTTCATGATCAAGCACGCCCCCGGCGTCGCCGAGATCGAAGAGGGGGTTGCCTTCTACGGCCGCGCCGGCAACGCGCTGATGAAAAGCTTCAAACGGCTGGGGATCGACCCGCTGGTCGTCTACGGCACGCTCTGCGTCAAGTGCCCGATCGCCGAGCCCGACCTGGCCGCCGAGGAGTGCGTGCGGCGGGTGGTCGAGGAGCTGGCGATCGTGCAGCCGAAGATCGTCGTCGTCATGGGCGAGCCCGCCCTGCGCGTCCTCAACCGCCTCGATGTCCCCCTCTCACGCAAGATCGAGCCGCGCGAAGGCGAGATCCAGCCCTTCACCCCGACCGTCGACGCCCTCTACACCCCCGACATCGACGAGTCGCTGGACGAAGAGAACGCCAAGGCGCGCTTCTGGCGCTCGTTCAAGGTGCTCGGGGAGTGGTACGAGGATTTGCCTCCGTATTAGCCGGTGATGGGGAGGGACCTTGTCCCTCCTACGGAGCCGCGGCGATGGCGACGGAGGTCATCGCATCCACGTTGGCTGAGGCGAGGCCTCGAACGACCACTGTGTCGAGAGCGGTGTAAGAAGCTAGCTTCTTTTTCGCTGTGTCGCTGTCGGCGGCTGCCACGCCCACCGTGCCCTCGGGCTCGGCGAGGCGGTCGAAGTGGTTGCGGTAGCCGGCGTGGAGGTCGCGGTAGAAGGACTCCTCCTTGGCGAGGCGCTCGGCGGCGTCGGGGCCGACGGCGGTGCGGACGTAGCCGAAGACCGGCGGGCACTCGCGGCCCGCCTCCTCGGCCCCGGCTTCGACCTGGAGCCTCGCGCGGGCGGCGAACTCCGGCGTCATCCAGTTGAAGAAGGCGCCGTCGAACTCGGCACCGGCGAGGGCGCACATCTTCGGTCCCATCGCGGCGAGGACGAGGCGGACGCCGGGCAGCGACTCGCGCAGCTCGGGCAGCGCCTCGCGCATCCGCGTCAGCGGCTTCTCGGAGAAGCCCGCCCCGACGCCGAGCCAAAGCTTCGAGCGGTCGAGGCCGAGCCGCTCGATATCGGCGGCGATCTTCTGCGGCGGGGTGCGGTCGAGCGCGATCACGGCGACGCCGAGGTCGGTCTCGGGTGCTGCGGCCGCGAACTCGGCGAGCGTCTCCAGCCCCTTGGCGCCGGGGTGGTCGTTGGACCAGACCGAGTCGTAGCCGAGCTCGGCGCAGCGAGCGGCAAGCGGCCGCGCTACGTCGGGGTCGAGCCCCGCGGCGACTCCGAAGCCCCGGGGCATCAGGCGCCTCCCGCCTTCTCGAAGAGCGCGACGCACTCGATGTGGGGGGTCTGGGGAAACATGTCGACGGGCTTCACGCGGCGCAGGGTATAGCCCGCCTCGACCAGCTGCGCGGCGTTCGGCGCCAGCGTGGTCGGGTTGCAGGAGACGTAGACGATCCGCTTCGCCTCGCACTCGAGCACGCGGCGGACGATCTTCTGCGAGAGGCCGGGGCGGGGCGGGTCGAGCAGGACGACGTCGGGCTTGCCGGCCTTCTCGACCAGCGGCCGCACGCCGGTGCGCGCGCTGCCGGCCATGAAGCGGGCGTTGCCGATCCCGTTTCGCTCGGCGTTGCGCTCGGCGTCGGCGATCGCGTCGGGGACGATCTCCAGTCCCCAGACCTCGCCGGCCTTGGCCGCCATCGTCAGGCCGATCGTGCCGATTCCGCAGTAGAGGTCGAAGACCCGCTCGCCGCCGCTCAGCCCGGCGTAATCGGCGGCCACCGCATAGAGGCGCTCGGCCATCTCGGTGTTGGTCTGGAAGAAGGCGTTGTAGGACATCTCGAAGTCGAGCCCGCAGAGCTGCTCGCGCAGCATCTCCTCGCCGAGCACGCCTGTCGGCCCCTCGCTGCCGCCGCCCGAGCCGTCCTCGATCGCCGTGTGCAGGTCGACCGGCGGCTTGGGGAAGCGCTTCTGTGTGGTCACGAGGCGGGTCTGGATCTGGCTGCTGCGACGCCCCTCGCGCACGACCAGGTTGGTGAGGACGCCGGTGCCGGCGGGCCGGTCGTAGGGGGCCACCGATTCCTCGCGCGCCCATTCGCGCACCTCGTTGCGGGCGGCGTTGCCGCGCTCGGAGGCGAGCAGGCAGTCCTCGACCCCTACCACCAGATCCCAGCGGCCGCTGGCGTGGAAGCCGAGGACGGTCTCCTCGTCACGGGCGCCGAAGGAGTATTCGAGCTTGTTGCGGTAGCGCCACTGTTCCTGCGCCGGCTCGATCTCCTCCAGCTCGAAGCCGTCGAGGCCGCCGATCCGCCGCAGCGCCTCGTCGACCTGATCGCGCTTGTGGACCAGCTGCTGCTCGTAAGCGAGGCCCTGCCACGGCGCGCCCGGGCAGGGCTCGCCTTCGTGCAGGCAGCGGTTGGCGACGCGGTCGTTGCCGGGCCGCAGCAGCTCGACCGCTCGCGCCTCGGCGAAGCGGCCCTTCGGTTTGGTGATCTCGGCCCGGACCAGATCGCCCGGCAGCCCGCCGGCGACGAAGACCACGTAGCCGTCGACCCGGGCGACCCCCCGCCCGCCGAAGGCAAGCGAGTCGATCTCGACCTCAAGCAGCTCGCCGCGCCGCGGCCGCGTTGCAGTCCCGGCGCCGCTCACCTAGCCGAGTTTCTTGCGCGCGCGGCGCGCTGCCTGGGTTGCCTGTTTGCGCACCGGCGCGGTACGGCCGCCGACCTCTTTGCGCGCCTGCGTGACCAGTCGCTCCAGCTCTTTGAGCAGGCCGTCGGTCTGCCGGCGGCCGCGCTTGATCATGTCGGAGACCATCTTCTCGGCGTCGCCGCGGGTCATCCGCCCCCGCTTGACGGCGTCGTCGACGACCTCCTGCAGCCGGTCGCGGCTCAGGGTGACGCTGTGTTCGAGGCTCTCGCGGAACTGCTCGACGCTCTTGTCGAGGCCGGTGACGTTGCTCCGGTTTGCCGCTTTTTTGGCCGCTTTCGGTTTCGCTTTGCTTTTGGCTTTGGCTTTCGATTTCGAAGCCGGTTTGCGAGCGGACGCTTTTTTGGCGCGCGTCCCGGCTTTCGCTTTTTTCGTCGCTTTGCCGGACGACTGTTTTTTCGCGGCCATGCTCAGTTGCCTCCTGTCTCGCTGGGGGATTCGGATGTCGAGACCGCAAAAACCCTTCTCCAGGGACGGTTTTTGCGGTTTCGACGACTGACTATCTCATTACCTTGGGGTGGGCTGGACGAAACGTGCCTCTACTGGGGCGTGGTCGGAGAGACGGAGAGCTAGGCCGTCCTTGTCCAACTCGCGTCGCTCGGGGGGCCATTGGTGCGGCGCCTCGATCACCGTGAGCCTCCGCGCGAGGATGTGATCGATGGCGCCCGGCGCGGTCGGGGCGACGAGGCCGAAGCGCTCGCCCAGCTCGGCGAAGACCGCCGGGCTCTCCCGCGGTCGCAGGTTGAGGTCGCCCCCGAACAGCAATGGTGCCTCGCCCGCCCAGTCGCACGCGGCCTCCGCGGCGCGCAGCACGTCCTCGGTGGCCAGTTCGGGTCGATCGTTGGTCGCGTGCAGATTGGCGACGCAGAGGCCTGAGCCGGTGCGGGTGAAGGCCATCGCCCGCCGCTCGGGCTTGCCTTCGTGAATCGTCAGCTCGCGCCGCTCGGCGATCCCACCGTTTCTGACCAGGGTGAGGTTCGAGCCGCCCTCGCCCGAGGCGATCAGGTCGGGGTTGAGTCGTGCGGCAAAACGACGGAGGGCGGCGAGCGAGTTGCGCGAGGTGAGCGCGCCGTGCGCTTCCGCCTCGCAGCCGTCCTCCAGCGCCCCCCAGTAACGCGGCGGGCACTCCTGCAGCAGCGCCACGTCCCACTCTGCTCCGGCCAGCACGCGGCGGAACTCGGGCAGCAGGTCGCGATTGACCTGGACATGGCTCTCGTTGCGCTCGGTCGCTCGCAGCAACCGCGAGCGCCAAGTGCGCAGCGCCGGGTCGGGTGGGAAGTCGCGCCCGTGGAAGAGGTTCCAGGAGATGGCGGTCAGTTCCACGGTCGTAGTATCCGCGGCTTGACCAAGCGCGACTTCCTCACCGGCGAAGAGCTCGGGGCCTTCGAGCTATCCGAGTTGCTCGATCTCGCAGCCGAGCTGAAATCCGGCCGCGGGCAGAGGATGGGTAGCGAGGACCTGGCCGGGCGCAGCATCGCGCTTGTCTTCGAGAAGCCTTCCACCCGGACGCGGATCTCCTTCGAGGTCGGCGTCGCCGAGCTGGGAGCTACGCCGATCGTCCTGCGCGGCGACGAAATGCAGCTCTCCCGCGGCGAGTCGCCCGGCGACACCGGCCGCGTTCTGTCGCGCTACCTCGACGCGATCGTGATCCGCTCCGGCTCCCACGAGGCAGTCGCCGAGCTGGCCGCCGGTGCCGAGGTTCCGGTCGTCAACGCGCTCACCCCGCTCCACCACCCCTGCCAGGCGCTCGCCGACCTGCTCACCCTGCGCGAGCGCTTCGGCGACCTGCACGGCCTGCGCCTCGCCTATGTCGGCGACGGCAACAACGTCGCCCGCTCGCTCGCGATCGCCTGCGAGCTGGCCGATGTCGAGCTGATGGTCGCCGCCCCGCCGGGCTACCAGCTCGAGGAGGGGCACGGCGTCAAGCTGACCGAGGACCCGCGCCTCGCCGTCTCCGGCGCCGACGCGATCTACACCGACGTCTGGGTCAGCATGGGGGACGAGGAGGAGGCGGAGCGCCGTCGTGCCGATCTCACCCCCTTCCGTGTCGACGCCGACCTGCTCGGCGCGGCCAAGGACAGCGCGGTCGTCCTGCACTGCCTGCCCGCCCACCCCGGCGAGGAGATCGCCGCCGACGTCCTCTACGGCCCACGCTCCGCCGTCTGGGATCAGGCCGAGAACCGCCTTCATACGCAGAAGGCGCTGCTGCGTACCCTGCTCTCCTGAGATGTACCCGGAGATCACCCTCGGCCCGCTGACCCTGCAGACCTTCGGCCTGATGTTCGCCCTCGCCTTCCTCGCCGCCGGGGCGTTGATCGCCAAGCGGCTGAAGGAGATCGGCAAGCCGGTCGACTGGGCATATGAGATCGGCTTCGCGGCCCTGATCGGCGGCGTCGTCGGCTCGCGCCTCTACTTCATCGTCCAGAACTACGACAGCGTCAAGGACGATCTGCTCGGCAACCTATTCGGCGGCTCGGGACTGGTCTGGTACGGCGGCGCGATCGGCGGCGCGCTCGCCGTCCTCGCCTGGGCCTGGTACCGCGACTTCCTCCGTCTGACCCTGCTCGACCTGGTGGCGCCGGCGCTCGCGCTCGGCTACGCGATCGGCCGGATCGGCTGCCAGCTCTCCGGCGACGGCGACTACGGCAAGCCGTGGAACGGACCCTGGGCGATGTCCTATCCCGACGGCACCGTCCCCACCGATCGCACCGTCCACCCGACTCCGATCTACGAGACGCTGGCGATGGGGTTGGGTGCGTGGATGCTGTGGCAGCTGCGCGAACGCTTCCGCGCAGGGGTGCTGTTCGCGGCCTACCTCGTCTACGCCGGCACCGAGCGCTTTCTGGTCGAGTTCCTCAGGCGCAACAGCGACGCCGCCCTCGGCCTGACCGGTCCCCAGCTCGAGAGCCTTGCAATGATGCTCGCTGGCGTTGTCTGGATCTGTGTGGTGAAGCAGCGACACGGGACCCTGTCTCGCGGAGCTGCTGTTAATCTTGCGCAAAATACTTTGAGGTAAAAAAGGGAGGCGAGTGGAGTGGACGCAGTAGAGACCGGTAGCGGGGGTGTGTCAGACGCCGTGACTGTCGGCGAGCTGCTCGACACCGCGACGGCGACGATTGCGGCGGCGGGTTGCGAGGACCCGGCCGGCGACGCCGCGGCGCTTGTCGCCAACGCGCTCGGGATCAGCGTCGAGGAGCTGTCTCGCGACGGCTCCGGGGAGGCCTCGCCGGAGCTGGTAGCGGCGATCGAGGCGGCGGTTGCCCGCCGCGCCGACCACGAGCCGCTGGCCTACGTGCTCGAACGCGCCCCCTTCCGCGACCTCCAGATCCACGTCGACCCGCGCGTGCTCTGGCCGCGCCGCGAGACCGAGCTGCTGGTCGAGGTCGGAACCGAACTGCCGCAGGGCGCCCGTGTGCACGAGGTCGGCACCGGCTCGGGCGCGATCGCCCTGGCGCTGCTCTCCGAGCGCCCGGACCTGCGCATCACCGCCTCGGACCTCTCGCCGGAAGCGGCGGAAGCCGCCCGCGAGAACGCCGAGCGCCTCGGCCTCGAGCTGGAGGTCAGCGTCGCCGAAGGCCTGCCCGACGGGCTCGAGGACGTCGACATGGTGATCGCCAACCTGCCCTACGTCACCGACGAGACGATCGACGAGCGCTCGCCGGAGATCAAGCGCGAGCCGCGGATCGCCGTCACCGGCGCCTGCGGCGCCGACGGGCTAGGCGTTATCCGCGGCCTGATCGAGGAAACGCCGAGCGGCTGGAAGCTGGCGATGGAGCACGACACGCACCACGGGCCGGCGATGCGGGAGATGCTGGGCGAGGCGCGGACGCTGACCGACTACATGGGCGGCGAGCGCGTCACCGTTGGCGTCGCTCCCTGAGCGCGACTTTCGCGATCAGCTAATACGGTTGAGCCATGGCTGACTCGACCACGCGCGCTGAGCCCGCTGCCGGCGACACCGAGGCCCAGCGCCTCGCAAAGGCCGAGCGCCTGCGGGCGGAAGGGATCGACCCCTATCCCTTCTCGTTTCCAGATCGAGACCGGATCGAAGACGTCCTCGCCGTGCACGACCCCACCGAGCTAGGGGAGGGCGAGCATCCCCAGCACACCTGCCGGATCGCCGGGCGCGTCGTCGGTGAGCGTGGCCACGGAAAGACGCTCTTCTTCGACGTTCGCGACCTGACCGGGACGATCCAGGCCTACGCGCGGGTCGACGCGCTCGGCCAGGAGGCGTTCGACCGGATCGAGGATCTCGACATCGGCGACCTGGTCGGCGTCGACGGCCACCTGCACGTGACCAAGCGCGGTCAGCTGGCGGTGGCGGTGGCCGAGTGCACCCTGCTGGCCAAGGCGCTGCGCGACCCGCCGGACCTCTTCCACGGCATCTCCGACCCGGAGGTCCGTTACCGCCAGCGCGAGCTCGACCTGATGGCGAACGAGCGCTCGCGCGAGATCTTCCAGATGCGTGCCAAGGTCGTGAAGGCGATCCGCGATCACCTCGACGAACGCGACTACGTCGAGATGGAAACGCCGATCCTGCAGCGGATGACCGGCGGCGCCGCGGCGCGCCCGTTCAAAACCCACCACAACGCGCTCGACCGCCACCTCTTCCTGCGCATCGCGACCGAGCTGTATCTGAAGCGGGCGATCGTCGGCGGCTTCGAGAACGTCTACGAGCTGGGCAAGTTCTTCCGCAACGAGGGGATGTCGCCGCAGCACAACCCCGAGTTCACGATGCTCGAGTGGTTCGTCAGCGGCGTCGACTACCACGGCGTGATGGACGTCGCGGAGGGGATCGTCTCCGACGTCGCCCAGCGGGTGCTCGGCACGACAAAGGTCGAGCGCGACGGCGAGACGATCGACCTGGCGCCGCCCTGGCCGCGGCTGCGGCTGCAGGACCTGCTGCTCGAGGAGACCGGCGTCGACATCACCAAGGCCAGCCGCGACGAGCTGGCCGAGATCGCCGGCGACGACGCCGAGCCCGACGATGACTGGGCGGCGCTGGTCGACACCCTGCAGGGCAAGCTGATCGAGCCGAAGCTGATCCAGCCGACCTTCATCATCGACCTGCCGCTGGCGATCTGGCCGCTGGTCAAGCCGGTGCCGGAGCACCCGCAGCTGCTGGCGGCGTCCTTCGACGGGATCGTCGCCGGGATGGAGATCACCGGCGGAGGCACCGACGTCAACGACCCGATCGAACAGCGCCGCCACTTCGTCGAACAGCGCGAACGGCAGGAGTCGGGGGCGGAGGAGACGCCGCACGAGCACGACGAGGAGTTCGTGCGGGCGCTCGAATACGGGATGCTGACGGCGAGCGGCTCCGGGCTCGGCGTCGACCGCCTGATGATGATCCTCAGCGGCGCCAAGACCCTGCGCGACGTGATCCTCTTCCCCTCGATGCGCGAGGCACCCCCCGCCGACGGGCCTTAAAGCGTCCTATTTGGTCTACTTTCAGGCCCATCGACGCTTAGTTCTCGATCTGGACGAGCCGCTTGGGCTCGTGCTCGACTTGCAGCGTCGTGTGGTGGATGCCGAACTCGCGCTCGATCAGCTCGGATAGCTCGAGGCGAGCGCGGTGGCAGTCGGCGTCGGACTCGACGGTGACGTGCGCCGAGAGCGCCGGGAACTCCGAGGTCACCTCCCAGACGTGCAGGTCGTGGACCTCGACGATGCCCGGCTGGGCGGCCATGAGTCCTCCGATCCGTTCCGGGTCGATGCCCTTGGGCGAGGCCTCGAGGAAGATCCGCCCCGATTCGCGCAGCAGGCCGGCGGCCGAGCGCAGCATCAGGCCGGCGACCAGCAGCGAGGCGATCGCGTCGGCCTGGTCGAAGCCGGTCAGCAAGATCACCGCGGCGGCGATCGCGGTGCCGACGAAGGCGTAGAGGTCGGTGAGCAGGTGCTGGAAGCTGCCCTCGACGTTGAGGCTCTGGCGGTTGGCCTTGGCGAGGGTGGCGGTCGCCGCCAGGTTGACGACGATCCCGGCCAGGGCGACGGCGAGGATCAGGCCGCCGTCGACGGCGGGGGGGTCGAAGAGGCGTCGCACGGCCTCGATCGCGATGATCGTCGCCAGCACCAGCAGCGTGATCCCGTTCGCCTGGGCGGAGAGGATCTCGACCCGTTTGAAGCCGAAGGTCATCTGGCCTTCGGCGGGGCGCTTGGCGAAATGGATCGCGACGAGGGAGAGGCCGATCGCGGCGGCGTCGGTGAGCATGTGCGCCGCGTCGGAGAGCAGCGCCAGCGAGTTGGCGACGATCCCGGTCACCACCTCGGCCGCCATGAAGCCGAGGATCAGGACGAGGGCGATCGTCAGCTTGCCACGGTCGGCGTCGGCGGAGGCGCCGTGGCTGTGGCCGGCGTGGGAGTGGGAGTGACTCATCGCCCCACCCATCGTAAGAGCCGCGCCGCGGTTCAGAAAGCCGCGTGGAGCATGCCGCCGTCGATCGGGATCACCGTGCCGGTGATGTAGGCGGCGCGATCGGAGCAGAGAAAGGCGACCAGGTCGCCGTACTCCTCGGGCCGGCCGAGGCGCCCCGTCGGCACGTCGCGCTGGGCGGCGGCCTCAGCAGCCTCGATCGAGCCGTAGTTGGAGGCCAGCCGCTCGGTGGCGAAGCGGCCGGTGGCGACGGTGTTGACGGTGATCCCGTCTGCGGCGACCTCGCGCGAGAGGGTCTTGAGGAAGCCGACCGCGGCCATGCGGTGGGCGTTGGAGAGGTTGAGGCCGGCGATCGGCTCGCGGGTCGAGCTGGAGCCGACGTTGACGACCCGGCCCCAGCCGCGTTCCTGCATGCCGGGGACGATCGCGCCGGCGAGCACGCGCGGGGCGAGGACGAGCGAGCGGTAGGCAAGCTGCCAGTCGTCGAGGTTGTGCATCAGCGAGGTGCCGAGGGGTGGGCCGCCGGTGTTGGTGACGAGGATGTCGAGCGGCCCCAGCGCTGCCTCGACCTCGGCTGGCAGCTCGGCGAGGCGGTCGAGGTCGGTCGCGTCGGCGACGAAGGGGCCGGCGTCTCCCTCGATCGTCGCGGCCGCCTCCTCGGCGCGCCCCTGCGAGCGGCTGGTGACCGCGACCCGCGCGCCTTCACGGGCAAGCGCCGCGGCGATCCCCTGCCCGATCCCCTGGCTGGCCCCCATCACCAGCGCGACCCGCCCGTTCAGACCGAGGTCCACGCCCGCCGCCAATGCTCGAACTGCTTCACGCCGATAAAGTAACCGAGCAGGGCGCCCGTAGCTCAGTGGTCAACGGTCCCTTCACGGGGACCAAAGAGCGTCGGTCTTTCAAGCCGAAGGTCGCGAGTTCGATTCTCGTCGGGCGCATTCCAGGGAGTTCCAGGGAAGACCGGGCTCTTCCCACCTAGAGCCGAGAGCTCGGCTGGCGGCAAATCTACGTTCCGCGAGCCTCCAGGCGGTTCGTCTATGGCGAAACTTGTCGACCAGCTTCGCTAGCATGCCCATGGAACGCCCCGCTCCGGCGCCGAGCGCTGGGTTGGATATGCGGACAGTTACGTCAATCTATCGATATAACTATCTGCAATGGACTTGGCGCAATTGCTCAGCGACCTCGATTCCACACGATTTCGAAAGTTGCGGCCTGCCCAAGCGCAAGTTCTTGGGCAGTACGAGGTGCAGGCCGGGCTTGAGGACATTGCGATCGAGCTTCCGACGGGGGCGGGGAAGAGCCTCCTCGCCCTTCTAATTTGCGAGGAGCGGCGTCGCAATGGAGGAACTGCTGCGATTCTCACTGGTAACAAGCAGCTAGCCCGCCAGATGGAGGCAGAGGCTGAGCTGCTCGGAGTGCCGGCGGTGCGAATGGAGGGCACCGGGTCAGGTATACCGGTCGCAGACCGCCGCGCATACAAACGGGGCCGGGCGATTGGAGTGATGAACTATTGGGTCTACTTCAATCAGAATCCTGTGGTCGATCCAGCCGATGCGCTGGTACTCGACGACGCACACCTCGCGGAAGCGGCCCTCGACTCACTGTACTCGTGTCTAATAGAATGGTACAAGCACCCTAAGCTCTTTGACGCCCTAGTCAGTGAGCTTGGCCCTCGGTTTCCGGACTACTCCGTCTTGGCGGATGCACAGCTCGGACTTACTGGCCGTGCAGGAACCGAACTCCTCTCGTTTCTCGACCAGGCGACGAGCGTCTCTATTATCCGCGACGTCATCGACGGCTCAGAAGAGCTTCAGACTGATACCGACCTCTTCTTCCGGTGGTCCCGACTTCGTCCTCAACTCGAGCAGTGCAATCTCTATATCTCGGTGGGAGCGCTTTGCATTAGACCGCAGGTCTATCCCCTTAGTCGCAACAGGCATTACGAGGAGGCAGACCAGCGCATCTATATGAGTGCAACGATCGGCAATCCTGCCGATCTGTCGCGCCGACTCGGGTCGGGACCGATTACAAGGCTTGACATCGATGGCGCTCAGACCGCGGAGACGTATGGGCGTCGGATGCTCCTGATGAATCCGGGGGGAGAGGACGGTCAAGAGAGGGCTTGGGACCTGATTCAAACTGCTCTCGAAGTACATCCTAAGTGCCTATGGCTCTGCACTAGCGATCTACATGCAAGCACGGCGCAGGAAGAATTGCTGGAGCGACTTGAGGCAAGGTGGATCGACCCCGGATATGTAGCGCAGCTGTCGAGTGAAGGCGAAGAGCTTGCCAATTTTAAGCAAGCTGATCGCGGTCACCTTTTTGTTGCTGGCCGGTTTGACGGAATGGACTTCTATGGCGATGAGTGCCGCCTCGTTGTATTTCCGCGAATGCCAGTCGCCATCAATCTCCAAGAGGAGTTCTTCAACGCCTACCTACGAGACGCGACCTTCATGTTGCAGCGGCTCAACCAGCGCATCCTGCAGGGCGTGGGGCGGTGCAACCGGGCCAGTGATGATTTTGCGGTTTACCTTCTCGGTGACCCACGATTTGCAGTTCACTTCGGAAAGGACTCGCATCGGCGCGGCATGCCTGCAGGAATTCTTCCGGAGCTCGATATGGCTGAAGACTTATCAGAGTTGTCACTGGACGATCTATCGGTTCGTGTGAAAGCCTTTCTGTCAGGTGAATTCGGGAGCTTTGATGCCGAGCGCTTGGTGGCGACCGACGGCCTCCCTACCCAAGCGAACTCTCCCCTCAATACCAACGATGATTCGAAGGTCGAGGTTCAGAGTTGGTTGGAGCTCTACAGTCGGGAGAGGTACGAGGAGGCGGCCATCGGGTTTCGATCTGCCTCTCAGGACGCCGCCGGTCGCGGTGAGCGAGAGGTGGGGGCTTATTTACGCTACTTAGAGGCCAAGTCGCTTTTCTTGGAGGGTCAACGCGGGAACGCAGGCTGCGCCGCCCGCTCGGAAACTGTTCTCGAAGAAGCGATCGAGTGGGGAGGAGGGAAAAGCCCCTGGTTCAACCGGATCAGGGGCTCACTCAACCGGCATCGTGCGGGTGAGACCGCTTCGATCTACGTCGATCCAGCTGACTACGCGGCTGCCGCCGTTGCCGGGTTCGACGAATTGCTTGAGAGGCTGGGGACTAAAGGACCTCGCTTTGAGCGATATCGCACTCGTCTCAAGGGCCGGCTCGATTCTTCGTCACATGCTGAGTACCAGGAGGGTCTCGTGCTGCTCGGAGAAGCGCTCGGCTACCACGCAAGCCGCCCACGGTACGGAGCCGCTACTGACTGTCGGTGGCGCGGGACGTTCGGTAACCAGCGGGAAGCCGTGGTGTGGGAGGCGAAGATTGAGCATGCCCAGGACCACCGGGTCTCACCACATGACATCGGGCAAGCACACAATCAGCGCACCCGCGCGGAAGCTGAGCTGTCACCTGGGGGCTACACCGTTCGATCGGCCATTGTCACGGGAATGGACAGCCTTGAAACCGCCGCTGAGGCGTCGAGAGGCTCCACGGTAGTGGTCGAGCGGTCATCCGTTGACGCATTGTGCGCTCGGGCTCTAACCGTGCTGAGCAGGTTTCGCGATGTGTGGTCGGAGGAGGATCCTACGTCTCGGATTGCCGCCGCGGCGGCAGTGCAGCAACTCCTTCCGCCAACGGGCTGGTTAGCACGTGCGCTGGAGGGGCCGAACCCTTTCGTAGATGCAAGCCGTCTTTTGGCCGAGTGGCCCAATTAGCACGGATGAGATCCGGAGCTCAACTTCTGTGACCAGGTTCTCCTCGACCTGGCAAGGCTGCCAGGTCTCGCCGCACTGCGCCTCAACGGCCCTGCCCGAGCTGTCAGCTATGCGTGAGATCTCGGATCGGCGGCAGGATCCTCATGCAGCGGACGATCCCGCTTTCTCGGGAGAGTTCTCTGGATGCGCTTTCCAGCGTCCCTAGTTCTGCGATCGCTTTCGCCTTCCCGCCCTGATCCCCCAGCTCGATTGCGCGCTGTAGGGCCAGAACTTCCGGGCGCACCTGCTTCCTCACTGCGACCTCCGCCACAAAGGCATCAAACCTCGTTGGCGGCGCCGTGATGCTTTCGAGATCGTTTACGTCCCAGCCGATCGCCCGCGCAACGAACCCTAGGCGCTCCAACCTGGACCCCGCTTCGGCAAGGGCGCGATGCAGGTTTTGTCGATTCTCGGTGCAGATTCGGTTGGCAACCTGGCGGAAGGCGACGATCCGTTTGCCTTCACCTGGGAGCTTCGCTTCCCCAGGCGCAGTGAAGTGGTTGACGAGGCCGATCGCGATAGCCGCCACCGTTGCAATCGCGGCAACCGCCTCGATCCAGAGCAATGCCCCTTTAGCTGCATGCCGGCGTTTGCCGATCGCCTGCTTGATCCGTTGCGAACCCGTGCTGGGGCTCAAGTGGAACCTCCCGCCCTGGCCTTAGATCTCCAAGAGCCGGCTCTCGCGATGCCTCATCGCGGATAGCGCGGATGTTCTCTGACACCTTGTATTTGGCGGAGAAGAAGAAGCCCCCGCAATCATCCTTGACGCTGCAGCTGGCGCACTCTGGGTGGTACTCGTTCTTCCAGTCGGAGATCGAGCGCACGGTCCACGGCCACACCGAGCGTGGGATAAGACAGAGCTGGTGGTTGTAGATCATCGTGTGGATGCGGCTGCGGTCGAGCAGCGTCACCGCCTCGACCAGCTCGTCCGCGTACTCGATCGGGTCGATCCACAGCTCGGGGATGTTGGCTCGCGCGAGGCCGATCATCTCCAGGCCCATCAGTGCCACCTGGTCCACGAACGGGAGGTTGCGGGCGATGAACTCGGCGATTTCGGGAAGTGCGGGGGCGGTCTGTTTGTGAAGGACCACCCGTATCTCGATCCGTTGGCCCAGCTGGGCGAGATTGAGGATCCCCGGGATCGTCCGATTGAAGGCGCCCTCGGCCTGGACGACGTAGTCATGACGGGCAGGCTCGGCGCCGTAGATTGGGATCCCGACCATCATGTTCGGGTTGTCGATCGAGGCCCAGGTGGCGGCGAACTCGGGATCGGCGAAGCGGGTTCCGTTTGAGAGAACGTGGACCTGTGACTCTGGGTGGAGGTTGCGGCACAGCCGCAGTAGCTCGACTAGATCCTGGCCGTAGAGCGTCGGCTCGCCACCCGTGAACCCGATCTCAGCGACATCGCGCGGAAGCAGCCGAATCAATTCGGACGCCTGCGCCAGCAGGTGATCGTCGATCGCGGTCTTTGGCGGCTGTGAGCACATAAGGCAGTAGTGGTTGCAGCGCTCGGTGAGCAAGATGCTGTTTTGGTGGCTCTGGTGCCGCCACAGCACACGGATGCGCTGTCCGTCGTCGCTTATAGCGAGGACATCCCCGCCACTCAGATAGTCGAGCTCGGGCGGTAGGTGTACCGCGTTCCCGAGCCGGGATTCCACAGCACCGCTGCGAAGCAGATATAGATCGAATCCCTCCGGTAGTCCACTCTCCCCATCGGAGATGAATGCGCGTTTGTCTCGCTGTGGGGTCAGCGTCCGCTCGTCGGTCAGTTTCCAGACTGGGCGGCCGGGTGCCTCAGCAAGGGGAGCGCCGGTCGCTTTTCCCCGCAGTGCGATCAATGGCTCGCCCAGGTTCGGAACAAGGCCCGCGTCTCCGGGTCGTTCTCATAGCGCTCGAGGAGCAGCCTGAAGATCGCCAAGTTGCGACGGTGAAATCCAGAGTTCGGCTTATGCCCGAGGAAATCGCCCGCAGTGGCATGGTGGTAGGTCGGATCCGCCCCGCAGTAGGGCTCAAAGGCACAGTCCTCGCACATGGGTGCGCTCTGAGTGAAGCTTTCCTCGAGCGGCCGAAGCAGTGCTTCGGAGAGCATGATCTCTTCGTAGGAGTCATCGTGGAGGTTGCCAAGCCGGAAGGTCTTGTCGCCCATCTCGGCCAGCATCCGTCCCTCATCGGAGGCGTAGACGTCACCGTCGTAGTTGTAGACGATGGCCCCGATCCCGATCCCAGCCGGCGAGGTCAGGTCGACGTACCCGGGGTCGTCGTTCGTCAACATCTTTTTGAGGACGATTGCCGCGTACTGCTCGACCATCGGAACGCCCGCGCGATTCAGCTCGATGATGTAGTCGAGCCCCTCCTCGTAGAAGGGCAGCCAGCGCTCTACGTCATAGGCAGCGAAGCTTTTCGTCTTGATCGCAAAGCCATAGGGTGAGAGCGGCCGAAGGAAGAGGTTCGTCAGCCCCTGTTCGACGTAGGTGTCGATGATCTCCTTGACTCTCCCGAGGCTTGACCGCGTCGTCGTCATCAGGGCCGAGACCCGATCGACACCGAGCTCCTCGCGAACCCTCTGGATACCGGCCGTTGCCAGCTCCCAGCTGTTTCGTCCTGGTCGCGGGCGGTTCTTGTTATGAAGGTCTGCCGGTCCGTCGAGTGAGGTTGAGATATAGACGTCGTTCGCGCGGCAGAACGCGATCACGCGGTCATCGAGGAGGGCGAGATTCGTCGCGATCACGAAGCCGAGGTTCTTGCCCTCGGTCTCGTTTCGCACTCGCGCAACACGAACCACCTCTTCGATCAACTCGAAGTTCAATAGCGGCTCGCCACCTTGGAACTCGATCTTGATGTTCTCAGACGGGGAGCGAAAGGCCGACTCCAGCGCGAGCGCCGCCGTCTCCCAGCTCATGTCGTAGGCGGCCTTGTCCGAGCTCTGCCGGGAGACTTGGCAGTAGGGACAGGAGTGCTCGCAGCGCAGGGAGGCGACCAGGATGTGCAGTGCGGTGAATTCCGACAGCCGCCGATAGCGGGTCCGCGCCTTGATCGCGAGAAGTTCGACCGGCATGTCGTCGCCGGGCTCGCGGACTACGTGCTTAGCTCGGAGCTTGCGGACCAGGGGCGAGTCGGTGGGAAGCCTCCTCTCGGCCAACTGCTCGAACTCGTCGCAGTCGAGAAAGAGGTGCTCGCCGACGAGGTTGGTCACCAGCACGCGGCCCTTGAGGCGCTCGAAGCGGAAAGGCAGGAGCTCCCATTCGGAGCTTTTCGCTTGATAGGCCTCGGCGGATCGGAACCTAGACATCGCCTTCGGCCAATCCGGTTTTCGAAAAGGCAAGGGCGAGGACCAGGTTGCGAACGTCGCTGGTCTCTGCGCGCACCCGCTCGCGCAGCTCCTGATCGAGAACCTCGTTTCGCAGGTCGCCGAGCAACTTCTCGACATCGGCATCTGTATCGGAGGGGTGGACCACCACCTCGATTGCGCCGTCTGTCGCGGTGATATCGCAGGACAGTCGATCCGACAACCGATAGACGGCGCGTTGGACCGCATCGAGGGAAGTGGCTGAACGGTCGAAGGAGAGGGTGCGCTCGATCATCGCGGGTATGTCGATCGAGGCCGTGGGCTAGGAGCTCGAATAATGCGAGGAATGCGAAGAGTGGGAGTAGTGCCCGCCCCCAGACGAGGAGTAGTGGGAGTGATGGCTGTGGTGCGAGTGATGGGAATGATGCGAGTAGTGCCTCGAGGAGCCGCCGGTTGCATTCCCGTTCGGCAGGGCAAGCAATGGTGCCGTTGCGGTCGACTCGACATTCTGGGTAATGGCTGCCTGAGCCCGACCCACGCTGAGGCCCGCATCAGCGATCCTGGCCGAGGCACCATGGGGGAACATGGCTGCCAGAGCGACACCGAGTGGCACGAGAATCGGTTCCTTCTTCACTGCATCGGGACCCTATGCGTACCGATGAGTGACTGTCAAGCACTCGACTTCGTTTTAGCCGTTCATCGATAGCCCTAGAGGGCTATGTCGAGCTCTATCTTGCGCGTGGCATCAAGCCGGGAACGCGCTTGGGGGTGGGCGGTGGACCGGACCCGTCAGCCGATCTTCTCTGCCAGCTCGATGATGATCCCCTCGGGGCCGCGGACATAGCAGAGCCGGTAGCTGTCCTCGTAGCGCACCAGCTCGCCGACCAGCTCGGTGCCGCGGGCTTGCAGGCCGGCGACTACGGCGTCGACGTCTTCGACGAGGAAGGCGAGGTGGCGGAGGCCCGGGGTATTCGACGGCGCGTGGGGGTCGCCGCCCCGAGTCGGCGGCGAGTGGAACTTCACCAGCTCGATTTCTACATCCCCGTCCGGGGTTCGTAGCATCGCTAACTCGGCCTTGGTCCCGTGGAGCGCGATGATGCGGTCTACCCACTCGCCCTCGACCTGCCCCCTGCCTCCCGGCTCTAGGCCCAGCTCGGCGAAGAACTCGATTGCGGCAGCTAGGTCATCGACCACGATCCCGACGTGTTCCATCTTTTTGATCGCCATGTGCTCGATAGTAAGGAGTCCAGGTTGGCGACCCACAGCTTCGGCAGGCTCTCATCGGACGCTGGAGGTGGTGGCTGGACTCGGTCCGGTCGATCGGGGACGATGTGAGCGATGACTGTTGTCAATGAGAGGTCGCGAGTGCCACCGCTCGACGCTGCTGCGTTAAGGCTGCTGAGCAATGCACTCGATCGCGAGGGCGTGGTTGCGGCGATGCTGATCGGTTCGCAGGCGCGGGGGAATCCGGGACCCCTCTCGGATGTGGATATTGCTATCTGGCATGACCCCGGGCTCGACGCTCGCGGTCGCTTCGATCTTCAGCTGGATCTCGCCGGCGAGATAACCAGCCTTTTGGGAACCGACGAGGTCGATCTGGTGCTGCTCAACAATGCTCCCCCACTGATGCGCCACCGCGCTATCCGCGAGGGCAAGCGTCTTGTCGAGCGCGACCATGACGAGCGGGTCCGGCTGGAGACGCGGGCGATTCTGGACTACCTCGACACGGCACCGCTGCGTGTGGAGCTCGGCCGCGGTGTTCGGCGACGGATGGAGGAAGGCCGTTTTGGTCGACGTCAGTCGGGTTGAAGCTCGGATACAGCGACTCGAGGAACTGATCGAGCGCTTGGATGGGGTGCAGCAAGCGGGAGAGGACGCCTATCTCGCCGATGCGCAGCAGCGCGCTGCGACCGAACGTTGGCTTCAGTTGGCGATCCAGGTCTGCATCGACTTGGGCACGCAGGTCGTCAGCGAGCAATCGGCGCGAGCGCCTTCCGACTATGCGGAGGTCTTCAAGATCCTTGGAGAGAACGGGGTCATCCCCGACGAGCTGGCGCTGCGCATGGGAAATGCCGCGAAGCAGCGCAACCTCATCGTCCAAAAGCCGTCCTCAGTGGCCAAAACGGCACCCCCTATGTCTTTCACCCCGCGCTGAGAAGCAGTTGCAGCAAAGCCGGGGCGCACAAAAACGCCAACCGGCGCCACTCAAAGAACCGCAGCTAACCCACAGGGAGGGACTAGATGTTCTCGTTACTGCGCAACCGCTTCGGTATCCCCGGGGTGATCTCGGTGATCGCACTGGTCTTCGCGATGATCGGCGGGGCTTATGCCGCGACCAACGAATCGGGCAAGGCGACCGCCTCTGCCAAGGCAAAGAAGGGACCGCGGGGTCCGAAGGGCAAGGCCGGACCGGCGGGGCCACAGGGGCCTGCTGGACCGGCGGGCACCCCCGGACCTCCTGGGCCGAAGGGGAGCAACGGGTCTAACGGCGATGCCGGGGCCAGGGGCGCCACTGGAGCGAGCGGGGCCACCGGCGAAGACGGGGCCACCGGGGCTACCGGCCAAGATGGATCGCCCTGGACCGCCGGCGGGACCCTGCCTAGCGGTCAGACCGAGACCGGTGCCTGGTCCTTCGTGATCGGGCCCGAAGAGCCGACCTTCGGCGTCCCGTTCGGCAAGGCGGCGATCTCCTTCCCGATCCCGATCGCCAATCCAGGCGGCAATGCCAGCATTGCTGCCCATCGCTTGGTCCAGGGCGAATCGGAAACCGCCGAATGTCCCGGCACTTACATCGAACCGAAAGCCGAACCGGGCAACCTCTGCGTCTACACCCATGTCGAACTCAACGCGGGTCCGTCTCCGCAACTCACGGTCGATCTCCCTTCGATCACTTTTGAAGCCGAAATTATCCCGGGTGCGTTTGTCAACACCACCGAAGGCGAATCGGGCGGCTTCGCTCAAGGCTCTTGGGCCGTCACGGCTCCTTAAGGCCCCAAAGTCTCACACTGAAGTACGGGCACCACCAGCTCGAGTTGGCTCAGGCCAACTTGAGCTGGTGGCTTTCTGGCATGCGCCATGATCGATGTGCGCGGTCCGGCTCGCCGCGAACCGCTTCGGCGCCCTCGGGCAATAATTACCGGTGGACCACCCGACTCTCGACAGCGACGCGATCTCGGCTTCGACCCGCGCGCCCGCCGGCTTCGCGGCGATTTTCGATCGCCATTTCGATGTGGTCCATGCCTACCTGCAGCGTCGCGTCGGTCCGGACCTCGCCGACGAGCTGTCGGCGCAGACCTTCCTCGTCGCCTTCGACAAGCGCGGTGGCTATGACCCGGCTCAGCCCGACGCCCGGCCCTGGCTCTTCGGGATCGCCACCAACCTCCTGCGTCGCCATCACCGCGACGAGGTGCGCCAGCTCCGGGCCTACGCGCGGAGCGCCGTCGATCCCGTTCTCGACGCCTTCGACGGTGTCGAGGCCAGGCTCGACGCCTTGAAGATGCGACGCGAGCTCATCGACGCCTTGGCCGACGTGCCCGCCGAGGAGCTCGATGCCCTTTTGCTCTATGCGTGGGCCGACCTTTCCTATACAGAGATCGCCGCTGCGCTGAACGTCCCGACCGGGACGGTTCGCTCGCGCCTATCGCGCGCCAGGGGTCGCATCCACGCCGCGCTGGATGCCGGGAAGCCGCCGGCGCTTGGCCAACCCGTCCCGGAGGAGGGATGAATGAGATGAACGAGATCGAGTTGCTCCGTGCACTCCGAGTCGGCCTGCCCGGCCCCAGAGCCGATAGCCGCGCCGCGGCTCGGGGCGCTCTAGTCGCCCGGATCGAGCATTCCCAGCGGCCGGCGCCCACCGCCGCGCCCGCCTGGCGACGGTCCAGGCTCCGTCTCGTGGCCGCGCTTGCGGCTGTCGCGGCCCTGCTCGTCGCCCTCCCGACCCTCATCCTCGGCGGCGACGGACAGGTGCAGCCCGCCGTCGGCCAGGTGCTTCGCGCGGCGGCGGCTGTCGCGGCTACCCAGCCCGCCGAACCGCCACCGGGCCCAGGGCAGTACTTCTACACCCGCTCCAGGGAAGCGTATTTGACGACGGTCGGCTTCAACCCGCGCTGCGCGACGCATCCCTGCGACCGCGATCACCCGTGGGAAGCGACGCGGGAGTGGAGCGCGCTCGCCCCCAGGATCCGCCAGACCTGGATCGCCGCCAACGGCGCCGGTCGGGCGCGCGTCGTCTCCACCAAGCCTGAATTCCTGACGCCCGCCCAGCGCAGGGAATGGAAGGCCGCTGGATCGCCTCACCTCGGCTCCGGTGAGGTAGAAGACTTCGCGCTCACCGGCCAGCCCTTCCTCGATACCACGGACCTGCCGACCGAGCCCAAGGCACTGCGCAAGCTGATCGAAGCCCGCAAGATCCCGCTCGTCGACGGCCCGCCCGGTGAAGCCGAGACGTTCACCCTGATCGGCGACATGCTCCGCAACACCTACCTGCCGCCGGCCTTCCGGGCCGCCCTCTACCGGGTGGTGGCCGAACTGCCCGAGGTCGATTTGCGGGGGCAGGTGGAGGACCCGGTCGGTCGGAAGGGCATCGGGGTCGCTTTCACCAAAGGCAGCGTCACCCATGAGCTGATCTTCGATCCGGCGACCTCGGCACTGCTCGGCGAGCGCGAGGTCGCGGCCCGCCGGATACCCGAGCTCCAGGTTCCGGCTGGGACCGAAACCGGCTCGGTCGCCTACCTCGAATCGAAGCTGGTCGACTCGCTCGGCAGGGGAGCGCCACCCGGCGCCGGGCATCTGCGGCAGAGCGTCGGCTGCTACGAACGGCCGGCGCTGAACGCCAGCGCGGCCGTCCTGCACGGAACCGACCCGATAGCCATCTGCGCCAAGCTCTGGCGCGAAGGCGTCGTGGGCAGGGCGATGAGGCGCCAGGAACGCGAAGGCAAGATCGCCAAACGCCCCGACAAGACCCCCAACCTCGTCGCCTGCGAAGGCGAATACCCGGCGGTCACCTACGTGTTCCCCGGCGACGGCCCCTCCGTCTGTCGTCGCCTCGGTCTCGTGCCGGTCCAGTAGGTACCGTGAGAGCAGCAGCAGGGGGTGTCGTTACCTGCTCGAAGTAGACCTAGGAGAATTCAGGACGATGCATCGGCGATTCGCAAAGCGTGCCCTGGAGCCGCGTTACGGCTTTCCGGAGGCTGCCCGGATCGTGGACAAACCCGCCGAGACGATCCGGCGCTGGTCGGTGGGTCACAGGCGGAAGTATCGAGGGAAGCAGGCAACCGATGAGCCGCTGCTCAGGATCGATGGCGACCGCGAGAAAGTGCCGCTTTCATTCCTCAATCTCATAGAGCTTCGTTTTCTCGCGAGCTACCGCACCGGCGCGTCTTTGCCTGCAATCCGGCGCGCTCTTGACTACGCGGCAGAGGAGCTCGGCGTCGATCGGCCGCTGCTCGAACTGGATTTTGCCACCCATGGACGCGAGTTGTTCCTGCGCTTTGCAAAGGGCGATCCCTACTTCCTGAATGCGAGTCGAGGAGGGCAATTCGCCTGGCCCCAGGGTGCTGCCGACCTCGTCGATTCTTTGGACTACGACCCGAATGAGCATGCGGCATTTCGTTGGTGGCCGCTCGGAAAGCAGACCCCCGTTCTGCTCGACACTCGCCTTAACGGCGGACAGCCTTCTACGGCTGAGTCTGGGGTCAGGACGGTCACGATCGCAAACCGCGCAACAAGCGGCTGGGCGATCCAAGACATAGCCGCCGATGTAGCCGCATCGGTGAACGAGGTCGAGGCTGCGCTTCAACTCGAAGGCGCCGCCGCCTAGCTGGGCGCTTAATCGATGCCGCCGCTTCAACGTGTGCTGTACGTCGAGAACAACGTTGGCGTTGCTTTCACCAAGGCGTTCAACGAGTTCAAGGAAAACCACGGCTGGGGAGCGATGTTTCAGAATCACGTCCACCCTCAGATGCAACGGCCGCAGAAGGGCGATGAGTGGTGGATCGAAGAGATTGCTGGACTCGGCTACGCGCTACTGACCTGCGACATGGCGATCACCACGAGCGAGACCGAGCGCGAGGCAATTCGTCGATCCCGGCTGCGGTACGCCGGATTCGCCTCGGCGAACTACGACGGTTGGACTCAGATGCGCGCTCTGGCGACCCATTGGGAGGCGCTGAAAGAGGAGTTCAAGCAAGCGGGGCCAGTAATCGTGAAGTTGTACAAAGGGCCCACCCCTCCCGAAATCACTCGGCTTTAGGCGAGGGTTCCGGAGCGGGAAGTCCTGTTGCAGCCGACGAAAGCCTAAAAGCGCTTGATGTCCGGCTGACCTCCCCGGTTATGTCTAGGTCGGCGGCGATCCCTCGAAGCGCTTGAGCCCGTCGTCGGGGACGGGCGCCCACACCGGTGCCGAGGAGACCCACATATGCCAGGAGGGTCGGATCTGCGGGTCGCCATCCACCGCGCCCAGGCGCACACCGACCATCGGGCCGTTATCGGGGTCTCCGCTGAACAAGTGCCCGCCGCAATGCGTGCAGAAGGACTTGGGCTGGCCGTCGGGCGGTTTCCACGTCCGGATCGCCTCTCGGCCCTCGAGGATCTCGAATCCCTCGACGGCGACTCGCGCGTTCAGCGTCGAGGTCGTCCCGCTACGGCGCTGGCAGCGCTTGCAGTGGCAGTAGCCGGCCGTCTCGAACGGCGCCGTGACACGGAATCGCACGGTGCCGCAAAGGCACCGTCCCTCCAGTGGCTCCTCGCGGGAAGGCACGGCGAGAGGCTAGCCGGTGTACACCCCGCGCCGGAACAGGTCCGAGTTGGCGCGGTTCCAGCGCTCCAGCTGCTCGGGGTCGCGCCAGGGCTTCGGTAGGTGCCTGCCGATCGCGCCCTCGAAGAGGGCGCTGCCGAGGATCAGGACGATGGCCTGCATGGCCGCCCAGCCGAGGTCCACATCCGGGCGGATCAGCCCTTCCTCCGAGAGTCGTCGCCATTGCTCCTGCGCGATCTCGAGAAACGCGTCGAATATCTCCAGGGCCGCCGGGTCCTCGTCGGCGGCGAGCCGCGCCACGTACAGAAGCGCCTCCGGGTATTCGCGGGCAAGTCCCGTCACCCGGTCGCCGAGCTCCCGCTGGATCTCCTCCGCCGAGTCGCCGCTCGGCGGCTCGGCGAAGACCTCAGCCGCGCAGGCGAGCACGTACTCGTGGACGGCCTCGCGCAGCTTGTCCTTCGTCGCGAAGTGATGTTGGACGAGGCCGGGGGAGACGCCCGCGGCGGACGCCACGTCCCTGACCGACGTCGCCGCCACGCCCTTCTCGGCAAAGCCCTGCAGGGCCGCCTCGCAGATCCGTTCCCTTGGAGGCTGCTCGACGAGTCGCACCATACGGGTGTATTGTATTCCAATACGGTCGTATTGGCGAACGAGAGGTGCGAGGCATGGGACCAAGGGCGACGAGGCAGGACCGATGGACCGAGGCGAGGGCGGGGCAGAGCCGCCTCCCGCAACCGCCGCCGCCGGACCTCACCGGCATTCCACCGGGACCGCGCCAGCCGCGCCACCTGCTGGGCGCGAAATGGCTGCTGCGCGAGCATCGTCTGCTGGAGCGGTGCCGGCGACGCTACGGGGACGTCTTCTCGCTGAAGATGTGGCCGCTCGGCCTGCTCGTCGTCGTCAGCGAGCCGGACGAGATCAAGCGCATCTTCACCGGCGACCCCGAGGTGGTGCAGGCGGGCGAGGGCAACGCGGTCACCGAGCCGGTCGCCGGCCCGGAGTCGATCCTGCTGCTCGACGGCAGGCGCCACCTGCACACGCGCAAGCTGATGCTGCCCGCCTTCCACGGCGAGCGCATCCGCGTCTACGGGGAGCTGATCGGCGAGGTCGCCGAGGCGGAGATCGACAGCTGGCCGCTCGACACTCCCTTCCCGATCCACCCCTCGATGCAGTCGATCACCCTGCAGGTGATCATCCGCGCCGTCTTCGGGATCGAGGACATCGAGCGCCGGGCCGAGCTGGAACGGCTGATCCCGAAGCTGATCGGCTCGCCGGCCCTGCTCTGGCCGCCGCTGGCATACGACCTTGGTCCCCGCAGCCCGATGGGCCGTTTCCTCGCCCTGCGTGAGCGGGTCGACGCGATCCTCTTCGACGAGGTCGAGCGGCGGCGTCTCGATCCGGCCCTGGAGGAGCGCGACGACGTCCTCTCGATGCTGCTGCTCGCCCGCGACGAGAACGGCGAGGGGATGAGCGAGGGCGAGCTGCGCGACCAGCTCGTCACCCTGCTGCTGGCCGGCCACGAGACGACCGCGACGGCGCTCGCCTGGGCCTTCGAGCGCCTGTTGCGCAATCCCGCCGTGCTCGAGCGGCTGCGCGCCACCCTCGCCGCGGGCGATGAGACCTACCTCGACTGCGTGGTCAAGGAGACCCTGCGCTCCCGCCCGATCATCCCTTACGCGATTCGCCGGCTGACCGCGCCGCTGGAGATCGGTGGCTACAGGGTGCCGGCCGGGAGTTTCGTCGGCTGCTCGACGATCCTCACCCACAGCCGCCCTGATCTCTACCCCGACCCGGACGCCTTCCGCCCCGAG
The DNA here is from genome assembly GCA_963824705.1 of uncultured Solirubrobacterales bacterium. Taxonomy (GTDB): domain Bacteria; phylum Actinomycetota; class Thermoleophilia; order Solirubrobacterales; family 70-9; genus VRUE01. Next base: position 289,149 of record CAWGQE010000003.1, read on the forward strand.
CGCTTCGAGGACGGCGCCGCCGACACCTACACCTGGATCCCCTTCGGCGGCGGCGTGCGCCGCTGCCTCGGCGCGTCGTTCGCCACCTTCGAGATGAAGGTGATCCTGCGACGCGTCCTGGCCCGCTGCGAGCTGACCGTGCCCGACGACGGGAAGCCCGAGCGCCCCGTCCGCCGTTTCGTCACCTACCCACCCCACCGGGGCGCCCGCGTCGTTCTCGACGCGCGCCACCCTCGATCCCCGACCCACCCTCCCCTCAGATCGGAGTCATTGCGATGAGCCACGAATCTCGACTCGACAGCGGAGTAACGCCCGAGCCCCGCGCCGGCGACCTGCGCCCAGGAGTGCGCGCGCTGCGTCTCATAATCGCCTTCAACCTGCTGTCGACCGCGGTGCACTACACCCACAACTTCGTGATGGCGGACATGTACCCGCCGGTGCCCGTGGTCTTCCCGACCGCGCTCTCCTACCAGATTGGAATCGCGATCTTCTGGCCGCTGCTGACCATAGTTGGCCTGTGGGGCTACCGGCTCTACAAGGCGGGGGAGACGCGGCGGCCGAGATGGATGCTCGCTGCCTACGCGATGCTCGGCTTCACGACGCTCGGGCATTTCATGGGCGGCAACCCCGACATCCCACCGTTTTTCTACGTCACGCTGTTCACCGACTTTCTCGCCGGGTCCGCATTGCTCGTCTTCGTGGCCTGGACGTTCCAGCAGCCCGACGCCGGCGAGGGCCGTGACGACCTGGCGACGGGCACGACCCGGGTCTGAACCGCGATGAACCGCGACTCCTCCTCGATCTCAGGCGTAATTCCCCCGCGCGTTCGAGATGTCTGCGTGATCGGGGCGAATGGCGCGCTCGGCACGGTGCTCGTCGAGCAACTCGGGACCGCGGGCTGGGCGGTGCATCCCGCTGGACGCAGGCGCGACCGACGGGAGAGCTTCCGGCAGCTGGACCTGGATCGGTCCGGGACTGTGGCCGCGGCCCTGCGGGGTGTCGATCTGGTCCTCAGCACGGTTCCGCATCCAGGCTGGGCGGCAGAGCGGGTGGTTCTTGAGCGGGGCGGGGTCCTCGTCAACTGCAGCCACGCTCCTGCGCGGGTAGCGGGCGGGATCGCCGCCGGCGCGAAGGCGCAAAAGGGGACCGTTCTGCTCAACGCCGGGCTGGTTCCCGGCGTCGCCAACCTGGTGGCCGCCGAGTTGCTCCAGAAGCATCCGCAAGCGGATTGCCTGGAGGTCGCCTTCACCGTGCTCGGCTCGGGAACGGCGGGTCGGGCCGGGGGAGAGTTCGTTCATCGTGGCCTGACCTCCCAACGCCACCATCGCGTGATCGAGCTGCCGATGCCCGAACCCTTCGGCAAGCTCCCGTTCATTGAGGTGGCCGAGGGTGAGGACGGTGGGTTCGGGGGAGTCGCTGAGCATCGCGCCGTGCGGACCTACCTCGGGTTCGGCGACCGGCCTGTGAGCCTGGCGTTGCGCACGATGAGCGCTCTCCGCCTGATCTCCATGCTGCCCTTGGCGGCGTTCGCTCGCGATCGCGGAAGGAAGGCGGATGCTTCAAAGGAGCCAACCGCGATCTGGGTCGGGGCGCGGCGGGGCAGCGAGCGGCTGGGCGCTTCGGTGCTGGAGTGCGAAGGCGACTACCGCACCACTGCCGCCGCTGCCCGTGTGTTCGGGGAAGCGCTGCTTTCGAGCCAGGTGCGACCGGGATGCTTCAACCCGGATGACGTTTTCACCCTCGGCGACCTATTGCCGGCGCTTGAAGGCATCGGTCTGCGCGTCACACGGGAATGGGACATCGCGAATGCTTAGCGTGGGCCGATGAATCGCTCCCTCCTCGATCTCAGGCTGCGGACGACCTGGAAGCGCGGCTCGGCCGCCGAGTCGAGCGGCCCCTTCCTGATCAGCTACACCGAGTTCACGCCCCACACGATGCGAGATCTCCCCGCGATCCATTTCGCGGCCGAGCGGCTTCGCAAGGCATCCACCGAGCTCGAGGGCGCCGTCGGCGTCACCACCTGGTGGCAGATCTTCAGGCGCCGGGCCGGCTCGGTCTCGGCCTGGGAGGACGAGGCCGCGCTGCGGAGCTTCGTCTCGCTGCCGTTCCATATCGAGATCATGCGCAGGTACAGGGACCGCGGCAGCCTGCGGGCGTTCGACTGGGAGGCGGAGTCCTTCGACCTCGGCGCCGCATTCGTCGAGGGGGAACGAGCCTTGGACGAAGGCAGGGGAAGGCAGCGCTAGGCGTGGGGCGGCTCTATGACGCCACCGTCGGCCGGTCGTTCACGGCCTGGTACGGCCACATGATGCGCCTGATCGACGAGCGCGGCCTGCGGGAGACGCGGCGTGAGGTGCTCGGCGAGGCGCATGGGCGGGTGCTCGATCTCGGCACCGGCACGGGCTCGAACCTGCCGCTCTTCCCGGCCGCGGTGGAGGAGCTCGTCCTTGCCGAGCCGGACGCGCATATGCAGGGTGTTTTGCGCCGTAGGGTGAGTGAGATGGGTGACGGGGCGATCGAGCTGGTGCGGGCGCCGGCCGAAAGCCTGCCGCTCGAGGACGCCGGCTTCGACTGCGTCACCTGCACGATGGTGATGTGCACGATGCCCGATCCGCAAGCGGCGCTCGACGAGGTGGCCCGGGTGCTGAAGCCCGGCGGAAAGCTGTTGTTCCTCGAGCACGTGCGCTCCGAGGACCCCCGCATCGCGCGGACCCAGGACCGGCTAGAACGGCCCTGGCGCTTCATCGCCGACGGCTGTCACTGCAACCGCGACAGCCTGGCGACGATCGAAGCCTCACCCCTGCGGGTGCAGCAGGTCAAGCGGGGTCAGATGCCACTGGCGCCGCGGTTCATGAAGCCCCTGGTCTTCGGCAGTGCGGTCCTGCCCGTCAGCTAACCATTTGCCTGTCGAGAGACCTTCAGCCCCAGGCCAAGGTTGTCCCGGTTCGAGCCGGTCCTCCCTGTCACTCTGGAGCGATGAGGAATGTGCGCGATCGAGCTGGTTGGTTGCGGGGGCCGCTCGCCCTCGTTTCGATGCTGTTGAGTTTTGCTGCTCTCGCTGCGCCTGCCGCCGCTTCCTGGCCGGGGCGGGAGGGGCCGGTTGTCTATGCCGGCCTCGACCCACAGCAACAGACTGACCCGACTCGCAAACTCGCGCCCTTTGTCGCCACTGGCCTGCGCAGCTTCCAGCCGGGGGTGCCCGGCTCGGTGCGGCAGGTCACTACCGACTCCACCGACTTCGATCCGCAGGTCTCGCCCGACGGCCGCCTCGTCGTCTTCAGGCGCGCGATCGGCCAGCTCTTGGACGAGTCGAGGTACGGCATCTTCGTCGCCAAGATCGATGGGAGCGAAGTGCGGCAGCTCACCGATGGCGGTAGCGATGTCGAACCCACCTTCTATCCCTCCGGCAAGCGGGTCGCGTTCATCCGGCTCGGCGGCAGCGAAGATCGCGGAGGGTATGGGGACATCTACTCGATCGGGGTCGACGGCAGTGAACCTCGCCGCGTTACCGCCACCGCCGCCCAGGAGCGTGCGCCGGCGGTCTCGCCGACGGGACGCCAGATCGCCTTCCAGTGTGGGCTCATGCCCCTGCTCGAATCCAGCGACCGCCACATCTGCTCGGCCCGCCCCGACGGATCCCACCGCCGCGACCTCACGCCCGGCTTCGAGCACCGCCAGGAAGCCTTCGACCCCGACTTCAGCCCCACGGGCCGGATCATCGCCTTCACGCTCGGTCCCGGCACTGCGGCCGACATCGCGACGATGCGCGCCAACGGCACGCATGTCAGGGCGCTGACCAACCGAGGGCGGCACGGCGGCCGGACGTTCCCACGCCAGGCCGGCTACGACGAACCGGCCTTCTCGCCCAGCGGGGACTCGGTCGTCGCGGTCGCGCGAGCGGGTTCGGGTCCGCGCCTCGTACGCGTCCGGTTCGACGACCCGGCGCACCCCCGCCCGCTCGGCGAAGGCTTCGGCCGCGCGCCGGCGTGGGCGCCGATGCGCTGACCGAGGCTCGCCAAGGGGGAGGCCCAGAGCCTTCGCTAAAGGAGGAACCTCGGGTTGCCGCGCCTCGTTTTCGTCGTCGGATTACATCTGAGTACCCAAGCCTCAGTGGCTCTGAAGCGCCGTTTCGGGCGCCACCTCCGCTTTTCCGGTGATCTGGAAACGCGGCCTTTTTCTTGACCTCTCAAACGTCACCTGTTTCAATGACGCCTACTTCATGTACGAAGTAGTTCAGTAGCAGGTTGGTCTCAAAGACGGTGAGGTCTGGTCGGAGGCCAAGGGAACAGGGAAAACCGAGCCCCCAGCAGGGGCCGCCAAGGGAGGCGGCAGGCAGGGGCTCAAGGGACAAGGAGAGAGATACGTGAGACGCGACGCGAAGCGTTCCAGCCAGGGACCGAGCACACGCCCGAAGGCAAGCAAACGCTTCATCCTCACGCTCTCTGGCGCCCTAGCTCTGCTTATCGCCCTCGCCTCAACGGCCCTCGCCCTGCAGACCCACGCACCCGGGAGCGACGTCGAAGCCCCCGCTGATGGCTTCGGATCCCTCGCGGGCATCGCAACCGACCCGAGCTCCCACCAGCTCTACGTCGCCGACTCCGGCTCAAACCGGATCGAGGGCTTCTCAGCCTCCGGGGAATTCGAAGGGACCGGAGGTTGGGGCGTCGTCGCCTCCGGACCCGGCAACGTCCCCACCAACGAGCACCAGGAACTCACGATCGATGCCACCGGCGGTACCTACGCTCTCTCCTACGAAGGCGAACCGAGCTCGGCGGTCGCCTTTGACGCAACGGCAGCCGAAGTCCAGGCCGCACTAGAGGCGATCGCGCAGCTCGGCCCCGGCAACGTCTCGGTCAGCGGCTCAGCGGGAGGCCCCTACGACATCGAGTTCGAAGGCTCAAAAGCCGACACCGACGTAAGTGAGCTGAGTGCAGACCCGACCAATCTCACCGGCGGTGCCCAGAGCGCCACCGTGGCCACCACCGCCCAGGGCGCAGACGCCCCTGAGATCTGCCTGATCGCCACCGGCAACATCTGCAAAGCCGGCGTCCCGGGTAGCGGCGTCGGTCAGTTCAACGGACCCCAAGACGTGACCGTAAATGCCTCCGGGGACTTCTTCGTCGCCGACACGAACAACAACCGCATCGCCGCCTTCAAGGCAAACGGAGGACCGCTCCCCACCTTCGGCACCGAAGGCCTGATCGACGGCACCGCGGCGCAACCGGGAAGCGAAGATGAGACTCCTGCCCCCGGCTTCTCTTCGCCTTGTGGCCTCGCGATCGACGATTCAAACGGCAACCTCTTCGTCGCCGATCAGAACAACAACCGCATCTGGATCTTCGACTCCACTGGCGCCTTCAAAGGCAAGATCGCCGACAGCTCTCTGAGCGGCCCCTGCGGAATCGCCTTTGACTCAAGCGGCGACCTCTACGTGAGAAACGCAAACAACGGCAAGGTCCTGCGCTTCAACCGACAGGCCCCGACGACCTATGACTTCGCCTCGACCCTCTATGACCCTGAAGCCGAACCCAAAGAACCGGGTGCCACCGACGTAGCGGTAGACACGAATACCGACCACGTCTACGTCGACAAGGGCGATCGGATAACCGAGTACGACTCATCTGGCTCTTTCGTCTCGACCTTCGGCCAGGGCCAGGTCAACGGCAGCTCCGCGATCGCGGTCGACTCCACCGACGCAAAGCTCTACGCCTCTTCCGGCAACCGCATCGCGACCTTCGGGTCGCTGATCACGGTTCCGGACGTGAGCACCGGCGAAGCCGGCGACGTCAGCGACGAAACCGCGACCCTTCGCGGCACCGTCGACCCCGCCGGTCTGGACACGACCGATTGCCACTTCGAATACGACACCGCTCCCTACGCCGTCGGCGGGCCTTCGCACGGGACCGAAGTCGGATGCCTCGCCGGAGACGTCATCCCCGCCGCCGGAGGAGGCCCGGTCTCGGTCGCCGCGCCCGTAACGGGCCTCAGCCCCGCCACGACCTACCACTTCCGCCTGGTCTCGGCCAACGCAGAAGGGCAGAACCTAGGACAAGACCGGAGCTTCACGACGGTCGGTCCCCCGACCGTCTCACGGACCTTCGTCACCGAGGTCAGCGCCAAAGCGGCAACTCTCAACGCCGACCTCAAATCCAACGGTGCCGCCACCGACTGGCACTTCGAGTACGTCGGCGACGCCGACTTCCAGGCGAGCGAATTCGCGAACGCGATCGATATCCCGATTCCAGACGCGACTCTCGCCGGCGGGACCGCGACGCTCACCGTCAGCCGGGCGCTCTCAGGCCTTCAGCCCGGCACCCGCTACCACTACCGGATCGTCGCTTCGAACCTCGCCGGGCCCCTGACGGGCCCCGAGCGGAGCTTCAGGACCGATCCGGTCCAGGCGCCGGTCGCCGGCGGCCAGTTCCCCGGCCAGGGCTTCTTGCCCGATGGCCGCGTCTGGGAGATGGTCTCGCCTCCCGATAAGAACGGCGGTGGGGTGAGGGCGGGCGGCCCGACCATGTCCGTCTCCCCCGACGGCAGCCGCATCGGCTACTCGGCGCCCTCCTCCTTCGCCGACGCTCACGGGACGGGCAACACCGGCGACGTGCAGTACGTCGCCGCCCGCGGCGCCGGCGGTTGGACGAGCCACGCCGTCACCCCGGAATCGGCGCCGGGCTGGAGCCAGACGCTTACCGGCATCACGAAGGCGTTCTTCTCCAAAAACGTGACCCGCGCCGTCCTCTTTGCCTACGACCTGCCGCAGGCCGCAGACGACATCCCCGAAGGGATCACGAATCTCTACCGGGTGAATGCCGACGGGGGCGGCCTGCGGACGCTGACCACGCCGTTTGACCCGGCGGCGACGAATCCCCTGATGGAATTTGGTGTCACCCTCGCCAACGTCCCGATTGGTGGCGACCGCGACTTCAACCGCATCTTCTTCGCGAGTGCCGAGCCGCTGCTGGAAGGCGTCTTGCCGACGGCCGGGGGCTCCTTCGTCTTCCAGAAGAACGTCTACGAATGGGACGAAGGCACCCTGCGCCTCGCCGGGGTCCTGCCCGACGGCTCGATTCCCCCTGCCGGCTCTCGGGAAGTAATAAAAGAAGGTGTTGGCAGCGAAAACTTCGACTCCGTCTCCGAGGACGGCTCGCGCGTCCTCTTCATGGCCGCCCCCCCGGCCCTGAGCGAACAGCTATACATGCGCCGAAACCACACCGACACGGCGTGGATCTCCGAAGCGGAGGGCTCGACCCCGGTGTCCGACCCCCAGGGCGTGAGGTATGAGGCGGCATCGCGCGACCTGCACAGGGTCATCTTCAGCACCGAATCGCAGCTGAACGACGAAGACCCAGGCGGAGGCGGCCGCGCCCTCTACACCTACACCGACTCGCCCGATCCCGAAGCGGAAGCGAACCTGAAGTTCATCTATCGGGGCAGCCCAATTGTCCTGGGGACGGGCGCCGACGGCACGGCCGGCTTCTTCTACGACAACTCCGCCGGCAAGCTCTTCCATTGGGACGCGAACGGGGTCGAGGAAGCGATTACTAGCTTCTCGGACACCGACCTACGCTTTAGCCTCCACACGCCCGAAGCCGGGGCCAGGGTCTCGGCCGACGGCACGACGGTCGCCTTTCGGTTCCACGCCGGTCAACTGACCGACGCGGAAGTCGGCACCGATCCAAACCGCTCTTATTACTCGGCCCTCTACGTCTATGACTCCAAGACCGACAAGCTCGCCTGCGCGTCCTGCCCGCCGAGTGGAGCGGCGACGACGGGGGAAACCAGGCTGTGGCCGTGGGCCAGCGAGGATCTGGGTCTCCGCTACTCCGTAGACGCCCCTCGCTTCATCTCCGCGGACGGCCGGCGCGTCTTCTTCTCGACCCCCGACGCGTTGGTGCCAAGCGACGTCAACGGGCGCTATGACGCCTACGAGTACGACGTCGCGAGCGGGGAACCGCACCTGCTCTCCTCCGGGCACTCCAAATACGACAGCTGGTTCGACGGCGCCAGCGAAAACGGCGACGACGTCTTCATCGTCACCCTCGAGCGGCTCTCGGGCCACGACGTCGACAACGCCAAGGACATCTATGACGCCCGGGTCGGCGGCGGGCTCCCCGAGCCCTCCCCGGCACCCCCGGCGTGTGAGGGAGACGCCTGCCAGCCGCCGGCGGTCAGCCTGAACGACCCGACGCCGGCAAGCGAGTCCTTCGCCGGTCAGGGCAACGCCAAGGCAAAGAAGAAGCACAAACGCCGCCACGGCACCAAAGGGCACCGCACCGCAAAGCAAAAGCACGCGCACAAAAAGCAGAGAGCCAACAGCAACCGGAGGGCGGGCAAGTGAGATACCTGAGGAGCACGGCAGTCGCGATCGTGGCGCTCGCCGCACTTGCCCTTGCGCCGAGCGCCGGTGCCACCACCCCGCCGCCCGAAGTGATGATCGAAGTGCCCGACTCGATCGAAGTCGGGGTTCCCGGCGTCGTCGAACCGTTCGTCTTCAACAACACCAACCAGCGCCTCGCCGGGCCGATCACGATCACCGAGACGGTCTCCCCGGGAGGCGAACTCTCTGAACCGGCTTTCTTCGAGTCATTGAACTCGCAGGAATTGCCCCCGAGCGTGACCGCCGAGCACTGCGAGCAATCCGGCCTCACCTGGACCTGCACGCTGACCGTCGAACCGCCCGGGATCCGCGGCGGCATCGTGCTGCGCTCCGAACCCGGCTTCGGCGCTCAGAAGCTGAGCGCCGAAGCGGGCACCGAGAGCGTCACCCTCGACATGAAGGTGACCAGCGGCAACGCGCCCACCGTCGAAGCCCACAAGACGATCAGGGTCGGCCCGCCGGCCCCCTATGACTTCAGCTGGGACGGGATGCTTCGCAAAGTCGACCGCTCGGCCTTCGCCGCGGCGGGCTCGACCCCCGACAGCTTCCTCACCGACCTCGGCCAGACGAGCTTCAGCCGCAAGCTCTTCCCCGGGACGCTCAACGCCTCGGTCACCAGCGTCGCCGAGCAGCTCGACGACGCCGTCGTCCACCTGCCCCCGGGCCTGATCGGCAACCCGCAGGCGATCCCGACCTGTCCCTTCGCCGAGCTGCAGCACTTCCTGCTCAACACCCCCAACTGCCCGGCGGACTCCCAGGTCGGCCTCTTCAGGTTCGGGGTGGGCGGCTTTGCCGGCCGCAGCATGCACGTCGCCCCCCTCTTCAACGTCGAGGCCCCCGCCGGCGCCCCGGCGCGCTTCGGCTTCAACGTCTACGGCGTGCCGACCCTGCTGACCGCGCGCCTCAACCCCGACGATTACGGGATCGAAATCCTCAGCCCCAACACCAACACGACCCTGGCGCTGATCGACGCCGAAGTCGAAGTCTGGGGCGTGCCGGCCGACGCAAGCCACGACGGGGTCAGGGGCGAATGCCTCAACAACGGCTACGTCAGAGGCGGCACCGGCGAAGAATGCCCCTCCGGGCAACCCCGCACCGCCTTCCTGCGCACGCCGACCCGCTGCGACGCACCGCTCGACTTCGGCTTCGAAGGCAATACCTACCAACATCCCGACCTGATCCACAAGCACAGCTTCGAGCTGCCGGCCCTGAAAGCCTGCGACCGCCTCCCCTTCGATCCCTCGATGACGGCCCAGACGACGAGCCTCGACACCGAGTCGCCGACGGGCCTGCACGTAGACGTCAACATGCCGAACACCGGCCTGGAAAGCCCAGACGCGGTCTCCGAATCGGACATCAAGGCGGTCAAGGTCGCCCTGCCCCAGGGAGTGACGCTCAATCCCTCCCAGGCAGAGGGCCTGGGGGTCTGCTCCCCGGCCCAGTACGAAAGCTCTGAACTGAGCTTCCATCCCGACGGACAGCACGGCTGCCCCGCCGACTCGAAGATCGGCAGCGTGGAGGTCCACACGCCTCTGCTCAAAGAGACGATCCCCGGCAACGTCTACGTCGCCAAGCCCTACGACAACCCGTTTGACTCGTTGCTCGCGATCTACGTCGTCTTGGAAGAACCGATGCGCGGCGTCTTGGTCAAACTGGCAGGCAAGGTCGAACCCGACGAGAAGACCGGCAAGATCGTCACGACCTTCTCCGACCTGCCCCAACAGCCCTTCTCGAGCTTTGAGTTCAAGTTCCGCGAGGGAGCAAGAGCCCCATTGGTGACCCCGTCGACCTGCGGCACCTACACCACCGAAGCGGAGTTCACCCCCTGGGCCAACCCCGATCAGACGATCAAGCGATCGACCGGCTTCCAGATCGTCAGGGGAATCGGCGGAGCGCCTTGTCCCAACGGAGCCCCTGGCTTTAAGCCTGGCTTCTCGGCAGGCTCGATCAACAACAACGCGGGCAGCTTCTCCGCCTTCGACATGCGCCTGACCCGCCAAGACGGCGAACAGGACATGACCCGCTTCTCGACCACCCTGCCGCCGGGAGTGCTCGGCAAGCTCGCAGGAGTCTCCAAATGCCCCGAAGCGGCAATAGCGATCGCGAAGGCAAAGACGGGACTCGACGAGCGTGCCGATCCCTCATGCCCGGCGAGCTCAGAGATAGGCCACAGCCTCGTAGGAGCAGGAGTGGGCTCCGTCCTCACCTACATCCCCGGCAAGATCTACCTCGGCGGTCCCTTCCACGGCGATCCCTTGAGTGTGATCGCGATCACCCCGGCTGTGGCGGGTCCCTTTGACGTCGGCACCGTGGTAGTCCACGAGGCACTTACCCTCAACCCGAAGACCGCAGAAGTCGAAGTAGACGGAGCCGCATCAGACCCGATCCCCCACATCCTCAAGGGGATCCCGGCCAAAGTCAGGGATCTGCGGGTCTACGTCGATCGGCCCGACTTCATCCTCAACCCGACCTCTTGCGCGCCGAGCGCGACCGATGCGATCCTCGCGGGAGGAGGCGCTGACCCCTTCAGCGTCGCCGATGACGTCCCGGTAGCGCTCACCTCGCGCTACCAGGCGGCGGGCTGTCAGGGACTCGGTTTCAAGCCGAATCTTTCGCTGAACCTCAAAGGCGGCACCAAACGAGGTGAGTTCCCAGCCCTGAAAGCTCTTTACAAGCCACGCAAGGGCGACGCGAACGTCAAAGGCCTCGTAGTCCGCCTGCCACGCTCCGCCTTCCTCGAACAGGGCCACATCAGAACGATCTGCACCAGGGTCCAGTTCGCAGCAGACAACTGCCCCAAGGCATCTGTCTACGGCCAGATCAAAGCCTGGACCCCGTTGCTCGAAGACCCCCTGGAAGGACCTGTCTACCTCAGATCCTCGAGCCACAAGCTCCCAGACCTCGTCTTCGACCTGCACGGCTTGGTCGACGTCGAGGTCTCGACCAGGATCGACTCCTCACACGGAGGCATCAGGGCAACTGTCCAAGACGCACCCGATGCGCCGATCTCCAAAGTGCTCTTGAAGATGCAGGGAGCCGAAAAGGGCCTGATCGTCAACAGCAGGAACCTCTGTGGGCACGACAGCAGGGCAAACGTGGAAGGCGAAGGGCAAAACGGTAAGCAGGTCGCTCTCAAGCCGGTGCTCAGGCCCGATTGTGGTGGGAAGGGTCGGAAGAAGAAGTAAGGAGTAAAGCGCCTGGCCCGAGCCAAGGTTGTCCCGAATCGGGCCAGGTTTGCGTGTCACCCTTGATCCATGGGTGCACTTGCAGCGTCTCGCCTCCGCACATTCGCCTTCTCGGCACTTGCCGCGTTCCTGCTGATGCTTGGCGATGCGGCAGCCGCGCCGGCGTCGGCCTTCCCCCGCTTCGGCAACGACGGTCGCGTCCTCACCGCCTTCCCGGGGCAGGCCGCGGCGGCGGGAATAGCGCGCGATGACGCGGGCTCCCTGGTCGTCGCCGGCACGGTCACGGGACCCGGGGGCAGCGACATCGGCATCGCTCGCTACCTGCACAGCGGCCGCCTCGACCCGAGCTTCGGCGGCGGGCATCCCGTCACCGTCGACCTCGGCGGCGACGAGCACGTCACCGACGTCGCACTCGACTCGCTGGGGCGGATAGTCGTCGTCGGCTACAGCGGCTCCGCCTTCAACCCGGCCGCCGGGGAGGCGCTGGTCGCCCGCTTTCTGCCCGGCGGCCGACCCGACCGGAGCCTCCTGCCCGCCGGGGCCCTCGACCCGAGCTTCGGCGACGGCGGCGTGGCGCGGCTGGGCTCCGGCGGCGCGCAGGCGGTCGCCGTCGACGGCGAGGACAGGGTCTTCGTCGCGGGCGGCAATGCGCTCGCGTCGTTCGACGACCCCTGGCAGGTATGGCGGCTCACCGCCGACGGCCAACCGGACCCGAGCTTCGGCGGCGGCGACGGCATCGCCACCGGCAAGGTCGGTGTCGATGCCAACAGCGCCGAAGCGCTCACCCTCGCCCCGCGCGGGCGCATCCTGATCGCGGTCTGCGCGACGGGATCCGAAGTGGCGAACACCTTCGGGGTCGAGCGCCTGCGGTCAGACGGCACGCCCGACCCGGCATTCGGTGACGAGGGCGTCGTCAAGGTTGACTTCCACGACGATGCCGCTTGCCCTCACGCGATCGCACTCGACCGCCAGCGCTGGATCGTCGTCGCGGGAAGCGGCGCACGCGACCTGCTCGCGGCCCGCTTGCGCTCGGATGGCTCGCTCGACCCCAACTTCGCCGGCGACGGCACGACCCGCATCGACTTCCCCGGCTCCACTGCCCGCCTGGGCCGCATCGCGGTCGACGCCAATCGCCGCGTGTTCTTCGCCGGTCAGATCGAACGGACGACGACCAACAGAAACGGCGACCACCCGACGCGCTTCGCCCTCGCCCGGTTGGATCCCCACGGTCGCCCCGACCCCAATTTCGGCCCCCACGGGCGCGTTGCGATCCGCATGGCGCCCAGGCGGCCCGACGCCGACGCCACCTGCTTGGCCCTACGCGGTGGCTTTGTCTACGCGGCCGGCTTCGTCGTCCAGCACAAAACGATCACTCCCCCGTCGCGCTTCGGCCTGCTCAGGTACGACGGCGTGGCGAAACGCCGCGAAGGCTGATCATCCTGGCTCAAGCCGTGCCGCCCGCAAGCGGCTGCGGCAGATAGGCGCACCAGACGGCGAATATCGCCACGGCCACCACCGCACCGAGCCAGTGGGCACCGATCAGGACGAAGAGCAGGCTGGGGATCCCAGACAGCGCGGCGCGGAGCAGCACGGGTGCCTCGGGCAGCCCGACGACGCGCGCCGTCAGCCAGGCGCAGAGCATCCAGGCGAGCGGGCCGACGAGCCAGCCCCAGCTTTCGAAGAACCCGTGCGAGAAGACGACGGCGAGCAGCACCGAGAGCACCGCCACGGCCACCACCTGCACCACCGCCACGCGCCAGAGGATCGCCGAGTCCACGTGGCGATTCTCTCAGGCGACTGCTTGCAGCTTGGACCCTGGAACGCTCTCGCCCAGGAGCGCCAGTTCTTCGAAGGCGCTCGGGTCGCGCCTCGCCTCGCCGCCCATCTCGGCGGCCGAGGCATCGATCTCGTCCTCGTCTTCGAGCTCGATGTCGTCCATGACCGCGGCGATCCGCTCCACGCTTTGGGCGCCCCGTTCGGCCAATATCTCCTGTGCCTCGTCCATTACTCGCTTGCTCTGTTCGACGAGATCCTCATCTTCAACTTCTTGCGCGAATCGGTACAGGAGGCGGGGCACCCAGGGATCCAGCTCCAGGATCTCGCACTTGCTGCGACTCGCTAGCAGGGCGTTCAGCTTCGCGATAATCGGTTGCACTCGCCCCCCCTTGCGAAGCATCCGGACGCGCCCTTCCTCGATGCTGCAAGCAGCGATCCCGGCCGGGCTCTGCAGGCCCTCATAGCGCTCATATGCCGAGCCGATCAGGCGCTCGACCGCGACGTAGCTCGGCTTCGAGCTCTCCGTGGCGATCTTGCGGGCAACTGCCGCCTGGCGTCGGGCATTCAGCGCCATGCCCTCGATGTGCTTACAGGCGTCGAACATCTGCCCCGCTCGCCCGAGGTACTCGTTGGCCTCGGACAGATGCTCTTTCTGAAATTCCACGGCTCCCAAGGCTGACTGGGCGAAGGCCTGGGTTACCAGCAGCTGCATGTCGTCGGCCTGTTCGAGAGCCTGGTTCAGCAGGTCGCGCGCATCGTCGAGACAGCCAAGGCACCGCCGGACCTCACCCATCTGCATCAAAGTGTCTGCCCGGACACGTTCGAACGAGTTGTCATCGGCAGTCTGGTAGGCCCTTTCGAGACATACCGATGCCTCGCGGAACTCGCCGAGCAGCCGCAGGCAGAAGCCGAACATGAACAGGCACTGGGCCTGGCCGTAGGCGTCCTCGAGGCCGTCGAAGCTGCGCTTGGCGATCGTCGCGAAGCGCAGGGCCTTTTCGAGCTGGGTCTGCTTGCGCAGGTTGCCGGCCAGGCTGATCATGCTCCACGCTTGCCGTCCGAACCAGTCGGCCGACGCCGGGGCCTCGCTGTTCTTGACGAGCTGGCCATAGAGCGAGCACGCGGCTGTCAAGTGAGCTTCGCGGGTGGGCAGATCGTCGCCCCGCCGCTCGCCGGCGCGGCCCAAGGTGTATTTGAGATGCGCCGCCGCCGGCACAGCGAGCTCTGCCCCATAACCGTCCGCGTTGCCGAGGGCGATGTCGTTCAATCGTGCGATCAGACTCTCCTGGCAGGCGGCGAGCTCGCCCTGCTCCTCCGGCAGGCGGTTTTGCCGAACGGTTTTCGCGAGCTCGGCCGTCGCTTCCAAGGCGAGGGCGGGCTCGCCGATCTTCTCCGCCTCGCGCACCACGCCCCTCAGCCGGTCGGCCGCTTCGCCGAGCCGGTTGGCTTCCCTCCGGATGCGCACCCCCCGATCGATCGCCGAGCGCAGGAGTTGACGGGCCTGCTCGTCGCTCAGGGAGGGCAGGGGTTTCTCGGCGGCGCCGAACGTGTAGTGGCGGTTGAGCTGTCGCTCTCCCTCCGGCGTGAGAAAATACGTGACGCGGCGCCGATCCTCTGCGTCGCCTTCGCGGACGACCGAGCCGGCGCTATGTAGGTCGGCCAGCAGGCGGCTGATCGACGGAATCGGAGATCCGAGCTGCTCGGCCAACTCGGTCGTCGTAGCCGGGGACCTCGCGAGGGCAGCGAGCAGACGTCGACGCAACGGCTCTCGCTTCTCCGATTCAGTGACCTCTTTGCGGAGCGTTTTGACGCGCTCCACACCGGCGGCGCTCATTGCCTCGCCAGTCAGGGAGCCCCCGGTGAGCTTGGCCTCGGCGCGCCCCGTCCCTCTTCTATTCTGCATCCCATCTCCGCGTTCCTCTTAAGTTCGTTGCAAAAGTCTCTAAGTCTGCTAGTCACAGTCTCCCGCGTTTGCTCTGGAAAGTCAATAACCGATCATTGATATTCAGCCTAACGCCAGCGCGGGCGTCTGCGCCGCAACACCCGTCCGTTTCCCGCTCCTAGCGCCAAGTGATCGCTCGCTCCAGCTCCACGTTCGGATCGAACACGGCGATCTCCGTCGGCGACGCTCCAGCTCGCCCAGGAAAGGTCCTCGACTGCTCCTCGGGATCCGGCCGCGGCACCGCCACCATGCCATGAAAAGGGCTCGTCGCTTCCTCGGGCGGGGCGTTGGCGACGACGGCAATTCCCTGGCGGCGCGAGGCGAGGTCGGCGATCGTCCCGTTGAACGAGCCCTTTTTTGGCGTGAAGCTGGGCACGATCAGAGTGTTGACGCCCGCGGCCAGGAGCTTCTGGGGGATGTACTCGTCGACGAGGTCCGCGCAGATCACCACCGCGAGGCGGGTGTGCTCCCCGGAGAGCACGGTGATCGTCTTCTGCTCGCGCGTGATCGCCTCGCACAGGGGCGCCGGCAGCTGCTTGCCTTCGAGCTTCGTCGCCGTGTACGGATGGCACTTCCGGTGCCGGGCGACCATGTGTCCGTCGAGATAGACCTGCGCCTCGTTCGCCCTGATTTCCGGTCTGGCGCTCGGCTGTTCGCACACGTGGGCGCTCCCCGCGACGATCAACGGCGGAAAGCGGCTTGAGTCCCGCGACAGCGCTGCCTGAAGCGCCCCGGGGTGGGGCAGGCTGAGCTCGGGCAGGACAGCGATCTCGACATCGGCGACGCGTGCCAGCAAGTCGAGGACGGCGTCAGGGTCCCACGTCTGCGGGGACGCGTCGAAGAACTCGCCTTCGGCCTGCGTGCCGACCTTGAGCCTGCCGCATCCCGGCGGGTGCACGGTGGCGACTTTCGGCAGCCTTTGCTCGCCGCTCCAGGTCAGCTGATCGAGCCGCGCTCGCTGCGCGAAGTCCAGGATGACCTGGACCTCTTCGCTCTCCGAGTACTCGAACAGGCGGTGCCCGTAGCCGCCGAGCAGATCGCTTTGTCCGATCGTCGCCTGTCTGGGGGTCAGCTCGAAGCGGCCGCCCAGTGGGCGTGAGGCGTATGGCACCGGGGAGCCTTCGTCAAGCAGGACCGTTCCTTCAGTTGCTTCGTAGAAGGCCGGCAGCACCCCCCGGCAAAGGCCGCGGAGAACCGCGAGGCAATCGAGCGGGTAGTGAGGGTCCGCCTTGGCCAGCAGCTCGGCAAGTTCCTCGCCCAGCTGAGGCCGGAGTTGCTCCGGCTTGCGGACAACCTCCGGCCAGGCGGCTGGATCCGAGGTCGCGACACACTGGGTGAGCGTGTCGCTGAGTTGCGCATGGGCGCTGCCGCCGAGCGCGCCCCGCAGTTCGGCGCCGTGCCCCATGCAGAGCTTGCCGAGGCGGCGGGCCAGGTCCACGATCGAGGTCGCGGCCTCCAACTCACTGGTGAATGTGAACGAGCGCATGGCTTCGACAAGGTCGGTCCCTGCCGAAGCCGGCACACCGCCCGACCCCTAACCCTAGTGGCTATCCCTGGGCGCCCAGGTAAGTCGCCGGACCGTTAGAAGGATGCCGAGTTTCTAAAGCACAGGCGGCGCGGCGCAGGGCGTTACTGAAGGGCGAAGACGACGTGGACGGTCGCCGTCACCGTCGAAGACCCGGGCTTCACCGGCGGCGCCGGCGCGGCGGCGGCGCCCTTCTGAGTGGCCTGGGGTTGGTTGGGGACGACTTCGGAGCCTTCTTCGATGCTGATCGCGGGTCCCAAGGTCGCCCCGGCCCGGGACGCGAGGCCGGCGGCCTTCGCCTTTGCCTGGTCGAAGGCGGCGAGCAGAGTGCTTTCGTAAGCAAGCGCGGGGTCGCCAGGGAAGAAGCGCGGGCCTCTGGTCCCGGTGGCACCCGCCGCCACCGCGGCGCTGACCAGCTCGCCGGCTCGGTCAGGTTGGTGCAGGGTCACCGAGATCCCCTCGCTGGCCCTGTAGACGGTCCGCTTGTCGCGGATGACTTTGCGGATCGAGATTTGCCCGGTCGTGACGTCGCCCGTGCCCACGCCCGGAACGGCCTCCACCGCCGCGATCACCGCTCGCAGGCGGACCGCGACGATGCGCAGCGCCGCCGCCCGCGAAGACCGTTCCTTGGCCACCTGGAATCCCAGGCCGGCGGTGTCGTTCGGGACCTGCTGCGTCGCCGACCCGTTCACCGTGACCGTCCGGTCCTGCGCGAGGGCGGAGGCCGGCACGAGCAGGAAGAGCGTGAGGATCGCGAGAGGCAGGCGCGCTCGCATCACGCGGCCTCACCGTCGGCGGCGCGGCGCAGCGCGGCGATATCGAGCTTGCGCATTCCCAGCATCGCCTTCATCGCCCGCTCGGCACGCCCCTTGTCGGGATCGGCGAAGAGCTCTTCCATCCCGGTCGGCACGACCTGCCAGGAGAGGCCGTAGCGGTCCTTCAGCCAGCCGCACTGGCTCTCCTCACCGCCCTCGAGGAGCTGGGTCCAGAAGTAGTCGATCTCCTCCTGGGTCTCGCATTCGATCGCGAAGGAGACCGCCTCGTCGAACCTGAACTCGGGGCCGCCGTTGATGGCGATGAAGCGCTGACCGTCGAGCTCGAACTCCACGGTCATCACCATGCCCACCTCGCGTGGGCCTGCCTCGGTGTAGTGGGTGGCGTTGACGATCCGCGAGTTCTCGAAGACCCCGACGTAGAACTCCGCGGCCTCCTCGGCCTCGGTGTCGAACCACAAGTTGGGGACGATCTTCTGCTGCATAGGTCCACCTCCTGGGATGCCGGTACCCGATTGGCCGTGGACTATCCTCCCTGATCGGTCCCAAGCCCGGGCGGTTAGCTCAGTTGGGAGAGCACCTCCCTTACAAGGAGGGGGTCACTGGTTCGAGCCCAGTACCGCCCATCTCAGGCCGCCGATGGCTCTGCCCGGCCGCCGGAGACCTCGATCTTCAGGCCGGTTTCGCGCTCCGAGACCTCCCAGAGGCGGCCGATCGCCCGCTCCATGCCGAGCCGCCGCAACACCGGCTTGCGCACCGGCGGACCGTTGTTGACGAAGAGCGGGCCGTAGAGCTGACCGCCGCGTGCCTTTGGGTCGGTCGCCGCCCGCAGCTGCGAGAGCGCTCCCTGCGCCGGCGACATGCCGGTCGAGCCGGCGAGTCCGTGGAAGAAGCGCTGCGAGAAGCCGCCGTCGGTCTCCGCGACGCTGACCGCCTGCAGGTCGGTGTTGGAGAGGCCGGGATGGGCGATCAGGCTCGCTGCCGGCGCGCCCGCGTCACGCAGCTTTCGATCGAGGCCGAGTCCGAAATGGAAGTTCGCCAGCTTCGCCTGGCCGTAGGCTCGCCAGGGGCCGTAGCGGCCCTCGAGGTGGGGGTTCTCCGGGTCGACCGCCCGGCCCATGTGGTGGGCGGTGCTGGTGACCGTGACGATCCGGGCCGCGTCCGCCCGCAGCAGCGCCGGCATCAGCAGCGCGGTCAGGGCGAAGTGACCAAGGTGGTCGACGCCGAGCTGCATCTCGAACCCGTCGACGGTCTTGCGCTCGGGAATACCCATCACGCCGGCGTTGTTGACGAGGATGTCGATCGAGTCGTGGCCGGCCAGGATCCGCCCGGCGGCCTCGTTTACGGACGCCAGCGCGCCGAGATCGAGCGCGACGACCTCGAGCGAGGTCTCCGGCGCTCCGCCGCGGATCTGCGCCTCTGCCTCCGCGGCCTTCTCCTGGTTGCGCGCCGCCATCACTACCTTGGCGCCCGCCCCCGCCAGAGCTCGCGCGGTCTCGAGGCCGAGGCCGCCGTTGGCGCCGGTGACGACCGCCGCGCGGCCCGTCAGGTCGGGAATGTCCGCGACGCTCCAGCTCACCGGGCTCCCTTTCCTGAGCGAACGTTCATTCACTCACAATATTGAGTGGGGGAGTGCCGCTAGCCTCAAGGGCGATGGCCGACCCCGCCCTGGGCTCCACCAAGCCTCTGGATCTCGCGCCCGCGATCGAGCAGGCCCTGAGCCTCTTCGCGCAGCCTGCTCGGGGCGAGGAGCTCGACGTCTCCCGCGGCTACCTCGACCTGTTGGGCGGGGAGGACCCGACGGGAACGCGTATCGGCCAGCGGCTGATGGTGAGCCAGGCGCTGCCGCTGATCTACCAACGCTTCTGGCGGCCGCTCGGAGGCCGCCTGTTGATGGGGTTGACCGGGCCGAGCACCGCGGACGAGCACCGCATGGCACTCGAGATGCTCTCGATCGCCCGCGGCGATCGGGTGCTTGACGTCGCCTGTGGACCCGGCAACTTCACGCGCGACTTCGCCCCCGCGGCAGGCGATGGCCTCGTCGTCGGCATCGACGCCTCGGCGCCGATGCTTGAAGTCGCCGTGCGTGACACCGAGAGCGACAACGTCGCCTATGTGCGCGGCGACGCCTGCGCATTGCCGTTCCGCGACGCCAGCTTCGACGCCGTCTGCTGCTTCGCGGCTCTCTACCTGATCGAGGAGCCGATGCGGGCGCTGGCGGAGATCGTCCGCGTGCTGGCTCCGGGAGGCCGAGTGGCGCTACTAAGCAGCTGCAGTCGTGGCCCCGTTCCCACGGCCACCGCCAACGCGATCGTGCGCAGGCTCAGCGGCGTGCGTATCTTCGATCGCGACGAGCTGACGCGGGCGCTCGGCGACGATGGGCTGGTCGGGATTGAGCAGCAGGTCGCCGGGCTCGCCCAGTTCGTCTCGGCCCGCAAACCGGAGGTGGACTAGATGGCACACATGGGCGGTACGGCGGAAGCGGAGATCGACGCCCCGCTCGACGAGGTCTGGGCGGTGGTCGAGGACGTGCTCACCGCCCCCGACTGGCAGGGTGGACTGGAGGCGATCACGGCGCTCGAGCACGACCGCGAGGGGCGCCCGACCCTGGTGGAGAGCGTCAGCGACATCAAGGTCAGGCAGGTCAAGACGCAGGTGCGGTTCAGCTACGAGCCGCCTACTCGCCTCTCGTGGGTCCAGGAGAAGGGCGATCTCAAGTCGGTCGAGGGGTCGTGGCAGCTGGAGGATCTCGGCGGCGCACGGACGCGGGCGACCTACTCGCTCGACGGCGATCCGGGGCGGATGCTCGGCATGCTGATCCGCGGGCCGGTCGAGGCCGCCGCTCGGGCGGTGCTGGTCAACGCTCGCCCGGGCGAGCTCAAGGCGCGAGTCGAGGACGCCTGATGCCCGACCGCGATCTCTCCGTCGTCGTCTTCGGCGCCCGAGACCATCGTCGCCGATGTCGACGACCCGGCCTCGCTGGCGACGATGGCGTCCCGTACCCGGGTCGTCCTCGATCTCGTCGGCCCCTACACCCTCTATGGCAAGCCGGTGATCGAGGCCTGCGTCGCCAGCGGCTCCCACTACGTCGACCTGACCGGGGAGATCCCCTTCGTGCGGCGGATGATCGACGCCTACCACGACCGCGCCGCGGCGGCCGGGGTGAAGGTCGTCGAGATCTGTGGTTTCGAGGCGCTGCCGCCCGACCTCTCCGTATTGCTCGCCGCCGAGACCGCCCGCGAGCGCTGGGGCGAAGAGCTCGCCGCCGCGGACGTCGACGTCGTCACCAACCAGCCGCCGGGGCGCCTCGGACTCGCCGACCTGGTCTCCGGCGGGACGATGCAGAGCATGGCCGAGGCGGTCGGGGGCGAGGATGCGGCCGCGGTCGTCGACGCGGCGGCCCTGATCCCGGACCCGGCCACCGCAGATGCGGTGCGGCGGCGCAGCCCGATCGTCCTTGCCCCCCGGGTCAACGCCCGCGGCGACGCGGTCGCACCGATGACGCCCATCGCCTTCATCAACCCAGCCGTGGTCCACCGCACCTGGGCGCTGCTCGCCTCTGAGCGCCGCGGCGCCGCGGGTGAGCCGCTGCGCTACCGCGAGGGGGTCGGGATCCCCGGTGGCGCGGCGACCCTGCCCCTGCGCTACGCGGTGGCGGGGGCGCTCGCCGGGATACAGGCGGGGTTTCGCGGGCTCAGCCGCTCGCGCCCCGCGGTCAGGGAGCGCTCGGCCGCGCTGATGCGCAGAGCGCTGCCGTCCTCCGGCTTCGGCCCCTCCGGCGACCGCCTCGAGGAGTGGTCGTGGCAGCTGACCGCCGAGGCGCGCACCGTCGGGGGTCGCCATGTGCGAATCGATATGTTCGCGGAGGGCCATCCCGGGTACCTGACCACCGCCAAGCTGCTCGGCGAGGTTGGTCTGCTCCTCGCCGAGCGGGGAGGCACTCCCGAACGCGCTGGCTGCCTGACTCCGGCCACCGCGCTCGGCACGGCGAACCTCGCCCGGTTCGAGCGCGCCGGCGCACGTTTCGTCGTCTCTTCCTGAACCGCATCCGGACTTTCCGGTGCCCTGGCACGGGAAAATCCGACAGCGCTCAACGTGAGAAGAGCCGCTGCCAGATCGACGGCGGCCGCGGTTGGGTGCGCCGCCACTCCTCCTCGGTCGGCATCCGTCCCGCCTTGCGGGCGGCGAGGACGCACTCGGTATGGGCGTGGCGGCGACGCGCGCTGTCGCCCTCGGGCGCGATCAGGAAGTGCTCGCTGAGGGCGGGGAGGTGGTTGCCGCAGAGCGGACAGCGGTAGGTGGCCGGCTTGCGGTTCTGCGCCGGGCGCATCGCCCACCAGCGGGCCGGCGGCTCTTTCAGGAGGCGTCGGCGCGGAGCTGAGGCGTCACGGTGCCACCACGCCTTCGCTCGGCCTTGGTGACGACATCGAAGAAGACGTCATTGCGACCGCGCCGCACCCGGTAGGGGAAGAGGCCGCGGGAGCGACGGTGGGCGGCCGCGATCGCCCGGAAGCTCGACTCGTGCGCGCGGCTCCAGCGAATGCCGAAGATCTCGCGCACGCGCGGCGGCAAGGTCCCCTTGATGATGTGGTTCTGGAGGGCGATGTTGCCCCGTGCCGCCGCGGGCACCGGCTGGCGAAAGGCCACCAGAGGCGCCATCTCAAGCCCGTGTGCGGTCGTCTGCAGGTCCGGCGCGGCGAGCTTGCCGTCGAACCAGGCCTTGAACTCGACGTGGCTGCCCGGCACCTCCGAGCGCGGCAGGTCGAACAGCTCGCCGAAGCGCACGTAGTCCTGCCAGAGGCGCTCGCGCTCGTCGTGGTCGAGCGGGCGGACCAGCGTCTCGTACATCTCCCG
Source organism: uncultured Solirubrobacterales bacterium (assembly GCA_963824705.1). Taxonomy (GTDB): domain Bacteria; phylum Actinomycetota; class Thermoleophilia; order Solirubrobacterales; family 70-9; genus VRUE01. The sequence goes on from CAWGQE010000003.1 coordinate 311,584, forward strand.
GCCAGAGTCGGCGATCACCGCCAGGGTCCAGAGCATCAGCTCGGGGTCGAAGGCCGAGTAGGGCGTGCCGGCCGGGTGAGAACCGGCTGCCTCGGGCAGCTCGCCCTTGACCGTCTCGTGCAGCCGGTGGACTTTTGCCAGCACCGCGTCGGCCTCCTCGCGGGTGCCGAGGAACACCGTCTCCTGGATCTTCGCCGTGCGCGCGAGTCGCTCGAACGGCCTGTTTCCAGACCAGGTCGAAAGCATCGTGCCGGTGTAGGTAAGCGGTTCGAGCGCCCCGATCAGCAGCGCCCGCTGGCCGTAGAGCAGGCCGATCGCTCGATCGCCGTGGACCCGACGCGCCATCGATTGCCCCGGCGGGAAGTAGTGCTCCTCGGCGTTCCGCTCAGCCTCCACTGAGCGGAATCCTACTCCGGGGTGGGCGGCTCGGAGGAAAGCACGACGGCCGCCGGGACGGAGCTGGGCAGGTGCTTCTCGCGCAGCTCGTGCGCGGCGAAGATCTCGTCGAGGTCCTCGCGGGTCAGCGTCTCGCGCTCGAGCGCGTTGGCGGCGAGGTCGTCGAGGCACTCGCGGTTCGCGGCCAGCAGCGCCCGGGCGCGCCGGTAGGCCTCGCGCGCCAGCGTCATCGCGGCCAGGTCGACGTCGCGGCGCGTGCGATCGGAGAGCGCGTAGTTGTCGGTCGGCAGTGCGATCGGCGGCGCGCCGTCGGCGTCCAGGGCCACGCCCATGCCGAACTCGGCGACCATCTGCTTGCAGACCAGGTGCACGCGGTGCAGGTCGTCGACGGCGCCCGAGTAGGACTCGTGCATGACCTCCTCCTCCGCGGCGCGCCCGCCGAGCAGGGTCACCAGCTCGTCGAGCAGCTCCTCGCGCGACTTCAGGTAGGTGTCTTCCTGCGGCGAGTGGCCGACGAAGCCGAGCGCCGGCCCGCGCGGGACGATGCTGAGGATCTCCGGCGGGTCGAGTCCCAGTAGCCTGCGGCAGAGCGCGTGCCCCGCCTCGTGGTAGGCGACGATCCGACGCTCCTTCTGGCTCAGCCGCCGCGCCTGCTGGGAACCGACCGACTGGCGCAGCAGCGCCTCGTCGAGGTCCTCGCGCGCCATCGCTTTGCGTCCCGCCCGCCCGGCGATGATCGCCGCCTCGTTGAGCGCGTTGGCGAGCTGGGCGCCGGTCATCCCGGTCGTCTTGCGGGCGACGTCGGTCAGGTCGAGGTCGGGGCCGAGCGGCTTGCCCTTGGCGTGCGCCTTAAGGATCGCCTCGCGGCCGTCGCGGTCGGGCGGGGAGACCAGCACCTGGCGGTCGAAGCGCCCCGGCCGCAGCAGCGCTTTGTCGAGCTTGTCGACATAGTTGGAGGCGGCGATCACGATCACCGTGCCGGGGTCCTTCTCGAAGCCGTCGAGCTCGACCAGCAGCTGGTTGAGCGCCTGCTCGCGCTCGCTCGAGCCGCCATCTCCACCGCCGCTGCTGCGCGCCCCCCCGACCGCGTCCAGCTCGTCGATGAAGATGACGGCCCGACCCGACTTGCGAGCCTCCTTGAACAGGCGGCGGATGCGGGCGGCACCCCTCCCCACGAACATCTCTACGAAGCTCGAGCCCGAGGCCGAGAAGAAATCGACGCCGGCCTGGGCGGCGACCGCCCGCGCCAGCATCGTCTTGCCGGTCCCGGGCGGACCGAACAGCAGCACGCCGCGCGGCGGCTGCGCGCCGAGTGCGGCGAAGCGCTTGGGGTCGCGCAGCCACTCGGCGACGTCCATCAACTCGTCCTTGGCGGCGTCGACGCCCTGCACCTCCTCCCAGAGCACGGGCTCGGTCTTGCTGGCCTTGACGGTTTCGGGCTTGGTCGTCCCCATCGTGCCGCGCAGCAGCGTCACGAAGACGATCAACAGCCCGAACATGAAGAAGACCCCGAAGACCGGGTACCAGTCGAAGAAGAATTCCTTGATGTCGGTGGCGGTGAGAGCTAGGGCCAGATGCATGAACCCCCCTCGGGGTTGCTAAGGAGTGTCCGGGTAAAGACCCCGCGCTCCTATCGCATATACGTCCGCTGCCCCTTGCGCCGGCGCGAATCGCGCCTGGCTGATCGTTCGAATCGCTAGCCGCGAACTACCTGCGAGCCGCCGACTATCGCCTCGGTGCCGTCGTCGCCGAAGACGATCCAGGCCTTGTTGCCGCCGTCGTAGTCGGGCGCCCAGAGCTTCAACGTCGCCGGGCGATCCCAGACGGTGACCCCCTCCTCGCCGGTTTCGTCGAGGCCACGCCAGATCCGCCCGAAGGGGTTGCCCTCCCGCTCCTCGCCGATCGTCGTCGGCTCGCGGTGGCCGGGGTGGACCCGCGTCTCCGGCGGCAGCTCCATCAGCCGCATCACCGAGGCCTTGAGGTCGGCGAAGCCACTGGCGCCCGGGGCCATCGTCCCGCCGACGGTCCCCTTGAAGAGGACGTCGGCGGTGAAGACGTCGGAGCCGTTGACGAGGAAGGCGAGGTGGCCCGCGGCGTGGCCGGGCGTGTAGATCGCCTCGATCTCGAGCCCGCCGGTGGCGATCGTGCCGCCATCGGCGATCGTCTCGCCGACTTCCTCCTCCAGCTCGGCCGCCGTCTCGACGTGGGCGACGAGCGGCGGGTTGCCGATCCGCTGCCGCGCCTCAGCCAGGCCGGCGACGTGGTCGCCGTGGGGATGGGTGACGAGGACGTGGGTGATCTCGATGCCGTCGCGCTCGGCGCGCTCCAGCAGTGGCCCGAGGTCGTCGTTGCCGTCGATAAGCACGCCCTTGCCGCCTGTCTCGTCGGCGACCAGGTAGGCGTTCGACAGCCACGTCGGGTTCTCGGTGCGCTCGATGATCACGACGTTGCGGAGTATTGCGGTTTTGCCGACGCGTCCCATGACTCGCAAAACGGCTCAGACAGTCGCATCCGAACTCGGTACGGCGATGGGGGCCCTCAGAGTTGAAGCACGGCACCGGGCGAGCTACCTTGTTGGAAGCTGACTGAGGACCAGAGGCACTCCGGCGCCAGGGCTCCGCCCGGTGCTCCTGGCGGTCTTGTTATCGATGGCGCTGACGGCTGACACGCGCATCGCCTCCGCCGCCCCAGGTGGCGCGGGGCAGGGCGCCGCCTCGCTGCGGGCACTGGCGCTTGAGATAGACCTGGGACCCGCCCCTTGAGCAAGCGCCCGGCGGGGGCGCTTACGGGTATGGCCATGATCCTTCTTCTCGCCTCTCCGGCGGCGGCGGCCCCACGGCCGCGCGACACGGTGATCGAGGCTCCCAGCGTGGGCTCGGCGCTGATCTCGGCCAGCGCCGACGCGAGCCGCTACCCGATCGACGACGGCAGCGGCGAAACGGTGGCGATCTCCGTCACCGAAGCCTGTCAGGTCACTTGCAATGCAGCGAACCCGCAGCAGATCGCCGATTTTCTCGGCACGCTGATCCATGGCTTCGAGATGGAACTGCTCATCGTCCAGCTCGACACGCCCGCGCAGATCGAATTCGATTGCGGCTACGGCGCCGAGGCTTGCTACTACGGCGGCGAAAACAAGATCGTCCTCAGCGGCGACGACACCGCGGCGCCGGAAGGGGCAAGCCGCGAATTCGTCCTCGCTCACGAGTACGGGCACCATGTCGCCCAGCATCGCGAAAGCCCGCCGCCGTTCCCGGCGGCGATCGACTGGGGGACACCCCGCTGGGCGAGCTACGAGCATGTCTGCCAGGGCTCGCGGGCGGGGTCGCTCTTCCCCGGCAACGAGGGTCTGCACTACTTCCGCGATCCCGGTGAGGCTTTTGCGGAGAGCTTCGCCCATCTCCGCTTCCCCGAGAGCGAAGTGCCGTGGCGCTGGGCGGCCGCTCTGAAGCCGGACGCGGCCGCCTTCCAGGCGATCCGCGAAGACACCCTTGAACCTTGGTTGGGCCGCAGCGCTATCAAACTGCGTGGGCGGGCCCCACCGCGCCACGGCGGGGCCGCTGTTCGGGCCTTCGGGACCCCGCTCGACGGGACCGTCAGTCTCCGGCCGGCCGGCCGGCCGCGCTATGAACTCAGCCTGCTGAACCCAGCCGGACGGGTGCTGCGGACCTCACGCCTCGGCTTGAGCTTTGGGCATCAGCTCAATTACACCGTCTGTGGCCAGTCCCGACTGCGGGTCGCGATCCGCTCCTCCCGCCGCTCCGGCGGAGCCTTCAAGCTGCAAATCCAGCGACCCTGAGATAATCCCCGCCGGGCGACAGTCGCCCATCCCTCGGGGGCGTAGCTCAGTTGGTTAGAGCGCCGGCCTGTCACGCCGGAGGTCGCGGGTTCGAGTCCCGTCGCTCCCGTTTCAGCAGCAACCGTATTTTAGCGCCATTTCCGCCGCCGGCCCGAAAAGTAATGGCCGCTGAACATGGGCCGTGGGTACCAGATATGGGTACCAATCACCTTTTCCTAGGTGGGCCGAGCCTAATTGCACACCCCCGAAGCGCTGGGGTCGAGATTGACGCCGACTCTCACACCGAAAAGCGGTACGTTCAGCGCGAGGGGAGGCAGCCTGTTGCAGCACCAAGAACTTAATGCTCTCGCGCCCGCTCGGTGAGCGAGAGCGCTACCGAACAGGCCGAGCCAGAGGCCGAGGAGTCCGCGCTGCTCGGTGAGCTGGTCCCTGACCACGCTCTAGCGGCGGGAGATCGCGACCTCCTCGACCATCTCGATTTCATAAATCGCCTCGAGGCGGTGATCGAGCAGGTTTCGGTATCCCATAGTTCGGCCAACATCGCGCTCTACGGATCCTGGGGATCTGGTAAGAGCGGGATCGCCAACGGCCTGCGCGCACGACTTAAGGAAAGAGAGAGCTTCGTCTTCGTCGAGATCGACGCATTCAAGTTCGGGCGGCGGCCGCTACTTCGCAACTTCATCCGGCGCATCGCCGAGCAAGTGCCGGGAATCGAGGATGTCGAGGAGCAGATGCGGCCGCTCTATGAGACGACGAGCCGCCCGCATCTGCGAGTGCCCTCCCTGCGCGATCTGAACTGGCCACGATTGCTTGCCCTGCAGGCGATGATCGCGGTCTTCACCTTCCTGGTCGTCTGCTGGGTTTTCGGCGAAGGCCGCCCGCAGGAGATCGCCGCCCGCCTCTTACCGAGCACGGCACTGATCGGGGGGCTGCTGCACTGCTCGCCTACTTCACGACGACTCGTACCAAGGCCCCGCCGGAGGGCGATGAGCAGTTCGAGCAGATCTTTCGGAGGATGCTGGCCGACGGCCCGAAGATCGATCGCTCGAGCGATCAGCGGCTGGTCGTCTTCATCGATGAGCTCGACCGCTGCGCGCCGAGTGAGGTCGCCTCGACCCTGGAGTCGCTCCGCACCTTTCTCGGCGTCGAGGGCTGCATCTTCATCGTCGCTGCCGACCAGCAGGTGCTGGAGCACGCGCTCACCCGTCATCTGCGCCAGGCGACCCCACCCGATCTCGCGAATCCCTACTACAGCGCCGGCAGCGCCTACCTCGACAAGATTTTCCAGTACCAGCTCTCCTTTCCGCCGATCCGCTCCGGCGACTAAACCACTTCGCCCTCGAACTGCTCGAGGGCCGCGGCGGGGTCTGGGCCGAGCCCGGGATTGAGACCGAGGACGTCGTCTCGGTCCTCATCCCCACCCACGTGCAGAGCCCGCGCCGGGTGAAGGTCCTGCTCAACGGCTTCGCGCTCACCTTTGGGGTAGCCCAGGCGCGAGCCGGCCGAAAGAACCTGCCCACGCTGGCCCCCCGCGCCCGTGAGCTGGCGAAGCTGGTGTGCCTGAAACTCGAGTTCCCGCTCTTTGCCCGCGAGCTCGGCACCGATCACCGCCTGCCGGCTGTGGTTCTTCTCGCCGACCGCGCCGCGCGGGGTGACAGTGGCGCAGAGGCCGAGCTGGCTGGGGTGCCCCGCGAGCTGCGGGCACGGGCCGAGCTCTATGCGGCGGGGAAGTTGCCGGTGGCGTCCATCCTCTCCGGCGGTGAGGACCATGAGGTTGGCGAAGAGGGCGAGCCCGAAGAGGACCATGGTGATGAGCCCGACGAGGACGATGACTCCGGTGAGGAGGGGGGAGGGTCCCGAGGGCCTGAGCGCCGAGGAGGAGGCGAGTGTCCAGGGCCGCCACGCGGTGCAGCTCGTCCGCTATCTGGAGAAGACCGCGAACATCCCCGGTCCGGGGGCGGACCTGATCCACCTCGAGTCCGCAGGCGCGGTCTGGGGAATCGACCCGCAAGTAGCCGAGGAGCTGGAGCTCGATGCGCGCGATAATCGCGGGGAGGAGGTGGCGCGCAAAGTCGCAGGGCTCGAGCCCGGGATGCGGCTGAGCGCCCTGCTGATGCTGAGCAGATTGGCGCGCGAGGAAGTCGGGCAGGACGCCGACAATGTGATCCGCTCGATGCTGGCTGCTGCGAGCGAGCTGGATCAGATCCCGGCCACGATCGCGGCGCAGTTGCTCGGCGAGCTCGATCAGTTTGAGGAGCGGCGCACGCTCTCTGCGGAGGATTTGAAAGGGGCCCTCGACCTTGCGACCGCAGCCGGTTCTGAGTTTGCAACCGAGCGCTACCTGAGCCGGGTGCAGGGAGAGACCGACCACGACCTTTCCCTGCACGTCCTCGGGCGAGCGGGCGCGCTTTTGGACCACCACGCTGCAGCATTGGCGCAGGTGACCGCCTATTGCGTTCGAACCGAGGGCGAGCGGGCATTCGCTGTGCTCGAGGAGCTCGGCGAAGAGCCCGTCTCTGGCCTGTTGGTCCGTGCCGGCCCCGAGGTGGTGGGGACTATCAACCGCCATTTCAAGCGCGCCGCCGAACTTGAAAGCGAAGGCAACGAGAGCCAGGCGAGGGGCCACACCCTGGTGGCTCAGGAAGCGATTTCCGAGGTCAGCAAACTGGCGGGCCTCTTCTCCAAAGCAGTTATCCGAGCTCTGTATTCCGGCTCTCGAAGCCCACTTCGCGCGTTGGCCAGCGGAGGAGTTTTTTGAGGCCGCAGAAATGCAGCGAGCAGACGATCGTCCTCTCGCCGAGGCGATTGCTGCTCTCGCGCCGCAAGCGACGAATCCTGAGCATCGCCGCCGCCTGCTCGACCTGTGGGAATGGCTCTCGCCTTCCTCTGGGCCGGCCCGAAAGCAGTTGATACAGGCTGTCTTCTTGCTGATCGCCGCCTCCGGGGTCACCGGCCACGAGCTGGCCCGAAAGCCTCGAGCTAGTGGCGAAGCCGCCGCGAGGGATGAAGGAGGAGATCGTCCAGGCTCTGCGGCGTTCGGCGCCTGACGATCAACGGCGCCAGACTCTTGAGAGACGCTTGGCTCAGGTAGGCCTGGCCAAGAAGGGCATCTTCGACTGGATGTTCGGAGGCTGATCGGCGTCGGCCGGGTGACACGCCAATGGTCGGGGAGGATGCCAGAATCTGTGCGGGCTTTCCCTCCTGTCGAGCCTGATAGTTGCAGAAAAAGAGCAAGTACTGCAACTATGAAATGAACACTAAACTTGCAAAAAACTGGCTAAAGTTGCAAGTTGCTTGCTAAGGTATCTGGCTATGGGACCAGTCGAGCGCACCCGGATCTTTGAGAACATCGCCCGCTTGCGCAGGGCGGAGCGCAGCTCACCCAACCCCGAGATCGCCGCCGTTCGCCACGACCTCGAAGATTCGCTGGGCGGCACCGTCTCGCGAAATCTCGCCTCGAATCTGCTCGGGGTGAGCCACACCGCGCTCAATAACTGGATCAAGTCAGGGGACGTGCCCGTGGTGATCTCCGAGCGCGGTCGCAAGGAGGTCCCCGTCGGGGTCCTCCTCGATCTCCACGAACAGGTCAGCGAGGAGCGCCGTAGGGGTGCCCGCCAGCGCCACGTCCTCGAGCCCCCGCTGCTCGAAAGCCGCAAGCGGGCCGAACGAATGCGACCGGGGCGTGGGCTTGAGATCGATGAGGACACCGATCCCCATCGCCGCTCAGAGCTGCGCGGCCTCGCCTACCATCGGGCCCTGGCGCCGCGCCTGAGGCGTCCGATGATCGATGAGGCGACCCGCAAGGTCGACCGTTGGCAGGAGGCGGGCAGGATCGACCCCCGCTACGCCGAGAAGTGGCGGCAGGTACTGGCAAAGCCAGTACCTGAGATTCGCCGACTGATCAGCGTCGATGATGCCCGCGGGCGCGACTTACGCCAGAACTCTCCCTTCGCCGGCCTGCTCAGCGAGCCCGAGCGCCGCCGGATCCTCGAAGAGGTTCGCTAGCCCGGTGCGCAAAGAGAACTTCGACCACTTGATTGCCGCCGCGGTCGATGTCTCCGGAGAGCGGGAGATCGTCGTGATCGGCAGCCAGGCGATCCTCGGCAGCATTGAGGAGCCACCCGGGATTCTGGCCGAATCGATGGAGGCAGATGTCTACCCGTTGGGCGACCCGGAGAAGGCGATCGAGATCGAAGCGATGCTCGGCGAGGGCTCCTCCTTCCAGGGTCTCTACGGCTACTACGCCCACGGCGTTGGCCCCGAGACGATGAAGGGACCGGGGGCCTGGCGCGATCGTCTGATCAGAGTCAAGGTTCCACCACGCCTGGGGCAGGAGGCCGAACCCGTCGCCTTATGCCTGGAGTTGCACGACCTGGTGCTCGCCAAGTGCGCGGCGGGGCGCATGCGCGATTGGGACTACGCTGGCGAGATGCTGCGCCTCGAGCTGGTCGGCTACGAGGAGCTGGTCGAGCGGATCGACGAAATGCCCGGTGGCACTGAGCACCAAGACCGGATTCGCGAGATGCTGGCGGGGATCGCCACGCAGATCGCTCGGCAAGACGAGTAGGTCTCCGAGCATTTTTTGCGGACGGCGAGCCGTGGGTACCAATTTGGGCACCAAACCCGCCGGGCGAGGCCGCTCTTCGCGGACCTAAATGCCTCCCTTCAGCCTGAGAATGCCGATTCATGGGGCAAGTTCGGCTGTCACGCCGGAGGTCGCGGGTTCGAGTCCCGTCGCTCCCGTCAGTCGTCCCGACGCTGGGGCGCGGGGCAATAACCTCATGGGTGCTTGGCTCGGTAAGCACCTGTTTAATATTGGAGGCCGAGCGACTGGGGGGTCAATAGCCGTGAGAGAGCTGATAGCAGCCTCACTCAAGGGATCGGAAGTCGCAGTGCAGGGGTTCTCCACAGCCGGGGGCGGTGGCACGACACGAGGCGACCGGCTGCGCTTCACGGTCGTGGTGGCTCTGTTGGTGGGCGTCGCGGCGGCTGCCGGATGCGTGGCGGGACTCCTTACGTCGCCCGGTGTAACCGCGGAGCGCGCAACGACGGCCCGCCACGGCCTGACGAGCCTGCCGCTGGCCGCGCAGGGCCCGGTCTCAGCCGCCCTGGGAAGCGAAAAGCCGGCCTATCGCGTCACGGGCCTCGAGGCCGTCAACCCGGCGCAGCACCTGCGCGCCGGCTTCTCGCGCCACGGTGTCACGGTTGCCTCGGGCGAGGCGCGGCTTGGCATGACGCTCTCCGCGTACGGGTACGCGGGCGCGCTTGAGACGGTGGGGTCCGCCCAGCCGCGCGCCAGTGCCAACCGTGTCAGCTACGCGCACGGAGCGCTGACGAGAGTGGTACGCGAACGGTCCGTTGGGAATCGAGCAGGGCTTTGACGTCGCGGCTCGCCCCGCCGCCGCCGCGGGGCCGCTGACGCTCTCGCTGGCTCTCTCCGGCAACCTCGCCGCGCGGCTGCGCGACGGCTCGGTGCTGCTCACCGGCCGGGGCGCCACGCTTCGCTACGGCGACCTTCTCGCCACCGACGCGCACGGGCACGTGCTGCGCTCTTGGCTGCAGCTGGTCGAGGGGCATCGTGCTGATTCGCGTCGCGGATCGCGGCGCCACATATCCGCTGCGGATCGATCCGCTGATCCAGCAGGGCAAAAAGCTCACCGGTACGGGCGCGATCGGCGACCCGGCCGGTTCGGCTACGCCGTGGCGCTCTCCGGAGACGGCAACACCGCGCTGATCGGGGGCGCGCTACGGGACATTGGCGGTGAAACGGCATCGGCGCCGCCTGGGTGTTCACGCGCTCGGGCGCGACCTGGACCCAGCAGGGCGGAAAGCTCGTCGGCACGGGCCACGCCGGAGAAGGCGAATTCGCCCACGTCGCAGAAGGCGAATTCGGCGACGAGCGTCGCGCTCTCCGCCGACGGCAACACGGCGCTGATCGGCGGGCCCCGCGACGACGGCGATAACGGCGCGGCCTGGGTGTTCACGCGCTCGGGCTCGACCTGGAGCCAGCAGGGCGAAAAGCTCACCGGCACGGGCGAGACCGGAGAAGGCAGGTTCGGCGAGAGCGTCGCGCTCTCCGCCGACGGCGACACGGCGCTGATCGGCGGGCCCGACGACAACGGCAACACGGGCGCGGCCTGGGTGTTCACGCGCTCGGGCTCCACCTGGACCCAGCAGGGCGGAAAGCTCATCGGCACGGGCGAGATCGGAAACGCCGGATTCGGCTTCGAGCGTGGCGCTCTCCGCCGACGGCAACACCGCGCTGATCGGCGGGCCCGAGCGACGACAGCGACACGGGCGCGGCCTGGGTGTTCACGCGCTCGGGCTCGACCTGGACCCAGCAGGGCGGAAAGCTCACCGGCACCGGCGAGACCGGAGAAGGCGGATTCGGCGACCAGCGTCGCGCTCTCCGCCGACGGCAACACCGCGCTGGTCGGCGGCGCCCCGACGACAACAGCGAAGCCGGCGCGGCCTGGGTGTTCACGCGCTCGAGCTCGACCTGGACTCAGCAGGGCGAAAAGCTGACCGGCACCGGCGAGATCGGAGACGGCAGGTTCGGCACGAGCGTCGCGCTCTCCGCCGACGGCAACACCGCGCTGATCGGCGGGCCCCGCGACAACGGCAACGTCGGCGCGGCCTGGGTGTTCACGCGCTCGGGCTCGACCTGGGCCCAGCAGGGCGGAAAGCTCACCGGCACCGGCGAGACCGGAGAAGGCGAATTCGGCACGAGCGTCGCGCTCTCGGCCGACGGCAACACCGCGCTGATCGGCGGGCCCGAGGACGACACCGCCACGGGCGCGGCGTGGGCCTTCACCCGCTCGGGCGGGGCGTGGAGCCAGCAGGGATCGAAGCTCACCGGCGGCGAAGAGGACAACAGCGAGTTCGGCGTCCTCGTCTCGCTCTCCGCCGACGGCAACACCGCGCTGGTCGGCGGCTGGAACGACGACGGCACGAAGGGCGCGGCGTGGGTGTTCACGCGCTCGGGCGGGGTGTGGACCCAGCAGGGGCCGAAGCTGACCGGCCGGGAGCGAGATCGGAAGCGAAGGCGGGTTCGGCACGAGCGTCGCGCTCTCCGCCGACGGCAACACGGCGCTGATCGGCGCGCCCGGCAACGACGATCGCAAAGGCGCCGCCTGGGTGTTCACGCGCTCGGGCTCCACCTGGAGCCAGCAGGGCGGGAAGCTCACCGGCACGGGTGCGATCGGGAGCCCCTGGTTCGGCTACACCGTGGCGCTGTCCGGAGACGGCAACACCGCGCTGATCGGCGGCTGGCTCGACGACGGCTGGAAGGGCGCGGCCTGGGTGTTCACGCGCTCGGGCTCGACCTGGACCCAGCAGGGCGAAAAGCTGACCGCGCAACGGATGAGGATCGGAGAAGGCATGTTCGGCACCAACGTCACACTCTCCGCCGACGGCAACACCGCGCTGATCGGCGGCTGGAACGACGACAGCGAATTCGGCGGCAACCGGGACTACAGCGGCAAGGGCGCCGCCTGGGTGTTCACCCGCTCGGGCTCGACCTGGACCCAGCAGGGACCGAAGCTCACCGCCAACGACGAGACCGGAAACGGCAAGTTCGGCACGATCGTCGCGCTCTCCGCCAACGGCGACACGGCGCTGATCGGCGGCTGGAACGACGACCACAGCAAGGGCGCGGCCTGGGTGTTCACGCGCTCTGGCTCCACCTGGACCCAGCAGGGACCGAAGCTCACCGGCGCGGGCGAGACCGGAGAAGGCAGGTTCGGCGTCGCCGTCGCGCTCTCCGCCGACGGCGACACGGCGCTGGTCGGCGGGCTCTGCCGACAACGGCACCAGAGGCGCGGCCTGGCTGTTCACCCGCTCGGGCTCCACCTGGACCCAGCAGGGCCGAAAGCTGACCCGCAGCGACGGGGCCGGAGAAAGCGAATTCGGCACGAACGTCGCGCTCTCCGCCGACGGCGACACGGCGCTGATCGGCGCCTGGCGCGACAACGGCGGCACGGGTGCGGCGTGGGCCTTCGTGGATCCGCCCACCGCGACGTCGGGTGCGGCGACGAGCATCGAGCGAGACCAGCGCGACCCTCAACGGAACCCTCGGTGCCGGAGGCTCGAGCAAGGCGTACTTCCAGTACGGGACGACCGCGGCCTACGGGGCCTCGACCTCCGTCCAGGGCGTTGGCGCCTCCGGCAGCCCGAGTCCACTCGCGGCCGCAATCGGCGGGCTTGCGCCGGGAATGACCTACCACTTCCGGCTCGTCGCCGAAAACTCCGGTGGAGTGGTCTATGGCGACGATCGGACGTTTACGAGCGAAGCCCGACGGCCCAACCACCCCGCCGACCCAGCCAACCCCCCCGTTGCCGCCGGGACCCAGCGAACCGTCCCTGCGTCCTGTGGTGCGAACACGCACGCCAATCCACGACGAGATGGCGTGAGGGCAATCGGCTCGCCGGCATCAGTCGCGCGAAGACGCCCACTGGAACGATCTTCTCGTTCTCGCTCAACGAGCAGGCAGCCGTGACCTTCAGCTTCGCCCAGAGCGTCGGCGGCCGCAAGGCGGGCAAGCTCACCTTCGCTGGCCACAGTGGCACCAACAAGGTGGCGTTCCAGGGCCGCATCTCGCCCGAAAAGAAGCTCGAGCCAGGGCGCTACACGCTCGTGATTACGGCCACCAACCCCGCCGGAGTGCGCTCTGCGCCGAAGTCGCTGAGCTTCACGATCGTGAAGTAACGCTCGGTGGGCGAGTGACATGGAACGTGTGCTTGGAATCGGTGGATACTTCATGCGGGCCGCCGACCCGGTCGCCCTGGGCGCTTGGTATCGCGATTGCTTGGGCCTGGACGCCGATGAGGACGGCCTGTGGCGTCAGGAAGCCGGGCCGACGGTGTTCGCGACGTTCGAGTCCGGAACCGACTACTTCGGGTCCCGTGCCCAGCAGGCCATGATCAACTTCCGGGTCCGCGACCTGGATGCGATGCTCGCGCAACTGCGCGCCAAGGGAGCGGACGTGGCCAAGGAGACGCAGGACATGGAGGGTGTCGGTCGATTCGGCTGGGTCACCGATCCAGAGGGCAATCGGATCGAGCTGTGGCAGCCCGCCTGATGTCAGCGCTTGCTAACAGTTCGGCTTATCTAGCACCGTGACTAAGCCCCCGGCGCCAAGGCATCGCCACCAACTGTGCGCTCGGCCTGGGCGACCAGATCCGATAGCGGCACTTCGAGTGCTGCCGCGAGCTTGAACAGGTTGCGGAAGCTCGGGTTTCGCAACCCGCGCTCGATCTCGCTGACGTAAGTGCGATGCATTCCGGCAAGGTCGGCGAGCCCCTCCTGAGAGAGACCGTCGATTTCGCCCCGCCGCGTACGAATCGCTTCGCCAAGAGCCTTAAGAGCCACCTCCGACACGCGCCGAGCCTGCCAGCTATTTCGTTATGAGTCTACAGAATATAAGTAGCTAGTCACGGCGCCCAAAACCCCATATTCATGCGTACCTATAAAAATCCTCACACTAAATCTAAAGGTCAAAAAACACCACTAGAACGCTCGGGTAATTTATCGACCAATGCCTACCACACATAGTGTGTCAGTGACGGCGGCCGCCAGGGTTAGTGACAGGTTAGGTGTTGATAAGCACCGAAGCCGGCGGACCGCGGACATCTATGCGCGACGGGCTATGTAGACGGCCTTGGAGTGGATCAGTTCCTCGACCGGCTGCTTTGGAACCGCGTCGAAGCCGTGGCCGTAGACATCGAGACACTCCAACCCCGCCCCGGTCAGCTGTTCGTGCACCTCCGCTTCGGGGAAATGGCGCTGGCGGTGGACATGGGTCTCGGCGTCCGCCCCGCCGTCGCCGGCCTCGATTTCGAAACGTGCTTCGCTGATCGAGGCCGGGGGCGCGTCGGCCGAGCCCTGGCCGCGCCAGACCAGATGCCGCCCTCCTCGCTGGACCCGCTGTTCTTCCGCAAAGAAGGTGCGGTAGGCCTGCAGGGTGTTGACGTCGAACATCAGCAGTCCGCCGGGGGCCAGGTTGGCTCGCATCCCGCTCAGCGCTTCCCCCAGTTCCTCCGCGCTGAGCAGATAGTTGATCGCGTCGTCCAGTGCCCAGACGAGATCGAACTCGCCGAACTTCGGCAGCTCCCGCATATCCGCCACGGAGAGCTGTGCCGCCCCACCGGCCTTGGCCCGGGCCAGCTCCAGCATCGAGGGCGAGATGTCGCAAGCGGTGACCTCCCATCCCCGCTCGAGCATCGGCAGAAAGCTCTTCCCGGTTCCGCAACCGACGTCGAGCAGGCGCCGCCCACTCAACCCGTGGCCGCTGACCTTGGGAAGGAGATGACCCAACCACAACTCGTAGTCGTGGTGGGCGGTGAAATCGTCGTAGACCGGCGCGATCGCCTCATAGGCGCGCTCTGCCCACTGGCCTCCCGGCTGGACTGCTGGTGCTGCTTTCACGCTCCCGTGACCGATGAATGTTCGACAACGTTTCATTGATCAAATCTGCTAGTCTGATCCGATCGTGGAGGTCCACCGTCTCGATCATCGGGTTAGCAGGGGGGTAGATCCGAGCGAGTCCTGGGACTGGGACGAGGTCCACAGGACCTGCCTCCGCTTTGCCTTCCGCTATGCCAAGAGCCGCACAGAGGCGGAAGACATCGCCCAGGATTCGATGGTGCGGGCCTGGCGGAAACGGACGACGCTACGTAAAAGCGAGGCGCGCAAATCGTGGTTGGCGACGATCGTCCGCAACGAGGCGCTGCGCGAGTTTGCCCGCAAACGGCCGTCGCCCATCGACACGCTCGACGCCTGGCAGGGCAGCGACGACGAGCGCGTCCTGGCCACGGTGGAACGGGCCGACCTGCACGCTGCGCTGGAGCGCCTCAACAAGCGCGACCGCCAGCTGGTGCGACTTCGCTACGACGAGGACATGACCCAGGAGGCCATTGCCCATCGCCTCGGCATCCCGCTCGGCACGGTCAAGGTCCGCTTGCATCGCGTGCGCGCCAAGCTGCGTCGCGAGATCGGCGCTTTTTAAAGACCCGGGGAGGCGGGCGGACCGGCGAGGCGCGGGGCCTCAGCCGGCCGCTGCTCGCCGCATCTCCGCGGTCGCGGCACCGGGGCCGATGTAGGGGACCAGCATCGCGAAGAGCAGGTCCGGCAGCAGCTCCGGCAGTCGCTCGGCCCGTCCGGCCAGCAGCTCGTCGAAGATCAGGCCCGAGACGGCGCCGGCGGCCATCAGCCCGATGTTGCCGGGCAGCTCGTGGTCACCGGCCAACTGCTCGCCTTCGGTGAGGTAGGCGGTGAACCTGGTAATTGCGTCCCAGTGCCGCTGGCGGGCGTCGGAGCCGGCCGCGGCGACCTCGACGATCGCGGTCCTCGCCAGCTCGGGATCGAGGGCGAACAGCTCGACCACCGTTGCCAGCCCGATCCGCATCCGGTCCAGCCAGGGCTGGTCGGGGTCGCACTTGGCGATCACCTCAGCGAAGACCTGCTCGACCACGAGGTCATAGGCGGCGAGGAAGCACCCGTGCTTGTCCTCGAAGTGCTTGTAGAAGGTCGTGCGGGAGACGTCGGCCTCCTCGATCACGTCGGCAACCGAGGTCGCCTTGTATCCCTCGCGGCCGACAACCTGCACCATCGCTTCGAGGATCTGTCGACGTCGCGTTTCGCTGCCTGCCATCGGCCCGCCCGTCAGGGTTGAACTATCGGGTATGTGGATCATAGCGGCAACGTGTACGTGGGCGTTTATCGAATCAGCCTCTCGACCTCCCTGGCTGCCGCATCCGGGCCGATATAGGGGATTAGCGTGGCAAAAAGCACGTCCGAAAGCAACCCGGGAAGTTGCTCCGCCCGCCCGGCGACGAGCTCATCGGAGATCAGGCCGGTGACGCCGCCGATCGCCATCCGCGAGGTATTGGCGGGCAGGTTACGACCCCCGGGGGCAAAGTCCCTCCCCTCCTCGAAGAGCGGCGTAAGCCGTTGCACCGCCGCCCGGTAGCGTCGCTGCGCCGCCGGCCCGGCGTTGCCGATGTCGACCAACGAGAGCCGCGCCAGCGCCGGCTCCTCGGCGAGCACGGTGAGCATCGCGGCGAGTCCCGCCGCCGCCTGGTCCGGCCAGCCCTGCTTCGCTTCGTAAGCGGACATCACCGCCCGCACCAGAACCTCGACCGCGTTGTCATAGGCGGCGAGGAAGCAGGCCTCCTTGTCCTCGTACAGCTCGTAGAAGGTCGTGCGCGAGACCCCCGCCTCCTTGGTCAGGTCACCCACGGTCATCGCGCCGTAGCCCTTGGCCGCGACGACCCGGACCGCTGCCTCGAGCAGGCGCTCGCGCTGCGAGCGCACGACAACCTCTGGGGGCAGCCGGTGACGTCCGCGCGGAGGGCGCCACCGGTCTCCCACCCCTGCGCGCTCCACTCCGGTCAGCCTCCGGGTGGACTCAGGTTCTTCTCGGCCTGTCGCGACTGGCGCAGCGCCTCCTCCTGGCCGAGGTAGGGAACGGTCGTGATGTAGACGATGTCCGGCAGCAGCTCGCGCAGCCGCTCGGCGTTGCCGGCCAGGATCTGGCCGACGATCAACGACTCGGCGCCGGAGAGCGCCGCCCGCCCGGCGCTGGACGGGATCGCTTCCTCCTCGACCGGATCGTCGCGGCCGCGATCGAGCAACGACTGGAGCACTTTCTTGCCCGAGGCGTAGAGCTCGAAGGCGCGATCGCCGGACGCGGGCGCCTCGACCAGAGCCATGCGCGCGAAGGCGGGGCGGCTGGCGAGCAGATCGAGGAACTCGGCGGCGGCGTCGCGGACCATCGTCGCCCACGGTTTGTCGGGCGAGTAGACCGAGACGATGCGGCCCATCGCATCGGCAAGGGAGACCTCCATCGCGGCGTGGAAGCAGTCCTCCTTGTCCTTGAACAGCTCGTAGAAGGTGGCGCGGGAGACGCCGGCTGGCTCGCAGATGTCGGCGATCGTAGTCGCGCTATAGCCCTTCGTCGCACAGCTGTCGGCCATCGCGACGAGGATCCGTTCCCGCTGGGAGTGAGCGACCAGTGGCTCGGCCAGATCCTCGCGCCCGGCTGGCAGGTGCTCCTTCTCGATCAACCCGCTGAGGTTCACGATAAACGCGATTGTACACCCCGAGCGGCGTTCTGTGGACGAGTCAGTACCAGATTAACAATCCGTCTCCGGCTGGGAACAGGAATGGAATCCGGCGTCGACGCCCACTGTACATCCGGGCGAGAGCGCTACCGAAAACTTCGGACCGCTGTACAACGACGTTTGGCCGCCGCGTCGCGACCATTTAACGATGCAGAAGACGCTCCGCCAGATAGTCGCCTTCGGCGGGGGTGGGTTCTCGATGGAGTCGGGCAACCCGCTGCTCGACGACTACGTCCTCGACCTGAGCGGGGCAGAGCGGCCGAGGGTCTGCTTCCTTCCCTCGGCCAGCGGCGACGCCGATCACTACATCGTCCGCTTCTACCGGGCCTTCTCCGCCGATCGCTGCGAGGCCAGCCACATCTCCCTCTTCCGCCGCGAGCAGGGCCCCGAAGATCTGCGCGAGCATCTGCTCGAGCAGGACCTGATCTACGTCGGCGGCGGCAGCGTCGTCAGCCTGCTCGGCGTCTGGCGGGCGCACGGAATCGACTCGATCCTGCGCGAAGCCTGGCAGCGAGGCGTCGTCCTCTGCGGCCTCTCGGCCGGATCCCTCTGCTGGTTCTCCGATGCGGTGACCGGCTTCCACGGTGCGCCGCGGCAGGTCGAGGGCCTGGGGCTGTTGCCGTTCAGCAACTGCGTCCACTACGAGCGCGACTCCAGCCGTCGCAACGCCTACCACGACTTCCTCCGCTCGGGCATGCGCTCCGGCTACGCCGCCGAGGACGGTGCCGCGCTTCACTTCGTGGGCACCGAGCTGCACCGCGTCGTCGCCTCGCGACCAGAGGCGCGCGGCTACCGGCTCGACACGATGGGCGAGCGCGTGGTGGAGATGAGGATCGCCACCGCCTACCTCGGCGACGCCGGCCCGGCCCCGCTGACCCCGCTGCCGGAGGCGATGTCGACCGCCGTGGCTGCATGATCGGCCGCATCCTCGCCCTCGGCGGCCACGACTTCACCTCGCGCCCTCCCGATCGCGCCGTCTGCGAGCTGATGCTGCGGCTGGCGACTACGCGGGCCGGCGGGCGGCCGCGGATCTGCATCCTGCCGACCGCCAGCGGCGACACCTCAGAGCAGATCGGCCGCTTCTACTCGGCCTTCGGCGAGCGACCCTGCGACGTCTCCGACCTCTCGCTGTTCCGGCTCGGCAGCCGCCCGATGGAGCTGCGCGATCACATCCTTGAACAGGATCTGATCTACGTCGGCGGCGGCAGCCTGCTCAACCTGCTCGCGGTCTGGGAGGCGCACGAGCTGAGCGCGATCCTCAGCCTCGCCTGGCGAGAGGGGATCGTCCTCGCCGGGCAGAGCGCCGGCGCGATGTGCTGGTTCGAGGCCGGCATCACCAAGTCCTCGGGCAAGCCCCTGCCCGGTGCCGGCCTCGGCCTCCTGCCGGGCAGCCTCTGCGTCCACTACAACAACGAACCCGACCGCCGCACGGCCTACCTAGACGCGGTCTCAAACGGCATGCCCGGCGGTTACGGACTCGACGACTACGCCGGCCTGATCTGGGAGGGCACGGGACCCCCGTCAGCGGTAACCGCCCAAAGAGGCGCCCGCGCCTACCGCGTGACCAAGAGCGACGCAGGCGCTGTCGAGTCCCCGCTTCCCGCTCGCTTTCTCCCCGCACCAGCTCCAGCAGCTCTACGCGAGGACATCGCAGAGTTCCGCCGGATCACCGCTATGCGCAAGAAGGCCGGCTGGCTCGGATAGGAGGGACACCCGATCCCTCCTATTTCAACCGCCCGAACCGGCTGCGGGCGGCGCGGTCGGGTCGCCGCCGCCCTCGCCGGGGCTCTCCCGCGCGATGTAGTCCTCGGCCAGCAGCAGGTTGTCCTTCGAACGCTCGACCACGTTGAGCAGGTCGCCCATCAGCGCAACCTCCTCGACCTGCTCCTTGACGAACCACTGCATGAACTGCTCGGCGCGGTAGTCCTTGACCTCGCGCGCCAGCTCGAAAAGGGCGAAGATCTCCTCGCCAACCCGTTTCTCCTGCGCGAGTGCCTTCTTCACCGGCGTCGTCCCGTCCGAGTAGCTCGTCTCCTGCGACTTGATGTCGGGGATGTGGACCTCCTCGCCGACGTCGAGCAGGTACTGGACCATCATCATCGCGTGCTCGCGCTCCTCCAGCGCCTGCCGGTAGAAGAAGTGGGCGAGGCGAGGCAGCGTTTCCGCGTCGTAGTAGACCGCCATCCCGACGTACTGCTGGGAGGCGGCGAACTCGTTGGCGATCTGCTCGTTGAGGGCGTCGGCGAAGCTCTTCTCGGGCATTGCTTCCTTTCAGTCGGCCCAGCGGAAGCCGGTCGGCGTCAGCTTGGGCAGGAGAGGGCTGGTCGGCAGGTCGGGCGGCGGATCGGCTTCGTTGTAGCCGCGCGGCGCGGTGTCGTTCGGGGTGTCGGGGTGAAAGAGCGAGGCGAGGACCTGGATCTGTCCGCGGCCGGGGCCGAGCTCCCACTGGCCGCCGCCGTAGGCGCCGATCCCCCGTTCGGCGCAGTAGTCGTAGGTCTCGCAGAGGTCGCGCAGGCCGCCGATCCGCGAGGGCTTGATGTTGACCATCCGCGGTGGCCAGGGCAGCGCCTCGATGTCGGCGATCGAGTGGATCGGTGCATCCCAGGTGAGCCGGTCGCGGACGGGCTCCAGCAGCGGCCGCGTCTCCTCGGTCACGTCGGGATCCTCGAGCCAGGCCTCGGGGAAGGCCTCGATCAGCTTGCCGTACAGCTCCGGGTCGGTCTCGACGTCGACCACGGTGCCTTTGTAGAAGCCCTTGAGGTCGAGCGAGTCGACGGCGCCGGTCTCGACCAGGGCGGCGATCAGCTCGTCGGTCCAGTCGTTGGTCGGATCGAGCTTGAAGCGTAGGCCGGGGTAGGGGTCGAGCTTGCGCCGCAGGGTCTCGATCGAGGAAGGCTCCTCGGGGCCGCCGGCGAGCCGCATCGAGCAGACGAAGGTGACCGGTCGGGGCTCCCGCTTCAGCGCCTTGGCGATGCCGATGCCGGCCTGGCGCAAGGCCAGGTCGAGCGCCGCTGACTCGAAGGCCCAGCGCCGATAGCGACGCGAGACGTCGCGCTGCGGCTCGGCTGGGAAGGTGTCGACCCCGCCCATGAACTCGCAGAACTCGCCCAGTGTCGCGTAGCCGGTCAGGTCGAGCGTCGCGCCGGCGTCCTGCAGGGCGACGTGGTCGAGGGCGTCGTAGGTGACGTCCTCGCCGAGCCCGTCCTCGCCGTTGCCCCAGAGGTGGATCACGGTCGAGAGGCGTTCGAAGCCAGGGACGATGTGCTCCAGCCCCTGCAGCTCGTAGCCCTCTATCTCAAGGGGTAGGTCGGCGAGCAGGTCGAAGGTCGACATTGACTGGAGTGTATGGGGAGGGGAGGGTCGGGTGTCCCGGCTGTTTGCTGGGTTTTTCGCATCGGAGTGGAGCGGCCGTCCGAGGGCGTGGTCGAGCGAAAAAGAGGACGCCGCTGCACAGCCGGGACACCCGACCCTCCCCCTGTCAGACTCGTCGGTCTATGAAGCACACTCGCCATGGCTACTGGCTGGAGGAGGCTGGCGAGGTTGCGCCGCTGCCAGAGCTGGTTGGGGACGTCAGCGCCGATGTCCTTGTGATTGGCGGGGGCTATACGGGGATGTGGGCTGCTTGGCAGGTGAAACGGCTTGAGCCTGAGGCTCGGGTCGTGTTGCTGGAGTCGGAGGTTTGCGGGTTCGGGCCCAGTGGGCGGAACGGGGGGTTCTGCAACGTGATGTGGTTCTCGTTGCCCAACATGCGACAGCGGTGGGGAGATGCCGGGGGGCTGGCCGTGGCACGGGCGTCGCGTGAGGCGATCGCTGGGATCGAGTCGTTCTGCGGGGAGCAGGAGGTCGACGCCTGGTTCCGCCGCGGTGGCTACCTGCAGGTCTCCACGGCGCCGGCCCACGACGGGGCCTGGGACGAGGCGGTTGCTGTCAGTCGGGAGCTGGGGGAGGGGGACGCCGTGCAGCCCCTGTCTTCCTCCGGAGTCGCCGAGCGCTGCGCCTCGCCCGCCTTTCGCGGCGGCGCCTTCTATCCCGATGCGGCGACGGTGCAGCCGGCCCGGCTGGCGCTTGGCCTACGCGAGCGTTTGCTCGCTGCGGGGGTCGAGATCTACGAGCACTCGCCCGTGCGCCGCCTGGCCGCCGATTGCAGCTTTGTCCCCTCTATAAGGGGTACAAGCCTTCAATATCGGGCTGGAAGTGGGACTCTCGCCGAGACCGACGGCGGCACCGTGCGCGCTGGCACCGCCGTTATCGCCATCGGCGGGGCCGCCAAGGCGCCCGGCGCGCCGCTGCGCAACGTCCTGACTGTCACCTCCTCGCACGTCGTTCTCACCGAGCCGGTTCCCGATCTACTCGAGGAGATCGGCTGGACCGGCGGCGAGTGCATCACCGACAGCCGCGCCCTGATCGATTACTTCCGCACGACCCCGGACGGGCGCATCGCCTTCGGCTGGGGAGGAGGGCAGATAGCGATGGGCGCTCGCCTCCGTGGCCGCGCCGAGCTCGATCGCGAGGTGGTTGCGGGTGCGGCTGCCCGCCTGCGCGAATACTTCCCAGGGCTCGCCGGCCGGCGCCTGACTCATGCCTGGGGCGGCCCGGTAGACGCCTCGCCCACCCACCTCCCGATCGTCATGCCGCTGCGCGGCGGCAACGCCTTCGCCGCCGCCGGCTACACCGGCAACGGAGTAGGCCCCTCATACATGGTCGGCCGAACCCTCGCCTCGCTAGCTCTAGACCGTCGCGACGAGGCTTCCCGTCTTCCCCTCGTCGACCCCTCACCTCGCCACGTCCCACCCGAGCCCCTCCACTGGCTGGGAGGAGAGGCAATCCGTCGAGCCCTCGTAAGCAAGGAGAACGCTGAGCTCTCCAACCGAACCCCGAACCCCATCAGCTCCCTGGTTTCTCAGCTCCCCAAGTTCGTCGGCTTCCACATCGGCCGGTAGAAGAGGGCCGGGGGTCGCCCGCTGGAGCCTCGCGAAGCGGCTCCGCAGAGTGGCCCTCAGCCGCGAAGCGGCTCAAACATCAATCCCGCCAAAGGCGGGATTCCAGGTTCCCAGCGGGGTGACCCCCGGCCCTCTCGACCTATGCGGGAACCACGAGCACAGGCCGCTCGGTCTGATGCAGCAACTTGTAAGGGGTAGAGCCGAGGATCGCCCCTTTCGAGCGGCGTCTCGCCGGAGCTACCGACGACGATCATCCGCGCGTTGCGCTGCCGGGCGACATCGAGCAGTGCCTCCGCGCCGCGTTTCGGCACCAGTTCGTAGCTGACCTCGACCCCGTCGGTCTGCACTTGCTGTCGTGCCTCGCCCATCAGCTTCTCGCCGAATTCCTCGATCGCCTCCTCGTGTTCAGCGATCTCGCCGCCCCAGATTCCCGGTGGGGAGTAGCCGAAGACGAGCGCGACGTCGTCGCCCAGGCCCTTCGCCAGCTCCACCGCCCGCGTGAGTGCCGCCTTGCCTGAGTCCGACCCGTCGTATCCGACCACTATCGAGCCCATTTCAACCTTCCCCTCCGGACGCGATACCGCCGCTCGTGGGCTCGGCTTCACCCTCGAGGAAGCCCGGCGGTGCGACCTCCGGTCGCTTGCGGAAGAACTCCGGCACCGCCCTCCACTGCACCGCCATCAGGATGAAGCCGAGGACGAGGAAGAAAACTGCGATCACCAGCGGCGGACCGAGCCCGAACCAGGAGTTGCCCGATTCGGAGTTGGCCGGATCCGCAAGTTCGATCCCGTTCTTGAACAGCAGGTAGAAGAGGATCACGGCGCCGATGGTGGGGCCGAGGCCGACGAAGAAGAAGTTCTTGACGCTGCGCAGCAGCTCGTGCCGGTAGTAGATCGCGCAGGCGAATCCGGTCAGCCCGATGTAGAAGGAGATCATCAGGCCGAGCGCCGCCAGCGAGTCGAAGAGGATGTCTTCGCTGACCAGGGTCAGGCCGACGTACCAGATGATCGAGGCCGCGCCCATCGCCAGGGTCGAGACGTGGGGGGTGAGGAAACGTGGATGGACCTTGCCGAGGCTCTTCGGCAGCGCGTTCGCCCGCGCCATCGAGAGCGTCGTCCGCGCCGTCGGCAGGATCGTCGTCTGGGTCGACGCCGCGGCCGAGGAGAGCACGGCGATGATCAGGATCTTGTCAAGCGGGGAGCCGAACACCTCGGTGCCGAGAGCGCTCAGCACGTCTTCCTGATTCGCCACCAGGTGGTCGACCCCCGCATAAGCCTGGGCCGCGACGGCGACGATCAGATAGACGCCGAGCAGGATCAGAGTGCTGACTACGGTCGCGCGTCCGGGTGCCTCGTCGGGGTTCTCGGTCTCCTCGTTGACGGTGGCCGTCGTGTCCCACCCCCAGTAGATGAACACGGCTAAGAGCAAACCGGCTGAGAGCTCGCTCGGGCTGAGGCTGAAGGGGTTGATCCAGGAGAAGCTCGGATCGATCGAGCCGGCAGGTGCGCTGCCCGAGTAGACCTTGACCAGCGCGACCACCGCGAAGGCAGCCAGGGTGATGATCTCCGCCGCCAGCAAGCCGACCTGGGTACGGGCCGACAGCTCGATCCCGATCAGCACGATCGCGGTCATGATCACGATCCAGAGCACGCCGACCAACGTCACCGCCACGGTCGATGCCGCGGCCGAGTCCCAGCCGAAGAGCAGGAAGGTGTAGAGGCCGGCGATCTGCGCCAGGTTGGCCATCACGATCACGTCGGCGACGACGATCGTCCAGCCGGCGATCCAGCCGAGCTGCGGGCCCATCGCCTTGGTAACCCAGGAGAAGCTGGTGCCGCAGTCGGGGTCGGCTTTGTTCATGTAGTAGTAGCCGGCGGCAACGAGGAACATCGGGACGAAGGCGATCAGCAGGATCGCCGGCGACTGCAGGGCGACGGCGGCGGCGATGAAGCCAAGGGTCGCGGCGAGGCTGTAGCCGGGGGCGGTCGAGGCGACGCCGATGACGACGCTGGAGACGAAGCCGATCGCGTTCTTCTTCAAACCCTTGTCGCCGCTGCTCGGCGTTGCGGGAGAGCGGGCGGTGGTTCCCGCCGGCGGGGGGGTCGGAACCGATGCACTCTCCATACCGCTCCTTTCGCCTCGCCGCTGCGCCGAGTGGCAGCGAACGCCCTCTCACGGTACGCCTCAATGGCGAAAAGGCGCAAGTGGCAAATGTCCCAAATTTCAGGCGAGGCCTTGTCCATTTTGTACAAGGCCTCTCGAACGACTTGACCCAACGAACACTTGAATGAGAGAGTCAGGAGAGCTAGCTTTGTCCAGAACGTCGTAGGACGAAAGGAGAATCGCATGGCCATCGCGTCGCAACCGACCGGGGCAGTGGATACCAGCCTTCAGGAGCTGGCGATGCGACATCTCTGGATGCACTTCTCGCGCATGGGCTCCTACGGTCCCGGCCACGAGATCCCGATCATCGCCCGCGGCGAGAGCTGTTACGTCTACGACGAGCACGGCAAGCGCTACCTCGACGGCCTCTCCGCCCTCTTCTGCGTCAACGCCGGCCACGGTCGCGCCGAGCTCGGCGAGGCGGCGGCGCGCCAGGTCGAGGAGCTCGACTTCTACACGCTGTGGAGCTACGCGCACCCGCGTGCGATCGAGCTGGCGGCGCGGATCGCCTCGCTCGCCCCCGGCGACCTCAACCGCGTCTTCTTCACCTCCGGCGGCTCGGAGGCGGTCGAGTCGACGCTGAAGCTGGCCCGCAACTACCACCGCATCCACGGCAAAGGCCAGAAGCACAAGGTGATCGCCCGCGAGATCGCCTACCACGGCACCTCGCTCGGCGCTCTCTCTGCAACCGGCATCACCGAGCTGCGCTCGCAGTTCGAGCCGCTCGCCCCGGGCGGTTGCCACGTACCCAACACCAATACCTACCGCTGGCCCGAGGACCGCCACCCACTCTGGGCGGCAAACGCGATCGAGGAGCGGATCGTCTTCGAGGGCCCCGAAACGGTTGCGGCGGTGATCCTCGAGCCGGTCCAGAACGCCGGCGGCTGCTTCGTCCCGCCGGACGGCTACTTCGAGCGGGTGCGCGAGATCTGCGATCGCTACGACGTGCTGATGGTCTCCGACGAGGTGATCTGCGCCTGGGGCCGCCTCGGCCACTGGTTCGGCTGCGAACGCTTCGGCTACGTCCCCGACGTGATCACCGTGGCCAAGGGCCTGACCTCCGCCTACGCGCCGATGGGCGGGGTGATCGTCTCCGATCGGGTCGCCGATGCCTTCATGCACGACACCGCCTCCTTCGCGCACGGCTTCACCTTTGCCGGGCACCCTGTCGCCGCGGCGGTGGCGATGGCCAACCTCGACGTCTTCGAGCGCGAGGACCTCTGCGGTCACGTGCTCGCCAAGGAGGGCGAGTTCCGCCAGATGCTGGAGAGCCTGCGCGACCTGCCGATCGTCGGTGACGTGCGCGGCGCAGGCTTTTTCCAGGCGATCGAGCTGGTCAAGGACAAGGAGACGAAGGAGAGCTTCGACGACGAGGAGGCCGAGGACCTGTTGCGCGGCTATCTCTCCGGCGAGCTCTACAAGCGCGGTCTGATCTGCCGTGCCGACGATCGCGGCGACCCGGTTATCCAGCTGGCACCGCCGCTGATCGCCGACACCGAGCAGTTCGAAGAGATCCACGACGTGCTGCGCGGTGTGCTCACGGACGCCTGGGATCGGGTCCAGAGCCGGGCTGGCTCGGCGGGCTGGGCTCCGAGGCGGGGCTGATAGGCACGTCGATGCTCACCGTGCAGAGCCTTCTCGACGAGGTCGACCTCGACCTCGTCGCGGGCGCGGGCGAGGCCGAGGCGCCGCTGCGCTGGATCCACATCTCCGAGCTTGAGGACCCGACGCCGTGGCTCTCCGGCGGAGAGCTGATGCTGACCACCGGGATCCCGCTCGACAGCGCCGCCAAGCAGCGCTCCTACATCCGCCTGCTCGCCGAGCACAACCTCGCCGGGCTCGGCTTCGGCACTGGCTTCAACCACAAGAAACTGCCCAAAGCCCTGCTCGAGGAGGCGAAGAAACGCGACTTTCCGCTCTTCGAGGTGCCCTACTCGACGCCGTTCATCGCGATCACCGAGAAGGCCTTCGCCAAGCTGGTCAACGAGCAGTACGAGGTGCTGCAGCGGGGCATCGCCGTGCAGCGCCGGCTCGAGCGGCTGGTCCTCGAAGAGCGCGGCCTGGAGGAGATCGTGGCGACGATCGCCTCCGCGGTCGGCGGCACCGTGGCGATCCTCAACAACCGCGGCGAGCGCATCGCCGGCCGCAGCTTTCGCCGTGAGCTCTCCGCCGAGGCGGTCAACGCGATCCGCGACGAAGCGCTGACCCACATCGCCGACGGCCACCCGTTCGTCCCCACCCATCCCTCCGTGGCGGGCCGGGCTCTGGCCCACCCGGTGATCTCCCCGGGCGGCGGCCCGCCGCAGGCCTGGGTGGTGATGGTCCGCGACTCGGGCGGGCTGGGCGACTTCGAGCGCCTGATTTTGCAGCAGGCGGTCGCCGTCGTAGCCCTCGAGCTGATGCGCCGCCGCGTCGCCCGCGAGACCGAGCGCCGGCTCGCGGGGGACGTGCTGGCGGGCGCGCTCGGGGGTCGACTGGATCCCTCCGAGCTGCGCCGCCGGCTCGAGCCCTTCGGGATCGGCGACGAGGCCGCCGTCCTCGTCTTCGACCTCGACGACCCGGCCGCCGCCGAGTCGGCGCTGGAGCGGGCCCTTGCCGCCGACGCCTGCCCGGCCGTCGTCGCTCCCCACACGAGCGGCAGCCGCGAGCTGCTCTGCGCCGTCGTCGACGCCGCCGACCGCGACCCCGTCGACCTCGCTTCCGAAGCACGGCGGGCGCTGATCAAAGAGCGCGGTGCGGTGCGCGCCGCGGCCAGCCGCCCGGCGCCGCCGGAGGAGCTGCGCCACTCCTTCCACGAGGCGCGTTGCGCGCTCGAGGCGACGGCGTTCTCCGAGAACGGCAGCGGTCCCGAGGTGGCGTCTTGGCGCGACCTCGGTGCTTTCACCCTGCTGCTCTCGATTCAGGACGACGATGCGCTCGCGCTCTACTGCGACAGCGTCCTCGGTCCGATCGAGTCCGGCGACGAGGAGTACGGCGGCGAGCTGCTGCGCTCGCTGGAGGCCTTCATCGAGCAGAACGGGCAGTGGGAGCGGGCTGCCCGTGAGGTCTACTGCCACCGCCACACCCTGCGCTACCGGATGCGCAAGGTGGAAGAGCTGACCGGGCGCGATCTCTCGCGTGCCCACGACCGCATCGAGTTCTGGCTGGCGCTGCGTGCCAGGGAGTTGGTGGGGACGTGATCGTCGGCGTCCCCAGAGAGGTCAAGCCCGACGAGTACCGCGTCGCGATCACCCCGGCCGGGGTGCGCGAGATGGCCGAACATGGCCACCGTGTTCTGATCGAGGCCGGGGCAGGCGAGGGCAGCGCGATCGCCGACGCCGAATTCGAATCGCAGGGCGCCAGCATCGTCGCCGATGCGGGCGCCGTGTTCGGCGAGGCGGAGATGGTCCTGAAGGTGAAGGAGCCGCAAAAGGCCGAGATCGAGATGTTGCGGCGGGGCCAGCTGCTGTTCACGTACCTGCACCTTGCGCCCGACCCCGCGCAGACCCGCGGCCTCTGCGCCTCCGGCGCCACCTGCATCGCCTACGAGACCGTGGAGGACGCGCGCGGGCGGTTGCCGCTGCTCGCGCCGATGAGCGAGATCGCCGGCAAGATCGCGACCCAGGCCGGCGCCTTCATGCTGGAGAAGCCGCTCGGCGGCCGCGGCATCCTGCTCGGCGGCGTGCCCGGTGTGGCGGCCGCGAACGTGATCGTGATCGGCGGCGGCGTGGTCGGCATGAATGCCGCCTTCGTCGCGATCGGGATGGGAGCAGACGTCTTCGTCTTCGACAAATCGATCGACCGCCTGCGCGAGCTCGACGTCGCCTTCGCCGGCGCCTGCTCGACCGTCTACGCGACGACCCTCGCCGTCGAAGAGATGTTGCCCCGCGCGGACCTCGTGATCGGCGCCGTTCTGGTTCATGGCGCGCGAGCCCCTTATGTAGTGCGCCGCGAGCAGCTGAGGCTGATGAAGCCAGGTGCGGTGCTGGTCGATGTTGCGATCGATCAGGGCGGCTGCTTCGAGACCTCGCGTCCGACCACTCACCACGACCCGACCTTCGAGGTCGATGGGATCACTCATTACTGCGTCGCCAACATGCCCGGCGCGGTCCCGATCACCGCGACTCAGGCGCTCACCAACGCCACCCTGCCCTACGCGATCGCACTCGCCGATCGCGGTGTCGAGGGGGCTATCCAGCGCGATCCAGGCCTGCGGCCGGGAGTCAACGTCGCGGCCGGCCAGGTGACTCACCCGGCAGTCGCCGAGGCCGTCGGCCTGCCCTGCATCCCCGTAGAGCAAGCCCTAGAAATCTCGGCCGATGGGCCTCAAAGCGCACAAATAGGACGCTTTGAGGCCCATCGGCCCCAGAAAGCGGAGGTGCGGGAGTGATGGCGGCGGAGAAGACGAAGCTTTCGAATTTCATCGGCGGCAAGGCGGTGGAGCCGGCCGAGGGCGGGATGGAGGACGTGATCAACCCGGCGACCGGCGAGGCGATCGCCGAGGCGCCGCTCTCGACCAAGGCCGACGTCGACGGGGCGGTCGCCGCGGCCAAAGGCGCCTTCGAAGGTTGGGCGGCGACGCCGCCGGGCGAACGGGCGCGG
Organism: uncultured Solirubrobacterales bacterium; assembly: GCA_963824705.1. Taxonomy (GTDB): domain Bacteria; phylum Actinomycetota; class Thermoleophilia; order Solirubrobacterales; family 70-9; genus VRUE01. The sequence continues at coordinate 340,582 of CAWGQE010000003.1, forward strand.
GCGCTGCTGCGGATCGCCGACATGATCGAGGAGCGCGGCGAGCAGATCGCCGACCTCGAGGCCGCCGACGCGGGCAAGCCACGCGGCGCCGTGCTCGAGGACGAGGTGCCGGTGATGGCCGACAACCTGCGCTTCTTCGCGGGTGCCGCCCGCTGCATGGAGGGCCGCGCCGCCGGCGAGTACATGGAGGGCCACACCTCGTTCATCCGCCGCGAGCCGATCGGCGTCGTCGGCCAGATCACCCCCTGGAACTACCCGCTGATGATGGCGATCTGGAAGATCGGCCCGGCGATCGCCGCCGGCAACACGGTCGTGCTCAAGCCGGCCGAGACCACGCCGCTGACCACCCTGCTCTTCGCCGAGTGGTGCGCCGACCTGCTGCCGCCGGGCGTGCTCAACGCGATCGGCGGCCACGGCGAGCCGACCGGGGTCGAGCTGGTGACCCATCCCGACGTCGAGATGGTCTCGCTGACCGGCTCGCCGCCCACCGGCAAGTGGATCGCCAAGGCGGCGGCCGACAGCTTGAAGCGCGTCCACCTCGAGCTCGGCGGCAAGGCCCCGGTGATCGTCTTCGACGATGTCGAGATGGAGACCGCGCTGGAGACGATCGCCGGCACCGGTTACTACAACGCCGGCCAGGACTGCACGGCGGCGACCCGCGTGCTCGCCGCCAAAGGCGTTTACGACGACGTGGTCAATGGCCTCGTCGGTGAAGCGAAGGGTCTGGTGTTGGGCGACACGCTCAGCGCCGACACGACCCTCGGCCCGCTCAACTCCCAGCGACAGCGCGAGCGGGTCGAGGGCTTCCTCGAGCGCAAGCCCGACAACGCCGAGGTCGTCACTGGCGGCACGCAGCCCGACCTGCACGGCTACTTCCTCGAGCCGGCCGTCGTCGCCGGGCTCGAGCAGAAGGACGAGATGATCCAGAAGGAGATCTTCGGCCCGGTGATCACGGTGCAGCCGTTCAGCGACGAGGCCAAGGCGATCGAGTGGGCGAACGGCACCCGCTACGGCCTCGCCTCGTCCGTATGGACCCGCGACGTCGGCCGCGCGATGCGCGTCGCCAACGCCCTGCGCTTCGGCTGCGTCTGGATCAACGACCACATCCCACTTGTCTCCGAGATGCCCCACGGCGGCTATAAGGAATCCGGCTACGGCAAGGACCTTTCCATGTACGCGCTCGAGGACTACACCGAGATCAAGCACGTGATGATCAATCTGGAATGAGCACCCATTCGCCGTTGCAAAGATTTTGCAACTCTTGGCCTGTTATGTGACATTTTGTCTGCGACAATGGCAAGATGGAGGCCATGAGGGAGAGCTGGACCGACGATCGCCTCGACTACCTGAACCATCGGGTGGACGATGGGTTCAAGCACGTGGACGAACGCTTCGATCGATTCGAAAGACAGGTCGGCGAGCGACTCGATCACGCCGACAAACGAGCGGATGAACGTTTCGGCGAAGCCGACAGGCGGATGGCTCACGTCGAGTCGCAGCTCGCTCAGATCAACCAGAGCATCATCGATCTGAACAAGTCGCTCGCGTCGCTTGGCATGTCGCAACGCGCTCTGATCGTCACCATGGCCCTCGGCTTTCTCACCATCCTGGCTACGACCCTTACCGTCCTGGTGACCAAGCTCTAGGCACGTCCGCATTGGGCCGGTACCCTTCTCGGGTGAGGATTCTGCGCAGGGGACTCGCGCTCGCCGCGGCGGCGCTCGCGACCGTCGTCTTCATCGCCGCCGCGCCGGCCGAAGAAGAAGAACCGCCGCGCTGCCACGGGCGGCGGGCGCAGATCGTCGGCACCGACGGCAACGACGTGCTGCGCGGCACGCCGGGCCGTGACGTGATCTGGGGTGGTCCGGGAGACGACGAAATCACCGGCAGCCTCGGCAACGACCTGATCTGCGGCGGGGGAGGGGACGACCTGATCCACGGCGGCCGCGGCAACGACGAACTCTACGGCGGTGCCGGCACCGACCGGGTCATCGGCGACCTCGGCGACGACAAGGCCTCCGGCGGCGCCGGCGACGACGACGAGGTAGCGGGCAGCCTCGGCATCGACACGCTCAACGGCGGCCCGGGCGACTTCGACCTGGTCCATGGCGACTACGGCTATGACCGCATGGATGGCGGTCCCGGCGCCGACGACATCGCCTCCTTCGCGACCGCGATCGCCGGTGGCAAGGGCAGCGGCGTCTGGGTCTCCCTGGCGGCACACAAAGCGCGCGGCGACGGCCACGACCGTCTCTTCCGCTTCGAGGACATCGAAGGCTCGGCCTTCCGCGACACGCTGATCGGCGACAGCGGCGACAACCGGATCAACGGCGGGCCGGGGGACGACACCCTGCGCGGCGGCGGCGGCACCGACGAACTGGTGGGCGGTCAGGGAAGCGACGCTTGCTTCGGTGCGACCGGGACTTCTTGTGGCAAAGAAGCTCCGCCGAAAGCCTCCGCCTACATCCAGCTCGACCGCGCCAAAGGCGGTGGGGGAGGCCTGCAGATAATCGGCGGCGAAGGCCCCGACGACTTCACCGTCGCCTTCGACGAAGCGACCCAGACCTTCGGCATCAGCGCCGCCAAGGGCATCGCGATCGGCCCCGGTTGTGCCCGGTTGGGCAGCGACCCCAAGCAGGTCACCTGTGCGGCAAACGGGCCGGCCCGCTGGCTGACCGCCGACCTCGGCCCCGGCAATGACAGCTTCCGCGCCGAAGGCTCGCTGGCCGGCGCCCAGAACGTCCGCGTCGCCGGCGGGCTTGGCGACGACACGATCAAAGCCGGGCCCGAGGACGATCTCCTCCAGTCCGGCCCCGGCGCCGACAAGCTCTACGGCGGCGACGGCTCCGACGGCCTGGTCGGCGGTCTGCCCGGCCCGACCTTCCTCTACGGCGAAGGCGACGGCGACCTGCTCGCCGCGGGCGGCGGTTGCGCCGGCGGCGCCCTCGTCGGCGGCGAAGGCCGCGACGACGCCTCTTTCGCCGAGACCCAGGCCCATCCCGGCCTGCTCTACATCTCCTTCCTCGCGCACAAAGCCTGGATCGACACCCTGCTGAAGGAAGGGCGCTGCCACCCGGTCCGCCTCGACCCCTCCGACGAGGACATGGAGGGCTCCTTCGACAACGACGTCCTGATCGGCGATGGCGGCCCCAACGCGATGCTCGGCCAGCCCGGCCAGGACCAATTCTTCGGCGAGGGCGGCGACGACATCATCGATGCCCGCGACGGCGTCCGCGACTTCTCCATCCAGTGCGGCACCGGCTTCTACACCCACCCGCCGAAGCCGAAAGGCTCCAAGGGCCCGGCTCCCCAACCGATCCTCCACGGCACCCCGGCGGGCCGTGCCCTCACCGACTCGTTCGACCCCGCGCCGCTGCTCTGCAGCGACGTCGTGGTCGGCACGCCGGTGGCCGGCCTGAACAACGGCGGCTAGCTTTCCGTCCAGAAGGGAGAGAACAAGGGTGCGTTCGTCCTTGTACGGCTATGCGGGACAAAGGACGAACGACGAACGCACTGCCTCGCGGCGGTCCATCCTGTGGGTCTAACGCAATCCTCCCGCCAAACATCTCGACCGAACCGAACCAAGTGATCGAGCGGGGTCACGGCCCTCCTAAAGCAGCGTCGTCGTCAGCTGACGGCCCTTAGCCCATGACTTCGACGGGCACCGTGGGGCTGGTGCCCTTCAACCAAGGGTAGCCCGCCTGGCGAGGAACAAGGGCGCGGAACGTGTAGGTGTACTCGTACGGTGTTCTTGTGATGCGATAGCTGGCCCGGAAGCGCCCCTTGCTGTCCGTGGTCGTCTGCCGGAAAGTGAGCCAGTGGCTTGGACCGGCCGCCGCCTGAAGGACGACCACCCGCCCGCGGGCAAGTGGCCCGGGTAGCTTGCCCCAGAATTGGATGGGACGTCCCTTGTTCCGCGTCCGCCGTGGGGCGATCTTGAGGGTCGGCCCCGTGGGGGCGAAGTAGCGGACTGCCGCCGTTGCCTCGCCGAGGCCATCCTGGTAGACGAGCACTACTTCTCGGTTGGGGCCCGGTGGCAGCCGGTAGACGTAGCTCCCGGAGGCATCGGTGCGTGCCAGACCGAGGCGGGGTACGACGACGCGATCTCCCGGCTCTGTGCCTGCGCCGATCAGCTGTTCTTCAACGCAGAGCGTTGCGTCAGCCACCGGCGCTCCCGCGGCCGTGATTAGTGTGCCTGCGATTGTCGCGCTTTCGCCGTATTCCGCCGGTGGTCGAGTCTGCGCCCGCCTGTCAGAAGCGAGCGCTCAGCAGCTCTGTCCCTGGCACTGCGGTCCTTCGGCACGGCCCTGCTTCTTGCAGATAGGCGATCGACTTGCCGCTCGTCGTTGCCGGCATGGCCAGTAGCGCGACAGCCAGCAGGACGAGCGAGCTTGCACGGTGAGGCAAGGCCAAGCACTCATCATAAAATCACGAGCCGGCTCGACGTCCTCTACCTGGGCCAGCAGGTGGCGGCCGAATCGGTGCTGCCGACGCCGTCGGGTTGCCCTCGGCGAACCAGGCTGAGCAGTGCACCGCTAAAGTTGATCGTTCCGCCCGGATAGCTCAGTTGGTAGAGCACTTCCATGGTAAGGAAGGGGTCACGAGTTCGAGTCTCGTTCCGGGCTTCCGCGAAAGCCCCGCTTAGGTGGGGTTTTAGCGCCTTGAGGCCGCATCAGTTGCGGCCCAGGAGGTCAAATGGTTGCGTTTTGGTAGCGCTTCGCAGCATCGTCGTGCAAAATCGGGATCATCGCTGGCCGTCAGGCCTCGGGGACGCCGCATGTTCCACCGGCCGCGGGGGTCGCCCGGTAGGCGCGCATGGTCGTGCGACAGGCTGCGCAGGCTCGCGCACCGCGACTTCGTCCCCGTCGCTCCCCTCGCCGTCGCAGTAGGCCGAGAGCAGCGGAGCCAGCTCGGCGCAGCGACTGCCGTCCTCGCTGCGCGTCAGCAGGTGGCGAAAGCGCTGTCGACCCTCGGCCAGGCAGCGGTTGACCCCTAACCGGATCGTGCCAAGGGAAGCCAAAATTTAGTGAGCGGCGCCTAGCTGACCTTATTACGAATGAAGTGCTCTACCAAGAGAGCTACGCGGCGCTTCGTTCTCATTCTAAGGAGCGGCGTCGATTCGGTCCCGATCGGCCAGCCTGTCGCTCAGTCTGTCTCTCAAATTCGGGCGGGTGTAGATCGCGGTCTCCGTGAAACCCGGTCCGGCTCACACCGCTCATCCTGCATCGAGCAAGTAACGCCGGGGATCTGCTTGAACGCATATTGGATTGCCTCCTCCAGCACCTGTCCTTGAGGTGGACAGATGCGGTTGCCTCGGATAGCTTTCCTCGCTGAGATGGAGCTTTGGAGTGATCGAAGTGTCCATTCCACTGTCTGCCAGCGAAGTCGGAAAGGAAAGCCAGTGCTGGAGCCCAATTACCCCAATCTCTTTCTAGACGCTGGGATAAGCGACCGGAACGACCAGGATAAGTACGGCCGGTGCCTCGATGCCGTTTTGGCGAACGACGGGATCACGGTGGCGGACATCGTCGGAGTCGGCGAGAACGGCACCGGGTCCAATCTTGACCTGTACGTGGTACACCGTCATGCCATCACGCTCACCAGCGAGCGAGGCATCTTCAACAAGCGGATCAGCGTCGAGCGGCTCTGCCCGACCGCGTCAATCGAGAGGCTGAGGACCACCCAGGAGGGCTTCAAGGGCACGGAACTCACCATCATCGGGAATGACGGGAAGGGTGCGGAGGTTCTCAAGATCACGTGGGGACTCGGCGGTCCCGACTGGGTCGAGCCGCTGGTGCTGCGTCAGCGGGAGCACCTTTTCAAGGTGATCGGCGCGGCGATGGACCTGATCTCCGAGGTGCCGTCCATACCGTCCGTTTCCTCGACATCGTCGAAGGCCGCCGCACTCACCGCCTGGGCGACTGACGTGGTCAAGGCGGCGGAAGTGGAGGTTACGAACGAGCTGGTAGTGGAGCACGCGAACATGGTTGCCGGGGGGATCCGCTTCATGGTGTTCCTGCGCCTGGGGGCCGAGTACGGAATCGACGATCTGGACCAGTTCTACCCCGACGGCGCGCTCCCGCCCGGCACCCCACTCGAGACCTTCGACGATCTCTACGAACACGTCGTCGCGAGGGTCGGCAACCGTCAGGCGGTTGACCGCGCCATTGACGAGCAGCTTGCCGGTGCCTGGCGCGAGTTCGTCAACGGCTGTCGCGAGCACTACTCGTAGCTGGATCGGGAGCAGAGCGATGCTTCTGGTTCTCCATACGCCCGCGCGTTGCCGTACAGCTAGTAGCCCACAACCCCCACAAACATCACGGTTTGTGAGCGCCTAACAGTTAAGACCAATAGAGTAACGGGAATCTCTTGACGGCAGTGAGGAAGGAGTGCGTGATGCGGGGTGAGCTGCACGATGGGTCCCACTGAGGAAGCGGAGGCGCGCGCGCACATCGCCAGCGTGGCCGAAGGCCAGCGCGCCGCGCGGGGGACGATCGAGCACGTGTCGACGCCCTGGCTCAGGCAGCGCGGGCGGCAGCTTCTCCAGGTTTGGACCTGGATTTCGAAGATCGCCGGCAGGGTCTGGCGGCGAGTCGCCGACTCCCACCGCTGGCCCGGGCGAGTGTTCCGCCGCCTCTCACTGATCAGGGTCACCGAGACCTTTTCGATCTGGATGGGGATCTGGATCGTTGTCGCGGCCGTCGCCGGGTATTTCGTCTTCAAGGAACCGACCGACAACCTGCAGAAATGGCTCGCCAATTGGGCGCTTGGAGGAGCCATCGGCGCTCTGCTGGCGGTTGTCTGGCACGACCTGATCAAGAGCCCCCATACCATGCGGCAGGTACGGCACCGAATCGTCGACGAACCCGAGGCGCTCCTGCGCGCGACGCTCGCCGAGCAGACCACGAAGATTGTCGAGCTCGACCCGCCGGTCGACACCGTGCGCCGCGACGAGCTCTACGACGAACTCCTCCCCGGGGCGCTGGCGCGCAAGAAGGACGTGCAGATCGTCGTCGGCGATCCCGGCGCCGGCAAGACCACGGCATTGGTCGACCTGGCGGCGGTGCTGGCCAAGATCGGCCTGATGCCGGTGTTGCTGGAGATGCGCGGTGAGAGCAGAAGCGACGAGCTGATCGAGCGGGCCCGTGAGCGGTTCGAAAAACTCGCGCGGCCGTTTGTCAAGACCGACGCCGACGCCGAAATCGTCTGGCGGTGGCTGTGCAAGCGGCGCCGGGTGGCGATCCTGGTCGACGACATCGACCAAATCGGCTATGACGGCGAGCCCGGGTTCGTGATGCGGCGGCTGCTCGAGGAGGTCGCGACCGAGGGCCAGGCGGTCATCGTCACCGCCCGTCCCGCGGGCGTTCCGGCCGGGATCGCGGCCTCGGCGATCCCGATCGACCCTCTCAGCTTCGACACCGCGGTCGACCTCGCAGCTCAGCCGTCCAAGAAACGGGAGCCCGGAGCCCTCGCCTCCTCCCCGCCCCCACGCGAGGAGATCGAACGGTGGGTGCGCGAAGGCGACCTCACCGATGCCCCGCTCTACCTCGAAGCGCTGGCGGAGCTGACCGCAGTCGGGGCCTGCCCGGACCTTCCGGATGACCCAGAGCGCTGGGGAGGCAGCGAGAGGCCGGGTCGCTGGAGCGAAGTCGCCCCAGGCAAGCGCAAGTGGGACTCCCTGTGGGTTCGCTACATGCTTCTCGGATGCTTCTACGACGGGGTCGTCAAGGAAAAGGTGCGACCGAGCTTGGCGATCAAATCCTCCGACCGCAAGCACAGCGTGGAGGCAATCGAGGGCGCGGCCTTGGGAGCGCTTGGTGCCACGGGGCGCGTGGCGGCTGTCGCCGCCACGCATGGCGGCGACCTCAGCGAAGCCGCGCACGAGCTGCCGAAGCGCAGCAAGCTAGTCGACTTCATAGGAATCGACGACCGGGGCGCCGGCGAAACACCTGGGACCGAAGGGAAATCGCGAGGGACCAGGGCAGCCGTCTCCCAGCACGAGGCGATCGACACCTGCCAACGGCTGCGAATCCTCGAGCCGGACCGGACAGGCGAGCCACAGTTCCGGCACCGCATCATGCAGGCGTTCCTGGCCGGCCGCTGCCTCGCCAAAATCGGCCAAAAGGAACCGGGGGACGGAGCTGCGGACGACAAGGGCAAGGAGGCGGACTCGGACCGCCTGGTGAACGGCTTTGACGACTGGGTCGACACCCTGATGGACAGTCGCCACCCGGAAAAGCTGACCGCCCACCTCGCCCTCACGTTTGCGGCAATCCACGCCGACGAGCGCTCTCTGCGAGAGAGGGACGCGGGCTGGGACGACCTTGCCAGGAAAATCGTCACGCGGCTCGTGGCAGAGGTCCTTGACTCCGGCGGCCAGGCCGCCGGAGTCAAGGACGAAACCCCCCTGGCGAGACAGGTCGACCCGATGCAGGAGGCCCCCGATCCGGCCGATCGCTTCGACCCCGACGACCGTCTGATCAAGCTGACCACCGCGGCGAACCTCGCCGGGCTGCTTCGGCATCCCAAGCAACCCGAACACGGCGGCCTGTCCGGGCGCTCGGTGTCATCGCTCGTCGCGGGGCTTTGCGCTCGCAAAGTCCCGGCCGACCCGATCGAGTACCCCGAGCTGATCACCGAGTCGGTGTGCTCGACCCACGGTGCGATGCGCTGGACCAAGCTACAAGCCCTGCAGGCAATCGCCCGACTCGGAGGCAAAAACGCCTGGCTGACGATCTGGAAACATTTCACGGGCGACGACGACTACGACGTGCGGCGCACCGCCAGCAACGAACTCGACCGGAACGCGTGGAACGCCTATCCGGAGCTACAAAAGCAGATCGAAGACTCCATCCTTCGTGCCGGCTACCGCGCCGCAAAGGGCAAGGCGTTGAAATCCAAAGATCCCGAAGATCCCAGTTGGTCGAAGGAGTCTTTCGAGGCGCTGGGATGGGTACTGCCGGCGATCGTCAGCGGCCTCAGCGAGGAGCTGCGGGACGACGGTGGGGGCGAGGGCCAGGGCGAGCCCTCGAAATCCAAGCCCCAGAACTCCCTCGACGGCGCCCGCACCCAGCTCGGAATGTTTGCCACGTTGGCCTTCGAGGGGGGTCGCCCGGAACTCGAAGATTCGCTTGCGCAGGGGTTCAAGGCCGACGCGATGTGCCATGCCTCCGACCCGACGAGGAGGTTCAAGGGACCGGGGTGGGTGGCGAGCAACCGCCGACTCGCCGCCGACATCGCGCTGCCGAGAGCCGAGTCGTGGTACGCGCGGATGCTGCTCTACCAGGCCCTCGCGCTGTACGCGATTACGGGTGCAAGCAGGGGCGACACGCTGGACATCTTCGCCTACCGGCTGCACCGCAGTCGCGAGCGTCACCCACTGGCGCGCCGGGCCGCGAAACTGGCCCGCAAGGCGCTGCGCCACGCCCGGTTCAAGGGACCTCGTTGGGAAGCCTTCGTCTGGAGCGACGACGTCGAAGGCTCCGGCAGGCTGCCGGCGGTGCTCAGCCGCGGCACCGCCCAACTCGTCGGAGACGTCACCGTCCTCGTCGACCTCAAGGAGGGCAGTAGCCCCGACCACCACGAGAGCTTCGGCCACATGGAGGAACTCCCCTACTGCCTCAGCGGCAGTCGCAACCGCCACGAGATCCTCGGCACAGGCTGCCCACCGCAGTGCGGCTGGGGGTTCTGCCCCTACCGGGCCGCCTCGCCGGACGAGCCGGACAAGCACCGCGGCGTCAGCCGCGGGTTCAGCCGCGGCGAGCGGCGGCTCGCCGCCAAGCTCGGCGCGATGCCGCCACCCTGGCAGCGCCGCATCCGCCGCCGCCGCATCCGGGAGTTCTGGGAACAGATGGAGTTCAAGGCGCGGCGGTAGCGGGCAAAACTGAACGCGCGCGCGGGCTTGTAATCCTGTTTAGCGTGGGAGTTCTTAAGTAGACTGGCCCCATGTCCGGCCTCCCTGGTCCGCCGCTGAACCCTTATACCGGGCAGCCGTGGGATCCGGCGAAAGAAGCATACCCCGGCGGTCCCCCTACGCAGATCGTGATCGAGATGCATGAGCGGCATCAGCGGGAAGGCGAGCTGGGAGGCCCGGACCTGCTGCATCTTGCCCGTGAGCGCACGAGGCGACACCTGCTGCTGCTGAGATGACCGGGCAGTGGGAATACCTCTCCCTGGCCTGGAGATCGCACCTCCCCGCCAACCAGGGCAGCCGTCATACAGTCAATACACGATCCACAGGCCAGGGGCGAGCGAGGAGGAGCGGCCCGGCAGCGACGGGATGACGAGCATCCTCAACGAGCTCGGCGCGGAAGGCTGGGAGCTGGTCGCGACGGAGGTGCAAGCGAGCCGAGTGGGGAAAAGTCAAGGCTGGATCGAAGTCGGCTTCCCGGTTCGCCAGGTCTACATATTCAAGAGGCTGACCGCGGGCGGCTAGGAGCCGCAATGCGCTGGCCGCTTTGGTAGCGCTGGATCGAATCAGGGCGAGCAGCCACGTGGCGAGCCGCAGCGCCTGGAACTCAGAGTCGTCCAGTAGTTCTTCGGCGATCTGCTCGATCTCGGGGTAGGGCTCTCGTCTCCTCACGCCCGACAGACTCCTGCGTCCGTTGGAGCCAGTGGCTCACTCAGAGTCCGGCCAGTTGTTACCGGTGTAGAAGCCCCAGTACCAGACGGCGGCGAAAGCAACAACGAGTACGACGAAGGAAACCGCGCCGATGCGCAGAGCCCAGGTCGGCTTTCCAATGAGGGTCACGATGAACGCGGCGGTGGCAATCGCGATGGCGAAAGCGCCTCCCAGCGCCTTCCAAAGTGATGGCTTGTGGCGGTTCATATCGCTGACTCCTCAGCTTTCACTGGTCTCTTTGCCTCCTCGACGGCGATCGCGTGGCGCCTCGCCTCGACGCCGGCGCTGATCTCACCGACACGCCTCTGCTTGCATTTGATTCCCGCCTCCCGCAGGGCGCCGACCAGCTGATCGGCGCTCCGCTTCGGCACGTCATGGGCCATCCCGACGAGCAACTCGCCGTCCCCGCCCCACTCCGCGACCCAGGCAATTAACCCGCTGAGGTCGCCTCGACCCAGCACCGGGTACGGATCGGCGTCCTCTGGGGCCTCGATTGCGAGCGCGCGTTGCTCGCTCCGCAGTTGGCCGGCCGGGATGGCTTCTGCGAGCGCCGCGTCGAGCGCTTCGGCGTGCTCCTCGTTGAACCAAAACAAGGTGCCGCGAACCGGGTTCGCCTCGCTTGCTTTGAGTAGTCCCTCCGCGTGCATCTGGCGTAGGGCGCGCTGGATATCCCCCGGGCGGCGCCCCATTGCCTTGCTCGTCTCATAGAGGGTCCGCTTGCGCCCGCGCAAGGCAACGGCGATGTCTCGCTTAAGACCTCGGAAGTTCCCAGACACCGCCATACCAGGGCAGTATGCCTGATTGCTTACAACGTTGCTATCAATATGGCCGGACGGAACGGTGCTTCGCCGCTTCGGCCCCAGATTCCTCCTGCCTGGACACCAGTAGCGGGATGGTTGCAATCAACCTCGGTGCGGAGCAGGGCAGCCTTGTCAACCATCCGGCTCCGGGTTGCCTGAGCCGTTGTTGTCAGGCCGAAGGCCCTTTGGTTCCAGGCCCCCCTTTGTGATGCCGACGGCGGTCTTCGATCTTCCAGCGTATTCCGAGGTCAGCAGGTGCGGAGTCCCTGGCTGCCATCTTCAGTGGTCTCCTCTAGCTCTGCTATCGGAATCCACGATCCGTCCTTCAGCTGGCCGTACCAGCGCCAGGTCTGCCATTCGCCTTCCAGCTCGGTCTTGTAGGGACGGCCTTCCCGCGCGCAGTTGATAATCACGGTGTGGTGATTCGGTATCCAACGGTGGGCATTGGCTGGCGGTTCGTGGTGCGACGAGAAACCGCTCGTAATCGGCGAATTAAGTGACCACACGCCGCTTCGCGCGGTGTTTTCGATCGTAAAGCCACCTGCCGGAGGAGGCGGGGGCGAACCACCGCCCTGGGTGATTAGGAAGGCCACCAGGGCCGCGGCTAGAGCCGCCGTAGCGGCAAGTATCCAGCGGAGAAGGTGCCCCCCGATCGATCTGCGGATCCCTTCCCGCGCGCCGCTCCTATTCTCAGTCCCCGCCACTGCTGGCGGAACGTGCCGGATGCGTCCGATCGAGGTCGGCCGACGCCGAGTTCTCTTTGGCTTGGACGGCTCCCCCGTTGGTTGCGCATTGCTCTGGGCCTCCATGCTCTCCAGCTTCATTTCCAGGCCAGCAATCTGGGCCGGAATCCTGTCGAGGATCTGATGCTGCAATGCCAGTCCGTATTCGCCCCGAGGACTGAGGGACTGGAAATCAAGGACCAGTGAGGGAAGATCTTCGGCTCCGACCCCCCGGAAGGTCTTGATGGCTACGTAGCCAACCTCAGAGGCTTTCACGGCCCGATCAGCTCTGGCGGCGTTCCTCAGGATCTCCCTCCGCCTGCGTTCGTACTCCTCGTCAGGCCAGGTCCTCTCGCCGTCTTTGCGGTACTTCTCCAGAGCGCGAACGAATTCGCCGAATTCCACCTCGAACTCACTCAGGGCATCGATGTGCCCGCGTATCTGCTCGGCGCTTTCTTCCACGGTGGCGAGCCTAGAAGACGATGCGGTCTCGGGTGTCCAAGTTCTTCCCGTGGATCACCCCTCGACAAAAGGCGAGTGGAGTTCGTTCTAGGAGGGACTAGCGAAACCCCGCGCACGCCTGGCGGCGGCGGACACTGCGCGGTGCGGCGTCCTCAGTCGGCCAAATAGCGCTGCTATTCGGCCTCCCTGCGTCCTTGCCCCGCTTGGTCCGGCGCTCGCCAGTCGCACACGCGAGTTTCGCTAGTCCCTCCTAGTTCATTCCTCGAGGGCCTATCGGCCAAGATTTGACTCACCGGTGTGTGCGAAGTGTTCTCACCTCTGGCCATCGAGAGGCGCTTGTCAGCGCCGCGTATACGTTCGAGGGGCGGCGGGGCTTCCTCGCCGCGATCGCGGAGATGCTCGAGTCCTCGGCCAGTAGGCGAAGTCGGGAGATAACCATGTTTATAATGGGCGAGCCGGCTGCGGTTGGCAGGGAATGGAAGAGCTCGCGAGATCCCCAGACGACTTCGCGAGCGCCTTCGAGTCCGCCTTCGCCCGCCTGCAGGTGCTGCTCGAGACGGCCTGTGCGGGCGGGGGGCGCTGGCACGAGCGGGCGGTTGTCGCGATCCATCGAGCGTTGGAGTTCGCCGCCGCCGAGCCGGAGGCCGCGAACGTGCTGACTTCGGAGGCGCTGGCGCGGGGTGTCGAAGGGATCGAACGCTATGAGCGCCTGATGGCCTACCTCGCCGGGCTGCTCGAGGGCGGTCGTGCCGAAAGCCCCTATGGGGCCGATCTGCCGGCGACGACAGAGCGCTCGCTGGCGGGTGGTGTCGCAACGATCGTCGCCAATCGGGTTGGCCGCGAGCGCGCGGCGGAGCTGCCGGGTCTGATCGCGGACGTGGTCCAGTTCGTCCTCACTCCATATAAGGGAACGGAAGAGGCGAAGCGGATGGCCGCCCGGAGCGACTGGCCACACAGCCAGCCGGACCGATAGCCTGCCCGGCCCATGGACTTCTCCCTCACCGACGAGCAGGAGGACTTCGTCGCCGCGATCCGCGACTTTTGCGCGCGCGAGGTCGGCACCCAGGAGCAGCGCGAGAAGCTCACCAATGGCTACGAGCTGCACCACAACTTCGACCTCTACAAACAGATGGCCGAGTTGGGCTGGCTCGGGGTGACGATCTCCGAGCAGTACGGCGGCTCCGGCGGCTCGATGCTCGACGCCTGTCTCTTCATGGAGGAGACCTCACGTGGCCTGGCGCCAATCGGCGGCTACGCGACGACGCTAATCGTCGCCGGCGCAACCCAGCGCTTCGGCACCGAGGAGCAGAAGAAGGAGATCCTCGGCGGTATCGCCGCCGGCGCGGTCGAGGCGATCGCGATGACCGAGCCGGAGGCTGGCTCAGACGTCGGCGCTCTCACTACCTCGGCCGAGCAGGTCGACGGCGGCTTCGTCCTCAACGGCCAAAAGGTCTTCATCTCCAACGCCCATATCTCCGATCACATCCTGATCGTCTGCCGCACGACCAAGGGCGAGTCCAAGCACGACGGCCTCTCGATGATCTGGGTCCCGCGCGAGACCAAGGGGCTGGAGATCGTCCCGATCAAAACGATGGGGGGCACCGAGACCAACACCCTCTACTTGACTGATGTCGAGGCCCCGGCCAGCGCCCTGCTCGGCCAGGTCGACCAGGCCTGGACGCAGCTGATGGCGGGGCTCAACGTCGAGCGGCTGATTCTCGCCGCGACGATGCTCGGCATCGCCCAACGCGCCTTCGACGACGCCCTCGCCTATGTAAAGGAGCGCAAGCAGTTCGGCCGCCCGATCGGCTCCTTCCAAGCGCTCCAGCACCGCCTCGCCGACATGGCAACCGAAGTCGAGTCGGCCCGGCTGATGACGCGCTGGGTCGCCGCCCTGACCGACGAAGATCCCGGCCGGATGCTGCCGCGCGAGGCCTCGATGGTGAAGCTGCACGTGACCGAGATCGCCAAACGCGTTGCGGTCGAAGGGATGCAGCTGATGGGTGGTTACGGCTACTCCTCCGAGTACGACATGGAGCGCCTCGTGCGCACGACGATGGTCTCGACCATCTACGGCGGCACCTCCGAGATCCAGCGCACGATCATCGCCAAAACCCTCGGCCTCTGACGCCTTCGGGGCGCCTTTGGGGTCTATACGACGACTAAGGCGCCCCGCCCGCGGGTGTGAGCATGGCGCGGAGGACGGCCGCCACCCGGTTCCCTTCGTTGAAGACCTGCCGATAGGACAGGTGCTGCACCTCGTAGCCAAACGCGCGAAGCGTCAGGTCGCGCGCCCGATCGTCCTCGAAGGCGGCGCGGCCTCGGTGGGCCTGGTACCCATCCGTCTCGACGACCAGCTTCTCTTCCACCCAGCAGAAGTCGACCGTGAGCGCGCCGATTCGCATGTTCACTGCCGGTGCCGGTAGCCGATGACGACGGCATAGCCACAGGAACCGGCGCTCGAGCTCGCTACGCGTTCCGTCTGACCTGACGTCGGATCCAGTCGGCAACCCGAGAAAGCCGGCCTGTCGTGTGGCACGACGCAGCACGCCGTCCGGAACGGTGCGTCGCAGATCCACGAGGGTGCGGGTGGGTGAGGTAACCGGGATCCCATGCTTCCCAGTGATTTCCGCGGGCTCCAACGACACGGGGCGGTGAATGCGGATTCCCGCTCGCCTCCCCCTTCCGCTCCTGCTGGGTAGGGAAACATCGACCGGGCCGTCCCCTGTCGGGAGCAGGCCCCAAAGCTCAGCGGCGCTGCGATGGCTGAGCACCGCGCCGACGGTCCCCGTGACACCGCCTGCCAGCGCGAGCACCGCTGCCATCCAGCACCGCTCATGGCTTGGCGCTATGTGTCCGACCGCGTAGACGCCGCGGTGAAGACTGTGCAATCGACCCGCGCGACAGCGCTTTTGCACGGCGGTCTTGGTCAGGCCGGCCGAGTGAAGTTGGGCGATCGAGATCGCGCCGTGCTGGACGGCGGCAATGCGAGCGACCTTATGGTCTGGGGCGACTTTGTCCTCCACAAGGCGACTAAGTCGCCCGGGGCATCAGACTCTCCCCTCATGCGCTGCGAAACGCGCGGCAAGCGAGGAATCCCTGGGCGCCGCGGAGCGCTATCCTTCAGCCCAGCCTCGCGCTTCGGCCCGGGGTTTTCTCTTGTAACGGCGTCCTTTCGGCAACGAGGAGAACATGGCTCGCGGAGATGTCCGCATCGCGGTAACGCTGGCTTGCGAAGACTGCAAGCGGCGTAATTATCAGACCAACAAGTCGCGGCGAAACTCGCCGGACCGAGTCGAGTTGCGCAAGTACTGTCGCTGGTGCGGCCATCACACGGCGCACAAGGAGACGCGGTAGAGCCTCATGGCGAAAACGCGCGCACAGCGCAAGGCGGAGAAACGCGCCCGCGAAGCCGAAGAGCAGAAACGCTCCGGCCCAGGCGGTAGCCGCAAGTCCGACTCGCGAGCTCAGCACGACACCCAAGTCCCCGTCTCCGGCGACATCGCCGAGATCGAGGCGGTCGAGGCCGGGATCGCGGCCGGTGCCTCCGAAGCCGATCTCGAAACGCCGGACGCGCCGAAGCCCCGCAGCCTGCGCCGCGCCGAGGCGAAAGAGGCCAAGCTGGCCGAAAAGCGCCAGCGCGAGGACAGCAAGCGCAAGGAGCGCGAGCAGCTCGCCAAGCGCCAGAAACAGGCGCAGGCCGAGAAGCGCCAGCGCGGCGGTGTCATCGGCTTCCTGGTTTCCTGCTGGGCGGAGTTGCGCAAAGTTCAGTGGCCGGACCGCGAAACCCTGGTCCAAGCAACGGCCGTGACGATCATCTTCGTCGCCGTCGCCGCCACCTACCTCGGCGTCCTCGACTCCGTCTTCAGCCTCCTCATCAAGCAGATCCTTTAGCGGGATCCCAAGACAAAGGCAACTTCCAGATGTATCGCTGGTACGTGATCAACACCTACTCCGGGCACGAGAACAAGGTCAAGCACAATCTCGAGCACCGGGTACAGACGATGGCCCAGAACCGCAACGTGCGCCAGGTGGTGGTGCCGACCGAGCAGGTGATGGAGCTCAACAAAGAAGGCCAGAAAGAATCGAAAGAGAAACGGACGATGCCCGGCTACGTCCTGGTCAACATGGAGATGACTGACGACGCCTGGGGTCTGGTCAAGAACACCCCCGGCGTGACCGGCTTCGTCGGTTCCCGCAACAAGCCGGTGCCGCTCTCCAAACCAGAGGTCGACCGCTTGCTGCACCGTGAGACCGCCGAGCGCCCCCGCACCCAGGCCCAGTTCTCGATCGGCGAGTCGGTCAAGGTCATCTCCGGCCCGCTCTCCGATTTCTCCGGCGAGATCGCCGAGATCAACGAGGACGCCGCCAAACTCAAGGTGCTGGTCTCGATCTTCGGCCGCGAGACCCCGGTCGAGGTCAATTACGACCAAGTGAAGAAGATCTAGCCCGGCCCGCTACCCTCCCCGATCCCGATGGCGAAAAAAGTCCTCACCCTCATCAAGCTGCAGATCCAGGCAGGCAACGCCAACCCGGCACCGCCGGTCGGCCCGGCCCTGGGTCAGCACGGCGTCAACATCATGGAGTTCTGCAAAGCCTTCAACGCCCAGACGCAGAGCGAGGGCGGCACGATCATCCCGGTCGAGATCACCGTTTATGAGGACCGCTCCTTCAGCTTCATCACCAAGACGCCCCCCGCCGCGGTGCTGATCCGCGAGGCGATCGGGATCAAAAAGGGCTCGGGCGAGCCGCACGTGAACAAAGTCGGCACGATCTCGCCGGAGCAGATCCGCCAGATCGCCGAGCGCAAGATGCCCGACCTCAACGCCAACGACATCGACGCCGCCTCGAAGATCATCGCCGGCACCGCGCGCTCGATGGGTGTGGACGTCAAATAGCCATGGCCCACGGCAAGCGCTACCGCAAACAGCTCGGCAAAGTCCAACGCGAGCGCGAGTATCCGCCCGCCGAGGCGATCTCGCTGATCAAGGAGACCGCCAGCGCCGGCTTCGACGAGACCGTCGAGCTGCACCTGCGGCTCGGCGTCAACGTCCGCCATGCGGAGGAGCAGCTGCGCGGCACCCTCGCCCTGCCCCACGGCCTCGGCAAAGACGTGACGATCGCGGTCTTCGCGGAAGGCCAGCAGGCGCGCGACGCGGAGGCGGCCGGGGCGGACTTCGTCGGTGCCCAGGATCTCGTCGAGAAAGTCCAGGAGGGCTGGACGGGGTTCGACGTCGCGATCTCGACCCCGGACATGATGAAAGCGGTTGGCCAGCTCGGTCGGGTGCTCGGTCCGCAGGGCCTGATGCCGAACCCAAAGGTGGGCACGGTCACCGACGACATCGAGAAAGCGGTTACCGAGTCGAAGGCGGGCAAGATCGAGTACCGCACCGATCGTCAGGCGATCATCCACCTCGCGATCGGCAAGGCCAGCTTCGACGCGCAGAAACTGCTCGACAACTGCCTCGCGGTGATCGACGAGGTTGTCCGCGCCAAACCTTCCTCGTCGAAGGGCAAGTACATCCTCTCGGCGACCCTGACGACGACGATGGGGCCCGGAATCCGGGTCGACGCCGCCAAGACCGGCGACCGCGAGGCGGCTGGAGAGGCCTCCTCGCCGGTCGAAGAGACGGCCGAGCCCGCGGCGGAACCGGCGACTGCGTAGACTTCTCGCCCGCGCGACCCCCAGACCACCGGCGGGCTACGGCCAGAAGCCCGGTGTAGGCGAACGATGAACAGAGACGAAAAGGCACAAGCAATTGAGGAGATCGCCGCCCAGATAGAGGGCGCCGAGGCGATCTTCGCGGTTGACTACCGGGGAATCAGCGTCCCCCAAGCGGCTGAACTGCGCGGCAAGCTGCGTGAGGCCGACGCCAGCTTCCGCGTTGTCAAGAACCGGCTGACCAAAAGGGCCGCGGACCAGGTCGGCGAGGATCGCCTCGCGGAGCTGTTGCAGGGCCCGACCGCTCTGACCTTCGTCCGCGGCGACACCGCCCAGGCGGCGAAGGCGATCTCGACCTTCAACAAAGAGCACGAAGTGCTCACCTTCAAGGGCGGCTTCATGGGCGACCTCGGGCTCGACGAGGAAAAGTTCAAGTCGATCGCCCGCCTGCCCGCCCGCGAAGTGCTCGACGGCCAGCTCGCCGGCGTCGTCGCCAGCCCGCTGACCGGCCTGGTCCGCGGCCTCGGCTCGATGATCCAGGGACTTGCACTGCAGCTCGGCCAGATCGCCGAGAAAGGCTTGGTAACCGGCGAGGCTCCGGCTGCCGAACCCGAGGTCGCCCCCGCGGAGGAGGAGCCCGCTGAGAGCTCGCCCGAGGAGACCGAAAGCACGAGCGAGACGGCGTCCCAATCTGATTCTTCGCAGTCGAGCGAGGAAGAGCCAGAGGCTGAGCAAGGTGAGGCCAGCCCGCCGGCGGCGCGGAGCACGCCGGCGGAAGGTGATGGAGATGAGACTTCTGAGCAGGACGAGACTTCTAAAGACGACGAAAGCAAGGAAGAGGAGTAATGGCAACCAAAGTCAAAACTGAGGATTGGATCGAGGAGCTGAAAGGCATCTCGGTGCTCGAGCTCTCCGAGCGGATCAAAGCGCTCGAGGAGGAGTTCGGCGTTTCCGCGACCGCGGTCGCCGCGGCCGCACCGGCTGCCGCCGGTGCCGGCGGCAGCGACGGCGATGGCGCCGCCGAAGAGTCCTCCACGGTCGACGTGGTGCTGACCGAGGTCGGCGGCCAGAAAGTGCCGGTCATCAAGGTCGTCCGCGCCGCCACTGGCCTCGGCCTCAAAGAGGCCAAGGCGATCGTCGACGAGGCCCCGAAAGCGATCAAAGAGGGCATCGAGCGCGACGAAGCCGAGAAGATCAAAGGCGAACTGGAGGAGGCAGGCGCTACGGTCGAGCTTAAATAAAGCCCGACTTTCCGCGGATGGACCCCAGGCAGGGAGCCATCTACGCGGCCGAGCGCGCCCGTGTGTTATTTTCCCTGGTCGCGCGCTCGTTGTCACCCCCTGCCCCATATCTGCGCTGTATCCACGTCCCTCTGACCGTCTGAGGAGTCGCCGACTTTGGCACGTTCCAACGCTGCCCCCGTAACCCGCAGGAGTTTCTCCCGACTACAGAACCCCCTCGAAGTTCCCCACCTGATCGATATTCAACGTCGCTCCTTCGAGGAGTTGACGGATCCCAAGGCGGGCGGACTGCGAGAGACGATTGACGACATATCCCCGATTGAGGACTACACGGGGAATCTCGCCATCGTCTTTGGCGAGTTCAAATTCGAGGACCCTCCAAACACGATCGAGGAGTGCCGCGAGAAGGACATGACCTACTCGCGGCCGCTCACGGCTACCGTCGCCTTCCAGAACAAGGAGACCGGCGAGATCCGCGAGCAGGCCGTCTTCATGGGCGATTTCCCGTGGATGACCGACCGCGGCACCTTCATCATCAACGGCACCGAGCGTGTCGTCGTAACCCAGCTGGTGCGTTCCCCCGGCGCCTACGTGATGGCGCCCAAGGATCCGGAAAAACAGGTCTTCATCGCCAACCTGATGCCGGCCCGTGGCTCCTGGCTGGAGCTGGAAGTCGACAAAAAAGGAAAAGTCTTCGTCCGCATCGATCGCAAGCGCAAACTGCCGGTGACGGTGCTGCTGCGCGCGATGGGCTACGTCGAGGACGAGCAGATCCTCAAGATGTTCGACAACTCGGTCTACCTCAGGCACACGATCGAGTCCGACACCGAGGCGACCCGCTCCGAAGAAGGCGCCCTGATCGAGCTGTTCAAAAAGCAGCGTCCCGGCGAGCCGCCTTCGGTCGACGCGGCCAAAGCCCTGCTCGAGCAGCTCTTCTTCGACCCGAAGCGCTACGACCTCACCCGGGTCGGCCGCTACAAGCTGAACGCCCGGCTCGACCTCGACATCGACCTCGACAACCGGACCCTCACCCACGACGACATCATCGCTCTGATCAAGGAGCTGGTGAGCCTGCCGAAGCTGCTCGGGATCCCCGAGGAGATCGACGAGGAGCACCCGATCAAAGACTATGCCGCGGAGGCGATCACCTATCCGCGCGAGCCCGTCGCCGAGCACCTCGACGAGTACGAGCACTTCGGCAACCGCCGCCTGCGCACGGTCGGCGAGCTGATCCAGGAGGCCTTCCGCATCGGCCTCTACCGGATGGAGCGCGTCGTCCGCGAGCGGCTCACCACCGAAGACGCCGACGCGATCACGCCGCAGACGATCATCAACATCCGCCCGGTTGTGGCTGCGATGAAGGAGTTCTTCGGCTCCTCGCAGCTGTCCCAGTTCATGGACCAGACCAACTCGCTGGCCGGCCTCACCCACCGCCGCCGCCTCTCGGCGCTCGGTGCCGGCGGCCTGACCCGTGAGCGGGCACCGATCGAGGTCCGCGACGTGCACCCGACCCACTACGGCCGCATGTGTCCGATCGAGACCCCGGAGGGGCCGAACATCGGCCTGATCGGCTCGCTGTCGTCCTACGCGCAGATCTCCGAGCACGGCTTCGTCACGACCCCCTACCTGCTGGTCAAGGACGGCGTCGTCAGCGACGAGATCGTTCACTTCGACGCGACCCAGGAGGAGGACAAGGTGATCGCCCAGGCGAACGCCGAGGTCGATCCGAAGACGAAGAAGCTGAAAGGCCCGCTGGTGCTGGTGCGCGCCGGCGAGCAGGAGTACGCCACCGCCGCGCCCAAGGAAGTCGAGCTGATGGACGTCTCGCCGACCCAGATCTGGTCGGTCGCGACGGCCCTGATCCCCTTCCTCGAGCACGACGACGCCAACCGGGCCCTGATGGGCTCGAACATGCAGCGCCAGGCGGTGCCGCTGCTCAAACCGGAGCCGCCGTTGATCGGCACCGGGATGGAGCGCCGTGCCGCGGTCGATACCGGCGACGTCACCCTCGCCAAGAACGCGGGTGAAGTCAGCCACGTCGATTCCAAGTCGATCGTCGTCACCTCCGGCTCGAAGAAAGACGAGTACCCGCTGCACAAGTTCATGCGCTCGAACCAGGGCACGATCATCCACCAGCGCCCGATCGTGAAGAGCGGTCAGCAGGTCAAGGAGGGCGATGTGCTCGCCGACGGCTCCTCGACCGCCGGCGGCGAGATCGCCCTGGGCAAGAACTGCCTGGTCGCCTTCATGTCCTGGGAGGGCTACAACTTCGAGGACGCGATCATCCTCTCCGAGCGTCTGGTCAAGGATGACGAGATGACCTCGATCCACATCGAGGAGTACGAGATCGACGCCCGCACGACCAAGCTAGGCGACGAGGAGATCACCCGCGACATCCCCAACCGCTCCGAGGAGAGCCTGCGCAATCTCGACGAGCGCGGCATCGTCCGCGTCGGCGCCGAGGTGATCTCGGGCGACCTCCTGGTCGGCAAGGTGACGCCGAAGGGCGAGACCGAGCTGACCGCCGAGGAGAAGCTGATCCGCGCGATCTTCAAGGAGAAGGCCCGCGAGGTTCGGGATACGTCGCTGAAGGTCCCGCACGGCGAGGGCGGCGTCGTCATCGACGTCCTCACCTTCAGCCGCGACGAGGGCGACGACCTGCCGCCCGGCGTCAACGACCTGGTCCGCGTCTACGTCGCGACCAAGCGCAAGATCGCCGAGGGCGACAAGCTCGCCGGCCGCCACGGGAACAAGGGTGTGATCTCCAAGATCGTGCCCGAAGAGGACATGCCCCACCTCGCCGACGGGACGCCCGTCGACGTGATCCTCAACCCGCTCGGCGTGCCGAGCCGGATGAACATCGGCCAGGTGCTGGAGACGCACCTCGGCTGGGTCGCCGGCAACGGCTGGTACGACGACGACTCCGAGGCCTACAAACAGGCTCACTCCGACGAGGGCGACGGTCGCGTCTACGTGGCCACCTCGGTCTTCGACGGCGCCAGCGTCGAGGACGTCGACGACGCCCTGGTCAGCTGGCAGGAGCAGAACGAAGAGCGCGGCATCGACCTCGGCGTCGACAAGCGCGAACGGGCCGGCGCCCGCGCCGAAGGCACGATGCAGCTCTACAACGGCCGCACCGGCGAGCCCTACGAGGGCAAGGTCACGGTCGGCTACATGTACATCCTCAAGCTGCTCCACCTGGTCGACGACAAGATCCACGCCCGCTCGACCGGCCCCTACTCGCTTGTAACCCAGCAGCCGCTGGGCGGCAAGGCGCAGTTCGGCGGCCAGCGCTTCGGCGAGATGGAGGTCTGGGCCCTGGAGGCCTACGGCGCTGCCTACACGCTGCAGGAGATGCTCACGGTCAAGTCCGACGACACGGTCGGCCGGGTGAAGGCCTACGAGGCGATCGTCAAGGGCGAGAACATCCCCGAGCCCTCGATCCCGGAGTCCTTCAAAGTCCTGCTGAAGGAGATTCAGAGCCTCTCGCTCGACGCCAACGTCGTCTCCGAAGGCGGCGACGTCGAGATCGCCGAGGAGGACGACGACCTGCTGAAAGCGGCCGAGGAGCTCGGCATGGACCTGACCGGGGTCCGCGCCGAGGGCTCCAACGGGGCCGCTGACGAGAAGGAGGAGCAGGTGGTCGCCGAGGGCGAGGGCGGCACCGACGACGGAGGCGGCGGCAATGGCGCCGAAGCCGACGGGGCAGAGGCCGAGGCCAAAGAAGAGACGAAGGTGGAGGACTGATGATCGACATCAATAACTTCGACGCGATCGAGATCGGCCTCGCGTCCTCGAAGAAGATCCGCTCCTGGAGCTGGGGCGAGGTCACCAAGCCGGAGACGATCAACTACCGCACGCTGAAGCCGGAGAAAGACGGCCTCTTCTGCGAGCGCATCTTCGGTCCGACCAAGGACTGGGAGTGCTACTGCGGCAAGTACAAGCGGGTCCGCTACAAGGGCATCGTCTGCGAGCGCTGCGGCGTCGAGGTGACGCGGTCCAAGGTCCGCCGCGAGCGCATGGGTCACGTCGACCTGGCCTCGCCGGTCTCCCACATCTGGTTCTTCAAGGGCGTGCCGAGCCGGATCGGCTACCTGATCGACATGGCTCCCAAAGAGCTGGAGAAGGTTCTCTACTTCGCCGCTTCGATGATCACCTGGGTCGACGTCGAGGCGCGCGAAAAAGATGTCGGCAAACTCGAGAAAGAAGTCAAAAAAGTCTCCGACGGTTATGAGGCCGAACGGCAGAAAAGGACTCAGGAGCTGGCCGAGTCGCTGGAGCGCCGGGTCTCCTACCTCGAAGAGGGCGGCCAGGAAAAGTTCGACGACGACGACCACATCTGGGCCGACTCGCTGAAGCTGACGGCTGCGCAGCTGCGCAAGCTGAAGGACGACGAGCGCGCCAAAATGATCAAAGAGCTGCGCAAAACCTTCGAGGCGGAGATCTCCGACACCGAGGCCTACATCGAAGAGGCGATCGAGCGGATGGAGGAAGTCTGGAAGATCTTCACCGAGATGAAGCCGAAGGACGTCGTCAACGACGAGACGGTCTTCCGTGAGCTCAAGGATCGTTTCGGCTCGCCGTTCGGCTGGGGCGAGTACTTCCGCGGCGGCATGGGTGCCGAAGCGGTGCGCGACCTGCTCGAACAGGTCGACCTCGCGGCCGAATGCGAGGAGCTCGAGGTCGTCATCAACAGCTCCAAAGGCCAGAAACAGGCCCGCGCGGTGAAGCGGCTGAAAGTCGCCTCCGCCTTCCTCAAATCCGACAACCAGCCGGAGTGGATGGTTCTCGACTGCGTGCCCGTGATCCCGCCGGAGCTGCGCCCGATGGTGCAGCTCGACGGAGGCCGCTTCGCGACCTCGGATCTGAACGACCTCTACCGCCGCGTGATCAACCGCAACAACCGGTTGAAAAGGCTGCTTGACCTCGGCGCGCCCGAGATCATCGTCAACAACGAGAAGCGGATGCTGCAGGAGGCGGTCGACGCCCTGTTCGACAACGGCCGTCGCGGCCGCCCGGTAACCGGGCCCGGCAACCGCCCGCTGAAGTCGCTCTCCGACATGCTCAAGGGCAAGCAGGGCCGCTTCCGCCAGAACCTGCTCGGCAAGCGCGTCGACTACTCCGGCCGCTCGGTGATCGTCTCCGGGCCGAGCCTGCAGCTGCAGCAGTGCGGCCTGCCGAAGCTCATGGCGCTGGAGCTCTTCAAGCCATTCATCATGGCCCAGCTGGTCGAGCGCAAAGCGGTGCAGAACATCAAGGCGGCCAAGAAGATGGTCGAGTCGATGGTGCCCGAGGTCTGGGACGTGCTCGAGGAAGTCATCCACGAGCACCCGGTGCTGCTCAACCGTGCGCCGACCCTGCACCGCCTCGGCATCCAGGCCTTCGAACCGATCCTGGTCGAGGGCAAGGCGATCCAGGTCCACCCGCTGGTCTGCCACGCTTTCAACGCCGACTTCGACGGCGATCAAATGGCGGTCCACGTACCGCTCTCCGCCGAGGCCCAGGCCGAGGCGCGGATCCTGATGCTCTCGGCGAACAACATCCTCTCGCCGGCCCACGGTGCGCCCTTGGCCACGCCGACGCAGGACATGGTCCTGGGGATCTACTACCTCACCTACGGCCCGACGGCCGAGGAGCTCCTCAAGAAGGACGGGGAGCTGAAGGCGGGCAAGGGTGCGGCGGCGAACGGCTCCGCGCCGAAGGTCTTCCGCTCCGCCCAGGAGGCCGAGCTCGTCTACGAGAACGGCGGCTGCAAGCTGCACGACCTCGCCGAGTACCGGCGGGCCGGCCACGAGCACTTCCTGACCACGGTCGGGCGGATCATCTTCAACGAAAAGATCGAGCGCGCCCTGGCCGCCGCTTTGGGCGACGAGTTCGACCCCGAGGGCTTCGAGTTCGCCAACCAGGCGCTGAAGAAGCGCAACGTCAACGAGATGGTCTCCGACCTGGTCGAGAACTACGGCGCGCCGGCGGTCTCACGGGTGCTGGATGCCTTCAAGGATCTCGGCTTCCACTACGCCAGTCAGGCCGGGATCACGGTTGCCAAGAACAACGTCGTCTCGCCGCCCGAGAAGGCGGAGATCCTCGATCGCTACGAGAAACAGACGGCGGCGATCCAAGGCCAGTACGACGACGGCTACATCACCGCGGAGGAGCGCCACGAGGCGGTCACCGCCGACTGGAACAAAGCGACCGACGAGGTCGCCCAGGCGATGGAGGACAACCTCGACGAGCTCAACCCGATCTTCATGATGGCCAACTCGGGTGCCCGCGGCTCGTTCAAACAGATTCGCCAGCTGGCCGGGATGCGCGGTCTGATGGCCAATCCAAAAGGCGAAATCATCGAGCGGCCGATCAAGGCCAACTTCATGGAGGGCCTCTCCGTGCTCGAGTACTTCATCTCGACCCACGGTGCCCGAAAGGGTCTGGCCGACACGGCGCTGCGCACGGCGGACTCGGGCTACCTGACCCGCCGTCTGGTCGACGTCGCCCAGGACGTCATTGTCCGCGACGAGGACTGCAAGACCAAAGAACACATCGAGATGGCGCTGCTCAAGGACGACGGCACGCTCAACGACAACCTCTTCGGTCGCCTGGCGGCGAAGAAATTCGAAACCAAACGCGGCCGCGAGCTGCTCAAGCGCAACCAGGAGATCACCCTGGCCGACGTCGAGCAGATTGCCGAGGCGTTTGGTGACGAAGAGGTCACGGTGCCGGTCCGCTCGACCCTCAAGTGCGAGGCCGAGTCGGGCATCTGCCGCGCTTGCTACGGCATCGCCCCGGCGACCGGCTCGACGGTCAACATCGGCGACGCGGTCGGCATCATCGCTGCCCAGTCGATCGGCGAGCCCGGCACGCAGCTGACCATGCGGACCTTCCACACCGGCGGTGTTGCCGGCCAGGACATCACCCAGGGCCTGCCGCGCATCGTCGAGCTCTTCGAGGCGCGCAAACCGAAGGGTCTGGCGCAGATGGCGGAAGAGGCCGGCAAGGTCACGGTCGAAGAAACCGACAAAGCGCTGAAAGTGATCGTCACCGAGTCCAGCGGCGAGGAGCACGCCTACAGCTTCCCGCCACGTACCCGCCTGCACGTCACCGACGGCGACAAGGTCGAGGTCGGCCAGCAGCTCAACGAGGGCTCGCTGTATCCGGCCGACCTGCTGGCGATCCGCGGCCGCACCGAGGTCGAGCTCTACCTCGTCGCCGAGGTGCAGAAGGTCTACCGGGCACAGGGCGTCGATATCAACGACAAGCACATCGAGTTGATCGCACGGCAGATGCTGAAGAAGGTGAAAATCGAGTCGAAGGGCTCGACCGAACTTCTGCCGGGTCAGCTCGAAGACCGCGGCCAGCTCAAACGGCTCAACAAACAGATCAAGGCGGACGGCGGCACGGCGGCAAAAGGCGAGGAGGTCATCCTCGGCATCACCAAGGCCTCGCTGGCAACCGAGTCCTTCCTCTCCGCGGCCTCCTTCCAGGAGACGACCAAGGTGCTCACCGATGCGGCGCTCGAGGGCAAACGGGACAAACTCGTCGGCCTCAAGGAGAACGTGATCATCGGCAAGCTGATCCCCGCCGCGACCGGCCTCAAGCACTACCGGACGCTGTCTGTGGAGCCGGCAGTGCCGATCGAGCCACCCTCGGATGACGATCTGCTTGACGAAGACGAGCTGGCTGCCGAGCTCGGCGTCGATGGCGACGAGACGCCTGTCGAGAGCTTCGGGCCTTCGTTCGCGGAGGAGCTCGAGGAGCTCGCGCAGGAGATCGAGTCCAACTCGGAGGACAAACCGGCGTCGTAGGGGAGGCCCCTCCTTACGCACGGCGCCATGCCGGATGAAGCTTTATATGCCCTGTAAGAGGCACAAAGCTTCCATATCCCCCGCGCGGCTCTTGGGTAGATTGGCTGCGTGGCCAGTCACTCCAAGGTCTGCATCATCGGTGCCGGTTCATCCGGGTTGACGGCCTGTCAGGTTCTGGCTGCCCGGGGGATTCCGTTCGATTGCTTCGAGAAGGGGTCGATGATCGGCGGTAACTGGCGCTACGAGAACGACAACGGGACATCGTCGGCTTACCGCTCGCTGCACATCAACAGCGCTCGCAAGCTCATGTCCTACAAGGCGTTTCCGATGCCGGAGGACTATCCGGACTACCCCAGCCACTGGCAGGTTGCCCAGTACTTCGATGACTACGCGAAACGTTTTGGGCTCGACGAAAAGATCACTTTTCGCACTGAAGTCGTAGCCGCTGAGCCCAGCGGGGACGGCTGGGAGGTGACGGTCGAGGGGCCCGATGGCAGGCGGACCGAGTCCTACCAGGCCGTGTTGGTGGCCAACGGGCATCATTGGAAGCCACGCTGGCCCGAACCTCTTTTTGCCGGGGCCAAGGAGTACGAGGGCGAGCAGATGCACGTCCATCACTACCGCGAGCCCGATGTTCTCGAGGGCAAGCGCGTCCTGGTGCTCGGGATCGGCAACTCCGCGGTCGACATCGCGGTCGAGTCCTCGCGGATCGCCGAGAAGACCTTCCTCTCCATGCGGCGGGGTGCCTACGTCCTGCCGAAGTTCCTCGGTGGAACCCCGATCGATGAATCCGCCCCGCCGGCAACGACCAGGCTGCCAATCTTCGTGCAGCGCTTCTTCTTCAACCGTCTCTTGAAGATGAGCATCGGTGAGATGACCGACTACGGCCTGCCGAAGCCCGACCACAAGCTGCTCGAGGCCCACCCGACGGTCTCCTCGGAGCTCCTCCCACGGCTCGGCCACGGCGACATCACGGCCAAGCCCAACATCGATCGCTTCGCCGGCGGTCGCACGGTCCGCTTCGCCGACGGGAGCGAGGAGGAGATCGACCTCGTCGTCTACTGCACCGGCTACAAGATCGAATTCCCGTTCCTCGACGAGCAGGTCTTCGCTGCCCGCGACAACCGCATGCCGCTCTACAAACGGGCGGTCTCAGCCGAGAACCTCGGCCTCTACTTCATCGGCTTCGTCCAGCCCCTGGGCCCGATCATGCCGGTAGCCGAGGCCCAGTCCGAATGGATCGCCGACCTGCTCAAGGGCAAGGCAGCTTTACCCTCACCAACCGAGATGCGCGCTGAGATTTCTGCCTACGATCGCTGGCTCAAGAAGCGCTTCGTGGCTTCGAAGCGCCACACGATCGAGGTCGACTTCCACCCGTATCTACGCGACATTCGTAAGCAGCGGAAGCGAACTAAGCAGGCGGTTTAGCGACTCAAGGGTGTCTGGTGGCAGGGGCCGGGGTGCCCCTGCGACGGAACTTGTGAGCAGCACCGCGCCGGCGCCCTCGCGAAAGTGCGGGCGCGGGTTCCGGCGCGGGGGCACCCCGGCCCCTGACCGCAGCCCCGCCACCGGGCAAATGATGTGGCCCTCGCGGGCGCGGCATCGGCCGCCAGCGATTGAACCCCTCGCCCAAGTCGTCTTCAGCGGTCTCAGGCTCGGGTTCCCTGCTCGCCCACCAGACGAGCCAGAGCGCCCCCAAGACCGGGATCTTCAGGACGACCAGCAAGAAAAAGATGGGCCAGAATCCCTCCACCGCGTCAGTGTAGCCAGCTAGAGACCAGCGGCCCAGGCGGTCAGCGCTTCCACCTGGACCTCCTCGAGCCCCAGGTGGGACTCGGTGGGGACGAGCAGGGTCGGCTCCTCGCGCTCGCGCGCCCACTCGTAGCAACTCTCGTCGAAGTTGTCGTCGACCCAGGCCAGGGCTCGCCCCTTGCCGTACTCGTCGAGCGGGCCGAGCTTCCAGTGGGCCGAGCCGAAGCGGGCTGCCCCGTCGAAGCTGAGGAAGGGCAAATCCGGCAGGCCGAGGATGTTGGGGAGGTATTCGTTGGCTTTGTCCTCCCAACCGGTCGCCCAGACCAGGTCGTAGTGCTCGGCCAGTCGCCCCAACCGCTCCCCCGCGACCAGCGAGATGCAGTGCACCATCCCGTCCACCAACTCGAACCGGGCTTCTGATTTGTCTGGGGGCTCGTCAAAGCCGAACAAGGAGATGACCCCGTCGACATCAACGGCGAGAATCGGCTTACTCATATTCAAACCTTAAGAGGCCGGGTGGGCGTGGCTGGCAAGGACGCAGGGAGTGAGGTGAGGGGAGCGCACTACCGTGCGCGACCCGATCCGAACGACTGAGGACGCCGCCAGGCGCGTCCACCCGGCCTCTTACCAGCGGTAGTGCGCAAAGGCCTTATTGGCCTGGGCCATGCGGTAGATGTCGTCTTTCCGCTTCCAGGCGCCGCCCTGCTGCCCGATCGAGTCGAGTATTTCGCTGGCGAGCCGCTCCGACATCGAGTACTCGCGGCGGTTGCGCGAGAAGTCGACCAGCCAGCGGACGGCCAGCGTGCGTGCGCGGCGGGCGGGAACCTCGACCGGCACCTGATAGGTGGCGCCGCCGACCCGGCGCGAGCGGACCTCGAGCACCGGGGTCAGCTGTTTGATCGCGGCCTCGAGAGTCTCGACCGCATCCTCGTTGGAGCGCTCGCCGACGATCGCCAGGGCGTCGTAGACGATCCGCTCGGCGAGGGACTTCTTGCCGTCGCTCATCACCTTGTTGATGACCTGCTGGACAAGCCTGTTGCGGAAGCGCGCGTCCGGTTCGACCGGACGGATCTGTGCGGCGGAGCGGCGCGGCATCTCTAGGAGGCCTTGACGCCGTAGAGGGAGCGGGCCTGCTTGCGGTCGGAGACGCCGGCGGCGTCGAGGGTGCCGCGGACGACCTTGTAGCGGACGCCCGGCAGATCCTTGACCCGGCCGCCGCGGACCAGCACCACCGAGTGCTCCTGCAGGTTGTGGCCCTCGCCGGGGATGTAGGTGGTGACCTCCATCCCGTTGGTGAGGCGCACACGGGCGATCTTGCGCAGAGCCGAGTTCGGCTTCTTCGGCGTTACCGTGGCGACGCGGGTGCAGACACCGCGCCGTTGCGGCGCCGCGACGCCCTTCTTCCGCCCTTGGCCCGACTTGAGGCCCGGCGTCGTCGTCTTCTTCTTAGGCCGCTTGCGGCCCTTGCGAATAAGTTGGTTCGTGTTCGGCACGGCCGCGCATGGTAGCGGGCGGAGGCTTTTGGGGCTACAACGAGGAGCGCGCCGCCCAGCATCAGGCCCGCGGCGGCGGCGATCTGGGCATAGAAGCCGTCGTAGAGGACCGCCTTAGCGCCGGTGAAGCGGGAAGACTGGACACCCGCGTCGAGCCCGGCCGGCAGGTCGACGAGGAGGATGACGGCAAGGCTGATCAGGCCGAGCACGAAGATGACTCGTCCCAAGCCCCGCCGCCCCTCATTGCGCAGCGCGACCAGGGCTAGAAAGGCGGCGAGCAACGCGACGGGGACCAGCAGGAACGCGTGCGCCTGGCCGGCGGTCTTCGCGTCCACGGTCGGCGCGCTTGCCGACGGCAGCCCGGCATAGCCCAGCTGGTCGATCTCCACCGCGCGGTAGTTGACGAACTGCGCGGCGATCAGGCAGGCGGCAGCGGCGAGGATGGTGAGGCAGATCGCCCGCTGCGGGGTGAGCACGGCGCTGACGCGGGTCGCGCCACTCCGCGCTCGGGTCGCGCCGCGCAGCAACAGTCGTTCGACCAGGGCCAGGCTGCGGAGGAGGAAAACGCCGACGGGGCGCAGGCGGCGGCCGAGGCGATGCCCTCTGGCCTGCGCCGCCCGCCCGGTCTTGGCAAGCCGGGGCCAGGCGCTTTGAAGCAGGCGGTTGACCGTGCCATCGAGCTTCGCGGTCGCCGTCCGTGTGCGACGGCCAACCGCTGCTATCATCGCGCGTCGCTCAGGCTTCTTTTTCGCAGTTCGTTTCGCCGGGCCCGCGAGGGCCTTTTTCATGCGCCGATCCCGGCGGTTCTTGCCGGTAGGCCCCGACTTCTCAGATCTCTCTCGTTCCCGCTTCACCAAACCAAGGCTTACCTTAAGACCATGCCACGCAACTTCCCCCTAGAGAAAACCCGCAACATCGGGATCATGGCGCACATCGACGCCGGTAAGACGACGACGACCGAGCGCATCCTCTACTACACGGGCCGCACGCACAAAATCGGCGAGGTCCACGAGGGCGCCGCGGTGATGGACTGGATGGAACAGGAGCAGGAGCGCGGCATCACGATCACCTCCGCCGCGACCGCCTGCGAGTGGAACGGCCACCGGATCAACATCATCGACACGCCGGGCCACGTCGACTTCACCGTCGAGGTCGAGCGAAGCCTGCGCGTCCTCGACGGCGCGATCGCCGTCTTCGACGCCGTCGCCGGGGTCGAGCCCCAGTCGGAGACCGTCTGGCGCCAGGCCGACAAGTACAAGGTGCCGCGCTTCGCCTACATCAACAAGATGGACCGCACCGGCGCCGACTTCTTCAATGCCGTGGAGACGATGAAGGACCGGCTCGGAGCCAACCCGCTGCCGATCCAGCTGCCGATCGGCAGCGAGGGGGACTTCATCGGCGTCGTCGACCTGATCGAGATGGTGGCGCTGGTCTGGAAAGACGAACTCGGCACCGAGTTCGAGACGGTCGAGATACCGGCCGACCTCGTCGACCAGGCCCAGGAATACCGCACGCAGTTGATCGAGGCCTGTGCCGAATACGACGACGAGCTGATGGAGGCCTACCTCGCCGAGGAAGAGATCCCCCACGAGCGGATCGCGAAGTCCCTCCACCGCGCTTGCCTCGACACCAAGGTGACCCCGGTCCTCTGTGGCTCCTCGTTCAAGAACAAGGGAGTGCAGCCGCTGCTCGACGCGGTCGTCGAGCTGTTGCCCTCGCCGCTCGAGGTTCCGCCGGTCACCGGGCTCATCCCGGCTGGCAAGGGCGAGGACGAGCCGACCGAGGGCGAGCGCCCGGCCGACGACAGCGGGCCCTTCGCCGCGCTTGCCTTCAAGATCATGACCGACCCCTACGTCGGCAAACTGACCTACTTCCGCGTCTACTCGGGCAAGCTCGAGGCGGGCGGCCGCGTGCTCAACGTCAAAACGGGCAGGACCGAGCGGATCGGGCGGCTGCTGATGATGCACGCCAACAGCCGCGAGGAGATCGAGGAGGTGTACTCGGGTGACATCTGCGCCGGTGTCGGCCTCAAGGAAACGGGCACCGGCGACACCCTGGCCGCACCCGACGCCCCGATCGCGCTGGAGAGCATCGAATTCCCCGAGACGGTGATCGCCGTCGCGATCGAGCCGAAGACGAAAGCCGACCAGGAGAAGATGGGCACGGCGCTGCAGCGCCTGGGCGAGGAGGACCCGACCTTCCGGATCGAATCCGACGAGGAAACCGGCCAGACCCTTATCCACGGGATGGGCGAGCTCCACCTCGAGGTGATCGTCGACCGCATGCTGCGCGAGTTCAAAGTCGACGCCAACGTCGGTAAACCCCAGGTCGCCTACCGCGAGACGATCCGCAAGGAGGTCAAGAAGGTCGAGGCGCGCTTCGTCCGCCAGACCGGCGGCCGCGGCCAGTTCGGCCACGTCGTGATCAACGCCGAGCCGGCGCCGGGCGAGGGTTTCGAGTTCGTCAACAAAATCAAGGGCGGCGCCATCCCCGGCGAATACATCGGCCCGGCCGAACAGGGGATGAAAGAGGCGCTCGAGAACGGCGTCAAGGCCGGCTACCCGATGGTCGACGTCAAAGTCGAACTGGTCGACGGCTCCTTCCACGATGTCGACTCTTCCGAGATGGCCTTCAAAATCGCCGGCTCGATGGCGATCCAGGAGGCCGCCCGCAAGGCCGACCCGGTTCTGCTGGAGCCGGTGATGGCGGTCGAGGTGGTTACGCCCGAGGACTTCCTCGGCGACGTGATCGGCGACCTCTCGCGGCGGCGCGGCAAAGTCCAGGGCCAGGAGCAGCGCGGCAATGCGCTTGCGGTGCAGGCTTTCGTCCCGCTTGGCGAGATGTTCGGCTACGCCACCGATCTGCGCTCCTCGACCCAGGGCCGGGCCACCTACACGATGCAATTTGAGCGCTACGAGGAGGTCCCCTCCAACATTGCTGAGGAGATAGTCGAACACCGTGCAGGCGAGCCGGTAGGAGCCACCTCGTGAATCTGGCTATATTTCCCAGGTTCGCCCGCAGGCAGCAGGTTCCCCGCTGCCAGGCAACTGCAACACTCAATCACCCAAGTCAGACAGAACCCGACTTCGAAAGGTAGAACGGAGAGCGATGTCAAAGGAGAAGTTCGAGCGCGATAAGCCGCACGTGAACGTCGGCACGATCGGTCACATCGACCACGGCAAGACGACGCTGACGGCCGCGATCACCACCACGCTCTCCGGCAAAGGCGATACCGAAGCGAAGAGCTTCGCCGAGATCGACAACGCCCCTGAGGAGAAAGAGCGCGGGATCACGATCGCGACGTCACACGTCGAGTACGAAACCGAGAACCGCCACTACGCCCACGTCGACTGCCCGGGTCACGCCGACTACGTCAAGAACATGATCACCGGGGCCGCCCAGATGGACGGCGCGATCCTGGTCGTCTCGGCGGCCGACGGCGTCATGCCCCAGACCCGCGAGCACATCCTGCTCGCCCGTCAGGTCAATGTCCCGCACGTGGTCGTCTTCCTCAACAAGGTCGACCAGGTCGACGACGACGAACTGATCGAGCTGGTCGAGGAGGAGGTCAAGGAACTCCTCGACGAGTACGACTTCCCCGGCGACGACACGCCGATCGTCAAAGGCTCGGCGCTGAAGGCGCTGGAGGGCGACGAAGAGGCCCAGAAGGCGATCTTCGAACTGGCCGAAGCACTCGACTCCTACATCCCGGAGCCGGTCCGCGAGCTCGACAAGCCCTTCCTGATGCCGATCGAGGACATCTTCTCGATCACCGGCCGTGGCACGGTTGCCACCGGCCGCGTCGAGCAGGGCATCGTCAACACCGGCGACGAGGTTGAGATCGTCGGCATCACGGACACGACGACCACGGTCGTCACCGGGGTCGAGATGTTCCGCAAGCTGCTCGATCAGGGTCAGGCCGGCGACAACATCGGCGCGCTTCTGCGCGGTACGAAGCGCGAGGAGATCGAGCGCGGGCAGGTGCTCTGCAAGCCGGGTTCGATCACCCCGCACACCAAGTTCAAAGCCGAGGTCTACTGCTTGAAGAAGGAGGAGGGTGGCCGTCACACGCCGTTCTTCTCCGGCTACCGGCCTCAGTTCTACTTCCGCACGACCGACGTGACCGGGATCGCCAATCTCCCCGAGGGGACCGAGATGGTGATGCCGGGCGACAACGTCGAGATGACGATCGAGTTGATCCAGCCGATCGCGATGGACCAGGGTCTGCGCTTCGCCATCCGCGAGGGTGGCCGGACGGTGGGCTCGGGGGTCGTCGCAGACATCATCGAGTAGCCCAGCATCAGAGGCGGGCTTTGCGCCCGCCTCCTCGCCGGTTACGGCGAGAATGAAAGACATACGACCAGGGGCGGCGCCCCACCACCAAGGGGCGGCGCCCCTTCGGCGCGGTAAGGACCGCGCAGAAAGACAAAAAAGAGAAACAACCGTGGCGACCATCGCGGCACAGAAAATTCGGATCCGACTGAAGGCGTACGACCATGACGCCATAGATCGGGCTGCCCGCGAGATCGTCGAGACGGCGGAGCGCACCGGCGCCAGCGTGTCCGGTCCGGTCCCGCTTCCAACCGAGAAAAACGTCTACTGCGTGATCCGCTCCCCGTTCAAGGACAAGGACTCGCGCGAGCACTTCGAGATCCGTACCCACAAGCGGCTGATCGACATCCTCCAGCCGTCGCCGAAAACCGTCGACTCCCTGCAGCGGCTCGACTCCCTGCCCGCAGGCGTCGATATCGAGATCCGCCTCTAGGCACTGAGATGGCTGCGATCCTCGGCAAGAAGCTCGGCATGACGCAGGTGTTCCGCGAGGACGGCGAGGTCGTGCCTGTGACGGTGATCGAGGCCGGGCCCTGCAAGGTGACCGCCGTGCGCGACGCCGAGCGCGACGGCTACGCGGCCGTGCAGATCGCCTTCGACGAGGTCGCCGAGCGCAAGCTGAGCAAGGCCGAGCTGGGCCACCTCAAGAAGGCCGGCGCGCCGCCGATGCGCCACCTGGTCGAGTTCCGCGACGAGGATCTCGGTGCCGAGGAGGGCCCAAAGGTGGGCGACGACGTCACCGTTGCCGCCTTCGAGGCGGGGCAGAAGGTCAAAGTCGCCGGGATCTCGATCGGCAAGGGCTTCCAGGGCGGGATCAAGCGCCACAACTTCAGCCGCGGTCCCGTCACCCACGGCTCCCACAACGTCCGGGCGCCCGGCTCGATTGGCGCCAGCGCCTTCCCCGGCCGCGTCTTCAAAGGCCAGCGGATGCCGGGTCAGATGGGCAACAAGCGGACGACGCAGCGCGGCCTCGAAGTTGCCGACGTCGACGCCGAGCGCAACCTGCTTCTGCTCAAGGGCTCGGTGCCCGGCTCGCGCAACGCGCTGATCGAGGTGAGGACCGATGGCTGACGCAAAAGCCGCTGTGCTCGGCAAGACGACCAAGGTGGACCTGCCCAAAGAGCTCTTCTCCGAGCCGTTCCATCAGTCGCTGGTCCACGAGACGGCTCGCGCCGACATGGCTTCCCGCCGGCGTGGCACGGCTTCGACCCTGACCCGCGGCGAGGTCTCCTTCACCACCGCCAAGGCCTGGCGGCAGAAGGGAACCGGTCGCGCCCGCGTCGGCACGCTCGGTGTTTCCAGCCGTTTCGGCGGTGGCGTCACCTTCGGCCCCAAGCCCAGGCACTACACGGTCAAGGTCAACCGCAAAGCGCGCCGCAAGGCGATGCGGGCGGCGCTGTCGGTCCACGCCGAGCGTGGCAGCGTCGCCGTGCTCGACCCCGCCGCATTCGAGACCCCGTCGACCAAAGCGGCCGCGCAGGCGCTCGACAAATGGGGCGCGAAGCGCCCGACCCTGATCGTCCTCGACGCCGAGGAGACCGGCGCCGTCAAGAGCTTTCGCAACATCGCCCGGGTCACGGTTGCCGAGGTCGGCGCGATCGGCGTCGCCGACGTGATCGGCGCCGCCTCGTTGGTGCTCTCCGAAAAGGCCCTGGAAACGCTCGAGGAGAGGCTGGGCTGATGGACGCGCGCAACATCATCGTCCGCCCGGTGGTCTCGGAGAAGAGCTACGCGCTGATCGCCGAAGGCAAGTACACGTTCAGGGTCGCCGACAGCGCTCACAAGACCCAGATCGCCGCTGCGGTCGAAGAGATCTTCAGCGTCGGCGTGGCGGAGGTGCGGACCTCCAAGGTGCGGCCGAAGCCGAAGCGCCGCAACTTGAGCAAAGGCCGGACCCGCGGCTGGAAGAAGGCGATCGTCCAGGTGATGCCGGGCGAACGGATCGAGCTGTTCGAAGGCGCCGAGACTGCGTAGGGAGAGAGATGCCGAACCGCAAAACCAAACCGACCAGCCCGGGCCGCCGCTTTGCGACCTACCCGCTGCGCGAGCAGCTGACGGCTTCCGAGCCCGAGGCAAAGCTGACCGAAGGGCTGCGCAAGACCGGTGGCCGCAACGTCAACGGCCGCGTCACGGCGCGCCATCGCGGCGGCGGAGCAAAGCGCCGCTACCGCAAGATCGACTTCAAGCGCCTCAAGGACGGCGTGCCGGCCAAGGTGGCCACCATCGAGTACGACCCGAACCGCAGTTGCTACATCGCGCTGATCCACTACGCCGACGGCGAGAAGAGCTACATCCTCGCGCCGGCTGCCCTCTCGGTCGGCGACACGGTTCAGTCGGGCCAGGGAGCGGACATCAAACCGGGCCATGCACTGAGCCTGGGTGAGATGCCGACCGGCACGATCGTCCACAACGTCGAGTTGACCGCTGGCCAGGGCGGCAAGATGGGCCGTGCCGCGGGCACGGCGATCCAGCTGGTCGCGAAGGAGGGGGAGATGGTGACCTTGCGGCTGCCCTCCTCGGAGATGCGGATGGTTCGCGCCGAGTGCCGGGCGACGGTCGGCCAGCTCTCCAACGCCGAGCACCAGAACATGAAGATCGGCAAGGCGGGCCGCAGCCGGCACAAGGGCAAGCGCCCGCAGAGCCGCGGCGTGGCGATGAACCCGGTCGACCACCCGCACGGCGGCGGCGAGGCCCACCACACGCCCGGCGGTCACCCCGTGACGCCGTGGGGCAAGCCGACGCTCGGCTACCGCACCCGCAAGAAGGGCAAGCAGTCCGACCGCTACATCGTTCGCGGCCGTCGTCGCGGGAAGAAGAAGAGGTAACCGTGGGACGCTCAACCAAAAAGGGGCCGTGGGTGGAAGCGGCGTTGATGAAGCGGATCTCGGCGATGAACGAGTCCGGTCAGAAACAGATGGTGAAAACCTGGTCGCGGACCTCGACGGTCTTCCCCGACATGGTCGGCCACACGATCGCGGTTCACGACGGCAAGAAGCACGTCCCGGTCTTCATCTCGGAGTCGATGGTCGGCCACAAGCTCGGCGAGTTCGCGCCGACGCGGACCTTTCGCGCCCACTCCGGCACGGGCAAGGGTGAATAGCGATGGCTGACGAGAAGAAAGACAAAAAAGCCAAAAAAGCCGCGCCGAAAAAAGCCGAGGCCAAAGCCAGCGGCAAAAAAGCCCCGACCGCGGCCAAAAAAGCGGACTCGAAAAAAGCCGGCAAATCTGCGGAGAAAAAAGCCCCAGCGAAAAAAGCCGGCAAAAAAACTTCTGCGAAAACGTCCGACAAAGCCGACAAAAAAGGGTCAGCGAAGAAAAAAGAGGCTCCGAAAGCAAAGCCGGCACCGATCGTCGTTCGCGCCAGCTCCCGCTACGTGCGGGTCGCGCCGCGCAAGGCGCGCCTCATCGCCGATCAGGTCCGCGGCCTGCACATCGACCGGGCGCGGGCGCTGCTGCAATTCTCACCGCGCGGCGCGGCCGAGGACATCGGCAAGCTGATCGAGTCGGCTGCCGCCAATGCGGAGAACAACCATGACCTCGTCTCCGACGAGATGCGGGTGGCGGAGATCACCGTCGACGAAGGCCCGACGCTGCGCCGCTTCCGGCCGCGCGCGTTGGGACGAGCTACCCCGATCAACAAGCGAACCAGCCACATCGCCGTGGCGCTAAGCCCGGAAGAGGAGCTGTAATGGGACAGAAGATCCATCCCGGCGGCTTCCGCGTCGGCTACATCCAAGACTGGAAGTCGAACTGGTTCGACGAGAAGGGCTTTGCCGACGTGCTCGAGGAGGATCTGAAGATCCGCACTCACATCGAGGGCAAACTCGCCCACGCCGGCCTCTCGAGCATCACGATCGAGCGCCGCGGCGAGGTCTCCGTCGACATCCACACCGCCCGGCCCGGCATCGTGATCGGCAAGTCCGGCAGCGAAGTCGACGCCCTGCGCAAGGAGCTGCACAAGCTGACCGGCAAGCCGGTCAAGGTGAACATCCGCGAGGTGAAGCGACCAGAGCTCGACGCCAAACTGGTCGCCCAGTCGATCGCCGAGCAGCTGCAGAACCGGGTCGCCTTCCGCCGCGCGATGAAACGCGCCCTGACCTCGGCGATGCGCTCCGGCGCCAAGGGAGTGAAGCTGCAGGTGTCCGGTCGCCTCGGCGGTTCCGAGATGGCGCGAACCGAAAGCTACTCGGACGGCCGGGTGCCGCTGCATACCCTGCGCGCCAACATCGACTACGGCTTCTTCGAGGCGCGCACCACCGCGGGCCGGATCGGCGTCAAATGCTGGATCAACAAGGGCGAAGTCATGCCCGAGGGCTTCCGCTCCGACCAGGTCTCCGCCGACGGCGAGCCGCAGAGCGTGCAGCAGCGCGGCGGTCGTCCCGGCGACCGTGGGCGCGGTGGCCGTGGCGGCGGGGGAGGCGGTCGCTGATGCTGATGCCGAAACGGGTCAAGCACCGCAAACAGATGCGCGGCCGGATGCGCGGCTACACCAAGGGCGGCAGCCACGTCGCCTTCGGTGAGTACGGGCTGAAGGCACTCGATCGCGGCTGGATCACCAACCGCCAGATCGAGGCCGCTCGTATCGCGATGACCCGCAAGATCAAACGTGGCGGCAAGGTCTGGATCAACATCTTCCCCGACAAGCCCTACACGAAGAAGCCCGCCGAGACGCGGATGGGCTCGGGCAAGGGCAACCCGGAGGGCTGGGTCGCGGTGGTCAAGCCGGGCAAGGTGATGTTCGAGCTCGCCGGTGTCCCCGAGGACCTTGCCCGCGAGGCGCTGCGCCTGGCCGGTCACAAGCTTCCGATCAAGACCAAATTCGTGATGCGCGAGGGGGCGGAAGGCTGATGAAGGCTTCCGAGGTCCACAATATGAAAGACGACGAGCTGGTGGCGAAGCTGATCGACGCCAAGCAGGAGTCCTTCAACCTGCGCTTCAAGCATGCGACCGGCGAGTTGGAGAACACGCACCGGTTGAGCGTCGCCAAACGGGACATCGCTCGGCTGCTGACCGTGGCCAAGGAGCGCGGGATCGATGTCGATCGAGAGCTGAGGAAATGATGGCTGAGGACGAGACGAAAAAAGACGCAGTGGACGAGACGCCGCAGGACGAGGCGCCTGAGGCCGCGGGTCCCGACGCGGCCTCGGAGGAGTCTGCGGGCGGGGGCGAGGCCTCCGTTCTCGACTCCTCCGAGTCCGCGCCACCCACGGGTGAGGAGTCTGAGTCAGAGGCCCCGGCCGAAGCGGCGGAGGTTCCTGCACCCAAAGAAGAGAAAGCTGAAGAGTCCGAGCCTAATCCTGAGGACGATCTTCCTTGGAAGGAGAAGAAGCGGCTTGAGGCTTCGCGTAAGCCCCATAAGGCCAAGCCGCAGCAGTCGCCCGAGGAGCGCAAGGCCGCTCGCCTTGCCGAGCGCAAGCGTCGTGGTGTTGAACGGCGCAAGGAACGGGCTGCCGCGAAGAAAAAGAAGACCCCTGGGACGGGGACTCCGCCGGCCGTGAAGGACGCCAACGCGGCCAAGGTGCGGCAGGGGATCGTCGTGTCCGACAAAGGCCAGAAATCGATCACGGTTCGGATCGACACCGCCCGGCGCCACCCGACCTACGAGAAGGTCGTCCGGCGCTCGCGCAACCTGCACGCTCACGACGAGCTCAACGAAGCCGGTGAGGGCGACATGGTCCGCATCGTCGAGACCCGCCCTCTCTCCAAGACCAAGCGCTGGCGCCTGGTCGAGGTGCTGGAGAAGGCGAAGTAGGAGCGGAACGTGATTCAGCAGGAGTCCAGACTCAAAGTCGCCGACAACTCGGGTGCACGGGAGATCCTCTGCATCCGCGTCAAGGGTGGCTCGCACCGTCGCTATGCCGGCGTCGGCGACGTGATCACGGCGACGGTCAAACAGGCGAGCCCGCAGGGCGGCGTCCGCAAGGGCGAGGTCGTGCAGGCGGTCGTCGTGCGGACGAAGAAGCAGCTCGGTCGCTCCGATGGCACCTACATCTCCTTCGACGAAAACGCCGCCGTGCTGATCGACCCGGCCAGCAACAACCCGCGCGGCACCCGCATCTTCGGACCGGTGGCCCGCGAGCTGCGCGACCGCAACTTCATGAAAATCGTCTCGCTGGCGCCGGAGGTTCTCTGATGGCGAAGTCGATGCGAATCAAGACCGACGACATGGTCAAGGTGATCGGGGGCAAGGACTCCGGCAAGACCGGCCGCGTGCTGCGCACCGAACCGAAGCGCAGCTTCGTCTACGTCGAGGGCATCAACACGGTCAAGCGCCACGAAAAAGCGCGCCCGACCCAGGACGCGCAGAAAGCGACCCAGCAGCTCGGCGGGATCGTCGAGAAGGAGGGGCCGATCCACGTCTCCAACGTGATGCTGCTCGACCCCAAAGACAACAAGCCGACGCGGATCGGTATGCGCCGCGACAAAGGCGGCAAGCGCGAGCGGTTCGCGAAGCGAAGCGGGGTGTCGCTCTAGTGGAGGCGGCAACGACCCCACAGTCCCAGGCCGCACCGCCGCCGCGCCTGCGCGAGCGTTACGAGCAGGATGTGGCGCCCGCGCTGACCAAGAAATTCGGCTACTCGACCCCGATGCAGCTGCCGCGCCTTCAGAAGATCGTCCTCAACATGGGGGTCGGCGAGGCCAAGCAGAACGCGAAAATGCTCGAGGCTGCCCAGGAGCAGCTGGCGCTGATCGCCGGTCAGCAGCCCAGCGTGCGCCGGGCACGCAAGTCGATCGCTTCCTTCAAGGTTCGCGAGGGGATGCCGGTCGGCCTCTCGGTCACCCTGCGCCGGGCGCGGATGTGGGAGTTCTTCGATCGCCTCACCTCGATCGCCGTGCCGCGCATCCGCGACTTCCGCGGCCTCAACCCGCGCTCCTTCGACGGCCGTGGCAACTACTCGATGGGCGTCAAGGAGCAGCTGATCTTCCCCGAAATCGACTACGACTCGATTGACGAGGTGCGCGGTCTCGACGTCACGATCGCGACCTCCGCCCAGACCGACGTCGAGGCTTTCGAGTTGCTGCTCGGGCTCGGCATGCCGTTCGCCAAAGAGGGCCGGCCGGGCAGTCGCGACGCGGAGGCGGAGGCCGAGGCGGAGGAGGAGCGCCGCAAAGAGGAGGCCCGCCAGCGGGCCGAGGCCGAGCAGGCCGCTTTGGAGCAGTTGAAAGAGGAGAACCCAGACGCTTACGCGACGCCGGAGCCCGAGGCCGAGGATGGCGAGGACGCTGCCGAGGGCGACGAGAACGAGGCCGACGGTTCAGCCGGCGAGGAGGATTCTGACGATGGCTAAGACTTCGATGAAGGTGAAGCAGGGCCGCAAGGCCAAGTTCAAGTCCCGTGAATACAACCGGTGCCGTCGCTGCGGGCGCCCCCGCGGCTACTACCGCAAGTTCGGCCTCTGCCGGATCTGCCTGCGCGAGGCCGCGCACGAGGGCTACGTCCCCGGCATGACCAAGTCGAGCTGGTAGGCCCAGGGATAGGAACAGAACCATGCTCAATGACCCAATAGCCGATTACCTGACCCGGATCCGCAACGCGCTCGGCTCCGGCCACGACGACGTGCAGATTCCCGCCTCCCGGCTGAAGGAGGAGATGTCCCGCATCCTCAAGGAGCAGGGCTACATTCGCGACTTCCATCGCAAGCCGGCAAAGGTCGGCGAGGCGATTGAGATTCGGCTCAAGTACACGGAGGACCGCCGCCCGGTGATCCTCGGACTGGAGCGGATCTCGCGGCCGGGCCGGCGGCGCTACGTCGATCACACCGAAGTGCCCCGCGTGCATGGCGGCACCGGCACCGCGATCGTCAGCACCTCGGTCGGCGTGATGACCGGGCACGAAGCGAAGGCGAGAGGCGTTGGCGGCGAGGTAGTCGCCTACGTCTGGTGACCCGGAGCATTCAGCGATGAGCCGAATTGGAAGAAAACCGATCCCCGTCCCCGAGTCCGTCACGGTCGAGCTCGCCCCTGGGCGGGTT
Source organism: uncultured Solirubrobacterales bacterium (assembly GCA_963824705.1). Lineage (GTDB taxonomy): Bacteria > Actinomycetota > Thermoleophilia > Solirubrobacterales > 70-9 > VRUE01. The sequence goes on from CAWGQE010000003.1 coordinate 383,440, forward strand.
GCCGTCAAGGGGCCGAAGGGCGAGCTGGCGCAGAGCCTCTCGGCTGAGATGAAGGTTCAGCAGGAGGATGGCACGGTCACCGTGGAGCGCCCGACCGATCGCGGCGAGCATCGCGCCCTGCACGGGTTGACCCGGAGCCTGATCGCGAACATGGTCGAGGGCGTCACCGATGGCTTTGAGAAGCGGCTCGAGATCCAGGGCGTCGGCTACCGAGCCCAGCTAAAAGGCAAGAACTTGGAGATGGCGCTCGGTTACTCGCACCCGGTTCCGATCGAGCCGCCGGAAGGGATCGAGTTCGAGGTTCCCCAGCCGACGGAGATCATCGTCAGGGGAATCGACAAGCAGCTGGTCGGGCAGGTTGCCGCCGACATTCGCAAGCGCCGCCCTCCCGAGCCCTACAAGGGCAAGGGAATCCGTTACCGCGACGAGCATGTGATGCGCAAGGTCGGGAAGAGGGCCTGAGATGACCGTTCTCACCAAGCGCCAGCGACGTCTTCGCCGCCGCCGCCGGGTTCGCGCCCGGATCGTCGGCAGCTCCGAGCGGCCGCGCCTCTCCGTCTACCGCTCCAACCGCGGCGTTTTCGCCCAGCTCATCGACGATGCCGACGGCCGCACCCTGGCCGCGGTCAACTGGACCGAGCCGGAGCTGCGCAAACTGTCGGCGAGCGAGCAGGCGAAGCGGGCTGGGGGGCTGCTCGCCGAGCGGGCCAAGGCGGCCAAAATCGAGACCTGTGTCTTCGACCGCGGCGGCTACCAGTTCCACGGTCGCGTCAAGGCTCTGGCGGAAGGCGCGCGTGAGGGAGGGCTCAAATTCTGATGTCCTGCCCTGTCTTGTTCAGTCAGCTACGGTGTCCGGTCCGATGAAGGGCATGGACATGACCAATGTGGAGACGGTGAGCCCGCGCGGCCTCGATCTCCAGGAGCGGGTGATCGAGATCAACCGCGTCGCCAAGGTGGTCAAGGGCGGTCGCCGCTTCTCCTTCACCGCGCTTGTCGCCGTCGGCGACGAAGAGGGCGTCGTCGGGATCGGCTACGGCAAGGCCCGCGAGGTTCCGCTGGCGATCCAGAAGGCGGTCGAGAACGCGCGCAAGAGCCTCATCCGCGTGCCCAAATACGGGCAGACGCTGACCCACAAAATCATCGGCCGCTACGGCGCCGGCCACGTCGTCCTGCGCCCGGCCAGTCCCGGTACCGGCGTGATCGCCGGCGGCGGCGTGCGCGCGGTGCTCGAGCTGGGCGGGGTGCGCGACGTGCTGACCAAGAGCATCGGCACGCAGAACCCGATCAACCTCGTCAAGGCGACGATGGACGGCCTGGTGCGGTTGCGGCGGCCCGAGGAGGTCGCTGAGCTGCGGGGGCTGACGGTGGCTCAGGTCCTGGGAGTTCAGAAGTCGAACGGTGCTGCGGAGACCATTACGGCTGAGGGTTCTGAGGCCTCAGCCGCGTCACCCGTGGGCGAGGGCACTGAGGCTCCAGCCGAGGAGGCGACCGCCCCGGCCGCTGAGGAGAAAGCTGAATGAGCGCGGTGACGATCAAGCAGGTTCGCTCGCTAGCCGGGACCAACCCGAGTCAGAAAGCTACGCTCGCCGCACTGGGTCTGGGAAAGATCAACAGGTCGGTTGAGCGGAAAGACTCTCCGCAGCTGCAAGGACAGATTCGGGTCGTCTCTCATCTCGTGGAGGTGGGTGACTGATGGCCGATACGCCTCGTTCTGAGGAGATCGGGCTTCATAACCTCTCGCCCAAGCCTGGCTCGAAACGGCCGCGCAAGCGGATAGGGCGTGGCGAGGGCAGTGGGCTGGGGAAGACTTCCGGACGTGGTCACAAGGGCGCCGGAGCGCGCTCGGGCCGCAAGCGCAAGGCCGGCTATGAGGGCGGGCAGACCCCGATCCACATGCGGATGCGAAAGCTCCGCGGTCCGCACAAAAAGCAGTCGATGCCGTTCGAGAACTTCCGCACTGCGACCCAGCCGGTCAACGTCGGCGACCTCGAGGAGCGCTTCGATGCCGGCGCCGAGGTCAACGTCGAGGCGCTCAAGGCGAAGGGCCTGGCGAAGCGCTCGGACCCGGTGAAGATCCTCGCTCGCGGCGAGATCTCGAAGAAGCTCGAGGTCCACGCGCATGGCTTCAGCGCGGCAGCCCGCGAGAAGATCGAGGCTGCCGGCGGTTCCTGTCACACTCTGGAGCCCTAATGCTCAGGACTATTGCGAACGCTTTCGGCGTCGCGGAGATCCGCAAGAAGCTTGCGTTCACCGCGGCGATGCTGCTGCTCTACAGGCTCGGGGCCTACATCCCGGCGCCGGGAGTCGACGCGGGTGCGGTCAAGGAACTCTCGTCCAACTTCGGCGGCGGCAACATCCTCAACTTCCTCAACACCTTCTCCGGCGGAGGGCTCTCGCGCCTCTCTCTCTTCGCGCTTGGGATCATGCCCTACATCACCGCCTCGATCATCCTGCAGCTGCTGACGGTGGTCGTGCCATCGCTGGAGAAACTGCAGAAAGAGGGCGAGGTGGGCCAGCAGAAAATCACCCAGTACACCCGCTATCTCACGGTCGGGCTGGCTTTCGCGCAGTCCTTCGGCTACGTCTTCCTGTTTCGCTCCTTCGGCAAGGCGGCCGGCGGCAACAACGTCATCGGCACCCTCAACGGGCCCAAGGTCCTGCTGATCGTGATCTGCCTCACCGCCGGCTGCACGCTGCTCATGTGGCTGGGCGAGCTGATCACCCAGCGCGGGGTCGGCAACGGCATCTCGCTGCTGATCTTCGCCTCGATCGTCTCGCGCATCCCCAATGGGCTACAGGCGTGGTGGACCAACCCAGATCAGGTCTTCGTCGTGATGATGCCCTTCGTCGCACTGGCCGTGATCGTCGCGATCGTCTTCGTCCAGGAGGGGCAGCGCCGCATTCCGGTCCAATACGCGAAACGGATGGTCGGGCGCAAAATGACCTCCGGCGGCTCCACCTACCTACCGCTGCGGGTCAATATGGCCGGCGTGATCCCGGTCATCTTCGCCGCCTCGATCATGGCCTTCCCGCCGACGATCGGCCAGATGCTGAACACGCCCGCGGCCCTCGACTTCGCTGCCTTCTTCAGCCCCAACGGCTGGGCCTACGTGGTCGGCGAGGTCTTCTTCATCGTCATCTTCACCTACTTCTATACGGCGGTGACCTTCAACCCGGTCGACCAGGCCGACAACTTGAAAAAATACGGCGGCTTCATTCCCGGGGTGCGTCCGGGGCGGCCGACCGCGGAGTACCTCGACCGGATCCTCTCGCGCCTCACCTTCCCGGGCGCGCTCTATCTGGGGGCGGTGGCGGCACTGCCGACGATCTTGATCAGCCAGACCTCGGCGAACTTCTTCTTCGGCGGCACCTCGATCCTGATCGTCATCGGCGTCGCGCTTGACACGGTCAAGCAGCTTGAGGCGCAGTTGATGATGAGGAACTACGAGGGGTTCCTGAAATAGAGCTCAACCTCGTCCTTCTCGGCCCCCCCGGCAGCGGGAAGGGCACCCAGGGGGAGCGGCTGCAGGAAGATCTGCAACTGCCCTACTACGCGACCGGGGACATCCTGCGGGCGGCGGTGCGCGATGAAACGGAGCTGGGCAAGACGGCGAAGGAGTACATGGATCGCGGCGACCTCGTTCCGGACGAGGTGATCGTCGGCGCGATCGCCGAGCGGATCGACTCGACCGAGGCGACCGACGGCTTCATCCTCGACGGCTTCCCCCGCACCGTGCCGCAGGCCGAGGCGCTTGCCGCAAAGCTGGGCGAGCTGGACCGGCGGCTGACCGCGGTGCTGCTGATCGATGCAAGCGACGAGGAGGTGATTCGGAGGCTCGGCGGTCGCCGCACCTGTGTCGAGAACGGGCACGTCTTCCACGTCGACTTCAATCCCCCCGAGCGCGAGGGCGTTTGCGATATCGACGGCGGCGAGTTGATCGTCCGCGATGACGACAAGCCCGAGGTGATCCGCCACCGGCTGGACACTTACCACGAGAAGACCGAGCCGCTGATCGAGTTCTATGACCACCAGAGCCTGCTGCGGCGGATCGACGGCGCCGCGGCGCCGGATGCCGTGGCCGATGAGCTGCGCCGCGCTCTAGCGACGCTGAAGCTCGAGGCCGACGAGACCATCTAGCGACTTGGCTGGGCGGCTAGCGTGTATCGGATGATCATCCGCAAGACCCCCGAGCAGGTCGACAAGATGGCCGCGTCGGGCCAGATCCTGGTTCGCTGCCTGCGGATGCTGGCCGCCAAGGCCCGCGCCGGCGTCACGACCAAGGAGCTGGACGAAGCGGCGGATAAGTTCATCCGCTCGCAGGGAGCCGAGCCGGCCTTCAAGGGCTATCGGGGCTTCCCGGGGTCGATCTGTGCATCGCCCAACTCGATGGTCGTCCACGGCATCCCCGGCCCCTACGAGCTGAAGCGCGGCGACGTTCTCTCGATCGACGTCGGCGTGATCAAGGACGGCTGGGTCGCCGACGCGGCGATGACCGTTCCGATCGGCTCGGTGACGCCCGAGGCGCGCAAGCTGCTCGATGTGACCAAGGCGGCACTCTTTGCCGGGGTCGAGCAGATGCAGCCCGGAAACCACCTCGGCGACGTCTCGGCGGCGATTCAGCGCGCGGTCGAGATCGAGGGGCTATCGATCATCCGCACCCTGGTCGGGCACGGGATCGGCCGCGACATGCATGAGGACCCGCAGGTCCCCAACTTCGGCGAGGTCGGTCGGGGGCCGGAGCTGGAGGAGGGCACCGTGCTGGCGATCGAGCCGATGGTCAACGCCGGCGGGCCGCTGGTCCGCATGGGCGACGACGGCTGGGCGGTCTACTCGCAGGACGGCACCCTCGCCGCCCATTTCGAGTTCACGATCGCGGTCACCGCCGACGGTCCGCGGATCTTGACTCCTTGGCACGAAGACGACTAGGTGGATTGTGGCGTGGGATCAGATCGGTGGACTGAGGTCGACGAGTATGTGAGCGGGTTGCTGGCGCCGGAGGATGAGGTGCTGGGGGCCGCTCTGAAAGCTGGTGTTGACGCGGGGCTGCCGGAGATTCAGGTCTCGCCGCCGCAGGCGCGGTTGCTGGAGATCTTGGCGCGGTCGGTTGGGGCGCGGACGATGCTGGAGTTCGGGACGCTGGCGGGGTACAGCACGATCTGGCTGGCACGCGCGCTTCCGGAAGGGGGCCGGCTGATCACGCTCGAGGCGGATCCCGGATATGCCGAGGTTGCGCGCACGAACATCGCCAACGCCGGACTCTCGGATCGGGTTGAGCTGCGGATCGGGCCCGCACTCGACTCCCTGCCCGCCTTGGACGCCGAAGGTGCCGGGCCATTTGACTTTGTCTTCATCGACGCCGACAAGATCCACACGCCCGACTACCTCACCTGGGCCCTGGATCGCACCCGTCCCGGTGGCCTGATCGTGGCTGACAACGTCGTTCGCGACGGTGCGCTCGCCGATACCGAGAGCGATGACGCCAAGATCAAGGCTCAGCGCCGCCTGCACGAGATGATCGCCGCCGACCCCCGTGTGACCGCGACGACGATCCAGACGGTTGGCGGCAAGGGCTACGACGGCTTCACGTTGGCTCTGGTCAACGCCTGACCGAGCGGTCGCCGCCAGCCTTCCCCTGCTATCTTTCCCGGTCGGCCTTGAGGGCCGTTTGTTCGTGCCCGCCTGCCCGATTCATGGGGCGGACGGGAGTCCTGTAGTCGAGACAACCACCGGAGCGATGAAGGTCCGAGCTTCCGTAAAGCCGATGTGCGAAAAGTGCAAGGTAATCCGCCGCAACGGCGCGGTCCTTGTCATCTGCCAGAACCCGCGCCACAAGCAGCGGCAGGGCTGACGCATGGCACGAATCGCGGGGATCAACATCCCGGTCAACAAGCGGGTCGAGATCGGGCTCACCTACATCTTCGGCATCGGCCGCTCCACCGCGCAGGACATCCTCAAGGAGACCGGCATCGACCCCAACACCTCGGTCAAGGATCTGACCGAGGAAGAGGTCGTGAAACTGCGCGAGGCAGTCGAGCAGCGCGAGGTCGAGGGCGACCTGCGGCGCGAGCGCTCGCAAGACGTCAAACGACTGATGGAGATCGGCTCCTATCGGGGATTGCGCCATCGTCGTGGCCTGCCTGTCAGGGGTCAGCGGACGAAGACCAACGCGCGCGGCCGCAAGGGCCCGCGCCGGATGAGCGTCGCCGGTAAGCGCAAGGCGCCGGCGAGGTAGGAGACCATGGCCGCAGCCAAAAAACCCGCCAAAGGGCGCACCCGGCGCCGCGTCAAAAAGAACATCGCCTACGGGCAGGCCCATATCAAGACTTCCTTCAACAACACGATCGTCACCTTGACCGACCCCCAGGGCAACGTGATCGCCTGGGAGTCGGCCGGATCGGCGGGCTTCAAAGGCTCGCGCAAGTCGACGCCGTTCGCCGCCCAGGTCACCGCCGACGCGGCGGCCAAGAAGGGGATGGAACACGGCCTCGAAAAAGTCGAGGTCTTCGCCAAGGGCGCCGGTTCGGGTCGCGAGACGGCGATCCGCTCGCTGCAGGCTGCCGGCCTCGACGTGACCACGGTCAAGGACGTTTCGCCCCAGGCCCACAACGGCTGCCGCCCGAAGAAGCGGAGGCGGGTCTAATGGCTCGCGACACTTCGGCCCAGTGCAAGCAGTGCCGCCGCGAGGGCCAGAAGCTCTTCCTCAAGGGGGAGCGCTGCTTCACCGACAAGTGTGGCGTGGAGCGCCGCTCCTACCCGCCCGGCGACCACGGCCGTGGCCGGATGCGGCAGTCCGAGTACCGGGTGCAGCTGCGCGAGAAGCAGAAGACGCGCCGCTACTACCAGGTGCTCGAGAGCCAGTTCCGTGCCTATTACGACAAGGCTTCGCGCCAGGACGGCGTCACCGGTGAGAACCTGTTGCGGTTGCTCGAGTCGCGCCTCGACAACGTCCTCGTGCGCCTTGGATTTGCCGCCTCGCGGCGCCAGGCCCGGCAGCTCGTCGGCCACGGCCACTGGCTGGTCAACGGGCGCCGCGTCGATGTGCCCTCCTACCAGGTGCGCCCCGAGGACGTGATCTCGATCAAGTCCGGCTCGGCGGCCACCGACACGATTCGCAAAGCGACCGAGCTCGTCTCGACCGTGCCGGCCTGGCTACAGGCCGACCACGACTCGCTTACCGCCAAGGTCCTGCGCCTCCCCGAGCGTGCGGAGATCTCGGCGCCGGTGCAGGAGCAGCTGATCGTCGAGCTGTACTCCAAGTAGTCCGGACTGTTTCTGAAACACCCATAAGCAAGGAACTCATGACCACTGACTTTCAGGTCCCTCGTATAACCGCAGAGAAGGCGGATGACCGCCGCGGCACCTTCACCATCGAGCCCCTCGACAAGGGCTTCGGCTACACCTTCGGCAACGGGCTCCGTCGAGTCCTGCTCTCCTCGCTGGGCGGCGCTGCCGTCACCAGCGTTCGCATCGAGGGTGTCGCGCACGAGTTCTCCACGGTGCCGGGCGTCAAAGAGGACGTCACCGACATCATCCTCAACTTGAAGGACCTCGTCGTCCGCATGCACACCGACGCCGACGAGGTCGAGGCCCCCCTGGTCGCCACCGGGCCCGGTGAGGTCAAGGCCAAGGACATCGACCTTCCCTCGGGGGTGGAGATCCTCAACCCCGACGCCCCGATCGCGACGCTGGAGAAGAAAACCAAGCTCGAGGTCTACCTGACGATCGGTCGCGGTCGCGGCTACTCGCCGGCTGAGGAAAACAAGTCCGACGACCAGCCGATCGGCGTCATCCCGATCGACTCGATCTTCTCGCCGATCCGCCGCACCTCCTACTCGGTCGCAACCGCACGCGTGGGTCAGCGGACCGACTTCGACAAACTGACCCTGGACCTCGAGACCGACGGCTCGATCGAGCCGGCCGCCGCCCTGCGTGAGGCCTCAGAGATCCTGATCAAGACCCTGGCCATCTTCACCGACGCCGAGCGGGTCGAGGAACTGACTGCTCGCGAAGCGATTGCGGCTCCGCTCGCCGGCGGCGATGGACTGTCCGCGATCGGCGGCGGCGACGGAGCCGGCTCGGCGGCCAACAACGGCCTCGACGAGATCCTGATCGAGGAGCTGGAGCTGGGTGTGCGCTCCTACAACTGCCTCAAGCGGGCCGGTGTGCAGACCGTCGGCGACCTGGTTCGCAAGACCCGCTCGGAGCTGAACGCGATCCCCAACTTCGGCTCGAAGTCGATTGACGAAGTGATCGAGACCCTGCAGTCCCGCGGCCTCGATCTGCAGGCGGACTGAGGAAGCGGCGAGAGCGAGCCGAGGAACCCCGATGCGCCACCGTAAGAAGCGGAACAAACTGAGTCGCAATGCGGCGCACCGGGAGTCGCTCCTGTCCAACCTCTCCAAGCAGCTGATCGAGCACGAACGGATCAAGACCAGCCAGGCGAAGGCCAAGGCGGTCAAGCCCGAGGTTGAGCAGTTGATCACCCTGGCCAAGCGTGGCGACCTGCACGCCCGCCGTCAGGCGCTGGCGACGCTGCACAACGACAAGTTCATCGTGCACAAGCTGTTCGAGGAGGTCGCGCCTCGCTACGTGGAGCGCCCGGGGGGCTACACGCGGATCGTCAAGCTTGGTCCGCGTCGGTCGGACAGCACCGAGATGGTTTATCTCGAGCTCGTTTAGCTGTTGGTTGGGGAGCGGGAGGGGGTGTCCCACCGCTTGCTGGGTTTTTCGCCTTGGACCCTGCTTCTCTCGCCGAGTGGTTCGTGCGAAAAACAGGACGCCGCTGCGCGGTGGGACACCCCCTCCCGCTCCTCTCGGAAGCTCCGCCAGCTTCGCGCTCAATAGCTGACTGTCTCCAGATAGAGGCCGTGTGGGGGGGCCGTGTCGCCGGCTGCGGAGCGGGGGGCAGCTGTTAGTAGCTTCGTGAAGCTTGCGGGGGAGCGGCGGCCTCCTCCTACCTCGAGCATCGTGCCGACGAGGATTCTCACCATGTTGCGCATGAAGGCGTCTGCGGTTATGCGGAAGGTGAGGATGTCTCCGTCGAGGTCCCAGGAGGCGGAGTGGATGTCGCGGTCGAAGCGGACGTGGTCGGTTTGGGTGGGGGTGAAGGCGGTGAAGTCGTGATTGCCTTGGAGGGCCGAGGCGCACGCTTCTAGGGCCTCGAGGTCATAGCGGTGCGGCCACCAGAGGGCGCGGTTGTGCTCGAAGGGGCTTGGCGCCGAGCGGGCCAGCAGGCGGTAGCGGTAGCTGCGCGACTTGGCGCTGTGCCGTGCATCGAAATCGTCCTCGACCTCTGTGGCCGCGGTAACGCCTATGTCGTCGGGACCGACCCCGTTGAGCCGCCGAGCCAGGTCCCCCTTGATCTCGGCCGAGGTGACGAAGCTCGCAACCTGCCCAAGCGCATGCACCCCGGTATCGGTCCGGCCGGCCACCGAAAGCTGAACGGGCTCGCGCAACACAGTCGCCAAAGCAGCCTCAAGCTCCCCCTGCACGGTCCGCAACCCCGGCTGAGCCGCCCAGCCCTTGAAGCTCGATCCGTCGTACTCGATGTTCAGCCGCACAGTGGTCACGCGCGCAGTATGCCCTCCCCCGTCCCTAGAATCGCCTTCATGCGCGTCCTTCTGACCAACGACGATGGGATCTCAGCCCCTGGGCTTCAGGCCGCCCGTCGTGCCCTGCGCGCGCTCGAGGACGTCGACGTCGACGTGATCGCCCCGGACTCGAACCGCAGCGCCACCGCGCGCAGCATCACCACCCGCTCGCCGCTGACGGTCGAGGAGGTCGAGTTCGGCGATGGTGACCGGGGTTTCGCCACCGACGGCACCCCGGTCGATTGCGTCCGCTTCGCCGAGCTGGGTCTGGTCGGGCACCGGCCCGACCTGATCGTCTCCGGGATCAACCACGGCGCCAATCTGGGCGACGACATCACCTACTCCGGCACCGTCGCCGCAGCCTTCGAGGGGATCGTGCTCGGTATCCCCGCTGTGGCGATCTCCCAACAGTCCTCCGGGGGCGGCATGGGCTACGTCAGCGGTCGCTTCGACTTCGCGGTCGCGGCAGCGTTCGTCGCCCAGCTCGTCGGGGCGCTGGCAGACGAGCCGATGCCGCCGAAGACGCTGATCAACGTCAACTGCCCGGCCGGCGAGCCGACCGGGATCGAGGTGACCAAGCTCGGCAAACGCGTCTACAACGACGAGCTGAAGCTCGTCTCCGAGGACGACGACGGCCGGCGCCGCTACGAGATCTACGGCTGGCAGCCCGGCTTCGAGGAGCTCGAGGGTTCCGACCTGATGGCGATCTCGCAAGGGCGGATCGCGGTCACGCCGATCCACTTCGACCTCACCGACCATGGCGAGCTCGACCGGCTGCGCGGATGGCGGCTCGAGGAGATGCTGGCCGCCTGCGCCCCGGCGGCGTGAGCGAGGGCGACGCACAGCGCGCCGCGGAGCTGCGGCAGGAGCTGGAGCGCCACAACCGGCTCTATTACGTCCTCGACGAACCCGAGGTCGGCGATGACACCTACGACGCGCTGCTCGACGAGCTGCGGGCGATCGAGGCAGACAACCCCGGGCTGCGCACGGCGGACTCGCCGACGCAGCGGGTCGGGGCGCCCCCACTCGACCGTTTCGAGCAGGTCGAGCACGTCGAGCAGATGCTCTCGCTCGGCAACGCGCGAAACGAGGAAGAGCTGCGCGCCTGGGAGAACCGACTCGCCAACCATCTCAAACGACTCGACATCGCCGCTTCGGAGTTCAGCTACACGACCGAGCCGAAGATCGACGGCCTGGCGATCTCGCTGACCTACGAGGACGGGGTACTTGTGCGCGGCGCCACCCGCGGCGACGGCCGGATCGGCGAGGACGTGACCCAGAACCTGCGCACGATCGGCTCGGTGCCGCTGCGAATCTCCGACGCGCCCGAGCTGATCGAAGTCCGCGGTGAGGTCTACCTGCCGATCGCCGCCTTCAAAGCCCTCAACGAGCGCCGCGCCGAAGCCGAGGAACCGACCTTCGCCAACCCGCGCAACTCGGCCGCGGGCTCGATCCGCCAGCTCGACCCGGCGCTGGCAGCCGAACGACCCCTCTCGACCTGGTGTTACGGGATCGGCGCGGTCCGCGGGCTCGACCTCGCCACCCACATGGACGAGGTCGAGTGGTTGGACGAACGTGGCTTCAAGGTCAACCCCGACACCGCCCATCACCGCGGGGTGGAGAGCGTGGTCAAGCGCTGCCACTGGTGGGAGGAACGGCGCGAGATGCTCGACTACGAGATCGACGGCGTCGTCGTCAAGGTCGACGAGCGGGCGCTGTGGCGCGAGCTGGGCGTGGTCGGGCGCGAGCCGCGCTGGGCAATCGCCTGGAAGTTCCCCCCGACGACGGCGATGACGAGGATGAACAGCGTCGTCTGGAACGTCGGCCGCACCGGCCACCTGGTGCCCTTTGCGATGCTCGAGCCGGTCCACGTCGGCGGCGTCACCGTCAGCACGGCGACCCTGCACAACGAGGAGGACCTGGAACGCAAGGACGTGCGGGTGGGCGACGAGGTGGTGGTGATGCGCGCCGGCGACGTGATCCCCCAAGTCGTCTCGCCGAAACTGCCCCGCAAGAACAAGCGCGCTCCCAAGCCGAAGCCACCGAAACGGTGTCCCGCCTGCGACACGGAGACCGTCAAGCCCGAGGGCGCGGTGTTCACGATCTGCCCCAACCGCACCGGCTGTCCCGGCCAGTCCTTCCAGCACGTCAAGCACTTTGTCAGCAAGGGGGCGATGGACATTGACGGCTTCGGCGAGAAGCAGGCGATGCGCTTCCTCGAGGAAGGCCTGATCGCCGACGTCGCCGACATCTATGACCTGACCGAGGAGCAGCTCGTGGGCATGGACCGCTTCGCCGAGGTCTCCGCCCGCAACCTGCTGGCGGCGATCGACGCCTCGCGCTCGCGTCCTTTCAAGCGCGTCCTCTACGCCCTCGGGCTGCCGGGAGTGGGCTACGTGACGGCAGAGGCGCTCGCCGACCACCTCGGCTCGATCGATGCGCTGCACGAGGCAGACCCAGAGGCGATCGAGGAGGTAGAGGGCGTCGGGCCGATCATGGCGGTGCAGATTGCCGAGTCGCTCGCCGACGAGCCGACCTGGAAGTTGGTCGAGAAGCTGCGCGAGAAGGGCCTGCGCCTCGAGCAGGACGCCTCGGAACGGCGCCTCGAAGGCGGGCCGCTGGAGGGGAGGACGCTGGTGCTGACCGGCACCCTGCCCGAGCTGACCCGTGAGGAGGCCGCGGCACTGGTCAAGGCCGCCGGCGGCAAGGTGGTCAACTCGGTCTCGAAGAAAACCGACTACGTCGTCGCCGGCGAGAACCCAGGTTCCAAGCTGGCCAAGGCAGAGAAGCTAGAGGTCGAAGTTCTCAACGAAGCTGGTCTGCGAACGTTGCTCGAATAGGCCGGGTACCCCCTCCTCCGGCCCTCAGTAGGAAGCGACGAGAGCTGCGATCTTGTCCTGCTCATAGTGAGCCAAGCTGAGGTCGCTGACGCTGTTCATCAGGATCGAGAAGATCATCGTCTTGCCGTCGCGGTTGAAGCAGTAGCCGGAGAGTGCGCTGACGCCGGTAAGCGTGCCGGTCTTGGTGCGGCAGCGACCGTAGGCGGCGGTTCCGTGCATGCGATCGGCAACCGTCCCTTCGTGGCCGGCAAGCGCCAGGTCCTGGATGAATTCGTCGCCTATCGCTGCCCCGCGAATTGCCTGCAGGAGGCCCACGACCTGGGCCGGGGAGGCGCGGTTGCCACGGGTCAGGCCGGAGCCGTCGATTGCCTGGATCCCCGAGCCCTGGCTGTGAGCGAAGCGCTCGACCACGTCCGTTCCGGCCTGGGTGGTTCCGGCGCCGTCGAAGTGGGCGCCGAGCAGCTTCGCCAGCATCTCGGCGAAGAAGTTGTTCGAGTAGACGTCGGTCGCCTCGACCAGCTGCGACATCGTCGGCGAGCGCACGCTGGCGAGCGCTTCGGCCCCGGTCGGCGTAGTGCCTTGAGCGACCCCGGCGCGGATCTTGATCCCGCCAGAGCGCAGCGCTCCGTCCAGCTTTGCGGCCGCAAGGATCGCGGGATCGGGAGCGAAGCCTTCGGAGATCGAGCCGCGGTAGCCGGAGTCGAACGAAAGTCCCGAGAGCGGCCCGATGTAGGGGCTGGTCGCGTAGCCCGAATCGGCGACGCCGCGCAGCCGATCGAAGATGCTGTCATCGGCGTAGAGCCGCCCGGTCACGGCGCGCACGCCGGCGACGCGGAGCTGCGAGCCGAGCAAGAGCAGATTGGTGCCAAGGCCGCCGCCATAGCGGTCGTAGAACGAGGGCACGCCAAGCGCCGGATCGCCGCCTCCCTGCAGGTAGAGGCTGCCGTGGAGGACGCCAGCGGCGTCGATCTTGCCGTCGGTGAGCAGCTTGGTGACAATGCGGTATTCGGGCCCGAAACGGGAGAGGGCGGTCGAGGTCGTGAACAGCTTCGTATTAGAGGCCAGGATCCGCGGCGTCTTTGCCGCCCGCGCGCAGACGGGCTTGCCGCTTTCCGCGTCGATCACGAACAGCCCACTCGCCGATCCGCCGCCATAGACCAGCCGTTCCCGCATCTGCTGGCAGAAATTGCCAGCCCCGCTCGCTCCCGCTGGCAGGAGAAGCAGAACAGCTATCAGGCTGCAGAGGATCCAAGACCGTCTCATGGCTAGTTCCAACACAAGCGGGACGCAAGGTAGCGCCCTGGACGGCCGGGACGGGGACTGCCCGCCCCGTCTGGGATAATCCATGTTTATGGGCAAGGTCGTCGATATCGAGACCCCCACCCGGCGTAAACGGGTCAAGGGTCGAAAGCGGCCTTCGAAGACCGCCCTGGTCCTCGGCGGCGGTGGCTTCACCGGTGGCGTCTATGAGATCGGTGCCCTGCGCGCACTCGACCTGCTCGCCGTCAACAGCACCGTCAACAGCTTCGACGTCTACGTCGGCACCAGTGCCGGCTCCTTCGTCGCCACGATGCTCGCCAACGGCATCACTCCAGACGAAATGATGCAGGTGATCAACAAGCGGGTGGCATCGGAGCTCGACGATCTCGACCTCGACAAGGTGCTGAAGTTCAACTACCTCGGTTTCATGCAGAAGGCCGCGATGCTGCCGCTGCGCTCGCTGGAGCTGATGCGCAGGCTGGTGCAGATGGGGGATTTTTCGGCGATCGACATCGGCGTCGGCCTCGCCGAGGCGCTGCCGACCGGTCTCTACTCGGGCGGCGGGATCGCCGACTACGTCGAGCAGGCGCTCGCCGACTCCGGCGGCATCAACGACTTCCGTCAGCTCGACAAAGAGCTCTACCTCACCGCGACCGACCTCGATACCTGCGAGCGCCTCGTCTTCGGCGAGGAGGGTTGGGACGACGTGCCGATATCGAAGGCGATCGAGTGCTCGACCGCGCTGCCGATCGTCTATAAGCCGGTCGACCTGAAGGGCCGGCAGCTGGTCGACGGCGGCATCCGTTCGACCACCAACGTCGACATCGCGGTCGAGAAGGGCGCCAAGTTCATCATCGTGGTGAACCCGCTCGTGCCCTATGTCAACGATTTCGAGCAGACGATCCCGACGGTGTTCGGGACGCGCGTGCGCCGGGTCTCCGACATGGGGCTGCCGGCGATCGCCAATCAGACCTTCCGCTTGATCGCCCACGCCCGTCTGCACGAGGCCGTCGCCCGCTGGCAGGAGAAATACCCGGGGGTCGACATCATCCTGGTCGAGCCCGAGCCCAACGACGAGTTGATGTTCGGCACGCCGATCATGGACTACTCGCGACGGCTGAAGATCGCCCGCCACGGCTTCGAGTCGGTCACCGCCACCCTCGCCCAAGACTACGATCGCTACAAGGAGATCGCCGAGCGCCATGGGCTCGAGATCTCCGAGCGACGGGTGCGTCGTGCGGTCGAGCGCGCCTCCGAAGAGGAGCCGGAGCAGGCCTCGGCCTGGCGCCGCGTGTTGGAGCAGACCACCTCGGCGCTGCTTCGCGGCGAGGCCTCCTGAAGCCCGGACCTCAGCCCGCGTAGAGCTGCTCGATCTCGTCCTGGTGCTTGTCGGCGACGACGGCGCGCTTGACCTTCAGGGTCGGAGTCAGCTCGCCGCTTTCCTGTGAGAGGTCCTCGGGGAGGATCGCGATCTTCTTGACCTGCTCGACCCTGGCGAATTTCTCGTTGACCTTGGCCAGGTGTGCCTCGATGGCCTCACGCACGTCGCCGTTGGCTGCGAGCTGCGCGGGATCTTCGGGCAGGGCGTGCTCCTTTGCGTAGGCGGTTGCTTCTTCGGGGTCGAGCGTGACCAAAGCCACCAGATAGGGCCGCCGGTCCCCGACGACCACGCACTGGGAGACCAGCGGGTGCTGCTTGATCTCGCCCTCGAGGTTGGCCGGCGTGATGTTCTTGCCCCCGGCGGTGATGATGATGTCCTTTTTGCGCCCGGTGATCGTGATGAAGCCGTCGGCGTCGATCGAGCCGAGGTCGCCGGTGTGAAGCCAGCCGTTGACGATCGTCTCTTGGGTTGCCTCGTCGTTCTTGTAATAACCCTGGAAGACGTTGGGGCCCTTGACCAGGATCTCGCCGTCCTCGGCGATCTTGATCTCGCAACCCGGGAAGGGTTTGCCGATCGTGCCGATCTTGAAATCTTCCGGCGAGGAGATCGTCGCCGCGGTTGACGTCTCGGTCATCCCCCAGCCCTCGAGCACGAGCACCCCGGCGGCGTCGAAGAAGCGCAGGATGTCGGGGCTGATCGGGGCGGCGCCGGAAACCGCGAGGCGCAGCTTGCCGCCGAAGAGGCCGCGGATTTTCGAGAGGACTTTCTTGTCGGCGAATTCGTACTGCTTGCGCAGCAGGAAACCGGGTTGACGTCCGGAGCGCTCCAACTCGCGCACCTTGCCGCCGACCCGGATCGACCAGTCGAAGACGGCCTTTTTGAGGCCGCCCTCTTTTTCCATGCTGCTGGTCGCGAGGGTGTAGATCTTCTCGAAGATCCGCGGCACCGAGGGGAAGTAGGTCGGTTTCAGTTCGGCCAGGTTGGGCATGATCTTCAGCGGGTCCCGCTCCCAGTAGGCGATCGTCGCGCCGAGGTCGAAGCTGCCCAGCTGGATCAGCAGGGCGAAGGAGTGGGCGAGGGGGAGGTAGAGGTAGGTGACGTCTTCGCCTTCGATCACGCTGGTGTCGTTGACCATGTCGAGCATCGCCCGGTAGTTGCCGTGGCTGATCACACAGCCCTTCGGCGGCCCGGTCGTCCCCGACGTGTAGATAAACGTGCAGATGTCCTGTGGGGTAACTGCCTGCCAGAGTCGCTCCCACTCGCCGGCGTCCCGGGTTTCGCCGCGCGCGGACAGATCCTCGAGGGAGATCGCGTCGTCGCTGGCACCGGTCATCCGCACCACCTGCTCCAGCAGCGGCAACTGGTCGCGGACGGCGCGGATCTTCTCCAGCTGTTCGTCGTCCTCGACCACGACGACCTTGGCGTCGGAGTTCTCCAGCACGTACTGGCACTCCTCGGGCGAGTTGGTCTGGTAGATCGGCACGACGGTGGCGCCGATCGAGAGCGCGGCGAAATCGAAGTAGGTCCACTCGGGGCGGGTGTTGGCGAGGATCGAGACCTTGTCGCCCTTGGCGACGCCGAGGTCGACCAGGCCGAGGGCGAGCTTGCGTACTGTCTCCTCGACCTCGACGAAGCTGCGCTTCACCCACTGCTCGCCGTCTTTGAACTGAATCGCCGGAGCGCTGCCGTAAAGCTTCGCGGCTCGCGGAAGCAGGTCCGCGAGCGTGGTCGATTTGGTTCCCCGCTCCTCCACGGCGGGGAGTCTAGTGGACGGTTAGCGAGGGGTTATGCAGTCGAAGCGTGGCGCCGCGCCTGCTGCTCGGTGGCTCGGCGGAGCGAGGTCTGGAAGAGCGACTTGTCGATCCGACCGTGGAAGATCGGGACGTGCATCTCGACGCACTTGCCGATCACCTCCTGCCGTTTCATGCGCAACTCGTCGGCAAGCTCGGACGGGGTGAGGTGATTGGCCACGGCGGACCTCCCAGGTAGTTGAAATCGGGTAGCCCAGTTTTACCCCGGAGGGCGGACGTGTCAAACGGATGCGGATGCAGTTTGCGTAGATCGGCCGGCGGGAGCGCCGGCTCGCGATAATGCAGGGGTGTCCGAAGTCGCCGCCACTCCGATACCTCGCCGGGGCCGCCTCTGGGTGATCCTCGCGCTTGCCTTGGCGCTCGGGGCGCTCGGCTACGCGCTGGTCAGCATCTCCACCAAGAAGGCCGACAACAACTTCGTCCAGATCGAAGGCATCTCCACTGCTCAGGAGCTTTTCGGCGGGGTTCCGCAGGAAGGGGATCGGCTCGGATCGTCCGATGCGTCGGTCTCGATCCAGGTCTTCAACGATCTCCAGTGCGGCAACTGTCGCGCCGACTTTCTCGCCACGATTCCCGCTCTGACCGAAAGCTACGTGCGCCCCGGATCGGTGAAGCTGTTGATGCGCCACTACTCGGTCGCCGAAAATCCGCTCGAGCTCGGCTTCTTTGGGGCCGAAGCGGCGGCACAGCAGGGTTACGGCTGGCAATACACCTATCTCTTCTTCCTCAACCAGGCGGAGGCGGAACGGTTTGGGATCGACAATGACTTCATGGCCTCGCTGGCCGGCTCGATCGGCGAACTCGACGTCCCGGAATGGCAGGAAGCACTGGATCGCGAAGGTGGCTCCGGAGGAGCGATGGCGAAACGACTCGAAGCCGACGGAGAACTCGGGACCAAGCTCGGTATCCGCACCGGCGTGGCGATGATCGTCAGCGGACCGAGCGGCACCCGCACCCTTCAGGACGGTCCGAGCCTCGGCCAGGCGGAACGGGCGATTGAAGCCGTCAGCTGACCGACCCATGTCTGAAGATCGACGCATCGCCGTCGTCGCCTGCATGGATGCCCGCCTCGACGCCGCCGGCTTCCTCGACGATTGGCCCACGCCGGTGCACATCATTCGCAACGCGGGCGGTCGCGTGACCGACGACGTCCTGCGCTCCCTTGCGGCTTCGTGTGCGCTGGGGACAAGGAGGATCCTCGTCTTCCACCACACGGACTGCGCCATGGCCGCGCACTCCGACGAGCAGATACGCGACCTGCTTCCCCCCGGCGCGGATCCAGAGGTGGACTTCCTCACCATCGTCGACCCGGTCGAGTCCCTCCGAGAGGATGTTCTCTCGATCGGAGGCTCATCGCTTCTCCCGGCTGAGATCGAGGTGGCCGGTTTCATCTATGACCTCGATTCGCGGGTCGCCCGCGAGATCCAGATCTGACGCGACGCCGGTCTCTAATCGGGGCGCCCGGATTTGAACCGGGGACCTCACCGACCCGAACGGTGCGCGCTACCAGGCTGCGCCACGCCCCGATGGCGGCGATTATCTCAGAGCCGCCCCTTTGGGGCCATTCGGCGGGCTTCAGGCGGCGTGGGGGATGCCGGCAATCGTTCTCCTGCCGGCGACATTGTCACGACCCAAGGAGATGGGGTCGGTCTGCGGGACGACGTGCGGATAGTCCTGTAGTCGGATCTGCGAAGCGAGCATCGTGTGTCGATCGCCGGCCTTCCCGATCGGGACTGGCCAGAGACCCTCGTTATGGCAGGCCCCGGATTGCTCGCGCAAATGGATCGGGGGATCGGCCAGGGACGCGAAGGCGCCGTCGGGGCTGTGCATGACGACCTCGACCGAGTAAAGCGATCGCAACAGGGGCTGCCGGGACTCGCCACCGTCCCATTCGAGCCGATTGGCGACGCTGACCCGAACGCAACGCAACCCGGGAGCGATCTCGTCGACCCACGCTTCGACCGTCGCATGGAGAGGTTCCCATTCCCAATTCAGGGCTCCCACCGGGACGCCGTTCTCGACAAGCTCCGCTCGTCTTGTGCCCGCCGGCTCGATGCGCGCTGTGCGGCCCGGGAGCGAGGGGATCGAGACCTCGTGCTCGACGGACTCCTCGCGGCTGGCGTAGCGCGTACCGGCGATGACCATGAAGTCGACTGGCTCGCCCCTTGCGTCGAGGACTTGTCGCTCGACCGTCTGTCGCACCCGCACCGTGACCTCAACGACGGGATCGAGTCCCTCGATCAGGCACTCTGCGTGCAGCTGTGATCGTCCCTCTGGGCAGCCGCGGGGAGGGACGCCACGTGCGACGCGCTTCCGATCCTCCATCGGTAGATCCATACCCATCCCATTCGTGGGCAAAACCAATCCGTCGACAGTATGGGCTGAGCTTCGGATGGCTAGGGCATCGCCGCGATTGATCCCGCAACGAGCGGGTAGTTGCGCCCGTATTCCGCAAATCTGAACGGAGGAACGATGGAGGCTTCAGCGCCGACCCCCAGCAAGGGCATCTTCGACAGCGCCAACCTGGAGGCCAGGGAACACGTCGTCGAGCTGCTCAAAAAGGCCTACTGGATGGAGATCGAGACCGTCATGAGCTACATCGCCGCATCGGTCAATCTCGACGGGGTGCGCGCGCAGGAGATCAAGGAGTCGCTGGCCGAGGACGTGGAAGAGGAGCTCGGCCACGCCAAGCAATTCGCGGCGCGGATCAAGGAGCTCTATGGGGTGGTGCCGGGCTCGCAGGATTTCGCCGCCGAGCAGAGCTTCCTCCAGCCGCCCGCGGAGCAGACCGACATCGTTCACATCATCCGCGGCGTGATCAAGGCGGAGACCGGCGCGATCGAGCACTACACCCGAATCATCGAGGAGACCGACGGCGTCGATCCGGTCACGCAGGACATGACGATCGCGATTCTCCGTGACGAGCAGGGCCACCGCCGCCTCTTCGAGGGCTTCCTGCGCGAGTACGAGTTCGAGGGAATCGCCTAAGCGGAGGCGAGGCGGGTACGCAGGGCTCATGGATGCCCAGAGGCCGCTGCGAGCCCTCGATCGTTATCAGCAGCGTCACACGCCGTTGGCGCTACCCGCTGCGGTGGTCAAGAAGTTCGGCGATGACGATGGCGGCGATCTCGCCGCGTTGATCGCCTACCGGGCCTTCTTCTCCCTCTTTCCCCTTCTGCTGGTGCTCACCACGGTGCTCGGCTATGTGCTTGCGGGCAACCCCGACCTGCGCCAGGAAGCGGTCGACTCCACGCTCGCCCAGTTCCCGGTGATTGGCGATCAGATCAAGTTGAGCTCGCTCGAAGGCAACGGCATCGCCTTGGCGGTGGGCATCGTCGGTTCGCTTTGGGCCGGCCTCGGTGTCGTGCTCGCGACGGAGAGGGCGCTCGACCGGGTTTGGGCTGTGTCTCGCCGCGATCGCTCCGGCTTCCTCGCCTCCCGGTTGCGGGCGCTCGCTCTCCTTTTCGTGCTCGGCGCATTGACGATCGCTTCGACGGTTGCCTCGGGATTGGTCGGCGGCGGCGCCGGTCTGCTTGGTCCGTTCGCCGGCATTGCGGTCTCGATCGGCGTCAACGCGGTCGTCTTCGGCGCCGTCTTCGCGTTCTTGGGACAGCGGTCTACGTCCCTGCGCGCCTTGCTGCCGGGAATCGCCCTCGCGGCGGTCTGCTGGTCTGTCCTGCAGTTGGTTGGCGGCTACTTCGTCTCCCACCAGATTCGCAACGCGACGCCGGCCTATGGCACCTTTGCCCTCGTCCTCGGGCTTCTCGTGTGGATTCAGCTCGGTGCGACGCTCACCGTGCTCAGCGCCGAGCTCAACGTCGTCCGGGCCCGCGGCCTCTGGCCTCGCAGCCTGCTCGGAGTCGACCGATAGACATTTCAACCGGTGGCGGTTACTGTGTTTTCAGTAGGAATCAACGGATCGGAGGGTGAGGGGAAATCGACTGGATCGCGATAATCGTGGGGGCCGTCGCAGCCCTTCTGATCGCGCTCGTTTTGGCGATCACGATCCGCCGTGAGCGCAAGGCGAGGCGGCGCTTCCAGATCCTCGGCGAAGTAGCCACGGTTTCCGAGGCCGGTGGCTCGTTGGAGGAGACCTTCGACGCGATCTGCGCCATCCTGGTGCCCGAGTTGGCCGATTTCTGCATGATCGACGTGCTCGACGAGGATCGCGTCCCCAGCCGCGTCGCCGTTCGCGTCGGACCGGGGCGGAAAACCGGAGTTCGAGCAGGGGCTTGCCGAGCGCCTTCCCTCGACGCCGCAGCCGATGGTCGAGGGCCAGAGCCGCTCGGCGTTGGAGCCACGTTTCTACGAGCGCGTATCCGAGCGGGACCTGCGCGAGCTGGCCCACGACGACGCCGAGGATCTCGATTTCCTGCGCAGCTTGGGCATGCGCTCGGCGATCACGGTCGCTCTGCAAGCACGCGGCGAAGTGACCGGGACGCTGACGATCGGGGTCGCCTGGTCGCGCCGGCGCTACCGGCGCGAAGACGCGCACTTCGCCTGGATCCTCTCCGGCCGCGTCGCGCTCGCGCTCGACAACTCCGGCCTCTTCGCCGACCTCGAGCGCGCCGAGCAGGCGCGGGCCGAGATCGCCGAGACGCTGCAGCGTGGCCTGTTGCCTTCGCCACTGCCCCACATCCCGGGCTGGTCGGTTGCCGCGATGTACCGGCCGGCGGGGGCCGAGAACGAGGTCGGCGGCGATTTCTACGACGTCTTTCGCGTGCCGGGGGGTTGGATGCTGGTGATCGGCGACGTGACCGGCCGCGGTGCTCATGCCGCTTCGATCACCGCGGTCGCCCGCTACACCCTGCGCACCGCCGCCGTGCTCACCGACGACCCCCTGGTCGCCCTGCAGACCCTCAATCGCGCCCTGCTGGCGCGAGGCGATTCCGCCCTATGCAGCCTCGCGGCCTTGACGCTCAGCGAGGATCGTTTCGAACCGGTGCGCCTGGCGGTCGCGGGCCACCCGCCGCCGCTGCTGGTCGATGCCGAGAGCGTCAGCGAGGTGGCGAGCGCCGACCCGGTGCTTGGTGCCTTCCACGATGCCGAGTGGAGGATCGCCCGCTGCGAGGTCGAGCCAGGGCAGCAGCTGGTGATCGTCACCGACGGAATCGCCGAGGCGCAGGGAGCGGAAGGGCGCTTCGGCGAGGCGAGGCTGCGGGCCGAACTCGGCGGCACCTCCAACCCGGCGATGGCGCTGCAACGACTCGAGGCATCTCTGCACGCCTTCACCGAGGGGAAGCTCGACGACGATGTGGCGATGCTCGCCATCGCGCGCGCTTCGAATCGGGCTTCGGCGGGCGCTGAGGCGGAGGTATGGGCGCCGCCCGTAAACGTAGGGAGCCTGGAGGAGGGCAATGGCTGATCCGCAGATGGCCTTGGTCGAGCGGCTCTATGACGCCTTCAATCGCCGCGACAGCGAGGAGATCGTCGCCGTCTGCGACGAGGGACTTGAGTTCTTCCCCGTCGTCACCGCGGAAGCGATCGGTCGCGATGCCCCCTACGTGGGACCGGATGGCCTGCGTGCCTACCTGGTCGACGTGGCCGAGGTCTGGGAAGAGCTTCGGATCACCCCCAGCGAGCTGCAGCGCAATGGCGACACGCTGTTGATCCGGGGTCGCGTCTACGCGCGCAGCCGGGAGCAGGGGATCCGGGACCTGCCGGTCGCGTGGATCTGGCAGGTGAGCGAGGGCCACTTCGTGCGCGGCGAAGTCTTCCCCGATCCCGAGCAGGCGGCGTCCGCTTCGTCGCTACTGCCGGGGCGCTGCGAAGCGAGCCCGAGCTGACGCCCAGGCGCTTCTAGGGGTCCGGGGAGAGCCCTCAGCCGCGCAGCTCGGCCAGTGCCGCGTCGCGCCGCTCGTGCATCGAGATCGACGATTCGACCCCGGTGATCTTCAGCAGCCGACGGACCTGATGATTGTGGGAGCAGAGGACCAGGCGACCCTGACCCTCGTCGGCCTCGAGGCGCTGCCAGGCGCGCACGATCAGGGCGATCCCGGTCGAGTCGATGAACTCGCACTCGCAGAGGTCGAGAACGATCGAGGCATCGGAATGTCGACAGGGCGGCATCGAGCTTCTGCTCGAGCTCCGGCGCCGTGTTCATGTCCAGCTCGCCGCGGACGGTGAACGTGCGAATGCCGTCCTCGAGCTCCTCGCTCTCCACCTCGAAAGGAACTGGGCTCACCGGCCGATCCTACCGCAGGCCCGGCCCTGAGCAGGCGCCTGGGCGAGGCCTGTCAGCCGCGGTGGTTTGTGCCCGAAGGCGGAGGGTAGCCAGAAATCTCAGGAGTCCTACGACTATGCTCGTTTCCGCGAGAGCCAGTCTCTCGGCGGCACGGATGGGGTCCAGCTCAAACACTCAGGCGATCCAAGACAGGCCCAAGGGGCTGCAGATGGTGCTACCCGCAAAATCCGAGAACGTTGCCGTTATCCGCCACGCCCTTGCGGGTCTGGCAGAGGAGATCGGTATGGACGAACCCGGGCTGGCGGATCTGAAGACCGTCGTCACCGAGGCCTGCATGAACGTCGTCGTCCACGCTTACCAAGGGCAACCGGGGCCGCTGACCGTCGAGGCCGAGGCGGACGAGAGCGGGCTGACGGTGGTCGTCCGCGACGAGGGCGGCGGGATCAGGCCGCAGGCCGACACCGAGCGCGACAGCCTGCGCCTCGGCCTCTCCCTGATCGCTGCCCTCTCGAGCAGCTTCTCGATCTCGGGCGGGATCGAGGAAGGGACCGTGGTGCGGATGCGCGTCCCCCTGCGTGGCGGTGGCACCAACGGCAGCGGCGATCCGGTCGAGATGAAGCCCTTCCCGGCCGATCGCACCGAGATGGTGATCGATCGCTCCGAGGTGCTCGCGCCGGTGCTGGCCCGCGTGGTCGGCGCGCTGGCGGCGCGCCGGGACCTCTCCGTCGATCGTGTGTCCGATGTGGTGTTGATGACCGACGCGATCGCTGGGGCCGCGCCTGAGCGGTTCAGCGATGGCCGGGTGAGGCTCGGCCTCGACGAGCGTGAGGGTGGGATCGACCTGCGCCTCGGACCGATGGAATCGGGTGCGGCGAGCCGTATCCGCGAGGAGCTCGAAGATCCCGGACGTCGGCGGCTCGCTGGAGGCGCTGGCGGACGAGCTCAGCGTCGAGGAATCCGGCGACGGCGAGTATCTGGTCATTCGCTTTGCTGCTGCTCCCTGATCTGCTCCCGGATCCGAGCGAGAGCGCGGCGCAGGATGCGCGAGACGTGCATCTGCGAGTGGCCGATCTGCTCGGCGATCTGAGACTGGGTCATGTCCTCGGCGAAGCGCAGGCGCAACACGAGCCGCTCGCGCTCGTCGAGGTGGGGCAGCGCCGCGTCGAGGGCGATCCGGCCCTCTACCAGCTCGAAGCCCCCGTCCTCCTCGCCGATCCACTCGGTCGGCGCCGACTCCTCTGAGTCCTCAGAGCCTGCCGGTCGGTCGAGTGAGAGCGGCCGGCGGTTGTGGTTTGCCTCCATCACTTCGAGCACGTCGGTCTGCTCCACATCCAGCCGCGCGGCGATCTCGCCGACCGTGGGCGAGCGTTGGAGCTGCTTGGTCAGCTCGGTGATCGCTTTGTCGACTTCCGCCATACGGTCGTGCAGGCCGGCGTGGCACCCGCACGGTCCAGACCCGATCGCGGAAGTGTCGTTTGAGCTCGCCGAGGATGGTCGGGGAGGCGAAGGCGGTGAAGGGGATGCCGCGCTCGGGGTCGAAGCGATCGACGGCGTTGAGCAGGCCGAGGTTGGCCACCTGGAGCAGGTCGTCGAAGGACTCGCTGGCTCCCCGGTAGCGCAACGCCAGCCTTTTGGCGAAGGGCATATTGCGGCGAATCAGCTCTTCGCGCATGGCGGGATCGCGGCTCTCCGCAAAGCGCCGCCACAGCTCATCGTCTTTTTGCAGCTTCAATTCCATAGCTCAATGCCGGGTCGGCTCCCGAACCGATGCCGCCCTCGAGCCCTCGACGCAAGGCCGTGCAGCCACTCCGAAGACAAGCTAGCAAGCAGCTAGGCTCCCGCAGGACTTCGAAATCGAAAACAAGGAGTTCCAGATGGCTTTCTCGGTTCCCGACCTTCCCTACGACTACAACGCGCTCGAGCCCCACATCGATGAGGCGACGATGCGGGTCCATCACGACAAGCACCACCAGGCCTACGTCGACAAAGCGAACGGCGCCCTGGAGGGGACCGAGTGGGCCGACCGCGAGGTCGAGGACGTGCTGCGCAACCTCAGCAGCCTGCCGGGGGACAAGCAAGGCCCCGTCCGCAACAACGCCGGCGGCCACTTCAATCACTCGCTCTTCTGGCAGATGCTCAGCCCCGACGGCGGCGGCGCGCCGAGCGGCGACCTGGCCGCGGCGATCGACGAGACCTTCGGCTCGCTCGACGAGTTCAAGGCGAAGTTCAAAGAAGCCGGCATCGCCCGCTTCGGCTCCGGTTGGGCCTGGCTGGTCAAGGACAGCTCGGGGCTCGCGGTCGTCTCGACCCCGAACCAGGACTCGCCGGTCACCGACGGCAGCATCCCGCTGCTCGGCTGCGACGTCTGGGAGCACGCCTACTACCTCAAGTACCAGAACAAACGCCCCGACTACATCGACGCTTTCTGGAACGTCGTGAACTGGCCCTTCGTCGAAAGCCGCTTCACCGAGTAGCTTGAGGCCATCCCGGTAGGGGTTCCACTTAACTTTTTGGGTGTTGCGTTGGCGATTCTCCGCGAATCGCCGTGGCCAAAAGTACCAAGACGTTCCACCCCTACCGGGATGGCCTAAACGGTCGCGGCTGGCTGCGCGGCTTTCGGGAGGGGCCTCGGTTGAGCTTCTTTTTTCGGTGGGACCCCGGCCATCGCGTGCTCGGCCAGGGCGGTGATCGTCAGGCTTGGGTTGACACCGACGTTGGCGGGGATCGCCGCTCCGTCGCAGACCATCAGGTTCTCGTAGCCGAAGACGCGCTGGCGCGAGTCGACGACGCCGTCCTCCGGGCTGTGGCCGATCACCGCGCCGCCGAGGATGTGGGCGGTGGTCGGGATGTTGAACGCCGCCTCCGTCACTGAGCTCGTCGCGACCCCGCCGGTGCGCTTGGCCAACCATTCGGCCGCCTGGTTGGCGGCCGGGATGAAGGTCGGGTTGGGCTTCTCGGGATCCTGCTCGGTCTGCAGCCGCACTTCGCCGTTGCGCTTCAGCTTCGGTCGCAGGGCGATCGCGTTGTCGAGAGTCTGCATCACCAACAGGATGATCGTGCGGTGCGAGCTGCCCTTCGGCCACATGATCTTGGCGAAGTCGCGCGGGTGGCGGAGGATCTGGCCGAGCAGCTTCAGCGGGCGCGTGACCCGGGTGCCGTCGCCGACCAGCAGCGTGTTGAGCAGGCTCATCGAGTCCCCGGCCTCGCCGTAGGTGACGGTCTCGATGTGGGTGTGGGGGTCGGGGTAGATGCTCGAGGTGATCGCGACCCGCTTGGTCAGGTCGTCGGGATAGTCCTTCGGCACCCTGACCCCGAGGATGCTCTCGCTGTTGGTGCGCACCAGCTCTCCCAGGCGCGGGGAGATGCGCGGCAGCGAGCCGCCGAGACGGCAGCGCTGCAGCAGCTTGTTGGTGCCGAGCGGGCCGGCGGCGACGATCACGCCGCGCGCCTTCAGCGTGCGCCGCTTGCGGCCGTGCAGCAGGCCGGAGCGCTCGCTGCTGACCGCGTAGCCCTCGCTGCCGTCGGCGGCGGGGCCGAGCGGGCGGATGTCGTTGACCGTGCGCTCGGCCTGAACCTCGACACCGCGATGCTCGGCCAGCCAGAGGTAGTTCTTGACCAGCGTGTTCTTGGCGCCGTGCGGGCAGCCGACCATGCAGCGCCCGCACTGCATGCAGCCGGTCCGCTCCGGTCCCTCGCCTTCGAAGAAGGGGTCGGGCACGGTCTTCCCCGGGTTGTCGAGGTAGACGCCGATCGGGGTCTTGCGGTAGGTATCGCCGACGCCCAACTCCTCGCCCAGCTCGCGCAGCAACTGGTCGGCCGGGTCGTCCTTGTCGTGAACGACGACGCCGAGCATGCGCTGCGCCGTTTCGTAGTGGGGGGCGAGCCGCGCCTCCCAGCTCTCGAGGTCGGCCCACTGAGGGTCTTCGAAGAAGGGTGAGGGGGGGACGTAGAGCGTGTTGGCGTAGCCGAGGCTGCCGCCGCCGACGCCGGAGCCGCTGACCACGGCGATGTCCTTGAAAATGCTGAGCCTGAAGATCCCCTTCATGCCCATCCGCGGCGCCCAGAAGTAGCGGCGGCTGTCCCCGGTCGAGTTGGGGAAATCGTCGTCGCCAAAGCGCTTGCCGCACTCGAGCACGGCGACGTTGTAGCCCTTTTCGGCCAGGCGCAACGCCGAGACCGACCCCCCGAAACCCGAGCCGACGACGATCCAGTCGTAGTCGTAGGTCACGGCGGGCTGTCCTCCGGGGCCTAGGCCTCGCCCGGCTCGACTGGGCGGAAGTCGGTGGTCCGCGCCCCACAGACGGGGCAGAACCAGTCGGTGGGGATGTCCTCGAAAGCGGTACCGGGCGGGATGCCACCATCCGGATCGCCGATCGCCGGGTCGTAGATGAACCCACAGCTCTCGCAGATCCAGAGGGTCGCCTCTGTGGTTGCGCTCATGTCAGGAAGGTTAGAAGACTTCGCCTATTTATCGAAGCTGACCGAGACCGGCTCGCGGTCGGCTTTGTCCTCGATCTCGAAGTACTCGCGCGCGGTGAAGCCACCCTGGTTGGCGATGATCGAGCCCGGGAACTGCTGGATGTCGGTGTTGTAGGACTGCACGTTGGAGTTGTAGATCCGCCGCGAGGCCTGGATTTCGTCCTCCAGCTCGGAGAGGTTGCGACTGAGCTGCTGGAAGTTCTCGGTGGCGCGCAGGGTCGGGTAGTTCTCGGCCACCGCTTTCACGTCGGCCAGCGCCTGGGTCAGTTTCTGCTCCGCTTTCGCGGTTTCCTCGACGCTCTGGGCCTGCATCGCCGCCGCCCGCGCCTGCGTGGTTTTCTCGAAGGTCTCGCTCTCGTGAGCGGCGTAGCCCTTGACCGTCTCGACCAGGTTGGGGACGAGATCGTGACGGCGCTTCAGCTGCACGTCGATCCCGCTCCACGACTCGTCGACCCTGTTGCGCGAGGCGATGATCGAGTTGCGCTTGGAGATGTAGTAGAGGACCGCGATGACGACGATCGCGACGACCACGATGATTGCGATGAGCATGCGGCCCATCCTACCCCCATAGGATCGTGGCGTGGGCGCAAAGCAGGAAGCGCAGGACTGGGCCGAGATCGTACGGCGCTACGGCGAGCGCCACGAGCTCACCTACGAGCCGGTCGGCGGGATCAATCCCAAGGACGGGCCGGTTGCGCTTTGCGTCGGCGGGTCCAATCGACTCACCGGGCAGCTGGCCGAAGGCTTCTGGGGCTCCTGCTGCGACGCCGACGAAAAGGAGGTTGGCGGCCTCTTCGCCAAGGCGCTGCTGCCGACCGCCCTACTCGCCAAGGCGCACATGCCCGACCTGGCGCAGGTGATCCCCGCCTTCAACGTCGAGTCGATCGAGGGCCACGAGGTCGTCACCCAGCGCTTCGCCCGCAAGGTCGAGTTCGAGTCGATCGATTTCAACAAGCGCTTCCTGGCGACCGTGCCCAGCGAGTACGACCCAGTCAAGCTGCGCGAGCTGTTCAGCCCCGGCTTCCTCGCCTGGACGACGACGATGACCGGCGAGATCGACTTCGGAGTCAACGATCGCCAGCTCTGGTTCCTCTGGCACCTGCGCGAGCGCAGCGAGGCCGAACTCAAAGAGGCGCTGAAAAACGCCGGTCAGCTGTTCCGGCGCCTGCAGGGAGAGATGGACGAGAGCGGCATCCACACCTACGCGCCCGGCCCTTGGCACGCCGGGTTGGCGCCTTTTCCGGATGAAGGGAAGGCTCAGGCGGGGTAGTCGGGGTCGCCTGGGAGGACCACCCGGTGCTCGTCCTGCGTGCCGATTACCTTCGGCAGGATCGGCTCCACCGTCCGGTCGCGATGAGCCTCGATCGCTTCGTCGGACGTGCGAAAGGGCAGCAGCGACTCGAGCTGGGCGATCGTCGGGAAGGCGAGCGCCAGCTCACCGCTTTTCTGCGCGGCCAACGCGACCTGTGGCTCGTACCAAGCCGCCTCGGTCGTCTCTACGCCATCGGGTTCCGGCGGTGTGTGTGCCGGCGCCAGCGCCAGGAAGAACCAGGCGTCGAAGCGCCGCGAGACGACCTCGGGCGTAATCCAGCGCGAGAACAGCACAAGCTCCTCGTCGGCCGGCAAGGCGATCCCGGCCTCCTCCTCCAGCTCCCTGACAGCGCAGGCTCGGTACCCAGCTTCGCCATCGCCATCCTCGGGATCGACACCCCCGCCCGGGAATACCCAGACCCCCGGCATGAACCTCGCCTCCTCGGTCCGCTTGAGCAACAGGACCTCCAAGGCTCGGCTCTGATGCTTCCCGCCACGCCTCAGCAGCACGACGGATGCCGAGGGCCGAGGAGTTGAGGGTTCACCTAGATTCGGCGCCTCGGCGGGGCCGCGTTTCCTCTCACCCATTCACTCAGCGTATCTCGCGCCGTGACAGGACCCGCGCGCCTAGGCTGCTTGTGCGAGTGGGTAAGCCGAAACGACCGCGCTTTGGATCGACTCGGCAGTGATCTCGATAAGGCGTCGCAACTCCGCTTCTGTGATCGAGAGCGGCGGCATCAAGACGACGACGTCGCTGAGCGGGCGGACGATCGCGCCGCGCTTGCGCGCCTCCAGCGTGACTTGATGGCCGAGGCGGAGCGCCGGATCGTGCTCGCCGAGGTCGATGCCGACCATGGTGCCGCACTGGCGCACTTCCGCCACCTCGGGCATCGCCGCGACCGAGTCGAGCTCCCTCTCCAGCAGCTCGATCTTCGCTTGCAGATGCTCAAGGGTCCGCTCCTGCTCGAAGGCCTCGAGGCTGGCCAGCGCCGCCGCGCAGGCAAGCGGGTTGCCGGTATAGGTGTGGCCGTGGAAGAAGGTTCGCTGCTCCGCTGGCGCGCCGAGGAAGCCCTCGTAGATCCGCTCGGTGGCCAGCGTCGCCGCCAGCGGCAGGTAGCCACCGGTAAGCCCCTTGGCGAGGCAGAGCAGATCGGGCGCGACCCCCTCCTGTTCGCAGGCGAACATCGTCCCGGTGCGGCCGAAGCCGGTCGCGACCTCGTCGCAGATCATCAGCACCCCGAAGCGATCGCAGAGCTCGCGCGCCGCGCGTAGGTAGCCGGGAGGGTGGACCAGCATCCCGGCGGCGCCCTGGACCAGCGGCTCGACGATCAGCGCCGCGATCTCTTCCTCATGGCAAGAGAGGACGCGCTCGAGGTCGGCTGCGTCGCCCGGCTCCGCCGCATGCGTCTCGAAGAGCAGCGGCCTGTAAGTCGCGTGGAAGAGATCGATGCCGCCGACTGAGACAGAGCCGATCGTGTCGCCGTGGTAGGCCTCGCGCAGGTGGACGAAGGAGGTCCGGCGCGCGTGCTGCCCGCCGCGCTGCTGCTGGAACTGGAAGGACATCTTCAGTGCGATCTCGGTTGCGGTCGAGCCGGACTCCGAGTAGAAGACGCGGGTCAGCCCCGGCGGCGCCAGCTCGACCAGCTTCGCCGCAAGCTCGCCGGCGCCGGGGTGGGAGAGGCCGAGCATGGTCGAGTGGGCGACCTTCTCCAGCTGCTCATGCACGGCGGCGTCGATGCCTGCGTGGCGATGCCCGTGGACGTTGCACCACAGCGAGGAGACACCGTCCAGATAGCGGCGGCCCTCGTCGTCGATCAGCTGCGCCCCCTCAGCCCGCTCGATCATCAGCGGCTCTTCCTCGACCCAGCCAAGCTGCTGGGTGAACGGGTGCCAGAGATGGTCGCGATCGAGCTGAGCGTGGTCCACTGACATCGCCACAGACGAATCTAGAGCGGACTTCGGCCGGAACTTTGAGGCTGGGGCACGCGCAGATTGCGGCTTAAAGGTGATATGGGTCACACGAACAAATATTTCTCTGGAGAAATAGTTGCGTTTGTGCAACCATTGTTGCCATGCAAGCGAACGAGATTGCGGCGATCGTCGATGAGATGGTCCCGCCCGAGGTGAGCGGCGAGGCACAGGACACCGCGGCGCGGCTCAGCGCTCTGCTGCGCCACGTCTTCCTCTACGACCGCGGCAACCAGCTGCGCGTGATCGAGGAGTCCGGCCTCTCGATGACCCAGTGCAAGGCGCTGCTCGAGCTCGGCGGCCTCGGCGAGGCGGGGGACCCCCGCCAAGTGAGCGACCTGGCCGAGACCTTCGGCGTCTCGGTCCCCTCGATGAGCCGGGCTGTCGACGCCCTGGTCAAGAAGAAGCTCGTCACCCGCCTCGAGGACCCCGATGACCGCCGTGTGCGGCGCGTCGCCATAACCGCCAAGGGCAAGCAGCTGGTCGACACGCTTCTCGTCGTCCGCCAGGCAGGGATGGAGGCGTTCGCGGGAAGCCTCAGTGCCGCCCAGCGCCGCAAGCTTGACGCAGCGATCGACTCGCTGATGGACCGCGAGGACATCGCCGAGACCTATGAGCACCTGAAGGGAGTTGGACCAGCTTGACCCGTTATAGCCATCTGATCACCGACGACAACCGCAAGTGGTGGACGCTCGGAGCGATGTGCTTCGCGCTGTTCATGATCATGCTCGACAACACCGTCGTGAATGTCGCGCTGCCCTCGATCCAGCGCGATCTCGGCGCATCGATCTCCGGCCTCGAGTGGACGATCAACGGCTACACGCTGTCGTTCGCCGTCCTGCTGGCCACCGGGGGACGGCTGGGCGACATCTTCGGCCGCCGCCGCATGTTCCTGATCGGCGTCGTCATCTTCGCCCTCTCCTCGGCCACCGCCGGCCTCGCCCAGGGTGCCACCGACCTCGTCGCCAGCCGTGTGCTGCAGGGCGTCGGCGCGGCGCTGATGATGCCGGGCACGCTCTCGATCATCACCAACGCCTTCCCCGCCCACGAGCGCGGCAAGGCGATGGGCACCTGGGCCGGTGTCTCCGCCCTTGCCCTCGCTGTCGGGCCCGTCCTCGGCGGATTCCTCACCGAGCACGTCAGCTGGCGGGCGATCTTCTATCTCAACATCCCGGTCGCGATCGGCGCCGTCACGGCGACCCTGTTCGCGGTGCGCGAGTCGCGCGACACCACGGTCGGCCGCGACGTCGACTACCTCGGCGTGGCAACGCTAACCGCCAGCCTCACCGCGCTTGTCCTGGCCCTGGTCGAGGGCAACAGCTGGGGATGGGGATCGGCCGGGATCGTCGGCCTGCTGGCCGCCGCGGTGCTGGGCGGGGTGGCCTTCGTCCTCACCGAGCTGCGCGTCAAGGTGCCGATGGTCGAGTTCCGCTTCTTCGCCGACCGCAACTTCCTCGGCGCCGTCGTGGTCGCCCTGATCATCACCTTCGCGATGATGGGCGTCTTCTTCTTCCTCGCCCTCTACATGCAGGACATCCTCCGCTACTCGCCGCTGGAGGCGGGCGTCCGCTTTTTGCCTTCGACCCTGATGATCGTCGGCGTGGCGCCGGTCGCCGGCAGGCTTGCCGATCGCTTCGGCCCGCGCTGGCTGATCGTCGCCGGCCTGTTGCTCCTCACCGCATCGCTCTACAGCTTCACCGGGATCGCGGTGAACTCCGGCTACCTCGACCTCCTGCCGGGATTCATGCTGCTCGGCATAGGCATCGCGCTGACGATGTCGCCGATGACCAGCGCCGCGATGAACGCTGTCGCCGTGGAGAAAGCCGGCATCGCCTCGGGTGTCCTCTCGATGTTCCGCATGGTCGGCGGCAGCCTCGGCATCGCCGTCAGCGGCGCGATCTTCCAGGGCGCCGCCGGGAGCAGCTTCGAGACCGCGGCGCCTCAGCAGTTCGTCGACGGGCTCAGCAACGCGATGACCGTGTCCGCCGCGGTGACGCTGGCCGGCGCCGCGATCGCGGCAGCCGCGATCCGCGCCAAGCCGAAGCGGATCAGTGTCGAGGCGGTCGAGGCAGCCGTCAATCCCGGTGGTTCGGAGCTGGCCGCCCAGGAGGCAGAGCTAGCGGCGGCCAGGAGCTAGGCGAGCTGAGGTCGAGGCGCGGCAGCGTCTCGACCTCGACCTTGCCCAGCGCGGCGATCGTCTCGCGGTTCGACTCTTCGATCCGGCCGGGTTTCTCCGGCCAGGGGGTGAGGACGACCGCCGCGACCTCGAGGCCGGCGGACCGCGCCGCCTCGATCGTCAGCAGGGCGTGGTTGATCGTGCCGAGGCCGGGGGAGGCGGCGATGACGAGCGGAAGCCCGAGGTCCACCGCGAAGTCGCGGATGAGGTAATCCATGGCCAGCGGCACCAGCAGTCCGCCGACCCCCTCGCAGACGAGCGTCTCGGCGCCGGCAGCCGCGGCGCGCGCCGCGTCGAGCAGGCGCCCTGGCTGGATCTCCTCGCCGGCCAGGTCGGCCGCCAGGTGCGGCGACATCGGCGGCCCGTATCGGTAAGGCGCGATCTCATCGTCGCTCTGTGTCGACCCGGCAGCCTCCCTCAGCACGACATGATCCGGCCGATGGGCCTCAAAGCGTCCTATTTGTTCGCTTTGAGGCCCATCGGCGGGGGAGTTGTCGAGCCCCGTCACCGCTGGCTTGAAGACGGCCACACGCTTGCCTCTGTCCCAGAGCGTGTGCGCGATCGTGGCGGCGACCACGGTCTTGCCGACCTCGGTGCCCGTTCCGGTTACGAAGACACCCTCCACGGGCGCTCAGGCGGCTACCGGAAGCGAACCGGTCGCCCGCGGCGTGGCAATGCCCAGCTCGCGCGCCGCCTCGCCGGTCAGCCTCGCCGCCTCGCGCAGATCCGCCGGCTTGTGCGTCGCCATCACGCTGAAGCGCAGCCGCGAGGATCCCGGCGGCACGGTGGGGGGGCGGATCCCCTGGGCGAAGACACCGCGTTCGAGCAGGCGTTCGCACAGCTCCATCGTCCGCCCCGCGTCGCCGACTTCCAGCGGCACGATCTGACTCTGCCCACCGCCCGCGACCAGGCCCTCGGCGACCAGGCCGTCGCGCAGCGTTGCCGCGTTGGCGCCCAGGGTCCGCACGCGCTCTGGCTCGGCTTCGAGTAGCTCCAGCGCGGCCAGCGCGGCCGCGAGCACGGGAGGTGGCAGCGCCGTGGAGAAGATGAACGAGCGCGCCGTGTTGAGCAGGTACTCGCTCAGCTCGCTGCTCGCGCAGACATAGGCGCCATAGGAGCCGAGCGCCTTGCCCAGCGTTCCCACCACCAGGTCGACTTCGTTGCTCAGCCCAGCGGCGGCCACCGAGCCGCGCCCGCCCGGACCCATGGCGCCGGTCGCGTGGGCCTCGTCGACCATCAGCCGGCAATCGTGGGCACGGGCCAGCCGAACCAGATCCTCGAGCGGGGCGACGTCTCCGTCCATCGAGAAGACGCCGTCGGTGACGATCAGCGAAGCGCGTTCTCCGGCCTCGCTCAGCCCCCAGGCGAGGTGCTCGACGTCGCCATGGCGGTAGACGAAGGTCTCGGCCCGGGCGAGACGACAGCCGTCGACGATGCTGGCGTGGTTGAGCTCGTCGGAGAAGACGACCGTGTCGCGGCCGGCGAGCGCCGAGATCGCGCCGAGGTTCGCCAGGTAGCCGGAGCCGAACAGCAGGGCGGCCTCGTAGCCCTTGAAGGCGGCAAGCCGCTCCTCCAGCCGCCGGTGGGGCGCCATGTTGCCCGAGATCAGCCGCGAGCTGCCCGCGCCGGCGCCCCAGCGGAGTGCCGCCTCGGCAGCCGCCTCGCGCACCCTGGGGTGGTCGGCTAGCCCCAGGTAGTTGTTCGAGCAGAGCAGCAGCACTGGCTCCCCGTCGAGCTGGACGCGCGGCCCCTGCGCCCCTTCGATCAGTCGCAGCCGGCGGTGGAGCCCGCTCGCGCGAAGCTCCTCGAGCCTGCTTGCGACATCGCTCATGCCGCTGGCTGGCGCGCCGGGTAAGGCGGGGGCTTCTTGGTCTTTTTGATGACCCGGAGCTGGGTCGACGGGTCCCAGAAGTTTGCTTCGTCCTGGCTGTCGATCAACTCGTCGATCGGGGTCTCGGGCGTCTCGCCCTCGAGCCAGCCGGAGCGGTTGTCGGGGCGCGGGTTGGCGCCGTTGTCGGGCTGGCGGGCTACGTTCAGGCCGAGCTCCTCGAACATCGCCCGGTCGTCCTCGGGCTCGGCGCCGAGGGTGGTGAGGAAGTTGCCCATCATCACCCCGTTGAGGCCCGCCTTGACCGCCAACGGCTGCAGCTCGCCGAGGTTCTCGACTCGGCCGCCGCAGAGGCGGAAGAGCGCGCCCGGGATGATCAGGCGGAAGATCGCGACCCACTTGATCACGTCCCAGGGGTCCATCAGCGGGCGGTCGCCGAACTTGGTTCCGTCGCGCGGGTTGAGCAGGTTGATCGGCACCGAGTCCGGCTCGAGCTCGGAGAGCTCGAAGGCCATCTCAACCCGTTGCCGCGGCGACTCGCCGAGGTTGAGGATGCCGCCGACACAGGTCTCCAGGCCAGCTTCCTTGACCGCGTCGATCGTCCGCAGCCGGCCCTCGTAGCGGACCGTGCTGGAGACCTCCGGGTAGTAGGAGCGCGAGGACTCGACGTTGTGGTGGACGCGTTGGATCCCGGCCTCGCGCAACTGCTTGGCGCGATCGCCGGACATGTGCCCGATCGAGGCGCAGCGCTTGAGGTTGGTGTGCTCGGAGACCAGCTTCGCCCCCTCGACGATTTTCTCGAAGTCGCGCTTGGAGAGGCCCTGCCCCTGGGTGACCATGCAGAAGCGGTGCGCGCCCGCCGCCTCGGCTGCCCGCGCGTGCTCGAGAATCTGCTCGGGCTCCATCATCGCGTGCATCGGCGTGTCAGCCTCGGCGTAGCGCGATTGGGCGCAGAAGCCGCAGTCCTCGGCGCAACCGCCGGACTTGGCGTTGACCAGCGAGCACATGTCGGTCGAGTCGCCGAAGTTCTCCTTGCGCACCGCCCAGGCGCGCTCGACCAGCTCGCCGATCCCCTCGTGGTCGCTCAGCTCGCCGAGCGCCAGCGCTTCCTCGAAAGAGATCAGGGGCGGCATTCGGGCGCAAGGCTAGGAATCGCCCCGGACGTTCGCGACGGTGGCTCGTATGGTTCGCTGGCGTGGCGGCGGCGACTACGAGGCGCAGGCGAATCGCGGCCGGGGTCATATGCGGCCTTGCCGTGGGTGCCTTTGCCTTCGGGGTGGCGCTGAGCGACCGTTCCCCGCCGCGGCCCAGCGTCGTCAGCGGGCTCCCGGCGGGACAGCTGGCCGGGCAGCGCATCGTGCTCGGCTTCGCCGGCACCCAGCCGCCGGCCGCGGTCGAACGGATGATCCGTGCCGGGGAGGTCGCAGGCGTCGTCCTCTTCGCCGACAACCTGCCAAGCCGGAGTGTCGGCCGGCGACTGATCCGGCGCCTGCAGGCGGTCCCGCGCCCGCCGAGCCTGCGCGATCCCCTGCTGGCAATGACCGATCAGGAGGGTGGCTTGGTCAAGCGGGTCGACGGGCCGCCGGCCGTTGCGGCGGAGACGATGGGAGCGAGAGGGCCTGCCTTCAGCCGTAGACAAGGAGCTTTGACCGCCGCCAACTTACGCGACCTCGGCATCACCGTCGACCTCGCCCCGGTCCTCGACGTCGACCGTCCCGGCGGCACGATCGCGGAAACCGATCGAGGCTTCGGTTCATCCGCTGCGAGGGTCGCTGCGACCGCGGTTCCCTTCGCCGCAGCGTTGCAGGGCGGCGGCGTCGCCGCGACCGGCAAGCACTTCCCGGGCCTGGGATCGGCCCGCCTCAACACCGACGACGCGGTCCAGCGCATCGGCCTCTCCAAATCGACGCTGCGCGAAGTCGACGAGGCTCCCTACCGGCGATTCGCCGAAGCCGGCGGCGACGTGGTGATGCTCAGCACCGCGATCTACCCGGCCCTCTCACCTCAGCCCGCCGCCTTCTCCCGTCCCATCGCCACCGGCGAGCTACGCAAACGCCTCGGCTTCAAGGGCGTATCGATAACCGACGCCCTCGACACCGTGGCTGTCAAGACCTTCGGGGGACCCGCCAAAGTGGCCAAGGCAGCGGCAAGCGCCGGAACCGACCTGCTCCTCTACACCGACCCGGCCGAAGCAGCCAAAGCCCACCGCGTGCTGCTGCACGCGCTACGGACCGGCACCATCTCCCGCGGCTCCTTCGAAGAATCGGCGCAGCGCATCCTGAGCCTGCGCTCCGGACTCAGCGGGCGCATCTCCCGGTAGGGCCGGAACGTCTTGTACTTTTTCGTCGTCGGCTTTCGGGCGTCAGCCTGACGCGGCCTCACCGAAAAAGTTAAGTGGAGGCCCTGCCGGGAGATGCGCCCGCAGCCACCGCGGTTCCAGCGACCCGCACCGAATCTCGCCCCGCCCGCTTCGCTTCATACATAGCATCGTCCGCCGCAGAGAGCACCGAGTCGTAGCCGTCTGAGCTCGGCCCGAAGGTCGCGATCCCGATGCTGGCGGTGACCGGTGGCGCGGCCTCGCCCGGCAGAACGTGCAGGCGGATCGCGGTGGCGATCGCGTCGGCGATCTCCTCGGCCTCGTCGAGGTCGCAGCGCGGCAGGGCGATCGCGAACTCGTCCCCGCCCAACCGTGCCACCACGTCGGTGGCCCGCATACGGGCGCTCAGCACGTCGGCGATGTCGGCGATCACCCGGTCGCCGACGGGGTGGCCGAGCGTGTCGTTGACCTGCTTGAAGTTGTCGAGGTCGAGCATCAGCACCGCGCCGGTCGTCTGCTCGCGACGGCTGCGGGCGAGCTCGGTGCGCAGGTCTTCGCCGAAGCGACGGCGGTTCTTGAGGCCGGTCAACGGGTCGTGGCTCGCCTGTTGCTCGAGGTCCTGCATCCGCTCGGTGCGGCTCCAGACCAGGACCAGGGCCGCCAGCAGGGCCGCCAGCGCGAGGCCGAAGACAGCGATCAGCGCGGGCAGGCCGATCCCGGGCTCGCTCGGATCGCGCACCACCAGCAGCCAGGTGCGGTCGGCGATGCGGAGCGGGGCGGTGGCCGACTCGTCACGCGCGAGGTGGGGGCCGGCGATCGTGTGGCCGTCCTCGACCAGCTGCACTTGGACACCGTCGGAGAGCGCCGCGGCGGCCGCGGCGCTCAGGTTCGGGACGTGGAAGGAGCCGATCGCGAAGCCGGTAAGGGCAGCCCGGCGCTCCGCCACAGTCGCGGTCGGCGCTCCGTCGCGATAGACAGGGCGGAAGACGTTGATGCCGGTGCCGCCGATCGGCAGGTGGATGACCTTGGTCGCGGTCGGTTTGCCGCTATCGCGGGCCTGGCGGATGAAAGGAGCGCGCACGGAGTCGGAGCCGAGGTCGTATCCGAGCGGCGGCTTCAGCTCGCTGTCGGAGGCTCCGAAGAGAAGTGGGTAGTAGTGGGCGCGCACACGGTCGCGACGGAACCCGAGCCCGGCGCGTTCGACGATCGGGTAGCCGTGCCGGCGTTCGAACCGCGCTCGGTCGGGTCCCGGGACGGAGAGGAGCAGGCCGGTTCCGGAGAGAGCGCCGTTGGCGAGCAGCGAGTCGGCCATGACGTCGAACTTATGGTGAGTGAGCTGGTTGACCGCCTGGTAGAACGCGGCGGCGCTGGCCAGCTGCCCGACCGAGAGGCGCGCGACCGCTTCGACCTGCCGCGCCGATCGCGACGCCTCGGAGCGCTGCAACTGCTCGAAGTTGTCCGTTTCGCGGTCGTGAACGAGCCCCGCGACGGCAAGCGAGCCGACCGCGATCGCGGCGACGACCGCGTAGCCGAGCCAGAAGCGAAGACGCATTCTTCTCTTTTCGGCCAAACCGGCTGCGACCCTCACTCGGCAGGAACGCTTGCGAGCGACTCCCACAGGTAGAGCGAGGCGAGGCTGCGGTGGGGGCGCCAGGGCTCGCCGATCTCCAGCACCCGCTGTGGGGTCGGCATCTCCTTCAGGCCGTACTCGATCTGGATCGCTTTGCGGATGCCGAGGTCGCCGCCGGAGAGGACGTCGGGCCGCTCCAGGTGGAAGAGCAGGAACATCTCGGCGGTCCACTGGCCGAGGCCGCGCACCGCGACGAGCTCCTCGGTCGCCTCCTCGTCGGAGAGGTCGTCGAGCCGGTCCAGCTCGAGCTCGCCGTCGAGCACATGGACGGCGAGGTCGCGGACGTACTCGACCTTGCGGCCGGAGAGGCCGCAGCCGCGCAGGTCCTCCTCACTTGCCTCGAGCAGTTGCTCGGGCGAGGGCGTGGAGCCGCCGAAGAGGTCGCAGACCCGCAGGTAGATCGTCCGCGCTGCTTTGGTCGAGAGCTGCTGGCCGACGATCGCGCGCAGCAAGGCTCCGTATGCATCGGGAGGTTTTTCCTCGCTGCGCCGTCGTAGCCGCGTCTTCAGGTCGATCTCGCCGACGCGCTCGATCAACGCCGCCATCGCCGGGTCGGCGGCGGCGAGCTCCGCCCGTGCTTTGGCGCCCCTTTTGCTCACTGCCCCTTCCAGTGTGGCTTGCGCTTCTCGGCAAAGGCTTCGACGCCCTCGCGCAGGTCTTCGGAGGAGAAGCACGATTCGCGCAGCGCGATCAGGCCGGCCTCCTGCTGCTCGCTGAGCAGCGGATTCGAGTTGAGCACTTCGATCGCTCGTTTGTTGCCGCGCGTCGAGAGCGGCGCGTTGGCGGCGATTTCCGCGCCCAGCACCAGAGCCGCCGTCTCGAAGGCGTCGTCCTCGACCACCTCGTGCACCAGGCCGATCCGCTCGGCCCGCTCCGCCGCGAAGTTGCGCCCGGTCAGGAAGAGCTCCTTGGTTCGTGCCAGGCCGAGCGTGTCGATGAACTTACGCAGACCGGTGTGGCTGTAGACGAGACCTAGCTTTGCCGGTGGCATGCCGAGCTTGGCGCCGGCAGCGCAGATGCGCAGGTCGCAGGTCATCGCCAGCTCGAGCCCGCCGCCGAGGCAGTGGCCGTTGATAGCCGCGACGGTCGGCCAGGGGTGAGCGGCGAGCGCTTCCATCGCGTCGTGGAAGGGATGGGCGACGAGCGCCTCGGCGTCGCGTTCGAAGGTCGCGCCGGGAATCGCTGTGAGGTCGTAGCCGGCGGAGAAGGCCGGTGGGGCGCCGGTGATCAGCACGCAACGGGTCTCGATCCCACGGTTGAGGCGCGGCAGGGTCTCGGCCAACGTGTCGAGGATCTCGTGGTCGAGCGCGTTGCGGCGCTCCGGATTGGAGATGCGGATACGGGCGACCGCCTCGGCCGGATAGTCGAGAACCAGCTTGCCGCCGGCGAGCTGCTCGCTCACTTCACTCCAGCACTACGAGGACATCGCCTTCGCTGACCGACTGGCCCTCCTCGCAGCGAATCTCCTTCACGGTCCCGTCGTCCTCGGTCTCGACCGGGATCTCCATCTTCATCGACTCGAGGATGACGATCGTGTCGCCGTCCTCGACCTTGTCGCCGACCGCGACCTCGATTTTCCACACGTTGCCGGTTATGTGCGCCTCGATGTCCGCCATTGGCCGGGACAATATCCGTCGTGTCCGACCCCGCCCCTGCAATCGCCGTCGTCGTCGCCGCTCGCGACGAGGCCGACCGGGTCGGGGAGACGCTGGCGGCGCTGCGCGGCTCCCTGCCTCGGGCGGCTCTTTGGGTCGCCGACGACGCTTCCACTGACGGCACCGCGGAGGCGGCGATGGCGGCCGGTGCCCAGGTGGTCAGCCGTGGCAGGCCTCACGGCAAGGGCGCCAACGTCGGCGCCGGCGTAGAGGCGGCGCTGAGCGCCGACCCCGCTCCCGAGCTGGTCCTGCTCTGCGACGGCGATCTCGGCGCCTCCGCCGCCGCTCTCGTGGCACTGGTGGATGCGGTAGAAGGGGGCGAGTGCGACCTTGCCGTCGCCGCTTTCAGCCGCCGGGTCGGCGGCGGCTTCGGCGTCGCCCTCGGCTTTGCCCACTGGGCGATTCGCCGCCGCTGCGGCCTCGAGACGATGGCGCCGATCTCCGGTCAGCGGGCGATGCGCGCCGATGTTCTGCGCGCGGTGCTGCCCTTCGCGCGTGGCTACGGAATGGAGGTGGGGATGACGATCGACGCCGTCCGCGCCGGATACCGCCTGTGCGAGTACGAGCTCGATCTATCCCACCGCGCCACGGGTCGCTCCCTCGCCGGCTTCGCCCACCGCGCCCGCCAGCTCGTCGACTTTGCCCGCGTTTACCTCTCCCGCCGCGGGGCGGGCGCGAAGTGATCCTCGCGATCGACCAGGGGACCACCGGGACGACCTGCCTCGTCTTCGATGCGGAGGGGCAGGTCGTGGGCCGGGCCTACTCGGAGTTCGAGCAGCATTTCCCGCGGCCGGGTTGGGTCGAGCACGACGCGGGGGAAATCTGGGCGGTGACGCGGAGGGTTGCTATCCAGGCGATCGTCGACGCGGGGATTCAGGGCGCCGAGCTGGACGGGATCGGGATCGCCAACCAGCGTGAGACCGTCGTCGCCTGGGATCCGGCGACCGGCGAGCCGCTCCACCGGGCACTGGTCTGGCAGGACCGCCGCACCGCGGCACGCTGCGAGGAGCTGCGTGAGGGGGGCCGCGAGGCGCTGGTGCGGGAGCGGACCGGCCTCGTCATCGACCCTTACTTCTCCGCAACCAAGATCGAGTGGCTGCTGGGCAACGTCGAGGACGCCCGGCGGGCGGTCTTCGGCACGATCGACTCCTGGCTGCTCTTCAAGCTCACCGGCCGCCACGCGACCGACTACACGAACGCCTCGCGGACGATGTTGTTCGACATCCGCCGCCTCGCCTGGGACGGCGAGCTCTGCGCGCTGCTCGGCGTCGACCCGGCGCGACTGCCGGAGCCGCTGCCCTCGGCGCACGTCTACGGTACGACCGCGGAGTTCGGCGGCGAGGTTCCGGTGGCCGGGATCGCCGGCGATCAACAGGCGGCGCTGTTCGGCCAGGCCTGCCATCGCGCCGGCAGCGCCAAGAACACCTACGGGACCGGCAGCTTCGTCCTGCTCAACGCCGGTAGCGAGGCGCCCGAGCCGGGCGAGGGGCTGCTGACGACGATCGCCTGCACCCCCGACGGGGCCGCGGCGTATGCACTGGAGGCCTCGATCTTCGTCACTGGCGCCGCTGTGCAATGGCTACGAGATGGCCTCAGGATCATCGACGAGGCGGAGGAGAGCGAGGCCCTGGCCGCCTCGCTCGATGGCAACGACGGCGTTTTCTTCGTCCCGGCGCTGACCGGGCTGGGCTCGCCCCACTGGGATCCCTACGCGCGCGGCACGGTCGTCGGCCTCACCCGCGGCAGCGGCCGCGCCCACCTCGTGAGGGCGGCGCTGGAGGCGATCGCCTACCAGACGGTCGACGCCGTGAAGGCGGAGGAGACGGCTAGCGGCAAGGCCCTGACCGAGCTGAAAGCCGACGGCGGCGCCGTCGCGAACCGCTGGCTGATGCAGTTCCAGGCCGACGTGTTGGGCGCCCCAGTGGTGGTGCCGGAGATCGCCGAGACGACGGCCCTCGGAGCCGCCTACCTGGCCGGTATCGCCACCGGGCGCTGGAACGTCGACCAGGTCGCCGAGATGTGGCGCGAGGCGGCGCGCTACGAACCGCGGATGGAAGCCGCCGAGCGGGACGCGCTGCTCGCGGACTGGCACCGCGCGCTCGAGCGAAGCCGCGGCTGGGCCGCGTAACCGGCATCGACTCAGGGGGTACGCACAGCGACGGCTGCCGCCGTCTCCTCCATGCCCGACATCAAGCCACAGGTCTACAAGGACGACCGTCCAGCCTCCTACTTCGACCAGTTTCACGCGTCGGCGCGCAAGGGAGTCGGCTGGACCTACCCGCTGGTCCGGACCATCGTCTCGCTGCCGACGCTGCTGATTTACCGGGTGCGTGCGATCGACGTCAAGAACGTGCCGAAGACGGGCCCGCTGCTGCTCGCCCCCAACCACTTCAGTCAGATGGATCACTTCTTCGTCGGCCTCTACCTGCGCCGCCAGATTCGCTTCATGGCGAAATCGCAGATGTTCGGCCCGCACGTTCTCACCTATATCTACAAGCACGGCGGGGTCTTTCCGGTGCGCCGCGGCCACCATGACGAGGAGGCCTTCAAGACCGCCTTCACGATCCTCGGCCAGGACGGCATGCTGCTGGTCTACGCCGAGGGTGGGCGCTCGCGCAACTATGAGTTGGGCGAGGTAAAACCCGGCATCGGGCGGATCGCGCTCGAGACCGGCGTACCGGTCGTACCGGTCGCGATCCACGGCTCAGCCAAGGTGCGTCGCTGGAAGCGCTTCCGCTTCCCCAAGGTCACCGTGCAGTTCGGCGAGCCGATCTCGTTCCCCAGTGAGGAGTCGCCGAGCCACGAGCGTCAGCTCGAGGTTGCGACCGAGGTCTTCGGCCACGTACGGGAGATGTACGAGGACCTGGTTACTCGTAGCGGTCGCCGAGCTTCTCGAAGAAGCTCGAATCGTGCCCGGGCGTGACGATCGCCTGCGGGAATTCGCGACGGAACAACTTCAGCTCCTGAAGCGAGCGGCGGTAGTTGTG
This sequence comes from uncultured Solirubrobacterales bacterium, assembly GCA_963824705.1. Classification (GTDB taxonomy): domain Bacteria; phylum Actinomycetota; class Thermoleophilia; order Solirubrobacterales; family 70-9; genus VRUE01. The sequence goes on from CAWGQE010000003.1 coordinate 426,858, forward strand.
AGCATCGAAGGGGCGTGGCGCGAGCGGGGCGCTGCCGTCTAGCTGACCCTCGGTGTAGGTGGTGTCGCCGCCGATCACGAAATCGCGCTCGGAGAGGTGGGCGATCACCGACATGTGGCCGGCGCTGTGGCCGGGGGTGTAGGCGAGGCGGATCGAGCCGTCGCCGAAGAGGTCGAAGCAGCGGGCGAAGCTCGAGTAGGAATCGATCCCGCCGCGGTCGAAGTCGACCGTGCGGTAGTCGAAGGCATAGTCGAAGTGGGCCCGCCGGTAGCCGTTGAGCAGCGGTTTCGGCCCCACCGTCGCGGCCTCCCACTCGACCTCGCTGAGGACGAAGGTCGAGTTGGGGAACTCGGAGATCGCCGAGGTGTGGTCGATGTGCATGTGCGTCATCACGACCAGGGGGATTTCGCCCGGGTCGAGGCCGCGCGAGCGCAGCTGAGCGGGGACGTCGGTGCCGGATTCCAAGGACGGGTTGCCGAAGCGGGCGGCGAGGCCGCCGAAGTTCTCCTTGCCGTCGGTGGCGACCGACGCGTGCAGGCCGGTGTCGATGAGGATCGCGCCGGCGCTCGGGTGGCGGATGAGGAAGGCGGGCACGGGCACCGTCGCCGCGGGCTTGCCGCTGAGCAGAGCGCGCAGCAGCTTCAGCGTCTCGAACGGGCCGCCAGGCCGTTCCATCATCGTGCGTGGCCAGGTGACATGACCGGCGATCAGCGGTTCGACGCTCACCGTGGCGCCGGGAGTCCCTCCGGCAAGCGGCTCGTGCAGCGGTTTCGCCTCCACGTGCACCTTCATCGCCAGATGACATTACCTGGCTCTGGGTCGCCTATAGGCTTGCTCCATGAGCGCGGAGCGACCAAGCGTGCATATCTGGTTCTTCGCGCCGGGAGCGGAGCGCGAAACTTTACGTCGTGGATGAGAGCGCTCATTCGCGCATCTTCAGGGACGGCTTGCTTGACGAGCAGGTCTGCCTGGTCTCCGGCGCGGGCAGCGGCCTGGGGCGGGAGACGGCGCTGGAGCTGACTCGCCTGGGTGCCGCGGTGGTCGGCTGCGGGCGCCGCGAGGAGCCGCTGGCGGAGACGGCTGGGCTGGCCGCCGGCCTGGCGGGCTCCTTCGAGTACGAATCGCTGGACATCCGTGAGGAGGAGGCGGTCGAGCGGCTCTTCGACGGGCTGCTGGAGCGCCACGGGCGCCTCGACGTCCTCGTCAATAACGCCGGCGGCCAGTTCCTCGCTCCGGCGGAGTCGATCAGCCCGAAAGGCTTCCGCACCGTGATCGAGCTGAACGTCGAGGGCACCTGGCTGATGACCCACGCGGCCGCGACCAAGGCCTTCATCCCCCAGGGCGGTGGCAAGGTGCTCAGCGTCACCCTCTCGCCCCACAACGGCATGCCGGGAATGGTCCACTCGGGCGCGGCGCGCGCCGCGGTCGAGAACATGATGCGGACGCTCGCCGTGGAGTGGGCGCGCTTCGGGATCAAGACCTGCGCCCTTGCCGCCGGGCAGTTCGCGACCGAGACGCTGCTGACCAAGTATCCGCGGGTCGTCGTCGACAACCTCGAGCGCTCGATCCCGATCGGCCGCGCCGGCCGCGCCGAGGAGATGGCCTGGCTCGTCGCCTACCTCGCCTCGCCGGCGGGGGACTTCTTCTCCGGCACGACGATCACGATCGACGGCGCTCGCGACAACTGGGCCGGGCCGTGGCCGCCGGAGGCGATCGCCGAGGAAGGCAAGCCGGTCGCCGAGGAGCGCCGCCCGAAGGAGTGACGGGGCGCGCTATTTGCGCGGCTCGAGGATGACCAGCGGGATTTCGCGGCCTTTGCTGCGAGCCTGGTAGTCGGCGTAGCCGTGGTAGCTCTTGATGACCACCGGCCAGAGGCGCTCGCGCTCCTCGGTGTTGGCGACGCGGGCGTGAACGGGTCGCCGCTCGCGGCCGACCTGGGCGGTCGTGTCGGGGTTCGCCATCAGGTTGTGGTACCAGGCGGGGTGCTTGGGATAGCCGCCTTTGGAGGCGACGACGACGAGGTCGGCGCCGTCTTTGATGTAGAGGAGCGGCGAGGTGCGCTTAGTGCCGCTCTTGGCGCCGACGTGGTCGAGCAGCAGCATCTTGCCGCCGACCCCCGGGATCGTGTGGCCGAGGCGCCCACCCGTCCTCCGGTAGAGAAACGTGTGGGCGCCCATGAAACGGCGCGTAAGGGGCCAGACTCGATCCCCGATGTCGAGGTAGAGGACCTTCGACCTGCCCTCTGGGGGATTGCCCTCGCTCAGGTGTACATCCCCCCGAACATCCCGCCGGTCACGTTCAGCACCTGGCCCTGCATGTAGTTGGCCAGGGGAGAAGCGAGGAACAGGACCGGGCCGGAGGCCTCGGCGGGCGTCGCCGGGCGGCCGAGCGGGATGATCGCCGAGGCCATCGCCCGCATCTGCTCGGGGATGCCGAGCTCGATCTTCTCGCCGCCCGGTGCGGTCATCTCTTCGCCGGCCTCTTTGGCGGCGGTCAGTCGCGTTTCGACGAATCCGAAGGCGACGGCGTTGACGTTGATCTTGAACTGGCCCCACTCCTTGGCCAGCGTTTTGGTCATGCCGACGACGGCCATCTTGGCGGCCGAGTAGTTGATCTGGCCGGCGTTGCCCATCGTCCCCGAGGTCGAGGAGATGTTGATCAGCTTGCGGAAGACCTCTTTGCCCTCGCCCCGCTCAGCCTTGGCCGCCTCGCGCCAGTGCGGCGCCAGCGCGCGAGCGACGCGGAAGGGGACGATGGTGTGGATGTCGAGCATTGCCTGGAACTGGTCGTCGGTCATCCGGTGGGCGACGCCGTCCCAGGTATAGCCGGCGTTGTTGACGACGATGTCGATCGCGCCGAAGGCGTCGACACCGGCGGCGACCAGCTGGTCGGGGGCGTCGGGCTTGGTCAGGTCGCCCGCGAAGACCGCGGTCTCGCCGTCGATCTCGCCGGCGGCCTGCTCGGCGACGTCGGCGTCGAGGTCGTTGATCAGCACCTTGGCGCCCTCGCTGACGAACAGCTCCGCGGTGGCCCGGCCGATTCCCCGGGCCGACCCGGTAACGATCGCCGCTTTTCCATCAAGAAGTCCCATCGATCTGCGCTCTCCTTATAGGTCGTGAAGTCGGCCGGGGAGGCTACAGGCAATGGCGCAATCCTGGTTGACCGGCCAGTCGGCCCAGTTACCCCGCCAAACGGCTCAGATGCGCCGTTTGTGGTGCGTTCGAGTGACATAATGTCGTGTATTAGTGACATTCATCGCGATTGGAGCGATGGTTCACTGGTCTTGAGCGTAAGTGTCTGATAGACAATACGCCGCGTCGCGAAAGCGATTGCTGACAAACGTGCCCCGGCTGCTTCACCTCCCATGAGCGGTCGGGGCACTACATGTCGGTGTTGGACCCGCCGCCCCTCGTCGCAGCGATTGCGGCCAGATCGGCCGGCCGCATCAGGGCCAGCAGCGTGTTGCCATCGACGATCGCCAGGCCGCCCTTGCGCAGCTTCGTCTTGGCTCCGGTGAGCCGAGCGATCTCGTCGGAGAAAGACGGCTCGTGGCCGACCAGCATCGTCTCGCCCCGGCCGGCAGCGAGGCCGGTGGAGTCGAAGCCGGCCCCGCTCAGCTCGGCCGCGATCTCGGGCTCTACCCCGAGCGCCTGGCAGGCGAGTCGCGCCGTGTCTGCCGCTCGCACCTTGGGGCTGGTCAGGCAGGCCTCGATCTCGATGCCGAGCGCCGCCAGGGCGAGGCCCGCAACCTCCGACTGCCGCTCCCCCTTCTCGGTCAGGCGACGTGCTGTGTCGTCGCCATCGCCCCGCTCGGCATCGCCGTGTCGCAGCAGGTAGATCACGCCGCAATCGTAGGGGGCGCGATCAGTCGGCAGATGCGAGCTTGACGCCGCCGTCCGCGGTCACGGTCCAGTGCGGGTTGTGAGCGACCTCCCAGGGGTGTCCGTCGGGGTCGATGAAGACCGCGTTGTAGCCGCCCCAGAAGGTCTCGGCCGGCTCACGGCCGATCCGCGCGCCGGCGGCGCGCGCTTCCTCGGTCACCGTGTCGACCTCCTCGCGGGAGTCGAAATTGACGGCAAGCGTCACGCCGCCCCAACCGGGAGCGTCTTTGACCGCGCTGTCCTCTGCCAGGCGGGTCCGGTCCCAGAGGGCGACGACCATCTCGCCCGCCTGGAAGAAGACGACGTCGTCGCCGGGATCGGCGCCGGTCTTCCAGCCGAGCGCCTCGTAGAAGCGCCGCGCCCGCTCCAGGTCGGCGACGCCGAGGGTGATCACGTTGAGCTGCTGCTTCATCGGCCTGCCTCGGGCGGCGTGGACATGAGCAGCTGGTAACTGAAGATCGTCTCGAATCCCATTCGTAGGTAGAGGCTCTCACCCATCGGCGAGGCCTGCAGCGAGGCGATCTCGGCGCCCATGTCGAAGCCGGCATTGACGGCGGTCGCGGTCACCGTCCAGCCCAGCCCGCGGCCGCGGGCGTCGTCGCCGGTCCCGACCCAGTAGATGCCGGCGACGCCATGACTGACGATCGTCATCGCGATGCCGGCGGGGCGTCCGTCGAGGTCGGCGATGAAGGCTGCCGCGTTGCCGGCCGTGAGGCCGTCGTGGTTCTCGTAGAAGGCGAAGATCTCCGGCGGGAAGCCGATGCTGGCGTAGGCACCGGTTGCGACCCGCCAGTAGTCGGCGGCGTCGCTTGCCGAGACGACCCGCCGCAGCTCGACGCCGGTGGGGAGAGGGTGCTCCTCGGGCTTGTGGTCGAGCACCATCTCCGGCATCGCATAGACCTCTTTCAGCCCGGCCGCCTTGGCGCCGTCGATCAGGTCGCGGTCCTCCGCGGCCCCCTCTCGCGCCCAGATGGCGAAGCCGCGCTCGCGGGGGGCGAAGAAGGCCTGCGCCCGCTCGATCAGCTCGTTGGGGTCGAGGTCGTCGTCGACGCGGAAGGCGGCGTTCGATATCACCGGGTGGGGCGAACGGCCGGCGCCGAAGACCCACCCGGAGCCGACCTCGATCTCCGCTCCCGGGTCGAGTTCGAACAGCTGGCGCGAACTGTCGATCAGGTTGAGGTGAGCATCCCGGTGGGACATCAGCAGTCACCCATTCTGCTCAGCTTGCGCCGGTAGATCCTCATCGAGCTGTGGCTCCAGTCGCCGTGGGTCTGCCGGCGCAGGCTCGGGACGTCCTCGCGGTGGTAGGGCGAGCTGAGGCTCTCGGCGTGGCCGATCACGTTGCGCAGGAGAATGTGGAAACGGCACTGGAGGAAGTGCGTCAGCTGCAGTGAGGCACGCAGTTGGGCGGGGTCTCCAAGCACGTCAGCATCGCTGAAGCCGGTGTGCTCGATCCCGATCGCGGTCCAGTTGAGCCCGACGGTGTGGCGGCAACGGGTCCGCAGGTTGACCAGCTGGAAGATGTGCCCCGAGGAGGAGACGACGAAGTGGGCGCAGACGTTGGGTAGCTCGTGGAGCTCCGGATCGGCGACGTCGGGGGCGAACGTGTTGTAGACGGCCGCGGCGGTGCCGGCTTCGGCGAAGTGCTCGACGATCACATGTGGATGCCGCAGTCGCCAGGTGTGTTCGCCGTAGTGGCGTCGCGAGTAGGCGGCCATCTGGCGCTTGCGCTTCGGCGGGAAGGGGATCAGCCAGCGGGTGATGTCGGGCCGCAGCTGCTGTGGCGAGGTGGCTCCGGCGAGCGGCCCCAGCGGCAACGCGACCGCGCACGCCAGGAGCGCCGACCTGACCAGGAGTCGGGCTCTGAAGTTCAGGAGTTGCCGCCGATCGCTTGTTGGCTCAAGGGGTCGCCCCGGGAGGCGAGGTAGCGGTCGAGTGCACGGGAGCGTTCCGTGTCCTCGTAGACCTCGTAGTCGCGCAGTAGGCCCCAGCGGATCTGCCCCCAGATCACGTAGCGGTTCTCGTACACCCGCTCGCCCGTGGGCGAGTCGAGGTAGTTGCGGCCGCGGACGCAGATCGTCTGCTTCCAGGGAAAGCCCTTGAGCACGACCTCATCCGGCCAGATCTGGACGCCCACGTCGGCGAACCGCCGTAGCCAGGTCTCCAGTTGGGCCTTGCTGTCGATCACGCCGCCCCAGGAGTTGTCGCCAGGGAAGCGGAAGCGGATGTCCTTGGCATCCATCCGTAGGAGCGGCCCGATCTCCCCTTCGCTCGCCCGGGCCATGTTGTGGGCGATCAGCTTCTTGCCAAGCCAGGACAGCATCGAGACCTCCTTGCCGTGAATCGGTCTCGCGGAAACTAGCGCGGGCGTAGTGGGAGAGTTTCTCGCTCCCGGGCCTTAAGTGGAGGGACGTCTCGATATATGGCACTATGTATGGCGTGAAGAGGACGACTATTTACCTGACTGAGACCCAGAAGCAGGAGCTGGAGACCATCGCCGCTCGCACCCGGCAAACTGAGGCCCAGTTGATCCGGGAGGGAGTCGATCACGTGATCGAGCTGAATCAGCCCCGGAAACGCAAGCCCGGGCCTCTCCTTGCGCTTGACGATCCGGTGCTTGACGATCCGGAACGCGTCGAGGAGGCCCTTGAGGGATTCGGCGGCGAATGATCCTCGTCGACACGAGTGCGGCGTTGCAGCTCGCCAGCTCAACTGCCCATCGGCACGCCGATGTAGTGAAGGTGATTGGCGAGCTGGCCGGTCCGTTCTTGCTCTCCCCGTTCGTTCTCGCCGAGCTCGACTACATGCTCGGCACGAGGCACGGCCAATCTGCGCAGATGGCGATGCTTGCCGAGGTGGTCGACGGTGCCTACGAGCTGGCGCAGTTCGATCGCGGCGACATCCATTCCGCCACCAAAGTCATTCGCCAATACGAGGATCTGCGGATCGGCTTGGCCGACGCTTCGATTGTGGTCTTGGCCGAAAGGCACCAGACTGTCGATGTGCTCACTTTCGACGCGCGCCATTTCCGTGCCATGGCCGGTCCGGGGGGACGCCCATTCCGGCTGCTGCCCGATGATTACCCGGCGTAATGGCGCCCGCTGAGGACACCCTGCGCGCCGCTTACGCCGCGTTCAACGCACGCGATATCGCCGCGGCGATCGAGCTCATGCATCCAGAGGTCGACTGGCCAAATGCCTGGGAGGGAGGGCGGGTGATCGGACACGAGGCGGTTGCCGGTTACTGGACACGGCAATTCGAGTCGATCTCGAGCACGGTCGAGCCCGAGCGCTTTGAGCACGAGCCCGACGGCAGCATCACGGTGACCGTGCATCAAGTTGTCCGCGACGTGGAGACGGACGAGGTCCAGGCCGACACTCACGTCCTCCACCGCTACCGGTTGCAGGAAGGCCTGATCGTCCGCATGGATGTGCTGGACGCCGCCTGAGCCTATCCTCGGCTAGTGCTGCGATCACGGCTTGCAACGACGATGCTCGCGGTCGCGATCGCCGCAGCCGCCTTTGCTCTTCCCGCCAAGAGCGGCGCGGACCCAACCGGTGCCCAGATGCCGGGACACTGGGAACCGGCCCCGACGACGGCCGCCTGGCAGTGGCAGCTGCAGGGAAAGATCGATACCAGCGTTCCGGCGGCGGTCTATGACGTCGATGGCTTCGAAGTCTCGAGGGGGACTGTGCAGCAGTTGCATCGGCTGGGTCGCAAGGTCGTCTGCTATCTCGATGTTGGCAGCTGGGAGACCTACAGGCCGGACGCCGGGCAGTTCCCGAAGTCGGTCATCGGTCGTCGGTATGAAGGCTTCCCTGACGAGCGCTGGCTCGACATCCGTCGTTTTCGCCTCTTCGCGAAGCCGCTGAAGCACCGCTTCGATCTCTGCGCCCGCAAGGGATTCGACGCGGTCGAGCCGGACAACATCGCCGGCTGGGAAAACAACACCGGCTTCCCGATCACCCCCCAGGCCCAGCTCCGCTTCAACCGCTGGGTTGCCCGCCAGGTCCACGCCCGCGGGATGGCGGTGGCGCTGAAGAACGATGGCGGGCAAGCCAAGGAACTGGTCGACGACTTCGACTTCGCCATCGTCGAGCAGTGCTTCCAGTACGAAGAGTGCGGCCCCTACCGCACCTTCGTCGAGCACCACAAGGCGGTCTTCGAGACCGAGTACGAACTGAAGCCAGAACAGTTCTGCCCCGAGGCGAACCAGATCGGCTTCAGCGCAATAGGAAAGTCATACGACCTCTTCGCCCGCCCTTGGCGCCCCTGCTCGCCATAAACAGCCCCTTCCTTCTCGACTTCGCTACACCGGCCGGCAAATAATTAGGATGTCCCTTACAGTACGCCTCAGCATGGCGCTACGGCATATGTCGGCACATGAGTTTGTCAGACGGCTTCAAGGTCAGGCTGGCGAGCAAGATCGTCACTACACCTTTTGGCTCGGGGCCGGGTGCTCTGTCACCTCTGGAATCCCGGCCGCAGCGTCGCTTGTCAAGGAGAGTTGGTTGCCGGAGCTCTACCGGGTAAAGGGACAACAGGATCAGTCTCTCGATCAGTGGGCACGTACCACGTTTAATGACTATGACCCGGAGAGTCTGGCAAGACTCTATGGACCGTTGATGGATGCACTCTTTCCAATGAAAGACGATAAACAGCGCGAGACCGAGCGCCTCTGCGAAGGACGCGTCCCGGGTTTCGGCTACGCGGTTCTCGCGTCGTTGATGTCACGTTCTGACGGGATTTTCAGTGCCGCGCTAACCACGAATTTCGATGACTTGATAGCGGATTCGATGTACGTCTTTGGGGCTCGCCGCCCCCTTGTCATTCAGCATGGAGCACTAGCTGGCTTTGTGCGGCCTGGGCGAGTGCGTCGGCCACTAGTGGTCAAGGTTCACGGTGATCATCGGCTGAACCCTATGCACACCAAGGATGAAACTGCCGAATTGGAGAAGGGCATCCGAAGCGGTATTCAGGGTCTTCTCCGAGATCGTGGGGTTATCTTCGTTGGTTACGCCGGTAATGACTTTGGGGTCATTGAGGCGCTTAAGGAGTTACCGGCCGAGGCCATGCCCCTTGGTGTCTGGTGGGTTTCGCGAAAGGAGCCCGTAAGCGCAATACGCAAGTGGCTCGAGACAAGAGATGCGATTTGGGTAGAGGCCAGCGGGTTTGATGAGTTGATGTTGCTGTTCCATAAGGAGTTTGAGATTGAACATCCCACGGCGAGAAAGTTCGAACGCATGATCGAGAGCTATCAGCTTACGTATGAACATCTCGATATGCGTGTCGATGATTTGCCCGCCACGGCTCCAGACTCGGATGCGCTCAAGAGGGCGTCGCAAAGGGTGCGGGAGACGGCGCCGGATTGGTGGAAAGTGGAGCTAGACGCCGCGCAGTTTCGGGAGTCTGATCCGGATCGGGCCGACCGGGTTTACCGAGAGGGTGTCGAGCGACTTGAGGACCCACGGTTGCTCGGCAACTATGCAAATTTCCTCACCGACATCCGCAAAGACCAAGACCGCGCCCAAGAGCTGTACGAGCGAGCGATCGCCGTCGACCCCGAGCACGCCAACAACCTCGGCAACTACGCCGTTTTCCTCAAGAACATCCGCAAAGACCAAGACCGCGCCGAAGAGCTGTACGAGCGAGCGATCGCCGCCGACCCCGAGCGCGCCAGCAGTCTTGGCAACTACGCGAGCTTCCTCACCGGGGTTCGCAAAGACCAAGACCGCGCCGAAGAGCTGTACGAGCGAGCGATCGCCGCCGACCCCGAGCACGCCAGCAGTCTTGGCAACTACGCGAGCTTCCTCACCGGGGTTCGCAAAGACCAAGACCGCGCCGAAGAGCTGTACGAGCGAGCGATCGCCGCCGACCCCGAGCACGCCAGCAACCTCGGCAACTACGCCGTTTTCCTCAAGAACATCCGCAAAGACCAAGACCGCGCCGAAGAGCTGTACGAGCGAGCGATCGCCGCCGACCCCGAGCACGCCAACAACCTCGGCAACTACGCGATCTTCCTCACCGGGGTTCGCAAAGACCAAGACCGCGCCGAAGAGCTGTACGAGCGAGCGATCGCCGCCGACCCCGAGCACGCCAGCAACCTCGGCAACTATGCAAATTTCCTCACCGGGGTTCGCAAATACCAAGACCGCGCCGAAGAGCTGTACGAGCGAGCGATCGCCGCCGCCGACGAGGACGCCAACGCTCTCAGTAACTATGCGGTCTTTCTCACCGACATCCGCAAAGACCAAGACCGCGCCGAAGAGCTGTACGAGCGAGCGATCGCCGCCGCCGACGAGGACGCAAACGTCCTAGCTAACTATGCCCGGCTTTTGCTTGAAAAAGGTCAAGATGAAAAAGCGTGGCCCTTGATCGATCGGTCCTTCGGTCGCGCTCAACTTGATCCCCTCCTTGCTGAGCTTTGGTTCTACAGCCTGGCTCTTGGGAGTGATTCTCGGCGCGCGAAGGCGCTCCCCGAGCTCTACCGGTTGGTTGCCTCTGGCGCCCGTTCTCCGGGATGGAATTTCGACGGGATCTTGGCCCGCGCTCGCACAAGTGGCCATCCAGAAATCAAGTGGCTTGAAACTCTTTCCGATGTGATCGCTGATCGAAAGAGTGCAACCGAGCTTGACGATTGGCCGAAGTGGAATGCTTCTGAAGGCTGAGGGGAATCAAAGCCCCATCAATTTGCCGAGGATCTCCTTCATTACCTCGTCGGTGCCGCCGCCTATTGGGCCCAGGCGGGCGTCGCGGACTGCTCGCTCTATGCCGTACTCGCGCATGTAGCCGTAGCCGCCGTGGATCTGTAGGGACTGGTCGGCTATCTCGAGGACGGCGCGCTGGGTGACCAGCTTGGCCATGGTCACGTCTTTGATGCAGTCGTGGCCCTCGTGGAAGAGACGCAGGGCGTTGTAGGTGATGGCTTTGGAGGCCTCGGCCTTGGTCGCCATCTCGGCCACCTGGTGGCGGATCGCCTGGAACTTGCCGATCGGGCGGCCGAAGGCTTCGCGGTCGAGGGCGTAGGCGACCGTGATCTCGATCAGGCGCTGCATCGCGCCGACGGCGCCGATCGCCATCAGCAACCGCTCCCAGGCGAAGTTGAACATGATCAGTTTGAAGCCCTCGTTTTCTCCGCCGAGCAGGTTCTCCTCGGGCACCTCGACGTCGGTGAAGGCCAGCTCGCCGGTGTCGGAGGAGTGCCAGCCCATCTTCTCCAGCTTCTGCGCTACCTCATAGCCGGGCATCTCGCGCTCGAGCACGAGGAAGGAGATGCCGCCGTGGCCGCCCTCCTTGGTCGTCTTGCAGGCGCAGACGAGGAAATCGGCGCGGATGCCGTTGGTGATGAAGGTCTTCGAGCCGTTGACGACGTAGCCGCCGTCGACCCGCTCGGCGAAGGTCGAGATGCCGGCGACGTCGGAGCCGGCGCCCGGCTCGGTGATCCCCAGGGCGCCGATCTTCTCGCCGGCGATCCCGGGGACGAGCCAGCGCTGTTTCTGCTCCTCCGTGCCGAAGTTGAAGATCGGCGGCATCGCGATCGATGCGTGGGCGTTGAGCCCGGCGGCGACGCCGCCCGAGCCGCCCGAGCGGGCCAGCTCCTCGACCCAGACCGCGTCGTGCAGGTGGGTGCCGCCCTGGCCGCCGTACTCCTCGGGGAACTTCAGCCCGAGGAAGCCGACCTCGGCGCAGCGGTTGTAGAGGTCGCGGGGGAATTCGCGCGCCGCCTCCCACTCGTCGACGTTCGGCGCGATCTCCTTCTTGACGAAGCGGCTGACCGTCTCGCGCAGCTCCTCATGCTCCTCGCCGAAAGGCGGCAGGGTGGCGCGCGCACCCGTGTCCTTGACGACCGTCAAGCCTGGCTTTCGTCGGCCTTGGCCGGCGCTGAGGCACCCGCCGGCGCCTTCCAGTCCTCGAGCATCGTGTAGCCACGTCCGGAGTGGTCGAAGCCGAGCAGGTCGCCCTGGGGGTTCTTCTTACCGCCGTGATGGTAGGCACGCACCTCGGCGATCTTGCCGTCGCGGATGCGAAACCACTCGGTGCCTCTGTCGAGTCGCTGCTCGCCGCTCTCGGGATGGCGCCAGGTCATCGTCCACTCGATCACGACCTGGTCGCCCTGCTCGATCGCGTTCTCGACGTACCACTGGGCGTCGATGCTCCCGACGCCCAGGGCGGCGTAGTCGCCAATCGTCTTGGCGCCCTCGTGGGGCCCCAGACGCGTGTAGTAATGGACCGCGTCCTCGGTGAAGTGAGCCGCTACGGCCTCTGCGTCGCCGCTGTTCAGCGATTCGTAGTAGGAGCGAATGTGGTCGACGTGCGACACGGTGCGTGCTCGCCCGTCCCTACAGGCCGTAGCTCTTGCCGATCACATCGAGCATTACCTCGTCGGTGCCGGCGCCGATGCGGTTGAGGCGGACGTCGCGGTAGGCGCGCTCGATCTCGTACTCCTTCATGTAGCCGTAGCCGCCGAGGATCTGGATGCACTCGTCGGCGACCTCGCAGCCGACACGGGAGGCGAAGAGCTTGGCCATCGTGATCTCCCGCACCGGGTACTCGCCGTTGGCGAAGCGCCAGGCGGTCGCGTAGGTGAACTGCTTCGCCGCCTCGGTCTTCGTCGCCATCTCGGCGAACTTGTGGCGGATCGCCTGGAACTTGCCGATCGGGCGGCCGAAGGCTTCGCGTTCCTTCGCGTACTCGAGCGTCTTCTCGATCATCCGCTCGCATCCCGCGTGGGAGCCGGCGGCGGCGACCAGCCGCTCGCCCTGAAGCTCCCAGGCGATGTGGTAGAAGCCTTTGCCGACCTCGCCCAGCACGGCGCTGGCCGGGACGCGGACGTCTTCGAAGGCGAGCTCGCCGGTGTCGGAGGAGTGCATGCCCATCTTCTCCAGCTCGGCCGAGACCGTGAAGCCCGGCACCTTCTCGCCGTTCTCGTCGCGCAGGTCGATGACGAAGAGCGTGATCCCGGCATGGCGCTCCTCCGGGTCGGTCTTGCAGACGAGGACGATGAAGTCGGCGCGCGGGCCGTTGGTGATGAAGGTCTTGGAGCCGTTGATCACGTATTCGTCGCCGTCGAGGATCGCGGTGGTGCGGATGCCGGCGACGTCGGAGCCTGCGCCCGGCTCGGTGATCCCCAGGCTGCCCACCTTCTCGCCCTTGATCCCTGGCACCAGGTATCGCTGCTTCTGCTCCTCGGTGCCGAGGAGGTGGATCGGGGGGAGGACCATGTCGGTCTGCACGGCGAAGCCCATGTTGGTGCCGCCCGAGCCCGAGTAGCTCATGCACTCGGCACGGACCAGCGAGTAGAAGTAGTCGCCGCCCTGACCGCCGTATTCCTCCGGCAGGCAGAGGCCGAGATAACCGAGCTCGCCCGCCCGCACCATCTTCTCGGTCGGCCAGTAGGTCTTCTCCCACTCGTTGCGGTGCGGCCACAGCTCCTTCTTGACCCAGGCCTGCATCGACTCGCGCAGGTCTTCGTGCTCCTGGCTGAAGATGAAGTGCTTGCGGCCCGCCTCGTGGTCGGGCTTGATGACGCTTGAGCTGCCGTTGGTCGCGGTCGCCACTGGTGTCTCTCCTCGTTCGAAATTTGCCCGCCGGGGCGTGTCCGAGGTTTCGCGTCCCTATGGATGCAAAAACTCGGACACGTCGCGTTGTGGACAGTAGCACTTTCTACTTTCAGCTCAGGGCCGCTTTCGGCTATGGTCCCGCCGGATGGATTACGAGGTCGTCAAGTACGAGGTCACCGGCGGGGTCGCGACGGTGACTCTGAACAACCCGGAGAAGCGCAACATGCTCTCCGGTCAGATGCTGACCGAGCTGGTCGACGCGATGAAGCGGGCGCGCGACGACGAGGAGGCACGGGCGGTCGTCCTCACCGGGGCCGGCGACAAGGTCTTCTGCGCGGGCGGACCTCGGTGGTTTCGCAGCCGACGTGCCGCTGGTCGCCAAACACTTCGCCTCCGACCTCTTCCTCGAGTTCTTCCGCCTGATGCCGCGGCTCGGCAAGCCCTCGCTCTGCGCGGCCAACGGCCACGTCTTGGCGGGGGGGATGGGTCTGGCCCTCTCCTGCGACCTGCTGATCGCCAAGGAGGGCGCCACCTTCGGCACGCCGGAGATCAACGTCGGCGCCTTCCCCTACATGATCATGGCGATCATCTACCGCAACGTCCCGCGCAAGAAGGTCAACGAGATGATGCTGCTGGGCGAGAGGCTGAGTGCCGAGCAGGCGGTCGAGTACGGGCTCGCCAACAAGGTCGTGCCGGCCGCCGAGTTCGACTCCGCCGTGGCCGATTGGGCCGGCAAGCTCGCCGCCAAGAGCCCGGTGCTGATGCGCCTCGGCCACGACGCGATGTACCGCCAGCAGGACATGGCGGTGGACGATGCGCTCGACTACCTGCGCTCGCAGCTCTCGCTCACCTTCTCGACCGAGGACATCGTCGAGGGCGTCACCGCATTCTTCGAGAAACGCGATCCGCAGTGGAAGGGACGGTAGGCGTGGCGACCGATCAGAGCGAGCAGGAGAAGAACCTCCTACCCGGGACGGCGCCTCTCGGCGACCTGACCGAGCAGCTGCACGAGCGACGCGCCAAGGCGAAGCTGGGCGGCGGCGAGGAGAAGATCGCCAAGCAGCACGAGCGCGGCAAGCTGACCGCGCGCGAGCGGATCGACCTGCTGGTCGACGAGGGCACTTTCGTCGAGCTGGGGATCCACGGCCGCCCGCACTTCGCCCAGCGGGCGATGGACGGCGTCGAGGCGCCCGCCGACGGCGTGATCACCGGCTGGGGCGACGTCGACGGCCGCCCCTGTTGCATTGCCGCCTACGACTTCACCGTGATGGCCGGCTCGATGGGGATGACCGGCGAGCTCAAGGCGACCCGCCTGCGTGAGATGGCCCTCTCCAAGCGGATGCCGTTCATCTGGCTGCTCGACTCGGCCGGCGCCCGCATCCAGGAGGCGGCGGGCTCGCTCTTTGCCGGCTCCGGCCACCTCTTCCGCGAGGAGGTCGAAATGTCGGGCGTGATCCCGATGGTCGCGGCGATGATGGGCCCATGTGCCGCTGGCACCGCCTACATCCCGGCGCTCTCGGACTTCGTGCCGATGGTCTCCGGCCAGGGCGCGATGGCGCTCGCCGGCCCGCACCTGACCAAAGCCGTGACGGGCGAGGACATCTCGATGGAGGAGCTGGGCGGGGCCAAGGTGCACTGCCGCAAATCGGGAGTGGGGGACCTCGAGGTGAAGGACGACGAGGAATGCATCGCCAAGGTCAAGCAGTACCTCTCCTACTTCCCCTCCGACTGCGAGCAGAAGCCGCCGATCGTGCCGACCGCCGACCCCGACGACCGTATGTCGGAGAAGCTGCTGGAGATCGTCCCCGACTCCTCGCGGCAGCCGTATGACATGTACGACGTGATCGCCGAGATCGTCGACGACGGCGAGTGGTTCGACATCAAGCCGAAGTTCGCCAAGACGCTGATCACCTGTTTCGCCCGCTTCGGCGGCCAGCCGGTCGGGATCGTCGCCAACCAGCCCAAGCAGCTGGCCGGGATTCTCGACAACGACTCGGCCGACAAGGCGGCCCGCTTCATCAACCTCTGCGACGCCTTCAACGTGCCGCTGGTCTTCCTCCAGGACGTGCCCGGCTTCATGGTCGGCTCGAAGGTCGAGCACGCCGGGATCATTCGCCACGGGGCGAAGATGCTCTACGCGGTCAGCCGCGCCACGGTGCCGAAGGTGACGGTGATCGTGCGCAAGGCCTACGGCGCCGGCTACTACGTGATGTGCGGCAAGGCGTATGAGCCCGACCTGATCGTCGCCTGGCCCGGGGCGGAGATCTCGGTGATGGGTGCCGAGGGCGCGGTCGAAATCATCGGCCGCTCGGCGATCGAGGCCTCCGACGACCCGGAGGCCACCCGTGAGGGGATGCTGAACGCGGTCCGCGAGCAGATCGACCCCTACATCGCCGCCGGCAACGCGGTGATCGACGACATCATCGACCCGCGCGAGACGCGGCCGACGATCGTCAAGGCGCTGCGCATGGCGAAGAACAAACACGTGACGAAGCCGAAGAAACGGCATGGGGTGATGCCTGTATGAGCTCTTTCGGCGATCCTGTAGTCATCAGCTGCTCGATCAGCGGTGTGATCGCCAACCGCGACCAGTGCCCGGCGATTCCCTACACGCCGGAGGAGTACGCCGCCGAGGCGCGGCGCGCGGTCGACGAGGGCGCCTCGCAGATCCACATCCACGCCCGCAAGCCGGACGGCACGCCCTCCTACGAGGTCGAGGATTTCCGGGCGATCACCGAGGCGATCCTGGCCGAGGTCGGCGACGTGATCGTCAACTACTCGACCGGGGCGATCGGCATCCCGATCGAGAAGCGGATCGAGTACCTGCGCGAGTGCAAGCCGGACGTGGCCGCCCTCAACATGAGCTCGATGAACTACGCCAAGTACTCCTCGCGGCGCAAGGACTTCGTCTTCAAGGCGGTCTTCGAGAACAGCTTCGACACGATCATCGAGTTCCTCACGGCGATGCGCGACCTCGGGATCAAGCCCGAGCACGAGTGCTTCGACGCCGGTCACGTCGCCAACCTCGACCCGCTGATCGACATGGGCCTGCTAGAGCGCACGCCGTTGCAGATCTCCCTCGTGATGGGCGTCAACGGCGGCATCCGCCCGACGCCGCGCAACGTCGGCTTCATGGCCGACCAGGTCCCCGGCGGCGCCGGGGGCGAGAACCAGTGGCAGGTGATCGGCATCTCCCGCGACCAGTGGAAGCTGCTCGGCGCCTCCCTGGTCCTGGGTGGCAACGTCCGCGCTGGGGTCGAGGACAACCTCTACCTGCCCAGCGGGGAGATGGCGAAGTCGAACGGCGAGCTGATCGCCAAGGCGCGCCAGATGGCCGAGGACGTCGGCCGCCGCGCCGCCACGGTTGCCGAGGCCCGCGAGCTGCTGGGGGTCCCGAAGCGTGAGCGAGCTTCCGCTTAGCGACGTCAGGGTCCTCGACCTGACCCGGCTCCTGCCGGGCGGCTTCTGCTCGCTGCTGTTGGCCGACCTCGGCGCCGAGGTGCTGAAGGTCGAGGACACCGGCATGGGCGACTACATCCGCTGGGCGCCGCCCTATTACGGCGACGAGGAGCAGCAGGAGCTGGGCACGCGTTCGGCGCTCTATCTTTCACTCAACCGCGGCAAGCGCTCGATCCGCCTCGACCTCAAGAGCGATGCGGGACGCGAGGCCCTGCTGCGCCTGGTCGAGCAATACGACGTCGTCCTCGACGGCTTCCGCCCCGGCGTTCTCGACCGGCTCGGCGTCGGCTACGAGCGCATGCGCGAGGCCAACCCGGCGGTCGTCTTCTGCGCGATCACCGGCTACGGCCAGGACGGCCCCTACGCGCAGCGCGCCGGCCACGACATGAACTACCTCGGCCTCGTCGGGCTGCTCGGCCTGACCGGCGCCAAGGACGGCCCGCCGGTGCAGTCGGGCGGCCAGATCGCCGACCTCGGCGGCGGTGCCCTGATGGCCGCCTTCGGCGTGATGGCGGCGCTGCACGAGCGGCGGCGCTCCGGCGAGGGCCAGATGGTCGATGTCTCGATGGCCGACGGAGCGCTCTCCTGGCTGGCGATGGTCGCGGGCCGTTACTTCTGCGACGGCGAGGTACCGCGGCGCGGCGAGCAGCAGCTCGCCGGCGGGCTGCTCTGTTACCTGCCCTACGAGGTCGCCGACGGGTGGATCAGCTGCGGCGCCCTGGAGCCGAAGTTCTGGGCCGCCTTCTGCAACGGCGTCGAGCGCCCCGACCTGATCGAGGCGCAATTCGACGCACCCGGCTCCGACGCCTGGCGCGCGGTGGCCGAGGTCTTCCGCTCGCGCACGCGCGACGAGTGGCTCGCCTTTAACGACGAACACGATTGCTGCATCGAGCCGGTTCTCGACGTCGACGAGGCACTCGACTCCGAGCTGGTGCGGGCGCGCGAGATGGTGACCGCGATCGAGCAGCCCGGGCTGGGGACGGTGCGCCAGCTCGGCGTGCCGGTGAAGATGAGCCGCACCCCGGGCGACCCGACCAGGCCGGCGCCCGCCTTCGGCGAGCACACCGACGAGGTGCTGCGCGAGGCCGGCTACAGCGACGCGGAGATCGCGGCGATGCTGGAGTCCGGTGCGGCCTCCGGCCCGAGCGCCGATTCGGCCGCGACCTTCCGAGCATGAGCGCCAGCGCCGAGAAGACGCTACTCAAGATCGGCGAGCTGGCCGAGGCCTCCGGCGTGCCGGTGCCGACGATCAAGCACTACCTGCGCGAGGGCCTGCTGCCCGAACCGGTGAAGACGAGCCGCAACATGGCCTACTACTCGCCCGAGTTCGTCGATCGGATCAAGCTGATCAAGCAGCTGCAGGAGGAGCGCTTCATGCCGCTGAAGGCGATCAAGGCGGTGCTCGACGAAGATCCCGAGCGGGCCCGCGCCATGGTCGAGCTCGAGGATCGGATCCTCGAGCGGGCGCTGGGCGGCGAGCGCACCCGCACCAGCGCCGCCGAGGTGCGCGAGCGCTACGGCGTCCCCAAGGACGTCCTCGACAGGCTCGAGGAGATCGAGGTTCTCAGCCCCAACAGCCGTGGCTACTCGCCCTCGGACATCAAGATCATCGAGGCGATCGGCCGCTTCCGCGCCGGCGGCTACGACGAGCAGATCGGCTTCACCGTCTACGACACCCTGCGCTACAAGAAGGCGCTCGAAGAGCTCGTCAGCCAGGAGGTCGAGATGGTGATGGACCGTCTCGCCGGCGAGGTTTCACCCGAACGCGTGGTCGAGATGCTCGAATCAGGCTCCCAGCCCCTGCAGGACCTGATCGCCGCCCTCCACACCAAGCTGCTGGTAGCCGAGCTAGAGCGCCACCGGGCCAGCCGCTCGTAGCTCCTTCAAGCCCTGCTCGTGGGAGACGATCGGGGCGTAGTCCAGCTCGGCGCGGGCCTTGGAGATGTCGATCGTGCACTCCTGCGTCAGCAGCCAGGAGCGGAAGGCGGTCATCGGCGGATCGCCTTTGAGCGGCAGGAGCTTCCAGGCCGCCTCGCAGACGCGAGCCATCGGCGCGGCGGCCCAGGCGGGGAGGTTGCGATCCGGCGGTTCGACCCCTTGGGTCTCCAGCATCGCGGTGACGAACTCGCGGAAGGTGACCCGTTCGTCGTCGGTGACGAAGTAGGCCTCGCCGGGCCGGCCTTTGTCGGCCGCCAGGACCAGGCCCTCGACGACGTTGTCGACATGAGCCGTGTCGGTGACGTTGCCGCCCCCGCCGACCCATGCCCATTTGCCCGCCTCGACCGTAGCGACGATCCCCGGCAGCAGCGTCGTGTCGCCCTTGCCCCAGACGAAGCGGGGTCGCACGACGACCGTCTCGAAGCCATCTCTGTTCACGTCCCGTACCTCTTGCTCGGCCCGCGCCTTGGTCGCCGGGTAGGGCGCCCGCGAGTCGGGCCGCAGCGGCGCCGTCTCGTCGACTTGGATCAGCGGCTCCCCGGCCATCAGCGCCGCCTCCGTCCCGCAGTGGACGAAGCGCCGCACGCCCGCCTCGGCGCAGGCGGCGAGCACGTTGCGCGTCCCCTCGACGTTGCCGCGTTCGAAGTCTGCCCAGGACCCCCACTCGCCCAGGTGAGCGGCGAGGTGAAAGGCGGTGTCGGCTCCGGCGGCGGCGGACGCGAGCGACGCGCGGTCGACGATGTCGCCACGCACCGGCTCGGCGCCGAGGGCTGCAACCTTCTCGGCGGAGGCGTCAGAGCGTGCCAGGGCCCTGACCGGGCGCCCTTCGCCGACGAGCCGCTCGATCAGCCGCCCACCGATGAAACCCGAGCCACCCGTCACGAAGACCACCCTCCCTTGCATGATGAACCTTTGTGGCCCCTATGGGGGATACAAAATTCCACAATCGACACGATGGATAGCCTCCGTGCGGTGAAATCGGTGTTGGTCACCGGGGCTTCGACGGGAATCGGTCGCGCGACCGCCCTGTATCTGGACGCGGCGGGCTGGCGAGTCTTTGCCGGGGTGCGCAAGGAGGCCGACGCCGAGTCCCTGCGCCAAGCCGGCTCGGAGCGATTGGTGCCGTTGATGCTCGATGTGACCGACGCCGCTCAGATCGTGGCGGCGGCCGAGCGGATCGGCGCCGAGGTCGGCGCCGGTGGCCTAGACGGGCTGGTCAACAATGCCGGCATCGCCGTGCCGGGGCCGCTCGAGACGTTGCCGATCGAGGACTTCAAACGGCAGGTCGAGGTCAACCTGACCGCGCACGTGGCGGTGACGCAGGCGCTGCTTCCGGCGATCCGCACGGCGCGCGGCCGCATCGTCTTCATCACCTCGATCGGTGGGCTGATGGCCTTCCCGATGTTCGGCGCCTACCACGCCGCCAAGTTCGGCCTCGAGGCCGTCGGCGACGTCTTCCGTCGCGAGCTGCGGCCCTGGGGGATCAAGGTCGCCGTCATCGAGCCGGGCTCGATCGCGACCCCGATCTGGGAACGGGGCGACGCCGAAGTCGACGCGCTCGCCGAGCGTGTCGGCGCCGGGCACGCGGAGCTCTACGGGGAGGCGTCCGCCGCCTTCCGCGAGGTGGCTAGGAAGACCGGGGAGCGGGGCATCCCACCCGAGCGGGTCGCGGCGAAGATCGAGCACGCGCTGAGCGCCGAGCGCCCGCGGACCCGTTATCTCGTCGGCGCGGACGCCCGCGGCCAGGCGTTCGCGGCCCGGGTCCTCCCCGACCGCCTGATCGACTGGCTGGTCGCGCGCGCAACGGGTATGTAGACCTCGTTACTGCGATCGGGTGGCGCCGGCGACGATCTCACCGCGGGCCTCTTCGATCGAGTCGAGGCTGACGCGGGCGCCGGTGCCGCGGGCGACCTCCGCGCCTTTTTCGAGTGCCTCCACGGCTCCCGGGCGGTCCGCATCGGCGAGCACGCGGGCGAGGGCCAGGTAGGAGAGGGGCAGCGACCAGAGCAGCTCGCGCCGGGCCGCCACCTCGACCGACCGCTCGGCGAGCTCGATCGCCTCCTCCAGCCTGCCCAGGCTGCGCAGGGCTTCGGCGCGGGCGCCGGCCCGCCAGGCCTCGAGCTCGTCGCTGGCGTCGCCCATTGCCTCGCGGTAGACGCGCTCGGACTTCTCGAAGGTCTCCAGCGCCCCCGCGTAGTCCTCGGCGGCCAGCTGGCTGGCGCCGAGGCTTCCCAGGGCGAGGCAGAGGGAGAAGACGTCGCCGAGGCGCTCGGTCAGCTCGCAGTTGCGTCGGCCGACCGCCACGCCCGCTGCCAGCTCCCCCTGCGTCGAGAGCAGCATTCCCTGGGTCCCGCGAGTCCAACTGGCGGTCTCGAGGTCGCCGACTTCCTCGGCTATTCGCAGACTCCGGTCGATGAGCTGGGCGCATCGCTCCTCTTCCTTGCGCTCTCGGGCGGCGAGCGCCTTGGCGCCGTAGGCCCAGGCAACCGGGCAGCCGATGACGATGCCGGCCCCCGCCGCGTTGTCGCCGCCGGCAAGCTCGATCACCTCGTCCGCGGCGCCGTCGAGCCGCTCGAAGTCCGCTGCGCAGAGGAAGGCGTATGCGCCGGCGGCGCGAATCGCGATCCGCAGGTGGAGGTCCTGCGACTCGTCGGCAAGGCGGGTGGCCTCCGCGGCGCCCTCGATCCACTCCGAGGTCGTCTGTTCGAGCCCGGGACGTGCCGAGAGCAACATCCTCAGCAGCGCCAGCGAGCGCAGATCGCCGATCCGCGTCGCGATCTCCTCCGCCTCGCGCTCGAGCTTCGCGGCCTGCTCGCGATCCATGCCGATCCGCCATGCGTAGTCGAGCTGCTGGAGGCGCGATGCAACAGCGAAGGCGGCGGTCTCCTCGGTTTCGTCGAGCTCCTCGACCAGCTCCATCACGTCGTGCCAGAGGCGCATCGCGTCGTGGGGCTGGCTGTGTCCCGTCCAGTAGGCAGCCCGGGCCGACCAGCGTGCCGCTTCCAGGGTCTCCCCGCCGGCCTGCATGTGGCTGGCGATCAACGCCGCCAGCTCGTCAGCGCGGTCCGGGTTGAGCTCGGCCGTAGCCACCGCCACCGCGGCGTGCGTCGCGGCCCGCTGCTCGCTCAGCTGTGAGCCATAGGCGACCTCGCGCGTGAGCGGGTGGCGAAAGGCGAGCACGCGCTCCGGGTAGACCTCGGCCTCGTATATGAAGCCGGCGCCAATCAGCTCGCTCAGCGGCTCCTCGCATTCCTCGGGGCCGCGGCCGGAGACGAGCGCGAGCGCTCGCTCGCCGATCTCCTTGCCCGCCACCGCTGCCTCCTGCAGCAGCAGCTTCGCCTCCGGTCCGAGGCGATCGATCCGCGCCGCCAGGACCGTCTGCACACTGGTCGGCACGCCGCTGTCCTCCACTGGCCGTGCCAGCCGATATGCACCGCGCTCGCCCTCGAGATTGCCCGACTCGGCCAGCTCGCGGACGATCTCCTCGATGAAGAACGGGTTCCCGGCGGTGCGCTCGTGGATCAGCTCGGCGAGTCCATCCAGCGAGGGGTCCTCGCCCGCCAGGTCGCGCAGCAGCTCCACCGTGTCCGCCGCCCCGAGTGGCTCCAGGGCGATCTCGCGGTAGTCGGGCGGCCCGGCCCAGGGGCGCTCGTACTCGGGACGGAAGTTGACGACGACGAGGGTCGGCGTTCCCTCCACGGCGTCGAACAGGTCGCCGAGCATCGCCGCGCTGCCCTCGTCGATCCAGTGCAGGTCCTCGATCACGCAGACGACCGACTCGCGCCGGTTGGGGGCGCGGACCAGCCGACAGACGATCCCGCGCAGCGCCCGCTGGCGTGCCTCGGCGCTGAGCTGGGGGGCAGGGCGGTCGGTGTCGGGGACGCCAAGGAAGTCGAAGAGGATCGGCAGCTCCTCGGCGAACTCGGGATCGAGCAGCAGCGCCCGCCCCGCGACCTTCTCACGCACGGTCCGTTCGTTGTCGCCGTCGGCGATGCCGAAGTAGGCGCGCAGCATCTGCAGCACCGGCATGAAGGGGATCTCCTGGCCATGGGCCTGCGCCTGGGCCTCGAAGACCTCGACCCCGGCGGCACGCGCCCGCCCAACGAACTCGTGGCAGAGGCGACTCTTGCCGATGCCCGGCTCGGCGACGATGCCGACCACAGCGCCTTCGCCTGCTTTCGCCCGGTCCAGCCCTGTTTCGAGCGCCGCCATCTCCTCTTCGCGGCCGACGAAGTGGGAGAAGCCGCGCTCGCGGGAGAGGTCGAGGCGCGAGCGCGCCGCACCGACCCCGGCCAGCTCGAACACGCGCACCGGCCGGCTCGCTCCCTTGATCTCGAACTCGCCCAGATCCTCCAGCTCGAAGTAGCCGTGGGCAAGCTCGGCGGTGGCCTCGGTCAGGTAGGTCTTGCCGGGCTCGGCAAGCGCCTCCATCCGCTGCGCGAGGCCGACGGTGTGGCCGACGGCGGTGTATCCACCGTCGCCGCCCCCTATCGCCCCGGCGATCACCTCGCCCGAGTTGATCCCGATCCGGGCGGAGAAGTTGAGCCCGTGCTTACGACGCAGCTCGGCGGCGTACTCGGCGATGTCGTCGAGCATCCGCAGCGCCGCGAAGCAGGCGCGTCGCGCATGGTCCTCGTGGGCGACCGGGGCGCCGAAGATGGCCATGATCCCGTCGCCGGTGAATTTGTCGACAGTGCCCTCGAAGCGGTGCACCTCGTCGGCCAGGATCGAGAAGAAGCCCTGCATGATCTTGCGCCACTGCTCGGGGTCGTGCTGCTCGGCGAGGTCCATCGACCCCTTGACGTCGGCGAAGAGCACGGTGACCTGCTTGCGCTCGCCGTCGGCCTCGATGCGATCAGCACTGCTCACAGAACCCCAATCGTACGCTCCAAAGACACCTATACTGGCCGCACGCAAACCGATTGACTGGTCAGTCAGTGAGAGAGGAAGCGAAGTGCGCGTAGCGGCGGTGCAGCTCAACTCGAACGGTGACAAGGCGCGGAACCTGGCTGCAGCCGAGCGTCTGGTGCGCGCAGCGGCTGCCGACGGCGCCGAGTTGGTGGCGCTGCCGGAGAAGTGGAACCTGCTCTCCTCGGGCGAGGAGATGGTCGCCGGGGCCGAGTCGCTCGACGGGCCCAGCCTCGCCGCCGCCCGCTCCTGGGCCCGCGAGCTGGGGATCCACCTGCTCGCCGGCAGTATCGCCGAGCGCGGCGATGAGGAAGCCTCGGGTGGGACCTTCAACACCTCGGTCCTGATCGGTTCCGACGGCGCCGACCTCGCCGCCTACCGCAAGATCCACATGTTCGACGTCGAGGCCGGCGGCGTCATCTACCGCGAGTCCGAGTACGAGCGGGCCGGCGAGGAGATCGTCTCGGCGACGGTCGACGGTCTGGAGCTCGGTCTCACTGTCTGTTACGACCTGCGCTTTCCCGAGCTGTACCGGATCCTCGCCGTGCGCGGTGCGCGTCTGATCGCGGTTCCCTCGGCCTTCACCGCCGCCACCGGCCGCGATCACTGGGAAGTGCTGCTGCGCGCCCGCGCGATCGAGAACCAGGCCTTCGTCATCGCCCCCAATCAGATTGGCGAAGCGGCTCCCCACTACAGCTCTTACGGGCACTCGGCGATCGTCGACCCCTGGGGCGCGGTGCTCGCCACCGCGCCCGACGAGGAGTGCTTCGTGGCCGCCGAGCTCGACTTCGCGGCCCAGGAGCGGACCAGGGAGCAACTGCCCTCGCTCGCCGATCGCCGCCCCGAGGCCTACCGATGGCCGCAGCTGCTGGAGGCTCGCGCCTGATGGCCAGCTCCAAGGCCCCGGCCATCGACAAGCGCCGCCAGATCCTCGATGCGGCGGTCCGCGTCTTCGCCCGCCAGGGCTTCCACTCCACTCGCGTCGCCGACATCGCCGACGAGGCGGGCGTCGCCTACGGCCTCGTCTACCACTACTTCAAGTCGAAGGACGAGGTCCTCAACGAGCTCTTCAGCGAGCGCTGGTCGCTGCTTCTGGCTGCGATCGAGGAGGCCGATGGCAGCGAGGCGACCCCGCGCGCCAAGCTCGAGGCCGTCGCCGGCTTCATCGTCGACTCCTACCGCCACGACCCGGAGCTGATGAAGGTGATCATCGTCGAGGTCACCCGCGCCGCCAACTCCTTCGGCCGCACCCACCTGCCGGAGATCCGCCGCGCTTACGACTCGATCGCCAAGATCGTCGCCGACGGCCAGCAGGCCGGCGCCTTCCGCCGCGACATCGACCCGACTTTTGCCTCGATGTCTTTCTACGGCGCGATCGAGCAGCAGCTCTCGGGCTGGATCTTCGAGCTGATCCCCGCCACCGACAACGACTTCTCGCAGGCAAAGTCCCTTGTCACCGCGACGATCTGCGACGGGCTCGAGCCTCGATAGGTAAGGTCGGGAGCGATGGACAACGAGATCGTCAAACGCCTCGCTTGGAGCGGCCTGCTCGCTGCCAGCAGCGCGCTCGCCAGCATCGCCGCCGCCCGGCTCGCCGCGATCGTATGGAAGCGCGTCTTCGAAGAGGATCCCCCGGAGTAGCCGGTCACAGTGGCCGACCCCACCGCGACCCCGCCGCAGGATCCCGAGGACCGCTCGGTCGCCGAGCTCGTCTTCGACGTATCCGAACGAGCCTCCTCGCTCGTCCGCGAGGAGATCGAGCTCGCCAAGACGGAGGTCGGCGAGAAAGTCGGCAAGATCCTGCGCGGCTCGGTCGTGGGCATCGCCGCCGGCACCTTCGCCTTTCTCGCCCTGATCCTGATCATGGAGGGGGTGGCCTGGCTGCTTGCCGAAGAGGTTTTCGACGGCAACGCCTGGCCCGGATTCTTTGTCGAGGCTGCGTTGTTCCTGCTGGTCGCCGGCCTCGCCGGTCTCTTCGCCTACCGCTCGGTCCAGGCGGGTGCCCCGCCGGTGCCCGAGCAGGCGATCGAGGAGGCCAAGCAGATCAGGAGCACGCTGGAAGGCGAGCCCGAAAAGCCGATTCAGGCCGAGGTACCGAAATGAGCGAACGCACCGCGGCCGAACGCACCGCGGCCGAGATCCGCCGCGACATCGACTTGCAGCGACAGGACCTGGGCCGTTCGGTTGAAGCCCTGCGCGGCCGCGTCGCCGAGCTCACCGACTGGCGCCGCCAGGTCAAAGAGCACCGCAGCCAGCTGATCGTCGGAGCCGCAGTCGCCGGCTTTGCGATCGGCCTGCTCGCGATGCGCCGTCGTCGCAGGTAGGGCTCAGCTCAGCACTGACTTGCTGACGCTGCCGATGCCGAGCAGGCCCGGTCCGACATGGGCGCCGAGAACGGCGCCGATCTCGGAGATGAAGGCCGGCTCGCAGCCGAAGATCTCGCGCGCATCGTCGGCCAGGGCGGCAGCGGTCTCGTCGTCCTGGATGTGCTGCACGACCCAGGCATCGAGGCCGGAATCGTGGCGCTCGCGGGCATAGTCGCGCAGGCGCTCGATCGATCGAGCGCGGGTGCGGACCCGCTCCACCGGCGTGATCTCCTCCTCCAGGGTGAGGATCGGCTTGATCTTCAGCGCCGAGCCGATGAAGGCGCTGGCACCGCCGATCCGCCCTCCCCGGCGCAGGTACTCGAGGGTGTCGATCGCGAACCACATCTTCAGCTCCTCGCGGGTTTGCTGGGCGCGGGCGAGCGCGGTGTCGGCATCGTCCCCGGAGGCGGCAGCGGCAGCGGCGCCGAGCGCGCAGAGGCCCATTCCGCCGGCCGCTGAGCGCGAGTCGAAGAGCTTGATCCGCTCGCCGCCCTTGCCTTCGTCGATGAGCTGCTGGCGGGCTTGGCCGGCGGCCTCGAAGGTGCCGGAGATCCCGGCCGAGATGTGGACCGAGGCGATCTCACGACCGGCGTCGAGCAGTGGTTCGTAGACGGCGAGGAAGTCGCCGATGGAAGGCTGAGAGGTCGTCGCGCCGCTCTCCGAGGCGCGCAGGTGCTCGAAGAAAGCGCCGTAGTCGTCGACCTCGGTCTCCTTCTGCTGCTCGCCGTCGATCGAGACGTAGAGGCTGACCAGCTCGATACCGCGTTCGGCACGGAGCTGGGTGGGCAGGTAGGCCGTGCTGTCGCAGACGACGGCGGTTGGGGCGCTCGGGCTCAAGGCGGCCGATTCTCGCAGACCTGCCGCTACACTTAATGAAGTGACTGAGACTCCACAAGAGGCGATCACCCTCACCGACAAGGCAGCCGGGAAGATCGGCGAGCTACTCGGCGGTCAGGATGACGCCGAGGGCCAGGCGCTACGCGTCGCCGTTCGCGGTGGCGGCTGCTCCGGCTTCCAGTATGCGCTCGCTTTCGACCGCGCCAAGGACGACGACCACGTCTTCGAGGTCGACGGTGTCGCCGTCGTCGTCGACAAAGTCAGCATGCAGTTCGTCTTTGGCTCGGAGGTCGACTACGTGGAAGGTCTGCAAGGGGCGGGCTTTCAAGTCAATAACCCGAACGTCGTTGCTGCGTGCGGATGCGGTTCCTCTTTTCAGGTCAAAGAGGATGCGGCGCCCGCCGCTGTGTAGCGCGGACGCTGCAAACCGGCGCATCTCGGCAGCCTCAGTCGCTCGGATCGGGTCACGCACGAACAGTGCGCTCCCCTCACCTCGCTCCCTGCGGCCACCGACCTGCTTGGTTTTCGCGCCCGTGCGAGGGACTTATTCGATCTTCAGCGGCGGCGACTGTGCCGGTGGCGCTGCGGGAGCCGGGGCGACCTCTGGCTGCTCGACGCCCAGCGCTTCGGCAAGCTCGCCCGACTCGAACATCTCCTCGACGAGGTCCGCGCCGCCGACCAGTTGGCCGTTGACGTAGAGCTGCGGGAAGGTCTGCCAGTCCGAGATCTCCGTCGTCACCTCGCGCAGCGGTTGCAGCGCGGGGAGGACATCGATCGCGCCGTACTCGACGTCCATCGAGTCGAGCACCTGCACGACCCGCATCGAGAAACCGCAACGCGGCATCTCCGGCGTTCCTTTCATGAAGAGCAGCACCGGGTTGGCGGCGATCAGCTCCTCGACTTTTTCCTTCAGCTGTGGATCGGCCATGGCCACAGACTAGCTACCCCGCTACCTCGGTCTTGATCGAGAGCGCGTGGATCTGCCCGTCGTCGAAGCGCGCCTTGACGGCGGCCTTGACCAGGCGGTGCTGGTCGATCCGCGAGAGGCCGGCGAATTGCGGCGCGCTCACCTCAGCCCGCAGGTGGTTGCCGTCGCCGGTTTCGTCGCTCATCTCGACGCTGGCGCCGGGCAGCGCCGTCTCGATCATCGTCTGCAACTCGGCCAAGTCCACCATCGCCGCCGATTCTATGGGGGGCGCGTCGCGGCGGGCTAGGATCGATCCATGGGATGGGAGGAGGTTCGTTTCGCGTCCGGTGACGGCCAGTGCGCCGGCCGGCTTTTCCGTCCCGATGCCGGCGGGGAGCAGCTGCCCTGCGTCGTCATGGGCTCAGGCTTCTCTTGCGTGCGCGACCAGGGTCTAGATGCTTTCGCGGCGCGCCTTGCCGAGGCGGGGTTCGCGGCGCTCGCCTTCGACTATCGACACTGGGGTGAGAGCCCAGGCGAGCCGCGCTCGCTGATGGATCCCGCCCGCCAGCGCGAGGACTGGCGGGCGGCCCTGGCTTGCGCTGGCGCCCTGCGTGACGTCGATCCCGCTCGGATCGCGATGTGGAGCTACTCGATGGGGACGGGGCACATCCAGGCCCTGGCGATCGACGGCGTCAGGGTCGGGGCGCTGGTCTGCGTTGCTCCCCTGCTCAGCGGGAGGCGCAGCCTGCTCCATATCGGCGGTCCGGCGCACATGGCCAGGCTGACCGTGGCGGGCGTCCGCGACACGGCTCGGAGGCTCCGCGGGGCCGCTCCCTATCGGATACCGGTGGCCGGGGAGCCCGGGTCCCTGGCGGTCATCAACAGCCCCGACACCGTTCCCGGCTTCGCCGCAATCACCCCGCCGGACTCGACCTGGCGCAACGAGGTCTGTGCCCGGGTCGCTCTAATGCCTCTGTACAGCCTGAAGAGAAAGCTGCGCAGAATCTCCTGCCCGACCCTCTACCTGGTCTTCGAAGCGGACGACGTCAATCCGCCCAAGCTCGCCAGGCAAGCCGCGCAGCGCGCCCCCCGCGGCGAGCTGAAGGAATACCCGGGCGGCCACTTCGCCCCCTTTTCTCCCTCAATCTTCAACCAAGTAGCTGCCGACCAGGTCGACTTCCTAAACCGCGTCCTCATCAACGGGCCGTCCGGGTAGGGGTGGAACGTCTTGTACTTTTTCGTCGACGCCTTTGGGCGACAGCCCTGCCGCGACACACCGAAAAAGTTAAGTGGAACCCCTGCCCGGACGGCCCGTTGAAGCAGAGTCCTCAGCTAGAGACCTGCTCGCCCAGCGTCTCGAGCATCTCCTCGACGCGAACGAACTTGACCCGGGGGCGGCCGTGGGGCTCGCCGCGGCCGACCTCGGCCTGGTCGATCGCCTGCCAGTCTTCGAAGCTGACGAAGCGAATGCCGCGCTCGGCGAGCAGATCGTCGACCGCTGATGCCTCGGGGTTGGCCGGGCTGAGCAGGGTCTGCGACCCGATGTCGGTGAGCAGGTGCTGGACGGTCTCCAGTGCGTCTTTCTTGTTGGTGCCGATCACGCCGGAGGGACCGCGCTTGATCCAGCCCGCGGTGTAGTGGCCGACCTTGTGGCCGGAGTCGTGGGAGTCGAGCACGCGGCCGCCGTCGTTGAGGATCAGGCCGCGCTTCTCGTCGAAGGGGACACCTTCGATCGGGATCCCGGTGTAGCCGACCGAGCGCAGGACCAGGCCGCACTCGAACTCTTCGCGCTCGCCCGTGTCCTTGGCCCGCAGGCTGCCGCCGTCCTCGACCAGCTCGTTGCGGCCGACGACGATCGATTCGACCTTGCCGTCGCCCTTGATCTCGACCGGGGAGGCGAGGAAGCGCAGCACGATCCGCTGTTTCTTGCCCTCGGGTTGGCGCTGGGAGAACTCGCGCAGCGTCTCGACGTTGACCCGGGTCGTCTTGTCGGCCTCGTCGGACTCGAGGAAGGCGGTGCTGGCAGGGTCGAGCTCGACCTCGGCCGGGTCGACGATCACGTCGGCATCCTCCATCTCGCCGAGCTCCCTGATCTCGGGGTTGGTGAAGGCGGCCTGCACCGGCCCGCGGCGGCCGAGCACGACGATCTCGCGGATCTGCTTGCGGTCGAGCAGCTCGATCGCGTGGTCGGCAGTGTCGGTCTGGCGCAGCTCGTGGTCGGTCAGGGCGAGCATCCGGGCGACGTCCATCGCCACGTTGCCGTTGCCGATCACCACCGCACGCTCGCTGGAGAGGTCGAACTCCTCGTCGCAGTAGTCGGGGTGGGCGTTGTACCAACCGACGAAGGAGGTGGCGGCGTGGCTGCCGGGCAGCTCCTCGCCGGGGATGCCGAGCCGGCGGTCGGTCTCGCAGCCGACCGTGAAGACGATCGCGTGGTAGAGCCGCTCGAGGTCCTCGACCTCGATGTCGTGGCCGACCTTGACGTTGCCGAAGAAGCGGAAGCCCTCGCGTGCCGCGGTTTTTTCGTAGACCCGGATCACCGACTTGATCTTCGGGTGATCGGGGGCGACGCCGCCGCGGACCAGGCCGAACGGGGTGGGGAGACGGTCGAAGAGGTCGACCTGGGCGTGCGTGTCGGCATCTTTGAGGATGTGCTCGGCGGCGTAGAAGCCGGATGGGCCGGCGCCGACGATCGCGACGCGCACGGGGTTGTCTTCGGTTCCGATCTGGGTCATGGCTCTCCGGAGGGAATCATGTACATGAGGGAATTCATGTACATGAGGTAACTACGGCGAGCGCGGAAGAATAGGGAAAGTGCCGCGCCGCCCGCCTATGCGGCGAGCAATTGCCCGCTGCACTGTGGGCAGATGCCATGGTCCAGAGTTGGCAGCTCGCTGCGCCGGAAGAGCTCCAGCCGCTTCGCTGCCTCCTCGACCTCGACCCACTCGCCATCGACGAGGAAGCGATCGCACCAGGCGCACATCGGCAGGAAGTCGTCGTTGTCACGCGCCGCAAGCGGATCGAAGAGTGGCTGCGGCTCCTCACGCTCCTCTTCCGAGCGCAGCCGGGCGGAGAAGAGCACCACCCGGCCGGTGCTGTCGGCGGCGATGCGGACGTCCATCTCGCGAGTCACCTCCGGGCCGTCGCAGCGGAAGGAGAGCTCCACGTCGCGGAGCCCTTCGCGCACGCGGCGCAGCAGCAGTCGCTGCAGCTTCTTTACGTCGTTTCCGGCGACGAAATCCCAGAGCGAGCGCCCGAGGCTGGCCCCGGCACCATCCCAGCCGTTCTCCTCGGCAAAGCGGTAGTAGCCGTCGTCGACCCTGATCAAGCGGTCTTCGTCGTCAATCGCGTAGTTAAGGGTCTCAACAGGCATTCAGACCGATTATCGGTCACATCTCGGTACCGCTCAAGGCCGCGGTGACGCTGGCGGTGCCGTCGAGCGCGTCTAGCGCCCTGCGCACCGACATCGCGACGCAGGTGAAGATCGGCGTCTCGCGCTCGGTGTACTCGCTCGACTCGGTCGGGCGCAGCTCGTTGACCAGGTCGAGGAACATCCCCGGGTCGTCGCCCTCGAAGCAGACGACGAACTCCTGGTCGTCGAGCCCGAAGGAGTAGGTGGTGTTGATCGTGATCTCCGGGTAGCGGCGGCCGACCTCGATATGGCTTTTCATGATCCGGCCGCGCTCCTCCGCCGGCAGCCCGTACCAGCGGCGCTGCTTGACCATCGGGTAGAGGAAGAGGTACTTGCGCTCGGAGACGCAGATCTCCGGTCGCGCCCCCTCCTCGCTGTAGGGCGAGCGTTTGGTCATCGAGAGGAACGAGTGCGGGGTCTCCGCCCACTTCGCCAGGCCGCTCTGCCCGAGCACCACGTGGAAGGTGTGCAGATCGTCCAGGTTGGGGCTCTGGGAGAGGACGACCAGGTCGACGTCGCCGCGCGTGCCTATGGTTGAGTAGGCGCGCAGAGAGCGGTCGAGGGCGAAATCCTCGCAAGCCGCGTGGAACTCCTGCTTGTCGGCCGCGCGTAGCTCTGCGTCGCGGCGGCGCCACTCGGGGTCGATCTTGAAGAAAGTGAACTTGGCGAACGTGCGGTCGGCCATTCGGGTCACGATAGCGCCGGCGGCGCTGGTGGTTGCCGCGATCGCGCTGCTGCTCGGTCTGCACGCGGCGGGCGCGGGCTTCCAGGGCGACCCCCATGCCGTCGTGCGCAATGCCGCGCCCGGTGGGCGGCTCTTCGACGTGACGGACCGTCGCGCGCCGGTGATCGGCGTGACGCTGCTCGTCTGGCTGGGGGCGTTCGGCCTGGCGATGGCCTTCGACCGCACCCGCGCGGGTCGCGCGGGTGCTCGCCTGCTCGCGCTCGCGCTTGTCTACCTGCCCCTGCTCTGCCTGGCTGCCGCGGCGCTGGAACCGAGTGTCGGCTCCGAACGGCTGCTGGTCATGCTCGGCTCTCCGGCGCTGGCGGCGGTGACGTTGGCGAGTCTCGGCGGCTACCGGGCGCTCGCCTTCGTCTGCGCCGCGACGTCGCTGGCCTACGCGATCGACCTGATCGGCGGCTCGGCTCTGACCCAGCTCTCGATCGTCGGCCCCAATCCCGCCGGTGGGCACCGCTTCTACGGCATCGGGAACGAGCTCGAGGCCTGCTTGGTGGTCCTGATCCTGGTCGGAACCGGGGCGGCGCTGTCGGGTTTTGCCGTGTCAGGGCACGGGAAAACCCGACAGCGGCGTTCAGGCGACCAGTGGCCGGCTGCCTTCCTCGTCGTCGCCGCGATCTTCACCTTCGTCTTCGCCTACGGTCGCTACGGCGCCGACGTCGGCGCCGCGATCAGCCTGCCGCTCGGTGCCGCGGTGGCTGCCGCCCTGCTCGCCGGCAGGCAGCGTCTGGCCCTGCTTGCCTTTCTCCTGCCGATCCCCGCGCTGGCGATCCTCTCTGCCGCCGACCTGGTCACGGGAGCCAACGCCCACCTGACCAAGACCGTGCTCGACGCGAAGAGCGGCGGTGACGTCCTCTCCGTCGTCGGGCACCGTCTCAGCGAGACGGTGAGCAGCTTCGCCCGCCCGGTCCTCGTCGCCGGTCTTCCTATCGTCATCGCCGCCGCTGCGCTCGCCTGGTTGCGCCGTGACCGCCTGGCGGCCTGGCTGAGCGGACTTCCGGCGATGCGCGCCGGCATGCTCGGCGCCCTCGCGGCGACCCTCGTCGGCACCGTCGCCAACGACTCGGGGGCCCTCCTGCTCGAGATCGGCGCCGCCTACCTGATGGTCTTCCTTGGCTTTGTCTGGGCCGAAAGCCAGGGCCCAGATTCGACCCGGCGCATCCTCTAGGCTTAGTGCTTCGTGCGAATCGCCCTAGTCTCGCCATATTCCTGGAGTTACCAGGGCGGCGTGAACCGGCACGTCGAGTCGCTCGCCGAGGAGTTTCTCGGTCGCGGTCACCACGTGCGTGTGCTCGCCCCCTTCGATCCCCCAGATCGGCTCAGCCGGGCGCTTCACCGCGCCCCCGCGGAGGCGCGAGAGATGCCCGACTATCTGGTCCCGATGGGCCGCACGGCCGGGTTCTCGGCCAATGGCGCGGTCTCCAATCTCGCCCCCTTCCCGGCGGGCGGCGTCGTCGCTCCCCGTCGCGAGCTGCGCCAGGGCCGCTACGACGTGGTCCACATCCACGAGCCGATCGTGCCGCTGGTCGGTTGGAACGCCGCGCTTGGGACTCCCGCGCCCGCGGTCGGGACCTTCCACGCCTACTCGACCAAGGCGATCCCCAACCACATCGCTTCGGCGCTGGGTGGAAGGCGGGTCCTGAACCGGCTCTCGGCTCGGATCGCCGTCTCCGAGGCAGCCGCCTGGACCGGGCGCCGCTGGTACGGCGGGCGCTATGAGGTGATTCCGAACGGCGTCGACGTCGACGCCTCACCGCTCGGCCCAAAGCCTCCGAGCGGTGAGCTGCGGGTGTTGTTCGTCGGCCGCCCCGAGGAGCGCAAGGGCCTGCCGGTGCTGCTCACCGCTTTCGAAGCGCTGGTCGAGCACGTGCCCAGCCGCCTTACCGTGATCGGCGCCGAGCGCGAGGACGTGCTGCGCTACCTGGCCGATCCCGAGACGATGCGCTGGATCGACGTGCGCGGCCGCGTCTCCGGCGAGAGCCTGTGGACGGCGTTGCGCGAGGCCGATCTGCTCTGCGCCCCCTCGCTCTCCGGCGAGAGCTTCGGCATGGTTCTCACCGAGGCCTTCGCCGCGGGCACCCCGGCGATCGCCTCCGCCATCGCCGGCTACAGCGACGTCGTCACCGATGGCGTCGACGGAGTGCTGGTCCCGCCCGGCGATCCACAGCGCCTCGCCGAGGAGCTGCAGCGCGCCCACTACGAGCCCGAGCGCCTGGCGGCGATGGGCGCGGCCGCGCGCCAGAGCGCCCAGCGCTACGCCTGGCCGCGAGTCGCCGATCGCGTCACCCAGGTCTACGAGCGTGCGCTCGAGGCGCCGGTGCCGTCCGGCGCGCTCGAGCGCGCTGCGCACTGGGCCGGAATCAGGTCCGCCGACGGCGCCCCCTCGAACCCGCCGCGGCGCCTGCCGACGCTCGACCCGCCACTTGCGCAGAGCGGCAGTCGCAAGCGCCGCATCGCCCGCCGCGCCGGCCTCGGAGTCGCCGGCGCTCTCGGCATCGGCCTCACCGCGCTCGCCGCGCAGAAGATCGGTGTCGACAACGTTGTCGCGAGCATCGTCCGCTCCGACCTCACCTGGGTCCTGGTCGCCTGCGGGTTGATGGCCCTCTCGCTTTTCTTCCGCGCGGCGTCCTGGTACGCGATCGTGCGCGCGGCCCTGCCCAACCGGCCGGTGCGGCGTCGCGACGTCACCTCGGCGACGATGATCGGCGTGCTGATGTCGGCGACGCTGCCGGCGCGGCTCGGTGAGCCGGCGAGGGCGATGACCCTCGCCAGGCGGATCGGGCGCATGCGCGAGACCTTCCCCGTCCTGCTCGGCACCCTCGTCTCGCAGACCGTGCTCAACATCGTCGCGTTGGCCCTGCTGGGGACGATCATCGTCTCCAGTACCGACCTCTTCCATTCCAGCACCGAGAAGCTGTTCGTCTTCAGCTTCGTGCCGCTTGCCCTCCTACTCGTCGTCCTGATCGCGCCGGTGCTGATGCGCCGCAACGGCAACGGCCGCTTCGCCCGGATCGGTGCCGCCATGCACCGGGCCCTGCTGCAGGTGCGGGCGGGCCTCGCGGTGTTCCGCCAGCCGCGCTACGGCGCCGTCGCCAGCGCCGCCCAGCTCGGCGCCTGGGCGATCCAGCTCGCCGCCTGCTGGGCCCTGCTCGCGGCGCTCGGCCTCAGCGGCCATGCCGGCATCGGCGCCGCGGCAGCGGTGCTGTTCGCGGTCAACGTGACCGCGGTCGTACCGGCGACCCCGTCAAACATCGGCGTCTTCCAGCTCGCCGTGATCAGCGTCCTGCACACCGGTTGGGGGATCAGCACCGCCGACGCTCTCGCCTACGGCGTCATCCTGCAGGCGGTCGAGATTGCAACCGCCGTCGCTCTCGGTCTGCCCGCCCTCGTCCGCGAGGGCCTCACCTGGAGCGATCTGCGCGTCCAAGCGATCTCCGCAGCCCCGGTCCGTCTCAAGCCGCATCCCCACGAGAAGCAAGACGCCGGCGAACGCATCGGCGCCTAAGCGCGTCCCATTACTCGTCTGAGCTGCGCGGCACTTTGCCGCCTTCGGCGCCGGGTTCCTGCGCCGGTCCCCGTGGGGAGGCAATGCCGAGCACCCGCATCGCCTTGAGGCCGAGGCCGAGCTTCTCGCGGCCCTCGGTGGCGGAGACATCGTGGCCGCAGAGCTCGCGCACGCGCTCCAGCCGGTAGCGGATCGTGTGGCGGTGGGTGAAGAGCTGTTTGGCGGTGGCGGCGACGTTGCCGTCGTTGCCGAGGTAGGCCTCGACGGTCGCCACGAGCTCGGTCTCGTACTGGTCGTCGTAGGCGGCGAGCGGCTCGATCGTCTCGGCGAAGAAGCGCTGCAGCTCGCCTGGATCCTCGCTCATCGCTGGCAGCAGTAGGCGGTAAGCGCCGGTGTCCTCGAAGGCGAGCAGAGGGCGGTCCTCGGCTTCGCCGACGTTGACGGCGAGGTGGGCCTCGTTGCCGGCGCGGTAGAGGTCGACGGGATCGGCGACGCGGCGGCTGGCGCCGATCGTCAGGTGGAAGCCGGCCAAGGCGTCCTCCAGCTCGCGGGCGAGACCGGCGGCGGCGCGCTGCAGGCGCTCGTCCTCCTCCACGGGGACGATCACGGCGATCTCTGTCGCGACCTCCCCCTCCTCGACCGCGGCGAGGGCGCCGGGGGCGAGCGAGCGCAACGTCCGCATCGCCAGGGTCAGCACCCGCGCTCGCCACTCTCCGGTCTGCGCCGTCCTGGGCGCTGCACGCAGGACGATCGCACCGGCTCCCTTCTCCAGATCGGTGCCGAGCTCGCCGGCGCGGGCGAGGATGTCGCCGCGGTCGGTCACCTGCCGGGCGAAGACGGCGGCGACAAAGACCCCCGCGACCTCCTCGTTCTGCCAGTCGGGGGAACGGGAGCGCTCCAGCTCCAGGGCCAGCAGGGTCGTCACCATGCGGGCGATGGCCGGGTCGGGTGGAGCTTTCGCCCGGTAACGCAGCTCACCAACAGCCGCGTCGGCGACGCGCAGCTCGACGGTGGTCACCCGCTCACCGCCGGCCAGCAGCTTCTCCTCCTGATCGGGAGAAGCGCCAGCCACGGCAAGCACGGCCCCCGAACGCTCGATCAGGGCGACGCTGGCATCCAGCACCCGCGCAGCAGCCCGCGCGACAGCGGGCAACCCAGCTCCCGACTCAACCGCTTCGGAGAGCGCATCCAAGGTACCCGGATCAGCAGTTTTTGCAGGCGTTTTCGACCCTTTTGCGCTGATTGACATTCGCTCATTATCCCCAGGCGCTCCATTCAAGGACCATCCGGTAGGGCTGGAACGTCTTGTACTTTTTCGGTGTCGGCTCCGGGCGACAGCCCGACCGCGATCACCGAAAAAGTTAAGTGGAAGCCCTGCCGGATGGTCCTTGACCCTACGTGGAAGCCCTGCCGGACAGGCCCTCAGCCAATAACTTCGACGATGTCGTTGTAGTAGTAGACGATGGCAAGACCCACCACTACGCCCGTCAGGACCAGGGCGACAAGCACGATCACCGACAGCACCCCCGCCGCCGCCTTCTCCCAGATGCGCCCGTAGGAGCCGATCGCGGGGACGAAGATCAGAGCGACGAAGGCGACCAGGCTGACCAGTCCGGCCGCGCCGAAGAGCAGGTACTCATTTTCGATCTTCTGCAGGGCGAGCGGCAGCACGGGCCCCATTCTGCCGCAAGGTCCCGTCCGAAGAGTGGTGCGGCGTCCGCGTGGAGCGCATCGTGGTGATGACGAGGGCGACGGCGGCGCAGAGCGAGAAGGCGGCGGCGCCCAGTGCCCAGCCCGCGCTGACGTCGCTCATGTAGTGGACGCCGAGGTAGACGCGCGAGAGGCCGATCAGCGCGGTGAGGACGATTCCGACCACGACCACGAGCGCTCCCCGCGCCATCCCGACCCGCAGGCGCATCACGATCGTCACCGCGAGCCAGACGTAGAAGGTCGAGTAGGCCGCGTGGGCGCTGGGGAAGGAGGACCCGGACACGTCCACCAGCCCGTCGCCAGGCCGCGGCCGGTCGACGGCGTCCTTGATCCCGTGGACGCCGGCGATGACGATCGCCATGCCGGCGACCAACACGCCGAGCTCGGCCCAGCGCCGGCGGGCGGCGAGGATCGCCGCCGCGATCGCGGCGAGCGGCCAGCAGATGGCGCTGGAGCCGAGTGCCGTAACCAGCTTGGCCAAGTCGACGAGCCAGGCGGCGCGCAGCTTTTCGGCGATTTCCATCGCCGTGATGTCGCCCGGGGTGGGGCCGGGATTGCCGTTGACGATCGTCGTGTAGGCGATGAGGACGAACGCGGCGACGGCAAAGGTCGCCATCAGCGAGGTGAATTCGAGTCCGAAGGTGCCGCCCGGCGTCACCCGGTCCCAGAGGAAGCTGAGCTGCGGCTGGAAGCGGCGCGCGAGGACGACGATCCACCGCGTCATCCAATGGCCCTCCATCCAGCGCACCGCCGCCCGCCGGTTCGCCTCGACCCGGAAGTGGCGCACCAGCACGACCGTGCCGACGATGACGACGATCAGCGTGCCGAGCAGGAAGGCGCCCCGACCGGCGTACTTGGCGGCCGTATCGATGCTGCGCGAGAAGAAGTAGCCGATCAGGATGTGGGCGCTGGCCCAGAGCCCGGTGCCGAGGATGCTGTAGGGGACGAAGGCGCGGTAGCGCATGCCCGAGCTGCCGGCGATGAAGGGGGCGAAGGCGCGCACGAGGCTGATGAAGCGGCCGATGAAGATCGTCTTGCCGCCGTGCCGGGAGAAGTAGTCCTCGACTTTCTCGAAGCGCTCGTGGCTGATCCCGAAGCGGGGGCCGTTGCGCATCACGAACTCGCGGCCGAGCCTGCGGCCGAGGAAGAAGCTGGTCGTGTCGCCCGCCCAGGCGGAGAACCAGGCGATCGCGATCAGCAGATAGATGCTGATCGCGCCCTGTCCCGCGACCGCGCCCCCGAGCAGCATCACCGTCTCGCCGGGGACGACGAGGCCGACGAAGGCGCCGGTCTCGGCGAAGGCGAAGACGCCGACGAGGAGGTAGGTCCAGGCGCCGAGCGCGTTGGAAATGTCTTCCAGCAGGCCCTGGAGTTCGTCGTGCGGGATCACCCGGCTGAGCAGGTAGTAGCCGCCCGCGATCGCGGCTGCGATCAGTGCGATCAGCAGACGGCGCCGTCGCCGGTTCTCCGGCAGCCGCAGTTTCACGGTGCGCGCCCTGCCTCGCAGACGATCGCGTCGTCGCGTTCGAGTCGCGCTGCAGCCGACTTTGCCTCCGCCAGGGTGGGGAAGAGTCCGACGGCGGTGGGACCGGAGCCGGACATGAAGGTCAGCGGGGCGTCGACCTGACGCAGTGCGGCCAGAGCTTCGCCTATATCCGGCCGCAACGAGAGTGCGGGGACCTCGAGGTCATTGGCCAGCAGGTCGCGGTAGTCGAGCGGCGACGCGCCGGCATCGACCGCCTGGCGAAGCCGGACCGCCAGGTCGGCCAGCTCCGCGGTGTCGCGGCCGAGTCCGAGTCGGTCGGCCTCGGCGAAGACGGCGGCGGTGCCAAGGCCGCCTCCGGCGGGTAGCAAGAGAACGGCATGGGAGGCGGGGGCCGAGAGTCTTTCGACTCGCTCCCCGGCCCCTTGCACGAGGGCCAGGGCGGGCGAGAGCTGCGAGGGGACATCCGCGCCAAGCCCGGCTGCGATCTGCTCGAGGTCAGGCACCTCGGTGCTCGCTTCGCTCGACTCCCGTGCAAGCCGCAGCACCGCGGCGGCGTCGGCGCTGCCGCCGCCAAGCCCTGCGGCGACCGGGATTCGCTTCGCGATCTCGAGTCGCAGGGGTGGGTGCTCCCAGCCGGCGGATCGCAGCGCCGCCAGTGCTCTGGCAGCAAGGTTCTCGCCCTCGACCCCGGGGCAGACGACCTCGTCGCTCCCCGCCTCGGAGACCTCGATCGCGTCCGCCAAGGCGAGCGGCTCGAACAGCGAGCAGAGCTCGTGCAAGCCGTCGCTGCGGCGCGGGCCGAGGTAGAGGCAGAGGTTGAGCTTGGCGGGAGCGTGGATGCGCATCGGGTCGGGCGTTATTCGGTGTCGCTCAGTTTCCCCGCCAGGGCGGCGAAACTCGCGGGGGAGAGCGCCTCGGCACGCGCATCCTCGGCTATTCCCTGCTCGCGTAGGGCGTTGCGGGTGGCGCTCAGCGAGCCGGGGCGGACGTGCTCCAGCGAGCGGGCCAGCGACTTGCGGCGGTGGGCAAATGCGGCGCGAACCAGCTCGCGGGTAGCTGCGTCGGCGCCGGCCCCGGTGCGGCGCAGGCTCAGGATCGCCGACTCGACCCGTGGTCGCGGCCGGAAGACCGCCGGATCGACGGTGCGCAGCAGCTTCACCTCGCAGGCCAGCTGTGCCTGCACGCTCGGCGATCCGTAGGTCCGGCTGCCCGGCGCGGCCCGCAGGCGGTCGGCGATCTCGCGCTGGACCATCACCGTCCAGCGTTGCACCGAGGGCAGCTGCTCGATCGTGCGCAGGATCAGCGGCGTGGCGATCGAGTAGGGGAGGT
Source organism: uncultured Solirubrobacterales bacterium (assembly GCA_963824705.1). GTDB lineage: Bacteria > Actinomycetota > Thermoleophilia > Solirubrobacterales > 70-9 > VRUE01. The sequence goes on from CAWGQE010000003.1 coordinate 466,895, forward strand.
TGGCGACGACCGCGTTCGGTGGCGGATCGAAGCCGACCAGGTCGAGCTTCATCGCATCGCCCCAGTGCAGCTCGACCTCGGGACGCGCGGCGAGCGGCGCCAGCACGGACTCCAGCTTGCAGTCGATCTCGACCGTGTGGACGTGCGCGGCGGCGGTCGCCAGGCGCTCGGTCAGCACCCCTTCGCCGGCCCCGACCTCCAGGACCACGTCAGTCGCCTCCAGCTCGGCATCGCGGACGATCGCGTCGAGCAGGTTCGGGTCGGCGAGGAAGTTCTGCCCGAGCCTGACCATGGCAGGGAGCCCTACCAGCCGAAGAGGGCGCGGGCGTTCGCCTCGACGGTCCGCTCCAGCTCCTCGTAGGAGACCCCGCGCGCGGCGGCGACGACGCGGGCGGTGTCGACGACGTAGGCGGGCTCGTTGGGCTTGCCGCGCACGGTCTGGGGGGCCAGATAGGGGGCGTCGGTCTCGACCAGGATCAGCTCGTCGGGCAGCTGCGCGGCCGCCTCGCGCAGATCGTCGGATTTGGGGTAGGTGGTGTGGCCGGCGAAGGAGCAGTACCAACCGCGCTCGGCGGCGTCGGCGGCGCGCCAGGGGGCGGAGAAGCAGTGCAAGATCACGGGAATGTCGCCGGCCTGGGCGTCGAGCACCGCGAAGATCTCGTCGATCGCCGCCGTCTCGCCGTCCTTGTCGCGGCCGTGGATGACGATCGGCAGCCCCTGCTCGCGGGCGATCGCGACCTGCGCCTCGAAGGCACGCCGCTGGTCGGCCGGGCTGGCGGTCTCGTGGTAGTAGTCGATCCCGGTCTCGCCGATCGCCCGCACCTTCTCGTGCGCTGCGAGGCGGGCGATCCGCTCCGCTTCGGCGTCGTCGAACCCGCTTGCCTCGGTGGGGTGGCGGCCGACGCTGGCGAAGACCTCCTCGTGGCGCTCGGCGGCCGCTATCGCGGTGGCGTTCTGCTCGCCGCCGAGGCCGATGTTGAGCATCCGTTCGACGCCTGCCGCGAGCGCGTCCGCGACCAGCTCGGCCTCGGGCCGCTCGCAGAGGAACAGGTGCGTGTGGGAGTCGATCATTTGTTGCGTCAGCCTAGATGAACGAGTGCGGTCGACTTTTTGCTCGCATAGCGGCGCAAAGTCGACCGCACCCACCTCGGTAGCCTCTTTCATCCATGCCCGAGCGCGACTACATAGCTGCGACCAAGGAACGCGTCGTCGTCTTCGACGGCGGTATGGGCGCGACCCTGGAGCAATTCGACCTGACCCAGGAGGACTACGGCGGCCTGCTCGGCAAATGCCACGAGGCGCTGGTCCTCAACCGCCCCGACGTGATCGAGGGCGTCCACGCCTCGATGCTCGAGGCTGGCGCCGAGGTGGTCGAGACCGACAGCTTCCAGGGCTCGCGGCTGAAGCTCGAGGAGTGGGGGCTGGGCGAGCACACGCACGAGATCAACCGCGGGGCGGCGGAAATCGCGCGCAAAGCGGCCGGGGAGTCGCGCTTCGTCGCCGGCTCGATCGGGCCGACCGGCTTCCTGCCCGCCTCCGACGATCCGACCCTGGGCGACATCTCCTTCCGCAAGCTCGTCGAGGTCTTCGCCGAGCAGGCGAAGGGCTTGGTCGAAGGGGGCGCCGACCTGATCATCATCGAGACCGCGCAGGACATCCTCGAGGTCAAGGCCTCGATCTTCGGCGCCCGCGAGGCGTTCGTCGAAGCCGGCCGCACGCTGCCGATCCAGTGCAGCGTCTCGTTGCTGCCGCAGGGCGGCAAGATGCTGCTCGGCACCGACATCCAGGCGGTGCTGACGACGCTGACCGCGCTCGACGTCGACGTGATCGGGCTCAACTGCTCGACCGGTCCCGAGGACATGCGCGAGGCGATCCGCTTCCTCGGCGAGCACAGCCCGCTGCCCGTCCACTGCATCCCCAACGCCGGCCTGCCGCTGCAGGGGCCCGACGGCGAGACGATCTTCCCCGAACAGCCCGAGCCGCTGGCGGCGACCCTGGGCGAGTTCGTCGAGCGCTACGGCGTCGGCATCGTCGGCGGCTGCTGCGGGACGACCCCCGAGCACATCGCCGCGATCCGCGCGCGGGTCGACGGCCGCGTGCCCAGCGAGCGTCCCGCACCGGGGCCGATCGAGGTCTCCTCGATGATGACCTCGACGCCGCTGGTCCAGGAGCCGCGGCCGACCCTGGTCGGCGAGCGGGTCAACTCGCAGGGCTCGCGCAAGGCCAAGGAACTGCTGCTCGCCGACGATTACGACGGCTTGGTCCAGGTCGCCGAAGACCAGGTCGAAGGCGGCGCCCACGTGCTCGACATCTGCGTGGCGCTGACCGAGCGCGCCGACGAGGACGAGCAGATGGTCGCCGTGGTCGAGCGGATCTCGTTGACCCAGCCGGCGCCGATCCAGGTCGACTCGACCGAGCCCAACGTGATCGAGGCCGCGCTGGAGAAGATCCCCGGCCGGGCGATCGTCAACTCGATCAACCTCGAGGCCGGGGAGGACAAGGCCAACGTCGTTGCTCCGCTGGCGAAGGCGCACGGGGCGGCGCTGATCGCGCTGACGATCGACGAGGTCGGCATGGCGAAGACGGCCGAGCGCAAGGTCGAGATCGCTAAGCGCATCCGCGACCTGGTTTGCGAGAAGCACGGCCTCGACCCCGAGGCGCTGATCTTCGACGCGCTCACCTTCACCCTGACCACCGGCGACGACGAGTGGAAGCCCTCGGCCGTGGAGACGATCGAGGGGATCCGGCGGATCAAGGCCGAGATACCCGGCGTGAAGACCTCGCTCGGCGTCTCCAACGTCTCCTTCGGCGTCGGCCAGCCGGCGCGCGCCGTGCTCAACTCGGTCTTCCTGCACCACTGCGTCGACGCCGGGCTCGACCTGGCGATGGTCAATCCCAATCACATCACGCCGTACTCGGAGATCTCCGACGAGGAGCGCGAGCTGACCGACGACCTCGTCTTCAACCGGCGCGAGGACGCGCTGGAGCGCTTCATCGGTCACTTCGAGTCGAAGGGCGAGGAGGCCGTCGAGGAGGCTGACGACCCGACCGCGGGGATGGAGCCCGAGGAGGCTCTGCACTGGCACATCCTGCGCCGCAAGAAGGACGGGGTTGAGGAGTGGATCGACCGCTGCAACGAGAAGATCGGCGCCGTCCCGACGCTGAACGAGGTGCTGCTGCCGGCGATGAAGGAGGTCGGCGACAAATTCGGCGCCGGCGAACTGATCCTGCCTTTCGTCCTGCAGTCGGCCGAAGTGATGAAGCGCGCCGTGGCGCGGCTGGAGAATTACCTCGACCGGATCGACGGCCACACCAAGGGCAAGGTCGTGATCGCGACCGTGTTCGGCGACGTGCACGACATCGGCAAGTCGCTGGTCAACACGATCCTGACCAACAACGGCTACACCGTGGTCGACCTCGGCAAGCAGGTCCCGGTCGAGACGATCATCGAGGCCGCGGTCGAGAACGAGGCCGACGCGATCGGGCTCTCCGCGCTGCTCGTCTCGACCTCGAAGCAGATGCCGATCTGCATCCAAGAGCTGCACCAGCGCGGCCTCGAGTTCCCGGTGCTGATCGGCGGCGCCGCGATCAACCGCGACTTCGGCCGGCGCACGCTCTACCCGCACGGAAAAGAGTCCGACGACGTCTACGCGCCGGGAGTCTTCTACTGCAAGGACGCCTTCCAGGGCCTCGACACGATGGACGCCCTGGTCGATGAGGCGGCGCGTGAGGCGCTGGTCGAGCGGATCCACGCCGAGGCGAAGACACTGCGCGAGAAGCCGGTGGTAGTCGACGACTCGCCGCCGACCAGCGACGCGAGCGTGCGCTCCGCCGTCGTCACCGACAACCCGATCCCTGATTCGCCGTTCCAGGGCGCTCGCGAGGTCGAGATCGACCTCGAGGAGGTCTTCCCCTACCTCGACCGCCACGTGCTCTTCAAGCTGCACTGGGGCGGTAAAGGGGTCAAGGGGGAGGCCTGGCGCGCGCTTGTGGAGGGCGATGGGGAGGAGGAGGGCTTCGCGCCGCGTCTGGAGCGGATGTGGCGCGAGCAGGACTACCTTCAGCCGCGCGCCCGGCTCGGCTACTTCCCCTGCAACAGCGAGGGCAACGAGCTGATCGTCTTCGACCCCGAAGACCCCGAGCGCGAGCTGGAGCGGCTCGTCTTCCCGCGCCAGCCCAAGCATGACCGGATCTGTCTCGCCGACTTCTACCGGCCACTCGACAGCGGCGAACGCGACGTGGTCGCCCTGCAGGGTGTCACGGTCGGGCCGGAGGTGACCGAGTTGATCGAGCGGCTGGAGAGCGAAGGCGAGTTCGCCGAGCAGCTCTTCGTCCACGGCCTCGGCGTTCAGTCGGCCGAGGGCCTGGCCGAGTGGCTGCACGCGCGTGTGCGCGGCGAGCTCGGCATCGACCCCGACCAGGGTCGCCGCTACTCCTGGGGCTACCCGGCCTGCCCGGACCAGTCCGAGCACGAGAAAGTGTGGCGCCTGCTCGACCTCGAGCAGATCGGCATGACCCTCTCCGACGGCTACGCCGTGATGCCCGAGCAATCGACCGTGGCGATAGTCGCCCACCATCCCCAGGCCGTCTACTTCGGCATGAAGTCGGGCTTCATCCCCGAGGACAAGGCCCCCGACGAACTGATCGCCGGCACCGAGCGCGGCGGCCAGATCCCACCGGAGCGCGAGCCGGTCAGCTAGCACTGCGAGTTCCGGGGGAAGGACTCGAACCCTCGCTTCCTGGACCAAAACCAGACGTGCTAGCCGACTACACCACCCCGGATCGGCATCGACCTTACCGCGGTCCATCCAACTTCTGATGCCTTTTGGACCCCATAGGGTCATCAAGGCAACAGAAGTTGTCGATTTCGTCCGGACAGGGGCTTAGGGTCGCTTTATGGAGATGAGCGGAGCCGCGCTGGACCCGGACGTGCGCGCAGGGCTGGCGCGTAGCTGGAAGGCGCTGATGACGGTTGGGATCTTGGCGATCGTCGTCGGCTGCGTGGCGATCGTCGTGCCCGCGGTGGCCTCGGTCGGCACGGCGATCTTCATCGGCTGGATCCTGGTCATCGCCGGAGCCTTCCTCGTCGCGGGCGCGTTCACCGCGCACTCGATCGGCTCGGTCATCCTGCGCCTGCTCTGGGCTTTCCTCACGGTCATCGTCGGCCTCTGGCTGATCGTCGAACCCCACAACGGAACCCTGACCCTGACCCTGGTGCTCGGCATCTACTTCCTCTTCATGGGCCTGACCCGCATCTTCGTCGCCTTCGCGGGCCGCGGTCAGCAGGGCGCCGGTCTGGTCGGCCTCAGCGGCTTCGCCGGCCTCCTGATCGGCATCCTCGTCCTGGCCAAGTTCCCCAGTTCCGCCGACTGGGCAATCGGCCTCCTGGTAGGCATAGACCTGATCTTCGCCGGCTGGACGCTCACTTCTGTAGCTCTAGTCGGAAAAGACCTAGCTCGCTCTTCCTGAGTTAGGAAGGGCACCGGGGGTTCCCTCCCGACTGCTGGGTTTTTCGCCTTGGACTCACCATCTCTCGCCAAGCTGGAGTTGCGAAAAACAAGACGCCGCGAGTCGGGAGGGAACCCCCGGTGCCCTTCCGGCGCTGGCCGCTCTCGCTCGAGCTGAGAGGGGCAGGATGGGGTGTCCCTGGGGTGCGCGGCGTCCTCTTTTCGCCTCATCAGTCAACGAGAGAAGCACGCGCCGGTGGCGAAAACCCAGCAAACGGAAGGGACACCCCATCCTGCCCCTCCACGACTACGATCCAGGGGTGAGTTCCCCTCTAGTGCTCGTCATGGCGGCCGGCGCAGGTACCCGTATGCGCTCGAGCTTGCCGAAGATGCTGCATCCCGTCTGTGGCCGCCCGCTGGTCGCCTGGCCGATACTCGCCGCACGCGAGGCCGGCGCGGGTCGTGTGGCGGCGATCGTCTCCCCTGGTATCGACATCTCGGCCGGTTTGCCCGACGACGTTGAGACGGTCGTGCAGCCGCAATCCGACGGCACCGGGGGCGCTGTGCGCGCCGCCATGCCGTTGATCGAAGCGGCGGAGACGGTTCTTGTCCTCTCCGGAGACCACCCGCTGATCTCCGCCGAGATCGTCTCCCGCTTCCTCGAAGCCCATGCAGCCTCCAGTTCTGCCGCGACGATGATGACCATCGAGCTCGACGATCCGGGTAGCTATGGGCGGGTTGTACGCGGTGGCGACGGAGGCGTTGAGCGCGTGGTCGAGGCGAAAGCAGATGGCGACGCCACTGCCGAGGAGCTTGCAATCCGCGAGATCAACGCTGGCACCTACGCCTTCGAAGCCGGCCCGCTCGCAATTGCCCTGGCAGGGCTGTCGAATGACAATGCCCAGGGCGAGTACTACCTCACCGATGTCTTCGCCGCACTGCGTGAGGCCGGCCATTCCGTCGCCGGTCATCGCGCCGACGACTTTGCGGTGACGATGGGGGTCAACAACAGGGCGGAGCTGGCCGCGGTCGAGGCCGAGGCCCGCCACCGCATCCTCGAGCGCCACATGCTGGCCGGCGTCACGGTCGTCGATCCCGGCACGACCTGGGTCGACGCGAGCGTGGAGATCGCCGCCGACGCCCGGATCGAGCCCAGTACGAGCTTGCGTGGCGACACCGCCATCGGCACCGGCTCGGTCGTCGGTCCGCTCAGCACGCTGATCGACACCCGCATCGGCACTGGCGTGAAGGTCCCGCACTCCTATCTGGTCGAGTGCGATGTCCTCGACGGCTGCAGCGTCGGCCCCTTTGCCTACCTGCGCCCAGGTGCTCACCTCGAGGCCGGCGCCAAGGCCGGCACCTTCGTCGAGATCAAGAACTCGCGGATCGGCGAGGGCGCCAAGGTCCCCCATCTCGCCTACATCGGCGATGCCGATATAGGCGCGGGCAGCAATCTGGGCGCCGGCACGATCACCGCCAACTACGACGGTTTCCGCAAGCACCGCACGACGATCGGCGCCGATGTGCGGCTCGGCGTTGACACGATGCTGATCGCCCCGGTACAAGTCGGGGACGCCGCCTACACTGGCGCTGGAGCGGTGATCAAGAAGGATGTCCCCGAAGGGGCGCTAGCGGTGAGCGAGAACGACCAGAGGAATATCGAGGGCTACGCGGAGGGCAAGTCCGCCAGTGCCCATGAGGAGGATTCGTGAGCACGATCGAGCAGCGTCCCGAGGCGGCGCCGACCGCCATCCCGCACGACTACTCGAAGCGGATGATGGTCTTCGGCGGCCGCAGCTCGATGGAGCTGGCGGCCAAGGTCGCTGACAAGCTCGACCTCGACCTCGGCCAGGTGACGCTGAAGACCTTCGCCAACGGCGAGGTCTACTGTCGCTACGAGGAGTCGATCCGCGGCGCCGACGTCTTCATCGTCCAGTCGACCTGCGCCAACGAGCAGAGCGAGATGACCCCCAACGACGCCCTGGTCGAGCTGTTGACCATGATCGACGCGGCCCAGGGCGCCTCCGCGCACCGGATCATCGCCGTCCTCCCCTGGTACGGCTACGCGCGCCAGGACAAGAAGTCCGCCCCACGCGAGCCGATCTCCGCTCGCATCATGGCCAAGTGCCTGGAGGGCGTCGGCACCGATCGCGTCCTCACCATGGACCTGCACGCGGGCCAGGTTCAGGGCTTCTTTCATGTCCCGGTCGACCACATGACGGCGATGCCGATGCTGACCCAGTGGTTCGCCGACCAGGAACTGACCGAGGAGCTCGTGATCGTCTCTCCCGACGCCGGCCGGGTCAAGACCGCGCGCAACTTCGCCCGCCGGATCGGCACCCACTGGGCGGTCATGGAGAAGGAGCGCCCCGCCCAGCAGGTCGCCGAGATCGGCTACGTGGTCGGTGACGTCAAAGGCAAGACCGCGGTCCTCGTCGACGACATGATCGACACCGCCGGGACCCTCTGTGCGGCCGCACAGACGGTGCTCGACGAGGGCGCCGCGCGGGTGATCGCCTGTGCAACGCACGGCGTCTTCTCCGGTCCGGCGTACGAGCGGCTGGCGAACTCGGCGATCGAGCGGATCGTCGTCACCGACACGATCCCGCTTCGCCCCGGCGCTCCGGACAACATCACGGTGCTCTCGACCGCCGGCACCTTCGCCGACTCGATCCGCCGCATCTTCACCGACGACTCGGTCTCGGAGATCTTCGCCGGCGAGAACCAGCTCTTCTAGCGCCCTGGCCACCCAGGGATCAGCCGGGTTGCGCCTGGTCGGCCACAAGGGGGCCGACCTGATCGCCCCCGGCAACACGCTGGAGAGTTTCTCCGCCGCGGTCGACGCGGGCGTCGACACGATCGAGCTCGACGTTCTCTGGACGCGCGACGGCCATCCCCGGCTCGACGCGGCGGAGCGAACGCCGCTGATCGTCGCCCACGACTGGCACGACGCGGAAGCACGGGAGCCCTTGACCTTGGCGGAGGTGCTCGACGCCTTCACGAAGCCGCCGCTTGACAAGGTCGAGATCGACCTCGACATCAAGCTGCCCGGGCGCGAGGAGGAGATCGTCGCGGCCGTCTGCGAGCGCGGTCTGCTCAGCCGGGCGATGGTCTCGACCATGGAGCTCTCGACTCTGGTTCGGCTCGGTGAGCTGGAGCCCGGCTTGCGGCGCGGCTGGACCTATCCCAGGGTGACGAAGGACTGGGCCTCGAAGCGCTGGGCGAAGCTGCCGATGCTGGCCGCCCTGGTCTGGATGCGCAAACGCCTACCCGGCCTTGCGGCCCGTGAACTGCCGAAGATGGGGGTGGAGGCGATGTGGGTCTACCACCCGCTTGTCAGCCCTCAGCTAGCCAAGATCACCGACCTGGCGCGGGTAGAGCTGATCGCCTGGACCGTCGACGACCCGCGCCGCATGAGCAAGCTGGTGGCGGCAGGGGTCAACGGCATCTGCTCGAACGACCCGCGCCTGTTCGAGCGGCTCTAGACCGTGCCCGGCGTCGCCGTCGGCGGCGCGTTGCGGTCCTTTTTGCGCTTCACGGCCGATTCCATGTCCTCGGCGGTGAAGCCGCCGACGGCCTCGCCGTCGATCGCGTAGCGGTAGAGGGCGACGCCGAAGATGCCGGTTAGCGCCTTGTTGACCAGCAGGGCGATCGCCAGGCCGATCACGCCGATCACGACCAACAGCGCACCGACGAAGCTGGCCGAGGCCCAGACGAGGACCCCCGCGGCGATCAGAATTGCGCTCGGCAGTACGCCAAAGAAGAAGAGCGCGCCGCCGATCGCGATATTGCCGGTGATCTGCTGTCCCCAGCGCGATTTGAACAGGCTCGCCGAGCGCTTCAACGTCTCGAACGGCCCGGTGCCCTCGATCGCGATCACCGGTACCGCGATGAAGGTGACCAGCGACCAGGCCATGCCGACCAGCCGCGCGGCGATCGTCCCGGCGATGCCACCCTGGTTCTCGAGTGCCCCCATCAGCACGCTGATCGCGGTCGAGACCGCCGCCCAGCCGCAGATCTGGGAAAAGCGGCTGCGGGCAACGGCAAGCCCGTCGCCGACCGTCGCCTGCTCGCCCCGAAAGATCATGTCGGCGGCAGCCGCGAGGCCGACGCTGAAGTAGAAGCCGACCACGCTGAGCACATAGACGCCGATCACCAGCAGCGGGATCGCGCCACCGAGCACGTCCTTGTCCAGGAGGTAGAGCCCCGGTCCGAGGAAGACGAAGGCCAGCGGGATCGTGGCGACCGCCCCGTATAGGGGGAAGCGGGCCAGCTCGCGGTGGCTGTTCAGCACTCCCCAGCTTTTCTTCGTCAAGGCCCAACCGCGCCGGATCCTGCTCATCGCTGATCTCCTTCCAGGGATCGCTCGACAATCGGAGTCTGCCTCACGCCTCTTCCCTCGAAGTACTCCCACTCCTGCTCGCCGAGCTCGGTCGTGGGCGGATCGGCGTAGATCCACTCGCGCATGATCCGGTGCCAGTTGCGCTTCGCCCGCAGCTGTCCGAGCACGGCGACGACGCCGATTTCCATCCGCCGCCCCATCAGCTCCTCCGCCGGCATCGACTCGCGACGCATCAGGTCGTAGTACTCGGAGCGGGGGTCCTGGGTCGACTCGATGATCTTCATCACCCGCTCCGGGCTGATCTCGATCTCGCGGTCTTCCACGAACCAGCCGCTGACCGCCAGCATGTGCTCCATCAGCCGTTCGGCGTCGAGCTTTGAGGGGTTCTTAATGAAGCCGAGCTCGTGCAGGGCGCCGCGGAAGCGCTCCGGATCGTCGTGGAAGGCGGCGTCGAGCACCCGCTGCTCGAGCACGATCTGCTCGTGGTCGAGCTTCTTGGTCATGCCGAAGTCGAGGAAGGCGACGCGACCGTCTTCCATCAGGAAGTAGTTGCCCGGGTGGGGGTCGGCGTTGAAGTGCCGCAGGTGGTAGATCGAGCCGAAGCTGCCGCGGAAGACGATCTCGCCGAAGCGGCTGCGCTGCTCGTGCGGCAGCTCCTTGATCTGCTCGAAGCTCATCCCCTCGACGAACTCGGTGACGAGCACCCGGCGACGCGAGAGGCGGGGGATCACTTCCGGCACGTAGATGAAGGGGTGGTCGCGGTAGGCGCGGGCGAAGGTGCGCTGGTTCTGCGCCTCGTACTCGTAGTCGAGCTCCTCCATCACCCGCTCGCGTAGCTCGTGGGCGATCGCCTTGGCGTCGAGGCCGGGGGCGAGGGCGCGGGCGAGGCGGACGATCGTGCCGGCGTTGCGCAGGTCGGCGTCGAGCGCCTCGGCGATCCCCGGGTACTGGATCTTGACTGCGACCTGGCGCCCATCTAGCAGCTCAGCGCGGTGCACCTGGCCGATCGAGGCAGCGGCGAAGGCCTCGTGCTCGAACTCGGCAAACAACTCGGAGACCGGCTCGCCGTCGTACTCCTCGAGCAGCACCTTCTCGACCTTCTCCCAGGGCATCGGTGGCGCCGAGGTGCGCAGCTTGGCGAGCTGCTCCTGGTAGATCTCGCGCGACTCCTCGGGCAGGAAGTCGGTGTCGATGAAGGAGGCGAACTGCCCCAGCTTCATCGCCGCGCCCTTCATCTGGCCGAGCGCGCCGACCATCTTCAACGCCGTCTCCAGGTGGCGCTGATCGAGCTTTTCCTTGCTGCTCTCCTCGGAGCGGGCGACGTTGGTCGCCTTGGTCCCGGCGTAGCGGGCGCCCTGCACGCCGACGATCGAGCCCAGCTTGGCCGAGCGGCGGAGCCGCCCCTTGGGGATCTTCGAATCGTCAGCCACGGGTGGCAAGGTTGTCACAGGTTCCTCGCGGCGGGCTCCGTTTCCCGGCTTTCTCTATCCTCTCCCGTCCGATGGCTCGCACCCGCGAAAAGCTGAAGGCCGCCGCGCGCACCGATTTCGGCTCGCGCAGCTCGCGCCGCCTGCGTGGCGAGGAGCTGGTTCCCGGCGTCGTCTACGGCGGCGGCTCGGAGGCGCGTGCCTTCCAGGCGGGAGAACGCGAGATCCGCGCGGTCCTGGCCGGTGGCCAGGCGCTGTTCGACCTCGAGCTAGAGGGATCGAAAGCCGTACCGGTCGTCGTCAAGGAGCAGCAGCTGCACCCGGTGCGCGGCAACCTCCAGCACATCGACTTACAGGAAGTGAAGCTGGACGAGGCGATCCAGGCCGAGGTCGCGATCGAGCTGGAAGGTGCCGAGACCGCGCCGGGAGTCAAAGAGGGCGGCGTGCTCGAGCACGTCACCCGCGAGATCACCGTCGAAGCGCTGCCGACTGAGATCCCCGAGCGGCTGGTCGCCGACGTCTCCGAGATGCAGATCAACGACACCGTGACGCTCTCGACCATCGCCGCCCCCGAGGGCGTCAAATTCGTCGCCGACGACCTCGACGAGGTCACGATCGCCACCCTCTCGCCGCCACGCGTCGAGGAAGAGCCCGAGCCCGTCGTCGAGGAGGAGGCCGAGCTGGTCGGCGAGGCGGGCGAGGCCCCGGCCGCCGAGGATGGCGGCGATTCGGGCGACGGCGGCGATTCGGGCGACTCTGGGGAGTAACCCCGCCTGATGTCGATCTTCCGCCGCCGCAAGGCCCGCGGCGGGGGCGGTGCCGAGCAGGGCGACGGCGACCGCATCCTCATCGTCGGTCTCGGCAACCCCGGCAACGAGCACACCGGCAGCCGCCACAACGTCGGCTTCGACGTGGCGGAGGAGCTCTCCCGGCGTTGGGACCTGCCCCGCGCCAAGAAGAAGTTCGGCGGCCTGATTGCCGAAGGACGCATCCGGCCCGGTGGCCCGCGGGTGGCGATCTTGCTGCCGCAGACCTATATGAACGCCTCCGGCGACTCGGCCGGACCGGCGCGCGGCTCGCTCAAGGTTGGGCTGGCTCAGGTCGTCGTCCTGCACGACGAGATCGACCTGCCCTTCGGCGAGGTGCAGAGCCGCCTCGGCGGGGGGCTGGCGGGCCACAACGGGCTGAAGAGCCTCAAACGGGGCTTGGGCAGCGCCGAGTTCTGGCGCGTGCGGGTCGGAGTCGGCCGTCCCGAATCGACCGACCCGGAGATCGTCTCCGCCTACGTGCTCGGCCGCTTCCGCGAGCCCCGCGCCGACGTCGAGGCTCTGATCGGCCAAGCGGCCGACGAGGCCGAGCGGCTGGTCGAGCAGTTAGGTTCCCAGCCCGAATGAGCGCCGAGCGGACCAGCTACGAGGTCGACCCGCGGGGGATCGCGCTGCTGCGCTTGGAGCGCCCCGAGGCCCGCAACGCGATCGACACGCAGATGCTGGTCGAGATGCTCGAGCACCTGGCGGCAGCCCGCGCCGACGATGCGGTCCGCGTCCTCGTCGTCAGCTCCTCCGACCAGATGGGCCTCTCCGCGGGTGCCGACGTCAAGGAGCGGCTCGACGAGGAGGGCCAGGTCCGCCGCATGCAGCTCTTCGCCGACCTTTACGACACGATCGTCGCCTTTCCAAAGCCGACGGTCGCCGCCTGCCACGGCGACGTCGTCGGTGGCGGAGCAGAGATCGCGATCGCCTGTGACATGCGCGTCGGCGGCGCGAACCTACGCATGCGTTTCCCGGGCGCGGCGCTCGGCGTCCCGGTTGGGCCGGCGCGCCTGGTGACCCTCTGCGGCCTCGCCGCCGCCAAGTATCTGCTGCTGACCTCGCGCACTGTCGGTGCTGACGAGGCGCTCCGCCTCGGCCTGGTCAATCGGGTTGCCCCGGCGGCCTCGACCGAGGAGGCGGCGCTGGAGCTGGCCGCGGCGACCGCCGCCCACCCACCCGAGGCCGTTGCCCAGTTGAAGCAGATGCTCCATGAGTGGGACGACATCGAGGGTCGCTCCAAGGTAGAGGGTGTCGGCCAGGTCGAGTGGGCCCGGACCGGACCCGGCCTGCCGCGGTCGGGCTAAACGAAGGGCTCTTGTAAACGCGTTGGTTTGTGGGGTAGCCTCGGCCGATGATCTTCCCCCGCTGCGCCGTCCTGGCGCTTCTAGCTGCCCTGTTCCCCCTGGTTCTTCCGGCCACCGCCTGCGCCGAAGTCATCATCGACAGCACGGCCGACGAACCCGATGCGGTGGCTGGGGGAATCTGTGAAACCGCTGCCGGGAAATGCACCCTGCGGGCAGCGATCGAAGTGACGAATCTGGCGGGCACGGCCCAGGAAGTCTTCTTCGACTCCGTATTCGATGGCCAGCCTTCCGACACGGTTGTGCTGAGCTCGCCGCTGCCGCCGATTGAAGCGCCGATCTCACTCATCGCTGCTCGCGGGGGGGCTCCTTCGAAACCGGGCGCCGGCGTCAGCGGCCCCACCGGCAACTTCGGCATCACCGTCAAAGCCGACGGGGTCACGATCAGAAACGTGTCGATCACCGGAGCGCTGACCGGGATCAACGTGATCGAAGAATCAGAAAACTTCACCGCTACGGGCGACTGGATCGGCGTGAAGCTGGACGGCACCGCCGGCGCCAACAACACCGGCATCTTCATCGACCCCGGATCGGACGGCGCGAAGATCGGCACGACGGTCGGCCCCCCCGAATTCGTGCAGCCCAACGTGATCGCCGGCAACAACAACGAGGGCCTCGACATCGACGGCGCAAGCAATGCCGTGATCCGCAACAACTACTTCGGCGTTGCGCCAGACGGGACGACGCAGATGGCGAACCCCAAGGACATCGAGATCACCGACTTGACCGCCTCCCCTGGCATTCCGGCGGAAAACAACGAGATCGGCGCGACTATCGAAGGCGCCGCGTTGACCAGCGACGCCTGCGACGGTGGCTGCAACGTGATCTCCGGGGCCACCTCCACCGGGATCGATCTCAACGGCAACGGCGTGGGCCAGAACGAGGCGCCCGCCAGCGGCCCGACGACGATCCATGGCAACTTCATCGGCTTGGATAAGACGGGGGCCAACGCGATCGGGAACGGCAGTTACGGGATTCTGGCCGGTGGAGCCGACCACGTCACGGTCGGCGGCTTTCCGCTGGGCGATGCGAATTACATTGCCGGAGGCAGCGAAGGGATTGCTGGCGAAAGCGAAGGACAGGACCTCAAAGCTCGCGGCAACTGGATCGGCTTCGCCTCCGACGGGAGCAATGTCAGTCCGCCCAACGCGCGAGGCATCTTCGTCCTCGGCCTGGGAGTGACCGAAGAGCCGTCGATCGAAAGCAATCGCATTCGTATGGCAGGTGGGACCGGGATCGAGGCTCGTTTCGTGACCGGGAGGATCACCGGCAACGAAATCGAAGGCGGCTCGACCGGGATCTTGACCAAGGTCGGAGAAGGCGCCGGCCTGATCGCCAGCAACGAAATCGAAGCGCCTACCGAACATGGGATCGTCGTCGAAAGCCCCGACAACGAAGTCCGAGCCAACACTGTCATCGACCCGGGCCTATCCGGGATCCAGGTCAGGAACCCGCCCGGAATTGCTATGACCGGCAACCTGGTCGGCGGCAACACCGCGGAAAAGGAAAACGTGATCGAAGGCAGCGGCGGGCCCGCGATCGAAATCCTCGAAGAAGCGCTGGAACCGGGGAGCACGACGGAAATCACCCGCAATCGCGGCGGCGGCAACGGCGGTCTCTTCATCGACCTCGTGGCAGGCGCCAACGAAGGAATCCTGCCGCCGGCTTTCTCCGCGGCGATCCAGTCGAAAGCCCAAGGCACGGCCGAGCCCGGCGCCACGGTGCGCGTCTTCCGCAAGGCGAGCGCCGAACCCGGCGAGCTGCAGTCCTTCCTCGCTGAGGCGGTCGCCGACGGCTCCGGCCACTGGAGCGTCACCTACCCGCAGGTTCCGACCGGGACGATCGTCGCGGCGACCCAGACGAACGTCGCCGGCGGAACCTCCGAGCTGGCTATCGCCACGACGGCGGCGGATCCGAAGCCCGACAAGGGCAAAGACAAACCCAAAGAACCCACGCTTATCGTCGATCCACCCTGCGCCTTCACCGCCGGCAAATGCCGCTGGCCGGAAACCGTCATCACTGGCGCGCCCAAAGGCAAAACCCACGCGACCACGGTCAAGTTCAGGTTCAGCTCGGACATGCCCGGCTCGACCTTCGAATGCAAGCTCGACAAAAAGCCCTTCAAGAAATGCAAATCGCCGAAGAAGTACAAGGGCCTGAAATCGGGCAAGCACGTCTTCAAGGTGCGGGCGACCGACACCAAAGGCACGGTCGACCCGGTGCCGGCGAAGATGAAGTTCCGCGTCCTTCCCTAGGGCAGGACGTGCTCGGCGACATCGGCGCAGGTGGCGAGCCAGAGCTCGCCACCGCGTCGTACCGCGTCCAGGCGATTGAACAGTGAGCCGAGGCGATCCTCGCCGAACCACTCAAGCATGAAGGGGTGGAGGACGATCGTCGCGAAGTCTCTCTCCATTACGAGGCGCTCGATCTCCGTGCTCAGATAGGTGAGGAATGCGTCCGGCTCGATCGGGTCAGGCGCGCCGGAGATCTCTTCGCGGGCCACTGCCAGCGGCGGCAACACGCAGCTGGCATCGACGTGACGCCACCGGAAGGGAAGCAGTGCGAGACCGTCCTTGACGCCGGCCTCCTCGTCCACCGGCGAGCAGTAGCGCAGGCCGGCCTCGCGCAGAACATCCAGTCCGCCGCGGCCGAGTTGGCCGCCGGGCGGGCGCATGCCGGCGATCTCCAGGCTTAGCTTGCCGAAGGCCTCGATCCCGCGCGCGAGGTTCGTCGCCTGCTCCCCGGCCGACAGGTCGCCCCACTGCTCGTGGCGCCAGGCGTGGTAGGCGACCTCGTGCCCTCGCGCGGCGATTGTCTTCAGCGCATCGGGATAGAGCTCGGCGTTGAGCCCCTCGACGAAGAAGGTCGCCACCAGCTCGTGCTCGCCGAGCATCTCGAGCAGGGAGGGCAGCGCCTGTGTGACGGTCGGGTGCTCGCCGACGCTCGGATCGTCGGCGGCGATGGCGCCGAGCTCGATCGCGGCCGCCTCGCCAAGGTTGTCGAAGCTGAGGCAGAGCGCGCCGCGGGCGCCGCCCGGCCATCCGGCCATCGACTCAGTCCTCCAGCAGCGCCGCGCTCCAGCGCTCGGGATCGCGCTTGGCCTGCTCGCGCGCCCAGCGGAAGTGGTGGTCGGCCGAGGCGAGCAGGATCGGGAAGTTGAGCAGGCCGGCGAGAGCGAAGCCGCGCGAGCCGCGCTTGGTCTCGATCAGCAGGCTGAGGACGCTGGAGATTCCCCAGGCCCAGAGAACGGCGTTGTAGGCGGGAAGCTGGTCCTCGCGCAGGCCCTCGGCTTCGTCGAGCATCGGCAGCCCGCCGTGCAACGACCAGGGCCAGGCCTTGAAGTGGACGGCGACGCCCGCCACCCCGATCCCCGCGTTGAGGGCGGAGAGGCGCTCGTCCCATTTCCCGCCCCGTGCTGCGGCCAGTAGCCCAAGCGGGATCAGCCCGGCCCAGAAGACGCGCGAGCCCCGCCGCCCAAGCTGTGGCTCGAACACGAGTCCGACCCCTGCGCGGGTCTCGAAAGCGTTGTGGGCGAAGAGCCCGAGAGTGGAGGCGGCGGCAAAAGGACGGCGAAATCGCATCTGGGAGAGCGTAACTCGGAGGCTCTTCTGGCGCGGTACTGAGCTTGTCAGGCAAGGACGCAGGGAGAAGGCCAGGGGAGCGCACTTTAGTGCGTGACCCGCAGACGCCGACCGAGGACGCCGCATGGCATGCTCAGGAGCCGCCAGATGAGCCTCAGACCGCTGCTAGAGATTGCTGCCGAGAACGAGCGCCTGCACGCGCTCGCCGGCGAAGTGCGTGCCGCAAGCGGCGGCTCACCGGTTGAGATCGGCGCCTCGGCGACCCTGCGCCCGCTGCTGCTGGCAACCCTGCTCGAGGACGATCGCGGGCTGGCCGGCCGTCCGGCGCTGCTCGTCAGCGCCGACGATCGCTCAGCCCGCGACCTCGCCGCCGATCTGCGCGCCTACCTGGCGCCTCGCCGGGTCCGCTTCTACCCCTCGCGGGGCACGGGCTACGCCTCCCACGTCACTCCGCCTCCCCATCTGGTCGGACTGCGGATCGACGCGCTCGATTCGCTGCGCGAGAGCGAGGACGCCATCGTCGTCGCCAGTGCCACCGCGCTTGCCGAGGCGGTGCCAGACGCCTCGCTGCGTCCGGCCGGCTTCACGCTCGAGTCGGGCGGCGAGATCGAGCTTGACGCCGCCGCCCGCAAGCTGGTCGCCGCTGGCTACGAGCGGGTCGAGCAGGTCGAGGAGCGCGGCCAGTTCGCCGTTCGCGGCGGCATCCTCGACGTCTATCCGGCGACCGAGGAGCGCGCCGTGCGGATCGAGCTCTTCGGCGACGAGATCGAGTCGATGCGCTGGTTCTCTACCTTCACCCAGCGCTCGCTCGGCGACGCCGAGCGGGTCGAGCTGGCGCCCGCCGCCGAGCTCGACGCCGAGCACCGCGAGCTGGCCGAGCTGGCCGCGATGGAGGCAGCCGAGGAGGGCAAGGAGCCGCCGAGCCCGGCCGAGGTCCTGCCGCTCGAGCATTTCGGCCCCCCGCTGGATCTCGTCCCCGCCGAGGCCGCCGTGATCCTCGCTGCCGCCGAGGAGATCGAGCCGGCATTGCGCGATCACTGGGAGGACGCGACGGCGGCAATGCACGCCGACGACGCCCGCCACCTCTACGTCGAGGTGGCGCCGCCGCTTGCCGCCCGTGCGATCCTCGCCGTGAGCGGGGCCGGCGAGGACGACGAGGCGGCGTTCCGCGCTTCGCGCGCCGAGTCCCCGGCGCGCAGCGTCAAAGAGGCCGAGGGCGAGCTGGAGAAACACGTCCGCTCCGGCTACCGCACGGTCGTCGCCTTCGACAACCGCGGCGAGGCCGAGCGCTCGCGCTATGGCCTCGAACGCCTCGACGCCGCCCTGCTCGACGGTGGCCGCCTCTCGCCGGACCCAGGCCTCGCCTTCGCCGAGGCACGCCTGCGCGAGGGCTTCGTCAGCCCGGAGCTGCGCCTCGCTGTCTACCCGTTTCGCCGCCTCGTCCACCGACGTCGGCGCGCCGAGGAGCGCGCGCCGGGCGCTGGCAAGGGCCGCCTCGCCTTCAGCGACCTTCGCGTCGGCGACTACGTCGTCCACGAGGATCACGGCGTCGCCCGCTTCGCCGGCTTCGAGACCCGCGAGGTGGGCGGCATCAGCCGCGACTACCTCTACCTCGAATACAAGGGCGAGGACCGGGTCTACGTCCCAACCGACCAGCTGGCGAAGCTGAGCCGCTACGCCGGCTCGGGAGCCGCGCCGACGCTCTCCGCGCTCGGCGGCAAGCGCTGGCAGAACATGAAGGCGCGCGCCCGCAAAGCGGCGGGCGCCATGGCGGGCGAGCTACTCAACCTCTTTGCCGAGCGACGCACCCGCAAGGGCCACGCCTTCTCGCCGGACGGCGAATGGCAGATCGCGATGGAGACGGCCTTCCCCTACCGCGAGACCGCCGACCAGCTGGAGGCGATCGAGGCGGTCAAGGGCGACATGGAATCGGAGCAGCCGATGGACCGGCTGGTCTGCGGCGACGTCGGCTTCGGCAAGACCGAGGTGGCGCTGCGGGCCGCGGTCAAGGCCGCCTCCGACGGCAAGCAGGTGATGATGCTGGCGCCGACGACGATCCTCGCCCAGCAGCACTTCGGCACCTTCCGCGAGCGTCTTGCCGACCTCCCATTCACCCTCGACTGGGTTTCCCGTCTGCGTAAGCCGGCGGAAGTCAAAGAGGTGTTGAAGCGGTATGAGGCGGGGGAGATCGACGTCCTGGTCGGCACCCACCGGCTGCTCTCGCGTGACGTCCGCGCCAAGGACCTCGGCCTGCTGATCGTCGACGAGGAGCAGCGCTTCGGCGTCAAGCAGAAGGAGCTGCTGCGCCAGTTGAAGCTGAAGGTCGATGTGCTGTCGCTATCGGCGACGCCGATTCCGCGCACCCTGCAGATGAGCCTGGCCGGGCTACGCGATATCTCGACGATCGAGACCCCGCCCGAGGGGCGGCGGCCCGTCCGCACTTATGTCGGCCCCTACGACGAGGACCTGGTGCAGCGGGCGATCGAGCGCGAGCTCGAGCGCGGTGGGCAAGCCTTCTTCCTCCACAACCGAATCGAGAGCCTGCCGGAGGTCGCCGAGCGGTTGCGTGGGCTCGTGCCCAAGGCGCGCGTGGTCGAAGCCCACGGCCAGATGGACGAGGGGGAGCTGGAGAAGACGATGATGGGCTTCCTGCGCGGCGAAGCCGACTGCCTGGTGACGACGACGATCATCGAGTCGGGCCTCGACATCCCAACCGCCAACACGCTGATCGTCGAGCGCGCCGACCGGCTCGGGCTCGCTCAGGCCTACCAGATCCGTGGCCGGGTCGGGCGATCCCGCGAGCGCGCCTTCGCCTACCTGCTCTACCCCTCCGCCGAGGCGCTGACCGAGGACGCCGCGGCCCGCCTGACCACCCTCGCCGACCACACCGAGCTCGGTTCCGGCTTCAAGATCGCGATGCGCGACCTCGACATCCGTGGCGCCGGCGACCTACTAGGCGACGAGCAGTCGGGTCATGTCGCCGCGGTCGGCTTCGAGCTCTACTGCCAGATGATCGACGAGGCCGTGGCCGAGGCGAGCGCGGCGGGGGAGGAGGGCGAGGAGCCGCCGGAGCCGCTGCGCTTCGACGTCCCGGTCGACGCTTACCTGCCGGCCTCTTTCATCCCCTTCGAGGCGGCGAAGATCGACGTGCACCGGCGCATCGTCGCCGCCCGGGCGCCGGGCGACCTGCGGGCGATCCGGGATGAGCTCAGCGACCGCTTCGGGCCGCCGCCGGTCGAGGCCGAGAACCTGCTGGCGTTGCAGCGGGCCCGGATCGAGCTGCGCCTGGCCGGGGCCCGCAGCGTTGAGCTGCGCGGCGGCAGGCTGAGCGTGGTGGGGATCGAGCTCGACTCCGAGGGCGCGAGCGCGTTGCGCGAGCAGGTCGAGGGGGCGCTGTACGAGTGGCGCGAGAAAACCGCCTCGGTGCGTGTCCCGGACGAGCCCGAGGCACGACTCGCCGCGGTGCTGGCGATGGCTGAGGGTCTGCGCGAGGCGGGCCGCTCGGATTTGGTCGAAAAAGATATGCTCCCAGCTTCGTGAGTCCGGACCGGGGTAGGAAAGGGACGTCTGGCAAGGGCGGAGGCGGCAAAGCCTCCGGTCCCCTGGCCGCGCGCCGCCTGGGCCTGCTCGTCTTCGGCGTCGCTTTCATCGCACTCTTCGTCATCGTCGCGGTCTCGGTCGGCATTGGAAATCCGAGCGTGCCCTCGGGCGACGCGGCAGTGGTCCAAGACACGCCCGGAGACATCGGCAAGGTCCCGATTGCCAAGGTCGAACACGCGATCGAGTTGGCCGCGGCGCAGGCGGGCGAAAAAACCGTCCCGAAACCGGGCGATCCCAAATACGACGAAACGAAGGAAACGGCGGTCAACTCGGTTCTCGAAGGGATCTGGATCCAAGGCTTGGCGAACGACTGGGGCATCGAAGTGAGCGATAAGGAAGTCGCCGCCGAAGTCAAGAAAGTGAAGAAAGAAAGCTTCAAATCGGAAGCTGAATTCCAGAAATTCCTCAAGGAATCCCACTACACGCCCGCCGACATTCACGAGCGGGTGCTGATCCAGATGCTCAGCAAAGAACTTCAGGAACAGCTGAAAGAAAAAGTCCCGACGCCGAGTCAGAGCGAAATCAAGGCTTACTACGAAGCGGCAAAGGACACTCAGTTCACGACGAAACCCAGCCGCGACATACGCACTATCTTGACCAAAAAACAGGACAAAGCGCAGGAAGCGGCGGATGCGCTCGCAAAAGACAACTCGGCGAAGAACTGGGAAAAGGTCGCCAAGAAGTACTCGGAAGACCCGACCACGAAAGAAACCGGCGGGCTGCAGAAAGCGGTCCAGGAAGGCACCCTCGAAGAACCGCTCAACGCGGAAGTCTTCGGCGCGCCGGAAGGCGAGTTGAAGGGGCCGACCAAGGGCAAAGGCGGCTACGTCGTCTACGAAGTGGTCAACTCGACGCCGGAAAGCGTCCAGGAACTGAAAACGGTCGAAAGTCAGATCCAGAGCACCTTGGCGCAGCGCGACGAACAGGAATACTTCGCCAACTTCGTCGTCAGCTTCCAGATCGAATGGAAGCAGCGGAGCTTCTGCGCCTCCGAGTTCACGACCGAACGCTGCGCGAACTACAAGGGCAGCGGGCATGCCAAAACGACGCCCGAAGGCTGCTACGAAGCGAACCCCAAAGGCGGCCTGCCTGAAGCCTGCCCGGCGCCCGTGTCCCAACTTGTTCCGGCCCTGCCCGGAACGGTGACGCCGCTGGAACCGAAGGGCAAACCGCTGGCCCAGCGCCCGATACCGAAAGCCGAATCCGGCAAAGAAGAAGAAGCTGGCGCCACCGGCCTGCCCGAAGGGGCCGTGCCCGCGCCAACCGAAGAAGCGCCGCCCGCCGAAACCGGCGAATAGCGCCCCGGACGCAACCGCCGGCCGTCGGTAGACTGGCGCGCCTTCCATGAGCGCCATCTCCTCCATCCACGCGCGCCAGATCCTCGACTCGCGCGGCAACCCCACGGTCGAGGTCGAGGTCGTCCTCGGCTCGGGGGCACGCGGGCTGGCAGCCGTGCCCTCCGGTGCCTCAACCGGGGAGTTCGAGGCGGTCGAGCTGCGCGACGGCGGCGCAGCTTGGAGCGGCAAGGGGGTGAGCGGCGCGGTCGGGCACGTCAACGGCGAGATCGCCGCGGCTCTGACCGGAGCGCGGGCCGCCGAGCAGGGGGCGCTCGACGAGACGATGATCGAGCTCGACGGCACTCCGAACAAGGGCCGGCTGGGCGCCAACGCGATCCTCGGCGTCTCGCTGGCGGCGGCGAAGGCGGCCGCGGCCGACTCCGGCCAGCCCCTCTACCGCTACCTGGCCGAGCTCTACGGCGGCGGCGAGCCGAATCTCCTGCCGGTGCCGATGATGAACGTGCTCAACGGCGGCGCCCACGCCGACAACTCGGTCGACTTTCAAGAGTTCATGGTGGTTCCGGCCGGCGCGTCGAGCTTCGCCGAGTGCCTGCGGGTCGGCACCGAGGTCTTCCACGCGCTGAAGAAGAGCCTCGCCTCGAAGGGGCTCTCGACCGCGGGCGGCGACGAGGGTGGCTTCGCGCCCGACCTCGACTCCAATGAGGCGGCCCTGCAGGCTGTCCTGGCGGGCGTCGAGGCCGCCGGCTACGAGCCGGGCTCCGACGTCTTCATCGCCCTCGACCCGGCCACCAGCGAGGTCTACGAGGGCGGCGCGTATGTGCTCGAGCACGAGGGTCGCACGCTCTCCCCCGAGGAGATGGCCGCCTACTGGGAGGACGCCTGCTCGCGCTACCCGATCCTCTCGATCGAGGACGGTATGGACGAGGAGGACTGGGATGGCTGGAAGCTGCTGACCGAGCGACTCGGTGGGCGGGTGCAGCTGGTCGGCGATGACCTCTTCGTCACCAACCCCGAGCGCCTGCGCCGCGGGATCGAGCTCGGCGTCGGCAACTCGATCCTGGTCAAGGTCAACCAGATCGGCACCCTGAGCGAGACCCTGGAGGCGATTCGCATCGCCCGCGAGGCCGGCTACACGGCTGTTATCTCGCACCGCTCGGGCGAGACCGAAGACACGACGATCGCCGACCTCGCCGTCGCCACCGGCGCGGGACAGATCAAGACCGGGGCTCCGTCCCGTTCGGACAGGGTGGCGAAGTACAACCGGCTGCTTCGCATTGAGGAGGAGTTGGGGGCGAATGCCGAGTTCCCCGGCCTGGACGCCTTCGCCCAGCGCGTTTCCTAGGCCTTGGCCTTAATGAAGGAATGCGGGGCTCGGCCGCGTAGCACCGGGTATGGCAGCTCGCGCCCGGCCGGCAAGAAGCGCAACCACGACGCGCAGGGCCGCCTCTCGGAAAACCACTTCGAGGCAGAAACGCCGTCCGGCGGCTCGCCGCAAACCTGCGGCACGGCGCGGCGGGAGTCGCATCCGTTGGGACCGTGTCGGGCGCATCGCCCTGACCCTGGTCCTCGCCGCAGTCCTCTACTCGTATCTGAACCCGGCGATCGACTTCGTCAAGACCTACACGGCGACCACCGCCGCCAAAGCCGAGTTCCACGAGATGCTGCGGGAAAACAAGCGCCTCCACAACCGCATCCAGACGGCGGACGAGCCCACGGTCATCGACCGCAGGGCCCGCGCGCAGGGCATGGTCGCCGAAGGCGAGACGCCGATCGTCGTCCACGGCCTGGGCGGCTAGCCCCGGTCCTCGGAGTGGCCGGTGGTTAGCGCCGGTTCCTACATCCTCAGCGCTGCCCTGCTGGCCGTCCTGGCCCTCTCGCTGGGCTTCTCGGCGGTTCGCCTGCGCCAGCGCCTCATGCCCGACTGGGAGGGTGCTCCGGCGCATCTGGTCGAGGCGATCCTTGGCGTTGCCCTGCTCATTTGGTTGAGCGAGTTGCTTGGTCTCTTCAACCTTCTCTACGCAGGGGCTCTCGTCGCCTCAGCTCTCCTCCTGGCGGCAGCGGTTGCTTTTGGCCCGCGGGTCCTGTCGCGGGGGTTAGCGGACTCACCCGTCCGAACCCCCCCTTCCCCCGCGCCACCCGCGGGAGGGGCGATGACGGCTGTCGCTGTGGGGGTCGTGGCGCTTGTTTTTGCGCACTGGGGGCTGACTGCGAAAGATGCGCTGGGTCGAGGGGTCTTCAACTTCGATTCGCTTTGGTACCACCTGCCGTTTGCGGTCGAAATGGCGCACAGCCACTCGGTTACCGGGCTGCATTACACCGAGACGGTCTACTCCATCTGGGCCTTCCCGCAGAACTCCGAGCTTCTTCACGGGGTTGGGATTCTGCTGACGGGACGGGACACGCTGTCGCTCTTCCTCAACTTCGGCTGGCTCGCCGTTGCCTTCTTGGCGGCTTGGTGTATCGGCCGCCCGTATGGCAGGCAGGCGTTGGCGGTGGTTGCGGCGGCAATCGTCCTCGAGTGCCACACGCTCGTCGTGCGCGATCCCGGAGCGGCCAAGAACGATCTGATGGCCGCGGCGCTGTTGCTGGCAGCCATCGCGATCTTGGTCAACGCCGCGAGAAACAGTCGCTCTCTGGGCCCGGGCTGGCCGCTGGCTGCGGCTGGGCTTGCGGTCGGCATGGCAGTCGGCACCAAGTCCACCGCGCTGGCGATGGCGGCCGCGCTGACGGTTGCCATCGTCTTTCTGGCGCCTACTGGGCGGCGATGGGCGGCGGCGGGCTGGTGGTTTGCCTCCGGGCTGGCTGGCGGGGGGTACTGGTACCTGCGCAACCTGATCGTCGTCGGCAATCCACTGCCCCAGCTAGAACAGCTGGGCCCATTTTCGCTGCCGCATCCCGAGAGACTGCAGAGCGGCCGGCCGGACTTCAGCATCGTCCACTACGCGACCGATACCGGCGTTTGGAGCAACTACTTCGGGCCGGGATTGCACCAGGCCCTCGGCGTCCTCTGGCCGCTGGTCACCATCGCTGCCATCGTCGGGGGATTGACGGCTCTGCTCTGGGGTCGTCCCCGAGTTCTGCGCTGGATGGGCGGCGTCGTGCTCGTCGGCATGCTCGCTTACCTCTTCACCCCATTCAGCGCCGCAGGAGCCGAGGGCGCCCCAGTCGGCTTCGCAATCAACATCCGCTACGCAATCCCAGCTCTCCTAGCCGGCCTGACCTTGCTCCCCTTGGCCTTTGGTAGGTCCGGGGTATCTGCTGTTTCGGCTCCTTCCGCGGGTGGCGGAGGGGGAGGGGGGGTTCGGACGGGTGAGTCCGCTAACCCCCCCTCCCCCTCCGACAGGACCCGCGGCCAGGGGCTTTCGTCCCGGACGGCCAATCCTTGGGACTGGGCGCTACTGGGCATGTTCCTGCTGGTCTTGCTCGCGACCGATCGCTCCGACGCCGCCCTGCGCGACCCCGACCGCCTCTTCGGCTGGCTGATCGCCGCCTTGGTGGTGCTAATTCCAGCTGCTTTGCTGTTCGCCCGGCATCGCGGTGCGCCCCGGGGCGCGGTCGTCGCTGGATTCGCCGGCCTTGCCATCGTCGTGGCCGCGATCGGCTATCCGGTGCAGCGGGACTATCTGCGCGAGCGTTTCCTCAACGCGGATGCTGAAACGAGCATCCCCGGGATGCACCTCGACTCGGCCTACCGTTGGGCCCGGGGGGTCAGCGACTCCCGCATCGGCCTCGCCGGCACCACCGCCGGCTTCCTCGAGTATGGCTTCTACGGCACCGATCTGTCCAACCGCGTGCGCTACCTCGGCGTCGAGGGTCCTCACGGCGCCTTCAACGCGATCCCGAGCTGCTCCGAATTTCGCGCCGCTGTCAATGCGGCCGATCTCGACTATCTGGTCACCTCTCCCTTCCTCAACTTCATCGAGCCTGGCAAACCGATCGCCTCGCCGGAGGCTCGCTGGTTGCGCGGCGAGCCGGCGGTGGCCCCGATCCAGCGCAGCGGCCCGGTGACCGTCTGGCGCGTCCGGGGCCGCCTCGATCCGTCGACCTGCGGTCCTCGGAACGCTCCGCTCCGCGGGATTCCCCAGCAGCCGTCTGGGTAGTCTCGTGTCGTGAGCTATCCGCTCGAGAACGCGCTCTTTCAGTGGGAGGAGGGATGGCGGGTGCTGCAGGCGATCGAGGACGTGCGTGAGCGTCGCCAAGCCGATCGCGTCGTTGCCGCCGTCCAAGACGAGCTGCGGCGGCGGATCGGGTCGACCTTCGCGGCCACGGAGCTGGCGGAGCTGTATGGGCGCGGCACCGACTGGTGCCTGCAGGTGGCAAGGGATGCCGCGCCGGCGCTGGCCGGCGATTCGCGTTCGCTCGCGGACGCCGCCTTCTGGCTCTACCTCAGAGGGGCCACCGATTTCGCCGGCGGCCGGCGACTGCCCGTCTGACCGGCGCATAGCGGCGTCCTCGGTCGCTCGCGTGCAGAGCACGCCACGCTCCCTGCGTCCTTGCTCTGCTTGATCAGACGACCAGTCGCTACTGGTCTGACTCGTCGTCGTCGGCCGGGGCGCTCTCGCCCGCGCGGCGGATGACGATCTGGTCCGCGTCGATGCGGACCGTGACTTCGCGCTTGCCGGCCCAGTGCTCGGCGTAGACGGGGTTGTCCTTGACAGCGGCATCGAGCCAGAGGCCGTATCCGTCCCGCTCGCCATGGTCGAAGGTCGCCTCGAGATCTTTGCGCCGGCCACGCCCGCCGCGCCGGCCACGCCGTCGCCTGCGCCGGGGGCGCGCTCCGCCGCTCTCGTCGTCGTCATCCTCGCCGGCTTTGGACGTTTTGCGAGCCGGCTTCTCGTCGTCGCCATCGTCCTCGTCCGGCTCCTCCTCGTCCTCTGCCTCCTCTTCGGCGGCCTCTTCGGCCGTCGCGGCCTCGACCTCGGCCTCGATCTCGTCGCGCAGGTCGACTTCGCCGGTTCCGGTCTCCTCGTCGCCGGGGTTGAGGTCGTGTTGCTTGCGGAACTCGCGCAGCTCCGAGGCGGAGACTTCGAGCTGGTGGGCGATCCAGGCATCGGTACGGCCCTGCTGCACCCAGGCGCGGATCTGGTTGAGCTGCGGCTTCAGTGAGCGTCGTGCCATCGGCGCGCGAGTCTATTCAACCTGGACAGCGGTTCGCGGAGTCACGGTCGGCCGAGTGGCTCTAGGCCATCAGAAAGGAGAGAGCCTCGAACATCGAGACGACGACGACAACAACCGTGGCGGTGAGGCAGACGGCGAGCACGCTGAAGCGCACTTTGCCGTGTTGCTCGTTGCGAGTTATGCGGCGCTCGCGCGACCGGTTGGCGGCGCGGCGGCGCAGCTGCTCGCGACGGCGGCGCTCCAAGGTCGTCTCCTGCTCGAAGGCGACCTCGAACTGGTTGATGCTTTGACGCATTCTCATAGAGGGCGGCCCGGGGACCGCGGGGCGGACCGTAGCAAAGGCGCACAAGCGCTTGCAGGACTCAAGTTGTGACGTTGGTCACGATCAACAGGCGCCCCAGAGGCCGCGCCCGGCCCGCGCCGCGATCAGCTCAAGGCGCCGAAAGCGCGGCGCGAAGCGGTCGTTCGGCGCGATGGTCAAGGAGCGAGCGAGCCCGCGGCGGACGAGGATCGCGTTGAAGAGCCGATCGCGCTGTCGACTTTTGTGGGGCCGGGGCACCGCCAAAGTCCGATCCGCGAGGTAGACGTAGGCCAGCAGCCGTCCGTAGACGTCGCGCCGCTCGACGCCGAAGACCAGCCGCACCCGCCTCCCGGTCAATCGCCGCTTGGTGAAGCGCGAGGCGCGCTCACCGAAGCACTGCACCGGTGTGTCCGGCTTGACGGTCTCCGGCGTGTCCACCCCAATCAACCGCACATCCTCGCTCCGCCCCTCAAGCCGCACTTCGATCGTGTCGCCGTCGACCACGCGGGTCACTCGCACAACCGCAGACGCCGGTCCCGACTCAAGCTTTCCCTCCCAGGGGCGCAGCGCGATCGCCGCCACAGCCAAGAAGAGAACGAAGCTCCCAAGCCAATGCCGATACATGGCATGTAAAGGCCGCAGCAGCAAATTCTCGCCCCCACAAAGAGCCCGTCCGGTAGGGCTGAAACGTCTTGTACTTTTTCGGTGTGGGCAGAGGGCGTCAGCCCATCAACGATCCACCGAAAAAGTTAAGTGAAAGCCCTACCGGACGGGCTCTTACGGAATGCGCTTCACGTTCGACAGCAGCGTCTCCTTGATCTGGCCGATGATCTCCAGCGCCTCGCTCCACTCCCGCTGCCAGACATTGCGGCCAAAGATGACGCCGCTGCCGCCCGCCTGCATGACCTCGCGGCAGTGGTTGAGGACGACGTCGTCATCGACCTTGGAGCCGCCGGAGAGGACGACCAGCGCCCGTCCGGCCGACTCGACGCAGTGCTGAATCGCCTCGGCCTGATCGACTTCCATCTCGTTATAGGGGGCGGGGGCGTCCTTGTCCTTCGCCGCGTCGATCTTCGGCATGTTGAGCTTGACCACGTCGGCGCCCATCTCCATCGCCATCCGCGCCGCGTAGTCGATCGCGTAGAAGGAGTTCGGGCCGCCCTTGCCATCGACCGCTTCGCCGCGCGGGTAGGACCAGACGATCAGCGGCATGCCGTAGCGGTCGCAGTCTTCGCGCACGCCGCGCAGCTGGGCCAGGTCCTGGTCCTGTCGCGGGGAGCCCACGTAGAGCGTGTAGCCGACCGCGTCGGCGCCGAGCCGCACCGCGTCCTCGACGCTGGCGTTGCAGGTTGAGAACGCCTGCGCGGAGGAGGGGATGTCGGTCTTGCCGTTGACCTTGAGGATCAGCGGCACCTGGCCGGCGTAGTCGGGGTAGTACTTGCTCGCCATGCCGATCTGGCAGGCGAGGGCCGAGTAACCGGCCTCGGCGGCGAGCCGGAACTGGTAGTCGGGATCCTTGGAGGCGGGGTTGGGGAAGAAGTCGCGCGGGCCGTGCTCGATCCCCTGGTCGATCGGCAGCAGCATCAGGGTGCCGTTGCCCGGTCCGAACTCGAACAGCAGGCGGCGCAGGCGGGTCCGTTTGCCGGGCGCCAGCTCGGCCAGAAGCGATTTCTGCTCGGTCAGACTGTTCAACTCCACGCTCTATTCCTCCTCGAAGATGGGTGTAACCGCAGTATGCCACCGGCGGCAGGCTGTGAGCGGCCGTGACAGGGCAGTTATCCTCGACTGACCATGAGCGAGACTGAGCTCAGCGTCATCTGCAAGAACTGTGGCTCCGAGGTCAGTCCCTACGTCACGGAGTGCCCCTATTGCGGCGCGCGCCTGCGCAAGCGGGCGCCGAAGCTCGAGCGGCGCGGCGACGGGCTCGAGGCGAAGCCGCGCCGTGGCCCGGCCAGCCGGCTCTTCCGGATCAAACTGCGCTCCCGCGGTGCCGCTGAATCCCATCGGCCCTACGCGACGCTGGCGGCGGTCCTCGGCTCCGCCATCCTGCTCCTGGTCGAGCAGGCGACCGGCGCCACGCTGGTGACCCTCGGCGGCTTGACGGTGCCGCTGCACGGCCAGTGGTGGCGCTTCTTCACCGCCCCGTTCGTCTACGCCGACGTCGGCTATCTCTTCGTCGTCGCGATCGGGCTGGCGATCTTCGGGGTCGGGATCGAGCGTCGGCTCGGCACTCCGGCAACCGCCGTCTTGCTGCTCGCCTGCGGCTCGCTGGGAATGCTGGCGGCCAGCGGCATCGCCAGTGCTCAGGGCGACATCGTCGTCATCGCCGGCGGCAACGGGATGGCGCTGGGCGCTGTCGCGGCCTGGTTCGCGATCCGCCGTGCCGAGGCGCACCAGGCGATCGACCAGGACTACGACCGGATCGGCGTCGCGGTCGCGGCCGCCGTGCTGCTCGCCCTGCCGATCTTCGAATCGACCGCGAGCGTCTTCGCCGGGTTGGTCGGTGGTGCCGTCGGTGGCCTCGCCGGCCTCGCCGCGTCCGTGGTGCGACCGTCCGAATAGGCTCACCGGCAATGGCTTCTGACGATGTCGATGCCAAGCGGCTCGAAGCCGCGATCGAGCGCCTGGCCGAGGCGGACCGCTTTGCCGAGGCCGAGTTGATCGTCGCTCGCGCCGCGCCGCAGCTGCAACGGGTGCTGGGCGCCGCCCTCGCCGAGGGCGGCTGGTTCGGCGAGTCGCACGAGAGCGAGTCCTTGAAGGCCGCCACCGTCCCCGACCCAGAGGAGCGGATCGCGACGGTGCGGACGCTGCTCGCCGAGGAGGCGAGGATGGGAATGATGGTTGGAGTTGCCGTCGGCTGGGCACTGAGAGAAGAGATGAGCGCGGGCGACGCCCCCGATCCCGAAGGAGAGAGCTGAAGATGGAGATCAAGTTCCACGGCCAGTCGTGCTTCGAGTTGAGCGAGGGGGACACGACCGTCCTGGTCGACCCGTTCCTCAAGCCCAACAATCCGGTGGCGGTCCACACCGCGGAGGAGGTCGAGCCGACCCACATCGCGATCAGCCACGGTCATGCCGACCACATCGCCGATGCGGTGCCGGTCGCCAAGCGGACCGGTGCCCACTGCGTCGCGATCGTCGAGCTCGCCAAGTGGCTCGAAGGGCAGGGCATCGAGGAGGTCAGCGACCCCAACTTCGGCGGCACGGTCGCGTTCGACTGGGGCTCCATCGCCCTCGTCCCGGCCTGGCACACGAACACGATCCCCGGCTCCGAAGAGTCCCCCTTCAGCGCCGAGCACGGGATCGCGATCGGCCCGGCGGCCGGCCTCGTGATCGAGCTCGGCGGGACGACGGTCTACCACGCTGGCGACACCTGCCTCTTCAGCGACATGAAGCTGATCGCCGCGCGCCGCGACATCGACGTGGCGCTGCTGCCGATCGGCGGGCACTACACGATGGACCGCCACGACGCGGTCACCGCCGCTGAATTCGTCGCTGCGGGCACGGTGATCCCGATGCACTACGACACCTTCCCGGCAATCGCGACCGACAGCGACGCCTTCAAGTCCGACGTCGAGTCGAAGACCTCCTCGCGGGTCGTCCTGCTGAAGCCGGGGGAGACCCATACGGTCTGAGCGCGGTCGAGCTTTGAACCGCCAGGCGACTCAAAGCTCGACCGCAAATATTGGCTAGCTGGCCAGTTCTGCGCTAGTCTCGCTCGACCGCCGCAGTCGAGCCGAGGAGAGACGATGGAGGCCAAAGAGGCAACCGGAACCCAGTCGCGGACCGATCGAGCCGACTTCCAGGCGACGGCCGATCCGGCGCTCAACGAGGCCGCCGACCGCACGGCCGACATCAAGCTGCTCGACTACGAGGAGCTGTACTCGCTTTGGGAGCGCCAGCAGTGGCAGACCCAGGAGCTCGACTTCAGCCAGGACAGAGAAGACTGGGCCGGGTTCCCGGAGGAAGAACGCTTCCAGCGCATGTACGGGCTCTCCTCCTTCTTCATCGGCGAGCAGAAAGTCGCCGAGGAGCTTGGCCCGATCATGCGTGCCGCGCCGACCGAGGACCAGAAAATCTTCCTCTGCACGCAGATCGCCGACGAGGCTCGCCACGTCCGCTTCTTCGAGCGCTTCTATCGCGAGGTCGGCGTGCTCGAGTCCGACGGGCTGACGGAGATGCTGGCGGAGACCTCAGAGCACCTCAACGACAACTTCGGCGTGCTCTTCGACGAGATGCTGAAGAAGCGCACTGACCGCCTCTCGGCCGAGCCCGAGGACACCGAGGCCTTGGTCGAGGCGATCACCCTCTACCACATGGTGATCGAGGGAATGCTGGCCCTCACCGGCCAGCACTTCATCATGGACTTCAACGAACGCGAAGGGACTCTGCCAGGCTTCGTCGAGGGCTTCCAGAGCGTCGCCCGCGACGAGCACCGCCACGTTGCCTTCGGCTCGGTCTTCCTGCGCGAGAAGGCTCACGAGGACGACCGCTACAAGCAGGCGATCCAACGCACGCTGGAGGAGTCGCTGCCAGCCGCCCAGGGCGTTCTATCGCCACCGTGGGCACCGGACGACGAGGACTACGAGCTGTTCGGCTTCTCGATCGCGGACACCCAGGCGTTCGCTGCGAAGTGCCTGATGCGCCGGCTGAAAGTGATCGGCCTCTAAGCGTCAGCCGGCTTCGGCGCTGCTGCCCGACGGCGGAGGCGATTCGGCCGGGGGTTCGCTCGGGGGCGGTTCGCTGGGTGGAGCCGATTCCGCAGGCGGGGTTTCGGCGGCCGGCGGGCTTTCGGCGGGTGCGGCCGGCGGGGTCGAGCCGCCTACGGTGACGACGACGGTTTCCCCTCCGCTCGGGGCTCCGGCGGTGCTGGTCGGCGATTTCGCTCCGGTCACGTTCGGCACGGTGGTTTTCGCCTGGACGATCGTTTCGTCGGCGACCTCGGTCGTGTTCGACTGACCGGCAGCCTCGGGGTCGGATGCGGTTTCGACCGCGCTCGGCGCGGAATCGGCGGGGACCGCCGCAGGCTCCGGCGCCGGGGTCACGGCCTCATCGACCGGCTGTGGCTTGGGCTGAGGTGCTGCTACCTGGCGCTGGGACAGCGAGAGCGGGCTGTGGTGCACCAACGAGATCTTGGCGGGCGCACTGCTCTTCGGCACCGGATTCGTGTTGACGTTCTGGTTGACCTCGACCGCGCCGGCGGTGAGGACCGCGGCGGTGACGACGCCGGCGACGGCCTTGGTGCCGATCGCGCCTCCAACCGCGCCGAGCCCGCCGGCCGCGCCGCTGCCGCTGAGCGCCGCGCCGACGCTGCTGACAGCGCCTGCGCTGGTCGCCGCGGCGGTTGCGCTAGCGCCGGCACCCGCTCCGGTGCCCGCCGCTCCGGCGGACGCCCCACCGGAGGCACCGCCAAAGCCGAGCTTGGAAAGGATGAGGCTCTTGAACGCGACCAGGGCCCCAACAGGGAACAGCGCCGCCATCACCTTGTCGTTGGAGCGGACCTGGGAGCGGAAGTCGGCGCATTCGTCGCAGTCGCGCACGTGGCGCCGCACCGGTCCCGAGACCTTGCGCAGGCCCTCGGAAGCCTCGGCCAACTCCAGGCGAACCTCGCCGCAGGTCAGCTGGCGGGCCTGGCTCGCCTCGGCGAGAGAGATCCGCGCCCGCACCAGCAAAGACTTGACCGAGGGTACGCTGGTCTCCATCGCAGCGGCAATTTCCTCGTAGGACATTGCATCCATCTCGCGCAGCAACAGCGCCGATCGCTGCGTCTCCGGCAGCTTGCCGACATCGTTGAGCAGCTGGCGGAACTCCTCGCGGTTGCTGACCTTCTCGGCGGTCGTGGCGGCCTCGACGACGGGCACCATGTCCATCGATTCCTGCGCGTCCGCGGTCGGCTTGCGCAGGTGGTTGAGGCTACGGTTGCGGGCGATCCGGTAGAGCCACGGGCGCAAGTTGATCTCGCGCTCGTCGGCGAGCATCGCCCGGTAAGCGTTGACGAAGACCTCCTGGAGCACATCTTCGGCGTCCTCGGTGGAGCCGAGCATCTGCCTGCAGAAGCCGAGCAGGCGGCCCTGGTAGCGATCGACGATCGTCTCGAAGGCCCCGGTGTTGCCACTGCGGGCCATCGCGATCAGCTTCGCGTCCCCCTGTAGCTTGAGCAGAGGGGAGCGGCGGGCGAGAAGTCCGCGCTGACTGGCGTGGGTTAGAGCCGATGCCTCCAAGTTTCACTCTCCAGGGAAGGCGTTGCGAATGGGACTGTCTTCGTCAATAGGGACACCGTAGCAACGAGATAGTTGCGGTCCGTACAAATCTTTACCCGGGATTTAGACGCCCGGAAACAGGTGGATACCATCGAGGGCGCCCGGGTGGCGAAACTGGCAAAAGCGGCGCACTTAAAATGCGCTGCCCCTTTGGGGGCTTGCGGGTTCGAGTCCCGCCCCGGGCACTAGACTCCGGCGCTCATGGAGCACGGGGGGCGGCTGGTTGCGAAGGCATTGAAGTCGAGAGGCGTTACGCATCTCTTCACGCTTTCCGGCGGGCACCTGTTCTCCATATACGACGGCTGCAAAGCCGAGGGAATCGAGATCGTCGACGTGCGGCACGAGCAGTCGGCGGTGTTTGCGGCTGAGGGCTTCGCCAAGGCGACGCGGCGGGTCGGGGTGGCGGCGTTGACCGCCGGTCCGGGAGTGACCAACGGCATCAGCGCGATCGCTGGCGCGCAGGCCAACTGTTCGCCTGTCTGCGTGCTGGGTGGGCGGGCGCCGGAGATGCGCTGGGGATCGGGCTCGCTACAGGAGATCGATCACCTGCCTTTCGTCTTGCCGCTGGTCAAGTCGGCGGAGACGGTCAAGGAGACGGGCGCGATCGGGGCGCGGAGCGCCGCAGCGCTCGACCTCGCGCTCAGCGCGCCGTTCGGGCCGACCTTCGTCGACTATCCGCTCGACGTCGTCTTCAGCGAGGCCGAGGAGGAGATCGCGGATCCCGAGGGCGCCAGGGTTCAGCCGGCTGTCGGAGTCGAGGAGGCGGCGGCCCTGCTGGCAGACGCCGAGCGACCGGCGATCATGGCCGGCAGCGGCCTCTACTGGGGCCGCGGCGAGGTCGAGCTGCGTGCTCTCGCTGAGGCGCTCGGCATCCCGGTCTTCCTCAACGGGCTCGGCCGCGGTTGCCTCGCCGCCGATCACGAGCTGGCCTTCAGCCGGGCGCGGGGTGCCGGGTTGAAGGGGGCCGACGTTGCGCTGGTTGTCGGTGTGCCGATCGACTTCAGACTTGGTTTCGGCGGCAGTTTCGGCGAGGAGACGAAGCTGATCCGCCTTGACGCCGCTCCCAACGCGCTCACGGCCAACCGTGCGCCCGAGGTCGACCTGGTCGGCGACGTCGCCGCGACGCTGGCGGCGATCCGCGAGTCGGTCTCGGCTGAGCGGGGGCGCACCGATGGCTGGCTCGAGCAGCTGCGCGGGGTCGAGGCCGAGAAGCGGGCGGCCGAGCAGGAGGAGTTGAACGACGGCCGCTCCCCCTTGCACCCGGTTCGCGTCTACAAGGAGCTGGGGGAAGTTCTCGACCGCGACGCGATCGTGATCGGCGACGGCGGCGACTTCGTCTCCTACGCGGGTCGCTTCATCGAGACTTTCGAGCCGGGTTGCTGGATGGACCCAGGCCCGTTCGGTTGCCTTGGTGCCGGGCCCGGCCAGGCGATCGGCGCGAAGCTCGCTCACCCCGAGCAGCAGGTCTGTCTGCTGCTCGGCGACGGAGCCTTCGGCTTCGCGGGCATGGAGTTCGACACTTTGGCGCGTCACGGCCTCCCTGTGGTCGGCGTGATGGGCAACAACGGCATCTGGGCGCTCGAGCATCATCCGATGAAATTCCTCTATGGCTACTCGGTTGCGGCCGAGCTGCGTCCGGAGACGCCCTACGAGAAAGTGGTCGAAGCACTGGGTTGCGATGGGGTTCTCGTCAGCGATCCCAGGCAGCTGCGGCCCGCGCTGGAGCGTGCCTTCGAGTCGGGCCGACCGACCTTGGTCAACGTCCTTACCGACCCCGAGGTCGTCTACCCGCGCAAGTCGAATTTGGCTTGAGAAAGCCAAAAGTTGGCTGGCTGGCCAGATTGGCCAGATGCCCCCAAACGAGAATCGGCCGCCATCGCTGGCGGCCGATTCAGGTTGGTCCCTCAGGACGGGCAGGGGTACGTCTTCAGGGACCAGTTCTTTATTCGATGGGCCCAGACGGCGGGAGGCGCCATGATGCGGCAATCGCCTGAACCCTATGACCGGGTCAGCAGTGGAGACTCTCGTCCTCATCTCCTTCCCCGATGTGGCGAGTATGCGCTCGCCTATCCGAAATGTCTAGGTGCTGGGTTTGCTCCTACTGATAACTGGGTAGGCAAACTCTACCAAGTTTTGGGGGTTAGGCCGCCACGTTTACCCAACTGGACGGGTCCCGAAAACTCGCATGTACACCGGGTCCCACGAGTTTTACCCACGGCCGTTCATCTGAAGCTAATCTTGCCGTGAGGCGGTTTCGAGTGCCGTCCCGTAGAGGATGTCGTGCTCGGAGGCCTGAATCCGATCGAGGCCGAAGGCGCGCATCGCCTCGATCAGGATCACGCAGCCGGCGATGATCGTCGGCGCCCGGTCGGGATGGAGGCCCGGGATCATGGCTCGCTCGGCAAGGGGTGCTGAGGCGAAGCGCGAGAGCAGGCGTTGGATCGTGGCCAGGGAGAGGACGTGTCCGTGGACGCGAGCCGGGTCGTAGGGCTCAAGCCCGAGCTCTACCGCGGACAGCGAGGTGGGGGTACCGGCGACGGCGATGCCGGCGGAGGCACGAGTGTTGAGGTCATCAGCGAGGGCGTCCGCGATCAGTGTCTGAACGTCGCCGGCGAGTTCCTCGAGCTCGACCGCCGTGGGTGGGTCGCTGGCGATGTGGCGCTCGGTATGGCGTACGACGCCGGCCTGAAGCGAGGTATGGAAGGCGGTCTCGGTGCCGGTGCCGACGATCATCTCGGTAGAGCCGCCGCCGATGTCGATAACCAGCGTCGGAACCGACGGGGTCTGCTCAGCGGTGGCGCCGCGGTAGGTGAGGCGGGCCTCTTCCTCGCCGTCGAGGATACGGGCCGAGAGCACGAAGCGCTCGCGCAGCTCGGCGACGAAGGCGTCGCCGTTGGAGGCGTCGCGTACGGCGCTGGTAGCGATCGCGGCGACCCGCTCAGTGCCCGACTCACGGCAGATCTCGACGTAGTCGGCGATCGCCGCGCAGGCAGCCTCGATCGCCTCATCGGCCAGCTGCCCGGAGAGGTCGACACCACGTCCGAGCCGGGTCACGCGACTCTGCCGCTCGAGCACCGAGACGCCATCGTCGACGTCGGCAATGAGCAGCCGCGTCGAGTTGCTGCCGACATCGATCACCGCGACCCGTTGAGAATTCTCAGCCATGTGGGCCGGGCACTCTAAAGAGCGCCGCACCTGGCCTCCATCTCGCCGACAATCTCACGCAAGCGCCAATGCGATCCCGCCGGCGGTTCTAGGCCTGTCGCCCGACCATTGCTAGCATGGACAAACCGCCGCGGGGTGGAGCAGCCAGGTAGCTCGTCGGGCTCATAACCCGAAGGTCGCGGGTTCGAATCCCGCCCCCGCTATGGCCTTATCGGCGACGAGATCGCTGAGGCCCTTGACTTGACTGAAGGCGCTCGAGACGAGCGCCTTCAGTCGTATTTGCTGGGCATTTCGGTCGATCTCGACCCGCAGGCGGAACGCCTCGTAGACGGCGTGGCGCAGCTTCGGATCGGCCTCGGCGAGCGGCTCGGAGAGGTCGGGCAGCGCGTCGAGGACAGCGCAGGCTTCCTCGACGTCGATCGGCTCCTCCTGCTCGGTTTGGGCGAGCTGCGCGAGAGCAGCCTCGACCTCCTCGCGCTCTGACTTCAGGAGGCGGATCCGCTCGCCGACGACGATGGGATCGACGCCGGCCTCGATGGCGGCGAGCTGGCGCTCGATCCGCTGCTCGACCTCGGACAGTCGCCGCTTGGCCTCCCTGTGCTCGCCGTCGTCGTCGGCAGTCGGCAGCGTGCCGGCGAGGGCGGCTTGATCGCTGCGGAGGTAGCCGAGGCGATCGGGACCGAAGACCCGCGTCGCGAAGAAGCCATCTATCAGGGCAAGGACCGACTCCTCGCGCACGTACTGCCATTTGCCGTGGCCGGCCGCCTCGGCCGCCTTGTCGCCATAGGAGATCCGGTAGCCGCAGGCGTAGTAGGTGTTCCCCTTCCGCGTCTTGCCCTGCATCCGCAGCGGGTTGTGGCCGGTGGCGCAGTGGACGATCCCGCGCAGCAGGTAGAAACGGTTCTGCGCCCTGCGGCGGCGGTTGCCGGACTGGCCGGTGCTGCGCGCCCGCATCTCGGCCTGGACCCGCTCGAAGTCCTCCTCGGAGACCAGCGCCTCGTGGCGGCGCTCGGCCTCGATCCATTCCTCGGGGGCGCGGCGGACCAACGGTCCCTCGCCCTGTTTGGTGGCGCGGAAGTCGAGCCGGTTCCAGTAGAGGCGCCCGGTGTAGACGGGGTTCTCGAGCATCGAGCGGATCGTCGTCTTCGACCACCTGCCCGAGGTGTTGCGGCTGGAGTCGACGTGGCGCGGGGAGGGGGGACCCCCGGGGCGGTTCAGGTGGTCGGCGATCTCCGCGTAGCCGGAGCCGGTGAGGAAGAGGGCGAACATCTCGGTGATCACCGGCGCCTGCTCGGGGTCGGCGACGAGCCGGGACTTCTTGTCCCCGGCGCGGGCTCGGGCCGGGTCGGGGTGGGGCTCGTGGCGGAGGCGATAGCCGTAGGGGGCGCGGCCGCCGTTACGGTAGCCCTGCTTGGTGTTCTCGGTCTGCCCGCGGCGCACCTCGCGGCCGAGCTTCTCGACCTCGAACTGATCGAGCGCCTGGAACATGTGGCGGATCAGCCGCCCCTCGGGGCTGGTCTGGTCGCCCGCGGTGAGCGCGTAGAAGATCTCGACGCCGGCCCGCGCCAGCTCGCGCTCGAAGGCCAGCGCGTGGAACAGCTCACGCGAGAGGCGCGAGGTCGAGTAGATGACCACCGCGTCGAAACGGCGGGCGTCGCGCTCCTTGGCCTCGCGGATCAATTCGCCCCAGCCGACCCGGTCGTCGCGCCGGCCGGTCTCCTGGTCGGTGAAGTCGCAGACGATCCGCCCGTCCAGCTCGGCGGCTTTGGCGGCACAAGCCTCCCGCTGGGAGGGGAAGGAGAGCGTCGGGTCCTGCTTGTCCTTGGTCGAAAGCCGGCCGTACCAGGCGAACTTGCGCATCAGGCGCTCCTTTCCAGCGCTCGCTCGATGAACTTGCGGACCCGCTCCGATCGTGACGAGGCTGCCGTGCGGAGGCGGCGGGGCGTCGTCAGGCCGCGGTCGAGGGCCTGGTGGACGGCCATCTCGATCTGCTCGGGCTGGGCGCCCGCGTCGAGCGAATCGACGATCGAGCGCTCCGGATTGGTCACCGGCAGCCCGGCGATGCTCTGGACTTCTCTCTTCGTCGCCGGCCGGAAAGCGGTGTGGAG
The DNA here is from genome assembly GCA_963824705.1 of uncultured Solirubrobacterales bacterium. Classification (GTDB taxonomy): domain Bacteria; phylum Actinomycetota; class Thermoleophilia; order Solirubrobacterales; family 70-9; genus VRUE01. Next base: position 505,714 of record CAWGQE010000003.1, read on the forward strand.
CCTCACGCCCTCCCGCAGCCTGATGCCGCGCTCCGAGCGCGGCACGGTGAGATGGACGGCGTTCGGGATCACGTCGGAGAGGTCGTGCAGCTCCAAGGCGCTCTCGTGGGAGACGACCGCGCCTGAATCACGGAGTGGCAGCCAGCCGATCATCACGTGCTCGTGCGGGCTGGAAGGGAAGTGGCGCAGTCGGTAGAGGCCGCGGCGAATGTGCAGGTAGCGGCCTCCAGGCCGGGCATGGTGGCGCAGCGTGCTGCGGTCCATGCCGGCGGCGATCGCCTGGGGAGCGGTGAAGTAGCCAGCTTGGGCCTCCGCGTTTGCGTAGATCGCATCATGGTCAACGCCCGACAAGTCAAGGATTCTATCATCCGAATCGCTGACTCAATCTGGATGCCTCCGCTTGTAGGCGATCAGCAGATCGAGGATCGCCTTGGCTTGCTCGCGGCGGAGCTGTTCGTCCAGCGCCGAGCCGGGCTCGGGCGACTCGATTTCGAACACTGGCTCGAGGTCCTCGATCGGGCACTGTCTTGGAGCTGAAGCCCCTGCTCTATGAATGCGAACAGATTTGCTCTCCCTTATAGAGCGGCACTCGCCCTCCTTGCCGTGGTCCCGTTTACGCGTCGGAATCACCACCGAGCCAGTCGATCGGCCGAGCCGGGTCGCTTGCGTCGCGGAAGATCGGAGCGAACGGGCCTTCGCGCTCCAAGTCCTCGAGCAGGCAGATCGACACCGCCAACTCCGGCTCGCGGGTGAAGCGCGGGTTGGTCCCGAGCATCGCGATCGTCGTCGCGCGGCGGCGCTCCAGCACGTTGCGCCGACCGCCCGTCAACACGCAGTGGATCGGCGGGAAGACGGGGTAGCGCTCGCGCCACAGCGGCTCGCCATCGGCGCCGGTCAGCCGATGCAGCTCGGCGTAGCGGGCCAGCTCGGCGGCCAGGCGGTCGACCGAGAGCGTCGCGCGGTCGAGCTCCAAGAAGCGCTGCTCGATCGCCACCCCCTCGCCATCGAGCAGCAGGTAGGTGAAGACGGCGTCGGCGACCAGCGCCCGACGCCGACGGCGCCGACCTCTGGAGAGCGGGTGGGAGACCTCGTGGCGCCAGGAGAACGGGCCGAACTCATCCCCGCGCTCTCGCGCCGCTTCGAGGAAGCAGATCGCGGCGCCGTTGACCGCCAGGGTGTGAGCCTGAAGCGGTCCCGCCGCTCCCTCGGCGCCGATCAGCCGAGGCTCTCCATCGAGCGCACCCGCCTCGCGGGCCACACGCGCTCCCAGCTCGGTGACGTGCCAGAGACGGCGGTGGGAGCGGGGCGAGCGGACGTAGCCGGCGAGGCCGGCGTCGCCGAGCCGCACGAGCATTCGCTGCGCCCAGCGCTCGCCGCTGGCGGGCAGGTGGATGGCGCGGACCTGCGCCGCCGAGAGGACGCGGTGCTGGGCGAGCGAGGCGACGATCTCGATCCCCGTCTCGGTGGCGGCCGATTCCAGGCTTGCCGATCTGCTCACGCTTAGTCGGTGCCTCCCTGCACCCGGAGCGAGCGCGGTGGCTTCGCGGCTGGCTCGCCTGGGGCTTCCGGCGCTGACTTGTTGCCCGCCGACTTCCGTCGCTTCGAGAGCGCCGTGAGGATGCGCTCGTCGAGCGTCTCAAGATGTTCGACGACCTCGGTCGCCTCGACTCGCGTGACCGCGCCCTCGCCTCGCTCTCCGGATCGGTCACCGGGCAGCTCGACCACGTCCTCGACCCTGATCCCCTCCAGCGCGAACGGCTTGCTCAGCTCGCCGCGGTCGGTCACCTGGGCGATGAAGCGGTAGCGCCCGAGCTGGGTCACCGCCTCGGGGCTGACCCGCCGTCCCCACTCCTTGGTCAGCAGAGCGGCGGCGTGGGAGTTGAGGGCGCTCGTCAGCAGGTGGGAGCGGTTGGTCGTCAGCGCGTTCAGGGTCTGCGGGTTCAGCCGCTCGGGGTTCTGGTTCAGCACCACCGCCCGCAGCCCGAACTTGGCGCTCTGCTCCAGCAGCGCGGCGAGGTTGCCCGAGGCGACGCCGTCGTAGGTCTGGACCTCGTCGAGGAAGACCCAGAAGGGCTTGCGCGCGTCGCCCCCGACGTTCGAGCGCCCCTTGGCGGCGTGCAGCAGATCGAAGAGGAGCAGGTTGGCGAGCAGCCGCTCGCGGGTGCCGCCGGAGCCGGGGTGGGCGAGGACGATCCAGCCCTGGTCCATCGCCTCGCGCACCCGGTAGGAGCTTTGGCTCTGGCCGAGCAGCGCGGTCATCGGCGTCGAGCCGCGCAGGCGGTCGACCAGATTGGTCAGCGGCGTGATCGCCTCTTCTGAGAGCAGCGGGAAGCGGTCGAGCCAGAAGCGCTGGGAGGCCCTCGGCAGGAACGGCAGCACCGCCTCGCGCCAGCGCTCGTCGGAGAGCAGGGTGGGGAGCTGGAAGATCGTCGGCGCCAGCTCGGGAGGCAGCGCCTGGGCGGCGTGCCCGAGCGCCCCGGCCGCCTGCGTGGTCAGGTTGATCGCGCGGGTGCTCTGCTCGCCCCACTGCATGGTCGAGGCGAAGGCGTCGACGATCGCCTCGACCCGCGCCTCGACCGCTGCGGTGTCCTCGCCCCTCAGCTCGAAGAGGTTCCAGCCCGGCAGGCACCAGCCGCCGCCTTGGCTGACGTCGATCTCGACCACCCGGCGGGCGAGCTTCGGCTCCCCCAGATAGGGCCTGATCCTACGCAGGGCGTCGCCGTGGGGATCGAGGAAGAGGCCGCCGTGCCCGCCGCGGACCAGGTGGACGAACTGGGCGATCGCCGTCTCGGTCTTGCCGTAGCGGCTGCGCCCGGCGATGTAGGTGAAGAAGGTGTCGGCGGCGCGGGCGCCGACCACCTTCTTGCCGTGTTCGCCGCCGACCCGCCCGAGCGGGATCAGGTCCGGGTCGCCTTCCTTGAACTCCGGCAGCGCGGGGGGCGCCGGCAGCAGGGTGCCCGAGCGCACGACGTTCTCCGAGACGCAGTGGGCGTTCGGCGGCTTCAGGAAGGCGGCGACCTCTCGGGCCGCGAGGATCATGCGCCGGGCCGGACGGTGAAGGCCGGTGGAGAGGCGGCGGTCGAAGCTCCGGCGCCGCAGAGGGTTGTCGGCGCCGAAGAAGGCGACATTGCCGATCCCCAGTCCCGAGGGCCGCAGGTGGTTATGGCCGGCGAACGGCTCGAAGGCGGCCAGCAGGTTGCGCATCGCTTCCTTCGTCTGCGGCTTCTCGGCCGCCTCGCAGCAGAGGAGGATCTGCGCCTCAAACAGCGGCCCGGAGTCCCTCAGCTTCGCGTTGAGCGCCTCGCCGACGAGGCGGCGCTCGAATAGCTCACCGGGATCGGCGGGGCCGCTGTGTCGTTCGTTGGTCAGCACCTCCATGAAGCTGCGGCCTCGGCTGTGCAGCCGCCGCGCCTCCCGTTTCAGGCGGCGCTGCAGTCGCGAGCGGCGCGTACCGGCGCTCGGCAGCAGGTCGACGCAGACGGTGACGCGCTCGCCATGCTTCGGTCGCAGCGAGGCCATCGCCGCTGCGAACGGCTGCAAGGGATCGGGGTCGAGGTCCAAGCGGGCGAGCGGCTCGACGCTGGCGCGGGCCAGGGTCAGCTCGGTGCGGAGCCTGACCGTCTTGCCGGGCGCCTGCTTGTCTGGCGGCAGCACGTCGGTCACCTCCCGCAGCTCCGCGCCCTCGTAGCCGCGCAACGCCGTGCGCAGCAGCCCACGCGAGCGGTCGGGGACTTCGAGCAGGTAGACGAGGCGGCCTTCGCGGTCGTTGGTCAGCTGCACCCGCAGCCCTTGGGCTCGGCGGTCGAGCCAACCACGCAGGCTGCGATCGGCCCGCGCCAGCTCGGCGGCGAAGCGCAGCACGGTCTCTGGCTTCGGGTCGAACTCGTCGGCTGGGATTACCGCGACCGTGGCGCGCGCGGCCAGCGCGCGGCGCGTGGCGAGGAAGCGCTGTGGAGCCAGCGCGAGGGCGATAGCGAGGGCGCCGAGAGCGAAGGGGGCGAGCGACGCCGCGGAGGCGAGGAGGTGATCGAGGCGGATGCTCGACACGGCGCTCCCGAGGGCGGCGACCGCGAGCAGCGCGAAGAGCGCCAGCATCGGCCTGGGATCGCGACCGTCGCCCGTCATGCACTTACCTCTGGGTGACGTAGGTATGTCGGCAAAACGCAGAGCCCGCGATCGGCGTTGTGATGCGGGGTTGGTCTGCTTTCAGGGTTGATCGTCGCGACCCGAGGACCGCCCGCAGGGGCGACCGCTCGGCCGACCTCGCGAACGAACTCAGCCGTGCAGGCCTCGCGCTGCCCGAGCGCCGGTCTCCACGCCTCAGCGAGGCGGTCGCCGGCAACTGGCGCAGGGGCGGCCCAGCCGCTCCCGATCGGCGGTGTTCCGGCCACGACTCGGCTCTCTACGAAATTGCCCATCTGCCTATCCGTCGTACGAGCCGACCGGATCCGGCACTTTTCCAGTGAGCAGCGCTGACACGACGCTGCTCTCCGCGATGGGGCGCGCCCCCGCTGCGGTGCGAACTCCCGTCCACCGGCTGAGCCAGGACGTGCCCGGCGAGAGACAAAAGCGACGGCCGCTGGGTCTGCGGCAGCCGCCTGCTGGCCCTGGAATGAGGTTTGCGCGAAGCCCTCCACATAACAACAGGGGGCCGAGGGCCGAAAGTGGCCCCCTAAAATGTTCTTGACTTGCTCGCGCATCCACTACTACAGAGGCGCGAGCAGCGAAAGTGGTCCCCCTTATGTGACGGCTATGTGACGAATTCGCGCAGTCAGTCCATCCATCAGGAACTCTGCGGGCCGCAAATTGGCTGAAATGTCGCGGCACACTCTTACCCCCGCGCCTGTACCCAGATACAACTTCCTCCGTGCCTGGGAGCGAGATCGACCTACGAGCGGCTGTGAATGCGATCTCCGACGTGATCCAGAATCGCCCCGCCCCACTCAGGGAGTTCGACCAGATCTACATGAAGGCCGGCGACATGGTGATGCAGGCCGAGCAGATCGCACGATGGGCCGACAAGAAACACCTCGCCTTTATCGGCGACGGCGACGCGATCTCGATCTGCTGCGTCTACCTGAAGCACCGGGGCATCTTGCCCTACGGGCCCGACAAGGTGACGGTCTTCGACTTCGACGAGCGGATGTGCAATTCGGTCGAGCGGTTCGCCGACGCGGAGCGCCTGGTCTCCCTTTCCTCGGTTCTCTACAACTGCCTCGACCCTTTCCCGGGCCCGACCGACTTCGACTGCTTCTACACCAACCCTCCGTGGGGGGCGAGCAACAAAGGTGAGAGCGTCAAGGTCTTCGTCGAGCGTGGGATGGAGGCCACGGAATACGCGGGCCAGGGGGTCGTGGTGATCGCCGACGATCCCGAACTGACCTGGCCGAAGAAGGTGCTGGCGAGCCTCCAGTCCTTCGCCGTCAGCGAGGGCTTCTTCGTCCAGCGGATGACCCCCCAACTCCATAGCTACCACCTCGACGACGCACCCGACCTCCAATCGTGCAACGTCTTCCTGGCGCCGGTCTCGACGGATCGGCGTCCGACGGAGAGCCTCCGGATCGTCGACCCCGTCCGACTCGAGAACTTCTACGGCCGCGAGAAGACGCCCCGGGTCAGGTACGTGAAAGAGCGCGCTAGGCTCGATTACGGCAAGGCTCACGAATCCGATTACCTACTCGACCTCCTGGAGACCCCGGAATGAGCGAAATCATCAAACCCGGCGAGGACATCCTCTTTATGAAGGTCGGGACCCACGCCAACGAGTCCCTAGAGGAGATCATCGAACGAAAGGAGGCCGAGATCGAGGCGGCCGGCTTCGCGCTGTGGGGCTATGGGGGTAACACCTGCCACCCGCTGACGATGGTCCAGCCCTTTGCGCGGGACGCGGTCGAGCGGGGCAACCAGATTCATCTCTGCATGGAACCGATGGTGTCCAACCATTTCGCGGTGACCGAGCGGGCGACCAAATTCTCTGTCGACGGCGTCAACTGGGAGGAGATCGACCCGGCGATCAACGTGATCGGCTCTCGGTACGCGCTTGCGATCAAGGATCTGAAGCAACAGGAGTTTGAACTGCCGCTCGCCCAGACCCAGGTCGCGGTCGGCAACAGCAAAGGCAGGCGAGGCGATCGCTATATCCAGGGGCGGGTCGACAAGGCCTGCCTGGAGGTGGTCGGACCGCCCGACGGGCCCGAGGACCCCGAGGGAAAGATCGTGCCGATTGGCCTAGTGGCCGAGGTCGTCGATCCCTACGCGGTCATCGTCCGCGATTAGCCGCCCTCGCGTCACCGGTCGTCGACGAGCACTGCTGAGGCCTCGCGGCGCACCTCCCGGATGTATTGATTGAGAGCCTCGAGCGCCGTCGCCCGGTCGGCCGGTGCGTCACCGAAGCAGCCGAAGCAGATGCTGAGGGACCTATCGACGCCCGACTCGGCACACACACAGGTGGAGAACCCGCCGAAGGTCTCCTCGACATCGATTGCCCGTCGGGCGATTTGTTCGAGGCAGCGCACCCGTCCTCGCAGGTCCCCGAGCGCGGGAAGGTGACAGCGGGCAACCTCAAGGCCCGCGATCGCTCGCTTATCGCCGGTCTCGAGCAGTGGGAGGCCGCGGGTCACGACGATCGCTGCGAGCTGGCTCTCGCCGTTGTCGAGAGCCAGCCCCCGTTCTTGGCCGCAGAGCTCTATGTCCGCCGCCAGGGAAACCTCCTCCTCGGTCGGCTCGAGCTCCTTACAGCGGGCGAGCAGATCGGCGAAGTCCGAGTGCACTCTAGCCGCGCTGCGGTTCAGGGAAGAGTGGTCGATCTCATGGCGGACCACGTAGCGGGCGGCTCCGAGGATGCCGATCGATCCCGGGCCGTTGTCGGGCCAGAAGGCGTCGGCCAGCCCGTAGGAGACGGACTTCAGGATCAGGTCGTTGTCAACCACCGTTTCCATGCCGGACCCAGGCGACCTACTCGGCCGGCGTGCCCAGGACGGCGGTCACGAAGCGCGCTGCGTCCTGGGGGACGGAGTCGAGCTCCAGTTGGGTGTCCGCGACCTCGTTTACGGCCTGCCACGCGGGGGCCGGGGAGGAGTAGATGGACTTCAACGCCCCGAACGCCGCGTCCCACCTCTGGGTTGAGTAGCCGAAGCAGAGCGCGAGGGTCCCCGGCTCGATCCCGAGAGGCGGGCCCTCCTGCCGGACGACCCTGGCGAGCCCTCCGGGACTGGCCGCGGCACTGTCCTCGGCCTCGGTCACCTCCAGGTCCGGCCGCCCGGTAAGGAGCTCAAGGGCGAAGCGGTCGGCTGCAACCTCTTCTTCGTCGGCCGGCTCGAGGGCGCGGTCGGGAGGATCGACGTTGACGATCGCCTCGCCGGGAGAGAGATGGTTGAGGCCGATGTGACCCATCTCGTGAGCGAGATGGAAGGCGACCGGGGCCGGATATTCCGAATCGCGGCCGAGGAGGATTGCTGAGCGATCGCCGACCCGGACGGTCATCGCCGCCATCCGCTTCGCCGACCAGGGAAAGACACGGAGAAAGACAACGGGTATCCCGACGCCCCAGCACACCGCGAGGAGGCTCTGCAGGTCGACGAACTCACGCCCCGTGGCAAGGATCGCGTCCCTGAGTGCCAGGCCTGCGGTGCCGCCGATCCCGCGGGAGGCCGGTTGCGTCGCCTGCAGGAGGACCGAAGCGACCGCCCGGCCGAAGGAGGTGAGGCCGGTGCGCTCGACCTCGTTCGCGCCCGAGAGGTTCTTGAATCTTGCCTCCTGGCCACCCCAAAGGAAGCGGGGCTCCTCGTCTGCCCCGAGGAGCGACCGCGGGTCGATCCCGAGCCGCCTTGAGACGCCGAAGCGCAGCTCCGTCCGTGCCGAGGGCGAGCTCTCGGCCTCATCGCTCCACCAGGCCGGCCAAACGGCGTCGACGGCGGCCGGGTTCATCCCGAGGGCGTCGAGGCGGTCTTTCAGTTCTCTGCTGCTCGGACTGGTCATGGGCTGTCCTCGGGGTTTGCGGCCCGGCTCAGGTTCCCCGCCGCCCTGATCAGCGTGGCTAGGGCCTCGGCATGTTCGGGCGAACCGTCCCAGATTTCCACCACGGCGTCACATGCCGGGTTAGGCAGGGAAATCTCGTTTAGCTCTTTGCGAATATAACTGCATAGTTGCCTATAGCTCCGACTGTTTCGCCCCGGTACGCGTCGCCTGGCTCTGGAGACCGTGGGCTGACTTACTCCGGCACGTTCGGCCAACTCGGACTGCGTGATTCCCTTGTGCTTGAGGAGTGATTCGAGTTCTGCGGGTACGTCCATTGGATTCACTAGTATTCACGAAATGCGAAAGAGCGTGCAAGTGATTCCCGATGCGTTCTGCTGGACCCGTTTCGGCACCGAGGCTGGTGAGACGATCGAGAACATCCTCGAACGCAAGGAGAAGGAACGCCGGAACAACGACGGCATCTTCTTCTGGGGCGTCGGCAACTCCGTAGCCCCGGGGTTGGCGGCACTGCTCGAGAATGGCGAACGCCCGGAGGTCCTCTTCAGCCCGATTAAGGGTCCGCCGCGTGCTGTTGACCGTGCCCCCGCCGCACGCTTCGCCTGGAGGGCTGGACTCGATCTTGGCGGAGGGCACTTCGAGCTGCCACCGGCGGCGCGTGTGACGAGCGGGGGTCAGGCCGGCGGGCCGGGCCGGGCCCACTACGCCCTGGTATGCGCCTCCTCCCGTCCTCTCGCAATCGTCCAAGGGGACGCAGATCTGGATTTCCTCGCCCTACGGAACCTCGTCAGCGGCAACCCTCTTGGCGCCTCGCAGGTGACGGCGGTCGTGCGGATGCTTCGCGACCAACCCGCCTCGGACATGCGCTACCCGGTCGCGATGCGGGCGGAGCTGGCACCTCCCTATTTCGTGCGCCTGACCGAGGCCTCCGAGGAGCCGGGGCTCCTCGCCGCAGCTTCCTGACCTTGCCCGGGTCGGGGCGCGGAGGCGTTCTAGCTTCGAGGGGTGAGTGAAGGAGGGCGCTTCAGCTTTCAATTACCGCTTGATATTTGAAAGCACTGCTAGTAGCCTTTTCTTCGATGAACGCAACTAAGGAGCTCGACACCGCAGAGCGCTTTGCCCGCGAGGTTGACGAGATCGAGGAGATCGAGACTTCGCTTCCGTCCGATGCGCCGGCCCGCCGGCGCCTGCAGCAGGTGCGTTGGCGGCTCCTCGAAGGGGCGCCGTCGGTGAGGCTCTCGGTCGCGGCGGAAATGCTTGAGCTCTCGGTCCCGACGATCCGCGCCTGGATCTCGCGCGGCATCCTCGAGGAACTCCCCAACTCCTCGCCTCGGCGGGTGACCCTCCGTAGTCTCAGCGAGGTCCGTCGGTCGCTGCGCGACCTGCGTGCGCTTGGTCAGGATCGCAACCTGCTGGAGGCCGTTCTGGCGCGGATCGAAGACGAGCGCGAGCTGGCCGACCCCGAGCTGCGGCGCTCGCTCGAAGAGATGCGCCGCGGCGAACTGGTAGACGTCACGCCGTCACGCCAGGCGTGAGCTTTCGCGTAAGCGCCACCCCCACCGCGAAGCGCCAGGCAGATGCGCTTCGTGGGAAGGCGGCCAAGGCATACGAGGACGCACTGCTGCGTCTCGAGGCCGAGGGCTGCGCTGCCGCTGACTACCGCCTCACCGGAGAGGTCGTCGATCGCATCTGCTCGGCGCACCTGTATGGGGACTACCGGGCGCTGATCTGCTTCCCCGACGAGGAAAGCGTTGTGATCGCGCTCGTCGGAGAGCACAGTCGCGGCTCCTCTGACGATGTTTACGGCACTGTCTATGAGCTTCTCGGAATCGATGAGCCAACCGCGAAACGGACGAAGCCGCCCTGCTGCGAGGAGGACGGCGGCCCGCCGGTCGATCCGGAGCTGTTCGACCGGATGTTGCGTGCCGCCGTGCGCCTGCAGCGGCGAAGGTGACTCACTGTCGTCCAGCATGGAGAGTTGCGTAGGTCGACCCCGGCAGATCGGCCTTGCCCATCAGCGAGTAGCGCGCTCCGTCCGGTCGCATTTCGGATCGATAGAGACCGACGCGCAGCCCCTCGAACGGACCTCGCAGACCCGCCGGGATTGGACGATCCGGGAGGTTGCGGACCACCTCCGGGCGGCGTGACTTGTGATCGGCGGTCCGCACCCTGGCGACGGTCAGGTGCGGCCAGAACGTCCGCTCCCTGGGTTCGTAGATGTAGAGCCCCTGGTTCGTGAAGACGGAGCGCAATCCGATCTGGAGAACTTCCGCCTCCGGCGACTTGGCCGGCAGGGCGAACACGCGAGGAAGCTCCGGCGTCGGCCCTTTCGCCACGACATCGCCCAGCTCGACCAAGGGCGCGGGGGCTGATGCGCACAGCTCCCGGATCGCCTCCAGATAGCGGCCAACCTCCCGCTGGGGACGATGGCCGAGGAACATCAGGACTATGCGCAGGCCGGTGTTGTGACGCAGCGCGGGGTCGGTCAGCGCCTCCTGCTGCCACGACTCGGCCTCGCGGCGCACCCTCTCGGGTAGATCGAGGGCGACAAGCAGCCGCACCCTGCCGCGGCCGGGGTTGGCACCTCCGTTGGCGCCCGTCATGCGCGGGGGAGGTCGTGGAAGTTGACGGCGGCTCTCGTCGGCAGGACGAAATCGCCGACCAGGTACAGCAGACCGCCCGCGATCAGGGTGCGAACCGCGCGCCGGATTCGGTCGCGCTCGGTGAACTCTGCGGAGTCCACGGTCAGCTCGCGGATCAGCTCGTCGAGCGTGAGCGTCTCCGGGTAGATGCCGAGGACTTCGCGCAGCACCTCCGCCTGGTCACGATCGTCCAGCTCGGCATTGCTTGGGGGGTGCGCGGCGGCAGCCGGGCACATAGGGTCTCGATCAGCCATAAGGGAGCATCGCCTTCCTTGTGGTCAGGCCCTCGGCTGGCGTTAACGGCGCCGCCGGGGGCCGCTTGTTGTCTGTGGTCGCGAAGATCTAGCGGCGAATCCGCCGAAATCAAGGCGACTTTTCAGAGGGCCTGTCGCCGGCCTCCCGGCCGGGATCAGTCGGAGCGTCGCAAAGCCGCTTGTGGAGCGAAATCCGCAACCCACTCGATCGGCACCGGCCGCGCGCCGTTAAGGCCGACACGTTCCCCCGCTATAGGACGAAAGCCCTGCAAATCGCAGGGTTTCCGTCTTTCTGGGAGCAGAGAATAAGTGTCAAAAATGCTCCTGGGGCAAGCCCTGGGGCAAGGTGAGGTCTGAGCAAGGGTCGATCTAGGCCTTGCGCGGCCTCTCCGGTCCACCTACGTTCGCGGCGAGAAACGCGAAATAAGCGGCCCCGGCGGCGCTACCAACGCCCCGGGGCCCGGCACCGAAGGTCAAGCCTTCGATGCGAGAGAGACGGTACCGACGTAGGCCGCACTGGACCGCGTCGCCGGCTCGTCCTCGGTGCCCCTATCGGAGCAGGGGCACCAATGCCCGAGACGACCACGACCATCGACCGCGACCAGCGCGACGGGCTCTACGAACTGATCCGCAATCACCTCGGCAGCATCGAGGACTTCTGGGTCGCCCTGGAGCGGACCAGAGACTTCGCCAAGGCCGAGCAATTGGGCTTGGAGTTCGCCGAAGACTTCCGCCTACTGAAAGACATCGGCTGGGCCGAGCGCGACGAGCGCGAGACGTTCGGGCTGACCATGCCGCCGCACGACCTGATGGAACTGCTCAAACGCCTGCACGACGAAGCCGTGAAGATTCTCGTCGGGTCGGGCGGCAGCGAGGCCCGGCCGTGCCGCCGACCATCGGGGAAGTGTTTGGCCGGGCGATTGCGCAAGCGGTCGGTCCTGCGGTCGGATCCAGCGAGGTTGGAGACGACGGTGACGACAACTCGCGGGCGGAGCTGAGACAGGCAGCGTGATGAGGAACCTGCGAATGGACCCGCCATGTCTACGGTCGCCACCCTTCATCGGCGGACGTTGAGCGGCGTTACGGTGGGAGCGGGACGGTTGGGTACTAGCATGGTATTCTCACGGTCCTTCGATAATCGTTTCTTTCCGGGAGGTCCAGCCAATGTTGCGCATCGTGACGGTGTCGGTAGAGGAAGATCAGCAGGACGAGCTAGCGAAGGCAGAGGGATGTTCCGAGGCCCCCAAAGGCTGCGACAGGTGTTGCGACCGCATCTGGGAGGGACCCATTGGCGCCCAACTGTCGGGGCCCGTGGTAAACGTGGAGGATCTCGGGCTCGTCCGCTAGGCGTGATGTGCCCGGGGGCGCCGGGTCTGGTGCACTCCTATTTGTCGGTGGGTACCGGCGCGTTTCCGCGGGCGGAGCTGAGGTCCAGGATTCGGCTCGCCATTTGCGCCACGAGTTGAACGGCGAACCGGCGCTCTTGGATGTCATCGAGCGGGTGCTTTTGGCATGCGACGGTCGGGTTGGCATCCGGGATCTGGTCGTCGCCTCGCTGGACGACCTGACGCTCGAAGCCGCTCTTGTCGAGGCCCTCGAGCTACTCGTCGATTTGCGACTGTTGGTCGACGCTGACGAGGCGTCGGAGTATGCGTTCGATTTGGTCGCGCGGCTGCGCACTGCGGATGCTGCTCGCGTTGCGGAGGCGTACGCGGCGCCCCGGTGGGTTGATCCTCGCGCGGTGGAACTGAGTGACGTGGATATCTCGCACCGTGTGCCCGCGGCTCGGGAGAGGCCCGCATCGCTCACGGCGGCGCAACTCGAATTGGCGACTTCACGGTTCACGCGGTCGGTGGCCTCGTGCGAATCGGAGGTCTCGGACCTCCTGAGACACGCATACGGCTGGAGTGGGGGGCATCGAGTCGTTCCATCTGCGGGTGCTTTCTGGCCATTGGTGTTCCATTCGATGATCCAACTACCGGATCGAGGTCAGCTTGAGATCTCCTGGTACGACGACGCCACGGAGTGTCTGCGGAGCCTCGAGTCGTTGTCTGTCTCGAAGTCGGAACTTCGTCGGAGCATGTCGCCGAACCCGGTTGTCGATCGTGCCCTCGACAGTTCGGCGGCATTCATCACGATTTCGGCTCACTTGGCGCGAGCGGAGCACAAGTACGGAACGCGCGCGCTGCACTTTGCACTGATGGAGGCTGGCGCCGTAGTGCAGCGGCTATATGACTACACGGCCGACACTCATTACGCCGTGCGAGTCATGGGGGGTTTCTCTTCGCGGCGGATCGCTAGCTTGCTAAAGGCAGATGGACTGTTGCCGCTCGCCATCATCATCTTTGCGGCAGGCGTCGAACGGTCACCAGATGATTGAGGAGTCGTTCTCGGGTCCGCTGCTTGCCCTTCTCCACCCCGACCGTGTGCCCTGGGCCCATGGGGTTTCAGTGGGCTTGATGAACTCGGATGGGTCGACGCTCACCGTCGTTGCCTGCAGCGAAGAGCGAGAGCTTCGCGTCGAGGCGACTGGGGGAAGGTCCGAGGAGGACGCCGAAACGTTCGCCGTTGAGTCGCTTCGTCGTCTTGCGGCCGACGCCTTCCTGGAGGAATCCGGTTTGACCGCGCAGGGGGTCGACGGCGTTCCGACTATGGAGCTGGACCTCACGCGATTCATGGACAAGGCGGACGGTGCTGAGGCGACCCTTCTCGGTTATGCCGGTCGGATCCTCGGGCTCCCGGCTGCGCTGCCGACGTACGAGCGAAGACTCGCTGTCGAGCGTTTCCTGTGCTCCGGGAAGGGGCGAGTCTTGGCGCAGAACGTCCTCTCGGGGAATGCCACCATCATCGCGTCGCGCGTGCCAGCCGACATGGATCATCCACCTCCGGGCCTTGCGGTGTTCGCAAACGGCCGCTGGTCGCCTGTGGACCTCGGGGGCGGACTTGGGCCTCTTGGCACGGCCAGCAGCCTCCGTACCTGGACCGCCGATGGGAACACGGTTTCCGTTGCGGTCTGTCACGCCAGACTCAGCAGCCCCGACGGAGCCAAGCCTCCTGTGTGTGGCTCGGTTGGCCCTGGTGCCGAGCACACCGAGCTACGTGCGTTGGCCGAGGCGGCGGAGCGGCACGTCGCGGGCGTCGTAGATCGAAGCCATGTCACGCCGGCCGCCATGGTCGAGCTCGGGGAGCACGCACTTGACCCCCGCAGGTTCGTGGACTATGCGGCCTGGCAATACGACGCCTTCGCTGAGTTGCAACCCTTCTCGGCGAACGAACGCAGACTTTGGGTGCCGGTGCAGGATCGCGACGGCTCGGTCTTCCAGGTGCTCGCCGACTTGGTGTTCTATCCCTTCGGCCGCAGCGACCACCGCCGACATACGAGCGCTTCATCGTCGGGTGTAGCGGCGCACACAAGTCTGAGCAAGGCACGTGCGTCGGCCGTCGCCGAGCTGATCGAGCGCGACGCCTTCATGAGGGCGTGGCTCTCCGGTAGGCCGGCGACGCGAGTCCTGCACTGGGAGTCGTCTGCGCCCGCGTCGTTTGTCGGTCCGCTGGTCGAGGCCGGCTGGACAGTGGACTTGATCCAGATCGCGCCCGAACCAACGCAGCCTGTCCTCGTCGCATTGGCTAGGCGGGGGCGACAGATTGCGCTCGGCTCGAGTTCCGGCACCCCGGAAGTCGCTCTCCACAAGAGTCTCACGGAGCTTTGGTCCACTGCGACCAGCGAGCCCGAGACTGCGGCGGCGCCGCAGCGTCCCGAGGACGTAGCCAGCCCCAGGGACCACGCTCTCTTCGCGCTCGCGGGGCGACATTCCGCAATCCCCGACTTCCTCCGTTCGAGCGACCGCGAGATCGCTTTCGCGGATCTTGCCCCAGAACTGGCGTGGCCCGAAGAGCTGTACTTCTATGAGTGGGATTTCCGTCTCACTCGGCCGTTCTATGTCGTCCGGGCGCTTGCACCATCGCTCGTACCAATCTCGTTCGGCTACGGCGAGGAGCCTTACGGTCGCTCCGATGTGGAGGGCATCGTCGGAGATCGGATGCCACAGTCGCTCGCGGACGCGCCGGAGCCTCACCCGTTCCCTTGATCTGAGGCGGTGGGGTCCATGCGCCACTCCTCTCGGAGGAGTCCGAGGAGCACCAAGTCAACCCGAGCGCCGGACACGTATCGGTGTGAGCGCAAAATCCCTTCAGTCTGCATGCCGAGCTTCTTCGCAAGTGTCAGCGCTCGAGTATTGCTTGACTTGACCGTGCCGGTGAGCTTCTGAAAGCCGAGGTCTTCAAAGGCGTATCGAACCCATCGCTGGTGTGCTTCAAAGCCGACCCCGCGTCCCTGCAGTTCGGGATCGAGCAAGGACACCCCGATCTCGGCGACAGAGTGCCCTTGATCGATCGAGTACAGGCCAGCAATCCCGACTGGCTCCGCTCGGTCGCGCATATAGATCGAGAGCTCGTATGCGCCTGGGGCACCGGTGAACGGCGCAGCGTGGCCCGCGCGCAGGCGGTCGAGGACTTGGCGGGGGTTCTGGGGGTACGGCAGGATCGGGCTCATCAGCAGGACGTTCTCAAGCTCGCAGAGCCACTCGGCCAGTCGGCCGCTCTCAGTATCGGAAGGGTACGAGAAGAGAAGTTGCTCGCTGCCAAACATCGACTACCCCCTCCGAATCTGCGTTCCTGACTCCTACCCGGCAACCCTGCAGATCAGGGTACTGCGAAAGACACTGGGACGCGAGGCCACCGGCGAATACGCGGCGGACGGGATCGATGGCTAGCCTCGATCCACCGTTTTCACCCGCTACCGCGAAAGACACCGGGAGTCTTCCGCGCTCTCGCTTTCACGTGAAAGCAGTAGCTACGTCGACGAGAGCGACATTCCGATGGGATCGCCTGGGGATACTGGACGGGCGAAGGTTTGGGTGGCGACCGTCGTCAGCCGCCGAAGGGCGACGCTCTGCGTGACGTATGCACGAAGCCCAATAGGGCGACTACACGAGAAAGGTGACTCGATGGCGAAGGCAGCAGCTGGCGCCGGCAGCGCGGATAGCTCAGTCGCGGACCAGCTCCGCGAGCTTGGTGTGAAGGGTGTCCTCGTTCAGATGGCCGAGCGCGGCCAGCTCCTCGCCCTGAAGTGCGAGATGCCGCAGTGCTACCACCACAAGGGGCGCGGCGAGTTCGATCAGGTCACGACCCCACGCACCAAGTGGGCCCCCTCGCCCGACCACTACCCGGTCCTCAAGTCGGCCGGCGGGCACCTCCGCCCCGAGAACGTTCGACTTGCCCACATCCATTGCAACAAGCGGGACTATGGATGGCGGAAGCAGATCGGAACGCTGCTCGCGAAAGGCAAGTCCCTCGTCGAGATCGCCGAGGTCCTGAACAGGAAGGGCGTCCTCCCGGCCCACGGTACGAACCGATGGACGGCCGCGATGGTGCGCAAGGCCTACGTGTCCTAGGCCGGCCGTGGCAGGATGCTGGGCAGGCAGGGCTGAACCAGGGAAGCTGAAGAGGCGTATGCGGAGGCAGAGGAGCTCGAAAAGGCCGAGGGATGGACTGGGATGACGGCGAGCAAGGCCTCACGTAGACACGGGTTCGTCGGGTGCTGGGGCAAGAAATGGGGCAAGAGGCCCCACAGATTCCAGCCGATCCCCACGTAGCTTGATCTCGCGAATTTCGCTTGAAATCTAGCTCCACGTGGTCCAGCCGACCCAACGGATCCCCTCCAGCAATCCTGGGAGCGGTGAACCACCCCGATGCAGTTTGATTGCAGTGGTGGTTAGCGACCGCGAATCCAATTTGGCTGCATCTCAGAAGTCTGGGGCCTCCAACGCGGTTAGTTGCTCTAGGAGCTCGGGGTCTCGCTCTCTTAAGTCATGTCGAAGGCTCGGCATGCGCTTCACAAGTTGAGTCCATAATTCGCCGAGTTCGCGTGGGGCTTCATCACGGGTAACAACCTCTTGGAGCAGTAGCGCTCCGGCCTCCTCGAGCCTCCCGGAAAGCATCGACAGGCGGATAAGACTCTCGGTTGGAAGGGACGACGCTGCTGAGGTATTGAGGATCCGCTCAGAAAGCTCCTCCGACTCTCGATATCGGGCAGCAGCAGCAGCAGCTTCCAGGTAAGGAAGTGAGGTCTCCCCCACGGAGAAATATTGCATTGCTAGCTGGACCGCCAGCGCCTCAGCGTCGCTACCTCCGAGTCCGGTGATGCGAATGATCTCGGCGCTGATCTTCGGGTCTAGATCCCGCTCAATGAGCTCTTCTGCCAACGACTTTGCTTTTCCGGGTTGATCGCGATCGGCAAGGAATCGGGTTACGGCCGCTCCCCATTCAATGTCCTCAGCTGCTACCTCACGCCAATAGCGCTCAGCGAAGTCCTCTGACAGTAGGGACAGAGTTTCAATGCTTGCTCTTTGTCGTACCCGACCCATGAGGAGCGTTCGGAGCTCTTTAGATAGTGCCGGATGGGGGACGATTCGATTGTGAACGCGATACAGGCTCTCTGCAGCGAGAAGCAGGTTGCGCGACTCTCGGCGGAGCACATAGACCTTGACCAAATCGACAAACGCGTCCTCATCTCCGACGAGAGTGGCAAGGCTCTCAAGAGTTCGAACGGCGTCCTCTGGGTTGTCTAGGAGAATGCTCCGAGCTCGCTCCCTGACTCCAGTGAGGTATCGAAGGAAGGTCTCACGAGGAACAAGGGCGGCAAAGAGGCGGAGGTAGTCCTCAAGCAGCGTTTGTCCCATCGGTCCGGTGGCGGACTGAGCGTTCGGGCCGAAGGTCAGGTACTCGTGGTGCTGAAGGGTCAGATCCGCGTGAAGAACGAGTGGCTCGTGGATTCGCGCCGCGGCTCCCTGTGCGAGGCCATCGGTAAGGGAGGCGTACAGATCGTCGAGAGGAATCTTCTCCTCCCTGAGCGGCAGAACCCCTCGATGTTCTACGGGCGGCAGGTAGCGCGTAGAGGCTGGCGAGATCCGCTCCTCGGCATCGGCAGGACTGGTGTACCGGCTCAGTACGGGGACGACTTCTGGTGCTTCGCCACTCGAGCGTTTCGTGCTCGTTACCGCAGAGATCACCAGCTTGGAGCCGTCCAGATGCTCGGGCGTATTCAGCATCATCATCACAACGACGTTTGGTAGCAGGGTGGTCGACACGCCCCCTCCCGGAGTAATTCCCGTGCGACTATCCACAAGTAGGACATCAGGTTGGTGGTTCTCTTCTATCTTCTCCTTGAGTTGTGCGAGGGCGGCAACCCCAGGACGGGAGCCGGTAGTAAACAACCGATCCCAGTCGATGGCAGCAAGGTCCCTCCAATAGTCCGATTGCATTGGATTGCCAGCCGGGATAAGGAAGAGCTTCCCGTTTGGCTGATCGAGATCCTCTCCCGCCGGCGGAGTGACCTCGGCCTGCTCAGTCACCTCCATGCCGAGATCCCAATCAATGTCTCGCAGAGAGGCTCCTCTGCTCACGTCTGCGAGCATGCCAGCAAGTCCACGGCCGCCAACATCGAGTGGCTCGTGTGGAGACAACTTGTAGTGCAGACCTGGCGCCTCCAGATCGAAGTCGACCATGGTGACGCGAGCACCGAACTGCGCGAGGTAGACCCCGAGGTTTGCAAGGGTGAGTGACCTACCGACGCCGCCCTTGTAAGAGTAGAAGGAGATCGTAATCATTGGATCAGGCTGCGACTGCAAACGGCTCTGGCATTTGCCAGTGCTCGAAGTCCGGGTCTCCGATATCTATGTCCTCGTCAGCGAGTTCAGGAAGGGGAGTGGCCTTCTGGGTACTCGGAGTCCCCACTGATTCCTCGAGAAGGAAGGCGGCGAGCTGACCGGGAGCAATCTTCTGCCCGCTGGCGCTGCCGCTGCAAGCGCGAGCGCGCTCCTCCAGCTCTTTCCAGGTCTCCGTGGAAAACGGGACCTGTCGCTTCAGCGTCCATTTTGGGTTCGTTGGACGCCCTCCTGACGAGGACAAAACGCGCCGTCGCTGGTTAAACCAGCTTCGCCAGGCCAATACCTCGGTTGCGCTAAGGGCCCCGTGCTCACCGGGCTCCTTGATGACAACCGCAGCGTGATCTTGCAGAACTGAAGACAGTGGGTCTAGTGCTTCCGTGGTCTTGCTATCTCTTTCGCCCATGCTCTACTCCTCAAAGTCTTGTATGCCGAAATACCTGTCATTGACATAGATCCCTACTTCGCCCTGTCGACCCTCGCGTCCGAGCCGCCGAATGAATTGCATGAGTGCGTCACCTCCCTCTCCCGTGAGATCGTCCTCAGCAACGTAGGAAAAGACGATTACGGTGTCGTCGTATATGAGGGTCCCGCCCCGCTCGTCGTCTCGCCAGACGCCGCGGGAACGCGGGAAGGCGGTTGCGCCGCCAAACTGTTCGCCCATTACACGGAGGCACTCCTCGACCCAGTAGTCCTGGCCCTGAGGAATCGGCTCCTCATCCCGATCAACTGACGGGATGAATATTTGAACGTGCTTGCTGCCTACGCGCTCGGCTAGTTGTTCTGGCCATTCCACCGCGGCACCTTACACCTTTCGATATCGAAAGTCAAGCGAGCGAGGAGGTACACGTAGCCCAGCCGATCGCACCTCCTCGGTCTACGAAACCGAAGGTCACAGGTTCGAATCCTGTCAGGCGCGTTTCGCTGTGTCTGCTTCGTAGAGCGAAATCTCGCATGAGAAGTAGATTTGCGGGCCAGCTGACTTTGGTTGACCCGAGGGGTCAACCAAAGTCAGCGAAAGTCAGCAAAAGGCTGCTTTCAGACCCTCTCCTTCCCTTCACTTTCTCCTGAGCCGTTGGATTTCTAGGTCATGCACCAACCCTGAAAGCCGTCTTGCGCCCGCACTTTGGATTCCACCGGACAAGTGAAGCTGAGAGGCGTGATCGCATTCTGCGCTGGCGACTTTGGCGGAAGTTGCGGCGCCATGCAACGTCGAGAAAGAGGCCCCAAACGGCGAAGGCAGCGGTCCTCGCCCTCGCGTTCTATGACACCCGGCCAGGGTGGTCAAATCTCAGGACGAGAGTTGCGGTGCGCCCGGGCTTCTCGACGTTCGGCGAGTGCCCTGCTCCTGGGATCAGGACGGTCTGCGCGCCGGGCACCTTCGCGTAGGCGGCCAGGGCGGCTTCCGATTCGTAGATCTGGTCTTCGGCGCCAAAGATCGCCAGCAGCGGGGTTCTCGTTCGCTCGATCCTGCGATCGAGCGGTTCATCGTCCATGTAGTCACCCTCCTCACCGTCAGAGTCATAGGAGGTGTAGGTCATCCGGTTGAATTCGTCGACGAATTCGTCGGGCACCTCGTATCCCGGCGCGAAGGCGACCTTCAACCCGTCTTTGATCGCGGAATCTGGAGTCACCCGCCAGAGCGTCGGCCCGATCACCGGTGCGGTGCTGAGCTCGGCGGTGAGGCCGAGGCCCTTGGAGAAGCGTTCTTCCGGGGCCTGGTCGATGATCACCAGCCTGCTGACGTAGTCGCCTGGGATTTCGGTAAGGGCCGTTCCGACAGTCCCTCCCAGCGATTGGCCGACGATGGTCGCCCCATGCACGCCCAGGCGCTTCAGCGCTTCAGCTACGAAAGCTGCTTGGTCTTCCATCGAGTAGCCGGAACCCGGCTTTTCGGATCCTCCGAAGCCCCGCAGGTCCACCGCGAGCACTCGGTGATCGCGGTCGAGAAGCGGAATCATCCGCTGCCACCACGCGATCGAGCAGGTGTAGCAGTGGAGTAACACGATCGGAGTGGCGTGGCGCGGGCCCTTTTCGAGGACCTGCATGTCGCCGCCCGGCAGGTGCAGGATGCGGCCGCCTGGAACGGTCACTGCGGCTGACTTCGTTTCTCCCTCGACGACCAAGGTGTTGATCGCCAGCAGCACGGCGAGCAACCCGACGACACCGATCAGGATCTTCCATCTCCTAGCCATGGCGAGGGCACCCTATTGGGTCGTACGCGGTCCAAGTTTCAGGCTCTTCATCCGGACGCTGAGCGGCATCGCATCGGTGGGGCTGAAGGCACTGGCGTTGGTGAAGGCAACGTAGAGGTAGTCGAGGAAGACGGGGCCAATCGCGTTCGATCGAGCCGCCGACAGCACCATCCTCTCGCACTCGCGGGCGATCCTGCGCTGGGTCAAGGAGTAAAAGAGCGCGCCGGTCTGATGAGTCGCGCGGAAAGCTTCAAGAACCTCCCGCCGCGCCGCCGCGACTTTTCTCACTCTCGTCTCACTGGCGATCGTCATCGCCGCCGAGCGCGACATTCAGCGACGCAGCCAGTCCGAGGTCCGCGGCAACAAGATGATCTGGCGACTGCTCAGCATGAACGCTTTCGGCGCTCTCGGCTACTTCCGCCAGGGTCGGGCCTGACTCGTCGCCGTAGCTACCCCTCCTTATCGGCCGGGATTCGCGAGGCCCGCGCCAGCTTCAGCGACTCAGGTTCCGATCCGAAGGTCGGGCTGCACGTACTCCGAGGTCCAGTCCAAGGGCTCTGAGAGGCCGGTCAGCTGTCCCCACTCCACGTAGTAGGCGCTGACGCAGCGCTCGTCGGTCAGCAGGACAGCGTTCTCAAGCGAGCGCCCGGCGTTCTTCGAGAGGTTGTAGGAGCCGGTCCAAACCTTGCGAGGAACCACCCGGCCCGCCTCGAAGGATTGGCCGCCGCCGGGCCGCTGCCCGACCCTCCCCTGAACGTAGTCGCAAAAGATGAGGAACTTGTGATGCGCCCGGGGCATCGCGGGGCGGCGGTCGGCATTGTGATTACCCAGGCAACGCACGCTTGCCAGAGTCGGATCTCCCAGCACGCTCATGCTGCTGAGGACGGTGCCCTCGTAGTCATAACGGTGGGGGCCTTCCGGCAGTCGGTCGTACTTCCCGCGAAGCCACCGCTTCCAGTCCTCCCGCCCCGGGACGCCGAGGTCGGGTCGGAGGAAGTCCTCCTTTTGAACCACGATCGCGACCCCTCCTACCTCCGCCAGGGCATCGAGGATCGGGCCGGAGGTCAGCCATGCCACGCACCCGACCACCAGCTGGGCCCCCCTGATCTCCTCGACCAGCCGCTGCTCGATGTTGCGAAAGACGACCTCGACCGAGCCGTCGGCGCTGTGTGTGCTGGGATCTACCAGCGGCTGAATCTCCGTGGTGTCGGTAGCGAGGCCCAGTGCATTCAGGTCATAGTTCACGGGCCTTGAATTCTAGGTGCCCGCAAGCAGGTGCCCTGCGGTGGGTTCGACAGGTGGGGCGACGCGGTGGCTGGAGACGGCCCGCGCGACGCCAAGCAATCTGGAGAGGCCGAGCCAGAGGCACTCATCCCACCCTGCCTGGCTAGTCAGCCCACCAGTCGCGCTGGCCATCGACGTCTTCGCGCGGAGCCGCGCCGAGATTGGGCGCGCCGATGACGAGGATCTCGAGTCCCTTCGGCCCGGCCTCGTAGCCTCGCCACGTACCGGGCGGGACGCGCACCGCGTCCCATTCCTTGAGCTCGACGATCTCGTCGTCGAGCTTCATCCGCCCGCTCCCGCGTAGGACCACGTACACCTCCTCCTGCTTCTTGTGCGTGTGGCCGTACGGAAAGCGATACGCGGGTGGGACGCGTTGGTAGCTCAGGCCGGATTTCTCGAGTTCGAGCGCCTCGGTCGCCGCGCGGAACTCCAGGTCCGGCGCGCCGTCGAACCTGGACCCGAGATCCTCCAGATCCTCCTTGAGGTTCCTGAGCGTGAACGGCACGGCGCAATCCTAATGGCACCCTTGACTGGGGTCGCCGATCTAGTGCGTCAAGCGCCGCTGCGCTCAGGCTGTCGAACAGGCCTGGGGGCAAGAAATGGGGCAAGCTCGCGCCGGCGGGTATTGACCCAGCGCGGACCGTGAGCGGAATCTGCCCTTCTGACTGCGACGTGCCTGAGCGATGAGCTCGGCCCCGGTGCGTCTTCGGCACCCGCGCGAACCGTTTTCCGGAGCTCCTACAAGAACAGGTAAATGACCGAGAGCCAAAGCGACTGTGAAGCGATCGGCGCCTCCCTGGCGGACCCAAGCGCCTTCGGCGTCGTCTTCGAGCGCCACTACGACGCCGTCCATGGCTACTTGCAACGCCGTCTCGACGGGCACCTTGCAGACGAGCTCGCCGCGCAGACCTTTCTCGTTGCCTTCGCCGGCCGCTCCCGCTTTGACCGGAGCCGCGCAGATTCTCGTCCCTGGCTCTTTGGGATCGCTACCAACCTGGCCCACAATCACCGTCGCCACGAGATCGTCGAACTGCGGGCGATCACGGCGATGACACCGGAGAACGGGGCGGGGATCGATGGCGTAGAGGCTCGGGTCGATGCCGAGCGGATGCGAAGCCTTCTCGCCGAGGCGCTGGCCGATCTCCCCACCGAGGAGTCTGACGTGCTCTGTCTTCTCGTCTGGGCAGAACTGAGCCAAACCGAGATTGCCGACGCCCTGGCGATCCCGCTCGGCACCGTCAAGTCCCGGCTCTCCCGTGCTCGCGGGCGACTGCGGCGCGCCCTCGGACTCCTGCCGACCACCAACTCACCCGCCGCAAACCTGACTTCCCCTGGAGGTAAGTGATGGACGAGCTGACCGTTATGCGGAGCTTCCGCGCCGAGCGCGTCAAGCAGAACCCGACGGCCCGCGCCGCCGCCTGGCAGGCGCTTGAGGCCCGCTTCGACCCGGCCCAGGCGGCGGGCGCCTCCGCGACCCCGCCCCGCCCCGCCCGCCTCTTCCACCGCCGGCGCCTTCTTGCTTTCGCCGGCGCCGCCGCGCTCGCCGCCGCGCTCGCCGGCGTCCTGGTCCTCGGCTCGGGTCCGACTGCCCAGCCCGCCGCCGCCGAGGTTCTGCGCCAGACTGCCGCCGTCGCGGCGGCAGCCGACAGGCCTTCGGGGAATCCCGGTCCCGGGCAGTTCCTCTACGCGAAGACGAAGTCGCTGGAACTGCAGGAATGGACCTCGGGGCTAACGGCGAGCTTCGGCGGGGTAATCCCAAAGCCGAAGGGCGCCTTCAGTGCGCTCGTCTCGTGGCAGGAGGAGGTATGGAGGAGCGCATACGAATCGAGTCGCCACCGTTGGGTGATGGGGACCCTGCGATTTCTTTCGAGCGCTGAACGGAGTCGTTGGGAAAAGGCGGGCTCGCCCCTCCCCGGTCCGTTCGACGGCGAAAAGGGGGGCTCCCCGGGAGCCCACATCATCGACGTGCGCCGGGGGGTGAGGGACGTTGAAGGCATGGATGGCCCAGGCTTCGGCGACTTCTCCAAGCTCCCGACCGAGCCAAAGGCACTCCGTCTCGCGATTGAGCATCGCCAGGCCCCCGGGTCCTTAGACAACGACGGACCCGCCAAGCCGCTCAACACCGGACAGGCGATCTCGGAACTATGGGACATCCTCGACAAACCGAACACCACCGCTGCACTTCGCGCCGCGGTCTTCGGTGCACTGGCCGAAGAGCCGGGCATCGAACTGAATCGCAACGCCAAAGACCTGGTCGGGCGCTCGGGATACGCGCTCGGCTACGAAAGTTCGAAGTCCAGCAGCTACGGTGCGCAGCAGCCCGGCCTCCGGGTCGAATACATCTTCGACCCCAAGACCTCGGAGATCCTCGGCAGACGCGAAGTCATCGCCGACCCCGCGAAGCTTTCCTTGACGAGGGAAATCTCCGCGGGCACGGTGAGGCGAGAGGTCGCCTACCTGCGGTCAGGGGTCGTCGACTCCACCCATGAAAGGCCGGACGAGCGCAAACGGCGGACCGGTCGCGACAACTGACCGTCTCTCGAAGTCGCGCCGCTCGCCAATCTCGGGGTTGGCGGTCTCGCCCCGCGCGACGGGCGCGGCGCTGTTCGGGCAGGATCGCTGGCATGAGGTTCACGCGTGCGGAGTTGGAAGCGTTCCGCGGCCATGAGGTCGACGATCTTGTGGGGCCGGGGCTCAGGCTGCTGTTCGTCGGCATCAACCCGGGCCTTTGGACCGCCGCCGTTGGAACCCACTTCGCGCATCCAACCAACCGCTTTTATCCGGCGCTGGCCGCGGCCGGCATTACCGACTACGAGGTCGATCGGGTCGCCGGCATGACCGATGCCGATCGCGCGCATCTCGTGGCCCGGGGCGTCGGGATCACCAACCTCGTGCGGCGGGCCACCGCGCGCGCCTCCGAGCTCTCGCGCGAGGAGCTGCGCGAGGGTGGCGAGCGGTTGTTGCGGTTCGTTGCCGATCGCCGACCCAAGGTTGTCGCGATCGCTGGCATCTCCGCCTACCGCGACGCGTTTGGCGAGCGCGGCGCGACTTTGGGTCGGCAGCCGGACACGCTCGATAGCGCGATCCACTGGTCCGACGCGGCACTCTGGGTGGTCCCCAACCCGAGTGGGCTCAACGCCCATGAGACCGTCGCGACGCTCGCTGCCGCCTATGCGGCGCCGGCCATCGAGGCCGGTGTCATCGTCCCAGCCGCGGTCAAGGCGCCGGGAGGTAGGTGAGGAGGAGGAGGGACGGTTCCGCGGTGACCCGCGTGGTCGCGATCAGCCTCAGGCCACACGGCGGCTCCAAGGCGTCCGTCGATTCTTCTACGTTCCCCGCGTGACCAGCGCGTCGGCCAACTTGGCGGTCCCTCAAGAGACTGGGTCGACCGAGCTTGAGTCGCTTCCGCTGTGCGCTGAGCTTCGTGATGTCGACCTAAGTCTTGGCGATCGGAATCGAGTCAGCGCCCTGCCGTGGCGGGGCCAGTTCTCACCGCTCACGGTTGCTCGGCTTTTGGATGCGCTAGTCAGTGAGGCGGATCTAATTCTGGATCCCTTCTTGGGGAGCGGCACTGTCTTGTTGGAGGCGGCTCGCCGAGGTCATGCTGCCTGGGGTGTAGATGTCAATCCGGCCGCGGTTGCTTTCTCCAGGTGTGCCTGCCTTGCTTCCCTGGCTGAGGACGAACGTCTCGATGTCGTGCGGGCGGCCAAAGAAATGGCATTTGGAACCAACCCAGCGGAGCGCCTATCTCGGCAGCCGATCGGAATCGCTCACGCTCTCGCGATTTTGGCCGACAAAATGGGTTCGGAGGAGGCAGCCTTCGCCCGCATCGCCGAGCTGGCGAGCGACTTGCCAAAGGACCCGGTCGATATTCAGGCGTTTGTGGGGGACGCACGAGCTACCGGTCTTCGAGATGAATCCGTGAGCGCCGTCCTCACCTCGCCTCCCTATATAAATGTCTTTAACTACCACCAATACGGTCGACCCTTGACGGATGAGTTCGCGTGGCCAGTTCTTCGTGCGGCTCGATCCGAGATCGGTTCAAACCGCCAGAACCGTGGTAACCGCTTCCGCACCGTCATTCAGTATTCCCTCGACATGGCTCTTGCCCTTGCGGAGATGAGTCGGGTCATGATCATCGGAGGCACAGCCATTCTGGTTGTCGGCCGTGAGTCTCGAGTTCGAGGTATCTCGTTCTCCAATAGTGACCTGATTGCTCGTATCGCTCGGGATCTTGGCTGTTTCGCCTCTCGCTCGCGCGCTGAACGACAGTTCGTCAATCGCTATGGCGATGTCCTCTATGAGGACATACTTGTGCTGTCCAACTCATCGCCCTCTGAGTTCAAGCAGCCGGTCATCGAACAGATAGGTCGCAGTCACGGACTGGAGGCTTTGACTGGGGCGTTGGCTGTGACCGGAAAGCACGTTGAACTAGAGGCTGCGATAGAGGCAGTTGCCAAGATTGACCCTTCGCCGTTGGCAGCGACGTCCATGTGACTACGCCAACATCACCCAGATATCGAACTCCTCATGGCAACAAGATCGCGGCTGCGATCGTGAATCCAAAGGCAACCCAGCAAGACAATGGTCTTCCCCCGGTTTCGACGACACCTGACCGCTTGGGTCGAAAGACTCAGGCAAGGAGGAGTCGATGCCACCCATCAAGCCCCCATACCCGCCGGAGTTCCGGCGTGAAGCAGTCCAACTCACCCGCACCTCGGAGCGCTCGATCGCCCAGGTCGCGCGCGACCTGGGCATCTCAAACCAGACCCTGCGCAACTGGATCAAGCAGGCCGACGTAGACACCGGCAAGCGCGAGGGCCTGACCACAGATGAGCGAGAGGAGCTCAGGCGCCTGCGCCGTGAGAACCGAACTCTTCTCCAGGAGCGAGAAATCCTGAAAAAAGCCGCGGCCTTCTTCGCCCGGGAGAGCGAGGGGCGGTGACCGATGCCTACCGGTTCATCGCCGCGGAGAAGGCCAACTACCCGATCTCGTTGATGAGCCGGTTGCTTGGCGTCTCTCGCCAGGCTTTCCACGCTTGGGAGCGCCGCCCGCCCTCCCAGCGGGCACTGGAGGATGCCTTCTTAACCGAGCGCATCCGCGAGATCCACAGAGCCAACCGCGGCGTCTACGGAGCGCCTCGCATCCACGCCGAGCTGCGCATGGCTCAAGGGATCAGGGTCTCGCGAAAGCGGGTGGAGCGGCTGATGCGAGAAGCCGGGATCAGCGGCCTGGTACCGAGAAAGTGCGGTCGCACGACGATCCGCGTGCCGGGGGTAAGGGTTGCCGATGACCTGGTGAAGCGTGACTTTCGCCCCGCCGGCCCCAACGTGCTCTGGGTCGCCGACATCACCTACCTGCGCAGCTGGGAGGGCTGGGTCTATCTGGCGGCGGTGCAGGACGCATTTTCGAGGACGATCGTCGGCTGGGCGATGGCAGAGCACATGCGCTCAGAGCTGGTCACCGACGCGTTGCAGATGGCGCTTTCCCGTCGCCAGCCCGAGGCCGGGGTGATCCACCACAGTGACCAGGGGTCCCAATACGTTTCGCTTGCCTTCGGCCAGAAGGCTCGCGATGCCGGCATCGCGGTCTCGATGGGCTCGAGGGGCGACTGCTTTGACAACGCCGTCGCCGAGTCGTTCTTCGCCACCCTGAAGAAGGAGCTCGTGCGTCGCCGCTCCTGGCCCAGTCGGCGTGAGCTGCAAAGCGCCGTCTTCGACTACATCGAGACCTTCTACAACCGCGAGAGGAGGCACTCCACACTCGGCTATCTCTCTCCGAGAGAGTTCGAGATGATCTCAACCCATCAACAAAGAGAGACTGAGAAAGTCAAGCCCTGACCTGTCGCCCGAACCGGGGGAAGACCACAAAGAACTATTGAATGAGATCGAAGGAGCCTACGAAACGTGGGTCGCGGAGCTAGTTACAACGATCCCTGGCGAGACTCCCAAGGCAAGAGTGCGAAGGCAGGCTCAACTCCTGAGTGACTACAAGTTCTTCGTAGAAGTGGACTGCGTTGCGAAGCGCGGCTCAGCTTGGCTCAAAAGGCAAAAGGGACAGCTGAAGCTCGACAGCTCGATCCTCGAGGAGTTCCTCATACATCTGGTGCATCCTGCGACCTTGCCTGGGTTCGACCGTCTCGATGAGCTTGCCGTTGGTCCAAATCAGGCCTTTATGTCAATGAGCTTTCGAGCGGATTCGCTTGGTGGTCTTCTGGATCAGCCGGAGGTTGTGGTTAAGACCAAGGACCAAGACTTTACGCTTGGGGCGCAACTTCACTTTGCGATTGGCACCTCGCCAGACCTTCGTGCCGCCACCCGCGGGAGCTTTGTGCTCGCGGCTCTCGCCGCTGAGTGCAAGGTCAATCTCGATAAGACCATGTTCCAAGAGGCCTCCGGAACCGCGACTCGCCTAAAGCAAGGTTGTCCTATGGCCAAGTATTTTCTAGTGGCAGAGTTTCTAGACATGACTCCTGAGGACGTTCGACTGACCGATATCGACAACGTATTTCTCTTGCGCGCCTCTCGCCGTCTGGGCCCACAGCAAAGAGGCAGCGCGGAGGAGGTAGAGAAGCACCATCGGGAAAATCCTATCCGCGCTGATGTCATCTGGCGCTTCGTCGAAGAGATGCAGTCCTTTATTGACGCGGTTTGGTATGACCCATCCACTGTGCTGGAACGTGGGTCGTTCATTTAGAGCCTGTCTCATAACCTCCGCGCACGCCTGGCGGCACCGGACACACTTCGGTCCGGCACTCGCCAGTCGCACACACAGGTTATGAGACAGGCTCTTAGCCTGGCTGGCTAAAGGCACCCCATGACGCTTGCCGGGGCCGCGCCAGCCGGGGTGAGGTACCCGGCGGGGTGCCCATGCGCGTAGATCGTGGTGACTGCCGGCCTGTGGCGGAGGTGGCCGCGGGCGATTTCCCGCGCCGCGGTGAGGATCTCCGACGGCCAACCCCGACCGTGGGACGGCAGGGCATTCCCCTGGTAGCCCTTTTCCCGGACCATCTGCAGGAGGGCCGGCCAGTGGCGAGCCGTGCCCATCGCGTCGACCGCTTCCCGCGCTGCGGCGCCATCGCCGTCTCGGGTCGCGGATAGCCAACGCTGAAGCCAGTCGCAGGCGACTGCTCCCGTCAGCGACTTCGCGAGCATGAAGCGATCCGTGAGGGCCGTTTCGCTCTGCAGGGCGGAGGCGGAGCCTGGTGGCACAGGTGTGTCTTGGAAATGAAGGGTGGAGGTATCGAAATCCGGCGGTACGGGGATGTCGCGGAGCATCTGCGCGATCGCCGCCGAGCGTGCCGCGGGACGTAGGACTTCGGGGGGCATCGCCCCGAGCCAGGCCTCGACGCCGACCGGCCGCAGCGAATGCAGCAGGGCGTCGTATTCCTGTCTGCTCCCGAACGAGCCGGTGACTTCGGTGAAGACGTGCCCCTGGGGCAAGAGGATCGTCGCGAAGTTGGGATGTTGTCCGTCGTAGGCGAAGGTGGTCGTCTTCTGACCGAGGAGAGTCGAGGCCACCGGCGCGCTGACATGACAACAGGCATGACCGATTTCGCGCAGCCTCTCGCGATAGAGGCGAGCGGGGTACCAGTTGAGGTCGAGCTGGCGCCCACCGGGGCCGAAGGGCGGGTGCTCACCGTCGCTGTAGATCAGTTCGCCGCTGTCGACTTCGAAGCTACGTGCATGGACGATCGACCAGCCGGGCGCGGTGACGAGCAGGCGTGGATTTGCTTCCGCCACCTCGACCGCGGCGGCGGCAAAGCTGGGGTGAGCGCCGTCTCGGACCGAGCCGCCGGAGAGGACGATCAGCGCCGCGATCACCGCGGCGCAGGCGAGGCCGCCGAGGCTGAGACCGAGCGAGGCGCGGCGACGCCGCGAGAAAACCCCAGGGCGGTCTGGGCGGGTGGGGACGGCGTGCTCGCGAGCGACGCGGTCGCCGACCGGAATCGGCCGCGAAGGGGATTCGCCGACGACGATCGCCCGCTGTAGGGCGAGCGAGAGCTCTGCGTCGGCGATCGCCTTTCCTAGCTCCGATGCGGAGAAGGGGTTTGCCGCACGCATCCTGGCGAGCGCATCGTCGTTGCGGGTCATTGAATCTCCTCGGCGGGGGTGGATACCGTTGCGCGGTCCTCTCGGGACGTGCGTTCGACTGCTGCTAGTTGCTTCGCGAGCTTGTGGCGGGCGCGGTGCAGTCGCACCCGGAGGGCGCCCGGCGAACAGCCGAAGACTCGCGCC
Source organism: uncultured Solirubrobacterales bacterium (assembly GCA_963824705.1). Lineage (GTDB taxonomy): Bacteria > Actinomycetota > Thermoleophilia > Solirubrobacterales > 70-9 > VRUE01. The sequence goes on from CAWGQE010000003.1 coordinate 536,025, forward strand.
GCATCGCGTGTGTCGAGCCCGTCCCAGGCGACCAGGCGCAGGACCTCGCGCTCTGACTCAGCGAGGCGAGCAAAAGCGGCTGAGAAGGCGTCGCGGCGACCGAGCGACTCGGCGGGATCGGACTCCGTCGCGGCGGCACCGGTCTCGCGCGCAAGGCGCACATCGAGGTTGCGGCGGCGACGGGTCGACCGATATTGGTTGGCGATGACATTGCCGGCGATCGCATACAGCCAGGGCAGGGCGGGATCGGGAATGCGGTCGCGCCGGCGCCAGGCCACCGCGAATGCGTCTGCCGCAACATCCTCGGCAATCTCCCGAGCCGAGACGCGCCGCATCGAGAAGGCGAGCAGCTGTGCGTAGTGGTCGCGGAAGCAGCGCTCGAAGCGGTCGCGGTAGATGTCTGGGCCCACGTTGGGCGGATCCTCAACGGGAAGCATCTGAGAAGTAAATGTGCGGCCAGGCATGGTTGTTACAGAAGCGCCGCGTGTCGGGTACGGCACGTCGCTACGCTCGCATCGTGACGCCGGAGGAGCTCGCCAACCTCGCGCATCTGCGCCGCGCTCGCGATCTGATCGACCGCGAGTACGCGCGCCCGCTCGAGGTCGCCGCGCTCGCCCGCGCTGCGTTGATGTCGCCCGCGCACTTCTCGCGGCGGTTTCGCGCGGCGTACGGGGAGACGCCCTACGCGTACCTGATGACGCGGCGAATCGAGCGGGCGAAGGCGCTGCTGCGCCGTGGCGACCTGTCGGTCACCGAGGTCTGCGTGGCTGTCGGGTGTACGTCGCTCGGCTCTTTCAGCGCTCGCTTCACCCAGCTGGTGGGCGAGACGCCGACGGCCTACCGAACCCGTGACCACGGTGCGCTCGCGGGTGTGCCCGGCTGCGTCGCCCGGGACCTCACCCGCCCTAGCCGCAAGCCGAGCAGGATTGGAGAAACGCTCGGGGCGCCGGCTCCCTAGCCTTGTGGCATGAACCTCACTCTCTCCCAATGCTTCGTCCTAGTCCATGACCCCGACCTCGCACTGGCCTTCTACCGCGACACGCTTGGCCTCGAGCTGCGCAACGACGTCGCCAAAGGGGACTTCCGCTGGATCACCGTTGGCGCCGCTTCCCAACCCGGCGTCGCGATCGTCCTCACGAACTACCTGAACGGCAGTCCCGCCGATGTCGACGCGCTCGCCGCCCTCGTCGCCAAGGGCGCCCTCAACGGCGTCCACTTCCACACCGCCGATCTCGACGCCAGCTTCGAGAAGCTGCGCGCCTCGGACGCCGAGATCGTGCAGGAGCCGATCGACCAACCGTGGGGCACGCGGGACTGCGCCGTGCGCGACCCGTCCGGCAACCTGATCCGCATCGACCAGCCACCCGCCGGGTAGCTCAAGTGACGCGGCCGACATACCACCATGGGAGGCGACAGCAGCCATGAAGAAGGCGAAGAGCGGCTCGATAGAGGGAAAAGGAGCCTCCCCCTCTGAGTTGATAGACGCGAGGATTGAAGAGCTGGGCGATTGGCGGGGCGAGACGCTGGCGAAAGTCAGAAGTCTCGTCAAGCAGGCCGACCCCGAAGTGGTCGAGGAGTGGAAATGGAGAGGGATTCCGGTCTGGTACCACGACGGGATGATCTGCACCGGCGAGACGTACAAGAGTCACGTGAAGGTGACTTTCGCCAAGGGTGCCTCGTTGGAGGACCCGTCAGGTCTCTTCAACTCCAGCCTCGAGGGCAACGTCAGGCGTGCCATCGATTTCCATGAAGGTGACGAGATCGATGAGAAGGCGTTGAAGGAGCTCATTCGCGCCGCCGTGGCACTGAACATGTCCTAGATCGATAGCGGCCGCAGGGCCCTGCACTCGACCATCCTCACCGTACGCAGGTCGATTACCTCGGGGTAATGCGCGACGTATGTGGAGTGGCTTTCCGATCAAGCCAGCGATCCGGAGGTAGCGGGTCGGAGGCGCAAGCGCAGCAGGAAGGTCGTCGCCTGCACGGCGAGCGCCACCGCCGTCGCGAGGCCGAAGGCGGCAGCGGTCGTGAGCGTGGGCAGGGCAACCGCGAGCGCGAAGCAGAAGGCGGCGAAGCCGTAGAAGCCGAAGAGGAAGTTGCGCAGCAGGACGCTGACCTGGGTGGCGCCACCGTGAGCGTGGGTGAAGACCGCGAGGACGCTGGTGATGATCGGAAAAGGCGCCAGCAGGCCACTGAGGTGGGGGCCAAGGGCGCCGGAGACGGCGGTCAGCGCGAGCACGAGCCCGAGCGCGGCGACGGCGCGAGCGGGTAGGTCCCACCAGGGCGGCACGGCGGCGGCGGCCGTTGGCGAGGGCACGGGTGGCAGCAGCCGCAGGCCGAGCGCGAAGCAGGCGGCGACGAAGATCAGCGACATTGCCGGCGGCGGCTGGACCAGGCTCAGGACGGCGACGCCGAGCAGGAACGCAGTCCAGCCGCAGAGCACGCTCGGGACCGGGCCGGCCGCCGCCGCGATCCGACCGTAGACGACCACGAAGGCGGTCAGTGCCGCGAGCGCGAGCAGGGTGCCGCCGGCGGCATCGGCGCCGAAACCGCGGCCGTGGAGGAGGGTCTCGACCAGCAGGATCGGGCCGGCGACGACGGGTAGTCCGCCGAGTACCCCAGCGACGGCCACCCCCCAGCGACGCCCGGCCAGGGAGACCGCCACCACGCAGAGCGGGGCGAGGAGGATCTTCGCTGCCAGCAGCGTCACCGCGGCAGGCTCGCAGATCGACTAATCGCGCGGTTTCCTGTTCTGTCGAGCGTTGATCTCACATTTCTCCGCCGGCCGCCGTTTCATTCGAGAGCATTCAACAACGGATGAGGCGATCCGAGGCAAAGTGGCGTGAGGTGACCAAAGGAGCGACATGAGCGATGCAGGAACCCACTGGACGATCTACGAGAGCCCGATCGGGCCACTGACCCTGGTCGCCGGGCCTCGCGGCCTCAGCGCCCTGAACTTTCCAGGCCGCCTGCGTATGCCCTCCGAGGACGCCAGGCGCGAGATGCCCGGTGTCGTCGAGCAGCTCGATGCCTACTTCGCCGGTGAGCGACGGGCATTTGAGCTCGAGCTCGATATGCACGGCACGTCGCTGCAGAAGGCTGTTTGGCGAGAGCTCCTCGAGATTCCCTACGGCGAGACTACGAGCTACGGAGAGCTCTCCGCTCGGGTCGACTGGTCGGGCAGCGGCTCCGATGTCGAGCCGTACAAACGTGCCCGAGCTGTCGGTGCCGCCAACGGTCGCAATCCGGTCTCGATCGTCGTCCCCTGCCATCGGGTGATCGGTGCGGACGGGTCGCTCACTGGCTACGGCGGTGGGCTACAACGAAAGCAGGCGTTGCTCGACCTCGAGCGGCGGACGGTGGGCGGGGCTGCACCTGAGCCGAGTTGGCGTGCCCGCCAGTTGGCGCTGACCTGAGCGGGCCCGGCGATCGCCGGGCCCGTCGACCTGCTCAGCCGAGGATCTTGGCCTTTTGGGCGGCGAACTCGTCCTCGGTCAGGACGCCCTGGTCTTTGAGCGCGGCCAGCTCTTTCAGCTGCTCGATCGTCGACTGCCCCGCCGGCGGGGCGGGCGCCGGGGGTGGCGCCTGTTGGGCCGGGGCCTGCTGTTCTTCCTGCCCCTGCCAGCGCTGTGCCTGACGTCGGGATACGCGGTTGCTTACGGTCGTTGCGGTTCCGGCGATGACCGCCGTTCGTGCGACACCTCTTAGTAGTCCTGGCATTGGTTCTCCTCCTTGGTTGTCAGGCCGACTCTGCGGCGTCGAGGGCGGCCAGAACCTCATTGACCGGTATGCGACCGCTGGCGACCAGCTGGCCGCCTGAGCGACGGACGGCGGTGGCGAACGGCGCCGCCCAGCTGTTCTCGTAGACGAGCAGCGCCGCCGAGGTGCCGGGTTCGAGCGCTTGCGCCGCCTCGCCGACGTCCTCGTCGGAGAGCAGACCCGAAGATGCTCCGGCGAAGAGCGCGAACTCCTCGACCTGCTCGCCCAGCTCCGATATCTCGAGGCCGGCCACCGAGCCATCTTCGCCCTTGGTGATGAAGGCGAGGTCGAGGATCTTGATCAGCCCGCGATCGACGAGGTCGATCAGGTGCGGAACGGCTTCGCCGTTGGGCTGGCGCCCCGGCCACTCGACGATGATGTAGTCGATCGGTCCCATCTCGATTGCATCGGCGTCCATTTGCAGCTCCCTGGTAGGCGACAACGTTTTACGTTGACGACTTCTACCAGTAGTTGTGGGGCGATGTAATCCGGTGTCGGATCTCCTCGATTTGTCGCTTCCCTCAGTCGCGCGTGGGCAGCGTGAGTTCCTGGCTGGCCCAGCGGTCGTCAGCCACCGTGTGGGCAATCTGGCGACTGCGCCGGTGGCCGGTGACGGCGAGGAGGAACTGGTCGCGCTCGAGCACCAGCAGCCGGGTCGCGGCGGTGGTGCGAACCGTCGCGGTGCGGGGCACGTCGTGGAGGAGGGCGATCTCGCCGAACGATTCGCCCGGGCCCTCGTTGCGGCGGAAGTCGCCGTTTTCGAAGACCTCGACCTCGCCCTCGCTCGATCAGGAAGAAGCGGTCGCCGACGCTCGCCCTGGACGATCACGTCTTCGCCGGCCGCGGCCTCGAGCGGGGCGAGGTCGTGGCTGAGCCGCTCGAGCGTGGCGATCGGCAGCGGCGCGAAGATCGAGTTCTCGCGCAGCAGCCGGTAGGGGTCCTCGGCGACCGGGGCGCCGACCTCGAAGGCGCGCAGGCGCGTCCAGCAGACGATGACGAAGACCGGCATCAGCGCGCCGAGGGCGATCAGGGCGCCGCGCGGATGCCGAGCAGTTCGATCAGCACGATCGCGCCGATCGAGCCGAGCGCCATCGCCGCCAGGCGGGCCGGATTCGAGCGAGCCGATCACCCGGCCCATCGTCTCGTCGGAGCCGAGCCGCTGCATCAGCGTTTTCGCCGCCACCTCGACGAAGGTGAAGCCGATCCCGATGCCGAACCAGCCGACGTAGGCCGTCGCCTGCTCGGGCCAGATGCCCGGCAGCATCGTCGCCAGCGCCGAGGACGAGGCTGCCGCCGGCGATCGCGACCACCAGCCTGCCGCGGTCGAGCAGCAGCGCCAGGCAGGCGCCGCCGACCAGCGCGCCGATCCCCCAGCTGGCGTTGAGGAAGCCGACGCTGCCCTCGGCCGAGGTGCAGCAGCTCGAGCGCCATGACGACGACGAGTGACGTCGGCGAAGCCCTCGAAGAGCAGCAGCACGATCAGGGTCAGCGAGGCGAGGCGCAGCGCCGGGTGCCCGACCAGCGTGCGCAGGCCGAGCGCGTGATCTCGCGGACGACGCCCGCGAGCTCGTCCTCGTCGTCGTAGTGCGGGCGGCTGTCGCGGCGCACCGCGCCAGCGAGCGGCGATGGCCACCACGGCGACGCGCGGTCGCGACGCGCGAAGACGAAGCCCGGCGAGGTCGACGTCGAGCAGGAACGCCGGTGACGATCGCGGCGAGCAGGAAGCCGCCGTTCTCCATCGCGCTGTGGGTGACGTTGCTCGCCGAGAGCTCCTGCGGCGTCCGCGCCAGGCCCGGGATCAGCGCCGACTCGGCCGGGCCGTAGGCGCAGGAGGCGACCGCGAAGAGCGCCGGGAAGACGAAGACGACGCCCGACGGGGCGTCGAGCGCGGCGGCGAGCGCCGCCCCGGCCAGGACGACGGCCCATCGCCAGGGCGCTGAGCGAGCAGCACGGTGCGGCGCGGGTAGCGGTCGATCAGCAGGCCGGCGAACGGCGAGGCGAGGCGCCGGGCAGCGAAGCGGATCAGGGCGACGAGGCCGACGCCGACGGCGCCGTGGGCCTCGAACCCGTAGACGCCGAGGGCGATCGCGAAGCACCAGCCGGCGAAGGAGGTGCCGATCCTCGCGACGCCGAGCAAGCCGAGGTCGCGGTTGCCGAAGTCGAGCATCAGCGCACGAAGGCTCAATCCCAGCTTTCGTGCCGCCTCTACTCATCGTCGGCCGCAAGATAGTGACTCCTTGCGCCCAGGCGTTGCGAACGGTTAAGGTTTCCGATCTTTTTCCGCCGCGCACGCCTCGGTTACCTGGCAAAGCCGTGAGCGCGCCGCGTTCGCTGCGTCGCCGCCGCGAACTGGCCTTGCTCGTCGTCGCCCTCGCTGCCGCTGCGCTGGCGGTCCTCGCCTACGGCGACCCATCTGACTGCGGGCGCTCGAGCTGCAGAGCGTCGACGCTCGCTTCTCGGTGCGGGGCACCCAGGCGCAGCCCAGCGACATCGTCGTCGTCCAAGTCGACGACCGCACCTTCAGCCGAACTCGGAGTGCAGTGGCCCTTCCCCCGCTCCCTGCACGCCCGGGTGATCGACCGTCTGCGCGAAGCCGGGGCGAAGACGGTCGCCTTCGACATCCAGTTCACCGAGCCGACCATGCCGCGAGCAGGACAACGCTCTGATCGAAGCGATCGCACGCGAGGGCGGCGTGGTGCTCTCGACCACCGAAGTCGATGCGCACGGGCAGCAGCCGGATCTTCGGCGGCGAAGCGGTCGTGCACGAAATCGGCGCCCGCGCCGCCAACACGATCGTCGAGCCCGAACCGGGTGGCACCGTCCGCAAGATGACTACGAGGTCGACGGCCTGGTCAGCTTCGCCGTCGCCACCGCCGAAGCGTCGACCGGCGAAGTCGATCGACGCCGGCGAGCTGGAAGGCGACGGCAGGGCCTGGATCGACTTCCGCGGCCCCCCGGACACCTTCCGCCAGGTCTCCTACTCGCGCGTCCTGCGCGGCAAGGTGCCGCGACTCGGTCTTCCGCGGCAAGACCGTCGTCGTCGGCGCCTCGGCGCCCTCGCTGCAGGACGTGCACCCGACCTCGACCACCGGCGACGAGCTGATGTCCGGCCCCGAACTGCAGGCCAACGCGATCTGGACCGCCGAACACGGCTTTCCCGCTCTCCTCCTCGGGCCTGGTCGCTCGACCTGCTGCTGATCCTGCTGCTGGCGGTCGGCACCGGCGGCGGCGACGTTGCGCCTGAAGCCGCTCGCTGGCGCTGCTCGCCGCGCTCGGCCTCGGGCTCGCTCTACGCCGCCGCTACCCAGCTCGCCTTCAACGCCGGCACCGTGCTGCCGGTCGTCTACCCGCTGCTGGCCCTGGTCGCTCTCCGCCCTCGGCGCGCTCGCGGTCAACTACGTGCTCAACGCCTTCGAGCGCCAGCGCGTCCACGACACCTTCGCCCGCTTCGTCCCCGAGGCGGTCGTCGACGACGTGCTCGCCCGCACCGACGAGGACCTGCGCTTCGGCGGGGTGCGGCGCGAGGGCACCGTCCTCTTCAGCGACCTGCGCGGCTTCACCAGCTTCTGCCGAGGCGCTGCACCCCGATCGGGTGATCGAGGTGCTGAACCACTACCTGGAGGAGATGAGCGACGCGATCATGGACCACGGCGGCACCCTCGTCGCCTACATGGGCGACGGGATCATGGCCGTCTTCGGCGCGCCGCTCGAGCAGGACGACCACGCCGACCGCGCACTCGCCGCGGCGCGCGAGATGCTCGACGTGCGCCTGCCGCGCTTCAACGAGTGGATGGCCGAGGAGGGGATGGGCGAGCGGCTTCGCGATGGGGATCGGCCTCAACAGCGGCCCGGTGATGTCGGGGCAGGTCGGCTCGAAGCGCCGCATCGAGTACACGGCGATCGGCGACACGACCAACACCGCGGCGCGGCTGGAGGGGATGACCAAAGGCTCCGGCCACCAGCTCTTCGTCGCCGACTCGACCCGGCAGGCGCTGCGCGGTCGACGACGGCGAGCTCGAGCTGGTCGGCGAGCGCGAGGTCCGCGGCCGCACCCACGCGATCACCGTCTGGACCCTTGCGGGCGGCGGCGCCGAGGCCGGTTCAGGCGACGACGAGCAGGGCGGTGCCGAAGAGGAAGAGCAGGTGGAAGGACTGGTCGACGGCGACCCGCAGGCCGGGTGAGGTCTGGGCGAGGCCCTTGACCTTCGACATGTAGGCGTCGAGCAGCCGGCCGTCGTCCTGGATCAGATGGGGCACCGCGACGACGAGGCCGATCGCGACCGCGCGCAGGGCGTCGTATTCGAGACCGATCCAGACGAGGGCCGGGACGAAGGCGAGCGTGTAGGTCGCGACGTGGGAGTAGAGGGCGCGGCGGCGCAGCGGATCGCTCCCCAGCCCGGCCTGCTTGTTGCGCGCCTGCCAATCGGTCTGCAGCAGGAAGTCGCCCGCGGCGTGGCAGACCACGAACACGGCGAAGACGTCTACCCAGCTCAATTTCGCGGTTGCGGGAGAGTCATCTCAGCACTGCCAGCGTCCGAGCCCGGTTATCGGCACACGGTGGGTCTTGGGGTCGATCGCAAGCCTGGCCAACCTAGAGCATTCGTAGTGGCCCTGGGCCGGCGTCTTCCGCCTCAGGAAGAACCGGCAGAGAACGATATGGGGGCTCTGCCGATGGCAGTTGGAGACCCCCGAGAGGATGCAGTGCTTGTCGTTGGCGCAGGTGTGCTCGGCGAAGACCTCCGTCTTGCGTTCGGCGTCCGGAACGGCTAGCCGCACCGCCGCGGGGGCGGGGGCGGCGAATACGGCAAGCGCCGCGCACGCCGCCAGGCAGAGTCGAAGGGAGCGCGCGAGCGTCACCGCAGCCGGGGGATTGCGGCTTTTGCGAGGTAGGTGTCGCCGGGGTAGAGGGACAGCGTGGTGCCCTTGACGAAGTCGCGCACGGTGACGACGCCTTCGCGGACGGCGAAGAAGGTCGAGCTGTCGCAGCGATCCTGCACCAGCCAGGTCGTCCCGCGCACGGTCGCCGATCCGTAGCTGCCGGACGTCGTGTAGTTCCCTTTGCCGCTGCCCCAGAGCTTTCGCCCGCCGCCCTTGCTGCCGCGCTTGAAGACTCGTCCCTGCGGGCGGTTGCTCGCGGCTTTGCTCTTCTCGCATTTGAGCCGGCCCGCGAGTTGCAGTTCGGTGACCCAGTTATTGCTCGCTTTCTGACCGAGCCCGAAGGTGCCGCCCCAGAAGCGCGCTGACTGGGTGCCTGCTTCGTCTCCTTTCGCGGCCGTGATCTCAGCGGTCCCGCGATTGGCGTTGACCTGGCAGGTGAGGGCAATCTGCGCAGGCGAGGGGAGCTTGACGAAGCCGGGGTCGGACGGGCACTTGATCTCGACCGTGCCTTCGACCGGGTCGATGTTGACGTTGAGGCCGGCGGTCGGCGGAGGCAGTCCCGGGTCGGCGGGGATTGCCGCGGCGATCGCCGGCGCGGCGGGTTTCGGCGCTTCGGCGATTTTCAGCGTCACTTTCAGCGCGGCATCGGGGGTGACCCCATTGGCCGCGAGAGCGGTGAAGGTGTAGGTCCCGGCTTCCGTCGGGGTGCCGTTGAGCTTCCCGCTGCTGCTCAGTGCGAGCCCGTCGGGGAGGCTCCCGCCGGTGAAGGAGAAGGTCGGATCGGGTGCCTGCGGCGTGGTCGCGAACTGGTGCAGGTAGGGGGTCCCGGTGACGCCTAGGGGCAGTACCGCTTCGATCATCAGGGGTTCGACCTGGTCGTGTTCGTTGCTGCCCCAGCAGGGACCCTGCCCATCGACACGGATCGCGCAGCTGTGCTCTTCGCCGGCCGCGACAGCGCTGAATTCGCCTTCCGGCGCACCGCTCACCTGACCGGATGAATCGTCGCCCCAGCAGGCGAGCGTTTTGTCGACCCGGATCGCGCAGCTGTGCGCGCCACCGGCCGCGACAGCGCTGAATTCGCCTTCGGGCGCACCGCTCACCTGCCCGGCGGAATCATCGCCCCAGCAGGTCAGGGTTTTGTCGACTCCGATCGCGCAGGTACCGGCGTCGCCGGCGGACACGGCGAGGAACTTGGGCGGGTCGTCTTGATGCCAGACCCAGTGCCAGTGCCAAAAGGGCCAGTGCCAGTACCAATGCCACTCTCGCTCCCAGTGCCCGGAGGGTTGCGGCGCCCCGCTCACCTGACCGGAGGAATCGTCGCCCCAGCAAGCCAAAGTCCCGTCGACCCGGATCGCGCAGCTGTGCGCGCCACCGGCCGCGACAGCGCTAAATTCGCCTTCCGGCGCACCGCTCACCTGACCGGATGAATCGTCGCCCCAGCAGGCGAGGGTTTTGTCGACGCGGATCGCGCAGCTATAGGCCTTGCCCGCGGAAATGGCGCTAAATTCGCCTTCCGGCGCACCGCTCACCTGACCGGATGAATCGTCGCCCCAGCAAGTCAGGGTCCCGTCGACGTGGATCGCGCAGCTGTGCGCGTCACCGGCCGCGACAGCGCTGAATTCGCCTTCGGGCGCACCGCTCACCTGCCCGGATGAGTCGTCGCCCCAGCAAGCCAAGGTCTTGTCGACGCGGATTGCGCAGCTGTGTGCGCCACCGGCGGAGATCGATAGGGCCCCGGTGGGCGGTTCGGCCCCCAGAGTGGGCGATGGAGCGAGCGCGGGCACGGCCAACGCGACGGCTCCGAGCAGCGCAACCAGCCAACCGCGCATGCGATAACGAGACAAAATTCGGTTGCAGCCTGCTGAGTTGGACATGTGACCTAGCCGGTCGTCCAAACGATCTAGCCAATCGTTTGAGGCCCGGCAGGGTAGCCGAGTTTGGATTGAAGCGCTGAAGTGGTTGCTACTTGCGGGACGCGCCGGGCGGCCGACCACGCCATTTGCTTCAATCATTTGACCAGAGAAAGGAGGTGGTCCTAACTTGATTCACATGCTTGAGGGGACTCTGGAGGTGCAGGGCCGCTAGGCGCCGCACTGTTCTGGCGCCCGGCGGAATCCACCCCGGGCACCGGCGATCGTCTGGGAGGCGGGTTTTGTCCCACCCGTTCGCTGTTCCCACGTTCGTTTCCGAGCACCTGGCCAGGGCCACCTTCGGGTGGCCCTGGCTCGTTCAAGGCCTCCGCTCGTCTTGGCGGCGTTAAGGTCGAGCGGTGAAGGCCAAGGTGCTCAGCAGGGACGGGTACGAGAAGGAGATGAAGCGGCTGCAGGTGGAGCTGGTGCGGCTGCAGGAATGGGTCAAGCGGGAGGGTCTCAAAGTCGTGGTCCTGTTCGAGGGCCGCGATACCGCCGGCAAGGGCGGGGTGATCCGCCGCATCGCCGAACGGACTAACCCGCGCGTGGTCCGCGTCGTCGCCCTCGGCAAGCCCAGCGACCGCGAGCGCAGCCAGTGGTACTTCCAGCGCTACGTGGCGCATCTGCCCGCCGCCGGAGAGATCGTGCTCTTCGATCGCAGTTGGTACAACCGCGCCGGCGTCGAGCGGGTGATGGGCTTCTGCACCGACGCCGAGTACGAGGAGTTCATGCGCACCTGCCCGCAGTTCGAGCGCACCATCCAGGGCTCCGGCACGATCCTCTTGAAGTACTGGCTCTCGGTCAGCGACGACGAGCAGGAGCGCCGCTTCGAGAGACGATTGAACGACCCGGCGAAGCGCTGGAAGCTGAGCCCCGTCGACGTCGAGGCGCGGGCCCGCTGGGTCGACTACGCCGAGGCCAAGGACGAGATGTTCGCCTACACCGACACCAAGGACTCGCCCTGGTTCGTGGTCGAGGCCGACGTCAAGCGCACCGCGCGGCTCAACCTGATCTCGCACCTGCTCGAACAGATCCCCTATGAGCGCGTCGATCAGGAGCCGATCGAGTTGCCGCCCCGGCAGGAGCGGGCCTACGTGCGCCCGCCCGCCGACTCGCAGACCTTTGTGCCCGAGCGCTACCGGGTCGAGTGAGCTCCGGCTAGAGCAGGCTCTGGGCGCACTCGACGATCGTCTCGTCGATCGGCCTGGGTGACCAGCCGAGGCGGTCCATGGCCTTCTCGCTCGAGGCTTCGGTCTTCCTGCCGAGCTGACCGACTATCGAACGAACGCCGGGGTCGAAGATCGCCATCCCGCGCACGACGAAGTTGGGTATCGACCGGCTCGGCACCTTCGCGGCGGCCTCGCCCATGCGGCTGCGCAGCACCGTGGCTATATCCGCCATCCACTGGAAGGTCGTCACCGCGACGAAGCGCTCGCCGCCCGCCTCGGGAGCGGTCATCGCCCTGATCTCCAGGTCGGCGACGTCGCGGACGTCGACGAAGCTGAAGCCGATTTGCGGCAGCCCGGGCATTCCGCTCAGTAGTCGTTCGATCGCCTGCAGCGAGAAGGAGCGATCATCGTTCAACACCGGGCCGATGATCGCGCCGGGGTTGACCGTCGCCAGCTTCTCGGTCGCGCCGCGCTCGGCCATGAAGTCCCACGCGGCCCGCTCCGCGACCGTCTTGGAGCACGCGTAGGGGGACAGCTTCGGGTTGTCGGGATCGCTCCAGTCCCGCTCGTCCAGCGGTCGCCCGGATACCGCTTTGCCGCTGCCCGAGATCGCGGCGACGGAAGAGGTGACGACGACGCGATCGACGCCGGCGTCGAGGCTCGCTCTCAGGACTCGCAGGGTTCCGTCCCGCGCCGGCACGATCAGCTCGTCGGGATCCTTCGGTTGCGCCGGCGGGAACGGTGAGGCGACGTGGAGGACGTAGTCGCAACCGTCGACTGCGTCTCCCCAGCCGGCGTCGTCGAGCAGATCGGCGGCCAGCACCGTGAGGCGGTCTCCGGCGTCGACCTGGGTGCCGACGGTGGCGCGCACCTCCGCCTCGCGGGCGAGGTCGCGCACGGTGGTGCGGACCCGGTAGCCACGGCGCAGAAGCTCGACCACGCACCAGCCGCCGAGGTATCCCGAGCCACCGGTGACCAGAACGGTCTTGCTCTCTTGCCCGCTCTCCATCGAGTCAGCAGTATGAACGTGAGAACATCGAGGCGCCGATGACGGACTTCCTGGTCAAGCGTGACGATCTTCGCGAGTGCCGCGTCGCCGAGTCGTCGTTGCCTGAGATCGATGCCGGCCAGGCGCTGCTCCGGGTCGACACCTTCGGCCTCACCGCCAACAACGTCACCTACGCGGTCTTCGGCGAGGCAATGAGCTACTGGGATTTCTTCCCGGCCGAGCCGGGCTGGGGGCGGGTGCCGATGTGGGGCTTTGCCGAGGTCGAGCGCAGCGAGGCCGAGGGGGTGGAGCCCGGGCAGCGAGTGTTCGGCTACCTGCCGCCCTCCTCGCACCTGGTCGTCGCCCCTGTCGACGCCGGCGAGGCCGGCTTCGTAGACGGCTCGCCTCACCGGGAGCCGCTGCCCTCCGCCTACCACCGCTACCTGACCACCGGCGCCGATCCGTTCTACCGAGCGGATACCGAGGAGATCCAGATGCTGCTGCGGCCGCTCTTCTTCACGTCCTTCCTGATCGACGATCAGCTCGCCGACGAGGGCTTCGCGACGAGCGGCCCGGTCCTGATCTCCAGCGCCTCGAGCAAGACGGCGATCGCCGCCGCCTTCCTACTCGCGCGGCGCGAGGGTGTCGAGCTGGTTGGCCTGACCTCGCCAGGCAACGTCGGCTTCGTCGAGGGCTTGGCGATCTACGACCGCACGGTGAGCTACGACGCGATCGACTCGCTCGAGCTCGGCCCCGCCACCTTCGTCGACATCGCCGGCGACGGCGAGGTGCGCCGCGCGGTCCACTCGCACTACGGCGACCGGCTCGTCCACAGCATGACCGTGGGTGCCTCCCACTGGGAGGACCTCGGCGCCGGCGCCGGCGAGCTGCCGGGTCCCAAGCCGACCTTCTTCTTCGCGCCGACCCGCGTCGTCAAGCGTTCCGCGGATTGGGGCCGCGACGGCCTTCAGACCAGGGTGGCCGATGCGTGGCACCCCTTTTGCGGGTGGACGGGCGGATGGCTGGAGACGATTCGCGGTCAGGGCTTCGAGGCTCTGCGGGACGCCTATATAGATGTGCTCGAGGGTCGCGTCGATCCGGCGCACGCCCACGTGCTTACGCTCTAGACGGCCCTGGCCAGCCAGCGCCGCTCCTTCGAGCGCATCACCGGCGTCGCCAGGAGGCTGCCCAACCGCCGCTGCAATGCCCGCGCTCGGGAGTCGTGACCGGCGGGGAGCAACTTGGCCAGCTGCCTGTACTCGCGCGAGACCTGGCTGTTGCGAAAGACGCCGGCGACAGCGGTGAGCAGCTCGCCGGGCTCGGCGACGACGGTCCTTGCCAGCTCCTCGCCCTCGACCGCGATCCGCAGCTCGGCCGGATAGCCGCGGGCGGGCGGGGGCAGGAGTGGCGCCGAAAAAGCCGCGCCGATCGACTCCGCAAGCTCGGCGTGGACCATGCCGACCTCACGCGAGCGTGCCCGGGCTCGTCCCTGGCCCTCCTTGGTCGCCACCCGGCGGGCGCTGCCCAGCTCGGCTTCGCCGAGCTCGTCGAGCATGCAGCGATCGCCGCTGGCGACCAGCACGGAGATGCCCTCGGCGGCCAGCCCCTGCGCGTAGACCTGCACCTCGTTGAGCGACTGCCCGTCGAGCAGCACCTCCATGTCCCAGACGAAGGTGTGGGAGCAGAAGCCGCGCGGGTTCGGGGTGCTGGCGTGGTGACCGAGCATCACGACGGCATCGAGCGGGCCGCCGTTCGCCTTCGTCATCGAGGGGTCGGCCTCGGCCAGAGCAAGGTCGGCGATCGGGCGCACCTCGACTCCGTCGGGCATGCGCCCGCGTTCGATGTTGGTGCCGACCATGTGCCAGTCGCCTACCGAGATGCGTTCCGCACCGGCGTCGCGCAGGGCCTCGATCGCGATCAGTACCTCGTCGGTCATCAGTCTGCGGCCGCGCGCGTAAGCGGTCGGGTGCGAGGGCAGGCAATCGCCGTAGTCGTCGATGCCCGCGATCCCCTCCATGTCCGCCGCGATCAGGATGTTCACGCTTCAAGCGTATCCACGGGGGTAGCCTGAACACACGCTTCTGACGATTCCGCCGAACGGAGGGCACATGATCAGCAAGACCGACTTCATCGGGATCCCGTCGCAGGACGCCGAGCGCTCGCGCACCTTCTATGTCGAGACGCTGGGGCTGCGGCCAGACGAGCACGGCCGATTCGAGTTCTGGGTGGGAGACACTTGCTTCGGCATCTGGGAGCCAGCCAAAATGGGCATGGAGTTCGCGCCGCAGAAGAACGCCCACCCGGCACTGCACGTCGACGACGTCGTGGCGGCACGGGCGGAGCTCGAGGCGAAAGGCGTTGAGTTCAACGGCGAGATCTTCGACACCGGCGTCTGCCACATGGCCTTCTTCACCGACCCTGACGGCAACGATCTGATGCTGCATAACCGCTACGCCCCCTACGAGTGAGCAGCCGATGCCGAAGCTGAGGTTCGAAATCTCGATCTCGCTCGACGGCTATGTCGCCGGGCCGAACCAGAGCGAGGAGAACCCGCTCGGCGAAGGCGGCGAGCAGTTGCACGAGTGGGTCTTTCCCCTCGCCGCCTGGCGCGAGCCGCATGGCCGCGAGGGGGGAGAGGTCAACGCCAGCTCTGCTTTGATCGAGGAAGCGCAGAGCGGTATCGGGGCCGTGATCATGGGCCGCAACATGTTCGGTGGTGGCCCGGGCCCGTGGGGTGAGGATCCGTGGCAGGGCTGGTGGGGCGAGGAGCCGCCCTTCCGCACGCCGGTCTTCGTCCTCACCCACCACGAGCGCGAGCCGCTGACCTTGGGCGAGACCACCTTCAACTTCGTCACCGACGGGATCGAGTCGGCGCTGGAGCAGGCGAAGCAGGCGGCCGGCGAGCTGGACGTCCATATTGGCGGCGGGGCCGAGGCCGGCCGGCAGTACCTGTCGGCGGGCTTGATCGACCAGATGCAGCTCAACGTGGTGCCGCTCCTGCTCGGCGACGGGACCCGGCTCTTCGAGGCCGGCACCGGTGAGGGTCGCAAGCTGGAGCAGATCCTCGTCGTCGACGCGCCCGGCGTCACGCACCTGCGCTATCGCGTCGCCTAGTCCGTTGCCTCCATCGGGAGGCGGCTCGAGCTCAACGAATCAGCGGGGTGTAGACAAAATCGGTTGCTGCACCGAATGAGCGGGCCGCCTCGATCACAACGCTGTCTCTCTCCTTGGCCAGTGCCTCTAGGGTCGTGCACGGCTGGCCAAGATCATCCACGACTCCCTGTGGCATGCCGAGCAGGAATGCCTTGACGATCCTCTCGTCGTCGCCCTCCAAGCGGTTTGCGAGTACGTGGGACGAGATGGATCGCAGCAGGTCGAGCCGCTCGTAAAGTCGGTCATTTGGCTCGGACTTCCCCGAAGACCAATTTCCGACCGCGCTGGTCTTGACGCCTAATGCTTTGGCGATATGAGCATGGGTCAAGCCGCAGCTCTGGAGTAGGTGTATGACCACACGTGGGGTGCGCGGTTGGCTCAATAAGTAACTGAGCTCCGAGCTGGTGACCCGAGGGAGAGAGGGGCGCTTTGGGCGACGTGAGCCAGTCATCCTGTGCACCCTCCTTGTCAATTAACAGGCAATTTACAAATGATTGGCTGGGAAATATACCAGTCGATTTCGTAATGTCAACCAAAATTCTACGCGAGATCTACATTGACAAGGACTCTGGCCGTATATATAGTCCTTGTCCCTTCAGGAAGGAGAGGCTTCATGGTGAGGCATCCAACCCTCGGTTTCGAGATTTCTACGGCGCCGGAAGACGTGATCCATGTGGTCGTTGGGGATTTGACTCGCCCAGTGACGGAACTTGCCCATGCCCCGAAGCCGTTGTCCGGGATCCGGGAGATCGTTTCATCGCCCAACTACGCGTTTGCTGCGCGACGCTATTTGCGGGAAATGGAATCCAACGGGTACAGCACCAAGCGGATCATCCAGTTGATGAACGAGCCGACCCCTTTCACGAGGATTTGCATCAGGGGGGAGTTCGCGGAGTTGCCGATGGGCACCGCCCTCAAGGCCGTGACGCCCGCACAAGAGCGGGTCTGCATTGCGGCGCTACAGCTCGCTCGACGGTGTGACGTCGAGGGCTTCAGACTGCGCGAGGCGCGTCGGGAACGGCCACGCATGCTCTTTTTGCCCTCGGCTGTGGCAGATGCGATTGCCGTCGTCGATTGTCACCATTTCGTTCCGGCTCACCTGCTGCCGCCCGGCTTTGGCGACTTCTTCGAGTTCGGCAGATAGCGCGGGAGGTCTCACGGGCAGGCACGCGATGAGGATCACACTGGCTGACCAGCCAACATGCGAGAATCCACTCCGTGGCCGAGGGGTTGCCCGAACATCTCGATGTGCTGATCGTCGGTGCCGGCCTCTCCGGTGTCGGCGCCGCCTGGCACCTGCAGGACCGCTCGCCCGCTAAGAGCTACGCGATCCTCGAGGCCCGCGGCGACCTCGGCGGCACCTGGGATCTCTTCCGCTATCCGGGTATCCGCTCCGACTCGGACATGCATACGCTCGGCTACCGCTTCAAGCCGTGGACCGCTTCGAAGTCGATCACCGACGGCGACTCGATCCTCGAGTACGTGCGACAGACGGCAAGAGAGAGCGGAATCGACCGGCGGATCCACTTCCACCACCGCGTGGCGAGCGCCGCGTGGTCGAGTGCCGAGAGCCGCTGGACGGTCGAGGCCGAACGCACCGATACGGGGGAGACCGTGCGGCTGACCTGCGGCTTTCTCTGGGCCTGTAGCGGCTACTACCGTTACGACGAGGGGTACACGCCCGAGTTCGAGGGGGTCGACCGGTTCGCCGGCCCGGTGGTCCACCCGCAGCACTGGCCCGCGGACCTCGATTACGGCGGCAAGAAGGTGGTCGTGATCGGCAGCGGCGCCACCGCGGTGACGCTGGTGCCGTCGATGGCGAAGGAGGCGGCACACGTGACGATGCTGCAGCGCTCGCCCACCTACGTCGCCTCGCTGCCGGCCGAAGACCCGATCGCCACCAGGTTGCGCCGTCGCCTGCCGGAGCGTGCCGCCTACGCGGTGGTGCGCTGGAAGAACGTGCTGATCCAGGCGGCCTTCTACCAGCTCAGTCGTCGCCGGCCGGAGCTGATCAAGCGATGGATTCGCAAAGGCGTCGTGCGTTCGCTGCCGCCCGGCTATGACGTGGACAAGCACTTCAAGCCGCGCTACAACCCGTGGGACCAGCGCATGTGCCTGGTCCCCGACGGCGATCTCTTCAGGTCGATCTCCAAGGGCGAGGCCTCGGTCGTCACCGACCGGATCGCCACCATCACCGAGCGCGGGATCGAGCTCGATTCGGGCGAGGAGCTGGAGGCCGACGTGATCGTCACCGCGACGGGTCTCAACCTGCTTTTCCTCGGTGGGATCGAGCTGACCGTCGACGGTGAGGAGCTCGACGTGCCGAGCAAGATGACCTACAAGGGCATGATGCTTAGCGGGGTGCCGAACATGGCTTTCACCGTCGGCTACACCAACGCCTCCTGGACTTTGAAGGCGGACCTCACCTCCGAGTACGTATGTCGCCTGCTCAACCACATGGATGCACACGGCTACAAACGCTGCGTGGCCGAGGTCGACCCCTCGGTGAGCGAGGAGCCGCTGCTCGACTTCACCTCCGGTTACGTGCAGCGCTCGCTCGACCGCTTCCCCAAACAGGGCTCGAAGGAGCCCTGGAAGCTGCGCCAGAACTACGTCTTCGACATCCGCACGATCCGGCGCGGCGCGATCGACGACGGCGCCATGCGGTTCGGCAAGCAAGACGACTCCTCGCGACACGAGCGAGTCGGACACGGACATCACCACGAGTGAGCCTGGCGATAGCTCCGGCGGCATAGACTGCGGCGGCGCGATGACCGACCTGACCGAGAAGCAGGCAGAGCTCTGCGAGAGCAGCGAGACCGACTACTCGGACCTCAAGGCGCTCTTCGTCAACTGCACCCTGAAGCGCAGTCCCGAGGTGTCGAACACGCAGGGGCTGATGGACATCTCGATGGAGATCATGCGCCGCAACGGCGTCGGGGTCGAGGGCATACGCGCGGTCGACCACGAGATCGCCACTGGCGTCTGGCCCGACATGACCGAACACGGTTGGGAGGTGGACGAGTGGCCGGCGATCTTCGAGAAAGTGATGGCAGCCGACATCCTCGTCCTCGGCATGTCGATCTGGCTGGGCGAGAAGTCGTCGGTCGCGACTCAGATCGTCGAGCGCCTCTACGGCAACTCGCACCTGCTCAATGAGGCCGGTCAGTACGCCTACTACGGCCGCGTCGGCGGCTGCTTGGTGACGGGCAACGAGGACGGGGTCAAGCACTGCGCGATGAACGTCCTCTACTCGCTGCAGCATCTCGGCTACACGATTCCGCCCCAGGCCGACTCGGGCTGGATCGGCGAGGCTGGGCCGGGGCCGTCCTATCTGGACGAGGGCTCGGGCGGGCCGGAGAACGACTTCACCAACCGCAACACCACCTTCGCTGCCTGGAACATGCTGCACCTGGCGCGCATGCTCAAGGACGCCGGGGGCATCCCCGCGCACGGCAACCAGCGCACCGCCTGGGACGCTGGCTGCAGTTTCGACTTCCCCAATCCGGACTACCGCTAGTCGGCATTCGCTTCGAGGCGCTCGGCGAGTCGGTTCATGCCGTGCTCGCGGGCGGCTGCCGTGGCGCCGGCCCAGTCGGTCTCGCGGTCGGCTGGCGGTTCGACCCCGGCGTCGCGCAGGGTGGCGATGTCCTTGAAGGCGAGCAGATCGTCGCGGGCGTCGATCAGGGCGGCGCGCAGTTTCGGCCGCTGCTCGCGGATCGCGTTGTCGAGGATCGCCTCGAGCGAGCCGTGACGACGCAGCAGGTCGGCGGCCGTCTTCGGTCCCACCCCCTTGGCGCCGGGCAGGCCGTCGGAGGGGTCGCCGCGCAGGGCGATGAAGTCGGGCACCAGCTCCGGGTCGATGCCGTAGCGCTCGCGCACCTCCGCCGGGCCGACCTCTTCGGCACCTTTGCCGCCACCGGTTTTGACGTAGAGAACGGTGACCCGCTCGCCGGCGCACTGGTACATGTCGCGGTCGCCGGTCAGCAGCAGCGCGTGCCCGCCCGCCTCGGCCTCGCGGTTGGCATAGGTGCCGAGCAGGTCGTCGGCCTCGAGCGAGTCGCTGGTAGCCACCGTCCAGCCAAACGCTTCGAAGAAGCCGCGCGCCGCTGCGAACTGCGGCGAGAGATCGTCAGGCATAGCCGCCTCACGCTCAGCGTGGTAAGCGGGATACAGCTCAGTGCGGTACGAAGCCGCGTCCGGCCCAAAGCACAGAACAACCGCCCGCGGCCCATGAACTTCAATCTCCCGCAACACAAGGTTGGCCGTCCCCAGCAGCGCATTCACTGGCTTCCCGTCAGTCCCGACGATCGAATCGGGCAACGCATAGAAAGCGCGAAACAGCATCGAAGGCGTGTCGACGACCAGCAGGGGCTTGGACGTAATGCTCACCGTAGGAGCCTATCCCGGTAGGGCTGAAACGTCTTGTACTTTTTCGGTGCCAGGCCGCGGGCGCCAGCCCACCCGCGATCCACCGAAAAAGTTAAGTGAAAGCCCTACCGGGATAGGCTCCTCAAACATGGGCTTCATCAACCCCACTCCCCCGCCGTTCGAGTACCAGGAGTGGAAACAACGCCCCCATCTGGAGCGGATCAAGGTCCTCGCCCAAGACTGGGCGCTGAACGGCTTCGGCACGCCAACGTTCGTTTACCTGCTCTACATCGTCAAGCTCGTCGTCTACGCGGGCGGCGGGCTGCTGCTGATCTCGGCGACGACGGCGGGGCTGGGCGGGCTCGGCGATCTCGGCGACTGGTGGACCGAACCGATCGTCTTCCAGAAGGCGGTGATCTGGACGATGCTGTGGGAGGTGCTCGGTCTCGGCGCCGGCTCGCTGCCGCTGACCCTGCGCTTCTCGCCGATGATCGGCGGCGTTCTCTACTGGTTGCGGCCGGGCACCACGCGGCTGCCTCCCTGGCCCGAGCGCGTGCCGCTGACGCGCGGCACGCGGCGCACGCTCTTCGACGTAGCCGTCTACGCCGGGTTGATCGCCGCCGCGCTCAACCTGCTGCTCTCCGATGGCGTCGATTCGATCGGGGTCGTCTCGACTCTCGACTCCTCGTCCGTCCACTACTTATTTGCCGGCCGTCTCGATCCGGTCGCGGTCGGCGTGCTTCTCGCCCTGCTGGGCCTGCTCGGTCTGCGCGACAAGGTGCCCTTCCTCGCCGCCCGCGCCGAGATCTACGGCAACTTGGCGATCATCTTCCTCTTCCCGCTGACCGACATGATCGTCGCCGCGCAGCTCGTCTTCGTCTGCATCTGGTGGGGGGCGGCCTCCTCGAAGCTCAACCGTCACTTCCCCTTCGTCGTCACGGTGATGATCAGCAACACGCCCTGGAACCGCTGGCGGGCGGCGAAGAAACGCCTCTACCGCAACCACCCGGAGGATCTACGACCCTCGTCGATGGGTGCGCTTGCCGCTCATCTCGGCACGGCGATGGAGTTCACCCTGCCGCTGATCCTGCTCGTCTCCCAAGGGGGAGTCATCGGCACGATCGCCGTCGCCGGGATGGTGATCTTCCACCTCCACATCCTCTCGACCTTCCCTCTGGCCGTCCCGCTGGAGTGGAACATCTTCATGGTCTTCGGCCTGCTCTTCCTCTTCGGTCACTACGGCGCGACCTCGTTCTCGACCCTCGACGATCCGCTGCTGCTGGTAATCCTCGCCTTCACCTGTGTCGGCCTGCCGGTGCTCGGCAACTTCCGACCCGATCTCGTCTCCTTCCTGCCCTCGATGCGCTACTACGCCGGCAACTGGGCGACCAGCCAGTGGCTCTTCCGCAAGCGGGGCGGCGCCGAGGCAAAGCTCGACCGCGATCTGGTCAAGCCGGCGCCGATCGTGACCGAGCAGCTGGCCAAGTTCTACGACCCCGAGCTGATCGACGTGCTGATCTACAAAGGCCTCGCCTTTCGCTCGATGCACTCGCACGGCCGCGCCCTCAACGGCCTCGTGCAGCGCGCGGTCGACGACGTCGAGGACTACTCGGTGCGCGAGGGAGAGCTGGTCGCCGGGGTGGTCCTCGGCTACAACTTCGGCGACGGCCATTTCCACGACCAGCGCCTGCTCGCGGCGATCCAGGAACGTTGCCACTTCGAGCCCGGCGAGGTGCGGGTGGTCGTGCTCGAGTCCCAGCCCGCCAATGTGGGACGCCAGCGCTACCGGATCTTCGACGCGGCAACCGGCCTGGTCGAGGAGGGCTTCGTGAATGTCGCCGACATGGTCGAGCGGCAGCCCTGGCTCGATGAGCGTCCCTTTCCGGTCGAGACCCTGGCATGAGCGACGCGATCGTCGTCGGAGCGGGCCCCAACGGGCTCGCCGCAGCGGCGACGCTGGCCACGCAGGGGGTGGGGGTGACGGTGATCGAGGCGGCGACGACGGTCGGCGGCGGCGCCCGCAGCAGCGAGCTGACCCTGCCGGGCCTGCTGCACGATGACTGCTCGGCATCGCACCCCTTCGCGCCCGGCTCGCGAGCGCTGGCTCCGCTCGGCCTCGAGCGGCACGGCCTCGAGTGGGCCTGGCCGGAGATCGAAGTCAGTCATCCTTTCGACGACGGCAGCGCCGCCGTGATGCACCGCTCGATCGAGGAGACCGCCGCCGGGCTCGGCCCCGCCGGACGCGCCTGGAAGCGGCTCTTCGGTTCTTCGTCCCGCCACTTCGATGCGCTCGCCGAAGACATCATGCGGCCGCTCGCGCATCCGCCGCGCCACCCGCTCGCCCTCGCCCGCTTTGGTCCGGCAGCGGCAGCGCCGGTTTCACTGCTTGCCCGCGCCCTTCCGACCCCGCAGGCGCGCGCCCTCTTCGGGGGCACCGCCGCCCACTCCTTCAGCCCCTTCTCGCGGCCTTTCAGCTCCGCTGCCGGAATGGCCCTGACCTGCGCCTGTCACCGCAATGGCTGGCCCGTCGCCCGCGGCGGCTCGCAGGCGATCTCAGATGCGCTCGCAGCGGTCGTGCGTGAGCACGGCGGCCGGATCGAGACCGGCCGGCCGGTGCGCACCCTGGACGAGCTCCCCGCCGCCGACGCCGTGCTCCTCGACCTGGCTCCCCGTGCCGTCATCGAGCTCGCCGGTGCGCGCTTGCCGAGCCGGGTGGCGCGCGCCTACCGTCGCTACAAGCACGGCCCGGGCGCCTTCAAGGTCGACCTCGCGGTCGAGGGCGGGGTGCCCTGGACCGATCCGGCCTCGGGCCGGGCGGGAACCGTCCACGTGACCGGCTCCTTCGAGGAGACCGCCGCGAGCGAACGCGAGGTCAACCGCGGCCGGATACCTGAGCGACCCTTCGTCCTGCTCTGCCAGCAGTACCTCGCCGACCCCTCGCGCTCGCGCGGCGACGTCCACCCGATCTGGGCTTACGCCCACGTCCCTCACGGCTACCCCGGCGACGCGACCGAGGCGCTGCTCGACCAGGTCGAACGCTTCGCGCCGGGCCTGCGCGATCGCATCGTCGCCCGTCACGTTCGTTCCCCCGCGGATTTCGAGTCCTACAACCCCAACTACGTCGGCGGCGACATCATCACCGGCGCCAACACGCCGCTGCAGTCGGTGTCCAGGCCCCGTGTCACCCTCGATCCGTACGCGACCGGCATCCCCGGCGTCTTCATCTGCTCGGCCGCCACCCCGCCCGGCGCCGGAGCCTCGGGGATGAGCGGCTTCAACGCGGCGCAGTCCGTGCTGCGCTCTCTCCACGCCTGATCGCCGCTCCGGGCCGAGGCCGGCGGTTGCATAGATTGGGGGAGATGAGCGCCCTCGACATCAAGGATCTGGCGAAGCGCTACCCGACCGGGGTCGAGGCGCTGCGCGGGGTCTCGCTGGAGATCAAGCCGGGGGAGCTGTTCGGCCTGTTGGGGCCCAACGGCGCCGGCAAGTCGACCCTGATCCACTGCACGACCGGGCTGGCGCAGCCGACCGGGGGCTCGATCCAGGTCTTCGGCCACGATGCGATCGACGACTACGGCCCGGCGCGGCAGGCGGTCGGGCTGGCGCCGCAGGAGGTCAACCTCGACTGGTTCCTCACCGTCGAGGAGACGCTCGACTACCACGCCGGCTACTTCGGCATGCCCAAGCGGGAGCGGCGCGAGCGGACCAAGGAGCTGTTGGAGACCTTCTCGTTGACCGAGAAGCGCGACGAACGAACTCGCACGCTCTCGGGCGGGATGAAACGGCGATGCATCCTGGCGCGGGCGATGATGCACCGGCCGCGCCTCTTGATCCTCGACGAGCCGACCGCGGGCGTCGACGTCGAGCTGCGACTCGAGCTCTGGCACTACGTGCAGCGGATCAATCAGGAGGGGACGACGATCCTGCTCACCACCCACTACATCGAGGAGGCCGAGCAGCTCTGCGACCGGATCGCCTTCATCAACGAAGGCCAGATCGTCGGCGAGGGCACCAGCGCCGCGCTGTCGGCCCGCTTCGGCGTCGACAACCTCGAGGACGCCTACCTGGCGCTGGTCGGCCGCAAGGAGCTCTCGCGCTCGCACATCGAGGAGCCGGTGTTGTGAGCGCCGCCCAGATCCGTTTCGCGACGCTGTGGCGGCGCGAGGTCAACCGCTTCATGAAGATCAAGAAACAGACGCTCGGCGCACCGCTGCTGGAAACGTTCCTCTACATCTCGGTCTTCGGCGCCGCGCTCGGCTCGCGGGTCGGCGAACTGCACGGGATCGACTACGTCGTCTTCGTCATCCCCGGCCTGATCATGATGTCGTTCTCGATCAACGCCTTCGCCAACAACTCCTCCTCGATCCTGCAGCAGAAATTCCAGGGGGCGATCCAGGACCAGCTCTCCTCCCCTGCCTCGCCGCTGGAGCTGCTGCTCGCTTTCTCGCTCGGCGGCTTCATGCGCGGCCTGATCGTCGCGCTGCTGACCTTCATTGCCGCCTCGCTGCTGGTCGACCTGCCGGTCGACAACATCCTCGTCCTGATCCCGTCGCTGTTCCTGGTCGGCTTCTTCTTCTCGCAGTTGGGGGTGCTGATCGGCGTCCGCGCCGAACAGTTCGACGACGTCGCCTTCGCCCAGACCTTCGTCTTGCAGCCGCTGATCTTCCTCGGCGGCGTCTTCTACTCGGCGACCCTGCTGCCGCAGCCCTTCCAGACCCTGACCCACTTCAACCCGGTCTTCTACATGATCAACCTGGTCCGCTACGGCTTCGTCGGCTACACCGAAGTCAGCATCGCGCTCTCGCTGCTGGCGCTGACTGGGGCCACCGGGGTGCTCTTCGCGGTCAACCTGCGCCTCTTCTCGAAGGGCTACCGGCTACGCGCCTAGGGCCTTCTGGGCGGGGGCCCGCACTGGACGCTTGATCGATGCCGCGCCAACCTTTACGGTTCCTGGTCGTTACTCGTTCTTAACCGTGCAGGGCGTCGCTCGAGCGACGCAGAAAGGAATCAACTTGAAGCAGATCCGTCTCGTTGCAGCGGCGACGGTCGTCGCTGCCCTCTGCGTGTCCGCATCGGCGTTCGCGGCGCCCTACGGCCCGCCGTCGTCGACCGCGACGCCTTCCGTTCCGACCGTCACCATCTCGGAAAAGGGTGGCCTTCACTTCGAAGCCCCGAAGACGATCGTCAATGGCGAAGAGCTCGCCGTGGTCAACACGACCAATCCCAAAAAAGTCGGGCCTCACACCTTCTCGCTGGTCACCAAGGGATCGATCCCGACCACGGCCAAAGGGCGCCAGCTCTGCTTCACGCCGAACCACATCTGCAAAGCGATCGCTTCCTGGCACGGCGTCAAAGGCAACGGGCCGGTGAAAACCAATCCGGTCGAAGCCGGTCCCGAAGGTTGGAGCACGCTCGGCAGCCTGACCAAGAAGGGCGACTCCTGGTTCACCGGCACCAAACCAGGGAGCTCGTTCGAACAGAAAGTAAACGTCGACACCACGGCCGGCGCGTCGCGGATCTACTTCATCTGCGCGATCCACCCATGGATGCACGGCACGATCAACGTGCTTCCCGGCGGCTAGCGACGGACGGTTCGCCACAAGTCTCACCGCGCCTGGGGCGCCGAGCTTTCCTCGGTGCCCTGGGTGGCGGTGCTCTTGCCGCGCTTCTTCCCTTCGACCCGCGGGCGAGCGAAGCGGCCCCGATCGCCGCGCGGTCGCGGCATGTCGCCGCCCCGGCGCCGTTTCGAGATCCCCTGCCGATCCCCGAAGAGCTGCGCGGAGAGAGGCTGCGGCTCCCGATCCGCGAGGCCGAGGTCCAGATCCTTCCCGGCCACCCGACGCGGCTGCGGACCTACGGCGGCACCTTCCCCGGGCCGACGATCAGGCGCCCCGCCGGCCGTAGGACGGAGGTCACCTTTCACCATCAGCTCCCCGCCTCGGTCGGCGAGCTGAGCGTCCATCTGCACGGCGGTCACAACCGCACCCAGTTCGACGGGCAGCCGGGTGGGCTGACCGCCTCGCATCCCAGGTCGTTCTACTGCGACATCCCCCGCGGCCTTTCGCCGCGCAAGTCGGGCAACGACTTCCTGATCGAGCCGGGTGGGCGGAAAACCTACGTCTACGACCTGCGCGAGGACGGCCGCCCCGAACGGGCCGCGCTTCAGTGGTACCACGACCACCGCCTCGACCACACGGCCCGCAACGTCTGGCACGGGCTGGCGGGGATGTGGATCGTCGACGACGAGCTCGACGCTTCGTTGCCGCTGCCGTCGGGCGAGCGCGACATCCCGCTGATGATCGCCGACCGCAGCTTCGATCGTCACAACCAGCTCACCGATCCCTTCACCGGGCTCCGCCCGCCGGCCGACGGCGTCGCCGGCCACCGGGTCCTCGTCAACGGCGCCTATATGCCCCATCATCGTGTGGCGGCGCAGCGTTACCGCTTGCGCCTGCTGAACGTCTCTGGCTTCCGCGCCTACAACGTCCACCTCTCCAACGGGGCGCCGATGATCCAGATCGGCACCGACAGCGGCCTGATGCCGAAGCCGGCGAGGCGTGGCCATATCCTGCTCGGCCCAGGCGAGCGGGCGGACTTGATCGTCGACTTCGCCGCCGCGGCAGGCGAGTCGGTGGAGCTGCGCAGCGCCCCTCGCCACGACGGCCACGACGGCGCCGGCTCGAGGCCCTACGTCGGCGCGCTGATGCAGTTCCGTGTCGGCGCGCGGCGGCTGCCTGACCGCACCAAGGTGCCGCGCAAGCTGCGTCCCCTGCCCGACTGGACCAGGCACGTCTCCCACAAGCCCGACCACACCTGGACGATCTCGATCGGCGGCCTCTTCAAGCCGACCTGGTTGATCAACGGCAGGACCTTCAACCCGGCGCGCGCCGACGCTTTCCCGCGACTCGACTCGACTGAGACCTGGGAGATCGTCAACCACACCAGCGTCGCCCACATGATGCATCTGCACCACACCGACTGGTACCTATTGGCGCGCGACGGCAAGCCGCCGCCACCCTGGGAAGACTGTCTCAAGGAGACCTTCTTCCTCTACCCCGGCGAACGGATCCTCCTCGCCGGCCACTTCGCCGACTACACCGGCAAGTTCATCATCCACTGCCACATGCTCGACCACGAGGACCACGGGCTGATGAGCCAGTTCGAGGTCGTCAAGGCCTGAGATTTTCGCCGATCCAGGTGAGGTAGCCCGGGCTGCCGGCGACGATCGGCGTGGCGACTATCTCCGGCTCGTCGTAGGAGTGCAGCTCGCAGATCGCCGCCTCCAGTGCGGAGTAGCGCTCAGCGCTCGTCTTCGCCACGCACATCCACTCGGTCGAGCGCTCGACGGCACCCTGCCAGCGGTAGTGGCTGGCGATCGGGCCGACGACCTGCACGCAGGCGGCGAGGCGGCGCTCGACCAGCGCCATGCCGATCCGCTCGGCCTCCTCCTCGGAGGCCGTCGTGGTCGTCACCTGGAGATAGTCGGCCTTCGCCAAGGGAGTCGACTACCCGTCTGTCTCTCTGTGGACCTCTATCGCGGCGGCTTGGTCGCGGGGACGGACGACGATCTCGTCGATGTTCACGTGGGACGGTTGGGCGACGGCCCAGCGGATGCACTCGGCGACGTCCCCGGCGCTCAGCGGGGTCATTCCCTGGTAGACGCGACGGGCGGCCTCCTCGTCGCCGCCGAAGCGGACCAGCGAGAACTCGGTCTCGACCATGCCTGGCGCGACCTCGGTCACCCGCACCGGCTCGCCGAGCAGCTCTAGACGCAGCACCCGCAGCATCGAGCGCTGGGCATGCTTGGCGGCGATGTAGCCGGCACCGCCGCGGTAGGCCTCGAAGCCGGCGATGCTGGTGATCGAGACGACGTGACCGTCTCCCGAGGCGATCAACCGCGGCAGCAGCGCCCGCGTCATCCGCATCGTCCCCAGCACGTTCGCCTCGTACATCGTCCGCCACTTCTCCTCGTCGGCCTCGCCGAGCGGTTCGAGCCCATGCGCGCCGCCGGCGTTGTTGACCAGCACGTCGCAGCGGGGAACCCGGGCGACGAACTCCTCGACCGAGTCCGGATCGGCTACGTCGAGCGCGACGGCCTCGCCACCAACTTCGGCAGAGAGCTCTTCCAACCGTTCCAAGCGCCGCGCCCCGAGCACGACCTGGAAGCCGTCTCCCGCCAGGGCCCGCCCTGCAGCCGCGCCGATCCCACTCGAAGCTCCCGTAATTACGGCGACTTTTGCCATGCCGGACGAGCCTATCCACCTGGAGTGGGGAGAACTCGAGGCGCCCAGGACTTGAGCCTGGATGGAGACGACAACCCAGCGCCGCCCTGGCGTTTCCAGTCCCGTCCTGGGCGGAGTTATACTACTAGGTATGACTTATAAGGTGGGGCCAAAAGGGCAGGTCGTCATCCCCAAGCCGATCCGCGATCGCCTCGGGATCTCACCCGGTGACGAGGTCGTGGTCGAGCAGGATGGGAGAGACGTGCGAATCCGACTTCAGGCGGACGACGTTGAGGCGCGACGCAAGCGCATTCGCGCGCTACGCGGGATCTCAGCCGATACCCCAGGGCTCCCGGGCTTCGAGGCCGACAAGCAGGAGGAACGCGAACGCGAGCAGCGGAAGGATCGCGAACTCGAGCAGCTCTATGGGCGGAGCCCCCGGTGAAGGCGGTCTTGGATGCGTGGGCGCTGATTGCCTTCTTCGACGATGCGCCTGGCAGCGCGGCTCAGGTGGAGGCCCTGCTGGAAGAGGGCGAGGGGGTCGTCTGCTCGATCAACCTGGGAGAGGTTCTCTACCGGCAAACCCGCCTGGCCGGCGCCCGGGCGGCGCGCGAACGAGTTGCTGCCCTGCGCGACAATCTCAAGGTCGTCGATCCGGACTGGCAGCTCGTCGAGGCAGCCGCCGCGATCAAGGCGCCGGGCGGCCTCTCCTATGCCGATGCCTTTTGCGTTGCCACGGCGACGCGCCTCGACGCTCCTCTCTGGACCGGCGACCCGGAGATAATCGAGCTGTCCGGCGACCACGAGGTCGTCGATCTCCGCTAAGCGGGGCTACTCCCCGATCAGCTCTATGCGGTAGCCGTCCGGATCGCGGACGAAGCAGATGCGGTGGCCCTCGATGCGGCCGCCGGGGCGGTAGGGGGGCTTTTCGGGCTCGATGCCCTCCGCGGCCAGACCCTCCAGGGTGCCGTCGAGGTCGTCGACGGCGAGGGCGATGTGGTTGTAGCCGCTGCCGTGCTCGTAGGAATCGATGCCATGGTTGTAGGTCAGCTCCAGGCGCGGGTCTTCGCCCGGCATGCCCATGAAGACGTTGATCGCCTCGTCGCCGATCGGCATTCGCGCGACCTCTTCGAAGCCGAGCTTCTCGTAGAACTCGACCGAGCGATCGATCTCGCCGATCCGGTAGCAGGTGTGGAGGAAGCTGGGCAAAGCGATCTACCCGGAAGGCTACTGTTTATCCGCATGTCCGAGATGCGGGTCAAGACCGCCACCGTCCACGGCCGCTCTGTCTCCTACGTGGAGGTCGGCGAGGGACCGGTGCTGCTGCTGATCCACGGCATCGCCGGCACATGTGAGAACTGGCGAGAGGTGGTCGAGCCACTGGCCCGCCACCACACCGTGATCGCCCCGGACTTCCCCGGTCACGGGGCGTCGGAGGCCGGTAGCGGCGATTACTCGATCGGGTCGCTCGCCAGCGGCCTGCGCGATCTGCTGCTGGCGCTCGGGCACGAGCGCGCGACTCTGGTCGGGCACTCGCTCGGCGGCGGGGTCGCGATGCAGCTCGCTTACCAGTATCCGGAGATGATCGAACGCCTGGTCCTGCTCTCCAGTGGCGGCCTTGGCCCGGAGGTGAGCCCGGTCCTGCGCGCCGCCGCGCTCCCCGGCGCCGATCTCTTCATCTCGGTCACGGCGGGTGCCGGCCAGCGGGTCGGCTCTGTTCTCGGCCGCGGCCTCGCCGCGATCGGCCTGCGCCCCAACGCCGACGTTGCGGAGGTGGCGCGTGGCTACGCCGCGCTCCAGGACGCCGCTCGCCGCGCCGCCTTCCTCGACACGTTACGCGCGGTCGTGGGCACCGGGGGCCAGCGCGTCGCGGCGGGGGACCGTCTCTACCTGGCCGAAGCGGTGCCGGTGCTGATCGTCTGGGGCGCCCGCGACTCGATCATTCCCGTCCGCCATGGCGAAGACGCGCACCGGGCGATCCCCGGCAGCCGGCTCGAGGTCTTCGAGGACGTCGGCCACATGCCGCAGCTGGAGGCGCCGGGACGCTTCATCGCCGTGCTCGAACGCTTCCTGCGCGAGACCGAGCCGGCCCGGTTCGACCGCGAGGAGTGGCGGGCCCGGATGCGCGCCGCCTGAGTTTGTTCCGGCGGGGTTTTTGCCGCCACGCACGCGAAATTGCCGCTTGCTGAAGCGGAAAAGGCCAGTTCGGTCCCCTCAATACAATTTTGGCGATGACGAACCGGGCACGACGGCAGCAGCGCAGGCACCATCGCCTCAGCTGGAAGAAGAAAGTGCTGATCCCGCTTGGGATCCTCGCGGCCGCCGCGGCGGTGGCCGGCACCGTGGCGGCGAGCTGGGCGGTCGACGTCTACAACTCGGCCCCGCCGCTCTCCAGCCTCAAACCGGTGCAGAAGGGCCGCTCCTCAGCCATTTATGCCGCCGATGGCAGCCTGATCGGCTTCATCCGCGCCAGCAGCGTGCGCCAGCCGGTCCCCTCGAAGGCGCTGCCGCAGAGCCTCAAGTACGCCACGGTCGCGATCGAGGATCGCAACTACTTCAACCATGGAGCGCTCGACCCGGCCGGCATCGCCCGCGCCGCCTGGAAGGACCTGCTCGCCGGCGGCAAGCCGGTCCAGGGCGCCTCGACGATCACCCAGCAGCTCGTCCGCAACCTCTACATCCGCGATCCGGAACAGACGCTGAAGCGAAAGCTGGTCGAAGCTCACCTCGCCTACGAGGAGGAGGAAGCCCACTCGAAGCAGTGGATCCTCACCGCCTACCTCAACACCGCGCCTTACGGCACGGTCGAAGGCGAGACCGCGGTCGGCGCCGAGGCGGCGGCGCAGACCTACTACGGCAAGCCCGCCCGCGAGCTCGGTCTGACCGAAGCGGCGATGATCGCCGGCCTGCCCCAGGCTCCCTCCGAATACAACCCCTTCCTCGACCCGCGCGCCGCCCTCAAACGCCGCAACGAGGTGCTGGAAGCGATGAGGGACCAGGGCTACGTCACGCAGAGCGAATACCACGAGTCCGTCAACGAAGGCCTCAAGCTGAACCCGGGACACAAGTACCGGGTCATCCGCGACCCCTTCCTCTTCGACCTCGTCCAGCAGGAGCTGATCGACAAGTACGGCCTCAACACCGTCCGCTACGGCGGGCTCAAGGCCTACACGACGATCGATCCCGAGCTGCAGGAACGGGCGCAGGAAGCGGTCGACTCGTGCAGCGTCTGCTATTCCGAAGGCGGCCCGGCCGCGGCCCTCGCCTCGGTCGACCCTTCCAACGGCGAGATCGTCGCCCTCGCCTCCACCCCCGGCGGCCCGGAAGAAAGCGAATTCAACTATGCCTGGCAGGCCCACCGCCAGCCCGGCTCCTCGTTCAAGACCTTCGTCCTCACGACCGCGATCAAGCAGGGCATCGATCCTGAGAGCACCTATTACGACGGCACCTCGCCAAAGACGCTCGACCTGCCAGGGGGCGGTACCTGGACCGTCAACAACGCCGAGCCGGGCGGTGGCACGATGTCGCTCGCCGAGGCGACCTGGGAGTCGGTCAACGTCGTCTTCGCCCAGCTCGACCTCGACGTCGGCTCCGAAAACGTGACCCACACCGCGCACCAGATGGGCATCGAAGCGCCGCTCGAATCGGTTCCCGCGGAGGCGATCGGCGGACTGGCGATCGGCGTCACGCCGCTCGAAATGGCCGATGCCTACGCGACCCTGGCCAATGGCGGAATCCACCACGAACCGACGGCGATCGGCCGGGTCGAGTTCCCCAGCGGCAAGGTCGACGAACCGAGCCCGGACGCGGGTGACCGCGTCCTCACCGCGGGCGAGGCCTATGACGTGACGAAGCTGCTCGAGGGCGTGATCACCCAGGGCACCGGCGCCGGCTACACCTATATGGGCTGCAGCGCCGAGGCCGGCAAGACCGGCACCTCGGAGGGCCTTTCCGACGCCTGGTTCGTCGGCTACACGCCGCTCTACTCGACCGCGGTCTGGGTGGGCCACCCGCAGTCGCGCGAAGAAACCGGCTTCGGCGGACCCACCGCCGGGCCGATCTGGCGCTCCTTCATGGAATCGGCGGCCGCGGGCAACTGCCCCGAATTCGCCGAACCGTCCAGCCTGCCCGAACTCTCCGGCCTCGACAGCGAACACACCAGTGGCTCCTCGGGCTCCTACAGCGAAAGCGAAGAAGAAGGCGAATACGGCGAAGAAGAATTCGAAGCCGCCGAAGAAGAACTGGACAAGGGGAAGGGCGGCGGCGGTGGTGGGGCCGGGGAAGCGGAAGCAGCCCCGGAAGTGACGCCGTCTCCCACGCCGACTCCCAGCCCCGCGCCAGCTCCTTCCTCGCCTGCCGGCGGGGTCGCGCCCAGCGGTTGAGCTCCCTCGCGCTCGGCGTGCTGGCCGTACTCTGATGGCCGCGTGAGCAGGGATGCCGACAGACCGCGCGCCACCGCGCGCTCCCCGGCGCAGGCGGCGCTCGTCCTCGGCGCGCTCGGGGTTGTCTTCGGCGACATCGGCACCAGCCCGCTCTACACCGTCCAGACCGTCTTCAACCCGAGCGATCCGCACCCGGTCTCGGCGAACGACCGAGAGCATCTTCGGCGTCATCTCACTGATCTTCTGGAGCGTGACGATCGTCGTCACGCTCACCTACGTGCTGCTGGTGATGCGCGCCGACAACGAGGGCGAGGGCGGCATCATGGCGCTGATCACCCTGATCCGGCGCCGCGCTGTCAGCGGCGGGCGGCGGACGAAGCTGGCGCTGGCGGCGCTCGGCATCTTCGGCGCCTCGCTCTTCTTCGGCGACAGCATGATCACGCCGGCGATCTCGGTGCTCTCGGCGGTCGAAGGGCTGAAGGTCGTGCAGCCCTCCCTGGCGCACCTGATCGTTCCGATCACGGCGACGATCATCGTCATCCTCTTCGCCGCCCAGCGGCTCGGGACCGCGGCGGTGGGGCGGATGTTCGGACCGGTGATGATCGTCTGGTTCACCGTCATCGGCGCCTGCGGCATCTCGGGTATCGCGCTCCACCCCGAAATCCTCAAGGCGCTCTCGCCGAGCTATGCCGCTCGGATTCCTCACCGGACATTTCTCGACCGCCTTCTTCTCGCTGGCGGCAGTCGTCCTGGCGATCACCGGGGCCGAGGCGCTCTACGCCGACATGGGGCACTTCGGCCGGCGCGCCGATCACGCGCGCCTGGCTGCTGCTCGTCTTCCCGGCCCTGATCCTCAATTACATGGGCCAGGGGGCGCTGATCCTCGGCAACCCGAGCGCCAACATCGCCAGCCCGTTCTTCCTGCTGGTTCCCGAATGGGGGCGGCTGCCGATGGTCCTCCTGGCGACCGCGGCGACCGTGATCGCCTCCCAGGCGGTGATCACCGGCGCCTTCTCGGTCGCCCATCAGGCGGTGCAGCTCGGCTACCTGCCGCGACTGCGGATCGCTCACACCTCGAGCGAGACCGTGGGACAGATCTACGTGCCCTGGATCAACTGGGTGCTGATGGTCTCGGTGCTGATCCTCGTCTTCGCCTTCGAGTCCTCGGCTTCGCTCGCCTTCGCCTTCGGTATGGCGGTGACGGGGACGATCACTATCACCACGCTGCTCTTCTTCTACATCGTCCGCCATCGCTGGGGGAAACCGCTCTGGCTGGTCGTGGGCGGAGCGGGGGCGCTGCTCACCGTCGACCTTCTCTTCCTCGCCGCGAACACGACCAAGATCGCGCATGGCGCCTGGCTGCCGCTGCTGATCGCGGTGACGGTGTTCACCGCGCTGACGACCTGGCAGCGGGGACGCGAGCTGGTCACCGCCCGGCGCGAAGGGGAGGAGGGCTCGCTACGCGAGTTCGTCGACGCTCTGCACGAGCGGCATCCGCCTCTTCAGAGGGTGCCCGGCACCGCAGTCTTCCTCAACCGCAACAAGACGACCACGCCGCTGGCGATGCGCGCCAACGTCGAGCACAACCGGATCCTCCACGAGCATGTCGTCATCCTCTCGATCGAGACGCTGCCCGGTTCCGCAGGTCCCGCCCGCCGAGCGCCTCGCGATCGATGATCTCGGTTACGGCGACGACGGCATCACCCACGTCACCGCCTGCTTCGGCTATATGGAGCAGCCCGATGTCCCGGGCGCCCTGCGCATGGCCGAGCAGGCTGGCCTGGAGTGTCCGCTCGAGGTCGACGAAGCCTCCTATTTCCTCTCGACGATCGAGCTGCGGCCCGGCGATGCCCCCGGGATGACCCGCTGGCGCAAGCGCCTCTTCGTCGCCATGTCACATATCACCGCTGAC
Source organism: uncultured Solirubrobacterales bacterium (assembly GCA_963824705.1). Lineage (GTDB taxonomy): Bacteria > Actinomycetota > Thermoleophilia > Solirubrobacterales > 70-9 > VRUE01. Next base: position 570,769 of record CAWGQE010000003.1, read on the forward strand.
GCGGCCGAATACTTCGGTTTGCCCCGCGATCGCACGGTGATCATGGGTTCGCTGATCGAGGTCTAGGGAGCCCGCGGCGGACCCGGTCCGGCCTCGCCGTACGCTGTGGCGATGCGCGGGCGCGAATGGTCACTTCGCCTCGGGGGCGAGCCGCCCCCGCTCTGGCTCGGCCTGCTGGCGACGCTTGCCGCGGTCGCGGCGAGCACGCTGATCGTCTACCTGCTGAAGCCGGTTTCGCCAGTCGTCTCGCTGGGCGTCGTCTACCTGCCGGCGATCCTGGCGATCTCGATCTTCTGGGGGCTGCGTCTCGGCCTGCTCGCCTCGCTGGCCAGCGTCGTCGCCTTCAACTTCTTCCACATCCCGCCGCTGCACCGCTTCACGATCGGCAGCGATCAGAACTGGGTCGCGCTGGCGATCTTCGCGATCGTCGCGGTTGGCAGCAGCGCCCTAGCCGGGTTGGCGCGCGCACAGACGCTTGAGGCGGAGCGGCGGCGCGAGGACGCCGACCGGGCCCTGGTGGAGCTCGCGGCCCTCTCCCGCGAGCGCGACCGAATGCAGGAGGAGATGGTCGAGGCCGAGGCGTTGCGGAGAAGCGATGAGCTGAAGACGGCGCTGCTGCGCTCGATCTCCCATGATTTGCGCACGCCGCTCACCTCGATCATCGCCGGTGGCACGGCGCTGGGCTCGGCAACGCTCACCGAGGCGGAGAGGGCGGAGTTGAGCACGGCGATCGTCGCCGAGGGCGACCGGCTCTCGCGCCTGGTCGAGAACCTGCTCGATATGTCACGGCTTGAGGCCGGCAAGGCGGAGCCACACCGTGAGCAGACCGATCTTGGCGAGGTGCTGGACGTCGCTCGCGAGACCGTCGTCCGCCCCGAGATGGTGAAGCTGGCCCTCGATCCCGCGCTGCCAACCGTGAGGGCCGACGCCGCTCAGCTCGAGCGTGCCTTCGCCAACCTGCTCGAAAACGCGATCCGGCATGGCGGCGGCAGGCCGGTCACGGTGCGCTCGCGGCTAGTCGGTGACAAGATCGCGATCCGCGTGGTCGACCAGGGCCCGGGCATACCGGAGAGCGAGTGGGAGCGGATCTTCGAGCCGTTCCAGAGCGGGGCAAACGGAGTGGGGGGAGGCTCGGGCCTGGGGCTGGCGATCGCCAGGGGCTTTGTCGAGGCCAACGGCGGCGAGATCGCGGTCGAGTCGGTGGTCGGCCAGGGGTCGAGCTTCGTCGTCGGCTTTCCACGCGGCGAGCGAGCCGGCGCGTGAACGGCGCTGCGCGGGTCCTCGTCTGCGACGACGAGCCGCAGATCCTCCGCGCCCTCAAGGTCATCCTCCGCGACGCGGGCTATGAGGCGGTCCCGGTTGCCAGCGGCGAGGAGGCGCTCGACAGCGCTTCGGTGAAGCCGCCGGCGGCGGCGATAGTCGACCTGATGCTGCCCGACATCGACGGTGTCGAGGTGACCAAGCAGTTGCGCGAGTGGAGCGAGATGCCGATCATCGTCCTCTCCGCGGTCGGGGAGGAGGAGGCGAAGGTGCGCGCCCTCGCCGCCGGTGCGGACGACTATGTGACCAAGCCGTTCGGGCCCCCTGAGCTGGTTGCGAGGCTCGAGGCCGTGCTGCGGCGGGCCAAGCCCGAGGCCTCGGAGCCGAAGATCGTCGCCGAGGGCCTGGAGATCGACCTCGCGGCGCGCAGTGTCCGCCGCGACGGCGAGGAGGTGCACCTGACGCCGACGGAGTTCGAGCTGTTGCGCACCCTGGCCCAGAACAGGGGTCGGCTGATGACGCACAGCGTTCTGCTGGCCGAGGTGTGGGGGCCGGCGTATGCGGACGATCTGCAGATCCTCCGCGCTCATGTCGCCAACCTACGCCGCAAGATCGAGCCCCCCGAGGGCCCCCACTACATACGCACCGATCCCGGCGTCGGCTACCGCTTCGCGGCGTAGCACATTGTGTATTCAATTGTGTACACTATGGCAATGGCGAAGACTGTTCCCGTTCGTGAGCTGCGCAGCAACCTCAGCAGCCTGCTCGATGACGTCAGTGACAGGCGAGATCACGTGCTGGTGACCCGCAACGGCACCCCGGCTGCCGCCCTGGTACCGATCGACGAGTACGAGGCGCTGGAGGAGACCGCGGAGGTTCTGTCCGATTCCGATGCGCTGGTCGCCCTGGAGGCCGGTCTCGCCGAGATCGGACGCGATGAAACGATCACCCTCGCGGAGCTTCGTGGCGAGCTGGCGGAACGTCGAGCCGCAGCCGGCTGATCCTTGGCGCGACTCGTCCTTGCCCGCCGAGCCCGTCGCGAGCTGCTTGAGCTCAACTGGCCACTGATCGACGCGATCGAGGATGCCCTGGGTCTGCTTGAGCCCGACCCGAAAGCCGGCCATGCGCTCCGCGGCAAACTGCGCGGGCTGTACTTGTTGCGAGTTGGCGCCTACAGGATCCTCTACCAAGTGACCGACGCCGAGCAGACGGTTCGGGTGGCCGCCATCCGCCACCGTGGTGTCGCCTATCGCGCCGACCCGCGCTGAGCCCTGTCGTCGAGCTGCGCGTCTTCACAAAATCTGTATGCGCAGGGGCGCTGAGTTCATGCGCTCTTGATGGGGTCGCACGCATGATCGGTCCGTGCTCTCGGTCCTCGCGGACATCTTCCCCGGCGGCGGCGGTCCCCTCGCCGATGTCTTCTCGATAGCGATCGCCGTCGGCCTCTTCGCCCTCCTCTACTGGGCGATCGACCTGATCGACCGGGTATGAGCGCGCTGCCTCTAGCCACGCTCTCCGGCGCCGACCTCTTCGGCCTGGTCGTCTCGGCCCTTGTCTGCGTCTACCTCGTCTACGCGCTGCTGCGGGGGGAGAACCTCTAAGTGGCGCAGGGCTGGGTGCAGATTGCCGTCTTCGTCGCCGTGCTGGTCGCGCTCGTCAAGCCGGTCGGCATCTACATGGCACGCGTATTCACCGACCAGCGCGTCTTCCTCAGTCCCGTCGTCGGGCCAATCGAGCGCCTCGCCTACAGGGCGTTGCGTGTGCGGCCCGATGAGGGCCAGGACTGGAAGGGCTACGCCCGCAGCCTGATCGTCTTCTCGTTGCTCTTCTGGATCGCGCTCTACCTGATCCTGCGCACCCAGGGCATCCACCCGTTCAACCCCGAAGGGTTCAAGTCCGCCCCCTGGGACGTCAACTTCAACACGACCTCCTCCTTCGTCACCAACACCAACTGGCAGTACTACGGCGGCGAAACGACGCTCTCCTACTTCTCCCAGATGGCCGGGCTGGCGGTGCAGAACTTCGTCTCCGCCGCGGTCGGGATCGCCGTCGTCGTCGCCCTGATCCGGGGGCTCGTCGCCCGCAGCGGGCGGGCGATCGGCAACTTCTGGCAGGACCTGGTCCGGATCCTGCTCTACATCCTCCTGCCGATCTCGATCCTCGGCGCCCTCTTCCTCGTCTCCCAGGGCGTGATTCAGAACCTCAGCCACGCCACCGTGATCCACACCGTCACCGGCGGTACGCAGACGCTGGCCCAGGGCCCGGTCGCCTCGCAGGAGGCGATCAAGGAGCTCGGCACCAACGGCGGCGGCTTCTTCAACGTCAACTCCGCCTTCCCGTTCGAGAACTCGACCGGGTTGACCGACTTCTTCGAGATGCTGCTGATCCTCGTCATCCCGGCCAGCCTCACCTACACCTACGGGCGCATGGTCGGCAGCCAGCGCCAGGGCTGGGCGATCTTCTCGGCGATGGCGGTCCTCTTCGTCGCCGGCGTCGCCGTCGTCTACATGGCCGAGCAGCACGGCACCGTCGCCCAGCACGCCGCCGGCCTCCACACCCACGCCTTCGACGGCTCCACCGGCGGCAACATGGAGGGCAAGGAGCAGCGCTTCGGGGTCGCCGATACCTCCCTCTGGACGGCGATCACGACGGTGACCTCGTGCGGGGCGGTGAACGGCGCCTTCGAGTCATTGACCGGGCTCGGACAGGCGGTGCCCTTCGCCAACCTCGGCTTCAGCGAGGTGATCTTCGGCGGCGTCGGCGCGGGCCTGTACTCGATGCTGCTCTACGTCATCCTCGCCGTCTTCATCGGCGGCCTGATGGTCGGCCGCACTCCCGAGTACCTGGGCAAGAAGATCGGCGCCAGGGAGATCAAGCTGGTTGCCCTCGGGGTGCTGGTCACGCCGCTGTTCACCCTGCTCGCTTCCGGGCTGGCCTCGGCGACCAGGCTGGGGACGCGATCGATCTACGCCGGCATCAACCCCCAGGGCTTCTCCGAGACCCTCTACGCCTACCTCTCCCAGGCCAACAACAACGGCTCCGCCCTCGCCGGCTATACCGGCTTCATCCAGCCGAACGCGCCCGGCAACACCGGCGCCTATGGGATCAGCTTCGCCGACCTGCTCGGCGGCGCGGTGATGGTCGGCGCCCGCTTCCTGCCGATCCTCTTCGTCCTCGCCGTCGCGGGCTCCCTTGCCGGCAAGAAGGTCTCCCCGGCGGGCCTCGGCACGATGCGCACCGACAACCCGACCTTCGTCTTCCTCTTGATCGGCGTCGTGATCCTGGTCGGCGCCCTGACCTTCTTCCCGGCACTGCTGCTCGGACCGGTCGTCCAGAGCCTGACCACGAGGTTGTTCTGATGCGGCGCGACCTGATCACCTCGCTGCTCGCGATCGTCGTCATGACGGTCTTTCTTGGCCTCGTCTACCCGCTGGCGATCACCGGCATCTCCCAGGTCGTCTTCCCCGGCAAGGCCAACGGCTCCAAGCTGAGCGTCGACGGAAAGATCGTCGGCTCGAGCCTGATCGCGCAGTCCTTTTCGCACCCGGTGCTCGGCAAGGACGGCAAGCCCGAGCTCGACGAAGAAGGCGAAGAAATCCTCGCTCCGGACAAGGCCTACTTCCAGCCGCGCCCCTCGGCGACCGGCTACTCGGGCAACGTCACCTACTTCGGCAACGTCGGCCCGAACTCGGTCGAAGGCCGCGAAGAGGTGCGCGAAAGCCTCGCCTCCTACGTGGCCCTGGAGAAGCCGTTCGACCAGGGCCTGAGCAAGGGCCAGATTCCAGTCGACGCGGTGACCCAGTCGGCCTCCGGGGTGGACCCGCACATCTCTGAAGCCAACGCGTCGATACAGGCGCACCGCATCGCCGCCGTCCGCAAGCTGCCGCTCGCCCGGGTCGAAGAACTGATCTCCGCCAACACCGACGGACGCTCCCTCGGCCTGCTCGGCGAGCCCGGCGTCAACGTCCTCGAGCTCAACATCGCCCTCGACAAGGAAGCACCGATCGAATGACCTCCGAGACGCAGCCCCGATCCCTCTTCGACCCCGAGATCCTCCGCCCGGCGCTGCTCGAGTCGCTGCGCAAGCTCGACCCGAGGGTGCAAGCCCGCAACCCGGTCATGTTCGTGGTCGAGATCGGCGCCCTGATAACCACCGTCGCCTGGCTGATCCAGGTCTTCGGCGACAGCCCGCTCGGCGGTGGCCACGAGCCCTCGTGGTTCACCTTCAGCGTCACCGTCTGGCTCTGGCTGACCGTCGTCTTCGCCAACCTCGCCGAGGCGCTGGCCGAGGGCCGCGGCCGTGCCCAGGCCGCGAGCCTGCGGGCGATGCGCACCGAGGCGAACGCGAAGATGCGCGACGGCAGCGAGAAGTCCGCCGCCGAGCTCGTCCGCGGCGACGTCGTGATCGTCGAGGCGGGCGAGGGCATCCCCGGCGATGGCACCGTGATCGAGGGAATCGCCTCGGTCGACGAGTCGGCGATCACCGGCGAGTCGGCGCCGGTTATCCGCGAGGCCGGCGGCGACCGCAGCGCCGTCACCGGTGGCACCAAGGTGCTCTCGGACCGGATCGTCGTCGAAATCACCCAGGAGCCCGGCAAGTCCTTCCTCGACCGCATGATCGCCCTCGTCGAGGGCGCCGAGCGGCGCAAGACGCCGAACGAGATCGCGCTGGGAATCCTGCTCTCGGCGCTGACCCTGATCTTCGTGATCGTCGTCGTCTCGCTGCGCCCCTTTGCCCTCTTTGCCGGCACCGAACTCTCCGAGACGACCCTGATCGCCCTCCTCGTGGCGCTGATCCCGACCACGATCGGGGCGCTTCTCTCGGCGATCGGGATCGCCGGCATGGACCGCCTGGTGCGCCGCAACGTGCTCGCCCTCTCCGGTCGCGCCGTGGAGGCCTCCGGCGACTGCGACGTGCTGCTGCTCGACAAGACCGGCACGATCACGCTCGGCAACCGTGAGGCGGTCGAGTTCATGCCGATGCCCGGTGTCGAGGTTGAGGAGCTGGCCGAGGCGGCGCAGATGTCCTCGCTCTCCGACGAGACTCCCGAGGGACGCTCGATCGTCGTCCTCGCCAAGACCTTCGGCATCCGCGAGCACACCTTCTCGGGCCACGAGCCCGAGTTCGTCCCCTTCTCAGCCCAGACCCGGATGAGCGGCGTCGACTACAACGGCACTCGCCTGCGCAAGGGCGCCGGCGACGCGATCGAAGACTGGGTCGCCTCCGAGGGTGGGCGCGCCCCGGCCGAGCTTCGCGCCGAGCTCGACCGGATCGGCCGCGAGGGGGGGACCCCGCTGGCCGTCGCCCGCAACGAGCGCGTGCTCGGGGTGATCTACCTCAAGGACGTGGTCAAGGAAGGGATGAGCGCTCGCTTCGACCAGCTGCGGGCGATGGGGATCCGCACGATCATGGTCACCGGCGACAACAAGCTGACCGCGGCGAAGATCGCCGCGGAGGCGGGCGTCGACGACTTCCTCGCCGAAGCGACCCCGGAGCGCAAGCTGGAGCTGATCAAGGAGCAGCAGTCCGACGGCCGCCTGATCGCTATGACCGGCGACGGCACCAACGACGCCCCGGCGCTGGCGCAGGCCGACGTCGGCGTGGCGATGAACACCGGCACCCAGGCGGCGCGTGAGGCCGGCAACATGGTCGACCTCGACTCCAACCCGACGAAGCTGATCGAGATCGTCGAGGTTGGCAAGCAGCTGTTGATCACGCGCGGCGCCCTGACCACCTTCTCGATCGCCAACGACGTCGCCAAGTACTTCGCGATCCTGCCGGCGATGTTCGCCACGACCTACGCCATCGGCAGCCACAGCGGGCCGCTCGACGCCCTCAACGTGATGTCCCTGGGGACGCCGGAATCGGCGATCCTCTCAGCGGTGATCTTCAACGCCCTGATCATCCCGCTGCTGATCCCGCTTTCCCTGCGGGGAGTTCGCTACCGGCCGATCGGCGCCACGGGGCTGCTGCGGCGCAACATCCTCATCTACGGCCTCGGCGGCCTGATCGTCCCCTTCGTCGGCATCAAGCTGATCGACCTCGTGGTTCACAACCTGCTGGGGGCCTGAGGCCCCGCGGGGCGCGGGATGGAGCGCGGCCACTACAAGATCTTCCTCGGCATGGCCGCCGGCGTCGGCAAGACCTATCGGATGCTGCAGGAGGGTCACGCCGAAGCCACCGCGGGACGCGACGTCGCGATCGGCTACCTGGAGCCGCACAAGCGCCAGGAGACGAGCGATCAGGCTCGTGGGCTGGAGATGGTGCCGCGCCGTTCCGTCCCCTATCGCGACGTCGCCGTCGAGGAGATGGACCTGCCGGCGGTGCTCGCGCGCCGCCCCGACCTGGCGCTGATCGACGAGCTCGCCCACACCAACCCTCCCGGGCTCGAGCACAACAAGCGCTACGAAGACATTGCCGACGTGCTGGCGGCCGGCATCGACGTCTTCTCCACCGTCAACGTCCAGCACCTGGAGTCGCTCAACGACCGAGTCGCCGAGCTGACCGGCGTCACGGTGCGCGAGACCGTGCCCGACTCGGCGCTTGGAATCGCTGACGAGGTCGTCCTCATCGATCTCACCCCGGAGGCGCTGATCGCGCGTCTGCGCGCCGGCAAGATCTACCCCGGCGAGAACATTCAAGCGGCGCTCGACAACTTCTTCCGGATCGAGAACCTTGCGGCGCTGCGCGAGGTGAGCCTGCGTCAGGTCGCCGAGGACGTCGAGTCCAAGCGGCTGACCCTGCACCGGTTGGAGCCCGTCGGGACGCGGGAAGAGCGCGTCGTCACCGACGCGCCCAAGGCGGTCGGCGAGCGGTTGCTCGCGCTGGTGCGACCGCGACCGAGCTCGCAGCGCCTCGTTCGCCGCGCCTGGCGCTCGGCGCAGCGACTCGGCACCGACCTCGATCTGCTCTGGGTCAAGCCGCCGGGGCGGCCGATCGAGGGGGAGGAGGAGCGCCAGGTGACTGCGCTGCGCCAGCTCGCCTCGGTGCTCGGCGCGACCTTTCTGATCGAGGAGCATGACGATCTGGTGGCTGGCGCCGCCCGGGTCATCGCCGAGCGCGGATCCACCTACGTGATGGTCGGCGAGTCCAGTCCACCAAGCGGCCTGGCGCGGCTGCGGACCCCTCTGCCGCAGGCGCTGATGCGCGCGACTCCGCCCGGGGTCGACGTGAGGATCGTCGCCCACCGCAGCCAGAAGGAGGGCGAGTCGTGATCGAGCACTTCCTCGTCGGCTTCGCGCTGCTCCTCGGCCTCGGTGGGGGATACCTGATCGCCAGCTCGCAATGGCGAGGCAAGCGCTCGGAGCGACCGGAGGAGGTTCACCAGATCCTCCTGCCTTTCACCGGGACCGAGATCTCACGCCGTGCGGTGGACGCGGCCCTGCGACTGGCTCGGGCGGAGAGTGCAACCTTGATGCCGGCCTACCTGGCGGCCGTTCCCAAGCAACTGCCGCTGGACTGCGCGATTCCCGCCGAGGCGGCGAGGGCGATGCCGATGCTGGAGGCGATCGAGCAGCGGGCCACTTCGCAGGGTGTGCCGGTCGACGCTCGGATCGAGCGTGGCCGCTCTTACCGCCACGCGCTGCAGCGCCTGCTCGAGCGCGAGGAGTTCGACCGGGTCGTCGTCTCGGCAACCGCGACCGGCCAAGCCGGTCTCTCGGGGGACGACCTCGTCTGGCTCTTGGAGAAAGCTCCGGCCGAGGTGCTGATCCTGCGCCCGGCGGCGAGCGACAAGCGACGCCTGACGGTCTAGTCGGGGATGCGGTCGTCGCTCACTGTGGCCCCGTCATGATGCGGCCAATGAGCGATGCTGATGAGCAAGCGTTGATCCGGCGCTACCGCACCGCGCGACGCGATACGCAGCTCGCTGTGCTCGAGGGATTTCACGCGCTCAAGCACGCGTTGCGCTTCGGTGCCGAGGTGCTCGAGGCGGTTGCTGCCGATCCGGCGCGGCTACGCGAGCTCGCCGCCGAGCTGGCTCCGGACCTCGGCGACGCGCTCGCCGAGCGCACCTCCCCTGTCTCCGCCGAGTTGATCGCCGGGCTGGTGCCGCAGGCACCGCGCACCGGCGTCGTCGCGATTGCCCGCCGGCCGGAGATCGACCTGGCCGCGGTGCTCGCAGGACAAGCGCCGGCGCCGCTCGTCCTGCTCGAGGACCCGCGCACGATGGGCAACATGGGGGCCTGCGTGCGGGTCGCCGCCGGCGCCGACGCCGCCGGGGTGCTGACCGTCGGTCCAAACGATCCCTGGCATCCCGACGCGTTGCGTGGAGCCGCCGGGCTCCACTTCGCCCTGCCGGTGGTCGGGGTCGAGGAGTTGCCGGCCGGCGACCGGCCGCTGATCGCGATCGACCCCGGCGGGGAGGACCTCCGCCCGGCCGAGCTGCCGCTGCGCGCGATCCTCGCCTTCGGCACCGAGCGCTACGGTCTCAGCGCCGATCTGCTCGACCGCGCCGATGCCCGTCTCGGCATCCCGATGCGCCCCGGCGTGTCCAGCCTCAACCTGGCCACTGCGGTTGCCGCGGTCTTATTTGCTCAGCGGCTTTAGAACCCTGTGCCAAAACTCCCGCGCACGTCTGGCGGCGCCGGACACACTGCGCGGTGCGGCGTCCTCAGTCGGCCAAATAGCGCTGCTATTCGGCCTCCCTGCGTCCTTGCCCCGCTTGGTCCGGCACTCACCAGCCGCACACGCGAGTTTTGGCACAGGGTTCTAAGATCGCGTAGCTCTTTCCATCCATCGAAAGGAACACCCTTGTTGCCGTTTGCGGATATCAACTTTGGCGAAGCGCTCCTCGTCGCCTTCGAGGTCTTCTTCTTCGTCATCTGGATCTGGATCCTGATCACGATCCTCACCGACCTCTTCCGCGACCACGAGACCTCGGGCTGGGCGAAGGCCGCCTGGGTGCTCTTCCTCGTCTTCATCCCATTCCTGACGGCGCTCATCTACCTGATCGCGCGCGGCAGTGGCATGCGTGAAAGGACGATCAAGGCGCAGGCGGAGGCCAAACAGCATTTCGATTCCTACGTCCGCGAGCAGGCGCACGGTGGCTCCGCGGCGGACGAACTGCACAAGCTCAACGACCTGAAGGAAAAGGGCGCGCTCTCAAGCGAGGAGTTCGACAAGGCCAAGGCCAAGCTGCTCGCCTAGTCCGTGTAATGGCCGCCGCCGCGCCTCGGCGTGGCGGCGGTTTCTCCTGCAAGTTCCGTGATTTTGCAAGAGGAGTTGCAAGTTATGAGCAACTCCTAACAATCTTTAGGCGACTTCGTTAGCGTGCGCCGCCGATGCGTCCTCCTGCCGGTACCTCCCGGTGGCTGTTGCTTCCGGCCGCCCTGCTCTTCCTCGTGCTCTGCCTCGTGGCGAGCGCGCCTGCCAAGACCCTGAGCGAAAAGCTCGACTCGACCCAGGGCAAGCTGAGCCATGTGCGCGAAAGCCAGAGCGCGCTCTCGGCGACGATCGAAGAACAGAACAAGGCGATCGACTCTATGCTCGGCGAAGTCTCGCGGCTGCGCCAAGAACAGCAGGCGCTCGAATCCGAACTGACGAGCAAGCAGGATGAACTCGACAGCGCCACGGCGAAGCTCGAAGCCGAGCAGCGCCGCTTGGAAGCGATCCGCGAACGCCTGCAGCGGGCGCTCGACGCGTTGCGCGAACGGCTCGTCTCGATGTACGAGGCGGGCAGCCCCGACGTGGTCAGCGTCGTGCTCGAATCGGAGACCTGGTCGCAGGCCAGCGCCCGGGCCGAATACCTGAGCCGCGTCCAGGACTACGACGACTCGGTCGCCGACCGGGTCAAGGGCCTGCGCGACGAAGCCAAGGCAGCGGTCGAACGGATGGCTGCGATCAGGGCGCAGCTGAAGGAAGCGCGCGACGAAATCGCCGCCAAGGAGCAAGAAGCGTCCAAGGCGAGCGCCGAAGCCGCGGCGCGCTTCGCCGACCTCAAGGAAGCCCAGGCGCAGCGCCAGGGAGAGCTCGAATCGCTCGAGTCGCGCGAACAGGCGCTGAGCGACAACCTCTCGGCGATCTCCGAACAGCTCGCGAGCGCCGGCGCGCCGGTCGCGACCGGGACGCCGGCACCGCTCACCCCGGGGCAGAGCGCCGAATACATCTCCGAAAGCCAGGCGAGCGTGCCGAGCGCCGCGCCGCCCGCGGTGCAGGCGGCGATCGAAGCCGCCAACTCGATCGCCACCACCCCCTATATCTGGGGCGGCGGTCACGGCTCGTTCGAATCGGAAGGCTACGACTGCTCGGGGGCGGTCAGCTTCGCCCTCAACGGCGGCGGCTTCCTATCCAGCCCGCTCGACTCGACCGGGCTGGAGACCTGGGGCGACCCCGGTCCCGGTCAGTGGATCACGGTCTACGCCAACGCCGAACACGCCTGGATGATCATCGCCGGCCTCGCCTTCGACACGGTCGGCGGCCCGGGGCCGCGTTGGCATCCGGAACTTGTGGACTCGCCCGAAGGGTTCATTGCGCGGCACCCGAGCGGGTATTGAGCGCCTCTCCCGGTAGGGCTTTCACTTAACTTTTTCGGTGGATCGTCGGTGGGCTGACGCCCGTGAGCCGACACCGAAAAAGTACAAGACGTTCCAGCCCTACCGGGAGAGGCGCTCAGGCTCGGGCGCTTGCGAGGTCGGTGAGGTAGCTGGGGAGCTCGATGTCGGGGAGGAGGCGGTCGTCGGGCTTGGGTGAGCTGGCGGCAATTCGTAGGTCGATCGTTCCGGCCCAGACCGGCAGCTCGTAGTCTTCCTCGTCGTCGAGGGGGCCGCCCTCTCGCACCTTGGCGGAGGCCTCCTCAAGCGGCAGGCGCAGCACCCCGACCGCCCGTAGCTCTTTCTCTGTCGGTAGACGAGCGTCGCCCCAGCGACCCGGTACGAGCTTTTCGGTGAAGGCTTCGAGCGCCTCGCGTTTGCCGGCGCTTGTCTCGATCTTCTCGGCCTGACCGAAGACGACGACGGAGCGGTAGTTGACCGAGTGGTGGACGGCCGAGCGGGCCAGCACGAGCCCGTCGAGCAGGGTCGCGGTCAGGCAGATCTCGGCTTGCGCCGCGCGACGCAGCGTCGGACTCGCCGCCGAGCCGTGGATGTAGAGCCAATCTCCGGCGCGCGCATGCAGGGTGGGGATGACGATTGGATGACCGTCGGGAGCAACCGTGCCGACGTGGGAGACGATCGCCTCGTCGAGGATCGCCTCGATCGTCGCGCGCTCGTAGTCGGCCCGGCTGGGCATCCGCGTGACTCTGGTTCTTGGCCTTGCCGCCATCCCCGCCTCCTTAAATCTGTTACAGTACAAATCTGCCTACTGAAGTAACACAGTATCGAATAACGGGCGAAGGTGCGGGCGAGATCGCCGCCAGCGTCGAGCGGGGGATAGAAACGGGCGAGCTGCGCCCGGGCTCGCCGCTGCCGGCGGTGCGCTCGCTCGCGAGCCAGCTCGGCGTCAGCCCGACGACGGTCGCTGCCGCCTTCAAGGACCTGCGCTCGCGCGGCCTCGTCATCACCCGTGCACGCAGCGGAGCCATCGTCAGCTGGCGACCGCCGGTTGCCGGCGCCTGGATAGGCACGCTGGCACCAGCGAGCGCCCGCGACCTCTCCAGCGGCAACCCCGACCCCGAGCTGTTGCCCGACCTGACGTCGGTTCTGCGCCGGATCGAGCCACCGCGCCAGCTCTACGGCGGCGACCCGGCGGATCCGCTACTGCTCGAGCTGGCGCGGGCGGAGCTGGAGCGGGACGGGATAGAGGCCGAGGACGTCGCCGTGGTCAACGGCGCCCTCGACGGGATCGAGCGCGCCCTGGCGGCGCAGTTGCGACAGGGAGACGTGGTCGCGGTCGAAGATCCAGGCTTCGCCGGGCTCTTCGATCTATTGCGCGCGCTGGGGCTCGCGCTGCGCCCGGTGGCAATCGACCGGAAGGGAATGATCCCCGCGGCACTCGCGGACGCCCTCGACGACGGTGCGAGCGCGGTGGTGCTCAACCCCCGCGGCCAGAACCCGACCGGCGCGTCGCTCGACGAGGAGCGCGCCGCGGAGTTGAAGCACGTCCTCGACCGAAACCCGGAGACGATGGTCCTCGAGGACGATCACCTCGGCCCGATCGCCGGTGCGCCCCGGCTGACGCTGACCACCGGGCGTACGCGCTGGGCAGCAGCCCGCTCGCTCGCGAAGTCCCTGGGCCCTGACCTCCGCCTGGCGGTCCTGGCCGGCGACCCCCACACGATCAGCCGCGTCCGCGGCCGTCAGGCCGTAGGCCCCGGTTGGGTAAGCCACCTGCTCCAGCGCACGGCAGCGACGCTCTGGGCAGATTCCAAGATCGCCCGCAACCTGGAGAAGGCCACCACGACCTACAGCAAACGCCGCGAAGCTTTCATCTCGGCCCTGGCCAACCACGACATCGAGACCCAGGACTCAAGCGGCCTAAACGTATGGATCCCAGTCCCCGACGAGACCAGCATCGTGCAGGCACTACAGACCCAAGGCTGGGCCGTGGCCCCGGGAGCCCCCTTCCGCCTCCAAGCAGAGCCAGCAGTCCGAGTAACCATCAGCACCTTGCAAGCTGACGAGACGCCAGCGTTGGCCGCCGCAATCGCTCGGGCCCTACAACCATCCCCCCGAACGCGCCCCGCATAAAGCCCCATCCGGTAGGGCTGAAACGTCTTGTACTTTTTCGGCGTCGGCCCCGGGCGACAGCCGTATGCGATTCACCGAAAAAGTTAAGTGAAAGCCCTGCCGGATGGGGGCTCTACGCAGGCGCTTCGCCGCCCTCGACCGGCCGCCCTTCAGCCTGCCAAGTCCCGACGCCACCCCGCGCAACGTGAATCGTCGAGAACCCCTCACGCTGCAAAACCGAAGCCGCCAGCCCACTCCGTTTGCCCCCCTTGCAGATAGTCGCCAAGGCCCGGTCGCGCGGCAGCTCGTCGAGGCGCCGCGCCAACTCTCCGTAAGGGATGTGGAGCGAGCCGGCGATGTGCCCGTCGGCGTACTCGCCCGCCCCGCGCACATCGAGGACTAGCGGCGGCTCATCGCCATCCAGCAGCCCCGCGAGATCGTCGGGCCCGATCGGCTCGATCCGGGCAACCGGGCGCTCTTCCGCCCGCCAGGCGCTCATCCCGCCGCCGAGGAAGCCGCGCACCCGCAGCCCGACCGCGGCGAGCAGCTCCGCCGCCTCGAGCTCGTTGCCGTCCGAAGCGGCGACGACGACGATCTCACCGTCGGGCGGGACGACCTGGGCGACCTTGGTGGCGAAGCCGGTGTCGTAGCCGGAGGCGCTGATCGCCCCGGGGATGTGCGCCTCGTCGAACTGCTCGTTGGTGCGCGAGTCGACGGCGAAGGCGCCGGCGGCGATCGCCGCCTCGAAGCGGCGCGGGGTCAGCGACGCGGGCGAGCCGATCGACTCGACCAGCGGACCGCGGTTGAGGGAGACGATGTGCTCGACGTTCGGCGGCCGCTCGCCGATGCTGGCAACCGCGTCCTCGACGAACTCGGCCTCGTCGATCAGCGCCAGCGCCCGGTTGTGGCGCCGCTCGAAGCCGATCGTCGAGGAGGTCTTGAGGTCGATGCCGGAGCTGCCGCAGAGCGAGCCGCCAAGGTGGCCCGGCCAGACCTCGACCTCGTCGGGGAGGGAGAGCAGCCGCTGGTGCAGTGAGCGGAAGATGTCGGCGGCGCCTTCACGTGGCTCCACTGCCAGGTCGGGCCGGGCGACGTCGCCGACGAAGAGCGAGTCGCCGCTCAATACCGCCACCGGATCGCCACCCCGCTCGGCGTCGCGGAGCAGGAAGGAGGTGTGCTCGGGCCGGTGACCGGGGGTGTGGATCGCCTCGATCGAGACCCCACCGCCGAGCTCTAGCGTCCAGCCGTCGTCGAAAGCTTCGTGCTCATACTCGGCCTCGGCCAGTGCGTTGACGTGGATCGCCGCCCCGCTCGCCCGGGCGAGGCGACCGTGGCCGGAGACGTGGTCGGCATGGTTGTGGGTCTCCAGCACGTGCTCGATCCGCACACCGTGCAGGCGGGCGAGGTTCACGTAGGGGTCGATGTCCCACTGCGGATCGACCACCGCCGCGACGCCGGCACCCGGGTCGCCGACCAGGTAGGAGGCGCAGCCGAGATCCTCGTGGATTATCTGCCGGAAAAGCATGTTTTCCCCGTCAACCATCGGGTAAACGGTTAGAGCACGATAGCCCTCGGTCGGGGCACCCTTCCTGTATCGGGGGCCGGCTACCGAAAAGGAGGGCATCATGGAGTCAGCAACGATCCGCGGTCGTGAGCCGACCGCAGGCGACACGGGACGGCAGGCAGTCGGAGCCGTCCACGTGCAGGAGGGGTGGAGCCCCGCCGACCCCGGGCCGCTGGGGCTGGCTGCTTTTGCGCTCACCACCTTCGTCCTCAGCATGTTCAACGCCGGCCTGGTCAACAGCGCCGGTGAGCCCGTGGTGCTCGGTCTGGCGCTGGGCTACGGCGGTATCGCCCAGATCCTCGCCGGGATGTGGGAGTTCCGTACCGGCAACACTTTCGGCGCCGTCGCCTTCACCTCGTTCGGTGCCTTCTGGCTCTCCTTTTGGGCCTTTGTCACCTTCTTCGCCGGCGACATCCCGGCGGCGCACGTCGGCGCTTCGGTAGGCCTCTACCTGATCGCCTGGGGCATCTTCACCACCTACATGTTCGTCGCCTCGCTGCGCACGACCGCGGCGGTCGCCGTCGTCTTCTTCCTGTTGGCGATCACCTTCTTCCTGCTCGGGATCGGCAACTCGAACGAAACCGAGGGTCTGATCGAAGCCGGCGGCTGGTTCGGTCTGGCAACGGCGGTCGCTGCCTGGTATGCATCTTTTGCGGCGGTGACCAACTCGACCTTCGGACGGACTGTCCTGCCGGTCCGTCCGCTGCGTCGCTGACGAGGGGAGCAACATGGCAACGAGAGATCTGACCGGCCTGGAGGGGGAGCTGAACGCGCTGCTCGAGGTGGAGCGCTTCGAGCCTCCCGTCGATTTCCGCCAGGGTGCGCTGCTCTCCGATCCCGCGATCTACGAGGAGGCAGCGGCCGACCCGCAGGCCTGGTGGCTGCGTCAGGCCACCGAGCTGCTCGACTGGGCAAAGGAGCCGAGCGAGGCGCTCGACGAGTCCAACCCGCCCTTCTACAAGTGGTTCGCCGACGGCGAGTTGAACGTCTCCGCCAACTGCCTCGACCGCCACGTCGAGGCGGGGCTGGGCGAGCGGGTCGCATACCACTGGCGCGGCGAGGAGGGCGAGGAGCGCGACGTCACCTACGCCGAGCTGCTCGCCGACACGCAGCGCTTTGCCAACGCCCTCCGCGACCATGGGATCGAGAAGGGCGACGTGGTCGGGATCTACCTGCCGATGATCCCCCAGGTGGTCGTCGCGATGCTCGCCTGCGCCCGTATCGGCGCTGTCCACAACGTCGTCTTCGGCGGCTTCTCTGCCGAGGCCGTGCGCGAGCGGATGAAGTTCTCCGAGGCCAAGGCGCTGGTCACCGTCGACGGCGCCCGCCGCAAGGGCAAGACGGCGCCGGTCAAGGCACGTGTCGACGAGGCGATGGCGGACGTCGGCTCGATCGAGACGATCTTCGTCGTCAAGCACACCGGCGAGGAGTGCGAGATGCAGGACGGGCGCGACGTCTGGTTCGAGGACGCGATGGAGGCCGCCGGCGCCGATTGCCCCGCGGAGCCGATGAACGCCGAGGACTCGCTTTACATCCTCTACACCTCTGGCTCGACCGCGAAGCCGAAGGGGATCCTCCACACCACCGGCGGTTACCTCACCGGTGTCGCCTGGACTCACCGAAACGTCTTCGACCTCAAGCCGGAGGAGGACGTCTACTGGTGCGCCGCCGACGTCGGCTGGGTCACCGGCCACTCCTACATCGTCTACGGCCCGCTCGCCAACGGTGCGACCAGCGTGATGTATGAGGGTGCACCCGACTACCCCGACAAGGACGTCTGGTGGGACCTGATCGAGCACTACGGAGTCACCATCCTCTACACCGCCCCGACCGCGATCCGCGCCTGCATGAAATGGGGGACGGAGTACCCGGAGCGCCACGACCTCTCCTCGCTGCGCCTGCTCGGCTCGGTCGGCGAGCCGATCAACCCGAAGGCCTGGCTCTGGTACCACAAGGTGATCGGCGGCGAGAGCTGCCCGATCGTCGACACCTGGTGGCAGACCGAGACCGGCCACATCATGATCTCGCCGTTGCCGGGGATCACGGCGACCAAGCCCGGCTCGGCGACCCGACCTCTGCCGGGGATCGATGCGGCGGTCGTCGACGAGGCGGGGGAGCCGGTCGAGGGCGGCGAGGGACTGCTTGTCCTGCGCCGCCCCTGGCCCGGCATGCTGCGCACGCTCTACCGCGAGGAAGAGCGGTTCATCGAGACCTACTTCTCGCGCTTCGGCCCGGAGACCTACCTGGTCGGCGACGCCGCCCGCGAAGACGAGGATGGCTACCTCTGGGTGCTGGGGCGGATCGACGACGTCGTCAACGTCTCCGGCCACCGCCTCTCCACGGCGGAAGTCGAGTCGGCGATCGTCTCCCACCCGAAGGTCGCCGAGGCGGCCGTGATCGGGCAGAGCGACGAGGACACCGGACAGGCGATCTGCGCTTTCGTCACGCTCGAGGGCGACCGCGATGGCGACGACGAGATGGCTGCCGAGCTCTCCGAGCACGTCGCCGCGCGGATCGGCAAACTGGCGCGGCCCAAACGGGTTATCTGGTCCGGCGACCTGCCCAAGACGCGCTCCGGCAAGATCATGCGCCGCCTGCTGCGGGACATCGCCGAGGGCCGCGAGCTGGGCGACGTCACCACCCTGCGCGATCCCGGCGTGATGAAGGAGTTGGAGTCGAAGATCGCCGCGCGCCGCGACGACGAAGGCTGAGCGTCAGCGCGGAGTGCGTTCGTCGACCATGCGCTCGACCGCCACCTCGAGGGCCTCGAGCTGCTCGCGGACGTTACGCAGCTCGCGCAGGGCTATCGCCTCGGCCGATGCCGCCTCGGCCTCCAGCTCCGCCTCGACTTCGGCGATCTCGGGGCCGAGGAAGCGCTGGGCGATCGCGCCGGTGAGCAGGGCGACGAAGGAGATGCCGACGATCACGACGATGACGCCTACGATCTCGCCGCCGGTCGTCATCGGGTAGATGTTCGAGCCGAGCGTGGTCATCGAGGTGACCGCCCAGTAGATCCCGTCCCAGGCGGTGAGGTGCTGGCTGTGCTTCTCGAAGCCGACGAAGAGGGCGCCGCCGGCGACCGCGGTCAGCACGGCGAGCAGGGCTGCGTAGTGCAGGCCGCGCAGCGAGAAGGCCTCGCGCGAGAGCTGGGCGAGGCGCAGCAGGCGGAGGAGGCGCAGCAGGCGCAGGACTCGCAAGCTCTGCAGGCCGGCCGGCAGCACTGGCGGCGTGAAGACGACGATGATCAGGTCGAGCGGGTGGTGCTTGAGCCAGGTCAGCCGTTCCGGCACGACCGCCAGCATCACCACGAGCTCGGTGAGGAAGGCAAGCCAGATGATCCAGTTGAGTGCGTGGGCGACGTCCAGCAGCCAGCCCCCCGGATGGGACTCGTTGATCGCCACCGCGGGGATCGTCAGCGCCGCGGCGAACAGCATCGGCGTGTTGAGGACTTCGGCGACGCGCGTGCTGCGCGCGTCCATCCCCGGCCCGTAGCGAACTGGATTCTCGGCGATCTCAGCGGCCATCCACGCCTATTCGACGTGCTCGGGCAAGGGCCTACAGGGGTTGTGTCGCTACTGGGGTGTTCGCTCCACGTCTGCGGGCGTTGCGGAGGGCCGGGCCCTGCGCTCGAGTGAAGCGAGCAGGTTGCGTGCAGCCGGCCCACCCGATTCCAGGCGCTTTCGAAGCGCCGACGGGGGCTTGTTCATCGAGTACATTCCCGCGTCCAGATCCGCGTTGACCCGCGCGACCTCAGCTTCGACCGCGGTCGTGTCGAGCATCGCCCACATGCCGCTCGGAGGTGGGTCCGCGCTGTCGGGCGCGAGGTAATAAGGCCCGCCCCTGCTGTTATGGAGCATCGCCTCGTGCGGCGATTCCGAGTCTCTGGCCGTCTCCTCCACCCCGACGCTCACCTCGCTCTCGGGAGGGGGTGCGCTGCTCTCATCCTCGTGCGGAACATCGTGGTCATCAGCCATGCGAACTAACCACCTCTCGGTCAGCAGATCGAAGGTCGGCACTCAACAGAGCCCAAATGTTCATATGGCATGAAGTCGAACCATGACCACCATGCGCTCCAGACATTACCCGGAAAGTCGGGAGAAAAGAAATGATCGTGTTGCAGGACAGCCTGCGTGCGGGCGAAGCCAACCACGATGACCGCCCAGCAGAGCAGGAAGGCGAGCGCCTGAAGGATCTGGTTGCGTCGACAGGCGACCGGGGAAGTCTTCTTAGTAGCTGTCTGTCTGCGCGATCTTTCATTTTTTCGCCATCTTGGCCCAAGTTGAATGAAACTAAAAATTCCTATAACAATCAAGCTATATATCGACAATATGTAAGCGACTGCTTCGGAAAGGTCGTCGAGGTTCTTGAGGCTGACCACCGCCGCGAAGAAGGCGGCCTGGCCGGAGAGGATCGCCAGAAGCACGCGTGGGCCGCGGCTGGCATGACGGACGAAGGTCTGCCCGCGGTAAGCGAGCGCCCCGGCGATCCCGGCCGGCACGGCGGCGAAGATGCTGCCCAGGGCGACCAGGATCGCCCGGTCTTCGCTGCTGGTTTGGTTGCGAAGTTCGGGTAGGGCCTGGAAGACGTACGTCGACACGACCAGCAGCAGCGCCGCCAGTGCGATCGTCGCGGCGATCGCTGAGGAAGGGGATATTTGCGCATCGAGGAGCAGCAAGTCGTTTTCGACCGGGTCGTCCCTTTCGTAGCGTCGAGAGGCTACGGCCCGCGTCCTTTCTACCGCCGTCGGCTCGAGAGGCCGCGTGTCTCTGCCCTCCCGGCGCCAGTAGTAGCGAAGGGCCTCAGCCCCTTCGGGCACGAGCTGGACGATCCAAAGCGAGGCCGCCTGGCCGAGGTTGGCGACCGCGCGCGCGGTCGGCATCCCGATCAGGCCGAGCCAGGCGAGCCCCTTGCGAATCAGCCCGTTGAGGGTGGTTTTCGCGTAGTCGCGATAGTGGAAACGCTCGGTGTACTGGACGGTGACGACGTAGGTGCGCTCCGGCTCACCGCGCATCTTTGCCACGAGGAGCCGCGTTTTGGCAAGGGAGCGCAGGTCCCGCCAGAACTCGTCCTCTTCGAGGACGGTCAGGGGGAAGGCGCGCAATTCGTCTGACGGCGCCGCCTCGCTCTGCTCGATCAGATGCTCTTTCAGCTCGTCGACCTGCTCCTCTGCCGCTTCTTTGGAGTTCACCACGATCTCTCCCACGGTGAAGTACATCTCGCCATGCCAGAGCGCCAGGGCTTCATCCCTGGCTTCTCCCGCGATGCCCGCGAAGAAGCGGTCATGCCAACGCGCGTTGAACAGGCTCGCGCCGAGCTGCTTGCGTTCCTCCCGCTTCAGCAGGGGCAGGACAGTTCCATCGGGGCTGGTCACTCGCAGGTTCGGCATCTGATCCTTGGAGAACTGCCCCAGGGGCACCAGTAGGTCGGCCGTCTCACTGCTGGAGCCGTGCGAGGGGACTGCTACCTGCTGCGTGACCGTGACTCCATAGTGATAGTCGTCGGAGAGATCCAGGTGTTCGACCCGCCTCTCGACGTACCGCGCAGGTGAGCGCTGCATGATTGCGAGGCGTCCCACCTCGATTTTCGAAAGTCCCATGTGACGTACGTATCTGATTGGTTGCGTGACGCTCGAACGGCGGTGGCCGTTCTATCCCTGCCTGTTGTGCTCAAAGAACTATGAGTAGACGGAGGCGAACCCTATGAGCAATGTGCGCGGTGTGTCAAGGCGATTAGTAAGTACTCAGAGATACATAAGGTTTTAGGAGGGGCTCCATCGTCCTCGTATTTAGTTTGATATGCTAATTACCAATGCTAACGACTCAGGGCACTGCTGGCGCCGCACTCACCGACTCCGCCGCCCGCCTGCGGATGGCGATCGTGCGGACCTCACGGCGCCTGCGCCAAGAGGCCGCGGGGGCGGTGGGCGAGTTGACCCCGACTTCGGCGGCGGCGCTGGTGACCGTCGAGCGGCGTGGGCCGCTGACGCCCAGCGAGCTGGCCGAGATCGAGCGGGTGAAGCGGCCGACGGCGACGCGGACGCTGCGCGTGCTCGGCGAAGCCGGCCTGGTGGAGAGGGCACCGGACCCCGAGGACGGGCGCAGCGCCCTGGTCAGCATCACCGCGACGGGACGCGAGCGCTTGCGCCGCATGCGGCGCCGCAAGAACGCCTACCTGGCCCGCCGCATGCGCGACCTGCCTGCCGGCGACGTCGAGACGCTGGAGCGGGCGGCCGAGATCCTCGAGGGGATCCTGGAGGAGCCGAGTTGAGCGCCGCGGTGAGGCGCAGCTTCCACTCGCTCTCCGTCCCCAACTACCGGCGCTACTTCGCCGGCCAGGTCGTCTCGCTGTCGGGCAACTGGATGCAGACGGTGGCCGCGGTCTGGCTGATCCTCAGCCTTACCGGCAGCGGCCTCGCCGTCGGGCTGACCACCGCCCTGCAGTTCCTGCCGATGCTCCTCTTCGGCGCCTGGGGTGGGTTGTTTGCCGACCGCTTCCCCAAGCGGCGCCTGCTGATGGTGACCCAGGCGCTGATGGCGCTTCCCGCGATCGGCCTCTTTGCGGTGACCGAGGGCGGGACGGTCGCTCCCTGGATGGTCTACCTCGCGGTCTTCGCGATGGGCTCCGTCAACGCGGTCGACAACCCGACCCGGCAGAGCTTCGTGATCGAGATGGTCGGCCCCGACCGGGTCGTCAACGCGGTCAGCCTCAACAGCGTCATCGTCCAATCGGCGCGGATCGTCGGCCCGGCGATCGGCGGGCTGCTGATCGCGGCGTTCGGCGTCGGGCCCTGCTTTGGCGTCAACGCCCTCACCTTCGCGGCGATGATCCTCGCCCTCTGGCGGATGGACCCCGCGCAGCTGCGGGCGGCGCCCATGGGCGGCCGCGAGCCGGGGGCGATCCGCGCCGGCCTGCGCTACGTCAAGCGAACGCCGGCGCTGGCGGTGCCGCTGGCGCTGATGGCGCTGGTCGGCACCTTCGGCTTCAACTTCCAGGTGGTGCTGCCACTGCTCGCCCGTTTCAGCTTCGACGGCGGCGCCAGTACCTACGCGGTGCTGGTCTCGGCGATGGGCGTCGGCTCGGTCGCGGGCGCGCTGATCACCGGTGCCCACGGTCGCACCGGCCCGCGTCTGATCGCCGCCGCGGCGCTTGCCTTCGGCGTCTCGGCCCTACTCGCGGCGGCGATGCCGGCACTGGCATTCGAGATCCCGATGCTCGCCCTGTTGGGTGCCGCCGCCGTCACCTTTGCGGCCAGCATCAACTCGACTCTTCAGCTGGCGGTCGAGCCGGCGATGCGGGGCAGGGTGATGGCGCTCTACTCGGTCGTCTTCCTCGGCTCGACCCCGATCGGGGGACCGCTGACGGGCTGGCTCTCCGAGGCCTACGACCCGCGGGTGGCGCTGCTCCTGGCGGCGATCGCGGGCATCTCCGCCGCCTGGGCGGCCCACGTCTCCTTCGCCCGGATTGAGGCGAGGGCGGTCGAGGTTAGGTGCGCTGAGCGACCCAAACCTCGACCGCAGTCCTCGTCAGTCGACGCTCAGCCGGTGTAGCCGGCTTCCTTGAGGTACGCGGCGGCCGCCTTGGCCGGCGACTGCTTTTCGAGTTCGACCCGGGCGTCGAGCTCCTGCATGACCGGCAGCGTCAGGCCTTCCTGGACCTGGACGATCGTCTTTTCGTAGTCGGGCCCGGCTTTTTCCGCCGTCGAGGCCTTGCTGACGAAGATGATGTTGCCCGCCGGAAAGACGTGCTTGTCGTCTTCGAGGATGACGAACTTGTCCTTCTCCGCCGAGAGCTGCGCGTCGGTGGTGAAGAGGATCGATAGGTCGGCCTGACCCGTTTCGAGGACCTTGTAGCGCAGGCCGATGTCGACTGGGGTGAACGACTTGAACTTGAGGCCGTAGTACTTTTCGAGCCCGGCGAGGCAGTCGATCCGCTGGCGGCACTCGGGCGAGCCGTAGAGGCTGAGCTGTTCCGACTTGCCCTTCAGGTCGGAGATCGTCTTCAGCCCTTCCTTTTCAGCCGTCTTCTTCAGCGTCCCGACCGCGTTGGCGCTGGCGAACGGGGTCGGCGGGAAGGCCGTCAAGCCTTCCTTTTCGAATTCTTCGTTGGCCTTTTCATAGGCCGCCTGGGCGCCGGCGGGAACTTCTTCCGGTTCCAGTCCGAAGAAGGAGGTCAGCGCCGTGCTCGCGTACTCCGGGTAACCGGATATCTGCCCCGATTTGACCGCCTTGTGGGCGACCGTTTCGGAGCCGAGGTTGAGCGCGCTCTTCACCTTGTATCCGGCCGCTTTCAGCGCCTGGGCATAGATTTCCCCGAGAATTTCCTGTTCGGGGAAGTTCTTCGAGCCGATCGTCAGGCTGACTTTCCCGTTCTTCGGGTTGGAGACGATCGCACCGCCGCCTTCTTCGCCTTCGGTGCTGCTGTCATTGCTCGAGCCGCAGGCAGCGACTCCGAGGCTGAGGAAGAGCGCGAGCAGCACTGCTACGGAGGCGCGCCCCCTCTGGGTCGTGTTTCTCACTGTGCTTCCTCTCTTGTCGATTGCATTGCGGTCGTCTTTGGGAAAGCGTCAGGCCGCACTGAGCCGCAAGCCTCTCGAAGTGAGCAGACGTTGCAGCCAGGCGAGGAGGGACTCGAGCGTGAGGGCGAGCAGGGCGACGAGGATGCCGCCGGCGAGCAGGCCGTTGTCGCCATAGACGTTGTTGTTGATGATGAAGTCGCCGAGGGTGAGTACGCCGGCGATCGGCCCGATCGTGGCGGTGGCCACGATCGCGATCGTGGCGCTGCGGATGCCGGCCATCAGGGTCGGCACGGCGAGCGGCATCTCGACCTTGAGGAGGATCTCCGCCTCGGTCATTCCCATTCCCCGTGCCGCGTTGACCGGGGCGCGGTCGACCTGGCGGATGCCGACGAAGGCATTGGTGAGGATCGGTGGCACGCCGAGCACCGCGAGCGCGATCGTCAGGTTGAGCAAACCCACCCCGATCACCGCCGCCATCAGCGCGATCAGCGCCAGCTCGGGAACCGCCCGGCCGACGTTGCCCAGTCCCACCGCGAACAGCTCGCCGACGCCGCGGTGGCCCAGGTAGAGGCCGATCGGCAGTGCGATCGCGATTGCCAGCACCAGGGCGAAGAGAGTGACTTCGAGCTGGTTCAGCGTCAGTTCGATCACCTGTTCGAGCCCACCCACCTTCTTGCCGCCGGTGACGTTCGAGCTCTGCGGCTCGAAGATGAATTCGATCGCGCCGCCGATCGAGGCGGGAACGAAGGGCGGGAGAAGGGCGCCGATCATCCCGCTGCCACCCTTCGCCAGGGGGTCGCCAGGCGCTCGATCCAGACCAGGGCCAGGTGGAAGGCGAAGGCCATCAGCATCGCGATCCCGGCGGCGATGATGATGCTGGTCGGAAAGGTGAGGTTGCCGCTGCCGTAGATCTTCACCCCGAGCCCGCCGCCGTTGACGAAGACGGCCAGCGTTGCCAGGGCGACCGTGCTGACGGTCGCGATGCGCAGTCCCGCGACGATCTCCGGCGTGGCCAAGGGCAGCTCGACTCGCCAGAGGATCTGACGGTCGGTCAGTCCCATGCCCCGGGCCGCGTCCTTGGTCGCGGTCGGGACGTTGGCCAGTCCCGTGATCGCGTTGCGGTAGATGGTCTGCAGCGTGTAGGCACTGAGCGCGACGATCACCGTGTCCCGTCCAAGCCCGGTGACCGGCAGCAGGAGGAAGAAGAAGGCGATGCTGGGCACGGTGTAGATGACGCCGGTGATCCCCAGCAGCGGCGCCTGCAGCCAGCGCCGCCGGTGCGCCAGCAGGGCGAGAGTGATCGCGATGGCGAAGCCGATGACGACCGAGATGAGGACCAGTTCGAGGTGCTGCTCGGTCGGCGTCGTGAAGCTGCCGATGTTTTCCTTTGCCCAGCCGAAGCAGAAGAGGTGGTCGCTTTGCGCCTGGCAGGGCAGCGTCTCCGACGTCCGTTCCTTGAAGAAGCCTTCGCCTACTTCGCCGACCTTGGCGAGCGGCAGTAGATAGCTAGTCACGCGGTCGCTCCACGGCGCTGTTCTCGTCGACCTTCGCCTTGGGCGAGGCGAGGAACTCGGAGATGATCTCGACCGAGAGCACGCCGTCGATCCGGCCCTGGTGATCGGTCACCGCGGCGTACTGGGCCTCGCCCTGCAGCAGGTCGGCGAGCGCGTCGCGCATCACGTCGTCGCGGTCGAGCAGCGGGCCGAGCGGCGAGTCAGGTTGCGCCGGCACCGTCTCGGCGGCCAGGTCGCGCTCCGAGAGCCACCCAAGCGGCCGGCGCTGGGAGTCGACCAGCAGTGGGTATGGGACCTCGGCGCCTTGCAGCTTCGCCCGCACCTCTGCGGTCGGCTGGCCGACGTAGGCAAGCGGTGCCTCCCAGAGGTCGATGTCGGAGACGCGCATCAGCGCCAGCCGCTTCAGGGCGCGGTCGGCTCCGACGAAGTCCTCGACGAACTCGTCGGCGGGCGCCATCAGCAGTTCGGCCGGCGTCGCAAACTGGGCGAGGTGGCCACCCTTTCGCATGATCGCGATCCGATCGCCCATCTTGATCGCCTCGTCGATGTCGTGGGTGACGAAGAGGATCGTCTTGCGGATCTCCGCCTGCAGACGGAGGAACTCGTTCTGCAGGCGCTCGCGGTTGATCGGGTCGATCGCGCCGAAGGGCTCGTCCATCAGCATCACCGGCGGGTCGGCGGCGAGCGCTCGCGCCACCCCGACGCGCTGCTGTTGGCCGCCGGAGAGCTGCGCCGGGTAGCGCTCGCCCAGCTCCGGGTCGAGGCCGATCAACTCGATCAGCCCGGCGGTGCGCGCCTCGATCCTGTCCTTCTTCCAGCCCAGCAACTGCGGCACGGTGCCGATGTTCTGGGCGATCGTGCGGTGGGGGAAGAGGCCGACCTCCTGGATCACGTAGCCGATTTCGCGCCGCAGCCGCGCCGGGTCGCGCTCTCGCACGGACTCGCCGCCGATCAGTACGTCGCCCTCGCTCAACTCGACCGTGCGGTTGACCAGCCGCATCGCGGTCGTCTTGCCACAGCCCGACGGACCGACTAGAACGCAGATCTCACCGGCCGCGGCTTCCAGGCTGAGCCGCTCGACCGCAGCTTCGGTAGAGCTGCCGTAGCGCTTGGTCGCGTTCTCGAAGCGGACTGCAGCGGGCACTCAGGTTGAGCCTATACCCAACCTGTCCGTTCTCTCACGGGCCTGGGCGACGATCTCCGCCGTCCCCTCGACCTCGCCGCCACTCATCAGCACCCGGCCGGCGACCACGGTCGTGTCGACGACCGAGCCGTTCGCGGCGTAGACGAGGTCGGAGGCGAGGTCGCCGATGCCGAGCTCCGGCGAGTCGCCGCGCAGGAGCAGGAAGTCGGCTGGCGCGCCGGCGGTGAGCGGCTTCGCGCCCCCGCCGAGCAGCGGCGCGCGGGCGCCGGTCGCGATCTCCAGCGCCTCGTCTGCCGGGATGACGGTTGCGTCGCCGGCTGCGTGGCGCTGGGTTAGGGCGAAGGTCTTCAGGTCGGAGAGCAGGTCGAGCGAGTCGTTGGAGCCGGGCCCGTCGGTGCCGAGTCCGATCGCGACGCTGGCCTGGCGCGCCGCCGGGTAGGGGAGGACTCCGCCGACCGCCAGCTTCATATTGGCGACCGGGTTGGCGACCACGGTGGCACCGCGCTCCGCGATCAGCTCCAGCTCCGCCTGGTCGAGCCAGACGCCGTGGGCGAGCACCGTGCGCTCGCCGAGCAGGCCGAGCCGGTCGAGATACGCGGCGGGTCGCTCGCCGTGGGCGGTGAGGCAGTCGTTCACCTCCTGCTCGGTCTCGGATAGGTGGATCTGGAGCGCCAGGCCGCGCTCGGCGGCCTGCTCTCCGGCCCAGCGCAGCAGCGCTTCGCTGACCGTGTAGATCGAGTGCGGGGCGAGGGCGGCGGCGATCTCACCGGGACTGCCGGCCAGCGCGTCGAGCTCTCCGCTCACCCGGGCCCGCGCCTCGGCGGTGCGGCCGTCGGCATCGAAGAGCGGCCCGCCGATCGTCGCCCGCATCCCGGCGTCCTTGACCGCCCGCGCCGTCGCCTCGGGCTGCCAGTACATGTCCCAGAAATGGCCGGTGCCGGTGCGGATCATCTCGGCACAGGCGAGCCGCGTGCCCCAGCAGACGTCCTCGGCCTCGAGCTTCGCCTCGATCGGCCAGATCTTCTCCTGCAGCCAGCGCATCAACGGCAGGTCGCCGCCGTAGCCTCGGAACAGCGTCATCGCGGCGTGGGTGTGGCCGTTGACCAAGGCGGGGACGAGCGGCATCCCACCTGCGTCGATCGCCTCGTCGCCGGCCTCGGCGACGACCTCGGGCCCGATAGCCGCGATCGCCCCGTCCACGCAGCGCAGCCCAACGGTCTCGCCGTCGAGCGCCGCTCCTGTAACCGCCAGGGTCATCGAGCCAGCACCGGCAGCGCCGCGGCCAGCGCGTCGCGGAGACGAGCCGCGTTGCGCTCGCGGTGGCGTTCCAGCTCGACCGGCGACAACGGCTGCGCCTCGATCCCGTTAGCCAGGTTGTCGACCACGCAGACGGCCGCGTAGGGCAGGCCCAGCTCGCCGGCGACGATGCACTCCGAGGCCAGCGTCATCCCGACCAGATCGGCGTGGGCGGCGATCAGGCCGATCTCGGCGGGGGTCTCGAAGCGCGGGCCGTTGGTCTGCCAGTAGACCCCGCCGTCGCGCAGCGAGCCGGCGCCGCTCGCCTCCCAGGCGGCGAGGACCTCGCCGCGCCAGGTCGCGTCGAAGCCGGGCATCGCGTGGCCACGCGGGTCGTCGAAGCTGGTGACCGTGACCTGCAGGGCGATGAAATCGTGTGGGCAGACGAAGCTGCCGACTCCGAGCCCGGCGTCGAGCGAGCCAACCGAGCAGATCGCCAGCACCCGGTCGCAGCCGGCCTCGCCGAGTGAGCGCAGGTTGGCCTCGTGGTCGATCCGGTGGGGGAGGACGTAGGCATCGGCGGGGCCATGGCGCTGCAGCACGACCGCGTGACGCTCGGCGGCGGCGGCGATCTCCGTGCCACCTGGGCCGGCGGCGCCGCTGCCGAGGATGACGGCGAGGCGTCCCACAGAGCGATCCTATTTGCCTATCGTGGGCATATGACCGACCGTCCTTCCGGCAGGGAGGAGAGCGAGGACGAGCGCCTAGACCGCAACCTCGGCGAGCTGCTCCAGGAGTTGCGGGTGGCGCTGCCCGGGGTTCAGGTCCTCTTCGCCTTCCTGCTTGCCGTTCCGTTCCAGCGGAACTTCACCAAGATCACCCCGTTTCAGGAAAAGGTCTACTTCGCGACGTTGCTCTGCACCGCGATCTCGGCCGCTCTGCTGATCTCGCCGACCGCCTACCACCGGCTCACCTTCCATCTGCAGCAGAAGAAGGAGCTGGTGTTCGTCTCCAATCGGCTCTCGATCGCCGGCCTCGCCTTCCTCGCGCTGGCGATGACCGGCGCGGTCACCCTGATCACCGACGTTCTCTTCGGCGGGGTCGCCACGGCGATCTTCGGCGCGGCCGCGGCGTTGATGTTCGTCCTGCTCTGGGGGGTCCTGCCGCTGCGGCAGCGCTTCAGGCTGGCGCGGAACGAGGACCGCTCAACATAGGGACGCCTGCTCTCCCTCGGCGCGCTGCCCCCACAGCCCCACCATCTCGTCGGCAAACCTCTCGACCAGCGCGCTGTCGGGCGACTTCGAGAAGAGCATTTCGAGGTCGAACTCCCAGACGAGGATCTTGGCATCGAGGGAGACCGGCAGATCCTCGTCGACCCCCTCGCCGAGGATCTCGTAGGCCTCGCGCAGGACCGCGACGTTGGTGGCCTTGTCGGCGGCGAAGATCGCCTGCGCGTGCGGCCCGGCCGCGGCCACCCTCTCGCGATGCTCCTGCTTGCGTTCCTCGTAGTCGGGGATCGTCGGGTCTTCGGTCAGGGCCTCGACGAGCTCGACTACTTCATCGCCGAAGCGGGCGCGCAGGGACTCGGGTTCGACGTCCGCGTGCTCGGCGACGTCGTGCAGCAGGCCGGCGGCGAGCACCTCGTCAGGGTAGCTCTGTTCCGCCAGCAGCTCGCCGACGGCCAGCAGATGCTCGATGAAGGCGATCTCGTCGCAACCGGTCTGGCGGAACTGGCCGGCGTGCGAGCGGCGCGCAACCGAGAGGGCGCCTCGGACCAGCGCAGAGCGCTCAGTCCTGGAGTCGATCCGACTGGAGGTGAAGGACATCCCAGGGTGCAGCGTAACGGACCAAACGAGAAAAGTACTCCATTCGTACCGAAACGGGGACGGATAGTTTAGCTAGGTCGTCGGAAGCGGGCTCGCCGCCACCGTGCGCACATCCAACTCGGCCCCCTCGGCGGCAAGCTCGACCGCCTCCGGAGCGCCCCCCGCGGCCACCCAGCGGTCTTGTGCTTCCGCCCCGAGCAGGTCGAGCTGCTCGTCGGAATGCAGCGGGTCGTGATGGAAGAGGACGGTGCGGTCGGCGCCGGTGCGGCGGGCGAAGCTGAGTGCGTGCGAGATCGAGGAATGCCCCCAACCGAGGTGCTCGGGGTACTCGGAGTCGGCGTACTGGCCGTCGTGGATCAGCAGCGAGGCGTCGCGGGCGAGGCCGAAGCCGGAGATCCACTCCTCCTCGAGCGTGTCGAGGTTGGCGCCGAGCGCGGGCTCGTGGTCGGGGATGTAGGCGAGCGAGTCCTCGCCGTCGTCGATCCGGTAGCCGAGCGTGGGGCCGCGGTGGGAGACCGAGGCGGCGCGGATCCGCGCCGGGCCGATCTCCCACTCGGTCTCCGGCGTGCTGCGGAAGGAGACGTCGCAGGGCAGCTCGCGCACCTCAACCGGGCTGAGCGGCGCCGAGATGTAGCGGGCGATGCGGTCGCGCAGCGAGGCCTCCGGAGAGGCGGGGCCCCAGATCACGATCTCGGTCTGTGGGCGGAAGGCGGGGGCGAAGAAGACGAGGCCCTGGATGTGGTCGAGGTGCAGGTGAGTGAGGAGGATGTGCAGGCGGGTCGGCTCCTCGGGGAGGGAGAGGCCGAGGTTGCGGATGCCGGTGCCGGCGTCGAGCGCCAGCAGCGAGCCGTCCGAGAGGGTGACGCCGATGCAGGAGGTGTTTCCGCCGTAGCGGATCGTCTCCGGCCCTGGGGAAGGGACCGAACCGCGCGTGCCCCAGAGCTTCGCCTTCAACTCAGCTGCCCGTTCCGTTTTCGGCGGCGGGCCAGAAGACGGCGATCGCGCCGCGCGACCCATGCGCGGTCTGAATCGGGAAGGCGGAGGCCTCGACCTGGTGGCGAGTGCCGTCGATCGAGTGGATCTCGAAGTTGGCGTGGGCCGGGCGGTCGTCGCGCACGGCGACGACCAGCGGCAGCTCGTCATAAGGGATCGGCTCGCCGTTGCCGTCGAAGGGACCGAAGATACGCCCCCACTCCTGCGGGCCGACGGTGCCGAGCTCCTCCCACGATTTGCCGAGCAGCATGCCCGCCGCCTCGTTGTAGAAGACGAGCAGTCCCCCCTCGTCGACCAGGAAGGCAGGCGTCGACAGGGCCGACATCAGATTGCGAGCAAGAATCAGCTCCAGTGGCTTCTGGGACGCGGTTGGCACGGGAATCTCCTACCCTCGAACGCGGGTGTCTATAGCGGCTGTGACTTTCGTCACGTATATCCCATCACTGTAGAAGCGAAATCCGTCTCTGACGCGCCCTAGCTTCCTTCGCCGTCAACAGAAAAGCGGCCGGGGCGCTGCGTGAACAGCCCCCGGCCTGGCACAGGAAGGGGTACTTCCCATGCACGGCAAGGCTAACGGGGCGCGTCCAAAGCGCTCCAATCACGCCCAGGACATCCGCGATCAGAGCATCATGCTCATGCACGTCCTGGCGCTCCATCCAACGCACCTAATCATCCCCGATCTGGTGCGCGAGCTAATCGGTGATCCCGAGGACTTCGCCGAGGGCGACCGCTACGAGCGAGCGGTCCGTGATCTGACGGGCGTCGGGCTTCTCCATAGCGAGGGCGGCTTGATCCAGCCGACGCGGGCGGCGCTCCGCTTCATCGAGATTCTGGAGGCGTGAGGTGAAGTGCGCTGATCGCTTCGCCAAGAACCTGCGGCGCTACCGCAGGCGGTCGGGTATGTCGCAGGAACAGGTCGGCCTCCGTGCCCAACTGCACCGGACCGAGATCGGCCTGTTGGAGCGCGGGGCGCGAGTCCCGCGCATCGACACGCTGGTCAAGATCGCCGCCGCGC
This sequence comes from uncultured Solirubrobacterales bacterium, assembly GCA_963824705.1. Taxonomy (GTDB): domain Bacteria; phylum Actinomycetota; class Thermoleophilia; order Solirubrobacterales; family 70-9; genus VRUE01. The sequence continues at coordinate 602,439 of CAWGQE010000003.1, forward strand.
TCAACGTCAACCCCGCCGAGTTGTTGGAGGGGATCGATTGGGAGCCGGGCGAGATCACCGTTGGGCAGTTCATCGAAACCGACGTTCCGGGTCTTGGGATCGTCCATCGCCGGTTTGAGGTTGAGCGTGAGGGCAATGGCTAACCACGGCAGCGGCTCTGTGCTTCATCGAGATCATCGAAGGGGCGTTAGCCCGTTCGCCCCGCTTGGGGCGAACGCTTTAAGCGGTGCGACCCCCCCTGACACTGCACGTCCCGTCGGCCGACGAAAGTGAGACGATAGGTCCTGTGTCGGAACCTGCTGAGTCACCGGCGAATATGCCCATAAAGGGAGGCGACGGTGGGGCAACCCAGCTCTCGATCCTCCTCGATGCGGCGACCGCAATCATCGATGAGGAGTTCAAACGCAGCGAACGCCTAGATGCGAAGTCGCGCAACATGATCACGGTGGCCGGGGCATTCTTCGCGGTCGTTCAGGCCGTCGTGGCCGCGTTGATCAATGAAACGCTTGGTGCGACGGAAACTCAGGCCGCCTCGTCTCTTGTTCCTTGGCTTGCGGCTGCGGGAGGGATAGCAACGATAGGGCTTGGGATTGCTTTCACTTGGAGCTACGAAGCCTGGAGGCTCCGAAATGACGAAGCGCTCAAGGTCAAAACGATTCGCGACTACCGAGACGCTGCTTATGCGGGCAATCCAGCCGTTGGGGCGAAGCTCGTTGATGCCTACGCGAAAATTGCCGATGATCGCCGGGCAGTCAATGCGGAGCGAGCCGTCGCTGTCGATAAGGCTGCGATAGCTTGCGGGATCGCAATGCTTCTAATCGGTACTGAGCTAGTCCTAGCGTTCATCGCGGTCGCCATTCGGTGAACGGCGAGGATCTGCCCGATCCCGCCGACAAAGAACCGGATCTGCCCCCTCCGGAGTTCGAGCCAATCCGAAATTTCGCTGGCCTGCCAGCTCGCATACGACGACTAGTCGATGACGGCCTTTTCGTTGCTCTTGGCAGGTCGGAAGACAACGCGATCCGAGTAGGGACTCTCTGGGGCTTGCTGGAGCACCTAGACAAGCTCTTTCATGCGGTTCAGGTGAATAAGTCTGGATCGGACGTCAATCGGCGTGGCGCACTCGCGGCAGTGACGGGGGGGCGGGAACTGGAGGCACTTCCGTCTCTGCATGGCAGTTATGCGCTCCCACTGCGTTTGACGCCACCCGATGGTCAGATGGTTGGGCAGGAGTACCAGGAGCTAGACGCTCTGATCGATCTGTTGGCACCCACCACGGATCTAGAGGAGATGCTTCAGGAGCTACCAGAGCGCATCGGCGACGAGCTGCGAAGACTCTTTGCAGTCTTGGCAAGCGGTGACACTGGCCTGCGGATGGAACTGGTTCGAAATGGGCAGGCCGTAACGGAGGTTGAGGTTAGGGCTGATGAAGCGCAGTCAAAAGCTGCTTGGCTCAACGAAAAGACGCCACACGACCTAGGGACGAAAACCCTCCGAGGCAAGCTGTTCCGAATCGACACGAAGAAGAAGGAAATCCGAATCGATGTCATCGGTGGCACCGATGGCGAGCTGGATGTAGAGAGCGCCATCTTCCAAGATGAGCAACTGGACGAGCTTCGAGAGGCTCTGAATCACCAAGTGGAGATGGAGGTGTCCGTGTCTGAGGATCGCCGCCCCTACGAACGCTCCGTGACTAGTCCTACGCTCCGTGTCGGTTGGGTGCGTCGGGTCGAGGGCGAGGGCGTGAACTAAGCCTCGTCGGCGACCAACTCCCGCGTAGGCCAAAATCTCGCCCTCGATCATCCGCATCCTTAAACTCAGCACAGATGGCCGATCGCAAGCAGAAGACGAACAAGGGACTCGAGATCCCGGTCCCGACTAAAGGCGACTTCGACGCTGCTGTGTCTAAGGTCGCTCCGCCAGCAGGTCGTAAACGCCCTGGCGGGAAAGACCAGCCTCCAAAGCGATCTGAGTGACCGGGACCCCAGCATCCTGCGCTTCCTTGCAGTAGCGCCGTAGTTCGTCCGTCGCTTTGTGGCGGGCGGCATCGGCCCGCTCGCGGCTCTTGGCGGCTCGCCGGATGCCCTTGATTGCGGCGGCGTCTTTCATCGCGGAGAGCGAGCAGCGTTGTCGAGCAGGGCGAAGAACATCCCCCGGCCGTCGCGGCGTTGGTTGTAGCGCCAGGCGTACTCGTCCAGGTAGGACTGAAGCCATTTCTGCGACACCTTCTTGTAGGTGCCGCGCATCCCGGTCTTGAGGTTGCCGAAGAAGCCCTCAATCGTGTTCGTGTGGATATCGCCGTGGACGTAGACGCCCGCCGAGTGGTTGATGATGCTGTGGCCTGCGTACTCCCGGCCAAGCGGCCGGTAGGAGCGCCAGTCGTCCGTGAAGATGATCGATTGTGGGTTGACGTTCGCCCGCACGGCTCCACTCAGCGGCTCGCCTCGACGGGACTTGATCACGCGCAGCTTGACCCGCCCGCCACGCTCGACCATGCCCAGCACCGAGACCTGGCGCTCGCGCCACTGAGCAGCTTCTTTTTTGGTCATTCGCGGCCCGCGTGGGCGACCGTGGACGCCGGTCTCGTCAACCTCGACCTTGCCCTTCAACGGCTTGGCGTCGTCCTTCATCAACTCGTTGCGGATCTTGTTGAACATGCGCCAGGCGGTCTTGTAATGAACCCCAAGCTCTCGCTCTAGCTGTTTCGCGGATATGCCGCATCGCGTACTCGTCATCAAGTACATGGCGTAGAACCAAAGCTGAAGCGAGGTCGAGGACTTGTGAAAGATCGTGCCGGCCGTGGGATGCACGTGGTGCCCGCAGCCGGTGCAGGTCCATGACTGCCGCCCTTGCTTGGTCGCGTAGCGCTTGAAGACCCGCTCAGAGCCGCATTTGGGGCAGTAAGCGTGTTCTCCGTCCGGGGAATGCCGAGTGCGCCATAGATGCTCCAGGCAGGCGGCATCGTCGGGGAAGTCCCGCAGGAACTCCGTAACCGAATAGTCCGAAGTCGAGGACTTCGCTCGGCGCGGTTCGTGGCGGTTGGCAGGTGGCATAGTGTAAAGTTACTTGACACAAGATCATTTGTCAAGCAGCTTTACGAAGGGATGGCGAATGCGGGAGGAAGCACCATCGCTGGATAGTGCTTTTGAAAAGCTGAGGCGAGGACTAGAGCACTTCAACTCGATTGAGCAAGCGAGCGACGTCGCAGTCAAAGCGAGCGCCAAGGCCCCATTTGTCGAAGACGATGGCGACTGGAAAGTAGTCGGTATCAGTCTCGGGAAGTTCCCACTCCGCCCCAGCATTATCTCGGGGGACATGGTCCACAACTTGCGCTCCGCTCTTGATCATGCGGTTTGGCAGCTGGTCAAGGTCTCCGGGGGTCAGCCGGGAAGCTGGACCTATTTCCCAATTTATGGGAACAAGGACGGCTTCATCAACGATGTCCAGCAACGGGCCAAGAAGCGAGGTCTCGGGCCGCTGCATGGGATTGAAAAGGGCGGCCCGATATGGACACTCATCGAGAAATATCAGCCGTACAAGAACACCCAGCTCCCACCTTGGTTTAAACCGCCTCCCGCAGATCCGATCAAGTGGGCGGCGCGTCTGACGCCGCTGGCGACGCTGAGTGCGCTCTCGCGAATCGACAAGCACCGAACGATCCACGGTTTCAACGTCTTCCCCGCGAGAGGCAAAGCGATCAACGACAGCATCAGATGGAATCCGGACGCCATATTGGTCGAGCAGCGCGGAGGGCATTCCTTTGACGTGCTCGAAGGTCGCGCAGAGCTTGCGCGGTTCCGCTTCCGGCCCGGCGTCGAGCCAAATGTGCGCGTGACCGGACCAATGTTCTTGGAGGCAGGATTTGAGGCTGAGTTCAGTCCCGGCGAAAGAATCACCGTCCTCTCTGACGGAATCAAAGCGATGGGTGCAGCCGTCGAAGGGATACTGACCTCCTTCAAGGAGTTCTTCCCCGAGTAGATCGTCGGCGCGCTCAGCCACCGCCTAGATCGCCCCTCCGAGCCGCTGAGCTTCTACAGTGATGGGATATACGTGACTTTCGTCACTTAGGCAATTTACAGCGCCCACGCTGGCCTGGCGCAATTTGACTCAGAGGTGTCGCAGAAGATTTTGGTTCCGAGCGACACTCGCGACGCCGCAATCTTTAGGGTGCAATCATGGAGACCATGAGAGAGAGTTGGACCGACGCGCGGCTGGACGACATGAAGCAGGGGATGGATGCTGGCTTCAAACGGATGGACGAGGACATCAAGGGCTTGCGGACGGAAATGAACCAGCGCTTCGACGGTTTGAATCGAACGCTGCTGCAGATCAGCGGTGGCGTCATCGCGACCCTGATCGCTGGATTCATGGGCTTGATAGCGACGCAGCTCTAGGCAGCGCTTGTTACAGCGAGGCGAGCAGGAGATCGCTCAGCTCCGGCTCGAGATCGTGCAGGCGCTGCGGGTCGCCACCGCCGGCGCGGGTCGATACCAGCGCCATCGCGGCGCCGATCAGGCGGCGCTCCAGCCCGGGCAGCGGTGTTGCCCTGTCGGGGTCGGTGAGCACGTCGCGCAGCATCGCGCCGAGGCGCTCGATCAGATCGCGGCGCGCGCCGGTCAGCGCCGCGATCTGCGGCGGTGGCTCGGCGCTGAGCAGGCGGCCGACGTCGGGCTCGGCGGCGAGGAAGCCGAGCGCCGCGGCGATGCCGGTGCGAGCCCGGCCACGCCGGTCCGCCTCGGCGACGGGGCCGCGCGCCTCGACCAGCGCCGCGCAGGCCCCCTCGATCTCCTCGCAGAGCCGGCTCGCCTCAGTCTCATACGCCGCCAGGAGGCAGGCCCAGAGGTCCTCGAAGTGCTGGTAGAAGGTGCGGCTGGAGACGCCGGCCAGCTCGGTCACGCGGGCCGCGGTGATGCGGCCGTAGCCCTGCTCGGCGACGGCCGTCGCCGCTGCCTCGAGCAAGCGCAGGCGCTGGTGCGCGCGGACCAGGTCGGCCGGGATGCCGTGGTGGCCGGGGGGGAGGCGCAGCGTCGGCACGGCCTCGGCCTCCGCCGGCTCGGCGAGGGCGGTGCCGGCGACGAGGCGCAGCTCAGTCATCTCTCCTCGGCCTCTTCCTCGACCCCCGTCAGCCGCGTCCGCTCGCGCTCCAGCAGCTCGCTCGCCCGCTCGAAGGCGCCTTCGGCCTCCTCCTTGCCGAAGTAGGAGCCGGCGGCGAAGTGCATCAGCTCGGGCAGCGTCTCCCAGAGGCGCCCCGGATCGCCGGCGCCGAGCGCCTCGCAGACGCAGGACTCGATCCCGCCGACGACGAAGGCGCCGGTCGCCTCCGGCGGTGCCTCGGCGGGGTCGATGTCGGCGCGGACGCTGTCGATCGTCGCAGCGAGGCGCTCGACCGCGGCCTCGTGGCGGGCCAGCGCCGGCTCGCCGGCGATCTGCACCTCGACGAAGAGCGCCCTGGAGATCGCCGGCCGCGCGGTGACGAACTGAAAGAGGCGCACTATCGCCTCGCGGACGCCGGCCTCCCACCCCGGAGCGGTCGCCGCCGCTTCGAGCACGCTGACACCGAGCCGCTCGATCCAGACCGCGTAAGCCTGGGCGAAGCAGTCCTCCTTGCTCTCGAAGTGCTGGTAGAACTGCGCCCGGTGCCCGCCGCTGTGCTCGAGGATCGCGCGCACCGAGGTCTCGCGGAAGCCGACCTCGCCGCAGACCGCCAGTACCGCTTCCATCGCCCCCTCGCGCACATCGAGCTCGGAGCCTTGGTCTGCTCCCAGCGAATCGACCCGATTAGCAGCTGCTGAGGCTTTCGCTGACATACGCCCTATAAAAACTACTCCTTTTTCGTCAGATATGAAATCTTTTTCAAGTCGGCTACTCTCGGAGGCATGCAGTACCTCTCGCAAAGACTGGCGACCAAGCCGTCTCCGCGGCGGGGGAAGGAGACCGACGGGCCGCTTGCATCGTCCCCGCAGCGCGAGCGGATCCTCGACGCGGCCGAGCGGCTGAGCGCCGAGCGCGGCTGCGCCGGCACCTCGATCGAAGCGATCGTCAAGGAGGCGGGGGTCTCCTCGGTCACCTTCTACGAGTTCTTCGCCGGCAAAGAAGAGTGCTTCGTCGCCGCCTTCGACCGAGCCGTGGGCTGGGGCATGGAGCGGATCGAGGTCGCGATCCGCGAGGCCGGCGAGGCGGGCGAGCTCTCCTGGCCGGAGCGGCTGGCGACCGGCCTGCGGACGACGACGGCCCTCGTCGTCGAGGCCCCGGCGAGGGCCCGCCTCTGCCTAGTCGAGGCGCAGAGCGGGGGATCCGAGCTGAACGCCCGCTTCGAGGCGACGCTCGACCGGCTCGCGGCGAAGCTGCGCGAGGGGCGGGCCCTCTCGACGGCGTCGGTTGACCTGCCGGCGACCCATGAGGAGGCGACCGCGGGGGCCCTCGCCTGGTTGCTGCGCGAGCGCCTCGAGACAGGCGGCGCCGGGAAGCTCGAGGCGCTCTATCCCGAACTGATCGACATCGCCCTGGCCCCGTACCTAGGAGATGGCTGAGCAGGGCTCACAAGCGGCCGGGACCCTGGCGGGCAGCGAGCGCCTGCCGCCGGGCCGGCACGGCCTGCCGCGCATCTTCGTCGCTGAGAACCAGCGCGAACGCCTGCTCAACGGCGTCGTCGAGGCGGTCGCCGGGCACGGCTACAACGCGGCGACGATCGCGAGCATCACCAAGGCGGCGAAGATCTCCCGCCGCACCTTCTACGAGTACTTCGAGGGCAAGGAGGACTGTTTCCTCGCCGCCTTCGAGATGATCGAGGCCCATGTCCTCGACTCGATGCTGGCGGCGCCAGGAGCGGGGGAGGCCTGGCCCGACCGGGTGCGCGTCCGCCTCGCCGCCCTGCTCGATGTCCTCTCCCGCGACACCGCCATCGCCCGCTGCTTCCTGATCGAGCCCCTCGCCGCGGGCGGCGAGGTCGCCGCCCGCTACCGCGAGGCGATGCAGCTGCTCGCCGCGACCCTCCGCCCCGAGCCGCCCCCCTCCGAGCTGAACATGGAAGTCCGCGACCAGGCCCTCGTCGGCGGCATAGCGACCCTGATCGTCCGCCGCCTCAACAGCGGCGGCGCCCAGCGCCTTCCCGACCTCCTGCCAGATCTGGTCGAGCTGGCTCTCGCGCCCTACTTAGGTCGCGAACAGGCCAAGCGTTTGGCGGCGTAGGTCCTCACGGACGGGTGTTAACGTATCCGTTATGCAAGCGAATGACACTCCCCTACTCGGGCAGGTGCTTCGAGACGCCCGCCGTCGCGCCGGGATTTCCCAGAAGCAGCTTGCCATCCGCACGGGCATAGCGGCTCCGGCGATAAGCAGGATCGAAAATGGGCGGGAGTCACCTTCGTTCGAGCGCCTGGTCACCTGTCTCGAGGCCCTCGGCTTCGAACCCAACCTCGAGCTGCTTCCGCTTTCCGGCAGTCAGGCCGATCCCGTGCATCTGGCGGCTGAGGCAGAATTGACTCCGGCTCAACGCCTGGAAAGCCTGTTCGAATGGATGCGATTTGGCGACAGTCTGGCCCGGGCGCAACTGAAGCCGCTCGCTCCGCGTGAGGTCGACGATGCTTGAGGACCTTCCCTCCGAGCTCGATCGCGGGCCGCTCGACCCAGTGCGCATCTTCGAGGCCCTCGAGCGCCACGGTGTCGAGTACCTGACGATCGGCGGCGTTGCGGTGAACGCTCACGGCCATCTCCGCAACACGCGGGACGTCGACGTTCTGATCGAGTGGACGACAGAGAACATGGGACGACTCGCCGTCGCCCTCGGTGAGCTAGACGCAAAGCTCTTCGGGGTCGACGCGGGCCTTCTCGACGTCGATCCACTCGATCCCGAGGACCTCTTCAACGGCGGCAACTTCACGCTGCGCACCGCTGCCGGCGGCCTCGATCTCTTCGATCCCGACGAGATCCCCGGTGGGCGCCCCTATGACGAGATGCGACCCCGAGCGGTCGAAGCGACCGTCGCAGGAATCCGCATTCGCGCTGTCGGTCTCGACGACCTGATCCGGCTCAAGCGCGAGTCGGGTCGCGACCGTGATCTCGAGGATGTTGCGACCTTGTTGGCAGCCTCCCGAAAGACCATCGACGGGGAAACTTAGAGCCGAAAGCTTTCTTCTCGAAAACTTCTCCTTGCATTTGTAAACTGTTTCTTTTATGCTGCGCGAGCGCCTTCGAATCAGAGGGCGACAGGGAACGCAGCAACAGGGAAAACCGAGCGCCACGAAGGCCGCCATGGGAGGCGGCAGGCAGGGGCTCAAGGGACAAGGAGAGAGATACGTGAGACGCCACGCGAGGGCATCGTCTTCGGGATCGAGCAAGCGCCAAGACCACGGCGCTCCGCGCCGCCTTGCGCTCGTGGGGGCAGGAGCCCTTGCCCTGCTCATAGCCCTCGCCTCGACCGCCCTCGCCCTGCAGACCCACGCACCGGGGACCGACGTCGAAGCCCCCGCCGATGGCTTCGGATCCCTCGCGGGCATCGCCACCGATCCGAACTCCCACCAGCTCTACGTCGCCGACTCAGGCTCAAACCGGATCGAGGGCTTCTCTTCCTCTGGGGAATTCGAAGGGACCGGAGGTTGGGGCGTCGTCGCCTCCGGACCCGGCAACGTCCCCACCAACGAGCACCAGGAACTCACGATCGATGCCACCGGCGGCACCTACTCCCTCGCCTATGAAGGCGAACCCACTTCAGCGATCGCCTTTGACGCAACGGCAGCAGAAGTTCAGTCGGCCCTCGAGGCGATCGCCCAGATAGGCCCCGGCAACGTCTCGGTCACGGGAGCGGCAGGAGGCCCCTATGACATCGAGTTCCAAGGAACGAAAGCCGACACCGACGTAAGTGAGCTGAGTGCAGACCCGACCAATCTCAGCGGTGGAGCACAAAGCGCCACGATCGCCACCACCGCCCAGGGCGCAGACGCCGCGGAGATCTGCCTGACCCCCGCGAACACCTGCAAAGCAGGCATCCCCGGCAGCGGCCTAGGCCAGTTCAACGGACCCCAGGACGTAGCCATAGACGCCTCGGGGGACTTCTTCGTCGCCGACACCGCCAACAACCGCATCGCCGCCTTCAAGGCAAACGGAGAACCGCTCGCCACCTTCGGCACCGAAGGCCTGATCGACGGCACCGCAGCACAACCCGGAAGCCAAGACGAAACCCCGGCCCCCGGCTTCTCCTCGCCTTGCGGGCTCGCGATCGACGATTCAAACGGCAACCTCTTCGTCGCCGATCAGAACAACAACCGCATCTGGATCTTCGACTCATCAGGCGCCTTCAAAGGCAAAATCGCCGACAGCTCCCTGAACGGTCCCTGCGGGATCGCCTTCGACTCAACTGGCGATCTCTACGTCAGAAACGCAAACAACGGCAAGGTCTTGCGCTTCGATCGCAAAGGAGCTGTCGACTACGACTTTGCCTCGACCCTCTATGACCCTGAAGCCGAACCCAAAGAACCGGGCGCGACCGATGTAGCGGTAGACACCGCAACCGACCACGTCTACGTCGACAAGGGCGATCGGATCACCGAGTACGACTCATCCGGCTCTTTTGTCTCGAGCTTCGCCCAAGGCCACATCAACGCCAGCGCAAGCATCGCGGTCGACTCCACCGACGCAAAGCTCTACGCGACCTCTGGCAACCGCATCGCCACCTTCGGGCAGCTGATCACCGTTCCGGACGTAAACACCGGCGAAGCGACCGACATCGCCGATGAAACCGCGACCCTCAGGGGAACCGTCGACCCCGCCGGGCTTGACACGACCGATTGCCACTTCGAATACGACACCGCTCCCTACGCCGTCGGCGAACCGGGCCACGGTACCGAGGTCGAATGCCTCTCCGGAGACGTCATCCCCGCCGCCGGGGGAGGCCCGGTCGATGTTGCCGCGCCCGTAGCGGGCCTCGGCCCCGCCACGACCTACCACTTCCGCCTTGTTTCAGCCAACGCAGAAGGCCAGAACCAGGGCAAGGACCGCAGCTTCACGACGGTCGGTCCCCCGACCGTCGTGCGCACCTTCATAAGCGAAGTTAGCGCCAAGGCCGCAACTCTCAACGCCGACCTCAAATCCAACGGCGCTGCCACCGACTGGCACTTCGAGTACGTCGGCGACGGCGACTTCCAGCGGAGCGGCTTCGCCGGCGCGATCGATATCCCGATACCCGACGCGATTCTTGCCGCCGGCACCGCGACGATCACCCTCAGCGAGCCGCTCTCCGGCCTTCAGCCCGGGGCCCGCTACCACTACCGGATCGTCGCTTCGAACCTTGCCGGACCGCTCGCCGGTCCCGAGCGGAGCTTTCAGACCGACCCGGTCCAGACGCCGGTCGGGGTAGGCCAGTTCCCCGGCCAGGGCTTCCTGCCCGACAACCGCGCCTGGGAGATGGTCTCGCCTCCCGACAAGAACGGGGGCGGGGTGCGCGCCGGCGCGCCGACTATGTTTGTCTCCCCCGACGGCAGCCGCGTCGGCTACTCGGCCGCCTCGGCCTTCGCCGACGCTCACGGGACGGGCGAGGCTGGCGACGTGCAGTACGGCGCCGCCCGCGGCGCCGGCGGCTGGACGAGCCACGCGATCACCCCGGAATCGGCGCCAGGCTGGACTCAGGCGCTCTCCGGCGTGACCATCGGCTTCTTCTCCAAGAACGTGACCCGCGCGATGCTGGTGGCCTACGACCTGCCGGGGGCCTCGAACGACATCCCCGAAGGGTCCACGAACCTCTATCGGGTGAACGCCGACGGGACCGATTTGCAGACGCTGACCACGCCCTTCGATCCCGGCATCACGAATCCGCTGCTCGAATTCGGCCTTCCCAATCGCCCGATTGGCGGCGACCCCGACTTCGACCGCCTCTACTTCTCCAGCGCCCAGCCACTACTGGAGGGCGTTCCTGGCTTCCAGGAGAACGTCTACGAATGGGACGAAGGCAGCCTGCACCTCGCCGGGGTGCTGCCCGACGGCTCGATTCCCCCTGGCGGCTCTCGGGAAGTAATAGAAGGCGGTCGCGGCAGCGAAAACGTCGACACCGTCTCCGAGGACGGCTCGCGCGTCCTCTTCCTGGCCGCCCCCCCAGGCCTGAGCGACCAGCTCTACATGCGCCGCAACCACACCGACACGGCGTGGATCTCCGAACCGGAGGGCTCGACCCCGGTGTCCGACCCCCAGGGCGTCAGGTATGAGGCGGCATCGCGCGACCTGCACAGGGTCCTCTTCAGCACCGAATCCCAACTGAACGACGAAGACCCCGGCGGAGGCGGCCGCGCCCTCTACACCTACACCGACTCGCCCGATCCCGAAGCGGAAACGAACCTGAAGTTCGTCTATCGGGGCGGCGACCCCGTGGTGGTGGGCACGAGCGTCGACGGCTCAGCCGGCTACTTCTACGACAAAAGCTCCGCCGTGCTCTCTCACTGGGACGCGAGCGGCGTCGAGGCGGCGGTCGGCAGCGGCGTCTCTGGGATAACCGGCAATCTCCACACGCCGGACGCCAGGGTCAAGGTCTCGGCCGACGGCACGACGATCGCCTTCCTGGAAAGCAGACAGCTGACCGACGCCGAAATCGGCGGCCAGGCTGATGGCACACAAAACGGGTACGAGGCCCTCTATGTCTATGACTCCGACACCGAAGAGCTTGCCTGCGCCTCCTGCCCGCCGAGCGGCGCGGCGACGAGTGGGCTCACCTGGCTCTCGCCGCAGGCAAGCGAGGACATCGGACTCTACTTCCCGCTTCAAGCCCCCCGCTCCCTCTCCGCCGACGGGCGCCGGCTCTTCTTCTCGACTCCGGACGCGCTGGTGCCCGGCGACGTCAACGGCCGCTATGACGCCTACGAGTACGATGTCGCCACGGGAGAGCCGCACCTGCTCTCCTCCGGGCACTCCAAATACGACAGCTGGTTCGCCAACGCCAGCGAAAGCGGCGACGACGCCTTCTTCGTCACCTTCGAGCGGCTCTCGGGCCACGACGTCGACAACGCCAAGGACATCTATGACGCGCGAGTCGGCGGTGGGCTGCCAGAGCCGACCCCCGCCCCGCCGGCCTGTGAGGGAGACGCCTGCCAGCCGCCGCCGGTCGGCCTGAACGACCCGACGCCCGCCAGTGAAGCTTTCCTAGGCGACGGCAACATCAAGCGGAAAAAGCAGCGGCACCACCACTCCCACAGGGGTCGCGGTGGCAAGCACAAGCATGGACGACCCCACAAGAAAGCCAATGGCGACCGGAGGGCGGCGAAGTGAATTATCCGAGGAGCATTGCGTTTGCGATTGCGGCCCTTGTCGTACTTTCCTTGACCCCTGTCGCTGACGCCGCGCCACCGCCCCCTGAAGTGACCATCATTGCCCCCAGTTCGATCGAAGCCGGTGAGCCGGGTGTCGTTGCACCGTTTGTCTTCAACAACTCCAACCAACCTCTCGCCGGCCCGGTCACCATCGTCGAGACCGTTTCGCCGGGAGCTGAACTGAGCGCACCGAGCTGTTTCTGCGAGTCGGCACTCGACGAGCTCGCGCGGAGGAAAGACCAGAACTGTGAGCTATCGGGCCGCACCTGGACCTGCATTGTCGACTTCGAATCGCCGGGGATGCGGGGCGGTGTCCTGCTGCGATCGTCCGATTCCTTTCAAGACGGTCAGTTGATCAGCGCCGAACCGGGCGCGAGTGGCGACATCACGATCGACGTCCGGGTGACAAGCGCCAATGCGCCTGCCGTCGAAGCTCAGAAGACTGTGAGGATCGGTCCGCCTGGGCCGTACGAATTCGGTTGGAAGGGTGCGCTCCGCAGGTCGGATCGTTCGCCCTTCGCGACCGCTGGCTCCACCCCGGATAGCTTTCTCACTGACCTCAGCCAGCCCACCTTCCCCCGTAAAGCCTTCGGAATCTTCCCGGCAGTTACCGATGTCGCCCAGCAGCTCGACGAGGTTGTCGCTCACCTTCCCCCTGGCTTCATCGGCAACCCGCAGGCTGTTCCCACCTGCCCCTTCGTTGAGCTTCAGCACCATCAGGGAAACACCCCCACCTGTCCTCGCGATTCACAGGTCGGCCTCGTCAAGCTCTCCGTCGGGGGCTTCACCGGCAGGGATATGCTCACGCCGGCGCTCTTTAACCTCGAACCTTCGGTGGGCTCCCCGGCTCGCTTCGGCTTTGAGGTTTTCGGCGTGCCGGTCGTCCTCACGGCACGCCTCAACCCCGACGACTACAGCATCGACCTCGTCAGTTCCAATACGAGTTCGACCCTCGCCCTCTTCGATGCTGAGGTTGAAGTCTGGGGCGTGCCCACTGATCCGAGTCATGACGGGGTCAGAGGTCGCTGCCTCGAAAAAGGTACCGTGAACGGCAACGGCAACGAATGCCCCTCCGCCCTGCCTCGCACCGCCTTCCTCCGGACCCCGACCCGCTGTGAGGGTCCGCTTCGTTTCGGCCTTGAAGCAACCACCTACCAGCACCCCGAGCTGGTCCACGAGAAGAGCTTCGAATTGCCGGTGCTGCAGGCCTGCGACAAGATCCCCTTCGACCCCGACATCTCGGTCCAGGCGACCAGCCTCGACGCCGAGTCGCCCACCGGCCTGCACGCCACCGTGCAGGTGCCGAACACCGGCTTGGAAAACCCGGACGCGGTCTCCGAATCCGACATCAAGGCGGTCAAGGTCGCCCTGCCCCGGGGAGTCACCCTGAATCCATCCCAGGCCGAAGGCCTGGGGGTCTGCACCGAAGCCCAGTATGAAAGCTCAGAACTGAGCTTTCATCCCGACGGGACCAAGGGCTGCCCGGCCGACTCCAAGATCGGCACCGTGGAGGTCCACACGCCGCTCCTCAAAGAGACGATCCCCGGCAACGTCTACGTCGCCAAGCCCTACGACAACCCCTTTGACTCCTTGCTGGCGATCTACGTCGTGCTCGAAGAACCGATGCGCGGCGTCCTGGTCAAACTCGCCGGCAAGGTAGAACCCGACGAGAAGACCGGCAAGATCGTCACGACCTTCTCCGACCTGCCCCAACAGCCCTTCTCGAGCTTCGAGTTCAAGTTCCGCGAGGGAGCAAGAGCACCGCTGGTAACCCCATCGACCTGCGGCACCTACACCACCGATGCCGAGTTCACCCCCTGGGCGAACCCCGACCAGGTGATCAAGCGATCGACCGCCTTCCAGATCACCAGGGGCATCGGCGGAGCGCCTTGTCCCAAGGGAGCTCCGGGCTTCAAACCGGGCTTCTCGGCAGGTTCGATCAACAACAACGCGGGCTCCTTCAGCGCCTTCGACATGCGCCTGACCCGCCAAGACGGCGAACAGGACATGACCCGCTTCTCGACCACCCTGCCGCCGGGAGTGCTCGGCAAGCTCGCAGGAGTCTCCAAATGCCCCGAAACGGCGATTGCGATTGCCAAGGCAAAGACGGGACTCGATGAGCGCGCCAATCCCTCGTGCCCAGCGAGCTCAGAGATAGGCCACAGCCTCGTCGGAGCAGGCGTGGGCTCGGTCCTCACCTACATCCCCGGCAAGATCTACCTCGGCGGTCCCTTCCACGGCGATCCGCTGAGCGTGATCGCGATCACCCCGGCTGTGGCGGGTCCCTTCGACGTCGGCACCGTCGTAGTCCACGAGGCACTGACCCTCAACCCGAAGACCGCCGAAGTAGAAGTAGACGGAGCGGCCTCGGACCCGATCCCCCACATCCTCAAGGGCATACCGGCCAAAGTCAGGGACCTGCGCGTCTACGTCGACAAGCCAAACTTCATCCTCAACCCCACCTCTTGCGCGCCAAGCGCGACCGAGGCGACTCTCTCAGGCGGAGGTGCCGACCCCTTCAGCGTCGCCGATGACGTCCCGGTGGCGCTCACCTCGCGCTACCAGGCGGCAGGCTGTCAGGGACTCGGCTTCAAACCAAGCCTGGCGCTCAACCTCAAGGGCGGCACCAAACGAGGTGAGTTCCCAGCCCTGAAAGCTCTTTACAAGCCACGCAAGGGCGACGCGAACGTCAAAGGCCTCGTAGTCCGCCTGCCACGCTCCGCCTTCCTCGAACAGGGCCACATCAGAACGATCTGCACCAGGGTCCAGTTCGCAGCAGACAACTGCCCCAAGGCATCTGTCTACGGCCAGATCAAAGCCTGGACCCCGTTGCTCGAAGACCCCCTGGAAGGACCTGTCTACCTCAGATCCTCGAGCCACAAGCTCCCAGACCTCGTCTTCGACCTGCACGGCTTGGTCGACGTCGAGGTCTCGACCAGGATCGACTCCTCACACGGAGGCATCAGGGCAACTGTCCAAGACGCACCCGATGCCCCGATCTCCAAAGTGCTCTTGAAGATGCAGGGAGCCGAAAAGGGCCTGATCGTCAACAGCAGGAACCTCTGTGGGCACGACAGCAGGGCAAACGTGGAAGGTGAAGGGCAAAACGGCAAGCAGGTTGCTCTCAAGCCGGTGCTCAGGCCCGATTGCGGTGGGAAGGGTCGGAAGAAGAAGAGATAGACATGGGCCGATAGCCTTCCGCCGGTGGAGCGGAAGGCCGTCATCGTCGGGGCCGGCATCGCCGGCCTGGCCGCCGCCAGGGCCCTCGGCGATCTTGGCTATGCGGTGCGCGTCCTGGAGCGCGAGCCAGGGCTGAGGACCGAAGGAGCGGGGTTGAGCCTCTGGCCTAACGCTTTGCGCGCTTTGGAGGCGATCGGCCTCGGCGACGCCTTGGACGGGTGCGGACACGTTCTCTCTACTGGGGGGACGCTGGACGTGGCCGGCGAGACGATCTCCACTGCCCCGCTCGACCGACTCGCCGCTCGCTATGGGCCGCTGGTCAGCGTCAATCGCGGCGAGCTGCTCGGAGCCTTGCGCAAGCGGGTTGAGGCGCCGATCGAGTTCGGCGTCGAGGTCAGCTGCTCTGAAGGCGTGCTCCACGCCGACGGCGAGCCGATCGAGGCCGACCTCGTCATCGGCGCCGACGGCATCCGCTCCGCCGTTCGTGAGCTGGTCGCACCGGGCGTCGAGGCCCGCGGCGCCGGCCAGGGCGCCTGGCGGGGAGTCGCGCGCACAGGCGATCTCACTCCGGAGGGTGCCTCCGAGACGCTCGGCCGCGGCAAGCGCTTCGGCCTCGTCGCGCTGGGCGAAGAGCGCACCTACTGGTTCGCGGTGCTCGCTGACGGCGCAGGAGACGCGGACCTCGAGCGCGAGTTCGCCGGCTGGCACGAGCCGATCGCCGCTGTCCTCGCCGCGACCCCCGCGAGCGAGCGCTCCTACCTCGAGCTGCGCGACCTGCCGCCGTTGCCGCGCTGGCATCGCGACCGCCACGTGCTGGTCGGCGACGCCGCCCACGCGATGACCCCCAACATGGGCCAGGGCGCCGCCCAGGCTCTGCTCGACGTCGCCGCGCTGCGCGACGAGCTGGCAGGCAAGCCTCCCGCCGAGGCCTTCCGCGCCTACGAACGAGCCCGCAAGCGCCCCGCGGAGCGCATCGTCCGCCAGTCCCGCACGATCGGCCGCATAGCCCAGACCGCCAGCCCCCTCGCCGCTCGCCTCCGCGACACCGTGGCCCGCCATACGCCTCCCGCACTGATGGCCCACCAGATGGGCCGAGTGCTGCGTTGATTCCCCCCGCCGTCCGTGCGCCGGTCGCCTGGCAGACGCTTCGCTACGGCCTCGACCCGGAGGGCTTCTTCGCCGCCGCCCGACGCCGTCACAGCGACGCGGTCACCGTCCGCGTGCTTTCCGAGCAGTGGCTGGTCCTCTCTGATCCCGTCGCCGTCAGGGAGGTCTTCTCCCGCGGGCCGGATGAGCTCAATTCCGGCGAGGCCAACCTCGCCCTGCGGCCATTGATCGGCACCGGCAACGTGCTGCTGCTGGATGGCCCGGAGCATCTGCGCCGCCGGCGCCTGGTGCTGCCCCCCTTTCACGGCGACCGCATGCGTGCCTACGAGCAGATCATCCGCGCGGCTGCGGCCAGGCAACTCGAAAGCTGGCCGCTCGGCCGCGTCGACGCCGTCCTGCCGCGCATGCAGGAGTTGACCTTCGCCGTGATCCTGCGCAGCGTCTTCGGCCTCACGGAGGGCGAGCGGTTGCGCCGGCTGACCGTCGCGATGCGGGAGATCCTCAGCTGGGCGGGGGACATGCGCCGCGCTCTCTTCTTCGCCTTCCTCGGTCCCGAGCGCCTGATGGGGTTGCGCAGCTTCCGGCGCGGGCAGTCGGCGGTCGACCGCGAGGTCTTCGGCCTGATCGCCGAGGCCCGTCGCGACCCCGGCCTCGAGCAACGCGAGGACATCCTCGCCCTGCTGCTCCAGGCCCGCGACGAGGAGGGCGAGGGGCTGACGGACGAGGAGCTGCGCGACGAGCTGGTGACGCTGCTCGTCGCCGGCCACGAGACGACGGCGACCCTGCTGGCCTGGGCCGTGCACGAACTAGCCCGCGATCCGGCGACCCAGGAGCGCCTGGCCGCCGACGCGCGTGCGGGGGCGGAGAGCCCATTCATCGACGCGACGGTCACCGAGACTCTGCGCCTGCGTCCACCGATCCCGGTGGTTCTGCGCCGCCTGCGCGAGCCGCTCGAGATCGCGGGCTTCCGGCTTGCGGCTGGGACGACGGTGGCGCCGTGCACGTTGCTCGTCCATCGCGACCCGGAGCTCTATCCGGATCCCTGGCGCTTCGACCCCGGTCGCTTTCTCGACCGCCGCCCGGCGGCAAGCGAGTGGTTCCCCTTCGGCGGCGCCGTCCGCCGCTGCATCGGCGCCGCCTTCGCCCAGTTCGAGGCGCGCATCGTGCTCCAGGAGGTGTTTGCGGCCCTGCGCTTGCGACCCGATCGCGAGCGGCCGGAGCGGGTCGGTCGCCGCGGCCCCGTGCTTGTCCCCGCCCGCGGGGCGCGCGTCGTCGCAGCTGGGCGCTGAGCCGGACACCGCCGGGCGTATTGGGGCGCGTTCGAGTACAACTCCCCTCCCTTGAAGGAGCCGAGCCGCATGTACAGAGTCGCGATGGCCGTGTCCCGGCCGGTCGTCGTGGCGTGGGGGCGGCTCGAGGTCGAGGGGCTTGACGCGTTGCCCGCGGATGGGCCGGTGCTTGTCGTCGGCAACCACGACAGCCACTGGGATCCCATCGCCGTCGGCGTGTCGGCGATTCGGCGCCGCCAGATCAAGGCGCTGGCGAAATCGACGCTCTGGGATGTGCGCGGCCTGGCTCCCGTCCTCAACGGCATGGGCCAGATTCCGATCGAGCGGGGGGCTGGGGACGTCGGGGCCCTTGCCCGCGCGATCGAGGAACTGCGCGCCGGCGCCTGCATCGGCGTCTTCCCGGAAGGCACCCGCTCGCGCGGCGAGGTGCTGCGGGCGCGCAGCGGCGTCGGCCGGCTCGCCCTCGAGGTTCCCGGGGCGAAGCTCGTCTGCGTGGCGATCGAGGGGACCTCTGACCTGACCGGCTTCCCCCGGCGCCCCCGCCTGCGGGTCCGCTTCTTTGAGCCCAGGGGAGGCCAGGCGCGGCCCGAGGAGGAGCCGGGCGAGATCGCGGTGCGGCTCGTCGAGGAGATCCGCGAGCAGGTTCCGCCCTCGATCTCCTTCCGCAAGCGTTCGTAGCGCTAGGCAGCTCCGCTTGAGCTGACCGGCGCAACGAAGGTCCGGTTGCCCACCCGCACGCCGATTGCCCTGGTGCGGGAGAGATCGAGGGCGGCGCTGAGCACCGCGTCGGAGTCGTCGCCCCAGCGGTAGCGGAAGGAGCCTGCCGATTGGCGGACGCCGTTCGGGCCGCGGACGAAGACGCGGCAGAGGGTGCCCGACGGGGCTCCCTTCACATACATATGGATCTCGGTCCCGTAGGCATGCGGCTCGAGGTTTGCGCTGATTCGCAGTCCCGGTGGCAGCGAGGCGAAGGCGACGTGCTGCTCCGGGGTGCCGTCGGATCCGCCTGGCAGCACGAAGATCGCCAGTGCAGCCGCGGCGACGGCCGCGGTCAGGCCGCTGAAAGCAAAGCCAAGTCGCATCCGGCGTCGCCTGCCTTTGCGCCTCTCGGCGCGGATCGTCGCCACGACCTGGTCGGCGAGCGAGGGTGGGGGGGCCGGGGCGGTGTCGAAGTGCTCTGGGTCGGCCATCGGCAGTAGCCGCGCCACCCCCAGGAGCGTGTTGAGCTCGGCGCGGCACTCGGGGCAGCCCTCCAGGTGCGCCTCGAGCGCCGCGCGCTCCTCCTCTGGCAGCTGGCCGAGGGCGTGGGCGCCCAGAGACTCGCGCCATTCGCGGCATCGCTCAGTCGTCATAGCCGATCTCCTCCAGCGCGACCCGCAGCGCCCGCAGGCCGTAGTAGACGCGGCTCTTGACCGTCCCCTCGGGCACGCCGAGCTCCGCGGCGACCTCGGCGTAGGGGCGGCCGCGGTAATAGGTCTCGACCAGGACGCGACGGTGCTGGTCGCCGATCCGCCGCATCGCCTCCTCGACCTGCCAGGAGAGCAGCGCCTCCTCGAAGGGCTCGACCGTCGGCTCGATGCCGCCCTCGGCGACCGTCGGCCGCGAGGCCCGTGCCCGGCCGAGGTCGATCACGACGTTGCGCAGGATCGCGAACAGCCAGGTCCGCAGCGATCCGATCTGCGGGTCGAACCGGGCCCCGGCTTTCCACGCCCGCAGGAAGGTCTCCTGGACGGCCTCCTCGGCCAGCCCCGAGTCGCCGAGCGAGCGCACCGCGAAGCCATAGAGCTCGCCCGCGTGGGCCGCGTAGGCCTCGCGCACATCCCGCTCGCCACTGAGGGCGCCCGATGGCATTCAGGTCTCCACTTTGGCTTCGTTCGACTGCATGCTTGGTCATACGAAGGATCCACCATCAGCGTTCAGTCGCCTCCACGGAGGAGGCGTTCTACGTGGTGGGATGGTTTTGTCTACAATACGGCAATCCACGGATCGGTCGGAGAGAACAGGCGAGAGGACCCGTACGCCCCCGTGCCGGCGTGGCGGGTCGATGGGCTGGAAAGACAGCTCGATCACGTTGAACGCGACGCCGGACGACGTGTCGAGCATCTCGAAGGCCGCCTTAACCGTCTTTCTCAGAGTCGGGTCGAGGACACCCTGTTTCTACTCTTTGTCTTTGCTGTTGTCTTTCTCATTGTGGTGGCAGCCGCCGCTGCGGGCCATCACTAGAGCGCAGTGTTCTGTCTGCGTCCTCTATATGGTGCATCGTGTGCACCGACAGACAACAACTATCAAGGGAGCGGCGAAGGCTGCGCTCGTAGCCGGATTTTTGCCAGCGCAATCTATCTGAGCACTTGCGCCACCGTCCCAAGGCTATTGCCGGGCGTAGCGCTCGGTTGGGAAGCGCTATTCCATGTCGAGCGAGCCGGCGCGATGCTGGGGGCGATAGGCATGGTCCTGCTTATCGCGCGGCGTGCGCTTGCCGGCGAGTTCCCAGTCAGGCTCGGGAGCATTGAATATGCAGCGAAGGAAGCGGCTATTGACGCAGAGGAGTTGTCCCAATCGCATGAGCCCCGGATCCGCCTCCTCGAGGCTCTCGCGGGTCTGCGCGATGGAGACACGGTTAAAGACGACCGCGCGAAGGTGTGACTTACTGTCGTCATGAGATCAGCGGCTTACAAACCACTCTCCGATGAGGAACGGGCACGGCTCATCGAGCTAGGGCGTCACCAGTTGCCGGAGTTGGATCGCCGTTACGAGAAGGCGATTAAAAACCTCCGGCGCATCTCGCAAGGACTTCCACGCAAGCCCTAAGTGAGTAATAAGCGGCGCCCCGACGACGCCGCTCACCGCCTATTCGAGTTTGCCGATCTTGAAGATTTTGGTGCCGCAGTCGGGGCAGGTGCCTTGGATCGCGGGGCGACCGTTTTTCATGGTCACCTGTTTGGCGTCCTGGATCTCAACCTTCTTGCGCTCTTTGACGCAGTAACCCTCGGGCATGGGGGTCTCCTTTCGTTGCCGGTCCCGGCAAGACTCACGCTGGGCGCGAGGTGGATTGCGACGAATGTAACGCAGAGGGGGGACGATCAAACAGGCACGGACGTGCTGATCAGCACAAACTGCTACTTGCCTTGTTTCGCCCGTTCTTCGGCCTGTTCGACCAGTTCCTGGAGCTTGGCGGCGCTCGCGTCGCCGCCCGTCGCCCCCTTGGGGGTGCTGCCAGTCTTGCCCCCGGTGCCGCTGCCTCCGTTTTTCTTGCCCTCGTCGGGGCTGGTTTCGGGCGTCGATTCGGGTGCCGATTCGGCTTCCTGTTCTGGTAGGGCTCCCGGTTCGGCCGGCGGCGTCGCGGCGGTCGCGCCCAGTTCGTCGATCCGCGTTTCGAGCTGCTGCTGCAGCGCCTGCACGTCGCTTTCGCTGACCGAGCTTTCACGGGCGTCGATCGCCAGGTAGACCGCGGCGCCGGCGATGCCGATCGCGATCACGGTGAGCACGAGGAAGACGCGGGTGCGCTTGGCGAGCTTGCGCTCGACCTCGCCGATCCATGCCCGCAACCCCTCCAGCGACATCGTCCTAACTTAGTCGAGAACCGCGCCGGGGGGCCGGGTCAAATACCCTGCGGTCCGCACTTCCCATCCCGATATCAAGGAGAACCACGATATGCCCGAGGCAGTGATCGTCGACACCATCCGCACGCCGATCGGCCGTGCCTTCAAGGGCTCGCTGGCCCAGCTGCGCCCCGATGAGATGGGCGCCTACGTCGTCGACCAGCTGCTCGAGCGCAACCCGGAGGTCGACCCGGCGTTGGTCGAAGACCTCTTCTGCGGCTGCGGCATGCCGCAGGGCCTGCAGGCCTTCAACATCGGCCGCATCGTCAGCCTGCTCTCCGAGAAGCTGCCCAAAGAGGTCAACGGCGTCACCGTCTCCCGCTACTGCTCCTCCAGCCTCGACGCGATCCGCCACGCCGGCAACGCGATCAAGGCCGGCGAGGGCGACGTCTACATCGCCGCCGGGGTCGAGTGGGTCAGCCGCTACAACGAGCGCACCGAGCCCGCCGGCGCCGCCGACCAGAACGAGAACCTGCAGGGCAACGACGGCCAGCCCGACGCCTACATCGAGATGGGCAAGACGGCGGTCAACGTCGCCGAGAAATACGAGGTCAGCCGCGCCGACATGGACAAGTTCGCGCAGCGCTCCCAGGAACTCGCCGTGCAGTCCCAGGAGGACGGCTTCTTCGACCGCGAGATCGTCCCGGTGACCCTGTCCGACGGCACCGAGGTCGCCAAGGACGACGGCCCCCGCGCCAGCTCCACGCTGGAGAAGCTCTCCCAGCTGGAGGAGTCCTTCGGCGGCGGCGGCGTCACCGCCGGCAACTCCTGCCCGCTCAACGACGGCGCTGCCGCGGTGCTGCTGATGAGCGACACCAAGGCCAAGGAGCTGGGCCTGACTCCGCGCGCCCGTATCGTCACCGCCGCCACCTTCGGCAACGAGCCCGAGTACATGGGCGTCGCCCCGATCGGCGCGATCAAGAAGGTGCTGGAGCGCTCGGGGATGACGATGGAGGACGTCGGCACGGTCGAGCTCAACGAGGCCTTCGCCGCCCAGGTGATCCCGATCATGGACGAGTGCGACATCCCGCTGGAGAAGCTCAACACGCACGGCGGCGCGATCGCCCTCGGCCACCCCTTCGGCATGACCGGGGCGCGCATCATGGGCACGCTGCTCAACGTGATGGAGACCGACGACCACCAGGTCGGGATCGAGACCATGTGCGTCGCCGGTGGGCAGGGCAAGGCCATGCTCGTGGAGAGGATGAACTGAGCCTCGGGGCGAGTTAGTGGTCCATAGGGCAACTAACTCGCCCTGCGACGATCTCATGGATCTGGCGACGCTCACCTATGAGGCCGGCGATCGGGTCGCCCGCATCACCCTGAACCGGCCCAAGCGCGGCAACGGGATCGTGCCGCGGATGCCGGCCGAGATCGCCTCCTGCGTCGAGCGGGCGAACCTCGACCCGGAGGTTCACGTCATCGCTCTCGCCGGCAACGGCACGGGCTTCTGCGGGGGCTATGACCTGGTCGCCTCGGCCGAGGGCGACATGAGCGGGCTCGATGGCGTCGAGGCGCCGCCCGGCTCGCCCGTCGACCCGGCGACGATCGGCGCCAACCATGCGCCGGAGTCCAACTGGGACCCGGTCACCGACTTCCAGTTCATGTCGCGCAACGTGCGCGGCTTCATGAGCCTCTTCCACTCCGAGAAGCCGGTGCTCTGCAAGGTGCACGGCTACTGCGTCGCCGGCGGCACCGACATGGCGCTCTGCTCGGACCTGCTGGTGATCGGCGCCGACGCCAAGATCGGCTACCCGCCGGCCCGCGTCTGGGGCTCGCCGACGACGGCGATGTGGGCGGCGCGGCTTGGCCCGATGCGGGCCAAGCGGCTGCTGCTCACCGGCGACTCGCTGAGCGGCGAGCAGGCGGTGGAGTGGGGGTTGGCGACGGAGGCGGCGCCCCCTGAGCAGCTCGACGAGCGCTTCGAGGCGCTGCTGGAGCGCGTCGCGCGGATGCCGATCAACCAGCTGGTGATGATGAAGATGCTCGTCAACCAGTCGCTCTACTCGCAGGGCCTGCACCAGACGCAGCTGCTCGGCACCTTCTTCGACGGCATCGCCCGCCATACCGAGGAGGGCCACGGCTTCGTCCGCCGCGCCGCCGAGGGCGGCTTCAAGGAGGCGGTGCGGGAGCGCGACCAACCATTCGGCGACTACGGCCTGGGAGGCTCGGATGTCAACTAGCAACGGAATGCCGGCCCGCTCGCGCTCGATCGCTGTCGTCGGCGGCGGCTTCGGCGGTGTCGGTGCGGCGGTGATGCTGAAACGCGCCGGCTACGAGGACGTGACCATCTTCGAGAAGGGCGAGCGGGTCGGCGGCGTCTGGAACCACAACACCTACCCGGGTGCTGCCTGCGACGTGCCGTCGCACCTCTACGAGTTCTCCTTCGCGCCCAACCGTTGGTCGCGCCGCTACGCCCCGCAGGCGGAGATACAGGCCTACGTTGAGGGAGTGGCGCGGCGTTTCGGCGTGCTCGACAAGGTCCGCACCAGCACTGCGGTGAAGAGCGCTCGCTGGGACGAGGAGCGCGGCAGGTGGCGGCTCGAGACGAGCGCCGGGCCGCACGAGGCAGAGATCCTGCTGACGGCGTGCGGCCAGCTCTCAGTCCCAAAGACCCCGCCGATCCCAGGCCTGGAGAGCTTCGACGGTCCCGCCTTCCACACCGCCGAGTGGCGCCACGACGTCGACCTCGCCGGCAAGAAGGTGGCTGTGATCGGCACCGGCTGCAGCGCGATCCAGGTGGTCCCGGCGATCCAGCCAACGGTCGGGCAGCTGGACGTCTACCAGCGCTCGGCCGGCTGGACCTTTCCGAAGATGGACTACGCCTATCCCGAGTGGGCGCACGCCCTGTTCAAGCGCGCCCCGGCGCTGCGCCGCCTCGATCGCGCCTCGATCCAGGGCTTCATGGAGTTCGGGACGGCGGCGATGACGCGCCACCAGTGGCTGTTGCCGGGCCTCCGTGCCGTCGGGCGGCGCCAAATCACGCAGGCGATCGAGGACCCGGAGCTGCGCCGCAAGGCGATGCCGAGCGACGAGTTCGGCTGCAAGCGGATGATGCTCACCGACGAGTGGCATCCGACTCTGACCAAGTCCAATGTGGAGCTGGTGACGGACCGCATCGCCGCGGTGACCCCAGGCGGCGTTCGCGACGAGACCGGCGTCGAGCGCCCGGCCGAGGTGCTCGTGCTCGCCACCGGCTTTGCTACCCACGGCTTCGTCGCGCCGATGGAGATCGCGGGCCGCGAAGGCCGCGCGCTGACGGCTGAGTGGGCCGAGGTGGCACGTGCGTACCTCGGCCTCAGCGTCCCCGGCTTCCCCAACATGTTCCTGCTCTACGGGCCGAACACGAACGGCGGCGCCGGCTCGGTCATCTACACGATCGAGGCCGGGGTCGGGCACGTCATCGCCGCCCTAGGCGAGCTCGATCGTGCCGAGGCGAACCGGATCGAGGTGCGCCGCGAGGTCGCGGAGAGCTTCGACCGCGAGCTGCGCGACGCCCTCGCCGGAACGGTCTGGCACAGCGGCTGCACCAACTGGTACGTCGACGAGAACGGCAACGACCCGCAGCAGTGGCCCTGGTCGTGGAGCACCTACCGGCGGCGTACGGCGAAGCTCCAGCCGGGTGCATACGCTCTGGCCGCATGAGCGACGCCCCCGTTCACCCCAGTTCGCGAATCACCCCGGAGACCGCGCGCGCCTTTCTTCCCGGCAGCTTCCCCGGCGACCTCGGGATCGAGCCGCTGGAGATCGAGGACTCGCACTCGCGCGGGCGGATCGTCGTCGACAAGCGCCACCTGCACCCCGGCGGTTTCGTCCACGGCGGCGTCTGGACTGCCCTGGGCGACACGGTCGCCGCCTGGGCCACCTTCCGCAACATCCTGCCAGGACACAACTTCACCACGATCGAGTTGAAGCTGAACGTCTTCGCCGCCGGGGTGCTCGGGGACGAGATCGTCGCCGTCGGCGAGCCCCTGCACGCCGGCAAGAGCACGGTCGTGATCGAGGTGCGGATGGAGCGTCGCCGCGAGGCCACCGAGCCGCGCCTGGCGGCGAACCTGATCGTTTCGCAGTTCGTGCTTCCCCCGGCGTGACCGACTACGTCTTCGGCTACGCCTCGCTGGTCGCTCTCAAAGACGCCGGTTCCCTTCCTGGCCACCTGCGCGGCTTTCGCCGCCGTTGGGGTGTGGCAATGAACAACTGGGAGGGCGGGGAGGGGGTCAAGCACTGGCTCGATCGCGCAAACGGTGAGAGGCCGCACATCCGCGTCGCCTACCTCGACATCTACGAGCATGCTGGCTCGGCGGTGAACGGCCTCGCGCTGCCGGTCGACCGCGAGCGACTCCGGACGCTCGACGCGCGTGAGCTCAACTACGAGCGGGTGGACGTGACCAGCTCCTTCGAACCCGAGGTCGATGGGCGCGTCTTCGCCTATGTGGGGCTCGATGCAGCCCGCGAGCGCTGCTGGCATGGTGTAGCGGCTGGCGACATCTTCGCCAGCAGCGACTACGCCGCCAGTGTGCGCCTTGCCTTTGAGCGGCTTGGGCCACGCGCCCTCGCCGAGTTCGATCGCACGACCGACCCGCTCCCCTTCCCCGAAAGGGACCTGCTCCGTGCGTGGAGCCCATCTCGGTAGGGGTGGAACGTCTTGTACTTTTTCGGTGTCGGCTTCGGGCGACAGCCCAACCGCAATACACCGAAAAAGTTAAGTGGAACCCCTACCGAGATGGGCTCTCGGCCACAGGTTCATAGCCAGGTGCTTCCAGCCGTTCTATCTGCGGCAGCCGCCAGAGCAGGCTGGCGATCGTCAGCCCGATCGCCGAGCAGAACAGGGCGAGGAACCACTGGCTTGCCGTCAGTAGCGTCATTTCGAAGAAGTCGCGCACCGGTGCCGCCGCGAGGATCAGCGCATAGAGGGCACCGAGGCCGGCGACCATCGCCAGCATGTAGCTCTGGATCGCGATGTGCTCACGGCCAGGTCCGCGCTCGAGCAGCAGGACGAAGGAGAGGCCGAGGACGATCAGCGTCGTCGTCGCCGCCGTGCGCCCCGCCTCCAGCGAGCCGCCGAAGACGGTGTCGACGAGGAAGAAGCAGAGGATCGAGCCGAGTGCCGTCGCCAGCCCCGCCGGCACCGCGAAGGCGGCCAGCGCGCGCAGCAGGCGGCCGCGGTAGAGGGGCCCGTCCGAGGGTGCCAGGGCGAGCACGAAGGAGGGGATGCCGATCGTCAGGAAAGCGGCGAGGGTGAGGTGGCGGGGGAGGAAGGGGAAGGCGAAGCCGGGCACGGCGACGAGCACGATCAGCGCCGCCGCGTAGACGCTCTTGGTCAGGTAGAGGCGGCCGAGGCGGTGGATGTTGCGGGCGATCCGCCGACCTTCGGAGACCGCTTCGGGCAGCCGCGCGAACTCGTCTTTGAGCAGGACCACGTCGGCGACCCCCTTCGTCACCTGCGTGCCCGAGCCCATCGCGACCGCGAGCCGGGCCTGCTTCAGCGCCGGCACGTCGTTGACCCCGTCGCCGATCATCGCCGTGTAGCGACCGGAGGCGCGCAGCGCCTCGACCAAGGCTTTCTTCTGCTCCGGCGCGATCCGGCAGAAGATCGTGTTGCCCAGCGCCGCCGCGGCCAGCCCCTCGGGGTCATCGGGAAGCTCGGAGCCCTCGATCACGCCGGCGTCGGCCGGCACCCCGACCGCGTAGGCGACCGCGGTCACCGTCGCCCGGGCGTCGCCGGAGATCAGCTTCAGGTCGACGTCGCTCTCGCGCATCGCGGCGATCGTCTCGGCGGCGTCGGCGCGCAGCGTCTCCTCGAGCACGACGAGGGCGACGGGCGTCAGCCGCGGCGGTGGGGCCTTGGCCGGGTCGTCGGGCAGCGCCTCGCCGGACTGCGCGAAGGCGACCACGCGCCGGCCGGCGGCGGTCTCCTCCTCCAGCTTGCGGGCGAGGCCCGGCGGCAGCGTCAGCGCGCCGCTCCCGGCGAGGATGTCCGGCGCCCCGAGCACGTAGCTGATGCCGCCCAGCCGCAGCCCGCTCCACTTCCACTTCGAGGAGAACGGAACTTCGCCGCCGACCCGGCCCGGCTGCGCCGGGAAGGCCTCGGCGACGGTCTCCAGCGTGCGGTTGCGATCGCCGGCGCTTGCCGCGAAGCGTCCCAGCGCCGCCGTCGCCTCGTCGGCGTCGGTGCCCTCGGCGACCTCGACCCCGAGCAGGCGCAGCTTGCCGTCGGTCAGGGTGCCGGTCTTGTCGACGCAGATCGTGTCGACCGCGGCGAGGCTCTCGGTGGCGCTCATCTGCTGCACCAGCGTGTCTTTGCGCGCCAGCCGCACCGCCGCGACGGCGAAGGTGACGCTCATCAGCAGCACCATGCCCTCCGGGATCAGCGTCACCAGGCCGGCGGTTGCCGTCTGCGCCGCCTCGACCACGTCGGTCCCGCGCAGCTGGAAGGTGATCAGCAGCAGCACGGCCAGCGGCGCCATCGCCCAGGTGCAGGCGACGATCACCCGGTTGACCTCGGCCTGTAAGGGCGAGGGCGGGTGGCGGAAGGCCCTCGCCTCGCCGGCGAGGCGACCCGCGTAACTCTCCGCGCGCACCGCGTCGACTCGGTAGTGGCCGGAGCCGGAGACGCAGAAGGAGCCCGAGAGCGCCCGATCTCCGGTCTCCTTGCGGATCCCGTCGGCCTCGCCGGTCAACATCGACTCGTCCAGCGTCATTCCGCGGCTGGCGATCGTCTCGCCGTCGGCGACCAACTGGTCACCTGGCTCGATCGCGATCACGTCCCCCGGCACGATCTCCTCCGCCAGCAGGCTGACCGCGGTGCCGTCGCGCATGACCGTGGCGTGCGGCGCGACCAGCACCGCCAGCTCGTCCAGGGTCCGCTTCGCTTTCAGCTCCTGGCGGATGCCTATGTAGGAGTTGACGATCGCGATCACCCCGAAGATCGCGTCGGCGATCAGCCCCAGCGAGAGGATGAGGACGAAGAAGACGCCGATGATCGCGTTGAAGAGGGTGAAGACGTTGCCGGCGACGATGCTTGAGACCGAGCGCGAGGAGGTGTCCGGCGGGTCGCCGAGCTTGCGCAGCCGCTTGGCCGCCTCGCTGCTGCTCAGGCCACGCTCGGCAGCGTCTGGCGTATCGGTTGCAGTGGCGGCCATAGGGGGACATTCAATAGGGTTCCCGGCGGATGGCTTTGAAACTCGGACTTAACCTCGGCTACTGGGGCATAGGCCCCGCCGGCGACGATGCGCTCGAGGTCGTGCTGGCGGCCGAGGCGGCCGGCTTCGAGTCGGTCTGGGCGGCCGAGTCCTACGGCTCCGACGTGGTCAGCGTGCTTGCCTGGCTGGCGCCGCAGACCAGCACCATCAACCTGGGTGCCGCGATCCTGCAGGTGCCGGCACGGCCTCCGGCCGCCGCGGCGATGGCCGGAGCGACGATCGACAAGCTTTCCGGCGGTCGCTTCCTCTTCGGCTTCGGGCCCTCCGGGCCGCAGGTCTCCGAAGGTTGGTACGGCGTCCCCTACTCGAAGCCCTGGGGCCGCACCCGCGAGTACATCGAAGTCGTGCGGGAGATCGTCGCCCGCGAGGGCAAGGTCGACCACCAGGGCGAGCACTACCAGTTGCCCCTGCCGGGCGGCGAGGGCAAGCCGCTGAAGCTCAACTTCCACCCCGAGCGGGCGAGCATCCCCGTCTTCGTTGGTGCGATCGGCCGCAAATCGGTCGAGATGGCGGCGGAGATCTGCGACGGCTGGATCCCGATCTTCTTCAGCGTCGACGCCTTCGAGCAGACCTGGGGCGAGCATCTGGAGGCGGGCTTCGCCAAGGGCGGGCGGCAGCGCTCCGACCTCGAGGTCTCGCCCTCGCTGCAGGTGGCGATCGACGGCGACCTGGAGGCGGCCAAGAGCGTCGTCAAGGCCGGCCTCGTCCTCTACTTCGGCGGCATGGGCAGCCGCAAGACCAACTTCTACGTCGACCTCGCCCACCGCTTCGGCTTCGGCAACGTCGCCGACGATGTCCAGCGTCGCTTCCAGGACGGCGACCGCGACGGTGCCTTCCAGGCGATGCCCGACGAGATCGTCGAGGCGACCTCGCTGGTCGGCACCGAGGCTGAGGTGGCCGAGCGGATCGAGCGCTTTCGCGGCGCCGGCATCGACCGCCTGATCGTCTCGCCGGTGCACGTCGAGCGCGATCAGCAGCTGCACACCCTTGAGCGACTGGCGTCCCTGGCGGGCGTCAAGACACCCTCCTAGCCGCTTGTCATAAGGTCCCCCGCCGCAGATCTTGTTGATGACGCCATGAAGATCGGAGTGCCGAAAGAGACCGCCGATGGGGAGCGCCGGGTCGCGCTCGTCCCTGACGCTGTCAAATCGCTGAAGAAGAACGAGCACGTCGACGTGCTCGTCGAGCGTGGCGCGGGCGATGCCGCCGGTCATCCCGACTCCCAGTACGAGGAGGCGGGGGCCGAGGTCGTCGACCCCGACGTCGCCTGGGGCGCCGACGTCGTCCTTCGCGTCGCCGCCCCCACCGCCGAGCAGATCGGCAAGCTCAGCTCCAACCAGCTTCTGATCGGCCACCTCTCGCCCTGGACCGCGGCCGAGACCAACAAGGCGCTGGCCGCCGCGGGTGTGACCAGCTTCGCGATGGAGGCGATCCCGCGCACGACGCGCGCCCAGGCGATGGACGCGCTCTCCTCGCAGGCCGCCGCCGGCGGTTACGCGGCGATGCTGATCGCCGCCCGCAAGTCGGGCCGCTTCTTCGGCATGATGACCACCGCGGCCGGCACCGTGCCGCCCGCCAAGGTGCTGGTGCTGGGCGCCGGCGTCGCCGGGCTGCAGGCGGTCGCCACGGCGAAGCGTTTGGGCGCGATCGTCACCGGCTTCGACATCCGCCGCGCCGCCTGGGAGCAGATCGCCTCGCTCGGCGGTCGTCCGCTCGAACTCGACTTCATCCCCGACGCCGAAGGCGAGGGCGGCTACGCCCGCCCGCTGACCGACGAGGAGAACGCCAAGGTCGTCGAGGCGATCGGCGAGAACGCCGCCAAACAGGACGTGATCGTCACCACCGCGGCGATTCCCGGTCGCCCGGCGCCGCTGCTGATCACCGCCGACGCGGTCCGCACCATGCAGCCCGGCTCGGTGATCGTCGACCTCGCCGCCGAGAGCGGCGGCAACTGCGAGCTGACCGAGGCGGGGCAGACCGTGGTCGAGGGCGGCGTCAAGGTAGTCGGCCCGCGCAACCTGGCCAGCGAGATGCCGGCCCCGGCCTCGCAGCTCTACGCCAAGAACCTGGAGAACCTGCTTGGCCTGCTCGTCACCGAGGAGGGCCAGCTGAACGTCGACTTCGAGGACGACATCGTCGCCGCCGCCTGCATCACGCACGGCGGCGAGATCCGCAACGAGAGGGCGGCTAAATCGAGCCTCTTCACCGAGATCACGATCTTCGTCCTCGCCGCCTTCGTCGGCTTCGAGGTGATCTCCAAGGTCCCGACCACCCTGCACACGCCGCTGATGTCGCAGACCAACGCGATCCACGGCATCGTCATGCTCGGCGGTCTGATCGTCGTCGGCTACGCCAACGACCCGCTCGAGTACGTGATCGGCACGATCGCGATCGCCTTCGGCGCGATCAACATCGTCGGCGGCTTCATGGTCACCGACCGGATGCTCGGCATGTTCTCCAAAAAGCCGAAACCGAAGGTCAAGGACGGGGAGGGCGGCTCGTGATCGAGGCCGTGCTCAAGCCGGGTGGCGACGCCGCCACCGCGCTCTACATCGTCGCCTTCTCGCTCTTCATCATCGGCGTCAAACGCGGCACCCACCCGACCTCCGCCAAGCAGGGCAACCTGATCGCCGCCGGGGGCATGGTTGTCGCGGTCGTCACCACCCTGCTCTTGGACGGGATCGGCAACTGGGGCCTGATCGCGATCGGCCTTGGGGTTGGCTCGGCTGTCGGCGTGATCGCCTCGACCCGCGTGCAGATGACCGAGATGCCGCAGATGGTCGCCCTCTACAACGGCGTCGGCGGCGGTGCCGTCGCGCTGATCGCCTGGTCGGAGATCCGCCACGGGATCTCGCTCGGCGAGGAGATCCCGCTCGACACGCTGATTCCGGTGCTCTTTGCCGGGGTGGTGGGCTCGATCTCCTTCTGGGGGTCGAACATCGCCTTCGCCAAGCTCCAGGACCTGATCCCGACCCGACCGCTCGCCGTCCCCGGCCAGCAGGTGATCAACGTCGTCCTCCTGCTCGGCATCGTCGCCGCCTGCGTCGACATCGCGGTCAACAACGGCGATCCATCACAAGGCCTCTTCATCGCGATCCTGATCGCCGCGGCGCTGCTCGGCAACCTCGTCGTGCTGCCGATCGGTGGCGCCGACATGCCGGTCGTGATCTCGCTGCTCAACGCCTTCACCGGCCTCTCCGCCGCGGCGGCGGGCTTCGCTCTCGACAACGTCGCGCTGATCGTCGCCGGCACCCTGGTCGGCTCCTCGGGAACGATCCTGACGATGGAGATGGCGACGGCGATGAACCGCTCTGTCGCCAACGTCCTCTTCGCGGGCTTCGGCGGTGCCCCGGCCGGCGGGGGCGGAGGTTCCGGCGAGGAGAGACCGCACGTCTCGATCGGCGCCCAGGACGCGGCGATCAAGCTCGCCTACGCCGACACGGTCGTGATCGTCCCCGGCTACGGCCTCGCGGTCGCCCAGGCCCAGCACGCGATCAAGGAGGTCGCCGACGAGCTGGAGAAGCGCGGCGTCACCGTCAACTACGCGATCCATCCCGTCGCCGGCCGCATGCCTGGCCACATGAACGTCCTGCTTGCCGAGGCCGACGTGCCCTATGAGCAGTTGCGCGAGATGGAGGACATCAACCCGGAAATGCCGCGCACCGACGTGGCGGTCATCGTCGGCGCCAACGACGTCACCAACCCGGCGGCGAAAAACGACCCCGACAGCCCGATCGCCGGCATGCCGATCATCGAAGTAAGCGAGGCCCAGCAGGTGATCGTGATCAAGCGCTCGCTCAGCCCCGGCTTCGCCGGCATCGACAACGACCTCTTCTACGAACCGAATACGTCGATGCTCTTCGCCGACGCCAAACAGGCCGCGGCGGACATAGCCGGCGAGATCCAGAACCTCTAGGCGCCGCCCCTGGAGGGGGCGAGATCGACGCCCTGCGCCCTTGGTGGTGCGTGGACGAGCGTGGGCAGGGGACTGTGGAGTGGGTTGGGCTTGTCGCGGTGGTCTCGTTTCTGCTCGTCGCGCTTGTGGCGACTGGGGTGCGGGTGCCGGGGACTGAGCTGGCTCGGGCTCTCGCTTCGCGGATGCTTTGTGCGGTGTCGATGGCGGACGGTTGTGGCGATGAGCCGGCGCTGATCGCTGCTTATGGCTCCGACGTCGGCGAGCTGGTGCGCCGGCATATGCCGGCGATCTTCTTCGAGCAGGGGTCTCACGCACTGCCGGTGGATTTTCGGCGCTGCCGTGATGTCGAGTGTGGCGACGGGTCGGCGCGCGGCCTGGTGCATGAGACCGATGTCGGGCTGCCGGTGACTGCGTTCGTCCACGTGATCGACTCCGGCGGCAACCTCTATATCCAGTACTGGCTCTACTACGCCGACTCGGCCACTCTGCGCGGCGTGCCGATCGCAGGAGATGCCGGCTATCACGAAGACGATTGGGAAAGCGTCCAAATTCGCATCGGTCCCGATGGCAGCGTCGACGAGCGGGCCTCGTCGCACCACGGCTACAACTACGCGCAGAGCGCCGCCAACGCTGGATCGGACGCGGGAATCGATCCGCTCCGAGACCTGGCGGAAGACGTCGGCGCCCGGCCGCGCAACGGCTGGGGACCCGAGACCCACATGCTCGTCGTCTCCGGCGGCAGCCACGCGGGCAATGCGAACGGCTTCCTCCGCATCGACCGCGTCACCCCCGGTCGCCGCGTGCACCTCATCCCCCTCGAGCCGATCGCGGCCGGCGAAGGCGCCGCCTACCGCTTCGCGGTCAGCCCGCCCTGGCGCAAGCGTGTCTGGCGCGACCCTGAGGCGAGCGGTACCGGCTGACACGGCCCTGATGGAACATTGTGGCCCTCAGAGGGGCCACAAAGTTCCATCATCGGGCTCTACCTCGGCGGCATGCGCAGGGCGCCGTCGAGGCGGATCGTCTCGCCGTTGAGCATCGGGTTGGCGACGATCTGCTCGACCAGCTGCGCGTATTCCGCCGGGCGGCCAAGTCGCGAGGGGAAGGGAATGCCCGCGCCGAGCGCGGTGCGAGCCTCCTCGGGCAGCGCCGCCAGCAGTGGCGTGTCGAAGAGTCCGGGAGCGATCGTCATGACCCGCACCCCGCGCGAGGCCATGTCGCGGGCCGCGGGCAGGGTCATGCCGACGATGCCGCCCTTCGAGGCGGAGTAGGCGATCTGGCCGATCTGACCGTCGTAGGCAGCGATCGAGGCGGTGTTGACGCAGACGCCGCGCTCACCCTCCTCGTCCGGCTCGTTCTCGCTCATCGCCGCCGCGGCGAGTCGCAGGACGTTGAAGGTCCCGATCAGGTTGACCTTGACCACGTTGGAGAAGAATTCGAGGTTGTGGGGACCACCCTTGTGGGCGACGCGCTCGGCCCAGCCGATCCCGGCGCAGCAGACCGAGATCCGCAGGCCGTCCTCGCCCACTCCCGCAGCGCGCTCGACCGCCGCCGCGACCGCGGTCTCATCGGTGACGTCGGCCTCGACGAAGGTCGCGCCGAGCTCCCCCGCCAGCGCTTCGCCCTTCTCGGCGTTGAGGTCGGCGATGACCACGCTCGCGCCCGCAGCGGCCAGCGCCCGCGCGGTCGCCTCGCCGAGCCCGGAGGCTCCCCCTGCGACCAGCGCGCCTTTGGCGGAGATTTTCACAGCCGCGGGAGCCTACCCGCTAGGGTTTTCGGCATCGCCACCGAGGTGACGGCAAGCTCCAGTTCCAAGGAAGCGATCGCGGACCGGCTCGCGGAGGCTCGTAGACGCACCTACGAGCTGATCGAGCCGCTCGATGACGAGCAGCTCAACCGCGTCTACTCGCCGATCCTCAGCCCGCTCGCCTGGGACCTCGGCCACATCGCCAACTTCGAGGAGCTCTGGCTGGTGCAGACGATCGGCGAGCGCGAGCCACTGCACGGCGAGCTCGGCCGCTTCTACGACGCGATCGAGAACCCGCGCAAGACGCGGGGCGAGCTGCCGATCCTGCGCGACGCCGAGCTGCGCTCCTACCTCGCCGACGTGCGCGAGCGCACCCTCGAGGTGCTCGACGAAGTCGACATCTCCCCCGGCGCCGACGATCCCCTGCTGCGTGAGGGCTTCGTCTACGAGCTGCTGCTCGCGCACGAGCAGCAGCACAACGAGACGATGCTGCAGTTGCTGCAGCTGGTCGAGGGTTACGAACCGCTGCGCGAGAGCGATACTGGTCCCAGCGCCGCGCCGGCACCGCCCGGCCCCGAGATGGTCGCCGTCGAGGCGGGCGAGTACGAGGTTGGCGCTCCCCCGACCGGCTTCGCGTACGACAACGAGCGCCCGCGCCACGCGGTCACGCTCGCTCCCTTCGAAATCGATCGAACTCCAGTGACCAATGGTGCGTATGTCGCCTACATGGAGGCGACCGGGGCGGAATCGCCCCTCTACTGGGAGGGCGACGCCGGGGCCGGCTGGGTCAGTGTCGCCAGGGGCCGCCGCGATCCGGTCGACCTCGCCCAGCCGGTGATCCACGTCTCATGGCAGGAGGCCGACGCCTTCGCCCGCTGGGCGGGCAAACGGCTGCCCAGCGAGCGGGAGTGGGAGGTCGCCGCCGACCGCCTGCACGCCGTCGGCCAGGTCTGGGAATGGACCTCCTCCGACTTTCTTGCCTACCCCGACTTCGAGGCCTTCCCCTACCGCGAGTACTCCGAGGTCTTTTTCGGCGACCAGTACAAGGTCTTGCGCGGAGGGGCCTGGGCGACCCACCGCGCCGTCATGCGACCGAGCTTCCGCAACTGGGATCTGCCGCAGCGGCGCCAGATCTTCTCCGGCTTGCGCTGCGCGAGGGACGCCGACTGATGGCTCCCGGTGCGGCCGCCGAGCCGATCGAGATCGAGGTGCGCCTGCGTGCAGACGGCGGCCTCGCGATGGCGCGCGACATCCGTCTTGGCCTGACCGCCAAGCCGAAGGAGCTGGCGCCCAAGTACTTCTACGACGAGCGCGGCTCCCGTCTCTTCGAGGAGATCACCGAGCTGCCCGAGTACTACCCGACCCGCGCCGAGCGGGAGATTCTCGCCCGGCGCTCGGTGGAGATCGTCGCCGCGGCGGGAGAGCCCGGGACCCTGGTCGAGCTCGGCTCGGGCTCGGCGGCGAAGACGCGTCACCTGCTGAGCGCGATGCGCGATGCCGGCTGCCTCGTCACCTACGTCCCGGTCGACATCTCCGAGCAGATCACCCACGACACCGCCGAGTCGCTGGTCGAGGAGTACCCGGGCCTCGCCGTTCGCGGCCTGGTCTGCGACTTCGAGCACGATCTCGAGCGCATTCCCAACGGCGCTGGGGGACGCCTCGTCGCCTTTCTCGGCGGCACGATCGGCAACCTCTATCCGGCCGCTCGCCGCGACTTCCTCGCCCGCATCGCGGCTCTGCTCGAGCCGGGCGACCGCATTCTCCTCGGCACCGATCTGGTCAAGGAGCCGAGCCGGCTGGAGGCCGCCTACAACGACTCCCAGGGGGTGACCTCCGAATTCAACAAGAACGTCCTGCAGGTGCTCAACCGGGAGCTCGGTGCCGACTTCGACCTCGCCTGCTTCGAGCACGTGGCCCGCTATGACGTCGATGCGGCCCGCATGGACATCCGCCTGCGCTCGCTCGCCGACCAGACCGTGCGGCTCGACGGACTCGACCTGACCGTGCGCTTTGCCGCCGAGGAGGAGATGCGGACCGAGATATCCGCCAAGTTCACTCGCGAGGGCCTCGAGGGCATCTACCGCGAGGCGGGGCTGCGTCCGGACGGATGGTTCACCGATGCCGCGGGGGATTACGCGTTGAGCTTAGCTTCGGTTTAAAGTCGTAGATCGTGGATACCGGGGAGAAGATCGAGGAGGACCAAATTGAGCCTTGACGTCCACCTTTACGGAGAGCGCGTCGGAACTCTGTTCCCCGCGGGTGACAACGACTACAGACTTGCTTACGACCCCGACCTGGTCGACAGGTTCGGACCCGGGAAAGCGCTGCTGAGCAACTCGCTCCCGGCTCGTCCCGAGCCCTATAGCGCCGAGGCCACCAGGGCCTATGTCGAGGGGCTTCTGCCGGAGGGCGCGCGGCGCGAGCGGATGGGACGCGAGCTCGGCATCGACGCCACCGACGGCTACCTGATGTTGGCCGAGCTGGGCCAGGACTGTCCCGGCGCGGTCACCTTCCTCCCTGCCGGCGAGGAGCCGCGACCGCCCGCTTCCGGCTCGCCGGCTTGGCTCAGCGAGGACGAACTGGCCGAAGTGGTCAAGCCGCCCCCACCGCACTTCTTCAGCCCTGACTGCAAGCAGCGGATGCGCTTCGCCCTGCCGGGCCTTCGCCACAAGCTCAGCCTCGTCTACGACGAGGCTGGCGGTCGCTGGGCCTGGCCCGAGGCCGGCATCCCGAGCACGCACGTCGTCAAGCCCGAGACCGGCGAATACCCCGAATACGTCGCCAACGAGATGTTCTGCATGACCGTCTGTCGCCAGGTCGGCATACCGGTCGCGAAAGCGTCGGTGAAGCAGATCGCCGGTCGCTTCTGCCTCGTCTCCCCACGCTATGACCGGGTCGTCGGCGAGGGCCGTGGCGAGGTGCGGCGACTCCACTGCGAGTCCTTCTGGCAGGCGCTCGGCATCCCACCTGGAACGGATGAGGACCGCGAGGACAGCGATGCTCCCGGCTGGACCGAGGCCCGCGGGCTGCTCAACGCGGTCAGCCGTCCTGACGAAGTGGTGAACCTGCTCACCGCGGCCTTCTGCAACTACATCCTCGGCAACGGCGACGTCCACGGCAAGAACTTCGCCCTGATCGATCGTGACAAGACGTCGCTGTCCGGGACGGGGAAAAAATGGCGGCTTGCCCCACTGACCGACATCACCTCGACCGTCGTCTACGACGATCCGATCCACCACGGTCTGGTGATCTCCGAGGAGTACCAGGAAACGTCTTACCTGCTCGAACTTGCCGAAGTCTGCGAAGAATGCGAGTTCGACTTCGAAGTCCTACGGGGGCTGGCGGCGACCACGGCTAGCCGGGTCGGCATGGCGGTGGAGACGATCGCGACGCGCTCCAAGAAGGAAGGCTGGCACCAGCCGATCGTCGACAAAATCGTCGAACTCGCCGCCGACCGCTCCTTCGGCCTAGGCGCCGAGGTCGAGTACTAGGGAGCGAGTGCCTCGATCGTCTCGCCCAGCTTGTCCGGCGACACGATCGGCGTGAGGATTGGGAGCGTCACTCCGCCCGCGACGAAGGCGTCGAGGCGCTCGCGCATCTGCTCCGGCGTGCCGAAGATGAACATGTCCTCGATCAGCTCCCAGGGCGCCGCGGCGGCCGCGGCCTGACGGTCGCCCGCCTCCCAGGCTGAGACCATCGGTTCGATCTGCTCGCCGTAGCCGAGCCAGCGGTAGAAGGCGGTGTAGACGGGGACGGTGATGTAGGAGGAGAACATGAAGCGGGCCAGCGGCTCGACCGCTTCGCGCTCGCCGGGTAGGCAGAAGAAGCGGCAGAGCAGCTCGAAGCCCTCCGGCGCGCCCTCAAGCTGGGCGGCGACCTTTGGCAGGCCGCCGAGCGGCAGGAAGTTGGTGAAGGCCCCGTCGGCGCGCTCCATCGCCAGGTCGAGCATCTTGCCGCGTAGCGCCGCGAGCACGATCGGCACCCGCTCCACCGGCGCCGTCTCGAGCTTGAAGCCGCTCGCAGTGCGCTCACCGTCGAGGGCAACCCGCAGGAACTCCAGCGTCTCGCGCACCTTGCTCAGCGGCCGCTCGAAGGGGATCCCGTTCCAGCCTTCGACGATGCGGTCGGAGGAGGAGCCGATGCCGAGCACGAAGCGCCCGCCCGAGGCGTCGGCCAGCGCCGCCGCCTCCTGCGCCAAGAGCGCCGGGCCGCGCTGGAAGACGCCGACGATCCCGGTCCCCAACCGCATCCGTTCGGTCCAGGCGGCGCCCAGCGCCAGCGGCGTGAAGCCATCGGGCCCGTTGGTCTCGCCGCTCCAGAGGTCGGTGTAGCCGGCGGCCTCGGCACGCTTCACGTGCTCCTCGTGATCCGCCAGACGAGTGCCCGGCAACGGCAGCGTCAGTCCCCACCTTTGAGCCATGCGGCGACCTTATAGGCTGCGGCTCGCATGAGCGAGACCTCGCCGCAGAAGCCGGACCGCAACCTCGCCCTGGAGCTCGTCCGTGTGACCGAGGCGGCGGCGCTGGCCGCCGCTCGCTGGGTCGGGCGCGGCGACAAGATCGCCGCCGACCAGGCCGCCGTCGACGCGATGCGCTTCGTCCTCGACTCGGTCTCGATGGACGGCGTCGTCGTCATCGGCGAGGGGGAGAAGGACGAGGCGCCGATGCTCTACAACGGCGAGCAGATCGGCGACGGCAGCCCGCCCGTGGTCGACATCGCCGTCGACCCGCTCGAGGGCACGCGTCTCTGTGCGCTCGGCATGCCCAGCGCTCTAGCCGTGATCGCCCTCGCCGAGCGCGGCACGATGTTCGATCCCGGCCCCTGCGTCTACATGGAAAAGATGGCCGGCGGCGAGGAAATCGCCGACCTGCTCGACCTCGACCGGCCGCTGCCAGAGACCCTGAAGCTGATCGCCGAGCGCAAGGGCGGGAGCGTCGGCGACGTGACCGTGGTCATGCTCGATCGCCCCCGCCACGAGGAGGCGATGAAGGAGGTGCGCGAGGCGGGCGGCCGCATCCGCCTGATCACCGACGGCGACGTCTCCGCCGCGCTGCTCGCGGTAAGCGACCGCTCCCCGGTCGACCTGCTCTGGGGGATCGGCGGCACGCCCGAGGGCGTGCTCTCCGCCGCGGCGCTGAAGTCGATGGGCGGCCAGCTACTCGGCCGCCTCTGGCCGCGCGACGACGGGGAGCGCAGCGCCGCGGTCGACGCCGGCTACGACCTCGACCAGATCCTCACAGCCGACGATCTCTGCTCCGGCGACGACGTCTTCTTCTCCGCCAGCGGCGTGACCGACGGCGACGTCCTGCAGGGCGTCCGCTACCGTGGCGCCGGCGCCAGCACCGAATCGCTGGTCATGCGCTCGCGCTCGGGCACCGTGCGCCGCGTGCACGCCCGGCACGATCGCTCGAAGCTGCGCGCGGTCATCGGCGAGCGTTACGGCTGAGCCGAGGACGGGTAAAGGGCCGGCCATGGACGTAGGCATCGCACTTCCCAACGCAGTCCCCGGCGCGACCGGCGCACAGCTGACCGAGTGGGCGCGCCGCGCCGAGGCGCGTGGCTTCTCGACCCTCGGCACGATCGACCGGATCGTCTACGACAACTACGAGCCGCTGGTCGCGTTGGCGGCGGCCGCCGCCGTCACCGAGCGGATCGGCCTGGCCACGACTGTCCTGCTTGCCCCGCTGCGCACCAACACCGCCTTGCTGGCGAAGCAGGCGCACAGCGTCAACGCACTTTCCGACGGCCGCCTCACCCTAGGGATTGGCCTCGGCGCCCGCGACGACGACTACGAAACGAGCGGGGTCGAGCTGCGTGGCCGCGGCAAGCGCCTCGACGCGATGCTGGAAGAGATGAAGGAGATCTGGACCGGTGACGAGGTCGGCCCGGCGATCGCGGGCGCGCCGCGCCTGATCGTCGGCGGCCACGCCGACGCCGCCTACGCACGCGCCGCCCGCTTCGGCGACGGCTGGATCGCCGCGGGCTCGGGCCCCGACCAGGCGCGCGAGGGCGTGGAGAAGGTGCGGGCTGCCTGGGCCGAGGCCGGCCGCGAGGGGGATCCGCACGTAATGGCACTCGCCTACTTCTCGCTCGGCGAGCGTGCCGCGCAGGACGTGCGCGACAACCTGATGGACTACTACGCTTGGCTTGGTGAGGACGTCGCCAAGATGATCGGCGACAGTGCCGCCCAAGACGCGGATACCGTCGACCAGTACGTCGCCGCCTACAAGGATCTCGGCTGCGACGAGCTCGTCTTCTGCCCCAGCTCCGCCGACGCGCAGCAGGTCGACCTGCTCGCCGACGCCGCCGGTCTCTGAAGGGTGGCGCCTTTTGCCCGTATAACGGGCAAAAGGCGCCAGGGGTTAGTCGAGTAGACCCACCTGGCGCAGGATCGAGACCGAGTCCGAGTAGACGTCCTTGCGCTTGACCAGGCCGTTCTCGAAGGGGATCGAGTCGATTCCGTCCCAGCTGATCATGCGGCCGGTCGGCGCCGCCTCCAGGTCGCCCCGCCGCATTGGGTTCGAGTGCGTAGCGCTCGCCGTCCACTCCTGCACGACCAGCCCCTCGCGAATGTAGAGCCGCCGCGTCAGGAATCGCAGGTCGGGCCAGGCGGCGAAGATCGAGGCGATGTGCCCCCGTACTTCTTCGCCCGTCGCCGACTCGCCGGCGGTGTGATTGGCGAAGACCATGTCGGGCGCGTGCAGGGCCACGATCGCGTCGAGGTCCTGCGCGTTCCAGGCGTCGTTGTAGCGGCCGATCGTCGCGGTGAGGTTGTCAATGCCGTCGGCGTCGCTCACATATTCACTCTAACCGGGACAATCCGACGCCATGGCCGATGAGCTGCCGATCGTTTTGTTCGTCTCTCCACTCGAGCTGGAGGCTTGGCTGGAGCGGGAGGGGGCGAGCTCGACGGGGGTCTGGCTGAAGATCGCCAAGAAGGGCTCCGGCGTGAAGAGCGTCAGCTATGCGGAGGCGCTCGAGGTCGCGCTCTGCTTCGGCTGGATCGACAGCCAGAAGCGCGGCTTCGACGAGGAGTGCTTCTTGCAGCGCTTCACGCCACGGCGCCCGCGCGGTCGCTGGTCGCGGATCAACCGCGAGAAGGCGGAAGGGTTGATCGAGTCCGGGCGGATGCGCGCCGCCGGACTGGCCGAGGTCGAGGCGGCAAAGGCCGACGGCCGCTGGGAGGACGCCTACGAGGGCCAGCGCACCGCCGAGGTTCCCGCCGATCTGCAGCGGGAGCTCGACGCCCGGCCCGCGGCGCGCGAGTTCTTCGCGCGCTTGGACAGCGCCAACCGCTACGCGATCGTCTACCGCCTCGGCGAGGCGAAGAAACAGGAGACGCGTGAGCGGCGGCTGAAGAAGTTCGTCGCGATGCTGGAGAGGGGGGAGAAGATCCATGGCTGAAGGCGCCGAGATCTCGGTGGACGTCGCCGTCGTCGGAGCCGGTCTTTCCGGGTTGCGGGCGGCGCGAGCGCTTGCCGATGCCGGTCGTGAGGTGGTCGTGCTCGAGGCACGCGACCGGGTCGGAGGGCGACTGCTGAACGCGACCCTGGGGAACGGGGTGACGGTCGACGTCGGCGGTCAGTGGGTCGGCTCGGACCACATCCGGGTGCAGCGGCTCGCCGGTGAGCTCGGGGTCGAGATCTTCGCCCAGCATGGCGCCGGACGGAACCTGCTCGACGTCGGCGGCAAGCGCCGCCGCTACCGTGGCACGATCCCGCGCCTCGGTCCGCGCGTTCTCTGGGACGTCTTCGTCGCTCGTCGCCGCATCGATCGCCTGGCGCAGAGCGTCGGCGTCGAGGCGCCCTGGGCAGCCGGGGGCGCGGCGGCGCTCGACCGCGAAACGCTCGCCGAGTGGTGCGAGCGCAACGTGCGCACCGCGATCGCCCGCGAGCTGATCGGCCTCGCCGGGCGCACGGTGTGGGGGACCGGGCCCGAGGAGATCTCGATGCTTCATGCCGCCTTCTACGTCGCCTCCGCGGGCAGCTTCGACAAGCTGATCGACACCGAGGGCGGCGCCCAGCAGGACCGCCTCGATGGGGGCGCGCAGTTGCTGCCGCTCGGGCTCGGCGAGTCGCTCGGCGAGCGGGTGCGGCTTGGCGCGCCGGTTGGGCGGATCTCCCGGGGCGAGGACGGCGTTCGCATCGAGGCGAACGGGCTCGCGGTCGTGGCGGCGCGGGCAATCGTCGCCCTGCCGCCCGCGGTCGCGAGGCGAATCGAGTTCGACCCACCTCTGCCGGAAAAGCGCCGCCGGCTCGGCGAGCTGCTGTTGCCTGGTGCCCTCACCAAGTGCATGGCTCTCTACGAGGAGCCGTTCTGGCGTGGCGATGGGTTCAGCGGCGAGTCGGTCACTGACGCCGGCCCGGTCACCCTCACCTTCGACAGCTCGCCCCGCGACGGCTCGAGCGGTGTATTGCTGGGCTTTGTCGGCGGCCCGGAGGCACGCGAGCTGGCGGCGATGCCGGTTGCAGAGCGCCGCGCCGTCGTCCTCGCCTGCTTCGAACGACTCTACGGCCCGCGCGCCGCGCGGCCGTCGGACTACGCCGAACAGGCCTGGAGCGAAGAGGAGTGGTCCGGCGGTGGACCGACCTCGAACTTCGGCCCTGGAGGCTGGACCTCCTGCGGGCCGACCCTCCGCGAACCGGTTGGCCGCGTCCACTGGGCCGGCACCGAGACCGCCACGGTGTGGAGTGGATACATGGAGGGCGCGCTTCAGGCGGGCGAGCGCGTCGCCGCCGAGGTGGTGGAAGGCGGCCGCGCCGTGGGTTAGGGTCGCTTGACCCCTGTCTCTTCCTCCACCAGAACGGAGCCCCCTGCATGGCCTATGAGATGAAGATCCGCGGCACTGAGGATGAGGTGAAGATCCGCAGTCCATGGGCCGCCGCCCTGCTGCCGATCATCACCCTCGGCATCTACCACCTCGTCTGGTGGTACCGGATCAACCGCGAGCTGCGCGACTACGGCAAGGCCAAAGGCTATGACCTCGGCCAGAACCCGACCAACTCGCTGCTGGCGCTCTTTCCCGGCGGGATCATCATCGTCCCGGCCCTGATCACCTACTGGCGCGGCACCAAGCGCGTCATGGGCGCCTCGAAGCTGGGTGGCAAGGAGCCGCTCAACGGCTGGATCGCGATCATCCTCTACCTGCTGCTCTCGCCCGCGTTCTGGGCCTACATCCAGGTCTCGCTCAACGATCTCTGGAAGCAGGAGGCCGAAGCGCTGCCTGGCCAGGAGCCGCCGGCGGACTCGGACCTGAATCCCCAGCCGCTGCCGCCCGAACCGCCGCCACCGGAGACCCCCGCGCCTCCCACCGCCTGAGAAAAACCCGGCGAGCCCTACACTCGCCGGGATATGGATCGCGCCCTGCTGAGCCAGACCCTCGCCACCGCGGGCGAGCCGTCCTATCGCGCCTCCCAGGTTTGGGAGTGGGTGGCGCGTGGGGCGGGGTCCTATGAGGAGATGACCAACCTGCCCGCGGCCCTGCGGGCGCGGTTGGAGGCGGCGGTGCCGCTCTCGACCCTCGACCTCCAGACGGAGGCGAAGTCCGACGACGGCACCGTCAAGGCGCTCTTCCACACCGCCGACGGCCGGCCGATCGAGGCGGTGCTGATGCGCTATCGCGACGGGCGGCGCTCGGTCTGCGTCTCCTCGCAGTCGGGCTGCCCGCTGACCTGCAGCTTCTGCGCCACCGGCCAGATGAAGTTCGGCCGCAACCTCAGCGCCGACGAGATCCTCGACCAGGCGCTGCATTTCCGTCGCACCGAAGCGATCGACCACGTCGTCTTCATGGGGATGGGGGAGCCGACGATGAACCTCGACGCCGTGCTCGCCGCCTGCGAGCGGCTTCCCGACCTCGGCGTCACCCATCGCCGCACTGCGATCTCGACCGTCGGCTGGGTGCCGGGGATCGACCGCTTGGCCGAATGCGCGATGCCGGTCAGCCTCGCACTCTCGCTGCACGCCCCGAACGACGGCCTGCGCTCGCAGCTGATGCCGGTCAACGACCGCTACCCGTTGGCCGACGTCCTGGCGGCCTGCGAGCGCTACCGCGTCCGCCGCCGCCACAAGATCTTCGTCGAGTACGTGATGCTCGACGGGGTCAACGACCAGCCCGAGCACGCGCGCGAGCTCGCCGCCCTGCTCGATCGCCGCGTCTACAAGGTCAACCTGATCCCCTACAACCCGACCGGTGCCTACGA
Source organism: uncultured Solirubrobacterales bacterium (assembly GCA_963824705.1). Lineage (GTDB taxonomy): Bacteria > Actinomycetota > Thermoleophilia > Solirubrobacterales > 70-9 > VRUE01. The sequence goes on from CAWGQE010000003.1 coordinate 646,962, forward strand.
CGGCTCCTCGCCGGAGCGGATCGAGGCCTTCCGCGCGATCCTCGCCGAGCACGGCCTCGGCGCCACCGTGCGGCTCACCCGCGGTCGTGACATCGACGCCGCCTGCGGCCAGCTCGCCGCCAGCACTTCGACTGGCCAGCCAGCCAGCTAGGATCGGGATAATGCCGACCCAGTCCGCCGCACCCGTCGCGAAGCCGCCGCAGATGTCCGCAAATCCGCTGCGTCGGATCGCCGGCGATGTGCGATCCGAGTGGCATGGGAGGGGGAAATTCCCGCCTGGCCTGAACGACGTCAGCGTGTCCCGCACTCACCAGATGGCACACGATCCGCTGCCCATCCTGCTCTCGGCCTACGAAGAGTTCGGTCCGATCTTCAGCCTTCGCCTCTTCTACGTTCGGACGATCTTCATGCTCGGACCGGAGGCGAACCACTTTGTGACCGTCGCCCATCCGGAGAACTTCCACTGGCGCGAGTCGAGCTTCGGCGACCTGATTCCACTGCTCGGCGACGGTCTGCTGACGATCGACGAGGACTACCACGACCGCGCCCGGGCGATCATGATGCCCGCCTTTCATCGCGAGCAGGTTTCCGCCGCGGTCGAGGCGATGGAGACGGAGGCGACTGCGGCGATCGCGACGCTCCAGCCGGGCGAAGTCGTCGACGTCTACGACTGGATGCGCAATCTGGCGATGCGGATCGCGATGAGGGCCCTGCTCGGCCTCGATCCCGACGAGGCGGGCAAAGGCGCCGCCGCCGCCGAGCATTTCGAGCGCGCCCTCAGCTTCTACGGCACCGACTTCCCGCTGCGGTTCTTGCGCGGCCCGGGGTCGCCCTGGAGCAAGTTGAGTGCTTCTCGAGCTGTTCTCGACGAGGTGGTCTTCGGTGAGATCTCACGCCGCAGGGCAGCCTCCAGCGAAGGGGGACGCGACATCCTCAGCCTGCTGATCGGCGCGCGCGGGGAGAACGGCGAGGCGTTCACCGACCGCGAGGTCCGGGATCAGGTGATGACCCTGATATTCGCCGGACACGACACCTCCACCTCGACCCTGACCTTCATGATGCACGAGCTGGCCCGCCATCCGGACGTGGTCGAGCGGCTCTGCGAGGAGCAGGACCGGGTGCTGGGTGGCGAGACTCCCAGCGTTGACCAGCTCGAGCGTGAGATGCCCTACCTCGACATGGTCCTCGATGAGGTGTTGCGCCTCTACCCGCCGGCCTGGATCGGCCCGCGCCGATCCGTGCGTGAGTTCGATTTCGGCGGCTGCACGGTCCCACGCGGCGCCTACGTCAACTACTGCTCCTGGGCCAGCCATCGCATCCCCGAGGTCTTCCCCGACCCCGAGGCCTTCATCCCCGAGCGCTTCACCCGCGAGCACAAGGCGGCGCTGCCGCGCGGCGCCTACATCCCCTTCGGCGGCGGCCAGCGGATCTGCATCGGTAAGCGCTTTGGCCAGACCGAGGTGAAGCTGGTGGCGACGATGCTGTTGCAGCGGCTGCGCCTCGATGCGCTGCCCGGCCGCACGATGACCGTGCGGCAGATGCCGACCCTCTCGCCCAAGGGTGGCCTTGAGATGCGGGTACTCTCCCGCGCTTGAGCGCGGCGCTGGTCATCTCCGACACCCACTTCGGCGCTTGGACCGGACGCGACCTGCTGCGCGAGGAGTTCTTCCTCGAAAGGCTGGCGCCGCAGCTGGATGGGATCGACGAGCTGATCTTCCTCGGCGACCTCTTCGACTTCCTCTTTGGCTCGGTCGGGGGCGCGGTCGACGCCTCCGACGGGCTGCTGCGGTTGATCGCCGAGAAGCTGCCCGGCAAGCGACTCGTCTTCCTCGCCGGCAACCACGACCACCACCTCGTCCATCGCGACGCCGAGAACCGGCTCGAGGCGCAGCTCGCCGCCGGCTTCTCGCCGCCCGATCTCGCCGAGGCCCACCGTCTCTCCACCGACGATGAGGCAAAGTCCGGGCCCGGCTTCTTCCGCTCCTTCCTCACCCGGCGCCTGCCGGGGGTCGAAGTTGAGATCGCCTACCCGACCTACAGCTTCGCCGGCGTCCTCTGCACCCATGGCCACTACCTCGATCCGCACGCACGCCTCGCCGGCTCGCGCGGCGACCGCCTGCTGACCCGGACGCTGTGGGGGATCGCCACCGGCGGCCCGGAGCAGCCGAAGACGATCGAGGACTACGAGTCGGTGATCACCCTGCTCACCGAGTGGCTCTACATCGCCGCCCAGATGCCGCATGGCACCCATGCCCAGCAGAATGTCTTCCGCGCCGCCGAGCGGGCAGGGCGGATCGAGTACGCCCTGAGATTGCCGCAGCGCGGTCTGCAACGCCTCCGCCGCGAGCAGCCTGTCCCCGAGGAGCCCCAGGCGCGTCCTGTCTTTCCGGCTGCCAGCGTCGTCTCGCCCAGCGACCCCTCCGAGCACGCGCTGGAGGCCTTCGCCCAGGTGGTCGCGAACCTCGGTTGGGGCGAGGAGAGCGACAAGATCGTCTTCGCCCACACCCACCAGCCGCTCGCCTGCGTCGAGTCCAGCGGCGACTCGCGCACCCGCTACTGGAACACCGGCTCCTGGATCTACGAGCCGGACCTCGGCTCGCGCCAGGCCTACGCGCGTTACCTGCGCCACGCCTGGCCGGGCACCGCGGTGGCGATCGACGACGGGGAGCCGGAGCCTCGCCTGCTCGAGCTCCTGGCCGACCTCAACCCATTGCACGGCGGGCCGGGCCTGCCCGCCGCATGATCCCGCTCGCAAGCGAGGCCTGGCCCGCTGTCTTCGGCGGCCTGATCCCGATCGTCGGTCTCGTCGCCATCGGCTGGCTGATTGTCCGCGCGGTGCGCGACAACGACGAAAGCGACGAGTAGGGCGCAGGCCCTACTTGATGAAGAGCATCTCCTCGTACTTGGGCAGCGGCCAGAGGTCGTCGGCGACGACCTTCTCCAGCTTGTCGGCGGCCTCGCGCACCTCGTCCATCGCGGCGAGCTGCTTGTCGCGGGCGTGGATCGCCATCTCGAGGCCCTCCAAGCCGGGGTCGGCGTTGGCCTCCTCCAGCTTGGCCAGTGACCTGCCCAGCGCTTCGAGGGTCTCCCTGACCTCGGCCGCGACGCCGTCGGCGACGCCCGACTCCTTGATCAGCGCCATGTAGCGCAGCGCCGCCGGCAGGATCATCGTCTTGGCGATCGAGTGCGTGGTCTCCGCCTCGATGTTGGCGCGGAGCCAGTACTGCTCGACCCAGACCTCGTAGCGTGACTCGAGCTCGCGCTTGGAGAGCACGTCGTAGTTTTCGAAGGCGGCGACGGTCTGGTCGCTGATCACCTCGGGCAGGGCCTCCGGCGTCGTGCGCAGATTCTTCAGCCCGCGCCGCTCGGCCTCCGCGTGCCACTCCTCGGCATAGTTGTCGCCACCGAAGCAGACCTCTTTATTGGCCGCGTAGGAGTCCTTGACGATCGCGATCACGGCCTCCGGCATCGCCGTGCCGCCGGAGATCTTCTCCTCCAGCTTTGCGGCGAGCTCATCGATCGCCTCGGCGGCGATCGTGTTGAGCACCGTGTTGGGGAAGGCCAGCGACATGCTCGACCCCAGCGCCCGGAACTCGAATTTGTTGCCGGTGAAGGCGAAGGGCGAGGTGCGGTTGCGGTCGCCGCCGTGCATCGGCAGTTTCGGCAGCACCGTCGCGCCCAGCTCGAGGAACGAGGCCGGCGTGTTGGGGTCGCCTTCCCCGGTTGCGATCGCCTCGAAGACCTTCTCCAACTCGCCGCCGAGGAAGATCGAGATGATCGCCGGCGGGGCCTCGTTGGCGCCGAGCCGGTGGTCCTGGCCGATGTTGGCAACCGAGGCTCGCAGCAGTCCCTGGTGCTTGTTCACGGCCTGGATCACGGCGGCGCAGAAGAAGAGGAAGTGGATGTTGTCGGCCGGCGTGTCGCCCGGATCGAGCAGGTTGGTGCCGGTGTCGGTCCCCATCGACCAGTTGTTGTGCTTGCCCGAGCCGTTGACGCCGGCGAAGGGCTTCTCGTGCAGTAGGCAGACCAGCCCATAGCGGCGGGCGACGCTTTCCAGCACCTGCATCATCAGCTGCTGGTGGTCGGAGCCGACGTTCGAGTTCTCGAACGTCGGGGCGATCTCGTACTGCGCCGGCGCGACCTCGTTGTGGCGGGTCTTGACCGGGATGCCGAGCTTGCGCATCTCCAGCTCCGCCTCGAGCATGCAGGCGAGCACGCGCTCGGGGATCGAGCCGAAGTAGTGGTCGTCCAGCTCGTGCCCCTTGGGCGGCTTGGCGCCGAACAGCGTGCGGCCGGTGGAGATCAGGTCGGGACGCTCGAAGTAGTACTGCTCGTCGATCAGGAAGTACTCCTGCTCGGCGCCGACGGTGGTGAAGACGCGTTGGCTCTCCTCGTCGCCGAGCAGCTTCAGAGCCTTGATCGCGGAGCGGGAGAGGGCGTCCATCGAGCGCAGCAGCGGGATCTTGCCGTCGAGCGCCTCGCCGGTCCAGGAGGCGAAGGCGGTCGGGATGCAGAGCAGGGCGCCGTTCGGGTTCTCGAGGATGAAGGCGGGGGAGGTCGGGTCCCAGGCGGTGTAGCCGCGCGCCTCGAAGGTGGCGCGGACGCCGCCGGTCGGGAAGGAGGATGCGTCGGGCTCGCCCTGGATCAGCTCCTTGCCGGAGAAGCCGGCAAGGACCGTGCCCTCCTCGCCCGGGTCGAAGAAGGAGTCGTGCTTCTCCGCGGTCGAGCCGGTCAGCGGCTGGAACATGTGGGTGAAGTGGGTGGCGCCGTTCTCCAGCGCCCACTCCTTCATCGCCTCGGCGACGGCGTCGGCGAGGCTCGGGTCGAGCGCCACGCCGTCGGCCAAGGCCGCCTGCAGCTTCTCGAAGACGTCGCCAGGCAGCCTTTCGCGCTGCACGGCGACCGAGAATACGTTGGCGCCGAAGGGGTCGTTCTCGGGCAGGGTCAGGTCGAGCGCGCCGAGTGCCTCCCCGTTGGAGCTCCACTGCGCGGCGGTCACGTTCTGCTGGCGGATACGAGTCATCGCTGTGTCAGTCCCTCGCTTGCGGCGCACCCGTCTCGCGGGCACGTTCGGTTACCGGTCTAACTCCCTTAGTGAAGAGCCAAAGGAGCGTAATGGGACGACGCGCAAAATGCCTTTGTACCGCGGTACAACGATCGTCGTGCGGCCTTGTCCATCGGTTGAGCCGAGGGGCGGCGGGGCGGACTCAGCTCAGCGGGCGTCGCAGGGTGGCGATGACCCGCTCGACCGCGTCCTGGTCGGGCTGCACCGGGGTGCCCCGACGCCGCACCGCGAACCAGGTCAGAGCAGTGGCCACGGCCGAGCCGCCGATGCCGAGTATCAGGAAGGCGGCCTCGGTGTTGATCCGGCCGACGAGCCAGGCGAAGTTCATGCCGAAGAAGCCGGTCAGGAAGGTCAGCGGCAGGAAGATCGTCGCCACCACCGTCAACCAGTACATCGTCTCGTTCAGCCGCAGGTCCATGAGCTTCGCCATCGAGTCGGCGGCGGCATCGATCCCGTCGACCATCCGGTTGAGCTGCTCGTAGATGCGTTCGAAGTAGCGTTCGTTGTCGGACTCCAGCCCGTCGACCTGGCCGATCTCCTCGCCGATCCGCTCGAAGATCCCCCGCTGCGGACCTAGCTGGCGGCGCATCGTCGTCAGCCGCAGGCTGATCGCCCGCAGCGTCCCCATCCGCACCCGCGCGTTGCCGGCGTCGCCGGCGAGGATCTGCAGCCCCTCCAGCGCCAGCTCCGTGTTGTTGAGCGCGTCGAAGGCGGTCGCGACCATCGCGTCGAGGACCGCGTAGACGATGTACTGCTCGCTGCGGCCCTCCTCGCTATAGCCCGGCAAGATCTCCGGCAGGGAGACGCGCTCGCGGTGGGCGGTGAGCAGGTAGTCGCCGTGGACCAGCACGTTGACCTCGATCGCGCCGACACGGGGCGTGTCGTCGCCGTCATGGTGCTCGCTCTCCAGGTAGCAATGGAAGGGGAAGACGACGTGCTGGCCGTCGGCGTGGAAGCGGCGCGAGGGCGGCCCGCCGCGTTCGAATTCGAGCAGGGGACGGAGGGCGTCGGCCCCGATGCCGAGGGCCTCGTCCAGCTCCGCGGCCGGCAGATCGCTGACGCAGAGGTCGATCCAGAAGAAACGGCCCTGCTCGCGCAGCGAGGCGATCCGTTCGCGCTCACTTCCACTCAGGCCCTCGACGATCTCGCTCATCGACGAACGAGGCTAGAGCGAGGCGTGGACGGGATCGAATAGCCTCCGCGTCCCGCATCCCAAGCCAGAATCCGGAGGACTTACCCGAATGTTCGTCTCAAAGGCCGCCGTAGTCGGTGGCGGCACCATGGGAGGCGAGATCGCGCAGGCGATCGCCGCTTCCGACATCCCCGTCGTCGTCAAGGACATCGACCAGAAGTTCGTCGATGCCGCCGTGGAGAAGGCCCGCGCCGTCACCGAGGGTCAGCTCGCCCGCCTGGTCAAGAAGGAGAAGCTGACCCAGGAGCAGGCAGACGCCCGCCTCGCCGAGGTGATGGGACTGATCGCCGGCACGACCAGCTACGGCGACTTCGGCGACGTCGACTTCGTGGTCGAGGCGGTGCCCGAGAAGATGGAGATCAAGCAGGCCGTCTTCCGCGAGCTCGACGCCGCGACCCCCGGCCACGCGATCCTCTCCTCCAACACCTCCTCGCTCTCGATCACCGAGATCGGCGAAGCGACCCTGCGGCCCGACAAGGTCGTCGGCTTCCACTTCTTCTACCCGGCCTCGGTGATGCCGCTGGTCGAGGTGATCGCCAGCGAGGACACCTCGCAGGAGGCCGCCACCGCCGCGTACAACTTCGCCCAGGCGATCAAGAAGCAGCCGATTGTCTGCGGCGAGGTTCCCGGCTTCGTCGTCAACCGGGTGCTGATGGCGACGATGGGGGAGATCTGGCGTGCCCAGGAGGAGCAGGGCCTCTCGCTGAAGGCGATCGACGAGGCAATCGCGGCGGCCAAAGCGGCGCCGATGGGCCCGTTCTTCCTCACCGATCTGCTCGGGCTCGACACCGTGCTGCATGTCGCCGAGCACCTCAACCACTCCTACGGCGAGAGCTTCTACGTCCACAAAGGCCTGCAGGGCTTGGTCGCCGACGGCAAGCTCGGCGTCAAGAGCGGCGGCGAGGGGTTTTTCAAAGAGGGAGAGCAGAACATTCCCGGTGACGGCGAGCCCGACACCGAGGAGCTGGTTGCGATGTTCACCGGCCGGGCGCTGATCGAGGCCTGTCAGCTGGTCGAGGAGGGCGTCTGCTCGGTCCGCGACATCGACCTGGGGATGATGGCCGGCGCCGGCCTCGACCCCCGCAAAGGCCTCTTTCCCCCCTTCTGGAAAGCCGACCTGGAGGGTCTCGACACGATCCTCGAGCGGATCGAGCAGCTCGAGGAGAAGCACGGCGAGCGCTTCGCGCCGCCGGTCACCCTGAAGCGCCTCGTCGCCCAGGGCCGCCTCGGCTTCAAATCCGGCCAGGGCTTCTATCCCTACCCGCAGCCCGACGAGGGCGAGCAGGCGGACACGGTCAAGCTGGAGACCCGCGGCGACGTCGCGATCGCCTGGCTGGCCAATCTGCCGATGAACGCGATCTCGCCCGACGTGATCCGCGACCTGGGAGCGGTCTGGGAGAAGGTCAAGGCCTCCGATGAGGTCGGCGCGATGGTTGTCGCCTCCTCGGTGCCGGTTGTTTTCTCGGCCGGTGCCGACATCAAGGCCTTCACCCAGATGGACGAGGGCTCGGGTGCCGATCTGCTGCACACCGCCCACGCGCTGCTGCGCGAGCTCGGCACCGACAGCGTGGCCACGATCGCCGCGGTCAACTCGATCGCCTTCGGCGGCGGCTGCGAGCTGGCGATGGCCTGCGACGTGCGGATCGCCGCCGAGGCGGCGGTCTTCGGCCAGCCGGAGATCAAGCTCGGGATCGTCCCCGGCTTCGGCGGCACGCAGCGGCTGCCACGCCTGGTCGGCCCCAACAAGGCGCTGGAGATGAACCTGATCGGCGACGCGGTGCTCGCCGGCGAGGCGCTCGACTCGGGCCTTGTCAACCGGGTCGTGCCCGACCACGAGCTGTTCGAGACGGCGCTGATGTGGGGGCGCAAGCTGGCCGGCCAGGCCCCAGTAGCCCGCGAGCAGATCAAGACCGCCTCGCACAAGGGCGACCTCGACGAGGGCATCGAGGCCGAGAAGCAGGCCTTCGCCAGCGCCTTCGCCAGCGAGGACGCCAAAGAGGGCATCGCGGCATTCCTAGGCAAGCGAACGCCAAAGTGGAGCGGCAAGTAGCCACAAAAACCGGCCGACGGGCCGAAAAGCGAACTCCGGGTTCGCTTTCAGGCCCGTCGGCGGAGTTGGCTGAGTTGATGCGCGCTTCGTGCTGCACCGTGGCGCTGACCGGTGCCGGGGTCTCGGTGCCGTCCGGGATCCCCGACTTCCGCACGCCCGAGACCGGCCTTTGGGCGAACGTCGACCCGATGGAGGTCGCCCACATCGACGTCTTCGAGCGCGATCCGGCGCGCTTCTGGTCCTACTACCGGCCGCGCTTCCACTCGCTCGGCGACAAACGCCCTAACGCCGCCCACGAGGCGCTGGCCGAGCTCGAACGCCGTGGCTTGCTGGCGGGCACGATCACGCAGAACATCGACCGCCTCCACCGTGCCGCCGGCTCCGAGAACGTGGTCGAGGTGCACGGCTCGATTGCGACCTCGACCTGTCGCGAGTGCGGCGCCTCGTACGGGATCGAAGCGGTCGACGCGCTCTTCGACGGCGACGGCATCGCCCGCTGCTCCTCCTGCGGCGGGGCGGTCAAACCGGACGTGGTCCTCTTCGGCGAGATGCTGCCCGAGGCGGCGATGATGCAGGCGCATTCGTTAGCCGCGGAAGCCGAGCTGATGCTCTGCATCGGCAGCTCCCTGGTCGTCCATCCGGTCGCCGGGTTGCCGGAAGTGACGATGGCTGCCGGCGGGCGGCTGGCGATCGTCACGAAGGGCCGGACGCCCTACGACGGCGATGCGGCTCTGAAGCTGGAAGGCGAGGTCGACGAGGAGCTGGCCGCGCTGCTCGTGGCGCTGGCTAGCGTCTAGCCGAGGCCTTCGGCCTTGGCCTTGGCCGCGGCGGCGATTTCCGCCCGCGTCACGACAACCCCGGCTTCGTCGCACTTCGCGTTGATCGTGCGGGCGCGGGGGTTGTCGTAGTTGGCGCTGCGGGCGCAGATCGCTTTCGCCTCCGCGCCGCAGCCGTTGACCGGTTCGCCGCCGACGCGTCCCGCAACGACCGCGGAGACACAGCCGGCCGCCGGTGCGGGGCGGCTGTTGCTGGCCGTCGCCAGGATTAGCGCCAGGATTGCCACGATGGTGACGAGCATCCCCGCGATCAGCACGTTGCGCTCACGTGCAGTGAGCTTGCGCAGAGGCGTGTTGACACGCTGAAAATGGCCTTCCAACGGCATTTGCGGCAGGTTAGCGCCTCTATCCGCCGCGACATTTCTCCATTTGGGAGAAGCATCTCAGCCGATCTTTAGACGCGTGTACGTAGTGGTCGCCTCCCGATCGCGACAGGGTGGCAGGCAACCGCCGCTGGGCTTTGTGAATGTCAATTGGAGAGTGCTCCGGATGACGCCCGATGGACTTGGCGGCTCCCATCACAAGAAAGGAAACACCGGATCAATGGACTTGTTGGCGACGTTAGATACGGGTAACAACTCGTGGCAGATGACGGCCGCGACGTTGGTCGGCCTGATGAGCATCCCGGGGCTGGTCGTGCTCTACGGGGGCGTGATGCAGAAACGCTGGTCGGTGAACTCGATGATGATGGCCTTCGTCGCCTTCGCGATCGTGCTCATCCTCTGGTGTCTGTTCGCCTTCAAAATGGCGTTCGGGACTCCGACTCACTTAATTGCGGATAGTGGCTTCTTCGGGAACTTCTGGGGTAAGCCAGGCTCGATATTGAGCAGCGCGAGCTTGCTCAACGAAGCACACATTCCCGAGTACGCCGAATTGGAATTCAGCTTCCCGGAGTCGACGCTGGCCTACTTCCAGATCGTCTTCGCGGCGATCACGCCGATCCTGATGCTGGGCTCGGTGCTGGGCCGGATCAACTTCAAGGCCTGGATGCCCTTCGTCGCGCTCTGGACCGTGCTCGTCTACACGATCAACGCCTTCCTGATCTGGGGCGGTGGCTTCTTCGCCCAGCACGGGGCCGTCGACTTCTCCGGCGGTTACGTCATCCACCTCGCGGCCGGAGTCTCCGGCTTCGTGGCGGCTGCGGTGATCGGACCGCGGTTGCAGCGCGACCGCGAGGTCGACGCGCCGAACAACCTGGCGATGGTCGCCGTCGGTGCGGGTCTGCTCTGGATGGGTTGGAACGGCTTCAACGGCGGTGACTGGTACGAAGCCAGCGGAATCGCCTCCGCCGCGATCCTCAACACCAACCTCTGCACCGCGGTCGCCTTCCTGGTCTGGGTCGCCTTCGACTACCTGACTGGACGTAAGCCGAGCCTGATCGGCAGCGTCAACGGAATGATCGTCGGCTTGGTAGCGATCACCCCGGGAGCCGGCTTCGTCAACGGCTGGGGCGCGATCATCATCGGCGTCCTCGCCTCGACGCTTGTCTACTTCGCGCTCAACTACCTGAGCCGAGTGAGGCCCTTCCGTAATGTCGACGACACGCTTGGCGTCGTCTATACGCACGGGTTTGCCGGATTGGCGGGCGGACTGTTGGTCGGGATCTTCGCCAACAGCTCGATGGCGGAAACCGTGCTTGCCGGCACGATCTCCGGCGGCGGCCTTCACCTGCTCGGCTGGCAGGCGCTGACCGCGCTCTGGGTGATCGTGTTCTCGGCAATCGGCACGCTCATCCTGCTGAAAATCGTCAGCATCTTCGTGCCTCTGAGGATGACCGAGGAGGACATGGAGACGGGCGACGTGGCCGTCCATGGCCACGAGGTGTACCCGTCGGACGTGCCCTCCCTGGGCTACCCCGACGGGGTGCCCGCTGCCGCGGGAAGCGCGACCTAGGGCAGAGCCGGACGTCCCTCCCTCGTCCGGCTGTCGCGACCAGTACGAGAACCGCCCCCGCACTCTCCCGGGGGCGGTTCTCTTTTTGCCGAGAGGCGCGCCGGTTCTCAGGCCGCCGCGTCGGCCGCGCTGCGGGAGATCTCGCGCAGGACGTCGAGCATCGTCGCCACGGCGGGAGTGACGGCCGCGGCCCGCGGCGTCGCGGCGAAGACCTTGCGCACCGGACTGCGCGGGTCGAGGGAGCGGATGCGGATGTCCGGGCGGACGGTGGAGAGCGCCAGCTGGGGGATCAGGGCGACGCCCACCCCGGCGGCGACCAGGCCCTGGACCGTCTGGTAGTCGTCGCTCTCGAAAGAGACACGAGGCTCGAAGCCGGCGGCGTGGCAGGAGCGGACGACGTGGCGGGCACAGGGGCTGGCGGCAGAGGTTTGGACCCAGGACTCCTCGCGCAGGTCCTCGAGCCTCAGCTTTCTCCGCCCCGCCAGCGGGTGCTCCGCGGGCAGCGCGAGGTGGAGCGGATCGTCGAGCAGCTCGAAGCGGCGCATTCCCGCTCCCAGCCGCTCGCCGACACCGACGAACTCGAAGAGGACGACGATCTCGAAATCGCCGGCTCGCAGACGCGGAGCGATCTGCTCGGATTCGCCCTCGGCGAGGCTGACCTCGACGCCGGGATGGGCGGCGCGGAACCTGGCCACCGCTTGCGGCATCAGGGTCGCCCCGGCGGTCGGGAAGGAGGCGATTCGCAGCCGACCCCCTCGGCCCCCGGCGATCGCCGCGACCTCGGCCTCGGCGTCGTTCATGCGGGTGAGGATTCCATCGGCGTGGGCGGCCAGCGCGGCACCCGCGGGAGTCGGCCGCACCCCGCGGCGATCCCGCTCGATCAACGGTGCCCCCAGCTCGCCCTCGAGCGTCGCGATCGCCTGCGAGACGGCCGACTGCGAGTAGGAGAGAGCATCGGCCGCGGCGGAGAAAGAGCCTTTGTCGATCACCTCGCGGAGGACGTTGAGGCGGCTCGTATTCAGCATAAGTAAATCTTATCCAATAGATAGGTAACAACAGTTGCCCTGATACAAAGGCCGTGCCACCATCGCCTCGAACTTCGTTTCAGCTTCGTATTCCGACTTCAAAACGACAAGGAGGCACCGATGGCTCTCAGGATCATCGTTTCCTACGACGACACCGACAACGACCGCGACGCGCTGGCTCTCGGCCGGCTACTCGCCTTCTCTGGCGCCGAGCTCTCGCTCGCCTACGTCCGCCATGCCCTAGGCGGAGCGCTCGAGCAGAAGGAAGCCGAGGAGTTGCTCGAGAGAGGCGCCGAAGCCGTCGGCGCTCCGGACATGCCCCGGCACGTCATCGTCAACCCCGGCACCAGCGTCGGCCTCGCCGAACTGGCCGAGCGCGAGAACGCGGACGCGATCGTCTTCGGCTCCGAGTACCGGACCGCGGCCGGCACCCTCAAGCCCGGGATCTCGGCCCACAAACTGCTGCTTGGCGGCCCAGCCGCGATCGCCGTCGCGCCGGCCGGGTTTCGCGACCAGCCGTCGGCGGGCGTCAACACGATCGGGATCCTCGACGAGGGCGACGATGCGGCTCGCGCTACGGCCGACAGCCTGGCCGCGGCCTTGGGTGCCGGCGTCGCCGAGTTCAAGGGCGCACCGGTCGACCTGCTCGTCGTCGGCTCGCGGCCCGAGTCGCCACAGGGCAAGGTCACGATAAGCGCCTCCAGCGACTACGCGGTCGAGGCGGCCAGCTACCCGGTGCTCATCGTCCCGCGCGGGGTCGCGGTCCGCTTCGAGGCGGCCGCATCCGAGCCGCAGGCGCCGCAGGACGAGCCAGAGGCGCCGCCCGTTACTGCCTAGGGGCTTTTTTAGTCACGACGATCACGGCCGCGACCTCCGGGTCGCGGCCGTTGATCTTCTTCTCCGCGTCGCCGAGCGGAACCGGCAACGCCGTCTGGCCGCTGAGCATTTCGGCCACGGTGGCCTCGGGCAGTTCAGCCTCGACGATGAACGCGTCGGGCAGCTTTGGCTGCTCGGTCGTCTCGAGTACGCGCCGGGTCACGTCCTGGGCCGAGCGCTCGGCGTTCGACCAGCCCTGGCCGAAAGAGAGGTCCGGGTTGTCGAGGTGCGGTCCTTCGAGGATTCGCAGCGAGCTCTCGCGCGGGTCCCACTCGTGTTCACCCAGCTCGACCGGCCGGCCGGTCAGCCACGGCTCGAGAACCGTCCGCCGCAGATCCCCCGGGCTGAGGTTGAAGGCACGAGCGTGGTTGAGGGCGCCGCTGATCTCGACGTGGAAAGGCACGGTCCAACCTTATGTATGCCGCGGCTCGGGTGCATTCGCGATGATCCGCCGGTGAACGAGTCCTCGCCCACGGCGGTCGTCTTCGACAACGACGGCTTGCTGCTCGATACCGAGTCCGTCTGGACGCGGGCCGAGCACGACCTCTTCGAGCGGCGCGGGCTCGACTTCACCCCTGCCGACAAGCGCGATTTGGTCGGCACCTCGGCCGAGATCGCCGGGGCCATCCTCGAGCGACGCCTGGGTGAGCCCGGCCGCGCTTCTGCGCTTATCGAGGAGCTGAACGAGCTGGTGGTCGCCGAGCTCGAGCACGGGGTGGAGGCGATGCTCGGGGCCCGCGAGCTGTTGCACACCCTGAAGCAGCGTGGGACACCGATCGGACTCGTCTCCAACTCGCCACTCGTCTTCGTCCAACGCTCGTTGGAGATCGTCGGTTTTGCCGACAGCTTCGACGTCGTGATCAGCGCCCACGAAGTCGCGGCCCCGAAGCCCGCCCCCGATCCCTACCTCGAGGCTTGTCGTCGGCTGGGTGTCGAGCCGGGGCCGGACGTGGTCGCCCTGGAGGACTCGCCGACCGGCGTCGCCGCCGCTCGAGCGGCTGGCCTGACCGTGATCGGCATTCCCTCATTGGAGGGCATCGCGTTGGAGGAAGCTCACCACATCGCCGAGTCGTTATTGGATGACGTCGTCGGGCGTCGTTTGGCGCTTTGAGGGGCTGCCACGGGGATACCCCCGCTCGGACAATCGTCGGTCAATGAGACCGACGATTTGAGTATCCGCCCGTTCGGGGGTATCCCCGCGTCAGCCCCTGAGCACGCGGCGGCGGCGTAGGACGCGCTCGCAGATTTCGGTCAGCTCGATGACATTGCGCTCGTCGTCTAGCGGAAGCTCGCGATGCAGCGCGGCGTTTGCTGCATCCCCGGCCTGTGAGCGTCGAGTCTCCAGCTCGGCCATGTCCTCCTCGTGCCCAGGGTCCGCGAGCGCCCCGTCGAGCTCGATCAGCAGCGCCTCGAGGGCGACGCGGAGCTGTAGCGCTGCCTCTCTTAGGCGACCCCCGTCGAGGTCGGCACGGGCGCGGAGCAACAGGGTCTCGCAAGCGTCGAAGCGTTCGCGGTCACCGAGGACCGCGGCGACGCGCTCTTGGGGCCGCAGCTCTTCGTCGCGGCGGTTGCGCTGTGACCGTCCGCCGTAGACGTCGACCTCCCGCGCCCTCGAGAAGCGACCGGAGGCGACCTCCTTGCCACTGCCGTGGCCGATGCGCACGGTGGCAGCCCGGTCCGCGCGCAGTTCGGTGCCGAGTGGGTCGGCGCTTGCCACGGCGTGCGCGTGGATCGCCCGGTTGAGCAGAGCTACCCCCTCCGCCACCGTCGCGTCGATCGAGTCCTCGGAGGCCAGTGCCTCCTCCAACCAGGCATCGGCTTCGCCGGTCTCCTCGAAGGGCTCCTCGGCTCGTACGGCGGTGACCCGGCTCAATGGCAGGGGCGCCGGGTCGGCGGCCGCCTCGGACTCCTTTGGCCGGCGTCGCCGCCGGCGGGGCGGGGGAGGGGCGCCGACGGTTTCGACGACGAGCACTTGCCGCTCACCATCGCTCCGGGCCAGGTAGCGTCCGTCCGGCACGGCAAGCGTGCCGGCGAACTCGAACTGCACGAATCCGAAGAGCTGCGTCAGTCGCCCTGGCGCTTATCCGGCACCGAGAACTTGGAGGGGCCGGTCGGCACCTTTGGGTTTTCGATCCGCTCGAGGCGGTGGGTCAGTCGCTGCCATTGGTCGGGCTTCAGCATCGCGTTGAGCTGTTCTCCGAAGACTCCCGCTTCCGGCCGGTAGCCGACGTGGACGTGGTCGTAGTGGTCGGGCAGCGCGAAGCTGGTTTCGCCGGGCAGGTCCTCGAGCGAGATCACCTGGTGTGGGTGCATCGTCCCCTGTAGCTGCAGCACCGTTTTGATCAACTCGTCGGTGAGCGTGCCCGGTCCCTGATTGCCGGTCACCGGCACACCGTTGATCGTCGCGATGTCGACCGCGTCGCCGGTCGAGTGCTCGGAGACGTTGCCAGAGGTGGTCAGGTAGCTGTGGCCGCACTCGAGCGCGGTGATCGTCAACGTGAAGCCTTTGGAGACGAGGTACTCGAGCATCGCCAAGACCCGCCGGTCGATTTTGCCGGTGGCGATGTCGGTGCGGCCGCAGTCGTAGATTTCGAGGTGTTCGTCGGCGAGCACGCGGCGCTCCAGTGCCTCCTTGGAGAGCAGGAGCACGCCGGCACCGCCGAGGTCGGCCGAGAGGGGGTTCTTGCCGTCGGCGCGGTAGATGGCCGTCGCCTCGAGCAGCTTCCAGCCGTCCAGTATCGGCTTCGGGTCGATTCGCGGCGCACCCTTGCCGGCCGGCCGGATCGCAAAGTTGATGTGTGGGTCGACGCCGTCTTCCCCCGCCCCGATTCGGGCCAGCACGGTTCCGGCTATAACCTTCGACCCCACCCTGAGGGTTCCGTCGGCGCCCTTGGCGGCGGCGCTGTCCACCGGCTCGCTCGCCCGCGTCCGCTCGCCACTGACTCTGCCCGGCAGCGCGTAGAGCCGCGGGCGGATGTTCTGGCTGTCGACCGGAACCCGTTTCTCCTTGCCGGTCGGCATCACCACGGTGCGGTGCTTGCGCACGATCGTGCCGAGCTTCGCGTAGAGGTAGCGGTTGCCGTAGGCATCGCGCAGGACGACGTAGCGGCCGAGCTTCTTCGAGCTGCCCATCTTCACGATCACGCCATCGTTTACGGCGACGACGGGCGCGCCCTCGTGGGAGAAGATGTTGATTCCCCGCCGGGTCGGCGAGGAGGAGATCGCTTCGGCGGCGTTGCCGTATTCCTCGCGCACCCGCGGCGTCGCTTTGCTCAGCGCCGCCCGCGTGGCGATATCGTCGGCGTAGCGGGCGTCGGCCGCGACTGGGAAGTGGGCGCCCTCGGTCAGCCCGGTCAGCGAGCCGACCAGCTGGGTCGGCAGCTTGCCGTAAGCGCGGGCGTAGAGCAGCACCTCCTGCACGTACCAGTCGGCGTGGTTGTAGGCGAAGATCGCGTGGTAGAGGTCATTGCTGCCGCCTGCCACCTTGAGGTAGTGGGCAGCGGCGCAGATCGCGTCGACCGGGTTATAGGGGTCTTTGCGACCGTCCCCGTTGGCGTCGAGTCCGTACATTTCCCAGCTCGACGGCAGGAACTGCATCCAGCCGACGGCGCCTGCGGTCGAGGGCCCCATGTTGGTGCCGAAGGCGGTCTCGATTTTGTTGATCGAGGCGAGCACCTCCCAGGGAATGCCGTACTCGGTTCCGCAGGCCTGGTATATCGGCAGCAGGAAGGGTGGGATCTCGAAGGAGTCGATGACGAAGTTCGGGACGCCCAGTGGAGATGGGCCGAAGGCGGCAAAGGTCGTCGTCGGGTTGGCGCTGGTCGGCGCCCCGCCCTGGTTGAACTGCGAGCCCCCGTCGGCGCCTTCGGCCGGGGTCTGATCGCCGCCGGTCGCGCTGGGCGCGGTCACCCCGCCGCTTTCCGTCCCGCCACCGAGGCTCTGGTTCCGCTGGACCCCGCCGCCGGATTCGTCGCCGGCTTCCGAAGCGTTCAAGGAGGCGCCGCTCTGAACGTTGTCGCCCGTCCGCGATTCCTCTTCGGCCGCCGGCGCATTTGCTTCGGCTGGTGCTTCCGTTTCCGGTTCCTCGGTCTTGTCGGAGGCCGATTCGCAGTCCGGGTCTTCGAGGTCGGTAAGGCCGTCTTCGTCGTCGTCGACTCCGTTGGCGCAAGCCGGAGGTTGTGCGGAAGAAGGCAGGGTGGAGGTCGTCGTCAGCCCACTGGCCGCCTGGCTGTCGCCGAGACCGGTCGATGGGTCGGCACCGGCCATGCCGACGCCAAGCGCGGTAACCACCGCGAAGCCGGCCAGAGCAATGATCAGTGCGAGCTTTTGTCTCATACGTCGGCGCCTCTGCCTCTATTCCCTGCGTACACGAGCATGTGCCTGCCCGTGTCAACCCTCTCCCCAAGCATTGAGCACGCCCACGCTACTGGCTGGCGCGGAGGCGCGCAACGCAGTGCGGCGCCACCCAACATGCCCTTAATCAACGACTGGCCCATGCCTGAGATCAGGCAGCATTTCAAGCCCCTCGGATGGGCCGGTTAACAACTTGTTTCGTCCCATGGACGAGGGGAATCTCTAAGGTGTCCCGGATGAGCGTCGAGGACGAGTACGACGAGGGGTTGCGGGCGCGCAGCGAGCAGGCGATCGGCGAGCTGGCGCAGGCGCTGCTGGACAGCAATGTGCTGGAGAACGCCGTCGCCGCCGCCTTCG
Source organism: uncultured Solirubrobacterales bacterium (assembly GCA_963824705.1). Classification (GTDB taxonomy): domain Bacteria; phylum Actinomycetota; class Thermoleophilia; order Solirubrobacterales; family 70-9; genus VRUE01. The sequence goes on from CAWGQE010000003.1 coordinate 664,609, forward strand.
GTGCCCGCGAGAAGGCGCAGGAGGCACAGCACGCGGCGATGGCGGCTCTCAACCTTCCCTCAGCGGGTGACGTCGAGCGGCTCGAGCGGCGCTTGCGCTCGCTTTCGCAGCGGCTCGACGAGGTCGAGGACGAGATGGATCGGGTTTCGAGGGAGGTCGGCGGCCTGCGGCGCCAGCTCGCCGCCGAGCGTACCGCTGAGGCCTGAGAGCCGATCCCGGTAGGGGTTTCACTTAACTTTTTCGAGCCGCGTTTGTGGTCGCGACGATGGCTGGTCGTGAAAAAGTACAAGACGTTTCACCCCTACCGGGATCGGCTCTAAGTCTAACTCTCGACTTTAGGGTTAGATAAAGCCTTAACCGCTGCTCGGCCGGCTCGCTTTGCCGCCGACTCGAGCTCCTCGTCGTCGAGTGCCATGTCGCCCCCGGCTTCCGTGACGATTAGAACGGCTGCTGCCTTGACTCCAAGTTCGAGCCCGCGGGCCAGGATGGCGAGAGTCTGCATGTCAGCGGCCGTCGTGGCGACTTCGGTCGGCATCACGTCGAGACTGGTGATCGTCGTCGCCCGGGCCTCATCGCCCAGCGCCCCGCGCAGGCGCTCGAACAGCATCGGATTTGGCAATACCTGCTCGCCGATGTCGACGCCGAACGAAACGGCGCTGCCGGCGGTCGAGATCGCAGCGTCGACCAGCAGCAGCTCGCCGACTGGCGATTCGGCACCCAGTGCGGTACAGGTGCCGACCCGCACCACTCTCCGGACTCCAAGCTCGGCCAGATCGGTCAGCACGATCGCCGCGCTCGGCCCACCCATTCCCGTCGCCTGGATCGTCAGCCCGTCTCCCGCCGGGGTGCGCCCGGTGTAGCCCCAGAGGCCTCGCGCGTGGTTGCTCATCTTCGGCTTCTCGAGCAGCTCTTGCGCCAGCAGCAGCGCCCGACCTGGGTCGCCGACGAGGATCGCGTCCGGGGCCATCGGGGCGGTGGGTTTTAGCCGGATGGCCATCGGGCGCCGCATCCTGCCACTGATGAGAGAGCCGCGCCTGGGATTTTCGCCAAACGTCTAAATACAGTCCGGGCAACGCTTCGTAGGTTGACTCCGGATGAAGAAGGTTGAGGCATTCATTCGCCATGAGGCGTTCGAGCCGATCAGGGCCGAGCTGCTCGACAAGGGGTTCCCGTCCCTCTCGATCGGCGAGGTCAAGGGCTCGGGGCGCCAGAAAGGCGTGGTCGAGCAATACCGTGGCTCGGCTCTTACCGTCAGCGTCCGGCCGAAGCTGAAGCTGGAGGTCGTGGTCGAGGACAAGGACAAGTCTCTCGTCGTCGAGACGATCCTCAAGCACGCTCGCACGGGCGAGGTCGGCGACGGCAAGATCTTCGTCCTGCCGGTGGAGGAGGCGATCCGCATCCGCACGGGCGAGGACGGCGAGGCGGTGCTCCAGGCGCACTCCGAAGAGGGGGTCCCCGCTTCCGGTTAGCCTCGGCTTTTCGATGGCTGCCGACGAACGCATTTCCCTGAGCGAGGCCTCGCGGCGGTCGGGCGTGTCGGCGAGCACGCTGAAGCGCTGGGCGGAAGAGAAGGTCGTGCCGGTGCGCCGCGGTCGCTGGACCGCCGCCGCGGCCGCGCAGGCGCGCGTAGTGGCTCGGATGCGGGAGCGCGGTCACTCGCTGGACGAACTGAAGCGAGCGGGTCGTGAGGGCCGGCTCGCCTTCGGCTTCGTCGAGGATCTCTTCCCCAGCCCCGAGGAGCAGGTCACGGTGGAGAGCGTTGCCGCCGAGACCGGCCTCGAGCCGGAGCTGATCGAGCGCATCCTCGTCATCCTCGGCACGCCACTCGGCCAGGAGCGGCTGCTCAGTCCGGAGGACGTCAAAGCGCTGCGCCACTGCGCCCGGGTGCTGGCCGCCGGCTTCCCCCTCGTCGCCTTCCTGCAGCTGGTCCGGGTCTACGTGCAGTCGATGCGGCGGATCGCCGACGCCGAGGTGCGGCTCTTCCACCTCTACGTGCACGAGCCGTTGATCCGCGACGCGCTGCCCGAGTTGGAGATCGCCGAGGAGATGGGCGAGCTGGCCGCCGACATCCTGCCCCTGGCGGCGCCGCTGACCGACTATCTCCACACCCGCTACCTGCGCTACTTCACCGAACAGGACGTGGTCGGCCACATGGAGGCGGACCTCGACGCGGCGGCCTCCCACCTCGGCCAGGTCCCGGTCACTCTCTGCTTCATCGACCTCACCGGCTTCACCCGCTACACCGAGGAGGAAGGCGACCTTGAGGCCCTCGACGTGGTCGAGAACTTCGTCGAAACTGTCGAGGCGACGCTGCCACCGGAGGCGACGATCGTGAAGACGATCGGCGACGAGGTGATGGTCATCTCGCCTGATCCCGCCTCGCTGACGGAGTGGGCGGTCGGCCTGCTCGATCGCTTCCCGGAGCGGCCGCGGCCGCGAGTGGGGATCCACTATGCAAACGCGTTCTACCGCGACGGCGACTACTTCGGCACTCACGTCAACCTCGTCCACCGCGTCGTCGACCGCGCCCAGGCCGGCGAGGTCCTCGTCACCGACCGCGTGACCGGCTCGCTCTCCGAACGCGGCCTGACCTGTGAGGCGATCGGCGAAGTCGCGTTGAAGGGATTCCCAGTGGCGACCCCTCTTTACATCGTGCGCCGTGCCCTCGACTGACCTTGGGACGAACCCGTTCCGGCAGGGGTTCCGCTTAACTTTTTCGGTGGGTCGCGGTTGGGCTGACGCCCGGAGCCGCTGACGAAAAAGTACAAGACGCTCCACCCCTGCCGGAACGGGTTCTTGGAGATGGAGAGCGAAGGCATGATCGAGGCGGTACGCGAGGGCGGTTTGCTGTCGGCCGGGACTCCCGCTGTCGCGATGCTTTCGGGGGGCCGAGACTCGGTTTGCCTGCTTGACCTTGCGGTGCGTCTGCTTGACGCTGAGCTGGTGACGGCGTTGCACGTCAACTACGGCCTTCGTGATGACTCCGACGCCGATGAGGTCCACTGCACGGCACTCTGCGAGCGGCTCGGGGTGCGGCTGGAGATTGAGCGGCCGCGCCGCCCGGAGGGCCCCGGCAACCTGCAGGCCTGGGCGCGCGACACTCGCTACGCGGCCGCGGCGAGTCTGGCCGAGAGCGACGGGGCGTCGATTGCCACCGGCCACACCGCCGACGATCAGGTCGAGACGATCCTCTACCGGCTCGCTTCTTCGCCGAGCCGGCGGGCCCTGCTCGGCATGCGGCCGCGTGACGGCAGGTTGGTGAGGCCGCTGCTCGGCTTCACCCGCGCGCAGACCACGGCTTATTGTGAGCAGCGCGGACTCGCTTGGCGCGACGACCCGAGCAACGACGAGGGCGCATACGCGCGTAACCGCATTCGCCAGGGCCTTGCCAGGTCGCTGGCCGAAGTTCACCCGGCCGCCGCGCAGAACGTCCTGCGCACGGCGGAATTGCTGCGCGACGAGGCTGAGGTCCTGGACGCGCTGGTCGCCGCCGAGCTCGACGGCTCCAACGGCTCGTCCCGGAACACGATTGAGCTCGAGCGACTTGCCGAGCTGCCCCCGGCGCTGCGCCGGCTCGTCGTCCAGCAGCTCGCCGATCGCGCCGCCGGCCGGCCCGTCGCCGGTGCCGCCCGTCACGCCGAGGAGGTCGCGGACCTGCGCCGCACCGGCACCGCGATGCTCGATCTCGGCGGCGGCGTACGCGCGATTGCCGAGCGCGGCACCCTGCGCGCCGAGCGCTAGTCGGCTTGCCTGTATCTAGACTGCTGCCGGTGATCACCCGATGAGTGAGTCGGCGATCGGCGAGACGCTGGTCTCCGGTGAGGAACTGCAGCGGCGCGTCGCCGAGCTGGGCCGGCAGATCAGCGAGGACTACGCGGGCCGCGACCTGTTCATGGTCGGGGTGCTGAAGGGGGCGGTGATCTTCCTCGCCGACCTGATGCGCCACCTGGACATCGCCTGCGAGATCGACTTCATGGCCGTCTCCAGCTACGGTTCGCAGACCGACTCTTCCGGAGTCGTGCGCATCCTCAAGGACCTTGACGCACCGATCGAAGGGCGCCACGTGCTGATCGTCGAGGACATCATCGACTCCGGTCTGACGCTTCACTACTTGATGCGCAACCTCAATGCCCGCAGTCCGGCCTCGCTGGAGGTCTGCGCGCTGCTGACCAAGCCCGACCGGCTAAGGGTCGACCTCGAGCCACGCTACGTCGGCTTCCCCATCCCAAACCGCTTTGCGATCGGCTACGGGCTCGACCACGCGCAGCGCTACCGCAACCTCGATTACGTCGCCGCGTTGGATCAATAGATGATCGAAATCCGTCGTCCAACGTTGCCAGGCGCGGAAACCGCCCTGGTACGCTGAATTTTCCCGTGAGGCGGTTTTTCAAAAGCGCGGCTTTTCCGATCCTGCTGGTGGTGATCCTCGCCTTCGTCGCCCAGCGAGTGATCAGCCCTGGCCCGAGTACGGAATCGCCTTCCTACAACGAACTCATCAAACAGAAGACCGGGCTGATCGCAACCGGCAAGATCGAAGAAGTCAGCGTCAACGTCAAGGACAGCACCCTCGACGTCAAGGAGAAGGGCCAAAACGGCGAAGATGGGGAAAGCTTCTCAACCGGCTACCCGCCGAACGCCGAAGAAAGCCTGATCAACAGGCTCGAACAGAACAATGTCACCACCAAGGTTCACGGCACCGGCGGCTCCAGCCTGCTCTCGCTGCTCACCTACATCCTGCCCTTCGTCCTCTTCTTCGGCTTCTGGATCTTCCTGATGAACCAGATGCAGGGCGGCGGCTCGCGCGTAATGAACTTCGGCAAATCGAAAGCGAAGCGGATGTCGGTCGACGCGCCGAAAATCACCTTCCGCGACGTCGCCGGGGTCGATGAGGCCGTGCAGGAGCTGCAGGAGATCAAGGAATTCCTCGAGAACCCGAAGAAATTCCAGTCGCTCGGCGCCCGCATTCCCAAGGGTGTTCTGCTTTACGGACCGCCCGGCACCGGTAAGACGCTGCTCGCCCGCGCCGTCGCCGGCGAGGCCGGCGTCCCCTTCTTCTCGATCTCCGGCTCGGACTTCGTCGAGATGTTCGTCGGCGTCGGTGCCAGCCGCGTCCGCGACCTCTTCGAGCAGGCCAAACAGAACTCGCCCTGCATCATCTTCATGGACGAGATCGACGCCGTCGGCCGCCATCGCGGCGCCGGCATGGGCGGCGGTCACGACGAGCGCGAGCAGACGCTGAACCAGCTTCTGGTCGAGATGGACGGCTTCGAGATGAAAGACAACATCATCTTGATCGCCGCTACCAACCGCCCCGACATCCTCGATCCGGCGCTGCTGCGGCCGGGCCGCTTCGACCGTCAGGTCGTCGTCGACCGCCCCGACCGCAAAGGTCGCAAGAAGATCCTCGAGGTCCACACCCGCGGCAAGCCGCTGGCCAAGGCGATCGACCTCGACACGCTCGCCGGCCAGACCCCCGGCTTCACCGGCGCCGACCTCGCCAACCTGATCAACGAGGCGGCGCTGCTGACCGCCCGCACCGGGAACCGCGAGATCTCCATGCAGGAGCTGGAGGAGGGGATCATGCGGGTGATCGCCGGCCCGGAGAAGAAGACCCGGGTGATGAGCGAGAAGGAGCGCCTGATCACCGCCTACCACGAGCTCGGCCACGCGATCGTCGGCCACCTGCTGCCAAACTGCGACCCGGTCCACAAGATCTCGATCATCAGCCGCGGTCAGGCACTCGGCTACACGATCAGCCTGCCGACCGAGGACAAGTTCCTCACCAGCCGCGCCGAGCTGACCGACACGATGGCGATGACGCTGGGCGGTCGCGCCGCTGAGGAGATCGTCTTCGGCGAGATCACCACCGGTGCCTCCAACGATCTTGAAAAGGTCACCGAGACCGCGAAGCGGATGGTGATGCGATTCGGCATGTCAGAGCGGCTCGGCCCGCGCGTCTTCGGCCACGATCGCGGCCAACCCTTCCTCGGTCGCGAGTTCTCCGCAGAGCCCGACTACTCCGATGAGATAGCGCGCGAGATCGACGACGAGATCCGCCGCATCGTCGAGTCCGCGCACCAGACCGCCAAGGACCTGCTCAACGAGAAGCGCGACGAGCTCGACACGATCTCCAAGATCCTGCTCGAGCACGAGACGATCGACGCCGGGCAGTTCGTCGACCTGCTCGACGGCAAGCCGGTCGACGAGGTCTTCGTCGACGACGAGGAGCCCTCCCGTCCGGCCGAGCCGGCGCCGGAGCCCGAACGGGCACAGCGCGAGGGCGCGCGGCCGAACCCCCGCCCGCGGCCCGGGTTCGCCGGCGGCGACGCCAGCTAGGAAGCCCATGAAGCTGATGGGGGTGGTCAACGTGACCCCTGACTCGTTCTCGGACGGAGGGCTCTTCCTTGATGCGGAAGCTGCTGTTGCTCATGGGCGGGAGCTGGCTGAGCAGGGGGCGGAGATTCTCGATGTCGGGGGGGAATCGACTCGGCCTGGGGCCGAAGAGGTGTCAGCTGAGGAGGAGCTGGCTCGGATTGCGCCTGTGGTGGGGGGGCTGAACGGGGTTGCGACCGTTTCGATCGACACCTCGAAGGCCGCGGTCGCCGAAGCCGCTCTTGATGCCGGGGCGACGATCGTCAACGACGTCACGGCGCTGCGTCACGACCCAGAGGTCGGTCGGCTCTGCGCGGACCGGAGCGCCAGCCTGATCCTGATGCACATGCAGGGGGACCCGCGGACGATGCAGGAGAGCCCGGCTTACGACGATGTGGTCGAAGACGTCAAGGCCTTTCTCGCCCAGAAGATGGAGGCGGCGATCGGCATGGGGGTCGCCGAGGAGCTGATCTGGCTCGATCCCGGGATCGGTTTCGGCAAGACCCTCGACCACAATCTCGAGTTGCTGCGCCGCCTCGGCGAGCTGCGCGAGTTGGGGCGCCCGTTGGTGGTCGGCACCTCGCGCAAGAGCTTTATCGGCAAGATCGACGGCTCGGCGGTGGGGGACAGGCTCGGCGGCACGATCGCCTCCTCGGTTCTCGCCGCGGTCGAGGGCGCCGATGTGCTGCGGGTCCACGACGTCGGCGAGACGGCACAGGCGGCCAAAGTCGCGAGCGCGATCCTCGGCTAGGTTTCGACCTATGGACGAACCCGACGGCAATGGGATCGAATCGCGGGTCGAGGTCGACCTGCGCGGGATCTCGATCTACACCCACCACGGCGTCAGCGACGCCGAGCAGGAGGTCGGTCAGAGGATCGAGTTCGACATCTCCTTCGACGTGCCCGACTGCGATGCGGTCCTCACCGACCGGATCGAGGACACCGTCGACTACAGCGAGGTCTGCGACATCGTCGTCCTTGCCGCTACCGAGCGCAGCTACCGCACGCTCGAGCGGCTTGCCCAAGTCGTCGGCGGGCGCCTGATCGAGCGCTACGGTTGCGAGTCGGTCCGCGTGCGCGCCTCGAAGCCCGAGCCACCCCTGCCGCTGGCGATCCAGGAGGTTGGCGTCGAGGTTACCCAGGAGCGTAACGAGGCCGAGGACGAGGACAACGGCGAGGAGTCCTAGTGCGGACTGGCTATCTAGGGCTGGGCTCGAATGTCGGCGATCGCGCCGGGCACCTGCGGGCGGCGATCGAGATGCTCGGGGAACGGGGTGTAGAGATCGAGGCGGTCTCTTCCGGCTATGAGACCGAGCCCGTGGGCGAGGTGCTCGACCAGCCGGACTTCCTCAACGCGGCGATTCGAATCCGCACCGAGCTCGAGCCAGAAGCGCTGCTCGACGTGTGCAAGGAGGTCGAGGTTGAGCGGGGACGCCAGCTCGACGCCCCTCGCCATAGTCCCCGTCCACTGGACGTCGACTTGCTCCTGCTCGGCGACCTCGAGATCTCGACCAGCCGGCTCACCCTCCCGCACCCAGAGGTAACCAGCCGGCGCTTCGTCCTCGAGCCACTGCTGGAGCTCGATCCCGCGCTGACGCTCCCAGACGGCAAGAAGCTCAGCGATGCTCTGGCCGGTCTCGGCCCCGGCCAACGCGTCAGCCGGTTGGGCTGTCTGAAGGCGGTACCACGGCGCGCATTCGTACTACCAAGAGAAACGGAGTCCGGCAGTTGAACTCAGAGACCAATGCGATCACCTTGCCAATATCCATCTGCCTGGCACTCGCGGCGCTCTTGGCACTACTCGGGGTGCCGGCGTTCGCTTCAGCAGACGAAGGCATCACCGCGGTAAGTCGGCACGCCGGGGCGCCGGGCGAAGAAGTGACGCTGACGATCGGCTGCGCCTGCCTGCCGCCGTGCAAGGGCCGCAAGGGCCACCGGCACCCCGAAGGCTTCAAGCGCGGGCCCTGCACTCTCGGCTCCAAGGCAAAGCCGCCACTCTCCTTCGGCGTTTCGCTCCTTCCCCCCGAGAAGCTGGCCGCGATGAGACGTTGCGCGCGTCGCGGCTGTCCGAATCCGATCAAGGCCCTGCCAAGCGATCCCTACCGCGCCCCATATGTCTTCCTCGGCTCCGCCCGACCCCCCGCGGGTGGCAACAACCCCGAAAGCGGCGAGCTATCCCGCTACCTCCTGAAATTCAGCATTCCCGATCTGCGCCCCGGCGGCTACAACTACGTGATCTGGTCACGAGAGTCCGAGAGCGGTCATCGGGGCCGCCTGAACGTCGATCCCGGCGCTAACTGGCGCCTATCCGTGAGAGGGCCCCGCGGCAATCGCCCGCTGAGCGGATGGGGCGCCTACGTCGCAGCGGTCTCTGAGCGCAGTGGCTGCAGCCAGGCGGGTGGCAGGATCGGTGGGGTCCTGCCGGGGTAGTCCGGGACTACCCGCTTTGCCAGATCGCCCGCTGGCCGACCCTCGATCGAGGGTCGCAGATCATCCATCGTCATCGCCAGGCCGAGGCTGGGACCGATCTGGAAATCCGCGGCGTTGAGCTGCTCGCCGTTCAGCACACCGGCCTCGATCCAGGCGTCGACCCGATTGAGAAGATCGGGCAACGCGGCGAGGTCGCGGCGGACGTTCTCGTCGTCGGCTTCGTTGAAGCGAGCCGAGAGGGCGACGATCGGGCCGGCCGTCATCATCGCCAGGTCGATCGGGACGCCGAGCTTGGCGCCCTCCGAGTAGCTGCGCAGCGGCGCCTTGTCCTTCTTTATCGACCACCAGAGGAGCTGGCGGATCGGGTGCTGGAGCTCCTCGTCGCCGAAGCGCTCCGCCTCCTCCACCGCCGCGCGCTTGTCCAGATCGGACGGGAACAGTGCCGGCTCCGGGCGCAGCCGCTCCAGCTCGCGGGCGATCTCGCGCGAGCCCTGCACGCGCTGCCCGTCGATCTTGATCGCGGGCACCGTGTTGCGGGGGAAGCCGAGCGCCCGCAGGGCGCCCTTGGAGATCACCGGCAATAGATCGGTGCGCTTGTAGGCGATTCCCTTGTGGTCGAGCATCAACGCCGAGCAGATGCTCGGATGCGATGCCGGGATGACGTAGAGCCGCGCCTGCATGGCGAGCCATCATAGACTCGCCCCGTGCTGCTCGCGGTCGACGTCGGCAATACCCAGACTCACCTCGGCGCCTTCGACGGCGAGCGCCTGGTCGAGCACTGGCGCTTTCAGACGCGCGCCGGAGCGACCGGCGACGAGTTGGCCGAGCGGATCGCCGGGATGCTCGCGCTCAGCGGCATCGGCCTCGCCGATCTCAGCGCCGTCTGTGTCTCCTCGGTGGTGCCGCCGCTCGGCACCCAGTACGAACAGCTGACCGAGCGCTACACGAGTGCCTCCTGCCTGGCGATCGGTCCCGGGGTGAAGACCGGGATGCCGATCCGCATCGACAACCCGCTCGAGGTCGGCGCCGACCGCCTGGTCAACGCGGTGGCCGCCTACGAGCGCTTCAAGACCGCCTGCGTGGTCGTCGACTTCGGCACGGGGATCAACTTCGACGCCGTCTCGGAGGCCGGCGAATACCTCGGCGGGGCGATCGCGCCCGGGGTCGAGATCTCGCTGACCGCGCTGGTCGAACGCGCCGCCCGCATCGGTCGCATCGATCTCGAGGAGCCGGAGACGGCGATCGGCCGCTCCAGCCGGGCCGCGATCCAGTCGGGGGTGATCTTCGGCTTCGCCGGCCTGATCGACGGCGTCGTGCGCCGCATCGAAGACGAACTCGACCAGGTGCGGCTGCTTGCCACCGGTGGCCTCGCCGCGGTCATCGTCCCCTTCACGGAGACGATCGACGAGGTCGACGAGATGCTTACCCTGAAGGGTCTGCGTCTCATCCATGAGCGGAACGCCTAAAACCCAACCATCCCTTACCGACCCCTTCGAGATCGGCGGGGTCGAGATCGCCAACCGCGTGCTCCTCGCGCCGCTGGCCGGGATCGGCAACTGGTTCGTCCGCCTGCAGGCGAAGCGGCACGGGGCGGGACTCGCGGTCTCGGAGATGATCTCCAGCTTCGGATTGCACTACCGCAACGAGCGAACCCTGCGCGAGCTGATGCGAATCCACCCCGACGAGCACCCGGTCTCGGTGCAGCTCTTCGGCCATGACCCCGACGTGATGCGCTCCGGCGCCGCGGTCGCCGCCGAGGCCGGTGCCGACCTGATCGACATCAACATGGGCTGCCCGGTGCGCAAGGTGCGCAAGACGGGCGCCGGGGTCGAGCTGCTCGCCGATCCCGAGCTTGCGATCGCGCTGCTCCGCGGCGCGATCGAGGGCAGCGGTCTACCCGTGACGGTGAAGTTGCGCTCCGGACTTCGACCCGGTGACCGCTCTGGTTTTGACCTTGCCGTGCGTCTCGCCGAGGAGGGCGGCGCCGCGGCGATCGGCTTCCACCCCCGCGCGGCGACGGTCAAACACAAAGGCACCCCCGACTACATGCTCACCCGTGCACTGGTCGAGCGGATCGACGTCCCGGTGATCGTCTCCGGCGGCCTCGACGACGCCGAATCGGTGCGCCGCGCCTACTGCGAGTCAGGTGCCACCGCGGTGATGCTCGCCCGCGGCGCGCTCGGCAATCCCTGGCTCTTCGAGGAACTGACCGGACGCCGCAGCGAGCCCCCCTCGCGCGAGGAGGTGGTCGCCGAGTTGCTCTGGACCGTCGACCGCGCCGAGGAGCACCTCGGGACCGAGCGGGCGACCCGATATCTGCGCAAGTTCTACCCCTGGTACGTCGACGCGCTTGGCGCTCCAAGCGAGGTTGCGGCGGAGCTCCAGCGCAGCGCCGACCTGCCTCGCGCCAGGCAGTTGATCGCCGCCCAAAAACCCCTGAGTGCCGGACTGACGCCCTCGCTATAATCCCGCGACTTCGGGCCCTGGTGTGGCGTGGCGAAAGCCGTCGCACCCGGGCGTTTTTGGTCTCAGGACCCAACCAACCCACATCCAGCCAGTAGAAGCGAGGTCAGCGCAAAGTGACTCGGCAAGCCGTAATCACCCCCGAAGGGCTCGAAAAGCTCAAAGAGGAAATCGAGCACCTCTCGACCGCCAAACGGCGGGAGGTTGCGGCGCGGATCAAGGAGGCCCGCGAGTTCGGCGACATCTCCGAGAACGCCGAGTACGACGACGCCAAGAACGAACAGGCGCTGCTCGAGGGCAGGATCGCCCAGCTCGAAGAGCGATTGCGTCGCGCCACGGTCATCGACGAGAAGGACGTCGACACCGATGAGGTCAGCTTCGGCTCGGTCGTCCACGTCAAAGACCAGAAAAGCGGCGACTCGCAGAAATTCCAGATCGTCGGCTCGACCGAGGCCAATCCCGCCGATCACAAACTCTCCAACGAGTCGCCGATCGGCAAAGCGTTGCTTGGTCACAAACGCGGTGACACGGTGACGGTCGATGTGCCGCGTGGGCCGAAGAAGAAACTGAAAATCACGAAGATCGAGAAGTCGTAGAGCCCATCCCGGTAGGGGTTCCGCTTAACTTTTTCGAGCTGCGTCTGCGGCTGCCGACAATGGCTGGCGGCGAAAAAGTACAAGACGCTTCACCCCTACCGGGATGGGCTCTTGTTGGCGCTATAGGCTCGCCCGAATGAGTGACCGGGCCGACTCCGATGAGCCGAAGCTCTCTGATGTCCTTCGTGACCGGAGGGAGAAGCTGGAGCGCATTCGTGCGGCCGGGATCGAGCCGTTTCCTCATGAGTTCGAGGAACGGGAGGAGATTGGCGAGGTGCGGGCTGCTCACGAGGGGTTGGCGGCGGGGATGGAGACTGAGTCGCGGCATCGCGTCGCCGGCCGGATCGTCGCTCGTCGCGGGCACGGCAAGGCGGCCTTCCTCGATCTGCGCGACGGCAGTGGCCAGATCCAGCTCCACGCCACCGCCGACAAGCTCGGCGAGGACGCATTCGCGCTGCTGGTCGACCTCGACCTCGGCGACTTCGTCGGCGTCGAGGGCACGGCGCTGGCGACGCGGCGTGGCGGCGAGCTTTCGCTGGCGATCGATCGCTGGCGGCTGCTGGCCAAGAGCCTGCGTCCTCCGCCGGACAAGTTTCATGGTCTCGAGGATGTCGAAACGCGCTACCGCCGCCGCGAGCTCGACCTGCTCGCCAACGAGGAGAGCCGCCGTGTTTTCGCGATCCGCGCCCGCGCGATCGCCGAGGTGCGCCGCTGGCTCGACGAGCACGGCTTCGTCGAGGCCGAGACGCCGGTGCTGCAGCCGCTCTACGGTGGCGCCCTGGCGCGCCCCTTCGTCACCCACCACAACGCGCTGGACCGCGACTTCTACCTGCGGATCGCGACCGAGCTCTATCTGAAGCGGCTGGTCGTCGGCGGCATCGACAAGGTCTACGAGCTCGGCAAGGACTTCCGCAACGAGGGCGTCTCGCACAAGCACAACCCCGAGTTCACGATGCTCGAGTGGTACGAGGCCTACGCCGACTACGGGAAGACTGCACATGACCTCGAGTTGCTGGTCGCCGAGGTCGCCGAGCGGGTTCTGGGAACGACCGTGGTCGAGCGCGACGGGGTGGAGATCGACCTGGCGCCGCCTTGGAAGCGGGTGACGCTGCGTGAGGCGGTCCGCGAGCGGACCGGGATCGATATAGCCGAGCACCCGACCCGCGAGGCGCTGGCCGCGGCGATGGAGGTCGAACCCGACCCCAGCGAGGGCTGGGGCAAGCTGGTCGACGGCCTGCTCTCCAAGTCGGTCGAGCCGGAGCTGATTCAACCGACCTTCATCGTCGATTACCCGGTCGAGCTCTCGCCGTTTGCCAAGGCGCACCGCTCCGAGCCGGGCCTGGTCGAGCGCTGGGAGGCCTTCGTCGGCGGCGTCGAGATCGCCAACTCCTTCAGCGAGCTCAACGACCCGGATGAGCAGAGGCGGAGGTTCGAGCAACAGGCGGCCGAGCTGGAGCGGGGCGACGAAGAGGCGCAGCCCTACGACGAGGCGTTCGTCGAGGCGCTGGAGTACGGGATGCCTCCGACCGGTGGCGTGGGGCTGGGAATTGACCGGCTTGTCATGATGTTCACCGGAGCCCACAGCCTGCGTGAGATCGTGCTTTTCCCGGCGATGCGCTCCTGAAGGGCCTGAAACGGGGTCGAAAAGGCCGCTATGAGCGGCAATCGAGGTCTCAAGGCCGGGTGGGCACTCTCGGTATCGTTTAAAGGGCACATAGGTGCTTCCCGATAGACGAAGGGGCGCCCCGGTACTTCCGACCGCAAATCGCGTTTGACCTCAAGAGGGCCAAGAGAGGAAGCCTTTGTTCGAGAGATTCACTGAGCGAGCACGTCAGGTAGTGGTTCTGGCCCAAGAAGAGGCTCGCACGCTCAAACACAATTACATCGGCACCGAGCACATCCTGCTCGGGTTGCTGCGTGAGGAGGAGGGCCTGGCTGCCCGCGTCCTCGAGTCTCTCGACATCACGACCGAGCGCGTCCGCTCACAGGTCGTGCGGATCGTCGGTTCCGGCGAGGAGGTCACCTCCGGCCAGATCCCGTTCACGCCGCGCGCCAAGAAGGTGCTCGAGCTGGCGCTGCGCGAGGCGCTTTCGCTCGGCCACAACTACATCGGCACCGAGCACATCCTGCTTGGCCTGGTGCGCGAGAACGAGGGCGTCGCCGCCCGTATCCTGCTCGACTTCGACGCCGACTCCGACAAGATCCGCAACGAGGTGATCCGCATGCTGTCGGGTCCAGGCGGTCGCCGCCAGGGCGGCGGCGGAGGCGGTCAGGGCGAGGGCGCCGGCAAAAAGAGCTCGAAACTGCTCGATCAGTTCGGTCGCAACCTGACCAAACTGGCCGAGGAGGGCAAGCTCGACCCGGTGATCGGCCGCGAAACCGAGATCGAGCGGATCATGCAGATCCTTTCGCGCCGCACCAAGAACAACCCGGTACTGCTGGGCGAGCCCGGCGTCGGCAAGACGGCTGTGGTCGAGGGCCTGGCCGCGAAGATCAACAGCGGCGAGGTGCCCGAGCTGCTGCGCAACAAGCAGATCTACACGCTCGACCTGGCTGCTCTGGTCGCCGGCTCCAAGTACCGCGGCGAGTTCGAGGAGCGGCTCAAGAAGGTGATGAAAGAGATCACCCAGCGCGGCGACATCATCCTTTTTATCGACGAGCTCCACAACCTGGTTGGCGCCGGCGCGGCCGAGGGCGCGATCGACGCGGCCTCGATCCTGAAGCCGGCGCTGGCACGTGGCGAGTTGCAGACGATCGGCGCGACGACGCTCGACGAGTACCGCAAATACCTCGAGCGCGACTCGGCGCTGGAGCGCCGCTTCGCCCAGATCAGGGTCGACCAGCCCTCGGTCGAGGACACGGTCAAGATTCTCGAGGGGCTGCGCGAACGCTACGAGCAGCACCACAAGGTCAACATCACCGACGACGCGCTGAAGGCCGCCGCCGAACTTGCCGACCGCTACATCTCCGACCGCTTCCTGCCCGACAAGGCGATCGACCTGATCGACGAGGCCGCCTCGCGGATGCGCATCAAGAGCATGTCGGCGCCACCGGTCTACCGCGACCTCGAGGAGGAAGTCGAAAAGACGCGGCGCGAAAAGGAGTCCGCGATCGAGGCACAGGAGTTCGAGAAAGCCGCCAACCTGCGCGACTCCGAGCGCCAGCTGACGACGCGCAAGCGCCAGCTCGAAGACGAGTGGTCCGAGGGCGATGCCACCGAGCGGCCCGATGTCGGCGAAGAGGAGATCGCCGACATCGTCTCGATGTGGACCGGGATACCGGTCTTCAAACTGACCGAGGCCGAGACCAAGAAGCTGATCCGCATGGAGGAGGAGCTGCACAAGCGGGTGATCGGCCAGGAGGTCGCGATCACCGCCGTCTCCAAAGCGATCCGTCGTTCGCGTGCCGGGATCAAGGACCCGAAGCGGCCGTCCGGCTCGTTCATCTTCCTCGGCCCCTCCGGGGTCGGCAAGACCGAGCTGGCGCGCACCCTCGCCGAGTTCCTCTTCGGCGACGAGGAGGCGCTGGTGCGGATCGACATGTCTGAGTACATGGAGAAGCACGCGGTCAGCCGCCTGGTCGGCTCGCCCCCGGGCTACATCGGCTACGACGAGGGCGGCCAGCTGACCGAGGCCGTTCGGCGCAAGCCATACAGCGTGCTGCTGCTCGACGAGATCGAGAAGGCCCACCCGGACGTCTTCAACATCCTGCTGCAGATCCTCGAGGACGGGCGGCTCACCGACGCCCAGGGGCGCACGGTCGACTTCCGCAACGCGATCGTGATCATGACCTCGAACATCGGTGCTTCGGAGATCGCCAAGAACACCTCGATCGGCTTCACCGTCGCCGACGAGACCGGCATGTCCTACGGCGACATGAAAAACCGCATCATGGGCGACCTGAAAAAAGTCTTCCGGCCGGAGTTCCTCAACCGGATCGACGAGGTGATCGTCTTCCACAAGCTCGCCAAGGAAGAGGTCAAGGAGATCGTCGACCTGATGATCAACCGCGTCCGCGTCCAGGTCGCCGAGCACGAGCTGCAGCTGGAGCTCAGCGACGAGTCCAAGGACCTGCTGGTCGACAAAGGCTGGGATCCCTCGATGGGCGCCCGGCCGCTGCGCCGCGCGATCCAGCGCTACATCGAGGACCCGCTCGCCGACGAAGTCCTGCGTCAGGGCCCGATGGTCCCCGGCTCGACCGTCGTGGTAGAGCGCGACGCCGCCGGCGACGAGGACGACAAACCGCTGAAGCTGACGATCGTCGCGCCGAAGAAGCCGGCGAAGAAAGCGAAGCCAGAGCCGGAGCCGGCGAAGGTCGGGGTCGGTGCCAAGAAAGACGAGGGCGACGAGCCGGCCCCCGAGGAGCCTGCCACTCCCGACGGCGATTCTTAGTACCCCTGGCGCGGGGGTCCACGCGCGAGCTGCCGCTACGGTTCCCGACGATGCGTGAACCCGGCCGGACGGCTATTGGCACTTGGAGCGGGGGGAGGTTCCTTCGCTACGGAGAGACTGTTGCTGAAGAGCGACTTGAAGGGCTGCTGCGACCCGGGGGTGGTATCGACACCGTCCTTACCGCCGACACTTACGGCCAGGGTGAGGCGGATCTGGTTTTGGGGCGGGCGTTGGCGGGTGTGCCACGTGATGACTATTCGCTCGTTGGTGCCGTGGGTCATGACTTCTACGAGGGGGAGCGGGACGGGCCGCGGGGGTTTCCTCGTTTCACCAATCCGGACCTGCGCGGTCCGGACGAGTACGCCGGCTACCTACGGATGGCTGCCGAGCGCAGTCTTGAGCGGCTTGGTGTCGAGCGCTTCGACCTGCTGCTGCTGCACAACCCTGACCGGATCGGCTACTCGAGCGAGGCGGTCTGGGACGGCATGGCGGCGCTGCGCGAGGCTGGCCTGACCGGGCAGATCGGCGTCGCCCCCGGCCCCGCCAACGGCTTCACCCTCGACCTGATCGCCTGCATCGAGCGCTTTGGCGAGGCGATCGATTGGGCGATGATCATCCTCAACCCGTTCGAGCCCTGGCCCGGCGAGCTCTGCCTCGACGCGGCCACCCGCCACGAAGTCAAGGTGATCACCCGCGTCGTCGACTACGGCGGGCTCTTCTGGGGCGACCTGCGGCCGGGAATGGAATTGGCGAAAGGAGACCATCGGGCCTTCCGGCCGGACGGTTGGATCGAGGCCGGGTTGGAGAAGCTGGAGCCGCTGATGCCGATCGCCGAACGAGCCCGGCTGACGCCGATTCAGCTCGCCTGCCAGTGGAACCTCGCCCACCCCGCCGTCGAGTGCGTCGTCCCGACCCTGATCCAGGAGGCCGGCGAGGAGGCTTGCCCGATCGAGGCAAAGCGGGTCGAGCTGGCGAACCTGCCGACCGAGCAGCGACTGAGCGAGGAGGACATCGCCACGATCCGCGCCCTCGGCGACAACACCGGCTGCATGGCGCTGAAGGGCGCCAACCCGGCCCACGAGGGCGAGGAGCGTCCCGACCGCTGGGCCCTCGACAGCCACCTCACCGCGGTCGGCGCGCGCTGGGGCATCGATCCCGCACGAGACCTGCTCGCAACGCACTGAAGAAGGGGTCAAGTGCCCCTCTCCTGGAGGCTCCGGGACCCGCCTACGAACCGTATGTGGCGATCAGCTGCGCGACGGTCTCCGGGAGAGGGACACTTGACCCCTTCTGCGCATAGCCTCCCAGGCATGTCACGCCCCTGGTGGACCCTCGTCGGGGCCTGTTCGGGCCTCTTCATCCTGATGCTTGATTCGACGGTGGTCGCCTTGGCGCTGCCGAGCATCCGCCATGACGTCAACGCGACCCAGGCGGGCCTGCAGTGGGTGATGAACGGTTACCTGCTGATCATCACCGCGTTCGTGGTCACCGGGGGACGTCTGGGAGACATGTTCGGCCGCAAGCGCCTCTTCCTGATCGGAATGGCCCTCTTCGCTCTCGGTTCGGTCGTCTCCGCCACCGCCGACGACCAGCTGACGCTGATTCTCGGGCGGCTGCTGCAGGGACTGGGAGCGGCGCCGATGCTGCCGCTTTCGCTGGCGATCGTCTGCCACGCTTTTCCCGCCGAGAAGCAAGCTCGCGCCCTGGGCATATGGGCAGGGATCTCAGCCGTCGCGCTCGGCATCGGTCCGCTCGCGGGCGGTGCCCTGGTCGACCTCGACTGGCGACTGATCTTCTGGATCAATCTGCCGATAGCGCTGACCGGGATCGCGATCACCGCACTGGCCACCGTGGAGTCGACCGACCCCGGCTCGGGCCGGCGGATCGATCTGCCGGGGTTCCTGGCACTTGGCATCGGGCTCACCGCGGCCGTCCTGGCACTGGTCCAGGCCCGGGTCTGGGGCGCCGGACCGACCATCGCTCTGGCCCTGCTCGGCCTTGCTTGTCTCTATGCTTTCTGGCGAATCGAGCACCGTGTCGCGGAGCCCATCGTGGACTTCTCGCTCTTTCGCAACGGCCCTTACTTCGGTGCCAGCGCCGCCGCATTCGCCCTGGTCGGCGCCTACTGGTCGGTGATGTTCTTCCAGCCGCAATACCTGCAGGACGTGCGCGGTCACTCCGCGGTCCTCAGTGGGCTGATGATCATGCCGGTCACGGTGCCGATGATTTTCATCTCACCGTTCTCGGGGCGGCTGATCGCCCGCTTCGGGGCGAGGCGGCTGATGACCTTGGGAATGGCCCTCGGGGTGCTGGGTCTGCTGGCGCTGACCCAGATCGACGCTGGCAGCTCCTACGCGTTGCTGCTCGCCGGCTACCTCCCCTTCGGCATCGCCCTGGGCCTCGTCTACGCGCCGATGTCGACCGCGGCGATGGCGGCGATGCCGGCTGAGAAGGTGGGAATAGCCTCCGGCGTGCTGGCGATGGACCGGGTGATGGCCGGCACGGTCGCCCTCGCCGTCACCGGTGCCGTCTTCCACGCACTGCTCGGCGACGACGGCTCATTCGCCGATTCCGTCGCCGGCTCGACCTGGGTCCTGGTCGCCCTGTGCACCGTCGGCACCATCCTCATCTGGGCATTCGTGCGCGACGCGGATCGCCCAGCCCCCGCGCCCCACCGGCATCACAGACCCTTCCACCTCTAAGCAATGTCAGGGCCATCCCGGTAGGGCTGGAACGTCTTGTACTTTTTCGTCGACGGCTTCGGGTGTTAGCCGGAGGGGATCACCGAAAAAGTTAAGTGGAAGCCCTGCCGGGATGGCCCTGCGTGACCAATCCGCTTGACAACGTCCTTCCCGACCTGTCCAGTCGGGATTAGCCAGACCGCATTCCAGAGCGGAATTTGCCATCCTAGACGAGATGTCTTCACCGCCTGGGGATGAGCTTCACGAGTTGGCAGAACGTCAAGATCCCCGGTTACTGAGGGCTCTGGATGTCGTTGCTCCGGGCGGCGCGCTGCGCGAGGGTCTCGACAACATAGTCCACGCCAGCACCGGCGGTCTGATCGTGGTCGGCGACCCCGGCGACATCTCGCACATGCTCTCCGGCGGGATCAGGCTCGACATCGACTACACGCCGGCGATGCTCTACCAAGTGGCAAAGATGGACGGGGCGATCGTCCTCAACGCCGAGGCGACCAAGATCGTCTGGGCGAACGTCCAGCTGATGCCGGACCCGACGATCCTTTCTTCGGAGACCGGCACCCGCCACCGAACCGCCGAGCGCGTCTCCAAACAGACCAGCGCGCTGGTCGTGGCGATCTCGCAGCGTCGCGACGTCGTCTCCCTCTACGTCGAGGGAACCAAGTACATCCTGCAAGAGATCCCGGCCGTGCTGGCCAAGGCGAACCAGGGCCTGGCGACGCTGGAGAAGTACCGCGAGCGGCTCGAACAGGTCTCCGACCGCCTCACCGTGCTCGAGTTCGAGGGCGGCGGCGTTCTCTACGACGCGCTCACCGTCCTGCAGCGGGCCGAGCTGACGACGCGGATGGCGGTCGAGGTCGAGCGCTATATCGTCGAGCTTGGCACCGAGGGGCGGCTGATCGAGATGCAGCTCGAGGAGACGATGGTCGGTGTCGCCGCCGACAAGTCGGCGCTGATTCGCGACTACTCGGTCGAAGACTCCGAGCAGAATCTGGTCACCGTCCTGCAGTCGCTGGCGCGGATGCCGCACGAGGACGTGCTCGACTTCGGTCGCCTTGCCGAGCTGCTCGGCTACGACCGCAAGCTCAACACCCTCGACTTCCCGGTTGCGCCGCGTGGCTACCGTGTGATGGGCCGCATTCCGCGCATCCCCAAGCTTGTCGTCCAGAAGATCATCCACGACCTCGGCGGCCTGGAGGAGGTCTTGGCGGCATCCGACGCCGACCTCGAAGCCGTCGAGGACGTCGGCCAAACCCGGGCCAAGGACATCCGCGAGGGCCTGCGGCGGCTTCAGGAGGTCGATCTGGTCGACCGGTACTTACAGAGTTGACGGCAAAGAAGCCGTCGCAAATCGAAAGGAGTCAGCGATTCCCCAGCTAGAGGAGACCACCGAGGTAAGCGTCGAGGAAGTCGAGTACATCTGCGACTTCGAGGAGGGCGACAAGGTCGTCTATCCGCATCATGGCGCCGGCCTGGTGATGAAGAAAGAAACGCGGGAGCTGATGGGTGAGGAGCGCGAATACCTCACGATCAAGATCCTCCATAACGAACTCACCGTGATGGTTCCGTGTGAAAACGCCGGCAAGGCAGGGCTGCGGCGCGTCATCGACGAGGTCGAAATCAAGAAGGTGACAGGGGTCCTCACCGATGACGTGTCCGAGATGCCGAAGAACTGGAACCGGCGTTTCAAGTACAACCGCGAGAAGATCAAGACCGGCGACGTGTTCGAGCTCGCCGAGGTAGTCCGCAACCTGGCGCTTCGCGAGATGGAGAAGGGCCTCTCCACCGGCGAGAAGCAGATGTACACGCGGGCCAAGAAGATCCTCGCGTCCGAGTTCATGTACGCGCTCGACAAGGACGAGGAAGGCGCGGAGGATTACCTCGACGGCCTGCTGGAGGAGCGCTTCGCCGCCACCGCTGCCTAGTAGCACCGCAGCATCCGTCACCGCGGTCATCGCGGCCGCCGGCTCCGGGGAGAGGCTCGGAGCCGGCGGTCCGAAGGCCTTCGTGCCGCTCGCCGGCAAGCCGATGGTCGAGTGGTCGATCGCGGCGATGCGGGCTGCCGCGTGCGTGCGCTCGATCGTCATCGCCTGCCCGCCGGGCCACGTCCACGACCTCGGGGGTTATGACGTCGACGTAGTCGACGGCGGCGCGACCCGCGCCCAGTCGGTCGCCAACGCCCTAGCGGCGGTGGGAACCGAGTTGGTCGCGATCCATGACGCCGCGCGGCCACTTGTGACGCCTGAGCTGGTCGAGGGCGTGGTTGCGACCCTGGCCGCCGACCCCGATGCGGACGGCGCGATAGCCGCCGTCCCGGTCACCGACACGATCAAGCGGGCAGGCGCCGAACATCTGACGCCTTTTGATGCCCATAGGGTCAACAACATGACAAAAGTTGTGGAGGCGACCGTGGATCGGGGCCCACTCTGGGCCGCGCAGACGCCGCAGGTGTTTCGGGTCGAGGCGCTGCGGCGGGCGCTCGAGGCCAGTCCGGGTCAGGTCGGGAGCGCGACCGACGAGGCGATGCTGATCGAGGCGGCGGGCGGTCGGGTGCTGATCCATCCAGCGCCGCCCGAGAACCTCAAGGTGACGACGCCGACCGATCTTCGCTTGGCCGACCTGCTCCTTGTCGAGCGCTCAGCTCAGTAGGACCCAAACGAGCGCGGCCGCGAAGCAGGCCTGGCCGACGCCTAGGGCGACGCCGAGGCTGACTGCCCCGAGCGCGCCTGCGATCGCCGCGCCGAGCGCGAAGGCGCCGAGCATGATCGCGAGCTGCCGAATCATCGCCGCGACATGCTCCCCGGGCGATCGGCCGGCAGACCCGCCGCGGCCCTGGTCCCGTCGGCGAGGTGACGTTGTCGGCGTCGCTCGAAGAGCCTGCGCTCGACGAAGAGCGTGCAGATGCCGGCCGAGACGATGCCGATCAGGTTGATGCTGAGCTGAGCTATGGCTCCACGCCAGTCGCTCCAGTTGCCAAGTGCGGCGGCGACGCCGATGTTCGCCGCGGCGGGGATCGTCGTCACCGAGATCAGCACGCCGATCAGCGCGCCGGACTTGGCCGAGGTGAGGGAGAGGACGCCGGCCGCGCCGGCGAAGACGGCGACGATGATTGAGAACGCGTCTGGGCGGGCGATGAATTGGGTGAGCGGGTTGTCGATGCTCTTGAAGTCCGCATCGACCAGGCCGGTCGCGACGCATACGAGGGTGAAGGCGAAGGCGGCGGTGATCCCCACGGGGAAGCCGACCGCGAGGGCCGTCAGCGAACGCAGGGCGACTCCGCGACGGCGCTCGACGGCCGCGACGCAGAGGCCCGCCAGCGGGCCGAACTCTGGCCCGACGACCATCGCCCCGACGATCAGGATCGGCGAGCCGGTGAAGATCCCGACCGAGCCGATCAGGCAGGCGAGAACCATAAAGACCAGGAAGTTGCCACCCAGCTCGCTGCTCTCCGAGGTGCGAGCCTCGACCTCCTCCCAGATCACGGCGTCCGAGGGGATTCCCCACGCCGCCCGCTCGGCCCGCTTTGCCGCGTCGGAGACCTGCGAGTCGATCTGCTCCATCGCGATCGATCCGTCGTGGGCGACGCCAAGCTCTTTGAGGTCTTCGATCACGATGCTGGCGTCCTCGCGGGCGACGTCGCAGAGGACCACGTCGCCGCGCGGTTGGCGGGCGGCGCCGGGGAGGTGAATCAGGTTGCAGGTCGAGGGCGCCCGTTCGAGCAGGCCGAGCACCTTCTCGGTCCGGTCCTCTGGAACGACGATCCGCAAGTGGACCACGCCCCGACCCTACTAACGTGGTGCGCCCATGCTGACCGACTACCACCTCCATTTGCGGCCGGACGAGCCCGACACGACGACCGAGCGGTACTTCACCGCTGAGAACGTCGAGCGCTACCACGAGGCCGCGACGGCGGCGGGGATCGACGAGCTGGGCGTCTCCGAGCACATCTACCGATTCACCCAGGCGCTGGCGCTCTGGCAGCATCCGTTCTGGGAGGAGCAGGCGCGCGACGACCTCGATGCCTATTGCGAGTTCGTGCGTGGTGCGGGCCTCAAGCTCGGGGTCGAGTGCGACTTCGTTCCCGGCGCCGAAGACCGCACCGCGAACCTGCTCGAGGCGCACGACTTCGACTACGTGGTCGGCTCGGTCCACTTCATCGGCGAGGCGGCGGTCGACCACGAGGGCTGGGACGTCTGGGAGGGAAGTGGGGATGCCGACGAGGTTTGGCGCCGTTACTTCGAGGCGCTCGCCGAGTGTGCCCGCTCGGGCCTCTTCGACATCCTCGCCCACCCCGATCTGGTCAAGGTCTGGGGCCGCGCCAGGCCGCTTCCCGAGCGCGACCCGCGCCACTACTACGAGCCCGCCGTGGAGGCGATCGCCGAAAGCGGGATCGCGGTCGAGCTCTCGACCGCCGGACTGCGCAAGCCCGTCGGCGAGCTCTATCCCTCACCGGCCTTCGCCCAGATGTGCGTCGAGGCTGGCGCCCCGTTTGCCCTCTCCTCCGACGCACACCTGCCCGAGCAGGTCGGCTTCGGCTACGACCGCGCCCTGGAGTTCCTCGCCGATCTCGGCGTGGAGGAGATCGGCGTCTTCACGCGCCGTAGGCGTCGTTTGGAGCCGCTCCCCGCGCAGGTAAGCGAGAATCGCTGAACTCATGAGTGTCGGCATCGGCTATGATAGTCACCGCTTCGCCGAGGGGCGGCCCCTGATTTTGGGCGGGGTCGAGATCGAGCACGAGCGCGGGCTCAGTGGCCACTCCGATGCCGACGTGTTGACCCATGCCGTGATCGACGCGCTGCTCGGAGCGGCCGGAAGGGGCGACATCGGCACTCTCTTCCCCGACGACGAGGAGCGCTGGCGCGACGCGGACTCGATCGACATGTTGCGCACGGTCGTCGGCACGATCGGCGGCAGGATCCTCAACATCGACGCCACCCTGATCTGCGAGGCGCCCCGCCTGGCAGTCCACCGCGCCGAGATGGAGCGCATCCTCGCCGAGGCCACCTCGGCCCGGGTCAGCGTCAAGGCGACCACCAACGAGGGCATGGGCTGGATCGGACGCGGCGAGGGAATCGCCTGCATTGCCGTGACTTCGGTGGAGAGCGAATAGGCTTCCGGACCTTCATGGCAACGCTCGGATCGATCGCGACAAGCGCGCGTCAGGCGGCCTCGGACAAAGCGTTTGAGGTCAAGGTGCTGCACAGGGCCGGCATCGCCGCTCTGCATCGACCCGATAAAGCGCTGAAGGTCGTCTCCGCCTTGGTCCGCTGGGGTGCCTCGCCGGCCCTCGGCATCACCACCGCGGCGATCCACCATCCGCACGAGACCGCGCTGATCGACGAACGCGGCTCGCTCACCTTCGAGCAGCTGCAGCGGCGCACCAACGCACTCGCCCACGCCTTTGAGCGGATGGGAATCGGCTACGGCGACGGGATCGGGATCATGTGCCGCAACCATCGCGGCTTCATCGAGGCGACGCTCGCAGCCGCCAAGCTCGGTGCCAGCGCGCTTTATCTCAACACGATGTTCGCCGGACCTCAGCTCGCCGAGGTGACGCGCCGCGAGGGCCCCAAGGTGCTCGTCTACGACGAGGAGTTCACCGAGCTGCTCGACGGGGTCGACGCGAGCGTGGAGCGGGTTGTCGGCTGGGCCGACGGTGAGCCGGAGGCGCCGACGCTCGACTCGCTGATCGCCTCCGCCGACGACTCGGACCTGAAGCCGCCGCCCGACAAACCGCGCTTCGTCATTCTCACCTCGGGCACGACGGGGACGCCGAAGGGCGCACAGCGCTCCAGCCCCGACGGGTTGTTCGCGTTGGCGGCGTTGATCGACCGGATCCCCTACCGGAGCCGCGACACGATGATGATCGCGGCGCCGCTCTTTCACTCCTGGGGCTTCTTCCACTTCGTCATGAGCCTGCCGACGGCCGCGACGATCGTGCTACGGCGGCGCTTCGACCCGGAGGGGACGCTGCAGGCCGTGCAGGAGCACCGTGCCCAGGTCCTCGGCGCCGTCCCGGTGATGATCCAGCGCATCCTCCAGTTGCCCGAGGAGACGCTCGACAAGTACGACCTTTCCTCGCTGCGGATCACCTCGCTCTCGGGCTCGGCGCTGCCGGGCGAGCTGGCGATCGCCTGGATGGATCGCTTCGGCGACAACATCTACAACCTCTACGGCTCGACCGAGGTCGCCTACGCGACCGTCGCCACGCCGCAGGAACTGCGGGCGGCGCCCGGCACCGCCGGGCGAGCGCCTCGGGGCACCGTGGTGCGGCTCTATGACGAGGGGGGAAACGAGGTTGCCCCTGGGGAGGTGGGGCGCATCTTCGTCGGCAACGAGATGTCCTTCGAGGGCTACACGGGTGGCGGCGGCAAGGACGCGATCGACGGGCTGCTGAGCAGCGGCGACGTCGGCCACATCGATCCCGCTGGACGGCTCTTCATCGACGGTCGCGACGACGAGATGATCGTCTCGGGTGGCGAGAACGTCTTCCCGCGCGAGGTCGAGGACCTGCTCGCCGACCACGAGGCCGTGGTCGAGGCGGCCGTGATCGGCGTCGAGGACGACGAGTTCGGCCAGCGGTTGAAGGCGTTCGTCGTTCTGAGCGAGGCCGCCGCGGTCTCCGAGGAAGATCTCAAGGCCCACGTCAAGGAACATCTGGCCGGCTATAAGGCGCCGCGCGAAGTCGAGTTCGTGGACGAGCTGCCGCGCAACGCGACGGGCAAGATCCTCAAGCGCGAACTGCACGCTCGCGAGGCTGAGAAGTCCGCTTAGGCCCTGAAGGCCTGTATTTAGGCCGCCGCCGCTAATTGCGGCTAATTGCTGGGGCGAGGGGTGGCGTGGCTTCCGGAGCCCGTAGTAGGTTGCGGCGAATGGGCGAACCCGCAGTCAAGCTGAGCGCGGTAGCTGAGGCGACCGAGGAGCTTCACGGTGTCGCCAGCCAGGCGCTCGAGTGGGTGCGGCAGAGCGAGGCTCGCGTCGCCGAGGCCGAGGCCAGTCGCGATGCGATCAAGGCGCGGGCAAAGGCGACGCTGGCAAAGCTTGGCGAGGAAGGCCGCGAGCGGATCGCCGCCGAGCGCGAGAAGCGCCGCGCGGTCGAGGCGCGGGTAGCGGGCGCCGAGGAGGGCCGCGATCGCGCCGAGAAGGCCTTCGAGCGGGCGCAGAAGCGGGCCGAGGCAGATCGCGAGGCGTTCGCCACCCAGCTGACCGCAAGTAAGGCTCAAGCCGACCAGACCACCTCCAATGCGGTCAAGCGGGTCGAAGCGGAGGCTTCCAAGCGGACCGGCGAGGTGCTCGAAAAGGCACAGGCCGAGGCCGACCGCCGTGTCGCCGCGGCCGAGCAGCGCGCGGCCGAGGCCGAGGCACGCGCCGAGGAGGCCCACGAGATCGCGGTCCGGCTCGAGGCCGAGATCGAGGAGCGGGTGATGCAGGGCACTGTGGACGTTCGCCGCGAGGCCGAGGAGCGGGTGCAAAAGCTGATCGAGAAGGTCGAGGGCGAGGCGACCGAGAAGGCCAAGGCACGGGCGGAGGAGCAGTTGCGGGCCGAGTCGGAGCGGATCCGCGGTCAGGCCGAACAGCGCGAGGAGCGTTTGCGCCGCGCCGCCGAGGACGAGATCAAAGCCAGTGCCAAGAAAGCGCGGCGCGAGGTGCTTGCCGCGGCCGATGAGACCGCACCGACCTGGTCGCGCAACGAGGCCTCGGGCTCGGACGCGGGATACCGCACCTTCTAGTCCTCTTTAGCATCCGCATCGATGCGAGAGGTGCGAATCAGGGACACGCTGAGCGGTGAGTTGCGCACGCTCGACTCCGACGGGGAGATCGGGATCTACGCGTGCGGCCCCACGGTCTATAGCCGGATTCACATCGGCAATGCTCGGCCCTTCGTCGTGTTTTCGCTGCTTGCCCGTTTTTTGAAGACCGAGGGCTACGAGGCCAGTCTCGTCATCAACGTCACCGACATCAACGACAAGATCTACGACGCGGCGCGGGCCGCGGGGGCTCCCTCGGCCGAGTTCGCCGAGCGGATGACGCGGGCCTATCTCGAGGACACCGATCGCCTCGGTCTGGGTCGTCCCGATGCCGAGCCGCTCGCGACCGAGACGATCGGGGGGATTGTCGCCCTGATCGCCGACCTGGTCGAGTCGGGGCACGCCTATGGGTCCGGCGGCGACGTCTACTTCCGCGTCGGCAGCTTCGATGCCTACGGCAAGCTCTCCAACCGGCGCACCGAGGACATGGACCAAGGCGAGGAGGCTGGGTCGGCATCGCTCAAGGAGAGCCCACTCGACTTCGCCCTCTGGAAGGCGCACAAGGACGGCGAGGACACGAGCTGGGACTCGCCCTGGGGGCCGGGCCGACCGGGCTGGCACATCGAGTGCTCGGCGATGGCCGAGGCCGAGCTGGGGCCGTCCTTCGCGATCCACGGCGGTGGGTCCGACCTGGTTTTTCCCCATCACGAGAACGAGATCGCGCAATCCGAGGCGGCGGGTCGCCCGTTTGCCCGCCTCTGGATGCACAACGGGATGGTCGAGATCGACGCCGAGAAGATGTCGAAGTCCGAGGGCAACATCTTCCAGCTCTCCGAGGCGCTGGATCGATATGGGCGCGAGGCGGTGGTGGCGTACCTGATCTCCGGGCATTACCGGCAGCCGCTGGCGTTTGGGGCCGAGCAGATGGAGCAGGCCGTCGCGCAGGTTGAGCGGTTGCGAAATTTCTTCAGAGGGCACCCTGTTGGTGACGGTGGGCGGGAGCCGGGGGATCCCCCGCTGGTAACCCGCGACGAATCGCTGGGGGAGGGTTCTCGCCCCTCCGGCTCACAAGTTCCCATCGGGGGATCCCCCGGCTCCCGCCTCGGTGCCTTCCGGGATGCGCTTGCTGACGATTTCAATACCCCTAGGGCGATGGCCGAGGTGTTTGAGCTGGTGGGAGAGGCGAACCGGGCGGAGGTTCCGGGGGCACCGGAGGTGCTGGCGGAGATGCTTGAGCTCGTCGGTCTCAGCTCCCTTACCCAGCCGGATCAGGGAGCTGAGACCGACGAGCGGGCCAAGGAGCTGATGGACGAGCGCGAGAAAGCTCGCGCAGCCAAAGATTTCGCCCGCGCGGACGAGATTCGGGACCAGTTGGCTGGGATGGGCTGGGAGGTTCGGGACTCGGCTGACGGTGCGAAGCTCGTGCCTAGGGCCTGATGGCTGAGAGTCAGGTCATCTATGGGCGCCGTCCGGTCGAGGAGGCGGAGCGCGGGAGGCGCGGGGTGCGGCGGGTCTGGCGGGCGCCGGAGACTTCTGCCGAGGAGCTGGAGGGGCTATGCGGATCCCCTGATCACCAAGGCGTCGTCGCCGAGGTCGATCCATATCCGTATGCGGACCCAAATGCCCTGCTGCGCCGCGAGGGCGCGTTGCTCGTTGCCCTCGATCAGGTCCAGGACCCGCGCAATCTGGGCGCCGTCTGTCGCTCGGCAGAGTTCGCCGGCGCCGCTGGTGTAGTCATCCCCGAACGGCGTTCGGCCGAGGTGACGGCAGTTGCCTGCAAGGCATCCGCGGGAGCGGTCGAGCACCTCGACATCGCCCGTATCCGCAACCTCGCCGACTGGCTGGCTGACGCGAAGGCAGCCGGCTTCTGGATCTGGGGCGCCGACGCGAATGGGAGCCAGGCACCCTGGGAGGCCGACCTAAGCGGTCCGACCATCCTTGTCTTGGGCGGCGAGGGCAAAGGAATCCGCCCCCGCGTCGCGTCAGCTTGTGACGGCCTCCTGGCCCTACCAAGGCTTGGCGAGATCGACTCGCTAAACGTCTCCGCAGCAGCTGCAGCCGTGCTTTTCGAGGCTGCCCGGCAGCGTTCCTCGGCGGGTGGCGCGGGAGGAGGGGGTGTTCGGACGGGTGAGTCCGCTAACACCCCCTCCTCCCGTGACAGGACCCGCCGCCGATAGCCCTCACCCGCAGCCCCGATTTGCAAAAAATCGCAATTTGGGGTTGACAGAACTCTGCCGGCCGGTAAGACTACGCCGCCAACAAGGGTGAAGCTCAGCTTGAGTCTGAGATTCACCTGTCAATAAGGGCGCCACCAGGGGAGGTACCGGCGCCACGACCCTTCATCTCAAAGGAGAAGGATCAGTGGCTCTTTCGTCCCCCACGCAGGAATTGCGGCTCCCCACCGGGCACTTCAATGGCTCGACCCGGCCAAGCTCTAACCCTCAACCTGAACTTGATGATCATTATCTGGTCGCCCTCGCGAAGGAGGGACGGACCGATGCCTACGACTCGATCGTGCGGCGCTACCGCGGCTTCGTCCGCCTCAAGGCGTCCTCCTACTTTCTGCTCGGAGGCGAGAGCGACGATCTGATCCAGGAAGGGCTGCTCGGCCTCTACAAGGCGATTCGCGACTACCGCAGCGATCGCGAGTCGAGCTTCCGCAGCTTTGCCGAGCTCTGCATCACCCGCCAGATCATCACCGCGGTGAAGACGGCGACCCGCAACAAGCACACGCCGCTCAACCAGTACGTCTCGTTCAGCCAGACCCCGGCCGCCGCGGGCGATTCGGACACCACGCTCGACGAGATCCTGCCCGGCCCGAGCGTCGCCGACCCGGTCAACCAGGTGATCGCAACCGAAGAGCTGGAGAGCCTCGTCTCCTGCCTCTCGGGCACCTCAGGCGTCCTCTCCGACCTCGAGAGCCGCGTCCTCTCGCTCTACCTCGACGGCCATTCCTACGAGGCGACGGCCGAGCGCCTCGAGTGCGACACCAAGACCGTCGACAACGCCCTGCAGCGCGTCAAGCGCAAGGTGGCTGCCCACCTCGACTCCCGCGAGGTGCCGGCTTAGGGCTCTAGGGCAGCAGCTGGTAGCGGAAGACGCTGGTCGCGTGCAGAGTGTCGGCTGGGCTCAGGTTCGAGCCGCGCGAGTCGAAGGCGACGTAGCGGCCGTCGCCCGAGATCGACGGGTTGGCAGAAGGCGCGTTTGCGGTCGGGCCGCCGTCGGTGCCGCGCGAGGCGAGGAAGACGCGCCCGCTGCGCATGTCGCGGACGAAGACGTCCGCAGTCGTGCTGTTGTCGGCCGGGCCGAGGTTGCTCGCGTAGGACTCGAAGGCGACGTAGCGACCGTCGGCGGATATCGAGGGGTTCGATGAGTCGCCACTCCCCGGAGCGCCGTGCTTGCCCTGGGCGCGTGAGACGAGCAGCGTGCGGTTCGTCTTCAGGTCGCGGACGAAGACGTCTTCGACGCTCTCCTTGTCGACTCGGCTGAGGTTCTTCGCCTTGCTGGCAAAGGCGACGTAGCGGCCGTTCGCCGAGATCGCCGGCAGCTTGCAGTCGGTGGCCGCGAGTGGGCCGTGGCGGCCGTTGGCCCGCGAGGCATAGACCGTCCGCTTCCCCTTCATGTCGTGCACCGCGACCTCCAGCGCGTTGCCGTGACGGAAATGGGCCGTGGTGAGAAAGGCGACCCAGCGCCCGTGGGCGGAGATCGACGGCGTGAAGCCACCGTTCAGCGTTCCACCGGGATGAAGGCGCAGCGACGCCGCCGGCGTGGTCGTGTGTCGGCGCAGGTCGCGGACGAAGACGCCACCGTAGGAGCCGTGGAGAAAGTTGGTCGCCTCGGTCTGGAAGGCGACGTAGTTTCCGTCGGCGGAGATCGAGGGGAGGTTGGAGTCCTCATTGCCACCGGCTCCTTTGGCGCCGTTCGCCCGCGAAACGAGGCTGACCCGGCCGGTCGAGCGGTCGTAGACGAAGATGTCGCGCACCGGAAAGGTGTCGCCGGCCGGAGTGGTGGAGGAGTTGTGGTCTTCGTCGCTGATATCGGGGTCCTCCGAGGCAAAGGCGAGATAGCGCCCGCTGCTGGAGAGCGAGGGGGACCCGGCGGCGAAGCCGATGCCGTGTTCGCTCGTGCCATGGGGAACGTCCACTTCTGCGATTCCGCCATTCATGTCGCGCAAGTAGAGGCCGTTGCCCGTTTCGCCGACGCTGCCGACGAAGGCGATGAAGCGTCCGTCGCCGGAGATCGCCGGATTGACCTGCTCGCTTGGAAAGCCCGCTTCGGTTTCGCCGTTTGGTCCCGAGACGAGCAGGACCGAGCCCACCGCTCCGAGCGAGGCGGCTGCCAGGGCGAGCGAGGCGGTTGCGATCGCCGCCAGGACGAGGATCGCGGTCCGGCGTCTCATGCCTGGGCAGGCAGCGGCTCGACGTCGATCGAGACGCCGAAGTCGGCGAGAGCGGCGAGGAAGGACGCGGGGTCGAAAGCCTGCGCCGGCGCAAGGGCGCCGCTGCGCTCGTAGCCGGGATCCGCACAGAGCAGTGCGCCGTGCGCGAGGCTAGCGGCGGTAAGGCCGTAGACGTCGCTGCCGCGCACGGTGGCGCGCCTGACACCGGATTTTGCTCGCGCCTCGCAACTGATCGTGAACCGCGCCGCCGAGCGGCTCTTCTCACTGGGAGCAGCCGGTAAACGCCTGACCAGCGCCCCCATGGCCTGGCGCAGAGGAGTGCGCATGGCCAGCCCGAGCAGTGGGGAGGCGATAACCGCCAAGGGCATCAGCCGCGGCGGCACCACCATCCCGTCGAGCAGCGTCCGCACCCGAGCCGTCTCGACATGTCGCGGCACCGTGAGCTGCTCGCCGGCGGGATAGCGCAGCATTCGTCGCTCCCCGATCGGATCGGGAAAGCGCCAGCGCCCGCCGTCGGCGCTGCGCGGTGCCGGCCGCCAATCCCCGTCCGCCCAAACGACATCCCCGCCCCGCATGATCTCGAGGCCCGAGAGGGCGGTCCCGTGAGTGGGCTCGAACCCATGCACGCAGTAGGCAACGACGATCTCCTCCAGCGGTCCCATCCCGTCAGCCGTGAGCGCCGCGATCAGATCGCCGGGGGCGTAGTCAAAGCCCATCCCGGAGACCAGCGCAGCCCCATTTTCAGCAGCCTTTACCCCATAGCGATCGAAGACCATCCGCATGAACCCCTGCTCCCCGGTCGTATCCAGGTAGTGCGTCCCCGTATCGACGGCGGCAGCAACGACCGGCTCCCCATGCAAGCCAAACGGCCCCGCACAGGCGATCACGACAGCGCAAGGCTCGAGCATCTCCCGCAACCCAGCGGGATTGTCGACGGATACAGCCGCAAAAGGAACACCCCCGAGCTCCTCCGAAAGCGCCTCCAACTTCCCCCGATCCCGCCCCGCAATCAGGAAATCAGCTCCAAGCCGTTTCAACTCACGAGCAATCAGCCCGCCGGTGAATCCGGTGGCTCCATAGACCGCGATCCGCGTTGGGGCATTCATTTGTTTACGTCCGACTGCCCCTCAACTAGTGCGCCGCCTGTGGAATCCTCAAAGCCCCGCTCCCCTCTGAAGATGAGATCAATTCCCTCGCGTGCAAGCAGATCGCACAGGTCTTTCCGAGGTTCCCGTGGCACTAGTACGGCAAGGTGGCGCGGGCTGCCGTTACGAAAGAAGCGCTTGTAGTCAGCGAGCTGACCAATTGCCATCCGAATCGAGCTTCGCTCGACGGATCCCTTTGCCTCGACGAGCATATCGAGGGTTGCGTCGTAGAGGTCAGTTAACAGCGGCCGGGCCTCACCTGACGGAATGAGTTGGTTGCGGAAGACCTTATGGTCGAGGCTGCGAAGGTGCGTCTCGAACTCAAGAACCAACTTTTGCTCACGGCGCTCCGCCTCATAGGACTGTTTGCCAGGAGCGACGTAAGCCTTCTCGGTGTGCTGTTGCTCAATTGGAACCGAGGTGTTTGCGGGACCAGCCAGGACCTTGGCAATTTTGGAGGTTGGCTCGGGCGGTTCGATGTATTTGGGCCGAAGACGAAATACGATCACCTCGCGCACGTCTCCTTCACTCGATTCAGAATCAGCTCGATAGAACGGTTCGGTCGTATCTATCTCAAACTCATCCACATAGGTGACCACTCCACCGGTTCCTTGAAAAACTCGTAGTGCGCGGCCATCGGTGGCATGGTTTCGGATCGAAGCGTTTCCTGACTTCATCTCTTGGTCACCACGCTGGCCCTCACCCGTGTAGTGAAGGTATCCATCGGTCATCCAAACGTCTTTGTAGCCGTGCTGCTCGCCGGTCTCTGGGTCCGAAAAAATGAAGACGTTTGGCGTCCTGCTGGACGGCCCAATTCCCCCTCGAGGTCTCCCACCAAATTTCTTGTGGAGTTCGGTCCGCTTGATTTCGGCGCCTGGCTGTAGGTTCCACTCCACGGACATGCGACTCCTTAGATCAACAAAGATAAAGGTGGGAATGATCCTATATGTCTGCCGCGCACTTCAGTGGAACTCAAGTCGCATCGGCGATCACGTAGTCGAGCAGTTCTCGCCCGTGATCCGAGGCCACAGCGATGTCCTCCGCGCTGATCCGTGCACGGTGTAGCGACTGCATGCGAAGCACGTCGCCGTCGGTCCGGTTGTTGGGGAAGATGCCGGCGTAGGAGACGCCTAGGCGCTCCAGGTGGTCGGCTAATAGTGCCGTTGCTGGATTCTCTAGCGGGAGATCCAGATAGATCGCGTCGAGGCACTTGCTGTGGAAGAGGTGATGGCGCTCGGCTGCTACTGCGGTCTCCAAGTCAGCTCCGGGCTGGTGGGCGGTGATCAGGGCCAGGTTGTGGTCGTCGTCGATCTCGACGTGCAGGCCGGTTCGCTCCGGCATTTGCACGCCAGGCGGGGGATCGGCAAGCGTGCCGCGTAGCTCGCAGAGCTCCAGCGTCTTGCCGATGATCTCGTGGTGTCGCTCCGGAGCGTAGACCTCGCGCTCGTGACCGTCGTTGAGCTTCGTGTAGAAGAGGGCCGCCGATTGGCGACGGGGGCGCTGGTCGGTTGCCGCGTCGTTGGACACAGACGCCGGGATCCAACCGAGCAGGAATCCGGTCTCGTGGGCCCCGAGCTCCAGGTTTGCTCGCTGGCTGTAGGGGTGGGCCGCCGTCGCCTCGCTGTACATCCCCGCCAGGCCGCGCTCGGTCGCCCAGTCCATCAGGTGCTGCTTGGTCCGCGTGAACAGGTGTTGGCCACGGGCCGCCGGCACCGTCACCGCCTGGCCCGAATGGCCGACCGCATC
The DNA here is from genome assembly GCA_963824705.1 of uncultured Solirubrobacterales bacterium. GTDB lineage: Bacteria > Actinomycetota > Thermoleophilia > Solirubrobacterales > 70-9 > VRUE01. The sequence goes on from CAWGQE010000003.1 coordinate 698,598, forward strand.
ACCGGCCGCCGCCAGGCTCATTCCCTCGTGGCAGAGCAGCTCGCCCTCGGCGGACTCAGCGACCCAAGAGACGTAGGTTCCCGCCGCAAGCCGCGCTTCAATCTCAGTCTCGTCGTAGACCCAGCGCACGTCGTAGGTGTCGCCATAAGCGGCCCGGATCGCCTCGGTGAGGATGTTCCCCTCACCTGGTTGCAAGGAGCGGAAGGTGGTCTCGTCGCTAGTGCTCATTGGCTGCATATTCGCTGATCGTGCGGCCGCCCGAAGCTTCACTTAATGCACGAACATGTGTTCGCTTGTGACGAAGCCCGTCCTTACCGATCACCCAGTAGACGTTGGGCATCGCAGTGAGGCAGCAATCCTTTCCCAGCTCGTCGCCCGCGGCTACCACATTCTCCTTCCGTTCGGGGTAAATCAGCGCTACGACTTGGTGCTCGAGAGCGATGGGCGTTTCCTGAAGGTCCAATGCAAGACGGGGCGGCTGCGAAACGGAGCGATTCGGTTTAAGTCCGTGAGTGTCCAGTCGAACCCAGCGTTACCCGCGTGCGGAGCTACGCAGGCGAGGTTGACCTCTTCGCCGTCTACTGTCCGGAAAACGCTCGGGTATATTTAATGCCTGCTGATGAAGTGTCTCCGAACATCAACTACCTCCGAGTAGATCCAACGCGCAACAACCAGACTAGGCGCGTGCGTTGGGCTCGAGACTATGAACTGCCCGCCTAGCTCAACTGGCAGAGCACTCGATTTGTAATCGAGAGGTTTCCGGTTCAACCCCGGAGGCGGGCTTTATCCCAGCCGCTCAGGTGTCGCCGCCGCCCAGAACGCGGGTCTTCTCGGCGGCGAACTCCTCATCGGTGAGGACGCCCTTCTCGTGGAGTTCGGAGAGACGCTCTAGGCGGCCCAGGCGCGAATCCTCGTCGCTTGCGGGCGCCGTCGGGGCGGCTGGGGTCGCCTCGCCGCCGCTCGGTTTGCGCATCTCCGGCAGGCGCAGTTTCGAGGCTCGCTCGCCCAGGTTGGCGCTCTTCACGGCGCCGACCATGCGGTCCTTGGCGCCGCCGAAGTAGTCGCTGAATTGCGCGTCGGGGAATTCCTCCTCCGACTGGCGGCGCAGCTCGTGGATGCCGAAGGCGGCGAAGCCGGCGATGACCAGGGTGGTCAGGAAGGAGCGCAGATTCTGGACCGAGGCGGAGAGGAAGTAGAGGCAGACGACGATCGCCAGGCCGGTGTAGACGTAGGGGATGTAGTCGCGCAGGGCGGGAGCCATGAAGCGGCGGCTGGCACGGGCGGATCCGGTCGGCGAGCCCAGCCAGCCGGCGATCCCCAGGAAGGCGCCGAAGACGATCACCGTGGTCGCGATGCTGGTCATCAGCGAAGTCCCGATCGACCAGGTCGCTTCCGCGGCCGGCTTGACGCTTTCGTCGGTGACGAGCTGGTCGACGACGATTCCCCCGGCGATCTGGCGGAAGACGATCACGGCGAAGCCGGCGGCGATCAAGCCGATTCCGCAGAACAGCACCGTCACCCAGCGCCCCTCGCGTGAGAGGTAGATCGCCAAGCCGAAGGCGAGCAGGGTGAGCAGCGAGAGCACGAGCGCCAGACCCTTGATCCCGACCGCGATGTCCTGCGCGGTCTTCAGCTGATCGGAGCGCAGGATCGTAATCTGGCCGGCGTCGGGCGGCAGCTTTTCGGCGAGCTTGCTGCCGATCCCGACCTGGCTGGCCAGGTTGGTGACGAGGCTGCCGAGGTTGAGGGTGACGTTCCCTTCCGCCGTCGAGACCGCTTCTTTCTTGTTTTCCAGCACGGCGAGGAGCTGTTCGTGCGCGGCGCGGTTGGCGTCCTTCCAGAGTTCTTCCGCGGTCGTGCTCTGCAGAACCTGTTCGGCGCCGCCACCCGCCACCTGGCGCAGCCCGCCCGACACCGGCCCGGCCAGCTGCTTGGTTTCGCCGGGAAGGATGTCTTCGAGTTCTTGTTCGACGTCGACGTTTTCGTAGAGCTGGTCGATCAGGTATGAGCTGAGGGCCGAGCGGACCTTTTCGTTCTGGATCAGCTTGCCGCTGGTGTCGACCCAGTCGTTCGTGTTGAGCGCCTGGCGCTCGGTCCAGATCGCGAAGACGCTGAGGAAGGCCAGCAACGAACCGAGCACCACGAGGGCTTTGACGGTTCGTCGGCGTGCGCGGCTCATCGCTGGGGATGCTATACGTGACAGCGGTGAAGCTGGAGGGCATCCACCACATCACGGCAATTACGGCCGACGCGCAGAAGAACGTCGACTTCTACGCGGGCGTGCTGGGTTTGCGCCTGGTCAAGAAAACGGTCAACCAAGACAACCCGACCGTCTACCACCTCTTCTTCGCCGACGAGCAGGGCAGCGCCGGCTCCGATCTGACCTTCTTCGAGTTCCCGGGCGTGCCCGACGGCCGCGCCGGAGCGCGGGGACGTGCACCGCATCGTCTGGCGGGTCGCCTCATATGAGGCGCTCGATTTCTGGGCCGAGCGGCTCGGCGCCCACGGCGTCGAGTCCGAGCGGGCCGGTGCGAGCCTGCGCTTCTCCGATCCGGAGGGCCTCGATCACGAGCTGGCGGTCGTCGAGGTGCCCGACGCGCCGCTCAGCGCCGAGCACCCCGAGGTGCCGGTGGAGATGGCCCTGCAGGGGTTCCACGCGGTCTGCGCGTACGCGGCGGCGCCCGACGCCAGCAGCGGCTTGCTGGAAGCGCTCGAGTTCGAGCCGGTCGAGGGAGGGTGGGAGGCACGCGGCGAGAAGCGCGGCGGCTTCCACATCTATGACGAGCCGCCGGCGCAGCTCTCGCGGCAGGGGGCCGGCAGCGTCCATCACGTTGCCTGGGCTTCGACCATGAACGATCACGAGGCCTGGCGCGAGAGGGCGATCTCGGCCGGGGCGCAGCCGACCCCGGTGATCGACCGCTTCTACTTCCGCTCGATCTACTTCCGCGAGCCCAGCGGCGTCCTCTTCGAGATCGCGACCCTGGGGCCGGGCTTCACGGTCGACGAGCCGCTCGAGCACCTCGGCGAGAAGCTCTCGCTGCCTCCTGACTACGAGCACCTGCGCGCCGAGGTCGAACCGAACCTTCGCCCGGTCGTCAACCCACGCATCGCTCGGGCGGAGTGAACGGAAGCTTCGTCTGGAGGGACGCCGGCCGGGTCGTCGTCTTCCGCCACGACGGGGTCGGCCAGGCGGCGCAGCTCCTCCACGAGCACGGTTTTGCCGACTTCGAGCTGCTGACCACGCCGCGCGCCCTGCCCGGTGCGCCCGAGTTGGAGGCCGCCGCGAAAGCCGTCCACGCGATCCCCGCCGGACAGGTGCCCGAGGCGGCCGCGGCGCTACTCGACCGGATGGCGGCCCCGCAGCTGGTCGCCTTTGGCGGCGGCCGCACGATCGACACCGTGAAGGCTGTTGCCGCAGTCAGCGGCGCCCGGGTTGCGGCGGTTCCGACGACGCTCTCGGGTGCCGAGATGACCGGGATTCACCGTCTGCCCGCCGGCGCCGAGGCGCGGGTACAGACGATGGTGCGACCCGAGTTGGCGATCGCCGATCCGCAGGCGATGACGAGCCAGCCCGAGGGGGCGCTTCGAGCAAGCGCGATGAACGCACTCGCCCATGGCGCCGACTCCCTCTACACGCCGTTCGCCAACCCGGTCTCGCAGATGACCGCGCTGCGCGGCGCCGAACTGATCGCCGGCTCGCTCGACGAAGCCCCGGCGGAGCGCAACCGCTCCGCCCTCGCCCAGGGCTCGCTGCTCTCCGCCTACGCGATCGACTCCGGCATGTTCGGGATGCACCACGTGATCTGTCAGACCCTCGTCCGCATCTGCGGCAGCCCCCATGCCGAGACCAACGCCGCGATCCTGCCCCGCGTAATGGCCTTCATGGTCCCCCGCGCCCCCGACGATCTAGCTCCCCTGGCGGAATCCCTCGGCACCGACCCCGAAAACATCGAAGCCCGCATCCTCGAGCTAGGCGGCGACCCCGCCGGCCTCGGCGCCATCGGCGCAGACCGTTCCAAGCTAGACCAAGCTCTCGACTCGATGCTAGTGCGCCCCGAGCTGGCATTCACGCCAGACCCTCCAATCCGCGACGACCTAGCGGCGCTAATCGACAAGTCCTGGTAGCGAAGGGTCGGGTGTCCCTCCCCGCGGCTTGTACTTTTTCGCCGACCCATTTCACGGACGACCGACCACGCCCCACCGAAAAAGTTGAGCGGGAGGGACACCCGACCCTTCGCCCCCGGTAACCCAAGCCCCTGACCCGTGTAGCGCTCTTCGTGAGCGAAGAGCGACTCCAGCGCTACCACGACTACACCCGGCGCCACAGCGTCAACTGGCCCCTCTACCTGCTGGCGAGGGTCTTCATGACGCCGTTCTTCCTCGTCTACTTCCGCCTCGGCCGCACCGGGCGGGAGCATGGCCGGGTCAGCGGCGGGCTGATCGTCGCCGCCAATCACCGCAGCTTCCTCGACCCCTTCGCGATCGGTGCCGCGCTGCCCTGGCGGCGGCCGATGAACTACGTCGCCAAGATCGAGCTGTTCGAGCGTCGCTGGCAAGGCTGGCTGCTTTCGCGGCTGGGCGCCTTCCCGATCCGCCGCGGCGAATCCGACGAGATGTCGATGGAGACCGCGCGCCTCGCGGTCGAGCGTGGCGGCACCGTCTGCATCTTCCCCGAGGGAACGCGGATCCGGCGTGGCACCCTTGCGACCCCCAAGCGGGGGGTGGGCAGGCTGGCTCTGCAGACTGGGGTCCCCGTTCTGCCGACCGCCGTCTACGGCAGCGAGCACGTGCGCAGGGGCTGGCGCATCCGGCCGCGCCAGGTCCGGGTGCGGCTCGGCAAGGCGATGACTTTCCCGCGGGTCGAGGAGCCTTCGCCGCCGCTGGCCGAATCCGTGACGGCGCGGATCTGGCCCAACGTTCTTCTGCAGTGGGAAGAGATGGGCGGTCTGCCGCCGATGCGCCGCGCCGCCGTGATCGGCGCCGGCAGCTGGGGCACCGCCGTCGCCGTGCTGCTCGCCCGCGGGGGGCTGGAGGTGCAGCTCGGCGCCCGCACCGCCGAGCAGGCCAAGGAGATGATCGAGGCGGGGGAGAACCATCGCTACCTGGAGGGGGTCGAGCTGCCCGACTCGCTGCTCGTCCGGCCCGCCTCCGAGATCGAGCTCGCCGGCCTCGACCTGGTCTGCCTGGCGATCCCCTCCGGCTCGCTGCCGCAGGCGGTCGGGGCGATCGCCGACCGGGTCAGCGACCGCTCCTCGGTGCTGCTGCTGACCAAGGGCCTGATCGCGCCCCTGGGTCAGCTGCCCGCGGAGTACGTCGGCGAACGGATCCGCGCCCGGGCGGTCGCCTGTCTCGGCGGTCCGGCCCACGCGGCGGAGGCGGTCTCGGGCTCGGCGGCGCTGGTGCTCGGCTCCGGCGATGCCGACCTGCGCGACCAGCTCGGCGAGGTCTTCGACCGGGCCGGTCTCGTCTGCGAGCGCTCGCGCGACGTGATCGGGGTCGAGATGGCCGGCGCCGCCAAGAACGCCGCCGCTCTTGCCGCGGCGGCCACTGAGCCCTTCGGCCTCAACGCGGCGGGCATCGCCGCCGCCTCGGTCTGGCGCGAGTGCATCGCTTACGCGATCTCGCGGGGCGCCGAGCTGGAGACCTTCTCGGGCCTGGCCGGGGTCGGCGACCTGACCGCGACCGTGCTTGCTCCCTCGGGCCGTAACCGCCGCGCCGGCGAGCTGCTCGGGAGGGGAACGCCGGCAACCGATATCCCCGCCCTCATCGGGCAGGCATCTGAGGGACTCGACGCGGTGCCGCTTCTCGCCACGGCAATGGAGGGCTCGGGTAGCCCCGCCGAGGCGCTCGGCGGGCTCGCGGCGCTGATCCGCGGTGAGATCGATACCGAGGGCTGGGTTGACAGCCTGCGCCTGGTCGAGCGTTCGAGGAAGGAGGCCGCATGAGGGGGCGGCCGCGATTGCAGCCTCTAGGCTTGCTCGGTGAGCGGCAGCAAGGAGAACGTCGAGCCGGCGAGCCTCGACCCGGCCGCCAAGGCAGAGCTCGACCGCGCCTTCGAAGAGCTCTACCGCGACCACCTCAAAGACGTCTACTCCTACGCCTACTACCGGGTCGGCAACCAGCACGACGCCGAGGACCTGACCGAGCAGGCCTTCCTGCAGGCATATCGCCACTTCGACCGGGCGCGGCGCGAGTCCGACGGGCGACCGCTGCGCCCCTGGCTGATCCGCATCGCCCACAACCTGGCGCTCAACTTCTACCGCGATCGCTCGCGGCGACCGCAGACGCCGCTAGACAGCGCCGACCCGATCCCGGCGCGGCACGGCACGGAGGCGATCGCAGAGGGCCGCGAGGAGCTGCGCCAGGTGATCGCGAAGCTCGACAACCTGCCGGACGATCGCCGCGACGCGCTGATCATGCGCTTCGCCCTTGGCATGGACAACCGAGAGATCGCCCGGGCGCTGGGTCGCAGCGACGGTGCCACCAAGGTCCTGATCCATCGCGCGATCAAGCAGCTGGAGGAGGAGATGAGCGATGAGTGAGGCGAGCGAAAACCTGACCGGCAGCACCTGGGACGTCGAGAGGCTGCTCGGCGACGCATTGCGCCCGATCGAGCCGCCGGAGCGTCTCTCCGGGCGCTTCGAGGACACGCTGGCAGCCGTCACCCAAGCTGCGGCCGAGGAGCTTTCCGACTGGGCCGAGGAACTCTCCGAGAGCGAGCTGCGGGCGCTGCGCGATCCGCGCAACTGGGTACGGCCCGTGGTCGCCGTCGGCGCCGGCAGCCTTGCCACCGGCGCCCTCGTCCTGCTCGAGATGCGCCGCCGCGGCCGTCAGCAGACGAAGAGCGGCATCCGCGACATCGCCGGCCGCATCCGTCTCTAGAACAGGGAACCGAACACGGCGACCGCCGCGTACATGGCGGTCAGCCAGAGCGCGTACCGCCGTGAGGCGAAGCCGGCGAGGAGGAGCCCGATGGCGCCGGTGAGGACGTGGAAGCTGTTGGCCCAGCCGTTGACCGAGAGCAGGCCGAGCGCTTCGCGCAGATCGTCCGGGCGGGCAAACGACGCGTCGTAGAAGAAGCCGACGATCCCGTAGATCACCAGCCCGGCGCCGACCAGAGTCGCGAACAGCCGGGCAGGGCTCGGGGGCTCCATGAGCGGGCGATTGTAGGCTCCTCGTCCGCCATGGCGCAGACCTGTTACCGACATCCGAACCGCGAGACCGCGGTCTCCTGCTCCAACTGCGGCCGGCCGATCTGCCCCGATTGCATGACGCCCAGCCCGGTCGGCATGCGCTGTCCGGAGTGCTCGAGGCAGCGGACGAAGGTGGTGCGCGGGGTGGGCGAGACCTCACTGGCGGCCAGCGCGCCCGCCACCTTCGCGCTTATCGCGCTCAACGTTGCTGCGTTCTTCGCCGAGATCGCCACCGGATCCGGTGGTTTCGGGACGATCACCTCTTCGCTGATCCCGGAATTCGGGCTCTTCGGTCCGTCGGTTGCCAGCGGCGAGTGGTACAGGCTGCTGACCAGCGCCTTTCTCCATGCCGGCCTGTTTCACATCGCGGGCAACATGATCCTGCTCTTCTTTCTCGGCCGGATACTCGAGCCTGCAATCGGGACGCCGCGATTCGCCATGCTCTACTTCGTCTCGCTCTTTGCCGGATCGTTCGGGGCTCTCCTGCTCTCTCCGGACAGCCTCAGCATTGGTGCCTCCGGAGCGGTCTTCGGTGTCCTCGCGGCGACGTTCGTGATCGCCCGGGGCCGCGGAATCGACGCGCTGGCCTCGACCGTCGGCATCCTCATCCTGCTCAATCTTGCCTTCAGCTTCGGCGTGCGTGGGATCAGCGTCGGCGCTCACCTTGGGGGGCTTGTCGCGGGTGGCCTCTGCGCCCTCTTCATCCTCGCCGGCGAGCGCGGCTACCTGGGTGAGCGGCACCTGCCGATGGAGCTACTAGCGATGGCCGCAGTCGGCTTTTTCGCTATCGCATCAGCCATAGCCGTCGCGTAAGTCACATCCGGCAGGGGTGGAACGTCTTGTACTTTTTCGCTGATGGTTTCCGGGCGTCAGCCGACGGCGATCCACCGAAAAAGTTAAGTGGAACCCCTGCCGGATGTGACTTGGGGGTCAGTGTGGTGCCCGCACCTCGGCGAATCCGATGTTCCCCGGCGGGTCGACCAGATCCGGGTGGAGAATGTGGCCGAGCAGCTCGACCCCGTCGACGAGGCGTGGGCCTGGCCGCGAGAAGGTCGAGGCCGCGTCGACCGCGTAGACGCGGTCGGCACCGAGCTTGGCGATCCAGTCCCAGTGCTCGATCGCCTGATCGTGGGATTCGCTGACGTACCAGCCGCACGGCATCGCGATCACGACGTCCGGGCCGAGCCCCGAGAGGGCTCCCCAGGCGACTTCGGGCGACTTCAGCCCGGGCGGTCCGGCGACGTCCTCGCCGCCGGCGATCGAGACCATCTCCGGGATCCAGTGCCCGCCGACGAAAGGCGGGTCGAGCCACTCCAGGGCGATCACCCGCGGCGCTCTGGCGCCGCTGACGGCGGCACGGACGCTGGCCAGGCGGCCCTCGAGCTCGGACCGCACGAGGTGCGCCTCGGACTCCAGGCCAGTGGCCTCGCCGAGGCGGATCACGTCCTCGAGCATCTCGCCGAGCGTGCTCGGGTCCTGCTGCAGGACCCGGGGCTGGCTCGGCAACCGTGCCGCGACCTCGAGCACGTCCTCGTAGGAGACGGCGCAGACGTCGCAGATCGCCTGGGTGACGATCAGGTCGGGGGCGAGCTCGGCGAGTCGCTCTTCGTCCAGCTCATACAGCGCCCGGCCTTCGCCCACCGTCGTCTTCACCGCGGTATCGATCTCGCGGGCGTTGAGACCCTCGCCGAGGACGGTGCGGGTCAGATGGGGCAGCGCCCGTGCCTGCGCCGGGAAGTCGCACTCGTGGGTCACGGCGACCACGCTGTCGCCCAGGCCGAGGGCGAACAGCATCTCCGTCGCGGATGGAACGAGGCTGGCAATGCGCATGTGGCTCAAATATCGCAGCTACGCGGGAGATTCCCAATCCGTTTGGCCGCTTTGCCGTTCCGCGGTCCGGGAAGCTATATTCACCAATTGCCGAATGGCCGAAGACGACCTCCCCCGAAGTACCAGGCCACATAGCCACCGATGAGCGTTCTGCTGCTCGTCCTCCTGCTCCTGCTCGTTGCCGTCAACGGCTTCTTCGTTGCGGCCGAGTTCGCATTGGTGCGCAGCCGGCGGGGCAAGATCGAACAGCTGGCCGAGGAAGGAGAGAGCGGCGCCGAGACCGTGGTCGAACAGCTCGACGAGATCGACGAATCGCTCTCGGCTTGCCAGATCGGGATCACGATCGCCTCGATCGGGATCGGCTTCCTCGGCGAGCCCTCGCTGGCCAAGCTGCTCGAGCCGATCTTCGGCGGCCTCTCCCACGGCGCCGCGGTCGGCCTCTCGGTCGGCATCGCCTTCGCCCTCGTCACCGCGGTCCACATCAGCATCGGCGAGCAGGTGCCGAAGATGCTGGCGATCAACCAGGCGGAGCGGACCGCGCGCCGCGTCTCCCGCCCGCTCAACTGGTTCCGCCTCGCCACGACGCCGCTGACGATGGGATTGAGCGCGATCTCCAACTCGATCGTCCGCCTCTTCGGCGTCGACCCGACCAACATCGACGAGAAGCACACCGCCGAGGACCTCAAGCAGATCATCGACAGCTCTCGGGTGGGGGGGACGCTCGACCCCGGCGAGGCGGGGATGCTCGGTGGCGTCTTCCATCTCCACGAGCAGGAGGCGCGAGAGGTGATGACGCCGATACCGGCGGTGGTCACCGTCGATTCCTCGGAGACCGTGGAGACGGCGCTGCGGCGCTGCGTCACCTCGGGACACACGCGACTGGTTGTGATCGAGGATGACAATCCCGACCGGGTCAAGGGGATCGTCCACAACAACAGCCTCGCCCGCCTCTATATGAGCGATGGGCCCGAGGCGCAGATCGAGCCGGTCGTGCGCGACGCGGTGATCGTCCCCGAGACCCGCCCGCTAGACGACCTTCTCCATGACCTGCAGGTGCAGCGCACCTCGCTCTCGGTGGTCGTCGACGAGTACGGCCGTACGGTCGGGATCGTCACTGTCGAGGACATCCTCGAGGAGGTGGTGGGGGAGATCGAGGATGAGACCGACCCGCGCGCCGCGGCGCTGCGCCAGCTCGCCGGCGGCGAGTGGTTCGTGCGCGGCCACGTCTCGCTCGGCGATCTTGCCGACCGCGGGATCGAGCTGCCGGTCGACAGCGACGCCTACAACTCGATCGGCGGCTACGTCTTCGGCGAGCTCGGGCGGCTGCCGAAGCGCGGCGACACGATCGTCGCCAACGGCTACACGATCCGGGTCGAGTCGGTGCGGGAGAACCGCGTCGAGGCGGTGCGGATCAGCAGCACGCCCTCCGGTGCCGGCGATTCCGTCCGCCCCGCGGCCTAGGTTTCCTGAGCAACCCGCGTTACGCCTAACCCTGGAGGTATCGCATGTGGGTTGTGCGCATGAGCGATAAGCAACTGGAGGTCCTGAGAGCGCTGCTGCGCTCCGAGGAGCATCTCGGACCGGCGCTCAAAGGAGCGGTCGAGGCACTCGACCTGGCCCGCTGGGACGACTTGCCCGAGGCCGAGCTCCCCTGGGACGAGATCGAGGCGACCGCCCGTCGCCAAGGCTGCACTCCCGCAGATGTGATCTGGGACCGCGCTGGCCGGCGTTAGTTCCCCAGTGGGCCCTCCAGCACTACCGTAGCAAGGGCTATATATTATTTTATTAGTCCGCTATCTACGGAGCCGGAGAGGTCGATGCCAAACGTGACGTCCCAGTCCCTGATGTTCATCCCGCGCCGCAGGCGGATCGGAGGAGCGGGTTCAACGACTCAGCTGCTCGGGCCGACGACCAACCCGAACCCATCGCCGGTGTGGCACGGCCAGGGCGCGGATCCGTCGATCCTGGTTCGCTATCCGGACCCCGACAGCCCGCCGCAGCCCGCCCACTTCGCCTTCTGGAGCGTGCTCGGCTCATCCGACGGCGAGTACACGGTGCGGCCCGACAACCCGACCAACTCGATCGACGTCAACCTGGATCCAGTCACGGCGATGACCGCGACTGCCTGGTATCTGTTCGCGGGTGGGGGAGGCGGCAACGGTGGCCCTGCCGAGCTCGAGACCGATGCGTTTCTCGTCGAGCAGAACAGCTTCGTCGAGCCCACGCCGATCGAAAGCGTCACGCCGGTCGATGCCTGGGACCCGAGCGACGCGCGGGAGTTTGTGTTCACCGCTGAGTCAGCGGAAATCGAGGCGCAGGACAGCGTGGTCGACCCCGATGAGCATTTCGAGAGGTGGTACGCGCTCGAGGGCGGCGCCACGCCCGGCCCCGGCCGTGCGCTGCGTGTTCCGGAGGGCGACTCGGGTATCGCGGTCGCGACCTACCGCGTGCCCCCTGGGACTTCATGGAAGCTGCCGCGTGAGCCGGAGTTGGTGGCCACGATCGTCGGGGGCGTCGCCCGTGACGGCAACGGCGGGGCGATCATCGGTGGGCACTACCATCCGATCGAACCATGGAGTCCGTTCCTTGCCGGCTTGTCCGTTTTTTCGGCGGCAAGGTCATTTCGCCCCGAGGAGCGCGCGGCGCTGCAACGCGAGGCGATGCGAGCCATCGCCGCTGAGGCCGCGCACGTCGAGCGCGAAATCAAGCGCGAGGCCAGGGACGGCGAGAGCAGGGAGTAGAGCGCCCTTTGAGCGGTCAGTCGTACGAGTAGAAGCCGGCGCCGGACTTCCGGCCCAGCTTGCCTTCGCCCGCCATCTGGACCATCAGCCCCGGGGGCTTGTGGGCCGGGTCGGAGGAGTCGGCGTAGAGGGCGTCGCCGATCGCCTCTGAGACGTCGAGGCCGACGAAGTCGAGAAGCGCGAGCGGGCCCATCGGGTGGCCGGCACCGAGCTTCATGCAGGCATCGACCTCGCCAGCCTCCATGCCGGTGCGCTCGATCAGCCGTACGGCGTCGAAGAGGTAGGGAAAGAGCAGGCGGTTGACGACGAAGCCCGCTTGGTCGGGGACCTCGACCGCGGTCTTGCCCATCGCCGCGCACCAGGCGAGCGCTCGCTCGCGGGTCTCCTCGCCGCTGTCGGGGAAGCAGACCTCGACCAGCTTCATCCGCGGCACTGGGTTGAATACGTGCAGCCCGAAGAGACGGCCGGTGATGTTCGCGGCACCGGCGATCTCGGCGATGCTCAGCGAGGAAGTCGTGGTGGCGAGATCGGCGTCGGGGCAGGCTTCGGCGACGGCACTCAGCACCTCGGCCTTCGGCTCGACCTCCTCGATCACCGCCTCGACGACGATGTCGCACTCGGAGAGGTCCTTGGGGTCGGTCGTGACCCGCAGCCGCGAAGGCTCGGCCCCCTCGATCTTGGCGCAGGCGGCAACGACTTTCTCCTCCGCCCGCCAGGCGGAAGCCTCGCTGCGAGCCAGCAAGATCGTGTCGCCGGTGATCGTAGCCACAGCAGCTAAGCCGGTAGCTATTGCTCCGCTTCCAGCTATCCCCGGCGCCTCATATCCCGTGTTCCCGCTCATCTGAGGACGGGTTCCTATCACGTGGCCCCTCGCGCGGGTGGCGCGGCGGCGGGGGACCCCCATAGCGGAGGGCGCGCGAAGCGCGTCCGAGCACATGGGGGAGGGTCGCCGTGGCAGGACCCGCGCGCCGAGGGCTACCATTGACTGACCAGTCGATCAACGGAGGGCTCGGATGTCAGGCAACGGAAACGGAAAGTTTGGCGGCCGCGAGGTCGTAATCGTCGAGGCGACCCGCACGCCAATCGGCCGCGGCCATCCCGAGAAGGGCTACTACAAGGACATCCACCCCTCGAACCTGCTTGCCAAGGTCTACCGCGAGCTCTTCGAGCGCTCCGGCGTCGACCCCGCCGAGACCGGCGACGTGGTCACCGGCTGCGCCCAGCAGTTCGGGGAGCAGGGGGTCAATATCGGCCGCAACGCCTGGCTCGAGGCCGGCCTGCCGATCGAGACCCCGGCGACGACGATCGACCGCCAGTGCGGCTCGGCCCAGCAGGCGGTCAACTTCGCCGCGGCGCTGATCGCCACCGGCGTCCACGACGTCGCGATCGGCTCCGGCGTCGAGCACATGGGCCACATCTCCTTCGCCGACGGCTACGAGGTGATGAAAGAGCACGGCTCGCCCTTCTCGCCCGAGCTGATGGAGCGCTACGACCTGATCCCGCAGGGCCTCTCGGCGGAGATGATCGCCGACAAGTGGGAGATCCCCCGTTCCGAGCTCGACGAACTCGGCGTCCGCTCCCAAGAGCTTGCCGCCAAGGCGACCGAAGAGGGTCGCTTCGAGCGCGAGGTCGTTCCCTTCAGCGTCAACGGCGACACCTACGTCGCCGACCAGGGCCTGCGCGAGACGACGCTCGAGGCCCTCGCCAACCTGAAGCCGGCCTTCAAGGAGGACGGCAAGATCACCGCCGGCAACTCCTCCCAGGTCTCCGACGGTGCCGCCGGGGTGCTGCTGATGGCGCGCGAGAGGGCGGATGCGCTGGGGCTGAAGCCGCGGGCGCGGATCTACGACCAGACGACGGTCGGGGTCGACCCGGTGATCATGCTGACCGGCCCGATTCCCGCGACCGAAAAGCTGCTCGAGCGCAACGGGATGAAGATGGACGACATCGACCTGGTTGAGATCAACGAGGCCTTCGCCTCGGTCGTCGCCGCCTGGCGGCGCGAGCTCGATCCCGACATGGACCGGGTCAACGTCAACGGCGGCGCGATCGCCCTCGGTCACCCGCTCGGCTCGACCGGCGCCCGCCTGATCACCACGCTGCTGCACGAGATGGAGCGCACCGACAAGGAGATGGGCCTGGTGACGATGTGCTGCGGTGGCGGCCTCGGCACGGGGACGCTGATCCAGAGGGTCTGAGGCGGTCTGACCGGCGCATATCTGCGTCATCGGTCGCTCGCGTGCAGAGCACGCCACGCTCCCTCTTCCTTGATCTGCTTGGTCGGACCGCCTCAGACGGAGATAGATTGAGGCCCTCGTGCCAGTCGAACGGAGGAGCCTCTTGAGCAAGCGATTTTTCGTGCCCTTTGCCGCTGTCCTGGCTAGTGCCCTGCTCGTCGTCGGCTGTGGCAGCAGCGACGACGGCAGCACCGATACCACCAGCGCTCTGACCAAGCAGCAGTTCATTGCGCAGGCCGACGCGATCTGCAAGCAGGGCAACAAGAAAATCGAAGAAGGGTTCGAATCCTTCGACGAACAGAACGGCATTCCCAAGAACCAGGAACCGAGCAAGGCGCAGGGGAAGGAAATCGTCGAAACGGTGATCGTCCCCAGCATCCACTCCCAGGCCGAAGGGATTCGGGCGCTGGGCTTCCCAAGCGGGGACGAGGACGAACTCTCGGCCATGCTCGACTCGTTGGACGAAGCCGTCGAAGAAGCGGAAGAAGACCCCGAAGCTCTCTTTGCCGCCAAGTCGGACCCGTTCGCCAAGCCGAACGAACTGGCGCAGGAATACGGCCTCAAGACCTGCGGCGACGAAGAATAGGCGCCGCCTGAGCGCAACGGAGGCGCCTGGCTGCTCAGCCAGGCGCCTCTATATGCTGCTTCTCGATGGACCTGACGCTGTCGCCATCGGAGGAGCAGTTCCGCGACGAGGTTCGCGCCTGGATCGAGGAGAACCATCCGGGCCCCGAGCCCGAGGCCGGCCTCGAGGAGGTCATGGCCTTCCGCACCGAGTGGCAGGGCAAGCTGCACGAGGCCGGGTGGGCCGGGATCTCCTGGCCGAAGGAGTACGGCGGCCGTGGCGCGACGCTGATCGAGCAGGCGATCTTCGTCGGCGAGGCGGCGCGCCAGGAAGCCCCAAGCCCGGCCAACGTGCTCGGCCTGGCGATGGGCGGACCGGTAGTGATCGCCCACGGCACCGACGAGCAGAAGCAGCGCTACCTGGAGCCGATCCTCACCGCCGAGGAGATCTGGTGCCAGGGCTTCTCCGAGCCGGAGTCGGGCTCCGATCTCGCCTCGCTGAAGACGAAGGCGGTCAAGAACGGCGACGAATGGGTCGTCACCGGGCAGAAGGTCTGGACGACCTTCGCCCAGTACGCCAAGTGGTGCATGCTCGTCGCCCGCACCGACCCCGACGCCCCCAAGCACAAGGGCCTCACCTACTTCCTGATGGACATGGACCAGCCCGGCGTGGAAGCCAAACCGCTGGTCCAGATAACCGGCGAGGGCGAGTTCAACGAGGTCTTCATCGAGGAAGCGCGGATTCCCGACGCCAACGTGGTCGGCGGCGTCGGCAACGGCTGGTCGGTCGCGATCACGACGCTGATGAACGAGCGCGCCGGCCTCGCCTTTGGCGCGATCTCGCAGATCGCCAACAACCTCAAGAAGCTGACCGAGCTGGCGCGGGAGACGCGCGTCAACGGCGGTACGGCCGCTGAGGACCCGATCGTCCGCGACCGGCTCGCCCAGCTCCATATCGAGGCCGAGACGATGCGGCTGAATGCCTACCGCGGTCTGACCAAGACGATGCAGTCGGGCATTCCCGGCCCCGAGGGATCGCTTGGCAAGTGGCAGTGGGCCGACATCAACCAGCGGATCGCCGAGCTGGCGCTCGACATCGAGGGTGCCTACGCGCCGCTCGACCGCGGCGCCGAGCACGCCGTCGCCAACGGCGCCTGGCAGTACAGCTTCCTGCGCTCGCGCGCCAACTCGATCGAGGGCGGCACCACCGACATCCTCAAGAACATCATCGCCGAGCGGGTGCTCGGCCTGCCGAGGATGAGATAGGGCCTAGGAGCTTCCTTATGTACTTTGACCTCACCGACGAGCAGCAGGCGATCAAGTCGACCGCCCACGACTTTCTCGCCGCCCGCTACAAATCGGAGCGGATCCGCGAGCTGGCTGGGAGCGAGAACGGCTTCGAGCAGTCCGACTGGGACGAGATGGCCGAGCTCGGCTGGCCGGGACTGGCCCTGCCGGAGGAGTGGGGAGGACAGGGCCTCGGCGTCGTCGACCTCGCCGTCCTCTTCGAGGAGATGGGCTACGCGCTTGCCCCCTCGCCACTGCTCTCGACGACGCTCGTCGGCCTGGCGCTGACCCACTGCGCCTCCGACGACCAGCGCGAGCGCTACCTGCGGCCGCTTGCCGTCGGCGAGAAGCGTGGCGCACCCGCACTCTGGGACGCCGGCTCGCCCGGCAACCCCGGTGCCTTCGCCATGGAGGCCAAGGCCGGCGGGGACGGGGTCGTCCTCGACGGCGAGAAGGTGCTCGCGCCCGATGCGGCCTTGGCCGACTTCTTCGTCGTCGCCACCTCCGACGGCAAGCGCCACCTGGTGGACAGCGGCGCCGATGGTGTGACCGTCACCGCGGAACCGTCGATCGACCTGACCCGCCGCCTCTACTCGGTTCGCTTCGAGGGCGTCGAGGTCGCCGCGGCGGACACGATGCCTGCCGAGGGCGCCGACTACTTCCCGGTCTTCTTCCGCATCTGCGTCGCGATTGCCGCCGAGTCGACCGGCATCGCGCAGCGGACGATGGAGATGGCCGTCGAGTACGCCAAAGACCGCCAGCAGTTCGGCCGCCCGATCGGTGCCTACCAGGCGGTTTCTCACCGTTGTGCCCAGATGCTGCTCGAGACCGAGAACGCCCGCTCCGCCGTCTACGGCGCCGCCTGGGCCGCCGACGCCGAGCCCGACTCGCTGCCGCTCGCCGCCTCGATGGCGAAGGCCTACGCCTCCGATGCCGGCTGGCGGGTGCCGGACGCCTCGATCCAGGTGCACGGCGGGATCGGCTTCACCTGGGAGCACGACCTCCACTTCTTCCTCAAGCGCGGCAAGGCGAACGCGGCGATGTTCGGCACGGCGAGCTGGCACCGCGACCGGGTTGCCGACCAGGTCCTCGCCGAGCAGCCCGCTGCGGTCGAGGTTTGAGTCGCTATCCGTACCTAACCTCGACCGCGGGGCGGTTGAGGGTTTGAGCGCGCTCGACCGCATCTCGGTCGCCGGGATCGGCGTCACCGTCGCCGACCTGGAGGCCGAAGCGAAGCGCGCCGAGGCGGCCGGCGTCGAGTGCGTCTGGGCACCGGAGCTGTTTCGCTCCTCAGTGACCCAGGCCGCCTACCTGGCCGCGCGCACGGAGAAGATCGGCGTCGCCACCGGGATCGCCTGGGCCTTCACCCGCAGCCCGTTCATCGTCGCGATCAGCGCCCTCGACATCGACGAGATGTCGGGCGGGCGCTTCCGTCTCGGTCTCGGCTCCGGCGTCAAACGGCTCAACGAAACCTGGCACAACGCCGAGTACGGCAAACCGGCGCCGCACCTGCGCGAGGCGATCGAGGCGACCCGGCTGATCATGCAGCAGGCCGGCGTGGGCGAGCCGATCCGCTATGAGGGCACCTACTACGACATAGACATCAAGGGCTGGGTGCGGCCGCACCCAGCGCCGCGCGAGTCGGTGCCGATCTACACCGCCGGCGTGCAGGGCGGCATGTGCCGGATGGCCGGCGACGTCGCCGACGGCCTGATCGGCCACCCGATCCAGAGCCTGCGCTGGATCGACGAGGTCGTCGTCTCCTCCTTCGAAGCGGGATTGAAGCGCTCCGGCCGCGAGCGCGCGGACTTCGACTACCTGCCGACCGTCTGCTGCGCGATCGACGACGACGAGGCCAAGGCGATCGACATGGCCCGCCGCACGATCTCCTTCTACGCCACGGTCAAGACCTACATGCCGCTCTGGGAGCTGCACGGCTTCGCTGACAACGCGGTTGCGGCCGGAGAGGCCTTCCGCCGCGGCGATCTCGCCGCCGTCCCCGCCGCGATCAGCGACGAGATGGTCGAGGCCTACTGCGCTGCCGGCCCACTCGACAAGGTCCGCGCCCGCGTCGAAGCGACGGCCGAGCGCGCCGACGGCCTCTTCCTCACCCCGCCGACCTACTTCATCTCCCCCGAGGAGCTGAGCGAGTACCAGAACCGCCTGATCGACGCCTTCGGTCCGGGGGCGTGAGCGGCGGCGAGACGGAGTCCCGCGAGCTGGAAGTGCTCAGCCGCGTGCGCGAGATCCCGGCGGGGTTCGTGCGCACCTACGGCGATGTCTCGCCGCGCTTCGCCGGTGCGGTGCTGTTCGAGTGCGATGAGCCCGACCTACCCTGGTGGCGAGTGGTCCGCGCCGACGGCTCGCTGGCCAAGGGCGATCGACAGCGAGGACTGTTGATCGCCGAGGGGGTGCCGTTTCGCGGCGCCTGCGTCGAGATGAAGACCGCTCGCCTGCCCTCCTAGGGCTCCGATCAGCTTTCGTAGCGGCGCGCGGTCCAGGCGGTGACATTCGACCAGACGACGATGGCGACGAAGGCGAGCAGCAGCCCGCCGCCCACCTTCTCCGGCCAACAGGCGTCGAGCGCATCGGCGAGCAGGCAGGCGCCGCCTATCGCTGCCGCCCCTACAGCGGCCACGATTGCGAGCAGAAGCCAGGCAAGGGCGGGCTTGAGCGAGAAGAGGCGGAAGAATTTCTTGCTGCCGGCGCGCAGCTTGCCAAGGTAGTCGTCGTCCGGCGAGCCGATCTTCTTCGTGAAGGCGAGGAAGTCCCAGTCCGGCGTCGCGGTGGGGCGGAGGCTTGCCTCGCCTAGTGCGCCGAAGCCCCTCAGCTCGAGCTCTTTCACGCTCATCAGGTAGCCGTCGAGCTCGAGCGAGCCGGCCTCGGTGTCGCTGAAGAAATCGAGGTCGGTGCGGATCTTCGAAAGCGCGTCCTGCGCGGCGGCATCGACCCCGAAGGCAGCCGTGTCGTATTCGGGGTCGCGCTCCGGGCTGGGGTCGCCCGTGTTCTCGCCGGGAGCCAGAGCCGCGCCGTCCAGGCCCTTGCGCAGGTGCATCAAGGCATATTTCCGCCGCTCGGTCGGCAGGTAGGTCAGTTGCTCGTCGCGGATCCGGTCGCCGGCGATGCTTGCCGAGCGCGAGAGCGACAGCGGCAGCCAGGTCGATGCCTGGTCCTTGTCCTTGAGCTGGCCCGAGGCGTCGCTGAGGATCAGGCGCGTGCAGTCGCTGTCGAGAAGGCCTTGGACTCCCTGGTTGTCCTGGACCCCGCCGTCGACGAGCTGCACGCGGACCGGGTCGCCGTCGTTCCAGTACATATCGCTGATCGTCAAGGGGTGAAAGACACCGGGCACGCCGGCCGACGCGGCCACGGCCAGCGCGAGCGGGAAATCCTCCTGGGCGCTCGGCACCGCCGGTTCCCTGTCCGGCGGATCGCCTGGCTGTGGATCCTTGCGCGGGAAGTAACCCGGGTCGAGGCGCATGTTCTTGTCGGTCTCCTCGAGGATTTCCTTCCGCCGCGAGTCCTCGGGCAGCGGCTCGCCCATGCGGACTGCCTCGAAGCGCCAGTTGTGGCCGGTGTTGAGGGTGGTGGCGTTGATCAGCAGGACGGGTGCTTTGACTCGTCGCGAGGGATTGGCGTCTGTGGGATCGAAGCCGCGATCGCCGTATGGTTCGATGAGCAGCTCACGCATCTCGATCTGCTCTTCGCGATTGCCGGAGCGTCGTTTGCGCGGCTCCTGCCAGGCCTGCTTGTAGAGGTAGCGGTCGTAGAGATCGCCGATCCGGTCGCTGCGCGAGTACTTCCGTGAGAAGAGCATCTGGATGTTCTTCAGCGGGTTCGCCAGGAGGCGCCCGCGGATGTCGCGGCGCACGGCGTCGCGCAGCAGCTCGTCGACCTCGGTGACGAGACGCACGTAGTCCTCGCCGCTGATCTCCTCGTCGGCTTTCTCGCGGAGCAGGCGGCGCAGGCGCAGGTAGTAGGCGGCGCCGACGATCGAACCGCCGGAGACGGTGGAGATCACCTCAACTCTGGGCAGGACTCCGAGCTCGGCCAGTCTGGCCAGCACGCCGACGTGGAAGAACGCGGCGCGGAAGCCACCGCCGGAGAGGGCAAGGCCAAGTCGCTCCGTTTCGGTGCCCGCCGCCTCCATTGCTCAGGCGAGGCTAAACGATCGGCGCCGATGAAGCTACTCGTCGCGCGGGGTGATGCGGAAGACCGAGACGACCTCGGCCTGGTGCGCCTCGGGGTGAGCCACGTAAGCGCTGGGGCCACCGCCGAACCAGCCGGAGGCTTCGTTGTTGCCGACGAAGATCCCGGGGTGGTGCTTGCCGTCCCCGTCCTCGACCCAGACCTTGTCGCCCTCCTTGAACCCCTGCTCGATCGCGTCGCTCATCGCCGCCAGCATAGACGCTCGTCTATTTACGGGCAGACGACGATCAGGTGGAAGTCGGCGTCTTCGGGGTCGCCTTTGGCGTCCTTGGTGCGGACCTCGATCGCGTTGGCGTTGGCCGGCGAGGTGTTGGTCTGGGCGGTGCCGGCGCCCGGCGGCGTCGTGCCGGCGTTGTTGCGGCCGGCGACGTTCGCGCAACCGCTGATGTTGATCGGGAAGGTGACGGTGACCGCGCCGCCGCCCTCGGTTGCGCCGATCCCTTCGTCGCTGGCGCGGGCCAGCGCGGCGTTGCCGGGGCTGGCCGGGTTGTTGACCACGGCCCAGTAAGTGTGGGCAGCCCGCTGGGCGGCGGGCACGACCCCGAGCTTGTTGGTGTTGATCTGGAAGCCGGTCAGCGTCTTCTGCTTCAGCTTGCCACCTCCGATCGTCTGCTTCTTGATCGCGCCCCCGTTGATGTTCTGGGCGGCGATCGCGGTGCCTCCCAGCGCCACGATCAACGCGATCACCGCGACGACCATCGATGGGGAAGGGCGTCTCATGTCCGCCCACTACCCGGTTCGCAAGGGGCTAATCGCTATTTCGGCAAAGTGGCGACGAAGCGCTCGAAAGCGGCGATGTCGGCTACGGCGGGGCCATGGCCGGGGAGGATCAGCGAGGGATTCAGGTCGGCGAGCTTGCGGATCGAGCGGCGGTTCTCGGCCGGGTCGGGGGTCAGGTCGGCGGGTGGCTCGTCGAGGCGGGCGCGGAGCGTCAGGAAGGAGATGTTGCGGATCACGTCGCCGCAGATCGCCACCCGGTCGGACTCGCGGAAGAAGATCACCTCGCCGGGAGCGTGGCCCGGAGCGTGGACGACGCGGAAGCCGGCAACCTCGTCGCCCTCGTGCAGGACCCTGTCGACTTTGCGCGGCGGGCCCGCCCAAAGGCGGGCGTAGAACTTCGCCAGCGGGTGCGAGGTGGCCGCAACCGGTCGCCGACCCTCCATCGCGTCGACGTCATCCTCGTGGCAGGCGAGGGGGATGCCACGCTCTTCGCAGATCGTCTTCACCGATCCCTGGTGGTCGGGTGGACATGGGTGAGCGCCAGCAGGGAAAGATCGAGGCCGGCGGTCTGCTTGCGAATCCTGCCCGCGTCCCAAGTGCGACCGGCGTCGATCAACACGTCCTCGGCCAGGTAGACGTTGATCAGCGGCCGGGGGAATTCGTCCAGCCGCCACACGCCCGGCGCGAGCTGCCTCAATGCCGTCCGATTCCCATCGTTCCCCGCGGGTCGCCGCTGTGCTCGGCGAGATCCTCCAGCTCGGCGATCTTTCGCTCGCCTTCGGCCCGCGCCGGATGGCCGGCCGGCAGCGGCTCGATCAGGCGCCGGATGCGGTTGCGGACCTGCAGCGCGAAGTGTGGGGTGGAAGCGCCGGCGAGGGCGCGGACGTCCTCGGCGCTGACCTCGTGCGCGCCGTCCAGCAACTCGGGGCTCTCCGCCTCGCTCATTCCCCGCCGCCGATCTTGGCCAGCGCGGCCAGCTCATTCATTTCGGCCTGCTCGTTCACGTCGATGGCTTCCTGGTCTCCGATCACCCAAACGTGGTTGTAGAAGGCGCGCGTCGGGTCGGTCGTGTAGCCCGGCTTGACGTCGAGCAGGTACCCGCGCAGCGCAGCCGGAAGGGTACTGGCGCTGTCGGTGAGCAGCAGCGGCCCCCAGGTCCCCGAGGCGGAGAGAGCTGCCGCGGCGGCGGCATCGAGCGGCTCTTCGGAGCCGGCGACGACGAAGCCGTGGCCGGGATCGTTGATGTTCCAGCCGAAGCTGCCGTCGGCGTAGCGGGCAAAGGCGATCGCGTTGGCGACGGGGTCCTCGCCCGAGACCCGGCGCACGCGGTTGGCGATCTTGGCGATTTCGCGGACCACGTCGGAGGAGATCGCCGAGGAGGGACCGAGTACGTAGACCGGCGTCTTCGGGTGGCGCGCGAGGGCCGCGGCCGTCGGGGTCGGCAGCTTGTCCTTGTCGGCGAAGAGGACCGGATCGCCCGAGCGTGCCGCCCAGGCCGCGGCCGGCATCGCGAAGGCGGGCTCCGCGGCCGGCGCGATCACGATGTGCCGAGGGGCGCCCCCGAGCAGTTCGTCGCGCAGCTCGGCGATCGCGGCCGCGCCGGCCGTTCCACCACCGCCCACCTGTTTCACCTTCAGGTCGGACGGCGCCGAGGCGGCCCCGATCGCGAACGCCTGGATGCCCTTGGTCTTCTTGTCGCCCTGCGGGTCGAGTGCATCGAGTGCCTGCGCGGTGGGTTCGGGCACGCCGTCGGCTTCGGAGACCAGGACGGGGGCGCCGAGCGGGGCCGCCATCAGCACCGAGGCGGCGATAGCGCTGCGCCAGTCGTCCGCATCGACCAGCGTTACCGCTTGCGGTTGTTGCGCCGGCTCGGTCGAGGGGTAGGTGGCGAGGGCGACTCCGGCGGCATTCGAGGCCGGGTCGGGGCCACCCACCCGCGTCGTGTTTGCGGTGGCGAAGGCCGGATAGCCGAGCTCTTCCGGCGTCCGCGAGGCAGGTGCTTCGGCAGACACGCTGGGCGCTTCGCTGACCGGTGCCGGGGTTTCCGAGCTTTCGCTGCCGCCGCCCCGCCCGCCGAGGATCGCGGCGACGATGAAGACGGCGGCGAGCAGGAACAGTCCGGCAATCGCTTTGAGCGCCGCCGGAATCGGCTTGCGCCGCCGCCTCGGTGCTTTTGGCGCCTTCGGCGCGGGAGCCTTCGCCGGCCCGTTGGCCGGCACGTCAGCGTTGATCGGCCGCGTCATCGCGGGCAACGCTAATGCCTGCCAGATTGGCTGGTCGGTCAGCTAGACTTCGGACTGGTTGACTGACCAGTCAATCAACGAACTTTGGCTACGCGTCGACGAGGGGGATGGATGGATTTCGCACTGAATGACGAGCAGCAGGACTACAAAGATCGTGCCCGGGCCTTCGCCCGAGACGTGATCCGCCCCGCCGCGCGCAAGCACGACGAAGGGGAGAGCATTCCCTGGGAGGTAATAAAAGAGGCTCGCGTGCAGGGCTTCCAGGGCCTCGAGGCGATCCAGCGCTCCGCGTCCGATTCCGACGGCCAGATGCAGGTGATCTCGGCGGAAGAGTTCCACTGGGGCTGCGCCGGCATCGCCCTCGCCATCTCCGGTTCCGGCCTTGCCGCCGCCGGCATCGCCTCCTCCGGCACCCCCGAGCAGATCGCCCGTTGGGTGCCCGAGTGCTTCGGAGTCGGCGACGAGGTCAAGCTCGGCGCCTACGCCGTAACCGAGCCCCAGGCCGGCTCCGACGTGAAGAGCCTGAAGACGACCGCGAAGCGCGACGGCGACGAGTGGATCCTCAACGGCACCAAGGTCTTCATCACCAACGGCGGCATCGCCGACGTCCACGTCGTCGTCGCCACCGTCGACCCCAGCCTCGGCACCCGCGGTCAGGCCTCATTCGTGATCGGCAAAGACACCCCCGGTCTGAGTCAGGGCAAAAAGGAGTCGAAGCTCGGCATCCGCGCCTCCCACACCGCCGAGATCGTCCTCGAGGACTGCCGCATCCCGGCCGAGAACCTGCTCGGCGGCGAAGAGAAGCTGGAGAAGAAGCTGCAGCGCGGGCGCGAAGGGAAGAAGTCGCGCGGCGCCGACGCCCTGGCGACCTTCGAGATCACCCGGCCGCTCGTCGGCGCCTCCGCGCTCGGGATCGCCCAGGCCGCCTACGAGTTCACCCTCGAGCACCTCGACGGACAGTCCGAAGGCGGCACCCCGCTGCTGCAGATCCAGCGGGTCCAGCAGACCCTGGCCGACGTCGCCACCGAGATCGAATCCGCCCGCCTGCTGGTTCAGCGCGCCGCCTGGATGGGCCGCAACGGCATTCCGATGCGTGGCGGGCAGGGCTCGATGTCGAAGCTCAAGGCGGGCGACGTGACGATGTGGGCGACGACCACCCTGATGGACCTGGTCGGACCCGACGCCTGGAGCACCGAGTTGCCGCTGGAGAAGTTCTTCCGCGACGCCAAGATCTACCAGCTGTTCGAGGGCACGGCCGAGATCCAGCGGATGGTCATCTCGCGCATGCAGGCCCGCGAATACGGCGAGCGTCTTGGGTATGCGGCCGAAGTCGTTGCCGAGGCTGAGAAAGCAGCCGAGAAAGAGCCCGTAGCGGCGTAGGGCCGGGGGGTTCCCCGCTGGGAACCCGCGTCGAATCGTTGTGCGAGGGCCCTTGCCTCGCCTGCTCACAAGTTCCCAGCGGGGAACCCCCCGGCCCTACGCAAGGGGGGTTGCACGCGCAGAGCAACCCCGCATGACGGTCATTCGGCCTCGCTAGCCTCTTCGCGATGCTGAAGACTCGCTTTGCTGCGGTAGCTTTGGTGGCTGCTGCGGCGGCGCTTGTTGTGCTGCTTTGCAGCGCTGCCGCGCCTGCCAAGGATCTTGAATCCAAGCTTGACGCCAAGGAAGCGAAGCTTTCCAAGGTTCGGGAACGCAAGGGCGTTCTCACTACGACGATCTCGCACTACAAGGCGAAGATCGGGAAGCTGACCGATGAGGTCGCCGTGCTGCGGGCGCGGGAGTCGGAAGTTCGGGTGCGGCTGGATGCCAAGCAGAGCGAACTGGATGGTGCGCTGGCCGAGCTCGATGTCGGTAAGAAGCACTTGGCGATCGTCCGTGCGCGCCTGGACCGTGCGCTGGTCTCGTTGCGCGAACGCCTCGTCGCGATGTATGAGACCGGCACCCCGGACATCCTCAGCGTGCTGGTCGAAGCCGGCGGCTACGACGAACTCGTCAACCGCACCGAGTACCTCAACCGCATCCACGGCCTCGACGAAGCCGTCGTCAGCCGGGTGCGCGACTTGCGCGACCAGGTCAAGCGCACGGTCGCCCGCCTGCGCTCCGCCAAGGACAGGATCGAATCGGCCCGCGACGCGATCGCCGCCGAAGAGAGCGCCCTGGCCGGCGCCCGCTCCGCTGTGCAGCAGAGGCAGTCGACCCTCGTCGCCGCCCGCCGCGCTCGCGAGGACGCCCTCGCCAAGATCACCCAGACCGAAGAAGACCTCGACGGCGATGTCGCATCGATTCAGGCCGAACTCGCCGCGACCCTGGCCGGGACGGGTTCGGCGCCGCTGCCCGCCGGGCCGATCCAGGGCGGCAACGGCAGCGGCCTGATCTGGCCGGTCGACGGCCCTGTCGTCTCCGGCTTCGGCTCCCGCTTCGGCGGCAGCGAGTTCCACGAGGGGATCGACATCGCCGTCCCCAGCGGTACCCCGATTCGCGCGGCCGCCTCGGGCACGGTGATCTTCACCGAGCCCGAGGCGAGCAGCGGCGGCTACGGCAACTTCACCTGTATCGACCACGGTGGCGGGCTCTCCACCTGTTACGCCCACCAGGAATCGTTCGCGGTGTCCGCCGGCCAGCAGGTTTCCCAGGGCCAAGTGATCGGCTACAGCGACTGCACCGGGCACTGCTTCGGCCCACACGTTCACTTCGAGGTCCGGATCGACGGCGCACCCACCGACCCGATGGGCTATCTCTAGCCCGTCCAGGCACGGACTACCCAAAATCGCTCAAAAATCCAATTAGTTGGTATGTGAGGGCGCTTCGCTCCTGCCACCCTGGGTAGCAAGCGAGAGGAGGCGAGATGGCCCGTCAAGCGCGCAACTACCTGGCAGGAGCGGTATCCGGCACGGCACTGATCGGCTTGGCCGTGGTCGCGTTCGTCATGCTCGTCTCGCTGCAGACGCTGCGCAACTGGCCGCTGGCGGCGCTCGGCATCGGCGGGGAGGGCGATCCCTCTAGCGGCGCCGCGATCGCCCCGGGTAATTCGACGGCGGCAGCCGCCGGCGGTGCCGGAGTCGTGACCCCCGTGGCTGCGCGAGGAGCCCCCTCCGCTCACGGGCAAAACGACCCGAACGCAGGCGGTGGCCAGAATGGGATCGGCGACAGTTCGGCCTCACCCGATTCCAGCTCGACGGTTGTCAGGGCGCCGGATGCGACCACTCCGGAATCCACTTCGCCTGCGCCTGTCGGAGAAGGCGGCTCGTCGCCTTCAAGTCCGGCGAGCGGCGCCGCGTCCAGCGGCAGCGGTTCGGGCAACGGCGCCGGCGGGCGCCTGCTGAACCCGCCCGGCGGCGCCGGGTCGGGTGGCGGAGGGGCCGGCAGCGGCAGCGGTTCCTCGCCCTCCGGAACCGTCACCAGCACCGTCAACAACACCGTTTCCGGCGTCGACGAAGCTACCGGTGGCACGCTGGGCAGCACCGGCGTCGCCAAGGTCACCGAAGAAGTCGTCAACGGTGTCGCCGGCCCCGAATCCACCGTCGGCGAAACGGTCGACAAAACCGTCGAAAAAGTCAAAGAAACGGTCGGCGGCTTGCTCGGCGGGAGTCGCTAGCCGGAACCGATCGCTTTCCCGTCACAATGCCGTCCCATGCCCGAGCGCGGACAGGCAGGCGCGGTCGCCGACCCGATCGCCGGATCGCCGGTTTATCCGGCCGGCAGCCGCGTGAACGAGCGCGGCCGCATCGAGATCGGGGGCTGTGACGTAGTCGAGCTCGCCGCCGAGTTCGGCACCCCCGCATATGTCTACGCGGAGGACGATCTGCGCGCCCGGGCAAGGGCCGTGGTCGCGGCGTTCGCCGAGCGGACCGATGACTTTGAGGTCGTCTACGCGAGCAAGGCGTTCCCCTGCACGGCCGCGTTGCGCATTTTCGCCGAGGAGGGCCTTGCCTGCGACGTTGCCTCGGGCGGGGAGCTCTACCTGGCGTTGCACGCCGGCTTCGATCCCGAGCGCATCTACATGCATGGCAACAACAAGACCGAGGCTGAGCTCGAGCAGGCCGTGGCGAGTGGTGTCGGCCATGTGATCGTCGACTCTCTCGACGAGATCGACCGGCTCGGGCGAGTCACGGCCGGGCGTTCGCAGCGAGTGCTGCTGCGCGTCATCCCCGGGATCCGGCCCGACACGCACGACAAGATCGCCACCGGTCAGGAAGACTCCAAGTTCGGGATCCCGCTCGCGGTGCTCCCCGAAGCCGTCGAGCGCTGCGCGTCGGCCGGGCTCGAGGTCCGGGGACTGCACGCGCACGTCGGATCCCAGGTATTCGAGCTCGATGTCTACGAGGCCCTCGCCGAGGTGTTGATGGCCGCCGGCGACTATCCGATGGTCGATATGGGCGGTGGTTTCGCGGTCGCCTACACGCGCGACCAGCATCCGCCGCCGGCGACCGCCTACG
Organism: uncultured Solirubrobacterales bacterium; assembly: GCA_963824705.1. Lineage (GTDB taxonomy): Bacteria > Actinomycetota > Thermoleophilia > Solirubrobacterales > 70-9 > VRUE01. Next base: position 726,055 of record CAWGQE010000003.1, read on the forward strand.
CCGAAGCGATGCTTGCGCGGCTTCCCCCGGGGATCAAGATCCTCTGCGAGCCGGGACGTTCGTTGGTAGCCAACGCCGGCGTTTCGCTGTACACCGTGGGCACGGTCAAGGACGTGCCGGGCGTTCGCAAATATGTCGCCGTCGACGGCGGCATGGCGGACAACATCCGCCCGATGCTCTACAACGCCGTCTACGAAGCGGAGATCGCAGATCGGATCGGCGACTCGACCCCCTGCCGCGTGGTCGGCATGCACTGCGAGTCTGGCGACATCCTGATCGAGGAAGCGAGGTTGGAGGACCCGCGTGTCGGCGACGTCCTCGTCACCCCGGCGACCGGTGCCTACGGACACGCGATGGCCAGCAACTACAACGGCGTCACCCGCCCGCCGGTGATCTTCTGCCGCGACGGCGAGGCGCGGGTCGTCGTGCGGCGCGAGACCTACGACGACCTGACCTCGCGCGACCTCGATGCCTGAGCCCGTCCGCATTGGCCTGCTCGGCCACGGCACCGTCGGCGCGGCCTTTGCCGGCCTGCTCGCCGAGCGCGCCGACGCGGTCGAGGCCGCCACCGGGCGGCGCCCGGAGCTGGCCGGCACGTTGACCCGCAGTGAGGGTGACTTCAGTGACATCCTCGAGCGTTCCGACCTGATCGTCGAGCTGATCGGCGGCACCGACCCGGCGCGCACCTACGTGCTCGACGCGTTGCGGGCCGGCCGGCCAGTCGTCACCGCCAACAAGCAGCTGCTGGCCCAGCATGGCGAGGAGCTTTTCGGCGTCGCCCGCGAGGCGGGGGTCCAGCTCCGCTTCGAGGCCGCCGTCGCGGGCGTGATCCCGATCGTGCGCACGATCCAGGAGAGCTTCGGCGTCACCGAGATCGACAAGGTGTTCGGGATCGTCAACGGGACGACCAACTTCATCCTCAGTGAGATGGCCGCCAGCGGCGCCGCTTACGAGCAGGTGCTGGCGCGGGCGCAGGAGCTGGGCTACGCCGAGGCAGACCCGAGCGCCGACGTCAACGGCGCCGACGCCGCGGCGAAGATGGCGATCCTCGCCCGGCTCGCCTTCCACACCGCGGTCACCCTTGACCAGGTCGCCTACGAGGGAATCGAGGCGATCCAGCCCGACGACCTCGCCTACGCCAAGGAGCTCGACCTCTCGCTGAAGCTGCTCGGCGTCGCCGAGCGCCGCGACGGCGGGATCAGCGTGCGCGTCTTCCCCTGCTTCCTCTACAGCGGTCACCCGCTGGCACCCGTCGGCGGCCCCTTCAACGCGGTCATGGTCGAGGCGCCGGCGATCACGGAGGTGACGATGTCGGGCCCCGGTGCCGGCGGAGTGGAGACCGCATCGGCGGTCCTCGGCGACGTCGTCTCGATCCTCTCCGGCGACGCCCCGGTGCACGAGGCCCGCGAGCAGCTGCCGCTGGTCGCCGACGTCCCCTCCTCCTTCTACCTGCACCTCGAGGTCGCCGACGAGCCCGGCGTGCTCGCCCGGATCGCCCAGGTGCTGGGCGAGAACGAGATCTCGGTGAAGAGCGTCGTGCAGCGCGGCATCGGCGATGACGCACGCCTGGTGATGGTCGTCCACGAGTGCCTGGAGTCGCGCTTCGCGGCGGCGGTCGGGGAGATCGGCGGGCTCGACGACATCCGTTCGGCGCCGCGCTTCATCCGCGTGATCGAGGAGGAGTTCGTTTGAGCCCTGTGCCCCTGATCGAGAGATACAGGGAGCACCTGCCGTTGGAGGACGGGGATCCGATCGTCTCCCTCAACGAGGGATCGACGCCGTTGATCGAGGCGCCGCGCCTCTCGGAGCGGCTCGAGGTCCGTGCCTACCTCAAGTTCGAGGGAGCGAACCCGACGGGCTCGTTCAAGGACCGGGGGATGACGGTGGCCGTCTCCCGCGCCAAGGGACGAGGCGCGGAGGCCGTGATCTGCGCTTCGACTGGGAACACCGCCGCCAGCGCCGCGGCCTACGCGGCGCGGGCGGGCATGCGCGGGGCGGTGATCGTGCCGGAGGGCAAGATCGCGATCGGCAAGCTGGCCCAGGCGCTGATGCACGGTGCCCGCGTGGTCGCCCTGCAGGGCAACTTCGACGAGGCGCTGCAGATCGTCCGCAAGCTGGCCGACAAGCACCCGATCGAGCTGGTCAACTCGGTCAACCCCTACCGGATCGAGGGTCAGAAGACGGCGGCGTTCGAGGTCGTCGAGGAGCTCGGCGAGGCGCCCGGCGCGCTCGCGATCCCGGTCGGCAACGCCGGCAACGTGACTGCCTACTGGCGGGGCTTCGAAGAGCTCGGCGTCGCTCCGATCGTCTACGGCTTCCAGGCCGAGGGTGCCGCGCCGCTCGTCGACGGCGTTCCCGTCGCCAAGCCGGAGACCGTCGCCTCGGCGATCAGGATCGGCAACCCGGCGCGCTGGGAGGAGGCGATGGCCGCTTTCACCGCCTCGCGCGGGCGGGTGGCGGCGGTCTCCGACGAGCAGATCCTCGCTGCCTACCGTTGGCTGGCGACGAGCGAGGGCGTCTTCTGCGAGCCCGCCTCGGCGGCCTCGGTCGCCGGCCTGCTCGCCCACGGCCTGCCGGTGGTCGAGGGAGCGGCAACGCCTGAGTCGGTCGTCTGCGTGCTCACCGGGCATGGCCTCAAGGACCCCGACACGGCGCTCTCCAAAGCGCCCGCCGTGATCAACTGCGAGAACGACCTGAGCGCGGTCGAGCGGGCGGTGTTCGCTTGACCGCCCGCCGCCGCCTGGTTCGCGTGCCCGCCTCCTCGGCCAACCTTGGGCCGGGCTACGACGTGATGGCCGCGGCGCTCGACCTCTTCCTCGAGCTGGAAGTCGAGGAGACCGCCGAGTTCTCCTTCGACCCGGCCGGGCTCGACGTGCCGACCGGGCGCGACAACCTGATCGTCAGGGCATTCGAGACCCTGCACTCCGCCGACGGGATCGCCTTTCGGCTCAAGCAGACGGTTCCGCTGGGGCGTGGCCTCGGCTCAAGTGCAGCCGCGATCGTCGCCGGCCTCTACGCGGCCGACCATCTCTATGAGCTGGCGCTCACCGAGGAGGAGATGCTGGCTCGCGCGACCGAGCTGGAGGGTCACCCGGACAACGTCGCCGCGGCGATCTTCGGCGGCTTCGTCATCTGCGATCCGATTCCCGAGGGGGGTTCGCCCGACTGCTCGCGGTTCCCGCCGCCGGACGGGCTCGAGGGCATCCTCGTCATCCCCCGCGAGGAGGACGTTCCGACCGAGCAGGCGCGCGAGGCGATCCCAGAGGAGATCCCGCTTGGCGACGCGCTCGGCAACATCTTCTCCGCCGCCCGCCTGACCCTGGGTCTCTATCGCGGCGACCTCAGCCTGATCGCCGCCAGCCTCAAGGACAACATTCACCAGGGACGCCGCCGTGGCCTCTATCCCCGCTCGATGGAGCTGGTTGAAGGTGCCCGCGAGATCGGCGCCCTCGGCGCGACCATCTCCGGCGCCGGGCCCACCGTTCTCGTCTGGACGACCTGGGACGAAGCCGGCAAGGTCAGCGAGGAGCTGGAGAGTCGCTGTGGGGAGTGGGCCGAAATCCAGCGCATCCCCTTCAGCGACCAGGGCGCCGACGTCCCCGAGCTCTGATTTAGGTGGACTGGGTGATCCAGATCGGTCTGATCGAGCTGGCCCTCGGCGGCCTGCTCGGCTGGGCGATGGTGGTCCGCGAGGAGAAGCGCGAGTGGCTGCAGCGGATCGGGATAGTCGCCCCGCAGCGGATCCGCCAGGTCCACCTCGACTACGTGATGATGGGCCTGATCCTGATCGGGGTCGGCCTGGCTGTTCCCGACCTGCCGACCGTGGTTGCCGTCGCGCTCGTCTTCGGCACGCTGGTCAACCCCTTCCTCTTCGTCCCGCTTGCTTTCGACCCCGAGGTCGAGAAACGATCCTGGTACCGGGTTCTGGCGGTCGTATCGTTCATCGGCGTCAGCGGTGGCCTCGTCGCGGCGGCTGTCGTTGGGCCCTGAGCGTGACCTGGAAAGCCGCCCGTCGCCAACACTAGGATCGTCCTTATGTCCAAACTGAGATGGTTTCCCGCGCTTGTGCTCCTAGCCGCTCTCGTCGCCATCCCGGCGACGGCTCAGGCGACGCTTGTCTTTTCCCGCAGTCCGTTCAACCCCAGCGTCTGGTCGGCGGCGGACAACGGCTCGGGGGCGCGGAAGCTCACGGCGGGATCCAATCCGCGGGTCTCGCCGGACGGCCAGATCGTTGCCTTTCTCCACCAGGGCAAGGGGCGCTCCTCCCAGCCTGAACTGATGCTGGTGCCGGCGGACGGCAGCGCACCGGTGAGCAGGCTGGCGACCGGTTGGCGCGAAATCTCCACCTTCGCTTGGTCGCCCGACTCGGCTTCGATCGCCGCTGTGCTCGGCCCCGAACTTGGATCCAAGCGCCTGGTTCTGATCGACACGGTCACCGGTGCTCAGCAGATGATCGCGCGCGGCTTCTTCTCGGGTGTCAGCTTCGCGCCCGAAGGCGGGCAGCTGGTGTACGGCAGGGCGGCGAGCGAAAACTTCCCGCCCCGCAGCGACGTCTACCGTTACGACATCCCGATGGGTCAGTCGCTTCGCGCCGCCCAGCCGGTGCGACTCGCCAGCGACCAGCGCTCGACCAACCCGCTCTGGGGGCCGAACGGCAAGATCGTCTTCGTCAAGCAGCTCGGCGCCAAGCAGCGCAAGTACGGCCCCAAGAACGAGCTCTACCTGATGAACCCGGCCGGGAAGCAAGTGCAGCGGCTGACCCACACGAACGTCGGGCCGCTCCTCCAAGGCCTGTACCCGACGCAGTGGTCGGCCAACGGCAGGCGCCTGCTGGCCCAGTTCAATGGCCAGGACACGACCTATGCGGTCACCGTCAATCCGCGGACCGGCGCCCAGCGTCCCCTGATCGAAGCCACCGAGCAGGGCTTCGCCGGCGCCGCGCTCTCCGCCGATGGCAAGCTCGTCCTCGGCGCGACCGGCGGCTTCGAACCGGGTCCAGGTCACAACGTCGCGACTGTTCCCTACGGTGGCGGCAAGCCGAAGGTGCTGGCGAGGAACGCCTTCGAACCCGACTGGAGCCGTTGATGGGGGACGGCTACACGATCAAGCACCGCGATGAGTTCGAGGCGATGGAGGGATCGGGGGAGGCGACCTGGAAGCTGGCGCGCAAAGCGCTCGGCACCTCGGCCTTCGGTTTCAACCTGGTCGAGATCGCGCCAGGAGGGGAGATCCCCGAGCACGATGAGGCTCAGAGCGGTCAGGTCGAGCTCTACATCGTGTTGGAGGGTGAGGCGACGATGCGTCTCGAGGGCGAGGATCACCCAGCCCCGGCCGGCACCTTCGTCTCGATCGAGCCCCCCGCCAGCCGCACGATCCTCAACCGCTCCGGTGCGCCGGTCACGGCACTCCTGATCGGCGTCCACCCCGAGGGTGGCTACGAGCCGATGAGCTGGGGCTAGAACGACCCCCTAGGCGGATCGACTCGCCGTCCCTATAATCCGGAAACTCGTCAACCCGTCGCGCGCCCGCTCGGAGAAGGCGCGGAAACCGGGAGGTCAAGATGTCGGATACCCAGTCCCGTGAGCTTCACGGCGAGGGCGGCCCCGTCCGCTACTCGCCAGAGCGTGCCTACCGGCCGCTCGTCTCGCCGCCCAGCGTCGAGGACAAGGACGCTTGTGCGATCTACGCCTCGGTGCGTAAGGACGCGACGCCGAGCCACGAACCGATCGAACGCGCTATCCCGGCGTTGCAGAAGATGCTCCACCGTGCCGGCAACGTCGACGGCGAGGGGGACGGTTGCGGCCTCCTGCTCGACATCCCGCGCAAGATCTGGGCCGAGGAGGTCCGCACCGGTGGTCACGATCCCTCGCTGACCCTCGACGACGCCTTCGCCGTCGCCCATGTCTTCATCGAACGCTCGCAGGACCTGGAGAAGGTTCAGCACGACGCCCGCGAACTGCTCGGACAGGGCGGCTTCCGCATCCTCGCCGAGCGGATCGGCGTCGTCGACTCTCCCGCGCTCGGCCCGACCGCGCGTGAGGAGGAGCCGCACTTCTGGCAGATCGCCGGCCTCGTGGCCGACGCCTCGCACCGCGACCGCGTCCTCTTCGACCTGCTGATCGAGCTCGAGCGGGAGCTCGGCGTCCACGTCCCCTCGATCTCGGCGACGATCTGCGTCTACAAGGTGATGGGCGCGCCGAATATCCTCGGCGAGTACTACCCCGACCTGCGCGACGAGCGCGCAGAAACGATCGGCGCTTTCGGCCACAACCGCTACTCGACCAACACCTGGCCCTCGTTCAAGCGGGTGCAGCCCTTCTCGGTCCTCGGCCACAACGGCGAGATCAACACGGTCGAACAGCTGCGCCAGGAGGCGCGCATGCTCGGCGTCCCGATCCAGCCCGGCTCCTCCGACTCCCAGGACCTCAACCAGACGATCGCCACCCTGGTCAATCGCGACGGGCTCAGCCTCGCCGAGGCGATGGAGATGGTCGTGCCGCCGATCGTCAACGAGATCCGCGCCCTGCCCGAGGACCTGCACCGCTTCTACATGTACCTGCGCCAGGCGATGGGCCCCTTCGCGCAGGGCCCGGTGGCGTTGATCGCCCGCCACAGCGACGAGTGTGTCTTCTCCGCCGACGCGCTCGGGCTGCGGCCGCTCTGGCAGGTCGAGACCGGCGAGGACTTCGTCTTCAGCTCCGAGCCCGGCGTCGTCGCGGTCAGTGAGATGGTCGCCGAGCCGAAGCCGCTCGCCCCTGGCGAGAAGGCGATGGTCTCGATCGACCGCGAGGCGAGGCACTCGAGCCTGTATTCCCACGACGCGATGCTGCGCATCGTCCGCGACCGCTGGCTGGCCCGCAACGGCGCCGAGCAGGCTGGGCCGTACGACCGCGCGCTGGAGACCGGCGGTCCGCTCGAGGGCACCGACGTGCCCGGTTACTCCGGCGCCGGCCCCGAAGAGCCGGTCAAAGTCGACGACCGCGTCCTCGCCGGCTTCGGCTGGCAGCGCGACGACGTCAAACTGGTCCAACAGATGGCCTCCAACGGGGCCGAGCCGGTGGGGTCGCTCGGCTACGACGGACCGCTGGCTGCGCTCTCGCCGGAGCGCCAGAACCTCGCCGACTACTTCAAGGAGACGGTTGCCGTCGTCACCAACCCGGCGATCGACCGCGAGCGTGAGATGGAGCACTTCTCGACCCGCACGGTCTTCGGCCGCCGTCCCTCGATCGAGGCGGCCGGCGAGGACTCGGGCACTGTCGAGACCTCCTTCCCGGTGATCCTCGGCGGCCATCACGGCTTGGCGCCGCTCTCCGACAAGACCTACCGCCAGATCGCCCGCGAGCACCAGACCTACCTGCTCGAGGACCTCTGGGAGGAGTTCCGCGGACGCGCTGGCGCCGTCGACATCTCATTGCTGGAGTCGGAGACGACCCGCGGGGCGATCGCGCGGATCAAGCAGGAGGCCGTGAAGAAGGTCCGCGACGGCGCCGAGCTGCTGGTGCTGACCGACCGCACCGTCTACGACGCCGAGCGGCGCTACCTCGATCCCCACCTCGCCACCTCGGCGGTCGACCAGGCGCTGAAGCAGTTCCGGGTCGAGCCGGGTGAGGAGAACCTGCGCCGGCGCTGCGGCATCGTCCTGCGCTCGGCGGCGATCCGTAACGTCCACGACACGATGCTGGCCCTCGGCCTCGGCGCCAACGGCGTCTGCCCCTACACGATGGTCGAGGTGATCTGCGTCGAGGACTACCGCAAGGACATCGGCAACCTCTGCGCGGCGCTCGCCAAGGGGATGGAGAAAGTGATCTCGACGATCGGGATCCACGAGGTGCGCGGCTACGCCCGCCAGTTCTCCTCGATCGGCGTGTGCCCCGAGCTTGCCGAGATCTTCCAGACCGAGGCCTTCGCCGCCTCCGAGAAGGCGGGCATCGGCTTCGACGGCCTCGACGAGTCGAGCAACGAGCGGGCGCGGATCCTCTGCGGCGAAGAGGGTGCCAAACCGGCGAAGACGTTCCGCTTCTACCCCAAGGTCTACAAGGCGGCGATCGCCACCGCCAACGGCTCAGGCTCCTACGAGGAATATTCCGAGAAGGTGCGCGATCTCGAGGCGCAGAGCCCGATCTCGATGCGCCACATCATGGGCTTGAAGGGCGACCGCGAGCCGATCGCCGACCCCTCGACGGTCGACGCCGGCGTCGGTCACCACGACTACCCGGTGGTGATCTCCTCGATGAGCTTCGGCTCGCAGTCCGAGCCCGCCTTCCGCGCCTACGCCGAGGCGGCGAAATCGATCAACGTCCTCTGCGTCAACGGCGAGGGTGGCGAGATCCGCGACATGTACGGGCACTACCGCAAGTGGCGCGGCCAGCAGGTCGCCTCGGGCCGCTTCGGCGTCTCGGCCGAGATGATCAACTCCTCTTACCTCGCCGAGATCAAGATCGGTCAGGGCGCCAAGCCCGGAGAGGGCGGCCACCTGCCCGGCAAGAAGGTCTCCGAGAAGGTCGCCGCCGCCCGTAACGCGGCCCCCGGCACCGACCTGATCTCGCCCTCGAACAACCACGACCTCTACTCGATCGAGGACCTCGCCGAGCTGATCGACGAGCTGAAGACGGTCAACCCGGACGTGCGCGTCTCGGTCAAGGTGCCGGTGGTGCCGAACATCGGCACGATCGGCCTCGGCATCGCCAAGGCGGGCGCCGACATCATCACCCTCTCGGGCTTCGAGGGCGGCACCGGCGCGGCGCGCCAGCACGCGCTGCGCCACGTCGGCCTGCCGTCGGACATCGGCACCCGCGCCGTGCACCGAGCGCTGATGGAGGCCGGCCTGCGCAACCGGGTGGAGATCTGGGCCGACGGTGGCTACCGCACCGGCCATGACGTCGTCAAGCTGCACTGCCTCGGTGCCAACCGGGTCGGCTTCGGCACCCTGGCGATGGTCAGCCTCGGCTGCACGATCTGCCGCGGCTGCCAGCTCGATACCTGCCACGTCGGCATCGCCACCCAGATCGAGACGGTCGAGCAGGCCCAGGACCACGGCCTGAAGAAGTTCACCCCGCAGGAGGTCGACGTCGCCGCTGAGAGCTGCGCCCGCTTCTTCCAGGCGATGGGGGAGGAGGTCAAGCAGGTCGTCGCCTCGCTCGGCTACGACCGCGCCCAGGACCTGGTCGGCCGCTACGACCTGCTCGAGCAGATCTCCCATCACGACCAGATCGACCTGGCGCCGCTGATCACCCCGCTGGAGGAGTTCCTCGACCTCGAGCCGATCGACCTGCCCGTGGCCGAGGAGGTGGCAGACGAGCGCGCCGAAGCGGGACTCGTCGTCGCCCGCCCGATCCGCATGGAGGCCAAGCAGGCCTCGGCCCAGATCGGCGCCCTCGCCGGGGAAGTCTGCTCCGGTCACACCGTCACCAGCCACTTCCCGCGTGCGACCGATGCCAACGATCGCGTGCTCGGCACCGAGCTCGCCGGGGCGATCGCCCGCTCGCGCATCTTCGAGGACGGCCCCGAGTCAAACGACGACGTGCTCGCCGACCTCGAGTTCAACGGCGGCTCGGTCGCCGGCCAAGGCCTAGGCGCCTTCAACGCCTACGGCGTCTCGATTCGGGTCGAGGGCGGCGCCCAGGACGGCGTCGGCAAGGCGATGCTGGGCGGCACCCTCGCCGTGCTCAAGGGCAAGGGGGCCAAGGGGCAGCGCCTCAACGGCTCGGTCGGCAAGTCATTTGCCTACGGCGCCCAACGGGGCCGCCTCTTCGTCCAGGGCTCGGCCGACTCGCGCTTCTGCATCCGCCTCTCCGGTGCCGACGTGGTGCTTGCCGGCGAGCCGGCGGAGGCGATCGACGACAGCCGCGGCTGCGTCGTCGACCGCGCCAACGCCAAGGGCTTTGCCTTCGAGTACATGACCTCCGGCCGCGCGGTTGTGCTCGGCGACCTCGGTCCCTGGGCCTGCGCCGGGATGACCGGCGGGCGCGTCTACGTCCGCCACAACGCCTTCGACATAGACCGCCAAGCCATCGAAGCCCGCCTGGGCGAGGGCGCCAAAGTCGAGCTCAAGGACCTCGACTCGGAGGGTCTGCTCGACGTCGACGATCTGCTCAGCCACTACGCCGACGAGCTGCGGGCAACCGGTCAGGACGAGGAGGCCGAGCGGATGGGAAGCATGGCCGCCGACGCGACAAGCAACTTCCTGATGATCGTCCCGCACAAGGTCCAAGCAGACCCCTCGATCTCCACCGAGTAAGCGGCAGGACAGGAGGTACCCCTCCGCCGGAACCCGCGCCAGCACCTTTGCGAGGGCGCCGGTGCGTCGCGGCTCACAAGTTCCTGCGAAGGGGTACCTCCTGTCCTGCCTCGAACGGTCGGTGGGCAGCGGGGGATGGGTTCCCCTCAGATGGAACTTGTGAGCCGCCCAGCGAGGGTCCCGCCGTCGAGGCCGAGCGCGGGTTCCAGCTGGGGGGAACCCATCCCCCGCTGCTGACTAGCGCGTTCGAGTCAAGAGGTCGGCTATTGCTCGGACCTCGCGGAGGAGGCCGTCGAGCATTTGCTCGGTGTTGGTGTGGATGCGCCACTCGGCGAGCTTGCGGTCCTGCTCCACCTGATCGATCCGGCGCTCCAGCTTGTTCAGGCGCTTGTCGGAGCGTTTCTCGCTCTTGCGGAGACGCTGCTTGACGTAGAGCCTCGTGTCCTCGCGTAGGACATCTAGCTCCCGCTGCAGGTCGGCGTCGCTGTTTCCCTGTTCGGAGAGCATCTCCTCGACGCCCGTGCGGACGCGCTCTATCTCTTCGTGCAGGCGTTGGCGAGCTTGCTCGGCGGCGACCGATGGGTCTTGGGCAGAGTCCACGGCGCCAACTCTACGGGCACCATAGGCCGGAATTTGCGCGGATTGCTCGGTTTTCAGCCTTCGAGTGCGAAGAGGCGGTAGCGGCCAATCGCCAGCTCGTCGCCGTCGCCCAGCTTGCCCCACTCGACCAGGTCGGAGTTGACGAAGACGCCGTTGAGGCTGCGGTCGTCGAGGACGCGCAGCGGCTCCCCCGGTTCGGAGACGACCAAGGCGTGGCGGCGGGAGACGCTGGGGTCGTCGAGGTGGATATCGGCGGTGATGCTGCGGCCGATCCTGGTCCAGCCGTGCTCGATCTCGAAGTCGAGAACCTCCCCGTCAGCGCGGCAGATCAGGTGGCGGCTGCCTGGGGCGAGATCCGCCCGCAGCTCGTCCAGCCAGTTCGAGGTGATCGCCTCGGTTGCGATCTCGAATTCCGCTGTGGTCTCGCCATGCTCCTGCATCGACTCGAAGATCGAGTCGAGCCTGAAGCTCGCGGTCCCGCAGCGAGGGCAGTCCGGAAGTTGGTCGTCCTCGTGAAGGGCGAGCTGTAGGCCGCACTCGACGCAGAAATAGGTGCCGGGGCCTGGAAACGTCCCGCTGGCGTAGCTATCGGAGGCTGGGGTGGGGGTGAGACTGGTGGAGATGACGACTCCTTCCCTTGCGCCTTGTGGCGATCTTAACTAGTTACCAATTTTTCGCATCCGCAATTTCCCACAGACGCGACCCCTGGGACGGCAAATACCCCGATGTGAACGGGCTCAAACGAGGACGGCCCGTCACATAGAATCCCCGCCGATGGGTCCCGTCAGCGCAGAGATCGAGATCGACGTTCCCCGTGAGCGCGCCTTCGAGGCCATTGCCGACCTGGCGCGCCGGCCATCTTTCACCGATCACTTCCTCGGTGACTTCCACCTGACCCGGATCGAGTCGAGCGGGATCGGTGCCGGGGCGCGGTTCCGCGTCGCTTCGCCGCTGCGAAAGGTCTGGATGGACACGGCGATCGTCGAGTTGGAGCAGCCGCACAGGCTGATCGAGCGGGGTCGCGGCGGACGCGGCAACCGGATCCCCACGACCACGGTCTGGGAGCTGACCGAGGGCACCGGTTCGCTGACCAGGGTCCGGGTCTCAGACTGGACCGAGCCGTCCAACCCGTTCGACCGGGTCCTGGAGGTGCTTGCCGGCAACTCGGCCTCTGTGCAGAGAGGCTGGCGCACGGCGCTGCGGCGGCTTCGCGACCAGCTCGAGAGCGGCGAAGCCGCGCCCGCTCCGGTGGGCGTGGCAGGGGGCAACCCTCACGCGACCGGCATCCCGTGAGGCGGGCTGCCGAGCGCCTTTATAGACTCTCGCCGCCGATGCTCCCCAGCCGCAGAACCACGCTTTCGCTGTTCGCTGTGCTCGCGCTTGCCGTGACCGCCTTTGCGCTCTCGGCCTGTGGCTACTCGAGCGACTCCAAGGATGTCGTCGAGGGCGAGCCGGTGAAGCTGGGCGAGCTCCAGTACAACGTCGTCTTCTCGCGCTTCCTCAATCCCAACGACAACGAGGATTCGGCCTACCTGATCGGCCAGCCCGAATTGCCGGAGGGCCACAGCTACTTCGGCGTCTTCCTCGAAGTCCAGAACAAGAGCGAAGAAGCGCAGACGCTCGCCGACGCCTTCACGATCACCGACGCGGGGCACCAGACCTACCACGCGATTCCCAGCAAGAGCCTCTACGCGTTGCCCTTCGGCGGCGAAGTGGAATCGCAGGAACAGATCCCAGTCCTCGACTCGACTCCCGAGCAGGGGCCGATCGAGGGCTCGCTGGTCCTCTTCGAACTGCCCGCCTCGGCCTCCGAGAACCGTCCGCTGACGCTTTCCATCCCGGGACCCGAAGGCCCGGCCGCGGTCACGCTCGACCTCTAGAGGCCGGCCGAGAGGACTTCGCTGGCGATCGGGGCGGCTACTTCGCCGCCCGCCGCTTCGGCTTCGATCAGCAGGATGCCGACCGCCAGCTTGGCCTTCTCGGCAGGAGCGAAGGCGGTGAACCAGGCGTCCTTGATCTGCTCGGGTTCTTCTTCACCCTCGGTGCCGGGCTTCGGGCCCAGCTCGGCGGTGCCGGTCTTGCCCGCTACCTGCGCCTCGGGGATGGCCGCGGCGTAGCCCGTCCCTTCGGTTACGACCCCGACCATCAGTTCGGTCAGCTCGTCGGCGATCTTCTTCGACATCACCCGCACCGACTCGGGATCGGGCCGCAGCTTGCGGTTGGCGACGACCGAGGTCGGCTCCCGGACCCCGCCGTTGCCGATCGTCTGGGCGACGGTCGCCATCTCCAGCGGGGTCGCCAGGACCTCCCCCTGTCCGATCGCGGTCACGCCGAGATCGACTTCTTCGCCGATCTCGGTCGGGATCGTCGATTCGGGCGGTTCCACTTCGGCGACGATCTTTGGCGCGTACAGAGTCGGGGGGGAGTTGAAGCCGAAGCGTTCGGCGACTTCGACGAAATCGTCGTTGCCGATCTTCGGGCCCAGCGGGGCGAAGTCCGCGTTGCAGGACTCGGCGAAGGCTTCGCGGAAGGTGCCGCCGCAGAGCTCGCCGTTGGCGTTGCTGATGAAGCGGCCGCCGACGTTGGCGCCGCCGACGATTTCGAATTCGTCATCGAGCGAGACGACGCCCTTCTCCAGTGCGGCCGTGGTGGTGATCGTCTTGAAGGTCGAACCCGGGGGTTGTGGCGCTGAGAAGGCTTGGCCGGCGAGGGCGCGGACATCGCCGCTGCGGGCGTCGAGCACGGCAACGCCGCCGGCGCGGCCTGCCAAGCCGGAGACCGCCGCCATCTGCAGGTCGGGGTCGATCGTCGTCTTGACCGGTGCTCCCGGTTGCGGCTTGGCTTGCGAGAGGATCCGGGCCGAGCCGCCTTCTTCGGCGACGGCAAGCAGGGAGCCGCCGGGCTTGCCGGCAAGGCGCGCGTTGAAAGCCTGCTCGAGGCCGCTGATGCCCACCGGGGTGCCGGCGGGGAAGCCCTGACGGGCAAGGGTCGCGACGTCTTCTTCTTCGGCCATGCCGACTTCGCCGGTGACGTCGATCGCCGCGCTTCCCAGGGGATGTTCGCGGGTTTCGGCGGAGCCTTCTGCGAGCACCGTGCCGTCACGGGCGAGGATCGGCGCCCGTGGCGCCAGGTCGATCCGGTTTTCCAGCCGCTCGCCGGGTTCGAGGCCGGGGAAGACGAGGCTCCGATCCCAGGCGATGCCGCCTTCGGCGTAGGGGAGGTCGAGGTCGGCGCTGACCGTGCCGAAGGCCACCGTGCCGGCTTCGATCGGCACCGGCACCTTGTCGACTCCGTTCTCGCTGCTGGGGTCACCGGGCGAGTGGACTTCGAGCGTGCGCAGCGTCGCGACCTCGGCGGCGTCGCGGTAGGCCTGGGCGAATTCGTCCTCGCTGACCGCGCGGCGCGAGGCATCGTTCAGCTCCCGGTACATCGCGGCGAAGTCCCTCCGTGCCCAGGCCTGGCTGAAGCGCTCGGCCGCTTCCTTGTCCGGTGAGCCCGGGGCGCCCGCCGAGGCGCCCAGTGCGAAGGCGATTACGGCGATGATCGTGAGGGGGAGTGCGCGGGTTACGAGGCGCCGCCGCCGCTCCACCTCGGTGGGCAAGTTGTTCACTGGTGAGAAATTTAGTGCTGAGAGAGGTCGACTACTACTAGCCAGTGCATGCTCCGGTATCGACAGGAGCATGCGCCCCCGTTAGTGCCGCGCGAACCACATCGTCGGGGACCGCGAAGCCGCCCGGGGGGCCGGTCGTGGTTGCGGCGAAGACGGTGGCCATTACTCGCCCCCTTGAATCCACCAGGGGGCCGCCGGAGTTGCCGCTGCGGACGCTGCCGCGCAGGAAGGCGATCGGGCGCTGGATCGGGCCCTCGCCATAGGAGTCCTCGCTGATCACGTTGTTGGTGTCGCCGATGCGGGCGGCGGCGACGGCGTAGGGACCGTTCTCGGGATAGCCGAGGACAGCTCCCGCGGTGCCGCGCTGGGTGTCCGGGGCGATTGTCAGCGCGGGGACCGAGGGAGCGTCGATCCGCAACAGCGCCAGGTCGTTGCTCGGGTCGTAGTGAACCGGGGTGGCGTCGAGCGAGGCGCCGTCGATCGTGGTCACCGTGGTGTCGTCCTCGCCGGCGACCACGTGGGCGTTGGTGACGACGAGGCCCGGTTGGACGACCCAGCCGGACCCCTCGACGCCGAGGCCGCAGGCGGTTCCCAGCACACGCACCACCGAGCGGCTCGCCCGCTCCACGTCAGGGTCGGAGCCGATCGCCGGGTCCGGCGGGGAGACGGGGGTGGTCGGGCCGGCTATCGACGGAGCCGGATCGACACGGTTGAGCGCGTTGAGGACTGGGCCGGACGGCGGCAGCAGGTCGTTCAGACTGCGCAGGATCTCCGAGCGCTGCACGTCGCCCCGCAGCTGTGCCGTGCCCGGAGCGTGCAACGCCACGGCGCCGAAGACCCAGGTCAGCCCCAGCGCCACGGCGGCGATCAGCGCGGCGCCACCGGCTCCGTCGGCCAGGTGCAGCGCCCGGCCGCGAATCACGCGCTCGCGCAGTCCCAGGGCGAGGCTCTCCAGCGTCACCGCCACCACTGCGCCGACCAGGAGTGCCCCCAGCGCGGCGAAGAGCGGCGCGTATGGTGAATTCGAGCCTTCGTTGAGCAGCAGTGGTCCGAGGCGGCTGCCGACCAGGGCCCCGCTGCCGAACCCGAGCAGGGTGAGAATGCCGACGATCAGCCCCTGCCGGTAGCCCCACATGGCGAAAGCGATCGTGAAGGCGACGATCGCCCAGTCGAGAACGGTCACAGACAAATACAAGCAGGCCAGGCCGCGAAGCCCGTCACTTACGTTCAGTAAGCTGAGCTGAGTGGAGGCCGTATCTGCCCAAGAACAGCCCCCTGGCGTCTGCCCTCACTTCCACGCCGCGATCGAGTTGATCGGCAAGCGCTGGACCGGGGCGATCGTCTCTGCTCTGACCGAGGGGCCGCTGCGCTTCGGCGAGCTCGCGAAGGCGGTGCCCGGGCTCTCGGACCGCCTGCTATCGCAGCGCTTGCGCGAGCTCGAGGGGGAGGGGTTGGTCCAGCGCGAGGTCGAACCGGGCTCGCCGGTGCGCGTCACCTACTCGCTGACCGAGGCCGGCACGGAGCTGCGCCCGGCGATCGCCGAGCTCAAGTCCTGGGCTCGCCGCTGGCGCTCCGAGGACACGCCTGACCGGCGCATATCTGCGTCCTCGGTCGCTCGCGTGCAGAGCACGCCACGCTCCCTGCGTCCTTGAACTGCTTGGCCAGGCGCGCCCTCGGCCGTGTCTGGGATTTGGATTAGCCTCGGCGTATGGGATTGCCTGGGCCGTTTCCCGTGGGGCGTTATGCACGCAAGCTCGAAGAAGAGATGCGCCGTCGAGCGCGGGTATCTCTTATTGGCGAGGTCACTGGACTCAGCCGGAGCAAAGCCCAAGCATATTTCGAGTTGCGCGATGCCGAGGGTGCTGTGCCATGCGCAATCTGGCTGAACGAGCTCGAAAAACTCGAACTCCCAGAGCAGGGCCTACGTGATGGCGCCGAAGTCGTAATCGGTGGAGGTCCCGACTACTACCGGGGTGGTTCGCAGGCGTCGCCCAGCTTTTTCTTTCGCGCAACTCATATCCGTCTTGCGGGCGAGGGCGATCTGCTGGCGCGGTTGGAGACGCTGCGCAAGCAACTGCGGGCTGAGGGGCTGTTCGAGCTGCAAAAGCAGCTGGCCCGACCGCGCCTGCCGAAGACGATCGGGGTGGTCACCGCGGAGAGCGGCGCCGCCAGAAGGGACCTGCTCGCCGGCTTGCAGCGCCGCGGCTGGGCGGGAACCGTGGTCTGGGCCTTCGCGCCGGTTCAGGACCGCCGCGCGGCCCCCGCGATCGCCGCGGCGATTCAAGAGCTCGCGGCGACGCCGACGGTCGAGGCGATCGTCGTCGCCCGCGGCGGCGGCAGCCTCGCCGACCTCTGGGCGTTTTGCGATGAGACCCTCTGTCGCACGGTGGCGATGCTGCGGGTGCCGGTGATAAGCGCCGTCGGCCACGAGCGCGACTCGACCCTGATCGACGACGTCGCCGCGGTCGCCTGCTCGACCCCGACCCACGCCGCCGAGGCGGTCGTGCCGCTCGATTGCCTCGCCGCTCGCGATGGGCTCGCCCGCAGCGCCGCCGCGCTGCGGCGGGCCGGGGAGGGAGCCGTGGGCACGCGCAGCCGGCACCTGGTGGCGTTGGCTCGCGGCCCGGCCCGGGCGCTGCGGCGCGAGCGCATCGCGCTCAACCAGAAGACGCGCGAGATTCGCGCCTCCTCCGAACGCGGCCTTGCCGAGCGCCGCGCCTTTCAGCGTCGCATCGCCCTCGTCGTCCTCTCCCGTGCCGCTCGCCGCGCCGCCGGAGCGGACGCGGACAGCAAGCGTGAGGCGCTGCGGCGGGCGCAGGTGGCCTTCCGCGCCCATGAACCCGAGCGCACCCTGGAACGGGGCTACGCCCTCGCCGAGGACAGCGGCGGGGAGCCGGTGACGAGCGCCGCCGCCGCGCTCGCCGCCAAGCACGTCAGACTGCGCTTCGCCGACGGCGGCGTCGGCGCGGAGATCGATCGAGACGGGAGTGGGGGATGAGCGAGGCGCCAGAGTCCTACGAGGCCGCGGTAGAGCGGTTGGAGCAGATCATCGATCGTCTCGACTCCGGCCAGGCCGGTCTGCGCGAAACGCTCGAGCTCTGCCGCGAGGGTCGCGAGCTCGTCACCTATTGCTCGACCGAGCTGGACGCGGTCAGCGAGGGTCTGGAAGAGCTGCGACTCGACGAGCTCGCCGCGAAGCTCGAGCAGACCCCGGCCGCGCGCGAGCAGCCCTGACTTAGTTCTCTGCTCCCCGTGGCCCCGAGCAGAGCCGGCCGAGGGCCGGGCAGCCGCGGCAGAGATCCCAGCCGCGCCGCTCGACCGCGGCGACGGGGAACTCGCCGGCGCCGATCCGGGCGATGATCGCCGTCAGCGCCTCACGCCCCCGTTCCATCTCCTCCCGGTCGAGTAGCTCGATCGCCGGTTCCTCCGGTCGCTCGAGGAAGACGTAGGCGACCTCGACCTCCTCGACGTCGCGGGCCTCGGCGACCGCGAGGGCGTAGATCGTTCGCTGGGTCGCGTACTTGGCGGCGCGCTCGGCCGGTGAGGAGCCGTGGAGGTGGTCGGTCTTGTAGTCGATGACGAGGGGCGGGGCGCCCTTGCGCTCGACCAACAGGTCGATCGAGCCGCGCAGCGTCGTGTCGGCGACGCCGAGGAGCAGGGGAACCTCGGCTCGGGAGGTGGCGCCTGGCGCCACCACCCGCTCGCGTAACAGGCTTGAGGCGAGCCAGGCGCGTACGGGCGCGAGCAGCGAGGCCTCCGTCTCCTCTGCCGGCTCGCGCCACTCATTGGCGGCGCTCCACTCGAGCAGCGAGTGCACGGCCGCACCTCGGGCCGCCGCTTCGTCTCGCTGTCCCGGCTCACCTTCGGCGTTTGCGGTCGAGGTTTGGGTCGCCAGGCGGTTCAAATCTCGACCGCGCTCGCCGAGGCCGAGCACCCGCTCCATGTAGAAGCGGTACGCACATTCCTCATATGAGGCAATCGCCGTGTAGGAGAGGGGGCGATTGGGGACCGCCGGTGGGCGACGCGTCGGCAGTGTCGCCTGGCTCTCGCCGAGCGGTGCCGTCGTCGCGGGCTCGCGCTGCGTCGCGGTCAGCTCGGCGGCCCGCTCGGGCGAGGGCAGGCTTACCCGTACGGCGATCCGCGACGGCTCGAGGCTCGCGTCAAGCCCCTCGCGAGGCTGGGGGGCGGGGATCTCGATCGCCGAATCGCCCTCGCGGTCGATCTCGAAGCCGTCGAGAATCCGCTCGATCACCGGCGTGCCGGGTTGCGTCGCCCGTCCCGGCCGCGGCATCGTGACCCCGCTGAGGATCAGCCGCTCGCGCGCTCGGGTCGCGGCGACGTGGAAGAGGCGCAGCTCCTCCGCCGCTTCGCGCTGCTGCGTCTCGGCGCAGAGCTCCTCGTGCGCGAAGAGGTTGAGCGAGGCGGCACCGAGGCGGCGCAGTTGCAGTCCCACCCGTGGCTCTGACTGCTCGTGCCCGAGCGTCAGCGCCGGCAGTCGCGATCCGGCCAGCAGCCGCCGCGAGAGGTTGGGAACGGCGACGACGCCGAACTCGAGCCCCTTGGCGCTGTGCACGGTCATGATCCGCACCCCGTCGTGGCCCTCGATCGCGCTTGCCGCTTCCGCCTCAGCGTCGGCTTCGGCGCGGGCGAAGAGGAAATCGAGCAGGCCGCGCAGGTCGCGCCCCTCGCGGGCCTCGAACTCTTCGGCGAGCCGCATCAGCTTGCGCACGTTGGCAAAGCGCGCCTCGCCCGAGGGACGCATCAGGACCGCCAGGTCGTAGCCGGTCTCGGCGATCGCGGCGTCGATCAAGCCGGCGAGCGACAGCCGCGCGGCGCGCGCACGCAGCCCGCCGACCGTCCGCGCGAAGTCGCGCAGCAGAGCTAACTCCGACTCTGGGATCTCCGCAAGTCGCTCGGGGTCCCCCAGCTCGGCTTCGCCCACTTCCGCCGCCTGCTCGAGCGCCGGCCAGACGTGCCGCCGCCGCCCCGCCGCCGCACGCAGCAGCCAGAGCGTGTCCGGGGCGGCGGCGCAGGCGGGGGAGGCGAGGGCGCCGAACAGGGCCTGGTCGTCGAGCGGGTTGGCGATAGTCGCCAGCAGGGCGCAGACGTCGGCAACCTGCTGTTGGGACCAGTAGCCGCGGCCACCGATCGTGTAGGGGCGCAGGCCGGCGCGCTCGAGCGAGTCCTCGTAGGCATCGAGGTGGGTGAAGGCGCGCAGCAGGACGACCATCTCGCCGCGCTCGACGCCGCCCTCGGCCAGCTCGTTCAGTCGTGCGGCGAGAAAGCGGGCCTCGGCCAGGTGGTTCGGCGGAGTGTCGGCATCGGTCGCCGGCGCCAGGTCGATTCCCTCGCCGTCCCAGCCGTCGCGCGCGGTCAGCAACAGCTCCACCGCCGGTCCGGTGCCGGCCGGCTCGGGCAGCCGCGGCATGGCGCCGATGCGCAGCGGATGGAAGGCGTCGCCGAGCAGCTTCTCGCCGATCGCGTTGACGGCGCCGATCACCTCGGGGCGCGAGCGGAAGTTGCCGCTCAGCTCGATGACCGCCGCGTCGTCGCTCTGCTCGACCGTCCGTCTTCGCTCGCGGAAGACGTCGAGATCGGCGTGGCGAAAGCCGTAGATCGATTGCAGTTCGTCGCCGACGACCATCAGCTCCGACCGCGGTCCGCGCAGCGCCTCGATCAGGCGCAGCTGAAGCCGGTTCGTGTCCTGGAACTCGTCGACCAGCAGGTGGCTGAAGCGCGCCCGGTAGGCGTTGCCGATCTCCTCGCGTTCGAGCAGGCGCACGGCGCGCAGCTGCAGGTCCTCGAAGTCGAGCCCTTCGCGGCGTTCCTTGGCCGCCTCGAAGCGCTCTGAGAAGAGGGCGAGCAGCTCGGCGATGTGTCGGTAGGCCTCGCCTCCCTCGCCGGCCTCCGCGGCGCGGGCGACCGCCGCGTCGATCGCCTCCCGGTAGGCGCTCATCGATTTCGCCTTGCTGTCGGTCCTCAGCGCGGTCAGCTCGTCGAGCTTCGGGACGCCGTCGCCGAGCATCGCCAGCGCCCGTTCGACCAGCTCGCGCGTGGAGTTGGCCGGCTTCAGCTCCTCGAGCGTCTCCGCCGCGACCGTGGCGGCCCGGCGGACGGCGGCCTCGGGATCCGGCGTGGGTGGGTCCGGCAGCCGGGGGGCGGCGACTCCGCGGCTGCGCAGCTCGGCGTGGATGCCACTGACGATCGCCCGCAGGCCGCCGATGTCGAAGGCGGCAACGGTCCGCTCGCGCGCCTCGTCGCCATCGGCGAGGAACTCGACCAGGGCGTCGTCGAACGCCTCGCGCGCGGCCCGCTCGGTCTCGGGCGCGTCGAGGACCCGGAAGCGGGGATCGACCCCCGCCGCCACCGGGTGGCCGGCGAGCAGCCGGTTGCAGAAGCCGTGGATGGTCGTCACCCAGGCGCCGCCGATCGTCGCCAGCAGCTCACGGGCGCGCTGCGAACCGCCGCCGGCGCGCAACTCGAGCTCGGCGCGGATGCGCTGCCGCAGCTCGGTCGCCGCCTTGTCGGTGAAGGTGAAGGCGAGGATCGCGTCGGGGGCGACGCCGAGGTCGCAGACGAGCCGGCAGTAGCGGTCGACCATCACCCCGGTCTTGCCGGTCCCCGCCCCGGCCTCGACCAGGACGTCGTGCCCGCGGGCCTCGATCGCCAGTGTCTGTTCGGGGGTCGGCGTGCGCTCGCTCACCGCTCCGCCCACTTCTCGTCCTCGGCATCGGCCGGCGCCCGGTCGCGGCGGCAGATCGGCGCGAACTCGCAGAAGGTGGGGCAGACGTCGTGCCCGCGCAGGCCGTGGCGCGGCCCTGGGTCGCGGCCGATCTCGCCGCGCCGCATGCGGGCGACGATCTCCCCGGCGCGTCGGCGGGCGTCGGCGAGCATCTCCTCGAAGCCCTCCCGGTCGACCAGGTCCTTCTCGTAGAGGCGGTAGGAGGCGAGCCGCGGCTCGGCTTCCTCGAGGACGGCCCCGCGGGGACGCCGCGACGACGTCCCGCGCAGCGGGTGGTAGAGGCCGCCGACCGCATCCGCGCCCCAGTGCTCGGCGACCGCGATCAGGTAGAGCTGCAACTGCAGCTTCGCCTGCTCCTCGAACTTCTCGCGCGGGGTGACGACGCGGGAGAGCTTGTAGTCGAGCACGAGCGCGCTGCCGTCGGGCGCGCGATCGACCCGGTCGATCGCCCCGTGCAGGCCCCAGCCGTCGATCTCGAGCACCGGGCGCTCGGCCGTCTCGGCCTCGCCAAAGGCCGCCTCCAGCAGCCATGGCTCATAACCGCCGGTCTCGCGCCCGGCCTCGTCGGCGAGGAAGCGGGCCAGCAGGCCCTCGACCCGGCGCGCGATCGCCCGCTCGGCGGGATGGGTCCCCAGGCCGCGCTCGGCCGCGACCTCGCCGGCCAGCTCGCGTGCCCGGCCGGTCCAGGCGCCGAGCGAGCCGGGGCGGGGGAGGGGGTCGCCGCCCGGCCGCTCGCGATAGAGCCGGTCGAGCACGGCGTGCATCAGGCCGCCTTGGACGAGTGGGTCGGGAGCCGGGTCGAGGGGCTGGGGGTCGAGCTCGTGCGAGACGAACCAGCGGTAGGAGCAGACGTCGAACCCCTCCAGGGTGGTGCCGCCGTAGGCGGGGACGGCGGCGAGGGCGTCGAGCACCGCCGGGTTGGAGAGGGGGCCTGGGGAACGGCTCGCCGCCTCCGCCGCCCGGGCTCTGGTCAGCTCGGTTTCCGATGCGGCCAGATGCCGCGGCAGGAGCACCTGGGTCAGGTCCCGGGAGACGGTCAGGTCCGCCTCGACCGCATCGGCCTCCCCGTCCTCCGGCGCGGGATCGAGCAGGCGGCGGA
This sequence comes from uncultured Solirubrobacterales bacterium, assembly GCA_963824705.1. Taxonomy (GTDB): domain Bacteria; phylum Actinomycetota; class Thermoleophilia; order Solirubrobacterales; family 70-9; genus VRUE01. The sequence continues at coordinate 748,343 of CAWGQE010000003.1, forward strand.
CCTCGTCGAGGAAGGGGGAGCGCGCCTCAGCCACGCCGTTCTCGTCGCTGTCGCGGTAGGAGAGGAAGAGCCGCCGGTTGGGCAGCGCCAGGCAGGCGTGGAAGAGGTAGCGCTCCTCCGCGTCGGGGTCGCGTCGGGGCTCGAGGCCGAGCGCGAGGCGCTGCGCTTCGGAGAGGAACGGGTCCTCGCCGCGGTCGCGCCGCGGGAACTCGCCATCCTGAAGCGAAGCCACGAAGGCGTGCTCGAAGCGGGAGGCACGGAGCCGGTAGGGGCTGGCGATCCGCACCCGGCCCTCGACCGGCCCGCTCCAGGCATCGAAGCGGAGCTCGCGCAGGGTCCTCACCAGCTGGGCCGCTGGCGGTATCAGCCGCGGGATCTCGGCCAGGTCGCCGAGTGCGGTGGAGATTGCGGCGGCGGCGCGCAGCTCCAAGCCGTCGCCGCGCCCGGGCGCCGGCCCGTCCTCGTCGCCGCGCAGGGGCCGGGAGGCCATGGTCGTCGCAAGACGGGCCAGGGCGGCGACCAGAGCGCCGGGGCCCTCCTGTGTCGCCTGCCGGACTCGCTCGACGTCGCTCGGGAGGCGCTCGTGCCGCTCCTCCCACAGCGCCAGCGCCGCGGCTGCTCCCGTCAGGCGACCGCGGCGCACGGCGCGCTCGAACCAGTCGATCTGCCCTTCGGGCAGGCCGCTGGGGCCGCGCATGAAGCGCAGCAGGTCGGCGGCGCGGGCGCTGCCGAGCTCCGCTTCCAGCAGCGCGATCAGAGTGCCCCCGACGGAGGTTCCGGCGACCGGGATCTCGGCCTCGAGCGCGACTCCGATGCCGTGGGACTCGAGCACCGCGGCGAGCAGCGGCCCGCGCCGCACCGGGTCGCGCACGGCGATCGCGATCGCCGCCGGATCGGCGCCGTCGGCGATCAGCTTCGCCACCTCGGTGCCGATCGCCTCCGCCTCGCCCCGCTCGCCGGCCGAGCGCAGCAGCACCAGCGCCGCGCCGGCGGGCCGTCGTGTCGGCTCGACCCGGCCGAACTCGCGCTGGAGGTGGACGAGCAGGGGGTCGATGCCGAAGGGCTCTGGCTCCGCCGGGCCATTGAGGATCTCGGTCTCCGTCGCCATCGCGCGCAATCCCTCCAGCAGCGTGGCCCGGGCGGCCAGCGCGGCGTTGTCCTCCTCATAAGGGAGGGCGACGGTCACCTCGGCGGTCGCGCTCAGCGCCGCGATCAGGCTGCTCTGGTTCGGGGTGAGGTCGCCCGGCTCGTAGAAGAAGACCGGTCGCCCCCGCCAATCCTCGGGCGCCGCCTGCAGCGCCGCGATCGCTCCGAGGGCGATGCCGTGCACGTCGAGCAGGCCGAGCCCGTCTCGCACCTCGGCATAGGCGGCGAACAGCCGGGTCAGGTCGCCGAGGTAGGCCGAGGACTCGAGCGTCTGCGCCCCCGATCCCAGCGAGGCGGGCTCGAGGCCGGCGCTCTGCAGCTCGTCGAGCAGGCGCTCGAACGGCATCGCGAACCCGGGCCGGGCGGCGGAGCGTCGCAGCGGTCCCAGCTCTCCCCTCGCCACACCGATCCCAGCCGAGACGGCGGCCAGGCGCTGGGCCGGGGTCAGCTCCCCGCCCGAAGGCGCACCCGTGCAGCGCGCGACCTCGCGGAAGAGTTCGCCGAAGGTCATCACCGAGCCGCCGAGGGCCGCGCCGGACTTCAGCAGGCTTCGCTCGAAGCGAAAGACGTCGTCCAGCGTCGGCAGGACGAGGACCGGGTTGCGGTCGAGTGCCTCGCGGAAGAGGCCTTGAATCCGGTCGGCACGACCGGAGTTGGGGGGTCCTTGGATCAGTTTCAGAGGCATAGCGGCAAGCGACCCAGCATAGGTCCGCCTCCGGCGTGCCCAGCGACGCCGCAGGCCGCGTCGGGAAGCCGCAAATGGCGCATTTCCCGCCCCCGCTTTGCCGTCTTCCGGCCCCTCTAAATTGAGCGCAGCAAATGTCCCTCTGTTTCGTAGACCCAGCCGACGCGATACGTGCGATCTCCGACTCGATCGGACGCGAAGCGCGCCGCCAGCTGCTCGGCGAGGCCGTCCGCTCCTGGGTCGACGAGATTCCCGACGACGAGCTCGAGGTCCACTACGCGAAAGCGCTCTCCGAGCTCGACGAGCACGACCTCTCGATGCTCGCCGCCTGGCACGGCTCGCTGGAGCTGGGTCAGCCGGTCCCCAACCGCGACTTCCTCATGGGCGCCTTCGGTTCCCTCGGCGACAACCGCCGCGAGGCGCTGAAGCTCGCCGCCGGCTTCCGCGGCGAGGAGGCGGTCGACGCCGGTGTCACCGAAGACGACGCCCTGGAGCTCGTCCTTGGCTTGCTCTCCCAGCCGCGCCTGATGGAGCTTGCGGTCGAGGCCGTAGAGCTCTACATCTGGGACCGCGCCGGCAGCGACAATTAGGCGAGCGCCGCGCGCACGTCGGCGATCGCCTGCTCGTTGTCTTGGAAGTGGACGGCGGTCATGCCGGCTTTTTCCGCTCCTTCGCAGTTGACGAGGACGTCGTCGACGAAGAGGCAGGACTCGGCCGGCAGACCGATCCGATCCAGCGTGATCGCGTAGATCTTCGCTTCGGGCTTGCGGCAGCCGACGAAGCCGGAGTCGACGACGGTCTCGAAGATCTCGTCGACGGGGAGCATCGGCCGCCACAGCGGCTCCCACTCCCGGACGTTGTTGGTCAGCATCGCCATCCGGTGGCCCGCCGCCTTCAGCTCTTCCATCAGCTCGATCATCGGCGGGTTCGATTTCAGCGCCTCGAAGTAGATCTCTTTGAAGCGGTGCATCTCCGGCCTGTGGCCGAGCAGCGGCTCGAGGCTGTCGGTGAGCTTCTCCAGGAAGGCGACCTCGGTGATCTCGCCACGCTCCATTTCGAAGAGCGGGTTGTCCCCGTTGGCCTCGGTCGCGGCCTGCATCCCCTTGCCGAGGACTTCGGTGGTGATCCCGGTCTGATCCTGGAAGGACATGAAGGACTGGATCAAGGGCGTGGTCAGGACGCCCCCAAAGTCGGAGATCACCGCCGTGATGTTGCTGTCGGGCTCAGACATCGGCGCGGACCAGCTCGTAGTGGCCAAGTCCCTCGCGTCCCTCGACCGACCAGCGGAAGAAAGCGATCTCCGAGGTCAGCCCCGGCCGGCGCACCTTGGCGGCACTGATCAGAGTGCCGGCGCCGCGCATCGGCTGACCCGCTTCGCCGTCGGTCCAGAGCTCGAGCGTCGCCCGCCGCTGCACGCCGTCGGGCCCGTACTCGGTCGAGAGCAGCGCCTCGGAGACCTCGACCGGGGCGCCGTCGGCGCCGCAGAGGACCGCCGCCACCTGCTCGTCACCGTGCTCGCCGGCTCGCGGCGGGCGTACCGCGCTCAGCGCCAGCAGCCCGCCGTCGGAGAAGACGATGCCGATCGACCGCCGCTGCACCTGTCCGGTGTTTTCGTCCATGCCGCGGCAGCCTATTCTCCTCAGCGGAATTGAAGCCAGCGAGAATCCGCACCGCCGATCCCGACCGTGACGCCGCCGCCTGCGTCGCGATCTACGCGCCCTACGTCGAGGCCGGGGCCACCTCGTTCGAGGAAGAGCCGCCCAGCCCCGCCGAGTTCGCCGCGCGGATCGCCGCCATGGAGGCGACCTACCCCTGGCTTGTCGCCGAGTGCGGGGGAGAGGTGGTCGCCTATGCGTACGCCTGCCCGCACCGCTCGCGTCCCGCCTACCGCTGGGCGGTCGAGGTCTCGGTGTACGTGGCGGAGGGACAGCGCCGCACCGGCTGCGGTCGGGCGCTCTACGGCGAGCTGGCGGAGCGGCTGCGAAGGCAGGGCTTCCAGGTCGCCTGTGCCGGGATCACCCTGCCCAACGAGGCCAGCGTTGCACTCCACGAGAGCATGGGGTTCGTCCCCGTCGGGGTCTACAGACGGATCGGCTGGAAGGACGGCGCCTGGCGCGACGTAGGCTGGTGGCAGCTGGAGCTGACGCCGCCTGGTGAGGGACCGCCGCCCGAGCCGCAATCGCCCGATGGCCGGCCCCGGCTACCATTGGCCGATGCCTGAGAACCAGACTGAAGTGCTGACCGAAGACGACGTGATCGAGGCGCTCGAGGAGGTGATCGATCCCGAGCTGGGACTCGACTTCGTCTCGCTCGGCCTCGTCTACGACGTGGAGATCGAGAAAGAGGACGTCTACGTGACCTTCACGCTGACGACCCCGGCCTGCCCGATCGGCCCCCAGGTCTCCGAGCAGATGAAGGAGTTCGTAGGCGACCTCCCCGGAGTAAGCGCCGTCCACCCAAAGATGGTCTTCGACCCCCCCTGGTCCCCAGAGATGATGACCGAGGACGCCAAGTTCGCATTGGGCTTCTAGGTCTTAGCGCTCTATGGACCAGGCGCGACATGCGTCGTTCCGTCGCTCGTATGACGGCAGTGATCTAGCGCGTTATGCTTGAGCGGTAAATAGCTTTAAGTGGTGGTTTATAAGCTATTATCTTCTATATATGGGAGTTAAAAGTCACGAAGACCATAAAATCCCCCGCCGTACGCGCAGTCTGCCGCCGGCCATAGACCGCGCTCTGCGTGACGCCGGCGAAAATGTGATCGCCTGGCGCAAGCTGCGCAACCTCACGCAAGCACAGCTCGCCGAGCGCGCCGATGTGGGCGTGAACACCCTGCGCAGGGTCGAACACGGCGACGGGGGGATCGCTCTGGAGAACCTGCTTCGCATCCTACGAGTCCTGGGCGTGCTCGATGGTCTCTCGCGAAGCCTAGATCCCTATGAAAGCGACATCGGCCGCTTGCGCTCCGACCAGCAGCTGCCAAAACGAGTGCGCCCCCGCAACCTGAACGGCGGCGAGAATGGCTGACACTCAGGTCGAAGTCGTCGTCCAGATCGGTGGGGAGGATGTCCCTGCCGGCCGCCTCTACTCACATCGAAACGGGCGCACCGAGTCCGCCACCTTTTCCTATGAGTCCTCCTACATCGAGCTGGCCGATTCCTATGAGCTCGATCCGGCCCTGCCCCTGCTGGTAGGCCAACAACAAACGCGCAATGAGTCGGCGATCTTCGGTGCATTTTCCGATTGCGCCCCCGATCGCTGGGGCCGGCGCCTGATCGACCGCGCTGAGAATCGCCGGGCGAAGCACGAGCGCCAAGCCGAACGTAACTTCGGTGAGATCGACTATCTGCTCGGTGTCCGCGATGACATGAGGCAGGGCGCGCTTCGTTTTCGCCGGCCCGGATCTGACATCTACCTCGCCGATGAGCGGAGTGGGGTGCCGGATCTGATCGAACTGGGCAAACTGCTGAATGCCTCAGAGCGCCTGGAGCGCGACGAAGCCGACGAGGAGGAGCTGAGGGCGTTGCTGCGGGGTGGCTCGTCGCTCGGTGGTGCCCGGCCAAAGGCACACGTGATGGATGCTGTCGGCAAGCCCGCGATCGCCAAGTTTCCCAGCCCGAAAGATGATCACGAGGTGATCGCCTGGGAGGCGGTCACCATTGCCCTCGCATGTGAAGCCGGGGTCGCCGTCTCCGATTGGGCCCTCGAGCTCGTCGATGAAAAGCAGGTGCTGATCGTCGACCGCTTCGATCGTGTGGGCGATCGCAGGATCGGATACGTCAGCGCGATGACGATGCTTGAAGCCCGGGATGGCGATCGAGCGAACTATCTGGATATCGCCGATGTCGTCGAGCGGGTCTCACCCAGGGCAACGCGTGATCTCGCAGTGGTCTTCCCCCGGTTTCGACGACACCTGACCGCTTGGGTCGAAAGACTCAGGCAAGGAGGAGTCGATGCCACCCATCAAGCCCCCATACCCGCCGGAGTTCCGGCGTGAAGCAGTCCAACTCACCCGCACCTCGGAGCGCTCGATCGCCCAGGTCGCGCGCGACCTGGGCATCTCAAACCAGACCCTGCGCAACTGGATCAAGCAGGCCGACGTAGACACCGGCAAGCGCGAGGGCCTGACCACAGATGAGCGAGAGGAGCTCAGGCGCCTGCGCCGTGAGAACCGAACTCTTCTCCAGGAGCGAGAAATCCTGAAAAAAGCCGCGGCCTTCTTCGCCCGGGAGAGCGAGGGGCGGTGACCGATGCCTACCGGTTCATCGCCGCGGAGAAGGCCAACTACCCGATCTCGTTGATGAGCCGGTTGCTTGGCGTCTCTCGCCAGGCTTTCCACGCTTGGGAGCGCCGCCCGCCCTCCCAGCGGGCACTGGAGGATGCCTTCTTAACCGAGCGCATCCGCGAGATCCACAGAGCCAACCGCGGCGTCTACGGAGCGCCTCGCATCCACGCCGAGCTGCGCATGGCTCAAGGGATCAGGGTCTCGCGAAAGCGGGTGGAGCGGCTGATGCGAGAAGCCGGGATCAGCGGCCTGGTACCGAGAAAGTGCGGTCGCACGACGATCCGCGTGCCGGGGGTAAGGGTTGCCGATGACCTGGTGAAGCGTGACTTTCGCCCCGCCGGCCCCAACGTGCTCTGGGTCGCCGACATCACCTACCTGCGCAGCTGGGAGGGCTGGGTCTATCTGGCGGCGGTGCAGGACGCATTTTCGAGGACGATCGTCGGCTGGGCGATGGCAGAGCACATGCGCTCAGAGCTGGTCACCGACGCGTTGCAGATGGCGCTTTCCCGTCGCCAGCCCGAGGCCGGGGTGATCCACCACAGTGACCAGGGGTCCCAATACGTTTCGCTTGCCTTCGGCCAGAAGGCTCGCGATGCCGGCATCGCGGTCTCGATGGGCTCGAGGGGCGACTGCTTTGACAACGCCGTCGCCGAGTCGTTCTTCGCCACCCTGAAGAAGGAGCTCGTGCGTCGCCGCTCCTGGCCCAGTCGGCGTGAGCTGCAAAGCGCCGTCTTCGACTACATCGAGACCTTCTACAACCGCGAGAGGAGGCACTCCACACTCGGCTATCTCTCTCCGAGAGAGTTCGAGATGATCTCAACCCATCAACAAAGAGAGACTGAGAAAGTCAAGCCCTGACCTGTCGCCCGAACCGGGGGAAGACCACAGAGCTCTGGCGCCGGGTTGCATTTACCGTCCTCGTCTCAAACACCGACGATCACCTGAGAAACCACGGCTTTTTGAGGACGAGCAATGATGGCTGGTCTCTGGCTCCCGCCTTCGACCTCAATCCGAACCCGGAAGGGCCTATGGAGCTCAGCACCGCGATTGCCTTCGACGATCCGACGGCTTCTATCGAGATGCTGGTCGAGGTTGCCGAATACTTCCGCCTGGATATGGGGAAATGTCAGTCGATCCTCAGCGAAGTGCTGGCCGCCACCTCCGCCTGGCGCCAACAGGCCCACAGGGTGGGCCTGAGCCCACGGGCGATCGAGGATATGGAGTTGGCCTTCGAGCACGAGCAGCGCCGGCTCGCGGCCGAGTTCGTCGATACCGGCCCCGCGGCGTTCAGCTGATCGACGGGCCCCAAGTTAGCGCTGGGGCTCTGGCTACTGCCCTTCTACCGACGCACACTTGCCGCCGGTCGCGTCTTTGCTCCCGTCCCAGCGACCGTACTCTTCTTCGGCGCTGGTTTCCGGTTCTCTCTTGCATGGCTTGGGGTGGGGCTTGGGCTGGCCATGGTTTTCCTGCTTTTCGTGATGGGCTTGCTTCTTGTGCTGCCGGTCGCTCTGCTGTTCGTGGTGGTGCTTGCGTTTTTCGTGCTTCTGCCCCTGCTTCTCCTTGTGGTGATCGTCCTTGTTCAGGATCGGGATCGGCAGTGAGACGGCGCCCTCGGCCTGGAGGCCGCCGCCCAACAGGAGCATCGTGCCGCCGGCGGCGATCAGGGCGACAAGCAGCAGTTTTCCCGCCATCCGGCGCCGGGCCTGCTGGAAGATCGAGTCCCAGTCGGGAGGCGGGGTGCCGAGGTCGTTCACAGGGCATCTCGGGGCGCCGGCGCTGGAGCATCGACGGCGAAAGTCGGGGCGAGGCTCTCCAGCCGTTTGATCACGGCCTCGGCCGGGCCTTCCCGTTTGGCCTCCTGCCAGCCCAGGTACGTTTCGACCAGCGCCCGCTCCAGCAGTTCCCTGCCCGCCTCGGGCGACCCGGCGAGTGCCGCGGCAGCCAGCGTGAGGCTGTTGGTGTGCGGTTCGAGCGTCGCCTGGACCTCCTGGTCGCGCTCACGCAGTTTTCCTGAGAAGCCCCCTGGGCCGATCTGGAACTCGGTCAGAACCGGTAGGAAGATGCCGACGAAGAACATCCCCGAGCCGATCGCGATCAGCGCGACCGCCACGGTGTCGCTGAGCCCACCGAAGGCGCCGTAGGCGACCATCGTCATCGCCAGCGCCAGGAGGAAGAGTTCCCGCGGTTCGGCGATCCGTTCCAGCTCCTCGAAGATTCGTTCTAAGGCGTCCAAGACCACTCAATCGTCTCGTTTCGCTTAAAGAATTTGCCCAATCTATCGCGAAAGCCGCTGGCTCGGGTAAACAAGCGCAATTTCCGGGCGCTCGGTGTGGTGGTGGCGTCTGCGGTTTCTGCTGATATCTATGGGTTGCCAGATCTTCGGCAGGGCCGGGTCTATCGCCTAGGAAGGGGCGGGGAAGCGCAGTGACCGAGCGGAACGGGTCAAAGAGAATCAATCAGTTCACCAAGGACGTGCTCTACGACGTACTTGTCAGTTGGACGTCCAGGGCGCTAGGTGTTGCTGCTGTCGCGCTGGTATCGGTGATGGTGGCGCTAGTCGTCACTCGCTGGGATGTTCCCGCCTGGACGTTGGTTGCGATGGCGCTTCTAGCCGTAACTCTCATCTATCTCACGCGGAGGGTTGCCGGAAGAGAGGCCAATGAGCTGAGGCCGAAGTTGGGTGCCGCCGAAAATGAACTCGACCGGCATGACTCATATGGCAGCATCATCTGTTCGGGCCTCGACACTTTCCAGAAGATCGTTGCCAAGGACATCAGCATGACGATGGGTGGTTTCATCGAACAGGGACTGCTGATCCCCGCGCGCGACATCATGCAGGCGAATAGTCACCCAAGCGATCTACGCATGTCAGTCCTCCTTGTGGTCGAAGGCCATTTCTCGATGGTTTGGGCATCCGGCCATAGCGTTGAGGCCAAGCAGAAGTACCGAGTGCCGATCGAGAAGACGATCTCCAGGGTGGCCTTTCAAAAGAAGGTGCCGCAGGTTTGGAAAGACGCCCCCGCCGAAGAGCGGGGCTTTGTAAGGAATCCGAAGGCGACAAGGGGATTCAAGTCGATGGTGTCCATTCCGATCCTGCTCGGCGGGAAGACCGCGGGCGTCTTCAATGTCCTCACTGACAAGGAGGACGCTTTTGATCCCGCCGACATCAACTACCTGACCTCTCTCGGATCGATCATCCAACTTGCGTTTGGTTTGGCTCTTAAAGAGATTGATAAACCGGAGCCCCAATCTCAGAGACAGACGACGCGCGCACGGGTCGGCACGCCCAGAAAGGCCGCTGGCCCTTTGCCCTTGGCAGCGCCGCGCGGGAGTGTAGGCTCGTCAGACACCACCGATGGGAAGGAGGCCTCGGATGAGTGACGAGTCGGCTTATCGCAAGATGCTCGACGGAAAGATCACCTCGAAGAAATACGCGCGCGAGCTCAAGAAGGAGGTCCGTCGAGAGCGGAACGCTTCCACCGGCAGGTTTCTTCGCCGAGATCGTGTCGGCCGGCAAGCATCGGCTTAGGCTACGAGGAGAGTTTTCGGCCTTCTAGCGAGGCAGCTGTGGATCGTCCTCGTCGATCTCCTCGGCGGTGCCGTCGAAGTCGTAGGGGCGACCCGCTGAGTCGCGCGGACTAGCCGGTCCGCCGCGGCTGCCGCCGACGCCGACCACGACGAAACGACGGGCCGCGTAGCCGCGCATCAGGCGGCGGGCGATGGCGCGGGTGGGGGGGAGCAACAGCAGTGCGCCGAAGATGTCGGTGACGAAGCCCGGGGTGAGCAGCAGGGTGCCGCCGATCGCAATCATCAGCCCGTCGGCGACCTCGCGGCCGGGGAAGCGCCGCTCGGCGAGCGCCTGGTTGAAGCGCCGCCAGGCGCCGCGGCCCTGGTGGCGCAGCAGCAGCGATCCGAGCACCGCGTCCGCCAAGAGCAGCGCCAGGGTCGGCCAGACACCGATCAGCCCACCGACCTGGATGATCACGTAGAGCTCGACGATCGGGACGACGATGAAGAGGACTACGAGCAGGCCCACGGTCAGGCGGGTGCCGCGGCCGCCGCCGCGGCCTCCTTCAGCTCCGCAAGCGATTCGTCGATGCCGGCGGCGATCGTTTCGACGTCCTCCATCGAGTCGTAGTCGGCGAGCAGGCCGAAGCAGACGCGGCCGTTGTAGCTCATGATCGCGATCGCCATCGCGTGGTTTTGGGGCAGGAAAGCGACCGGGAAGACCTCTTCCAGCTGACGCCCCAGCACGTAGAGGGGCATCTGCGGGCCGGGCACGTTGGTGACGATCAGGTTGAAGAGCCGGGTCGAGAAGTTGATCCGGGCCGCCTGGGCGAGCAGGGTCGGCGGGGCGAAGTCGTTGAAGCGAGAGATCACTTCGGCGCCGAGCGCCTGCTTGGAGCGCTTTATCCCCGCCATCTGCTCGCTGACGACACGCAGGCGGCGCGCCGGGTCCTCGACGTAGACCGGCAGTGGCCCCCGCATAGCGGCGAGCTTGTTGCCCAGCTCGCCGCGCTCGTCGGCAGCGCGGATCGAGACCGGCACCAGGGCGCGCAGCTCGAGGCCCTCGGTGCGGATGCCGCGCGTGTGCAGCCACTTGCGCAGCGCCCCAGTCACCACGGCCAGCACGACGTCGTTGACCGTGCCGCCCAGCGTATCCTTGATCTGTTTGAAGGTCGCCAGCTCCGAGCGGGTCCAGGTGAAGCGGCGGTGGGGCCCGATCTCGCGGTTGAGCGGCACGTCGGGAGCGGGGTCGGCGAAGGCCCCGGCGACCTCGCCGACACCCTCCAGCGCCTCGACCACGCGCCGGGCGGCGCTCTCGGGATGGCGCACCACCTCCACGGCGCGCTCGGCGAGCTTCAGCGGGGCCACGGCGAGCTCGCCGGCGCCGCGGACGATCAGGTCGGTCGTGCTCGGCGAGGCCTGGGGACGCCAACCGTCCTCGACCGGGGCCGGCTCGGGTATCGGCTCGAGGTCGAAGAGCACGGTCCCGATGTCGACCCCGGCGATCCCGTCGACGGCTGCGTGGTGCGTCTTCGTCAGCAGGGCGAAGCGGTCGCGCTCCAACCCCTGTACGAGCCACATCTCCCAGAGCGGCTTGGAGCGGTCGAGCTGCTGCGAGAAGACGCGCGCGGCGAGCCTTTTCAGCTGCGCCTCGCCGCCCGGCTCGGGCAGCGCAGTGTGGCGGATGTGGTAGCTGAGGTTGAAGTTGACGTCGTCGGCCCAGAGTGGCCGACCGGCCTCCAGCGGCGGCACGACGAGGCGCTGGCGAAAGCGGGGAACCTGGTCCAGCTTGCCGCGCACGTGCTCGACCAGATCGACGTACCGCGGCGGCGGTCCCTCGAAGATCAGGATGCCGCCGATGTGCATGTGGCTCGACGAGGTCTCGTTGGTCAGGAACGAGGCATCGGTCGAGCTGAGGCGCTCCAGGTGGTCTCCGGCCGTTCTCATCCTGCAAGGCTAGCCCCCCGGTACGCTGAGGGGCATGCCAGCAACCGAATCTGCAACGCCCAAGCGCGTCCTGCTTGCCGCCCCGCGCGGCTACTGCGCCGGCGTCGACCGCGCCGTGCAGACCGTCGAGCGCGCGCTCGAGCACCACGGCGCCCCCGTCTACGTGCGCAAGGAGATCGTCCACAACAAGCACGTGGTCGAGGAACTGTCCAAACGCGGCGCGATCTTCGTCGAGGAGGAGACCGAGGTGCCCGAGGGCGAGATGGTCGTCTTCTCCGCCCACGGCGTCGCTCCGGCCGTGCACGAGAACGCCGCCGCGCGCAATCTCCGCACTATCGACGCGACCTGTCCGCTGGTGACCAAGGTCCATGTCTCGGCGCGGCGCTTCGCCGCCGATGGCTACACGATCGTGATGATCGGCCACGAGGGCCACGAGGAGGTGGAAGGGACCACCGGCGAGGCTCCGGACAGCATCGTCCTCGTGCAGACGGTCGAGGAGGTCGCCGACCTCGAGGTTCCCGACCCCGAGCGAGTCGCCTTCATCACCCAGACGACCCTCTCGGTCGACGAGACCGGCGAGATCATCGCCGCTCTGCGCTCCAAGTTCCCGGCGATCGTCAGCTCCAAAACCGACGACATCTGTTACGCGACGACGAATCGGCAGATCGCCGTCAAGCAGCTCGCGCGCGAGTGCGAGCTGGTGCTGGTGATCGGCTCGACCAACTCCTCCAACTCCAACCGCCTGGTCGAGGTGGCGCGCGAGCATGGCGCCGCCTCGCACCTGATCGACAACCACACCCAGGTGCGGGAGGAGTGGCTCTACGGGGTCGAGACCGTCGGCATCACCTCAGGGGCGAGCGCTCCCGAGGAGCTGGTGGCAAGCCTGGTCGAGTTCTTCCGCGAGCGCGGCGCCGAGGACGTCTCGGAGCTGCGCACCGTCCATGAGGACGTGCGGTTCATGCTGCCGAAGAAGATTCGCGAAGCGGTGGCGGCTTCGGCGTAGGAGAGGGCGGGGGTGTTGCTCCCGCTCAACTTTTTCGGTGTTGCGCGCGCGGTCTGCTGCGGATTGCCTCAGCGAAAAAGTACAAGCCGCGAGAGCAGCACCCCCGCCCTCTCTAACCCGTGACGCCTGCTGAGAAGCTGATTGACCAGATGCGCAAGCCTGGAGTGGGACGGAGAGTAATGGTGTGCTGCTCGTGCTTTGGGTGTTCGACGAGCGTGTAAAGAGCAGACCCTGCCGTCGCGATCGAGTCCATCTCCGTCCCGTCGAGCTCAATCGCTATTTCTCCCTTCCCTTCGACCGTTACATGGACTCCGCCTGCTTCGTAGGGAATTTTCAGTCGATCCTCCCAAGGCTCATCCGGGAAGAGCTCGGGAGTGGGGGGCATGACCTTGGCGCCGGGCGAGTCGGTCGGCCGCAGGGGAGCCATCGGGGTCGGCAAGGTGCGCAGCGCGTCCTGCTCGCGCAGCTCGGCCTGGATCGCTTCCTCGCTCGCCCGGTATTCCCCCTCGCCGAAGTGGAACCAGGTGAGCGCGCCGCCAAGCTTCCAGAGGAAGAGGCTGGGCCAGCCCTCGCAGCCGTAGGCGTGCCAGAGGCGGCGATCGGCGTCGATCGCGACCGGGAAATCGACTCCTAGTCCTTCGAGCCCCGCGGCGACCGCGCTGCGTTCGGCCCCGAAGGGGAAGCGGGGCGCCTGCACGCCGATCGTCGTAAGGCCATGCGATTCGTAGCGCCGCGCCCACTCGCATACGTAGGGGAGCGTGCGCACGCTGTTTAGCTGGGAGAAGTCGAAGAAGTGGACGAGAACCGGCCCGCCGGCGGTCGCGACCGGCATCGAGCGCGGCGCCTCGCCGATCCACTCGATCCCCTCGGGGAGGTCGGGCGCTGCGATGTTCTCTCGTTCAGGGCGCATTTAGAAAGCCGCAAGTTATCTGCGCTAGCTTCCCCGGGCGATGACCGAGTTCGCGATTGCGGCTATCCCGCTCCTCTTGCTGCTCGTCGCCCTGCTGCTCGGGCGCTACCCGGGCTGCGAGGCAGCGCTGCGGCTCGCCGCGCGGATCGCCTCGCGGGCCCGGCGTGGAGCCACAGTGGCGAGCAACTCCCCCCGGCCGCAACCACCGGCCTCGCGTGCCGTCCACGGCGGTCTCCTGATCGCCTTCGGCTTCGCCCAGCGCCCGCCTCCTCTCGCTGCCTGAGCAGCCGGCAGCGATCGGCCCGTGCCCCCAAAGGGGCAATGGGCGAACCGCGTGGGCCGCGTGCCCACGCCATCGACGAAGGAGCGAGCATGAACTCGAACACTGTTAGAGCAGCGGTCGGCGCCGTGGTCGTGATCGTGGCGGTCGTCCTGCTGATCGTCCTCAGGAGCGACAACAGCGACAGCAGTGCGACGACGACCAAGGGCGTCACCACGATCCTCATCAAGAACGGCGAACCGGTCGGCGGGATCGCGCAGCTGACCTACAACAAGGGTGAAGAGGTCCGCTTCAAGGTCGACTCCGACGTCAGCGACGAGGTCCACATGCACGGCTACGACATCATGAAGGACGTCAAAGCCGGCGGATCGGTCAGCTTCGACTTCCCAGCCACGATCGAAGGTGTCTTCGAGGCGGAGCTGGAGGGTCGCAAAGAGCAGATCCTCGAACTCACGGTGAACCCGTGAGCTCCATCCTGCCGATCGCCCACGCGCTCGTCGCGCGTAAAGACCTGCCTGTTCCGGCGTGGCTGTTCGCCTGGGCGGCGTCGATCGTCCTGATCGTCTCCTTCTTCGCGCTGTCGGTCGGCTGGCAGACGCCCCGCTTCGAGAAGGACCGCTGGCGTCCCATTGCGGCGGGGCTCTCACGGGCCCTGCTCTCCCTGCCGGCGCAGATCCTCTACGGGGCGATTGGCGTCTTCCTGCTCGGGGTGGCGATCTACGCCGGCCTGCGCGGGACCGAAGCCCCCGACCGCAACTTCGCCCTCACCTTCCTCTACGTCACCACCTGGCTCGGCTTTCCGCTGTTCAGCGTCTTCCTCGGCGACGTCTTCCGCCCCTTCAACCCCTGGCGGGCGGTCGGGCGGGCCGTGGAAGGTGGGTTCACGGCGCTGGCCGGTCAGCGCCCGGCTCATCTGAGATACCCGGAGAAGCTGGGGCGCTGGCCCGCCGCGATCGGCCTGCTCGCGGTCGTCTGGCTGGAGATCGTCTACGGCGCCAGCGGTGGCGTTGCGGTGGGGCTGGACCCTCACGCCGCGGCGGTCGCGGCCGTCCTCTACACCGGCTACACGCTGGGGATGATGGCTCTGTTCGGGGTCGAGCAGTGGTGCCGCACGGGGGAGGTCTTCTCGGTCTACTTCGGCATGTTCGGGACGCTCGGCTGCTTCGGGACGAAGGACGGGCGGCTCGGGACGCGCCGACCTTTCTCGGCCGCAACCAAGTGGGCGACCGTGCCCGGATCGGCTGCCGTGGTGATTGCCTCGATCGCGAGCACCAGCTTCGACGGCGCCCAGGAGGGGGCGTTCAAAAGCGCCCTCGAAAGCACCTTCAACCATCTGGTCGACGCCGGAGTCGGCCTGACCTCGGCCCTGCGACTCACCGACACGATCTTCATGCTGCTCTGCTTCTGCGGGGTCGCCCTCGTCTACCTGATCGGGGTGCGGGGAATGGCAGGCGTCCC
Organism: uncultured Solirubrobacterales bacterium; assembly: GCA_963824705.1. Lineage (GTDB taxonomy): Bacteria > Actinomycetota > Thermoleophilia > Solirubrobacterales > 70-9 > VRUE01. Next base: position 763,564 of record CAWGQE010000003.1, read on the forward strand.
TGGCGCCCCGTCGTTCAAGAAACTGCGCGACGGCTTTGCCCACACCCTGATCCCAATCGCCTTCGCCTACCTGGTCGCCCACTACTTCAGCCTCTTCGTCTTCCAGGAGCAGGCCCAGTTCACCTACCTGCTCTCCGACCCGCTTGGGACCGGCACCACCGACCTCTTCGGCACGGCATCGTCGGGCATCGATTTCCGCTTGCTCGGCGCCAACGCGATCTGGTACGTCCAGGTCGGCGCCCTCGTGGTCGGGCACGTGATCGGGCTCACCCTCGCCCACGACCGCGCCACCGCCTACTGGGGCGACTACCGCCAGGCGGCGCGCTCGCAGTACTGGATGCTGGCGGTGATGGTGGCCTTCACCTGCTTTGGCCTCTATCTGCTCTCGGTTGCCAATGCATAGAACAGGTTCTAAGCCGCGTTTTACGGGTAAATGTGGGTGTACCGGCCCCGGTTGATCGGTTTTCTACCGATGGCGCCAAACAGCCAGGGTGGTTGACTGGAATCGAGGTTGCGAAGCGCAGATTTACCGTCTCCCTCCCATAGACAAGAAGCAAGCAGTAAGCATCGAGGCCGCCGCACATATCAGCCACCTGGCGGCCTCGGTGTGCGTCTGTCCCGGGTGAAAGCAGTCGCGCTAGAGGATCTCGGCGAGGCGGCGCTCCAGCGCCGTGGAGACCTCTTCCCGCACGGGTCCCTCCGCCAGGCGTTCGACCAGCGACTCGAGGAAGCCCTCGATGATCACCTGCTTGGCCGTCGCCGGGTCGAGCCCACGCGAGGTCAGGTAGAAGAGTTGGTCGCGGTCGATCTGGGCGATCGCGGCGGCGTGGGTGCAGCGGACGTCGTCGGCTTCGATCTCCAGGCCGGGGATCGCGTCGGCGTGGGCCTCGGGGGAGAGCAGCAGGTTGCGGCTCTCCTGGAAGGCATCGGTCCCCTGCGCGCCCGGGTCGACCCGGATCATGCCGCGCCAGACGGCGGTCGAGCCGGCCGCCAGTACGCCGCGGAAGGCGAGGTCGGAGAAGGTGTTCGGCGCCGAGTGCTCCTGAGTCGTGTCGTAGTCGAGGTGCTGCCCGGGGCCGCTGGCGTAGCCGCCGGTGACACGCGCCTCGGAGCCGGGGCCGGCGAGGTTGGTCTCCATCCGCACCTTGCCGCGCGCCGAGCCGAAGCCGAGCGCGGTCCAGTCGAGGCGGGCGTCGCGCTCCACCTGGGCGCGCTGGCTGGAGAAGATCCAGGCGCGCTCGGAGATGTCCTGGGTCGAGACGTAGCGCAGCGTCGCCGCCTGGCCGACGTGCAGCTCGACCACCGAGTTGAGCAGCGCGTCGGTCTCGTCGTCGGCCGATCCGCTGTGCTCCCAGACCTCGGCCTCGGCGCCCTCCTCGAGCACGATCAGGGTGCGCCAGCTCACCGCCACGCCGTTCTCGTCGAGCGGCAGCTCGACCTTGATCGGCTCGGCGATCTTGACTCCGGCGGGCACGTGGATCAGGACGCCGTCGCGCCAGTTCGCCTCGTTGCGGGCGACGAACGGGTCCTCGACCGGGACCAGGGAACCGAGGCGGCTCCGCAGAAGCTCCGCGTGGCTATCCAGTGCCGTCGCGAGCGGCACCACGACAGCTCCCTCGCCACCCTCGATCGTCCCCGCCGGCGACACCTCGGCGTAGGCGTCGAGGTCGAGCGTGGAGAGGTCGGTGAATTCCCAGCCCTTCGCCTTGTGATCGGGGAGGGGGAGGCTCTGCGCGAGAGAGGCGCCGCGCCAGCGCCTCTCGTCCAACCACGCGGGCTCGGTCGCTACCTCAGCCAATGCTTCCCTCCATCTGCAGCTCTATGAGTCGATTCAGCTCGACCGCGTACTCCATCGGCAGCTCTTTGGTGACCGGCTCGATGAAGCCGTTGACGATCATCTTCGAGGCCTCTTCCTCGTCGAGCCCGTGGCTCTGCAGGTAGAAGATCTGCTCGTCGCCGATTTTCGAGACGGTCGCCTCGTGGCCGACGTCGGCGTCGTTCTCGTCGATCCGGATCGTCGGGTAGGTGTCCGAGCGCGAGTCCTCGTCGAGCAGCAGCGCGTCGCAGACGACCTTGGAGCGCGATTCGGTCGCGCCGTCGGCGACTTCGAGCAGACCGCGGTAGGTCGCCCGCCCGCCGTCCTTGGAGATCGACTTGGAGAAGATCGAGGACGAGGTTCGCGGCGCCGCGTGGATGATCTTGCCGCCGGCATCCTGGTGCTGGCCGTCGCCGGCGAAGGCGATCGAGAGGATCTCGCCGTGCGCTTCGGGGCCGAGCAGGTAGATCGACGGGTACTTCATCGTCAGTTTCGAGCCGAGGTTGCAGTCGACCCACTCCATCGTCGCCTTCTCGTGGGCGACGGCGCGCTTGGTGACCAGGTTGAAGACGTTCTGCGACCAGTTCTGCACGGTCGTGTAACGGACCCGCGAGCTCGGCTTGGCGACGATCTCCACCACCGCGGAGTGCAGCGAGTCGGTCGAGTAGACCGGCGCCGTGCAGCCCTCGATGTAGTGGACGTCGGAGCCCTCCTCGGCGATGATCAGCGTCCGCTCGAACTGGCCCATGTTCTCGGTGTTGATCCGGAAGTAGGCCTGCAGCGGCATCTCGACCTTGACCCCGGCCGGCACGTAGACGAAGGAGCCGCCCGACCAGACGGCCGAGTTGAGCGCCGCCAGTTTGTTGTCGTTGGCCGGGATGATCGTCGCCCAGTACTCGCGGACCAGGTCCTCGTGCTCGCGCAGCGCCGTGTCCATGTCGGTGAAGATCACGCCCTGGGCCTCGAGCTTCTCGTTGACCTGGTGGTAGACGACCTCGGACTCGTACTGGGCGCCGACCCCGGAGAGGAATTTGCGCTCGGCCTCGGGGATGCCGAGCCGGTCGAAGGTGTTTTTGATGTCGTCCGGGACCTCGCTCCAGTCGCGGCTGTTCTTCTCGGAGGCGCGGACGAAGTAGTGGATGTCGTCCCAGTCGATCTGGGCGAGATTGCCGCCCCAGGCCGGAGTCGGGCGCGAGTAGAAGTGTTCGAGCGACTTCAGCCGGAAGTCGCGCATCCACTGTGGCTCGTCCTTGTAATCGGAGATCGATTCGACGACCTCGCGGGAGAGGCCCTTCGGGGCTTTATAGGCGTAGCCGCTCTCGGGATCGTGAAAGCCGAACTTCTCCTTGTAGTCGGCGTTGATGCCGGCGAGCTCTCTTTTCTCCGCAACTGCCTCGGGCGTTGCCATGGCTAATCGACCTCCAGGACGATGGTGTCGTCGACGACGGCTGTCGCGAACGTCCGCACCGGAGCATAGGCGGGGAGCGTCTTCGGCCTGCCGGTGGTCAGGTCGAAGAGCGAGCCGTGGCGGGGGCACTCGACGGTACAGGCCTCGGGGCTGAACTCGCCCTCGGCGAGTGGGCCGTCGTCATGGGAGCAGCGATCCTCGATCGCGTACAGCGTCCCGTCGCAGTTGAAGACCCCGATCTTGATCCCCTCGTGCTCGACCAGGCGCATCGTGCCGGGCCCCAGCTCGGAGAGTGGGCAGACCTCGATCTTGGTGGTTGTGCCGTCCGTCACGTTATTCCTAGTGTATCGGTCGGGATTTTAGCGAGCGGGTCGGATCGGCTGCCGCCCCGTAACAAGCGTTTGACCACCCCCGCGCGGGGGATGAGAGGATCGGGAACGACCTTCGACGATTGGAGAAGTGAGATGAGCGAGAGAGCCAGTTACGAGCCCGGGACCCCTTCGTGGGTAGACCTTGGAACCCCCGACATTGAGGCCGCCGTCGCCTTCTACGGCGGCCTCTTTGGCTGGGACGTGCCGGAGGCAGAGAACGCCGAGCAGACCGGTGGCTACCGCCAGGCGATGCTGCGCGGCAAGCCGGTCGCGGGGATGATGCCGCTGATGCAGGAGGGCCAGCCGCCCGCTTGGAGCTCCTACATCTCGGTCGAGGACGCCGACGCGACGGTCGCCAAGGTGAAGGAGGCGGGCGGCAACGTGATCGCCGAGCCGATGGACGTGATGGACCTCGGCCGCATGGCGATCTTCGCCGACCCCACGGGGGCGGTGCTGGGGATCTGGCAGCCCGGCACCTTCGTCGGTGCCGAAATCGTCAAAGAGTCCAACGCGGTCGTCTGGAACGAGCTCAACACGCGCGATCCCGAGGCCGCCAAGTCGTTCTACGGCGCCGTCTTCGGCTGGGGCTTCGAGGAGCGCGAGTTCGAAACCGGTACCTACGCCAGCATCAAAGTGGGGGAGGACTCGATCGGCGGCATGATCGACATCACCGGCCGTGCGCCCGACGAGGTGCCACCCCACTGGCTCGTCTACTTCGCCGTCGAGGACGTCGACGCCACGGTTGCCAAGGCGCAGGAGACGGGCGGCGGGCTCGCCCTGGAGCCGTTCGACATCGCCGAAGTCGGCAGGATCGCGATCGTCAAAGACCCCTTTGGGGCCGTTTTCGCCGTGATGACGCCTGACCCGCAGATGCAGGCGGGCGGCTAGCCGAAGCCGGCGAGGAGCCGATTAGGCTCCGCGCCGTGAGCCGCACGATCAAGGTCGTTACCGCGGCGGTCACCGGTCCGCGCGGGCGTTGGCTGGCGGTCGCGACCTGGATCCTGCTCGGGATCGGCGGGTTCTTCGGCCACGCTCACCTCGGCGACGTGACCGCCGCCGGGCAGAGCAGCTATCTGCCCTCGAACGCCGAATCGACCCGGGTCGTCGACGTTCTCCAGCGCAGCTACAAGGGCGGCAACGACGTCCCGGTCCTGATCGTCTTCGACCGCGAAGGCGGTCTCACCCAGGCGGACCTCGACGCGATCGGCGGGCTCGGCGATGGCCTCGAACGCCTCGGTCTCACCGGCGCGACGCCTGTCTTCGCCCCTTACTCGGGTGACACCGACAGCCCCCTCGGGAGGGTGGCGAAGGTCGCTCACGGAGTCGGCCCGATCTCCCGCGACGGCGAAGCGGCGCTCGTCGCGCTGGCGATTGACGCCGACGATCGCGGCGCCGTCGTCGCCGGCGTCGCAAAGATCCGCCACTACCTCGATACGCACCGCCCCGCCGGCCTGCACTCCTACGTCACCGGGCCGGGCGGCATCGCCGCCGACCTGGAGCACGTCGCCGAAGACGCCGGCAAGACGCTGCTGTTCGCAACCCTCGGCCTCGTCCTCCTCTTGCTCCTGCTCGTCTACCGCGCGCCGATCCTCGCGCCGCTCCCCCTGCTCGCCGTCGGCAGCGCCTACCTCGTCGCGAGCGGGATCGTCTACCTGCTGATCAAGGCGGGCTTGATCACGGTCAACGTCGAGGGCACGCTATTGCTGCTCGTGCTGATCTTTGGCGCCGGTACGGACTACTCCCTGCTGCTGGTCCACCGCTACCGGGAGGAGCTGGGCAAGGGAAAGGCGCCTGCTGTCGCGCTGCCGCTTGCCGTCGCCGAGAGCGCTCAGGCGATCGCCGCCTCGGCGGGAACGGTGATCGCGGCAATGCTCGTCCTGTTGGTCGCCGAACTGGAATCGACCCACTGGTTGGGACCGGTGCTCGCGATCGGCGTCGCCACGATGCTCGTCGCCTCGTTCACCCTGCTGCCCGCGCTGCTCGCCCTGCTTGGCGAGCGGGCCTTCTGGCTGGCGCCTTCCGCTCGCGGCGGTCGAACTTCGGATCGCTATCCGGATCGAACCTCGACCGCGGTCGGCGATGGCCGCTGGCGAGCGGTGGCGGATCTGGTCCGCCGCCGTCCCGGGAGGATCGTCGCGACGGTGCTCGCCGCGCTGGCGCTGCTCTCGCTCGGCAACCTGGTCGACCACGGGACGATCGGGTTCGGGCAGGGCGAGATCGGCCCGACCGAATCCAGCCGCGGGACCGAAGTTCTCGACGAACACTTTCCGCCGGGCCTTGGCTCGCCGCTGACCGCGGTGGTCGACGCCGGAGAAGTCGGGCCGGCGCTGAGGGGACTGAGGCGGCTCGACGCCGTCAAGCTGACGCTCCCCGTGCCGCCCTCGCCGGGCTCCGAGGAGGCGGTCCTGACGATCGTCCTGCGTGGGGATCCCTATTCGGGCGCCGCGGCCGATGCCGTCAAGGGCATCCGCGAAAAGCTGAAGGAGGTCGCGCCGAGTGCCCTCGTCGGCGGCATCCCCGCCGAGAACTACGACGTCGAGCAGACCAATGCTCGCGACACCAAGCTGATCGTTCCCCTGGTCCTCCTGGTCGTCGGGCTAGTCCTCATGCTCGTGCTGCGCGCCCTCGTCGCGCCGGCCTTCCTGATCGCGACCGTCGTCGCCTCGTTCGCGGCGACCCTCGGCCTGCTCACCTTCGTCTTCACCGAGCTGCTCGGAACCAGTGGCATCGCCTTCAACCTGGTCCTGATGTCGTTCATCTTCCTCGTCGCGCTGGGGGTCGACTACAACATCTTCTTGATGACCCGGGCGCGCGAGGAGGCGGCGCGGCGCGGCACGCGAGAGGGGATCCTCACTGCTCTGGAGAACACCGGCGGCGTCGTCACCGGGGCCGGGGTGATCCTCGCCGGGACCTTCGCGACGCTGACCCTGTTGCCGCTCGAGCAGCTCGTGCAGATCGGCGCGACGGTCGCGATCGGCGTCTTGCTCGACACCTTCGTCGTCAGGGCACTGCTGATCCCCTCGATCGCCTACCTGCTCGGTGAGCACACCTGGTGGCCCAGCCGCCGATTGAAGGATTGTCCCCCCTATCGTGGGGAAAAAGCTGCAACTGGCGGACGGATCACGGGCTGAGATCCGCGGTCGCTTCGGCGGGGTCGCCCGCCTTGCCCTCGTCCTCCCATTCGGCGGGCTTGCCGAGGCCGGCGCTCTTGACCACCTTGAGCCCGAGCATCGCGCACTTCATCCGCGTCGCCGAGATCTCGATTCCGAGCAGGTCGAGGACGAACTCCTTGGGCAGGTGGAGCAGCTCCTCGCGCGATTTGCCGAGCAGCTCGTCAGTGAGCAGCGAGGTCGCCGCGGTGGAGATCGCGCAGCCCTGGCCCTCGAAGGCGATCTCCGCGACCCGTCCCTCCTCGTCGAGGCGGACGGTCACATGCTGCTCGTCGCCGCAGAACGGGTTGGTGTCCTCGAACTCGAGGTCGGGATCCTCGATCCGGCCGAAGTTGTGCGGCCGCTTGTAGTGCTCGAGGATCTGGTCGCGATACAGGTCGTCCATGCTTCGAGGCTAGCGAAGCGACCCGGCGCACTCCTCATCGGAAGCCGAGCCGGTAGAGCTTTTCCTCCGACCCCCGCAGCGGGTGGCGTTTGCCGGCGGGGCTGAGCGCACCGAGCGAATCGAGCCTGCGGACGTGGTAGGCGATCGTCGAGAGACGTTCTCCCGTGCCGAGGACCTGAACCAGCTCGGATGCCGAGAGGGGCTGATCGACCCATCGCATCGCTTCGATGATCTGTACCTGACAGGAATGGAGCAGACGGGTGGCAAGCATCGCCCAGAACCCATCGGGAACCTCCCCGCTGGTCACTTCTCGCCCCTGTCCTGGTGGTTGAGGTTTAGCGCCTCGCTGCCCGGGGAGCTAACTTCGCAGTGCATGGGAGTTGCACCTCCTGTGCCGAGGCCCCGGGCGGCGGATATGCCCGCTGCCCGGGGCGTATGTCCTGCCACCCGCCAATGGAGCGCGACGGGATGCAGCAGTTTCGCCGATCTGAATGCTGGGTTAAGTCTTAGTCCTTGGACGCCAGGCGTCCATACGCACTATTCGAGTGACTTTTTCGACAGCAATCAATGATCACTAGGTAACTTTTTCTCGGTTTTAAGCCTTTTTTAAAGACCGAAAACCTGGCGCGCGTCATCGAGGCCCTCGACCAGGCGATCGATCTCCCCCCGGGTCGTGTAGACGCCGAAGCTGGCGCGGGCGGTCGCGGCTACTCCGAGGCGGTCCATCAGGGGCTGTGCGCAGTGGTGGCCGGCGCGGACGGCGACGCCGTGGCGGTCGAGGATCTCGGAGACGTCATGGGCGTGGACTCCCTCGAGCTCGAACGAGACGGGGCCAAGGCGCTCGGGCCCACGCGGCGGGCCGAAGACGCGCAGGCCAGGAACCGCGGTGAGCTGCTCCAGCGCGTAGTCGGCGATCTCCTGCTCGTGGTCGCGCACCGCGTCCATGCCGAGGCCGTCGAGCCAGCGCAGCGCCGAGGCCATGCCGATCGCCTGCGCGATCGCCGGCGTGCCCGCCTCGAACCGCGCCGGCACGTCGGCGTAGGTCGTCCCCTCCTTGGTCACCTTGCGGATCATCGAGCCGCCGCCGAGGAAGGGAGGCATCTCCCGCAGCAGGTCCAGCTTCGCCCACAACGCCCCGACCCCGGTCGGCGCGTAGAGCTTGTGGCCGGTGACGGCGTAGAAGTCGACTCCCAGCTCGGCGACGTCGAGGGGCAGCTTCGGCGCCGCCTGGGCGCCGTCGGCCAGCACCAACGCGCCGGCCTGGTGGGCCAAGCGGGCGATCTCCGCGATCGGGTTCTCGCTGCCGAGCACGTTGGAGACATGGGTGACGGCGACCAGCTTCGGCCCGCGCTCGAGCAGCGCCGTGTAAGCGTCCAGGTCGAGCAGCCCGTCCTCGCCGACCGGCACCCAGTCGATCTCGGCCCCGACGCGCTCGGCGAGCTGCTGCCAGGGAACGACGTTGGAGTGGTGCTCCATCTCGGTCAGCACGATCCGGTCGCCGGCGCCGACGTTGGCGTCGCCCCAGGCCCGCGCGACCAGGTTGATCGCCTCGGTCGCGTTGCGGACGAAGATCACCTCGCGGCGATCGTTCGCGCCGAGGTGATCGGCGACCGTCGCCCGCGCCCCCTCGTAAGCCGCGGTCGCCTCGGCCGAGAGCGTGTGCGAGCCGCGGTGGACGTTGGAGTGGTGGGCGCGCTCGTAGCGGTCGACGGCCTGGATCGAGGCCAGGACCCGTTGCGAGCTGGCGCCGCTGTCGAGGTAGGCGACCGGCTGGCCGTGGACCTCGCGCTCCAGCGCCGGGAAGGAAGCGCGGACCTTCTCGATCGGGAAAGCCGACGCCGAAGTGGTCGTGGCCGGCTCCATCGCCCCGAGGCTAGGCGCTTGCGCCCGCCTCGACCTCCTCGCGGATCCAGCCGTAGCCCTTCTCCTCGAGCACGCCGACCAGCTCCGGCCCGCCCTCCTTGACGATCCGGCCCTCGAACATGACGTGGACCGAGTCGGGCTTGACCATGTGCAGGATGCGCTGGTAGTGGGTGATGATGAGGACGCCCATGTCGGGCCCTGCGAAGGTGTTGACCCCATCGGCGACGACCCGCAGGGCGTCGATGTCGAGGCCGGAGTCGGTCTCGTCGAGGACCGCGATCTCCGGCTTCAGCAGCGCCAGCTGCAGCAGCTCCATCCGCTTCTTCTCACCGCCGGAGAAGCCGTCGTTGAGGTAGCGACTGGAGAAGTCTTTGGGGATGTTCGCCAGCGCCATCGCCTCCTGGGCGACTTTGGCGAACTCTTTGATCTTGATCTCGCCTTCGTCGCGCGCCTCGCGGCGGGCGTTGAGGATCATCCGCAGGTACTTGCTGACCGAGACGCCGGGGATCGCCACCGGGTACTGGAAGGCCATGAAGAGACCGGCGCGCGAGCGCTCGTCGGGATCGGCCTCGGTCATGTCCTCGCCCTTGAAGACGATCGAGCCCTCGGTCACCTCGAGCGCGGGGTGGCCCATGATCGCGTTGGCGAGGGTCGACTTGCCCGAGCCGTTGGGCCCCATCAGCGCGTGGACCTTGCCCTTCTCGACGTCGAGGTCGAGGCCGCGGAGGATCTGCTTGTCCTCGACGCTCACGTGCAGGTTGCGTATCTCCAGCTCAGCCAATTTCGCTCCGTTCGTGTGAATCTGTCGGTGGTGAGGGGTTCGGTGATCAGTGATTAAGCGGCGCTGCCGACCGGTGCCTTCGCGGCACCGCTGGGCACGCCGCCGGAGAACTCGACCAGCTCGGCCAGCGTCGTGCCTGCGAGCGCCTTGGTGACGCCGCCCTGGACACGGGTCCAGAGCAGCTTCGTCGCGCAGGCATGGTCGCCGTCTGACTCGTGCGAGCAGAGGACCTTGCCCTCGGGAGTCTCGTGGAAGCACTCCATCGGGGCGATCTGCCCTTCCAGCGCCTCGACCACTTCGTCGAGCGTGATTGTCTCCGCCGGCTGGGCCAGCCGGTAGCCGCCGTGGGCGCCGCGGGTCGAGCTGACCAGCCCGGCGTTGCGCAGCTTGGCGACCAGGTGCTCCAGGTAGGAGAGCGGCAACCGCTCCGCCTCGGCGACGGCGCTGAGCGAGACCGGGGCGGACCCGGGCTGGCGACCCAGCTCGACCATGAGGCGAACTCCGTACTCCGCTTTCGTCGAGAACAGCATCGATCTAAATCCTACTGAAGCGGTCGGTTATGCGGACGCGGCCTCCGTAGCCTCCTGCTCGCCGGCATCGTTCGCCGCCGCGTTGCCCAGTTCGACATGGGCCTTGCTGTCGCGGTTGCTGATCAGGACGAGGGTGAGAACGAAACCGAGCGCGGCGATCGCGGCGCCGCCGAGGAAGGCGACCTGAAAGCCGTCGGTCAGCGCGTCGAGCTGACTCGTCCCGCTTTCGAGGAGGCTCTTGGTGTGCGAGGTGGCGATGGTGGAGAGCACGGCGAGCCCGAGCGCGCCGCCGACCTGCTGGGAGGTGTTGATCAGGCCGCTGGCCAGGCCCGCCTCGTTCTCCTCGACCCCGGAGACGGCGGCGATCGTCGTCGTCACGAAGGCGAAGCCAAGTCCCGCCGCGGCGAACAGCGACGGGCCGAGGATGTCGGTGGTGAAGCCTCCGCCGACCGAGACGCGGCTGAACCAGGTCAGCCCGATGACGATGAAGAGCAGCCCGGCTGCAAGCACCGGCTTGTAGCCGAATTTGGTCACCAACTGGGAGGCGATGCCAGCCGAGATCATGATCGTCAGCGCCAGCGGGAAGTAGGAGAGGCCGGCGTGGATCGCGCTGTAGCCGAGCACCTGCTGCATATATAGGGAGATGAAGAAGAACATCGAGAAGAGCGAGGCGCCGACCAGCAGCCCGACCACATTGGCGCCGGTCAGGGTGCGGATGCGGAAGATCGAGAATGGCACGAGCGGCTTGGTCGCGCGCAGCTCGATCGCTATGAAGGCGGCGAGGAGGACGAGGGAGAGTGCGATCAGGCTGAGCGTCTTGGTCGATCCCCAACCGGACTCGGTGGCGTCGACGACCGCGTAGACGAGTACCGAGAGCGCCGTGGTGACGGTGACGGCACCGGCGACGTCGAAGGCGCGGGTCTCCTGCTCGTCGCGGCTTTCGGCGATCAGCCTGGGGGAGAGGGCGAAGGCGATCAGGCTGACCGGGACGTTGACCCAGAGCACCCACTCCCAGCCGAGCCCGTCGGTGAGGACGCCGCCGAGCAGCACGCCCGCCGCCCCGCCGGAGCCGGCAACCGCCCCCCAGACGCCGAGCGCTTTGTTGCGCTCGGAGCCGTCGCTGAAGGTGGTGGTGACGATCGAGAGCGCCGCCGGCGAGATGATCGCCGCGCCGAGGCCCTGCGCGGCCCGCGCCGCGATCAGCTGCCCCTCGGTGGAGGCGAAGCCCGCGGCGAGCGAGGCGACGGCGACGACGAGCAGGCCGCCCATGAAAACCCGCCGCCTGCCGAGCAGGTCGGCCATGCGCCCGCCGAGCAGCAGGAAGCCGCCGAAGGTGAGGATGTAGGCGTTGACCACCCAGGGCAGGTTCTCCTGGGAGAAGTCGAGCGCTTTGCCGATCGTCGGCAGCGCGACGTTGACGATCGAGGCGTCGAGCACGACGACGAACTGCGCCGAGCAGAGCAGGACCAAGGCGAGCCAACGCTTCTCTTTGAAGTCTTGCGAGGTGGACATCGAGACTGGTCCCCTCAGTCAAGCAAATCGCCGGTCTCGGCGAACACGCCTCAGGGCTCGATCAGCCCGCGGCGGATTGCGTAGCGGACCAGCTCGACCCGATCGCGCATGCCGAGCTTGCGCATCGCGTTCGCACGGTGGTTCTCGACCGTCTTCTCGGAGAGGTGGAGGATCGCCGCGATCTCCTTCGAGGTGTGGGCCTCGGCGACGAGCTTGACGATCTCCTCCTCGCGCGGCGTCAGCGTGCCCTGCGCCTCCGGGGCGGGAAACGCCTCGCCCCGCTCGACCGCCCGGATCGCCGCCACGAGGTCGGTATCCGCCTGCGTCTTCACCACGTAGCCCGATGCGCCCGCCTTCAGCGCCTCGGAGACGTAGCGCTCCTCGTCGTGCATCGAGAGGATCAGGACCGCGACCTCGGGTGCCTGTGCCTTGATCTCGCGCGTCGCCTGCAGTCCGGTCAGCTTCGGCATCTTGACGTCGAGGATCGCCAGGTCGGGCCGCTCGCGGATCGCCAGCTCACGCGCCTCGGCCCCGTCCGCCGCCTCGGCGACGACCTCGATGTCGGGCTGGCGCTCGAGCAGCAGTCGCAGCCCGGAGCGCACGATCCCATGGTCGTCTGCGATCAAAACCCGCATAGTCCGCCCAGTCTCCCAATTGAAAGGGGAGGGTTGTGGCCCTTTGGCGACTTACCCATCCGCGCAAGAGGGATGTGGTCACCTCAATGGTAATGTGATCACATGCTGGAAATCGGCGTCCGAGAGTTGAAGGCGGGCTTGAGCAGGATGCTTCGCAAAGTCGAAGAGGGCGAGCAGATCAAAGTCACCGTGCGCGGCCGACATGTGGCGGACATCGTTCCGGCCGGTTCGTCTCGAGGCAGTGAACATATGCGGAGGCTGGTGGCCGAAGGGAAGGTCACGCCGCCGGCACGTCCTCGCCCGCGCCACGCGCCGCGACCCTTACGCACTGGACGTTCTGCTTCAGCGATCATTCTGGCGGAACGCGACGAAGAGCGCTAATGCTCTACCTCGACGCCAGCGCGCTGGTCAAGCGGTATATCGAGGAGGAAGGTAGTGACGAGCTCCTGCGAACGATGGACAGCGCAAGCGCATGGTCCAGCTGCCGGATCTGCTTCGTCGAGACGGCGCGGGCCGTAGACCTGGCTGGGGGTTCGAGATCGATCGAGAGGGTGGAAAGAGACTGGCTCGCCTTCGGCGTGGTCGAGGTCGATCGAGAGCTGGCGGAGCAGGCGGCGCACCTCGCCGTTTCGACAAAGCTTCGCGCTCTCGATGCCTTGCATCTGGCGGCTGCGCTTGCACTGCCAAGGCAGGATCTTTCCTTTGCCACCTGGGATACCCGCCTGCACAAAGCCGCGCGCGATCAGGGCTTGGAGACGTTTCCGACGGTTCTCGACTAACCCCGGACGGAGAGCCTGACGGTCGTGCCCTCGCCGGGTCGCGACTCGATCGTCAGCTTGGCGCCGATCAGCAGCGCCCGCTCGCGCATGCCGCCGATGCCGAGGCCGCGCTCGGACTGCTCGAAGGCGAAGCCGCGGCCGTCGTCGGCGACCTCCAGCTCGACCGCGTTCCCTGAGCGACGCAGAGTCACGGCGATCCGCTGCCCTTCGCTGTGACGGGCGGCGTTGGTCAGCGACTCCTGGGCGACCCGGTAGACGACCAGCTGTACGTCGTCGTCGAGGTCGGAGAAGTCGCCCTCCGTGGCCAGCTCGGCCGTCAGCCCGGAGCGCTCGAGCTGCTCTACCTGCCCCGCGATCGCCGCGGCGAGCCCGAGGTCGTCGAGAGCGGTCGGCCGTAGTTGGCGGGCAAGTGAGAGCAGCTCGCGCATCGCCTGGTTGGCCAGGGTGCGGGTCTCGGCGAGCTCGGGCTCCAGCTCCGGCGGGGCCGCCTCGCGCACCGCCTCCAGGCGCAGCAGCAGCCCGGTCAGCGACTGGTTGACCTCGTCGTGCAGGTCGCGCGCGACCCGCGCCCGCTCCTCCTCCTGAGCGCGCAGGGCGGCGCTGCCGGCGCGTCGTCGCTCGGCTTCCAGGCGCCGGATCATCCGCAGGAAGGCGAGCTCGATCCGCTCGACCTCCGCGGTCTCGCCGATCCCGTCGATCGAGTCCGGCAGCAGCGGCCCCGGCCGGCTCAGGTCGACCTTCTCCATTTCCTCGATCAGGTCTTCGAGCGGCGCGAACCGGCGCCGCAGGACGACGAGGTTGACGGCGAGCGCGATCGCGACGATGGCGAGCGTGACGATGACCAGGATCGTCAATCGGAATTCCTCGGTTGCATCAGGGCAAGGGTAGCGTGGTCGTTTTGTGTCGGACCCATCTTTAGCCTTGTAACGGACATACAGATCTATAATGAGCATTATGGGACGACTTCAAGAGCTGGCGCGTGACCTGGATGCCGACGAGCGGACGCTGCGTCGTGCGGCGTCGCAGGGGACCTTTCGCGCCCGCCGCCTCGGCCCCCGCCGGCTGCGTCTGGATCCGGGGGAGGATGACTACCTCCGCGGCCACTGGGAACTCATAGCCGGTCTTCGGCGCGCGCTTCGCACCGAGCGCGGGATTCGGCTGGCCGTCCTCTACGGATCGGTGGCGCGCGGCGATGAGGACGCGGATTCCGATCTGGACTTGCTCATCTCCCGCGCTGAAGATGCCAGCGGGACGGACCGCTACCCGCGTCTTCAGGGTGCAACCGGACGGCGGCTGGATGTCGCTTTCCTCGACCGGGTGGAGGTAGCCGCACCCCTTCTTCTGGACCGTGTACTCGACGAGGGCCGCGTCCTCATCGACCGGGATCGCCTCTGGCCGCAGCTGCGAGAGCGCCGCCGTGCAATTCGCGCCCGCGCCCGGCGCGCCCACCGCCACCAGATCGCAGCCGCCTCCCGGGCGATTGCGGAGCTCACCGGTGGCTGAGCGCGCGCAACCGCCGATCGGATCGAAAGCGCTGCGGGTTGAGCAGGCTCGGCTCTCCCGCTTCTTCGAGACGATCGCAAAGCACCGCAAAGCTCTTGATCTGGCCATCGACGAGAACTTCGGCGGGCAGCTGGATTCGGGCGAGTGGAGAACGGCGTTCGAATCCGCCGAGCCCCATGACGCCAACCGGACGATGGTCGTAACAGGCGATCACTCGGCGGTCCTCAACGCCTACATCGAGATCCTCAAGGCGAGCGTCGGCTCCCGCCTGGTGGGCCTGCTGCCACATCGCCGTCCGCATGCCGATCAGGCCTTCGACGCTCTCGTCGCGGACGGTGGCCTTGGCAAGGGGCAGGCCTTGCTCTTGAACGAAATCTACGTCCTCGAGAGCCGGCTCGAGCATGCCTCTCCCGATGTGGACGCCGACGAAGTCCGCGAGGCGATTGAACATCTCCGTAAGGCGCTGCCGGGCCTGATCGAAAGCACGCACGACTGGCTGCGCCGGCATGGCGTCGAGTTTGGATAGCGCGAGGGTTCCGAATAGGGGTTGGTCCCTATGGTCGGAACGGCGTTTCGCGGCAATACTTCGAGGCCCGCCCGATCTTCTTCAACCAGAACCGACAGGAGCGAATGCGATGAGCACCACCAAGCAGTCCACCTGGGGAGCCACCCTGCGCACGACGATCCTGCTGGCGTCCCTCTCGGGCCTGCTGGTCGTGATCGGCGCGTTGATCGGCGGCCCCAGCACGGCAGCGCTCTTCCTCGGCTTCGCCCTGCTGATCAACCTCGGCTCCTACTTCTTCAGCGACAAACTGGCGCTGGGGATGAGCCGCGCCAAGCCGATCGAGGAATCGGAAGCGCCGCGGCTCTACGAGATCATGCGCGAATTGACGACGCGCGCCGGCTTGCCGATGCCGCGGCTCTACATGATCCCGCAGGACCAGCCCAACGCCTTCGCCACCGGCCGCAACCCGAAGCACTCCGCGGTTGCCGTCACCCGCGGGATCACCAAGCTGCTCTCCGAGGACGAGCTGCGCGGCGTCCTCGCCCACGAGCTCACCCACGTCCGCAACCGGGACATCCTGATCCAGTCGGTCGCCTCGGCGATCGGCGCCGCGATCACCTACCTCGCCTACATGCTGCTCTGGTTCGGCGACGACGACAACTCGCCACTCGGCCTGGTCGCCTCGCTGGCGATGGTGCTGCTGGCGCCGCTCGCGGCGAGCATCATCCAGCTCGCGATCTCGCGCCAACGCGAGTACGCGGCCGACGCCGGCGGCGCCGAAATCTGCGGTAACCCCGAGTCGCTGGCCAGCGCCCTGCTGCGCCTCGACCAGGGGGCGACCGACATGCCGATGCAGGTCAACCAGGCCGCCGAGCCCCTCTACATCGTCAAGCCCTTCTCCAGCAAGGGCATCGCCGGTCTCTTCTCGACCCACCCGCCGATCGAGGAGCGAGTGAAGAGACTGCGCCAGATGCGCCCCAGCCTTGGTTGAGCGCGCGACGCCTTTCATGCGGGGGCCGGCGCTAAGATCGGCGTTGCATGGTCGCGAAAGGTGAGCGGATCGGTAACTGGAGCCCCGACGGCGAGGCCGAGCGTGCCAGGCTCCGGCGCGACTATCTGGAGCTGGATCCGGCACAGCGCATAAAGCAGGTCTGCGACCTCTCTCGCTTCATGTCGCGGGTCGCCGAGGCCGGTCGCCGTCAGCGCGGTGCCTGACCTGGACATCCAGGGCATCTTCGAACAGCTCGCCGAGGCGGGGGTCGAGTACATCGTGATCGGCGGCGTCGCGGTCGGCTTCCACGGCTATGTGCGGGCGACCAAGGATCTGGACATCGTTCCAGCCCCCGATCGCCGCAATCTCGAGCGTCTGGTGGGGGTGCTTCGTGCGTTGGACGCGGAACTCGACGGGGCGGGCGATTTCGAGGTGGGCGAGCTACCCGATCCACTCGACCCCGACACCCTTGCGTTAGGTGGGAACTGGGTCCTCCGGACGCGTCTGGGTCGCTTCGACGTGATGCAGTGGCTGGGTGACGCCGAGCTCTGGCACACGTTGTTGCCGGCTGCGGTGGAGGCCGACATGGAGGGTCTCTCGATCAAGGTCGCGGGCTATGACGACCTTGTCGACTTGAAGCGGCAGGCGGGCCGTCCAGGCGACCTGGAGGATCTCGAGCGCTTGCGCCAGGCACGGGGGGAGTGAGAGCGAGGGTTCCTCTCTGCCGTTGACCGGGAAGTATTTAAGAACTACCCTGTACGTGTAACGGCATAGGCCGTTCGCACGTATGGCAAAAGCACGCGCCAGCGCCAAATCCAACGCCCCTCGTCGCCTTCCGCGCGGTCGCCACGCGCTCGCGCCCGAGGAGGTGCTGCGCGACCAGCGCGAGCGTTTGATCGACGCGGTGCCGCGCGTGGTCGCGGAGTGCGGATACGAAGCGATGTCGGTCGCCGACATCGTCAAGGCCGCCGCCGTCTCGCGCAACGCCTTCTACAAGAGCTTCGCCGACAAGCAGGAGTGCTTTTCGACCGCGCACGACGTCGGCCACGAACGGCTCTTCGAGGTGCTCGTGGGGCGCTGCGAGCAGGCGACGACGATCGAAGCGAGGGTGGAGGGCTCATTGGCAGCGGGCCTCGACGCCCTCGCCGCCGATCCCGACATGGCGCGCATGCTCTTCGTCGAGGCGCCCTCGGCGGGGGAGGAGATCGCACTCCGCTACCACGAGTGGCTGCAGCGCTACGGCACCCTGTTGCGCGCCGCCGCCCCCGACCTTCCACCGCAGGCGATCCCTGCACCTGAGGTCGAGGGTGTGATCGTCGGCGGGATCGCCTCGCGCGTCGCCAGCGACGTGCTCAACGGTCGGGCGAAGGAGCTGCGGGACCTGACCGCACCCTTGGTCGAGTACGTCCTCGCCTTCTACCGCCTCGGCGACACCAGCCCCAAAGAGGGCAAGCTCGTCGCCTTCGAGCGTGACCAGGCTTCGACGGAGACCACCGCCGAAGCCCAGCGCCGTCGCGCCAGCGCGTAAGCGCCGAACCGACCGGTTCCCAAAGGCAAACGCCCACTTATCTGGGAACTCTCCAGGTTTCCCCGTCTGAATAGCACCAGGAAGTCGCTGCAAATCAGCGGCTTCCTCTTCGATACCATGTGCGTATCTTGACAACTACGTACGACTGTGTTTCCATCCAGTCACGTCTTCAGCTGGGAACGAAGACGGTATGGCTGACGAAGTAATCCCAGCAGGGAACAGGGAAAACCGAGCCCCACGCAGGGGCCGCCAAGGGAGGCGGCAGGCAGGGGCTCAAGGGACAAGGAGAGAGATACGTGAGACGCGACGCGAAGCGTTCCAGCCAGGGACCGAGCACACGCCCGAAGGCAAGCAAACGCTTCATCCTCACGCTCTCTGGCGCCCTCGCCCTGCTTATCGCCCTCGCCTCGACCGCCCTCGCCCTGCAGACCCACGCACCGGGTACCGACGTCGAAGCCCCCGCTGATGGCTTCGGATCACTGGCGGGCATCGCCACCGACCCGAGCTCCCACCAGCTCTACGTCGCCGACTCCGGCTCAAACCGGATCGAGGGCTTCTCAGCCTCCGGGGAATTCGAAGGGACCGGAGGTTGGGGCGTCGTCGCCTCCGGACCCGGCAACGTCCCCACCAACGAGCACCAGAGCCTCACGATCGACGCCACCGGTGGCACCTACTCCCTCTCCTATGAAGGCGAACCCACTTCAGCGATCGCCTTTGACGCAACGGCGACCGAAGTCCAGATGGCACTCGAGGCAATCGCCCAGATCGGCCCCGGCAACGTCTCGGTCACGGGAGCGGCAGGAGGCCCCTATGACATCGAGTTCCAAGGAACGAAAGCCGACACCGACGTAAGTGAGCTGAGTGCAGACCCGACCAATCTCAGCGGTGGAGCACAGAGCGCCACCGTGGCCACCACCGCCCAGGGCGCAGACGCCCCTGAGATCTGCCTGATCGCCACCGGCAACACCTGCAAGGCCGGCGTCCCCGGAAACGGCGTGGGTCAGTTCAACGGACCCCAAGACGTGACCGTAAATGCCTCCGGGGACTTCTTCGTCGCCGATACCAACAACAACCGCATCGCCGCCTTCAAGGCAAACGGAGAACCGCTCCCCACCTTCGGCACCGAAGGCCTGATCGACGGCACCGCGGCGCAACCGGGAAGCGAAGATGAGACTCCTGCCCCCGGCTTCTCCTCGCCTTGTGGCCTCGCGATCGACGATTCAAACGGCAACCTCTTCGTCGCAGATCAGAACAACAACCGCATCTGGATCTTCGACTCCACTGGCGCCTACAAAGGCAAGATCGCCGACAGCTCTCTGAGCGGCCCCTGCGGAATCGCCTTTGACTCAAGCGGCGACCTCTACGTGAGGAACGCAAACAACGGCAAGGTCCTGCGCTTCGATCGCAAAGGAGCTGTCGACTACGAGCTCGCCTCGACCCTCTATGACCCTGAAGCCGAACCCAAAGAACCGGGTGCGACCGACGTAGCGGTAGACACGAATACCGACCACGTCTACGTCGACAAGGGCGATCGGATAACCGAGTACGACTCTTCTGGCTCGCCGGTGTCGACCTTCGGCCAAGGCCAGGTCAACGGCAGCTCCGCGATCGCGGTCGACTCCACCGACGCAAAGCTCTACGCGTCTTCTGGCAACCGCATCGCGACCTTCGGGTCGCTGATCACGGTTCCGGACGTGAGCACCGGCGAAGCCACCGACGTCACCGACCAAACCGCGACCCTTCGCGGCACCGTCGACCCCGCCGGTCTGGACACGACCGATTGCCACTTCGAATACGACACCGCTCCCTACGCCGTCGGCGAACCGGGCCACGGTACCGAAGTCGATTGCCTCTCCGGAGACGTCATCCCTGCCGCCGGCGGCGCAGTCGAAGTCGCCGCGCCCGTTACCGGCCTCGCCCCGGGCACCGAATATCACTTCCGCCTGGTTTCAGCCAACGCCGAAGGGCAGAACCAGGGCCAAGACCAGAGCTTCACGACTGCGGGGGCGCCGACGCTTCCTCAGCTCGGCACCGCCCCCGGCACCTTCGTCACCGAAGTGAGCGCGAAAGCCGCGACGCTGAACGCGGAACTGAATCCCAACGGAGCGGCTACCACTTACCACTTCGAGTACGTCGATGACGCTGCTTTCCAGGCGAGTGGGTTCGCGGGGGCGAAAAAAACGCCAGACGCGAGCCTCGACGCGGGAGCCGCGAGCATCGTGGTCAGCCAGGCGCTCTCAGGCCTTCAGCCCGGCACCCGCTACCACTACCGGATTGTCGCCTCGAACCTGGCCGGGCCGTTGACGGGACCGGAGAAGACTTTCAGGACCGACCCGATCCGCACCATCGAAGCGGGCAAGTTCCCAGGCCAGGGCTTCCTGCCCGACAACCGCGCCTGGGAGATGGTCAGCCCGGCGGACAAGAACAGAAGTGGCCTCGACGGCTACGCCCCGCTGACCGTCGTCTCACCCGACGGGCGGCGGATCTCCTATGCCGCCTCCGCATCCTTTGCCGGTGCCAAGGGCACCGGCTCTGTCGGCGTCACGCAATACATCTCCGTCCGTGGCGCCGACGGCTGGAGCACGCACGGGATCACGCCTCTGCCCGCGCCCGGGTGGAGCCAGACGTTCGGCTCAGGACAGACCAGGGCCATAATCGCTCAGGACGTCACCCACGCCGTGTTTCAGGCCATGGATCTCCCCGAAGCCTCGGGCGACATCCCCGACGGTCCCACCAACCTCTACCGGACCGACAGCGAAGGAAACGACCTGACGACGATCACCTCGCCGTTTGACCCCGGCGCCTTGCTGCCGGCCGCTGTCGAACTCGGCGCCAGAGGCACCAGGCCGATCGGCGGCGATCGCGACTACCACCACGTCTTCTTCACCAGCGTCCAGCCGTTGTTGCCCGGGGTCACCCCAGGCATCCGCAACGTCTACGAATGGGACGAAGGGACTCTCAGGGTCGCCGGCAGATTGCCCGACGGTTCGGTTCCGGCAACCGGCTCCAGTGAATGCGCACAGCCTGATGGCGACACCCCCAGCTTCTGCCTGGACACCGTCTCTGAAGACGGCTCGCGCGTCATCTTCAAGGCCGCTCCCGAAGCGGGCAAAAGCGAACAGCTCTACCTGCGCCGCAACCACACCGACACGGCGTGGATCTCAGAACCCGAGGGCTCGACCCCTGTCGCCGAACCGGAAGAAGTGGAATACCAGGCGGCGACGCCCGACCTGCACAGGATCGCCTTCACCACCACCTCACAGCTGAACGACGAAGACCCCGGCGGCCCTGGCAGCGCCCTCTACGTCTACACCGACTCGCCCGATCCCGAAGGCGAAGACAACCTGAAATTCATCTACCGCGGAGGCGGCATAACGGTCGCCGGCATGAGCGTTGATGGCTCCAGCGGCTTCTTCGCGACGACTGGCTCAGTGCTCTTCCACTGGGATGAAGACGGAGTTGTCGCGATCGATGGTGTCGGCAGCTTCGCTACTGGCGTGAGCGGGTCTAATAGCAAACCTCACTCAGCAGAATCCACCTTCAGAGTGTCCGCCGACGGTACCCGCATCGCCGGCCTCACGTTTCGCAGTGACGTGGAACCTGGCAGCGGCCAGTTTCTGCCTCTGCTCTACGTCTACGACTCCGACACCGACAAGCTCCTCTGCGCCTCCTGCCCGCCGAGTGGCGCGGAGCCGACCGAAGCGCCGACAGGGTCTCAGGGTAAAGGCACCTGGGTCTGGCCCGGCGCTATAGAGGATTCCGGTGCCTACTGGAGGCTCCAGGGCCCCCGCTTCCTCTCCGCCGACGGTCGCTACGTCTTCTTCTCAAGCCCCGACGCCCTCGTGCCCGAAGACGTAAACGGCCGCTACGACGCCTATGAGTACGACATCGACACCGGCGAGCCGCACCTGCTCTCCTCGGGTCACTCGCCCCAAAACAGCTGGTTCGCAGGTGCAAGCGCATCGGGCGACGATGCCTTCTTCATCACCCAGGAGGCGCTCTCGGCCAACGACGTCGACACCGCCAAGGACATGTATGACGCCAAAGTCGGCGGCGGTCTGCCCGAGCCCTCGCCGCCCCCACCGGCGTGTGAGGGAGATGCCTGCCAGCCGCCGCCCCTCGGCCTGAACGACCCGACCCCCTCTTCGGCCTCCTTCGAGGGAGAGGGCAACAAGAAGGCGCGAAAGCCCCACAAGACACGTCGCTGCCCGACCGGCAAGCGCCGGGCAAAAGCGGCACACCACAAGGTCCGCTGCGAAAAGAAGCAAGCCCACCGCAACCGCGGAGGTGCCAAGTGAGCGCCCGAGCTGCAGCGCAGACCGACGCATCCACCGTGGAAAAGGAGACCTCTCGCATGACCCCCCGCGCTCGCTTCCCCCGGCTTGCCCGCCGTTTTTGCCAAGTCGCCCTGCTCGGCCTGATTCTGCCCGCCGCCGCCGCCGCCACCCCGGCACCCGAGGTGCAGCTGATCGCGCCCACCGCGATCGAAGCCGGTCAGTCGAGCATCGCCGAAGCCTACGTGACCAACAACAGCAACCAGCCGCTGGCCGGGCCGATCACGATCACCGAGACGGTCTCTGCGGGGGCCGAGCTGTCGGCTCCCTTCTTTGCCGAGTCGGCCTTCGATGAATTCAAGAGAGTCACCGGCGAGAGCTGCGTGCAGAGCGGCTCGAGCTGGACCTGCACCCTGACGGTTGAATCACCGGGGATACGAGGGGGAGTCGTGCTTTACCGTGTAGAAGAACGCCAACTGCTCACGGTCGAACCGGGGGCCACTGAAGACATCGCCTTCTCGGTCCGTGTGACCAGCGGTAACGCGCCCCCGGTCGAAGTGACGCGCACGGTTCAGGTCGGCCCCTCCCCGCCCTTTGCGGTCGCTTGGAAAGGAGGGCTGCGAAAGGCAGACCGCTCAACCTTCAACGCCGCCGGATCGACCCCCCAGGACTTCACTACCGACCTTGAGCCGACGACGTTCAGCAAGTTCTTCTTCGGTGCTCTTCCCACCATCGGTGGCACCGAGCAGCTCGACGACGCGATCGCCCACCTGCCGCCGGGCTTGATCGGCAACCCGCAGGCGACCCCGATTTGCCCGCTCGTTGGGCTGCTGCGCTTCCTCGACAACACGCCCGACTGCCCGCAGGACTCCCAGATCGGCGTCTTCCGGGGAATGGTGAACGGCAAAATGCTTGTCGCTGGCCTATACAACGTCGAAGCGCCGGCCGGCGCCGCCGCCCGCTTCGGGTTTTCGGCCCACCGCATTCCTATCCTCCTCACGGCTACCCTCAATCCCGACGACTACGGGATCGACGTCAGCTCCTTCAACACCAACACCACCCTCTCCCTCGGCGACGCCGTGATCGAAATCTGGGGAGTTCCCGCCGACGCGAGCCACGACGGCGTCAGGGGACTGTGCCTTGCCACCGCGGGGTTAGGCGGCAGCGGCGATGAATGCCCCTCCGGCCAACCCCGCACCGCTTTCCTGCGCACGCCGACCCGCTGCGACTCTCCGGCAAGCGTCGGCCTGCAGGCGACCACCTACCAGCACCCCGAGATTGTCCACAAAGAGAGCTTCGAACTGCCGGCCCTGAAGGCATGCGACAGGATCCCCTTCGATCCGTCCATCGATGCCCAGACGACCAGCCTCGACACCGAGTCTCCGAGCGGCCTGCACGTCAACGTCAACATGCCGAACACGGGCCTGGAAAACCCAGAAGCGGTCTCTGAATCGGACATCAAGGAAGTAAAGGTCTCCCTGCCCCAAGGAGTGACCTTGAACCCATCCCAAGCAGAGGGCCTCGGAGTCTGCTCCCCGGCCCAGTACGAAAGCTCTGAACTGAGCTTTCATCCAGACGGGACCAAGGGCTGTCCAGCCGACTCGAAGATCGGCAGCGTGGAGGTCCACACGCCGCTCCTCAAAGAGACGATCCCCGGCAACGTCTACGTCGCCAAGCCCTACGACAACCCCTTTGACTCCTTGCTGGCGATCTACGTCGTGCTCGAAGAACCGATGCGCGGCGTCCTGGTCAAACTCGCCGGCAAGGTAGAACCCGACGAGAAGACCGGCAAGATCGTCACGACCTTCTCAGACCTGCCCCAACAGCCCTTCTCGAGCTTCGAGTTCAAGTTCCGCGAGGGAGCAAGAGCACCGCTGGTAACCCCATCGACCTGTGGCACCTACACCACCGAAGCGGAGTTCACCCCCTGGGCGAACCCCGATCAGACGATCAAGCGATCGACCGGCTTCCAGATCACCAGGGGCATCGGCGGAGCGCCTTGTCCCAACGGAGCCCCTGGCTTCAAACCGGGCTTCTCGGCAGGTTCGATCAACAACAACGCGGGCTCCTTCAGCGCCTTCGACATGCGCCTGACCCGCCAAGACGGCGAACAGGACATGACCCGCTTCTCGACCACCCTGCCACCGGGAGTGCTCGGCAAGCTCGCAGGAGTCTCCAAATGCCCCGAAACGGCGATTGCGATCGCGAAGGCAAAGACGGGACTCGATGAGCGCGCCAATCCCTCGTGCCCAGCGAGCTCAGAGATAGGCCACAGCCTCGTAGGAGCAGGCGTGGGCTCCGTCCTCACCTACATCCCCGGCAAGATCTACCTCGGCGGTCCCTTCCACGGCGATCCCTTGAGTGTGATCGCGATCACCCCGGCTGTGGCGGGGCCCTTCGACGTCGGCACCGTGGTAGTCCACGAGGCACTTACCCTCAACCCGAAGACCGCAGAAGTCGAAGTAGACGGAGCCGCATCAGACCCGATCCCCCACATCCTCAAGGGGATCCCGGCCAAAGTCAGGGATCTGCGGGTCTACGTCGATCGGCCCGACTTCATCCTCAACCCGACCTCTTGCGCGCCGAGCGCGACCGATGCGATCCTCGCGGGAGGAGGCGCTGACCCCTTCAGCGTCGCCGATGACGTCCCGGTAGCGCTCACCTCGCGCTACCAGGCGGCGGGCTGTCAGGGACTCGGTTTCAAGCCGAATCTTTCGCTGAACCTCAAAGGCGGCACCAAACGAGGTGAGTTCCCAGCCCTGAAAGCTCTTTACAAGCCACGCAAGGGCGACGCGAACGTCAAAGGATTGGTAGTCCGCCTGCCGAGATCGGCCTTCCTCGAACAGGGCCACATCCGCACGATCTGCACCCGAGTGCAGTTCGCTGCTGACAACTGCCCCAAGGCATCTGTCTACGGACAGATCAAAGCCTGGACCCCGTTGCTCGAAGAGCCACTGGCGGGACCCGTCTATCTCCGCTCCTCTAGCCACAAGCTCCCCGACCTCGTCTTCGATCTGCACGGCCTCGTCGACGTTGAGGTCTCCACCAGGATCGATTCTGCCCAAGGCGGCATCAGGGCAACTGTCCAAGACGCACCCGATGCCCCGATCTCCAAAGTGCTCTTGAAGATGCAGGGAGCCGAAAAGGGCCTGATCGTCAACAGCAGGAACCTCTGTGGGCACGACAGCAGGGCAAACGTGGAAGGCGAAGGGCAAAACGGCAAGCAGGTCGCTCTCAAGCCGGTGATGCGGGCCGATTGTGGTGGGAAGCGGAAGCACAAACGGCATCGGGGATAGGCGGTTGCCCACGATGGCCCTTCTGATCATCGATACCACGTGCGTATCTTGACAAATGCATACTGACGTGTTTGTATTGGCTGGTGTCTTCGGCTGAGAACGCAGCTGGTATCAAGGTGGCGACCCGCGAGTCGCGCGGGTCGCGCCGGCGGCCAGATGTCGCTCCGCCGAGGGTCGAGAAGATCCCGCCTCGGTCCGGCCTTTCGCGGGCGGAGGTGATCGCCAACCAGCGCCGCCGCATCTTCGAGGGCCTCGCCGCCGCCCTCTCCTACCATGGCTACGAGGACACGAAGGTCACCGACGTGGTCGAATTGTCTGGCGTCTCCCGCGCCACCTTCTACGAGCGCTTCGAGAGCAAGGAGGCCTGCTTCGCGGCCGCCTACGAAGACGGGGTGGAGCGGCTCGCCGCGGCGGTTGAGGCGGCGGCGACAGAGGAGGGCGATTGGGAGGCCGGTCTCTCGGCTGGCTTGCGCGCCGGCCTCGAGCTCCTTGCAGCCGACCCGCCGCTCGCTCACCTGCTCTTGGTCGAGTCGCTTGCCGCCGCCCGCCCCGCTCGGCTCGAGCACGAGCGCTCGCTCGTCCGCCTGGCCGAAGCCCTGCGTCCCCCGGCCGCGTTGCCGGGTGGCGAAGATGTCCCGGAGGAAACGCTGCGGCTCTTGGCGGGAGGCCTGGCATCGCACGTTTCGGGCCGGATCCTCGCCGGCGAGGCGGAGCGACTGCCGGAGGACCACGATCTCTTGCTCAGCTTCCTGCTCGTGCCCACGCAGGCGGCCGATGCCCGGGTCGCCGCGGGCTGACGCCGAGCCGGAGCGCTTCGAGCCGGGCGATCTTCCTGAGCTGCCGGCCGAGCTCGCCCTCTCGCAGCTGCCTCCCGGCCGTCACGGATTGCCGCGCTCCTTCGTCGCCCGCAACCAGCGCCTGCGCATCGTCGCCGCGATGCTCAACGTCTTGCCACGGCACGGCTACGCCGAGACGACCATAGGTCACCTGACCGCCGAGGCGGGCGTCTCCCGTGCCGCCTTCTACGCCCAGTTCGCAAGCAAGGAGGAGTGCTTCCTGGCGACCTATGACATCGCCGCCGCGTGGCTCTGCGAGCGGGTGGAGGGAGCGGCCGAGGCCGGGGGGCAGTGGCCGGAGAGCGTTCGCGCAGGCGTCTCGGAGGCGATGCGGCTGCTCGCCGCCAACCCTGACATTGCCCACCTGATCGCTGTCGAGGCCCTACAGGCGGGCTCGATCGCTCGCCGGCGGCGTCAGGCTTGCATCGAGCACCTCGCCGAGGCATTGCATGCCAGCCGGCCCGCCAACGCCGAGCTGCCCGAGGACCTCGAGGAGCTCCTGATCGGTGGCACCCTCTCGTTGATCGGCCGCTACGTCGACGCCGGGCGTTGCGAGCATCTGCCCGACGCGACCGCCGATCTGGTGGCGCTATACTTTTTGAAGTAAAGCCGGATCGGAATTAGGGTATTTCCCCTTTTCCCAGTCTTATAGGAGAGGCATGGCCCCCACGGATGTGAAGCAGCAGGTCGAGGAGATCGAGCCCTTCGAGGCGCAGCAGGAGATCGAGGCCGGCGACGTCGTCCTGATCGACACCCGCGAGCCGCACGAGTACCAGGAGGCGCATCTCGAGAACGGCAAGCTCGTGCCGCCCGGACTGCTCGGCGACGAAATCGCCGGCGCGGCACCCGACAAGTCGGCCCGCACGATCCTCTACTGCCGCAGCGGCAACCGCTCATACAAGGCGGCCGAGCAGCTGCAGGCGCTCGGCTACGAGGACGTCGCCTCGATGGCCGGCGGGATCCTCGCCTGGCAGGAGCAGGGGCTGCCGGTCGTCGCCGCCAGCGGCATGACGCCCGAGCAGCGCGACCGCTACTCGCGCCACACGCTGCTGCCCGAGGTCGGGGTCGACGGCCAGCTGAAGATGCTCAACGCGAAGGTGCTGCTGGTCGGCGCCGGCGGACTCGGCGCGCCGACCGCGCTCTACCTCGCCGCCGCCGGGATCGGCACCCTCGGGCTGGTCGACGATGACGTCGTCGATGCCTCCAACCTGCAGCGCCAGGTGATCCACAACACCGAACGGATCGGCGTGTCGAAGACCACCTCGGCGCGGCTGACGATAGAAGCGCTCAATCCCGACGTGGACGTCGTCGAGCACAACTTCCGCCTCAACTCCGCCAACATCGTCGAGATCCTCAGCGAGTACGACGTGATCGTCGACGGGGCCGACAACTTCCCCACCCGCTACCTGCTCAACGACGCCTCGGTGCGGCTGCGCAAGCCGGTCGTCTCGGCCTCGATCCTCAGCTTCGACGGCCAGATCTCGACCTTCGTCCCCTTCGAGGGCCCCTGCTACCGCTGCCTCTACCCGACGCCGCCGCCGGCCGAGCTGGCGCCGAGCTGCTCGGCCAACGGCGTGCTCGGCGTGATGGCCGGGACGATGGGCCTGCTGCAGGCCAACGAGGTGCTGAAGCTGGTGCTGGGGATCGGCGAGCCGCTGATCGGCCGCCTGCTGCTCTTCGAGGCGCTGAGCACGCGCTTCACCGAGCTCAAGGTCCGCCGCGACCCAAGCTGCCCGATTTGTGGCCCAGACGCGCCGGAGATCGCCGACGAGGATCTCGGCAAGTTCCCCGACTACGACGCGTTCTGCGCCGGGTAACGGCCGACTCGATCGGCCTCCATTAGGATCGCGTCCCGATGGCAACGATTCGCATCCCACCAGTGCTGCGCGCCCAGACCGGGGGGCAGCCCGAGGTCGAGGCCGACGGCTCTGACGTCGGCGAGGTGCTGCGCGCGCTGACCGCCGAGCATCCCGCCACTGAGGAGCAGCTCTTCGGTCCCGAAGGCGACCTCAACCGCTACGTCAACGTCTACCTCAACGACGAGGACGTGCGGGTGCTCGACGGGCTCGACACCGCCGTAGCGGACGGCGACACGGTAGTCATCCTTCCCGCCATGGCCGGCGGGGCGTGTTAGTAGTCCTATAGACCCTTAACGCGCCCCGAGCCAGGGTTTCTCGGGGTAGTGGGTCAGTTTGATCTCCTCCTAGATTCGCCCCGCCAAGTCCTCTAGCTTCGCTGCCGACATAGAGACCAAACGGCGGGGGCGTCGCGCTAACGACCCCCCGCCCGGCACCGAAAGGACGACCTTCCGATGCAAGCGAATCGTAAGCGGCGGCACTGGCCCGGTGACCGCATCCCCCTCCAGCGCGCCGTCATGGCGCTCACGTTGGCGGTCTACCCCCATTGGCGCACGATCCCCGAGCTGGCCCGCGAGATCGGCAACCGGGGCATCCTGACGCGGGCCATTTTGGAGTTGATCGGACTCGGCTTGCTCGAAAGCCACGGCTCGGCCGTGCGTCCCACCAAGCCAGTTGCCCACCTTGAACGGCTGATGCTGCCATGACGGTCCGAGAGCGATTCGCGGCCAACCTGCGCAGCACCCGCAAGCATCGCGGCCTGTCACAGGAAGCCTTGGCGGTGCGCGCATCGCTTCACCGGACCCAGATCGGCCTCTTGGAGCGCGGGGCACGGATGCCGCGCATCGACACCCTGATCAAACTGGCTATCGCGCTCGACTGCGATCCCGCTGACCTGATTGCCGGGATCGAGTGGCGGCCTGCCCAAGTCGGGGACCCCGGCGGCTACGCTGTGAGCGATGGCTAAGCGCTCGAAGAAGCCCGCCGACCTGAATCGCCTCGCCGCCGCCATCGTTGGCGACGCGACCGATGAGACGCCGCAGGAGCCGGAATCCCAACATGCACGCGCTGGGCGATCTGGAGGGCTCAGGGGAGGAAAGGAGCGTGCAAAGCGCCTATCTCCCAACGAACGTTCCGAGATCGCCAGAAAGGCCGCACGTGCGCGCTGGGAGAAATCCTGAGCGCACGCCGCCTCTGGCATACCCCCGCCGCTCCTTGATATGAATCCGTCCGTACCTATGGGGGGCGAAGAACAAAAGGTTGCCGCAGCCGCCTCCGAGCGGGACGCCGACAGCATCATCGAAGGCCAGCTTAAGGAGCGGCTCGAAAATCTAGAGTCGACCGCCGGGGCGGACGTACTCGCCTACTTCGGGCCGATTTACCCGATGGCGAGCGAAATGATCAAGGACGCGGTTGAGGCCCTGCCAGCAAAGCGCGACGAGATTTTCTTCCTCTTGGATACGGGCGGCGGCCTGATTGACGTGGCAGAGCGCATTGCGATCATTCTGCGGCACCACTACAAACGAGTGGCCTTCATTGTTCCGGGCGAGGCGATGTCAGCGGGGACGATCCTCGTCATGGCGGGGGATTCCATCTACATGGACTACGCCTCGATGCTGGGGCCAATAGACCCGCAGATCGAGACTAACGCGGGAAAATGGGTTCCGGCGCTTGGTTATCTGGAGCAGTACGAACGACTAATTGAAAAATCGGACGAAGGAATCTTGACTAGCGCCGAGATGACCTATCTAGTGGAGGCCTTTAACCCCGCAGAGCTCTACCAATACGAACAGGAGACCGAGCTTTCAATCGCTCTCTTGGAAGAGTGGCTAGCGAAATATAAGTTCAAGAACTGGAGGAAAACTGAGTCTCAGGGCAAGAAAGTCACCGCCGAAATGCGGAAGAAGCGGGCCAAGGAAATCGCCCAGAAACTCAACGACACGAAGCGCTGGCACTCCCATAGCCGTGGGATACCAATGGAAGTCCTGCGGCGCGATCTAAAGCTCTTGATCAACGATTTCGGGGCGGATGTTGATCTCGGTCCCGCTGTGCAGGGGTACTACCATCTTCTGAAGGACTACAGTTTCAAGAGAGGCTATAGAGTCGTCTTGCATACGAGGGAGCGCTACATTGGCTAACGAAAATCACTCCAAACCCAGCGCCGAGACCATCGCGGCTAATAACCCCAAGGTCGACCTCAAGGTTGTTGAGGAGGCGCGCGGTTTTATCGCGGAGCGTCGTGCGGAGGGTCGACCGCGACGCGGCTACAACCTTGCTTCTGGGCACTCACGTCGCCTAGTTACGCGCTAGCCATCCTCAGTTCATAGCTTTGAAAGCCCGGTAGCTCCCGGAGCTTCGCCGAACGGTTTTCCGTCCGATAGCTCAAGCATAATGGTCAGTATGAACAGGCTGTCCACCGAGAAGCGCGCGCAGATCATCGGCTGCCTGGTCGAGGGCAGCAGCATCCGAGCCACGGTCCGCATGACCGGCGCGGCCAAGAACACGATCACCAAGCTGCTGGTTGATCTTGGGGAAGCCTGCGCCGAGTACCAGGATGGCGTGCTGGTCGACCTCCCATGCAAGGTGGTCGAGGCTGATGAGATTTGGGCCTTTTGTCATGCGAAGCAGAAGAACGTCCCGGAGCAGTTCAAGGGGATGCCGGGCTATGGCGATGTCTGGACGTTCACGGCCCTCTGCGCCGATACGAAGCTGGTTCCGTCCTGGCTGGTCGGGGAGCGGACGATGGACGATGCCGAGGTCTTCCTGACCGACCTCGCCAACCGGATGGCCGGGCGCATCCAGCTAAGCACGGACGGACACCGGATCTATGAAGGGACCGTCGGCCCTTCGTTCGCCAACGAAGTCGATTGGGCACAGATCCAGAAGGCCTATGCCTCAGGGGGAGAACACGGCAAATACAGCCCGCCGGTCTGCATCGGGACGAAGCGCATCCCGCTGAAGGGCGATCCCGATCCCGACCGGATCTCGACCAGCTACGTCGAGCGTCAGAACCTCACGATGCGAATGGGGATGCGCCGCTTTACCCGGCTAACCAATGGCTTCAGCCGCAAGGTCGAGAACCTGGCCCACTCGGTTTCTCTGCACTTTCTCCATTACAACTTCGCCCGGCCCCACACGGCTTTGAAGGAGCGCTATCCCCGGACGCCTGCGATGGCGGCGGGGGTTGCCGATCACGTTTGGTCACTGGAAGAGATCGCGGCGCTCTTAGATTGAAAGTGGTTGGCGGCCCGGAGTGAGCGCTCCGGGCCGCCCCAACTTTGGAGAACCACCGAACGGGGCCATGCTCTCAACCGGGTCGGACCGTCCGGGCCGATTGCAACGCTCCGCACGTACTGGGCCGGTACCCCAAAGTCTGTGAGCGCAGACGCCGGGCCGAGTGCAAAGGAGAACAACCGCATGTCCGACAACCCGTTTTTCTACGTCTACCGCGACAAGGCCGGCGAATGGCGCTGGCGCTTGAGAGCTGCGGGGAACCACGAGATCATCGCCGACTCGGCGGAGAGCTATGTGTCAAAAGGGGGAGCCGAGGACGCCGCTGAGCGGGTACAGCGGGACGCCCCTAAGGCTCTGATCGTGACGGAAAGTTCGTAGCGCACGGGACGCAGAGAACCTCAACGAGCGGTTGGTCGCCCAGGAAGGCGTATAGCCGCTCTGAGAAACGCTCTGGCTCGCTGAATACGTGGAAGCACTGGCCGCAGGAAAGGCCATGTGGCCAGTGCTCATCCATATAGACCTCGCCTGAGACCAGGGACGGAGCGACGCTCATCTGGTGCCTTTCTGGGCCTTGGAGCTTGATCCTGCGGCGCGAGACCAAACTGACCCACTACCTTTCTCGGCCATGGCTATACTTTTTGAAGTAACGGGAGATCGAGATGCCGCGCGACGAGCTACTCAACCGACCCTGCGGGGGACGCTTCGGCGACATCGTCGAGTCGATCGGCAATACCCCGCTGGTCGAGCTGCCGCGCTTCTCGCCCAAGCCCGACGTCCGCATCTACGCCAAGCTCGAGGGCCGCAACCCGACCGGCTCGGTCAAGGACCGTGTCGCCAAATCGATGATCGAGGCGGCCGAGGCGGAAGGGGCGATCGAACCCGGGCAGACGATCCTCGAGCCGACCTCCGGCAACACCGGCATCTCGCTGGCGATGATCTGCCGCCGCAAGGGCTACGACCTCAAGGTCGTGATGCCCGACAACGTCACCGCCGAGCGCACCCAGCTGCTCGAGATGTACGGGGCGGAGATCGCCTACTCCGAGGGAGCCAAGGGCTCCAACGGGGCGGTCGAGGTGGCGCTGGAGATGGCGAAGGACTCGCGCTACTACATGCCCTACCAGTACGGCAACGAGGCCAATCCGCTGGCCCACTACAACGGCACGGCGGTGGAGATCCTTGAGGAGCTCGACGAGGTGACCGCTTTCGTCGGCGGCCTCGGCACCGGCGGCACCCTGATGGGCAACGGGCGGCGGCTGAAGGAGCACGACCCCGAGACGCTGATCGTCGCCGCCGAGCCGATGCAGGGCGAGATGGTCCACGGCCTGCGCTCGCTCGACGACGGCTTCATCCCGCCGATCATCGACATCACCCTGCTCGACCGCAAGATCATGGTCTCCAACCGCGACGCGATCGTCTGGACTCGCAAACTGCTCGACGAGGAGGGCGTCTTCGCCGGCGTCTCCTCCGGCGCGATCGCCCGCATCGCGGTCCGCATCGGCGAGGAGCTCGACAGCGGCAACGTCGTCTTCCTGATCCCCGACGACGGCTGGAAGTACCTCTCCTCCGGCGTCTACACCCGCCCGATCGACGAGATAGAGAATCTGGACTCCACCGTCTGGTGGTAGTCCCCGGCCTCACTCCGCCGATGCGGATCTCCCAGAGCCTCGTCGACGAGATTGTCGCCCATGCACGGGAAGATCTGCCGAACGAGTGCTGCGGGATGGTCGGTGGCGCGGACGGCGATGCCGCCACCGTCTACCGCGCCGAAAACGCCGAGGCCAGTCCGCTGCGCTACTCGATCGACGCGAAAGAGCAGTTCCGGCTGATGCGGGCGATCGAAGATGCGGGGGAGGAGCTGGTCGGGATCTACCACTCGCACACCAAGAGCGTCGCCTATCCCTCGCAGACCGACGTAAACCTCGCCGGCTGGCCCGATGCCGTCTACCTGATCGTCTCGCTTGCCGAGCCGGACGCCCCCGACCTCAAAGGGTTCTGGATCAGGGACGGGAAGATCGCCGAGGCTGAGCTTGTCTCCGGGTAGGGGCAAGCTGGTCAAGGTCGGCTACGGCCAGCAGCAGGCCGAGGCGGAAATGATCCAGGGGCTGCTCTCCGAGCACGGCATCCCGAGCATGCTGAGGCGGGCGGCGGGCTGGGACGTGCCCGACTTCCTCGCCGCGGGGCCACGCGAAGTGCTCGTCGCCGAGGAGCTCGCCGAGCGGGCGCGCGAGGTGCTCGAGGGAACGTCGGGAGAAGGCTAGGCCGCCAGCGGGTTGCGGCCGTTCCAGGTGCCTTGCGAGGCGTAGGGCCGGAAACGGATGAAGGCGGCTTCGCGGTGGAATGGCTTGGCCCGGTCGGCTCGCACTGCTGCTTGGTGGGCCCCATCGTGGCTGTGCGCGTACTCGCGCATTGCCGCCGCGCTGCGCCAGAGCGAGAAGGTCGAGACGAAGCGTGGCGGCCGGAGAAAGCCCGTCGAGGCAAGCACGGCTGGGTTACCGACCGCCGCGCGCTCCGCCGGCTCCGAGGCGCGCATGAAGGGGACGCCGCGGTGGAGTTTCGTGTGGCCGAGCGTCAGCACCGCGACTGGCTCCCCGTCGTCCACCGGCTTCTCCTGTGATGGCAGACCCGGCATCCGTGACCACGAGCCGTAGACCCGCAGCGGCTCGAGTCGCACCTGCCAGCCATCGGCGAAACGCGCGGCAAGGGGGTGGTCGTCGAGGAATCGATCGAGCGCGCCGTCGTCCTCCCAGGCGGCGATCAAGCCGATCCTTCCTGGTCCTGGCCGGGGTACCGGGCCGTCGCGGAGTGGCGTGCTGAGGACTGGTTCGGCGTAGGTCAGGCCGGAAACATCACGCAGGCGCGGCCGTTCACGCAGCATGCGCGGCGCTCGGCGCCAGCCGACTTCGGCGAGATGAACAGAGACGATCACGATGGCTCCCTCCTGTTCAAAAGCTAACCTAGCGACGGCTAGGAATTCTCGGTACCGTACCTAGGGGCAACTAGGATGTCAACGGAAGGCGAACAGAACGAACGGCCGCGGCGACGGATGACGGCGGCGGCACGGCGCGAGGTGATTGCCAACGCGGCCACGGTTCTGTTCTCCGAGCACGGCTATCGGGGCGCCTCGATCGAGGCGATCGCTCGCGCTTCGGGAGTCACGCCGCCGGTCGTCTACGAACACTTCGACTCCAAGCGCGAGCTCTACCGGGACCTGCTCGAGCGCCATTTCGCCGAGCTGCGGGAGGTCTGGGGCGAGCACTTCGTCGGCGACGATCCGCTCGAGCTACGGATCGCCCAGTCCTTCGATGCCTGGTTCGCCTACGTCGAAGTGCACCCGTTTGCCGGACGGGTCCTCTTCCGCTACAGCACCGATCCCGAGATCGAGGCCGTCCACGCCGAGGTCGCCGAGCGCAGCCGCGAGGCGATCCTGCCGCTCTTCGCCGCCGAGCCCGGCTCCGAGAACGTCGCTGGCTCGGTCGACGGCGAGGGGATCGAAATGGTCTGGGTCGTCCTCCGCGGCGTCCTCCAGGGCCTCGCCGTCTGGTGGGCGGAGCACCCGGAGGTTTCCCGAGACCGCATGGTCACAACCGCGATGAACGCCCTCTGGATCGGCTTCGAGCGCGCCCAGAATGGCGATGCCTGGGGGGTATCCAGCTGAAATGAAGCATTGTGTCCCTCGGAGGGGAGACAATGCTTCATCTGGCGTATCAAGGGGCGCTGGGCCGGACCATGGCGCGCAGGTAGTCGCGCCAGGCGTCCTCGATTTCGTCGATGCGGGCGTCGAAAGCGGCTTCGAGCGTGGGTGTCGAGCCGCCGGGGAGGATTTTCAGGGCGAGGCGCTCGCAGGCCTCCGGGCCACGTTCGGTCTCGAGCAGGTCGAAGAGGGTGCCGCCGAGGATCACGGCGTCGCGCCGCGAGGGCGGAAAGGACGGCCGCGAGCTCTCGCGCAGGCGTCGGATCACCGCCGCCCGGTAGAGACCGACCTGGCGGGCGAAGTACTGAGCGCCGCCCTCGACCAACCAGGCCCAGCCGAGATAGCGGGCGAAACGGCGCGGCGTCCAAGAGGGGGGGAGGTCCGGGTTGTTGGCGGCGATCACGAGCTGGGCGTAGAGGCGCTCGGCGGTGCCGCGCAGTGCCTCGCGCGAGTCGTCGCCGGCGGCGCGCCGTTCCATGTGGGGGTCGTTGAGCACGTGCAGCTCGGTCGCCATCGCCCAGCCGGCGAGGTAGCGCCGCCCCGCCGGGGCAGCCGACCAGCGCGCCGCGGGCAGGAAGGGATGGGCCAGCGAGAGCAGCGCAGGGTTGGTGTGGATGACGACGGTGACCTGGCCGGGGACCGTCGCGAAACGGTCCTCCAGGCGCAGTCGCAGTTCCTCCATGCGGTCCAGCGTGCGCTCGGCAAATGCCGCGTCGCCGCTGTCATGCCGCGCCGTAAAACTAAGGGAGTGAGTCTCGACCCAAGGAATGGGGCGAGCCTACTAAGGCAGTCTTAGACCAGGACGGGTTCTGAGGAGGTGCATGCCGAGTGGATCTCGGCACGGGCGCGATCGAACTCCTCGTCGGCCATCACGGGGGTGCCCTCGAAGGGCAGATCGCGGTCGATCTCTACCCAGGAGCGGCAGCCGTGGTACTCGTCGCGGACCCGGACCGTGACCGGCCGCGGGATGCGGTGGACCCGCAGCAAAAGGATGTGCAGCGGGTGGCGCCGCTTCCAGTTGAGCCGCTTCTCCGCGTAGTCGGGGGTCCAGACGTAATAGGGCGAAAGCTCGTCGACGATGCGCGGGTTGGTGACCGTCAGATGGTCGGTGACCTCGGCCCAGCAGCGCAGCCGGACGCGGTCGGGCTGGGGGATGCCGCCGTCCTGGATCAGCGCCGCGGGTGGCGGCTCCTCGTCGGGCCAGACACCCTCCTCGAGCGCGCGGCGCAGCTCCGGGTGATGGGACTCGCGGACGAGGTTGTTCCGCTGATGGTCGAAGGTCGGGTAGAGGAAGAAGCGCTCGTGGTCGAGCTCGAAGTGCTTGTTGTCCTCGCGGATCCCGCCCTTGCGCAGGGTCAGAAGCTGCTCGCCCTCGGCGAGAGCGCGCACCGTTACAGCCCATTCCTTTAAAGCGATCGGCATTTGAAGTCGTACCTCAAGAAGGTTGGTGAGTCTCCGGCTGGGAGGTGAGCGCCATTTGGACCCCTGTCCAGGCGAGAGCCCCGCCCAAGGCCGCGCATTCTAGACCAGGCCGGCCGAATCGCCAAATTAATGCTGTGTGTGATCCGACACCCGGCCACTGCCGCCTCCGCCGGGCGTTTCGATCCGCAGTATGTCGCCGGATTGCAGTTCCCCCTCACCCTTGCTCGGCAGCCGCTTGCCGTTGAGGAAGTCGGCACCGGCCTCGCCGTCCTCGCCGCCGTCGCGACCGCGCGGGCGATGGCGGCGGCGCTCGCCGATCAGCGTGTAGCGCATCGGCGCCAGGGCTTCGATCTCGCGCACGATCCCCTCGCCGCCACGTTGCGAGCCGCCCCCACCGCTGCCGTGGCGAAGGGCCAGTTCGCGCACCCGCAGCGGGAACTCGGTCTCCAGCGCCTCGACCGGGGTGTTGAGCGTGTTCGACATCCCGACGTGGATCGCGTTCGGACCGTCGGCGTCGGGGCAGGCGCCCTGACCGCCGCCCAGGGTCTCGTAGTAGGTGAAGCCCTCTCCGGCGAGCGTCAGGTTGTTCATCGTTCCCTGGCCCTGCGCCGGCACCGGCCGGGCGCCTGCCAGGGCGGCGATGGTCAGATCGGCGATGCGGCTGGAGGTCTCGACGTTGCCGGCGGCGACCGCGGCCGGGAAGCGCGCGTTGAGCAGGCAGCCCTCGGGTGCGATCACCTCGATCGGGCGGTATGCGCCGGCGCAGGGAGGGGCGTCGGGGTCGGTCAGAACCCGCACCGCGAAGAACGCCGCCGCTTTGGTCACCGAGAGCGGGCAGTTGAGGTTGCCGTCGATCTGGTCGTCGGTGCGGCTGAA
The DNA here is from genome assembly GCA_963824705.1 of uncultured Solirubrobacterales bacterium. Lineage (GTDB taxonomy): Bacteria > Actinomycetota > Thermoleophilia > Solirubrobacterales > 70-9 > VRUE01. Next base: position 800,826 of record CAWGQE010000003.1, read on the forward strand.
ATCGAGCACGAGTCGGTCGCCGCGGACGCTCGCCTCGAGTCGCAGGGTGACATCCCGGAGAGCGCCGTTCGCGTCGTCCTCGAGGACATCCTCCGCCGTGTAGCTGCCGTCGGGAAGCTCCGCCAGGGCGGCGCGGGTGCGGCGCTCGGCGTAGGCGAGGATCTCCGCCATGCCGGTGCGCAGCCGCTCGAGGCCGTCGCGCTCTGACAGCTCGGCCAGTCGCAGCTCGCCGATCCGGTTTGCCGCCGCCTGAGCGCGCAGGTCGGCGAGGCGTTGGCGCGGCGCGCGCATCTGGCCGGCGATCCGCTCCAGGTCGCTTTCCCCGATGCGGGTCGGCGGGATCACCACGCCCTCCTCGTCGAGCCTGCGCGAGTGGGCCGGCATTCCGGCTGGACTGGGACCGCCGATGTCGGCGTGGTGGGCGCGCGAGGCGGCAAAGCCGAGCAGATCGCCGGCGACGAAGACCGGCGAGATCAGGGTGACGTCGGGCAGATGGGTGCCGCCGCGGTAGGGGTCGTTGAGGATCCAAGCGTCCCCCGGCGTGTGCTCCTCGTCCAGCACGGCGGCGACCGCATCTGGCATCGAGCCGAGGTGCACGGGGATGTGCTCGGCCTGCATCACAAGTTCGCCCCGGGCGTCGAAGAGCGCGGTCGAGCAGTCGTGGCGCTCCTTGATGTTGGCTGAGTAGGCGGAGCGGATCAACGTCGCGCCCATCTCGTCGCAGGCGGCCCGCAGTCCGCCGATCATCACCTGCAGGCTGACCGGATCCAACCCGCTCATCGCTCGATCTCCGCTTGGATGGTGCCGGCCTCGTCCACCTCGGTGCGCCAGCCCGGCGGGACGACGAGGGTCGCCTCGGGGAGCTCGAAGACGACCGGGCCGTCAGCCTCGTGACCGGCCGGGGGCTCTCCGTGCAGGATCGGTGTCTGAACCCACTCGCCCCCGAAGCGCACCGGCCGCTCGCTCTCGCGCAGACGGCCCCCCGGCGCCGCGGTGAGTCGTGGTTGCGGGCCGGGCGCCACCAGGGCCAGGCGGATGTGGACGAGGACGACCTCGCCGTCGGGATCGCGATGGCCGTAGCGCTCCTCGTGAGCCCGCTCGAAGCGGGCGATCAGGTCGTCGGGGTCAGGGCGCGTGCTTCCCGGGACCGACAGCTCGAAGGCTTGCCCTGCGTAGCGCATCTCATAGACCGCCTCGAGACCGCAAAAACCCGTCTTCAAGAAGGGTTTTTGCGGTCTCGAGGTCCCCTGTAGGCGGAGGACCAGCTCGTCGACCTCGGCGGCGATCCGCTCCGCCTCGAGGTCCTCGCCGCTGAGCATCACCGTGCGGCTGGTGTCGCGGCGGCGGTTCGAAGCACAGAGGCCGAGGGCCGAGAGGACGCCGCCGGCGCGCGGGCAGAGAATGCGCTCGATGCCGATCTCGCCGGCGATCGCCGCCGCGTGCATCGGCCCGGCGCCGCCGAAGGGCAGCAACGCGAAGCGGCGCGGGTCGATCCCGCGCTCGACGGTGACGACACGCAGTGCCCGCACCATCTCCTGGTTGGCCACCCGCACGATTCCCTCGGCGGTCTCGAGCTCGCCGAGGCCGAGCGAACCGGCCAGCGCGCCGACGGCGGCGCTGGCAGCGTCGAGGTCGAGGGCGACGCCCCCGGCAAGGGTCGACTCGGCGGCGAGGTGGCCGAGCAGCAGGTTGGCGTCGGTCACGGTGGGCTCGGTTCCGCCGCGTCCATAACAGGCGGGCCCCGGCTCCGCGCCCGCCGAGCGCGGCCCGACCCGCAGCGCCCCGCCGGGGTCGCGCCAGCCGACCGAGCCGCCTCCGGCGCCGACGGTGTGCACGTCGACCATCGGCAGCTGGATCGTGCGGCCATCGATCTGGCGCGAGTCGGTTCGCCTCACCTCGCCGGCCTCGACCACACAGACGTCGCAGGAGGTACCGCCCATGTCGAGGCCGAGCGCGTTGCCGTCACCGCTGATGCGGGCGAGGAGCCCGGCTCCGATCGCGCCGCCTGCCGGTCCGGAGAGGACGCTCCAGGCCCCCGCCCGCGCGGCTTCCTCGGCGCCGGCGACGCCGCCGGAGGACTGCATGACGACCGGGCGTGGGAGCCCGGCGCCTGTCGCCGCCTCGGTGAGCCGTCCCAGGTAACGGCCGAGGAGGGGCGAGAGGTAGGCGTCGATCGTCGTCGTCGAGCAGCGCTCGTACTCGCGGAAGCGGGGCAGGACCTCGTGCGAGGCCGAGACGTGGACGTCAGGCAGCTCGCTGCGCAGATGCTCGGCGATCGCCTGCTCGTGCGACGGATCTAGGTAGGAGAAGAGCAGGCAGATCGCCACCGCTTCGGCGCCGCTCCCACGGACCAGATCCGCCAGCCGCTGCGCCTCCCCATCGGCGAGCGGATCGATCTCGCCCTCGGGCCCGACCCGCTCGCTCGCCTCGAAGCGAAGATCCGCCCCGACCAGCGGCGCCGGCTTCGGGCTGCAGAGCCGGTAGAGCTCGGGGCGATCCTGACGGCCGATCTCCAGCAGGTCGGCAAAACCCTGCGTGGCGATCAGTGCCGTGCGGGCGCCGCGTTCCTCCAGCAGCGCGTTGGTGCCCACCGTCATCCCGTGGGCGAACGACTCGACCGCCGCCGGCTTGGCGCCCGCCTTCCTCAGCACCGCCTCGATCGCGCCGATGACGCCGACCGACTGATCCTCGGGCGTGGTCGGCAGCTTCGCCGTGTGAACGGTCTCGCCGTCGAGCAGGACGGCGTCGGTGAAGGTCCCGCCTACGTCGACTCCGAGCAGCAGCATGCGCTGAAGCTAGCTCAGTGCCACTCCTCGCGCCGTGTCTCGCCGCTCGGGCCGAACACGATGTGGATGCCGTCGAGCTCGGGGTCAATGCTCGGGCAGTCGGCGCGCAGGTGGCCTCCGCGCGACTCGACTCGCTCCAGGGCGCAGGTCGCGATCGCGGCGGCGAGCGGGTAGGGGTCGCCGCGCAGCTCGCGCAGCTGCTCGGGTTGGCGCATCGGTCCGGCGAGCCGCCAAACCGCGTCGCGGGTGGCTTCGGTCGGTGGCTGGAAGCGCCAATCCCCGGGCGACGGGATGCTGCTCGCCGGCTTCTCCTCCAGCGCTGCCCGGGCAGCGCGGCCGCCGAAGACGAAGCACTCGCTGAGCGAGTTGGAGGCGAGGCGGTTTGCGCCATGGAGGCCGGTGCAGGAGCACTCGCCAACCGCGAAAAGGCCCGGCAGCGAGGAGCGCCCGTCGAGGTCCACCGCGATCCCACCCATCATGTAATGGGCGGCGGGAGCGACCGGGACGGGCTCGGCGCCCGGATCGAGCCCCGCCTCGCGCAGCGACTCGAAGATGTTGGGGAAGCGCGCGGGATCGAGCTCGCGCAGGTCGAGGCGCACGCTGCCGCCCCCGTCGGCCACGATCCGGTCGAGGATCGCCGCGGTGACCTCGTCGCGGGGTGCCAGCTCGTCGGTGAAGCGCTGCCCGGCGGCATCGAGCAGGGTCGCTCCCTCGCCACGCACCGCCTCGGTTATCAACTGCCCGTCGAAGCGAGTCCCGGGCAACGCCAGGGCGGTCGGGTGGAACTGGCAGAACTCGAGGTCGGCCAGATCGGCGCCCGCGGCGGCGGCCATGACCGACCCGGCGCCGATCGCACCCCGGGGGTTGCTGGTCCGGCGCCATAGCGCCGCGGCGCCGCCGGTTGCGACGACGGTCGCCGCCGCCGCGATCGGGCCGGCGTCGGTCAGTAGCCCATGGCAGCGCTCGCCGTCGCTCCACAGCCCGACGGCCGAGGTCTTCTCGCGGACGGCGATGCGGGGCTCTGCGGCAACCATCGCCGCCAGCTTCGCGGTGATCTCGTGCCCCGTCTGGCTGCCCCCGGCGTGGACGATGCGGCGGTGGGCGTGGCCACCCTCCAGGCCGAGCGCCAGCTCACCGTCTGGGTTGAGGTCGAAGGCGACGCCTCGCCCGCGCAGCTCGGTCACCGCCGCGGGCGCCTCGTCGACCAGCGTCTGCACGGCGGACGGGCGGCAAAGTCCCCGACCCGCGGCGATCGTGTCAGCGGCATGCTGGGCGGGCGAGTCGCCGGGCTCGAGCGCCGCGGCGAGCCCGCCCTGGGCCCAGAAGCTGGCGCTCTGGGAGAGCGGCGTGCGCGAGATCACCGAGACCGCCGCGCCCTCCTCCGCCGCGCGCAGTGCCGTCCAGAGTCCCGCGGCGCCGCCGCCGACGACGGCAACGTCGCACTCGGATGTCGACGCTATCGCTGCGCCGCCTCTCGGCGTATCGCCTCGACCTGGCCTCGCAACCAGGCGGCGGCAGCTTCACGGGCGCGGGTCTCGACATCCGCGCTGGAGCCCGCCGCCGAGGCGGTGCGCCGTTCGGCCTCTTCGACCCGCTTCTCGGCGGCCTCGGTCTGGGCCTCGATCTCGGCCAGCCGGCTCTCGGCGGCCGCGATCGCCCGGTCCTTGGCGCCGCGTTCGCGCTCCAGCTCCGCGGCGTGCTCCCGGCGCAGCTTCTCCAACGCTTCGGCGCCGGCTTGGCGCTCCTTCTCCAGATCTACTTCGAGCGCTCTGATCTCCGCGGTGGCTCGCTCTTCCGCCGCCACCGTGGCCTCCATCGCCTGTCGCAGCCGCCGTTCGGCCGCCTCAACCTGGGCGCCGGGGGCGTCGTTGCCGGGGTCGCGCTTCTCCTCGCTCATCGCCAACCCAATCTATTACTTGCCGCTACTTCGGCGGACGAGCACGCCCTCGTAGGCGGCGAGCGTTCGTTCGGCCATTCGCGTCGCCGACAGCGAGGCCGCGCGTGCGCCGCCGCCGACCCGAGGGTCGGGTGCCGCCAGATGGGGACGCAGCGCGTCGGTCCAGGCGGTGGCATCGAAGGGCGCGCAGAGGGCCCCCTCGATCCCGGCTAGGGCAAATGGCGCGATCCCGACCGGGGTCGAGAGGACGGGCACGTCGCAGGCGAGCGCCTCGACGCAGGCCAGGCCGAATCCCTCGTAGTCGGAGGTGACCAGGACCGCGTTCGCCGCATTGACCCAGAGCGGCATCAGGTCCGGATCGATCGCGCCTCCGGTGAGCAGCTCGGCTCCACTGGTCGCCGCCACCTCGATGGCACGATCGACGCGCTTCTCATCGCGATCCGGGTTGGCGGGGAAGAGCAGGTAGCGGCCTTCCGGGTCGAGGCCGAGCTGCCGCCGGGCCTCGGGTCGGGGCAGGGGGCGAAAGCGGCCGAGGTCGGGGCCGCAGGGCAGGACCGCGGAGCCGGGCACGGGGGGGAGGCCCGGCCTGTCGTCCTCGGGCCCGAAGAGCGCACCCGAGACGGCGGCGACGAGATCGGCGCGCCAGGCGATGCGCCGCGAGAGCGGGCCGACCACGGGATGGCGCACGTCGGTGCCATGGAAGGTGACGACCAGCGGCCGGGCGCCGGCAAGCAGCGCCGACCAAGCGGTCAGTCCGTAGTGGACGTGGACGAGATCGAAGCTCTCGCGGCGCAGCAATCGCCGCAGGCGCAGCGCGGCGGGGATGTAGTGACTGGAGCCACGGGGAAAGCTGAACACGTCGACGTCGACGCCTAGGCGGCGGATCTCCTCGACCTGGTCGCGCACCCACCGGCCCCGCTGTGGCGCGGCTGCATCCGGAACGAAGTTGGTGACTACCAGCACCCGCATCGGCCGCTGAGCGTACCCGCCCCGGCGCCGGTGGCTGCTTGTGACCGACTTTTGACATTTCGGCCGCAGAGTTGGCCCATTTACGTCTAGATCCGTGACGCGCGGCCTTGGAGCATCGGGGCAAATCCAAAGGAGGCTTCGATGATCTACGCGCTGATGGGTATCGCACACGCCGCGATCGAGTGGCGAGTGCGGGCGATCCGGGCTCTGGCCGGTGGCGAGCGGGGGCAGGGCACGGTCGAGTACGTCGGCCTGATCCTGCTCGTCTCGTTGCTGATGGTCGGGATGGTCGCCGCGATGAAGGGGTACTCAGGCAAACAGGGGACCGAGCTCGCCGACGTGATCGTCAACAAGATCAAGGAGGCGGTCGACAAGGTGGCTTTCAAATGAGGGTGGAGGAGGGGCGGCTCGCTGTGCGGGCCGCCCCGTTCGTTGCCCCCGCGACGCATCCGAACGGGTCTCAAGGACGCGGTGCGGGGATGGCGACCGACGCTAGGCTTATGCTGTATTCCAGCATGAAGCATCGAACCCAGCTATATCTTGACGAGGGCCAGTACCGCTGGCTGCGGCAGCGAGCGGGCAAGTCCGGCAGCATCGCCGCGGTGGTGCGCGAGTTGATCGACGCCGAGCGCGGCCGGCTCGCCGATCCCGCCGGCGACCCACTGCTTCGCTTCCTCGTCGACGAGGCGCCTGGGAAGGGTCGCGAGGGCACGAGTGTGAGCACGCTGGACCGCGACCTCTACGGCTCATGAGGTCGGTCTTCGTCGACACCAGCGCGTTCGTCGCGCTGCGCAACGAATCGGAGGCCGAGCACGAGCGGGCGCGGGCGGCGTTGGCGAGTCTGATCGAGGCCGGCGCGACGCTCTTCACCTCCAACTACGTCTTCGCCGAGACCTACACGGCGCTGCTGGTCAGGGTCGGGCGCGAGGAGGCGATCGAATGGGGTCGCCGCTTTCGGGCCGGCGAGGCGATCGAGCTGGTGCGGTTGGAGCCCGACGTGGAGGACGAGGCCTGGCAGATCCTCGAGCGCCATCGCGACAAGCAGTGGAGCTACGTCGACGCGACTTCCTTCGCCCTGATTGAGCGCGACGGCGGCGGTGAGGCGTTCGCCCTCGATGCGCACTTCGCCCAGCGTGGGCTGCGCGTGTGGCCGGAGGCGTGAGTCTCGGTGCCAAGACCGGCAGGCTCATGACAGACTCGCGGCATGCCAGCCTCGCGTAGCTACGACCGTGCTCCGGCCGACATCCGGCCGATCGACATCGACCCCGGCTTCGTTGCCAGTGCCGACGGCTCGGCGCTGATCTCGATCGGCAAAACCAGGGTGATCTGCACCGCCTCGGTCAACGAGAGCGTGCCGAAGTGGATGGGGGGCCGGGGCAAAGGCTGGGTCACCGCCGAGTACTCGATGCTGCCCGCCTCGACCGGCGACCGCAAGGCGCGCGACATCTCGCGCGGCAAGCAGGACGGCCGCGGGGTCGAGATCCAGCGGCTGATCGGCCGTTCGCTGCGGGTCGTGGTCGACTTCAAGGCGCTGGGCGAACGCAGCGTCTACGTCGACTGCGACGTGCTCGAAGCAGATGGCGGCACCCGTTGCGCGGCGATCACCGGCGGCTACGTGGCGCTGCGCCTTGCCTTGCAGAAGCTGCTCGACGCGAACAAGATCGAGACGATGCCGCTGACCGGATCGGTCGCTGCCGTAAGCGTCGGCATGGTCGACGGGCGGGCGCTCTGCGACCTCGATTACGGCGAGGACTCGCGCGCCGAGGTCGACGCGAACGTGGTGATGACCGGCGACGGCGGCCTGGTCGAGGTGCAGGCGACCGCGGAGCGGACGCCGCTCTCGCGCGCCTCGCTCGACGAGCTGCTGGGGCTCGCCGAGATGGGCATCTCGCGACTGCGCCAGGTGCAGGAGCGGGTAGCTGGCGCCTGAGAGCCTCTTTTGATCTTCGCCACGGGCAATAAGCACAAGCTGCGCGAGATGCGCGAACTGCTGCCCGGGGTCGAGTTGGAGCCGTTGCCGGAAGGGGTCGAGCTACCGCCGGAGGATGGCGACAGCTTCGCCGCGATCGCCCTCGACAAGGCGCGGGCGGCGCACGAGGCGACGGGCGAGGCGACGATCGCCGACGACTCGGGGATCGGCGCGGTGGCGCTTGGCGGCCGCCCCGGGATCCACTCGGCGCGCTACGGCGGTGAGGGCGCCAGCGACGAGGAGAACCTGGAAAAGCTGCTGCGCGAGGTCGCCGCGGCCGGCGAGGAGCGGGGCGCCTACTACGTCTGCGCGCTGGCGCTGATCGAAGACGATGGCTCCGAGCACGTCTTCGAGGCCCGTTGCGACGGTCGCCTGATCGAGAGCGCCCGCGGCGAGGGTGGCTTTGGCTACGACCCGGCCTTCGTCCCCGACGCCACCGGCCCCGACGATCCCCGCACCTACTCCGAGATCAGCCAGGCGGAGAAGAACGAGATCAGCCACCGCGGTCGCGCCGCGAGGCTCTTGGCTCGGCACCTGAGCGCCGGCGGTGCGGCGCCGGCGGGAAGATGATCCGCACCAAAAGCGGCGCGGCGGCGCTTTCGATCGCCTCCAACCTAGTCCTGATCGCGATCAAGCTGGCCGCCGGGGCGATCACCGGCTCGATCGCGATCGTCACCGAGGCGGTCCACTCGCTGATCGACCTGGTTGCCTCGGTCATCGCCTTCGTCTCGGTGCGCAAGGCGGGCGAGCCGGCCGACGCCGACCACCCCTACGGTCACGAGAAGGTCGAGAGCCTGGCGGCGGCAATCGAGGGAATGCTGATCTTGGTCGGAGCCGGGATCATCGTCTTCGAGGCGACCCACCGGCTGGTGGTCGGGTCCCAGGTCGAGGCCCTCGGCGTCGGCATGGCCGTGATGGGCTTCTCGGTCCTTGCCAACCTGGTCGTCTCCACGGTCCTCTCACGGCGGGCGAAAGAGGACGACTCTCCGGCCCTGGAGGCCGACGCGGCGCACCTGCGCACCGATGCCCTCACCTCGGCCGGCGTCCTCGTCGGCCTCGCGCTGGTTCAGATCACCGGCATCGTCGCCTTCGACTCGATCACCGCCCTGGTCGTGGCCGCGGCGATCGTCACCGCCGGCCTGAGGATCCTGCGCCGCTCCTCCGGCGTGCTGATCGACGAAGCGCTGCCCGACGACGAGATGGACCGGATCGAGGCGGCGATTGCCGCGGCCCGCACCGAGGAGGTCGCCGGCTACCACAAGCTGCGCGCCCGCCGCGCCGGCAGCCGTCGCTACATCGACTTCCACGTGCAGTACCGCTCGGGGACCAGCCTCGAGCGGGCCCATGAGCTCGCCCACCAGATGCGCGGCGAGATCGAGGCTGAAATTCGCCGCGCCGACGTCCTGATCCACGTCGAGCCCGAGACCTCCCTCCGCAAGCCCGAAGGCGACGAGGGCCCGTATCGCGCCGGTTGAACTAGGAGGCGGCGGTTTACGGCGAAGGCAGCAGATTGACCGCGGCGGCGAGGCCGACGGCGATCACCGTGACCGTGTAGCCGGTGTAGCCGCTGATCGCGAAGAGCACGGCCGCGATCGCGCAGATGGCGACGACGGTGATCCAGGAAGCGCGGGCCAGGGACACGGGGCCGGTATTTTGGCCGAGATGCCCGACGATGCCGCGACCGGGGTTGTTTCAGGCGATGCCGCCGAGGGCGCTCTCGCCTACCTGACCGAGATGTCGCTCGACCTGCGCGGGGCCGCGATCCTCGACGCCGATGGTGTCGTTCTGGCCGCCAGCAGCGATTCGGGGCACTGGCGGGAGGGTGCGGCGGCGCTGTTCGAGGCCGCCGATCGCGCCGACGGCGAGCCGGTCGAGCAGGTCCACATCGGCACCGAGCAGGGTGAGGTCTTCGCCCTGCGCCACGCCGGGCTGGCGGCGGTTGCGGTGACGGAGCGCTTCGCGCTGGCCTCGCTGGCCTTCTTCGACATGCGCGCGGTGTTGCGCGACCTGTCCGCCGGTGGCGACGGGCGAGCGGGGGAGGCGAGGTCCGATGCCGCCTAAGCCGCACCGAGTCCTCCTCGATCGGGTCTCCGGCTACGCCGACGAGGCCGCCGCCTACATGCGCCGTCGGCGCGCCTCGCGCCGCCCCTTCGCCCGCCTCTATTACAAGGGCGGGCGCGCCGCGGATCACGCCGGCGACTCGGCGGTGGGCGGCGAGCTCTTCGTCGCCGCCGGCAGGCTGATCGAGGTCGCCGGAAAGAAGCCGAAGCAGTGAGCCCGGGAGCCGAGCTGCTCGACCCGACGGTCGCCGAGCGGGTCATCGCCCGCGCCCTCGCCCACGGCGGCGAGTTTGCCGAGGTCTTCGCCGAACGGCGCAGCGGCCTGACCCTGGCGATTGACGAGTCGCGGATCGAGTCGGTGCAGAGCGGCGCCGAAGAGGGAGCCGGGGTGCGGGTGCTGAGTGGCGGCACGACCTACTTCGCCCACGTCGACGGCCTCGACCCCGCCGACATCGAACGGGCAGCCGACGAGGCGGCTGCGGCGCTGCGTGGCGATCGCGCCGAGCCGCGACCTTTGAGTGCTCAGCAGAGGAGCCCGCAGCCGATCGAGCGCCCGCCGGGCGACGTCCCTGCCGCGCGCAAGGCGGAGCTGTTGCGCGAGCTGGACGAACGCGCCCGCTCGGCTGGTGGCGAGATAGCTCAGGCGATGGCCTCCTACGGCGAGGCGCGACGCGAGGTCGCCGTCGCCAACTCCACCGGCCTGCTCAGCGGCGACGATCGCACCCGGGTGCGGATCGGCGCCCAGGTCGTCGCCCGCCGCGGCGACAGGGTCGAGACCGGGGCCGAGACGCTCGGCGGGCACCGTGGCTTCGAGCTCTTCGACGACGACCCCGCCGCGATCGCCGCCAGCGCCGCTCGCAAGGCACTCGTCCTGCTCGACGCCGGCCCGGCGCCCACCGGCTCGATGCCCGTCGTGGTCGGCGGCGGCTTCGGCGGCGTCCTCTTCCACGAGATGACCGGGCACGGGCTCGAGGCCGACCACGTGCAGAAGGGCGCCAGCGTCTACGCCGGCAAGCTCGGCGAGGCGGTCGCCCAGCCCTTGCTCACCGCCTATGACGACGGCCGCATGCCGGGGGAGTGGGGGAGCGACGCGATCGACGACGAGGGAGCGCCGACCCAGAAGACCAAGGTGATCGAGGACGGTCGTCTGATCGCCTTCCTCTACGACCGCCAGAGCGCCGAGCGCGATGGCGCCCCCCAGACCGGCAACGGTCGTCGCGAGAGCTTCCGCTACCTGCCGATCCCACGCATGACCAACACCTACATCGCCCCCGGCGAGGCCGAGCCGGAGGCGATCATCGCCGACGTCGAGCAGGGCTTCTACGCCGTCTCCTTCGCCGGTGGACAGGTCGACCCGGCGACCGGCGATTTCGTCTTCGGCGTCAACGAGGGCTACCTGATCGAGGCCGGCAAGGTGACTCGCCCGTGCCGCGGGGCCACCTTGGTCGGCAACTGCCTGCAGGCGCTGGCCGCGATCGACGCCGTCGGCAACGACTTCTGGATGAAGACCGGGATGTGCGGCAAGGGCGGCCAGAAAGTGCCCGTCGGCACCGGCCAGGGACACGTCCGGATCGCCTCGATGACGGTGGGAGGGACGCAGGCGTGAGCGACCTCGCCGAGTTGGCCGCGAGCGCGGTCGAGCGTGCCGTCGCGGCGGGGGCCGGTGATGCGGAGGCTTACACCAGCGAAGCGGAGAACCGCGAGGTCCGGGTTCACGGCGGCGAGGTCGAGAGCCTGACGGCGGCCACCCAGCGCGGCCTCGGCCTGCGCGTCTGGATCGGCGGGCGGGTCGGCTACGGCTTCGGGACCGACCTCTCGTCCACCGGAATAGAGGCAATCGCCGAGCGTGCCGTCGAGGCCGGCCGTGTCGCCGACGAGGACGAGTTCGCCGGCCCCCCCGGCGATGGCGGAGAGGCTCCGGCTCTGGCCGGCTTGAGCGACGTCTCGCGGGCCGAGTGGTCTCCCGCCCAGATCGCCGACCTGGCCTTGGCCGTGGAGCGGACGGCGCTGCAGTCCGACGCCAGAATCGCCGCGGTCGAGCAGGCCGTCTACTTCGACAGCGCCGAGCGCGTCGCGATCGCCGCCTCCTCCGCGCCGGGAGGCGAGTACGAGACGACGAGCTGTTACGCCTATCTGCAGGCCCTGGCGGAGGGGGAGGACGGTCGTGAGACCGGGCTCGGCTTCGGCCTTGCACGGGGCCCGGCGGGGCTCGACCCGGTCGCGATCGGTCGCGAGGGCGCCGAGCGCGCCACCGAGATGATCGGTTCTTCGAAGCCGGCCTCGCGCACCTGCCCGGTGGTGCTCGACCCGACCGTCGCGGCCAGCTTCGTCGGACTGCTCGGCCGTGCGGCCGGCGCCGACGCGGTGCAGCGCGGACGCTCGCCGCTCGCCGGGCGGCTCGGCGAGGAGGTCGCCGCCGAGGCCTTCGTATTGAGCGACGATGGCCTCGACCCGGAAGGCTTCGCCACGGCGCCGGTCGATGCCGAGGGGGCCCCGCGCCGGCGCACCGCGCTGATCGAGGCCGGCCGCCTGCAGACCTACCTCTACGACTCCTACGCCGCTCGCCGCGGCGGCGCGCTGACCACGGGCAACGCGGGGCGCTCCGGCTACCGCTCGCCGCCGGGCGTGTCGGCATCCAACCTGATCGTCGGCCCGGGCACGGCGAGCCTCGAGCAGCTTCTGCGCGAGGCGGGGGACGGCGTCTACATCAACGACGTCGCCGGCCTTCACTCCGGAGTCAACCCGGTCACCGGCGTTTTCTCGGTGGGCGCCTCGGGGCGGGCGATCGGCGATGGGACTCTGGGCGAGCCGCTGCGCGAGTTCACGATCGCCAGCGACCTGGTCGCGATGCTCCGCGCTGTGCTTGCCGCCGGGTCGGAGTCGCGCTGGGTGCCCTTCGGAGGCTCGGTCAGCACTCCACCCTTGCTGATCGGCGAGATGACGGTCAGCGGATCCTGAGCCGCTCGGGGCGAATTCGAGGCCCAGAGCCGACTTACGCCCGCCGTCGCTGTTAGATTGCCGCCCGACCTCAACGACCCGACGGAGGAGCTTCGACGTGACCAAGGCTGAATTTCTCGATCAACTGGCATCGGATGAGCGTGTGGGCAGCAAGAAGGGCGCGAGCGATGCCCTCGACGCGGTGCTCGAGACGATCACCGAGACCCTGAGCGGCGGCGGCGAGGTCAGCTTCACCGGCTTCGGCAAATTCCACGTCGCCGAGCGCGGTCCGCGCCAGGGCGTCAATCCACGCACCGGCGAGCGGATCACGATCCCGGGCGGCAAGGTCCCCCGCTTCTCCGCCGGATCGGCGCTGAAGGCCAAGGTCAAGGGCTGAGCGCTAGAGCACCCGCCAGATTTTTCGCCGCCGCCGCCGTCCTCTGCGGCTTCGTCGTCGTGGTCGTCGTGATCGCGACGGCGCTCGGCGGCGGTGGTGACGATGGGGGAGGTTCCGGCGGCGACTCCGGTCACGCTGGGCATGTGAAGCAGAGCCAGGCTCCGGCTCATACCGCCAAGACCTACGAAGTGCAGAGCGGCGACACGCTCACCTCGATCGCCCATGAGACCGGCGTGCCGGTTGCGGTCATCCTCAAGCTGAATCCCGGGGTCGACCCCCAGATCCTGATCTCGGGGGAAAAGCTGAAGCTGCGGTGATTAGGGGCCCGTCCGAAGGCCCCCGCGCACGCCTGGCGGCGGCGGACCGGCGCGGTGCGGCGTCCTCAGTCGGCCAAATAGCGCTGCTATTCGGCCTCCCTGCGTCCTTGCCCCGCTTGGTCCGGCGCTCGCCAGTCGCACACGCGGGCCTTCGGACGGGCCCCAGGCGACCCCTCCTCGCCGCGCTGATCGCCGCCGCGCTGCTTGCCGGAGCCCCCGCCGCCGCGGCGGAGCCGCCGCGGATCGAGGCCCGCGCCTGGGCCCTGATCGACGCCGGCTCCGGCGAAGTGCTCGCCTCCCACGCGGCTTCCCGTCAGCTGCCGATCGCCAGCACGACCAAGTTGATGACCGCCTATGTGGCTCTGCACGAGCTGCCGCTCGACCGGATCGTCCGCGCGGCTCCCTACAGCGCCGAATACGGCGAGTCCCTGCTCGGGCTCCGGGCAGGGCAGCGGATCAGCGTTCGCGATCTGCTCTACGGCCTGATCCTGCGCAGCGGCAACGACGCCGCCTACGACCTCGCTCGCGCCGCCGCCGGCTCGGAGCGGCGCTTCGTCGGCCAGATGAATCGCTACGCCGCGGCGCTCGGGCTCTCCGATACGCACTACGCCAACCCGATCGGCCTCGACCAGCGGGGCAACCACTCGAGCGCCGCCGACCTCGCCACCCTCACCCGGCATCTGCTCGCCATCCCGGCCTTCGCCAAGATCGCCGCCTCGCCCAGCGCGGTGTTGCGCAGCGTCCGGCCCCCGCGGCGGATCTCGACCATCGACGAGCTGCTCTCGATGGCTCCCTGGGTCAACGGGGTGAAGACCGGGCACACCTTCGGCGCCAAGTACGTCCTGGTCGGCTCGGGGAGGCGCAAGGGGGTCGAGCTGATCGCCGCCGTGGTCGGCACCGAGACCGACGAAGAGCGCTTCGACGACACCCTGCAGCTGCTCGAATACGGCTTCTCGGGGTATCGCAAGCGGGTGCCGATCCACGCCGGGCAGGCGCTCGCCGAGCCGTCGATTGCCTACTCGGGCGGCGATCTGAAGCTGCGCGCCGCGCGGACGGTGGCGGTCGGGGTCCGGCCTGGGCAGCGGACGAGCATCTCGGTGCGGACGCCGCAAGAGGTCAAGGGGCCGATCCGCCGCGGGGCCAGGCTGGGCGCGGCGGTGGTTCGGGTCGACGGCCTGCGGGCGGCGTCGGTTCCACTGCTGGCGGGCCAGGCGGTGCCGAAGGCGAGCACGTTCGAACGGGTGCGCAGCTTCGCCCGGGACAATCTGCTCTGGATCGTGCTGGCGCTGTCGGCGATACTGATCGCGGCAGTCCTTCTGAGGAGGCGCCGCACCGGATGATTCTCACCGTAACCCTCAATGCCGCGATCGACCGCACGGTCGCGGTGCCGAATTTCCGCCTCGGCCGGCGCCACCGGGCGGTGGAGAGCCGAACGGTCGCCGGCGGCAAGGGGATCAACGTCGCCCGCGCCCTGCGCCTGCTCGGCCGCCCGGTTGTCGCCGCCGGCTTCGCGGGTGGGCCGACCGGCAACCGGATGCTGGAACAGCTGCGCAACGAGGCGATCTTGACCGACTTCACCTGGATCGCGGCCGAGACGCGGATCAACATGGCGGTCGTCGACCCCACCTCCGGGGAGCAGACCGAGATCAACGAGCGCGGTCCGGCGGTCAGCCCGGAGGAGGTCGAGCGCCTGGTCGAGCGGCTGCGCTACCTGGCCCGCGGGGCGAAGATCTGCGTGCTGGCCGGCAGCCTGCCGCCAGGTGCCGGAGCAGAGCTCTACGCGCGGCTGGTCGACGACCTGCGCGAGTGCGGCGTCAAGTCGATTCTCGACTCGGAGGGCGAGGCGATGTTGGCCGGCCTGCGCGCCGGCGCGTCGGTCGTCACGCCCAACGAGCGCGAGGCCGAGGAGCTGGTCGGGCAGGAGTTCTCCGATAGCGACGATTTAGTCGAGGGGCTCTCCGAGCTGGTCCGGCTCGGGGCCGGCGAAGCCGCGATCACGCGTCCCGACGGTTGCGTCGCCGTCGTCGGCGAGGGCGCCGAGCGGCGCGTGCTCGAAGTTCGGACCAAGCCGCTCGACCCGGTCTCGACCGTCGGCTCCGGGGATGCCTTTCTCGCCGGCTATGCCGCCGGCCTCTACGACGATCGCGAGCCGGAGGAATGCCTCGCCTATGGCGTTGCCTGCGGCGCCGAGTCGACCCAGCACTTCGGCGCCGGCACCGTCGACCCTCGCCGGGTCGAGCGGCTGCTCGCCGAGGTCGAGGTGCGGGACCTGGGGGTCCACGCGGAAGTGTAGGCTGGCTGTTCAACGCCACCACTTCCTTGGAGGATCGATTTTGGAGATCGACATCGGTCGAGGCAAGAAGGGGAGGCGCGCCTACGGATTCGATGACATCGCGATCGTTCCGTCGCGCCGCACCCGCGATCCCGACGACATAGACATCAGTTGGGACCTGGGTCCCTATCGCTTCGAATTGCCCCTGGTCGCCTCGGCGATGGACGGCGTGGTCAGTCCCGACACCGCTGTCCTCGTCAATCAGCTCGGCGGCCTCGGAGTGCTCAACCTGGAGGGGGTCTGGACCCGCTTCGAGGATGCCGAGGAGCAGCTGGAGAAGGTCGCGGCCGCGCCCAAGCACGAGGCCACCCGGATCATGCAGGAGATCTACACAGAGCCGGTCAAGCCGGAGCTGATCGGCAAGCGGATCGCCGAAATAAAGGAGCGGGGCGCCGTTGCCTGCGGGTCGCTGACCCCGCAGAAGGTGCGCGAGCACTACGAGATCGCGGTCGAGGCGGGGATCGACATCCTCGTCATCCAGGGCACGGTGATCTCGGCCGAACACGTCTCGACCACGGTAGAGCCGCTCAACCTGAAGGAGTTCATCTCCGAGGTGCCGGTGCCGACCGTGGTCGGCGGCTGCGCCTCCTACTCGACCGGGCTGCACCTGATGCGGACCGGCGCCGTCGGCGTTCTGGTCGGGGTCGGTCCTGGCGCCGCCTGCACGACGCGTGGCGTGCTCGGGATCGGCGTCCCGCAGGCAACGGCGATCGCCGACGTCGCCGCGGCGCGCGCCCAGCACATGCTGGAGACCGGCGAGTACGTCAATGTGATCGCCGATGGCGGCATGCGCACCGGCGGCGATGTCTCCAAGGCGATCGCGGTCGGCGCCGACGCGGTGATGGTCGGCTCGCCGCTGGCCCGCGCCAAGGAGGCGCCGGGTCGCGGCTTTCACTGGGGGATGGCCACCTTCCATCCCTCGCTGCCGCGCGGGACCCGGGTCTCGACCAAGCAGGACGGGACGATGGAGGAGATCCTGCTCGGTCCCGCCCAGGAGAACGACGGCACCTTCAACCTGATGGGGGCGCTGAAAACCTCGATGGCCACCACCGGCTACGAGGACATTCGCTCCTTCCAGCGGGCCGAGGTGATGGTCGCGCCGGCGCTGATGAGCGAGGGCAAGAAGCTGCAGAACGAGCAGTCGGTGGGTATGGGCTCGAACGGGCGAGCTGCCGTTTCGGCGGGGGTGGCTGTTTCGGATGACTGAGGGACGCTGGCTTCCTGGCCGGCGGGTCCTGTCACGGCGGCCCTCCCCCATTTGCTCGGACGCGCTTCGCGCGCCCTCCGCTATGGGGGACCCCCGCCCGCCGTGCCACCCACCGGGAGAGAAGTGGGTGACGCGCTCCTGAAAGCCGAGGCTGCTACGCCGGCTGAGCCGACGCCCGACGGAGCCCACGCTCTGGAGGAGGTTCTTGTCCTCGACTTCGGCGGTCAGTACTCGCAGCTGATCGCGCGAAGAATCCGCGAATGCGGGGTGTTTGCCGAGTTGCTGCCGGCCACTGCTTCGGCTGAGGCGATCCGGGAGCGGGCGCCCAAGGCGCTTGTGCTCTCGGGTGGTCCCGCTTCCGTTTATGAGCCGGGGGCGCCCGCATTTCCCACCGATCTACTTGACCTGGGCATCCCGATGCTGGGCATCTGTTACGGAATGCAGGCGATGGTCCAGGCGCTGGGCGGCAAGGTCGAAGCGGCCGAGTCGGGCGAGTTCGGGCGGGCTGAGTTGACCGTGCGCAACAGCGGCGGCCGACTGCTGGCCGGCCTGCCGGAGGAGCAGAGCTGCTGGATGAGCCACCGCGACACGGTCTTCGAGCCCCCACCGGGCTTCACCGCGCTTGCCTCGACGCCGACCTCGCCGGTGGCCGCCTGCGAGGCGCCCGACCGCGGCCTCTACGGGATCCAGTTCCACCCCGAGGTCGTCCACACCCCTTACGGCACCGAGGTCTTGACCCGCTTCCTGCGCGAGATCGCCGGCTGCGAGAAACAGTGGTCGCCGCAGTCCGTCATCGCCGAGCAGGTCGCGGCGATCCAGGCGCAGGTCGGTGATGGCAAGGTGATCTGCGGGCTCTCGGGCGGCGTCGACTCCTCGGTCGCGGCACTGCTCGTCCACAAGGCGGTGGGAGAGCAGCTGACCTGCGTCTTCGTCGACCACGGGCTGATGCGGCTGAACGAGGCCGAGCAGGTGGTCGAGGCATTCGGCCAGTTCGGCATCCCACTGGTCCACGTCGATGCCGAAGAGCGCTTCCTCGCCAAGCTCGCCGGCGTCGACGAGCCCGAGCGCAAGCGCAAGATCATCGGCGAGGAGTTCATCCGCGTCTTCGAGGAGGAGGCGGCGAAGCTCGACGAGGTCGACTTCCTCGTCCAGGGCACCCTCTACTCGGACGTGATCGAGTCGGGGGGCAGCGATCACGCGGCGACGATCAAGTCCCACCACAACGTCGGCGGCCTTCCCGACGACCTCGAGTTCGACCTGGTCGAGCCGCTGCGAATGCTGTTCAAGGACGAGGTGCGAGCTGTCGGTGCCGAGCTCGGCATGCCTGAGCGGATGGTCTGGCGACAGCCTTTCCCCGGGCCTGGGTTGGGGATCCGCATCGTCGGCGGCGAGGTCAACAGGGAGAGGCTCGACATCCTCCGCGCCGCCGACGCGATCCTCCAGGAGGAGATCCGCGCCGCCGAGCTCTACCGGCAGCTCTGGCAATCCTTCTGCGTGCTCCCGGTCGTGCGCTCCGTGGGAGTGCAGGGAGACGGCCGCACCTACGCCTATCCGATCGTGATCCGCGCGGTCACCTCCGACGACGCGATGACCGCCGACTGGGCCCGCCTGCCATACGACCTGCTGGAGCGCGTCTCCAACCGGATCATCAACGAGATCAAGGATGTGAACCGCGTCGCTCTCGATATCTCGTCGAAGCCACCGGCGACGATCGAGTGGGAGTAGGCGAAGGCTAGGGTCGGACGGCCGATGCCGTCCTTTGCCGTCTCGATAGCGATTCTCAGCCTCGTGCAGGCAGCGCTGGTGGCGCTGCCGCAAGCGCGCCGGTTCGCCTGGCTCGATGCCTTTCGCAGCCCCTGGTGGGCGCTGGTCCCCGCGCTCTCGATCGTCGTCGTGATCGGCATCGTCGGTTGGGAGGGCGAATCGGCGATCGCGCTCTCCTGGCTGGCGCTGGTCGCCGTGCCGCCCTTCGCGGCGCTAGCACTCGGCTGGCTGGTCCACGGCGCCCGGCCGGAGTGGGCGGCGGCGGTCGCACCGCTGTTCGTCATCGCCTGGGCCACGTCGGGCTCGCTCCTCGGCGAGGCCGCGGCGACGGCGCTGACCGCGCTCGGCTGCGTCGGGCTCGCCTGGTTGCTGGTCTCGGTGGCACCGGCGTTCTGGCTGAAGCTGGGGATCTACGCGATGGCCGCCGTCGATACCTGGTTCGTCGCCGCCAATCTGCTGCAGGGCCCCAATGCCGTCCTCACCGCGGCCGCCCCCAGCGGACTCCCGCGCCTCCAGGTGGTCCACTTCGGTGACGCCCTGATGGGCTTCGGCGACCTCTTCATAGCCGCCACCCTGGGCTGCCTACTGGCCCTCCGCGCCGACGGGCCGCAAAGCGAACACATAGGACGCTTTGCGGCCCGTCGGCGGCAGTTGCTGGGGGCGGCGCTGGTCGCTGCGCTAGGGCTTGGGTTCGACCTGCTCTTCTTCGCCGTCGACACCCTGCCGGCAACGGTCCCAGTCGCCCTCTCCCTGGCTTTGCTTGAGCTGTGGGACCGGCGGGTCAGCCGGCGAACTCGCGGATCGCCTCAGCCACCGCGTCCGGCCGATCCTCCGGCGTAAAGCTGAAGGCGTCGTCGATCCGGACGAGCTCTCCCTGCTTCAGGGCGCCTGCGTAGCGCTCGGCGTGGGCAATCGGAAAGACTTTGTCCTCGCCCGACCAGATCAGCCGCACCGGCAGGTCCGACGAGGCGATGAGATGTTCGCCGGCTTCGCGAACCGGCGCCGTCGACGCTGATGCCATCGCCTTGGCGACGTCGTGCAGCACACCCTTGTCCCGACTGGCGGGAAGAGCGTAGGAGTCGGAGACCTTGGCCTCTACCGGCCGCTTGAGCAGGAGGCCGTAGGCGGGTGGTGTGGCGCGGATCGCCGGATCCTCCAGAGCGCCAAGCAGCTGACCAAGCAGTTCGGGATCGCGCGCCGCCGCCGGCAGCCCGTCGAACGGGGGCGGAGGCCACTCGTCGTATGGCGTCTCGCAGGAGGTGAGGACGAGGCGCGAGACCCGCTTGCCGATCCGCTCTCCGTGCTGGGCGAGCGCGATCTGGGAGTAGGCGCCGCCGGAATCGTTGCCGACCAGCGTCACCTCGCTCAGCTCGAGCCGCTCGACCACGTCCGCGATCAGGGCACCGATTCCGCCCGGGCTGAGATCGGCGTCGGCATCCATCGGCGTCCGGTGCGAGCCGAGCGGCAGGTCGAGGGACAGGCAGCGGAACTCGCCACAGAGCAGGTCGACCACCTTGCGCCAGAGGTTTGCGTTCGCCAGCCAGCCGTGGGAGAAGACGAGCGCGGGGCCGTCGCCGCGCTCGAAGTACTCAATGGTGCCGCTGGGAACCTCGACCGACCGGCGCTCACCGAGCTGGGCGGAGCGCCAGCTGTGCTCGCCGCTCATCGCGCCGGGGTCGCCGCGGAGCCCTCGAACGCGGCTTCCGCAAACGGAATGAAGCGAGCCGCGAAGGCCTCGGGATCGCTCACCGCCGGCGCGTGACCGGTATCGAAGACGATGAGCTCGGCGCCCGGGATCGTCGCCGCGAGGCGGCGGCCGACCTTCAGCGGGATGACCGGATCGCGCTTGCCCCAGACGATCAGAGTGGGCGCGGAGATCGAGGGCGCCTCGGCGCGAAGATCGTGCTCGGGTGAGGTGAAGCTGCCCCACAGCTCGCTGACTGCGCGCAGGCCGGGATCCTCGCGGGTGGTCGCGACCCCGAGGTCGCGGACGCGATGGTCCTCGTCGCTACGCGGACGCATGTAGCGGTTGGCGAACCAGGGGTAGATCGCGCGCAGGAAGCGGGGCTTCGCCATCAGGGCGCAGAAGGCGCGGACCTGCGGCGGGCGGCCGAGGAAGCCGCCGCTGTCGACCAGGACCAGGCCGCGAACGAGCTCCGGTCGACGGATCGCCAGTCGGGCCGCGGCGAAGCCGCCGACCGAGTTGCCGACAAGGACCGCTCCCTCGGGGGCGAGGCGCTCGACCAGCTCCTCGGTCACGTCGGCGAAGCGCATCGCCGTCGTGGTCTCGTTGCCCAGCGGCGACTCGCCGTGCCCTGGCCAGTCCGGAGCGATCGAGCGAAAGCGAGGCGGGAGGAGGGCGCGCAAGCTGTCCCAGTCGTGCCGGTCGTGGGCGCCGCTGCTGAGCAGGACGACCGGGTCGCCCTCGCCGCGCTCGTCATAGGCGATCGGTCCGCCGCCGGTCTCGAGCAGTGCCATGGGCGCGACCCTAGCACATGACTGACCGGTCGGTCATGTTGGGTGACCGGTCGGTCAGGTAGCCTGTTCAGCGTGTCTACTGAGGCTGTCACCATGGCCGGGAGCCGCACCCGCGAGGCGCTGCTCGACGCCGGCGTCCTCGTCGCCGAGCGGCAAGGGCTGAGCGGGCTCAGCGTCAACCACGTCGTCGCCGAGGCGGGCGTCGCCAAGGGCACCTTCTATGTCCACTTCGACGACCGCGCCGCCTTCGTGGATGCCCTGCACCAGCGTTTCCACGCCCGGGTCCAGGCCGCGGTGGTCGCTGCCACCGAGGGGTCCCCACCCGGCGCGGACCGGATCGTTCGCGGGGTCGAGGCCTATCTCGATACCTGCCTGGAGGATCGAGCGGTGAAGGCACTGGCGCTCGAGGCGCGCTCCGATCCCAGCCTCAATGCCTCTATGTCGGCCAGGCACGAGCGCTTCGCCGCCACCGCGGTTCCCAGCTTCAAGGCGATGGGCTGGCCCGACGCAACCGCCGCCTCGCATCTGCTCGCCGCGATGACCGCCGAGATCGCGATCCGCGAGCTCGACGCCGGCCGCCGTCTGCCGGCAGCGCGTCGCTCGCTGCGCCGCTTCCTCGGTCTCTGAGAGAAAACAAAAATGAATCTCATTTTGATTTAATGGCGGCGTGTTCGAGACGTTCCAGCTGCCCTTCGTCCAGCGCGGCCTGATCGAGATCCTTATCCTCTCGGTTCCGGCCGGGCTACTCGGCACCTGGATCGTCATGCGCGGGCTGGCTTTCTTCTCGCACGCGGTCGGCACGGCAGCCTTCCCTGGGCTGGTGCTGGCCGACGGGCTGGGCTTTGCCGCGCCGCTCGGGGCCTTCGCCGCCGCGCTCCTCTTCGCGTTGGGCGTTTCGGCGCTGCGCGGCCGTCGCTCCGGCCAAGACACGGCCGTGGCGCTCGTCCTCGCCGGTTGTCTCGCCGCCGGCGTCATTCTCGCCAGTGACGTCTTCGGTTCGGGCTCGAATATCGAGACGCTGCTCTTCGGCAGCCTGCTGCTGGTCGACGGCGGCGACATCGGCCTCGCCGCGGGGGCGGCTGTGGCGACCTTGGTCGCCAGCGCTCTGCTCGGCCGCCACTGGCTCCGCGCCGGCTTCGATCCGGGCCTGGCGGCCCCAGCTTGGCCAGACCCGCGGGTTTTCGACGCCGTCCTGATCGGTCTCGTCGCTTTTGCGACGGTGGCGGCTCTGACCGTGGTCGGGGCGCTTCTTGTCACTGCGCTCTTCCTGGTTCCTGCCGTTACCGCTCGATTGCTCACCGGGCGGCTGCGATCGTGGCAACTGCTCAGCGTCGGCCTGGTCGCGCTCGAGGGGGTCGTGGGACTTTGGCTCTCGGTCGAAGCCGATGCGCCCCCCGGTGCGACGATCGCCTGTGTCGCGGGGGCCGGTTTTGTCGCTGTGGCCGCTGGGCAGGCCATCGCGCGATTGCCGCGTCCTGCCATCCTTGCGACTGCCGCGCTCGGCGCGCTGGCCTTGCTGGGGGTGGGCTGTGGCGCCTCCGGTGGCAGCGACAGTGGAAAGCTCGACGTGGTCGCGACCACGACCCAGATCGGCGACTTCGCTCGGGAGGTCGGTGGCAGCGCGATCGAAGTCGACCAGATCCTCCAGCCCAATACCGACCCGCACGACTACGAGCCCCGCCCGAGCGACGTCAGCGGCGCCTCCGGCGCCTCGTTGGTCTTCGCCAGTGGCGACAACCTCGACAGCTGGGTGGACCAGGTCGTCTCCGACAGCGGCAGCGACGTCGAAGTCGTCGATCTCGGTGGGATCGTGCCGGAGCGGCTGCCCGGCGAGTCGACGGGTGCTGAGGCATCCCGCTTCGACCCCCACTGGTGGCATGACCCGCGCAACGCGGAGGCAGCGGTATCGAAGATCGAGAGCGTCCTGACGGTGGCTGACCCCGCCCACCAGGCGCTCTTTGAACGCAACGCCAATGCTTATCTGGGTAAGTTGAGGGCGCTCGACATGGGGATCGCCAAGTGCGTCGACTCGGTCCCGCCGAAGCAGCGCAAGCTGGTCACCGACCACGACGCGTTCGGCTACTTCGCCAGCCGCTACGGGATCGAAATCGTCGGCGCCGTGATTCCCTCGCAGACCACCCAGGCGCAGGCATCGGCCAAGGATTTGAGCGAGCTGGCGCAGACAGTCGAGCGGGAGCACGTCAAGGCGATATTCCCCGAGAGCTCGCTGAGCCCGAAGGTGGCCGAAGCGATCGCCCGGCAGACCGGCGCCTCCGCCGACCACACCCTCTACGGCGATTCCCTCGGGCCGCAGGGCTCTGACGGAGCGACCTACCTTTCGATGGAGGAGGCCAACGCGGACGCGATGGTCCGCGGCTTCACCGACGGGCAGCGCGGATGCAGGCCGAGCCGCTGATCGAGGCGTCCGGCCTCGCGGTCGGCTATGGCGGCGAGGCGGCGATCTCGGGCGTCTCCTTTGCCCTGTATCCGGGCGAGACGATGGCCCTGCTGGGGCCCAACGGCGGCGGCAAGACGACCCTGCTGCGGGCGTTGCTCGGCGGGCTGTCGCCGCTGGCGGGCACTTTGCGCGTCGGTGCCCGCTGCGCGACCGTGCCGCAGACGGAGCGCTCGCAGCTCGACTATCCCGTCTCGGCGCTCGACGTCGCCGCGATGGGGGCTCTCTCCAGGCTTCCCTGGTGGCGCCGTCCAAGTCGCCGCGATCGGGAGATCGCGGCCGATTCGTTGCGGCAGGTCGGCCTCGACGGACTCGCCGACGAGACGTTCGGCAGGCTCTCGGGCGGCCAGCGCCAACGCGTTCTGATCGCGCGCAGCCTGGTCCAGGACGCTCGCATCCTGCTACTCGACGAGCCCTTCTCTGGACTCGATCGTCCCAGCGCGGAACGCCTCGAAGCCTTGATCGGATCGCTCGCCGGCGAGGGCCGCGGTGTGATGGTCGCTACCCACGACCTCGCGCAGGCCCAGCGCTGGGACAGCGTGCTCTGTCTCAATCGCGATCAGATCGCGGTCGGCCCGCCGCAGCGGGCGCTTGACGTCGACGTGCTCGAAGCGACCTACGGCGGCGCCATCGTCGAGCTGCCCGGCTCCGGTCGCCGAGCTGTCCTGCCGCCCCACCATCACAACCATCCACACTGAGCGATGCTCGAGCCGTTTCAGGAAGAGTTCATGCGTCGGGCGATCGCCGAGATGGCTCTGCTCGGGGTCGCGAGCGGGGCGATCGGGTGTTGGGTCGTGCTTTACCGACTCTCCTATGCCACCGAGTCCTTGGCGCACTCGATCCTGCCCGGCCTCGTTCTCGCCGCCCTGGCCGGCGTGCCGCTTCTGATCGGCGGTGCGCCCGCGATCGTGATCGCGGGCCTGGCGATCATCGTGGTCGCACAGGTTCCAGGCATCAGCCGTGAGGTCGCGGTCGGGGTCGTTGTCACTTCCATGTTCGGGCTTGGGGCTCTGCTGGCGCTTTCGCCAAAGTCACCGCCAGGAATCCAGGAGCTTCTCTTCGGCGACATCCTCGGGCCCTCGAACGGCGACCTGCTGGCGGCCGCGCTGCTGGTTGTCGCGACGGCGACCGCCCTTCCGCTCATGCACGGCCGGCTCCTTGCCGTCGGGTTTGACCGCAACACGGCCAGGTCCCTCGGCGCTTCGCCTGCGGTGGCCGAAGCGGTCCTGATCACCCTGCTCGCTGTTGCGATCGTCGTCGCCGTCCAAGGCCTCGGGAACCTGCTCGTCGTCGCCGTCTTCGTGGGGCCGGCGGCCGCCGCGCGCAATCTGACCGAGCGGATCGTGCCGATGATCGGGCTTTCCGTCGCTATCGCGCTGGCTGCCGGCCTTGCCGGCCTCTATCTCTCCTATTACGCCGGGACCGCCGGGGGCGCCTCGGTGACGCTTGCGATCGTTGCGGCATATTTGCTGTCTCTGCCGGCAGGGCACCTGACCGCGCGGTTCCGGGACACGGCTCCAATGCCGACTACGATCGAATGATGTCCGTCGCGACTGACATGGCTTGGGCCGAGCACGCGCTTGAGGCTCTTCACGATGCCGGTTACCGCCGGGGAGGCGCCCGCGCGGCGGTTGTCGAAGCGCTAGCGCGCCATGACTGCGCGGTGACCGCATTGGAGTTGGACGACGAACTTCGTCGGCGAAAAGCGGGGGTGGGGCGGGCGAGCATCTATCGCTCGCTGGAGCAGCTGGAGGAGTTGGGCGTGCTGAAGCGGCTCGAGGTCTCACGGGGAATGTCCAGCTACGAGCGGATCGTGCAGAGCGGGCATCACCACCATCACGCGATCTGTCGCAGCTGCGGTCGGCTGGAGGCATTCGAGGATCCCGGGCTCGAGCGGGCGATTGCCCGTGCCGCGGGCAGGGTCAGTGTCGATGTCGCCGAGCACGAGGTCGTCCTGCGTGGCCTCTGCGAGCGCTGCGCCCCCTGAGCGCCGCTACCTGGTTGCCGTCATCTGGCTCGACGCGGCTTGTGCGGTGTTGGAGCCCGGCCCGTTTGGCGCCATGTGACTCCCCGAGGCGAGGACGCCGGCGGCGAGGATCGCCCCGGTGGCCAGCTTGAGCCGGCGAGGCGTCATCCACCCGGGCTGGTGGGTCGCCAGCCAGGCCCGCATCCCGGTTGCCGTCGCCCCGGCGGTCATCGCCGAGGCCATGCACTGCATGCACATGCGGACCAGGGTACTACCGGCTCAGCTGTATTCGTCCCACTCTTCGAGATAGGGCAGCGGGTCGATCGGGCTGCCGCCTTCGTACCAGCCGGGTGCGGTCCAGATCTCGAAGTGCAGGTGGCAGGCCGTCGCGTCGCCGGTCTGGCCGACGACCCCGATCGGTTCGCCGGTGCGGACCGTTGCTCCCTCCTGCAGCGGCGAGGGTTCGAGCAGGTGCATGTAGGCGAAGTCGAAGCCCGTGCCCTTGCCGTCGATGACGATGTAGTTGCCGGCGGCGCCCTCGTAGCCGGAGTACTGGACCGTGCCGCCGCGGGCCGCTACCAGCGGCGTCCCGCACTTGGCCATCACATCCTGGCCCTCATGGGTGTGACCGGAACGTGCCGCACCGAAGCGACCGGCGGCTCCGCCGTAGTCGTGGGGCCCGAGTATGGGGAAGGCATAGCGGTATAGGTCGAAGCCGAGGCTGAGCGGTTCCGCGGAAGAGGACGTCGCGCGGCGCGCAAAGCCCCCGCCGCTCTGAGAGACGATGCGGAACGAGTAATGACCGTTGCGGGCGGGCTTGCCGTCGCCGCCGGTGCCGTCCCAGCGGACGCTGTCAGGAGTTTCTGGGGCGATGTCGTTGCGGTAGAAGCTCTTCACGACTTCGCCGCCTTCGCCGACGACGTCGATGCGAAGGTCGTTGCTCGCCTGGTCGCTGCCGATTTCATAGCGCAGACGCGGTGCGCGGGCGCTGTAGTAGAACGATTTGCGGGGCCAGGTCTTGGCTGAGACGAGGCTCAGCGTGCCGGCGCTCGGCGACGGATCTGGTGTGCCACTGACGCTGGGTGGGGGAGGGGCGCTGCCGGCGGGGGTCGGGGCGCCGCCGGTGAGCGCCAGGGCCGGCGTCGCGAAGCAGGCGAGATAGACCGCCAATGCGATTATCGATGTCAACCCACCAAGCCACGGCCTGGCGCCAGCTTTACGGCGTACCACGTGCCCTCTCTTTCGTTCGCCTGCGGAGTTAGCTGTCGGGCTCGCGCTGAAAGAGATGCGCTACGGACATGACCTTCGTCCGATTCGCCCCTGGGACCTGCAAGGGTCCCTACGGTTCCTCCGCTCCCATCCGCTTTGCGGCTGGGATTCGGCTATTGCTGGCGCGGCAGTATACGGGCCTGCCCAGTCGGGTGATCGGGCCATCCGCGCGGAGGCGAGTTGACGGCTATCATCCCGGAGCCGCTGGGGCCTCCCCGCGGCTTTTCTCTGATGAAGACCTACGTAGCCAAACCTTCCGACCGCGAGCGAAACTGGCTCGTCGTCGATGCCGAGGGCCAGACCCTGGGCCGTTTGGCGACGCGGATTGCCGACGCCCTGCGCGGTAAGCGCAAGCCCGAGTACACCCCGCACGTCGACACCGGCGACTTCGTCGTCGTCGTCAACGCGGAGAAGATCCGGGTGACCGGGAAAAAGATGGAGCAGAAGCGCTACTGGCGCCACAGCGGCTACCCGGGCGGGATCAAGTTCCGCACCCTGGCCGAGATGCTCGACCGCCGCCCCGAGGAGGTGATCCGCAAGGCGGTGAAGGGAATGCTTCCCCGCAACCGCCTCGCCCGCAAGCAGCTGACCAAGCTCAAGGTCTATGCCGGGCCGGATCATCCGCACGCGGCGCAGAAACCACAGCCGATGGAGACGACTTGATGGCAGACGAGCAGAAAGACTTGGAGACTCCGGAGACGTCTGAGGAGACTCCCGCTCAGGACGAGGGCGGTCAGGCCGCGGGTCCTGGCGCGGAGGAGGACTCCTCGTCCTCGCAGGCTGCGGGCGAGGAGCCCACCTCCACGCCACCCAGGGCAGAGGAGCCTGAAGAGTCCCAGGACGAGGCCCCGGCGGACGAGTCTGCGGCGCCCCCTGTTGCTGAGCAGGAGGAGACCGAGCCCGAGGCGCCTGCGGAGGAGCCCGAAGCTGCCGAGGAGCCCGAGGAGTCGAAGGCCGAGAAGAAGAAAGACGTCATCCCCGGGGCCGACCTGGAGCCGATTGCCGTTGACACCGATGAGCGGCCGCTCAGTGCCGAGGAGCAGGCGCGCAAGGAAGCCGAGGAAGAGGAGCAGCGGGCGCGTGAGGCTGCGCTCGTGGGCGACTCCGACGACGAGGAGCAGGCGGCAAGTCGCGCCCCGGCCAAGATCGAGGGCGACACCCGCTTCCTGGCTACCGGCAAACGCAAGAACGCGATCGCTCGCGTCACCCTGCTGGCCGGCGGCGGCGAGTTCGTTATCAACGGGCGCCCGATCGAGGAGTTCTTCCCGCGGCCGCTGCACCAGACGACCGCGCGTCAGCCGCTCGCGATCACCGGCTACGAGGGCAACGTCGACGTCCGCGTCCGGGTCCACGGCGGTGGCGTCAGCGGCCAGGCCGGCGCCGTGCGCCACGGCATCTCCCGGGCGCTGATCGAGGTCGATCCCGAGCTCCGCGGCGAGCTCAAGCGGCGCGGCTTCCTCACCCGCGATGCGCGCGCCAAGGAGCGCCGCAAGGCGGGGCTCAAGAAGGCCCGCAAGCGGCCGCAGTTCAGCAAGCGCTGAGCAGGCCGCTGTGAGCGCGCAGCGCAAGCTCTTCGGAACCGATGGGGTCCGAGGGGAGGCTGGAACGTTCCTCACCGCGGAGCTTGCCTTGGCCCTCGGCCGTGCCGCAACCGCCTCGCTCGAGGCTTTGCGGCCCCAGGTGCTGATCGTCCGCGACACGCGCGAGTCGGGGACGATGCTGGAATCAGCGCTTGCCGCCGGAGTTGCCGAGGCGGGCGGCGATGCTCTGCTCGCCGGCGTGCTGCCGACGCCCGCCGCCGCCGTGCTCGTCCGCAAGCTCGGTCTCGATCTCGCCGTAGTCGTTTCCGCCTCCCACAACCCGTACCGGGACAACGGCATCAAGTTCTTCAGCGCCGACGGGACCAAGCTCGCCGACGAGGCGGAGGTCGAGATCGAGGCGCTGCTCGACGAGAGCGGTCGAGCTTTCGGTCGTATAGCGCCACAAAACTCGACCGCAGCGCTGGAGTTTGGCCAAGTGCGGGATCTCGATGGTGGCGCTGAGGACTACCTGCGTGCTCTCGAGGCCGCCTTTCCACTCGATCTCTCCGGCGTCAAGGTTGCCCTCGACTGTGCCAACGGCGCCACCTACCGGGTTGCGCCGGCGATCTTTGAGCGCCTCGGCGCCGAGGTCCATGCGGTCGCGGTCGAGCCGGACGGGCGCAACATCAACGACGGCTGCGGATCTACCCACCTCGGCTACCTGGCCGAGCACGTCGTCTCCTCGGGCGCCACGGTCGGCTTCGCCTTCGACGGCGACGGCGACCGTGTCCTTGCGGTCGACGGCAGCGGTCGCGAGCACGACGGCGACGAGTTGATTGCCCTGCTGGCACGCGGTCAGGCCGGGCGCGGCGAGCTCGGCGGCGGCGTCGCCGTGACCGTGATGAGCAACTACGGCTTCCACCAGGCGATGGAAGCGGCGGGGGTCGAGGTCTCTGTGACCAAGGTCGGCGACCGCTATGTGCTCGACGAGCTGCGCGAGCGCGGCTGGGCCCTGGGTGGCGAGCAGTCGGGCCACATCATCGACATGCGCTTTGCCGCGACCGGCGACGGGATCGCCGCTGCGCTGATGACGATGCGCGAGCTCGGCGACCGCGACCTGGCCTCGGTCGAGGCGATGGAGAAGCTGCCGCAGAAGTTGGTCAACGTCGGGGTCGCCGACCGCGAGGCGATCGCCGGCGCCACCGCTGTCTGGGAGGCGGTCGAGCGCGAGGGTGGCGATCTGGAGGGGCGTGGCCGCGTCCTCCTTCGTCCCTCCGGCACCGAGCCGCTGGTACGCGTCATGGCTGAGGCACCGAGTGCCGAGGAGGCCGACGCGGTCTGCAAGCGCCTTGCCGACCTGGTCCGGCAAGAGCTGGGCTGACGCTGAGCACCGTCTACCCTTGACGGCCTTCTATGTGCGGAATCGTCGGATATGTCGGTGGGCGCCCCTGCCGCGACCTCTTGGTCGCCGGCTTGGAGAAGCTCGAATACCGGGGGTATGACTCCGCCGGCGTCTCGGTGATCGAGGACGGAAGCGTCGACAGCGTCCGTGCGGTAGGCAACCTCGCCAACCTGCGCGCCGCGATGGACGAACAGAGGAACGGCGGCGGCGTTGCCGTGGCCGCTGCTCCGGCGACGACCGGCGTCGCCCATACGCGCTGGGCCACCCACGGCAAGGTCACCGAGGAGAACGCTCACCCCCACAGCGACACATCCGACCGGGTCCACATCGTCCTCAATGGGATCGTCGAGAACCACGCCAAGCTGCGCGCCCGGCTCGAGTCCGAAGGTCAGGAGTTCAGCTCCGAAACCGACGCAGAGGTGGTCGCCCACCTGATCGCCCAGCACTACGACGGCGACCTGGCCGCCGCGGTCCGCGCCGCCTTCGCCGACCTCCGCGGCCACTACGCCTTCGTCGCCATGCACGCCGACCGCCCCGACCAGCTCGTCGGGGCGCGCAAGGAGTGCCCGCTCGTCGCCGGCGTCGGCGAGGGCGAGAGCTTCCTCGCCTCGGCGATCCCCGCCTTCCTCGCCGAGACGCGGCAGGCGGTCGCGATCGAGAACGACGAGGTCGTCACGATCGACGCCTCCGGCGTGACGATCACCGACGCCGAGGGCAGCCCGGTCGAGCGCGCGGCGGAAGAGATCGATTGGGACGAGGCTGCCGCGGAGAAGGACGGCTACGAGACCTTCATGCTCAAGGAGATCCACGAACAGGCGGACGCAGTCGCGGAAACGATCGCCGACCGCCTGCCCGGCGACGACGGGGTGGACTTCTCCGAGGTCGAGCTCGACGATGACTTCCTGCGCGGTCTGAGGCGGATCGTGATCGTCGCCTGCGGCACCTCCTACCACGCGGGCCTGGTCGGCCGTTACGCGATCGAGGAGTGGGCGCGGGTGCCGGTCGAGATGGACATCGCTTCCGAGTACCGCTACCGCAACCCGGTCGTGGGAGAGGGCGACCTGGTGATCGGCATCACCCAGTCCGGCGAGACCGCCGACACCCTGGCGGCGATGCGCCTCGCCCACGAGCGCGGCGCCACCGTTTTGGCGATCACCAACATCCTCGGCAGCCAGGCCACGCGCGACGCCGACGCGATCCTCTACACGCGCAGCGGCATGGAGATCAGCGTCGCCGCGACCAAGACCTTCGTCGCCCAGGTGGCGGCCATGTACCTGCTGGGCCTGAGGCTGGCCGAGCTGCGCGGCACGCTGCCAGCCGAGCGCATCACCGAGCTGATCGCCGAGATGAAGTCGCTTCCCTCGAAGGTTGAGACGACGCTGGCCGGTTGCGAGGAGCGCGTGCGCGAGGTCTCGGCGGCGTTTTCCGATCGGCAGTTCTTCCTCTACCTCGGCCGCCATATCGGCCTGCCGGTCTGCCTCGAGGGGGCGCTGAAGCTGAAGGAGATCTCCTACATCCCGACCGACGCCTACGCCGCCGGTGAGATGAAGCACGGCCCGATCGCCCTGCTCGACGAGTCGACCCCGGTCGTCTGCGTGGCGACCGAGAGCCCGGTCCTCGGCAAGGTCCTCTCCAACGTCGAAGAGGTGCGGGCACGCGGAGCTGAGACGATCGCGATCGTCACCGCCGGCGACGAAAAGGCGACCGACGTCGCCGACCAGACGATCGAGGTCGCCGCCTGCGACTGGATCCTGCAGCCGATCCTGGCGATCCTGCCACTGCAGCTGCTCGCTTACGACATCGCCCGCGCCCGCGCCCTCAACGTCGACCAACCCAGGAATCTGGCCAAGACGGTTACGGTCGAGTGACGGCGCCGCTAGGATGCCGGGCCGCATGAAGCTTCGTCCCCTCTTCGCGGCACTCGCGCTGGCCGCGCTGATCGCTCTCCTTGCCGGTTGCGGCGGCAGCTCCTCGGGTTCCCAGGTGGCCGAGCTCGCGCCCCCCGGCGCCCCGGTCTTCATCGAAGGCACCCTGCAGCCGTCGGGCGAGCTGCAGTCGAACACCGACGCGATCGCCGAGCGGGTCGCCGGGATCGACAACCTCGGCGAGTATGTCGTCGAAAAACTCGAAAGCTCCGCACGCGACGACGGCGAACCGGTCGACTTCGCCAAGGAAGTCGAACCCTGGCTGGGCGAGCGCGCCGGTGTCTTCTTCGAGCAGCTTGAAGAAGGCAACGAATTCAGCGGGGTCGGTGTGATCGTCGAATCCACCGATACCGATGCGACCCAGGAGTTCATCGACAAGCACAAGGAAGACAACGAAGGCAAAGTCGTCGGCCTGGTCGGCGATTTCCTCGTCGTAGCCGAAGATCAGAAGGTCTTCGACGAAGTCGAAGAAGCCTCGGAAGGCGAATCGCTGGCCGCCGAAGACACCTTCTCCAAGGCGATCTCCGCCGCCTCTGACGGCAGCCTTGCCGACGTCTACGTCGACGTCGGCAAGCTGATCGACCAGTCCGGCGGGCAGATCAGCCCGACGGCTCGCCAGATCCTGCGGAACGCCGGTATCGACCCCAGCGAAGCGACGGCGGTTGCCAGCGTCGTGCCGGGCTCCGACCAGGTCGCGGTCGAATTCAGCAGCGACCTTGCCGGCCAGGAAGCGCCGACCGGCGACGCGTCGTCCCTGCTTGGAGAACTGCCTGGCGACGCCTTCGCGGGCATCGCCGTCTCGGGTTTCGGCAAGCAGCTGAACGAGGCGATCGACAGCCTCGACGAACAGGGAATCCCTGGCACCATTCCGCCGCATCAGCTGAAGAAGGGCCTGAAGCAGCTCGGCATCGATCTGGAAGGACTGGCTGACTCTGTGCAGGACGCCGGTGTCTTCGCGACCGGGAACAGCGAAAACAGCCTCGGTGGCGCGCTCGTGCTCAGCACCAAGGGCTCGCAGGCGGTCGAAACGGTCTCCAACATCGTCACCCTGCTGCACAGTGCCCAGGTCGAAGGCGTCACCGTCCTCGGCGGCAAGTACGCGGGCTTCTCGGTCCACAGCGCCGAACTGGGCGAAAAGCCACTCGTCGTAGCCGCCAGGGAAAGACGGATCGCGATTGGCTACGGCCTGCCGGCGACCCTCGAAGGGCTGCTCGCGGAAAAGGGCAAGGGCAAGACGCTCTCCGAAGATCCCGCCTACAGCGACGCCGTCGCCTCGCTCGGCGACACGCCGATCGCCGGCTTCGCCGACGGCCCGGCCGCCCTCAGCCTCGCCGACGCGCTCATTCCCAGCTCCGACGAAGGCTTCGAAGAAGCGAAGAAGTACCTGAAGAGCATCCGCTTCCTCGCCCTCGGCTCCGCCAGCCAGGACGAACTGGCGACGGCGAAGCTGATCATCGGGTTGAAGTAGCTCAGGTCAGGCTCAGTTGACGTTGCTCGCGGACGATCCGGAAGGGGTCATCCGTCTCGCGCGGCGGACGCTTGACACGAATCGCTTCGCGCAGCTCCTTCGTGTCGTTGCCGGCAAGGTAATAGCGGGCGCGCCGCTCACCGACTGCTTCGAGCAGTCCCAGGTCGAGCATGGCTTTTAGGTCACGAGTGGCGGTCTGCTCGCTGATCTCCTCGCCGGTCGTTTCCTCACCGGCGGTTCGATAGCTCCCTCGACGGATCCGCAGGCCGTAAGCCGTATCGATGAGGGCGGCCGCGCAGCGTTCAGGCAGGCCGCGTCCCTCGGCCAGCGCCACGCAGCCGTTCCACAGCTCCTCTATCTCGGCTCGCCGTCGTTGCATGGTTCGGATCTGTAGGAAATGGGCGCGTAGGCTGAAGCGAATCCAGGGTCGCGCGTCGCGATCGGGGTGCCATGCACCGGCCCCAACATCCGCAAGCACGTCGTAGTAGGCCTGGGTATTCCGCCCTAAGAACTCCTCGATACTGGAGAAGGCCGGCGCCAGCATCCGGTCGCGCGCCAACATGAGAGTCTGAAGGCAACGGCTCATGCGGCCGTTGCCATCGCTGAATGGGTGGATCAGAACAAGATTCAGGTGGGCCATCGCCGCTTTGACCAGAATCGGGCTCTTGTCACGACGAAGCTCTTGCAGCATCTCCGCAATCAAGGCCGGCACCTCATCGCTGGACGGGCCTTCGTAGACCGTTTCACCATCCTCGTTTTTGACGTAGATGTCGCCCGGCCGCCATTGGCCGGGGTTCTTCCGCAGATCATGCTTGATCATCATGAATTGGAGACTCTTAAGCAGGCCTTCGTCGACCTTGAGCGCGTCATCTCCGGCTATCTGCAGAACGTAGGTCATCGCATCGCGGTAGCCGGCGAGGGCAAGCTGGGTCTCCTCGCTTGCGTCGAGGGTCGGCTCATTCTCGACCGCTGCGACGACATCGTCGAGCGAGGCGTTGTAGCCCTCGATGCTGTTGGAGCCTTGGACTGCACGAGCGAAGGCCATCTTCCTGAGCGTGCCTGCCCAGCGCCGGGGCTCCGCCACGCGATCCTGCAGCTCACTACGGAGGTTCCCGATCAAATCGAGGACGTCACGCTCGTCCTCGCGGAGTTCGGGGGTTCGAAAGATCATGATGTTTTCAAAGTATCAAACCCATGATGTTTTGTAAATGTCATAACGTCACTGCATGACTCACAAGGTGGCGCGTCGGCGGCCACCTCCACGACAAAGCGGGCTAGGCTGAAACGCAATGCTGCCTTGGCTGTCCCCCCTCTACGACGCCGATGGCATGCGCGCCGTCGATCGTTGGGCGATCGAGGATCAAGGGGTGCCGTCGCTGGAGCTGATGGAGGCGGCGGGACGGGCGGTTGCCGAGGCTGTCGGTGAGTTGGCGCCGGAGGGGCCGGTGCGGGTTGTCTGCGGCAAGGGCAACAACGCCGGCGATGGCCTGGTTGCTGCCCGATACCTGCGCGAGGCCGGCTTCAAGGTCGAGGCGCTGCTGCTCTGGCCGGCGGACGAGGTGAGCGGCAGATGCAGCCGCCAACCTGGAGCGCTTTCCGGCTGAGCAGGTGGACGGCGACCTCGCTCCGCGGCTGGCGGGTTCCGACGCGATCGTCGACGCGATCTTCGGCACGGGCTTCGCGGGCGAGCCGCGGCAGCCCGCCCTGGTCGCCATTGAAGCGATCAACAGCTGCGATTCGCAGGTGGTCGCCTGTGACATCGCCTCCGGCGTCGACGCCTCTAGCGGCGAGGTCGCGGGGGCGGCGGTCGAGGCGGACGTGACCGTCAGCTTTCACGGAGCCAAGCTCGGTCACTGGGTAGCTCCCGGTAAGTGGCACAGCGGCGAGTTGCGGGTGGCGCCGATCGGGATCCCGTCGGGCGCACCCGCTCATCCCGCCGCTGGAACGATCGGCGCCTCGGTGTTGGGGCTGGCGCCGCGACGTGGGGTGCGCTCGACCAAGTTCAGCTCCGGGCAGGTGACGATCGCGGGCGGTTCGCGCGGGCTCACCGGTGCCGTGCGGATGTCTTCGCTGGCGGCGATTCGGGCCGGTGCGGGCTACGCGACGGTGGCGGTCCCGGCCGATCTCGAGCCGATCTTCGAGCAGGGGCAGCCGGAGGTGATGTCGGTCGGTTGTCCTGGTGGCGACGGCTGCCTCGCGCCGGGATCGGCCAAGTCGCTGCTGCGTGCCTTCGAGCATGCCGCCGCCGGTGTGCTCGGCCCTGGCCTGGGTCGCGATCCGGGCACGGTCGAGCTCGCCCGTGAGGTACTTGGAGCGATCGAGGCGCCGCTGGTGCTCGACGCCGACGGCCTCAACGCCTTCGCCGGCGAGCTGGGCGGGATTGCGGCGCGCGGCGCGCCGACTCTGCTCACTCCGCATGCGGGTGAGCTGGGCCGGCTGCTCGGCCACTCTTCCGAGGAGATCTCCGCGCATCGCCTCGAAGCCGCGCGGGAAGCGGCGCGCGAAGCCAAAGCGGTGGTGGTGCTGAAGGGCGACGACACGATCGTCACCGATGGCGAGCGCGTCGCCGTCAACTCGCTCTCGGCGCCCGCGCTGGCCACCGCGGGCACGGGCGACGTCCTCTCCGGCATCGCCGCGGCGATGCTGGCGCGCGGCCTCGAGCCTTTCGCTGCAGCCTGCGCGGCGGTCTTCACGCATGCTCGTGCGGGGCGCGAGGCCGCCGTCCGCATCGGCGCCACCGAGTCCGTGATCGCTACCGACGTGATCGACTCGATTCCGGTTGGAATGCGTCCCGACTACCCTGTCGAATAATCTCGCCGGGATGAAGACCGCCGCCGAGATCATGGACAGCTCAGTCCCGAGCGTTTCCCCCGATGCCGACGCCCGCAATGCGATCGAGCTGCTGGCCAAGACCGAGAAGGGGGCGATCCCGGTCGTCGACGAAGGCGGCAAGGTCGTCGGTATCGTCAGCGAGTCCGACCTGATCCTCAGCGAAGAGGAGTCCGACCTCCACCTGCCGCACTACCTCAACATCATGGGTGGGATCGTTTTCGTCGGCTCGATGAAGGGTTTCGAGAAGCGCCTCGACAAGGCGTTCGCGACCAAGGTCTCGGAGTTGATGACTGCCGACCCGATCGCCGTCAACGACTATGCAAGCGCCGAGACCGTGGCACGGAGGATCGCCGACGAGCATCACAACCACCTTCCCGTGGTCGACGACGAGGGTCGCTTTGTCGGAATGGTCACGCGGGCCGACGCGCTAGCCGCGCTCGTCGAGGAGTAAAGAGTGCGGGCGGTCGCCCGGATCGACCTCGGTGCGGTGCGGCAGAACTGCGCCCGGCTGAAGGC
Organism: uncultured Solirubrobacterales bacterium; assembly: GCA_963824705.1. Classification (GTDB taxonomy): domain Bacteria; phylum Actinomycetota; class Thermoleophilia; order Solirubrobacterales; family 70-9; genus VRUE01. Next base: position 837,292 of record CAWGQE010000003.1, read on the forward strand.
CGAGCTGGGAGAGGCGGAGCTCTGCGCGGTGGTCAAGGCCGACGGCTACGGGCACGGCGACGAGGCCTGCGCCGAGGCGGCTCTGGCCGGCGGCGCGACGCGGCTGGCGGTGGCGACCGCCGGCGAGGCCGAGCGCCTCGGTCGCCGCCTCGCCCACGTTTCCCTGTTGACGATGGGTGCATTGGCGCCTGAAGAGCTCGACACGGCGCTCGAGGCAGGGTCCGAGGTAGCGGTCTGGCGGAGCGGGTTCCTCGATCTCGTCGCGGCGCGCGCCAGCGCCCACGGCCGCCCGGCCCGGGTGCACGTCAAGTACGACAGCGGCATGGGCCGGCTCGGCAACCCCGACCCCGAGGCCGTGCTCGATCTGCTCCGTGCTTGCGCAGAGAGCGCCGATCTGGAGCCCGCCGGCATCTGGACCCACTTCGCCACGGCCGACGAACCGGAGTCGGGCTTCTTCGCGGAGCAGCTCGACCGCTTCGCTTCGCTGGCCGAGGCGGCCAAGAGCGAGTTCCCGGCGATCGTCGTCCATGCCGCCAACAGCGCCGCGGTCTTCCGCGAGCGCCGCTCGCACTTCGACATGGCGCGCTGCGGTGTGGCCATCTATGGCCTCGACCCCTTCCAGGGCGACCCGGCTGAGCGAGGGCTGCACCCGGCGCTCTCCCTGCGCTCGTACGTGGCCGACGTCAAGTCCTTCGAAGCGGGCGCGAGTGCGGGTTACGGACAGACCTGGCGGGCCCAGCGAGATACCTGCGTCGGCGTGCTGCCGCTGGGCTACGGCGACGGCGTCCGCCGCGGCCTCTCCAACAACGCCGAGGTGCTGATCGGCGGCCGCCGCTTCCCCCTGGTCGGCACGGTCTCGATGGACAACGTGACCGTCGACCTCGGCCCCGATACCGAGATCGAGCCGGGCGCGGAGGCGGTGCTGATCGGTTCGCAGGCCGGGGAGGCGATCCTTGCCGAGGATCTTGCCCGGCGACTGGGCACGATCAACTACGAGATCACTTGCGGGATCTCAGCTCGTGTGCCCAGGGTGCGGGCATGAGCCTCGTCGAGAATCTCGAGGCCGCGTCGCTGGTCGACCTGGCCCGTCGGGCGCTGGAGGGGGATGGGGCGGAAGTTTGGATCGCCGGGGGCGCTGTGCGCGACGCGGCTCTGGGTCGTGAGGTCACCGACCTCGACCTCGCCGTCGTCGGCGATCCCGAGCGGGCGGCAAGGGCGGTTGCGCGCGAGGGGGATGGGCATGCGTTCGAGCTCTCGGCCGAGTTCGCGACCTGGCGGGCCGTCGCCCGCGATCGCAGTCTGGCAGGTCGACGCCACCGCGCTGCGCGGCGAGACGATCGAGGCGGACTTGGCGGCGCGCGACTTCACCTTGGGCGCCGTCGCTGTGCCGCTTGCCGGGGGTGGGCCGATCGACCCCTACGGCGGCCTTGCCGATCTGGAGAGACGCCTGCTGCGCGTCGTCGCCGAGGACAGCTTTCGCGCCGATCCGTTGCGCCTGCTGAGGGCGACCCGTCTCGCTGCCGACCTCGGGCTTGAGGTGGATCCAGGCACGGTCTCTCTGGCCAGGTCCCAGGCGCGGCTTGCCGCCGAGCCGGCCGGCGAGCGTCAGCTGGCCGAGCTGCGGCGGTTGATCGGCGGCCCCGACCCCTTGCGCGGCGTGGCGCTGCTCGACGAGCTCGGCCTCACGGCCGTCGTCCTGCCCGAGCTGGAGGCTCTGCGGGGGGTCGAACAGGGACCCAACCATCACCTCGACGTGCACGGCCACACCCTGGCTGTGCTCGAGCAGACGCTCGAAGTCGAGGCCGACCTGGAGCGGTTCGCCGGCGAGCGTGCGGCCGAAACCCGCGACCTGCTCGACGAGCCCCTTGCCGACGAGATGAGCCGCGGCACCGCGCTGCGCTTCGGTGCCCTCCTGCACGACATCGGCAAGCCGGCGACCAGGGGCGAGCGCGACGGTTACGTGACCTTCATCGGTCACGACAGCGTCGGGGTCGAGATCGTCGCGGGCGTCTGCCGGCGACTGCGGGCCAGTAGCCGACTCACCCGCCATCTGCAGGGGCTGACGCTGCACCATCTACGCCTCGGCTTCCTCGTCCACGAGGCGCCGCTGCCGCCGCGGCGCGTCCACGAGTATCTGCGGGCGACCGAACCCGTTGCCGCCGACGTCACGCTGCTCACCGTCGCCGATCGGCTCTCCGCCCGCGGCAGCGGCCCCTTTGCCACCGAGGAGGCAATCGAGGCCCATCTTTCCCTTGCCCGGCAGATGCTGGCGGCGGCGCTCGACTGGCATCGTCAAGGCCCTCCCGAGCCGCTCCTGCGTGGCGACGAGCTGGCCGCCGAGCTGGGCATCGCGCCGGGCCCCGAGCTGGGCGACCTGCTGGCTGAGATCGAGGCAGCCCAGTATGCAGGGGAGGTGAGCACGCGCGAGGGGGCCGTCGACCGTGCCCGCCGGGTGCGCGGTTAGGTAGCCGTCAGGTACGCTGCTCGCCGCATGGGCAAAGAGGAGAAGATCGAGATGGAGGGCGAGATCACCGAGGCCCTCCCCAACACGATGTTCCGGGTCAAACTCGACAACGATCACGAGGTCCTCGGTCACATCTCGGGCAAGATGCGCCGTCACTACATCCGCATCCTCCCCGGCGATCGGGTCAAGATCGAGCTTTCCCCCTATGACCTGGATAGGGGACGCATCACCTACCGCTACAAATAGTCGCTCGCGGCGCTCGGGTCGGGGTCTGCCAGCTCGGCGATCAGCGCCGACCAGGCGAAGTCCTTGGCGCCCATCCCTTTTCCGGTTCGCGGGTCGTAGTACTCGCGCAGGCCTTCGCGCTCGACCGCGCCGATCAGTCCCTTTGCCATCTGTTCCGCCTCCTGGTTGTAACCGAGACGGCGTAGGCCTAGCGAGAGCAGCCAGGCGGCGTTGATCCAGGTCGGACCGCGCCAGTAGCGGCGGATCGGGCCGCGGCCACCGTCGGGCTCGTAGCTGGGCTCGCAGACGGCGACCGACGGCGGTGCGACCGGGGTGAGGAACTCGCGGTCGTTGAGCAGGTGCTCCTCGACCAGTCTGCGGCCGATCTCCTCGGGTAGGTCGGGCAGGGCAAGTGGGGCGAGTGCCGCCCAGGTGAGGACACCCGGCCGGGCGCCACCCGGCTGCGCCTCGTCGAGGAAGAGGCCGCGACGCTCGTCCCAGAGCCGGTCGATCAATGCAGGGGTTGCCGAGGGGCGCCCCAGCGCCTGTAGCGAGAGCGACCAGAGCGTGTTGACCACGGTCTCGCAGAGCACCGGACCGCCGCGATCGCGGATCCGGCGAGCGTCGAAGCCGAGCTGCCGGTTGCGCCGCACGAGGAGAGGGAAGCCGATCCGCCCGTTGGCGCGCCGGCCCCAGACCGGTTCGAACTTGGGCGAGGCGTCGAGCCCCGACTCGTCGGGCTGCACGATCCAGAGCAGTCCGTCGCCGTCGAGGTCGCGGTGACGCGCCAGCCAGTCCGCTTGGGCGACGATCCCGGGCTCGCTGGCCGGGCTCTCGACGGCGATGCTCCAGGCCCAGGCGAGCAGCGGCGGCTGGATCGTCTCGGTCTGGAACGAGCTGCGCGAGGCGACGTTGTAGAAGGGCAGCCGGCCGAGCGAGACGGGCCGATCCCAGAAGATCGTGTGGCCGATGAAGCCGTCCTCCCGCTGCGCGGCCAGCAGGCTCTCCAGCTCGGTGCGGGCGCGCGCCGGCTCGAAGCGCCGCCAGGCGATCGCCGCGAAGCAGGAGTCCCAGTACCACTGCCATGGGTAGCGCCCGGGGCTGGGCTGGGTGTAGGCGAACCGGGTTCTGTCGCGTGTGCCCTCCAGCCAGTTCTGGCGCAGGACGCTCTCGGCTATTTCCGTTGCGTTCTCCGGCGGCCTGGTCACGCGCCGGTGCGGCGCATCTCGCGCAGGGCGAGGGTGCCCAGCACGGCCAGCAGGCCTGCCAGGGCGAGCAGGCCCGGCCAGGTTTCGGCCCAGGTGACGCTGCCGACGAATCCCTGCCGCGCCGCTTCGACCACCTGGGTGACGGGGTTGATGCGGGCGACGTCGGCGAGCCAGCCCTGTAGGAGGGCCAGTGGCGCGTAGGCGGTCGTGGTCAGGATCAGCGCCATCATCCCGGCCTGCATCAGAGGCGCTGCCGACTGGGTCTTGAAATGCAGCGCCAGCATCGACCCCCAGCAGGCGGCGACCGCCGCCATCGCGGCGACCATGAAGTAAGTGACGAAGAGGCCGTCGATGCCCGGCCAGCCGGCCCCGAGCAGCAGCGCGATCGTCAAGACGAAGGTGGCCGGGATCAGCGAGCGGGCGCTGGCGGCGAGCACGGTGCCGGCGAGCAGGACCCAGCGCGGGGCGGGGGAGACGAGCAGTCGGTCGAGCCAGCCCTGCTCGATGTCGCGGGCGAGGTTGACGCCCGCCGCCGCGCCGGTGAAGCCGGCTCCCTGCAGCATGCTGATCGGGACGATGAAGCTCTCATAGGAGCCGGTGGTGAAGCCTTTCAACTGGGTCAGGGCGCCGAAGACGCCGTTGAGGCCGAGGAAGAAGATCGTTGGCGCCAGCACACCGGGGATCGCCGCGCCGGGAACGCGCAGCAGCTCGTTCTTCGCCCGCGCCATCAGCGCGCCGATCGTCGCCAGGTTGGTCCGCCAGGCCGGGATCGCCTGCGTAGCCGGGATCGCCGCCGCCTCCATCAGCCCACCCGCAGCCGGTGTCGCAGCGCCCGCGCGCTGAGCACGAGGCCGAGGACTACGATGCCGGCGATCGCCAGCAGGGCGTTGATCGTGTCGGAGGCGTCGATGCCGGAGATGATCGGCTCGCGGACACCTTCGACGACGAAGCTGAGCGGGTTGTATTCGGCGATCGTCTGCGCCGGCTGGATCATCAGCTCGACCGGGAAGAAGGCCGAGGAGAGGAAGAGCACGACGAGGACCAGGGGGAAGAGGCCCTGGACGACGCTGGCGCTGCCGGTGCGCAGGGCGATCGCCGCGCCGATCCCGCCGACCGCCATCGCCGTCACCGTGACCAGGGCGATCGCCAACAGCGCTCCCGGCACGCCGCCCTCGATGTGGGCGCCGAAGACGAGCCCGATGGCGAGGAACCAGAGCGACCCGAGTAGACCGAGCGCGGCGGTCCCGGCGAGGCGGCCGAGGACGATCGTGTAGCGGGAGATCGGCGCGGTGAAGAGGCGATCGGTGAAGCCCATCTCGATGTCGACCGCGAGCGCGATCCCGCCGCTGTTGCCGGCGAGCATCAGCGACTGCATCATCGCCCCGGCGAGCATGAACTGGAGGAAGCTCTGCACCGGCGGGAAGCCGGGAAGGTTGATCGCGCTGCCGGCACCGCCCGTCTGGATCGCCAGCAGGATCGTCGGGAAGACGACGATCGGCGCCATCAGCTGGGGCCGGCGGAAGGTCTGGCGGATCGAGCGCATGCCGAGAGCGCCGACGACACGCAGGTTCGTCGCCAGGTCGCTCACGCTTTCACGGCCTCCTCCTCGCTGCTCTCCTCCCCCTCGTGCTCGAGGTGGTAGCCGGTCTTGGCGACGAAGACGTCGTCGAGGCTGGGGCGGACGAGCTCCAGCGAGCCGACCTCGATGCCCGCCTCGTCCAGCGCCCGGACGACTCGCGGGATGTCGCCCGCGCCGTGCTCGACCTCGACCAGGACCGTCCTACCGTCGACAGGCGGCAGCAGCGGGCCGATGCGGGCGCAGATCTCCTCCGCTTCGGCGATCGAGCCCTCCTCGAGCTGCAGGCGAATGTGGGGGTGGCCGATTTCGGTTTTGAGCGACGCCGGGGTTCCCTCGGCGACGATCTTGCCGCTGTCGATGATGCCGACGTTGTCGGCGAGCTGGTCGGCCTCCTCCAGGTACTGGGTGGTGAGGAAGACCGTCGTCCCCTCGTCGTTGAGGGCGCGCACCTCCCCCCAGATCGTCTTGCGGCTGACTGGATCCAGACCGGTGGTCGGCTCATCGAGGAAGAGGACGCGCGGCTCGTGGACCAGCGCCGCGGCGAGGTCGAGGCGCCGCTGCATCCCTCCCGAGTAGGTGCCGACCCGTCGGTCCGCCGCGGCGGCCAGGTCGACCCGCTCGAGCAGGTCGTCGGCGCGGCGCCTGCCCTCGCCGCCCGGCAGGCCCTGGAGCGTCGCCTGCAGGCGGATCAGCTCGCGGCCGGTCATCAGCGGGTCGAGCGCCGCTTCCTGCAGGGCGACGCCGATCGAGGCGCGCACCCGGCGCGCTTCGGAGACGACGTCGTGGCCGGCCACGGTCGCCCGCCCGCCGGTCGGCAGCAACAGGGTCGTCAGCATCCTCACCGTCGTCGTCTTGCCCGCCCCATTAGGGCCGAGGAAGCCGTAGATCTCGCCCTCGCCGACCTCCAGGTCGATGCCCTGGACGGCCAGCACCTCGTCGAAGGCTCGCTCCAGCCCCTCGACCGCGATTGCAGTGGTCATCTCAGGCCTCCGTCGGCGAGGCCGCCGCCAGCGGCGGCAGCGACTCGACCCAGCGGCGCCCGTTGGCGCGCTCCAGCGCCTCGGCGGCGTCGAGCAGCAGCTCGTCTCGCCCCCAGGCAGCCTGAAGCTGAAGCGCCAGCGGCAACCCATCGCTGCTCAATCCCACCGGCATGCTGATCGAGGGGATCCCGGTCAGGTTGGCGAGGGCGGCGCCGCGCACGTTGGCCTGGTCAGCCGTATTGATGCCCGAGGGGAGCTCGACCATCGGCGCGTCGAGTGGGGGAGCCGGGGCGGGCACCGTCGGCCAGGCGATCACGTCGACCCCCTCGAAGAGGGTGGCGAGACGGCGGCGCATCAGCGTGCGCACCCGGCTGGATTGAGCGGTCGCCGCGGCCGGCAGCATCATCCGGTACTTGAGCGTGCCACGCGCGATCGGGCTCAGCTCGGGGTCGAGACGGTTGAGGCGATCCGGCGTCACGCCGCCCATGCTCTCCGAGTTGATGATCAGGATCGCGGCGAGGGTCGCCGCTTCGAGGTCGGGCAGGGCGATCTCCCGCACCTCGCCGCCGGTCTCTGCTCGCAGCGCCTCGATCGCCGCCTCACAGGCGGCGCCGACCGCGGGCGTCACGTCTTCGGAGACGGGATCGCGGACGACGCCGATCCGCAGACCGGCGGCATCGCCGGCGGCAAGCTGCTCGCCATAGAGCACCGAGCCCAACAGCCGGCAGTCGGCGGCGTCGGCGCAGAGCGGGCCGGAGACGATCAGGGTGGTGACCGGGGCCATGTGGTGGCCCTCCATCGCCGAGCGGCCGAAGGTCGGCTTGAGCCCGGTCAGGCCGCAATAGGCGGCGGGGAAGCGGACCGAGCCCAGCCCGTCGGCGCCGACGGCTCCGGCCACGAGCCGGCCGGCGACCGATGAGGCCGGTCCGCTCGATGAGCCGCCCGGGCAGCGCTCGGTGTCCCAGGGATTGCGAGCGGGCCCATAGACAGAGATGTTGCCGGTGCTACCGGCGCCGAGCTCGTGCATGTTGCCGACGCCGACGACTACGGCACCGGCGTCGCGGAGGACGCGGTAGGGCCCCGACTCGCCCGGCGCGGTGGGTGCCATCAGCTCGGCGGCGCCGAAGCGCTGCGCCCGCCAGGGCAGCGGCCACTCGTCCTTGATCACGACCGGCACGCCGCGCAACGGTCCGTCGGGCGCAGCGGCGAGCATCTCGCGCGAGCGCTCGGGGAAGGTCTCGACGACGGCGTTGAGCGCCGGGTTGCGCTCCTCGATCCGGGCAAGCGTTGCATCCAGCAGCGCGCCGGAATCGAGATCGCCGGCGGCGACCGCGGCGGCCTGCGCGCGCAGGCCGAGATCTAGCGGCGCGGTCACTCCGGCGCCTTCGACAGGTCGGGGCAGCGCTCGGGCACGACATCCTCGGTGTCGAGAGCGAGCAGCTCGAGGATCGGTGACCAGAGGAGTTGGTGGACCGCGCCGATCACAGCAAGGTCGACCTCGTCGGCTTCGATTCCGAGCGAGGCGAGGCCGGCCGGAATGAAATCGTTTGCGCTGGTCGAACCCTCCATTACGGCTGGCAACCCTAGACGATTGGCCAACTGGCCAATCGTCGGGTTGGCCGCGATCGTGCATTCGCCCCGGAGGACCCCGCCGAGGCGCGGCGAACGACAGAATCCCGTGCCGCAACCCTTGCCGAAGGCTGGGGTTGTCGCTTGAGACCTTGGTCAGAGCAGCAGAAAATCGAACCCACCGCAGCCGCGTTCACGTCGCGCTGGGCTTCGCCTGCGCGCTGGCGCTGCTCGTCGCCGCGGCTTGGCCGGGTGCCGCCGACTCGGCGCCGGCCCGGGTCGTGGTGCTCGGCAAGACCGATTCGACCCCCCCGCCGTCCTGTCCGGGAAAGATCGTCAACAACGTCGAGGTCGTCCCCTGTCGGGTCGAGGGTCACGTGACCGGCTTCCAGGCGATCGCCGGCGGCGTGCCGCGCCCCTATGAGGTCCCCTTCGACGGCAAGATCGTCGCCTGGTCGATCACGCTCTCGCGCCCCTCGGATACGGAAACCGAAAAAATGACCGACGAGATTGGCTTCTTCAACGAATTCCTCGGCAAGCCGTCGCAGGCCCGGATCGGCGTCCTGCGCCCGGTCGAAGGCTCGAAGCCGCCCCAGTACACGCTGGTCCGGCAGAGCCCGCTGCAGATCCTCAACCCCTACTTCGGCAGCACGGTGATCTTCACCCTCGATCATCCGCTCAGCGTCTTGCAGGGTCAGGTGGTCGCCTTGACGGTCCCGACCTGGGCACCGATGTTCGCCTTCAACGTCACCGAAGAAAACACCTGGCGCGGCAGTCGCCTGCCCGAACATTGCTCCTCGAAGGAAGACATCCAGGGCGGCCATCCCCAGCAGGGCGTCGGCAAGACGAAGACCTACGGCTGCTACTACAGCAACGCCCGCCTGCTCTACACGGCAACGGTTGTAAAGGAACCCTAGAGCGCTTCTTGGCGTAAGCCGCAGTACTGACAGTCGCTTACGTCCAGCCCGATCAGCTGGTCGCAGCGGCGACAGGCGCGCAGGTTCTCCGGCGTGCGGGGAAGGGCCGATGCCGAGGGGGCGAGCGGCAGCACCATCGCCACCGGCACCATCTCCTCGTCGGTCTCGCGATCGAGGTAGACCGAGCCTGGCTCGGCGTAAGCGAGGGCCTCGCGGCCCGAGGCCGGTGCCCGCATCCTGTAGAGCTGCTTCGAGTTCACGGCCGGGAACACTAATAGCTTCCCCGGGACGATGCGCGTGCTTCTCTTCCACGGCTACATGCTGCGCGGCACGGGCAGCAACATCTACACCGCGAATCTCGCCCGCGCGTTGGCTCAGCTCGGTCACGAGGTGCATCTCCTCTGCCAAGACCGCCAGGTCGAGATCGAGGGTGTCCAGATCCACAACCCGGACATTCACGGCCTGCTTCCCGTCTACGTCAAGGATCCCTATGAGGGGTTTGAGGTCAAGGCCTTCGAGGAGCTGATCGACGAGGAGCTCAACCGATACATCGACGCCAACGTTGCCGCCGTACGCGAGGTTTCGGCTTCGGCTGGCGGCTTCGAAGCCGCTCTCGCCGGCCACCTGGTGATGGGGCCTCTGATCCTGGCTCGTGCTGAGGTCGGCTCCTTCGCCGCGAAGATTCATGGCTCAGCTCTCGAGTACACGGTCAAACCGCATCCGCGCTTCCTTCCCTATGCGGAAGAGGGCATGAATGCGGCGTCGACGGTCCTGGTCGGCTCCCGCCATACGGCCGAGTCGCTTTGGGCGGCGCTGCCGAACGTGGTCGGGCTTCGGGAGAAGACTCGCCTCGGTCCTCCAGGTGTCGATACGGAGGCTTTCCGGCCGCGGGTCCTGTCACGAGGGGAGGGGGGGTTAGCGGACTCACCCGTCCGAACCCCCCCTCCCCTCGCGCCACCCGCGGAGGGAGGCCAAGTTGTCTTTGTCGGGAAGCTGATCGTCTCCAAGGGAGTTGACTTGCTCATCGCTGCGTGGCCTCTAGTTCGGGCGCAGCATCTGGACGCAAGGCTGGAAATCGCTGGCTACGGGGAGTACGAGCAGGGACTACGCCGTTTGCTTGCAGCTCTAGATGGCGGTGATCTGGACGATGCTCGTGAGGTCGCGAAGCTGGGAAGAGGACTTGAGGGTGGTTCCGCGGAGCCGCTGTCGATTCTGAGTGCGTTCCTCGCTGATCTGCCTGACGGCTATCTGGATGCGGCCAGAGGGATCTCCAAATCGATTGAGTTCATCGGGCGGTTGGAGCACGACGAGGTTGCCGAACTGCTGCCCGATGCCGAGGCGCTGGTGATGCCCAGCACTTTTCCAGAGGCCTTCGGAATGGTTGCCGCGGAGGCTGCTGCCTGTGGGGTGCTGCCTGTTTCCGCGGGGCACTCAGGGATGCTCGAGGTGTCGCGCAAGCTGGCGACGACGCTGCCAGATGGTGCCTCCGAGCTGGTCTCGTTCCCGGTCGAGGAGGGAGCTGTGGAAGCGATCGCGGATCGGCTGAACAGGTGGTTCGAGCTACCGGAGGACGAGCGCGGTGAAGCTCGTAGAGCGCTTGTAGCCACCGCCCAAAGGCTCTGGAGCTGGGGGGGCGTAGCGCGCGGAGTACTGGCAGCTTCCGCAGGCCAACTCGATGAGCTGTCCGCGCCTGAGTAGGAGCCATCCGGGTAGGGCTGGAACGTCTTGTACTTTTTCGCCGAGGCCTTCAGGCGTCAGCCCAACCCCAACACACCGAAAAAGTTAAGTGGAGGCCCTACCCGGATGGCTCCGCTAGATCGTGCCACTCGTCATTTGAGGCCAAAAATCCTTCCGCCGCCGCTTCAATAGAATGCCCGCCGCCTCATGTACGGCCGCCTGCCGATAGCGAAGATGCTCGCCGCGACCGTCGCCCTGACGGCGGCGATCTCTGCGGTGATGCTCTCGATCAACTGGGATGGAGAGGCCGCTTCGACGGCGGCTCCCAAGATCGACGATCTGCTCAACGTGATGATCGTCCTCTCGGCTTTCGTCTTCTCGTTGGTGATGGTGATGCTCTTCTACGCGCTATGGAAATTCAAAGCCAAACCGGGGGACGAATCCGATGGCGAGCCGATCCACGGCAACACCCGGCTCGAGGTCGCTTGGACGCTGATCCCGACGATCATCGTCCTCTTCGGTGCCGGCTACAGCTGGTCGGTGCTCAACGACATCGAAGAACCGGCCAAGAACGCGCTCACCGTCGACGTCTTCTCCCAGCAGTACGCCTGGAGCTTCGGCTATCCCGGCAAAGGCAACGCCTACGTGCAGGGCGAATTCCACGTCCCGGTCAACCGCCAGGTCCAGTTCAAAATGCACTCCCAGGACGTGATCCACTCCTTCTGGGTGCCGGAGTGGCGGATCAAGAAAGACAACGTGCCGGGGATCACCACGACGGCCACCGTCACCCCCGACAAGGTCGGCACCTATCAACTGATCTGCACCGAGCTCTGCGGCTTCGGCCATGCCTCGATGCGGGCCAAGGTCGTGGTCGAACCACCGGCCGATTTCCGCAAATGGGTGGCCGGTCTGACCGAAAAGGTCCCGGCCCCATACATGGAATCGATCCGCCAGGACACCGAAACCAACCCGGTCGAACCGCTCGGGGCGGGCGGGGCATAATGGAGGCCCAGATGACCAACTCCCCGACCCCGCACGCCTGGATGACGCACGTGGCGCTGCGCATCTCTGCGTCCTCGGGTTTGCCTTTGCAACCAGCAAAGGCTGCACCCTGCGTCCTTGATCTGCTTGGCCACGCGCGCCCCCAGTCGCACGTGGCCAGGGAGTTGGTCATCTCCTGATGGTGGCTGCGATCAAGCAACCGGGGTGGATTCGAGGCCTGCTGGGCGCGGTTCTGGCTGCCGCCTTCGGCGTCGGCCTGGTGGTCGTCCTCCGCGACATCTCCGGCCTGCCCATCTGGCAGACCGAACAGACCGGCTACCCGCATGTCGTCGTGCCGCTGATCACCGGCCCACTCGGCTTCCTCGCGGGCTTCGGCTGCTTCGACTACTGGCTGCGCTGGGCTGCCGGCATGCCGACCATTCCCGAGGACCACTCGCAGCACGGTGCCAAGAGCTGGAAGGACTACTTCCGCTTCAACACCGATCACAAGGTGATCGGCATCCAGTACATCTGCACCACCTTCTTCTTTTTCTTCGTCGGCGGCCTGATGGCGATGTTGATCCGGGCCGAGCTGGCCCAGCCGGGCACCCAGATCGTCGACGCCGCCACCTACAACAGCCTCTTCTCCACCCACGCGGTGCTGATGATCTTCGTCTTCGTGATCCCGGTCTTCGCCGGCATCGCCAACTACGTGCTGCCGTTGATGATCGGCGCACCCGACATGGCATTCCCACGGCTCAACGCGCTCAGCTTCTGGATGCTGCCGCTAGCTGGCCTGCTCTTCATCGGCAGCTTCCTCGCCCCGGGTGGCGCCTTCGACGCCGGCTGGACCGGTTATGCGCCGCTCTCCACCGGCGCGCCGCTCGGGCAGTCGTTCTTCAACTTGGGCGTCCAGTTCGCCGGCGCCTCCTCGATCGCGACCGCGCTCAACTTCTTGGTCACGATCATCACCATGCGTGCGCCGGGGATGACCTTCTGGCGGATGCCGCTGCTGGTCTGGGCCAACCTCTCGACCTCGCTGCTGGTCGTCGCCGCGACCCCGTTCATCGCCGGCGCCCAGTTCATGGTCCTCTTCGACCGCGTCCTCGGCACCCAGTTCTTCCAGTTCGCCGGCGGCGGCGACGTGATCAGCTACCAGCACATCTTCTGGTTCTACTCGCACCCGGCCGTCTACATCATGATGCTGCCCGGGTTCGGGATCATCTCCGAGGTCATCTCGACCCATGCCCGCAAGCCGATCTTCGGCTACCGGCTGATGGCCCTGGCCCTGATCGGGATCGTCGTGCTCAGCTACTCGGTCTGGGCCCACCACATGTTCGTCGCCGGCATGTTCAGCTGGCTGCGCGTGCCGATGATGTTCACCACGTTGCTGATCGCGGTGCCGACCGGGATCAAGATCTTCTCCTGGCTGGGGACGCTCTACTTCGGCAAGATCCACACCTACTCGACCGCGATGCTGTTCGCGCTCGCCTTCATCGTCACCTTCACGATCGGCGGCATCAGCGGCGTCATGCTCGGCATGGTGCCGATCGACATCCACGTCTCCGACACCTACTTCATCGTCGCCCACATCCATTTCGTCCTCTTCGGCGGCTCGGTCTTCACGATCTTCGCTGGCATCTACCACTGGTTCCCGAAGATCACCGGGCGGATGTATGACGAGAAGCTCGGCCGGGTCCACTTCTGGGGGACGCTGGTGGGCACCTGGGGCACCTTCATCCCGATGCACTGGATCGGGATGGACGGGATGCCGCGCCGCGTCGCCGACTACGCGACCCAGTTCGGCAACTGGAACCTGCTGATCAGCTGCTGCGCCTTCTTCCTCGGCGCCTGCCAGCTCGTCTTCCTCTACAACATGGTCGTCAGCTGGCGCTTCGGCCCGCGCGCCGTCGCCAACCCGTGGCGGGCGAACTCGATCGAGTGGCAGGTCTCCTCGCCGCCGCCGATCTACAACTTCGACGAGATTCCCCGGGTCGTCGGTGGGCCGTACGAGTACGGCGTGCCCGGCGCCCGCCACGCGATCATGGCCGGCGAAGGCGCAGAGGTCGCCAAACCCGAGCCGGCTGTGGTGGGCCAGACGTGAGCGGGGATTCCACCCAGGAGGCACAGCCGCTGCTGGTCTTCCTCAACGAGGTCGCCGGTGGTCGTAAGCTGCTGAAAGCGGTCGGCGAGCGCGCCGGGAAGGTGCCGTTCGTCGCCGTCGCGGCGCCGCAGAACCAGCCCGCCGTCGGGCAGCTGATCGACAGCGGCGAGCTGCGCGAGGCCGCCCGGGCCCGGGTCGAGGTGACGATGTCGATCCTCTCCGCGTATGGGATCGAGTCGGTCGGCGAGGTGATGGACCGCGATCCGGCGCTCGCAATGGATGACGCGGTGCGCGCCCACGAACCCGGCGAGCTCCTCCTCTCCTGCCGTTCCGGGACCCGCTTCGGAATTACCCGCAAGGACCTCGTCGAGTGGGCCAAGGATCGCTTCGAGCCCGAGGTGGCGGTGACCCACATCCCGGTACGGGTCCAGGACGACTCGATCAGCTGGGAGAAAAACCACACGCTCGTCGTCGCCACCCAGACCGTCGCCGCACCCGATCTGGTCGCCAGGCTGAAGGAACGTGCCGCGGGCCACCCGCACCGCTACACGATCATCTGCCCTCGCGCCGAGGGTGTCTCCGAGGAGGAAATCGTCCGCGACCTCGCCTCCACCTTGGCCGAGCTCTACCGAGCCGATATAGACGCCACCGGCCAGCCGATGAGCCCCGATCCCTTCCACGCAGTGCAGAACGCGATCGAGCACTACCGGGTCGACGAGGTGCTGATCTCGACTTTCGCCGGCGAGTCCTCGCGCTGGCTCGACGAGGACCTGCTCGGCCGCACCCGCGAGATAACCGACAAGTCGGTCGAGCACCTCGAGGTCGGCCGCCCGGCCGCGGCGGTTGCCGCCGCAGTGGCAGGGGGGGAGGAGGCCTGATGGAGAGCGCAACCGTCGCACTCGACCATTCCCACGAGGAGGAGCACCACGGGCCGCCGGAGGCCAACAAGAGCTCGCGGATCGACCGCCAGACGCTGGGGATCCTGCTCTTCATCGTCTCCGAGGTGATGCTCTTCGGCGCCTTCTTCGCCTCCTACTTCTTCCTCCGTGTCGTCGTCCACCCGCCGACCTGGCCGCCACACCCCTACGAACTACCGGTGGCGGTCGCCGGGGTGAACACCGCGATCCTGGTCTCTTCGAGCTTCACGATCCACTACGCGCTCGAGTCGATCCGGCGCGGCAACAAAAAAGGACTCAAACTCGGACTGGTCTTGACCTGGTTGCTCGGTGCGACCTTCCTCTTCATCCAGATCAACGAGTACGTGCACATCGGCTTCAGCGCCCGCGATCTCGCCTTCGGCTCGATCTTCTACGGCCTCACCGGCCTGCACGGCGCCCACGTCTTCGTCGGCCTGATGCTGCTCAGCTTCGCCACGATCCGTGCCTTCCGGGGCCACTTCGGCCCCGATGCGGAGGACCACCTCGGCGTCGAGGTGCCCGGCATCTACTGGCACTTCGTCGACATAATGTGGCTGATCGTCTATACGGCTGTCTACATCCTCTGACGGGTGCGATAACCGGCGCATCTCGGGGTCCTCGGTCGTCCGGATCGGTCACGCACCAACATGTGCGCTCCCTCACCGTCCTCCCTGCGTCCCCCGATCTGCTTGGTTCTCGCACCCGTCAGTGGATGTAGAAGTCATATTTCGCGACCCTGCGGAGCCGGTTGCAGGTTCGAGGTTGTCGGGTAACAATCGTTATATGCACAATCCTCTTAGATCCGAGGCCGATGCGTTTCGGTGGGTGGTTGTGATCGGGGTGGGCGCCCTCTCTGTGATCGGATTAACGCTCTTGACCCACCCCGTGATCGGGGTTGTCTGGGCGGCGGCGTTGGTCGGGTTCGGGGCCGGGTTTGCCTATCGGAATTCGCGTGGGTCGCTGGCGCGCAGCGTCGAGCTGACCCGCGGCGGAGACGGCAAGCATCGCCTGCTCGTTGTCGCCAACGAGACGGTTGAGGGCGAGGCCCTGCTGGCGGAGATTCGGGAGCGCTGCCGCAATCGCAGCTGCGAGATCCTCGTCGTCACGCCGGCGCTGGCGGGTAGTCGTGCCTCCCACTGGGCATCCGACATCGACGAAGCGATGGAGCTCGCCCGCCAACGGATGGAGCTATCGCTGATCGCCATCGACCAGTTGGGCCTGAAGGCGCGGGGTGAGATAGGCGACTCGGACCCGAACGTGGCGATCGAGGACGCGCTGCGGGTCTTCCCGGCCGACGAGATAGTGATCTCGACCCACACGCCCGAGCGCTCGCGTTGGCTGGAGCACGGGGTGGTCGAGCGCGCTCGCAACGAGATCGACCTGCCGATCACGCACGTCGTCGTGGATCTCTCAACCGATCGGGTGGCTTAGCCCTAGGTCAGAGCGGGGGCGCTCTGTCGGGAGGCGTCGGGTTCGCCCACGACCGCCGAGCCCGCTCCGTCGCGGGGCTCCAGCCTTCCCGCGGTGGCCACCGTCCACAGCATTGCCAACCAGGTCACGGTGGCGAGGGCCACGTGGACCCAGACGAGCTCGCCTGGGAGCTTCAGCCACCACTGCAGGCCGCCTACGGCGCCCTGGAGGGCGAGGAGGGCGAGGACAGCGGTGAGGGGCCGGAGAGCGCGTCTGTCGCCTCCAGGGCGGCGCAGGAGCAGCCAGACGGCGATCGCGGCCAGGCCGAAGACGGTTGCGAGCACGGCGTGGCGCTCGACGACCCATTCCAGCGTGCTGTGGCCCTCGAAGGTGAAGCGGTGGACGAGCTGGCCCGCGTGGGCGCCGGCGTGGGGGCCGGAGGCGGTGGCGACAGTGCCGGCGGCGATCGTCAACTGACCGAGTGGGATCAGCGCGCGCACTGCCCAGACGCCGAGCCGGTCGTTGGAGCGCCGGCGCTCCCAGGGCTCGTAGCGAGAGCACCAGGCCAGAGCGAAAGAGGCGTCGAGCAGCAGCATCGAGAGGATGAAGTGGCTCATCACCAGGCCGGGGGCAAGGTGGTACTCGACGACGAGGGCGCCGAGGATCGCCTGTCCGATCACGCCCAACGGCAGGAGGGCGCCGAAGAAGGCGAGGTGCCAGCGGAAGGGGCGGCGGAACCAGGCGAGCGCGCTGGCGGCGATCACGGCGATGCCGACGAAGCCGGTGAGGACGCGGTTGCCGTACTCGATCACCGCGTGGGTGTCGAGCGGGGGCACCGTGCCGCCGTAGCACTTGGGCCAGTCCGGGCAGCCAAGGCCCGAGCCGGTGAGGCGGACCCCGGCGCCGGTGAGGACGATCAGGGCAAGTGCCCCAAGGGCGACCAGGGTGACCTGCGCATAGCGCCGCGGGGAGATGTCGAGGCGGTCTTTGAGGCGGGTCCCCATCGTTCCCTCGGATGATGTCAGCGGCCAGATCCCGGCCGCGGTCGACTCAGCTGCCTTTGTTGGCGCTGCCCGGCTTCGTTTCCTGCAGCAGGTACTGGACGAGGTCTTCGAGTTCTTTCTTGGACAGCGTTTCGCCGAAGCTCTGCGGCATCACGTTGGCGGGGTAGCCCTTGACGATCTGCGCGTTCGGGTCGACGATCGATTCTTCGACCATCCCGGCGTTCTGGCCAGGCAGCGCTTCGTCGAGGTTGGGACCGGTGACGCCCCCGGATTGGGCCGCGGCGAGCGTGTGGCAGCCGCCGCAGCCGTTGTTGGCGAAGACCTGGGCGCCCGGCCCTCCGGGCACCTGGGGAGGTGCCGCGCCGGGCACTCCGGCGTAGCGGCCGACGTAAGCGGCGACGTCATCGAGATCCTGGTCGGTGACGACGTCGGCGGGCATCGAGACGGCGGGATCGTCGTTGCTGGGGCGCGGGAACTCCACCTGCGCCTTGACGATGCCTTCGATCGTGTCCCCTCCCTCGCCCGCGGCCCTTGCGGCGGCGAACGCGTCGTCGAGGTTGGGCCCGATCTGGGCAGTCGTGCCGGCCTCGGCCATCGTGTGGCAGACGCCGCATTTCTGCACGAAGAGGACGCGGCCGTGCTGCTCGTCAGCCGTGCTCGTGCCACAGCCGGAGGCCGCGAGGGCAATCGCCGCGAGGGCGGCGAGGGCGAGCAGAATGCGGATCGGGTTCGGTTGCTTGAGCATCGTCGTCATACGGCGCGGAGCGCGCCGGAGTCTATAGATCAAGGACGCGTAAACGCTGCGTGTGAGCGCTCCATAGTCGGGTAGGCTTGAGACGATTCACACGAACCCCGAGCAGCGAAGGGAGAGGACGAGGATGCAGGTACGGGACGGCATGTCGGAAGTGGTTCTGACCGTGGGCCCATCGCACACGCTGCGTGAGGCGGCCACGATGATGGTCGAGAAGGGGATCGGTGCGGCGCTGGTGACCGACGACGAGCGGCCGGTGCCGTGCATCGTCACCGAGCGCGACATCCTCAACTCACTCGGCCGCGGTCAAGACCCGGATACCGAGCTCGTCGCCGACCACATGAGCGAGGGCGTCGTCGCTGCCGAGCCCGACTGGAGCCTCGAGCACGCGGCGGCGGAGATGTCGACCCGCGGCATCCGCCACCTGGTCGTCTTCGACGCTGGTGAGACCGTCGGCATCCTCTCGATCCGCGACATAGTGCGAGTCTGGACGTCGGCTGGGGCGACGTCAGGCATGACGCCCGACTGAGAACCGCTCAGGCGCTCAGGGGCGCGGCGGTGAAATGGTTTCCACTGGGAGGACCGCTCCGCGCGTCTTTTGCTTGCGCGGCAGCTTGAAGTAATCCTGAGTCGCGCTCTTGATCATGCCGCGCAGGGCGAAGAGAAGGATGACGAGGCCGATGATCGAGTAGATCCAGCCACGGACCATGAAGCCCTCGGCGAAGATTCCGCAGACCGCCCCCGCGGCGCCGAAGGCGAAGAAGGCCGGTGCCCAGGAAGGCCGTGGCGGGTAGACCAGCTCACCGGGCTCGGGGATGGCGCGGTGCTCGCTCACGATGCGATGTAGAGGGTCGCAGCGACGAAGCAGAGGGCGAAGATCGCCGCGGCGATGCCGCCCGCCAGCAGGCCTGCGGCCATATCTCGTCTGGAGGTTTCGCGGTCCACGGGCGGATTTCTATCAGGCAGGCAGGGCGTTTGGTACTAGAGCCGGATGTCTATCGGCATCGTCAGGAAGAGCAGGGCCAGATAGGCGAGCGAGAAGAGGTAGGTGCGCAACGCCCAGCGCCGGTCGGCGCTGCGCAGCAGCCGGACGGCGCAGTAGATGAAGCCGGCGCCGAGCGTCATCGAGCCGGCCAGGTAGACGAGCCCGAAGCCGCCGGCGCAGAAGGGCAGCTGCGTCACCGCGTAGAGCAGGATCGTGTAGAGCAGGATCTGGCGGCGCGTCTCGTCCTCGCCGCGGACGACCGGCATCATCGGCACGCCGGCCTTCGCGTACTCGTCCTTCATCAGCAGCGAGAGCGCCCAGAAGTGAGGTGGGGTCCAGAAGAAGACGATCGCGAAGAGGTAGAAGGCGGTACCGCTGAGCCCGCCGGTCACAGCCGCCCATGCGACCAGGGGCGGCACGGCACCGGCGGCGCCGCCGATGACGATGTTCTGGGGGGTGGTGCGCTTGAGCCAGAGCGTGTAGACGAAGACGTAGCCGACGAAGCCGGAGAACGAGAGCGCGGCGGCGAGCGGGTTGACCGTCGTCGCCAGCAGGGTGAAGGAGCAGAGCTCGAGCAGGGCGCCGAAGCCGATCGCGGTCCTTGCCGAGATGCGGCCGCTGGCGACCGGTCGATCGGCCGTGCGCGCCATCGTGCGGTCGATGTCTTGATCGATCGCGTGGTTGATCGCCCCGGCGCCGCCGGCGGAGAGGGCGCCGCCGAGGCAGGTGAGCAGGACGAGCCCGATCGAGGGGTCGCCGGCCACGTACATCGTCGTCACCGTGGTGAAGAGCAGCAGCGACTGCACCTTCGGCTTGGTCAGCGTGAGCAGGTCGCGCAGCAGCGAAGGCACGGCGGAGCGCTGCGAGATAGCAGCCGTCTGGGCGCCGCTCATCGAATCACCGCGGTCAGGCTACCGGCTGCGATTCGCGGGCCGGTTGCTCCGCGCGGGCACTGCGGTGGGCGATCGCCTCGCGGATGTCGCGCATCGGCCTGGCGCTGCGCACGTCCGGCAGCAGGTCGAAGTTGTGCGGCTCCGGCGGCGAGAGCGCGAACCACTCGAGCGAGTCGCCGCCCCAGGCGTCATGCCCGGCCGGGGCGCCACCCTCGCGGCTGAGGATCGCGTTGACCAGGGTCATCAGAATGCCGCCGGCGAGGACGAAGGCGCCGATCGTGGCGATCAGGTTGTAGGCGTCGAGGTCGCTGTTCCCGCCAAAGAACTTGTAGGCGTCGACCACCTGGCCGTCGTCGGTACCGGCAAGCATCAGAGGGACGAAGGCGACGAGCGTTCCGAGCAGCATCGTCCAGAAGGAGAAGCGCGCCAGGGTCTCGCCCATGGTGCGTCCGGTCATCTTCGGGAACCACCAGTGCAGGGCCGCGAAGCCGCCGAAGACGGCGCCGCCGACGAGGGCGAAGTGGGTTGCCGCGGTGCTGTCGGTGGTGTGCTGGAGGCGCCAGCCGAGCGCCACCATCGAGTGGTTCATCTCGGTTGCCAGGCCGACCGCGATCGCGACGATCGCGCCGGCGGCGAAGAGCAGTGGCGCCCGCATCTTCACCGTGCCGCCCGCGAGCGTGGCGATCAGGTTGAAGAAGATCAGGCCGAAGGGGACGATCAGCGCCAGCGACATGATCATCGCGAAGTACATCCAGCCGATCCCGATCGGCGCCGTGTACATGTTCTGCATCCAGGCGAGGGTGCCGATGACGGCGATCGCGACCAGCGAGCCGATCACCGCGCCGCGGTTGAAGAGCGGCTTGCGGGCCAGAGCTGGGACGATCTCGGCGATCGTGCCCAGGGCGAAGATCAGGATCAGCATGTAGGTGCCGGTGTAGAAGATCCAGCTCAGGTGCTGCCAGAGCAGCGGCGAGCCGCCGGCGTCCCCGGCGAAGAAGATCCCGTCGAAGTTGCGGTCGATCAGCAGCATCGTGATCGCCGCCAGCATCACCGAGCCGATCACGATCAGCAGCCAGGAGCCGATCGCGGCCGCCCAGGAGAAGACGGGGAGTCGGCGCCAGGCCATGCCGGGGGCGCGCAGGCGCCGCAGCGTGGCCACCAGGTCGACGGCGATCAAGACGAAGCCCAGGGTTGCCAGGCCGGTCGCCGCGGCCCAGGCGTCGACGCCGTTGTTGGGCAGGAAGGCGATGCCCGAGAGCGGCGGCAGCGGGTTGACGCCGGCCTCGGTCGGCGTGAAGAGGAAGCCCGCGTAAAGGACGGTGGCGCCGGCGATGAAGAGCCACGTGCCGAGCTGGCCGAGGCGGGGCAGCGCCGTTCCGCGGGCGCCGATCTGCAATGGCGCCACGTAGTAGAAGAAGCCGAGCGCGAACGGCACGGCGAAGAAGAAGATCGCGGTCGCCCCGTAGAGCGAGAGCATGCGGTTGAAGGTGACCGGGTTGAGGAAGGTGTTCTCGGGGATCGCCAGCTGCAGGCGCATCAGCAGCAACTCGACCACGGCGATGAAAAGGAAGCCGAGGGCACCGGTGATCAGGACGCGGCCGAGGTCCTTATGATCGGCGCTGGTTGCGATCTCGACCCAGCGGGCGCGCCGCGGCGGAAAGCCGTCGACGACCAGCTCAGGGTTCATTGCGGGCGCGCTCATGGCGTTTCTCCGTTTTCGATCAAGCCGACGACGCGGTCCTGGGCGGCCTGGATGTCCTTCTTCTGGCTCGCGATGAAGGCTTTGTATCTCTGCGGCGAGACGACTTCGACTTCGGTTCGCATCGCCGCGTAGGCCTGCCCGGAGAGGGTCGCCGCCTGCCCGGAGTAGGTGCCTTCTTCGTCGGCGCGGAAGATGACGTGATTGGTCTTGCCGGGCACGGCGTCGCGCTTGCCGGCCAGGTCGGGGACGTCCCAGGTGTGGACGACGTCGGTCGAGACCAGGTCGAGCTCGACCGTGGTGTCGACCGGGACGACGAGCTTGTAGTAGGAGAAGGCTTCGTTCGGGTAGTCGTAGCGCCACAGCCACTGCTGTCCGGTCGTCTGGATCTTCAGCGGTTCGGAGTGGGAGACCTGGAGCCCCGCGGGGCCCGTGAGCGGCGTCTCGCGTGCCTTGTCGGTGTAGACGATGCTGAGCACGAGGATCACCGCGGCAAAGGCTCCCAGTGCCGCTCCGACACGGAGCTGGATGCGCCGGCCGCCGGTGACCTGGCGCGGCTCGGCGCCACGCTCGGCGCTGTAGCGGCGCAGCACGAAGAGCAATCCGACGACGACCGCGACGACGAGGATCGCCGCGGCGACGAAGCCAATCCAAAGCAGGGTGTCGATCTGGTCGGTGCCAGGAGAGTGGGGCGCCAAAGCGCGGCCATTCTAATCACGCAAGGCGGCGCTCGGCGGTGCGCACACCGTCCGCCTACCGGCGAGCTGCTCCTATACTCGCCGACCTCATGCGGACCCGATCTCGCCCATCTCCGGCGCTGCGCACGGCAGTGCGTGCCGGGGCGGCGGCGGCGATCGGCGCCGCGGTCGCGGTTCCCCTGCTCCGCCATAGGGCACGCATCCCCGCCCCGGTGACCGTCGTCGCCTGCGCGGGAGGCCCGCTTGGGCTGGCCGTTTTGTACCCGCGCTCCCACAAGCGCGACGTCGCGATGTACGCCTTGCAGATGTGGGCCTTCACGATGGTTCACGAGCTGCCCTATGACAATGCCGAGCGGCTTCGCGCCCGCCTCCAGATCGGCTACCCGATCGTCGCCGACCGCGTCATCGGCTTCGGCCGGCTCCCCAACGTGCGCTTACAGCACAGCCTCGCCCGCTTGCGGCGCGTGGGGACGCTCAACCGTTTCCTCACCTGGGCGCACTGGCTGTGGTTCCTCGAGCCCTACGTGGCGCTGGCCTTCATCCTGCTCCGCCATCCCGATCGCTTTCCCCGCGCCGCCCGCCGGCTGGCGGCGGTCTTCGACATCGGCTGCGCCGCCTACTTCGCCGTTCCGACCGCCCCACCGTGGTGGGCCTCGGAGCAGGGCCATACCGGCGAAGAGGTGCGGCGGATCATGGTCGAGGTCGGCGAGGAAACCTGGAAATCGGCCTGGCCGGGGATGTACTCGGCGCTCGGCGGCAACCCCTGGGCGGCGATGCCCTCGTTGCACTTCGCCACTTCGGTGACGGCGGCGATCTCGCTGGCCGAGACCGGGCGGACCGCCGGCGCCGCCGGTTGGGCCTACGCGTTGACGCTCGGCTTCGCCCTCGTCTACCTGGGTGAGCACTACGTCACCGACCTCGTCGCCGGGGCCGGGCTGGTCGCTTCGGTGCGCGGTGGGGAGCACCTCGCCGAGCCGGCCGTCCTTGCGGTGAATCGACGCCTACAAGGTCTGGAGCGCCTCGCCAACGGGTAGCGTCCCCGGTGTGTCTCCCGAGCAGCCGGCGAACGGAAACGGCGGCTACGAGCTGCCGCTGTTCACGCGGCGGCGTGTTGCGCAGACGCTGCTTGTAGTCCTCACCCTGCTGATCTGCATCTACTTCCTCTTCCCGAGGCTGGTCGGGCTGGGGGACGCGCTGAGCAAGCTCAGCGAAGCCGACCCGGTCTGGATCGCCGTTGCGATCGGCTTCAACATCATCGCGATTGCCACCTACATCGCCCTCTTCAAGGCGGTGGTCGGGGGCGACACGCTGCGCCTGCGCTGGTCGGAGACCTACGAGATCAACATGGCTGGGGTCGCGGCGACGCTGCTCTTCTCGGCCGCCGGCGCCGGCGGCATCGCCCTCACCTACTGGGCGCTGCGCAAAGCCGGGATGCAGCGGCGGGATGTCGGGCGGCGGATGGTGGCCTTCCTCGCCTTGCACTACGTCTTCTACCCGGTGGCCCTGATCGTCTTCGGCATCCTGCTGCGGACCGGGGTGCTCCCCGGCAAGCACTCGGTGGAGCTGACCGTGGTGCCATCGGCGGTCGCCGGGGTCCTGCTTGCCCTCGGCGTGCTGCTGGCGCTCATACCCTCCGATCTGGGACGGCGGGTGGCGGCTCACGCCCACGGGGAGCGGGCGCAGTCGATCGCGGCCAATATCGCCAAAGTGCCGGCGATCGCCGCCGAAGGGTTCAGGTTCGCGCTCAGCCTCTTTGCCCATCCCTCGCGCGGCGGCCTCGCGGTGATCGGCGCGGCGGGCTTCTGGGCGGCGAACATCGGCATCCTCTGGGCCTCCTTCCAGGCGTTCGGAGTGGAAGTGCCGATCGCCGTCGTCGTGCAGGGCTTCTTCCTCGGCATGGTCGCCAACCTCTTTCCGCTCGCCCCGGCCGGGGTGGGGGCGGTCGACGCCGGGATGATCGGCGCCTTCGTCCTCTTCGGCATTCCCGAGGAGACGGTCTTCCCGGCGATCCTGGTCTACCGCCTGGTTGCTTTCTGGCTACCGATCCCACCCGGTATCGTCGCCTTCTTCCAGCTGCGCAAACGGGTCACCCAGTGGGAAGAGGAGGGCCTGCCGGTCAACCGCGGGCGGCATTTGGAGGAGGCGCCGATGCCCGCCGAGACCGGCAAAGTCGCGTGACCAGGGTGTACTATAAAAAGTAAAGTATTAGACTCTCAGGCGGCAGATATGAGTGAGAAGAAGATCGAGAACGTGATCGTCGTCGGCGGTGGGCCGGCTGGCTATACCGCCGCCCTCTACACGGCGCGCGCCAACTTGGAGCCCTTGGTATTCGAGGGCTTCCAGTGGGGCGGACAGCTGCAGAACACCACCGACGTCGAGAACTATCCGGGCTACCCGGACGGGATCATGGGGCCGGAGATGATGAACCAGTTCCGTGCCCAGGCGGAGCGGTTCGGCACCCGCTTCGTCACCGACGACGTGGACCGTGTCGAGCTCAGCGAGGACGGCGGGGTCCATAGGGTCTTCCTGGGCGACGAGGAGCACGTCGCCAAGACCGTGATCATGGCGATGGGGGCAGAGCCGCGCCGGCTCGGCATCCCCGGCGAGATGGAGCTGAGCGGCTGCGGCGTCTCCACCTGCGGCGTCTGCGACGGAGCTTTCTTCAAGGGTAAAAAGGTGATCGTGATCGGGGGTGGCGACTCGGCGATGGAGGACGCGATCTTCGTCTCCAAGTTCGCCAGTGAGCTGACCATCGTCAATCGCCGCGACGAGTTCCGCGCCTCCAGCATCATGCGCCAGCGCGCCGCCGAGCGGCCCAACATCGAGTTCAAGACCCCCTTCGTCCCCGAGGAGTTCGTCGGCGGCGGGGCCGGCAACCTCGACCACGTGCGGCTGCGCAACGCCGAGACTGGGGAGACCGAGGACTTCGGCACCGAAGGCGCCTTCGTCGCGATCGGCCACATCCCGAAATCGGAGATCGTCGTCGACCAGATCGACACCGACGAGGACGGCTACATCCGCACCGAGCCCGGTTCGACCAAGACCAACCTGGCCGGCGTCTTCGCCGTCGGCGATGTCGTCGACCACACCTATCGCCAGGCGGTCACCGCTGCCGGCACCGGTTGCATGGGCGCCCTCGACGCCGAGTGGTACCTGCGCGACACCCCGCCGAGCCCCGAGGCCCACTGGGCACCCGGCGGCGAGCCCACCGAGATAGCCCCTAAGCCCGCCTGACCGGCGCATTTCGGCGTCCTCGATCGGTCGTGTGCAGAGCACACTTCCCTCCCTGCGTCCTTGAACTGCTTGGTCAGGCTGGCTTAGGAGACCAGCCGTTGGACTACGAAGGTCTTGCTGCCCCGCGGGGTCTGTACCTTGACTAGCTTGCCCGGCTCGGCGTTCATCAGCGCCTGACCGATCGGGGACTCGGCTGAAAGTCGGCCGGCGGTGAGGTCGGCTTCGGTCGAGCCGACCAGGGTCCAGGTGTTGACGGCGCCTTTCTCTTCGTCGAGAACCTCGGCGGTACGACCGAAGCTGAAGCAGTCGGCGCCACCGTCGACCTCAACAACGACCGCCGTGCGCAACCGCTCGCGCAGGCGCTTGATCTTGGTCTCGAGGTGGGCCTGGTCTTCCTTGGCGATGTGGTACTCGGCGTTCTCCTTGAGGTCGCCTTCCTCGCGCGCGACCTTGATCCGAGCCGCCATTGCGGTCCGGGCAGGACCTTCCAACTGCTCGACTTCCTCGCGCAGGGCGACGATCCCCTCCTCGGTGATCGGCTCCCCACCTCCATTGGCGCCGCTCATCCCGGGCACCATTGCAGATGGGCGGCTGGAGCTGCGATTCGCCGGTTAACGGCAGTTCAGAGGTGAGCGATCAGCACGCCCGCGACAGTGGCGATCAACGTGATCAGGCCGGCCCCGGCGATCTGGACGATCGTGCGCTGAAGGGCGTGCATCTCGGCATTGAGCTGCCGGTTGTCGTTGTGCAGCGAGGCGAACTCTTCCCGGGCCTTGACGTAGTGCTCGCTCGCCTGGGTGCGGAGCCGCCCTTCGACACCAGCGATCTCCCCTCGAAGTTCTGCGCCCTGGCCTTTGATCTCGGCTCGAAGCTCTTTGATCTCGCCGTCAACGCGCTCGAATCCAGCTTTCATCTCCGAGTCGACCCGCTCGAACCCGGCCTTCATCTCGCCCTCGACTCGTTCGAAGCGCTGGTTCATCTCACCTTCGACCTGGTCGAAGCGTTCGCCCATCCGGTGGGATAGATCGTCGAGACGGTCGTCTGTCCAGCTCTGTCGCATTGCCTCCATATCTCCAGGCTAGGGAGCTAGGTGTGACGTGTGGCGCGCAAATTGTAACTCTTTGTCATAGTAGACGGATGTCTGAGCCCGCGAGGCCCAATCGGGCCATGGTTTAAGGTCGGATTCGGATGCCGACCTGCACGCACATCGACTCGGTCGAGTATCTCGAGCCTCCGGGTGAGGTTGCGGGTTGCGAGGAGTGCCTGAAGCTGGGGATGAGCTGGGTGCATCTGCGGATGTGCCACGCCTGCGGGCACATCGGTTGCTGTGACAACTCCCCGGGCAAACACGCGACCGCTCACCACGAGGAGACCGGCCACCCGCTGATCCGCTCCGCCGAGCCGGGCGAGGATTGGAGCTGGTGCTACGTCGACGAGGCGATGCTCCGGCTCAGCCCCTGAGGCGAGGTGCGGGGCAGTAGGCGTCGCCGTTCTGCTCGCGCAGCCCTTCCAGTAGGTCGGTGGCTCTCCCGGCGCCGATCAGGTCGGTCAGCTCCAGTGGCCCGCGTGGCCAGTTGAAGCCGAGGCGCATCGCCGTATCCATGTCGCTCGGCGAGCCGACCTCCTCTTCAAGCGCGAAGGCCGCCTCGTTGGCGATCTGAGCGAAGAGGCGAGAGAGGATCGTCTCGGCGGCGGGGTCGATCTTCGTCAGCTGCTCGGGGTCGAGGGTGGGTGCCTCGATGCCCAGGTTGGGATCTGCCTCGCGGTGCGCTCCATCGCCGTACTCGTAGAAGCCACGCCCGCCCTTGCGACCCAGCAGGCCCTCGCCGACCATCCGTTCCTGGATCGCGCTCGGGCGCCAGCGCTCGGGCTCGCCGCCCTGCGCGTAGAAGGAGCGGGCGACGCTGAGGTTGACGTCGAGCCCGATCAGGTCGATCAGCTCGAACGGGCCCATGCGAAAGCCGCCGCCGAGGCGGACGATGCGATCGATAGTCGGTGCGTCGGCGATGCCCTCGGCGAGCATCCGCAGCGACTCCAGGCTGAAGGGGCGGGAGAGGCGGTTGGCGATGAACCCGGGCCTGTCCTTGGCGCGGATCGGCGTGCGGCCCATGCGGCGGCCGACCTCGGCGGTCGCCTCGAGGGCGGTCTCGCCCGAGTCCTCGGTGGCGACGACCTCGACCAGTTTCATCAGCGCCGGCGGGTTGAAGAAGTGCATGCCGACTACGCGCTCGGGGTGGTGGACCCCCGCGGCGATCGCCGTCACCGGCAGGGAGGAGGTATTGCTGGCGAGGATTGCCTGTGGACCGCAGGCCTCCGCGAGCGCGGCGAACAGCTCCCGCTTCAACTTCAGGTCCTCGGGTGCCGCCTCGACCACGAGATCGCATTCGCCGAGATCGTCGAGGCTCGTGGCGGCGCCGACCCGCCCACTGGCGGCGTCGGCGTCCTTCTCGCTCCACAGACCCTTTGTTGCTCCTTTGGCCAGCGCTGAGCGCAGCCGTTCGATCCCGGTTGCGAGTGCCGTAGGGACCGGGTCGTGCAGGCGGGTCTCATAGCCGCCGAGCGCCGCGATCTGGGCGATTCCGGCGCCCATGGTGCCGGCGCCGACGACGCCGACCCGCTCGACGGCGGTCATTTGCCTTCGAACTTCGGCACGCGCTTCTCGAGGAAGGCTTTCATCCCCTCGACCCGGTCATCGGTCGCCATCGCCAGCTCGTAGAGGCGGCGCTCGTTCTCGAGCCCAGCGGCGAGCGCCGTCTCCTCGGCGGCGATCACGGCTTGTTTGGCGAGTCTGGCGGCGATTGGCGGCTGCTCGGCGACCGCGTGGGCCAGCGCCAGCGCCTCCTCGAGCCAGCTCCCGTTCTCCGCGACCTTGTTGACGAGGCCCAGCTCGAGACCGGTGCTCGCGTCGAAGCGGCGCCCGGTGAGCACGAACTCCATCGCACGCTGCTTGCCGATCACCCGCGCCAGGCGTTGGGTGCCGCCGCCGCCGGGGATGATGCCCAGGGTTATCTCGGGCTGGCCGAACACGGCGGTGCCGGAGGCGACGATCATGTCGCAGGCGAGGGCCAGCTCGCAGCCTCCGCCCAGGGCATAGCCGGAGACGGCGGCGATCGTCGGAGTTTTCACCGCCGCAAGGCGGCGCCAGAACGAAGAAGACGGGTGGGTGAGGGCTTCGGCGAAGCTGCGTTCGCTCATCGCCTTGATATCGGCCCCGGCGGCGAAGACCTTCTCGGATCCGGCGATCACGATGCAGCGCACGTCGGGGCCGGGGTCGAGGCGCTCCAGCTCGGTAATCAGCTGGTCCATCACCTCCGGCGAGAGGGCGTTGCGGGCCTCGGGCCGGTTCAGTCGCAGCAGGGCGACGTGAGGCTCGTCCAGCGAGGTCTCGACCAGGTCGGCCACCTGGCTACTCGGCCTCCATCGGGGTCATCGCGTTGATCCCGGTCGCGGCGCGACCGATGATCAGTTTCTGGATCTGCGACGTTCCCTCGTAGAGCGTCGTCACCCGCGCGTCGCGCAGGTAGCGCTCGACCGGGTAGTCGTCGACGTAGCCGGCGCCGCCGTGCACCTGGATCGCCAGGTTGGCGCATTCGACCGCTGCCTCGGTCGCGTGCAGCTTTGCCACCGAGGTCTCCATCGTGTTTGGCTTGCCTTCGTCCTTCAGGACGCCCGCCCGGTAGACGAGCATCCGCGAGGCGTCGCGCTTGACGATCATGTCGGCGATCATCTCCTGGACCAGCTGGAAGCGGGCAAGCGGGACGCCGAACTGCTTGCGCTCCTTGGAGTAGGCGACCGAGGCTTCGACGCAGCCGTCGCAGATGCCGACGCAGCCGGCGGCGACGCTGTAGCGGCCGTTGTCGAGCGCGCTCATCGCGACTTTGAAGCCGTCGCCGATCTCGCCCAGCATCGCGTCCTCAGCGACCTCGACGTTGTCGAGCGAGAGCTCGGCGGTGTCGGAGGAGCGCAGGCCGAGCTTGCCGTGGATCTCCTGCGTGGTGAAGCCCTCGCTCGCGGTTGGGACGAGGAAGCAGGCGAGGCCGCGGTGCTTCTTCTCGGGGTCGGTCTGGGCGAAGATCAGCGCCACCTCGGAGAAGTTGCCGAGGCTGATCCACATCTTCTGGCCGCTGATCGACCAGCCGGAGTCGGTCTTGGTCGCGCGGGTGCGCAGGTTGGCGGCGTCGGAGCCGGTGTCGGGCTCGGTCAGCCCGAAGCAGCCGAGCGCCTCGCCCGAGCAGAGCCGCGGCAGCCACTTCTGCTTCTGCTCCTCGGTGCCCCACCTCTCGATCGAACCCGCTACCAGCGAGGTCTGCACCGAGACGACGGTGCGGGCGGAGGAGTCGGCGCGGCCGACCTGCTCGACGATCAGCCCGTAGCCGATGTAGTCGAGGCCGCGGCCACCGTACTGCTCGGCGACAGGCGCTCCGAGGTAGCCGACCTCACCCAGCTTGCTCGCCAGCTCGCGGTCGAAGCGGGCGGCGCGGTCGTTCTCTTTGACCCGTGGGGCGATCTCCTTGTCGGCGAATTCACGCGCGGTTTCGGAGATCAGGCGCTGCTCGTCGCTCAGCTGAAAGTCCATCTCACCATCGCTTTCTTGTTTGCTTCGTGGAGTTCAAAGCTCTTGTCCCAGGGTCGCGGCGAACGCCTCCTGCGCCTCGCGGGTGCGGGGCCCCGGCGCCTCGGCCAGGGCATTGCCGTCGATCGCGGAGACGGCCTGGATCTCGCGGGTGGTCGAGGCGAGGAAGGCCTCACCGGCGGCGCGCAGGTCGGCGACCGGCCAGGCGCCCTCCTCGACGTCGAGCGCCTTGACCAGACGGTCGCGGGTGATCGACTCGAGCACGCCGACGTCGAGCGCGGGCGTGCGCAGTTTTCCCTGTGGGGGGACCCAGAAGATCGCCGAGGTGGGTGGCTCGAGCACGGTGCCGTCGGGCTGGACCAGCACGGCCTCATCGGCTCCCTGTTCTTTCGCCAATCGCGTCGCCTGCATGTTGGCGGCGTAGGAGAGCGACTTGACGCCATTGAGGATCACGGTCGGGGAATAGGTGACGGTGGCGAGGCGCAGCGTCTCGGCGTGCGCGGGGATCGGCTCGACCGCGGCGATGCGCCGACCGCCGCGGGTGACGATCAGGCGCAGCTGACCGTCGGGGCCGCCGGCCTCGGCCAGCAGCGCGTCGATCTCCCGCTCCAGTGCGGCGCGGTCGAACTCGAGCCGGATGGCCGCGGAGGAGCGCTCCAGCCGGTCGAGATGGTCGCCGAGCGCGAAGGGCTTGCCGTCGTACAGGCGGATCACCTCAAAGGCGCCGTCGCCGCGGTAGAGCCCATCGTCCTTCATCGGCACCGTCGCCTCGGCGCTGGGCGAGATTCGCCCATCGACGCTGGCCAGCTCTTCGAGTCCCGTCATCGCCGCGAGGCTATCTGAACTTCTGTCGCTTTCTTATGCCTATGGGGATCAAAAGGCGACAGAAGTCGTCGAGGTCGATGGTCAGACTGACTCGAATACGGTTGCGAGGCCCTGGCCGACTCCTACGCACATGGTGGCGATGCCGTAGCGGGCTTTGCGGCGGCGTAGCTCGCGGATCAGCGTGCCGGCGAGGCGGGCGCCGGAGCAGCCGAGGGGGTGGCCGAGGGCGATCGCGCCCCCGTTGACGTTGAGGCGGTCTTCTTCGATGCCTAGCTCGCCGGCGCAGGCAAGTACCTGCGAGGCGAAGGCCTCATTCAGCTCGACCAGCTCGATCTGGTCGAGACTGAGGCCGGCGGCGGCCAGGGCACGGGGGACGGCGACCGCGGGGCCAATGCCCATGTAGGCGGGATCGACGCCGGCGACGCCCGAGGCGAGTACCCGTGCGAGCGGCTCGGCGCCGAGCTTCTCGACCCCCGCCTCGGAGGCAACCAGCAGACAGGCGGCGCCGTCGTTGAGGGTCGAGGCATTGCCGGCGGTGACCGTGCCTCCCTCGCGGAAGGCGGGCCGCAGCGTTGCCATCTTCTCCAGCGAGGCATCGGGGCGCGGTCCCTCGTCCGCCTCGACCAAGACCGTCTCCCGCCGCCCCTTGGGTGCCTCGATCGCCACGATCTCCTCGGCGAACAGCCCCGCCTCGGCTGCGGCAACCGCGCGCTGGTGGCTGCGCAAGGCGAAGGCATCCTGGTCCTCGCGGCTGATCCCGTAGCGCTCAGCGACGTTCTCGCCGGTCTCGCCCATCGATTCGGTCGAGACGCCCAGCTCGGCCATGCGCGGGTTGACGAAGCGCCAGCCAAGGGTCGTGTCGTGCATCGTCTGCTCACCGCGGGGCAGGGCGCGCTCCGGCTTGCCGACGACCCAGGGCGCCCGGCTCATCGACTCGACTCCGCCGGCGAGGTAGAAGTCGCCTTCGCCGAGCTTGACTGCGCGGGCCGCGCAGTTGATCGCCTCCAGACCTGATGCGCAGAGGCGGTTTACGGTGGCCCCCGGAACGCTGTCGGGCAGGCCGGCGAGCAGCGCCGCCATCCGCGCCACGTCGCGGTTGTCCTCACCGGATTGGTTGGCGGCGCCGAAGTAGACGTCCGTGATCTCGGCCGGGTCGATCCCGGTGCGCTCGACGACGGCGCGGACGACATGGGCGGCGAGGTCGTCGGGGCGCACACCGGAGAGTGCTCCGCGGTAGGAGCCCATCGGCGTGCGGACCGCGTCGATGATGTAGGCGTCAGGCATCGCACCCCATTAAATGCGACACGGGATTGCGGCGTATCCTCAGCGCCATGGGTTTCGTCCTCCTCACCCTCGGCATGCTGGCCGTCATCATCGGCGTCTTGGTGTTGATCGGCCACTTCTACCAGGGCAGCAGTGCCGATCTGGTCGATTGGAAGCCGACTCGCAGTCCCGAAGTCGAGGCGCAGAACGAAATCGACGACGTGCGGCAGATGCTGGAGGCGCAGAACGAGATGCGCCGCCGTCGCGGTGCCGAAGAGGTCAACGAGAGAAAGCTGCGAGCCGAGGTCGAAGAGGAGGAGCTGGAGCGGCTCCGCCGCAACCCGTCCGAGTTTTGAAGGCCTGTCCTCTGTGGCGCGCGCGCTGATCGTCGGCTGTGGCTGTCGCGGGCGCCTGCTCGGAGGGCGGTTGCTGGCCGAGGACTGGCAGGTGCGCGGGACGTGCCGCCGCGAAGAGGGCCTGGCGGCGATCGAGGCAGCCGGGATCGAACCCGCTCTCGCCGATCCTGGGGATCCCGGCACAGTGCTCGACCTGGTCGGCGACGTGGCCACCGTGTACTGGCTGCTCGGCTCCGCCGCGGGTTCGGCCGAGAACCTCGAGGCGATTCACGGTCCGCGACTCGAACGTTTCCTCGAGCGGCT
Source organism: uncultured Solirubrobacterales bacterium (assembly GCA_963824705.1). GTDB lineage: Bacteria > Actinomycetota > Thermoleophilia > Solirubrobacterales > 70-9 > VRUE01. Next base: position 869,907 of record CAWGQE010000003.1, read on the forward strand.
GGTCGAAACGCCGGTGCGGCGCTTCGTCTACGAGGCGGATGGCAGTGTGGACTCCGCGATTCTCGAGCGGGGGGGCTCGATCGTGCGAGCTGCCGGCGAGCGCTGGCGCATCCCGGTCGTCGTCACTGGCCGGGAAACCGATATCACTAAACTCGGATAGGAATTAAGGCAATATGCCGAAAGCGAAAGGAGCTGGTCCGATGGCGCTGCAACTTGGCGACGTAGCACCCGATTTCGAGGCCGACACGACCGAGGGCCGGATCAAGTTCCACGACTGGATCGGCGACTCTTGGGCGGTGCTGTTCTCGCACCCGAAGGACTTCACCCCGGTCTGCACGACGGAGCTCGGCTACATGGCGAGCATCGAGCCCGAGTTCGCGAAGCGAGGCGTGAAGATCATCGGTCTCTCGATCGACCCGCTCGACCGCCACGAGGAGTGGGCGAAGGACATCGCGGACACGCAGGGGACGGCGCCGAACTACCCGATCATCAGCGACACCGACTTCAACGTCGCGAGGCTCTACGGGATGCTGCCGGGGGACGTCTCGGGCAGCGCCGAGGACCGCACCCCGGCCGACAACCAGACCGTCCGCAACGTCTTCGTCATCGGTCCCGACAAGAAGATCAAACTGATCCTCGTCTACCCGATGACGACCGGGCGCAACTTCGATGAGGTCCTGCGCGTGATCGACTCGCTGCAGCTCACCGCCAAGCACAAAGTCGCCACCCCGGCCCAGTGGCAGCAGGGCGACGACGTGATCATCGCCGGCTCGGTCTCCAACGACGAAGCGAAGGAGACCTACCCGGACGGTTGGGAGGAGCCTCGCCCATACATCCGCATAGTGCCTCAGCCTGGGAAGACCGAGGCCTAGCTCAAGCGCTCCAGTAGATCGCCGAGGATCCGCGCGGTCGCTCCCCAGATCAGATGGCCCTCCGCCTTGTAGGTGGGGGTGTGGATGGGGACGCCGCGGCGGATCAGGCGGCGCATCGCGTAGCCCTCGCGGAGGACGTCCAGCGAGAAGGTGAGGACGGTCTCCACCTCGCTGGGGTTGGGCGCCAGATCCAGCTCGCCCGGATGGGGGATCTTGCCGACGAAGGGGTGGATCCGGTAGCCGGTGACGAAGGTGCCGGTGGTCGGCAGCTCTTCGCCGAGCTCGACGACCGCCGGATCGAGGCCGATCTCCTCATGTGCCTCTCGCAGTGCGGTGGTAGCGAGGTTTGCATCGCTCTCGTCCTTGCGCCCACCGGGAAACGAGATCTCTCCGGCGTGCCGCCGCAGGTCGGCGCGGCGCTCGGTGAAGACGAGGCCGGGCTCGTCGTCCCATCCGTAGAGCGGCAGCAGGACCGCCGCGTCGGTCAAATGATCACCGGGGTCATCCTGAATTGTTTGGGCCGATTCCGATCCCGCATAGAGCCACTGCCGAAAAGCTATAGGAGGAAAGGTTTCCCTTCAGGTTTTCTCAGGTGCTTGTCGATGAGTCGATGTCAGTAGCAGAACGAACGACGGAGACAGAGTCATGACTGGCAAGGACACCGTAGGTTCACGGGTCGCCGAGCTCGACGCAGTGCGCGGGTTGGCGGCGATCGTCGTCGTCCTCGGGCATCTGATGATCACCCTCCCGGCGGTGGACGGCGCCAGCCGAGCCAACGGCTTGACGGCGATCAACCTGATCCGTTTCAGCCCACTCGACGGGCTGCTCGAAGGCAGCGCGGCGGTGATTGTCTTCTTCGTCCTCAGCGGCTACGTGCTGGCGCTTTCCTTTGGCCGCGGCCGACAGACCTACGGCGGCTTTACGGTCCGCCGGTTCGCGCGGCTCTGGTTTCCCTACGCGGCGGCAATCGCGGCAGCGATCGTCCTTGTCTCGTTGTTCGGAGGCGAAGTGGTCGGTCTGGCCGGCAACTGGTTCAACCGCTCATGGCAGGGAGGCGTCGGGCTCGGCTCGGTGTTGGAGCATTTCTCGCTGGTCGGCCACATTCAGGACGATTACAACTTTGACCCAGTGATCTGGTCGCTGGTCGTGGAGATGCGCATCTCCATCTTCTTCCCGCTCCTCTTGGTGGTGCTCGCGGTCTTCGGCTGGCGCCTGGCCGTGCTCGGCGGGATTGTCGTCTGCGTGCTCGGCGTTGCGCTCTCCAAGCACGTCCTAATCGACTTCAAGACCTTGGACTACGTGATCTGCTTCTTGGTCGGGGCGGCACTGGCGCAGAATCACGGCGAGGTCTCGCGTTTCATGCGGATGTCGACGAGGACCCACCGAAGACTGATGCTGTTGATCGCCATCCTTCTCTTCACCTATGCCGACTGGATGCCGCCGGACCTTCTCCCGGGCCCCCTGGGCAGCGTCGCTCGTACCCAGGTCACGGTGCTCCTCGCCAACACCGCGGCCGCCACGATCTTTATCGTCCTCGCCCGCTTTCCCGGCCGAGCTCGGGCCTTCCTCCTCTCGGCGGTCCCCCAGTACTTCGGCCGGGTTTCCTACAGCCTCTACTTGCTGCACGCCGTAGTGATTCTCACCGTGATCCACATCATCGACCCTGGCAATACGGGTCTCATCCTGGCGCTCTTCGTGCCCATGCTCCTCGCCTCGATCGTCCTCGCCGACTTCGCACAGCGGCTGATCGAGGCCCCCTCGCAGCGCCTCGGGCGGCGCATGGCGCGGAGGCTCGAAGGCGACGCCTCGAAACGGCGTGAGTCAGCGCCTGGCCCGCGGCCGGCGTCAGTCGGAAGCCCGGCTGGTCAGTAAGGACGCTGCAGTCATCCCCGACACAGCGCCGCGGCCGATGTCCGCCGGCCATTGCCGGGGAGGTCAAGGGCCCCGAAGCAATTGATGCTGCCCGCACCGCTCCCTCGCGGCTGTTCGACTTTCGTCATCCGGCGGATCGAGCCGGGCACCCGCGTTCATGCCCGTCTGACCTGTTTTGGCGATTTTGCCCTTGAGTCAGCCGCTCTTGAGCAGGTGATCAAGTTACTCCGATTTACGACCCTCGTTCCGCCGTACGTCGCTCTGCGGTGCGTAGGACCATCAAATAATCACCTGCACCGTGCCGCCGTCCACCGACCAGGCGGCGCCGGCCACGTAGGAGGCGCGCTCTGAACAGAGGAAGACGATCGCGGCGGCTATCTCCCCGACCTCGGCGAGGCGTCCGATCGGCCGCTTCGCGCCGGCTTCGGCCAGCGCCTCCTCGCGGCTCCCCGCGCCGGACATCCGGTGCGATTGGTCGAGCAGGCCGCCCGGCTCCATCCACAGCTCGGCCTCGACCGGCCCGGGGCAGATCGCGTTGACGAGGACGCCCTGCTTGGCGTAGCGGTCGGCGAAGAGGCGGGAGAGGGACAGCTCGGCTGCCTTGGCGACCGAGTACTCGGGCATCGCCGCGGAGGGTCGCTTGCCGGCGGTCGAGCAGACGTTGACGATCCTCCCCCAGCCCCGCTCGGCCATCGAGGAGGCGGCCGCGCGCATCGCCCGCAGGGGCGCCATCACGTTCAGCTCGTACTGGGCGTACCAGTCCTCGTCAGGGACGTCGTCGAGATGGCGCCACTGGGCGGCGCCGGCGTTATTGACCAGCACGTCCACGCCGCCGAAGCGCTCCTTCGCCGCAGCGACCATCCGCTCGCCGGCGCCCTCGTCGGTCACGTCCAGGGCCAACGCCTCGGCGCGTCCGCCGGCATCGGCCCCCGCGTTTGTGGCCTCCGCTCGAGCCGCCGCAAGGCGCTCCTCGTTGCGACCGACCAGCAAGACGTCCGCGCCCTCGGCGCAGAGCAGCCGCGCGGTCTCCTGTCCTATCCCGCGGCTGGCGCCGGTGACGACGCAGGACCGCCCTTTCAACCCGAGATCCATGCTGCTACTCGCTTGCCGTGGTACTGGTGGTCGCGTCGTCACGGAGCGGCGGCTTGCCGGCGATCAGGTCCGCCGCGCGCTCGGCGACGGCGATCGTCGGTGCGTTGGTGTTGCCGCTCGGGATGATCGGGAAGACCGATGCATCCACGACTCGCAACCCGTCGATGCCGCGCACACGCAGCTCCGGATCGACCACCGCCTCATCGTCGGAGCCCATCCGGCAGGTGCCGACCGGGTGGTAGAGGAGCTCGACGCGGTTGCGCAGGTCGTCGGCGAGGTCCTCGTCGCTGTCGACGTCCGCCCCCGGGAACAACTCCCGGCCAAGCACCGAGGCGAACGGCTCGGCTGAGGCGATCTCCCGCGCGAGGCGCGCCCCGGCTACCAGGGCGGCGACGTCCTCGGGCTCGGCCAGCGAGTTGGTGAGGATGCGCGGCTTGTCGGATGGGTCGGCGGAGCGCAGCCGCACCCAGCCGCGGCTGCGGGGGGCGACCAGCGCCGGGCCCATCGTGATCGCGTGTCCGTCGTATTCCTGGAAACCGTTGTCGACGAAGTAGGCCGGGGCGAAGTGGAACTGGAGGTCGGGCTGGGCGAGGCCGGGCCGGCTGCGCACGAAGGCAAACGCCTCGGCGACGGAGGAGGACAGCGGGCCGCTGCGTCGCAGCAGGTACTCCAGCACGGCCTTCGGGCTCTCGGCGTCGGCAAGGGAGCCGCCGCCCGGAACGTCCCACACCGAGGTCTGGTAGGGGTGGTCCTGGAGGTTCTCTCCCACCCCGGGCAGGTCGGCGACCACCGAAACACCGAGCTGCTTCAGCTGCTCGGCCGGGCCGATGCCGGAGAGCATCAGCAGTTGCGGGGAAGCCAGGGCGCCGGCGGAGAGGATCGTCTCGCGCTCGGCCGTGGCCACCTGCTCGCGACCCCGGCGGCGGTAGCGGACGCCGGTCGCGCGGCCGTCGCGGACCTCGACGCCGAGCACCTGGGCGCCGGAGACGACGGTGAGGTTCTCACGGCCCTGCGACGGACGCAGGTAGGCGTCGGCGGTGCTCCAGCGCCGGCCGCCCCGCTGGGTCACCTGGACGAGCGCGGCACCGTCCTGCTCGTGGCCGTTGTAGTCGGCGATGCGGGGAATGCCCGTCTCCGCACAGGAGTCGAGGAACTGCCTGGTGAGGTGGCGCGGCGAGCGCTCGTCCTCGACCCGCAGCGGGCCGTCGACGGCGTGGTGCTCGGATTCTCCGCGGGAGTTGTCCTCCGCCCGCAGGAAGTAGGGCCTGATCCCGTCCCAGTCCCAGCCGGCGGCGCCGCCGGCGGCCCACTTCTCGTAGTCGAGCGGGTGACCGCGGACGTAGAGCATCGCGTTCATCGAGCTGGAGCCGCCCAGGCCCTTGCCACGCGGCATGTAGATGGAGCGGCCGTTGCAGTGGGGCTCGGGCTCGGTGCCGAGGTCCCAGTCGCGCTTGCTTTTGAACTGTTTGGCGAAGGCCGCCGGGATCTTCACGTTGGGATGGCGGTCGCTGCCGCCGGCCTCGATCAGGAGGACGTCGACGTTCGGGTCCTCGCTGAGCCGGGCGGCGAGCACGCAGCCTGCCGAGCCGGCGCCGACGATCACGTAGTCATGCATTCGGAAGATCCTCCACTCGGTCGGAGACGACGACCTTGGTCTCGCCCGTCAGCAGCTTGTGGACCGGGCACTTGGCAGCGACCGCGAGCAGGCGTTGCCGCTGCTCCTCGCTAAGCCCGTCCGGCAAGCGCAGCGTCACCGCAAACGAGAGTGGTGCGAAGTCTTCGTACTCGACCTCGACGTCGACCTCGACCGCGCCGACGTCCCACCCTTTGCGCGCCGCGTACATCTCGATCGTCACCGCGGTGCAGCCGGCGAGGCCGGCCGCGACAAGGCGGGTGGGGGAGGGGCCGGCGTCGGTCCCTCCTTCGACGAACGCGGGCTCGTCGATGACGATCGTGTGGCCGCCCTCGATCTCGACGTCGTGGACGTATCCCCCCATTCGGTTCGTTCCACTCACCTTCCGGCGGGCTACGACCTTCACCGCTAGGCCTTGCGGCGGCCCTCGAACAGCGCCGGGTCGTCGACGTCGGCGAAGCGCGCCATCGCGTAGGCGAGGTCGGAGGCCCGGTTGACGAAGTGGATAACCGTCTCGCCGGCCAGCTCGCCGCTCTCGTTGAGGGCGCTGATGCGGCGCTCGGCGCGGCGGATCGTGGTGCGGGCGACGTCGAGCTGGGCGGAGAGCTGGTTGCCGCCGGGAATCACGAACTGCGGCGGCAGCTCGACCCGGTCCATGTAACGGTCGATCGCCTGCTCCAGCTCGACGACCATCTCCTCGGTGGTGCGGCTTACTCCGTCTTCGAGCCGCTCGGCGGCCTCCGGTGCGGTCGCCAGCTCGGCGCCGGCGACGAAGATGTCGTCTTGGAGGCGGAGCAGATCGGCGGCCAGCTCGGCCAGCTCGGCCCCGCAGAGCGCGCGGGCCACGCCGAGCTGGGAGCAGGCTTCGTCGAGTGCCCCGTAGGCCTCGGTGCGCCCGTGGTGCTTGGGCACGCGCCCGCCGTACCAGAGGGAGGTGGTGCCGTCGTCGCCCTTCTTGGTGTAGATCTTGACCACTGGGTGGTCATCCTACGGCGCGCGGGAGCGCCGGTTCAGCCGACTGGATTGAAAACGAGGCCCGTCAGGACCTTGGGGAAGAAGTAGGTCGACTTGGGCGGCATGTTCTCGTCGCTCTCGCAGATCGCCTTGACCTGGTCGACGGGGATCGGGCGGAGGATGAAGGCGACGTCGTAGGTGCCGTCTTCCAACAGGGCCAGCGAGTCCTCGACGCTCTTCGAGTAGCCGAGCCCTCGCTTGGCGAGGATGTCGTCTTCGCTCAAGCCCGCGATGCCCTTGAGCACGAGCGTCTCGAGGATCGCCGCGTCTAGTCGGCGGTAGGCCTCGGGCTTGCCCGCCAGCTGCTCGTCCAGCGCGGCGATCGCGCTGTCCTTGAGCCGCAGGCGGAAGCCGCGCTTGTGGAAGGAGTCGTAGAGGCCGAAGACACCGACGCCCTCCTCGCCGAGCGGGTCGAGCTGCTCGACCGGCACCTCGGTCGCCTCGAACAGCTCGCGCAGGCCCTCGCCGAGGCGACGCTGGCGCTCGGGGTCGGCGTCGAGGCCGGAGAGCAGCCGGTGGGTCGGGAAGACGGTGAGGCCGGGGTCGTCGAGCCCGGTCAGCGCCATCAGGGTGAAGTTGTGATCGCCCTCGCCGCCGATCTCGTCGCGGTAGGCGATCGCCGTCTCGTAGCGGTGATGGCCGTCTGCGATCAGCAGCTGGGCGCTGGAGAGCAGCTCGGTGACCTCGCCGAGAACCTCCGGAGTGCCTACTCGCCAAACGCGGGTGACGGTGCCTCCTTCGTCGCTGGCTTCGCCCCAGGGGTCTTCGGCCTCGACGGTCGACGCGACTAGCGGCCACGGGTCCTCGGTGCTGAGCGAGAAGATCGGCGAGAGGTTGTGGCGGGTGGCGCGGGTGAGGTCGAGACGGTCTTTCTTCGGGCCCGGCAAGGTGCGCTCGTGGGGCAGGACCTGGCCGGCGGAGAAGTCCTCGACGCGGACCCGGGCGAGGATGCCGTGGCGGGTGCGGGGCGTGCCGTCGGGGCCGGTGTAGTCCTGCGTCATCGCCCAGATCGCCGGCTCGGAATCGGCGACAAGCGCTCCAGCCTGTCGCCACTCCTCCATCGTTCGTGCCGCCCGCTCATAGGGGTCGTCATCGGTCTGCTGCGGCCCGGTCTCGCCGTAGGGTTTGGGCAGGTCGATCGCGACGGCGTTGTAGGGGGAGCGCCCCAGCAGCTCCGCGCGCATCTCGGCGTCGATCACGTCATAAGGCGGTGCGGCCACATCCTGGAGAGACCCGACCACCCCAAGGTCGTAGTGGGTCGCATGGATCGGGCGCACGTCGGCCATCGGGCGGAACCTAACGGTTGCGGTTCCTTCGTGTCAGCAAGCCCGGATAGCTCTAAGATCGCCTTAGCGGGGCGTGGCGCAGCCTGGTAGCGCGCGGCCTTTGGGTGGCCGAGGTCCTCGGTTCGAATCCGGGCGCCCCGATATCTGTAACCGCAATCGAGTGAACGAGCCGGACGAGCCGATTCGCGTTGTCGCTTACGACCCACAATGGCTCATTTGCTTCGAACGGGAGCGAGCTCTTCTGGAGCAGGGGATCGGGCCCTGGGTCGTCGGGGGCATTCATCACGTCGGCAGCACGGCCGTTCCCGGTCTCGACGCCAAGCCGATCATCGACATCCTGGTCGGCGTCGAGGATCTCGCAACCTCACGAGACTGCTTCGAGCGGCTAGCCGAGCTCGAATATCTGTATGCGCCATATTGCGCTGACGAGATGCACTGGTTCTGCAAGCCGGATCCGAGCCGCCGCACCCATCACCTCCACCTCGTTCCCCACGACTCCCCCCGCTATCGGGATGAGCTTGCCTTCCGCGACCGTCTGTGCGCGAATCCAGAGAAAGCTCGCGATTACGCAGAGCTGAAGCACCGGTCGGCGGCGCGCTTCGAGCGCGACCGTGAGAGCTATACCGACGCGAAGGCCGACTTCATAGCCCACGTTCTGGCCGAAGCGGTGGCTTAGTTGGACGCTTGTCCATTCACGAAATGCCTGGAAATGCCGATAGCGCAGGCATGGAGGGGCACCCTGGAAGCCCACGACGCCGCGAACGGGTCGTCTTCGAAACCGACCGGCATCTCGTCGTCGGCAACGTGACGCTGCCTCCCGAGGGCTATCAGAGCCGTTTCTCTGATGCGGTCAACCGAGCCGATGTCGCTTTCATCCCGCTGCTGGAGGTCGAGATCACGCCGCTCGCCGGCGGCGAAGCCGTGCGGCGCCCGTTCATCGTCCTCGCCAAGGAGCACATCAGGCTCGCCTACCCGGTGGACGACGCCGAGGCGCCCCGCTCGCGGTAGAGGTTTGAATCGCATGGCGGTCGAAAGCTCGACCGCGCGCCTTGCGCCTAGGCCGTTTCGCGGCGGCGCCTGCCGCCACCGGCAAAGGCGCCGATGTCGATCAGGAAGGCGAGCACGACGATGAACCACTCGAAGCCGTTGACCCCGTTGGAGGACGCCCACATCGCGGCGTAGGCGAGGGTGGTCCAGGGCAGCAGGAAGAAGCCGAGGAAGGGGACGAGCCAGCTGTCGAAGGCGCGGCTGAGCAGGTCGCTGAACAGGAAGAGCAGGAACAGCGCCAGGCGCGGAGAGATCAGCGCGAAGAGAAGGACGAAGCAGCCGATGCCTGAACGCTACCTTGTATCCATGCTCTTCAACCGCCAGAAGGCGCAGATGCCCGCCCCCGAGGACGCGCTGCCGGGGCGCAGCGAGCCTGCCTTCGACGTGCCGGAGCGCCACGCCGTGCTGGACGCGCCACTCAAGCCACCCTTCCCCGATGGAGTCGAGACCGCCTACTTCGCGCTCGGCTGCTTCTGGGGAGCGGAGCGACTGTTCTGGGTCCTCGACGGCGTCTACACGACCGCGGCCGGCTACATGAACGGGACCACCCCGAACCCGACCTACGAGGAGGTCTGCTCGGGCAAGACCGGCCACGCCGAGGCGGTCATGGTCGCCTTCGATCCGCAGCGGGTCACCTACGCCGATCTGCTCAAGGTCTTCTTCGAGGAGCACGACCCGACCCAGGGGATGCGCCAGGGCAACGACGTCGGCACCCAGTACCGCTCCGGCATCTACTTCGCCAACGACGCCCAGAAGGCGACGGCGGAGATGGCGCTGCGGGCATATGACGAGGCGCTGCGCGCCGCCGGCCACGAGCCGATCACGACCGAGGTCGAGCCCGCCGGGCCTTTCTACTACGCCGAGGACTATCACCAGCAGTACCTGCACAAGGTGCCGAACGGCTACTGCGGGCTCGCCGGCACCGGCGTCTCCTGCCGCATTCCGGCCGCCGCGGCTGACTAGCCCCTCGCCCGGCGCGCCGAATAGCATCCGCCGCTTGTGACGCCCTCCTTCGGCTCCTACATCGGTGGCTGCCTGGCGACGATCGGCATCGTCTCGGCGCTCGGCCTCGGCGGCTACTGGCTGCGGCGTTGGATCGTGCCCGAGTTCTCCGGCGCGCTCGCCCGGCTCGGAGACGCGACGCTCGCGGTCGCTCTGTTGGTCATCGCGCTCGAGCTGCTCGGCACGTTGAGCATCCTGCGGCTGGGCTGGATCGTCGTCGTCTGCATCGCGATCGGCCTCGGCGCCGCCTGGCTCGGTCGGCGCATGGCGCCACGGGTCGCGGGCGAAGTCGCGGCGCCGCGGGTGCAGACAGTCGCCCTCCTGATCGCCCTCGGCGTCGCCTCCTTCACCGTCGCCGAGTGGACCTTCCCCTCGCAGCTCAGCCTCGACTACGGCATGTTCGGCGGCGACACGACCTGGTACCACATGCCCTTCGCCGCCCGGATCGCCCAGGAAGCGTCGACGGTCCACCTGCACTACACCGACCCGCTGCGTCTCGCCGCCTGGTTCTACCCACAGAGCTCGGAGCTGATCCACGCCGCCGGGATCGTCGTCTTCAAGACCGACTGGCTCTCGCCGCTGATCAACCTGATCTGGCTCGCCATCGCCTTGCTCGCCGCCTGGTGCGTCGGCCGTCCGTACAAGGTCGGGCCGGCGACGCTGGTCGCCGGGGCGATCGTGCTCGATGCCGGGGTGATGATCGAAACCCAGCCGGGCGAGGGGCGCAACGACATCATGGGCCTCGCCTTCCTGATCGCCTTCGCCGCCTTCCTGATCAACGGCCATCAGCGCCGGGCGCCAAAGGAGGGCGCGGTCCAGGACGCGCCCGAGCACGACGCGCCCCTGCTCGACAAGGGCCCGCTGATCTTGGCCGGCGTCGCCGCCGGCCTTGCCGCCTCGGTCAAGCTCACCTTCCTCGTCCCGGTCGTGGCGATCTGGCTCGGGGTCGTCGTCTTCAGCGGTCCCGGGCGGCGGCTGACGACGGCCTGGGTGCTCGGCCTCTCCACCTTCGTGGTCGGCGGCTACTGGTACGTGCGGGCGGCGATCAAGACCGGTGGGAACCCGATTCCGTCGACCGGCTTCGGGCCGTTGCACCTACCCCGACCCGACCAGATGCCGCTCGATCCCCGCCCGCGCTTCGCCGTCTCCCATTACTTGACCGACCCGACCATCTACCGGCGTTGGTTCTTCCCCCAGTTGGACAACGCCTTCGGCCCGCTCTGGCCGCTGATCCTGATCGTCGCCGTTGCCGCCGCCGTCTTCATCGCGGTGCGCTCGCGCAACCGGATCCTGCGGGTGATCGCTGCCGCGGCGCTGCTCACCGCGCTCGTCTACGTCTTCACCCCGCTCACCGCCGCCGGCCAGGAGGGCTCGCCGACGGGGTTCTTCACCAACACCCGCTATCTCGCCCCGGGCCTGGTCCTGGCAATGACCCTGCTGCCGATCGCCAGACCGCTGCGCGCGCCCGATTCGCGCGCCCGGCTGACCCTGTACTTCTTGGTCGCGGTCTACGCGATCACGGTGCTGGCCACTCCGCGCTGGTACCCCGGCTACATCGTCGGCACCGTCTTCCTCACTCTCGCGCTGGTCTGGGCCCCTTCCGCGCTGGCTCTGCTGCGTGGGCGGCGGGCGGCCAGCCGTACCTACGTCGCCGTTGCCGCCGCGGGCGTGCTCCTGCTCGCCGTCGTGCTCGGCCGGGCGCAGGAGGTCCAGTACTACAACCAGCACTACACGCGCGTCACCCCGTTCCTCCAGGACGGCGGGCCGCGCAAGGCCTACACCTTCGCCCGCGAACGACACGGGGCGAGGATCGGGATCGCCGGCTCGGGCGAGATCTTCTTCGGCCAGTACGGCTTCTACGGCGCCAACCTCGACAACTACGTCCAGTACATCGGCGCCGAAGGGCCCGACGGCACCTACCGGTTGGCGACCACCTGTCATCAGTTCCGTCGCCTGATCAACGAAGGCGAATACGACTTCTTGATCACCAGCAGGGCGACCCAGGACTCTCCCGACGCCGAATACTGGTACCCGGTCTACGCCTGGCTGAAAACCGACCCCGCGCTGGAACTAGTGATCGAAGAGCCGGAGATAACCCCGCAGCCCGATTACGTCTTCAAGGTCAAAGGCAAGCTCGACACCAGTTGTGCCGACGTCGGCCACGGAGGCTGACGGACGACTCTCAGGCCGGCGTCAGGGCGTGCTGGCGGACCAGCTCGGCGGAGCGCTCGGGCTGCTCCCACCAGAACAAGTGGCCGACGTCCTCCAGCAGCCGCGGCTCGACCGAGAGCAGCGCCGCGATCTGGATCCCGTTGTCGACCCCGAGCAGCCGGTCCGCGGTGCCGTGGACGACCTGGGTGGGGACTTCGATCCCGGCGAGCCGGGTGCTGGTGTCATGGGCGGCACAGGCCTGCATCTGCTGGACGATCACCTCCCGCGGCGCGGGTAGCGCGCTTGCCATCGCGCAGAACTCCGCGAAGCGGGTCTCCTCCTCGCGGAATGCGGGGGAGAGGTTGATCTCCCACATCGCGCGGAAGACCTGCTCGCGCTCTCCCGACGCCATCGCTGCCGCCAGCATCTGCAGATCCGCGGGGTCCATCAGCGTCCCCTCCGGACCGCCGCAGTAGGTGGCACCGAGGGTCAGGCTGCGAATCCGCTCGGGGTGGGCAAGCGCCAGCTCCTGGGCGATCATCCCGCCCATCGAGATGCCGACGACGTGAGCGCGCTCGATCTCGAGCGCGTCGAGCAGCGCCGCGACGTCGCCGGCCAGGTCGGTGACATCGAAGGGCAGCTGCGCCTGCCCCGAAAGGCCCATCCCGCGGTTGTCGAAGACGATGCACTCGAAGCTCTCCTCGAGCGGAGCGAGGAAGGGACGGCCCCAGGCCATGTGAGTGGCGCTCATCCCCTGGATCAGCAACATCGGCTCGCCGCTCCCGGCGCGCAGGTAGTGAAGCTCGGTCCCTCCCGCATTGATGCTCGGCATCAAGGCGATCCTACGGAGGTGGCATGCTGCGCGCGTGATTCGCGAGATCCTCTCCGCGGAGACCGGCCTGGCCTTTGCCGCGATGCGGGCGCTGCGCGGCGACATCGCCGACGAGCGCGCCTTCGTCCAGCGCGTCGAGGAGCTCCAAAGGCCGGAGGGCTACCGGCTGGTCGGGGCGTTCGAGGAGGGGGAGGCGAGCGCCTGTGCCGTTGCGGGCTTCCGCACCTGCCACAGTCTCGCCTGGGGCCACTTCCTCTACGTGGATGACCTCTCGACGCTGCCGGATTGCCGACGGCGAGGACACGCGCGCGAGCTGCTCGATTGGCTGCTCGCGGAGGCGGGGCGGCTCGGCTGCGACCAGATTCACCTCGACTCCGGCGTCGGCATCGATCGTGCCGACGCCCATCGTCTCTATATGAATGCGGGCATGGTCATCGCCGCCCACCATTTCGCCCGCTACGCCAAGTAGAGCCTTAATCTAGGCGGTCCTGCCCCCGTAGCTCAGTGGACAGAGCGACGGCCTTCTAAGCCGTGGGTCGCTGGTTCGAATCCAGCCGGGGGTGTGTTTCTCTGATACCTGGCGAGGCGGCTCGAAGCAGTTCGGCATCGCCTGTTGGACAATGGTGCTGTGAATGCTCTCGTTACCGCCGGGGCCGGATTTCTGCTTGCGGTCCTGTGGTTCGACCTCATGTTCGACGTTCAGGCGCTGCGGAGCCGCGATGGTGAGCTGCCAGAGGCGGCGCTCTCCTCGATCGTCAGAGCGCGCTGGCGCGGTCTGTAGGCCGCGAGCATCTGCTGTGCCTGGCGTCGATCGGGGCCCTGCTGATGCTCCAGGTCGCTGCGACCTGAGCCCCATCGCCCCTGTCGACGCCTCGCAAGGAGTGCGCTCTAAAGCGGTTCCGGCCGTCCCGGCCACTCGCCGGGATCGGCGCGGTAGAAGCCCATCGTGGCGACGAGCCTGATCTTGCCTTTCTCGTCCTTTGCCTTGAGGCGAGCGAGGTTGCGCGCCTTGACCCCCTTGAAGCGCTCGGAGGTCTCCTCGAGCAGGTCGGCCACTTCGTCCTCGCCCTCCCCGTCGACTTCGATGGCCTGCCAGCCGAGATGCAGACTGTCGTCGGACTCCATCGTTTCGCAGCGCAGCGCTGCGAGGCTTTGGGCGACGATCGCCTGGAGGACACGACCGGCCATCTGGCGACGGCCGTCGCGAGGCATCGCCAACCAGTCTTCCTCGGTCACTTCGGGAAGCGCGGTTGCCCGGTAGAAGTGCTCGGATGCGCCTCGACGGGAGCCCCCAACTTCGGTCTTGACGTATTCGATCACGCCGTCTTTGTGGAGCTCGGTGATGTGGTGAGCGGCGGTGGAAGTGCTGATGCCGAGCTCTTTGGCGATTTCGCTGGCGCTGGCGACCCGGACGATGAGGATCGCCAAGCAGTCCAGGCGGATGGGGTGGTTGACGGCGTAGCTGATCGCCAGCTCCACGACCGCTGCTCGCCAGCCTTCGGCGAAGCCCTCCTTTGCCGATGCCGGCTCGCTGGGTTGGTTCATCCGCACTTCGACCCCTCTCATGTTGCTCAGTTCAATTTGAGTATGCGGATGGCTGTATAGCGGAAATGTCCGGTTCTCGCCAGGGGCTACGCTGCGGGATTGCCGAATACTGGAGAAATATCCAGTGATTCACAGGTATCCACGGAACCAGCAAAGCGAGGGAGGTGAAGCCATGAAGGTCGTCAAATTGGGGGACGTGTGCCCGACCGTGCAGATCCTCAAGCACGGCTAGCCCGCCGAGCCCGGACAGGGCGACCGATCCGAGCGATCGGTCGCCCTGTCACGGAACTGCCAGACTGGCCGCGATGGCAGATTCCGCTCCCGAGCCCTCTGTCAGTGCCTTCCGCGATGCGGCGGAACGACGAGACCTCGAGGCGCTGTTGGCGACCCTCACCCCGGATGTAGTGATCCGCTCGCCGGTCAGCGCGCGGCTGAAGTTCCAGGGGATCGAGGACGCGCGCGAGCTGTTCGGCATGGTCTTCGGCGAGCTCGGCGAGTTCACATATACCGACGAGCTCGCCGACGCCGGCACGCGGATCCTCGTCTACCGGGGCCGGCTCGCCGGCCAGGAGATCGAAGAGACCCAACTGCTGCGACTCGCCGACGACGGGCGAATCCGCGAGATCTCTTTTTTCATCCGTCCGCTTCCCGGTCTCGCCGGGGTCGCCGGACGTTTCGCTCCAGCCTTGGCCCGCCGTCGCCACGGGCCCTTTCGCACGTTCGTCATGTGGGTTGCCGGGTGGATGCTCCGCTTCCTCGTGTCGTTCGGCGACCGTGTCGGTTCTCGCCTGCTCGGGTGACGTGCCGCATCGGGGTAGCCTGGAGCTATCGAGACCAGTGTCCTGATAGCTGGAGCGACGGGGTTCGTCGGCGCTCGGCTGGCACGTTCGCTGCGCGACTCGGAGGTGCCGGTGCGCTGCCTGGTGCGGGACGGTGCCAAGGCCGCCACGCTCGAAGCGGAGGGTTTCGAAGTCCACGTCGGCGACGTCACCGACGCGGCGAGCCTGGCGGGCGGCGGCAAGGGTGTCGACGTCGCCTACTACCTCGTTCACTCGATGGCCGGCGGTGGCGACTTCGCCGCGCGCGAGAGGCTGGCGGCGGTCAACTTCGCCCGCATGGCGAGGGAGGAGGGGGTTGGGCGGATCGTCTACCTCGGGGGGCTCGGCGACGAGCGCGCCTCCAAGCACCTCGGCAGCCGCGCCGAGACCGCGCGGGTGCTCACGACCTGGGGTCCGCCGCTGACCTACTTCAGGGCGGCGATGGTGGTCGGCGCGGGCAGCGAGTCCTACCGCACGCTGCGCTACCTGGTGGGGCGGCTGCCGGTGATGGTGACTCCGTCGTGGCTGCAGACCGATACCCAGCCGATCGGCATCGACGCCACGGTGCAGTACCTGCGGCGTGCGCCCGAGGTGGAGGAGTCGGTAGGGCGGGAGGTGCAGATCGGCGGGCCCGACATCCTCACCTACGCCGAGATGCTCGACCGCATGGCGGTGGCGATGGGCATGCGCAAGCGGCCGAAGGTCCCGGTGCCGTTCGTCACGCCCTGGCTGTCGTCGCTGTGGCTGGGTCTGGTCACGCCCGTCGACACGAGTGTGGCGCGCCCCTTGGTCGAGGGGCTTACGACCCCGACTGTGGTGACCGACGCCTCGTCTGCCGCGCCGTTCGCGATCGAGGCGGAGTCGTTCGACGACGCCCTTCGACGGGCCCTGGAGGAGGAAGAGCCAGGTCGCTGACCACGAGGAAGGCGCTGTCCAATTCAGGCGTTTGCGGGAATCGGGGCAGGGGTAATCAGACAGCCATGACTCCAAGCTCAATAGTTGTAATCCTCGTTGGGATCGTGCTCGCGCTGCTCGTCAACTACATCCTCGGGATCATCGTGATCCTGATCGGATTGGCGATGCTGCTATTTCCGATGTTCGGTGGCACCAGGCGTCGCGTTTAGACGTTCCTAGCCACAATCGGGGCCATGGCCCCATGGAAGTTGCCCTTGATCGCGGCCGCGATCGTGGTCCCGATAGTTGCGGGATTCGCGATCGCCGGCCCCGGTCTCGGGGTTGGAATCGCGGCGTTGGCCGCGTTCGCGATCGTCTTGATCGCGGTGCGGCAGCGTCCGCTGGGTCCAATGGGCTCGCCCGCCGAGGACGGTCGGCGCCACGTCCTCCTCGTCATCACCTGCCCGGTCGAGGAGCCGGCTGCGGTTGGTCGGATCGCCGCCGCGGCGGCGATGGGCGGCGGCAACAAGGATGCCGACGTGCTTGTCCTCTCGCCGGCCAGGATCGGCTTTCTGGATCGCTGGGCCTCCGACGTGGAGGGAGCGCGCCAGGTCGCCCAGCAGAACCTGGTCGCCACCGTCGCCGCGCTGGCCAAGGCCGGCATCGCGGCCGAGGCGCGGGTCGGCGACGAGGACGTCGTGCAGGCCGTGGAAGACCAGTTGCGGAGCTTCCCGGCGAACGAGGTGGTGCTGATCAGCGGCGAGGGGGAGGAGAAGGACGAGGGTCCGGCGGCGGAGCTCGAGTCGCGGTTGCGGGCCGAGTTTCGCCACGTCTCGCTCGGCGGTTGAGGCTCAACAGGCGTGCGCGTGGGCGGCGCTGCGCACGACCTGAAAGGCGCTACCCGGAATTCCCTTCAGCTGATCGAGATTCTCGTCGTCCCAGCGCCGGTCGCTGCTGCCGCTGAAGTACCAGTTGGAGCCGTTGTCGGCGACGATCATCCCGTAGCGCTTCATCGCTTCGGCGATCGTCTTCGCCGCGCCGCTGAAGCGCCCGAGGCCGTAGCCGGGATTCAGCCGCAGCCGCGTCCCCATCGCCGGTGCGTTCGGGTTGGCGGTGTCCCCGGCGCAGTGCGAGGCGGGGTGGACCCAGGCGTTGCGGGTGCTGTCGAAGGTGACCCGGATCGCGTGGTCGATATGGCCCGAGGCGGCCTCGTCGTAGCGGACTAGGCCAGGGAATATCGGTAGCCCGGCGGCATCCGCTGAGGTCCACGAGTCGGGCCGCAAGGCGGTCGAGCTCAGGTCCCACTTGACGCCCGAATCGGCGTTCCAGTGGGGCCCGCCGCCGCGCTGAACGAAGCCACGGTAGAGCTCGTAGAGCATGCAGCTGGAGCGGTCGACGACGAGGACGTGCCGGTCGCCGACGCTGTGCCGGCCACCCTCGACCGGGGCGCCGGCCGGGATCGGGAACGGCCCGCGGTCGCTCTCGTCGCCGTAGGCGGTGTAGCGGATCGGCAGCTCGGGCTGGCCGGCGCCGACGACGGCGTAGGGGAAGCCGTAGGTGCGCGGCGAGCCGAAGTCGGGGTGGAGGCGATCGCCTCCGTGAGAATCGATGTAGGCGATGGTCGCGGCGGAGTTGGCGGCGACGGGAGCGCGGGAGATGTCCTGATTCCAGGCGGCCTCGTTGGGGAGCGAGGGCGCACTGGGGGAGAGCGATGCCGGCGGGTCAGGGAAGACCTGGCAGCCGCCGAGGTCCGGATAGGGGCCGAGGGCCTGGGCTGCGGTCGGCCAAGCGCCGAGCGCGATCAGCGCAATGGCGAGGAGACCCGCTCGCCTCATCCTGGCGGCGGCGTGCCGTCGGGCAGCTGCAGCTTCTCGACCTCGAGCTCGCCGATCTTCAGCCGGTTGATCGCCGCCCGGTCGATCGAGAGGCGACCGACGGTGAGCCGGCCGATCGCGAAGCCGCCGACCGCGGCGGCACCGACGGCAAGCGCCCCGATCGCCGTCGCGCCGCGCATCTGGGCGCCGGTAATGGCCGCCGGACGAGCCTCCGGCCGAAAGAAAGCGATCCCGCGTCGCACTGGCACCCGGCAACCGTAGCGCGGTTAGCCTGCCCGCGATGAGCACCAACCGCCCAGTCCTCCTGGTCCTCCAACATGTGTCCTGGGAGGGCCCACACCGGATTTTGGATGCCTGTGCGGGCCTCGACGTGCGAGTGGTCGAACCGCTGGCCGGCGGCTTGCTGCCGAGCCACAACGAGGTGGCGGGAGTCCTTGTCATGGGCGGCCCGATGAGCGTCGACGACGTGGAGCGCTATCCCGGGCTGGCAGCGGAACGCGACTGGTTGGCAGAGGCAGTGCGGCTGGAGGTGCCTGTGCTCGGTATCTGTCTCGGCGCCCAGCTACTCGCGCGGGCGCTCGGTGCCGAGGTGAGGGCGGGAGAGGAGCCTGAGATTGGCTTCGCGGCCGTGGAGATCCACGATGCCGCCGACCCGATTCTCGGCGCGCTGGCACCGCGGACGACGGTCTTGCACTGGCACGGCGACGTGTTCGATTTGCCGGACGGCGCCCTGCGTCTCGCGTCCTCAGCGAAGACGGAGCTGCAGGCGTTCCGCCGTGGCAACGCCTGGGGCGTCCTCTTCCACCCGGAGGCCGACACAAGCCTGGTGAACGCCTGGTTGGCCGAGCCGGAGATGGCCGAGGAAGCTCGGGCGGCGCTCGGCCCAGGGGCGCCAGCCGAGCTGCGCCGGCAGGCCGGCGAGGCTCAGGGACCGCTTACCGACCGCTCGACACCGGGCTTTCGGGCCTTCGCCAGCCTGGCCATCGGCAACCGCTGAGAGCTAAAGGCGACCAGAGGGAATCGAACCCTCATTGTCGCGACCACAACGCGAAGTTCTACCGTTGAACTATGGCCGCCATGTTGCGCGGCGCAGCATAGCGGTGACTTGGCCGCGGCAGCTCGACGTCGACGAACCCGCAGGGTCTTACCCTCGGGCGGGCTCGGCCTCCTGACGCACACCGTCGACGAGGTTCCCTTTCGTCTGGGTCGGGTAGCGACGCCGAACAGACGAAACGAACGGAGATTGAAATACATGGCGGATCTGAACGAGCGCGACACGAAGTTAGTCCAGTACCTGAGCGAGGCCTTCGGCAAGGAGAAGGAACTGGAGACCTCACTCGAGGCACACATTGCGATGACCACGAAGGTGTCGTACAAGAAACGACTCCAGCAGCACTTGCGTGAGACCAAGGCACACGCAAAAGGGCTCGAGCACCGGATCAAGAAGCTCGGCGGCGGCGGGCAGACGACGCAGACGGCGGTCGGCAAGGTGATGGCGAAAGCGAAGGGGCCGCTGCACATGATCCGCGGCAGCGGCGAGCAGGAGAAGATGCTGAAGAACGCCAAGACCGAGTACTTCAACGAGCACGAGGAGATCGCCACCTACCTGGCGATCGAGACGCTCGCCGAAAAAGTCGGCGACCGCGAGACGGCGAAACTGGCGAAGGGGATCCGCCGCGAGGAGGAACGGATGGCGAAATTCCTCGCCGGCCAGATCAAGTCGCTGACCGGCGCCGTCGTCACCGAAGAGGTGCCCAGCGCTCAGCGCAAAGCCACTTCACGCTCGCGCAAACCGACGGCTGCGAAACGGCCCGCTAAGGCCAGGCGAGTTCGAAAACCAGCCCGCGCTTCCTAGTCCTCAGCCGCAAAGGCCGCGCCCGCGAGTCGATGGAGGTCTTCGACCGCGGAGCGCTGCTCCGCGGCTCGTGTGGTCAATTGAGCGAAGTCGACCCCCGAATCCTTGGCATCCTCGAGCGAGTCCAGCGTCTTCCAAAGAGCCAGCTTGCCAGTGATTCCGATCATCAAGCCCTCCAGCTCGAGCAGCCGGCTCAGTGGGGAGTAGCCACGCAGGCGCCCGTTCAACTTCAGGCGGCCCAGCTTCTCCGCCACCCAGGCACCGGCCGGCTTGACGCGGCTCCGAGAAAGGCCGAGCCGGTCGATGACCTGCTCGAGAGCGGCGCGGTCCTCCTCGATTTCCCTGCAGATCCGGCCCAGGGGCTTCCCGAAGGCCTCGTCCTCTCGGTTGCTGGCATGTACCCGTCGCGCCAGCTCGACGCCGACGGTTGCTCCGGCCAGGTGGTCGTTCAGGTAGATGGAGAGATAACGCACGGAGGCTTGACTACCCACCTTGGCGGGTAGGAGACACATGACCCCCTGATCCGCCTCAAGGGAAGCGTCGGCTGCCAGCCGGACCTTCACGGGCTCGACTGACAAGGAGAAGCATGGCTGACCTGACGACTCTGGAGGAGAAGCTCGCCGAGGTGACCGGCCTCGCCGGTGCCGCGCAAGAGACGACCAAGAAAGTCGAGGCGCTGCTTGACGAAAGTTCCCTTGCCGAGACGCTGCAGCAAATGCGCGAGGAGGCCGAAGAGACCGAAAGCCGCTGCGTAGGGCTGGCCGACCAGCGCGAAGGCAAGAAGACCGCGATCCTCGAAAAGGCCCAGGAAACGAAGAGCGAGGCCACCGAGATGATGCGGACCTACCTCGGCGAGGGCCCCGATGAGCTCGACGGCTTCGAGTTCCTGATCATGGCCGAGGCCGGTGAGGTCGGGCACTGGGCGATCCTCGGCAAGCTGAACGAGACCGCGGGTGAGGACGGCGTCCAAGAGCTGGTCGACTGGGCGCTGCCGATCCAGGAGCGCCACCTCACCACGGTGCGCGACGGCTCGCTCGAGTTGGCGGCCGCCGAGGATCCTGCCTCCTGAAATGCCGGCTTGGATCGTGCAACGTGCCGTGCCCGCGACCTGGAGGCGGATTCCCTGGAGGATGGTCTGGACGGTCGTGCTCTGGCTCAGCGCCAAGGGTCGCGATCGAGTCCAGGCCAACCTGACCCAGAAAGAACAGCACGAGTTCTGGCGGTTGGTGAAGAAGTCGAAGGGACGGCCCAGCGTCTTGCCGCAACCGGATCGAACTCGGCTGAAGAACATCGCCGGGAAGGCGATTCGCGGCTCTTAAGCCTGGACTGCCTCCCTTGGCGATCTCTTCAGCTGAGGTCCTCAGCCAGCGCGTGCTCGCGCGAGCACGTCCGCCCACCAGACCAGGTCGGTGGCGGCAGTGTCGAGGCGGTCGTCGAGAGAGGCGAGGAGCTCGATGTCGAAGGGGTCCTCCGCCTTGATGGCGGGGACCATCACCGCCGGGAGGATGTGGACAGCGTGGCGCAGCGGCGCCATTTCCAGCTCGACCGAGACGAGCCGGAGCTGCTCGATCGAGCGGGCGCCGCCGGAGTTGCCGTAGCCGACGAAGGCGATCGGCTTGCGGTTCAACTCGGGGAAGACCTGATCGAGGGCGTTCTTGAGCACCGCCGGGTAGCCGTGGTTGTACTCGGGGGTGACGACGAGGTAGCCGTCGGCCCGCTCCACCTTCTCCGCCCAGCGGGTGACCTCCGGTGGGTATTCGCGGTGGCCGTAGGCGGGCGGGCGGTCCTGCTCGTAGAAGGGCATCGGGTAGTCGCGCAGGTCGACGAGCTCGATCTCGAGGTCGCTGCGCCGGCGGAGCCGGTCCATGACCCACGCCGCCACCTTCTCGCCGAAGCGCCCCTCGCGGGTGCTGGCGAGGATCGCCTGGATCCGGGGCGCGCCGCTCATGCCTGGGCGCCTTCCGGAATGGCGACCTCGGGGGCCTCGGCAGAGCGCGAGCCGCCGAGCGCTTTCGGCACCAGCAGTCCGGTGAAGAAGCAGAGGACGAGGAAGCCGGTCGCCATCAGGAAGGTCTCGGTGAAGCCGGTCACGGTCGGCAGGCCGTTGGCGGTGTGTTCGGCGATGAAGGTCGCCGAGAGCTGGCCGCCGAGCGCCCCGCCCAGGGTCCGCATCACCGTGTTGACGCCGCTGGCGACCCCGGTCTGGTGGCTGGGGACCGCCTGGACGATGAGGTTGCCGAGCGCGGCGAAGGCGAGGCCGATGCCGACCCCGAGCAGCGACGCGGCGACCAGGAACTCCCAGGGCTCGCTATGTGCCAGGGCTAGCATCAGGAAGGAGGCGATGGAGAAGACGGTGCCGCCGAGCAGCGCCGCGCGCGAGCCGAAGCGGGCCGAGATCGCGCCCGCCTTGATCCCGAGGATCGTCATCCCGATCGTCGCCGGCAGCAGGTAGAGGCCCGAGACGACGACCGAGGCGCCGAAGCCGAAGCCGGTGCTGGTCGGTAGCTGGGCGAACTGGGGGAAGACGATGAAGGAGGCGTAGAGCCCGGCGCCGAGCAGGAAGGCGGCGGCGTTGGTGGTCCAGACGCCGCGCACGCGCATCATCGCCATGTCGACAAGGGGGTTGTCGCTGCGCACCTCGACCGCGATCCAGGCGGCGACGAAGGCGAAGCCGACGAGGGTGAGGCCGACCGTCTTCGTCGAGACCCATCCCCATTCGGTGGTCTGGCTGATCGCCAGCAGCACGGCCGAGATGCCGATCGTCATCAGCGCCGCGGCGAGCCAGTTGACCCGGCCGGGGACGCGCACCGGCGATTCCGGGACCAGGCGCCAGGTGAGGATCGCGGCGGCGACGATCGCCACCAGCGGGATCCAGAAGAGCCAGTGGTAGTCGAGGTGCTCGACGATCACGCCCGAGAGCACGATCCCGGCGCCGCCGCCGACGCCGAGGATCGCCGAGAGCAGGCCGATTCCTCCCGCCACCTTCTCGGCCGGGAACTCGTCGCGGACGATGCCGAAGGCGAGCGGAAAGATGCCGCCGGCGACGCCCTGGATGACGCGCGCCGCGATCAGCACCGTCAGCGAGGTGGCGACGGCGGCGAGCAGGGTGCCGACGGTGAGGATGGCGAGGGTCCAGAGCAGCAGCTTCTCCTTGCCGTACATGTCGCCGAGGCGGCCGATGATCGCCGTGCCGACCGAGGCGGCCAGCAGGTAGCCGGTGAGCAGCCAGGTGATCCCGGTCTCGGTGGTGTGGAGCTCGTGCTCCATCGTCGGCAGCGCCGGGACGACCAGCGAGCTCAGCATCGCGTAGGAGAGCCCGCCGAGCGCGAGCACGGCGAGGGTGACGTTGGGGTGGGTGCGGTCTGCGGTCTCGGAGGCCATCGAGGGCGGCTGGAGGAGGCCGTTTCGGGCCTCGGACGAGGAAGCTGAGTACAGTACCGGAATGGCCATTCCGGTACTGCGGGGACCAGCTGGTCAGAGCTCGACGCCGAGGGCAAACGAGCGCGGCTGCTGCGCGCGGCCGGCGAGGTCTTCGCCCGCTCCGGCCTCGACGCGCCGATGCCGGAGGTCGCCGCCGCCGCCGGGGCGGGGGTCGGCAGCGTCTACCGCCAGTTCCCCTCGAAGCGCGAGCTGCTCGCCGCGCTCGTGATCGAGCGCCTCGAGTCGGTGAGGGTCGACGCCGAGGCGGCGCTCGACAGCCCGGCGGGGCCCTGGGCGGCGCTGGTCGCGCTGCTATAGGACTACGCCGAGCGCCAGGCCGGCGACGACGTCGTCGGCGAGGCGATCGCCTGCGTCTCGACCGACCCCGAGGTCGACCGCGCCTACGCCGCCACGACCGCCGCTCTCGAGCGCCTGCTCGAGGCCGGCCGGGCGGAGGGTCGCCTGCGGCCCGACGCGACCGCCGAGGACCTGCGGCTGATCTTCGCCGCGACCCGCGCCGCGGGCCAGCTCGAGCCCGGGCGCCTGGCGGCGGATGCTCGAGCTCGGCATCGACTCGCTCGACACCCAGGCGCGCTGATCGCGTCAGCTGCTGCCGAGGCGCTGCGCGACTGAGCCGTCAGCGAGGGCCTTCTCGCCTTCGGGAGTCAGCGAGTAGCTCTGTACCCCGGTGCCGATGCCCGAGCCGGTGGCTTTGAGCAGGCCGGCGGCCGCCAGGCGCTGCAGGGCCACCGGCACCGCGTCGGCCAGCGGGCGCAGGCTTGGGTGGCGGGGGTAGTCGGCCACCAGCCACTGGATGACCTGCATCGCGGCGCTGCCCGCGCGGCCCTTCGACTTCGCCCCGTCGGGGGCGAAAGCGGGCATCAGCTCGACGGCCAGCTCGTCGCTCGACAGCGCGTTGAGGCGCTCGACCTCGGCCGCGCCCGCCGCCTCTTGCGCGGCCTTCTCCTCCTTGTTCCCGAAAAGCCCGATGGGGAGCAACCTAGTCCATCCTGTCCGCGGCGACAGAGCCGCGGGCTGTCAGGCAGATCCAGAGGCGGGCCCCACGTCCTTCAGCGCAGCTCGTCGAGCGAGGCGACCTCGAGGTCGAACGGTTCGTCGGCCGAACGCCGGCGCCGGTACGGGGAGACGGTCACGCGGTGGGTCTCGCCGCAGAGGCAGGGAACCTCGATCGGCCGCGTATCGGGGGACGGGTCGGTGTCGACTTTGAGCCGCCTGAGCGTGCCGGTGGATTTGCAGCCGAACGAGATCACCCAGCCGAAATCGCGGGGTTCCTTGCTTTTTTTCGAGCGGCGCGGTTGGGGCATCTCAGGTCGTGGGAGGCTAGGCGAAGAGCCGGTCGGTGGCGATAAGCCCGGTGATCGCCGGCTGCGCGCGAGCTTCTCACCCAACACTTAGTGAATCCACATGTTGGCTATAGAGAGGGCTTCTACCGTCGATGCATGAGCAGAGAGGACCCCTACGCACAAGTCCTCAACGCGCTGGCCGTCGAGGCCAATCGAGGCGTTTCGGGCGCCAACGGCGCGGCGGCCCTAGGACCGCAAGTTGGACGCCGACGGCCGCCTCTGCCCCCTCGTCCTTCTCGGCTTCCTACGCCGTCTCACCCCGCGAGTAGCCGCTTCGACGCCGATCCAGAGGAGCAGGATCACGGTCGTCAGGAGAGCGATGAAGCCGACGACTCCGATCCCGGCTGCGAGCTGGAAGGCCAGCAGGGCGAGGACGATGGCGAGGAGCAGATCGGCGAGCAGCGACCGGCGGGCGGCGGTGCCGGGCGAGATGTCGCGCGGCAGGCTCACCACCTTTCTCCCGCCCGGAGGTAGACGGCGAAGAAGTCGCGTTCGTCGGGGGTCAGGTACCGATCGGCGGGCCGGAACATTTCCGGCAGCAGGTTGCTCGGGTCCCGGGCGCCCGGGTGTCGATAGCTGATGAAGCTCGTCCAGTCTTCGTTGATGTCGAGCTCGAGCGCGCGAACGGCACCGGCGCGCTGGAGGATCTTGGCCAGCGATTCGACCGTCTGGAAAGTCGGCCGCGGCGTAGAGCAGGTTGCCGTGGGTGTCGATGCCTATCCCCGAGCGCCAGACGCGCACCGCGTTGTTGACGGTTTCTCCCCATTCGGGGCCATCGCTCAGGTGGGGGTTGAGGCGGCCTTCCGTCGATGATCGGCGGCAGGTTCTGCTTCGCGAACCAGACGTTCGCGGGTGCGCCCCGGACCTGGTGCCAGCGGATGACGTCGACTCGGCCGTCGCGGTACTCGACGATGGTGGCGATCCCGTTCACCATCGTTTCCTTGACCTTGCCGCGGTAGATCAGCCCGGCGTTCGAGGTTTCCAGCGGGAAGCCGCCGTTGAAGGTCGCGACGACGCAGCTTGCGCTTCGATACCGGCACTTCGGCCGGACCGCGATGGGACAGCGGCGACGGTGGCTCGGCCAGGCCGGGGACGTAGGCCAGCCTGGTGCGGGTCGAGTCGATCCAGGCGACTCCGGCGACGAACTTCGGGTATTCGGGATCGCTGCGGAAGGTGGTCAGAAGCACCGGCGAGCGCGGCCCGGCGTGAGCTGCCGCCTTCTTCCAAACGCCCTCGTCGGGCAGCGCAGGCTGGATCAGCGGCTTCAGGTTGTGGCGGTCGGTAGACGGCGCTCTGGCCCTGGCCTTCTTCTCCCGCCGCTGCCACTCCGACCTGGGGCAGGGAGCGAAGCGGGGGCCCGCCCTTCGCAGGCGCGTTCAGCGTGTAGTACCAGTTCTCGATCTGGGAGACGAGGGCAGTTGCCGCCGTGCTGGCGCAGCCACTCGACGCTGGAGACACCGAGCGCCGACGTTGTGCTTTTCACCCATCGCGCCGACGTACGAGATGCCCGGCGGGGATCAGGCAGGCGACGGCGGCGAGGAGAAGGATCCGCCGCGCCCTGCGCCAGAACGGGATCGGCGCGTAGCGGCGCCCGGATCGAGCCGGAGGCATCGGCGAAGCGTCGGCCGAGCGAGCTGAAACGCAGATGAGAGCGTGCCGCGGCGCTCTCGCGGCCGAAGCAGCCAAGGTGTCAGAGTTATTTCAGGACTCGCGGCCTAGCCTGACTTCATCCCGCTCTCCCAAGGAGGCCGTCGTGACCGCACTTCGCCGCATCTCGACCCGCCGACTGCTCGCGATCTGCGCCGTCACGGTCGCCGCGTCGATCGGCGTCACCGCTGTCGCGATGGCGACGTCCGGCGGCGGTCCGAAGCCGCCGCCGAAGCCGCTGGCGAACGCCGTCCACGACGCGCTCGGCGCTCCGGCGGTGCCCGGGATCAGCGCCGGATCCAGTTCACCAACAACCTGGTCGACGCCTCCAGCATCGAAGGCACCGACCCGCTGCTCGCGCGGCGCCACCGGCCGCCTCTGGGCCTCGCCCGACGGCGGCGGCAAGCTGCGGCTCGAGCTGCAGTCCGAAGGGCGGTGGCGGCGACAGCCAGGTGCTGGTCTCCGGCCATCGCTTCCAGATCTACGACGGCAGCTCGGAAACCGTCTACCAGGGGCACGCTGCCCGAAGAAGAAGGCGGAAGGACGCCGGCTCCGAGAGCACGGCGTGCCCGGCCTCGGCGAGATCGAAGCGAAGATCGCCGAAGTCGAAGAGCACGCCGAACTGAGCGGCGCGATCCCCTCCGACGTCGCCGGCCAGCCGACCTACACGCTCCACGTCGCGCCCAAGCACGACGGCGGCCTGCTCGGCGGCGCCGAGCTCGCCTGGGACGCCGCCAACGGCATCCCGCTGCGGGCGGCGATCTACTCGAGCGCATCGAGCTCGCCGGTGCTCGCAGCTGGAGGCGACCGACGTCTCCTTCGAAGCGGTCCCCTCGTCGGTCTTCGACATCTCGCCGCCGCCGGCGCCAAGGTCGTCGACCTCACCCCGAGCGGCGAAGGCCGGCGGCACAGGAGACCCGACCCCGGCGGTCGGCGCCGAAGCCGTGCAGCAGAGCGTCGACTTCCCGCTGGCCGCGCCGAGCTCGCTCGCCGGGCTGCCGCAGGGCGAAGTCCGCAGCATCGAAGTCGACGGCAAGACGGCCGCGCTCGTCACCTACGGCGAGGGCCTCGGCGGCATCGCCGTGATCGAGTCGGCGAGCGAACCGGGCGCAGAAGCCGGGCTCCGGCGGCGACGAAGGCGGCCTCAGCCTGCCGAAGGTCGTCGATCAACGGCGCCCAGGGCGAAGAGCTCGACACCGCGCTCGGCACGGTGCTGCGCTTCAGCCGCGGCGGCGTCGACTACATCGTGATCGGCTCGGTGCCCCCGGCCGCGGCGGAGGCCGCGGCGCGGGCGCTCTGAGCCGGTGAGGCCGAGCCGGCGCCGATCGAGGTCCGTGGCCTCTTCAAGACGCTACGGCGAGCTGGTCGCCGTCGACGACGTCGACCTGACCGTCGAGGCCGGCGACGTCTTCGGCTACCTCGGCCCCAACGGCGCCGGCAAGACGACCTCGCTGCGGATGATGCTCGGCCTGATCCGCCCGAGCGCCGGCAGCGTGCGGCTCTTCGGCCGCGACCCGCAGGCCGAGCGTCAAGGCGCTCGGAGGGCGTCGCCGGGTTCGTCGAAGCGCCGTCGCTTCTACCCCTACCTGAACGGGCGCACCAACCTCGATCTGTTCGCCGCGCTCGACGGCGGCGGCGCCAAGGGCGGATCGAGGAGGCGCTGGAGATCGTCGGCCTCACCGACCGCGCCAAGGACCGGGTCGGCGGCTACTCGCACGGGATGCGCCAGCGGCTCGGGATCGCCGCGGCGCTGCTGCGCAAGCCCGCGGCTGCTGCTGCTCGACGAGCCGGCGACCGGCCTCGACCCGGGCGGGATGCGCGACATGCGCGACCTGATCCGCGAGCTCTCCGGCCAGCGGGATGACCGTCCTGCTCTCCAGCCACCTGCTGACCGAGGTCGAAGAACTCTGCAACCGGGTGGCGATCGTCCGCCCGGGCCGGGTCGCCTACGAGGGCTCGCTCGCCGAGCTGCGCGCGCCAGGCGGGCGAGCGGCTACCTGCTGCGGACCACCGACGACGAGCGCGCCCGCCGCGTCGCCGAGGCCCAGCCGGGGATCGCCGAGGTCCGCGCGGCGGGCGAGCGGCGGCCTCACCTTCAGCGCCGACGAGCGAGGACGCGGTCGGCGGCGCTCTCGCTGGCCGCTGATCGAGTCGGGGGCGCTGATCCTCGAGCTCAGCCCGCCGCCACGCGACGCTCGAGGACCTCTTCTTCAGGCTGACCGAGGGCGAGGACGCGGCGCTCGCCGCGGCGCGCGCCGACCCGGCGCTCGAGGGCGCGGCATGAACCCCGGCATCCTCACCGTCTACCGCTGGGAGCTGCGCAAGCTGCGCGCCCAGAAGCGCACCTACCTCGGCCTCGGCGCGGCGGCGATCGTGCCGATCATCTTCGTCGTCGCCCTGGTCACCCAGACGGCGACAGCCCCAACGACGTCGCCTTCGGCCGCTACGTCCACGACACCGGGCTGGCGATCCCGCTGGTGCTGCTGCTCTTCGGCTCGGTCTGGATGTTCCCGCTGATCACCGCGCTGGTCGCCGGCGACATCGTCGCCGCCGAGGACCGCAACGACACCCTGAAGACGATCCTCACCCGCTCGGTCGAGCGCCAGCAGGTCTTCGCCGGCAAGGTCGCTCGCCACCTTCACCTACGCGGTCGCGGCGATCGCGATCACCGGCGCGGTCGCGCTCGGCGCCGGCATCCTCGCCTCCGGCTTCAACTCGATCGTCAGCCTCTCCGGCACCACGGTCTCGGCGGGCGAAGGCCTCGGCGCTGGTCGGCGCCAGCCTGCTCTTCTACCTGATCCCGATCCTCGCGATCGCCTCGCATCGGGCTGCTCTTCTCGACCGTCTTCCGCAACAGCGCCGCGGCGATCGTCGGCACCCTGATGTTCTCGCTGCTGGTCCAGCTGATCGGGATCCTGCCCGGGCTCGAAGGGCTCCAGCCCTACCTGCTCAGCACCCAGTTCAACGCCTGGCAGGGGCTTGCTGCGCTCGCCGATCGACTGGGCGCCGATCATCCGCGCCGCCTGGGTCTGCGCGCTCTACGCGGTCCCGGCGCTGTTCGCCGCCGTGCTCGTCTTCCTGCGCCGCGACGTCGCCGGTGACTGAGCGATGGCCGAGCGGGTCCTGATCGTCGAGGACGACGCCGCCGGTGCGGCGGATGCTCGAGCGCAGCCTCGGCGCCGAGGGCTTCGAGGTCCGCTCGGCGCGCCGACGGCGGCGCGGCGCTGGCGCTGGCCGAGGGCGCGGCGCCCGACCTGGTCGTGCTCGACGTGGCGATGCCGGGTCTGAGCGGCTTCGACGTCTGCCGGCGGCTGCGCGCGAAGGGGCTGACCGGCGGGGTCCTGATGCTGACCGCGCGCGACGCGGTCGAGGACCGGGTGCGCGGGCTCGAGGCGGGCGCCGACGACTACGTGGTCAAGCCGTTCGCGATCGCCGAGGTGGTGGCGCGGCTGCGCGCGCTGACCCGCCGCGGCCCGGACCGCAGCGAGCGGCTCGCTTCGCGGCGACCTCACCCTCGACACCGACGACCA
Source organism: uncultured Solirubrobacterales bacterium (assembly GCA_963824705.1). Lineage (GTDB taxonomy): Bacteria > Actinomycetota > Thermoleophilia > Solirubrobacterales > 70-9 > VRUE01. The sequence continues at coordinate 899,616 of CAWGQE010000003.1, forward strand.
ACACGGCTGGAGCGCGGCGACGGCGAGGCGGTCGAGCTGACCGCGCGCGAGGCGCAGCTGCTCGAGCTGCTGCTGCGCGACCCGCGCGCGGTCCTCTCCCGCGGCGCCGCGATCGAGCGGATCTGGGGCGGCGCCGCGGTCGAGAACGTCGTCGACCGCTACGTCGCCCGGCTGCGCCGCAAGCTCGGCGATCCGCGGCTGATCCGGACCGTGCGGGGGGTCGGCTTCATACTCGCGGCGTGAGGGCTCGCAGCCTCAACTTCCGCCTCATCGCCGCCTCGATCGCCGCGGTGCTGCTCGCGGTGCTCGTCTTCGGGATCGGCGCCCGGATCATCGTCAGCAACCAGCTGCACGCCTCGCTCGACCACAGCCTGCGCCAGCGGGCGATCGACGTCGCCCGCCTCAGCGTCTCGGCGCCGGCGGTGCTGACCGCGCCGGGGGCGCTCGAATCGCCGCTCTCCGGCCGCCAGCTGAGCGTCGAGGTGCTCGACCGGCAGGCGGGCGATCGTCGCCCGCTCGCTCGCGCTCGGCGCGAAGCTGCTGCCGCGCGGGCCCGAGGTCGGCAGCGGCGCTGCGGCGGCGACAGCGGCTTCGCCGACGCCGAGCTCGACGGCGAACCGATCCGGATCTTCGCCGCGCCGATCGCCGACGTCGGCGGCCCGGCCGCCGGCGGGGTCGTGCTCGTCGCCGCCAGCACCGCCGACATCGAGGACACCCTGCACCGGCTCGGCCTGCTGCTCCTCCTCTGCGGGGCGGTGGCCGTGCTCGTCGGCGGCCTGGCGGCGGCGCTCCTGACCCGGCGCAGCACCCGGCCGCTGCGCGAGCTCTCCTCCTCGGCGACCGAGATCGAGCGCACCGGCGACGCCTCCCGGCGGCTGCCGAGCCGGCCGACCCGGAGGAGATCGGCGAGCTCGCCCGCGACGCTGAACGGGATGCTCGGCGCGCTGGAGCGCGCTCGCGCGAGCGCGAACGGCGCTTCCTCGCCGACGCCAGCCACGAGCTGCGCACGCCGCTGACCTCGCTGATCGGCAACGTCGAGTACGTCGCCCGCCACGGCGCCGACGCCGAGGTGATCGCCGATCTGCAAGGCGACGCCGCCCGCCTGCGCCGGCTGGTCGACGACCTGCTGGCGCTCGAGCGCGAGACGGGTGCGGACGCGCCCGCGCAGCCGGTGCGGCTCGAGCGACCGTGGCCGAGATCAGCGCGCGGCCGGCCGAACGTCGTCGACCGAGATCGACGGGCCGGTGACGGTCATCGGCGAGCCCGACGCGCTCGCCCGCAGCCTCGAGAACCTGCTCGAGAACGCGGCCCTGCACGGGCCCGCCGGGGGCCGAGGTCGAGATCTCGCTGCGCGTCGCCGTGGACGAGGCCGAGGTCGCCGGTCACCGACGAGGGCGAGGGGCTTCCCGCCCGGCAGCCGAGGAGGCCGCCTTCGAGCGCTTCTGGCGCGCCGAGGAGGCGCGCGGACGCGCCGGGCTCGGGCCTCGGGCTGGCGATCGTCAGGGCGACGGCCGAGCGCCACGGCGGCAAGGTCCGGGCGGAGCGGTCCACCGTCACCGTCACGCTCCCGGTGGTGGGACTTCAAGCGGAGACCGGTGGTGATGAACGCCGCCGCTTCACGATCAGGTAGGCGATCCCGATGACGATGGCGGCCAGGACCAGGTAGTCGAGGTAGCCGAGCTTGTGGCGCCACTGTTCCCAGTTGTCGCCGACCTTTTCGCCGACGATCGCCAGCGTCAGGACCCACGGGATCGAGCCGAGCAAGGTGAAGGCGCTGAAGCGCCAGAACGGCATTTTCGCCACCCCGGCGGGGAGTGAGATGAAGGTGCGGACGATCGGCAGCATGCGCGAGAAGAAGACGGTCGCGGTGCCGTAGCGCTCGAACCAGTCGTCGGCCCACTTGAGGTGCTTGGGGCTGATGTGGATCAACTTGTTCTTTTCGAGCAGGTCGAGTCGCCCGTAGTAGCCGACCGCGTAGGCGATCCAGGACCCGACGAGGTTCCCCAGCACGCCGGCGGCGACGATCCCGAACAGGGTCAGTTCCCCTTCGGAGACGCTGAAGCCGGCGAAGAGCATGATCGCCTCGCTCGGCACCGGGATGCAGGCTGACTCCAGCGTCATCAGCAGGAACACCGCGACGACGCCGGCCGAGCCGATGAATTCGGTGGCGACGTCGACGATCGGTTCGACGACCTTGTCGGTGATGCTGGCGAGCAGGACGACGTTCATGCGGCGGCACTCTCTTGCCCCGGCCTTAACTACAGATGATACGCGGCGGCTCTCATCTGTAGTTAAGCGCGGTACCCAACACTGCCGCGCCATGAATGAGATCGCAGCACCGCCGCTGGCCGAAGTCACCCGCAACGACACCCCGTCGCCGGGTCGTCGGATGCTCAACAAGGTCCCGGAGATCACCGTCTACTTCTGGTTGATCAAGGTTCTCTGCACGACGGTCGGTGAGACCTTCGCCGACAACCTCAACGAAAACCTCGGCCTCGGGCTCACCAACACCAGCTACCTGATGGGAGCCCTACTGATCGCGACGCTCGTCTTCCAGTTCAGGGCGCGCAGGTACGTCCCCGGCATCTACTGGCTGGCGGTGGTTCTGATCAGCGTCGTCGGCACCCTGGTCAGCGACAACCTGGTCGAAAACTACGGCGTCACCCTGGAAACGACGACGATAGCCTTCAGCGCGATCCTGATCTGCGTGTTCGCCAGCTGGTACGCGGTCGAGCGCACCCTCTCGGTCCACACGATCTTTACCACCCGGCGCGAGGCGTTCTACTGGCTGGCGATCCTCTTCACCTTCGCTCTTGGCACCTCCGCCGGCGACTTCCTCTCCGAGCAGCTCGAACTCGGCTACCTCGCCGCCCTCGGGATCTTCGCCGGGGGGATAGTCGTCGTCGCGGTTCTGCACTTCGGCCTGCGAATGAACGCGATCCTCTCCTTCTGGCTCGCCTACATCCTCACCAGGCCGCTCGGCGCCTCGATCGGCGACTACCTCGCCTCGCCGAGGGGAGAAGGCGGCCTCGGTCTCGGCACGAACCTGACCAGCATCATCTTCCTCTCGGCGATCCTCTCGCTGGTCGTCTACCTGGCGATCTCCAAGCGGGACGTGATCCGCTCCGGGCCGATCGCGGCCGTCCGCGACCGATCCGGGGAAGGAAGTCCGGTGGTTCTGGTCGTGCTCAACAAGGTCGAGGCGACCGCTTCGCTGCTCGAGGCGGTGCGACGACGGGCGGCGGCGGGGGCGGCACACTTCTTCGTTCTCGTGCCGAACCCCGACCACCTCGGCTTCGATCGCAACAGCCCGGACGCGAAGGGCGGCGAGGCGCTGTTGGCGAGGGCGCTGTCACAGCTCGAAGGGCCGGCCGGCGCGACGGTGGCCGGCAGGGTCGCCGCCAGCCCCAACGCCTACGACGACATCGTCGAAGAGCTGGAAGCGAGGGCTTACGGGGAGATCATCCTGGAGACCCCGCCCGCTCACATCTCCCACTGGCTCCACGTCGATCTCCCGCAGCGGATATCCGAGCTTGGCTACCCGACCGAGACCGTCGCGGCGGCTATGGCCTAGATGGTTGATTCCACAGCGATGGCTGTGGCGAGCGTCTTTCCAGCGCCAGGCAAGCCGTCCGCTCGCGTAGCGCGGCACTGACTGGTCGATTTGCCACCGTATGCGTGGGTCAATCGACCAGTCAGCACTGAGGGCTGAAGCTCGGATGCCTTGACCGGGATGGCGGCACGCCTCTGTGGGAATGTCGCGAAGCGGCGGAAATGCAATCCGGCACCTGCGCGGCGAAGCCGCGCTCCAAATTCCACACCCCAGCGCGGAGCGCTGGGGTGTCAATTCCCGCAGAGGCGTGCCCGCCATCCCGTCATTCTCTGCTGGCAGGATCGGCCCGTGGAATCAGCCATCTAGCCCGGTTCGCTGCGTCGTGGCCTAGCCGAGAGTCAGGAGACGCTCGGCGTCGGGGCCGTGCTCGCGTCTGGCGTCCGGGTACGCCACCGCGGTCCCCTCGACCTCGACGACCACCTCTTCGCCGACTCGTGGGGCGCGGTGACCTAGGGCCCGGGCGACGACCTCCAGGCCGGCCGACCCCTCAAGCGCGATTCGCGCCGTCGCGTCGTGGCCGTAGAACTCGGTTGAGAGGACGCGACCGTGAGCCCCGTCGCCGACCATCGGGACGGGGTGGCAGAGGATCTGCTCGGGGCGCAGCATCAGCGTCGCCCAGGCCCCGTCGGCCCCGGCGGCTCCACGAGTCCGCAGATGCCCGAGCGGAGTCTCGGCATAGTCGCCGCCGAGCCTTCCCTCCAGCAGCACCGCCTCGCCGACGAACTGGGCGACGTCGGCGTCAACTGGGTCGCGGTAGAGCGTTTGCGGGTCGGCGGCCTGGACTATGCGCCCGCCGCGCATGACGGCGACGAGGTCGGCCAGCGACAGCGCCTCCTCCTGGTCGTGGGTGACGAGCAGCGCGGTTGCCCCGGCGGCCCGCAGGGCCTCGCGAACCTCGCCGCGCACCTGCGCGCGCAGACCGGCGTCGAGCGCGTCGAAGGGCTCGTCGAGCAGGACCAGGCCCGGTTCGGGCGCCAGCGCCCGCGCCAGCGCCACGCGCTGCTGTTGGCCGCCGGAGAGCTGGTGGGGGAGGCGCTTGGCGAGGCCCTGCAGGTCGACCAGCTGCAACAGCTCCTCGACTCGGCCGCCGCGCCGTTGCGAGCGCGGCAGGCCGAAGCCGACGTTGGCGGCGACGTCGAGATGGGGGAAGAGCGCCCCCTCCTGGGGGACGAAGCCGATCTCGCGCCGCTCGGGGGCGAGGTGGGTGCCGTTCTCGCTGAGCACTCGCTCGCCGAGCCGGATCGAGCCGCCGTCGGCGTGCTCGAAGCCGCCGAGCAGCCGCAGCAGCGTCGTCTTGCCGCAGCCGGAGGGGCCGAGGACCGCGGTCAGGCTGCCGGCCGGGACCTCGAGGTCGAGACCGGCGAGGACGGGCGAGTCGCCGAACGCCTTGCTCAGGCCGGCGACCGAGAGCGATGCAGCCGGGCTCATCACCGCTCCTCCGCCGGTGCGACGACGCCGCCGAGGCGGCGGGTCAGCAGGTAGGTGGGGAGGGCGGAGATCGCGACCATCAGCGCAGCGTAGGGAGCCGCCGCTCCATAGGAGAGGGTCGACGCCTTCGCCCAGAACTGCGTCGCCAAGGTCTGCGTGCCGATCGGCGCCAGCAGCAGCGTCGCCGTCAGCTCGGTCACCGTGGCCAGGAATACGAGCGCGGCCGCGGCTCCCAGACCCGGCAGGATCCGCGGCAAGGTCACGCGGGCCATCGCGACCAGTGGCCGCGAGCCGAGCGAGCGGGCGATCTCCTCGTGGACCGGAGGCGCCTGCGCCAGCGCCGCCCTGGTGGCGACGAGCGCGAGCGGCAGGGTGAGGATCGCGTAGGCGACGATCAGCAGCTGGGTCGTTCCGTACAGCGCCGGGAAGTAGTGGATCGAGAGCACGATCAGCGAGAGCGCGATGACGATTCCGGGCAGGGCGAAGGGGATGTAGGTGGCTCGCTCGATCAGCGTCGCGGTGCGGCTCGGGTGGCGCACGGAGAGGATCGAGACGGGCAGCGCCAGCAGCGTGGTCAGGGCAGCCGCGCCGAGGCCCAGCTTCAGCGAGGTGCCGGTGGCGGCCAGCAGCGCTCCCGGGTCGAAGCCCGCTGAGCTGCCCGTCGCGACCCAGTAGACGAGGGTTGCAAGGGGCAGGCCGAGGGCCAACCCGATCAGCGCCACGAAGCCGGCGCCGACTGCCCACCTGCCGTGGCCGAGATGGGCCGGCGTGGACGGTCGCGCCGAGCCCGAATCGACTCGCGCATAGCGTCCCCGCCCCCGCGCGCTCAGCTCGGCGACCAGGAGCACGAGGCAGAGGATCACCAGCACCGACGCCAGCATCGATGCCGCCGCGCCGTCGAAGCTCAGCTTGTACTGGTCGTAGATCGCGGTCGTGAAGGTCTGAAAGCGCAGCATCGCGAAGGCGCCGAACTCCGAGAGCATGTGGACCGCGACGAGCAGCATGCCGCCGAGCAGGGCGATCCGGGTCTGCGGCAGAGTGACTCGGAAGAAGGTCCGCCACGGCCCCATGCCCAGCGAGCGGGCGCTCTCCTCGAGCGCCGGGTCGGTGCCGCGCAGCACCGCCGCCACGGGCAGGTAGACGAGCGGGTAGTAGGCGAGCGTGATGATCGCCGCGGCCCCCCAGAAGCCCTGCACCGCCGGCGTGATCGAGACCCAGCTGTAGCTGGTCACGAAGGCCGGCACGGTGATCGGCAGCGCCGCCAGCACCGCCCACGCCCTGCGCCCCGGCAGGTCGGTGCGCTCGACGAACCAGGCGACCGCGACGCCGAGGACCGTGCAGGCGACGGTCCCGACCGCGACCAGCGTCGCCGTGTTGACGAGCAGCTCGCCGACGAAGGGGCGGAACAGCAACCGCTGGACTTCGTCCCAGCCGGTCGAGAGGGTCTGGTCGAGGAGAAAGCCGACCGGGGCGAGGACGAGCAACGCGACAAGGGCGGAGACGACGAGCAGGGCCGCGGGCGGACGCCCGCGGCCCTGCCGCGCCCAGCGCAACGGGGCCGGCAATGCGGCTCCGCTGCGGGGTGCGCTTGCCGCCGCCATCGCCTAGAGCAGACCCACCTGTTCCATCAGTGCGACCGGAGCGCTGCCGTCGCCGAGATCGGCCGGGCTGACCTTCGGCGGTTCCAGACTGTCGAACGGCTTCAGCCCCGGCGGCGGTGGCACGGCGCTGTTCAGCGGGTACTCCCAGTCGCCGCTTTCGGTGATCGCGGTCTGGCCTTCCTCGCCGACGACGTAGGCGAGGAATTCCTGGGCGAGCTCGGGGTCGTCGCTCGACTCGAGCGCTCCGGCGCCGGAGATGTTGACGAGCGCCCCGGGGTCTTCGTGGCCGAAGTAGTGGAGCTTGGAGGGCACCTTGTCCTTGCCTTCCTCGGCGACCGCCTCGTACCAGTAGTAGTGGTTGATGATGCCCGCGGCGATCTGGCCGCTGTCGACGGCGGCGATGATCCCCTCGTTGTCGTTGTAGTGCTTGGCGTTGTCGGCGAAGCCTTCGAGCCAGGACTTCGCTGCGGCTTCGCCGTCGAGCTTCTCGATCGCGCTGACGATCGGCACGAAGTCGGGCTCGGACGGCGCGATCGCCAGCTTGCCCTTCCATTCGGGCTTGGCGAGGTCGAGGATCGAGGCGGGCAGTTCGTCGGCCGCGATCAGGTCGGGGTTGTAGACCATGACCGTCTCGCGCGCCGCGACTCCGACCCAGTGCCCGGTCGGCGAGTTGTAGCGGGAGGGCACTTCTTCCAGGGTCGAGGGTTCGACTTCGGCGAGCAGTTCCTTGCCGGCGAGCAGTTCCAGCGGCGGCGTATTCTCGGTCAGGACGACGTCGGCGGGGGTGGCATCACCCTCCTGCTCGATCTGGCTGGCCAGCCCCTCGTCCTCGCCGTAGCGAATTTGGACCTTCGCCCCGTTCTCCTCTTCGAATCCCTTTGCCAGGGCTTCGGTCATCGGTTCGTGCTGGGCGCTGTAGAGGGTCAGCGAGCCGCTGGAATCCGACGAGGATCCTCCGCATCCGGCGATGGGAATGGCGGCTATGGAGGTAAGACACAGGACGGCGAAGGTTCGCCGGGCGATTCGAGAACTCAACGGAGCCTCCTGAATGAGTAGAGAATTAGGGAAACCTAATTTGGCCACCCTAATACAAAGAGGATAGTGGAGGCGCGTCCCGGTGCGGACGGGAACGCTTGCCGCTCTCATCTGGCGTTCATCTTCTCTGGGATCGTTCAGCGGCATGAATGTTCTGGTCGTCGAGGACGAGGTGAAGATGGCGGCGCTGATCCGGCGCGGGCTCAGCGAGCAGGGCCTCACCGTCGACGTTGCCGGGACCGGGGAGGACGGGGTGGGAATGGCGCGGTCGTCCACCTACGACGCGATAGTCCTCGACGTGATCTTGCCCGGCATCGATGGGTTCGAGACGTGCCGCCGGCTCCGCCGCGAAGGGGTCTGGTCGCCGGTCTTGATGCTGACCGCTCGTGGAGCGCTCGAGGACCGTGTCGCCGGGCTGGACGGCGGCGCCGACGACTACCTGACCAAGCCGTTTTCCTTTGCAGAGCTGCTGGCTCGCCTGCGTGCCCTGGTCCGTCGCGGTCAGAGTGAGCGGCCGTCGGTCGTCGAGGTCGGGGACCTGCGGCTGGACCCTGCGACCCATCAGGTCTGGCGTGGCGACGCGGAGATCGAGCTCTCGGCCAAGGAGTTCGCCCTGCTCGAGACCTTCATGCGCAGGCCGGGTCACGTGCTCAGTCGCCTGCAACTGCTCGACCAGGCATGGGAGTACGACTTCGAGCATCGCTCCAACGTGATCGAGGTCTACGTGCGCTACCTGCGCCGCAAGATCGACATGCCCTTTGGGGTGAAGTCGATCGAGACCGTTCGTGGCGCCGGTTACCGGCTGAGAAAGGACGGCGGGCACTGAGTCGCGTATCGATTCGCCTCCGGGTCACCCTCGTCTTCGCCGCGGTGATGGCACTCGTCCTGGGCGCCATCGGCTTCTTCGTCTACCTGCGCTTCTCCAACGAGCTCGATGCGACGATCAACGCGGGGCTGCGGTCGCGGGCGAGCGATGTGGCTTCCCTTGTCAAGGAGGCCGACTCCGGCTTGCAGGAGGGGCATCGGAATCTGGTCGGCCGCAACGAGAGCTTCGCCGAGGTGCTCGATGCGGGCGGCAGCGTCACCGACTCCTCGCTGGCGGTCGGTCAACACGCTTTGCTCACCCCCGGTGAGCTACGACGAGCGCTGCGCGTGCCGATCGTCGTCAATCGCGGCCCGCTCCCGGGCCTGCGGGAGGAATCCCGCCTGCTCGCGGTTCCCGTCAGGGCGCGGGGTCGCGAGCAGGTCGTCGTCGTCGGCACCTCGACCGAATCGCGCAACGAGTCGCTCACCGACCTCGCGCAGCTGTTGCTGATCGGCGGACCCGTTGCCCTCATCCTCGCCTCCCTTGCCGCCTACGGGGTGGCCGCCGCCGCGCTGAAGCCGGTCGAGGCGATGAGGTCGCGGGCGGCCGAGATCTCCGCCGCGGAGCCCGACCAACGCCTTCCGGTCCCGCCGACGCGCGACGAGGTCGCGCGCCTTGGCACCACGCTGAACGAGATGCTCGAGCGCCTCGGAGAGGCGCTGGCCCATGAGCGCGCGTTCGTCGCCGATGCCAGCCACGAGCTGCGCACGCCTCTCGCGATCCTGCGGACGGAGCTCGAGCTGGCGCTTGCGAAGGGACGCTCTCCCGAGGAGCTACGCGGAGCCCTGGCGTCGGCCGCCGAGGAGACCGACCGCCTGACCCAGCTCTCCGAGGACCTGCTGACGATCGCCCAGACCGAGCGCGGCGAGCTGCCTCTGCGCTTGGCGCTTCTGGACCTGGTCGAGACCCTCGACGGCGTCGATCGCAGATTCGCCCGCCGCGCCGAGGAGAGGGGAAGGCAGATCGAGGTGGTCGCTCCGACCTCGCTCGTCCTCAGCGCCGATCGCCTGCGCCTCGACCAGGCGATCGGCAGCATGGTCGACAACGCCCTTCGCTACGGCTCCGGCACGATCGATCTCGTCGCCGGCGCCGAGAACGGATCGGTGGAGATCCACGTCCTCGACCGAGGGGATGGATTTCCACCGGACTTCCTCGGGCGTGCTTTCGAGCGCTTCAGCCGAGCCTCGTCGAGCGCTCGCGACGGGGGAAGCGGCCTCGGGCTGGCGATCGTCCAGACGGTTGCCCGTGCCCACGGCGGGGAGGCGCACGCCGGCAATCGCGAGGGGGGAGGTGCCGACGTCTGGCTGACCTTGCCCATGGCGCCCGTCTCATCTGCGGTTTAGGCACCGGGCCTAGCCTGCCGCCTCGTTTCGTCCGGCCCGCCCATGGACTACAAGCTCAAAACCTCGCACGGCCTCTCGAAGGTGCCCGAGATAACGGCCTTCTTCTGGATCGTCAAGGCGCTGACGACCGGTATGGGCGAGTCGACGTCGGACTTCCTCGTCCATAAGCTCGTGCCCGAGATCGCCGTCGTGCTTGGCGGCATCGCCTTCGTCCTCGCTCTCTACCTGCAGTTCTCGAGCGACCGCTACGTACCTTGGCGCTACTGGCTCGCGGTGGCGATGGTCGGGGTCTTCGGCACGATGTGCGCCGACGTCCTCCACGTCGGCCTCGGCGTCCCCTACATCGTCTCGACGGTCTTCTACGCGATCGTGCTCGCCGTGGTCTTCCGCACCTGGTACCGGACCGAGGGAACGCTCTCGATCCACAGCATCACGACCGAGCGGCGCGAGGTCTTCTACTGGGCCGCGGTGCTCGCGACCTTCGCCCTCGGCACCGCCGCCGGCGACCTCACCGCGGTCACCTTCGGCCTCGGCTTCTTCGGCTCGGGCCTGATGTTCGCGGCGATCATCGCCATTCCGGCGATCGGCTACTGGCGCTTCGGCATGAACTCGATCCTGGCCTTCTGGTTCGCCTATGTGGTGACCCGCCCGCTCGGGGCCTCCTTCGCCGACTGGCTGGCGGTGTCATCGGAACGGGGCGGCCTGGCGATCGGCACCGGCCTGGTCAGCTTCGTCCTCGCGGCGATGATCGCCATGTTCGTCGCCTTCCTGACCTCGACCGGGGTGGACACGCCCGCGGATCAGGAAGTCAGCGGCAGTCGCGGGTCGAGCTCGCCAACCGGTGTCGTGCCGCCAAGGCCTCCAGACGAGGTTCGCGAGTCGGTCTGAAGTACGGTGCCGGGCGTGAGAGCCGCATGAGCGCCCCGACCGACGTCTACGCCATCCCCCAGGACCTGCTCGACTTCCGCGAGACGATCGCTCAGATCGCGCGCGAGCGGATCGCGCCGCGCGCGGCCGAGATCGACGAGAAGTCCGAGTACCCCGCCGACGTGCGCAAGCTGCTGGCCGAGCACGACATCCTCTCTCTGCCCTTCGAGGAGGAGCACGGCGGCACCGGGACCGGCACGCTGATGCTGCAGATGGCGGTCGAGGAGATCGCCAAGGCCTGCGCGTCGAGCGCCCTGATCCTGATGGTGCAGGAGCTCGGCTCCCTGCCGATCCGCCTCTTTGGCAGCGAGGAGCTGAAGCAGCGGGTGCTGCCGCGCTGCGCGAGCGGCGAGTGGACGCCCGCCTTCGCGCTGTCGGAGCCGGAGGCCGGCTCCGACCCCGCCGCGATGCGCACCCACGCCGAGCTCGACGGCGACGAATGGGTGATCAACGGCGCCAAGAACTGGATCAGCAACGCCGGTGTCGCCGACTACTACGTCGTCTTCGCCGTCACCGACCGCGAGAAACGGCGGATCACCGCCTTCATGGTCGAGGCCGACCGGCCCGGGTTCTCGATTGGCAAGCTCGAGCACAAGCTCGGCATCCGCGGCTCGCCGACCGGGTCGCCTGTCTTCGAGGACGTGCGGGTGCCGGCCGAGAACGTGATCGGCGAGGTCGGTCGTGGCCTTGGCGTCGCCCTCGGCACGCTGGAGCGGACGCGGCTCGGCGCCGCTGCGCAGGCGGTCGGCATCGCCCAGGGGGCGACCGACTATGCGACCACCTACGCCTCCGAGCGCGTCGCCTTCGGCAAGCCGATCCTCGACCTGCAGGCGATCCAGTTCAAGCTGGCCGAGATGGAGACCGGCACTGCCGCCGCCCGCGAGCTCCTCTACAAGGCCTGCGCGCTGGCCGACCGCAACGACCCGGCGCTCGCCAAGCACTCCTCGATGGCCAAGCTGTTCGCCTCCGACAACGCGATGCGGGTCACGGTCGAGGCGATCCAGGTCCTCGGCGGCTACGGCTACGTCAAGGAGTACCCGGTCGAGCGGATGATGCGCGACGCCAAGATCACCCAGATCTACGAGGGCACCAACGAGATCCAGCGCGTGGTGATCTCCCGCGCGATGGACCCGCGCCGGTAGACGCCGCCCGTCGGCGGCTCAAAGCGCGGGCGATTAGATCTCGGAGTCTTGCGACATCGGTCCAGGGAATGTTGGGTGATGACTCTCGCGTCTCCGGGGCCAGGTGCAGGGTTGCGCCCGTCTCATAGCGCTGGCTGAGAGGTGCCGGGCACGTGCAGCTAGATCCGTAGGCCTTGGGGGGCGGGCTGAGCCTGTGCTTGGGAACCTAGCCTCGCGCACTCGACGCAGAGGCGATGTCGGGTTAATTTCGCGCCGGGATCCTTCGGCTAGTGTCGATGCGACCCCGACCTAGGAGCAACTCATGAGCGTCCTTATTCGCTTTGCACCCGCGTCCCTGACCGCCGCTCAGTACGACGAGAGCATTCGCAAGCTCGAGGAGTCGGGTGACTTTCCGCCCGACGGACTCGACTACCACGTCTGCTTCGGTACCGATGGCAACCTTCGCGTCAGCGAGATCTGGGATTCCCAGGAGCAGCTCGATGCATTCGGCGAGCGGCTGATGCCGATCCTCTCCGAAGTCGGAATCGAGCCCGGCACGCCAGAGCTGATGGAGATTCACAACATCGTCAAGCGCTAGCCGGCGATGGCGGATGCAGGCACGACGGCGGTGCGCGCCGTCGTGCGTGGCGACGTGCAGGGCGTCGGATATCGCGACGCGGCGCTGCAGCGTGCACGTCAGTTGGGGTTGATGGGCTGGGTGCGCAATGGGGAGGACGGCTGCGTGCTCGTTCATGCCGAGGGGCCCGAGCAGGCGGTCGAGGAGCTGGTGTCGTCTTTGGAGGACGGTCCACCGGCCGCACGCGTTGCCGAGGTGGCGATCGAGCAGGTGAAGGTCGAGGGCCACGAGCAGTTCGCGATCCGCGGCGTGAGCGCCGGCGCCTTCGTCGTTCAAGAGCACGCCGCCACCGCTCATCACTTCGACCTGCGCCTGGAGGTCGGCGGGGTAATGCGCTCGTGGGCGGTGCCGAAGGGCCCCTCGCTGGACCCGGCGGTCAAACGCCTCGCCGTCGAGGTCGCCGACCACGGCATCGACCACAACAGCTTCGAGGGGGCGATCGGCGACGGTCGCGTGATCGTCTGGGATCGCGGCCACTACGAGCAGGGCGGCCGCGTGGCCTGGCCGGAGGCGCTCGAGCGCGGCCACGCCGTGTTCGTCCTCCACGGCGAGAAGCTGCGCGGCGGATTCGCCCTGCAGCGCACCCGCCCCGGCGAGAAGCCCCAGTGGCTGCTGATCAAGCGCCGCGACGAGGACGCGCACCCAGGCTCGGACGTGGTCACCGAACAGCCGCAATCGGTGCTCAGCAGCCGCACGCTCGACGAGCTTAAACGCGGCGATCCGGGGTAAGGAAGGGCACGAACTCGACCCTGCTTCGGCTGGATGAGAGCCGGGCGCCGAAAGGAGATCAAGTGCCACCTCGAGGAGTGAAAAAAGGCAGCAAACGAGACCGCCAGTACAAGAGATCAAAATCCTGATCTGAATTCAAATTGTCCACAGGTCGTCGGAGAAGAGACGACGGCTACGGTTCGCATGTGACTCCAACGGTCGATGAGCTGGTGGTCGGGGACGCGCCCCCGGCTTGGTCGGCGCTCGGCTTCGAGGTCGATGACGACATCTGCGTCGTCGGTGATGTGCGGATCCGCTTGGTGGGCTCGGGCGCCGGCAAGGGGCTTACCGGTTGGTCGGTGCGCAACCTCGAGACCACTGAGCTGGACGGGCTGGCGACGACGCGGTCCGATCGCCATCCGCCCGGGGAGACACCGGCGCACCCCAACGGCGTCACCGTTGTCGATCACGTCGTCGCGATCACGCCAACGCTCGAGCGCACTATCTTGGCGCTGCAGGGTGCCGGGCTCGATCTGCGCCGCATCCGCGAGCAGCCGACTCCCGCCGGCGCCCCCCGGCAGGCGTTCTTCCGCCTCGGCGCGACCATCCTCGAGGTGGTGCAGGAGCCGCCCGAGGCGATCGAGCGCGCCGGGGGCGACCACCCGGCGTTCTTCTGGGGCCTCGCCCTCATCGCTCCCGATCTGGACGCGACCGTCGCTGGGCTGGGGGATCGTGTCAGCGAGATCCGTCCCGCCGTCCAGCCCGGCCGCCGCATCGCCACTCTGCGGCGGACTGCAGGACTCACCGTGCCGGTAGCGCTGATGACGCCGCCGCCCGAGGGAGACGGCGAGCCTGGAACCTAGCCTCGGCAGGCGAATTTATGCTGTATCGCGACGTGTTACGATATATCGCGTTAGTTCAATTCATTCTTCGATGAAAGGTATTCATGCACCACAGATGTAATCCACGACACGCGGGCGTTCACCGGCGCGACGAGTTCGCACGCACCCGGGGCCCTCGCTACGGCCGCGGCCGCGGCGGTTCCCGAGCCCGCCGCGGCGACGTCCGCGCCGCGGCGCTGGGCCTGCTGGCCGAGCGGCCGATGCACGGCTACGAGATGATCAAGGAGATCGAGGAGCGCACTGACGGGGCCTGGACCCCGAGCGCCGGCTCGATCTACCCGACCCTGCAGATGCTCGAGGACGAGGGTCTGGTCAGCAGCCAGGAGATCGACGGCAAGCGCCGCTTCACCCTCTCCGACGCCGGTAAGGCCGAGCAGGAGTCACGGGCCGGAGAGGAGGCGCCCTGGGACGCGGTCCGCGTCGGCGCCGATCCCGAGCAGATCCACCTTCGCGAGTCGGTCCACAAGCTGCACCACTCGATCGGCCAGGTCTTTCATGCCGCCGACGAGGGACAGCAGCGCCGGATCCGCGAGCTGCTCGACGAGACCAGGCGCAAGATCTACGCGATCCTCTCCGAGGAGGGCTGAGCGGCGGCCGGCTCGCCGAAGAGGCGGGCGAGGACGATGCTGAGCTCGTAGAGGGCTATCAGCGGCGCCGTCTCCAGCAACATCGAGACGGGGTCGACGCCCGGCAGCGCCGCCGCGATGACCGCGCAGGCCAGATAGGCGTAGCGGCGGTTCTGCTGCAACTGGCTCACCTTGACGATGCCGAGACGGGTCACCGCGAGGATGCCGACCGGGATCTGAAAGACGACCCCACAGGCGATCAGCGTCTGAGCGAAGAAGCCGTAGTAATCCTTCGCCCGGACCTGGATGTTGAACTGGGAGTCGTTGAAGTTGAGCAGGAACTTGGTCGCCGCCGGCAGCACGACGAGATAGCCGAAGGCGATCCCGGCGATGAACAGTGCCGGGATCAACAGCAGCAGGGGGAGGATCGCCTTCTGCTGCTGCTTGCTGAAGGCCGGCAGCAGATAGGCGTAGAGCTGGTAGAGGATGATCGGCAGCGAGAGGATGATCGCGCCGTAGGCCGCGACCGTCACGGTGGTCGTGAACGGCTCGCTGATGCCGAAGGTGATCAGCTTGTCGTGGTTGGAGGGCAGCGGCCCATTCGCCAGTTCGAGCAGCAGGTGGTTCTGCCAGAAGCAGAGGGCGAGGGCGACCCCGAAGACGGAAAGCGAGACGACGATGCGCGCGCGCAGCTCGTCGAGGTGCTCGACGAGGCTCAGCTCATCCTCATGTGAGATTGGCGTTACGCGGCGCATCGTGTCGCCCTAGACCCGCGCGCCAGGAGCGGCGTCGGTCCCCGCTACCGGGTCGGGCACCGCGACCGGCACCTTCTGTGCGACCGGCTGCTCCACCGCGGGGTGCTCACCGCTGATCGTGCCGCGGAACTCGCTGATCCCTCGGCCGAGCGACTTGCCCAGCTCCGGCAGGCGTTTGGGCCCGAAGACGATCAGGGCGATTATCAGGACGACGAGTATCTCCATTGGTCCGATGTTGGGCATGCTGACCTCCGTTGAGTGGTTGGAATTGCACCGGCCCTACTTGAGGAAGCCGGTGCCTTCTACTGCTTTGAGGACTTCGGCGGCGGTGAAGGGGGTGTCGAACGCGCCGTCGGGAGTCAGGCCGGATGGCTTGCCGGAGAGCAGCAGCCCGGCGACCGATGCGTGCCGTGCCTCGATCGTGAGGATCGAGAGCGCCGCGGCGACGTATGCCGGGCTGGCGATGTTGAGCGCCTGCCCCGAGTAGGCGTGGACGCCGGTGTTCTCCAGCGCGACGGCCGTCTTGACGAAGGACGCTTCCTTCGAGGTGGTGCCGCCGAAGTCGACCTTCGGCGCACCGACGGCCTTGCTGCCCAGCGCTTTCTTGAGGAAGGCGACGTGAGCGTTCTCGTCCGCGGTCACCGTCTTCAGGAAGACCTGGGCCTGCTTGTCCTTGATGAACGTCTTCTTCTTCTGGTTGGCGGTCGCCTCGTTGTAGAAGGCGGCCTCCAGGTACTCCAGGGTGAGGGCGAAGTTGAGGATGCCGATGTCGCCTTTGCCGAATTTGGCCGGTGGGCGTCCTTTGCCGGTAGCCGCCATCGCGCCGGCTGGGGTCAGGGCGCCGAGCAGCGCTCCGCCGCCGACCACCGCGCCGCCTGCCAGGCCGGCCTTTTTCAGAAAGCTCAGCCGGGTGTCGCCGCTGTCGAGCGTCTCGGCGGCCTCGTGCGCGGTTTCGCGGATCGCGCCGTCGGCGTCGACCTGCTCGAAAGTCATCTCTGGGTCCATTTTGGGAGTCCTTTGGCGTAGGGGGCTTTCCCCCACTGCGGGCTCCCCGCCCCAGCGGATCAGTTTCGTGCCGATCGGCCTCGCCGCACTGCCGCCCGGCCTCTGGTCAAACGATCTTGCCGGCCTCGAGATCGACCGCGACCGATTCCCCTTTGACATTCGGGTCGCTCGGGCGGTAGTCGATCGTGAGCCGGTTCACGTTCATGTCGACGGTGACGGTCAGGTAGCCGAAGTGAACGATCGGGTCGGCGACCAGGGTGTACTCGCCCTGGGTGGTGCCCGCTTTGACCTTGGTCCGCGGACGGGTCTCGCTGAAGCCGCCGCTGCCGGCGACCACGTAGGGGATTTCACGCTCGCCGACCTTGCGGGTGAAGCGCTGGTAGAGGTGGGCGTGGCCGGAGAGGACGGCGTCGGGCCAGAGGTCGGCGTCTTCGAAGGCGCTGGTCGATGTCTTCGTCGAGCCCCGCGGTGCCGCCGGATGCTCGGACGACCGAGGCCGGTGGGTGATGGCAGGCGATGATCACCGCGCGCTCCCCGGCTTCCCGTGTCGGGCTTCAGGCGCTTCAGCTCCTCTTTGAGGAAGTCGAGCTGCTCGTCGCCCGACGTCGGGGTAGCGGCCGCCCTGGGAGGAGATGACGCCCGGCCCGTCGAGCACGTTGGTGTAGAGGCCGACGATCGAGACGAACGGGGCGTCGAGGGTGAAGTAGACGCCCGGCTGGTTCATCGTGCTGCGCGATCAGCCCGCCGGCGTCCTCGGCCGGTCCGGGGGTCTCGGCGCAGAAGTTGCGCAGAAATGCGGTCAGGGTTGTTACCGAGGGCGTGTCGGGGCTGGGCCCGAAGACCATCGCCGTCGTGGTTGCCGGCGATCGGCGAAGATCGGCCGGTCGTAGTTCCGGAAGGGCTCGTAGAACTGGTCGTAGTAGTACTGGCCCTCGCCGAAGTTGTAGACGACGTCGCCGAGATGAAAGAAGAAGGCGGGAGCCTCGTCGCCTCCTTTCGCGACGTCTTCCGCCATCGGTCGGCGACGCCCGCCTCGTGGCGGATCGCGGTTGCCATCTTCTGGCTCCTGTTGACCTTCGCGGCGCCGGTGTCTCCCACTGCGTGGAAGCTCAGCTTCTTGGCCTCGACGATCGGCCCGAGAATGTCTTGACCGAGCACGTCGGCCAGGTCGAGGCGAGGCGGATTGACCCGGGGCGGGGGGACCTTCTGGACGTCTTCCTTGTGCTTTTCGTAATAGGGCGACTTGTAGTACGCCTCGCTGGTGTTTTCGATCTGGAACGCGGTCTCGTCCGGGCCGGGCTGCGCCTCCGCGAACAACCGATCGTCCTTGCCAGTCAGCGCCTTTGCCAGATCCGCCATCCTGTCCCCTTCAGTTGCATTTTCCTGATCAGATTCTCAACATACCCAAATAGATACAGGGTTGGCAAGGGTGTTGAAGCGGGTCTATGCTCAAACTCTTCCTATCCCAATTCCACAGAAGGGATTCACCATGGGTGCACAGGAGAACAAGCAGGTCGCCGAAGACGCCTACAGGGCGTTCGGCAACGGCGACGCGGCCGGCGCGATGCAGAACATGGACGATGCGATCGTCTGGACGGTGCGGGGCGACAACGCGCTGACCGGGACCTACAACGGCAAGCAAGAGGTAGGCGAACTTTGGGGAAAGCTCGCGGGCAAAGGGTTCAGCACCGACCCGCATGACTTCATCGCCGAGGGCGACAAGGTGATCGTTCTGACCACCGTCACCCTCGCCGGCGAGGCGGTCGAGAGTGCCGACGTCCTCACCTCCGACGCCGCGGGCAAGCTGGTCGCGTTCGACACGCTCGGCGACCCGACCAACGCGAACAAGGTGTTCCCGAAGTAGAGGCCCTGAGCCAGACCAGGGGTTGGGCTAGCCCCGAGGCGTAGGCGCGACGTGGTCGAGCGCGGCGAGATCCTCGGCGCGGGGTTGCCAGCGCAGGGCCGCGACGTTGGCGGCGACCTGCTCGGGGCGGGTCGCCCCCGCGATCACCGAGCCGACCGCCGGTTGCGCGGCCAGGCCTGCGATCGCGACGTCGAGCAGGCCGATACCGCGCTCCTCCGCATAGGTCTGCAGCGCCTCGATGACGTCGAACTGCTCGTCGCTGCCCGCCTGCTCGCCCGAAGCGAGCCGGCTTCCCTCGGGCCCCGGCTCGCGTCGCCGGTACTTGCCGCTGAGCAGGCCCCGCGCGAGTGGGAAGTAAGGCAGGATCGAGACCCCGAGCCGCTCGCAGGCGGGCGCCACTTCGGCCTCGATCTCGCGCTCGAGCAGGCTGTAGTGGTTCTGCAGCGTCACGAAGCGGGCCAGGCCCTGCTCCCGCGCCACCCTCTCCGCCTCTTCGAGTTCTGCCGCGCTGAAGTTGGAGCAGCCGATCGCGACGACGAGGCCCTCGCGGACGAGCTCGTCCAGCGCCGCCAGCGTCTCCGCGATCGGGGTGATCCCGTCCGGCTGGTGGTACTGGTAGAGGTCGATTCGCTCGACCCGGAGCCGTTTCAGCGAGCCCTCGACGGCCCAGCGGATGTACTCGCGCGAGCCCCGCGGGGCGGCGGGGACCCCGTCCGCGCCGTTCATCTCCATGCCGAACTTGGTCGCGATCACGAACTCCTCACGGCGACCCTCCAGAGCCTCTCCCATCAACCGCTCGCTGGCCCCGGCGCCGCCGTAGATATCGGCGGTGTCGAAGAGGGTCACCCCCGCATCGAGCGCCGCGTCGAGCACGGCGGCCGTGCCGCCGCCGTCGAGCCGGCTGCCGAAGTTGTTGCAGCCGAGGCCGACCAGCGATACCTCGATCGCGGAGTCGCCGAGGCGTCGGGTTGGGAGGTCGGTGGTGGGGGCCGTGAAGTCCGGCACGGCGACTGAGTCTAGGGAGCGGCCGGCGCACAGCCGGTGCCACCGACCAGCATCCCGGAGCCGAGGTGGGCGCCGAGCACCGGCCCGACCTCGGTGCAGAAGAGCGGCTCGGCGCCGAAGATCGCCGTGCCCTCAGCGACCAGGGTGGCCGCGTCGCCGGGCGACTGGGCGTGCTGCACGAACCACTCGCCGGCGCCGCGGTCGTGGAGCTCGTGCAGGTAGTCGATCATCTTCTGCCGGGCACGCTGCCGGGTTCGGACGCGGCCCACCGGCGAGATCTCCGTGCCGAAGGTGAGGATCGGCTTGATTTTCAGCGCCGTCCCGACCAGGGCCTGGGCCGCCCCGATGCGCCCGCCGCGCCGCAGGTACTCGAGCGTGTCGAGGCAGAACCACATGTCGAGGCCCTCGCGGGTCCGCTGGATCGTCTCGACCACGTCTTTCGCCGCCAAGCCCTCCTCGGCGGCGCGGGCCGCGGCGAGGACCAGGCAGCCGAGCCCGCCGGCACCGGTCTGGCCGTCGACGACCTCGACCCGGCCGGGGAGCCCCTTGTCCGCTACGACACGCGCTGCCTCCTGTGCGCTCTCGCAGGTGCCCGAGAGGCCGCTGGCGATGTGCACGGAGACGACGTCGCGGCCGGCTTCGGCAAGCGGTTCGAAGCAGGCGAGGAAGTCTCCCACCGAGGGTTGCGAGGTCGATGGGAGATCCGGCGAGTCGCGCAGCCGCGCGTAGAACGTGTCGAGGTCGTAGTCGGGCTCGGGCAGGCGCTCGTCGCCCCAGCCGACGTAGAGGCTCACCTGCTCGACCCCCCAGCGCTCGATCAGGCTGGGGGGTAGGTACGTGGTGCTGTCGGTGACAACGGCAACGCCAGGCATGCTCAGGCGATCGCGGCGGTCAGCTCGCGATCGATCTCGAGCAGGTAGGGGGCGACCAGGCCCTCGTAGTCCGCCTTGCGCTCGGCGGGGAGATCCTTCCAGCCGGTCACCGAGCCGCGACAGATATCCGCGCCGCAGAGACAGCCGCCCGGAAAGTGCTCGATCGAGTAGTTGCGCATCGCGTAGTCGAAGGTGATCTCCTCGCCGTCGGAGATCGCCCGGCGGGCGACGAAGTCGCAGGCTCCGGTGTGGTTCAGCTCGACGCCGCAGTTGGGGCTGCACGAGTGGTTGACCTTGGGGCCAAGGCCGCCGTGTCGGGCCCATTTGGTGCGGCTCACCTGGGTCGCGTGCGAGTCGTTGTGGGCGACCTCGCCTTCGAGCCTCCCGATCATCACCGTCTCACCGACTTCGAAGCTACGGGTGGCGCGAACACCACCGCCCTTGCCGCCGTTGGGAGTGCATAGCTCATAGCCGACTGGATCCAAGGGACCGCCTCTCAGTTGTTTGCGCGCAGCGAAACTGCGCCCGGCGACCTTAGAGCATCGTCTGCGGACGCCCCGCGGATGAAAAGCTAACCGCGATGAGCGGCTTCCGGGTCAGATCGGCATTCAGCGGGCGCACCGCCTGGGCCCGCAGCCTGCAGGAGCCGCTGCGCGAATTCCTCACCACCGAGACGGGCAGCGCCATGGTGCTCCTGGCCGCGGCGGTGGCGGCGCTGGCCTGGGCCAACCTCGACCTCTCCTCCTACGAGAGCGTCTGGCGGACGAAGCTGTCGATCCAGATCGGCGACTCGGGCATCTCGCAGGACCTGCGCCAGTGGGTCAACAGCGGCCTGATGACGTTCTTCTTCTTCGTCGTCGGGCTCGAGGTGCGCCGCGAGTTCGACGTCGGTGAGCTGCGCGAGCGCCGCCGCCTCGCCCTGCCGATGCTCGCCGCCCTCGGCGGGATGGCCGTGCCGGTGGCGATCTACCTGGCCTTCAACGGCGGCGACCACGCGGCGTCGGGGTGGGGGGTGGCGATGTCGACCGACACCGCCTTCGCCCTCGGCATGCTGGCCCTGGTCGGGCCGAGCTTCCCCGACCGGCTGCGCGGCTTCATGCTGACGATCATCGTCGTCGACGACGTCGTGGCGCTGCTCGTCATCGCCGTCGCCTACAGCAACGACGTGGCCCTCGGGCCGTTGCTGATCGCGGTCGGGGTCTTCGGCGTTGCCACGATCGCCATCGCCCTGCGGATCCGTCAAAACCTCCTCTACATGCTGCTCGCCATGACTTCCTGGGTGGCGCTGTACGAGTCGGGCGTCGATCCCGTCGTCCTGGGCCTGGCGATTGGCCTGATCATTGGCGCCTACCCGGCGGGGCGGGGCGAGCTGGAGCGGGCGACGAACCTGTTTCGCAGCTTCCGTGAGCAGCCGACCCCCGAGCTTGCTCGCTCCGCCCGGATCGGGCTGCGCGCGGCCGTCTCACCCAACTCCCGCTTGCTGCAGCTCTACCACCCGTGGACCAGCTACGTGATCGTGCCGCTCTTCGCCCTGGCCAACGTCGGCATCGCGATCGACGGCGACTTCCTCTCGCAGGCCTACTCGTCGCCGATCACGCTGGGGATCATCGTCGCCTACATGCTCGGCAAGCCGGTCGGAGTGACCGGGGTCTCGGCGCTGGTGACGTGGCTGAGCAAGGGAAGGCTGCGCCCACCTGTCGGCTGGGCGGCGACCGCCGGGGGCGGCGCGATCGCCGGGATCGGCTTCACGGTCTCGTTGCTGATCGCAGCGCTGGCCTTCCACGGGGTCGAGCTGCGTGAGGCGAAGCTCGGCGTGCTGAGCGCCGCGCTTGTCGCCTCGGTCCTGACCTGGCTCGTCTTCCGCGCCACCGCGATGCTGCCGTGGCGGGCGCGTATCCGCGCCCTGCTCGGCACCTCGGAGACGCTCGTCGACCTCGGGGTGCCGGTCGATCCCAAGCGCGATCACTTGCGCGGACCGGCCGAGGCGCCGGTGACGGTGGTCGAGTACGGCGACTTCGAGTGCCCGTATTGCGGCAAGGCGGAGCCGGTCGTGCGTGAGCTGCTCGCCGACTTCGCCGAGGTCCGCTACGTCTGGCGGCACCTGCCGCTCTCAGATGTCCATCCCAACGCCGAGCTCGCCGCCGAGGCATCGGAGGCCGCCGCCGCCCAGGGGGCGTTCTGGGAGATGCACGACGTGCTGCTCGACCACCAGGGGGAGCTGCTGCCTCGGCATCTACACGCCTATGCCCAGCAGCTCGAGCTCGACCCCGATCGCTTCCGCGACGATCTGCAGCGCCACGCCCACGCGCCGCGGATCGAGGAAGACGTCGACTCAGCCGACATCAGCGGCGTCACCGGCACCCCGACCTTCTTCGTCAACGAGCGCCGCCACGACGGCGCCTACGACATCGAAACCCTCGCCGCCGCGGTGAAGGCAGCAGGCGCCCGCTCCGCGATCGCGCCTTAGATGGCTGATTCCACGGGTCGATCCTTGCCGAGCCTGAGCCGCGCTCGCCTCGCCCGCGGCTCGTGCAATCAGCCCTCAGTGCTGACTGGTCGATTGGCCCACGCATACGGTGGCAAATCGACCAGTCAGTGCCGCACTACGCGCGTGGACGACTGCCCGCGATCGTTGGTCTGCTTGACCGCGGCCTGATTTCGCCTGAGCGTTTGCTCAACGCGTTTGTCTATCTGCTCTTGCGACACGGTGCCGGCCATGTCGCGGTTTGCAGACGAAACACTTCGTCTTCCAGGCAATCGTCAGCGAGGCGCCTTAGCGCCTCTTCCAGGCTCGCTCGGTCTGCCGCGTCAGGGCCGGGTAGACGATCAAGTGCCGGAACGGCTTGATCAGCGCCATGTATCCCTTGCCGAACGCGCCGCGCGGTTTGACGTAGACGGCCATCTGCCCCTGGTAGCGACCCTCGCCCTGGTCGGCCCAGGCCAGGTGCATCACGGCGTGGACGGTCCGGTTCGACAGCTCGGCGGCGAACTCGTCGTCGGTGAGGTAGAGGGGCACGAAGGGCAGCGAGCCGAAGTTCACGTCTGCTGCCGTGCTGCGCAGATCGTCCGGCAGCCGCTCGGCCAGCGAGGTTTCGCTGGTGCCGGGGATCGGCAGCTTGCCCGGGGCACCGTCCGGGTCGCTGCCGGCGGGGGCCGAGATGCCGCCGAGGTCGAACAACTTGCCGAGCCGGTCGCGGATCCGCCAGAGGACGCGAGTGGGGAGGGAGCTCGAGTTGGCCGGGTCGGATTTGGCCATCAGCTTCAGCAGCGCCGGGAAGTCATCGGCGTCGCCCGGCGTAGGGAGGGCCCAGACGTCCTCGAGGATGAAGTCCGGCGCGATCTCGCGGATCCGCCAGGGCCTGGATTCGTGTGCGGAGTTGGGAAGCCTCATGCCTATCCTGGTCCCAACGATGGCGTATGGAAGCTAGGCAGGTCGCGAGACATGAGGTCGTCACCAAACCAGTGCTCGTCTACGACGGGGACTGCGGGTTCTGCACGTCGTGCGTGCATCTGCTGGAGAGGATCGGGCCCGATGCGGAGATCGTTGCCTGGCAGCTCACCGATCTGGCCGAGCTGGGATTGACCGAGGAGCAGGCGGCCGACGCCGTGCGACTGGTCCAGATCGATGGCACGGTCCGCTCGGGACACGAGGCGGTTGCCGCGGTGCTGGGCAGCGCCGGGCCGATCTGGAGGATCGCCGGGCGGGCGCTTCTCCTGCCGGGGATCTCCTCGATCGCGGCGAGGGCCTACCGGCTGATCGCGGACAATCGGTACCGGTTGCCGGGAGGCACGCCCGTATGCGCGGTCGACGCCAAGGGTCCTTCCTAGGCGGCTCAAGCCCAGGAAGGTTTGCCGGCCGAGCGACGGTGGGCGATGAGGGCGCAGGCGGCCAGCAGCGCCACGGCGATCGAGAGCGGGATGACGAGGTCGACCTCGACCACGAAAACGGCGCCGACGATGGCGCCGACGAACATCGCCCCCACAGAGATCAGGCGGCGGAGCGGGTGTCCACCGGGCCCACCCGCCAGCCGCGAGTCGGCGGCGACCCCGGTCAGGGTCAGCGTCAAGACCGTGGTTTTGAGGTCGGGAACGGCAAGGCGCCGCGCGGTGGCGTTCTGGATTCCCATCGCGCCTCCCAGCGGCACGATCAGCGCGTAGCGGGCGCCGCCGGAGACGGGCTGCCCGACGATCGCCGCGATCGCCACGGCGAACAAGACCGGTAGGACGGCGATCGCCGTTGCCGTGCGCAGCTGCTGGCCGCGGTGCGTTGGGTAGCGGCTGACGATTCGTCCCCCGGCGATGGCACCGAGGAGAAAGGCCCCCAGGGCGGAAATCGAGGCCGGGACGGACAATCCCGGTGCGCCCGCCAGGGCAAAGGCCAGGAAGACGACGTTGCCGGTCATGTTGGCGACGAAGACGTGGCCGAGGGCGATGTAGCTGACCGCGTCGACGACGCCGGTGACCGTCGTCAACAGGATCAAGAGCACCGGCAGAGGACCGTGTTCGCTGACGTCCCACGGCCAGCGTGCCCGACTCCGGTTACTCGCGGGCGCCGTGCTCCTGCTCCTCGACCGTCAGCTCGGCGGTGGGAACGGCCTCGAGTCGCTTGTCGGGAATCGCGTCGCCGCTCTGGACCGATAGCCCGTAGCTCCCGGCGGCGAGGCGGGCCTCGGCCCGCTCGACCGCGGCGAGCCGCTCTTTCAGGTCTTGCGAGCGGCCGGCGTCGAGCTCGTCCTGGTAGAGGCTCTCCGAGTTGAGGTCGCCGGGCTCGACCCGATCGTCCCCCTCTTCGGGGCCTTCCGCCTCGATTTTGGCGAGCTCCTGCTCGACCTCCGCCCGCTCGGCGGCAAGCAGCTCTTTGGCGCGCCCTGGATCCACGCGAACACCGTACCGCCCCCGTCCGTCGGCGCGGCTGGACCCGGCGCTGGCATGGCGCTATCCTGTTCTGAGACTAACTACAGAAATTGGACTTAGACATGGCCTATCTCCTCATTCCGCTCGACGAAACGATCGTTTTCCCAACTGTCTCCGCCACGCTGCCGATCGACGTCGGCGAGGAAGAGAGGGTCTTCCTGCTTCCCCGCTCCGACGGCGAGTTCGGCCGCGTCGGCGTCGTCGCCGAGGTGATCGAGCGCGGTCGGTCGCGCGGCGGCGCGCCCGTCGCGACCGTGCTCGGCCTGCACCGCGGGATCGCCGGGGCGGCGGTCGCCGGCGAGGGCGACTCGCTGCGCATCGACGTCCAGGAGGTCTACGACGGGCACCCCGAGGACGAGCACACCCATGAGCTGGAGCGCGAGTACCGCGCCGTGGTCGAGGAGATCCTCGAGCTGCGCGGCGACGACGGGCGGGTCGCGGCCTTCCTGCGCTCCGTCGAGGAGCCTGGCGCGCTTGCCGATACCTCCGGCCTAAGTCCCGACCTCACGACTGAGCAGAAGCTGCGCCTGCTGGAGACGCTGGACGTCACCGCTCGCCTCGACCTGGCGGTGGAGCTGCAGCGCGAGCGGCTTGCCGAGTTGCAGGTGCGCAGCCGCATCCGTGAGGACGTCGAGTCCGGCGCCCAGAAGCAGCAGCGCGACTACTTCCTGCGCAAACAGATGGAGTCGATCCGCAAGGAGCTGGGCGAGGACGAGGGCAGCTTGATCGAGGAGTACGAGCGCAAGATCGCCGAGGCGGAGATGCCGGAGGCGGTCGCCGAGCAGGCCGAGAAGGAGCTGCGCCGGCTCGAGCGCCAGGGCGAGCAGTCGCCCGAGTCCTCGATGATCCGCAGCTACCTCGACTGGCTGATCGCGGTGCCGTGGTCGAAACGCTCAGAGGAGCGGCTCGACCCCGTCCACACGCGCGAGGTGCTCGATGCCGACCACGCCGGTCTCGACGACGTCAAGCGGCGGATCACCGAGTTCATCGCCGTGCGCAAGCTGCGCGAGGAGCGCGGCGTCGATGACGACAGCCGCGCCAACGGCGCGATCCTGACCCTGGTCGGGCCACCCGGCACCGGCAAGACCTCGATCGGCGAGTCGATTGCCCGCGCGCTGGGACGCGAGTTCGTCCGCATCAGCCTCGGCGGGCTGCATGACGAGGCCGAGATCCGCGGCCACCGCCGCACCTACATAGGGGCGCTGCCCGGGCGGATCGTCCGCGCCCTGCGCGACGCCGAGACGATGAACCCGGTGATCCTGCTCGACGAGGTCGACAAGGTCGGCTCCGACTGGCGCGGCGACCCGTCGGCGGCGCTATTGGAGGTGCTCGACCCGGCGCAGAACCACTCGTTCCGCGACCACTACCTCGACGTCGAGGTCGATCTCTCCGAGGTCGTCTTCCTGGCGACGGCGAACCTGACCGACACGATCCCCGCCCCGCTGCTCGACCGCATGGAGACGATCGCCTTCGACGGCTACACGACCGAGGAGAAGCTGGCGATCGCGCGTGGCTACCTGCTGCCGCGGCAGCTGAAGCGCAACGGGCTCGAGCCCGACGAGGTCGAGGCCGGCGACGACGTGCTGCGCAGCGTGATCGCCGAGTACACCCGCGAGGCCGGCGTGCGCCAGCTCGAGCGTGAGCTGGGCAAGCTGCTACGCGGGGCGGCGACGCGGATCGCCTCCGGCGGGGCCGAGCAGCCAATCGTGCTCGATGCCGACGCGGTCCACGACGCCCTCGGCCGCCAGCGCTTCTTCCAGGAGTCGGTCGAGCGCACGGCGATACCGGGTGTGTCGACCGGGCTCGCCGTCACCGGGACCGGCGGCGACGTGCTCTTCATCGAGGCGACGGCGATGGAGGGCGACAAGGGCCTCGTCCTGACCGGGCAGCTCGGCGACGTGATGAAGGAGTCGGCGCGGATCGCGCTCTCCTACGTGCGCTCGCACAGCGAGCAGCTCGGCATCGACGATGGCGGCTTCCAGCGCGAGTTCCACCTGCACGTACCGGCTGGGGCGATCCCCAAGGACGGCCCCAGCGCCGGCACGGCGATGACGACGGCGCTGGTCTCGCTGCTCTCCGGGCGGCCGGTCAAGCACACCGTCGGGATGACCGGCGAGGTGACCCTGCAGGGCAGGGTGCTGCCGATCGGCGGGCTGAAGCAGAAGGTGCTCGCCGCCCACGCCGCCGGGCTGACCGAGGTGATCCTGCCCGAGCGCAACCGCGGCGACCTCGACGAGGTGCCCGAGGAGGTGCGCGAGCAGATGACCTTCCACCCGGTGATGAGCATCGAGGAGGTGCTCGAGCTGGCCCTCGAGCCGGCCGAGAGCGGGGTAGATGTCGTCGCGATGTCGTAGCTGCGCGCCGGTCCCACCCGAGCTGCGGGCGGTCGCCAGCCTGCTGGAGCGCCGCTGGACGCTGGCGACTATCTACGCCGCGGCCGGCGGCGCCGTCCGCTTCAACGAGTTCCGCCAGTCGCTCCCCGGCGTCTCGCCGACGACCCTCTCCGACCGCCTCGAGCAGCTCGAGGCCGAGAGGATCGTCGAGCGACGCCTGGTGCCGGGCCGCCCGCCGCACACCGAGTACCAACTGACCAGCCGGGGCAAGCGCCTCGCCGGGCTGGTCGCCGGCCTGCTCGACGCCGGGCAGCGCTGAGGACCGCAGGAGAGATCGTGGCCGACGAATACGAGCGCCTGGGCATCGCGCCGACGCCGGATGACGGCAAGCGCCATCGCGAGGATCCACCCTGGGATGAGGCGGCGCGCCCGCGCCGCCGGCCCTCGGGGCCCGAGGTGACCTACTCGGATGAGGGTCGCCAGATCGGTCAGCACCTGATCGACGTCCACGACATGCTGCGCAAGGAGCTCGCTGAGCTGCGCGAGATCGTCACCCAGGTCCGCGACGGCGCTCTCGCTGCCGGAGATGCACGCACCGCCCTCAACGAGATGGCGATGCGGCAGAACGACTGGACCCTGGGCGCGTTCTGCAGTCGCTACTGCAACGCGGTGGCCCGGCACCACGGACTCGAGGACGGCTCGGTCTTTCCCCACCTGGAGAGGGCCGACGCCGACCTCGCGCCGGTTATCGGTCGCCTCGCCGAGGAGCACTTGGTCATCCACGACGCGATCGAGGCGGTCGACGCCGCGCTCGTCCACTACATCTCCAACCCTGGCGACTTCGACCGACTGCAGGACGCGCTCGACCTGCTCACCGACGCGCTGCTCTCCCACCTCTCCTACGAGGAGCACGAGCTAGTCGAGCCACTCGCCCGGCACGGCTTCTACGACGGTCAGGTTTGATTCCAGACGATTTCCCAGGACAGGGTCCCGCAGGCAAGCGCCTCCGAGTCGTCTGCCATGCTCGACGGGTGGCACAGACAAAAGCTATCCACCACCCCAGCACGGGTCCTGCGGCAACCGATGCGATGTCCGCGAACGAACGCCTGCGTGAGGCGTCGAGTTGGAACCGGGTGGCGTCCCAGTTGGCGATCGCCGGCGAGAAGGCGCGAAGTGAAGGTCGCCCGGGCCAACCCGAGGCGCGAGCGACAATCGGGCAGAACGAGGTGAAGGCAGAGCGCCCGCTCGATATCGGCAAGTTGTTTGCCGTTCTCGCTGGCACGACGTGGATTTCGTCGTGATCGGCGGGGTTGCCGCCCAGGTCCACGGGCACCGGCGTACGACGATGGATCTCGATCTGGCACCCGATACGGACCCCGAGAACCTGCGCCGACTGAGCGAGGCGCTAAGCGAGCTTGAAGCTAGTCCTCTGGACAGCGGAGAAGAGGTTCTCTTTACGCAGCACGGTCAAATTCACATCCTCAAAGAACCGAAGGGAGCCCGACCGTTCGATGAGATGCGCGAGCGAGCGCTGGTTGTCAACCTGGACGGCACTGAGGTCGCGATCGTCTCGTTGGACGATTTGATCCGGACGAAGCGCGCCGCCGGGCGTCCCCGAGACCTCGACGACATCGCGACTCTCGCCGAGGTCGAGCGGAGCGGAAGAGGCTCATAGGTCGGCTGCGGCTCTACCTCGCTCGAGGGCCGACGGTCAGCGCAGCAGCTGGAGTATCTGTTGGAGTTCCTGATTCTGATTTGCCTGTTCGAGCACCGATTGGCCTTCCGTGTTCGAGCTCGGCACCATGCACATCGCGTAGGAGCGGAAGCTCACCGCTTGGTCGGGTCGACTGGTGATCATCACGGCCCAGCCGCTTGCGTTCCATCCATCGCGGGGTGCGGAATACGTTTCTTCTTCGCCGGGTTCGACCAAGCTTGGCCGACTGGCCCAGAGGGTGTAGGTCGTGTCCGGTGAGATGGGACCGAGCAGTTCGAAACCGCCACCGCTGACCTGCTCGTCTTTCTTGCAGGCGGCGTAGGAGGTTCCCGCGGCCTTGGCGGCGGTCACTTCTGGCCCGTAGCGAGTGACCGTCCTGGATATCCCGGACTGCCCAGGTTCCCCCTGTGGTCCCGGTTCTCCCGGTTCACCCTGCGGACCCGGCGCACCGGGTTCGCCTTGCGGCCCTTCAGCCCCGGGCTCGCCTTGAGGACCCGGTTCGCCCTGTGGCCCTTCGGCCCCCGGCTCGCCTTGTGGCCCGGGTTCTCCCTGCGGTCCCATTTCTCCCGGTTGGCCCTGCAGGCCGGTCTCGCCCTGCGGACCGGTCTCGCCCTGCACTCCTTGCGGACCCTGTTCTCCGGGCTCGCCCGGAGAGCCTTGCTGACCTGCTTCTCCCGGCTCCCCCTGTGGCCCTTGGGGACCAGTGGGGCCCGTTTCGCCGGGCGCACCCTGTTCTCCCTGCGGGCCAACAGATCCACGCAGGCCCCGCGGTCCCTCTTTGCCTTCGAGCCCTGGAGAGCCCGTTGCGCTCCGGGATACACGGGGTATCTCCCCAATCTTGAAGTCGCTGGCCAAGAGTGAGCCACTTCTCACCTTTGCCGCGGTTACCGCGCCGTCTTTCAGCTGCGCGT
This sequence comes from uncultured Solirubrobacterales bacterium, assembly GCA_963824705.1. Lineage (GTDB taxonomy): Bacteria > Actinomycetota > Thermoleophilia > Solirubrobacterales > 70-9 > VRUE01. Next base: position 929,735 of record CAWGQE010000003.1, read on the forward strand.
TACCGACGCTGCGCGCCGGCAGGTTGCTCGCCGCCCAGGCTCCGCCGCTGAGCGCAAGGAAGAGGGCAAGGGTGGCGATCACGTTCGCGTAGGTCAGCTTTGGGCGCAGCCGCTTCATCGTTGCTCCTCAGTTTGGGACGGCCAGATTCGCCCTCTGTCGGCACCCCGGCTGCGCGACAGGAATTCGGGGCGCGCGGTTGCGGCCGCCTCAGCCGTTCTGCTCGGTCAGGCGTTAGAGGGTGCGACGGCAGCTGCTCTGGGCTCAGGCCGATGGATCGACGAGCTTCAACTGCGCCGGCTTGAAGTCACGCTGGTTGAGCGTGGCGAGTGTCAGATCGTGGGTGAGGGCGCTGGCGGCAATCAGGCTGTCTTTGACCGACATCGGCCGTCCGCGACGGCGTAGGTCGGCGAGGAGCTGCGCCCAGCGCACCCCGACGGTCGAGTCCCAGGGAAGGCACTGGATTCGACTGACTCCCTCCTCGAACCACTGCTCCAGCTTGCTTCGCCGCGCGCCGCGTGCGAGCAGCAGGATGCCGAAGCGCACCTCACCGAGAATGACTGGATCTACGACGATCGAACGCTCGTTTCTCTTCAGCCATTCGACCACGCGCGGGTCAGGTTCGGGCTTGGTCGCCTCCGAGAGGACGTTGGCGTCGACGAGGTGCTTCAAAGCGTGTCGGTCGACTCGGACTCGATCGCGACGAAGTAGCCCTTTTCAGGGCAAGCGAGGAGCCAGTCCACCAAGCCTTCGTTGGGCGATGGCGCTACCCGGTGCAGCCGGTACTCATCCGCGTCGAGGCGCTCGACTTCGAATTCTTGCCCGGGCGCGATGCCATCCTGCTCGCGAAGCTCGGCCGGAAGCACGATCTGTCCCTTGGTGGATACGGTCGTTCTCATAAAGGTAAGATAGCATCTTACATCGTGTCACTGCTCGAGCGCATCGGGGTGGAAGCGCCGGTTGTCCAGGCAGGGATGGGCGGCGGGCTGAGTCGCCATGAGCTTGCGGCGGCGGTGTCCGAGGCCGGTGGGCTTGGGACGATCGCTGTCGCCGGCGCAGGGGCGATCGGCAGTGAGCTTGTGGCGGCGCGGGTGCTGACTGACCGGCCGATCGCCGTGAACCTCTTGCTGCCCTTTGCCCGGCGCGACTGGTTCGCGGCAGCGGCCGCGGCGGACGTGGTCGTCACCTTCTGGGGCACGCCGCGGAGGCGTGTCCCCGGCGTCTGGATGCACCAGTGCGGCTCCGTCGCCGAGGCCCGCTCGGCCCATGCGGCGGGCGCCGACGCGGTGATCGTCCAAGGCGTGGAGGCGGGCGGTCACGTGCGCGGGGCGATGCCCGCGCTGGAGCTGCTCGACCGGGTCAAGGGAGCGCTGCCGGCCGACTACCCGCTGCTGCTCGCCGGCGGAATTGCCGAGCAGAGCGACGTGCGCGAGGCGCTTGCGGCGGGAGCGAGCGCCGCTGTGGCCGGCACCCGCTTCCTGCTTTCGGAGGAGAGTCGCGCGCACCCCGGATACCGCCAGCGGTTGATCGAGGCGGAGGACACCATCCTCACCGAGCTGTTCGGCGCCGGTTGGCCTGCGCCCCATCGCGTCGTCGCCAACGCGGCGACGCAGCGGTGGCTGCGCGGCGACCGCCGCGGCCCGCGGCTCAACAGACTGATCAATCGTCTGCTCGCCCCCGGCGCGCGCTACATGCCGCCGGCTCTCCAGGACCGGATGATTCGCGCCCAGCGCCCGGGCAGCCGGCTGCTCTCGCCGGCCGGTCCGACCGATGACGGTCCCGAGACGCTGCTCGACGCGGGGGCGCTCTACGCGGGCCAGACGGTGGCCCGCATCGCCGATGTCAGGCCCGCGGCAGATCTGGTCCGCGCCCTTACGCCGTGAGCGGCGTGTCCCCTGGCAAAAGGGTAGGCAAGGCCCAGGAAACCGCATGGATTCGGCGAACCCGGTCTCATGCTTCCCCTGGCCCTCGCCTTTCGAGGACTCGCACGGGCCGTCGCTGGGGTTTGGCACGACCCCGAGACCAAGGCGCTGCCTTTCGTCGCAGCCGCCCTGGTGCTGACGGGGACGATCTTTTACTGGCGCTTTGAGGACTGGACCATCATCCAGGCCCTCTACTTCTCTGTCGTAACCCTGACCACGGTCGGCTACGGAGACCTTCACCCGACCAGCGCCGGCACCGAGATCTTCACGATCTTCTACATCCTCACCGGGATCGGCGTGTTCGTCGCCTTGCTCGCTTCGATCGCACAGCAGTACATCGCGCAGAAGGGCGAAGGGCCTTCCGCGCGGGAGCGTCTAGACGCTCGCCGGCATCGCGGCGGCAGCTAGCCCGACGACAGCGATCCCGGGCCGCTGCGCTAGGTCGGGTCGGCGACCGGCAGCTCCGCCTCGATGCCGGACTCGGGGGTGATCAGGATCGCTCCCTCGCCGGTCACGTAGGCCTCCTCGCCGTGCTGGACGACGTCCATGCCGATCGCCTCCTGGCGTTCGCTCGCCCGCAGGGGCATCGCCAGGCCGATCAGCTTGAGCAGGACGAAGGTCACCGCGAAGGCGTAGACCGGGGCGGCCAGCGCCGCCAGCGCTTGGTCGCCGAGCTGAGCGGCGTTGCCGTAGAAGAGGCCGTCGGAGACGCCGTTCCAGGCGAACTCGGCGAAGAAGCCGATGAAGAGGATGCCGAAGAACCCCGCGATGCCGTGGGCAGCGAGGACGTCGAGGGTCTCGTCGACCCGGGTCCGCGTCCGCCAGACGATGATCGCGTAGCTCGGCAGTGCCGCGAGGGCGCCGAGCGCCATCGCCCAGCCCGGGCTGATGAACCCGCCCGCCGGGGTGATCGCGACGCAGCCGACGACGATCGCCGTCGCCGCGCCGATCGCCGTCACCTTGCGGCCGCGGATCAGGTCGAGGGTGAACCAGACGACCAGCGTGCAGGCCGGGCAGAGCAGGGTGTTGGTGAAGGCGAGCACGCTGGCGTCGCCGGTCGAGAAGCCGCTGCCGCCGTTGAAGCCGAACCAGCCGAACCAGAGCAGGCCGGCGCCGAGCAGCACGTACATCGCGTTGTGGGGGAGGAGCGCCTGGCGCCCGTAGTCCTTGCGAGCGCCGACCACGAGCGCCGCCGCCAGGGCCGAGAAGCCGGAGCCCATCTCGACCGGGACGCCGCCGGCGAAGTCGAGGGTGCCGCCGGCCTGCAGCCAGCCGCCGCCGAACGCCCAGTGCGCGAGCACGGCGTAGACGAGCACCGACCAGAGCGCGGCGAAGACGAGGAACGGCGCCGAACCGCATCCGCTCGACGACCGCGCCGGAGACGAGGGCGACGGTGATGATGCAGAAGGTCGCCTGGAAGGCCATGAAGACGAGCTCGCGGGATCTTCGTCCCTTCGCGGGGCGCGAAGTCGACGCCGTTGAGGAAGGCGTTGCCGAGGCCGCCGACGAGGCTGCCGTCGCCGTCGAAGGCGATCGAGTAGCCGACCGCCGCCCAGGTGACGGTGGCGACGGCGATCGCGGCGACGCACATCATGAAGGTGTTGAGCGTGTTCTTCGAGCGCACCAGGCCGGCGTAGAAGAGGCCCAGGGCCGGGGTCATCATCAGGACCAGCGCGGTGGCGACCAGCATCCAGGCGGTGTCGCCCGTGTCGACCTGTGCGGCCGCGCTGAGGATCGCCGCGCTCACTGCTTGTCCACCGGGGTGACGGCGCCCATGTCGGTATCGCCGGTGCGGATCCGAACCGCCTGCTCGAGCGGCACGACGAAGATCTTGCCGTCGCCGACCTCGCCGGTGCGGGCGCCCTCGCAGAGGGCGTCGACGGTCGCGTCGACGAACTCGTCCGAGACGGCGATCTCGAAGCGGACCTTCTCGGAGAGGCCCATCTGCACGGTGGTGCCGCGGTAGGTCTCGACCCGCTCCAGCTCACCCCCGTGGCCCTGGACGCGGCTCATCGAGACCCCGCGCACGTCAGCGCGGTACAGCGCCTCCAGCACGTCGTTCGCCTTCTCCGGGCGCACGATGCCGATCACCAGCTTCACGTTCCTCCCCTTCCCATTTGCCGGGCAATACCCGGCCGAACCCTAACCGGGACTTCACGCTGTGCGTCGGCTGATCGCTCAGCCTTTCTGTTCGGTGGGGCGGATGAGGATCTCGTTGAGGCAGACGTACCAAGGGCGGGTGACCGCGAAGGCGATCGCGTCGGCGATGTCGGAGGCCTCGAGTTTGCGCATGCCCGAGAGGCGCTCGATCGTCTGCTCCTTGACCCCGTCGCGGAGGTGGTCGGTCAGCTCGGTGTCGACCGCGCCGGGCTCGATCAGCGTCGAGCGGACTTTGCGATCGGCGAACTCCTGGCGGAAGGACTCGCTGAAGGCGCCGACGCCGTGCTTGGTCAGGTTGTAGACGCCGGAGCCGGAGCGGGCGACACGGCCGGCGACGGAGCTGATGTTGACCACGTCGGCGCAGCCGCGCTCGGATTCCTCGGCGGCGGAGAGAAGGTGGGGGAGGGCAGCGTGGGTGGTGTTGATCAGGCCCTTGAGGTTGAGGTCGATCATCCGGTCCCATTCCTTGGTGGGCGCATCCTCGATCGGCCCCAGCAGCATCACGCCGGCGTTGTTGACGACGATGTCCAGGCCGCCCAGCTCATCGACGGTGCGATCGACTGCGGCAATCGCCTGCTCCTGGTCGGTGATGTCGGATTCGATCGCCAGCGCGGTATGGCCGTGTCCGCCGATCTCGGAGGCAAGCCGCTCGAGCCGCTCCAGGCGCCGAGCCGACACCGCGACTTTCGCGCCCCGCTCTGCCAGCGCCCGCGCCGTAGCCTCGCCAATGCCGCTGCTGGCGCCAGTGATCAGGGCAACGGTTCCTTCAAGTGGGGTGGTGGCCATCAGCGATCGCGTCCCTTCAGTCGTTTGCGCGTTTCAGATACCCGAGAGCCTGTCGGTCTACTCGTTTCGAGGCCGCCGAGGCGCATAACGGGCAGGTTTGGGCACGACTGCTGGGCGGACTCCACCAGTACTTATATAGTGCCCCTATCAGCCGATCTACTCCGCGAAGGGTCCAGTAATGGCGAAAGCCGGTCCCCAGTCAGGCATCACGAATCGTCCACCTGAGCACCTGCTGCTCGCCAGCTTCAACTTCGTCGAAGGGGTCGAAGCGCGCCTGGCGATCGAGGCGCTTCGCGACCTGATCGCGCACGAGCTCGAATCGCGACTCAGTCCCGAGAACCAGGACAAGACCCAGCCTTCAGCGGAGACCGGCGAGCTCGGATTTGTGCCTGGCTATGACCGAGCCTTTCTGACCATCACGCTTGGCCTCTCCGCGAGCGGCGTCCAGAAGCTGGGTTTGCCCGAGCCGCCGGCCGACCTGCGGACGATCGAATGGTCCAACCTCGTCGATCCGCCGCTGCCTGAAAGTACCGGTGGAGATCTTGTCTTGCAGATCTGCGCCGACAACCTCTACATCTGCGAGCACGTTGTTCGCCGCATCGAGGAGGAGCTCAGCGACAAATTCAGTCTCCTCGCCGCCTTCATCGGTTCCCAGCGCTACAACAGTCGTGCGGGTCGCACCTCGCGCCATGAGGGCCGGGCGCTGATCGGCTTCCTCGACGGGACCTCGAACCTGAACCCCCGCGACTCTGACGATGACGCGAAGCTCGTCTTCGTGAACCCCGGCGACGTCGCCAATTACCCCCAAAACCCACCGGCCGGAGAACTGTCGACGGAAAATCCCTATCAAGCCGCCCCAACCGACCCCAAGCCGCATTTCCCCGACTTGCACCCGGTGCCCACTGCTGAGCCGGCGTGGACCGAGCACGGCACTTACATGACCGTGCGGGTGAGCACCTTCAACACGAAGGATTGGGACAAACTCGCTCAGGAAGACCAGGAGAAAACGATCGGCCGTTTCAAGGTTCACGGCGCCAGCCTCGACCTCGCGGACACCGATGCCAATCTCGACAAAGAACCCGCGTTCAAAGACGACAAGAGCGCCCCTGGCGTATCGACCGATGCTCACATTCGGAAGGCCAATCCGCGTGGAAATGACGGCGAGGATGCACAGCGAAGGATCTTCCGCCGCGGCTATCCCCTGATCGGCCCGGGGGTCGGTGAGCTGCAGCGCGGCCTGATCTTTATTTCCTTCGGCCGTTCGATCACCACCCAGTTCGAGTTCATCGTTCGCGCCTGGATGCGCAACAAAGACTTTCCGACCCCCGAGGCTGGCGTCGATCCGCTCTTCGCGAAAGTCGGCGAGACGGTCTTGGGTGGCGGCTACTACTTCGTCCCTCCGCTGGAGAAGAAAACCGAGCCATGGACCTGGAAGTTGCCCTCTAGCTGAACCGGCCAGAAACTCCCCGGCTGCAGTTTTCACCCATCCCGATCGTGACGCTGGGAGGCGCCGATGATTGAGCTGAATACCACCTGGGACGTCGTGCTGATGTTGCTCATCGCGGCAGGAGTCGGCCTGATCGGTGGGCTCGGCGCGGCGATGCTCGACCGACGCGGCCGTGAAGAAGACCCGACCGTTGTTGGGAGGGGCGGCCTGTGGTCGAGCGTCTTCCTTGGCGGCATCGCCGCCGTCGCGATCCTCTACTTCTTCCCGCCGACCCGCGAAGGCGCCAACGCCGTTGGCGGGGAAGGCAAGGCCTATGACCTGACCGAACTAGTCGCTCTCTCACTGATCGTCGGCTCGGCTGGCTCCAGTTTCCTGCTCATGCTCCAGGCTCGCACGTTGGCTTTGGCCAGCGCCGAGCGCAACGCAGCGACTCAGGCGACGGCCAATCAGGCGACCCAGGCGACGGCTACGCAGGCGCTCAGTGACGTTGCCGACCAGGCCGCCAGCGCAGCTAAAGCCAGCGTCAACGCGTCTGCGCCGGAGCTACAGGCGGCGCTGCAACGTGTGGGCGCTCCGGTGATCAGCGCCGAGCAGGTTGACCAAGTGGTCAGCGACCTCGCCGACCAGACCAGGTCGGCCGTCGTCGCCGATCTCGAACCCCATGTCGAAAGCGCGCAGAAGCTGGTCGCCGCGGCGTCAACGATCGCCCCCGAAACGATGCCGGCTGAGCCGGTGGCGGTGGAGTAGAGGTAGGCGTCGACGATGGCCAGCTCGCTGCGCAGCGAGGAAATCAGACCCTACCGTTCAGTGCTCGTGGCCCACTTCGATGAGGGTCAGGCGCTTTCGGCCGAGAAGGTGCTGCGTAAACTCAAACGCGTCCTTGGTGTCCGGGTCCAGGACAAAGGCCGCAAAATCATCGCTGCCGGTACCACCAGCGATCCCGACGGCGCCTTCGTCCACTACCAAGATCGCCACCGACCCTCCTGGGCCCCAGAGGGTGTACTCGACCGGGTCAACTACCTAGCCGTCGTCGTCGTTAGGGGGGATTGGGTAGCGATCCACACCACCGAGAAATCCCGCCGTGACTCGATTGCCGGGGCGCTGCGGAAAGGCAAGTTCGGCGCTCTGCGGATGATTCCCTCTGCGCAGCTCAAGGCCGCATTCATCAAGGGCAAAGCCCGGACCCTCTGGCTGCGCGGCACCCATCGCTCGACCTCCTCCAAGCCCGACACCAAGGTGATCGGCGGTAGGGATCTCTCTGCCGCCCTCGATCCGATCGGCGATCAGACCTACGCTTACTCGGCGGCCCGTTGTGAGCCAGAAAACGAAGCGATCGGGCCGGTGATGGGGGTCGCAGTCAACAAGTCGAGTCTTTGGGTCGGCCCCTCGGCCGATTGGGAGGAGTTCGAGGCGACGGTCATTGCCACCCTCGAAGCGCTCGAGGCGAGCGCCGGCCTCGCCCACGAGCCTCTCCCTGTGTTGGCCGATGTGGCCAACAACTTGACTGGTGTCGAAAATGCCTATGACCTCACCATCACGCCACCTGAGATGTTGCAGATTGGTCCCGTGCTCGACCCGGTTGAGGCCGAGGTATTGGCGCAGATGGAGCTGCTGGCTTTCGGCACCCAGTTCGAGCTCAGCGGAGCCGCAGGAACCAAATTGAAGGCCGAGGTGTTGAGGCAGGGCCAACCACTAGGAAGCGTCGAGGTCGAGTTCCGCGACGGCCCCGATGAGATTGAGACCTTTGTCTCGGGAAGCGCTGAGCCTGGGTGCGAGCCGGAATTCATGGACGTTCTCAGCGCCCTGCGAAATCCCGAAAACCTGATCGTCCACTTCGACTCGGGCCACACCGTTCAAGATCGCCAGGCCTTTAGCGTCCGCCATCGGGACCTGCCCTTCGAGGGCTGGGCCTGGGTTCCCTTCGGCGACCAATGGGAGGTCGCCCGCGAGAAGCCGCCGCCGGGTACCGCCATCGGCAATGGCGACCGCTCGCTCTTTAGCTGGGTGCTCGGCTACTGGCCGAGCGGCGCTGGCCTCCTCGGCGGTCAGGGCTGGCTTGCTTGCGACGATCGCCCGGGCGAGACCGCCGACTTTCTGCAGATCGATGAAAGCGAAGGAGTGCCGATTCTGACTCTGATCCACGTCAAGGGGGCGAGCAGTGATTCGGCGGGCCGTGAACTGGCGGTTGTCCCCTATGAGACGGTCAGCGCCCAGGCCGTAAAAGAACCTTCGCCACCTCGATGCCAAGCTCGCTGCTGGGACGATGGTGGGCGCAGGCATTCCAAAAGGCCTCTCACTTCATGCCTGGCAAGAAGGCCAGCCCGTCACCCGAGAGGACTTCATCGCTCGCCTCGATGCCCTAGGCGCCAACTTTCGCCGACGCGTCGTCATCCTTCAGCCGCACGTCCGTCGCGATCTGCTCGAAGAAGTGCGCTCCGAAGGCGCCGCCCACGCCCAGTACCCGAGGCTGCGCCAGTTGGACACGCTGCTGCATGCGGCAGCCGCCGATTGCCGCTCGGTCAGTGCTGAGCTTGTCGTCATCGGTGCCGAGCGAGGGTGAGGTTGATGATCACTCAAACCCTCGAGCCCGAAGGAAGTGACTTCAAGTTGTGATCCAGGTGGTAGGCCGGTTTAAACTCGACCGTCTTCTTGCCTAAAAGACCGTCAGGCGCCGAGCTCAGCCCGCCGTCGCTCCAAAAAATCGCGCTCCGGTTGGGACGGGACCAGTGCTATCGCCGTCTCGTAGGCAGCTCGGGACTCGTCGGCTCGTCCCAGCCGGCGCAGGAGCTCGGCGCGGGTGGAGTGGAAGTGGGGGTAGGTCTCCAGCTCCAAGCTCTCCACCAGTTCCAGGGCTTGGTCGACCTGGCCTGTTTCGGCTATGGCTACGGCGCGGTTAAGCTCCACCACCTTGGAGCCGGTTAGGCGGGAGAGCTCTTTATATAGGGCGGCGATTTGGGGCCAGTCCTGGGGGTCCTCTAGATGGAGGGATGCGATCGCTGCCTGCAGCGCGTACTCGCCGCGGCCGCCGAGGGCTAGGCAGCGGTCCAGGGCCAGGCGACCTCGCTCGATCTGATCTTGGTTCCAGAGCGAGCGGTCCTGGTCGGCTAGGAGGACCAGGGAGCCGTCGGCGAAGCGGGCGTCGCGGCGGCAGTCGCTGAGCTGCATCAGCGCCAGCAGGGCGTGGGCCTCGGGCTCGTCGGGCATCAGCTCGACCAGCGCGCCGCCGAGCCAGATCGCCTCGGCGGCCAGCTCGTTGCGGCCGCCATAGCCCTCGTTGAAGATCAGGTAGATCACCGCGAGCACCACCGTCAGGCGGTCGGGAAGCAGGTGGTCGGGCGGCACGCGGAAGGGGATCCCCGCCGTCCTGATCTTCCTTTTCGCCCGGACCAGGCGCTTGGACATCGTCGCCTCGGGGACGAGGAAGGCCCTGGCGATCTCGGCCGTCGCCATCCCGCCCAGCGTCCGCAGCGCCAGGGCCACCTGCGCCTCGGTGCCGAGCGCCGGGTGGCAGCAGGTGAAGATCAGCTCCAGCCGCTCGTCGGGGAAGGCCGAGTCTTCGAGGTTCTCGTCCACGGCCTCAGGCGCCTCGAGCAGCGGCGCCTTGCTCGCCAGCGTGCGCTCGCGGCGGACGCGGTCGATCGCCTGGTTGCGGGCGGTCGCGATCAGCCAGGCGCGGGGGTTGGCGGGAGTGCCGTCCTGCGGCCAGCGCTCCGCCGCCGCCGCGAAGGCGGACTGGGTGGCTTCCTCGGCGCGGTCGAAGTCGCCGAGGAAGCCGATCAGGGTGGCGAGGACCCGTCCCCACTCCTCTCTGAAGACGCGCTCGATCAGCGCTCCACCACCGGGCGCACCTCGATCGCGCCACCCATCCGCGCGGCCGGGATCCGTCCCGCGACCTCCAGCGCCGCGTCGAGATCGTCGGCCTCGAGCAGGTAGTAGCCGCCGAGGACCTCCTTGGTCGCCGCGAAGGGACCGTCGGTGGTCAGCGCCTGTCCGCCCTCGACCCGGACCGTGGTCGCGGTGTCGGCCGGCTGCAGCTGGTCGCCGCCCACGACGCCCGGCAGCTCGGAGATCGCGTAGTACTCGCCGAGCACCGCCTTCTGCTCGTCCTCGGGGAGCTTCCCGAACTCGTTCATCGAATCGCCCGAGTAGATCAACAGCATGTATTGCATCGGAGCCTCCTAGGTCAGGTTCTCGGCGGCCGCCATTCGACCACCCAGCCTAGAGACGAACGAGACACCGCTAAAAGGACACCTTCGAGATAGAAGCGGTGGCGCGGACAGTTCGCCGCACTTTTGTCCCTTGTCGAACGCTCTATTGTTTGCACGCCAATTCGGGAGAGAGACAAAGAGTGACGAGAGCGATCATCGCCATGGGGTTGTGCCTGATGGCAATGGGTTTAATGGCACAGGAGGCGTCTGCCCTGCCTTGGCGCTTCGTCGCGCCGGGCGGCTCCGATGCGGGAAACAACTGCGAAGACCAGTGGGCGCGATGCGCGACGATTCAGCACGCGATCGACGAAGCCGGCGCTGGCGATTCGGTGAACGTGGCGCCCGGGATCTACGCCGAAGACCTGACGATCGACAAGCCGCTGACCCTCAGGAGTCAGGGCGGGATCCCCACGTATTGGTACGAACCCGAGACGAGAATCGACGGTGGCGCCGGTACCGCGATCAAGGTTGAAGGAAACGCCGTCGAAATCGTCGGCTTCGAGGTCTCAACGGACGGAACCGCGCCGACGATCCTGGCCTCGGGGGCCAACGTCGACGACCTTCGAGTCGAGGAAGACGTCATCTCGGGCGGCTCCACCGGGATCTACCTCGAAGCTGGCGGCAAAAAGGACACGATCGGCTTTGACGTGATCGAAAGCACCGGAGACGGGATCCACCTGAGCGGAGCCGAATACTCCAACCTGGCGATCAAGTGGAATCGGTTCGTCGCCCCGATCGACGGATACGCCGTGCTCGCGGACAGCGGTGGGACGATCGAAGGCTTCCGGCTGGAAGGCAACAAAATGCCGGCGCCGGCCAGGGTCGCAGCGCGTGTGAATGAAGCTCCGCAAGAAGAAAGCGAGCTCTACGGAAACACATTCGAATCGACCGTTGGTCCACAGCTAGCGGTCGACGCCGCACAACTGCGCGTCTTTGATAACCGTTTCGAAGGGCACGGCAGCGCCGGTTGTCTGCAGATCCTCGGGAACGAGGGCGGCCTGGTTCCCTCCGAACATATCCTGGTCTCGTTCCACAACGAATTCGTCGACTGCGACCCCTACGGGATCGAACTCGGCCCCGAAGTCGACGACATCACGGTCTACGACAGCGATTTCCCCGGCTCCTACGACGGCATCGTCGCCAGCGGCGCCTCCCCCTGGGACGTCACGGGTCACGTCCTGATTCGGACCAACCGGTTTGTCGGAACCACCCATCTCGGCGTCGACAACGAGGCCTCGGGGGCGCTCGACGCCGAGCAGAATTGGTGGGGCTGCAACGCCGGGCCCGGAGCCACAGGCTGCGACGGGGTGAGCAATGGCGTCGACGTCGCAAACAATGCCGTCCTGGCCGCGCTGATCGGTCCGCTCAAGCCAGAAACGGGGATCGAGGAACTGCCGACGGGCAACTCGATCATCCTCAACCCCGGCGAAAAAGCCGAAGTGGCGGCAATGCTGCTTGCCAACGGCCTCGGCATCAACAACGGCATTCCCACGGAAAAGACGCCGATCGGCTTCTCGTCGACACTCGGGACGCTTTCCCCAACGAGCAATACCCTCTCCAACGGCTGGACGAAGTCGGTCTTCACGGCTGGAGCGACTCCTGGCCACGGGTCGATCGTCCTCAGCTTGGACAACGCTCGGACGTTGGTCCCGGTGACGATCACCGGCGAAAAGACCGAATCGCCACCGCCACTGCCGCCACTACCTCAGACACCGCCCGCTCCGCGCCTTGCGGTAGGGGGCAAGCACGCTCTGCTGTCCGGCCATCAGGCGAGCGTAGGGCTGGTCTCCTGCACCGCCTCGTGCCAGGTCGCGCCGAGCAAGGTCGCGATCGTAATCGGCGGCCACCACTACCGGGGCGTGATCACGCCCCGGGGCCGACTTGGTGCCGAAACGACCACGGCGATTCGCGCCACTCTCCCCACCGTTGCGATGCGGGCGCTGAAGAAGTACGGCAGCGGCCGCATCCACGTCACGGTGACGGTCACCGACTCCAACAGCCGGACGACGAAGCGCGCGATTTCGGTGACCGTCAGATTCTGAGAAACAGGCCTTTTTGGCTGTGGCCTTGGTGCCAGGACTGCTCTTACTCGGCTGTCGCAATTCCTAGTTTGCTCGCGGCTTCGAGGAGATCGGTGTCGAAGCTGGCCACGACGCCTTCATGCTCTTGCGCTGCGAGCAGTACGCAGCAGTCGGGCATCTTTAGGCCGATCTCGGCGCGCAGTCCCGCCAATCGGCCGGAAGTGTTGTCGCCGAGCGATAGCTCAGCAACTCCAAGCTGTTGCAGGGCCGCCTCGGCATCTGCGATCCGGCCTGCTCTGGCAGGGGATACCAAGGTCTCCGCGAGGGTGATCGTGCTGGCTCCCAGCGGTTGCTCGCCGCTCGCCTCGAGCAGCATCTGTGCCTTCGCGTGATGCCGATCTCCTCTATCCAGATGGGCGATCAGCACGCTCGCGTCGAGGACGATCACCCCGGCCAGTCTTCGCGCAGCCGTTCTAGCTCGTTCGGTTGGTAGACGCCGGTCAGGGCCCCGGCGGTCTCCCGGATCGCGATGCCGCGTTTTTCCGCTTCGTGCTCGATCGCGTCCCTTCCGGCGGCAGCGAGGCGGAGCAACAGCTCCTTGCGATCGCGAACTTCTGGCCAGCGCCGTTGCGCCTCATCGAGTTGCTCGCTGAGCTCACCGGTATCGGTGACCGTGTAGCGGGGTTTGGTGGTCGGCATGCGCACTGAGTGTAGCACCTATGTATGAAGGTGCTGCACCTTCGGCCCGGCGGCCAAAAGACGAACTAGACAGCGCTGAAGGACACCCTGGTGGACGACCGGCGGAATGAAGGGTTTCGCCTGTCGTGGCGAAGAGTGGCCAACCACGAATTCGCCGATTAACGCATCGCCAACCCCGGTCGATAGGACAACATGCCAACTCGCCATGCCTCGCTCGCTGCCCTGCACACCCGCCTTTTCGCGGCGCTGATCTTCGTCGCGACGGCGGCGCTCGCCGGGCCGGCGATGTCGCAGGCCGCTCCGCCACCGTCGATCCTGACGTTGAAGACGGTCAAAGTGGGCGCTCCGGGGAACCCCTCGGTCGGAATCACCCCCTTCAAAGACGCCATATATCGCTCCTGCAAAGAAGCCCCGCAGGAAGCGCACACGCCCCCCTGCCAGATGGTTGGCGGCGTGAAATACGGCTACGGCATCGGTCAGCTCGAGGTCACCGTCGCCCAGTGGGTGGCGTTCCTCAACACGGTCGACCCGACCGGCAGCAACAGGCACAAGCTCTACAGCCCGGACGAGAGCTCGATCGGCTGGCCCAAGTACGGCCAGATCGACTTCGCCGCAAGCGTGGGCAAGGGGCGTCACTACTCGGTCGCCTCCCCCGAATGGGCCGACAAGCCCTACGGCTTCGCCAACTTCCTGCGCTCGGCGCGCTTCGTCAACTCCCTCTACAACGGCCGCCTGCTCTCAAAGAAAGCCAGCCGCGAAGGCGGCTTCCGCTACGTCACCTACCGCGTCCGGCTCTCGCGGGTGACCGAGCGGGGGATGTACGACATGACCGAACGGGCGATGACCCGCTCGCACAAGACCGGCTTCGTCGTCCCGAGTCAGAACGAGTGGATCAAGGCGGCCTACTTCGACCCCGCCGGCGAAGGGAAGTACTCCTACTGGAAGTACCCGACCAACCCCGGTGTGTTCGAAACCGAAGACGAAGCGGCGAGCGAACCGAAGCCGACGACGCTCGATCCGACGACCGGCGACGTCACCAACGCCTCGACCCAGCCGCTGGCGACCTTCCACGCCTCCGGGGCAGCTGCGCCGAGCTGGTGTCCGGCGTCCTTCGGCAGCGAAGAATGCTCCAGCGTGAACCCGTTTGGAATCGCCCCGGCCAACTACGCCAAGGCCTACCAGGGCAGTCTCAGCACTGTCGGCCAGGCGAAGACCACCTCGCCGTGGGGGACGCTTGACCAGGGCGGCAACGCGGTCGAGTGGACCGACACGATCACCCCGCCACCGTTCGGCGCGAAGGGGCACCGGGTCTGGCGTCGGCTGCACGGCGGCATCGCCAATGCCTCCGTCTACCAGCTCTGGCTCTCGGCGGTCGGTCTGCAGCCGCAGGACAACACCTTCTACAACGCCACCTATCCGTGGCTGGGTATCCGAATCGGCGCGCTCGGCAGCCTCGCGGTGAGCAAACGCTGACCCGGCGGCTCTGGGGCCTGTCCGCGGGCGCAAATACGCTGCGTCCCGAGTGACCTCCGACTTTCCACGCCGCGTATTTGTCCTGCTTGTGGCCCTCGTGGCGCTGGCGCTGCCGGCGGGTGCGCTCGCCGCGCCGCCTGCGCATCCGCACGCCGACAAGAACGCGGCGAAGCAGGGAACGCTGAAGCAACTGCCGGGAGCGCGTGGCTGCTTGGCCGATCGCTCGACCCCCGCCAAAGGCTGCGGGACGGCGCGCGCACTCGAGGGTCCGGGCCCGTTCATGGGCTCCCGTGCGATCGCCGTCAGCGCCGACGGCAAGAACGCCTACGTCGCCTCGTCGCGCAGCAACGCGGTCGCCGTATTCAGGCGCAACCCGAAGACGGGAGCGCTCGGGCAGCCGAGCGGCGCCGCCGGGTGCGTCGCGGCGAAAAGCGCCTTCGAATGCGGCAAAGCCATCGGGCTGAACGGGCCGAACTCGGTTGCGATCAGCCCCAACGGGCGCAACGTCTACGTGACCTCGCGGGGGAGCAATGCTGTCACCGCCTTCCAGCGCAATCGCTCGACCGGTGCGCTGCACCAGCTCCCCGGCGCGGCTGGCTGTGTCTCGGGGGTGCCGCTTCCCGGTTGCGCCACCGGTGCCGCGTTGCTCGGGCCCGACGTGGTCGTCGTCAGCCCGGACGGGAAGAACGTCTACGTCGGCTCGTTCTTCGGCAACGCCGTCGCTGCTTTCGGCCGCGACCCGTCGAGCGGCGCGCTCACGCAGCTGTCGGGCAGCGCCGGTTGCATTGCCGAGGCGACGAGCAACTGCGCTTCCGGCCTCGCCCTGGGGGCGCCGGAGGGGATGGCGATCAGCGGCGACGGCAAGAGCGTCTACGTCGCCACGGCGCTGTCCAACGCCGTCGTCGTGCTCTCCCGCGACCCCTCCACCGGCACGCTCACCCAGGCGACCGGCGGCAGCGGTTGCATCGTCGACGCGGCGCTTACGGGCTGCACCACGGGGCTGCAGCTGAGCGGCGCCAACGCAGTGGCGATCAGCCCCGGCGACGACGATGCGTACGTGACCTCGCTGTTCAGCAACAGCGTCACCGCGTTCACCCGCTCGGCGTCGTCCGGCACCCTCACTCAGAAGGAAGGCACCTCGGCCTGCCTGGTCTGGCTGCGCGCCGTCGGCTGCTCCTTCGGTCGGGCGCTCAGCTCGCCCGAGGGTCTCGCCCTCTCGCCTGACGGCGCCAACGTGTATACGGCGGCGTTCGCCACGGGCGCCATCGACGTCCTCGATCGCAGCGCCGAATCCGGTGCGGTGGCGCAGAAGCCAGGCCTCGCGGGCTGCGTCGCGACCCGCTCGGTCCCCGGCTGCACGCACGGACGCGCGCTGCGCGGGGTCAGCTCGATCGCGCTCAGCCCCAACGGCCGCTATCTCTACTCGACCTCGTTCGGCAGCAACGCCGTCGACATCTTCCGGAGGAACAAATGAGCCGAACCGACAAGCGCGAGGGCGGGCTCACCCGCAAGGAGCTGCTCGGGTCCGGGGCGACCGCTGCCGCGGCCGCCCTGCTCGCCCAGGGCGCCGGCGTCGAGCAGGCACTCGCCGCGGCGAAAGGGAAGCGGCGCGACGTAGCCGGGATGAACATCCTCCTCTTCCTCACCGACCAGGAGCGGGCGATCCAGCACTTCCCGCCGAACTGGCTGCGCCAGAACCTGCCGGGGATGAGGCGTCTGCAGCGGCACGGCCTCAGCTTCGAACGCGCCTTCACCAACGCCTGCATGTGCTCGCCGGCGCGCTCGACCCTGATGAGCGGTTACTTCCCCGCCCAGCACGGGGTCAAGTACACGCTCGAGGAAGACATGGAACCGCCGAAGAACCCCCAGGCGGACCTGCCGGTCGACCTGAAGAACCTCGCCACGGTGATGAAGGCGGCCGGCTACCAGGTCGTCTACAAGGGCAAGTGGCACTGCTCGAAACCGGCGGAACCGGGAAACGCCAAGCCGTCCGATCTCGAAAAGTACGGCTTCGATCGCTGGAACCCGCCGGACGCGGGCGCCGACCAGAGCGTGCCCGAGGCCGGCGGCGGCTTCGTCGACAACGACGGCCGCTTCATCGACTCGACCGGCGAAGGGGCGGCCGAAGGCGCGCTCGAGTACCTGGGCTCGAGCGCGGCCCAGGAGCAGCCCTTCTTCATGGTGGTCTCGGTGGTCAACCCGCACGACGTCCTCTTCTACCCGAGCAAAACCTTCAAGGAAGCCGGATACGACGACACCTGGCTTACGGGGAACATCCACGAACCGGAGACCTGGGACGAAGACCTCTCGACCAAGCCCTCGGTCCAGGCCGAATTCCTGCGCATCTTCAACCTCACCGGGAAGCCGGAAAACGCCGAAGAACGGCGCAACTACCTGAACTTCTACGGCAACCTGATGCGCTCCTCCGACAGCTACCTGGTCAACGTCCTCGACAAGCTCGAAGAGACCGGGCTCTTCGACAACACGCTGGTGGTCCGCACGGCCGATCACGGCGAGATGGGGCTGGCCCACGGCGGCCTGCGGCAGAAGAACTTCAACTTCTACGAGGAGGCGACGCGGGTCCCGCTCGTCTACTCGAACCCGAAGCTGTTCCCGGCACCGGCCAAGACCGACGCGCTCGTCTCCCACGTCGACTTCCTGCCGACGCTGGCAAGCCTCGCGGCGACGCCGAAAAGCGCCCGCGCGAACTGGCAGGGGGTCGACTACTCGAAGCTGGTCCTGCACCCGTCCTCGAATCGCACCGAGCAGGACTACGTTGTCTTCACCTACGACGACTACCAGTCGGGTCAGTCCAAACGCCCCTACCCCAAAGCGCCCAACCACATCGTCAGCATCCGCGAAGGGCGCTGGAAGCTGGCCAAGTACTACGACCTCAATGGTCGCAAACGGCCGCAGTGGGAGATGTACGACCTCAAGACCGACCCACTGGAGAAGAGGAACCTGGCCTTCAGCGGTCACAAACGCACGCCCACCGAGGAGGCGGAATTCAAACGCCTCAAACGCAAGCTCGCCCGGGTCGAAAAGACCCGCTTGAAGCCGCTCAAAGCCCCAACGGAATAGGTTTCTCTGCATGAAAGCGGCGGTGATCTTCGAGAACGGCCCGCCCGACGTGCTCCGCTACGAGGACGTCCCCGATCCGGTGTGTCCCGATGGCTGTGTGACGGTGGACGTCGAGGCGATCAGCATCGAGGGCGGCGATCTTCTCGCCCGCTCGGTCTCGCCGCCGGAGAGCACCCCACACATCGTCGGCTATCTGTGCGCCGGAACGGTGGCCGAGGTCGGCGCTGGAGTCGAGAGCCCGGCGATCGGCGACAAGGTGGTGGCGCTGAACGCAAACGGCTCCCACGCCGAGAAGCGGGTCGTGCCGGCTGTCATGACCTGGCCGATCCCCGAGGGGCTCGATCCCGCTGTCGCGGCGTGCATCCCGGTCGCGGTCGGCACCGCGCAGGAGTGCCTCTTCACCGCTGCGGGCCTGGAGCAGGGGCAGACAGTGCTCGTTCACGCCGGGGCAGGTGGCGTGGGGATGGCCGCCATCCAGCTGGCGTCGCAAGCCGGTGCGACGGTGTTCTCGACCGCCTCGAGCGACGAGAAGCTCGAGCGCCTGAAGCCTTTGGGGCTCGACCACGGCATCAACTACGCGGACGAAAGCTTCGTCGATCGGGTTCGCGAGCTGACCGACGGGCGTGGCGTCGACGTCGTGCTGGACTCGGTCGGCGGGAAGAACCTGGTGGACAGCATCGAGGCGCTCGCGTATCGGGGGACGCTCGTCAGCGTCGGCGTCGCCGGTCGATCCGGCTCAGACGTCGAAGCCAAATCGCTGTGGGGCAAGAACAACACGCTGCGCGGCGTCTACCTCGGCGGGGCGCTGCTCGTCGAGTACCCGCGGGTCCACCAGATGATCGCCGACCTGATCGGGCGCGTGGCAAGCGGGAATTTGCACATCGAGATCGACAGCACCTTTGCCCTCGCCGAAGCGGCCGCTGCCCATGCGTACCTGGAGGGACGGAACGCTTTCGGCCGCGTGGTGATGGTGCCGTAAGCCCGCCGGTGCGGGCTACCGCTTGTCAGCTACGCGCTAGCTCACGGTCGATGATCGTCGCCAGCGCGTCGTCGACTCCATCCGCGGGCACGCTGGAGATTCGCGCTCCCGAGGCGACTCCGCGCACGTTTTCTGCTGCTCTCAGCGCGTGCCAGTGGGAATCGAAGGACTCGCCAGACGTCGCCACGGTTCGGCCGTCGCTGCCGAGCAGTCGCCAGCGCCACTTGCCCACGAGGTCTTCATATGCGTCGAATTGAGGCATCGCCATCTCCTTGGATTGTTGTACGAACACATGTTCGCATCCGAGGCGGCGGAAAGCTGTCGCCGCTAACCGAGCCTGTGGCTCAGTACCCCGTGCCGGTCTTGACCTGTTTGCGCTCGGCGGGGTGGGCGCCGCCCTTCTTCTCCAACGTCGCGCAGGCCGTGGCGATGTCCGCCGAGAGCCGGTCGACCTGCTCGCGGCTCAGCGTCTCCTTGACCAGCGCCCGCAGGACCTTCACGTTTTCGGCATTGGGCGGGAGGGTGTAGGCGGGGAGCATCCAGCCGCGCTCGGCGGAGAGCTGCCAGGAGAGGTCGAACTCGTCGTAGTTCTTCCCCTCGACCAGCTTGAAGGCGACTAGCGGCAGCTGCTCCTTGTCGGCGCCGATCAGCTCGAAGTCGCCGCAGGCTTCGAGGTGCTCGGCCAGCGCCCTGGCGTTCTTCTCCATCGCCTGCATGATGTAGGTGTAGCCCTGCCGCCCGAGGCGGACGAAGTTGTAGTACTGGGCGAGGACCATCGAGGCGCCGGTCGAGAAGTTGAGCGTGAAGGTCGCGTCTTTCTTGCCGAGGTAGTTCTCGTAGAAGACGAGATCCTCGGCGAGATCGGATGTCTCACGGAAGACGAGCCAGCCGACGCCCGGGTAGACGAGGCCGAACTTGTGGCCGGAGACGTTGATCGAGCGCACCTGCTCGAGCCGGAAGTCCCACTCGGAGTCCGGGTAGAGGAAGGGCCAGACGAAGCCGCCGCTGGCGGCGTCGACGTGCAGCGGCACGTCCATTTCCTTCTCGCTCTTGAGGTCGACGAGGAGCTTGTTGATGCCGACGATGTCGTCGGCGTGGCCGGTGAAGGTGGTGCCGAGCACCGCCGCGACCCCGATCGTGTTCTCGTCGATCAGCGGCTGCACGTCTTCGGGCCCGATCGTGTACTTGCCTTCCTGCAGCGGCACGATCCGCGGTTCGACGTCGAAGTAGCGGCAGAACTTCTCCCAGACGACGTGAACGTCGCCGCCGAAGATCAGGTTCGGCTTGTCGACCGACAGCGACGCGGCTTCGCGGCGCTCCTTCCATTTCCACTTCAAGGAGAGCGCACCGAGCATGATCGCCTCCGAGGAACCCTGGGTGCGGGCGCCGGTCGTCTCGCCCGGGGCGTGGTAGAGGTCGGCGAGCATGCGGATGCAGCGCTGCTCGATCTCGGCCGAGATCGGGTACTCGGCGTGGTCGATGAAGTTGCGGTAGAGGTTCTCGGCGATCAGGCGCTGCGCCTCTGGCTCCATCCAGGTCGTGACGAAGGTCGCCAGGTTGCGGTTCGGGTCGCCCTCCAGGACTAGTTCCTCGTCGACCAGGCGCATTGCGTCCAGGGCCGACATCCCGTCGGCGGGGAAGTCGCCGGACGGGGCGTCTTCGGTGAGGAAGCGACTGCCATAGAGCATTGCGGCGTCGTCAGGACTGGGAGGCTTGTTCATGGGTTCACTCGATCCGTAGAGGGCTCAGGGGCGTTAGCACCACCATAATGAGCCGATGAAGATGCGTGCCGCGGTGCTCGAGGAGTTTGGCAAGCCGCTCGCGGTTCAGGAGGTCGAGCTGGCCGAGCCGCGGGCGGGGGAGGTACTCGTCCGGCTCGTCGCCTGCGGTGTCTGCCACACCGACCTCTACACCGCCTCCGGCGCCGACCCGTCGGGCTACGCGCCGACGGTGCTCGGGCACGAGGGGGCGGGAGTCGTCGAGAGCGTCGGCGCGGACGTCGCCTCGCTCTCCCCGGGCGACCACGTCGTCACCCTCTTCTCCCCCCAGTGCGGCGAGTGCGTCCACTGCGTCGACCCGCGGACCAACCTCTGCTTGGCGATCCGCGAGCAGCAGAACAAGGGCTTCCTGCCCGACGGCACCACCCGCATCTCCCGCGACGGTGACGGGATCCGCCACTTCATGGGCTGCTCGACCTTCGCCGAGCACACGGTGATGCCGGAGATCGCCCTGGCGAAGATCGACCCCGAGGCGCCCTTCGAGCACGCCTGCCTCTTCGCCTGCGGCCTCTCGACCGGGCTCGGCGCGGCGATCAACACCGCCGCGGTGGCGCCGGGCAGCACCTGCGTCGTCTTCGGCGCGGGGATGGTCGGCCTCGGGGCGGTCGCGGGCTGCCGGCTGCAGGGCGCCGAGCGCGTCGTCTGCGTCGACCTCTCCGCGGATCGCCTCGAGCTGGCGCGCGGCCAGGGGGCGACGGACACGCTCGAAGGCGGCGAGGACGCCGTCGAGCGGATCCTCGAGATGACCGACGGGTTCGGGGCCGACTACACCTTCGAGGCGACCGGCAACGTCGGCGTGATGCGCCAGGCCGTCGAAGCCGCGCGCATGGGCTGGGGCCTGTGCATCGTCGCCGGGGTGGCCGGCAAGGGGGAGACCCTCGACGTGGTCCCGCGTCTGCTGATCACCGGCCGCCGCGTCGCCGGCTCCTCTTTCGGCGGCGTCAAGGGGCGCGACCAGGTTCCGGGCCTCGTCGACCGTTGTCTGAGGGGCGAGATCGACGTCGAGCCCTTCATCTCCCATCGCCTCACTCTCGACGAGGTCAACCGCGGCTTTGAGCTGATGGAGGCCCAGGACGGGATCCGCAGCGTCATCGAGTTCGATGCGGCGCTTTAGGTAGCGCCGGTAGATTCATCCGCCGTGACTCTCGTCCCAGCACCCGCCGTGGCGGGCCCGAGCAACGATTCGGCTCCGCATCGGCCCTACTGGCGCGAGTCGGTGGTTCGCCACGAGCAGTCCTCCCGGTTGCACAGCCTCGTCGACGTGGCAACCTCGGCCGTGCCATACCTGGTCCTGATGGTCGCGATATATCTCTGCCTCGAAGTCTCGGTATGGATCTCCCTCGCTCTGGCTGTCCCGGCTGCCGGCTTCCTGCTGCGGACCTTCGTCGTCTTCCACGACTGTGCCCACGGCTCGTTCATGCCCACCAAGCGGGGGAATCTCTGGCTCGGTCGGTTCACGGCCCTGCTCGTCTTCCAGCCGTTCGGGAACTGGCGCCACAACCACGCTGTCCATCACGGCACCGCGGGCGACCTGGACCGGCGCGGAACCGGCGATGTGCCGACGCTCACCGTCGAGGAGTACCTGGCGCGGCCCTGGAAGCAGAGGCTTGGCTACCGACTGTTCCGCAACCCGCTGGTGATGTTCGGACTAGGTCCGATCTGGTCGCTGATGATCGGGCCGCGCATCTGGTCGAGCAAGATGCGCCCCCGCTCGCGCCACAGCGTGATCGCGACGAACCTCGTCCTCGCCGCGGTCATCGGGACGATCGTCTGGCTGATCGGTCCGACGACTTGGCTGCTGGTGCAGATGCCGACCGCGATTCTCGCCGGCACGCTGGGGGTCTTCCTCTTCTACGTCCAGCACCAGTTCGAGGACGCCTACTGGGAGAGCTCGGAGGACTGGAGCTACCCCGATGCGGCGCTGCAGGGGAGCTCCTACCTGAAGCTGCCGAAGATCCTCCAGTTCTTCAGCGGGAACATCGGCCTGCACCACGTTCACCACCTCAGCGCCAAGATCCCCAACTACAACCTCCAGCGCGCCCACGACGAGAACCTGATCTTCCACGACGTCCCCGTCTTGAGCGTTCGCGACGGTCTGCACTCGATCCGGCTAAAGGTGATCGACTCGAGCAGCGGCCGGATGCTGACCTGGAAAGAGGTCAGGGCGCTCCAGTAGCGACTGTTACCGGCTCGTGGTTGCGGTCGCGCTGGTGTAGGCAGTGCCTTCGGAGGTCGCCACGGTGATCGTGTCGGAGAAGGTGCCGCTCGATTTCGACGTGTAGGTGAACTGGCCCGCGGTTTCGGCGAGGCCGGTGGAAGGGATCGCGAGCGGGGTGCCGACAACCGTGCTGCCGGAGGTCGCGGTGATATTCACAGCGTGGCCGGTGCCCAGTTCCGAGATCGGGTTGCCAACGCTGTCGGTGACGGCGATGTTGGCTTTGACCGTTCCGCTGTTGCCCAGTTTGGTGATCGCGCAGGTGAAGAAGCAGCCGGCGCCGATGCTGCCGGCGCTGACCGTCACGTGGGTCAGGTAAAGCTTCGCGGGGGCGCCGATGAGGACGGTGATCGCAAGTTCGGACGAGGTCGAGATCGATCCGTCGGTTGCCGTGACGCTGGCGGTCTCGACCTTGTTGAGCTTCATCACGCCGTTCTTCGTCGACGACACCACGGTGGCGATGCCGGTGGTGAAGCTGATCGCCGTCGCGGTACCGAACGGGACCGCGGTTCCGCTGCTATTGGCAACGGTGGGGGCGGCCCCGCTGGGGCTTGCCGTGGCGCCCGAGAAGGTGATGTTGTGGGCGCCGGTGTAGGCAGCCGCGGTGTTGCCGTACGTGTCGAGGGCGGTGATGGTGAGGTTGTCTGCCGCTCCCGCGGTCGGCGTCGTCGAGGCGGCGCTCAGCGAGAGCTTCACGGCGGTTGCGGCAGCCACGGTCACGGTAACCACCGCGCTGGTGAACGTACCGTCGCTGACTTTGAGACTGGTGGCGCCGCTCTTGTAGAGCTTCATCAGGCCGTTGCTGGCGCCGGAGACGTTCGCCACGCCGGCAGTGAAGAGGATCGCGGTCGCACTGCCGAAGGCGGTCGCGGCGCCTGAGCTGTCGGTGACCGTCGGGATTTCGCCGCTGGGGCTCGCCGAGGCAGTCGAAAAGGTCAGGCTTTTGGAGCCGGTGTAGGCCGTCGCGACGTTGCCGTAGGCGTCGTACGCGGTCGTCGTCAGGTTGTCGGCCGCTCCCGCAGTCGGCGTGGTGGAGGCGGCGCCGAGGGTGAGTTTCGAGGCCGCCCCCGGGGTGACGGTCACGGCGAGATCGTCTTCGCTTTCGATCGATCCATCGCTGACCGAGACGTTGGCCGCGCCCGCCTTGTAGAGCTTCATCAGGCCGTTCTTCGTCGAGGAGATGACGCTGGCGACCCCCAGCGTGAAGCTGATCGCGGTTGCGCTGCCGAAGGCGGTGGCGGTGCCCGAGCTGTTGGCGACCGTGGGGGCGTTTCCGCCCGGGCTGGAGGATGCGCCGGAGAAGGTGAGGCTGTGGGAGCCCGTGTAGGTCGTCACCGTGCTGTCTTTTTCGTCGAGCGCCGTGATCGTCAGGTTGTCGCCGACGCCCGCCCCCGGCGTGGCCGATGCGGCGCCGATGGTGAAGTGGGTCGCGGCGCCGACGGTCACTTTTGCCTGGGTCGATCCGCTGGTCGAGTTCCAGGCGTGCCACTGCGCGGTCACCGTGTAGGTGTGGGTGCCGACTTCGAGCGCTTTGTCGGTGCAGGTCGTGCCGGTTCCCCGCGAGGACTCGGTCGGGCAGTTGCCGGCGGGTTCGTCGCCGTCGCGGATCACCGCGTAGGTGACCGTTCCGGATCCGGGCGGCGTGACCGCAGTCCAGGTAAGAGCCACGGTGCCGCCGATCGCCGGTAGGGCTGTGGAGATCGTCGGCGCCGAGAGTTTCGGCAAGCCGGCGGTTGCGCTGCCGGCTCCGGTGGTCGTGAAGTAGGCGACGGCGCTGCCGCAGAGCACGGCGATCACCGCGGTGGCGATTGCGACTCCCGCGATGCCTGCCGGCAGGGCGCGCCTCATCCGCGCGCGCTCCCAGTGAAATCGAGCGGGAACCGGGCGTTCTGGCAGGCGTCCTGGTTGACCGGGAGGTCACGCAGCTGAATCGACGGCGCCGTGACGCCCTGCGCGGGCAGGCGGACAGATCCGCCGGCGGGCACCTTGAGTGGCAGCGAGCGCGAGGCGTTCGACTGGCCCAGGGCGAGGTTGTCGGCGCTGGGGCACCCCGGCGGGTCTGCCGCGACCGAGACCCGCAATGCGGTGACGCGTATCGGTGAGGAGTTGGGGTTCTGCACAGTCAGCGGCAGCGTTACCGGTGGCGCCCCGGGGTAGAGCATGCTCAGGCCGGAGAGCTCCGGGAGGATCGAGAGCTCCTTCGCTTCCAGGACCGTCCAGCGGAACCTCCTGGCGCCGCCATGTCGCCGCCCGTCCAGCGCGCGAACTGAGAATCGATGCCCTCCGACGGTCAGGCCGGCGAAGAAGACGGGCGGTTTGCATGCCTGCCACCGCGCTCGATCGAGGCGGCACTGGAAGCGCGCGCCCGGCGTGCGGACGGTGAAGTCGAAGCGGGCGCTCCTCGACGGCGATTTGGCCTCCGGGTGGTCGACGATCGCCGGCCTCGGCACTCGCCCGGCTTGGGCCTTGCCTTCCGGGGCGGCCACGGGGCCGTGTCGGCTCGCGGCCAAGGCGGCGGCGACGATGAAGGCGCCGATCGCGACCAGCCCGATCAGCGCCCCGAGGCCATTACGGCCGCTCTGCACGATGCCGCGCTCCGTCCCGCTCGGCTGCTTAGTTGTTGGTCAGGTGCAGCGTCACCGTCGCGCCCTGGCAGGCGTCCTGGTTGGCGCCGGTTTCTTTCATCGTCAGGGTCCCGGTGGGGGTCACGCTCTGGTTGTTGCCGGCAGCGAAGGTCTGATTGACGGTCACCGCCGGCATCGCGAAGTCGGGATTGCCACCGGTGATCGTCGTGCTGCAGCTCGAGTGACCGGCGTCGACGGTGATGCTGCTCAGCGTGATCGTGCCGACGCGCTGCGAGCCCGACGACGGGTTGTCGACGGTGAAGCTAACCGGCGATGAGGTGCCCGGGTACAGATTGGAGGACACCGTCGCGTGCAGCGTCACGGCCGAGCTCGAGCCGACCGTCGCGTTCCCGGTGCCCGAGCCGGACGTGGTGAAGTAAGCCAGCGCGACGCCGGCAACCGCCAGCGCGCAGGTGCAGCCGAGCGCTATCAGCGCACGCCTCTTGGTGGTCCAGGACATTGCCTCTCCTCTCGGGGTTTGCCGGAAGCGAGTGCTCCGCGGTGCCCCGGCATCGGCCTGGCGGCGGCGAACCTTGAATCGCGAAATGGCAATCAGTTTCGCCCGTCTTGTACAGGCCGTACAACGGCCCGCAAAAAAGGAGGGGGCTCAGCCGAGCAGCTCGTCGAGGCGCAGGGCGGCGCGGCTGGGGATGACGACGTCGCCGACGCTGTGCACTAGTCCGGCTGCCGTGAGCTCGCGCATGGCGCGCTCGACGGCGTCGACCTGAGCGAAGTCCGCGGCCTCACCGCCGATCTCCCGTGCGAGCTCGCCGACCGTCAGCTGGATCGGGTGGAGGGCCAGAAGCTGGCGCAGGACGGCAGCTTCGATGGTTGCGTCCTGCGCGCTTGGGCTTCGAGTTTCGTCCATGTCCTCCACCGATCACCTACTAAGGGCGCTCGCCTTCAATCTCGCCCCCCTGGGTCGTCGTCTCTGTCCCGCTTCCTGAGTTCAGCGAGCATTTTGCGTGCCCATAACGCCTGCGGCGCCAGGCGGAAATAGGGCGGCGCCGGCGGGTCCTTGGCGACCCCCTTCAAGGCCCTGCGCCTGGTCAGCACGCGCAGGTGGTAGGCGATCCGGCCAGGCTCCTCCGCCAGCTCGACCGCGATCTCGGCCGCACCGGCCTCCATGCCGTCGAGCATCAGACAGAGAATTCCCTGCCGCACGGGATGCGCCAGTGCGGCGCGGCGATAGCGATGCTCCGTGTCCCGGCGCTCACGGCTGTCCTCGAATTCCGCCATTCGACAGGGAATATATGAGAGAACGAGATCTTCTGTCTGAAGACCTTTCGTCTGCGCAAGCGAATCGTGCGCCTAGAACCTCTCAGACGCCCTCGCGGACGCCGCCCATCTCGCTGAACACGGCGGTGACGCCGCCGTCTTCGCGCTGCTCGTCGGCGATCACATGGGAGACCGCGTTGATCAAGGCCAGATGAGTGAACGCTTGGGGGAAGTTGCCGAGATGGCGACCGCTCTCGGCCTCCAGCTCCTCCGCGTAGAGGTCGAGCCAGCCGGCTGCCTCGAGCAGTCGCTCGCACAATTCGCGCGCCCGTTTCGGCTCGCCGATCTCCGAGAGCGCCGAGACGAGCCAGAAGGAGCAGATCAAGAAGGTGCCCTCCTCGCCGCTCAGCCCGTCGTCGGTTTCCTCGACTTTGTAACGCTGGACGAGGCCGTGCTGGGTCAGATCGGCGGCGATTGCGTCGACCGTCGCGCAGACACGCGGATCGTCGGGAGGGAGGAAGCGCAGCAGCGGGATCAGCAGGGTCGATGCGTCGAGCGCGTCGGTCTCGTAGTGCTGGCGGAAGACCCCGTCGCGGACGCCGCGCTCGAGGATCTCCTCGCGGATCTCGCTTGCGGTCTTCTCCCAGTCCTCAGCGAGCTCGTCGATGCCGACGCTGCGGGCGAGGCGGGCGCCGCGATCGACCGCGACCCAGATCATAAGCTTCGAGGAGACGTAGTGCCGGGGCTCCCCCCGGGACTCCCAGATGCCCTGGTCGGGGTTGTGCCAGGCTTCGATCGCCGCTTCGACCTGCTGGCGAATCAGCTGGCGATCGGCTGGCGTCCCTGCGCCTCGCAAAGATTTTTCGTGCAGGTAGATCGAGTCGAGCAGCGCGCCCCAGACGTCGTTCTGGCGCTGGTCGTAGGCGCCGTTGCCGATCCGCACCGGGCTCGCCCCGCCGTAGCCTTCGAGGTGGTCGAGCGTGCTCTCCGTCAGCTCCTTCTCGCCGCCGATCCCGTACATGATCTGCAGCCGGGGGTCCTTGCGGCAGATGCCGAGGATGAAGCGCATGAAGTCGCGCGCCTCCTGGTCGAAGCCGAGCGTGTGCAGGGCCCAGAGGCTGAAGGTCGAGTCGCGGATCCAGCTGAAGCGATAGTCCCAATTGCGTTCGCCGCCGGGGGTCTCGGGAAGCGAGGTGGTCGGCGCTGCGAGCAGCGCTCCGGTCGGCGCGTAGGTCAGCCCCTTCAGGACCAGCGCCGAGCGTTGCAGGTGGATCCGCCAGGGATGGTCGGGGAAGTCGCCGTCGCGCAGCCACTTGCGCCAGAAGTCTTCGGTCGAGTCGAGCCGCTCCAGTGCCTCTGGGGCGCTGCGCGGTCCACCCAGCTCGTCGTTGCCCCAGGTCAGGGCGCAGAAGCTCGTCTCGTTCTCGCGCAGCTTGACGGTGCCGCGGGCGGTGCCGCCGTCGAGCGCGAGCTCCATGTCGCTGGTCAGGTGGAGCTCGACGCCGTCGCCGCCCCGTGCGGTCGCCTCGCCCAGCTCGCCTCCGCTCCAGGTGGCGGCCTCGGCGCCGTAGGCGAAGCGCGGCAGGCACTCCATCTCGATCTCGACCTCGCCGTCGATGCAGGTGATCGTGCGCAGCAGCGAGTGGTCGGACTCGTGTTCGGTCACCGGGCGCGAGCCGGGGCCGGCCTGCTCGACCCAGTCGGCGATCGTCAGCGCGTCGTGGACGACGGCCCAGCCGCTGTCGGTTACCCAGGTCGTCTCGATCACCAGCGTGCCGGGCTCATAGCGGCGGCTGATCGGCACGACGACGCCGCGCGGCTTGAGCTTGAAATGGCCAGCGCCGCGGTCGAGCAGGGCGGCGAAGGCGCTGGGGGAGTCGAAGCGCGGCAGGCAGAGCCACTCGACCGAGCCGTCGTAGGAGACCAGGGCGCTGGTGTGGCAGTCGGAGAGGAAGCCGTAGCTGCCGATCGGGGGGAAGCGGTTCGGACCGGCGCTCACGTAAGTGCCAAGCTACCACCGTGAGCCTGCCCCTTGCCCACGTGACCGGCGCTTTTGCGCCGATCGAGGTGATTCCGATCACCGTCGCGGGCGTCGCCTACTGGCGCCGGGTGCTGACGCTCTCTTGGGATGGGCGCAAGGTGCCGCTCTGGCGCCAGCTCTGCTTTGGCGCCGGGCTGCTGACGATCTCGATTGCCCTGTTCAGCCCGATCGGCCACATCTCCGACGAGCTGGTAATCGCCCACATGACCGAGCATCTGCTGATCGGCGACGTCGCCTCGCTGCTGATCGTCCTCGGCCTGACCAAATCGCTGTTGCAGCCGATTCTCTCGATCCGCCTCTTCAACCGTCTCCAGGTCCTCACCCACCCGGCGGTCGCCTTTCCGCTCTGGGCGATCAACCTCTTCTTCTGGCACGTCCCCGCGATCTACGACGCCGCGTACGGCACGGCGCCGATCCACGCGCTCGAGCACACGACCTTCCTTGCCTTCGGCTGCCTGATGTGGATGCCGATCTTCGGGCCGTTGCCCAAGCCACACTGGTTCAGCGCCGGCTGGAAGGTCGCCTACGTGATCGCCGTCCGTTTCACCGGCGCGATCCTCGGCAACGTGCTGATGTGGTCGGGGTCGGTGCTCTACCCGATCTACGGCAAGGGCGAGCGCTACTGGCACATCTCGCCGATCGCCGACCAGAGCACGGCCGGCGTGATCATGATGGTCGAGGGGACCTTCCTGGCGCTCGGCGTGCTGGCCTGGGTCTTCTTCGAGGTCGCCCGCGAAGGGACCGAAAAGCAGAACCTGCTCGATCTGGCCCGCGAGCGCGGTGTCGAGCTCGACGAGCGCCGCGCCCAGCGCGCCGTCGCCGCCGGGCACGGGGCGCTGCTGGAGAAGCGGCTCACCGCCGCCCGCGATGACTAGGGCGAAGGCCTGGCTCGTCACCGGCCCGCTCGGTCGCGGGCTGGCCTTCGCGATCGACTTCGGGGTGGCGGTGCGCAGGGGGCTGCTGCGCCGCTCGCGATAGGGTCCCGCGCTCGATGCAGCCAACAGTCTCAGAGCTACCCGGGTCGCGCGTCAGCGTCGAGGTCGAGGTTCCCGCCGCCGACGTCGATCGCGCCGTCGCCCGCGCTGCCCGTGGTCTGGCGCGGGAGATGCGGATGCCCGGCTTCCGCAAAGGCAAGGCGCCGCCTTCTCTGGTGATCCAGCGGGTCGGCTTCGCCGCCGTGCTCGATGAGGCGATCCGCGAGGCGCTGCCGGAGTGGTACGAACGGGCCCTGCTTGGTTCGGGTATCGCGCCGGTCGGCGATCCGAGCGTCGAGGTGGTCTCCACCCCGGAGGCCGAGGGCGAGCCGCTCGCCTTCAAGTTCGAGATCGGCGTCCGGCCGAAGGCCGAGCTGGGCGAGTACAAGGGCCTCGAGGTGGGCAAGGCCGAGCCCGAGCCACCGGAGGAATTGGTCGACCGTGAGGTCGAGCGGATCCGCGAAGGCTTCGCCAAGCTGGAGCCGGTAGATCGCGCCGCTGCCGAGGGAGATGTGCTGCTGGTCGACTTCGAGGGCCTGCTCGACGGCAAAGCCTTCGAGGGCGGCAAGGCGAGCGACTATCTGCTCGAGCTCGGCGGCGGTCAGCTGATCGAGGGCTTCGAGGAGCAGCTCGCCGGCATCGGCGGCGGCGAGACTCGCAAAGTCGAGGTCACCTTCCCCGACGACTACCAGGCCGAGCAGCTTGCCGGCGAAGACGCCGTCTTCACGGTTGAGGTCAAGGAGGTGCGGGAAAAGGTCCTGCCCGAGCTCGACGACGATTTTGCCTCCGAGGCATCCGAGTTCGACAGCTTGGAGGAGCTGCGCGCCGACATAGCCAAGCGCCTCGCCGAGGCGGTCGGCCAGCGCGCCGAGCAGGACTTCCGCGTCGCCGCGGTCGACGCGGCGGCCGCCGAGGCGAAGCTCGACCTTCCCGACGAGCTCGTCACCGCTCGCGCGACCGAGCGCTGGGAGCGGGTCGAGCGCCAGCTCGCCTCGCGCGGCATGCAGCCCGATGCCTACCTGCAGATGCAGGGGAAAACCCGTGAGGACGTGATCGAGGAGTCGAAGCCGGAGGCCGAGGCGGAGCTGAAGCGCGAGGCGGTGCTGGCGGCGATCGCCGACGCCGAGGAGATCGAGGCTTCCGAGGAGGAGATGGTCGAGGCGCTCGAGCACTCCGCCGAGCACGAGCGGACGACGCCCGAGAAGCTGCTCAAGCGCCTGCGCGAGAGCGGCCGCGACGCGATGATCCGCGACGACATCCGCTTCCGCAAGGCGATCGACCTGGTCGCCGAGGCGGCCAAGCCGATCCCGCTCGAGCAGGCCGAGGCGCGCGAGCAGATCTGGACGCCGGAGAAGGAGCGCAAAGAGGCGGGCGAGCTGTGGACCCCCGACTCGGAGTGACGGCAGCCCGCCGGGCGCCTTCTATAGAGTGCCGCGCATGAGCCCTCTGGTTCCGATGGTGGTCGAGCAGACCTCGCGCGGCGAGCGCTCCTTCGACATCTACTCACGCCTGCTGAACGAGCGGATCATCTTCCTCGGCACCCAGGTGAATCAGGACATCGCCAACCTGATCGTCGCGCAGCTTCTTCACCTCGAGTCCGAGGACCCGGACAAGGACATCAGCATCTACGTCAACTCGCCCGGCGGCGACGTCTACGCTGGCCTGGCGATCTACGACACGATGCAGTTCATCAAGCCCGACGTGCAGACGATCTGCGTCGGCATCGCGATGAGCATGGGCGCGCTGCTGCTTGCCGGCGGCGCCGCCGGCAAGCGGATGTCGCTGCCCAACTCGAAGATCCTCATCCACCAGGTCTCCGCCGGCTTCCAGGGTCAGGCGACCGACATCGAGATCCACGCCAAAGAGATCATCGACACCCGCCGCCGGCTCGACGAGATCATCGCCAAGCACACCGGCCAGCCCTTCGACAAAGTCACGAACGACACCGATCGCGACTACTTCATGAGCGCGGAGGAGGCGAAGGAGTACAACATCGTCGACCGCGTCATCGAACACCACTGAGCCGCTGCGCGCCCATCACAGCAGGGGTTCCGCTTAACTTTTTCGGTGGGTCGCCTACTGGTCGTCCGCCGGCCCGACGGCGAAAAAGTACAAGACGCTTCACCCCTGCCGTGATGGGCGCGATGCTGGTTGCAGTCGCCCTGATTTCCCCGATCGCCTCAGCGCAAGGTGGTTTGGGACGCGACGGTGGTGTCAGCTTCTACGCGCATGTCTTCCCGGTCGATGGGCCGCACTGGACGCGTGGTGCGATCGGAGAGTTCGGTGCTCCCCGCGATGGCGGCCGCACCCACGAAGGCTTCGACATCGTCGCCGCCTGTCACACGCCCCTGGTTGCCGTCGCGACCGGCCGCGTGCTGCGGACGGGCTACGACCCGGTCCTCTACGGCAACTACCTGCTGATCCACGGTCAGGGCGAGCAGCGCAGCTATTTCTATGCCCACATGATCCGCCCGGCAGCTGTGGACCGCGGCGATCGTGTCTGGGCCGGCGAGCGGGTCGGCTCGGTCGGCAAGACCGGAAACGCCCGCACCGTCGGCTGCCATCTCCACTTCGAGATCCATGTCCACGGGCACCCGATAGACCCCGAGCCGGCCCTTGACAACTGGGACGCCCGGCCCGATCTGTAGAAAACCGCTTGACAGCAGGCCGACCCAGGCTGTGCATCCACCAACCAGAGGAGAGACGATGGCTATTACGACCAAGGACGAACTCGCGAAGCAGGTCGCCGCACGGACCGGACTCGACAACGGCCAGGCCAAGGCCGCGTTGGACGCGACGATCGAGGAGATCACCGCTCAGCTCGCCGCCGGCAACGACGTCAAATTCACCGGCTTCGGCAAATTCTCGACGGTCGATCGACCGGCTCGCGAAGGTCGCAACCCGCAGACCGGCGAGTCGATGCAGATCGCGGCCAAAACGGCGGCCAAGTTCAGCCCCGGCGCGGAGCTGAAGAAGGCCGTCAACGGCTAGGGCTTAGGGCTCTGACCCGAGCCGCAGCTCGTACTCGATCCACTCGCTGCGCTCGGCGCCGGTCGAGTCGTATAGCCGCTGGGCGGTCTGGTTGCCGGGCGCGGTGGCCCACTCGAGATGGTGGGCGCCGCGTCCGCGGGCAACCTCGGCGCCGGCTTCGATCAGGGCGCGGCCGATGCCCTCGCCGCGCCGGCTCTCGTCGACGTAGAGGTCGTTCATCAGCACCGTCTCGGCCGGGACGAGCGAGGTGAAGTGCCAGTAGAGGCAGGCGTAGCCGACCAGCCGCTCGCCGCGCCAAGCGCCGAGCAGCATCCCGTCCTCGCTCGGAGCGAGGAAGCGGGAGAAGAAGTCCCTGTTGCGCTCCTCGTCGATCTCCTCGACCCCGTAGAAGCGCTGGTAGGCGCCGATCATCGGCAGCAGCATCTGCATCTGCTCTGGGGAAATCGGCTCGATGCGGAGCTCCGCGGGCACCGCGATCACCGTATCGCGCGGCTCGCAAGGCGCCGCCCGCGAGAAGGGACCGTCGCGATCCCGCCGTAAACGACGGCAGACCGAGCCGGGTTGCGGCCCCCTTTAAGCTTTTGGGGCGCGACGCCGGTAGGCAACTACCGCCCCCGCAAGGAGGGATTTCCGCTTTGGCACGTCCCACAGACTCGAACGAGCAGCTCCTCTGCAGCTTCTGCGGCAAGTCGCAGCGCCAGGTCAAAAAGCTGATCGCCGGCCCCGGCGTCTACATCTGCGACGAGTGCATCGACCTCTGCAACGAGATCATCGACGAGGAGCTGACCCCGCCCAGCGAGGGCGTCGAGCTCGAGAACCTGCCGAAACCGCGCGAGATCCACGAGACCCTCGAGGAGTACGTCGTCGGCCAGGAGGCCGCCAAGCGCGCCCTCTCGGTCGCCGTCTACAACCACTACAAGCGGGTCCAGATGGCCTCCCAGGGCGACGATCCCGA
Source organism: uncultured Solirubrobacterales bacterium (assembly GCA_963824705.1). Taxonomy (GTDB): domain Bacteria; phylum Actinomycetota; class Thermoleophilia; order Solirubrobacterales; family 70-9; genus VRUE01. The sequence goes on from CAWGQE010000003.1 coordinate 963,305, forward strand.
GGTCGAGCTGCAGAAGTCGAACATCCTCCTGCTCGGCCCGACCGGCTGTGGCAAGACGCTGCTCGCCCAGACCCTCGCCCGCATCCTCAACGTGCCCTTCGCGATCGCCGACGCGACCGCGCTGACCGAGGCCGGCTACGTCGGCGAGGACGTCGAGAACATCCTCTTGAAGCTGATCCAGGCCGCCGACTACGACGTCAAGAAGGCCGAGACGGGGATCATCTACATCGACGAGATCGACAAGATCGCGCGCAAAGCCGACAACCCGTCGATCACCCGCGACGTCTCCGGCGAAGGCGTGCAGCAGGCGCTGCTGAAGATCCTCGAGGGGACGACGGCGTCGGTGCCGCCACAGGGCGGGCGCAAGCATCCCCACCAGGAGTTCCTCACGATCGACACGACGAACATCCTCTTCGTCTGCGGCGGTTCCTTCGCCGAGCTCGACAAGGTGATCGAGCGGCGGGTCGGCGAGCGCGGCGTCGGCTTCGGCGCCGAAATCTCCTCGCGTGAGAAGAAGGACAAGGGCGAGTGGTTCGAGCAGGTGCTGCCCGAGGACCTGATCGAGTATGGCCTGATCCCCGAGTTCATCGGCCGCCTGCCGGTGGTCGCCGCGATCCACCAGCTCAACCGCGACGACCTGATCACGATCTTGACCGAGCCCAAGCACGCCCTGACCAGGCAGTTCCAGCGCTTCTTCGACTTCGACGACATCGAGCTTGTCTTCTCCGAGGACAGCCTTGAGGCGATCGCCGACAAAGCGCTGGAGCGGGAGACCGGCGCCCGCGGGCTGCGCTCGATCCTCGAGGAGACCCTGCTCGACGTCCAGTTCGAGCTGCCTTCGCGCCGCGATGTGACCAAGTGCGTGGTGACTCGCGAGACGATCGTGCAGGGACGGCGACCGACCCTGGTCACCGAGGCGGCGCATCAGGACATCGGCGCGGCCGACGAGGGGATGGACGAGGAAACCGCTTAGCGGTGGCGGTGGGAGGGGCCGGGTGCCCCTCTCCATCAGGCCGTTGCGCAGCGGCGCGTAGTAGTGATCGGGTGCCCCTGCCCAGGAGGCCGTCGCGCAGCTGATCGTGTGTGGAGGGTTCCGGCGTGGTTCCATGAGCCTCCTGGGCAGGGGCACCCGATCACTCTCCGTGGAGCTGACTATCTAGACTCGCCGCGTGGACGCGGCGAAGCGGAAAAAGCTGGAAGAGACCACTCGCTACGAACCTGCGGAGGTCGAGCGGCGGCTGTTTGCCGAGTGGATTGAGGCTGGCTACTTCCACCCCAAAGCCGAGGGGACGGCGGCGGAGAACTTTTCGGTTGCTATTCCGCCTCCCAATGTGACCGGGGTGCTGCATATGGGCCACGCGCTGAACGGCTCGATGCAGGACGCGCTGGTGCGGATGAACCGGATGCGCGGCCGCAACACCCTCTGGACGCTGGGCACCGATCACGCCGGCATCGCCACCCAGGCGGTGGTCGAGAAGATGCTCCGAGAGGAAGGCACCTCGCGCCAGGAGCTCGGTCGCGAGGCCTTTGTCGAGCGCGTCTGGGCCTGGAAAGAGGAGTACGGCTCGCGGATCGTCGAGCAGTACAAGCGGCTCGGCGCCTCGCTCGACTACGAGGGCGAGCGCTTCACCCTCGACGAGGGCTACGTCAAGGCGGTCTATCGCGTCTTCAAGCAGCTCTACGACAAGGGCTACATCTACCGCGACAACTACATGGTCAACTGGGACCCGGGCTCGCACTCGGCGATCTCCGACCTCGAGGTCGTCAACCGCGAGGTCGAGGACACTCTCTACTCGATCGACTACCCGGTCGAGGGCAGCGACCGCGTGCTCACCGTTGCCACGGTGAGGCCGGAAACGATGCTCGCCGACACCGCTGTGGCGGTCAACCCGAACGACGAGCGCCACGCCGATCTGGTCGGCGGCCACTGCATCCTGCCGCTGGTCGGGCGGCGGCTGCCGATCATCGCCGACGAGCACGTCGATCCCGAGTTCGGCACCGGGGCGCTCAAGGTGACCCCCGGCCACGACATGAACGACTTCGAGATCGGCCGCAGGCACGGCCTCGATGAGATCGGCGTGATCGGCCCCGACGGACGGATGAGTGAGAAGGCGGGGGAGCGCTTCGAGGGCCTCGCCGCGGCAGAGGCGGGGAAGGCTGTTGTCGCGGCGCTGCGAGAGGAGGGGCTGCTGCGGGCCGAGGAGCCCTACATCCACTCGGTTCCCTTCTCCGAGCGCTCCGGCGCCCGGATCGAGCCGCTGATCTCGCTGCAGTGGTTTTGTCGGATGGACGAGCTGGCCAAGCCCGCGATCGAGGTGGTCGAACGTGACGAGGTGCGGATAACCCCGCCGCAGTGGAAGCGCGTCTACCTCGACTGGATGCGCGAGATCAGGCCCTGGTGCGTCTCGCGCCAGCTCTGGTGGGGCCATCGGATCCCGGTCTGGTACTGCGACCCCTGCGAGGAGACCTTCGTCGCTGAGGAGGCACCTGAGCGCTGCGGTGCCTGCGGCGGTGAGCTGCGCCAGGAGGAGGACGTGCTCGACACCTGGTTCAGCTCGGCGCTCTGGCCTTTCGCCACGCTGGGCTGGCCCGAGGACACGCCGGAGTTGCGCGCCTTCTACCCGACCAGCTTCCTCACCACGGCCCGCGAGATCCTCTTCCTCTGGGTCGCGCGGATGGTCATGACCGGGATCGAGTTCGCCGGCGACGTCCCCTTCCGCGACGTCTACGTGCACTCGGTGATCCAGGCCCGCGACGGGCGGCGGATGTCGAAGAGCCTCGGCACCGGCATCGACCCGCTCGAGGAAATCGACGAGCACGGCGCCGACGCGCTGCGCTTCGGCCTGCTGGCGATGTCCTCGACCCAGGACGTGCGCTTCTCCGACGCCAAGGTCCAGCAGGGCGCCGACCTCGCCAACAAGCTCTGGAACGCATCGCGACTGATTTTGCTGAATTGCAAACTCGAGCAAAATCAGTCGCACACCAATGCGCCGCAGGACCAAGTTCCTGCGGCGGCTGGAGACAGGCCGATCGAGGACCGCTGGCTGATCTCGCGCCTCGAGGCGACGATCGCCTCCGTCACGGCCAAGCTGGAGGAATACGACTTTGCCCACGCCGCCCAGGAGGCGTATGCCTTCTTCTGGTCGGAGCTCTGCGACTGGTACCTGGAGATCGTCAAGCCGCGGCTGTACGAGGGTGAGGCGGAGGTCTCGGCGACGCTGCTCTGGGCGCTGGAACGGGTGCTGGCGCTGTTGCACCCGATCATGCCCTTCGTCACCGAGGAGATCTGGTCCTACCACCCCTCGCGGCAGGGTCATCTCGCAGTGCACACCTTCCCCAAGCCGGACGGGTCGCTGCGCGACCCCGGGGCCGAGGCCGAGGTGCGGGCGGGGATAGAGCTGACCGGTCGGCTGCGTGCCTGGCGCGACCTGGTCGAGGCGCCGGCGGCGACCGTACTGCCCGCTCGTGCCGAGGGAATCGAGCCGCAGGAGTTCGTCGGCCGACTCGCTCGCTTCGAGTTCGGTGAGGACGGGGGGGACCCGGTGGCGGCGGTGGGTCCGGTGAAGATCCTCGCCTCCGCCGAGATCGATGCCGAGGCGGTCGTCGCCCGGCTCGCGGCGCGGCGCGAGGAGCTGCGCTCCGAGGTGAGCCGGGCCGAGGGCAAACTCGGCAACGAGAAGTTCGTCGACCGGGCGCCGGCCGAGGTGGTCGAGGAAGAGCGGCAGAAGCTCGAGCGCTACCGCGCCGAGCTGGAGGAGCTCTCCGAATAGAGCCGCGCGACCCCGAGGCCTACCTCGACTCGCTCGAGCCGATCGGCTGGAAGCTGGGCCTGGAGCGAATGCGCACGCTGAGCACCCTGCTCGGCCTGCCGCAGCACCGCTTTGCCTCGATCCACGTCGTCGGCACCAACGGCAAGTCCTCGGTGACGCGGATGGTCGCGGCGCTGCTGGAGGCGCACGGCGTATCCGCCGGCGCCTGCGTCTCGCCGCACACGATGCGCTGGGCCGAACGGATCCTCATCCACGGCCGCGAGATCGCCGCCGCCGAGTTCGCCGCGGCGGTCGATCGGGCAGCAGCGGCGGCGGAGACGGTCAACCGCAGCCTCGAGGAGGGCGAGGCGGTGACCCAGTTCGAGCTGGCGACCGCCGCGGCGTTCGTCGCGCTGGCCAACGCCCGGGTCAAGGCCGCCGTGGTCGAGGCTGGGCTGGGAGGACGTCTCGACGCGACCAACACGATCCTCTCCAAAGTCACCGTCCTGACTTCGGTCGGGCTCGACCACACCGAGTGGCTGGGCGAGAGCGAGGAGGAGATCGCGGCGGAGAAGCTGGCGGTGCTGCGCGACCACACGACCTTGGTGCTGGGACGGGTCAGCTCTCCCGTTGCGGAGATGGCGGAGCGCGCCGCTCGTGAGAAGGGCGCGACGTTGATCGTCGCGCCCGAGGATCCGGGATCTGAGATCAGCCTTCGCGCGGCGGGCGGCTTCCAGCGCCGTAACTTCGCCCTCGCCTGCGCTGCGGCCGAGGCTTTTCTCGGCGAACTCGACCGCGAGCGGGTGCGAGCCGTGGCGGCCGAGGTCGAGATCCCGGGACGGCTGGAGCGTGTGGGGGGTGGCCCTCCGACCTACCTCGACGCTGCCCACAACCCCGATGGCGCCAAAGCTCTGGGCGAGGCTCTGCCCGAGGTGGCCAAGGGGCGACCCGTCATCGTGGTCCTCGCGATCCTGGCCGACAAGGACGCCGAGGCGATGATCCGGGCCATGGTCCCCGGCGTGGCGTCGGCCGTCTGCACCGAGCTTCCATCTGCCGACGGGCCTCAAAGTGGACCAATAGGACGCCTTGAGGCCCGTCGGCGGGGATTTTCGGCCGCCGATCTCGCCCATGCTTGTGTCGAGGCTGGGCTTGCCGCCGAGGCTGAGCCCGACTTCGGGGCGGCCGTGGCGCGCGGGCGCGAGCTCGCTCTGGATGTAGGCGGCATTCTGCTCGTTACCGGATCGCACTACGCGCTCGCACCGGCTCGCGACGCGCTTCGTCTGTGCGAGGATTGAGGCGACGAATGGGCTCTAAAAGCGCTGGAACCGAACTCCTCTCGATGATGGCACTGGTCGCCGCGGTGGTCGCCGCGGTGATCCTGGTCTTCTTCGGGCTCGGCTACCTGTTCGGCAGTCTTTTTCTCTAGAACGCGGGCACGACAGGGTTCGCGAGGCAGGCGGCGAAGTAGACTCACCGCCGCTCCTCTCCCGGACGGGCGCAAACGCCATGGCAATCGCGATCTTCGGCATCAGCAACAACGGCCTCAATCTGGTCGTCGACCTGCTCATCCTGATGCTGGTCGTCGTCTGGCTGGCGCTGATCGTCTACACCTACCTCGACGCCAAGCGCCGCATCTCCGATCCGTTCCTGATCGGCTGCGCGACGCTCGCCTCCTTCATTCCCTACATCGGCACCGCCGTTTACGCGATCGTGCGGCCGCCGGAGTTCCTTGAGGATGCCCACGAACGCGAGCTCGAGATCAAAGCGGCCGAGCTGCGGGTGCGCCAGCTCACCGAGCACTCGTGTCCGAACTGTGGATTTCCGGCGGAGAAGAACTTTTTGCGCTGCCCCGAGTGCCAGCAGCGCCTCAAGAACCCCTGTCCGAGTTGCAGCAGGCCCGTCGATCCGGCCTGGGCGCTCTGTCCCTACTGCGAAACCGCACTGTCAAAGCGGGAGCAGCCACGCCGGCGGAAAGCGCCCGCCCGCAAGAAACCGGCGGTGGCCGCGAAAGAGGAGCCGGGGCAGCGCGAGGCGCCCAAAGAGACTTCGAAACCCAAACGACAGCCAAGGAGCCCCAACCGTGAGCCGGACCCTGATCCTCGTCAAGCCTGACGCCTTCGAACGCGCCCTCAGCGGCGAGGTGATCGCACGTTTCGAGCGCAAGGGCCTGCGGATCGTGGCGCTGAAGACGATGGTGGCCTCCGAGCAGATCGCCAACGAGCACTACGCCGAGCACACCGACAAGCCCTTCTTCGGCGAGCTGGTCGAGTTCATCACCGGCGGCACGCTGGTGGCGACGGTGTTGGAGGGGACTGAAGCGGTTGCCGCGGCCCGACAGCTGATCGGGGCGACGAACCCGGTTGAGGCCGCGCCCGGCTCGATTCGCGGCGACTATGCGCTCGAGGTGACCTTCAACATGGTCCACGGGTCTGACTCGGATGAGTCGGCGGAGCGCGAGATCGGCATCTGGTTTCCAGAGCTGGCATAGGTCGCCGGGGCATGGGTAGGGGGCTTCACTTAACTTTTTCGGTGAAGCGTCTCCGGCCGTCCGAGATCGGATTGACGAAAAAGTACAAGACGTTTCGCCCCCTACCCATGCCCCGGCGATGACCTCGGACGTGATTCTGGCATCCGGGTCGCCTCAGAGGAGCGAGATTCTTCGGAAGCTTGGTGTGGAGTTTGAGATTGTGGTGCCTGGAGTCGAGGAGCTGACCGGGGGGGACCCGGAGCTCGAGGTGGTTGAGAACGCCCGAATGAAGGCTCGGGCTGTGGAGCGTGAGGGCGTGGTCATCGCCTGCGATACCGATGTCGTGCTCGATGGCAAGGCGCTCGGGAAGCCTGAAGGTGAGGTTGAGGCTCGTGAATACCTTGAGCGCATGTCGGGGCATGCGCACACCGTGATGAGTGGGCTCGTCGTCCTTGCCGATGGGGAGGAGCGGAGTGGGCTGGAACGGACTTCGGTGGTCTTCAAGGAGCTGGGCGAGGCTGAGATCGAGCGCTATGTGAGGTTTGGGGAGTGGCGTGGCAGATCCGGTGGTTATGCGGTCCAGACTCTCGGCTCGACCTTGGTCGAGCGGATCGAGGGGAGTGTCTCCAATGTCGTCGGGCTGCCGGTCGGGTTGTTGCTGGAGCTGGCGCCTGAGTTGGCCGATTTGGACCATCTGGAATGATTGCCCTGCTTTTCCCCAAATTGCACACATGGGCATATTCAGCTACCTGACCGGACTGGGTGGCCGCGACATGGCGGTCGATCTCGGCACGGCCAACACCCTGGTTTACGTGCGCGGTCGCGGCATCGTGCTCTCCGAGCCCTCCGTGGTCGCGATCGACTCGCGCAGCGGCCAGGTCCACGCGGTCGGCGTCGAGGCGAAGCGGATGCTGGGGCGCACGCCGGGGACGATCACTGCGATCCGGCCGCTCAAGGACGGCGTCATCGCCGACTTCGACGTGACCGAACAGATGTTGCGTCACTTCATCAAGCAGGTTCACTCCAATCGCTTCGCCCACCCGCGCGTCGTCGTCTGCGTGCCCTCGGGCGTCACCGGCGTCGAGAAGCGCGCGGTCGAGGAGGCCTGCCTCTCGGCCGGTGCCCGCAAGGCCTACCTGATCGAGGAGCCGATGGCGGCCGCGATCGGCGCCGGCCTGCCCGTGGCCGAGCCGACCGGCTCGCTGATCGTCGACGTCGGCGGCGGCACCACCGAGGTCGCGGTGATCTCACTCGGCGGGATCGTCGTCTCGCAGTCGATCAGGGTCGGCGGCGACGAGCTCGACGACGCGATCGTCCACCACTGCAAACACCACTACAAACTTGCCATCGGCACCCAGACGGCGGAGGAGGTCAAGCTCGAGGCGGGCTCGGCCTCGCCGCTGCCGGAGGAGGTCGAGGTAGAGATCCGCGGCCGCGACCTCGTATCCGGCCTGCCGAAGACGATCACGCTCGGCTCGGCTGAGGTCCGCGACGCCCTCGACGAAACGATCAGCCACATCATCGACGCGGTTAAGGACACGCTCGACCGCACCCCGCCGGAGCTGGCGGGGGACATCATGGACCGGGGCATTACCCTTGCCGGTGGGGGCGCGCTCCTGCAAGGACTCGAACAGCGCCTTCGCGACGAGTGCCAGATGCCGTGTCAACTGGCAGAGTCGCCCTTGACGTGCGTGGCCGTCGGCTCCGGCATATCGCTGGAGGAGTTCGAGACGATCCACCGCGCCAGCAAGATGAACTCGGGAACGGCGCGCGTTGCTTAGGCGCCGTTCATATAAAGCGCCAAACTTAGGTCTCCGTCGTGTATCGCAAGCAAGTACGCCGCCGTAGAGCGGTACTAACTCTCCTCGTCATCGGCTCCTTCCTGTTGCTGACGATCACCTACGGGCAGAGCTCAGGTGGCGTGCAGCGGGGCGTCAGCACGATCTTCAGCCCCCTGCAGACTGTCGCCGACAGGGCCCTGAAGCCGGCCCGGGATCTGGTCGACTGGTTCGACAAGACCTTCGACGCACGCGGCGAAAACAGCCGCCTCAAGGCCGAGCTCGTGACTGTGCGCCGCCAGGCGGTCGCCGGCCAGGAGGCTCTGCAGGAGAACGCCCAGCTGCGCAAGCTGGTCGAACTGGACCGCGGCCCGGCGCTGGCCGAATCGGCCTACGAACCGGTCACGGGGCGGGTGATCGCCCGCTCGCCGACCGTCTGGAACTCGACCGTGACGGTCGACGTCGGCTCCGGCGACGGGGTCAAGGTCGACGATCCGGTGATCAGCGGCGACGGGCTCGTCGGCCTCGTCGCCTCGGTCCAGGGAGGCTCGGCACAGGTGACCTTGATCACCGATCACGCCAGCGCCGTCTCGGCGAAGGTCCTGCCCCCTGGCGTCCAGGGCGTGATCAGGCCCGACGTCGGCGACCCCGAAGACCTGATCCTCGACTTCATCGCTTCGAGCAAGGAAGTCCACGCAGGCCAGGCCGTGGTCACCTCGGGCTGGCGCGCCCAGGGCCTTGCCTCGCTCTTCCCCCCGGGCCTGCCGGTCGGCGAAGTGACCAGCGCCTCGATCGTCGAGCAGGAGGCCAGCCAGCAGATCCACCTGCGTCCCTATGTCGACATGGCCAACCTCGACCTGGTCCAGGTGTTGACCGGGGGGTCGCGCCAATGAGCGCGGAGCGACCAAGCGTGCATCTCTGGTTCTTCGCGCCGGGAGCGAAGCGCGAGGCATTGTCATGATCGTCACGCCGAAGATCTCCATCCGCCTCGTGGCGATCGTGATCCTGGCGGTCCTGCTGCAGCTCTCGTTCTTCTCGCGGGTCGAGTTCCTCCACACCAGCGCCGACGTGCTGCCCGCGGTCGTCGTCTCGCTCGGCCTGCTCGGCGGCAGCCTGACCGGCGCCGTCGCCGGCTTCTCGGTCGGGTTCCTCGTCGACTGCCTGCTCGTCGCTCCCCTGGGCGGCTCCTCGCTGGTGCTGCTCGGCGCCGGCTACCTCGCCGGCCTCTTTCGCGAGCGTTTCGACATCCACAGCGCCCTGGTGCCGCCACTCGTCTGCATGGGACTGACCCTGTTCGCCGAGCTCGGCTTTGCCGCCGTGCAGGTGATGCTCGGCGTCGACGCGCCGGTCAGCGTGTTGATCGTCCGCGACATGCTGCTGAAGAGCATCTACGCCTTCTTCCTCGCCTGGCCGATCTACTTCGGCCTGCGGCGGGTGTTGCGCCCAGCATTGGTCGAGGACCAGAAAGTAACCCGCCGTCGCCAGCCGACGGTGCTGGGGAGGACCTGATGTACCGGCGCTCGGACGAGCTTGGACCGCAGATGAACAACCGCTTGGCCTTGCGCATTGCCGTCTTCGGCGGCGTCGCCCTGGCGCTCTTCGCGGTGCTCTTCTTCCGCCTTTGGTTCCTGCAGGTGATCAACGGCGACAAGTACCTCGCCGAAGCGAAGAACAACCGCACCCGCGAGTTCAGGGTCAGCGCCCCGCGCGGCAAAATCCTCGACCGCAATGGCAACGACATCGTCTCCAACCGGACCAGCCTTGCGCTGCAGATCAATCCCGAGAAGCTCCCCGAAGCGCCGCGCCAGCGCCGTGCCGAGCTGGCGCAGCTCGCCGAGCTGACCCACAGCTCGCTGCCGCGCCTGCGCAAGACTATGCACGAACAGCTGCAGCTGGCGGCGGCGGCGCCCGTGACCCTGCGCCGCGACGTCGGCGACTACCTCGTCTACTACCTGCAGGAGAACCAGGATCGCTTCCCGGGCGTCGCCGTGCAGCGGGTCTTCGTGCGCCGTTACCCGCACGGCACCCTTGCCGCCCACATTCTCGGCAACGTCGGCGAGGTCTCCGAAAAACAGCTGAAAGAGGCGCGCTATCGCGGCTTGCAGCCCGGCGACGAGGTCGGCCAGGAAGGGGTCGAGGACACCTACGACCGCTACCTGCGGGGCAAACCGGGGATCACGCGGATCCAGGTCGACGCCCTCGGTCAGCCGACCCGCAACGGCCAGCTGGTCTCCCAGCCTCCCGTGCCGGGCGACAACCTGGTGCTCTCGATCGACTCCAAGGTGCAGGAGGCGGGCGAAGCGGCGCTGGCGGCGCGTGGCCTGCACGGCGGCTTCATCACGATGAACGTGCACACGGGTGAAATACTCGGCCTCGGCTCCTACCCGACCTTCGAACCCTCGGTCTTCACGCATCCGCTGACCCAGGCGCAGGTCAATGGGCTCATCCGCGATCCGGTCGCGGCGCCGCTCACCGACCGCGCGACCTCGGGCCTCTATCCGACCGGCTCGACGTTCAAGCCGATCACCGCGATCGCCGCGCTCGAAAGCGGCAACCTGACCCCGACCGAAGTGATCGAAGATCCCGGTCAGTTCGAAGTCGGCGGTGAGGTGTTCAAAAATGCCGGCGAAGCGGCGAACGGCTCGGTCAGCCTCGTCTCGGCGCTGGAAGTCTCCTCTGACGTCTTCTTCTACAACCTCGGCAATCGCATGTGGGACACGGGCCAGCTCCAGCAGTGGGCGCACGCGCTCGGGATCGGCCGCCCGACCGGCATCGACCTCCCCGTCCTGACCAATGGGCTGTTGCCGTCCCAGCATTGGCGCAATCAGCTCTACAAGGAAGGCTTGACCGAACGGCCCTGGTCCGCCGGCGACAACATCCAGCTCGCCACCGGCCAGGGCGACCTGCAGACCAACCCGTTGCAGATGGCCGTCGCCTACGCGGCGATCGCCAACGGCGGCACTATCGTCACGCCCCATGTGGGGATGCAGGTCGACGACGCCGCCGGCCGGGTGCTGAAGGAATTCGACCCGCCGCCGCGCCGCCATGTCGACATGAATCCCGCCTACCGGGCGGAGATCCTCGAAGGCCTGCATGACGCGGCGCAGAACGGCGCCGGGACCTCGTTCGCGGTTTTCGGCAACTTCCCGATCCCGGTCGCGGGCAAGACCGGCACGGCCGAACGGGTCGGCCACGCGGACCAATCCTGGTACGGAGTGCTCGCTCCGTATCCCAATCCGCGTATTGTCACCTTCGTGACGATGGAGGAAGGTGGCTTCGGCGCCGAAGCCGCGGCACCCGCCGCAAAGACGATCTTGGAAGCCTATTTCGCCGGCCGACTCTCCCACGAAGCGGAATCTCCGGAAGAAGGAGCGGGCTGATGTACGCGACCCGAACCCGTCGCGCCCGTCCTGAGCCCTTCGCCCTGCGGCCGGGGATAGCCGAGCGCCTCGGTCTGCCCTACATGGACGCCGGCCTCGGCTTCGCCGCCTTCGCGCTGGTCGCCTTCGGCATCTTCACGCTGGGCGAGGCGACCAAGCACGACGTGCCGGGCAACCCTGGCTACTACGTGGATCGCCAGGCGATCTACGGGATCCTCGGTCTTGCGGGGATGTACCTGCTCGCCCGCATCGACTACTCGCGCTTCCGCGAGCTGCGGGTCGGGATCTACACCTTCCTCTGCGCCAGCGTCTCGCTGGTGTTCGTCTTTGGCTTCGCCGCGCGCGGTTCGCGCCGCTCCTTCGAACTTCCCTTCTTCAGCTTCCAGCCATCGGAGCTGGGCAAGCTCCTGCTCGTTCTGGCGCTTGCCGGCTTTGTCATCGATGGCGCCCGGCGGGGCTCGGCAAGGCAGCGCACGGTGCGCTACCTCTGTCTCGGCTTCGCTCCGGCTGCGCTTGTCTTCTTGCAGCCGGACCTCGGCACCTCCCTGGTGTACGGGGCAATCACCCTCGCCGTGATGTACGTGGGGGGCGTCCGTTGGACGCACTTCGCGGTGATCGGCGCGGCTCTCGTCGCACTAGTTGCACTCGTGCTCGTGGTCGCTCCCGCAATCGGGACGCCCGTGTTGAAGGAATACCAGCAGCAAAGGCTGACTTCCTTCACGCATCCGAGCGCGGACCCCAGCGACGCGGGCTATCAGCAGAACCAGGCCAAGATCGCCATCGGCTCCGGAGAGAAAACCGGGCGGGGCGATCGGGCCACCCAGACGCGGCTCGATTTCGTCCCTGAGCGGCACACCGACTTCATCTTTGCGGTGATCGGTGAGCGCTACGGATTCCTCGGCGCCGCGTTCGTCCTATCCCTATACGCCCTGCTGATCTGGCGGGCGCTGCGGATCGTGACGCTCTCGAAGAACTCATACGGGACCCTTGTGGCAGGCGGCATCGCCGCCATGCTGCTCTTCCAGGTCTTCGTCAACGTGGGGATGAACCTCGGGATCATGCCGATCACCGGGATTCCCCTGCCGCTGCTCAGCTACGGGGGTTCCTCCGTGCTGGCGACGTTACTCGCGGTGGGAGTGCTTCAGAGCATTCACATGCAAGCGCGCCTCAGCCAGAAAGGCAGGTTCGCCTGGTGACCCCTTGAAAGGGACCTGGCCATGCGTACCTATCTGAACTGAGCTGAATCAACCTATGAAAAAAACCATCCTGGTGTCCGCCGATCGCGGCGAGACCCGTGTCGCCGTCCTCGAGTCGAAGACCAAAGGCGGCAAACGCAGCGTGGCGGAGCTCTACATAGAGCGCCGCGGCCGGCGATCGATCGTCGGCAACATCTACAAGGGCAAGGTCGACAACGTCCTTCCCGGCATGGAGGCCGCCTTCGTCGACATCGGCCTCGAGCGCAACGGCTTCCTGCACGTCGACGAGATCGTCCTGCCCAACGGGGAACAGGCGCCCAAGCGCGGCCGCGGCAGCGGCCGCAAGATCAGCGAGCTGATCAAATCGGGGCAGGAGATCCTCGTCCAGGTCGTCAAGGACCCGCTCAAGTCGAAGGGCGCGCGGCTCTCGATGAATCTCTCGATCGCCGGCCGCTACCTCGTCTACGCCCCGCAGGGCAGCGGCGTCGGCGTCAGCAGGCGGCTCTCTGAATCCGAGCGCGACCGGCTGCGCAAGATGGTCGACAACACTTACAAGGGCCCGGGCGGGCTGATCGTGCGCACGGCCGCGCACGGCGCGAAGAAATCGGACTTCGTCCGCGAGGTCGGCTACCTGCACAAGCTCTATGACGTCTTGGAGCGCCGGGCCGAGAAAACCAAGGGCCTGGGCCTCGTCTTCCAGGAGGCCGACCTGCCGGTGCGGGTGCTCCGCGACGTCTTCCTCTCGGATTTCGAAAAAGCCGTGATCGACTCGCCCAAGCAGCTCGACCGGGTGACCAACTTCTTCCAGCGCACCGCGCCGGAGCTGGTCGACAAAGTCGAGCTGTACGAGGGCACGAAGCCGCTGTTGGAGAAATGGGAGATCAACAAGGAGATCGAATCGACCCTCGTGCGTCGCGTCGATCTGCCCTCGGGGGGCTACCTGATCATCGACTACACCGAGGCTCTGACCGTGGTCGACGTCAACAGCGGCAGCTTCACCGGTCGCGGCAAAGGTGGCCTCGAGGAGACGATCACCCGGGTCAACACCGAGGCCGCCGACGAGGTGGTCCGGCAATTGCGCCTACGCGATATCGGCGGCATCATCGTGATCGACTTCATCGACATGGCGCGGGCCAAAAACCGCGACAAAGTGCTGAAGACGCTGCGCAAAGCGCTCGACGCCGACAAGTCGAAGAGCTATGTGGTGGAGGTCTCGCCGCTCGGCCTGGTCGAGATGACCCGGCAGAACATCACCGACGGCGTGCGCGAGATCCTCACCGCACCCTGCCCGACCTGCGACGGCGAGGGCGTAGTCCTCTCCGCCGAGACGGTGGCGCTGGAGGGGCTGCGGCAGATGCGCGATCTCGCCAGCCGCGACGAGGAGGCGTTCCTCTTAAGGGTCAACCCGAAGGTCGCCGCGCAGCTGATCGGGCCCGACAGCGGCCTGGCCGAGCTCGAGGAAGAGACCGGCAAGCAGTTCCACTTCGAGGGCGGCGACGCGCTCGCGATCGACACGTTCAAACTGATCGAAGCGGGCACTCGCGCCAAGATCGAGGAGCGAGCGCTGCCGTTCAAGGTCGGCGAGGAGGTGCTGGTGACAATCGAGGAGCCGCACATGTACAACGCCGACGACGCGGTCGCCCGGATCGACTCCTACATCGTCAGCGTGACCGGTGGCGGGCGTTATGTCGGCGATCGCAAGATGGTCCGGATCGAGCAGGTCGAACGCGCGGCGGCGGTCGCCTCGCTGCTCGGTGACCCCGCTGGCAACGGCTCCGGGCAAGACGCTCTAGAATCCGCCGCCGCCAGATGAGCACCTACGCGGTCATAGAGAGCGGTGGCAAGCAGTACAAGGTCGAGAAGGGCACTTCGCTGCTCGTCGACCGGCTGTCCGCGAAGGAGGGCGACGTGGTCGCGCTCCGACCCGTGCTGTTCCGCGACACGGAGATCGTCGCCGAGCCGAAAGAGCTGGAGAAGGTGAAAGTCGAGGCGACCGTCTCCGAGCACCTGCGCGGCCCGAAGATCAAGGTCTTCAAATACAAGGCCAAGAAGGGCTACCGCCGTCGCGCCGGGCACCGCTCCGAGCTGACCCGGCTCGAGGTCACCGAGCTGAAGCTGGGCGCTCGCAAAGCGCCGGCGAAAGCCGAGCCGAAAGCCGAGGCCAAACCCAAAGCGGCTGCTAAAAAACCTGCTGAGAAGAAATCAGTACAGGACAAAACTGCCAAAAAGGACTCCGACGATGGCTCATAAGAAAGGTCTTGGCTCCAGCCGCAACGGCCGCGAATCCAACCCCAACATGCTTGGGGTCAAGGTCTTCGCCGGCCAGAAGGTCACCGGCGGCGAGATCATCGTGCGCCAGCGCGGGACTCGGTTTTGGCCCGGTGACGGCGTCGGGCTCGGCCGCGATCACACGATCTTCGCGAAGCAGGCTGGGACCGTTCAGTTCAAGCCCTCTCGCAAGGGCCGCACGATCTCGGTTCTGTCGGACTGACGCTTGGGGAGGGGCGTGGGTGCCCCTCTCGCTTGCTGGGTTTTCGCCCGCGCCTTGCCGCTGGCTGTCCGCGACCGCGTTTGGGGGCGAAAACGGGACGCCGCTGCGCGAGAGGGGCACCCACGCCCCTCCTTTTCGATTCGACAGGGCCTCGTGCGCGAGCTTTTACTCTCCTAGCTGATGTACGACAAAGCCAAAATCTGGGTTGAGGGGGGGGCTGGTGGGAATGGGTGCGTGAGCTTTCGACGGGAGGCTCATGTTCCGCGCGGTGGCCCTGACGGCGGGGACGGTGGGCACGGTGGCGACGTGGTGCTCGTCTGCGATGCCAGCCGTCGCGATCTTGGGGGGCTGCGGGGTAGCAAGCACTTTCGGGCTGGGCGTGGGAAGGGTGGCGAAGGGTCCAATCGGCACGGGGCTCGGGGGGAGGAGCTCTTGATTCCTGTGCCTGCTGGGACGCAAGCCGAAGCTGTCGATGGGAGTCGGATCGACCTTGTCGAAGCCGGACAGCGGGCTGTGATTGCCCATGGGGGGCGTGGGGGGCATGGCAATAAGCGGTTCTCGACTTCCGTGCGGCAGGCCCCCCGGTTTTCCGAGAAGGGGACCTCGGGCGAGGAGGGCTGGATCGAGGTGCGGTTGAAGCTGCTGGCCGACGTCGGGCTCGTGGGGCTGCCCAACGCCGGCAAGTCCTCTCTGCTGGGACGGTTGACGCGGGCGGAGCCGAAGGTCGGCGACTACCCGTTCACGACGCTCTCGCCGGTGCTGGGGACGATCGAAGGCGAGGATCGGCAGGCTGTGGTCGCCGATATCCCCGGCTTGATCGAAGGCGCGGCAGAGGGGGCGGGGCTGGGGCACGAGTTCCTTGCCCACGTCGAGCGCTGCTCGATGCTCGTCCACCTTGTCGACCTGGCGCCGACCGAAGGCGATCCGGAGTCGAACTACGAGGCTGTGCGCGAGGAGCTGGTCGCCTACGGTGCTGGCCTCGAGCAACTCCCAGAGGTCCTCCTTCTCTCAAAGCGGGACCTGCTCCCAACTGAGCGGGTGGAGGAGGTGGTTGGTGAGTGGCGGCAGCGATTCGGCGCCCGGGTGAAGGGCGTGCTGGCGGCTTCCGCCGCGACCGGCGAGGGCCTGGAAGAGCTGCGTGGCCTGATCCTCTCCGAGCTGCCCGAAAACGTTCCGGCACGCCCTGAGCGCCACGAGGCCGGCCCGGCCGAATTCGAGGTCGAGCACCGCGTCTACCGTCCGGTGGGGGAGGGCGGCTACTCGGTCGAGCGCGAGGGCGAGGGCGCTTTCCGCATCCTCGGCCGCGGTGTCGAGCTGCTCTTCGAGCGCCACGATCTCAAAAACGAAGAGGCGCTGGCTTATCTGGAGCAACGCCTAAAAGAGATCGGTGTGATCGCCGCGCTGAAAGCGGCCGGCTTTGAGGCGGGTAACGACGTCCGCGTCGGCGAGCACGAGCTCGAGCTGCATCCATGACCGAAGGTGCAACGTTTTGAGCGCGACACAGCAGCAGAAGGCAGTTGCATTTCGCTCCCTGCACGAGGGCGAGCCATTCGTCATTCCCAATCCCTGGGACGCCGGCTCGGCGCGGGTCCTGGAGGCCCTCGGCTTCAAGGCACTGGCGACGACCAGCTCGGGCTTCGCCTTCACGCTCGGCCGCCCGGACGGCGGGGTCACCCTCGACGAGCTCGTCGAGCACGTGCGCTTGGTCGACGGAGCAACGAGCTTGCCCCTCTCGGTCGATCTCGAGAACGGCTTCGGGCCCAACCCCGAGGATGCGGCTCGGGCGATCTCCCGGGTGGCGGAGGCGGGAGCGGTCGGTGGCTCGATCGAGGACTACGAGACAGGGGACGGGATCTACGCGCTCGCCCACGCGGTAGAGCGGATCGAGGCGGCTCGTCGGGCGGCTGAGAGCCTGAGTGTCCCCTTCATGCTCACCGCTCGCGCTGAGAACCACATCCGCGGCAATCCTGACCTTGACGACACGATCGCCCGCCTGCAGGCCTACGAGCGTGCCGGTGCCGACGTGCTCTTCGCGCCGGGCCTGGGCGACGCCGAGGAGATCCGAGCCGTCTGCGACGCGGTGAGCAAGCCGGTGAACGTGCTTGGCCGCTCCGGGCTGTCTGTCGCCGAGATCGCCGCCGCCGGTGCCCAACGGATCAGCGTTGGCGGCAGTCTCACCTGGGCAGCCGTCGAGGCGATGGCAGGAGCGGCGGAACGGATTCGCGATGCTGGCGACCTCGATGGCTTGGGCGTGCCCACCCGAGTGAGGAAGTGGCTCGCGGGCTGAGCGCGAGCGCGGCTCGGCGCCGCCCACCGCTCATAGACTTGCCGCATGACGCTGGTGGTCAAGCTCGGCTCCTCGATCGTCGCCGCCGACGACGGCGAGCTGCGCGAGGATGTGCTCGACTCGGTCTGCGCACAGGTAGCAGAGCTTGAGCAGGCGGGCGAGCGGGTTGCGATGGTCACCTCCGGCGCGATTGCTCGCGGCATGGGGCTGATGGACCTGCCGGCGCGACCGCGGGCAATGGACGAGCTGCAGGCCGCGTCCGCCGTCGGCCAGGGCGATCTCTTCCGGGCCTATCAGTCACGGCTGGCCGCCGGAGGTACTCGCTCGGCCCAGGTGCTGCTGACGGCGGCCGACATCGCTGCGCGCACCAACTACCTCAACGCCCGCCAGACGCTGCGCCGGCTTATCGAGTGGGGCGTGGTGCCGGTAGTCAACGAGAACGACACCACCGCGACCGACGAGATCACCTTCGGCGACAACGACTTCCTCGCCGCCCAGGTGGCGATCCTGCTCGGGGCGCGCTTGCTGGTGCTGCTCTCGGACGTCGACGGGCTCTACGAGACCGATCCGCGAAGCGACCCGGGGGCGGGGATGATCGCCGAGGTCGGCAGCTTCGCCGAGCTCGACGGGATGGAGATCGGCGACCGCACCTCGGCCTTCGGCTCGGGGGGGATGCGCAGCAAGGTCGCCGCTGCGGAGATGGCCGCCGAGTCTGGTATTCCGGCGACGATCTGCAACGGCACGAAGCCGGGAACGCTGCTTTCCGCCGCCGGTGGGGGGACGGCGGGTACGCGTTTCGCCGCCCAGGCCGGCAAGGCGTCGAGCTTCAAGCTCTGGCTGAAATACGCCAAGCCGGCGAAGGGGAGGGTCGTGGTTGACGAGGGCGCCGCCCGCGTGCTGCGCGAGAGGGGGTCGAGCCTGCTGCCGGTCGGCATCACGTCGGTGGACGGGAGCTTCGAGGCGGGCGACGCTGTCGAGGTCGCGACGGACGGCACGGTGATCGGCAAGGGGATCGCCGACTACGCCTCTCACGAGCTCTCCGCTGTAATCGGTTTGAAGAGCGAGCAGGTGCGTGAGCTGCTTCCGCACGCTGCCGACGAGGTCATCCATCGGGACCGGTTTGTGTTGATTTAGCACTAGCTTGGGGCGCCCCACCCCCGCCAGTTACCCTTAACGCCCATGGCCGTTGCTGCGAAAACCGTTGCTGAAAGCTGCTCTGCGGCGCAGCGAGCGGCACGCGATCTTGGCGCGGCATCGACCGACGTCAAGAACGCCGCCTTGGCGGCGATCGCGCGTTTGCTCGGCGAGCGGGTCGAGGGCGTGCTCGAGGCGAATGCCGCCGATCTGGCCGATGAGCGTGCCGACGGGCTCACTCCGGCGCTGCAGGATCGGCTCGCGCTGAGCGCGGAGCGGGTCGCGGCAATGGCCGACGGCGTGCGGGCGGTTGCCGGGCTGGACGACCCGATCGGCGAGCTGCTCGACCGCAAAACCTTGGAGAGCGGGCTCGAGCTGACGAAGCTGCGTGTTCCCCTCGGGGTCGTCGCCGTCGTCTACGAGGCGCGGCCGAACGTGACGATCGACTGCGCGGCGCTGACGATCAAGAGCGGCAACGCGATCGTCCTGCGCGGCTCGAGCTATGCCGAGCGCACCAACGGGGCGTTGGCGGCGATCGTGCGCGAGGCGCTCGAGGAGGCCGGGCTGCCGGCGGACGCGGCGGTGCTCCTGGCCGGCGGCGGGCACGAGGACCTGGCCGAGCTGGCGACCCAGGAGGAGACCGTAGACCTGCTCATCCCTCGTGGTGGCGAAGGTCTGAAGAACGCGCTCAAG
Organism: uncultured Solirubrobacterales bacterium; assembly: GCA_963824705.1. Lineage (GTDB taxonomy): Bacteria > Actinomycetota > Thermoleophilia > Solirubrobacterales > 70-9 > VRUE01. The sequence continues at coordinate 982,480 of CAWGQE010000003.1, forward strand.
GACGTCGCGACCATGCCGGTGATCTTCGCGGCCGCCGGCAACTGCCATGTCTACGTCCACGCCGACGCCGACCTCGAGATGGCGCGGCGGATCGCGGTCAACGCGAAGACGCAGCGCCCCGGTGTCTGCAACGCGGCCGAGACGCTGCTGGTCGACGCGGCGGTCGCGGAAGAGTTCTTGCCCGGGACGCTCGCCGAGCTGCGCGACGCCGATGTCGAGCTGGTCGGCGACGAGCGCGCCCGGGCAGCCGCCGGCGGAGTCGAGGTCGGTCCGGCCGGCGAAGAGGACTGGGATAGCGAGTACCTCGATCTGAAGCTCGCCGTCGCCGTCGTCGACTCGCTCGATCAGGCGATCGATCACGTCAACCGTCACGGCACCCGTCACTCCGAGGCGATCGTCACTCGCTCCGACGACGCAGCCGCGCGCTTCGCCGCCGAGGTGGACGCCGCCGCCGTCTACACCAACGCCTCGACCCGCTTCACCGACGGCTTCGAGTTCGGGATGGGGGCGGAGATCGGCAACTCGACCCAGAAGCTGCACGCCCGCGGCCCGATTGGCCTGCGCGAGTTGACCACCTACAAGTACGTCGTCCACGGCGACGGCCAAGTGCGTGAGTAACGCCCCGGGGACCGACAGCGCTCGTCCCGCGATCGGCGTCCTCGGCTCGGCTTTCAACCCGCCCCACCTTGGGCACCTCGCGCTTGCCCAGGAGGCGCTCTGGCAGCTCGGGCTCGACGAGGTCGTGCTGGTGCCGACCGGCGAGGCGCCGCACAAGCGGATACACGACGATCCCGGCCGGGAGCTGCGGCTGGCGATGACGCGGCTCGCCGCCGCCGACGACCCGCGCTTCACCGTCTCCACGCTGGAGGTCGAACGCGAGGGGCCGTCCTACACGTATGAGACCTTGGAATTGCTTGCACGCGAAAGGGAAGAACCGGACTTGGTGTTCGTAATGGGGGCGGACGCCGCCGTCGGGTTCGAGAGCTGGCGCGAGCCGCGGCGGGTGGTCGGGCTGGCGCGGCTGGCGGTGGCGCGCCGCTCGGGCATATCCGAGGCCGACGTGGGCGCGGTGATGCGCGGCGTCAGCGCCGAGGGGAAGGCGACGATGCTCGAGATGCCGCAGTTCGGCGTCTCCTCCTCCGCCGTGCGCGAGCGGGCGGCGGCCGGCAGGCCGCTGCGCTACCTCGTGCCGGAGGCGGTCGCGCGGTTCATCGAGGAGAAGGGGATCTACTCATGAGCGGCCTCGAGTCCGAGGCGCTGACGCGGCGGCTGGCCGAGCTGGCCGACTCGAAAGGGGCGACCGAGATCGTCGTCCTCGACATGCGCGGCCTCGCCGCCTATACGGACTTCCTGGCGATCTGCACGGCGCGCAACGAACGCCAGGCGCGGGCGATAGTCGACGAGGTCAAGTTGCGCCTCAAGGGGGAGCATGCGTTGTTGCCCGGCGGGGTCGACGGGGAGGGGGCGGCCGGCTGGATCGTGCTCGACTACCTCGACGCCGTCCTGCACGTCTTCACCGCCGAGGAAAGGGAGCGCTACCAGCTCGAGGACCTCTGGCGCGAGGCGCCGCGGCTCGAGTTGCAACTGTCACAGGATGGCGTCCGAGGGCACCTCTACGGTGCCGCGCATGGCTAGCTTCAAGCGGGCGCTCTTCGGCTACAGCCGTTACGAAGTCGACGCGGCGATGTCGGCGCGCGACGCGGCGATCTCCGCCGTCGAGCACCACGCGTCCAGCGCGGATTCCGAACTGGCCTCGCTCTCGGGAATGGTGATCGAGCGCGAGCGTGAGATCCGCGGCCTGACCGAGCGCCTGCGGGAAGCCGACGAGCGCCATGAGCGCAGCATCGTCTCCCTGCACGCGGTCTCCGAGCGGCTGGAGGAGATCCAGTCGCAGGCACGTGGGCAGGCGACGCGGATCCGGATGAAGGCCCTGCGCGAGGCCGTAGAGGTGAGCCGGCGCACGCAGGATCTTGCCGAGGTCCATGAGAGTTCGACGAACGGTGCCGAGCCGGCGGCGCCCGCCAGCGCCGAGGCTGCCCTGGGACAGCTCTTCGAGGGTCTGATCAAGCTCGAGATCGGCCCGCTCGGAGACTTCTCGCAGCTGGTCGGCTTCGAAAACGCGGTCGGTCGTCTCGGGGCCTCGGAGATCTCGGTCGAACGCTTCTCCGAGGGCCGCGCGACGCTCTCGATGCGGCTCGACGAGCCCGTCGACCTCCTTCGTGAGCTGGAAGAGAACGCTCCCTTCGACTTCAACATCCGCCGCACCGCCGACGACAACCTGGTCCTCGACGTGGACGACGATCAGGACCCAGAGCAGCGCGCCGCGTAGCTCCCGGCGTCGTCACCCAACCTCTAAACTCAGCACCCTGCGGGGCTATAGCTCAGCTGGAAGAGCGTCTGACTGGCAGTCAGGAGGTCGTGGGTTCGAGCCCCACTAGCTCCATTCCCCACGCAACGATCGGCCACGCGCCTGCTTAATTTGTCGCGAGCGTGCGGGCCAGAAACCTCCGCAACCGGCGCTGGTAGAGCGTGGGAGCCACGTTCCATGACTCGGTATGGCCGGCATGCGGGACGCGGTAGTAGGTCACCCAGTGGGGCAGCTCGGCGGCGAAGGCGTCGCTGGTCGAGATCGGCACGACCTTGTCGTCGGTGCCGTGGAAGAGCAGGATCGGCAGCTGGAAGGCTTCGGGGTGCCGAAGGGCATCGAGGTTGTCCCAGTCGGCGTCGATACGGGCGTCGATCGCCCACTCGACCGGCAGGGCGCCGAGGGCCGGGAACCCCAACCGGGTGGCGTTGAATTCGAGGATCCGCTTCCAGTCGAGAGCCGGCGCGTCGAGGACGAGACCGGCGACGCGCGATGCCAGGGGCGAGCGCTGCATGAACTGCGTGACGATCGCGCCGCCCATCGAGTAGCCGGCGAGCAGGAGGCGCCGCGCCCCGTGGGCGAGCGCGTAGCGGGCAGCGGCTGCAAGATCACGCCACTCGGTCAGGCCCATGTGGTGGAAGCCGTCCGGGCTCGGCGGCGCGCCGAGGTCCTCGCGGTAAGCGATCAGCAGGGTCGGTAGCCCGGCCCGGTGCAGAGTTGGGACAAGGCGCAATCCCTCCTGCGGAGTTCCGTTGATCCCGTGTATGACGATCGCCCAGGTATCGCCCCCGGCGGGAACCGACCAGGCCGGCATCGGACCGAGTTCGTCGGGGACCCTCACTTCGTCGGAGCGAAGGTCAAATGCCTGCTCGGGATCTCCGACGTATACGTTCGCTTCGACCCCGACGTCCATTTCGGGCACCAGGTATCCGTGCACCTCACGCAGCCGGCGGGTCACCGTCTCGGCATTGGCGGCAGTGATCGCGCCGACGATCGCGTGGCCCCCCGTCCAGTCGAGCCCGTAGACGCCGGGGCGCTCCGAGTCTTCGTTCCGGGCGAGGACGATCCGGCCTGGCGGCAGCGCTTCGACCCGCGTGCTCGCGGTCCAGTCGGAGTGGTCCGGGACAAGCACGGCGTCCGAGAAGTGCCAGCTGATCGCGGCGACTATCAGGAGCAGGACGATCACCGGCGCAGCCTACTTCGCTCAATCGTTGCCCCCCGAGTGCCGATGATCAGGCGATGAACAGCGCGAACGAGCATGTGTTTTCGCACGGCATGCAGGACACGCGGGACACCCTCGAGGCCTGGAACGGGCGCCCGTGGGCCGTCCTGCGCAGTTGGCTGGCCCTCAGCCTGGCGATCGCGCTGTCGCTGCTGGGCGCGGTCTGGGTGGTCTCGGGACTGCTGACGCCCGACATCAGCCCGATTCACCTGCCGGGTCTGACCGAACCGCAGGATCTCGGGGACCTGCTGCCGATTCTCTGGCGCAACTCGCTGGTCCTCGCCCTGCACGCGACGGCCTGTGTCGCCGGCTTCATCGCCGGCGCCTCGATGCCGATCGCCGCCGCTCAGCGCAGCGGCCTCTCGCGCTGGGTCCATGTCAAGGCGGGTCAGTTCGCGATCCTCTTCGTCGCCGCCGTCACCCTCTTCTCGCTCCTCACCCAGTCCCTCTATCTCGGCTTTCAGGGCGCGACTGTCGCTTCCCAGCTCGACATCTCCCGCGCCGTCCTCATCCTCACCGTGCTGCCCCACGCGATCCCCGAGCTGACCGCCCTCTTCCTCCCCCTTGCCGCCTGGCTGATCGCCAGCCGCCGCGGCGAGTGGAACCAGCTCCTCGCGGCCACCTTCCTCACCGTTGCGATCGCGATCCCGACCCTCGTCGCGGCGGCGACGATCGAGGTCTACATCTGGCCTCACATCCTCGAGGCGGTCTCGCCCGTCGTATAAACCACCGCCTCCTCCGCTTCGCGTCCGGGGGCGGTGGCTATGCGCCGTATCGGCGCCGCTCGCAAAGAATCAGATTGCGATGCTCGCTAATTGGTTCTTCATAGGATGCCGACATGGCCGGTTACGACCCCAAGGCGATCGAGGCGAAGTGGCAGCGGGTATGGGCCGAGGAGAAGACCTGGGAGGTCCCGAACCCGGGGCAGCCTGGCTTCGACGAGGCCAAGCCGAAGTGCTACGTGCTGGAGATGCTGCCCTATCCCTCGGGCGAGCCCCACGTCGGCCACCTCAAGTGCTATTCGGTCGGCGACGCGATCGCTCACTTCCGCCGTCGTCACGGCTTCGAGGTGATCCACCCGATGGGCTACGACGCCTTCGGCCTGCCGGCGGAGAACAACGCGATCAAGACCGGCGAGCCGCCGCGCGACGCGACCGAGCGCTCGATCGAGTCCTTCCGCGGCCAGTTCCGCGAGTGGGGGATCTCGATCGACTGGACGCGCGAGCTCGGCACCCACACGCCCGAGTACTACCGCTGGACCCAGTGGATCTTCCTACGCCTCTTCGAGCACGGTCTCGCCTACCGCGACGAGGCACCGGTCCAGTGGTGCCCGAAGGACGCGACCGTGCTCGCCAACGAGCAGGTCATCGACGGCCACTGCGAGCGCTGCGGCACGCCGGTGCAGCAGCGCCAGCTCGAGCAGTGGTTCTTCCGGATCACCGAGTACGCCGAGCGGCTGCTCGACGACTTCGACCTGCTCGAGTCCTGGCCGGAGAACGTGATCACCATGCAGCGCAACTGGATCGGCCGCTCGGAGGGCGCCGAGGTGATCTTCCGCTGCGAGGAGCTCGATCTCGACTTCCCCGTCTTCACCACCCGCCCCGACACGCTCTTCGGGGCGACCTTCTTCGTCCTTGCCCCCGAGCACCCCGAGGTCGAGCGGCTGACCGCCGGCACAGCGGACGAGGAGGCGGTCCGCGAGTACGTCAACGAGGTCGCCCGCGAGTCGGTCGAGGAGCGCGGCGACGAGGCGCGCCAGAAGACGGGCGTGCCGCTCGGTCGCGAGCGTCGTCAACCCGGTCAACGGCGAGCGGATCCCGATGTTCGTCGCCGACTACGTGCTGATGGAGTACGGGACCGGCGCGATCATGGCGGTGCCGGCCCACGACAGTCGCGACTACGAGTTCGCCAAGGCCTTCGACCTGCCGATCCGGCGGGTGATCGAAGGTACCGACCCGGAGGAGGCCCGCGACGACGAGGGCCTGCCCTATCCAGGCGACGGGCCGATGACCAAATCGGGCCGCTTCGACGGCAAGCACAACCGCGAGGCCTACGACGAGATCGTCGCCTGGCTGGGCGAGGACGGCCGGGGCGAAGTCGGCGGTCAACTATCGCCTGCGCGACTGGCTCGTCTCTCGCCAGCGCTACTGGGGCGCCCCGATCCCGATCGTCTACTGCGAGGAGTGCGGCATCGTCCCCGTGCCCGAGGACCAGCTGCCGGTGGTGCTCCCCGACATCGAGGAGTACGCGCCGAAGGGGAAGCAGCCCGCTGGCGGCGGCCGAGGACTGGGTCGCGACCGAGTGCCCGAAGTGCGGTGGCGCGGCCCGGCGCGAGACCGACACGATGGACACCTTCGTCGACTCCTCCTGGTACTTCCTCCGCTACCTCGATCCCCGCAACGACGAAGGCCGCCTGGGACGCGCCGCGGCCGACTACTGGATGCCCGTCGACCAGTACATCGGCGGCGTCGAGCACGCGATCCTGCACCTGATGTACGCGCGCTTCTTCGTCAAGGCGCTCGCCGACATGGATCTGCTCGAGGCGCGGGAGCCGTTCGCCAACCTCTTCACCCAGGGGATGATCACCCGCGACGGGGCGAAGATGTCCAAGTCGCGCGGCAACACGGTCAGCCCGGCCGAGTACGTCGAGCGCTACGGCGCCGACACCGCCCGGACCTACGTCTGCTTCATGGGCCCGCCGAGCGGGCGGCGACTGGTCCGACGAGGGGGTCGAGGGCATCTACCGCTTCCTCTCGCGGCTCTGGCGCCTCTGCGGCGAGGTCGCGGAGCGGACCGAGGCGGGAGAGCCCGGCGGGGCCGCGAAGGGCGACGCGCGCGAGCTGCTCGCCAAGGCCCACTGGGCGATCGACAAGGTCACCCGCGACATCGAGCGCGGCTTCCAGTTCAACACCGCGATCGCCGCGGTGATGGAGCTGGTCAACGAGATCTACCGGCTCAAGGACGGCCTCTACGGCGAGCCCGACGGCGACGTGGCGGTGCGCTTCGCGACGTCGACGGCGGCCTCGCTGCTCTTTCCGTTTGCCCCACACCTTGGTGCCGAGGTCTACGAGTGACTGGAGGGAGAGCGTGTCTGGGAGAGCCCTGGCCGCACGCCGACCCCGACCTGCTCGACCAGCGACACCGTCATGCTCGTGGTCCAGGTCAACGGCAAGCTGCGCGACCGGATCGAGGTCGCCGCTGACACGTCCGAGGCCGAGTTGCTCGCGCTGGCCCGAGAGAGCGAGAACGTGCGGCACTACCTCGACGGCAAGGACGTGGTCAAGGAGATCGTCGTCCCGGGCAAGCTCGTGAACCTCGTCGTTCGCTGAGTTCACACGGATGAGGGCCTCCTTTCTGGTACAAAGCCGCCGTGCTCGTCAGGCGCCTCTCAGACGCTCCCACTGAGGAGTGGCACAGGCTTCGCTACCACGCCTTGATGGACGCGGGGGAGCTCGGGTCCCGCAACATGTCGGTGACCTGGCTGGAGATTCCCGCCGGCGCCGACCAGACCCTGCACTCCCATGAGGAGGCCGAGCAGGTCTACGTGGTCGTGCGGGGGGCCGGGACGATGACCGTCGCCGGCGACACGCAGGGAGTCGCGGAGGGCGACCTGGTCCTCGTCCCGCCCGCCACCGATCACTCGATCGCCAACAACGGCGAGGAGGGGCTGGCCTGCATCTCGGTGCAGTCGCCTCCGGTCGCCGCGGCCGAGCTCTACAGCGATCAGCTCGCCGAGGTGGCCGGTTACGACGACGACGAAAACTTGTAGCTGATTTTTTCGATTTAGCGCGCCACGCGTGCGCTCGGACCGGTGACGCTGCGGTCCATGCCAGAGCTTTCGCGGTCCCAGGTCCTCGTCTACGGTGCCATCGCCATCGCCCTCCTGCTGGTCGGGGCGAGGGCGATCCGCGCTGAGGGCGATGGCGCGGCGGCATCTGCCGCGTTCGCCTCAAGTCCGAGCGACTCCGCCGGCTTCAGTCTGAAAAGCGGCGGTGGCTCCGACATCGTGGTCGATGTCGCCGGAGCCGTTCGGCGGCCCGGGGTCTACCGGTTGCCGGCCGGCGCGCGCGTCGTTGATGCGATCGAACGCGCCGGCGGTGCTGCCGGCGGCGCCCTGCTCGAAGGGATCAACCGCGCCGCGCGCCTCGCCGACGGGCAGCAGGTGATGGTGCCGAAGCGAGGACCGGGTGGATCGATCTCGACCGCGGGCGTGGCGGCGGAAGACGGCCCGATCAGCCTCGGCAGCGCCAGCGTCGAGCAACTCGACACGATCGACGGCATCGGTCCCGTGACCGCCGCCAAGATCGTCGAATACCGCGACCAGCACGGCGGTCTCGCTTCGGTCGATCAGCTCGACCGGGTGAGTGGGATCGGTCCCGCGACGATGGAATCGCTGCGGTCCCGACTGCAGCCTTAGTGCCATGCGCACCTGGAGCTTGCCAGTGCCGCTTTTACTGGTCGCGGCGGCGGTGGTGCTGGCGCTTTCCCACAGCGGCGAGATCCGCGCTCGCGCCGAGGCGGCGCTCGGCCGGGGAATGCCGACGCGGGAGGCGGCGCTGGCGCGCGGCTTCGTGCTCGGCGAGGACGAGCAGATCGACGAGGGGACGACGGAAGACTTCCGCCGCGCCGGGCTGAGCCACTTGCTGGCCGTATCGGGACAGAACGTGGCGCTGCTCGTCCTGCTGGCGATGCCGGTGCTGGCGGCGCTCGGCTTGCCGCTCCGCACCCGTCTGCTTTGGGTGCTCGGCCTGATCGCCGTCTATATGCCGCTGGCCGGCGCCGGTCCGTCGATCCAGCGCGCGGGGATCATGGCTGCGCTGAGCGTGTTGGCGACCCTGGCCGGCCGCCGCGCCTCGCGCTTTTACGCGCTGGTGCTCGCGGCGGTGGTTCTGCTCGTCCTCGAGCCTGGGATCGCGGCCGACGTCGGCTGGCAGCTCAGCTTCGCGGCGGTTCTTGGCATCCTCCTGCTGGCCGCGCCGCTCCGGGCCGGGATCGCGGCGAGGATCGGCACCCGCGGCTGGTGCCGCGCTCTGGCCGAGGCAGCGGCGATGACGATCGCCGCCACGCTCGCCACGGCGCCGCTGATCGCCTTCCATTTCGAAGCGATCTCGACGATGACGCTCGTCGCCAACCTGTTGGCACTGCCCGCGGTGGCACCGGCGATGTGGCTGGGAATGTTGGTCGGCGCCGCCGGCCAGGTGCCCGGCCTGCCGGTCGGAGCGCTCAATGTCGCCAACTCCCTCCTCCTTGCCTACATCGCTCAGGTAGCCGCCTGGTGCGGCCGTCCGAGTTGGGCCTACCTGCACGTGCGGCTGGGAATAGGCGGCCTGGTCGGCTCCTACGTCGCTATCGCAGCCTCGGCGATCCTCGTTCGGCGGCTAGGGCGCAGTCGACGTCTCATCCGCCGCCGCAATGTCGCCGAAGGGTCGATCTCTCACCGGATAGGCGTGCTTTCGGCCCGTCGGCGGGGGATTGTGGCAGTAGCGCTCGTCGCCCTAGCGCTGGTCTTTGTGTGGCCGGCCGGCGGTGGTGCAGGTGCCGAGGGTTCAAAGCCCGCGGGCTTGCGGATCTCCGTCCTCGACGTCGGCCAGGGCGACGCGATCCTGCTGCAGCCCCGGGGCGCGGCGGCCGCGCTGGTCGATGGTGGGCCGCCTGGGGACGGGCTCGCGGCGAAGCTGGGCGGCGCCGGGGTCACCCGGCTCGGCGCGGCGATCGTCACCCACGATCAGTCAGACCACGCAGGTGGGATCCGGGACCTGCTTGGCGCCTTCCCGATCGGGCACCTCATCTACGGGGTCTTGAAAGCGCAGACCCTGGCCGAGGTCGCCGCCGCGGGGGTTCCCGCCCGCCGCCTCGCCCGGGGGAGCGAGCTGCGATCGGGTGGGTTGCGGCTCGACGTGCTCTGGCCGCCGGCCGAGCTGCTCGTCGGCTCGCACGCCGGCGAAGACCCCAACCAGATGGCGCTGGTCATGCTTGCCCGCTGGCACCGTTTCTCGATGTTGCTGACCGCCGATGCGGAGGCGGAAACGACGCCGATCGAACCGGGGCCCATCGACGTGCTCAAGGTCGCCCACCATGGCAGCGACGACGCTGGGCTCGGCGATCTGCTCGACCGCGTCCGGCCGCGCCTGGCGGTGATCTCAGTCGGTGCCGGGAACCCGTTCGGCCACCCGACCGCGGCTACTCTCGCGACGCTTGCTTCGCACGGTGTTCCCACCCTGCGCACCGATCGCGACGGAACCGTCGTGCTCGAAGTGGTTGGCGATTCGGTTCGCGTGAGCAACGACGATGGCTGAGGTCGCGACCGAGGGAGCATTTCCTTGCCAATCCCTGGACGAATCAACGAATCGATATTGGGATTATCTCGCCGCCGCCTTGTCGATCGGCGCGAGGCGGTCGATGGACGTATCGGTGCTCTCCAAACATCGACAGCGGTCGCTGCGGTCTGCCCTCAGAACGAGTGTTCTCGGCGACGGACTGCTCGAGCGGACCCGCAGTACATCGCTGGCATTGCTCGGCGTAACCGCCGCAATCGGCCTGGCGATGATCGCTCTGGCGCTCAACCAGAGTTGGCCGTTGATTGCCGGGGTTCCGATCCCCGGCTTCGGGAGCGGGCATCAGGCGGTCGGCAAGGCCGCGGTCGTCGCGAAAGCGGGGACTCGGGGTGGCCGCCTGGCAATCTCCGCCGCGACCAGCCAAACGAGTCCAGGGATCTCTTCGGGCAAGCCGAGGCCACGTCCCGGTGGGGCCGTGGCACTGGCGGGATCACGAGCCCCCCGGACCGCGGGTCTTGTCGCCTCCCAGCCGACTCCTGCGAGCCCGGTCGGCGGCAGCCTGCCCAGCGAAGCGGTCCCGGATCCGACTCCTGTCGCCCAGCAGCCCGCTCCCCCTGCCGCGCCGACGCCGGCTGCCGCTCCTGCAGCGGTCGCGGTTTCCAATCTCAACTCCTCGTCCCCGGGTACGGTGTCTGAGACGCCGGAGTCTCCGATCCCCTCGCAGACTCCGCCGGCCACCGACGAAAACGACGAGCACGGTCATGGCCACACGAATCACAGTCATGGCCACTCGCACGACGGGGACGATTCGGACACGCCCGCCCCGAGCGAAAGTCCTGAAACCGCGCCCGCCCCGAACGAAGCTCCTCCACAAGAAGCCAACGCCCCCGAAGAATCCGAAAGCGAGCAATCGCACACGTCGTCCTGGGGTCACGGCCACGGTCACTGGTAGACGGCCGTTCCGGGCCGCCATCTAGACTCGGCCGATGGCCGAGGAGATGCGCCCTCTCTATCTGATCGCCGGTACCGACGGGGCAAAGATCGACGCGACGCGCTCGCGCCTGCGGGCGCGAGCGGAGCGCGACGGGGGAGTTGCCTCGCTGCAGATCTTCGAGCCCGGTGAGGGCCGGGGCGCGCCCGATCACGAGGCTCTGCTGGGGGCGATCCCGGCGATGTCGCTGACGGAATCCCGCCGCTACCTGCTCGCCGACGGCGTGGAGCGCTGGCGCGACCGGCAGCTGGAAGCGGTGGCGGCGGCGCTCGCCGGACTGCCTCCGGACCTCAGTGTCGTCTTGATTGCGCGGGCGAAAGCGCCGGTGAAGTTGGTCAAGGCGGTCAAGGCGGCAAAGGGGGAGATCCACGAGTTCGAGGCTCCCAAGGCGAGGGAGATGCCACGTGTGCTGGTCGCCGACGCCAAGCGGCTTGGCTTCCGTCTCGACTCCGCTGCGGCGCGCATGCTGGTCGACCGCATGGGCGCGAATCCACAGCGCCTTCACAGCGAGCTGGAGCGCCTTGCCCTCTGGGCGGGAGAGGACGGGGCGGTGGACGCTGCCGACCTCGACGCGATGATCGCCGACACCTCCGAGGCAGTCGTCTGGGCGCTGTCCGACGCGCTGCTCGAGCGCGACGCGGCGGCTGCCCTGCGGATCGCCGAGCGGCTGATCTCGCAGGGGGAGAACGTCACCGGATTGATCTACGGCCTCGCGTCGCGCTTGCGCAAAGCTTGCGCGGTGGCGGCAATGCTGAAGGAGGGGATACCGCCGAAGCAGGTCGAGTCGAGCCTCGGCATGCATCCCTACGCGGCCAAGCAGCTCGTCGGCAGGCTTCAGAACGTCGATGCGGGTGAGTTGCGGGAGGCGACGATCGCCCTTGCCGATCTCGAGGTCTGGTGTCGCGGGGGTGCCGACTACGGCGACGAGCTGGCGCTGACCCTGGCGCTGCGCGCCGCGGCGGGCGTGCCGGCCTGACTACTTGGCGGCGGCCGCCGCAATACGGGCGGCTTTCGCCTTCTTCCGCGCGGCGGTGTTCTTGTGGAAGGCGCCCTTCTGGACGGCCTTGTCGATGCGTGAGACGAGCGCCCGGTGCTCGGCCTCGATCGCTGCCGTGTCGCCACCCTCGACAGCGCTCTCGAGCCGCCGGAAATAGGTCTTGACCGTGCTGGTCAGGAGCCGGTTCTCAGTTCGCTCGCGCTCGCTGCGTAGGATCCGCTTCTTTTGTGAGGCTATGTTGGCCATGAGTCGTGAGCCTCGGAGCGGCGTCTGCCGGTCCCAGGCGGCCGCCGACTATAGCGACTGAGACCCAGCTTGGAGACCCCCAGGGCACCAGACAGAGACGATCGCGAGGAGGCAGCGGTCGCCGCCGACGCCGCCGTGCGCGCCGCCGAGGCTTTCGAGCCCGGCGAGGAAAGCTCCGGCGAGCCCGCTCCCGGCCTGCGGTCGGGGCGCATCGCGCGCTCCACCGCGTTCTTCTCGATCGCGACCGCCGCCTCGCGTATCGCCGGCCTCGTCCGCGAGGTCGTCGCCGCCGGCTACTACGGCATCAGCGGGCCGATGTCCGCCTTCACGATCGCCTTCCAGGTCCCCAACCTGGTGCGCGCCCTCTTCGCCGATGCGGCGCTGCAGCCGGCCTTCGTCCCGGTCTTCACCGAGCAGCTGGAGAAAAAGAACTACCGCGAGGCCTTCCGCCTCGCCTCGACGCTGCTGCTGCTGGTCACGCTCGTGCTGGGCGCGATCACGGCGCTGTTCGTCTTGCTGGCGCCGCTCATCATGCCGCTCTTCGCTCCGGGCTTCGAGGGGGCGATCCTCGATCTCACCGTCACCCTCTCCCAGGTCCTCTTCCCGATCCTGATCCTGCTCGGGCTGAGCGGTGTCGTCGTCGGCATCCTCAACAGCTACGACCGCTTCGGCGCCTTCGCGATCTCGCCCCTGTTCTGGAACCTGACGATCATCGCTGCACTGGTCTTCCTGATCCCGGCCTTCCACGGGCAGAACCGGATCTACGCCTACGCGATCGGCATCCTCGCCGGCACCTTGGTTCAGCTCCTGATCCCGACCTGGGATCTGCGCAATACGCCCTTCAAGTTCGAATGGAGCTTCGAGTGGCGCAACCCGGACGTGCGCCGCGTCCTCCTGTTGATGCTGCCGGTGACGATCAGCCTCGGCCTGATCAACTTCAACCTGCTGATCAACAGCCTCTTCGGCAGCCTGGTCAGCGATCAGTCGCCGGCGGCGATCGACAAGGCCTTCCGCATCTACCAGCTTCCCCAGGGCATCTTCTCGGTGGCGATCGCGACCGTCCTCTTCCCGACGCTCGCCCGCTTCGCCGCCCGTGGCGAGCACGACAACCTGCGAGCGACGATGGCCAACGGGATGCGCCAGATCCTCTTCGTCCTGCTGCCCGCCGCTGCCGCGGTCCTGGTCCTCTCCGAGCCGATGATCCGGTTGGTCTACCAGCGCGGCGAGTTCACCCCGCAGGAGACGACCCTGGTCGCCACCGCCCTCTTCTGGTTCGCCTTCTCGCTGCCGACCAACGGCCTCTACCTCTTGCAGACGCGGACCTTCTTCAGCCTCCAGCGCCCCTGGATGGCGACCGGCCTCGCCGCTCTCGACCTAGTCGTCTCCGCACTCGGTGCCCTGTTCCTCTACAAGCCCTTCGGCACCGGAGGGATCGTCGCCGGAACGGGCATCGGCACGACCGCCGCCGTGCTCGCCCAGGCCGTCGTCCTGCGCCGCGAGCTCGGCGGCCTCGAGCTAGGCAGGCTGCTCTCCACCGGTATGCGCATAACCCTGGCGGCAGCGGCGCTTGCGGCGGTCTCATTCGGGGTCTGGGACCTGCTCGACAACGCCCTTGGCCGCGGCCTAGGAGGTCAGATCGTCTCGTTGGGAATGGCCCTGGCGCTGGGCGGCCTGGTCTACGTCGGGGCAGCCAAGCTCCTCCGCATTGCCGAGCTCGAGCAGATAACGCGGTTGGTCCGCCGCCGCTAGATGCTCGATCTGCCGCGTTACCTGCTGGGCGTGCTTGAGCTGGCCTGGCTCGTCGGCTTCGCGAGCTACGGCGCATCCGCGATCCGCATAAGGCTGCTTCCAGCTTTCTCGGGAGCGCCGGCCCATCTCGCGACCGCGCTATTGGCTCTCGCGATTCTCATCTGGACTGGCGAGTTGCTTGGGAGCTTCGCGTTGTTCGAACCAGTGCCGTATCTCGTTGGCGTTGCCGTTATTGGCTTGGGATTGTGGCGATGGGTTGGGGGAGGGCGGGGCGAAAAAGAGGACGCCGCTGCGCGAGAGGGATGCCCCCGCCCTCCCACTCGGAGCGCGACATTGATCGCGCTGGCGGTAGCTGCGATCGCGATTGTCAAGTTCGGTGTAGAGGTCAAGGCGAAGCTGGGGACTGGCATGACCGGGTTCGATTCGACCTGGTATCACGGGCCGTTCGCCGCCGGGTTCTTTCAGAGTGGAAGCACCTGGGATTTGCACTTCATCGCGCCGCAATTCCTCGCGTGGTTCTACCCGGCGAATGCGGAAATCTTCCACTCGGTTGGGATGCTGGCGTTCGGTAGAGATGTGCTTTCGCCGCTGCTGAATCTCGGTTGGTTTGTCGGCTGCCTGATTGCTTGCTGGTGCATCGGGAGGCCGTACCGAGTTGCGCCGTGGTCGCTGGCGCTGGGAGCTGTCGCGCTGAGTCTTCCGGTGCTTTCAGATCAAGCAGGGGAAGCAAGAAACGACATCGTCGGGATCTTCTTCCTACTTGCTGCTGTTGCGATTGCTCTCAATGCGTGGGCGGTGCGGAGAGAGGGTGAGGCTGGGCTTTCCACGGGCGCCCTTCTCGTTGTCGGCTTGGCAGCGGGTCTAGCCGCGGGCACCAAGCTCAACTTCCTCCTACCTGCCGCTGTTCTCGTCATGGGGCTTGCGGTGACGGCGCCAGCAGACAGGCGATGGCGAGCTCTTGCGGCAGCTGGCCTGGCTGCTCTGACCGGCGGCGGTTACTGGTACCTGCGCAACCTGATCCACACCGGTAATCCGCTGCCCTGGTTCGACTCAATCGGCCCGATCTCGCTGCCCGCGCCCGACCAAGCGCTGGGGGGACGTGAAGGCCACAGCGTGCTTGGCTACCTGACCAACGGCTCGGTCTGGTCCGACTGGTTCCTGCCGGGACTGCACGGGGGCCTGACGATCCTCTGGCCGCTGCTCGCTGCTCTCGCCCTGGTAGGCCTTCTCCTGCCTGTTTTCGCAGCGCGGTCGAGCTTTGGATCGCTATCCGGACCTAACCTCGACCGCGACAGTGTGTTGCGGGTTGTCGCCGTCACTGGTTGTGCCGCGGCTTTCGCCTGGCTGATCGCGCCGACCTCTGCCTCCGGCCCCGAGGGCATGGCCCGCGGCTTCGAATCCGGCTTGCGCTACCTCGCGCCCGCTTTGGTCCTGGGCTTGACCGTCCTGCCTGTAGCGCTACTCCCGTGGGTGGCACGGTGGCGGGGGACCCCCATAGCGGAGGGCGCGCGAAGCGCGCCCGAGCACATGGGGGAGGGCCACCGTGACAGGACCCGCGGGCCGCAGGTGGCAGCGCTGGTTCTTCTCGCGGCGATCGCGATCGGCTACCCCGTCCAGCGTCACTATCTCGAGAACCGCTACGCGAACCCCAGCTTCGCGACTCCCGGCCTCAACGCCGCCTTCAAGTGGGCCGATGGCATCTCGGGCGCGCGTATCGCGATCACCTCGACGCGCCAATACCCCCTCTTCGGCACCGACCTCACCAACCAAGTCCAGTACATAGGCGAAGAACAGCCCCACGGAGGCTTCGAGGCCCCCTCGAGCTGCCAACAATGGCGCCGTCTCCTCAACGAAGGGCACTACGACTACGTAGTCACCTCCCGCGACCGCATAGAACCCAATAAGCCCCCATACCCACCAACCACCCGCTGGACCGAGGGCCCCCAAGCAACGCCAATCTCAAAAACGCCGCCAACGGTCGTCTTCAAGCTGAACGGCACCCTGGGCCCATCGGCGTGTAGCCGATAGCGCCTCTCCGGCGGGTGGCGTCGGTGGCGGGGGTGTGCTCCGCCAGTGCGGAGTCTGCGGAGGGCGAGACCTCATCCCGTTTGGGGATTGCGTCCCTTTGCCCGGAGCAGATCGCAGCACCAGGAGGGCACCCCCGGCGGCGACGACAGGACCCGCCGGCCACTCGCCATACTCCCTCGGCCCATGGATCACATCCGCAACTTCAGCATCATCGCCCACATAGACCACGGCAAGTCGACCCTGGCCGACCGCATCCTCGAGGTCACCGGCGCCGTCGACCCGAAGAAAATGCAGGCCCAGATGCTCGACTCGATGGACCTCGAGCGCGAGCGCGGGATCACGATCAAGGCCCAGGCCGTGCGGGTCGAGTACACCGCCTCGGACGGCCAGACCTACCACCTGCATTTGATCGACACCCCCGGCCACGTCGATTTCTCCTACGAGGTCTCGCGCAGCCTCGCTGCCTGCGAGGGCGCCCTGCTCGTCGTCGACGCCGCCCAGGGAGTCGAGGCGCAGACCGTCGCCAACACCTATCTGGCGGTCGAGAACGGGCTGGAGCTGATCCCGGTGATCAACAAGGTCGACCTGCCCGGCGCCGAGCCTGACCGGGTCGCGCAGGAGATCGCCGACCTCACCGGGGGCGACCCGGAGGAAGCGCTGTGGATCTCGGCCAAGACCGGCGAGGGAGTGGTCGAGGTGCTCGAGGCGATCGTCGACCGGATCCCGGCCCCCAAGGGCGAGCCGGAGGCTCCCACCAGGGCGCTGATCTTCGACTCCGAGTTCGACCAGTACCGCGGCGTGATCGCTTATGTGCGGATGGTCGACGGCTCCTTCCGCAAGCACGAGCGGATCCTGGCGATGCAGAACGGCACCGAGGCCGACATCGACGACATCGGCTTCTTCCGCCCGGCGATGACGGGAGTGCAGGGAATGGACGCGGGCGACGTCGGCTACCTGATCACCGGCATCAAGGACGTCGCCAAGCTGCGCGTCGGCGACACGCTGACCGCCCAGGAGCGACCGGCCGCCGAGCCACTCGAGGGCTACCGCGAGGTCCGTCCGATGGTCTTCTGCGGGCTCTTCCCGATCGACACCGACCGCTTCGAAGACCTGCGCGACGCGCTCGAGAAGCTCGCCCTCAACGATGCCGCGCTGTCCTGGGAGCCGGAGACCTCGGAGGCACTCGGGTTCGGCTTCCGCTGCGGCTTCCTCGGCCTGCTCCACATGGAGATCGTGCGCGAGCGGCTGGAGCGCGAGTACGGGCTCGACCTGCTCTCGACGACCCCGAACGTGCGCTACGAGGTCCACATGACCAACGGCCAGGAGAAGGAGGTCCGCAGCCCCACCGAGCTGCCTGACCCAGGCGCGATCGAGGCGATCGAAGAGCCCTTCATATGCGCCACGATCATCGCTCCGTCCGAGCAGGTGGGGGCGGTGATGGAGCTCTGCCAGGCGCGCCGCGGCACCCATGTCGACATGCACTACCTGAGCCCGCAGAGGGTGCAGATCCGCTACGACATGCCACTGGCCGAGATCGTCCTCGACTTCTTCGACCTGCTCAAGTCCTCGACCCGCGGCTACGCCTCGCTCGACTACGAGCCGATCGGCAACCGGGCCTCCGATTTGGTCAAGGTCGACATTCTGCTTGCCGGCGACAAGGTCGACGCGCTCTCGATCATCGTCCACCGCGAATTTTCCTACGAGCAGGGCAAGCGGCTGGTCGAGCGGCTGCGCAAGACGATCCCGCGCCAGCTCTTCGATGTGCCGGTGCAGGCCGCGATCGGCTCCAACATCCTCGCCCGCGAGACCGTCAAGGCACTGCGCAAGGACGTCACCGCGAAGCTCTACGGCGGCGACGTCACCCGCAAGAACAAGCTGCTGAAGAAGCAGAAAGCGGGCAAGAAGCGGATGAAGCAGGTCGGCCGCGTAGAGGTCCCCCAAGAGGCGTTCCTGGCAGTGCTCCAGATCGACGAGTAGGTAGGTTTCCGACCCATGGCTATAAAGACCGAGGCAATAGGCAAGGAATGGCCCGCCACGACGTATGAGGTGGGCAAGGAGAAGATCGGCGAGTACGCGCGGGTGATCGGGATCGAGAACCCGGTGCACTTCGACCGCGAGGCGGCCAAGGCCGCCGGCTACCGCGACGTCGTCGCGCCGCCGATGTTCTGCGTCGTCTACAGCGCCCCGGCACTTGCCCCGGCGATGTTCGACCCCGAGGTGGGGATGAACTTCGCCGCGATGGTGCATGGCGGGCAGGAGTTCGTCTGGAGCGAGCCGGCTTGCTCGGGCGATGAGATCGCGACCGGCGCCAAATGCCTGCAGATCTTCGAGAAAGACGGCAAGGGCTTCTACGTCTTCGAGACCGTCTCGACGAATCAGGACGGCGCCGAGGTCGTGCGCGGGACCTGGACCAACATCGTGAGGGGAGTCTGAGATGGCGGAGCTCAACGTGGGAGACCAGATCGCCGAGCTGCGAGTGACGCCGGACAAGTATCTGCCACACCGTTACGCGGGCGCCTCGGGTGACTTCAATCCGATCCACATCGACCCCGAGTTCGCGAAAGCGGTCGGCCTGCCGAACACGATCCTTCACGGCCTCTACATGATGGGCCTCGTCGCCCGGGCAAGCGCCGAAGGGGCCGGGGGCGGCGATCCCAGTTCGCTGAAACGCCTTTCGGTCCAGTTCCGTGGCATGGGTGCCCCCGAGACGGAGATCGTCGTCAGCGGCACTGTCAAGTCGGTCGAGGGCGGCGGGGCCGTGATCGACGTCGTCGCCGCGCAAGGCGACACCGAAACGATCAAGAACGCCGAGGCCGAAGTAGCGCTGTAGGGCTGGGGCGCGGGCGGGCGGCCCTCCCAGCTCAACTTTTTCGGTGGAACGTCTGAGATCTGCCGTCGGTCCGGCACCGAAAAAGTACAAGCCGCGGGGAGGGCCACCCGCCCGCGCTTCTAGACTCCATGCATGCTTTCTGAGCGGCAGGAGCTGATTCTTCGGCTGGCGGTCGATGCGTATCTCGCGTCGGGCAAGCCTGTGCCTTCGAAGGAGATTGCGGAGAACCGTGAGATTGAGTGGGGTCCGTCGACCGTGCGGGCGGAGTTGGCGGCGCTTGAGGCGGCTGGATTTCTGAACCACCCGCATACCTCGGCGGGGCGGGTTCCTACTGAGGTTGGATACCGCTACTACGTCGATCGGCTGATCGAGTCCGGAGTGCCGAAGGCCGATCCCGGGGTCGAGCTGGAGCTCTCTCGCCTGCGGCGCGAGGTCGACGAGGCGATGCGGGAGACGACGGCCGCGCTCGCCCAGATGACCGACCTGATGGCGCTCGCCACGGCGCCGGCGCCCGCTACCGCGACGATCCACCGGGTCGAGGTCCTGCGCCTGCAGCCGACCAAGGTGATGGCGATCGCGATCGCCTCGACCGGTGCCATCGCAAAGCGTGTCTTCGACTTCGATGGGCCGGTCGATCCGGGTCTGGTCGAGTGGGCTTCCAGCTACCTCAACGAGTCCCTTGCCGGGATGGGCGTCGGCGCACGGATGATCGCCAACCGCCTTGCCGACCCCGACCTGGGGCCGGCCGAGTCGCGCTTCCTCGCCACGCTCGGTCCGGCCTTCACCGGGCTCGAGCAGGAAACTGGCGACAGCCTCTACATGGAGGGTGCCTCGCGGCTCCTCTCCGACGACCACCGTGGCGACCTGCCCCGCGCCGACCGGCTGATGACGGCGCTGGAGCGCCGCGCCGGTGTGCTCGGGATGCTGCGCTCCGCCCTGGAGGAGCGTTCGGTCTTTCTCTGGATCGGTGGCGAGAACCCGCAGCCGGAGCTGCGCTCGGTCAGTGTCGTCGGCGCGAACTACGGCCTGGCTCACCGAAATCTCGGCTCGGTTGGCGTGGTCGGACCGCTGCGGATGGACTACGCGACCGCGATCGTCTCGGTGCGCGGCGCGGCGCGCGAGCTCTCGCGCTACTGCGAGTCGGTCTACGGCTGATGCCCGGGGACTACTACGAGATCCTCGGCGTCGGCCGCGACGCCAGCAAAGCCGAGGTGAAGACCGCCTTCCGCCGCCTCGCGCGCGAGCTGCACCCGGACGTCAACGACCACGATCCGGAGGCGGAGGAGAAGTTCAAGGCGGCCGCGGAAGCCTACGAGGTGCTCTCCGACCCCGAGCGACGCCGCGCCTATGACGCCTACGGCCATGAGGGTCTGCGCGGCGCCGGTGCCGCGCCGGGTGGCTTCGGCTCGGTCGAGGACATCTTCCAGGCCTTCTTCAGTGGCAATTTCGGCTTCGAGGTGAGACGCGGGCCGATGCGCGGCCAGGATCTGATCCACACGGTCGAGATCTCGGCGATCGACGCGATGCTGGGGACCAAGATCAAGATCCCGAGCCACGAGGGCGAGCGCGAGATCGAGCTTCCGGCCGGCACCCAGCCGGGCAGCCAGTTCGCCCTGCGCGGAAACGGCATGCCGGGCGCCAACGGCGGGCCGCCGGGCGACATGGTGATCGCGGTGCAGGTGATCGTCCCGGAGCAGCTCTCGGAGGAGCAGCGCGAGATGGCGGAGAAGTTGGGCGAGACGATTGAGGCCCGCAACCTGCGCTCGCGGCACGGCGACGAGGGGAGCTTCTTCTCGCGCGTACGCAGAGCCTTCGGTTGATCCGGCTGGCGGTCCGCTGCGTTCCCGAGCTGGCCGAGCAGGTGTTGGCCGAGTTGACCGTCCTGGCTCCGAACGGGGTGGAGGAGGAGCGCGGTCACGGCTACGTCGAGTACGCGATCTACGGTGGCGAGGGCGAGCTGCCGGAGCTGGGTGAGATCGAGGTGGCGGCCGGGGACGGGCTGGTCGAGCTGGTCGCGACCGAGGTGCCCGACGACTGGGCCGACCGCTGGCAGGACTTTCACAAGCCGCTGCTGATCGGCGAGCGGCTCTGGCTGCGGCCCTCTTGGGAGGAGCCGCGCGAGGGCGCGATCGACCTCGTCGTCGACCCAGGCCGCGCCTTCGGCACCGGCGCCCACCCGACCACCCGCCTCTGCCTCGAGCTTTTGCTCGAGCTGGAGCAAGCCGGGGAAGGTCACGGTCCTCTGACCGATCTCGGCACCGGATCGGGCGTCCTCGCAATCGCGGCAGCCAAGCTCGGGTGGAACCCGGTGCGAGCCTACGACCACGAGGCAGCTTCAATCGAAGCAGCGAGTGCCAACGCAGCTACAAACGGAGTCCGACTGGAGCTCGAGCAACTGAACCTCCGCGAGGGCCTTCCCGGCCTCGCATCAACGACAGTGGCCAACCTGACAGCACCCGTCCTCAAAGCCATCGCCGGTCAACTATCCGAAGTCAGTGGCGGGAGCGGGGGGAGGGCTCGCCGGAGCCTCCACGCTGTTGCTCCGCCGAGTCCTCCCCCCGATCTCACCACCATCGTCTGCTCTGGTCTTCTTCCCACGGAGCTAAACGAAATCGCGGCCGCCTTCGCTCCCGCCGGCCTCACCGAGGCCGATCGCCGCATCGACGGGGATTGGTCCGCGCTCCTGCTCCGTCGCCGTTAGCGGATATCTTTCTCGGCGATGCTGGCGACGATCGTGGATCCGGGCTACAAGATTGCGCTGTTCCTGCACATCCTCGCGGTCGTATTGGCTTTCGGCCCGACCTTCGGCTACGCCTTCTTCTTCTCCGTGGTGCCGCAGCACCCGCGGGCGACGCCGGCGATCATGGCCGGGATACAGAAGGTCGACCGCTACCTCGTCAACCCGGGGATGATCGTCCTCCTGCTCGCGGGCATCTACCTACTCGCTGACGGGCCTTGGGAGACGAGCGACGCCTTCGTCAGCGTCGGCTTCCTTGCGATCATCGTCCTCTTCGGCCTCCAGCATGCCTTCTTCCAGCCCAAGGTCCGCGAAGCCAAAGCGTTGGCCGAGCGCGATCTGAAGTCGGGCGACACGCTCAGCGATGAGTTCGAAGCGCTGGGCGACCGAATCGGCAAAGTCGGCACGCTCGCCGGGCTGATCGTCGTGGTGACGATCTTCTTCATGGCATACAAACCATTTCTCTAGATCCTTCGCAGCCGATCGCGATGTTCGACTCCGGTGTGGGCGGGCTCACCGTGCTGCACGAGTCCCTGGTCTCGTTGCCAGAGGAGGACTTCGTCTATCTCGGCGATACGGCGATGTTCCCCTACGGGACGCGCGATCCGGAGCGCCTGCGCGAGCGAATCCGCGCGATCGCGACGCTACTGCTGGAGGGCGGCGCGAAGCTGCTGGTGATCGCCTGCAACACGGCGACCTCGATAGGCGAGGGGGTGGCCCGCGAGGTCGCGGCGGAACATGGGGTGGAGGTGGTGCCGGTGGTCGAGCCGCAGGCCGAGATCGCCGCGGCGATCACCGACAGCGGCCGGGTCGGCGTGCTGGCCACTCCGAACACGGTCGAGAGCGGCGCCTACCGGCGCGCCCTGGAGACCCAGGGGCGGGCGCTCGCGGTGACCGAAGTCGAGGCGCCCGACCTGGCGCCCTTCATCCAGGACGGCTCGCCCTTCGACCAGGGGGTGCTCGAGATGGCCCGTGCCTACTGCGCACCGCTGAAGCGCGCCGAAGTCGACACCCTGATCCTCGGCTGCACCCACTACCCGCTGGTCGCGCCGATGCTGCAGCGCATCCTCGGTCGCGACGTGCGCCTGGTCAGCGGCGGGCACGCGGTTGCCGCGGCGGTCCAGCGGACGCTCGAGTCCGCCGGCCTGGCTCGTCCCGTCGACGGCGAGGGTGAGTACCGCTTCCTCTGCAGCGGCGACGTCGAGTCCTTCCGCGAGTTGGGCACCCGCTTCCTGCAGATGCCGCTCGGAGACGTCGAGCGGATCGACATTCCAGTCTCTAGCTGACTTTCTTTCGTCTCGGAGAATTCTCAGAGTTGGCACGTTCTCAACCCACCTGTGCGCCCTGGTCTGCGAGCGTCCAGACTCATGACGACTACAGCGATTCCATCTGGCAATACCGTATATACTCATCCAGTGGCCAAGGTGATGATCTCAATGCCCGACGACCTGCTCGACCGGCTTGACGCCCAGGCACGCGCCAACCGCGAGACGCGCAGCGGCTTCCTGCGCCGTCTCGCCGAGCGCGAGCTCGAGTTCGACGAGGCCCGCCGGCGTAGGGAGATCGAAGATCTTCTCGGTCCCCCTCTTCGCATGGGTGGGGACTCGGCCCGGCTGATTCGCGAAGACCGCGAATCCCACTGAGATGCTCCTGCTCGATGCCGGCGTCTGGGTTGCGGCCAAAGACGCGGATGACCGTTACTACGATGCGGCCCGCGGACTCGTCTTTGACGTGAAGGTGCCGGTCGCCGCTTTGGACCTGACGATCTACGAGGTGGCGAATGTGGTCGGATCTCGCTGGGGCCGACCCGACGCTGCGCGAGAGCTGTGTCGCTCGATCCCCAAGCGGTGCAACGACCTTCTGCTGGCCGTAGACGTCGATCTGATCGATGCCACCGTGGACGTCGCCGCCGAGCATGGCCTCACTGCCTACGACGCTGCCTACGTCGCCGCGGCCCGACGTCACGATTGGACGCTGGTCAGCGCCGACATTGCCGATCTCGTCTCCAAGGGGTTGGCGGTGGCGCCCGACGCCGCCAACTACCCTTAGAGAGATGAGCGTCCTCGAGCAGGTGCAGGCCGATGTGCGTACCGCGATGAAAGCGGGCGAGCGGGAGCGTGCCGCCGCGTTGCGGATGGTCGTCGACTCGCTGCAGCAGGACGCCAAGCTGGGCAACGGCGACGAGGTCGCGGTCCTGCAGCGAGAGCGCAAGAAGCGACTCGAGGCGGAGGAGGCCTACCGCGAGGCGGATCGCGGCGAGCAGGCGAGCGCGGAGCGTTTCGAGGCCGAGCTGATCGAGGCCTACCTGCCGGCGCAGCTGTCCGATGAGGAGCTGGCTGAGCTGGTCGAAGCGGCGGTCGCCGAAACGGGCGCGACCGAGCAGAAGCAGATGGGGCAGGTGATGTCGGCGCTGATGCCGAAGCTCGGCGGACGGGCCGACGGCAAGCGGGTGAGCGCGGCGGTGCGAGAGAAACTTGGCTCGTAGGCAACTGACCCTCGACAACACCGTGGCCGCCGAGCTGGCCGGCTCCGAGGACGCCGTCTTGCGGGCGCTGCGCGGCCGCCTCGATTGCGACTTCCACCTGCGCGGCAACATCCTCACCCTCGACGGCGACTCGACCGACGTGCAGACAGCGGCCACGGTTGTCGACGAGCTGGTCGACCTGATCGAGCAGGGTCACGAGGTCGCTCCTGGGACGATCGAAGCGGTGACCGGTGCGCTCGACGCCGACGAGAGCCCGGCCGAGATCCTCGAGGACGTCGTCTGGCGGCATCGCAACACCAAGGTGGCGCCGAAGACGCTCAACCAGAAACGCTACGTCGACTCGATCCGCCGCCACACGATCACCTTCGGCATCGGCCCCGCCGGCACCGGTAAGACCTTCCTGGCCGTGGCGATGGCGGCACATGCCCTTGCCGAGAAGGAAGTGCAGCGGATCATCCTCACCCGACCCGCGGTCGAGGCCGGCGAGCGGCTCGGCTTCCTGCCCGGCGATATTCAGGCCAAGGTCGACCCTTATCTGAGGCCTCTCTTCGACGCGCTCTACGACATGCTCGACCCCGACCGTGTAAACGGCTACTTCGAGCGCGGAGTGATCGAGGTGGCGCCGCTCGCCTTCATGCGCGGCCGCACCCTCAACGACTCCTTCGTCATCCTCGACGAGGCGCAGAACACCAGCCCCGAGCAGATGAAGATGTTCCTCACCCGGCTCGGCTTCAACTCGCGCATGGTCGTAACCGGCGACGTCACCCAGATCGATCTGCCGACCGACCAGCGCTCGGGTCTGGTCGTCGTCCGCGACATCCTCAGCGAGGTTCAGGACATCTCCTTCGTCCGCTTCGGCGGCGAGGACGTCGTCCGTCACAAACTGGTGCAGCGGATCGTCGCGGCCTACGGCGAGCACGCCGAGCGCCAGCAGGGCGGGCAGTCGGCGGATGGGGGTTGACCTCGCCGACGTGCCGGCCGAGCTGCGCGACGCCGTGGCGGCGGCGCTGGCGGCGGCGGGCGTCGCCGACGGTCACATCGCGGTCGAGCTGGTCGACGCCGAGCGGATCCGCGAGCTCAACCGCGTCCACCGCGGCAAGGACGCTCCAACCGACGTGCTCGCCTTCCCACTCGACGGCGCCGGCCCGACCGCTGGGCCGCGAGAGCTGGGCGACGTGGCGATTTGCCCCCCGCACTGCACCGATGTCGTCGAGGCGGCGGTCCACGGCACCCTGCACCTCTGCGGAATGGACCACGAGAGCGACGCGGGCGAGATGCTGGCCCTGCAGGGCCGCGTGATGGCGGGGCTGAGATGACTCGGGCCGGATTCGTCGGCCTTGCCGGGCGCCCGAACGTCGGCAAGTCGACCCTGGTCAACGCGATCGTCGGCAGCCGTGTCGCGATCGTCTCGATGCGCCCGCAGACGACGCGCCGGGCGATCCGCGGCATCGCCACCGACGTCGAGGCCGGCTCTCAGCTCGTCCTCGTCGATCTGCCCGGAGTGCAGAGGCCGCGCGACGTGCTGACCGAGCGGATGCAGCACCGGGTTGAGCGCGAGCTGGCCGACTCCGACCTTGCCCTGCTGGTCGTCAACGGGCAGGAGGGGATCGGGGCCGGAGACCGCTTCATCGCCCGCGCTCTGGTCGAGGCGAACAGCAGGCTGCCGACGATCTGCGCGGTCAACAAGATCGACACGGTCGGTCCCAACCAGCTGGTGCCGGTCCTGTCCGAGGCCGCCGATCTGGAGGGCGTGGACGAGGTATTCCCGATCAGCGCCCGTGGCGGCAAAGGCCTCGACGTCCTGGTGCAGCGGCTGGCCGAGCTCGTCCCCGACGGCCCCTACCTCTACCCGCCGGAGGACCACAGCGACCAGTCGAGCGAGACCATGCTGGCCGAGCTGATCCGCGAGCAGGTCCTCAACCGGACCCGTGACGAGATCCCGCACTCGGTCGAGGTGCAGGTCAAGGAGCTCGAGCGGCGCGAGGACGGTCTGGTCACCGTGCGCGCCGAGGTGTGGGCGGAGACCGAGTCGCAGAAGGGCATCCTGATCGGCAAGGGCGGCAAGAAGATCGGCGAGGTCGGCACCGCGGCCCGCAGCTCGCTGGAGGCCGAGCTGGGCGCAAAGGTCCACCTCGACCTGAAGATCCGCGTGCGCAGCCACTGGCGGCGGGACGAGGGTTTGCTGGATCGCCTTGGCATTGAGTAACGAGGGGATGGGGACGCCCTCGCCCGGACAATCGTCGGTCTAATGAGACCGACGATTTGAATATCCGCCCGTTCGAGGGCGTCCCCATCCCCTCGCATGCGCGTGCCAATACGATTGTTCGATGTTGGAGTTGGTCAAATTCGATGAGCGTGGGTTGGTCCCATGCATCGCGCAGGACGCTGAGAGCGGTGAGGTGCTTACGCTGGCGTACGCGAGCGAGAAGTCACTGCGTTTGACGGTTGACACCGGTGAGGTGCATTTCTTCAGCCGCTCGCGGAACCAGATCTGGCGCAAAGGGGAAGAGTCCGGTCATGCGCTGAAGCTGAAGCAGCTGCGGATCGACTGCGACGGCGATGCGATCCTTGCTTTGGTCGAGCCGACCGGTCCTGCCTGCCACACGGGTGAGCGCTCTTGCTTCTACCGGGAGCTGGAGGGCGATGAGCCGACTCCCGTCCCATACGAGGCTCTCGCCGTTCTGCAGCGCACGCTGCGCAGCCGTGCCGCCGAGCGGCCCGAGGGCAGTTACACGGTGACGCTGCTCGACGACCCGAAATTGATCGGCGAGAAGGTCGAGGAGGAGGCTGAGGAGGTCGTGCGCGCGGCGCGCGAGGAGTCCGACGAGCGTGTTGCCGAAGAGGCCGCCGATCTGCTCTACCACCTCAGCGTGCTGCTGGCTTCGCGCGAGGTCTCCCAGGCCGCCGTGATGGAGGTCCTCAATGGCCGTCGTGGCTGACACCGCCGAGCTGCGTATTGAGCCCAGCCTCGACGAGGCTCGGGCGCTCGCTGGCGAGGGCAACGTGGTTCCCGTCCGCACACGCTTCGTCGACGACTGCGAGACGCCCGTCTCCGCCTTCCTCAAGCTCCGCGCCGGCGAGCCCGAGGGGTCACCCTGCTTCCTGCTCGAGTCGGCCGAGCAGGGCCAGGTGGGGCGCTACTCCTTCGTCGGCATCCGCCCCCGTTCCGTGTTGCGCTGGGACGACGGTGTCCTGAGCGAGACAGGGGGAGAGGATCGTGAGGCAGCCGATCCATACGCCGCCGTCGCCGAGAGCCTCGCCCGCTTCCGGCTCGCCCCGGTCGAGGGCCTGCCGCCCTTCGCCGGCGGCGCCGTGGGCTTCTTCGGCTACGACCTGGTGCGCACGGTGGAGCCGCTCGCCGAGCCCAACCCCGACCCGCTCGGGCTGCCCGACATGGCGTTGATGATCACCGACGTCCTGCTCGTCTTCGACCACCTGAGCCACGAGCTGACGATCATGTCCTGCGCCTTTGCCGACGACGAAGGCGGGATCGACGTTGCCTACGAGCGCTCGGTGGCGACGATCGCCGAGGTGCGCGAGCGCCTGCGGGGCGCCGTGCCGGTGCCGGCGAGTCCCGCGGTTGCCGAGCCGCCGCGCTTCGTCTCCGGGATGGAGCGCGAGGAGTTCGAAGCGGCTGTGGAGCGGATCGTCGAGTACGTCCACGCCGGAGACGCGTTCCAGGTGGTCCCTTCCCAGCGCTTCTCCGCTCCGGCCCCGGTGGAGGCCTTCTCGGTCTACCGTGGCCTGCGCGCGGTCAATCCCTCTCCCTACATGTACTTCCTCGAGTTCGGCGACTTCCAGATCGCCGGCGCCTCGCCCGAGCCGTTGGTCAAGGTACAGGGGCGACGGGTGGAGACGCGGCCGATCGCCGGCACCTACCCGCGTGGCAGCGACGAGGAGGAGGACCGGAGGCTTGCCGAGAAGCTCGTCAACGATCCCAAGGAGCGAGCCGAGCACGTGATGCTGGTCGACCTCGGCCGCAACGACCTCGGCCGGGTCTGCGAGTACGGCTCGATCGGCGTCGACGAGCTGATGGTCGTCGAGACCTACTCGCACGTCCTCCACATCGTCAGCCAGGTCTCGGGGACGCTGCGCGAGGGCGTGGGGGCGATGGATGTGCTGCGCTCGGCGTTGCCCGCCGGCACCCTCTCCGGCGCCCCCAAGGTGCGGGCGATGCAGATCATCGACGAGCTCGAGCCGGTCAAGCGCTGCTCCTACGGCGGCGCGATCGGCTACCTCTCCTGGAACGGCGACCTCGACACGGCGATCCACATCCGCACCGTCGTCGTCAAGGACGGCCAGGTCCACGTGCAGGCCGGCGGCGGCACCGTCGCGGACGCCAAACCCGCGTACGAGTACAACGAGTCGGTCAACAAGGCCAAGGCGGTCTTCCGCGCGGTCGAGCTGGCCTGCGAGCAACCGGACTGGCCGTGACTCGCCGATGAAGATCCTCGTCATCGACAACTACGACAGCTTCACCTACAACCTCGTCCAGTACCTGGGCGAGCTGGGTGGGGAGATCGAAGTGGTCCGCAACGACCGCGCCGAAGTGGGCGAGCTGCTCGAGCGCGGCGCCGACCGGCTCGTCGTCTCGCCGGGGCCCTGCACGCCTGCCGAGGCGGGCATCTCGGTCGCGGCGATCCGCGCATTCGCCGAGGCGGGCACACCCGTGCTGGGCGTCTGCCTCGGGCACCAGTCGCTGGTCGAGGCGTTCGGCGGCCGGACCGTGCAGGGAGAGCCGATCCACGGCAAGGAGGCCGAGGTCAGTCACGACGGCAGGACGATCTTCGCGGGAGTTCCCAGCCCGCTGGTCGCCGGTCGCTATCACTCGCTGGTCGCCGACCCCGACCTGCCCGACGAGCTCGAGCTGAGCGCGAGTCTCGGCGACGTCGTGATGGGCGCCCGCCACCGCGAGCTGCCGGCCGAGGGCGTCCAGTTCCACCCCGAGTCGGTCCTCACCCCGCAGGGCAAGCACCTGCTGGCGAACTTCCTCGGCAAGGGTTAGGCGAAATGCCTAACGACATCGTCAGCAGGGCGATTGACGCGGTTTGCAGCGGCGACCACCTGACCGCCGATCACGCCGCCGCGGTGCTGGCCGAGATCATGGAGGGGCGGACCGACGAGGTTCAGACCGGCGCCTTCCTGATCGCTCTACGGGCGAAGGGCGAGACGGTGCCCGAGCTGGTCGGCCTGGCGCGAACGATGCGCTCGCTTGCCGCGGCGGTCGAGACCTCGCGCGATGATCTGGTCGACACCGCCGGCACCGGTGGCGGCCCATCGACCTTCAACGTCTCGACCACGGCCGCGCTGGTCGCGGCTGGCGCTGGCTGCGCGATTGCCAAGCACGGCAATCGTTCGAGCACCAGCCGCTGCGGCTCCGCCGACCTGTTGGAAGCGCTCGGCGTGAACATCGAGCTCGATTCGGCTGAGGTCGGCAGGTGCATCGACGAGGTTGGCTTCGGATTCATGTTCGCCCCCCGTCATCACGCTGCGATGGCGAACGTCATGCCGGTGCGCAAGGCGCTCGGCGTGCGCACGATCTTCAACTTCCTCGGCCCACTGACCAACCCGGCCGGCGCCGAGCACCAGCTGCTCGGCGTCTCCGACCGCCACTACCAGGAGACGATCGCCGAGGCACTGGTCGGCTTGGGCAGCGTGCGGGCGATGGTCGTAGCCGCCGAGGACGGGGTCGACGAGCTCTCGGTCGCGGCTCGCACGCGGGTGATCGAGGTCGTCGGAGGCCGCACGCAGGAGTGGTTCGTCGAGCCGGGCGAATTCGGTCTTGGCCCGGCCGAGTTGGAGCAGGTTGCCGGTGGCAGCCCTGAGGAGAACGCCGCCGCCTCGCGGGCCGTTCTGGCCGGCGAGAGCGGCGCTCGCCGCGACCTGGTCGTGCTCAACGCCGGCGCCGCGATCTACGTCGGCGGCCTGGCGGACAGCCTCGGCGAAGGCGTTGAGAAGGCCGCCGCGGCGATCGACAGCGGGGCGGCAGTTGGCTTGCTAGAGCGACTGATTGCGGCCACCCGCAACCCTACGGGATGATTTCCGGTCTCAGGATCGAAACATCCCGTGAGCCGTTCTGTTTCAGGATTCCGCGACGCATGGAATCCGGGAACTGGAGAAAATGACGACCAGCGTCGATACTAGGGCTGAGATGAGCAATCTTGAAGCGATGGTCGATGCGGCCAAGCGCGATTTCAAGCGCCGGCAGGCGACGACCTCTACCGCCCAGCTTGAGGAGAAACTGCGTTCAAGGGACGATCCCCGCCCATTTGGCGAGGCGCTCACTCGACCCGGGATGTCAGTGATCGCGGAGTACAAGCGTTGCTCTCCGAGCGAGGGCGAAATCTCCACCGTTCCGGTCGGGGAGCAAGTCATTGCCTACGAGCGCGGCGGCGCGGCGGCTTTGTCGGTCCTGACCCACGAGGCCCACTTCGGCGGTTCCCTGGAGGATCTTCGCTTGGCCAGGGAGGCCTGTGGTCTTCCGATCCTTCGCAAGGATTTCATCGTCGATGCCTATCAGCTGTATGAGGCCGCAGCCTACGGCGCCGACGCCGTGCTGCTAATTGCAGCCGTGCTGGAGGGCGATGAACTCTCGCATCTATATCAGGAGGCGCGCCGACTGGATCTCGATTGCATCGTCGAGGTGAGGTCCGAGGACGAGTTCAACACCGCGCTTGAAATTGACGCCGACATCATTGGGATCAACAATCGTGATCTCGTCACCCTCAAGATTGACGTGGACACCACTTTTAAATTGCTGACTCGGCTGCCGATCGGGAAGACTGTTGTCTCCGAGAGTGGGATAGACGACCCCGAGCAGCTCGTTCGGCTCAAGGCGGCTGGGGTGGATGCCGCGCTCATCGGACATGCATTGATGCAGTCCGATGACCCTGTCGCGCAGATGCACCATTTGCTTCGCGAGGATGAGGGAACTCGCGAGTATCAGCTCCCTTAGTTCGAAGTTTTAGAAGAACTTTGAAGAGCACCTCCATCATCGCCTGGCGATGAAGCGCATCTTCAGAACTTCGTTTGGTTCCGCGCTCCTCGGTGGCGTTGTGGTCGCGGCGTTTGGCTGGCTGGCCATTGCCGCCGGCTGGATCCAAGCCGACGACAACGGTTCGACCGTCACCGTCGCCGAACCGCTGGCCGCTCCGGTCGATGCCAACGAAGCGAGCAACGAAAGCAATCGCGTCAACCAGATATACCGCCGCGACGGGCAGGGGGTCGCCTTCATCTCCTCGCAGCTGAAGTCGAAAGAATCCCCCGGGCTCAGCCCGTTCGGGGAATCCGAAGGTGGCGGGGTCGCGACCGGCTCGGGGATACTGATCGACACCGAAGGTCACGTCCTCACCAATAACCATGTGGTCGAAGGCGCCGACAAAGTCGAGGTCAAACTCGGCTCCTCGGACACGACTTACACCGCCGAAGTCGTCGGAACCGACCCGGCAACCGACGTGGCGCTGCTCAAGGTCGAAGCACCGGCGAGCAGTCTCCATCCACTCGTGCTGGGCGACTCCTCGAAGGTCGAGGTCGGCGAACCGGTCGTCGCGATCGGCAACCCGTTCGGCCTCGACCGGACGGTTACGGCGGGCATCGTCTCCGCCATCCAGCGCCAGATCCAGGCGCCCAATGGGTTCTCGATCTCGCACGTGATCCAGACCGACGCGGCGATCAACCCCGGCAACTCCGGCGGGCCCCTGATCGAATCCGAAGGCAAGGTGATCGGGATCAACTCCCAGATCCAGACCGGCGGCAGTGGCGACGGCAACGTCGGCATCGGCTTCGCGGTCCCGATCGACACGGCGCGCGAAGTCGTGCAGCAGATCGAGGAGCACGGCGAAATCAAGCATGCCTACCTTGGCATCAGCGGCGGCAGCATCACGCCCGACTTGGCCAAAGCACTGAAGCTGTCGCAGGAAGAGGGTGTGCTCGTCAGCGAAGTCGTCAAGGGCGGCCCGGCCGACGAAGCTGGGATCAAGGGCGGCGACACCTCGGCGACGATCGAAGGCGCCAGCTTCAGGCTCGGCGGCGACGTGATCACAGAAGTCGACGGCAAGAAGATCCAGGGAATGGAAGACGTGATCAACGCGGTCAACGCCGCTTCGCCGGGAGACAAGATGGAACTTACGGTCGATCGGGATGGGAAGCCTCAGACGATCGACGTGACGCTTGGGGTACGGCCCGCTTCGGCTGAAGAAGTGCCGTCGCGGTAGAGGTGGTCATCCGGGGGTCGGGTGTCCCCCGCTGCAACCCGCCGCTGGGAACCGTGCAAGGGCGCGGACGCTGGGCTGGCTCACAAGTTGCCGCGGGGGAATACCCGGCTCTCCAGCTGGAGTGGTTCACGTACTCTGGTCTCATGCGAGTCAAGATCTGTGGGGTCACCAATCTCGATGACGCGGCTGAGGCTGTGAGGCTTGGGGCTTGGGCTGTGGGCCTGATCCACTATGCCGAGAGTCCGCGGGTGGTTGAGGCTGGCGAGGCTGTGCGGATTTCTGCTGCATTTCGTCGCAAGTGCGAGGTGGTTGGGGTGTTTGTGAACCCCGAACTCGATGAGGTTGCCAAGGCGGTCGAGGACGCCGGGCTGACGATGGTGCAGCTGAATGGGGAAGAGGGGCCTTCGTTCTGCGGCGAGGTTGCTCGCAAAACGGGGGTCAAGGTGATCAAGGCGGTTCATGTGTCCAGCGCCGCCGACGTGCATGCGGCGGAGGCGTTCCGGACCGACTTCCACCTCTTCGACAAGGGCACGCAGGGGCTCTGGGGAGGCACCGGGGAGAGCTTCGACTGGGGCCTGCTGGGCGAGCGGCGGTCTGAGATACCGGCGATCGTCGCCGGTGGCCTGCGCCCCGAAAACGTCGCCGAGGCGATCGCCGTCACCCGTCCCTACGCGGTCGACGTCGCCAGCGGTGTCGAGGCCGAGCCCGGCCGCAAGGACCATGCCGCGATGACCGCCTTCTTCGAGGCGGCGCAGACGGCTAGCGTTAGCGCTCGATGAGCCCCGCCATAGAGGAGAGATTCGGCCCCTACGGGGGCCGCTACGTCCCCGAGACGCTGATCCCGGCGCTCGACGAGCTGACTGCCGCCTGGGCAGCAGCGAGTGGGGACGAGGACTTCCGCGTTCGCCTTGTCTCCCTGCGGCGCGACTTCATCGGCAGGCCGACGCCGCTCTACCTCGCCGAACGGCTATCCGAGCGGGCCGGGCGCCGGGTCTATCTGAAGCGGGAGGACCTCGCCCACACCGGCGCTCACAAGATCAACAACGCGGTCGGCCAGGTCCTGCTGGCGCAGCGGATGGGCAAGCCGCGGATCATCGCCGAGACCGGCGCCGGCCAGCACGGCGTCGCAACCGCGACCGCTTGCGCGCTGCTGGGCCTCGAGTGCGTCGTCTACATGGGTACCGAGGACATCCGCCGCCAGGCGCCCAACGTCGAGCGGATGAAGCTCCTCGGGGCCGAGGTCGCACCGGTCGAGGCCGGGGCACGCACGCTCAAGGAGGCCGTCAGCGCCGCGATCCGTGACTGGGTCGCCAACGTCGAGACGACCCACTACGTGATCGGCTCGGCGGTCGGGCCGGCGCCGTTCCCGGCGCTCGTTCGCGACCTGCAGCGGGTGATCGGCGACGAGTCGCGCGAGCAGGCGCTTGCCGCCGAGGATGCCTTGCCCTCCCGGGTGATCGCCTGCGTCGGCGGCGGCTCCAACTCGATCGGCATCTTCACTCCGTTCATCGGCGACGCGGGGGTCGAGCTGATCGGCGTCGAGGCAGCCGGCGAGGGCCTCGACAGCGGTCGTCACGGCGCTTCGCTGGGGGCGGGAAGCACCGGCGTCCTGCACGGCTCGCTCTCCGCGGTGATCGCCGACGACGAGGGTCAGATCCTCGAGGCCCACTCGGTCTCGGCCGGCCTCGACTATCCGGGGGTCGGCCCCGAGCACGCGCACCTGCGCGACAGCGGCCGTGCCACCTATGCCGCCGTCACCGACGCGGCGGCTCTGGCGGCCTTCGCCGAGCTGGCGCGGCTCGAGGGGATCATTCCGGCGCTCGAGTCCTCGCACGCAATCGCCTGGGTTCTGGAGAACGGTGGGGGGGACGGCTATGACGTTCTGTGTCTCTCGGGGCGTGGCGACAAGGATCTTGCTGAGGTCGTTGAGCTAACGAGTGGGGAGGACGGGGGGTGACTCGACGGAGCAACAGCATGGAGGCTCCGTCGAGTCACCCCCCGTCCTCCGACGCGGAAGCTTCGAGTGGCGAAAAGCGGATCGCGGTCGCCTTTGGAGCTGCGAGGGACGAAGGGCGCGCTGCCTTGATGCCGTACATGATGGGTGGCTTTCCCGATCAGGGGACCTCGCTTGCGATTGCGGAGGCTTATGTTGAGTCGGGAGCGGATCTGATCGAGCTTGGGGTGCCCTTTTCCGATCCGCTTGCCGATGGGCCGACGATTCATGCGGCTGCGACCGAGGCTCTGGCTGCTGGTGCGACCCTGGAGGGCACGCTTGAGATTTGCGCCTCGGTGTCGGAGCGGATTCCTGTCGTGCTGATGATTTACTCGAACATGGTGCTTGCCCAAGGCGGCGCTGCCGAGTTCGCGCGGCGAGCTGCCGCTGCGGGAGCAGTCGGGGCGATCGTGCCTGATCTGCCGCTTGACGAGGCTGACGAGGTACGAGACGCACTTTCGGGTTCTGGGCTTGCGCTCGTCCCATTGCTGGCGCCGACCACTCCAGCCGACCGCCACTCGCGAATCTGCGCCGCCGCCGAGGGCTTTGTCTACGTCGTCTCCAGCGTTGGGACGACGGGCGAGCGGCAGCAGCTTCCTGACGGCCTCACCGACCTCGTTGCTGCAACCAAAGCCGAGGCCGAGGTGCCGGTCGCGGTCGGGTTCGGCATCGGCACTCCCGAGCAGGTCGCCGAAGTTGGCGAGATAGCCGACGGCGTGATCGTCGGCAGCCGTCTGGTGCGAGCGGCGGGCGAGGCCAGCTCCGCTGAATCCGCTGCCCAAGCGGTCGGCAAATTCCTGCGCGACTCTCTTGCTGCGCTCGCCGCGTAGACCGCGGCTTCTACTAGGATTCCGGCGGCATGGGACTCGTAGTCAGCCTCTTTCTCGCACTCGGCGCCACGACTGTCGCTTACGCCTGGCTTGGTCAGGGCGGCGGCGTTGCCGGCCTGATCTTCTTCGGCGTCCTGCTGATCGGCGCGACGATCCGGGTCTTCAAGCCGACCAGTTCCTGACGGCCCGCCCGCCTCAAGCCCGGGTTGCGATCACCTCGAGGTACTCCGCCTCGAGCACCAGCGCGCGCTCCCCGGCCGTGTTCGCCTGCTCCAGGTAGGCGCGCAGATCGCGCTCGAGCGCCTCTTCTCCCTCGCTGCCGACCCGTTCGAAGGCGACCTTGACCGGGCCGAAGTAGGTGCGGAAGAAGTCGAGGTAGTGATCGGCGGAGCGGAAGGGCTGGCGCGAGATGCGGGGCTCGAAGCGCAGGTCGGAGATCCCGTCGCCGAACAGCCCGCGGAGCCGATCCTCGGTGCCCCAGAGCAGGGGTGGGTTGAGGCCGGGAGGCGGAGGAGCATGCTTTGCGACCGTCATGAACATCCCTCCGACGCTGCCGCCCGGCGTCCAGTTGCCCATGCCGATCCGGCCGCCCGGTTTGCAGACGCGCAGCAGCTCCGCTGCCGCCTTCTCCTGATCGGCGGCGAACATCGCCCCGAAAACGGAGGTGACCACGTCGAACTCGCCCTCGCCAAAGGGCAGCTCCGTGGCGTCGCCCTCGATGAACTCGACGTCGAGGCGCTCCGCCGCCGCCCGCTCGCGCCCGCGCTCGAGCAGGGCCGGCACGAAGTCGACTCCGACGACGTCGCCCCAGGAGCGCCGTGCGGCGGCAAGCGCGGCGTTGCCGCTGCCGCAGGCGACGTCGAGCACGCGCTCGCCGGGAACGATCTCCAGCGACTCGGCGAGCTGTTCGGAGGGCATCATCACGAGGCTGGCGACCATCGCGAAATCGCCCTCGGACCAGGTCTGTTGTTGGGCTTTCCTGACTGCGTCCAGATCGACTGCGTCGCTCATCTCGCTCCTTCTGTCGCCTGCGTAAGCTGAAGAGTAATGCGGATCGGCGTGCTGACCGGCGGGGGCGACTGCCCCGGACTCAACGCGGTGATCCGGGCGATCGTCCGCAAGGGCGTTGAACACCTCGATCACGAGTTCGTCGGCTATCGCGACGGCTGGCACGGGCCGTTGACACGCGACAGCCGGCCGCTCGGGGTGCCCGAGGTGCGCGGCATCCTGCCGCGCGGGGGGACCATCCTCGGCTCCTCGCGGACCAACCCCTTCAAGGAGGACGGCGGGGCCGAGCGGATCGTCGAGAACATCGCCGGCGAAGGGGTTGAGGGCCTGATCGCGATCGGCGGCGAGGATACGCTCGGCGTTGCCGCCCGTCTGCACGAGGAGCATGGCGTGCGGGTCGTCGGGGTGCCCAAGACGATCGACAACGACCTCAGCGCCACCGATTACACCTTCGGCTTCGACACCGCGGTCAACATCGCGATGGAGGCGATCGACCGCCTCCACACCACCGCCGACAGCCATCACCGCGTGCTGATCGTCGAGGTGATGGGCCGCCACGCCGGCTGGATCGCATTTCACGCCGGCCTCGCCGGCGGCGCCAACGTGATCCTGATCCCCGAGGAGCCCTTCGACCTGGACGAGGTCTGCGAGCTGGTCGGGCGCCGCCTGGAGGCTCATTTCGCGCCGATCGTCGTCGTCTCCGAGGGGGCGCAGCCAAAAGGCGGCATGCCCGAGACCAGCGACAAAGGCCTCGATGCCTTCGGTCACGTCCGGCTGGGCGGCATCGCGCACTGGCTCGAGCACGAGATCGAGGAGCGGACCGGCAAGGAGACGCGGGCGACCGTGCTCGGCCACGTGCAGCGGGGCGGCACGCCGACGGCCTTCGACCGCGTGCTCGCGACTCGCTTTGGCCTACACGCGATCGACGCCGTCCACAACGGCAGCTGGGGCATGATGACGGCGTTGCGCGGCACCGATATCGAGCTGGTTGCGTTGAGCGAAGCGACGGCTGAGCTGAAGACTGTGCCCAAGGAGCTTTACGGCGAGGCTGAGGTTTTCTTTGGGTGAGCAGGCAAGGGACGGGGTGCCCCCCCGGCGGAACCCGCGACGAATCCCATGGCTAGGGCTCATCTCCCGCCGGCTCACAAGTTCCGGCGGGGGGACACCCCGTCCCTTGCTGCGCTGGCCGGTTGCCGCGCCTATAGCTGCTTTCGTCTTGCTGGGGGGAGCTGGCTGTGGGGAAGGTGAAGGTGTTGCCAGTGGCGCGACTGTGAGTGCTTACGTGGCTGCGTCGCTTTGCGCTGAAGCTCAAAAGGAGCTCGCTCGGGATGGGGGGAAGCCGGCAATGTTCGGGTCCGTGTGATCTGTCTACCGAGTGCTGAAAGCAAAGGAAAGCTCGACCTCGCACAGATCGGAGCCAACGCTCGCCGCGCGACCGAGGATGCAGCCGCCATCGGATACATAGGGGAACCGACCCGCGCCGCGTCCCGCTTTTCCGAACCGATCCTGGAAACCGCCGGAATCGCCCAGCTGTCGGAAACCTCGGGGACCGCAGCGATGAAAAAGCTCCTCCAAGCCGTGAGCGAAGCCGGCAACTCAGGCAGCTTGCGCGGATCCGTCCTGAGCAAGCTGGAATAGCTCAAAAGGCTTTCGAGAGGGGGACCCCCGGTCCTCCCCTACAACAAGTTCTTCAACGCCCCGTCGATCTCCGGGTAGCGGAACTCATACCCAAGGTCGAGTGCCCGCCGCGGCATCACCCGCTGTCCCCCTCGCAAGACCCTCCCGAACTCGCCGCCGAATTTCAGGTCGAGCACGAAGCCAGGCACCGGTACCGAGGCCGGCCGGCCCAGCGCCCGCCCGATGGCGTGGGAGAACTCGCGGTTGGTGACCGGGTTGGGCGCGGTCGAGTTGACCGTGCCGCTGACCTTCTCGTTGTCGAGCGCCCAGAGCAGGATCCCGACCTCGTCGTCGATGTGGATCCAGGACATGTACTGGCGCCCGCCGGCGATCGGGCCGCCGACGCCGAGCTTGAACGGCGTAAGCAGTTCGCCGAGTAGCCCGCCGCGGGGATCGAGGACGTGCCCGGTGCGGACGATCGCGAGGCGCACGCCGATGCCCTCTGCCTCGCGCGCCGCCGCCTCCCACTCGCGCACGACCTCGGCGTCGTAGCCCTCACCGGACTCGGCTGACTCGTCGACCATGGCGTCGCCGCGGTTACCGTAGAAGCCGATTGCCGACTGGTTGACGAGGACCTTGGGCTTGCGCCCGAGACCGGCGATCGTGCCGATCAGGTTGCGCGTGCCGGTGCGACGGCTCTCCATGATCCGGCGCTTCGCGTCGGCGGTCCATCGCTGGTTGATCTTCTCGCCCTCGAGGTTGAGCACTCCATCGACGTTCTCGAACGCGGCCGCTGGGGGGCGTTCGAGGGTCGGCTCCCAGGCGTGCCAGACGACGCTCGGGTTTGTGGCGCGGGCGCGCTGCGGGTCGCGCGACAGACCGACGACCGTGTCGCCGCGGGCGAGCAGCGCGTCGCACAGCGCCGAGCCGATGAAGCCGCTCGCTCCGGTGACGAGGACCCTCACCTAGTTAACCGACCTCCACCGTGGAGAAGGTGCCGGTCTCCTCGCTGAAACGAGCAAGGCCCTCGCGCTTGGCCTCCTCGACGACGGCTTTCGCCACCATCGGCGCAACCTCGCGGTTGAAGACGCTGGGGATGATGTAGTCCTCGGAGAGGTCGTCCTCGTCGACCACCTCGGCGATTCCCCGGGCCGCGGCCAGCTTCATCTCCTCGGTGATGTTGGGCGAGCCGGCGTCGAGGGCGCCGCGGAAGATCCCCGGGAAGCAGAGCACGTTGTTGATCTGATTCGGGTAGTCGGAGCGACCCGTGGCCATGATCCGCACGTAGGGTGCCGCGTCCTCGGGCATCACCTCGGGCGTCGGGTTGGCCATCGCGAAGACGATCGCGTCGTCGTTCATCTTTCCCAGTGCCTCGGCGGAGATGATCCCCGGGCCGGAGAGGCCGACGAAGAGGTCCATGCCCTCGATCACGTCGGCGGGCTGGCCGCTGAGCTTCTCGGGATTCGAGTTCTCCGCGTACCAACGCTTGATCCCGCTCATCCCGCCCGACTGGTAATCCTCGCGCTCGGTCGAGAGGGCGCCCTGGCGATCGCAACCGACCACGTGGGTGACGCCGGAGGCGAGCATCATCTTGGTCACCGCCACCCCGGCGGCACCGAGGCCGACCACCAGCACGCGCAGCTGCTCGATCGGCTTGCCGACGATCTTCAGCGCGTTGAACAGAGCCGCCATCGTCACCACCGCGGTGCCGTGCTGGTCGTCGTGGAATACCGGGATGTCGAGCCTCTCCTTGAGCCGGTCCTCGATTTCGAAACAGCGCGGCGCGGAGATGTCCTCGAGGTTGATCCCGCCAAAGGTGGGGGCGATCAGTTCGACCGCCTTGATGATCTCCTCGGCATCCTGGGTGTCGAGGCAGATAGGGAAGGCGTCCACCTGGGCGAACTCCTTGAACAGCATCGCCTTGCCCTCCATCACCGGCATCGCCGCCTCGGGGCCGATATTGCCGAGGCCGAGCACGGCGCTGCCGTCGGAGACGACGGCGACGGTGTTCTTCTTGATCGTGTACTCGAATGCCTTGGCACGGTCGGCGTGGATGTCCTGGCAGACGCGGGCGACGCCGGGGGTGTAGGCCATCGAGAGGTCGTCGCGCGTCTTCAGCGGGTACTTGTTCTCGACCGAGATCTTGCCGCCGCGGTGCATCTGCATCGTGCGGTCGACGTAGTCGAGCACCTTGGCGCCGCGGGTGGAGCCGATCCCGCGCAGGATCCGCTCCCAGTGCTCGCGGTCCTGGGCGTCGATCGTGAACTCGCGCACGCGTTTTCCCTCGCCGCCGGCGCCCGGGACCAGGTCGACGCCCTGCAACTGTCCGCCCGCCTCGGCGATCGCCGCGGTCAACTTGCCCAGGGGCTCCTGCCGCGCGTCGAGCTCGACCCGGATCGTGACGCTGTACTGAGCGCTGACGGCCATGGACGGCTATCGAATCAGATTCGCCTGCTCGGCTCGTGCGTGACCTCCACGGACGTTGCAGCGATTTCGCCCGCTTCGGGGGAGAACCAGCGTTGCCTGGCGCCTAACTCTCGGTATGCGAGAGGAAAACGCCAAGTCTGACCTTGTAGTTGCGGAAATTGCCGCTCGACAGCACGGTGTCGTCGGGACCAGCCAGTTGCTTGGCGCCG
Organism: uncultured Solirubrobacterales bacterium; assembly: GCA_963824705.1. Classification (GTDB taxonomy): domain Bacteria; phylum Actinomycetota; class Thermoleophilia; order Solirubrobacterales; family 70-9; genus VRUE01. The sequence continues at coordinate 1,022,702 of CAWGQE010000003.1, forward strand.
GAATGGGCAAGGACGGGATCTTGAGAAGACTCGACGCCGGCCGCCTTCACCGGATACATAGAGGGGTCTATGCGGTTGGACATTCTTCGCTTCCCCGGGAGGCGCGATGGATGGCGGCGATCCTGGCGAGCGGCCGCATTTGCACCAATGCTGACGCCGGCTTTGACGTGAGTCTCCTTGGCTATTGGAGGGCAGCACTCAGTCATCGCAGTGCAGCCGAGCTCTGGGCGATGCTTCCCCCGGGCGAGGGTCCGGTGGATGTCTCGGTACCCGGCACCGGTGGTAGAAGAAAGCGACAGGGAATACGAGTACATCGATCTCAGTCGCTTTTGCATGCCTCGATAACGCTGCGCAACGGAATCCCAGTCACCACGGCGACCAAGACGATCTCGGATCTTCGCCGCGCTTCGTCGGGCGGGACGCGCATGATCTCACCAGGGGAGCTTCGCCGTGCGATCCGCCAGGCAAATTTCCTTGGCCTGCCCATCAGCGAGAAGGAGCGTCGTGACCGAAATCGCAGCGACCTCGAGGAAGACTTCCAGAGGCTATGCCGGAAACACAGCCTGCCGGCGCCGGAGGTCAACGTGCGTGTCGGTCCGCATCTCGTCGACTTCCTCTGGCGGGACCGGAACCTGGTCGTGGAAACAGACGGCTACATCTCTCACCGCGGGCGTGCCGCATTCGAGGATGACCGCGGACGCGACCTCGATCTGCGCGCGCGGGGCTTCGAGGTGATCCGTTTGGCCGAAAAGCAGGTGAACGACGAGCCGCGGCGGGTTGCGGGGGTCGTCCGCGCTGCCCTTAGAGTTGGCGCCGATGCCGCCTGACACCGCCGATGCAGCCGCCAAGCCCGAGCTCTTCCTGATCGACGGCAACTCGCTCGCCTATCGGGCGTTCTTCGCGCTGCCGGAGTCGATCGGGACGAGCGACGGGCGGCCGACCAACGCAATCTACGGACTGGCCTCGATGCTGGTCAAGATCATCGACGAGCACCATCCGGCGGGCGTGGTCGTCGCCTGGGACGCCGGCATGTCGGGGCGCGAGGTCACCTACGACCTCTACAAGGCGCAGCGCAAACCGCGTCCCGACCTGCTTCGCGAGCAGTGGCCGAACCTGATGCCGCTGGTCGAGGCCTTCGGCTACACCAACGTCAAGGTCGAGGGCTTCGAGGCCGACGACGTGATCGCCTCGCTGAGCCGGCAGGCGCGCGAGGAGGGGATCCCGGTGATGGTGGTGACCGGTGATCGCGATGCTTACCAATTGGTCGGGCCCGGGGTGCGGGTGATGAGCACCTCGCGCGGCATCACCGAGACCAAGATCTACGACGAGGCGGCCGTGCAGGAGCGCTACGGCGTGCCGCCGGAACTGATCACCGACCTGATGGGCCTGCGCGGCGACACCTCCGACAACATTCCCGGCGTCCCGGGGGTCGGCGAGAAAACCGCGACCCAGCTGCTGCAGCGGTTCGGCACGCTGGAGCGGGTCCTGGCGAGCGTCGATGAGATCTCCGGCGCCAAACGCAAGCAGAACCTGGTCGAGCACGCCGACGACGCGCGCATGTCGAAGCAGCTGGCGACGCTGCAGTACGAGATCGAGACCGGCGTCGATCTGGCCGCGGCAATGGATTCCGAGCCCGATCGGGGCGCCCTGCGCGACTTCATGCGCGAGTTCGAGCTGCGGGCGGTGTTGGAGCGGCTCGAAGAAGCGCTGCCCGAAGGCGAGGCCGTCCCGGGCCGCAGCGTCGAGAAGGAGCTGGCGGTCGAGGTGGAGGAGGGGACACCCGGAGATCTCGAGCCCGGGCCGGTGGCACTGGCAATCGCCGGCGACCGCTGGGCTGCCGCCCAGGGCGAGCGGACCCTTGCCGGCTCGTCGAGCCTCGACGAGCTCGCGGTCGCCTTGGTCGACCACCCGATCGTCGGCCACGACCTCAAGTCGCTTGGCGGCGGTCGCCACGGCCTGCTCGCCGTCGCCGCCCGCGAGGGGGTCGAGCTGGCGCTCGATCACGACACGCTGCTGGCCGCCTACCTGCTCGAGCCCCAGCGCCGCACCTACGAGCTGACCGAGCTGGCCGCGGACGCCGGTATCGGCCTCGCCGAGGGCGCTGCCGCCGGCGAGGCCGGCGCCGATGCCGCGGAGGATGGCCAGCTTGCGCTCGGCGAGGAGGTCGAGGCCGGCCTCGACCCCGCCGAGGAAGCGCGCCTCGTTGCAGCCCTCACCGAGGCACAGCGCCCGCGGCTCGAGCAGTTCGAGCTGGTGCCGCTGCTGCGCGAGGTCGAGCTGCCGCTGGTGCACGTCCTCGCGGCGATGGAGCGCGAAGGGCTGAAGCTCGACGCGGAGCGGCTGGCCGAGGTCGGCGCCGGTTTCGGCGAGCGGATCGAGACCCTCGAGAAGGAGATATTCGAGCTGGCAGAGGAGGAGTTCACGATCGGCTCTCCCCAGCAGGTCGGTCGGATCCTCTTCGAGAAGCTCGGCCTCTCGCGGAAACGACGCGGCAAAACCGGCTTCTCGACCGACGCCCGCGTCCTCGCCCAGATCCGCGAGGAGCACCAGATCGTCGAGAAGATCGAGCAGTGGCGCGAGCTGACCAAGCTCAAGAACACCTACCTCGACTCGCTGCCCGACCTGATCGATCCCGCCACCGGCCGCGTCCACACCACCTTCAACCAGGCCTCGACCACCACCGGTCGCCTCTCCAGCACCAACCCCAACCTGCAGAACATCCCGATTCGCACCGAGATCGGCCGCCCGGTGCGGGCCTGCTTCGTCGCCGAGCGCGGCGCCCGCCTGCTCTCCGCCGACTACAGCCAGGTCGAGTTGCGCGTGCTCGCCCACGTCGCTGACGAGGAGGTGCTGAAGGAGATCTTTCGCGCGGGCGAAGACGTCCACGCCGCAACCGCCGCCGAGGTCTTCGACATCTCGCGCGATGAGGTCGACGTCGGCCAGCGCTCGAAGGCGAAGATGGTCAACTTCGGCATCGTCTACGGGCTGACCGGCTTCGGTCTCGCCGACCGGCTCAACATCCCCCGCAAAGAGGGCGAGGAGTTCGTCGCCCGCTACCTCGAGCGCTTCCCCGCGGTTCGGGCTTTTCGCGAGCAGGTTGTCGAACAGGCCCAGGAGGAGGGCTACGTGCGGACGCTGATGGGACGGCGCCGCTCGATTCCCGAGCTGCGCTCCGGCAACCCGAACACCCGGAAACTGGGGGAGCGACTGGCGGTCAACACGGTCATCCAGGGCACCGCCGCCGACATCATCAAGGTGGCGATGGTGCGCTGTCAGAGCGCCCTGGGCGAGGCGGGAGGGGAGACCCGCCTGGTCCTGCAGATCCACGACGAGCTGCTCTTCGAGGGCCCGCCGGGGGAGATGGAGGACGCGACCGAGCTGGTGCGGCGCGAGATGTGCGCCGCCTACCAGCTCGATCCGCCACTCGAGGTGGACATAGGCGTCGGCGTGGACTGGCTCGACGCCAAGTAGCTCAGCCGGCCAACTCGACCTCGTCCCAGGTCGCGCCGCCGTGCTCGATCTCAAGCTCGGCATCCGTCACGACCGCGCCGACGATCAGGTCCGACGTGGTGCAGTTGGCGCCGGCGCCGTTGTCATCGTGGCCGCTCGGACCGCCGCCGGAGTTCGCGTTGCCGGGGCCGGAGTTGTCCCCGTCGCCGTTGTCGTCGCCGGGCTCTTCGCCGTGACCGCCGTTGTCGTCGCCCGCCTCTTCGCCGTGGCCACCGCGATCGTCACCCGGCTCTTCCTCGCCGTGACGGAGGTCGGTGCGAGAGGCGGTGATATCGGGCGAGTGCTCGTCCTCGCACCTGATCCGGGTCCGGTCGGTGACCAGGCCGCTGACGGTTTCTTCATTGAGCAGCGTGATCGCCAACCTGCCGGTTGCGGTGTCGAAGGACTGGATCGTCCCGCTCGGCTGGCCGTGGTGATGACGGCCATGGTGGCCGTGGCGCTTGTCGGAGCGGTGGTGCCCGTCCTTGGCCACGGCGATGCCGGCGAGTGCTCCGACCGCCGCGAGCAGTCCCATCGCGACTGCCAACGTCAGCGCGGCGGCGGCGCGGTATCGGTTTCTACGGGGGCGGTTCATGGTTCCTCCTTGAGTTGACAAGTGACTCCTTCACCTGCTCAACCCGAGCCAAGGACGAAGATCACGAAGGAGCTTCGGTCAAGCCACTGCTGTCGCCGCTCGACCCGGAGCCGGAACCGCTTCCCGAGCCGGAGCCAGAGCTATCGGAGTCCGAGCCCGAGCCGGAGCCGCCGGAGTCGTCGTCGAGGGTCGGTTCTCCGCTTGGTTCCGGTCCGCCACCGCTCGTGCCGTCGGTCGCCCCGGAATCGCCGCCGCCGGCTCCTGACGATCCCGAGCCGGACCCCGACCCGCCACCGGACCCGGAACCGCCGTGGCCCGAACCACCGCCGTGGCCGGAACCGGAATCGCCGCTGTGGCTCGAGCCCGACCCGGAGCCGGACCCATCACCGTGGCCGGATCCGCCCGAGGAGCCGGAACGATCGTCACCGCCGGGGACCGAGCTTCCGCCATGCCTTCCGGACGATCCATCCCGCCCTCCGTGGTCGCCGCCGAGCTCCCCCTCGCCGCTGCCGCCGTGATCTCGGTGGTCGTCGACCAACTCGTGCTCTCCGCCGTGGTCGTCGCCAGGCTCGGCCTCGCCGTGACCGCCACGGTCATCCCCCGGCTCCGCCTCTCCGGAGCCCCGGCCATGACGATCTCCTCCGGCTCCCTCGACTCCCCCATGACCAGAGCTCGTGTCTTGCGAAGAAGCGGGCGCGAACGTTTGGCTCGTGTCGCTTTGGGAAACCCGCGCCGGTGCCGCCTTGGCGTCGTTGTTGGGCGGATTGTCCTTGAGCGCGACGCCCGCGCCGACGGCGCCCGCCACGAGGACGGTCGCCGCCGTGGCCTTGAGCGCGATCCCCGCGCCGGCCGCTCCGCCGAGGCCCGTGGCGCTCATTCCGGCGGCACCGGCCGTTTCGGCCACGCCGGAGCCGCCGCCGCCGAGCATCGCCTGCAGGACCGGCAGGGGGATGAGCATTCCCGCGCCGTCTCTCAGCGCTTGGCGCGCCCGGTAGATCGCCTGCCGGGCGCCGCCGCCGGTCAGGCCCAGCGCCGCAGCGATCTCCTCATGACCCAGTCCCTCCAGCTCTCGCATGACGATTGCCGCGCGCTGCGGCTCGGGCAGCGCCTGCAGTCGCTTCATCAGGTCGGCGAGTTCCTCGCGGCGCTCCAGCTCCTCCGCCGGGTTGCCGCCGCCGACGATCGCCTCGGCCAAAATCTCGGGCAAGGGCGGGCTATCGCGCAGATCGTTTAGCGCCGTGTTGCGCACGATCCGGAACAACCACGGCCGCAGCTCGATCTCGGCATCGTCGCGACGCAGCGCCAACAGCGCCTTCGAGAATGCGTCCTGGGTGACGTCCTCGGACCGTCCGCCGACGATCGAAGCCGCGTAGCGGGACAGCGGCTTGCCGTAGCGACGGACTATCTCCTCGAAAGCGGTCTCGTATCCCTCGCGGACGAGCGTGACCAGTCGCCGGTCCGGCTGCGTGCGCAGGGCTGGACCAAGGAAGAGGCGGGAGGCGAATCCCTCTGCTGGCGGTGGCATCTGCGGCGTGATCTCCTTTGGGTTACTGATATGACAGCACGGCGGTTCAACCGCCACGGACCTCTGTCCTATGCAACCCGCGCGCTCACCGAAAATCACGCTTTCCTGTGATCGGCCCCATGGATAAGAGCCTGGCGGTCCTTCTCACCGCCCTCGCCGGCGGTCTGATCGCGCTGCAGGCGCCTATCAACGCCGGGCTCGGCCGGGGGACCGGCAGCCTGCCCGCGGCGCTTGTCTCCTTCGGCGTCGGCACGATCGCCCTCGCCGCGATTGTCGTCCTCAGCGGCAAGGCCGGCGGCTTGGGCTCGACCTTCGACGTCAGCTGGTACTACCTGCTCGGCGGCCTGCTCGGCGCCGTGTACGTCACCAACGCGCTGATCGCGGTCTCCGTCGTCGGCGCCGGAGGGGTGGCGGCGGCGACGATCGCCGGTCAGCTGACCGCCTCCGTGGCGATCGACCGGCTAGGCCTGTTCGGCCTCGACCAGGTCCCGCTCAGCCCCGAGCGGATTGCCGGCATCGTCCTGTTGATGGCGGGCACCGTTCTCGTCGTTCGCTGAAGGCGGCGGCGCGATCCGCAGGTAGTGCTCGAAGGACCAGTCGACGAAGCGCTTGTAGCCCAGCAGCCGGATCATCGGGGCCAGCAGGCGCGGCGGGATGCGCGGCACGAGCCGCTGCACACGCAGCATCCAGCGGAACTTCCACTCGTGGGAGTCGTGGAACTCCGTGTAGCGGGACGCCGCGCGGTCGCGGTTCTGGCTCCCCTCGTGGACATCGCGCAGCTCGCGCCCGAGCGCGACGCCGAAGTAGAGGGCCGTCCTGATCCCCTCGGCGGTCAGCGGCAGGCAGTGCCCGGCGGAGTCGCCGACGAAGAAGACGCCGCCCTCGGTGGCGCGGCGCAGCTTGTGCGGGATCCAGTTCCCCTGGTAGCGGACGCGCTCGCTGCCGAGGTCTTCGGCCAACAGCTCGGTCGTCTCGCGGACGTGAAAACGGGGGTCGAAGGAGCCGACGCCGATCCGCAGCTCATCGTGGGCCGGGAAGGACCAACCGTAGCCCGCCGGGACATAGCGGCGATCGATCCACACCTCAAGATCCTTGCTCTTGCCGCCCGGATGCACCTCCAGCCCGCGCGAGAGCGGCGCGTCGGGGGGTTGGAAGCCGTCGCCGGAGGCGAGCATGCGCCGCCAGCCGAGCGCGTCGACGACGAGTGGCGCCGAGAGCACGCCGCGGTCGGTGTCGACCGAGATCGCGCCGTCGCCGTTGGCCGCGGCAGCGCGGCCGTTCACCTTCGCCGTCTCGAAGCGGGCGTCGCACTGGTCCCAGAGTAGCTCGCAGAGGGTGCGGTAGTCGAAGGTCGAGAAGGTCCAGGGAAGCTCGTAGCGCTCGCTGCCGTGGGGGGTGTGGATCAGCAGCGAGCTGAAGCGCTGCCGCTCGGCGCCCATCAGGCCGGTTGCCCGCAGCCACTCGGTCGGGATGCCACAGGCCGAGGTCTGCCGCTCGCCGATCTCGTAGCGATCGACCACCAGCACGTCTGCGCCGGAGCCGGCCAGCTCGCGGGCGACCGCCAGGCCGGCGAAGCTGGCACCGCAGATCAGCACGTCGTGGCTGCCGGAGAGGGGACCGCGTTCGTCCCCGCGTTTCGTGGCGCGGATCGGCACGACGTGGAGCGTACTTACTTTGCAATGATGCCCCGCTGTGTCCTCTGTGTCCTTGACCGATACGACCTTGACTCCTGACGCTCCGACCGGCTCCCCGGTCGAGGGCTCCAACGGCCTACTGGTCGAAATCGACGGCAAGATCGTGCCGAACTACGCGGCGACGATGGTCTCCTTCGACGAGGGCGACGTCGTCAAGGGCAAGGTCGTGCGGATCGACAAAGACGAGGTCCTCGTCGACATCGGCTACAAGTCGGAGGGAGTCATCCCCTCGACCGAGCTCTCGATCCGCAAGTCGGTCGACCCGGCCGACGAGGTCGAGCTGGGCGAGGAGATCGACGCGCTCGTCCTCACCAAAGAGGACGCCGAGGGCCGCCTCGTCCTCTCCAAGAAGCGAGCCCGCTTCGAGAAGGCGTGGCGCCGCATCGAGGCTGCCGCCGAGTCGGGCGAACCGGTCGAAGGCAGCGTCATCGAGGTCGTCAAGGGCGGCCTGATCCTCGACCTCGGGGTGCGTGGCTTCCTGCCCGCCTCGCTGGTCGACATCCGCCGCGTCCACAACCTCGACGAGTTCCTCGGCCAGACGCTCGAGTGCAAAGTGATCGAGCTCAACCGCAGCCGCAACAACGTGGTGCTCTCGCGGCGCGCCGTGCTCGAGGAAGAGCGCAAGGAGGTCCGCGAGCAGATCCTCGGCAGGCTCGAGCCCGGCCAGGTGGTCGAGGGCAAGATCTCCAACATCGTCGACTTCGGCGCCTTCGTCGACCTCGACGGGATCGACGGCCTGATCCACATCTCCGAGCTTTCCTGGAGCCACGTCAACCATCCCTCCGAGGTCGTCTCGATCGGCGACACGGTGCGGATCAAAGTGCTCGACATCGATCGCGACCGCCAGCGCATCTCGCTCGGCCTCAAGCAGACTCAGGAGGACCCGTGGCAGCGGGTGATCAGCACCCACCGTCCTGGCGACGTGCTGGAGGGCACGGTGACCAAGGTCGTCGCCTTCGGCGCCTTCGTCGAGATCCTGCCCGGCGTCGAGGGCCTGGTCCACATCTCCGAGCTCGCCGACCACCACGTCGAGAGCCCGAGCGAGGTGGTCGAGCCGAACTCCACACTGAACGTGAAGATCCTCGAGATCGACGAGGAGCGGCGGCGGCTCTCGTTGAGCATCAAGCGGGTCGAGGGGCAGAACATGCCGATGGGCGACCTTGGCGAGCAGATTGAAGCGGCAGAGGGCTCTGAGTCGGTTGACGAGGAGCCTCAGGCCGCGGGTCCTGTCGCGGAGGAGGACTCCTCGTCCTCGCAGGCTACGGACGACGAGCCCACCTCCACGCCACCCACGGCAGAGGAGCTTGAGGAGGTCCCCGCGGAGCCCGTTGCCGAGGTTGAGGAGCCTGCCGCCGAGGCCGCGCCTGAGCAGCCCGAGGTTGAGGCTCCCGAGGCCGAGGAGGCTGTTGCTCCCGAGGCCGCTGACGAGCCCGAGGCGTCCTCCGAGTCCTGAGTTTCGCCTTGGCCCGGCCGCTCACGATCGGGCTCACTGGGGGAATTGCCGCTGGAAAGTCCGAGGCACTTGCCGCGTTTGGGCGGCTGGGGGCGGAGACGATCTCCAGCGATGCGGTGGTTCACGAGCTGCTCGAGACCGAGCCGCTGCTGCCGCGGCTGGTCGAGCGCTGGGGACGCAAGGTCGCGCCCGCGGGAAAGGTCGATCGCGACCGGATCGGCTCGATCGTCTTCGCCGACACCGACGAGCTGAAGTGGCTCGAGGCGCAGATCCATCCTCTGGTGGGAGAACGGATCGGCGCCTGGCTGACATCGCTCCTGGACGAGGCCGATGTCGCCGTGGTCGAGGTGCCGCTGCTCTTCGAGGCGGGCATGGAGGAGGCCTTCGACACGACGGTTGCCGTGATCGCCTCAGACGACGTCCGCGGCGAGCGCGCCCGGGCGCGCGGTCATGCCCTGGTCGACGAGCGCGAGGCGCGCCAGCTGACCCAGGCGGAAAAGGCATCCCGCGCCGCGCATGTCATCCAGAACGACGGCAGCGTCGATGATCTCGAGCGGAAGCTGTCCGCCCTTGTCGAGAAGCTGCGTGTATGAGGAAGAGGGCGAGGCGGCGGCGCCTCTTCGTCGGAGGCGCTGCGGTCGTGGCCGGTGTCGCCGCGGGTTTGGCGCTGGGGCTTTTCGGCAAGTTCGGCGACGTGATTCAGGAGTTGACCTTGCCGTTGCGCCACGAGGACATCATCCGCCAGCAGGCCAAGGAAAAGAACGTCGATGCGGCCCTGATCGCCGCTGTGATCTACGCCGAGTCGAAGTTCGACGACCGCACATCGAGCGCCGGGGCGCGTGGGCTGATGCAGATCACGCCGCAGGCAGCCAAGGACATCGAGCGCCACAGCGGCGGCACCACCTTCCATTTCGGCGATCTCGGCGATCCGGAAATCAACATCCGCTACGGCACCTACCTGCTGCGCGAACTCCTCGACCGCTATGAAGGGGACGTGGTTGCCGCCCTTGCCGCATACAACGCCGGCCCGGCCAATGTCGACAGCTGGGGAGGCAGCGATCTGAGCGTGGCCGAAATTCCCTTCCCCGAAACCCGAGCCTATGTCGAAGACGTGCTCGACAAGCAGCGCGCCTATCGCGAAAAGTACGCCAAGGAGCTGGGGTATTGAGCCCGCCACGCCCTCGTCTGACCGCCCTCACGGTCGCCGTAGCGCTCGTCCTCGCCGACTCTTCGATCGTCGTCCTGGCGCTGCCGCAGATCTACCGCGACCTCGACACCAGCGTCGCCGGCGTGACTTGGGTGCTCATCTCTTTCAACCTGGTGATGGCCCTGGCCGCGGTTCCCGCCGCGCACGTCGCGCGGCGCATCGGCCCTGGTCGGGCGGCTGCCATCGGCCTGGCTGTCTTCGCTGGCGCTGGACTCGCCTGCGGACTCTCGACCGAGCTGAGCACGCTGATCGCGGCCCGCTGCGTGCAGGCGCTGGGCGGTGCGCTGGCGGTCACCGCGGTCTTGGAGCTGTTGCCGGCCACGGTCGGCTCCGAGCGCCGCGCGGTCGCCATCTGGGCGACCGCCGGCGCCGCCGGCGCCGCGCTCGGTCCGGCGGTCGGAGGCCTGCTTACCGAGCTCGTCTCCTGGCAGTCGATCTTCCTCCTCCAGGCGCCGATCGCGATTGCCGCCGGCGTGCCCGTCCTTGCCGTTGCCCGGCACGAGGCGGCAACTGGGATCGTCTCCACCGAGCTGCGCCGCACCGGCCGCCCGCACCTGCTCGCCAACCTCGCCCTGGCGATGGTCTCGGCGGCGATCGCCGCCGCGCTGTTCCTGCTCGTCCTCTTGCTGATCGAAGGCTGGCGCCTGAGCCCGATAGGGGCGGCGATCGTTGTCTCCGCGATGCCACTGGCGGCTCTGCTCGGCGCTCGCTTGGGACCCGCGGTGGGAAGCGAGCGTGCCCGTGCCGCCGCGGGGGCGATCCTCGTCGCCGGCGGCCTCGGCGGTCTCGCCCTGCTGCCACACGCGGAGGTGGTGTTGACGGTGCCGCCGCAGATCCTGGTCGGCGTCGGCCTCGCCCTGGTCCTCTCGGCGCTGACCGAGACGGCGCTGGCCGGCCGGGCGCCGCAGGCGATTCACGGCGGCTGGACGATCTCCGCGCGGCACGCCGGCGTCGCGATCGGCCTGATCGTGTTGACGCCGCTCTTCACCGCCGATCTCGCTCAGCAGCGCCATGACGCGCTCGACGCCAGCACCGCGGTCGTGCTCGACTCGCGGGTCGAACCGCTGCTCAAGCTGCAGCTCGCGCAGCGGATCGAGGAGCGGCTCGAAGGCGAGCGGGGGAAGGTGCCGACGCTCGGCCCCGCCTTCGAACCGCTGCCCGAAGATCCCGCCACCCGCGCCGACGTGATCCTCCTGCGCGAAGAACTGCAGGACCAGCTCGACCGCGCCGCCACCCACGCCTTCAGCCCCTCGTTTGGCCTCGGCGCCCTGATCGGTCTGCTGGCCCTGATCCCGATCGGCCTGGCACGGAGAGTGGATCTGTGAGCGGGGAGGGAAAAGGGCGGTTCCTGATGGTCGCGGCGATCGCCGCCTCGCTGGCGCTAGTCGTCGCCTACTTAGCTGCCGGCGGGTCTTCCTATGAGCCGGCGAAGACTCAGGATCCGTGCAAGCCGCGGCCCTGGACCGAACCCGAAGGCCTGCAGGGGATAGCTCAGCAGTTCTCGCTCTCGGCGCTCGACGGGGCCGCCTGCAAGCTGGGAGTGAGCCGTGAGACGCTGGCCCGTGCTCTCGCGACGCCGGCGTCGCGAGAACGCTTCGCGAAGCGCTACGGGATCGGCGACGCGCAGCTTGCGGCGGCCATTCGCGCCGGCCTGCTGCGCGCGATCAGCGATGCCGAACGAGCCGGAGCCCTCAACCCGCTCCTGGCCGCGCCGCTGCGGGCGACCGTGCGCCAGATCCCGGTCGACCAGGCGATCGAACTGATCAAGGACGCCCGCTCCCTTTTGAACAACCTAGAAAGCTTCCTCGGCCCGGCGGGTGGGCTAATAGAACAGTTCCTCCCATAAGGGCCCATCCGGTAGGGGTGGAACGTCTTGTACTTTTTCGCCGAGGGCATCGGGCGTCAGTTCAATCACGCTCCACCGAAAAAGTTAAGTGGAACCCCTACCGGATGGGCCCGACCTCTACTTCTTGAAGAGGAATTTCTGCCCTTTGACGCTCCAGGAAATGCCGGTGCACAGTTCTTCCGGCGTCACCTCGAGGGCGCTGGAGAGCTTGATGATCGTGCCGAGCCGCGGCTCCCGGCCGCCTCGCTCGAGCAGGGAGATCTCGGTGCGGTGCAAATCGCAGCGAAAACCGAGCTCCTCCTGAGAGATTTCGGCTTTCTGCCGGGCTTTGCGCAGACTGGTGGCGAAGCGATCGCGTGGTTTCATGGACGGAATTCTCTGCGTTTGCTGACAGAAGCTCTACAGACAGCAGGCTTCTAAAAGGAACTCACACGTTTATCCTACTTTGTGTCAGGCACGGGTAGCGCGCCAGACCCAGAGCATCGCCAGCGGCTGCAGCGGCAATCGCGCCCACAGGGCCCAACGCGGGACGCGATCGAGATCGAGGCCGCGCACCTGCTCTGGATTGACTGCCATGTGGACGTTCGCCGGGAAGACGGCGAGCAATAGGGCAAGCAGCCACCAGCGAGCGAAGCGGCGCGTCCGGGTGGGGAGCACGGCGACGCCACCGGCGATCTCCGCCAGGCCACTGACGATCACTGCCTCGCGATGACGCGGCAGGGAGGGAGGCATGATCGCCTCGAAGCTGCGCGGGATGACGAAGTGCATCGTGCCCACGAAGGTGAAGAAGCCTGCGAGCGCTTTCTGCGAGCGGGTCATCGCCCGGCAGTCTTCCACGCTTGCTTTTGGGGCGCGTTGGTGGTCTATAGGACGACTAACGCGCCACGCTAAGGTCATCCGGTGCCCGAATTCGAGCTCAACCCCGCCTACACCCCGACCGCGGATCAACCCAAAGCGATCGCCGGGCTCGCCGAGGGGCTGGAGCAGGGGGAGCGCTTCCAGACCCTGCTCGGCGCGACCGGCACCGGCAAGACCTTCACGATGGCCGCAACCATCGCCGCGGTCCAGCGCCCCAGCTTGGTGATCGCCCACAACAAGACGCTGGCGGCGCAGCTCTGCAACGAGTTTCGCGAGTTCTTCCCCGAGAACTCGGTCGAGTACTTCGTCTCCTACTACGACTACTACCAGCCCGAGGCCTATGTCCCGGCCCAGGACCTCTACATTGAGAAGGACTCCTCGATCAACGACGAGATCGACCGCCTGCGCCACGCGGCGACGGCGGCGTTGTTCGCCCGCCGCGACGTGATCATCGTCGCCTCGGTCTCCTGTATCTACGGGATCGGCTCGCCCCAGGTCTACAACGAAAAAATGCAGCTCTTCAAGGTCGGCGAGCGGATCGACCGCGACGAGGTCCTGCGCAAGCTGGTGAAAATGCAATACCAGCGCAATGACGCGGTCCTCGGCCGCGGCTCCTTCCGGGTGCGCGGCGAGGTGCTGGAGATCATGCCCTCCTACGCCGAGTCCGCCTACCGGATCTCCCTCTTCGGCGAGGAGATCGAGTCGATCCAGCACTTCGAACCGCTGACCGGCGAGATCCTCGACGCGATCGACCACGTCTCGGTCTGGCCAGCCTCGCACTACGTGACCCGCGACGAGACGTTGGAGCGCGCGGTCGAGGAGATCCGCCACGAACTGAACAGTCGCACCGCCGAGCTCGAGGACGAGGGCAAGCAGTTGGAGGCCCACCGGCTGCGGCAGCGGACCGCCTACGACATCGAGATGCTCAAGGAGCTCGGCTTCACCTCCGGGATCGAGAACTACTCGCGCATCCTCGATGGCCGCCCGCCCGGCAGCCCACCGCACACCCTGATCGACTACTTCCCAGACGACTTCGTCGTCTTCGTCGACGAGTCCCACCAGACGATCCCGCAGATCGGCGGCATGTACGAGGGGGATAGATCGCGCAAGACGACCCTTATCGATTACGGCTTCCGCCTGCCCTCGGCGATCGACAACCGGCCGCTCAAGTTCGACGAGTTCCTCGAGCGGGTCGACCAGCTGGTGATGGTCTCGGCGACGCCCGGGCCCTTCGAGCGGGCCGAAGCGACCCGGACGGTCGAGCAGATTGTGCGACCTACGGGAATCATCGACCCGGCGATCGAGGTGCGGGAGACGAGGAACCAGATCGACGATCTGATGAACGAGATCAAGGCCTGCGCTGAGGCCGGCGACCGGGTCCTGGTCACGACGCTGACCAAGAAGATGGCCGAGGACCTGACCAACTACCTGCTCGAGTACGGGATCAAGGTCCGCTACCTGCACTCGGAGATCGACACCCTGGAACGGATCCAGATCGTCCGCGACCTGCGCCTCGGCGAGTACGACGTGCTGGTCGGCGTCAACCTCCTGCGCGAGGGGCTTGACCTGCCCGAGGTCTCGTTGGTGGCGATTCTCGACGCCGACAAGGAGGGCTTCCTGCGCGGCGAGACCAGCCTCGTGCAGACGATCGGCCGCGCCGCCCGCAACGTCAACGGGCGGGTGCTGATGTACGCCGACAGGGAGACCGACGCGATGCGCGCGGCGATGAGTGAGACCGATCGCCGCCGGGCGATCCAGCTCGCTTACAACGAGGAGCACGGGATCACCCCCGAGACGGTCCGCAAGGGGATCTCCGAGATGTCCGAGTTCCTGGCGATGGAGGACCGGGCGCCGAAACGCCGCCGCCGCAAAGCGGGCGGCGATTTCGCCGACCCGGCCGAGCTCGAGCGCACGATCGTCGCGCTCGAGGAGGAAATGCTCGCCGCCGCCGACGACCTGCGCTTCGAGGAGGCCGGTCGCCTGCGCGACGAGTTGAAAGAGCTGCGCCGCGACCTCGACGGGATGACGGCGGGGGCATAGGCGTGGCGGTGGACGTGACCGAGGCGAGCTTCGCCGAGGAGGTCATCGAGCGCTCCAGGCAGGTCCCGGTCGTGGTCGACTTCTGGGCAGAGTGGTGTGGGCCCTGCCGCACTCTGACCCCGGCGCTGGAGGCGGCCGAGGCGGCTCGCGGCGGCAAGGTGGTGCTGGCCAAGGTCGACGTCGACGCGAATCAGGCGCTTGCGGCGCGCTACCGCGTGCAGGGGATACCGGCGGTGAAGGCCTTCCGCGACGGCGAGGTCGCCGGCGAGTTCGTCGGCGCCGTGCCGAAGGCGAAAGTCGAGGAGCTGTTCGACTCGCTGGTCCCCTCCCGAGCCGACGATCTGCTGGCCAAGGGCGACGAGCTGTCGCTGCGCGAGGCGGCCGAGCTCGAGCCGCGCCGTGCCGACATCGCGGTGGCCCTCGCCAGGGCGCGGTTGGCGCGTGGGGCGGAGGAGGAGGCGCTCGAAGCGGTCGAACCGCACGAGGGCGACTTCGCCGCCGAGGGGATCGCCGCCAGGGTGCGCCTGGCGAAACAGGACATCGGGACGGAGGCGTTCGCCGCCCTCGACCGTGGCCATCGAGAGGCAGCGCTCGACGCCCTGCTCGGGGAGCTCGGCGGGCGAACGAGGACACCCGCGAGGACCTGCGCCGCACCATCGTCGGCGTCCTCAGCGAACTCGACCCAGCCGATCCGGTGGCGCGCGAGTACCGGAAGCGTCTCGCGGCGGCGCTCTACTGAGACTTCAGCCCCGTCAGCAGGCGCAGCCTCTCGGCAACCTTCGTGCTCAACCCGTTGGCGCGCACTCGCTGACGCAGTCGCAGCGGTAGCTCGCCATTTGCGGCGGCAGCCGCTCGCCGCGTCAGCCCCCGCGGAGCGTGGAGTCGGATCTGTCGGGTCTGGCCCGCCGGGAGCGTCGCCGTCTTTTCGACGCTTGGTCCAGGTCCGCTTCCCAGGGTGAGCCTGGTGGCGATCCGGCAATAGGTCTCGATCCGGTGATCGCAGCGAACGCGAAGTGCGAGTCTTCCGGAACGCAGATGGGCCTTGCGGGGGCGGCTGTTCTCGACGAGACGCTTCAGGGAGCCGGCGCCGATATCGATCCCGCAGGTCGTGTAGGGAAGTTGCGGGCAGTAATGGATCGGCGGTCTGGTTGTGAAGCCGGTTCCGCCGAAGCGGCGGTCAAGACGCCCGCTCGGCCCGTAGCGAACCAACGCCTTCGCGTTGCACGCGCGTCCACGCACACGACCCGGTGCGGGGCAGCGCGCGCCGAGGACTTCGGCAAGCGCCAGCGCGCCCCCGTCGGGTTCGGGGAAGATCGCTCTGGCAATGGTGACGTGCCCGGCGATCGAGAGAGTTCCCTTTCCACCGGCGTTGTAGGCGGAAAGGGGTGTGCCGTTCGGATCGAGCTTTGCCACGAAGAGGGCCCAGGGAGCGGTGCCGGCGACGAGCAGGTTACCGTCGGCGAGGCTGGTCAACCCGCCCAGGAGGGTGCCGGGCAGCTTCGCCACGCCGCCGCTGTTAGCGCCGAAGCCGGAGTCGGGACTGCCCTCGGGGGTGAGGCGGGCGAGCACGGTGTCGAAGCAGCAGTGCTCGCCGGTGTTCTGAGTTCCGCCGGCAATGATCCGGCCGCCGCCGTCGATCAGGATGTACCTGGCTTCAAGCCGGTCCCAGTCGCCTGAGACGCGGCTGACTCTCCTCGAGCCGCCTTCGCCGAACGCTCGATCGAGCGCCCCACTCGACTCAAGACGCACCACGACCAGATCGAGAGCGCTTCCTTCGCCGGTCACCGCCAACGCGACTGCCTTGCCGTCCGCCTGGATCGTGACCGGGCCGGCGCTGCGCAGACCGGTCAAGTCAACCCGAGCGATCCCCCCGTCACCGAACGTCGCGTCGAGCGTACCGTTGTCCGAGTAGCGCGCGAAGACGAGAACCGCGCTGCCCGGCGTGTACATCAAGCCGTAGGCGAGCAGCTTGCCGTCAGGCGCCACGGCGAGGGCGCTGAGCAGGTCCTGAGAGTCGTCCGCGAGGTCGCTGCGTGCGACGCCGCCGATGCCGAAGGTTGGATCGAGCGTTCCGTCCGGCAGGTAGCGGGCGAGGACGAAGTCTTCGTGGCGGTTGCCGGTGGAGTAGGTGCCCGCGACGACGATCCGGCCCTGGGGATCGATCGCAACCGACGTGGGCGTGGCGACGACTCCCCGACCGAACATCGTCACCACGGTGCCGGCGGAGCCGAAGGTCGGGTCGGACATGCCACTCGATTCGTAGCGGGAGACAGCGAACCCAGAGGCGCACTGGGCGACTTCGGCTTCGCATGGATTGGAATCTTCGATCGTTATGACCTTGCCGTCTGTCTGGCGTACCGCAACGGCACTAGATTCCCCCGATGAGGGTGCGGGTTGCTGTGCGGAGGCGGCGACCGGAACCGCCGCAAGCATCAGCGCCAATGTGGCCAGGAAACCTCTCACCAGGCCGGGCTACCCAGCGCGAACGGTCGGGAATCCTCTGCGTACAGGAAGCGGCCGCCGCTGTCGCGAAGATAAGCGTAGATGAGCGTCCCGCCGCCCCACAAGCTCCGTCCGTCCCTGCCCGCGGGGCCGTTTCTGGTCGTCGGGCTTGCTCGCTCGGGCTGTGCGGCGGCACGTTTCCTGAGCGGGCGTGGGGCGGAGGTCACCGGAGTCGATTCCGGACATCCGGACGAGGCGGCAGGGTTGGCGGGGGACGGCGTCGAAGTTGCTCTGGATACGAGTGGATTGGCTCAGCTGGATGGCATGCGAACCGTCGTCAAGAGCCCGGGCGTGCCCCGGGAGGCGCCGGTGATCGCCGCGGCGCTGGAGCGTGGCCTCGATGTCGTCGGCGAGCTCGAGCTCGCCTGGCGGGCTATTCCCAACCGCTTTCTCGCCGTCACCGGGACCAACGGCAAGACGACCACTGTCGAGCTGCTCGGTCACATCTACCGCACGGCCGGTGAGCCGGTCGCCGTCGCCGGCAACGTCGGCACGCCGCTCTCCTCGCTGGCCGGATCGGTCGACCCCACTGCCACCGTTGTCTGCGAGGCTTCCAGCTTCCAGCTCGAGGACACCACGGCCTTCGCTCCGGAGTGCGCCGTCTTCCTCAACCTCGCTCCCGACCATCTCGACCGCCACTCGGACCTTGGCTCCTACCTGGACGCCAAGCTGCGCATCTTCGCCAACCAGGGTAACGACGACATCGCGGTCTACAACGCCGACGATCCGGCGCTGGCCGGCACCGACCTCGGCGGTTGCGCCCGCCGCATCGCCTTCTGTCGCGGCGCCGCCCCCGAGTGCGAGGTGGCGCTGGCCGAGGGGACGATCTTCTACGACGGCGAGCCGTTGCTCGCGACGAGCGAGCTTGGGCTCTTCGGCGAGCACAACGTCGCCAACGCGCTTGCCGCGGCGAGCGCGGCGCTGGCGATGGGGCTCGATCGCGATGCCGTCCGCGAGGGTCTGCGCAGCTTTGCCGGCGTGCCTCACCGGTTGGAGCAGGTCGCCGAGATCGGCGGCGTTCGCTTCGTCAACGACTCCAAGGCGACCAATGTCGCCTCGGCGGTCGTCGGGATCGATGCCTTCGAGGGTGGGGTGCACGCGATTCTCGGCGGCAGCGAGAAGAACGAACCGTTCGCGCCGCTGCTCGATCCGCTGCGCGAGCGCGCCACCGCCTGCTACCTGACCGGTGCCACCGCCGACCGGCTCGCCGCCGAGCTGGCGCCGGTCCTGGCCGACGGCATCGAGCTGCACCGCTGCGCCGACCTCGAGGAGGCCGTACGGCGCGCCGCCACCGTGGCCCGCCCCGGTGAAGTCGTGCTGCTTTCGCCCGCCTGTGCCAGCTTCGACGCTTTCGAGAACTTCGAACGGCGCGGCGACTGTTTCCGCGAGATCGTCGGGGAGCTGGGATGAGCGCCCGCGCCTTCTCGCTACCTCGCCTTGGAGGCTCGAAAGCCAAGAAGGGCAAGGCGAGGAAGAAGCGCCGCGCCGCCAGTCTGCCCGCCGAGTACAACATGCTGCTCACCGCGACCCTCTGCCTGCTCGCCTTCGGGGCCGTGATGGTCTTCTCGGCTAGCTCGACCACGCGGATCCTCAGCAACGGCGGTCTCTCCGACAGCGCCTTCTACCTGAAGCGCACCCTGCTCTTCGGCGCGGTCGGCCTGGGGATCATGCACCTGGCCGCGCGCCACGGGCTGGAGACGGTTCGCCGGTTGACGCCCGCGATCCTCGGCGTCTCTCTCTTTCTGCTGCTCGCGGTGCTCTTCGGGGGCAATACGGTCAACGGCTCCAGTCGCTGGATCGGCCCCAGCTTCATCCAGCTACAGCCCTCCGAGCTGGCCAAGGTCGCGCTGATCCTCTACGGCGCCGACCTGCTGGCGCGCAAGCCGAAACGCGCACGAACGCTGCAGGGGCTGATGCCCTTCCTGCTCGTCGTCGGCGCCGCCACCCTGCTGATCGTCGCCGAGCCCGATCTGGGCACGGCGATGGTCATTTCCTTTGCGGTCGCCGCCACCCTGATCGCCGCTGGCATGCGCATTCGCGACCTCGCCCTGATCGGTGCCGCGCTCGCCTTCTTCGCCCTCTTGATGACCGTGGTCGAGCCCTACCGGATGGCCCGCCTGACCGGCTTTCTCAACCCTGGCGCCGACGCCGGCGGTGCCGGCTTCCAGGCGGCGCAGGCCAAGATCGCGCTCGGCTCCGGGGGGCTTTTCGGCGTCGGCATCGGCAACGGCGTGCAGAAGGCCTTCTACCTGCCCGAGGCGCACACGGACATGATCTCGGCGGTGATCGGCGAGGAGCTCGGCCTGGTCGGAATCCTCGGCGTCGTCGGCCTCTTCTCCCTCTTCGGCTACGCCGGCCTGCAGGTCGCCAAGAAAGCCAAGGACAGCTACGGGAAGCTGCTCGTAGCCGGGCTTACCTCGCTCGTCCTCGTGCAGGCGACGATCAATCTCTTTGCGGTGATGGGCCTGGCCCCGCTGACCGGCGTGCCGCTTCCCTTCGTCTCCTACGGCAACAGCAGCCTGATGGCGACGCTGTTCGCCGTCGGACTGATCCTCAACGTCGCCCGCGGGGGGACCGCCCGCGCTGGCAAACTGCGCGTCGTCGAAGGTGGGCGTCAGCCCACGCGCGGAAGGAGCCGATCGAGCAGTGCCAGAAGTCGCAAGAGTGGTAGTGGCAGCCGGGGGAACGGCCGGTCACGTAGTGCCGGCCATGGCGGTCGCCGACGAGCTTCGGGCTAGCGGTGCCGAGGTTTCCTTTCTCGGCACCCGCGAGCGGATCGAGGCCGACCTGGTGTCGGCCGCCGGCTATGAGATCGACTTCGTCAAGGTGCGCGGGATCGACCGCGGTAACCGCCTGCGCGCTGCCGCGGCCGGCGTCGAGGCGATCGGCGCCGTCGGAACGGCACTGCGCGTGCTTTGGTGCCGGCGCCCGGACGTGGTGATGGGCGGCGGTGGCTTTGTCGCCGGCCCAGCCGGCCTCGCCGCGGTGCTTGCTCGCGTGCCCCTGGTCCTCACCGAGGCCGACAGTCACCTCGGTCTCGCCAACCGCCTGCTCGCCAACCGGGCACAACGCGTCTGCCTCGCTTTCCCGATCTCGGGGCGTGAGACCGAGCGCTACCTGGTCACCGGGCGCCCGGTGCCGGAGGCGGTGCTGGCGGCCGATCGCGGCGCCGCGCGCGAGCGCTTCGGAATCTCCCCAGATGCCCGCTGCCTGCTGGTGATGGGTGGCAGTCAGGGTGCGCGCTCGATCAACGAGTGCGCGATCGCGGCGCTGGCCGAGCGGGGCGGCCGCGACTTCGACGTCATCCACCTCGCCGGCCAACGTGACTTTCCGCAGCTCGAGGAGCGCCTTGCAGTCGCGCCGCACGGCGAGCGCTACACGCTGCTTGCCTACGAGCCCGACCTCGGCGACTGCCTCGCCGCCTGTGACCTGGTGCTGGGCCGTGCCGGCGGGTCGATCTTCGAGCTGACCGCGGCCGGGCGGCCGGCGGTGCTCGTCCCCTACCCGTTCGCGGCCGGCGGCCATCAGGAGAGCAACGCTGCCTGGATGGCCAAGGCCGGTGCCACGACCGTGATCGGCGACGACGAGCTCGACGCCGGCCGCCTCGCCGCCGATCTCGGCGGCCTCCTTCACGACGAGCAGCGGTTGGCGGCGATGGCGAAAGCCTCAGCCGCCCTGGCGATGCCCGACGCCGCCCGCCGGATCGCCGACGAGGTGCTGGAGGCGGCACGATGAACAGCTGGTGCGTCGAGACCGCAAAAACCCGTCCTGCACAAGGGTTTTTGCGGTCTCGCGGGGGGCTTGTTGGATGAACGCGTGGAGCGGCCGCCGGCTGCACTTCATCGGCATCGGCGGCGCCGGGATGAGCGGCCTGGCGCTGGTCTGCCAGGAGCTTGGCGCGAGCGTGAGCGGCAGCGACCGCGCCGACTCCTCTTATATGGAGCGGCTGCGCGCCGCGGGCCTCGAGCCCGCCGTTGGCCATGAAGCGGCCAATCTGCCCGACGGAGCCGAGGTGGTCGTATCGACCGCGATCGACGACGATAACCCCGAGCTTCGGCTCGCCCGTGAGAGGGGCCAGGACGTTCGCCACCGCGGTGAGCTTTTGGCCGAGCTCTGCGCCGAGAAGCGACTGATCGCGATCGCCGGCACCCATGGCAAGACGACGACGACCGCGATGCTCGTCTGGGCGCTGCGCGAGGTCGGTGCCGATCCTGCCTTCTTCATCGGCGGCGAGGTCCCCGGCCTGGGGCCGGAGGGGACGGTCGGCAACGCCGGTTGGGGCGCGGGGGAGTGGGTCGTCGCCGAGGCGGACGAGAGCGACGCCAGCTTCCTCGAGCTTGCGCCCGAGATCGCCGTGATCACCAACATCGAGATGGACCACCACTCGCGCTGGGGTTCGATGGCCGAGCTGCGGGCGGCGTTCGAGCGTTTCGCCGCCGGTGCCCAGGTCGCCGGTTTTGACGGCGACTTGCCAGGTCCGGGTCGACTTTCGCTGGCTGTACCGGGGGCACACAATGTGCTCAACGCTCGCGCCGCGCTCGCTGCGGCTGAGCTCGCCGGCTTCGACCTCGATGCCATCGCCGCGGCGCTCAGGGGTTTTCCCGGCGTCCATCGCCGGCTCGAGCTCAAGGGCGAGCGCGACGGCGCACGCATATACGACGACTACGCCCATCACCCGACCGAGGTGCGGGCGGCGCTCGGGGCGTTGCGGGAGATGTCGCCCGCGCGGCTGATTGCCGTATTTCAGCCGCACCTGTACTCGCGCACCAAGGCGCTGGCCGAGCAGTTCGGAGCTGCACTGGCGTTGGCCGACGAGGTCGCCGTGCTCGACGTCTACCCGGCCCGCGAGCAGCCGGTCGGCGAGCTGGCCGGTGTCAGCGGCCTCGACGTCGCCCGCACCGCCGCGGACCGGATGGGGGGCAGGCGGGTCTGCTGGACGCCGACCGCGGCCCAGGCCAAGGCGGCGCTAGAGCCGCGCCTGGAGCCCGGCTCGGTGCTGGTCACGATCGGCGCTGGCGATGTCTTCAAGCTCGGCGAGGCGCTGGTCGAGAGCGGGGGAGAGGGATGAGCGCCCCCCCGGCCGGAATCGAACAGAGCTACCCGCTTGCCCGCCTGACCACGGTGCGCACCGGCGGTGCCGCCGACTGGTTCGGGCGTCCAAGCGAGGTCGGGCAGCTGGGTGAGTTTCTCGCCTGGGCCGGCGAGGAGGGGATCGAGCTCGGCATGGTCGGTTCGGGCTCGAACTTGCTCGTCGCTGACGAGGGCTTCCGCGGGCTGACGCTGAAGCTCGACGGCGAGCTTGCCGTCGTCGAGCATGAGGGAGGGCAGGTGCTCTGCGGCGGCGGCGCGCGACTCCCCTCGGCGGCGACCAAGGCTGCCGGATGGGGCCTCGCGGGCCTCGAGTTCGGCGTCAACATCCCCGGCACCGTCGGCGGCGCGGTGAAGATGAACGCCAACGCCTACGGCGGCCGGCTTGCCGAGGTGTTGGAGTGGGTGGATGTCTGCACGGCGCGGGGGTTGGATCGTCGCGCCCCCGAGCAGCTCGGATTTGGCTACCGCAGCTCCAATCTGGCCCCTGGCGAAGTCGTCGCCCGGGCATCGTTCCTGCTCGAGCCCGGCGATCCCAAGACGATCAAGGCAACGATGGCCGAGATGCGGAAGCGGCGCCACGAGGCGCAGCCGTCCGGGATCAAGACCTTTGGCTCGACTTTCGTGAACCCCGACGACAAGCGTGCCGAAGGACGCACTGCCGGCCAACTGCTCGAGGCCGCCGGCTGTCGCGGCCTCGCGGTCGGCGGTGCCCGCTTCTCCCCGAAGCACGCCAACTTCGTCGAGAACACCGGCGAGGCCAGCACCGCGGACGTGCTCGAGTTGATGGCGGCCGGGCGTCGCCAGGTCCACGAGCGTTTCGGCATCGTCCTGGAACCGGAGGTACAGCTGCTTGGCGATGTGCGCTGGCCGGAGGGCTGGAAGCTGTGAGGCGGTGGCTGATTGCGCTGGGGCTGGCCTTTGTCGTCTTGCTCTGTGCTTACTGGTTCGGGGTCCGCGACTCCACCGTCGCACCCCACCTGAAGTCCTTGCAGCCCGTGGCGACGATTGGAACCGGGTCGGGAGCGATCGCGGTTGGCGCGGACGGACAAATCCTCGCCTGGCTACCGCTCTCCGAAGAACAACCACTCCCTTCCCTGCCGCTCTCGGAACCACCCAAAGGGGGCAAGTTGGCGGGCCCGATGCTGCAGCAGGCCCGCGTCCTCGGCGCCGCTCCGGCGGCGCTGCGCCCGTACCTCCAGGGCAGCTACTACGGCGAAACCGGCGTCGACGTGAAACTGCGCTCGGGGATCGAACTGCGCTTTGGCGATGCATCCCAAGCCAGAGCCAAGTGGAAGGCGGCCGTCGCGGTGCTCGCCGACCCATCGATCACGAGGCTCGATTATGTTGACCTGCACGTTCCTGGTCGTCCGGCCGTAGGTGGCTCTGGGCATACGCTTCCGACCGTCGAATGAACCCTCGACCATAGGGTTAGACTGGACGAAGTCTCAAGTAGGCATTGAGAGTTAGCCGCTGCAGGATGTGTCCCGAGCGTTTGACAGAACCCCGAGAATGCCCTACGTTGAGCGCAATTTCCGTGGTTCAGAGGTAGGCTTGAACCCTTAAGCCTCACTGAAGCGTCGGACGGAATGAAGGCTCAACTCAACTCCAGTCCTCACGGACTGGGCATATCCAGCCCCAATCGGGGCCGGGCTTGGAGAAATCGGGAGATGGAATCCACTTATCTGGCGGTGATCAAGGTCGTCGGAGCCGGCGGCGGCGGTACGAATGCCGTCAGTCGCATGGTCGACGCCGGAATTCGCGGCGTCGAGTTCGTCGCGGTCAACACCGACGCACAGGCGCTGCAGGCATGCGACGCCGACATCAAGCTCTCGATCGGGCAGGAGCTGACCCGTGGGCTCGGCGCCGGCGGCAATCCCGAGGTCGGGGCGGGCGCCGCGGCGGAGAGTCGCGACGAGATCAAGGAGGCGCTGAAGGGCGCCGACATGGTCTTCGTCACCGCGGGCGAGGGCGGTGGCACCGGAACCGGCTCGGCGCCGGTCATCGCCGAGATCGCCAAGGAAGAGATCGGCGCGCTGACCGTGGGCGCGGTCACCAAGCCGTTCGAGTTCGAGGGCAAACGACGGATGCAGCAGGCGCTCGAGGGGATCGAGAAACTGCGCAACAACGTCGACACCCTGATCATCGTCCCCAACGAGAAGCTGCTGCAGGCGGTCGAGCGGCGCACCAGCGTGCTCGAGGCCTTCCGCCAAGCCGACGACATCCTGCGCCAGGGCGTGCAGGGCATCACCGACCTGATCACGATCCCGGGCCTGATCAACCTCGATTTCGCCGACGTGCGCACGATCATGCGCGACGCCGGATCGGCGCTGATGGGCGTCGGCTCCGCTTCGGGAGAGTCCCGCGCGGTCGACGCCGCCAAGGCTGCCGTCACCTCGCCATTGATTGAGGAGTCGATCAAGGGCGCGACGGGGATGCTGCTGAACATCACCGGCCCCGAGGACCTCGGCCTTTTCGAGGTCAACGAGGCGGCGCAGCTGGTCCAGGCCGAAGCCGACGATAACGCCAACATCATCTTCGGCTCGGTCGTCGACCAGTCGATGCGCGACGAGGTCCGCGTCACCGTGATCGCCACCGGCTTCGAGGGCTTCGAGCTGCTGGCCCGCTCGCCGCAGCGGGTCCGCCGTCGCTACGAGAGTCGCCCGCGGATCTCGGCCGAGGACACCGATATCCGCAAATTGCGGGTCTCGGATGACGACATCGACGTTCCGGGCTTTCTCAAGGAATAGGCCAGAGGAGGGTCCGGTGTCCCTCCCACAGAAGCCGTCGCGCAGCTGATCGCTTGCAAGGGCGCTCCGCGCGGTTCTGTGAGCTTCCGCGGGAGGGACACCGGACCCTCTTGCCGTTGTTCAGAGGTCCAGCTCGTAATAGAGCATGCGGGGGGCGTCGGGGGCGCCTTCGCGGTTGGTGAGGTTGAAGCTCTCGTAGAGCTTGCGGGCGGCGGTGTCGGTTTCGCCCGTGGTCAGCTCGAAGTGGTCGGCGCCTGCTTCGCGCGCGGCGTCGATTGCTGCCTGTAGCAGTGCCTTGCCGATGCCCTTGCCGCGCTGCTCTGGGATGACGTAGAGCTCTTCCAGGTATGCGTCGGCGGCCTCTGACCAGAGCGATGGCTTCATTCGGAGCACCGCCAGTCCGGCTGGTGGTTGGTCTGCCAGCAGGACGACGATCGTCCCTTCCGCCAACAGCTCGGAGACGCGTTTGGCGAGGACTGGAGCCGGCGGCGTCGGGTCGTCGTATTCGGTGTTGAAGTCGTGCAGGAGCTGGGCGACATTGGCAGCGTCCTCGCTCGTTGCCCTGCGAATCGGGTTGCGATCGTCAGCGGTCACTCTGGCGAGGGAGCTTGCCAGAGCTCTCCAATACGCTGCGCGCGTGAGCGACACCGACCTGCGACGCACCCCCCTCTACGAACGCCACGCCGAGCTCGGCGCCAAGCTGGTGCCCTTCGCCGGTTGGGAGATGCCGGTCGCCTACGAGGGTGTGCGCGAGGAGCACATGGCCGTGCGCACCCACGCCGGCATGTTCGACGTCTCTCACATGGGCGAGGTCGAGGTCGAGGGACCGGGCGCGCTCGCCTTCCTCCAGCGCGTCCTTTCCAATGACGTCGCCGCGGTCGCCCTCGGCGGCGCCCAGTACTCCTGCCTCTGCGCCGAGGACGGCGGTGTGCTCGACGACCTCTTCGCCTACCGGCTCGGCGGCGACCGCTACCTGCTCGTCACCAACTCTGCCAATCACGACGCCGACCTCGCCTGGCTCGGACGCTGGAGTCGTAGCTTCGACGTCAGCGTCCGCGACGTCGCCGACCGCTACGCGATGCTCGCCGTGCAGGGCCCGCACGCCCGCGCGATCGCCGGATCGGCGTTGGGAATCGACCTGCCGCCGCGCATGCGGGTGGCGCACACACGCGTCGGCAATCGCCCGGCGCTCGTCTGCGGCACCGGCTACACCGGCGAGGACGGGGTTGAGCTGCTGATCGATCCCGAGATCGCGCCGGCGATCTGGGCGGAGCTGCTCGACGCGGGCGTCGTTCCCTGTGGGCTCGGCGCCCGCGACACGCTGCGCCTCGAGGCCTGCTTCCACCTGCACGGCAACGACCTCAGCCCCGAGCGCAACCCGATCGAGGCCGGGCTCGGCTGGTGCTGCAAGGAGGCGACCGGCTTCGTCGGGGCCGAGGCCGTGGCGCGGGCGCGCGCCGAAGGTACGGCCGAGCGCCTCGCCCCGTTCAAGATCGAGGGGCCCGGAATCCCGCGTCAGGGTAATCCCGCCCTGGTCGGCGGTGAGGCGGCCGGCATCGTCACCAGCGGCAGCTTCTCTCCTTCGCTGGAGATCGGCATCGGTATGGCCTACCTGCGCAGCGACCTCGCCGTGCCCGGCACCGAGATCGAGATCGACGTGCGCGGCAAGCACCGCGCCGCCCGCATAGCCTCCAAACCGCTCTACGCGAGTCCCACGTCCCGGAAGGAGAAGTGACCTTGGCCGACGCAAGCTATCCCGAGGATCTGCTGTATCACGACCAGCACGACTGGGCCCGCCTGGAGGGGGACGACCACGCCGTCTACGGGATCACCTGGTACGCACAGGACAGCCTCGGCGAGGTCGTCTTCTACGACCCGCCCGAGGTCGGCACGGCGATCCACAAAGACTCCTCCTACGCCGAGGTCGAGTCGGTGAAGGCGGTCTCCGACGTGATCGCGCCGATGTCCGGTGAGATCGTCGAGGTCAACGACGCCCTCGCCGACGCTCCCGAGCAGATCAACGAGGACCCCTACGGGGGGGGTTGGCTGGTCAAGGTCAAGCTGACCGCCGCGGGGGAGGCCGAGGCTCTGCTGGGCGCCGAGGAATACCGCAAGCTGGTGGAAAACGGTTAGCCAGGCCCCGCCACCTGCTTCCGTAGCCTTACCCACGTGACCCGCTACACCTCAGCGACGCCCGACGACCGGGCCGAGATGCTCGCCGCGATCGGCGTCGAGTCGACCGCCGATCTCTTCGCGCAGATCCCCGAGCCGCTGCGCCTCGGCCGTCCGCTGACCCTGCCGGCGGGGATGAGCGAGGCCGAGGTCTATGAGCGGCTCGCCGCCCTCGCTGCGCGCAACGCCGACTGCGAAGAGCAGGTCTGCTTCCTCGGTGCCGGGATGTACGACCACTACGTGCCGGCGATCGTCGACGCGATCACCCAGCGCAGCGAGTTCCTCACCCCCTACACGCCCTACCAGCCGGAGATCTCCCAGGGGGGGCTGCAGGCGATGTTCGAGTTCCAGACGGCGATGTCGGAGCTGACCGCGCTGCCCGTCTCCAATGCCGGTCTATACGAGGGGCCCTCCTCGGTTGCCTCCGCCGCCTACCTGGCGATCGGCGCGACCAAGGGCCGGCGGCGCTTCGTCGTCTCGCGCGGCGTCCACCCGCACAGTCGCGAGACGCTGGCTACCTACTCGGAGGGCTTCGGTGCCGAGATCGAGGAGGTCGGGCTGGAGGGCGGCGTCACCGATGCCGCCGCGCTGGCCGGGGCGGTCGACGGCGAGACGGCCGCCGTCTTCCTGCAGAGCCCCAACTTCTTCGGCGCGATCGAGGACGTCGAGATGCTCGGCGCCGCCGCCAAGGAGCACGGCGCGTTGCTAGTCGTCGCCATCGACCCGATGACGCTCGGCGTTCTCCGGCCGCCCGGCGAGTGCGGCGCCGACATCGCACTTGGCGAGGGGCAGCCGCTCGGCAACCGGCTCGACTTCGGCGGTCCCTCCTTCGGCTTCTTCTGCGGCACGGAGGAGCTGATCCGCAAGATGCCAGGGCGGATCGCCGGCGAAACCGACGACGTCGACGGGCGCCGTGGCTTCGTCCTCGCGCTGCAGACCCGCGAGCAGCACATCCGCCGCGAGAAGGCGACCCACAACATCTGCACCGCCCAGGCCCTGAACGCGCTGGCGGCGACGATCCACCTCGCCTGGCTTGGCCGCGAGGGCTTCCGCGAGCTGGGCGAGTTGCTGGTCAGGCGCACCGCTTATGCGCGCGAGCGGCTCGCCGCTGTGCCGGGCGTGGAGCTGCTGCACGATGCGCCAGTCGCGCGCGAGTTCGCGCTGCGCCTCGATGCGCCGGTGGACCGCGTGCTCGAGCGCTGCGCCGAGCGCGGCATCGCCGCCGGCTACCCACTTGGCCGCGAGTACCCCGAGTACGAGGACGGGCTCCTGGTGGCGATCACCGAGCGTCGCACCAAGGCGCAGATCGACGACCTGGCCGACGCGCTGGGAGCCGCGGTCGCGGCCGAGGCTGTGACGGTATGAACCAGCAGGAGGAAGGGGTGCTGACGATCTTCGAGAAGTCGAAGCCGGGTCGGCGCGCCGCGGTCCTGCCCGCCGCCGAAGTGCCCGAGCCGCCGTTGGAGGAGCTGATCCCAGCGAAGCTGTTGCGCGAGCAACCGCCGCGCCTGCCAGAGGTCGCCGAGCCCGAGATCGTTCGTCATTACAACCGCCTCTCGCGCCGTAATTTCGACCTCGACACCGGCTTCTACCCGCTTGGGTCCTGCACGATGAAGCACAACCCTCGCTTGAACGAGCGGGTGGCGGCGCTGCCCGGCCACGCCCGCCTGCACCCGGCGCAGGACCCGAAGCGCGCGCAGGGCGCGCTGGAGCTGATGTGGCTGCTGCAGGAGTCCCTGGGTGAGATCTGCGGCCTCCCGCACGTCAGCCTGCAGCCCTCGGCGGGTTCGCACGGCGAGCTCGCCGGCCTCCTGCTCACCCGCGCCTTCCACGCCGACCGCGGCGAAGCGCGGACAAAGGTGCTGGCGCCGGACACCTCGCACGGGACCAACCCGGCCTCGGTGACGATGGCCGGCTACGAGATCGTCAAAGTCGCCACCGACGAGCGCGGCGGGGTCGAGATGGACGACCTGCGGGCCAAGGTCGACGACGAGGTCGCTTGCCTGATGCTGACCAACCCCAACACGCTCGGCCTCTTCGACGAGAACATCGCCGAGATGGCAGCGATGATCCACGCGGTGGGGGGGACGCTCTACTACGACGGCGCCAACCTCAACGCGGTGATGGGCCAGTCGCGCCCAGGCGACATGGGCTTCGACATCGTCCACGTCAACCTGCACAAGTCGTTCAGCCAGCCGCACGGCGGTGGCGGCCCCGGGGCGGGGCCGATCGCCGTCTCGGAGCGGATCGAGCCCTTCCTGCCGCGGCCGCAGGTGGTGCGGCGCGAGAGCGGCAACGGCAGCGGTCCCAGCTTCGAGCTCGACCACGAGCGGCCCAAGTCGATCGGCCGCCTGCGCGGCTTCCAGGGCAACTTCGGCGTCTTCGTCCGCTCTTACGCCTACATCCTCAGCCTCGGAGCCGACGGTCTCGCCGAGGCTTCTGAGACCGCGGTCCTCAACGCCAACTACCTAAAGGCCCGCCTGGCCGAGGACCGTGCAGGCAAGCGCCTGCCGGTCGCCTTCGATCGCCACTGCATGCACGAGTTCGTCCTTTCCGGCAAGCCGATGAAGAAGGAGCTGGGCATCGCCACGCTCGACCTCGCCAAGCGCCTGCTCGACTTCGGCTTCCACCCGCCTACCGTGTACTTCCCGCTCCTGGTTGAGGAGGCGCTGATGATCGAGCCGACCGAGACCGAGACCAAGGAGAGCCTCGACGCCTTCGCCGATGTCATAGAGCAGATCCTCGCCGAGGCCGAGGCCGACCCCGAGAAAGCCAAGCAGGCTCCCTACTCGACCCCGGTCCGCCGCCTCGACGAGGTAAAAGCGACCCGCAGGCCAGTGGTCCGCCAGCTCTCGAACCAGTAGACACTTACGCTCATAGTCGTCTTTGCGTTATGGTCATCGCGCATTAGACAGATTTTTCCTACTGGCAATGGAGCGGTAACGGAGAGGGCGGTGCGAGATGAAGGTGGCTGAGTCGTGGCATCGGTACATCCTGCTTGCTGAAGACGGTGTGGTCCCGTCCGGGGAGCCGGCATCGCTGCTCAGCCAGCTTCCGCGCGCGCGGAGCATGGAAGCGCCCGAGACCGTCTCCCTCGATGCTGCCGGCGGCCGTGAGGTGACTGTCGTCGACACCGTGCACCCGGAGGGGCCGAGACTGGTGGAGGCGGACCACGAGATCGCCGAGGCGGTCAACCGCGGAGCCTCGCCGCTCCGAATGGTTCCCCTGGTCAGGTTCGCTCCACCGGACCCGCGCCTCCGCGCCTACAGTGGTTCGGAGCCGACCGAAGCTCAGGCTGGCGCGATCCCGCCACCCACCGTCCCGGTCAAGATCACCTGCACCGATGCGACCACCGGCGCCGGAGTGGAGGGCGCCCGAGTCGTCGCCTTCAGCGATTTCGCCAGCGGGCTTGGCGGCGAAGGAACGACGAACGCGTCGGGCGCGGTTGCCTTCAAGCTGTGGAGCGCCGCAATAGAGCGGCTCTACGTCTACCCGGCGGAGACCGGGCCCGAATACTGGGGCGCCTTCCAGCACTCCCTGAACGCCGCCGGGCCGGTAGCGGTGCAGCTGACCCCCGTCGATCTCACCTACGTCGACAGTGTTCGCCATTACTACGGCAGCTCGAAATTCGATGACGAGCGTGGGGTCGAGGTGGGAGTGATCGACACCGGCATTGGGCCGCACGGGGATCTGAACGTCGTTAGCGGAGTCAACACGGTAACCGGCGAGCCGGCCGGCGAGTACGCCGATCCTCGTGGGCACGGAACGCACGTGGCCGGGCTGATCGGAAGTGGAGGAGCGCCGCCGAGCGGCCTTCGCGGTCTGGCGCCGGGAGTGCGACTCCGGGCTTACCGTGTGTTCCCCAAACCCACGCCGGAAGGCGAGGACGGGGCGTCCAGTTACTCGATCATGAAAGCGCTGATCCTCGCCACCGCTGACGGCTGCGATGCCGTCAACCTCAGTCTCGGCGGCGGACCCCACAACCCAGTCATCGAAGAAGCGGTCGGTCACGCCCGGGCAGCCGGCGTGCTCGTCGTGGTTGCGGCCGGCAACGAGTACCGCTCGCCGGCCAGCTTTCCGGCGGCCTATCCGAAGGCGACCGCGGTGACGGCGATGGGTCGCCGGGGCACGTTTCCCGCCGGCTCGGTCGACGACGGCAGCTTGGCGCAGTCGCCCGCCGGTCCAGATCCGGCTGAGTTCCTCGCGGACTTCTCCAACGTCGGCCAGGAGGTGACCGTCACCGGCCCCGGTGTCGGAGACCTCTCGACGCTTCCCGGCGACCGGTTCGGTCCACTGAGCGGGACCTCAATGTCGGCGCCGGTGGTGACCGGTGCGGTCGCCTGCCTGCTCTCGCGTGATGCGAACGTGTACGACATGGCGCGCGACGGCGCCCGCTCGCAGGCGACCGAGGTGCTGCTGACCTCGAGCTGCCGCTCGCTGCAGTTCGGTGCGATCTACGAAGGAAAGGGAATGCCGGACCCCGCCCTCGTCTAGACGATGCTGCGCCTAGAGCTCAGGCAGCTCCTGCTTCAACTCCAGCACCGGTGCGAAGAGGTCGCCGTGCTGCTCGATGCGCTCGAGGACGTCACCTGCTTCGAAGACCAGTGAGGAGCCGTCGCCGCTGTCCGCGACGGCTTCGACCTCTTCCCAGCTGACCGGGGTCGAGGCGGTCGGGCGTTCGCGGGCGCGCAGCGAGTAGACGGCGATCGTCGTCTTGCGCTGGTGGTTCTGGGACCAGTCGACGAAGACCTTGCCCTCGCGTTCGACCCTTTTCATCTTCGAGACGACCCGATCGGGGGTCTGCTTCTCAAGCAGCTGGGCGATCGCTTTGGCAAACGGTTTGGTCTGCTCGTAGGACGCTTTCTGGTTGAGCGGCACGTAGACCTGCAGGCCCTTCGAGCCCGAGGTCTTCGGGAATGACTCGACGTCGAAGTGGCCGAAGAGGTCGCGCAGGCGCAGTCCGACGCGGCAGCAATGGACGATGTCCGCCGGCGGGCCCGGATCGAGGTCGAAGGCCAGCACGGTAGGCCGTTTCGGTGCCCGCGAGAGCGAGAGCGAGGGATGCAGCTCGATTGCCGCCAGCTGTGCCATCCAGATCAGCGTCGGCAGGCTGTCGCAGACGCAGAAGTCGATCTTGCCGGTGCTGGCCGAGACCGGCGTCGTCTTCACCCATTTCGGCCTGTGCTTGGGGCAGCGCTTCTCGAAGAAGGCGGCGTCGAGGTCGTCGACCCCTTCGGGGAAGCGGCGCAGCGTCACCGCCCGCCCGGTCAGGTGGGGGACGATCGCGGGGGCGACCTTGGCGTAGTAGTCGACCACCTCGCCCTTGGTGAAGCCGGCCTCCGGGTAGAGGACCTTGTCGAGGTTGGTGAGCTTCAGCTCACGGCCGTCGACCTCGACCTGGCGACTGGTCGCCACGAGCTACTTCGAGGCTTTGGCTTTTTTGCCGGAGGCGCGTTTCTTCGGCGCAGCTTTGCGTTTTTTTGCCGCTTTGGGTTGCGCCTTCGCTTTTTTGCCCTTGCCGCGGTCTTTGACCGCGGCGATGCTCTCCTCGAGCGCGCTCATCAGGTCCGGGGCGGCGGTCGCCTTCGGCTCCTCGGTCGCCGGCGCGGTGAGGACGTCCTTGCCCTCGGCCTTGCGTTCGATCAGCGAGAGCAGCTCCTCGCGGTACTCGTCGCGGTAGGCGCCCGGGTCGAACTCAGTCGTCAGCGAGTCGATCAGCTGCTCGGCCATCTCGACCTCCTTGGCCGCGACCTTCGCCTGCTTCTGCGGCAGCACGTCCTCGAGGTCGGAGGTCGCGATCACCTCGTCGGCGAAGCGCATCGTGGTCAGGGTCAACACGCCTTCGCCGGGTCGCAGCGCCGCCAGGTGCTCCTTGTTGCGGAAGACGAAGCGGGCGATCGCCACCTTGCCGGATTCCTGCATCGCTTTGGCGAGCAGCGAATACGCTTTTTCGGCGCCGTCGGCAGGTCCCAGGTAATAGGGGCTGTCGAAGTAGATCGGGTCGATCTGGTCGAGGTCGACGAAGTCCTGCACCTCGATCGCCCGCGTCTTCTCCGGTGCCAACGCGGACATCTCGTCCTTGCTCAGCGGCACGTAGCGGTCGGGCGTGACCTCGAAGGCCTTGACGATCTCGCCGTAGGGGACCTCCTCGTCGGTGCCTTCGGCGACGCGGCGGTGGCGGATGCGGGCGCCGTCGGACTCGCGGATCTCGCGCAGCGAGATGCTGCGGCGCGCGACCGCGCTGTAGAGCTTGACGGGCACGTTGAGTAGCCCGAAGCTGATCGTTCCGCTCCAAATCGCTCTTGGCATCAGCAAATCACCTACCCGGATTCTGGCAGTCGCGCACCCGTTGCCGATGTCGCCGGCGGTCGGCGAGAGGCTTCTTGCGGGCGTGCGGGATCATGCGGCGGTGCTGTTCGAGCTTCGCGACGTCAGCCTTGCCCGTGGCGACCGCCTCGTCCTCGACGCGGTCAGCGCCGAGATCCACGGCGGTGCGACGGCGATCGTCGGTCCCTCCGGCAGCGGCAAGTCGACGCTGCTGCGACTGCTCAATCGCCTCGCCGATCCCGACGCGGGGGAGATCTCCTACCGGGGGGAGCCGCTGACCGGGTACGACCCGCTCGTGCTGCGGCGCGAGGTCTCGCTGGTGCCGCAGCTGCCGGCGCTGCTGGAGGGGACGGTCGAGTCGAACCTGCGCTACGCCGCGGATCTGGCCGGCAAGGAGCTCGACGCGGGGCGCTGCCTCGGTCATGCCGGGTTGGACCCGGGCTTTGCGGAGCGCGACGTCGGCAAGCTCTCGGTCGGTGAGCAGCAGCGGGCAATGCTCGCCCGCGCGCTCGCCCAGGGTCCCGGGGTGCTGCTGCTCGACGAGCCGACCTCCGCGCTCGACCACGACGCTCGCGACGCGATCGAGGCGACCCTGGCAGACCTGCGGGCCGAGCTGGACATCTCGTTGATCCTCGTCAGCCACGACCCCGAGCAGGCACGGCGGCTCGCCGAGCGAGCTGTGCGACTGAAGGCGGGCCGGGTTGTCGCGTGCGGATCGCTTGCGGAGGCCCTGGCGTGAGCCCCTCGATCAGTGTCTCGCTGGGTCAAGTCGCCGCCGCGCTTGCCCTGGTCGCCCTCGCCGTGGCGATCTCCTTCTGGCGCCGCACCGACCTCGAGCGCGACATCGTCGTCGCGACGGTCCGCTCCTTCGTCCAGCTGACCGCGATCGGCTACGCGATCAAGCTGATCTTCGAAGCCGACACGATCTGGCTGGTCGTGGCGCTGCTCTCGGTGATGGTCCTCTTCGGCGCGCTCACCGCCCGCAACCGCGCCAAGAAGGTCCCCGGCGCCTTCTGGCCGCTGCTGATCGGTCTCGCGATCGCGGCTGCCTCGACGCTGGGCCTGGTCGTCGCACTGGGCATATTCGAAGCGACGCCCCGCTATCTCGTCCCGGTCGGCGGGATGATGATCGGCAACGCGATGACGGCTTCGGCGGTGGCGCTGAACCGGCTCGGCGACGAGGTAACCGACTCGCGGGCGGCGATCGAGGCGACCCTCGCGCTCGGCGCGACTGCCCGCGAGGCGGCGGCGCCCTTCGTCCGCCGCGCTCTGCGCTCGGGCACGATCACCCTGGTCGACTCGACCAAGACCACTGGACTGATCTTCTTCCCCGGCACGATGGTCGGGATGCTGCTCGCCGGCGCCGAACCGACCGACGCCGTTCGCCTGCAGCTGATCCTCCTCTACCTGCTGCTCGGCAGCACCGCGATTGCCGCCCTCGTCGCCACCGGCCTCGCCTACCGCAACTTCTTCACTGCCGCCCAACAGTTACGCGAGCTGGACTGACCCTCTCCCTACACTGACCCTGTGTCCCGCCGGCAGTTCCTCACGCTGGTCGCGACGATCCTCGGTTCGACGGTCGTCTTCCTCGACTCGACCGTGGTCAACGTGGCCCTTCCGGCCGTCGCCGACGACCTGAACGCGGGTCTGGCCGGGCAGCAGTGGGTGGTCGAGGCCTACATGCTCACGCTGGTCTCATTGCTCCTCGTCGGCGGCTCGCTCGGCGACCAGCTTGGCCGCAAGCGGATGTTCATCTTCGGCCTGATCGGCTTTGCCGCCACCTCAATCCTCTGCGCGCTGGCGCCTACCGTCGAGTTCCTCGTCGGCGCCCGCGCTTTGCAGGGGATTGCCGGCGCACTGCTCGTCCCCGGCTCGCTGGCGATCGTCGCTGCCACCTTCGAGGGGGCGGCGCGCGGCAAGGCGGTCGGCACCTGGACCGCCTGGACCGGGATCGCGACCGTGCTCGGCCCGGCCGGCGGCGGCGCGCTGGTCGAGGCGCTCTCCTGGCGGGCGGTCTTCTGGGTCAACATCCCCCTGATCGCGGTCACCGTGGCGCTGACCATGCACTCGGTCGAGGAGAGCCGCGACCCCGATGCCTTTCGCGGTGTCGATTGGCTTGGGATCGTGCTCTCGGCGGCCGGTCTGGCCGGCCCCGTCTTCGCCCTGATCGAGCAGCCGACCCACGGCTGGGGAGACCCGATGGTCTGGGTGCCGATGATCGCCGGGATCGCCTGCTTCGTCCTCTTCGTGGTCCGCGAGGCGCGCGCTCGCCACCCGATGCTCGACCTCGCCTTGTTCAAGATCCGCAACTTCTGGGTCGCCAACCTGACCACGCTCAGCGCCTACGCGGGTCTGATCGGCGGGCTCTTCTTCGTCGGTCTCTTCCTGCAGCAGGTGGGCGGCTACTCGCCGGTGGAGGCTGGCTTGGCGACGACGCCGATCTCGCTGATCCTCTTCTTCCTCTCGCCGCGCTGGGGCAAGCTCGCCTCGGGGACCGGACCGCGGCTGCCGATGTGCGGCGGCCCGATCGTCGGCGGGATCGGCTTGATCCTGCTGCTCAGAGTCGACGCAAGCGCCGACTACCTGACCGAGGTGTTGCCCGCGATCCTGATCTTCGGCCTCGGCCTCTCGGCAACCGTGGCGCCGCTGACCGCGACCGTGCTCGACTCGGTCGAGGAACGCCACGTCGGCATCGCCTCCGGCGTCAACAACGGCGTCGCGCGCGTCGCCGGGCTGCTCGCGATCGCGGTGCTCGGCGCGGTGATCTCGGCCAGCTTCGGCTCGACCCTCGACGGCAACCTCGGCGACCGCCCGCTCGGTCCGCGGGCAAGCCACGCGATAACCGAGGCGAAGAAGCAGCCTCTGGCGGTACCCGCGACCGGACACCTTCCACCGCCCGCCGCGGCGCGCGTCCGCGCCGCCTCCTCAGACGCATCCACCTCGGCATTCCACCTCGGCGTGCTGATCGCCGGCCTGCTGATGATCGCCGGCGGCATCGTCGCTGGCTTCGGGATCGAAAACCCACGCCGCCGAGTCGAGGCGGTGGCGAGCCGCGGCTCGGCCCAGGCGGGCGAGTGCGGCCACGGCGCCGACGCCGACTGCCAAGACCAAAAACAGCTCCCCCAAACCGGTGAGGCGCCAGAGCCCGAGCTGGCGTAAGAGCTGGGGCGCTCACCTAGAGATCCTCGAAGCCACGGGCGGGGTGCCCCTCGAACGGGCGGATACTCAAAGTGCCGCCCCCATCGGGCGGCACTTGTCCGGGCGAGGGGCACCCCGCCCGTGGCCCTACTAGGCTCCGCCC
The DNA here is from genome assembly GCA_963824705.1 of uncultured Solirubrobacterales bacterium. Lineage (GTDB taxonomy): Bacteria > Actinomycetota > Thermoleophilia > Solirubrobacterales > 70-9 > VRUE01. The sequence goes on from CAWGQE010000003.1 coordinate 1,059,549, forward strand.
CGTGAGCGCCCCGATCATCTTCAGCGGCATCCAGCCCACCGGCCGCAAGCACCTCGGCAACTACATCGGCGCGATCCGCCAGTACGTCGAGGGCCAGGATCGCGGCGCTCCGGCGATCTTCTGCATCGTCGACCTGCACGCGCTCTCGGTCGCCTACGACCCGGTCGAGCTGCGCGAGCGCGTCTACGACACGACAGCGATCCTGCTCGCCGCCGGCCTCGACCCAGAGCGCTGCATCCTCTTCCGCCAGTCCGACGTGCGCGAGCACACCGAGCTGACCTGGCTGCTCTCGGCGGTCACCGCCCACGGCGACCTCGACCGCATGCACCAGTTCAAGGAAAAGTCGGGCCGCCAGCGAGAGCTGGCCTCGGCGGCGCTCTTTTACTACCCGGTGCTGATGGCCGCCGACGTGCTCGCTTACCGGGCGACCGAGGTGCCGGTCGGCGACGATCAGCGCCAGCACGTCGAGCTGATGCGGGAGATCGCCCGCCGCTTCAACGGTCGCTTCGGCGAGACCCTGGTCGTGCCGGAGCTGGTCGTGCCGGAGGTCGGGGCGCGGATCATGGACCTGCAGGAGCCGGAGCAGAAGATGTCGACGACCGTCGGAACGGAGGCGGGCACGGTCTACGTCCTCGACGAGCCCGGCGCGATCCGCAAGAAGCTCGGCAGCGCCGTCACGGACTCAGGCCGAGAGATCGTTCGCCGCAAGGACAAGCCGGGCGTGACCAACTTGATCGACATCCTCGCCGTTGCCCGCGACGTCGATCCGCCCGAGATCGAGCGCGAGTTCGAGGGAGCCGGATACGGCGACTTCAAGGCCGCCGTCGCCGAGGGCGCGATCGAGATGCTGGCGCCGGTGCGCGAGGGCTACGCGGAGCTGCGCCCCGACCAGGCAGCGCTGGAGGGGGCGCTTGCCGTCGGCGCTGAGAAGGCGCGGGCGATCGCCGCGCCCACGCTGGCCGAGGTGCGCGAGCGCATGGGCGTCGGCCCCGGATAGAGCGACGGCTGCTCCACTGCGCGTCCGCGCCGTCGCCGTCTCTCCAGGACTAGTCTTCGGGCATGGTCGCCGACCTCGATCTGGAGCTCGACGTCTTCGCCGGGCCGTTCGATCTGCTGATCGCGGTCCTGTTGCGCGAGGAGGTCGATCTGCTCGAGGTCGAACTGGCCGAGGTCGTCGTCGCTTACATCGAGCACCTCGAGGGCGAAGGCGAGCTCGAGCTCGAGGTGGCGACCGAGTTCCTCGTCCTGATCGCTTCTCTGCTGGAGCTCAAGTCGCGGCTGATGCTGCCCGGGGCCGACCCGGAGCTGGAGGAGCTGGGGCCGGAGGAGGCGGTCGAGGAGCTGCTGGCGCGGCTGCTCGAGTACCGCCGCTACCGCGCCGCCGCGACGACGCTGTCGGAGCGCTTCGAGGCGACGCGCGGCTATCTGTACCGCTCGGCACCATTGCCGCCGAGCCTGCGCCGCGTGGCTGTCGACGCCGCGGTCGCCGCCTACGACCCGGAACGGCTCGGCGCTGCGCTTGGCGACCTGCTGGAAATACCGCCTCCGGTCGACATCAGCCATATCCGCCCGACGGTCTCGCTGGAGCGACGGCTGCGCGCCCTGCGCGATGCGCTCTCCGGGCGCACCAGCATCGACTTCGACGAGCAGTTCGGCGACGAGGACCGGCTGACGCAGGCGGTGACCCTATTCGCCCTGCTCGAGCTCTACCGCAAGGGCGAGGTGACCTGGCAGCAAAGCGAGCCGCTCGGGCCGATCGAGATCCGCAGGCAGGAGGCGGGAACGGGATGAGCGACCTGAGTCGCACGATCGAGGCCCTGCTCTTCCTCTCGCCGGAAGCGGTCTCCGTACCCGATCTGGTCGAGGCCACCGAGGCGACCGAGGGTCAGGTCGCCGAGGCGATCGACCTGCTGCGCGAGGATCTCGCCGAGGGGAGCCGCGGAATTGTCTTGCGCGAGGTCTCCGGCGGCTTCGCCTTGGCGAGCGATCCTTCGAGCGAGGACGCGGCGCGGCGCCTGCTCGCCAAGCCGCGCACGCCGCCGCTGACCCAGGCGCAGGCGGAGACGCTGGCGATCGTCGCCTACCTGCAGCCCGTCTCGCGACCGGAGGTGGCGCGGATCCGCGGCGTTTCCTCGGAGTCGGCCGTGCAGACGCTGGCCGAGCGCGGCCTGATCGAGGAGTCCGGTCGCTCTCAGTTCGGTGCCGCGCTGTTCAAGACGACGGAGCTGTTCGAACGCCTCTTCGGCCTCACCGGCCTCGATCAGCTGCCCGATCCGTCGCAGTTCGACCCGACCCCCGAGGACGAGCGCGAGCTGCGCGAGCGACTGCTTAAGGCCGGGGAACAGCGTGCTGAGCCTTGAGGGCCGGAGTCGGGGGAGGTCCTGCCGGAGCAACAGCGGGGAGGCTCCGTCAGGACCTCCCCCGACTCCGGCCTCGTGAGGCTGGCTAAGTTCCTCGCCCACGGGGGGGTCGCTTCGAGGAGAAAAGCTGAGGTGATCGTGGCTGCAGGTCGCGTCACCGTTGGTGGTGAGGTCGTCGGGGATCCGGCGCGGGACGTGGGGGAGGGTGACGAGGTTCGGGTCGATGGAAGCTTGGTGGGGGTTGAGGCGCTCGAGGTCTGGGCTGTCAACAAGCCGGCCGGCGTCGTCTCGACCGCGCGTGAGCCGGGCAGCCGTCCGGCGGTGGTCGAGCTGGTCGACTCTCCGGCCCGGCTCTACCCGGTCGGCCGTCTCGACGCCGATTCGACCGGGTTGCTGCTGCTGACGAACGACGGCGCGCTCGCCAACCGGCTGACGCATCCTCGCTACGAAGTGCGCAAGGCCTACCGGGTGCAGCTGCGCCGCCCGCCCGCCGAGGGCGATCTGCGGCGCCTCGCGAGTGGGGTCCAGTTGGAGGACGGGCCGACGGCACCGGCCGAGGTGCGTCGTCTGGGCGAGCGTGAGGTCGAGATCGTCCTGCGCGAGGGCCGCAACCGCCAGGTGCGCCGTATGGCCGAAGCGATCGGCAACGACGTCGTGGCGCTGCGGCGGGTCCGCTTCGGCCCGATCGAGCTGGGCGATCTCCCGGTTGGCAGGGCCCGCCGTCTTTCGGCCGCCGAGCTGACCGAGCTGTCCGGCGCCGGCAGCGCCTGAGCGCCGGCTCAGCCGACCGAGGTGAAGCGGCGCCGTTTGGCCAGAGGCGAGGGCGCCACCGCCACCATCAGGGTGAGGTTGATCGAGGCGATGCCGAGGGTGTGGGTGACGCCCGCCTGGCTGCCTTTCGCCGGTGCGACGTTCTGATGGGCGATCTGCGGCGAGTCGGCCTGGTCGCCATCCTCGGTCCAGTCGGTCGCCGGGGTGGCGAGCGAGCCGTTGTCGTTGAAGACGCCGGAGAGCAGCAGGCATTCGTCGACCGTCGTCGTCAGCCCGTCGACCACGGCGTTTTTCGACGAGGCGTTTTCCCTGAAGTTGGCGCCGCTCTGGGCGTTGATCGGCGTTTTCGTTTCGGCCCCGGCGATCGCCTCGATCGCGCCCGAGCTGCGCCTGCTGGCGCCGCCCCAGGTCAGTGAGTAGGAAGTCGTTTTGCCGTCCCAGCTGGGCAGGGCGAAGCAGACCGCGCGCCAGCCTTCGCTCGTCTGCCCCGTTTCCGCCAGTTTCGTCCAGCCCGAGAGCGCGAATTTGGCGGTGCCCGCCGACTCGATGTAGGACCAGATCAGCAGCAGATCGCCGGCTACGGTGCCTTCTGGCACGGCGTAGGCCCGCGAGGTGCCGGTCGTCCCGGCGAGCATTGCTTTCGTGCGGACGGCGGGAGCGGCCACTTACGGCACGGTGTACTCGATCACCACTGCCACCGAGAGGTTCTTCGGCGCGCCGCTGACGGCGGTGACGATCATCGCCAGTTTGTCGCTGTCGCCCAGTTCCTGGTCGCCCGGATCGGTGGTCTGGATTTCAGGTTTGGCTTCGATCCCGGTGAAGCCAGTCAGGTCGGTGCCGTTCTTCTGCAGCTTGAAGGTCGCCGAGGTGCCGGAGTTGAGCCGGTGGATGACCTTGGTCACTTTCGCCGTCTGGCCGGCGGCGAGCGAGATGAAGAAGGGCGGGATGAAGTCGATGTCACCCGAGGGCACGCGGATTTCGTCGGGGATCGTGAAGACCTTGGTCTCCGACCATTTCGAGCCACCCCCGCCGGCGCCGCCGGTCGAGCCGGTCACCGCCGCGCCCATCGCGTCGGCCACGGTCAGCACCTCGATGTCGCCCGACTCCTTCAGTTCGCCGATGTGGTCGACGATTTCTTCGAAATCGGCGGTGGCGAACTCGGTTTCGGCGGCGGGCGTGGTGACGAGCTTGTGGAAGGTGAGGACCAGCCACTCGCCCCGCTGGGAGGCGGCGGTGATCGCTTCCTTGATTGCCCCGACGGTGTCGAAGCTGCTGTTGATCGACCAGCCGCGGACGATGTAGTCGTCGCGCGTGGGGTTCGTTTCCGGCCCCCGCGCGGTCACACGACCGCCGCCGTACTGGCTCTTGATTATCCGCCGCACTTCCGAGCCGGCGGCGCCCTTGGGGTAGGCGAAGGTGCGGCGCTGGAAGCCGTGTTCGTCCATCCAGGCGCGCAGCCCGTCGAGCTCTTCTTCGAGTTCTTCGCCTTCGAGGTCATCGAGGCCGTTGGGTTTGTTGTGCGCTTCGACGGTCAGCGCGTGGCCGGCGATCTCCCAGTCGTGCAGGTCGCGCAGCGTGTAGAGGTCTTCGAGTTTGAGCTGTTCTTCGTGGCCGAGGATGTCGACGATCACGTAGCAGCTGGCCGGCAGCCGGTAGGGGGAGAGCTTGGGGAGCGCAATCGACCGGGTGCTCGCATAGCCGTCGTCGAAGGCGAGGCTGACCCGGCCGTTCGGCATCGTCGGCACCGTGTAGATGCCCGCGGCGTAGAGGGTGACTTTGCCGGTTTTGTTGTCGGTGACCAGCAGCTGCGCCCGTTTGATCCCCGACCAGTTGATGCTGCCGGTGACGGCGAACTCTTCCCGCGGGATCGACTGCCGCTCGAAGGTCGAGCCGAGGATGACCGGGTCCTCGTCGGTTTCCCAGATCGTCGCCTCGGCGTAGTCGCTTTCGATGCTGCCGGAGGAGAGCCGCAGCTTCACCGTTTTCAGGCGGGAGCTGAAGCTGACCTCGGCGTGGACGACGATGTGCTTTTCGAACAGGTCGACCGGGCTGATTTCGGGCGAGGTCGCGATCGCGGCTTCTTCATTGCCGTTGGTTTCGATCTTGAAGGAGCGATCGCCGTTGACGGCGAGTTCGCCGCCGGCGTCGGAGAAGCTGCCTTTTTCGTTGCCGGTCCAGCCGTGGCCGGCGGGGAACATGAAGAGGGGCAGCTCCTGGCGGTCGAGGTGCTCTGACATCGCGGGCGGCACCCTAACCCAGCCGTCGCCGTCACTCTGGGAAGATTCAGCGAATGGACGAGAATGGAGCCGAGCGGCTGTTCGCTGTGCGGGGCGCGGTCCAGGCCGATGCCAACGAGGCGGATGCGATCGTCACGGCCACAACCGAGCTGGTGCGGGAGCTGCTCGAGCGCAACGAGCTCGAGCCCGAGGCGATGGTCAGCTGCCTCTTCACGACCACCGACGACCTCGACGCCGAGTTCCCGGCGGTCGCCGCGCGCAGTCTCGGGCTCGACTCGGTGCCGCTGCTCTGCTGTCGCGAGATCCCTGTGCCGGGCTCGATGCCGCGGGTGATCCGAGCGATGGTCCACTACTACGCGCCGGTCGGCCACAAGACCGCCCACGCCTACCTCGGGGCGACCCAGGATCTGCGCTCTGACCTCCACGCCGCCCAGTAACGCGCCCGGTCGGCACAATGAACCGATGAACGTCACCTTCGCCGAGAAGCTTGCCCGCATCCCGGGCTACCAGGCCGGTGTGCCTACCGGCCAGGCGCCCGAGGCGATCGCCGCCGGCGGCATCGCCCAGCTCGCCTCGAACGAGTCGCCCGTGCCGCCGCACCCGGAGGTGGTCGAGGCGATCCGCCAGGCGGCGGGGGCGATGAACCGCTATCCGGATCCTGATGCGACGCTGCTGCGCCGGCGCATCGCCGACCGCTACGAGGTCGAGCCCGGTCGGGTCGCCGTCGGCAACGGCTCCTGCGAGATCCTGCTCGCCGCGGCCGAGGCGCTCTGCGAGCCCGGCGCCGAGATCCTCTTCGCCTGGCCGTCCTTCTCGATGTACCCGCACCTGGCGGCGCTGACCGGCGCGCGTGAGATTCGTGTGCCGCTCGCCGATGGCGAGGTCCACGACCTCGACGCGATGGCCGCCGAGGTCACCGCGGCGACTCAGCTGGCGATCGTCTGCAACCCCAACAACCCGACCGGCACCCACCTGCCCGTGGCGCAGATCGCCGCCTTCTGCGAGCGGATTCCCGCGCACGTGACGATCGTCCTCGACGAGGCCTACATCGAGTTCCAGACGGTCGACGACCCCGACTCGACCGTCGACCTGCTCGCCGACTTCCCGAACCTGGTCGTCCTGCGCACCTTCAGCAAGGTCTACGGCCTCGCCGGCCTGCGGGTCGGCTTCGCGCTCGGCTCGGCCAAGTTCCGCGCCGCGGTCGACGCCGTGCGCCAGCCCTTCAGCGTCAACGCCCTTGCCCAGGCCGCCGGGGCCGAGGCGATCCTGCACCAGGACGACGTCGAGCAGCGGGTCGAGCGCACCCTGGTCGAGCGCGTCCGCGTCGAGGCGGGGCTGCGGGAGCTCGGCCTGAGCACGGCGGAGACCCAGACCAACTTCTCCTGGATCGACCTAGGCGACGCCGACGAGCTAGAGGTCGTCGCCGGCTTGGCCGCGCGGTCGATAGCGGTCCGCCCCGGCACCCCCCTAGGCGACCGGGGTCATATCCGGGTCAGCTACGGCACGCCGGCAGAGAACGACCGCTTTCTCATGGCGCTCGGCGAGCTGTTGGGCTGAACTCTTCAGTAGTCGCCTGCGCGTCTGGCAGGGATACGGTCTCGCCCTGGCCGGAGGGGTCGAGGACGTGAGGGCCGATCCTGCGCTCGCGGAGATCGCTCACGAAATCGGCGACTCGCTTCCTCTCCAGCCGCCCCACATCCAATGATTGGACATATGGCGAGCTTTATCGGACATATGATGTCCCTACAATGGACACATGACTGCGTTAAGTTTCGTCGCGAAAGAGGTCGGCGTCAACGAGCGTACGCTGAGGCGCGCGGTGAACGAAGGAGCGCTGCGAGCGACGCGACCGTCGCCCCGCAAGCTCGAGTTGCCGTTCGCGGAGGATCGATACGCGCGCGCGCATTGGCCCCTGATCGCGAAGCTGCGCGAGACGCTGCGGACCGAACACAACGTTCGCTTCGCGATGCTCTTCGGGTCGACGGCAAGAGGGGACGACACCGAGGCCAGTGACGTAGACGTGATCGCCGATCCGCGGGACTCGGATTTCATCGGAACGATTCGCCTCGCCGTGAAGCTCGAACGCGCCACCGGACGATCGGTGGATGTCGTCCGGCTGAAGGACGCCGAAGCCGACCCCACGTTCCTCGCCATGGCCATTGAGGATGGTCGTGTGCTGGTCGATCGCGAGAACCTCTGGCCGGAGCTTCTTCAACGCGAGCCGGATCTGCGGCGCCGGGGTCGTCGCAGGGACCTGCGACGCAAGCGGCAGGCGCTTGCGTCCATCGATCGGTTCCTTGAAGAGCGGGGATGACCCCTCGGCAACTCAGAAAGGCAGAGCACGCGCGTCTGAGGCGCAACATCGGCGAGCATCTCGCCGACTTCTCGAATCAGTACGAGGCGCTGAAGTTCGCGATGGAGGGGTTCGGAGTTGACTTCGACCTGCGGCGCTTCAAAGAGGCTTTCAACTCGCCACAGGAGCGGGAGACTTACCGAGACGTGCAGGCCGTGGAACGAGCGGCTGGCCGCGTCCAGGGATATCTAGGCGATCTCGCCAAAGACGGCGTTCGCCTCGCCGATCTTCCAAGAGATCCCGAGGGAGGCCCGGGTTTTCGAGCGGCTCAGGCGTTCGAAGCGCTGCGCGAAGCCGGAGTCCTCGATGGCCGCCTGTGCGCCGACCTCGTGGACGCGTAGAAAGGCCGATCCAGAATCGAGCACGAATACGTTCGCCTGTCAGCGGGACAGGTGCATGAGACGGTGTCGCTCATTCAAGACGTCGCCCCGCGGTTCATGCGCGCATACCGGGCCTGGATCGAGCCCTACCTCGACTAATCCCGCCGCGCCTGCTACAAACTCAAGGGAAGTGAAGCGAACAGGCGACACCGCGAGCAGCATGTGCGCGAGGCGCGCTGCGGTTGCCCCTGTCCGCCCTCTCTATACCTGGCGATTTAGCTAGGCGTCCGGCCTGGCGGCTACGTGCCGCTTCCATAGAGCGTTTGGCCGGGCGCCGCCAAGGAACTGGTTCGCGTGTTTCGCGATGCCCGCGCTCGCATGGCGAAACCCGCATGGAAAGTAGAGTCTCGGACGTGGAGAAAGGCGGCGACAGGATGATCATCGGAATGCGGCAGGAGGCGCGGGACCGGGTTCGCGACCAGCGGATCGAGCGGGTAGTCGAGCTTGTTCCGCCGGAAGCCCTGCTCGGTGACCTGCCGCTCGGCGACGGGCGGGAGCGGGTCGTGGTGAAGGGGCGCAAGGACGTCGAGAACGTGCTTGAAAGGGTCGACGACCGGTTGCTGGTCGTGGTCGGTCCCTGCAGCGTCCACGATGTCGAGGCGGCGCTCGAGTACGGCGGGCGCCTCGCCGAGCTGGCCGCCGAGCTGAGCGACGACCTGCTGGTGGCGATGCGCGTCTACTTCGAGAAGCCGCGGACGACGACCGGCTGGAAGGGGCTGATCAACGATCCCTACCTCGACGGCTCCTGCGACGTCAACGCCGGCCTGCGCATGGCGCGCACCCTGCTGCTACAGGTGCTCGACCTCGGCCTGCCGATCGGCTGCGAGTTCCTCGACCCGATCACGCCGCAATACATCTCCGACACGGTCGCCTGGGGGGCGATCGGCGCCCGCACGACTGAGAGTCAGATCCACCGCCAGCTCGGCTCCGGCCTCTCGATGCCGATCGGCTTCAAGAACCGCACCGACGGCAACGTCCAGGTCGCGGTCGACGCTGTGCGCGCCGCGGCGGCACCCCACGCCTTCGCCGGCATCGACGACGCCGGCCGGCCGGCGATCCTCCACACCGCCGGCAATCCGGACGGCCACGTCATCCTGCGCGGCGGCCGCGGCGGTCCCAACTGCGACCCCGAAGGGGTCGCCGGGGCGCTGGAGATGCTCTCTGGCGCCGGCCTCGCCGAGCGCCTGGTGATCGACGCCTCGCATGACAACAGCGCCAAGGACCCAGGTAAGCAGGTGCTGGCGGCGGCTCATATCGGCGACCAGGTGATAGCTGGCAACGCGGCGATCGTCGGCGTCATGCTCGAGTCCTTCCTGGTCGAGGGTCGCCAGGACCTCGGCGACGGCCAGTCGCTCACCTACGGGCAGTCGATCACCGATCCCTGTATCGACTGGGATCACACCGTCACGGCGCTGGAGGGCCTGGCGGCAGCCGTAAGGGCGCGGCGCGGCTGATGCGAACGGCCGTCCTCGGGGTGGGCCTGATCGGAGGCTCGATCGGGCTCGCCGCGAAGGAGCGGCTCGGCAGCGAAGTCACCGGTTGGGGCCCGAACCGCCCCAGCGTCGAGCGGGCGATCGAGTTGGGCGCGATCGACGAGCCGGCGGCCTCGATCGAGGCCGCCTGCGCGGGGGCCGAGGTTGTCTTCTGCGCGGGCCCGGTCTCGGTCTTGCCGGACCTGGTCGCGGCCGCGCTCGAGGCAAGCGGCGAGGGCACGGTCGTCACCGATGCCGGCTCGACCAAGCGCCGGCTCGTCGCCGCGCTCGGCGAGGACGAGCGCTTCATCGGCGGGCACCCGCTGGCCGGCGCCGAGACCGCGGGGGTCGCCAACGCCCGTGCCGACCTTTTCGAGGGCGCCCGTTGGTACCTGACGCCGACAGAGCGCTCCAGCGGCATCCTCTACGACCGCCTGCAGCGGACGATCGCCGGGCTCGGCGCCCGCCCGCAGGCGATCGACGCCGGGGCGCACGACCGGCTGATGGCGACGGTGAGCCACCTGCCTCACGTCCTCGCCAACATCCTCGCCGGTCAGGCGGCGGCCGAGTTGACCCGCGACTCCGAGCGGCTGCCCGAGGTGGGCCCGAGCTTCCGCGACGCGACCCGGGTGGCCGGCTCGAACCCCTCCATCTGGGGCGACATCTTCAGCGGAAACAGCGATGCGGTCACGGCTGCGATCGACGACGCGATCGCACGCCTCGGCGAGGCACGGGAGCTGATCGACGCGGGCGAGTCGGGCGCCATCGCCGCCTGGCACGCGCAGGCCGGCGCCGATCGGCGCGGCCTGCTCGAGGCCGACCTGGAGGGCGGCGAGCTGCGCGAGCTGCGCGTCGTCGTCGCCAATCGTCCCGGCACCGTGGCCGAGCTGGCGCTGGCGCTGGGAGAGGCCGGGGTGAACATCGAGGACATGGCGCTGCATCCCGCGACCGACATGAAGTCCGGCGCGATCTCCCTGTGGGTGGCCGGCGAGGAGCAGGCCGAGCGCGCCGCGGCGCTGGTCCGCGAGCTGGGCCACAGCGCGACCGTGCTCGCCGGGGACTGACGATCTCCTTGTCGACCCGCTTCGACCCATCGGGCCCGCTCCGCGGCAGCCTCAGACCCCCGCCCGACAAGTCGGTCTCGCACCGGGCGGCGCTGATCGCGGCGATGGGCGAGGGGGAGACCGTGATCGAGAACTATCTCGATGCGGCCGATACGCGCTCGACCCTCGATGCGGTCAGGGCGCTCGGCGCCGAGGTCGAGGGGATTGGCGCGGATGCGATCGAGCCGCGCCTACGCGTGCGCGGGGTCGGCCTGCGGGCCGCCGCTCCGGCGGCGATCGATGTCGGCAATGCCGGCACTCTGCTGCGCTTGTTGCCGGGTTGGCTCGCGGGACAGGAGACCGGGGCCTGGACGCTCGACGGCGACGACTCGATTCGCCGGCGGCCCGTGGACCGGATCGCGGTGCCCCTGCGTTTGATGGGCGCGCGGCTCGATTGCCGCGAGGACCGCCTGCCACCGTTGCGGATCGAGTCCGCGCCGCTCAACGGCATCGAGTACGAGATGCCCGTCGCCAGCGCCCAGGTCAAGTCCTGCCTGTTGTTCGCCGGGCTGCTCGCCGACGGCGAGACCCGGATCTTCGAGCCGCTGCCGAGCCGCGACCACAGCGAGCGGATGCTGGCCGCGGCGGGAGCCGAGATCGGGCGCGGCGATGGCACCGTCACGGTGCGCCCGGCGGCGCGCCTCGATCCCGGCGAGATCGCCATCCCGGCCGACTTCTCCTCCGCGGCCTTCTTCGTCATCGCGGCGCTGCTCGTCCCCGGCAGCGACGTCACCCTTGCCGGGGTCGGCCTCAACCCGACCCGGACCGGACTGCTCTCGATCCTCGCGCGGATGGGTGCCGAGATCGAGGTCGAGCCTGAGGGCGAGCGCGGCGGAGAGCCGAGCGGCCGGCTCCGTATCCGTCCCTCGCGACTGCACGGCGCCGATATCGGCGCCGCCGATATCCCCCTGGCGATCGACGAGCTGCCGCTGGTCGCCCTTGCCGCCTGCTTCGCCGAGGGGGAGACGACGATCCGCGACGCCGCGGAGCTGCGGCGCAAGGAGAGCGACCGGATCGCGACTGCGAGCGAGGCCCTGCGGGCGCTCGGCGCCAACGTCGAGACGAGCGAGGACGGGATGCGGATCCAAGGCGGGGACGGCCTGTTAGGCGGCGCGATCGATTCGCACGGAGACCACCGCATAGCGATGCTCGGCGCGATCGCCGGGCTCGCCTCGCGCGAGGGCGTCGGGGTCGCCGGCATGGATGCGGCTGCGGTCAGCTACCCGGGCTTCGAGGCCGATCTCGCCTCCCTGCTGTCTCGCTGAAAACCGTTTGCCGCAAACAGGAGATTTTATACTTAAGATTTCTTGACAGGTTATCCACGACATGGTAAATGGAACTGGCGGCAGGACGTAGAGGAGGAGGAGCCAACATGCAGCCGGTCAATATCGTCTGGTCCCGTGTCGTCGTCGTCGTGATCGCGTTGACGGTCGCCGGGCTCGCTTACGTCAATTTCCAAGGCCCTCTTTCCGGACAGGGCACCGCGCTGGCTGATCAAACGGCGGCTCCGCAACGATCGAGCCTGGCGGGCCAAGTCGAAGCCTCGATTGCGCGCACGAACCTGGCGGGCAGGCTCGAAGCCGCGCTTGGCGCCGCCTTCGGCGGGGTGTGGTTCGATCCCTCCACCGCCCAGCTGCACGTGGGGACCATCTCGCCGGCCAGCCAGCGCGACGCCGAAGCGGTCGCGGCGAAAGCCAGTCTCGCGGGAAGCGTAACGGAGACCCCGGTTCGCTCGAGCTGGGCGCAGCTCGAGGCCGCGCAGGAGGCGCTGAGCGGACATCTCGCGGACCTGTTCGACCACGGGGAAGTCATGACGGCGCTCGAAGCCGATCGGAACGCCGTGGTGGTCCACCTGGGCTCTGCGGTGCCGCCCTCCAGGCGCGCCGCCGTCGAAGACGAGGCTGCGGCGTCCACCGTCGATGTCCTGGTCGAGGTGTTGCCGGAACCGCATCTGCTGGCCGCGAAAGGCGCGCGGTGCGTGAAATTCGAAGCGAAATTCAAAGCGTATTGCGATCCGACGATCGTCGCGGGTGTCAGGATCGAAAACGAAGCGGGAGGAAGCTGCACTGCGGGTCCCTCCGCGATCCTGAAAGACCGTTCGACCAAAGCGAAAGCCACAGCGACCTACCAGCTCACCGCGGGGCACTGCGTCGAAGCCGGAGGGGCCGGGAAAAAATGGTTCGCGATCAACAAGAAAGAAGGGCCGCCGAAAGGGAAAAAAGAACTCGGAGTCGGCGGAGCGTTCATCAACGGGGAAACCGACATCGGAGTGATCGAAGTCAACACGACCTTCTGGGCGGAAGCGAACAACCCGATTCCGGTCGTTCCCACTTACGCGGTGTGGAGCACCACGGAAGAAACGGAACCCGAGGCGGTCGAATCCGCTGCCGTACCGGTGGAAGGTGCGTCTACCTGCTTCTCCGGTCAGCGCTCGGGCAAGAGCTGCGGCACGGTCGGGACAACCGACGCCGAAATCAAATTCGAAGGCGAACCTGTGACGACGAAAAACCTCGTCGTGCTCAACCTGGAAGAAGGCAGCAAGGGGGGCAAAGGCGATAGCGGCTCGCCCGTCTACTCGACAGAAAGCAACGGTGTGGTGCAGGGCGTCTGGGTCGGATTCAAACCCGAAAAAGCCGGCGCGGAAGAAGGCAACCTCATCTACTTCCACAACATGACCACCTCGTTCGAAAAGCTCGAAAAAGAAAAAGGCCTCGCGCTCGAACTGCTGACCAAATCGAACGAACGACGGCACGCGAAACTCAAAGCCGGCAAATATCCCGTGACAATCCACGGCACCTCTACGGCCACGCAGAAATTCACGACCGAAGCTGGCTCGATCGAATGCAAAGAAAGCACCTTTCACGCCGTGCTCTCCGAAGAATCGTCGACACTGACGGTCACCCCGTCATACAAAGGCTGCAAAGCGTCGTTCCTTGGGGCCGAAGCGACGGTCAGCATGGAAGAATGCACCTACGTCTTCCATCTGTCGGGCAAGGCGTCGACCGACAACTTCGGCTCGTCTATGGACATCAGCTGCCCGACCGGCAAATCGATCAAGCTAACCGCCGCCACCTGCAAAGCGGAAGTGAAAGCGCAGAACGGTCTGGAAAAGCTCGACGTGATCGACGACACAAGCGCGTCGCCGAAAAAGGACATCACAGCGCGCCCGACAGTCACCGGTATCGCCTACACGGTCACCCAGGACGGGGCTCTCTGCCCGTTCAACGGAACGGGCGAAAAAACCGGCGGCGAATACACCAGCACCGAAAACATCACACTCACAGGGCAGAGCACGACCGAAGCCGCGGAAAAGATCGAAATCGAAGTCACCGGCGGATAGGGCGATCTCAACAATAGCCCCGTCCCACCGGGACCCATGCGGCGGGACCCCATGCGGCCCGGCGGCATACGCTGCCACGCATGGTCATCGCGATCGACGGTCCCGCCGGGGCCGGCAAGTCAACCGTTGCCCGTACCGTCGCGACGACGCTCGGCTTCACCTACCTCGACTCCGGGGCGATGTACCGCAGTGTCGCGCTGGCAGGCCTGGAGCGTGGCGTGGACCTCGACGATCCCGATCAGATGGGCGCCCTGGCGCGCTCGCTGCGCATTGGCCTCGACGGCGAAAGGGTCGAGCTCAATGGCCGGGATGTGAGCACCGCGGTTCGCGAGCCGCGGGTGACCGAGGCTTCATCGCGCGTTTCGGTGCACCCATCGGTGCGGGAAGCGATGGTCGCACGCCAGCGAGAGCTGATCGCCGCCGGGAGCTACGTCGCCGAGGGCCGCGACATCGGCACCGTAGTCAGTCCCGACGCCCCGCTGAAGATCTTTCTCACCGCTTCCGCCGAGGAGCGAGCCCGCCGTCGCGCCGCCCAGACCGGCGAGGACGAGACCACGGTGCTCGCCGCCCAGCGCGAGCGCGACGAGCGCGACGAGTGCCGCGAGCACAGCGCCCTGCGCGCGGCCGGCGACGCTGTCGAGATCGAGACCACTGGACTCGGCCTCGACGAGGTCGTCGGGCGGATAGTCAAGCTGGCTCGGGGGCGGGAGATCGCGTGAGCAGGCCCACCGTCGCCGTCGTCGGCTTCCCCAACGTCGGCAAGAGCACCCTGGTCAACCGGCTCGCCGGCGGCCGCGAGGCCGTGACCGACGCCGAGCCCGGCGTCACCCGGGACCGCAAGCGCGTTCCCTGCGAGTGGAACGGCGTCGCCTTCGACCTGCTCGACACCGGCGGCATCGACCTTGCCGATGAGAGCGAGCTGGCCGAGGACGTGCAGCGCCAGGCCCGGACGGGGATCGCCGAGGCCGAGGCGATCCTGCTCGTCGTCGACGGCCGCGCCGGAGTGAGGGGCGGAGACGCCGAGCTGGCGAAGACGCTGCGCGGCAGCGACGTCCCGGTCCTCGTCGTCGTCAACAAAGCCGACCGCCCCGACGATGAGCACATCGCCGCCGAGTTCCACCAGCTCGGCCTCGGCGACCCGATCGCGGTCTCGGCGACGCACGGGCTGGGCACCGGCGACCTGCTCGACCGGATGGTTGAGGTGCTGGGCGAGCTGCCCCCCGTGGCTCCCGGCGACGAACCCGTCCACATCGCCGTCGTCGGCCGCCCCAACGCCGGCAAGTCCTCGCTTGTCAACGCCTTCCTCGGCAGCGAGCGGGTGATCGTCTCCGAGCGGGCCGGCACCACCCGCGACGCGATCGACACCGAGCTGGAGGTCGATGGGCGCGCCGTCCTGCTGGTCGACACCGCCGGCCTGCGCCGCCGCTCCAAGGTCGCCGGCACGGTCGACTACTACGCCCAACTGCGCTCCGAGCTGGCGGTCGAGCGGGCCGACGTGGCGATCGTCGTCTGCGACGCCGCCGACGGGGTGACGGCGGAGGACCTGCGGATCGCCGAGCTGGCGATGCGGGCCGGCTGCGCGACCCTGCTGGTCCTCAACAAGTGGGACATCGGCATGACCGAC
Organism: uncultured Solirubrobacterales bacterium; assembly: GCA_963824705.1. GTDB lineage: Bacteria > Actinomycetota > Thermoleophilia > Solirubrobacterales > 70-9 > VRUE01. Next base: position 1,075,189 of record CAWGQE010000003.1, read on the forward strand.
GTCGACGACGCCCGGGCGCGGGTCGAGCGCAAGCTGCGCCTGCGGCCCGAGGTCGTCACCGGATCGGCGCTCTATGGGCGCAACGTCGCCAAGCTGCTGCCCAAGGCGCTGCGGCTCGCCGACCGCGCGGCCGAGCGGATCCCGACGCCGGAGCTGAACCGCTTCGTCGCCGACGTGGTCGCGACGACGCCGCCGCCCTCGCGGCGCGGCCGGCGCCTGCGCCTCTACTACTCGGCTCAGATCGGCGAGAGCCCGCCGCGCTTCGCGATCCAGGTCAACGATCGCAAGCTGATCGTCCGCGACTGGGCCTACCACCTGGAGAACCGGATGCGCGAGACCTACGGCCTCGAGGGCATCCCTCTCATCATCGATTTCGTTCCCCATACCGGTCGCCGACGTTGAAGTTCGTCCACTAGGCTTCCCTGTCATGTCAGATATCCAGCCACTCGCCGCAGGCGAGTACCTCTTTACTTCCGAGTCGGTCACCGAGGGTCACCCGGACAAGGTCTGCGACGCGATCTCCGACACCATCCTCGATGCCGTGATGGCCGGCGATCCCGAGGGTCGCGTCGCCTGCGAGACCCTGGTCAACACCGGCATGGCGGTGGTCTCCGGCGAGATCTCGACCGACGTCCACCTCGACGTGCCCGAGCTGGTCCGCGAGACGATCCGCGAGATCGGCTACGACCACGGCGACTACGGTTACAACTGCGACCACATCTCGGTCCTCGTCTCGCTGGACAAGCAGTCGCCCGACATCGCCCAGGGAGTCGACGCCTCGCATGAGACCCGCACCGGCCCCTCGACTGACGACGAACTGCTTCTGGCAGGGGCCGGCGACCAGGGAATGATGTTCGGCTACGCCACCGACGAGACCGACGCGCTGATGCCGATGCCGGTCCATCTCGCCCACCGGCTCGCCGAGCGCTTGGCCGCGGTGCGCAAGGACGGCACGCTCGAGTACCTCGGCCCCGATGGCAAGACCCAGGTGACGGTCCGCTACGCGAACGGCCGTCCGGTGCGCGTCGAGAAGCTGTTGATCTCGACCCAGCACGCCGAGGGCATCGACTCCGAGTCGACGATCAAGCCCGACCTCTGGCAACACGTCGTCGCACCGGTGCTCGAGGCCGAGGCGAACGGGCTCTACGACGAGGACGCGCTGCGCGAGGGCTTCCTCGTCAACCCGACCGGCAAGTTCGTGATCGGCGGCCCGGTCGGCGATGCCGGCCTCACCGGCCGCAAGATCATCGTCGACACCTACGGCGGCATGGCCCGCCACGGCGGCGGCGCCTTCTCCGGCAAGGACCCGTCCAAGGTCGATCGCTCGGCCGCCTACGCCGCCCGTCATGTCGCCAAGAACCTCGTCGCGGCCGATCTGGCCCAGCGCTGCGAGGTGCAGGTCGCCTACGCGATCGGCGTCGCCCACCCGGTCTCGCTGATGGTCGAGACCTTTGGCACCGGCAAGCTGCCCGACTTGGAGCTCTCGCGCTTGGTCGAAGCCGAGTTCGACCTGCGCCCCGGCGCCTTCCGTCGCTACCTCGATCTGCACCGGCCGATCTACCGCAAGACCGCGGCCTACGGTCACTTCGGTCGCGACGATCCGGACTTCAGCTGGGAGAAGACGGACCGCGCCGACGCGTTGCGCGAGGCCGTCGCCGGAGCCGCCACCCCCGCTTAGCTGTTTGGAGGCTGGGCCTCGCCCAGGCCGTGCGTGCCCGGCGCCCCGGTGCCGGTTGCCTGGTCGACCCGGTGGACGACGTCACTCGGGTCGGCGACGCCGACGAAGACGAAGTTGTAGTCGTCGGTTGCGGCGGTGTCGAAGTCGACGTCGCCGATCTGCATCAGCCGCTGGTAGACCGACTGGCGGTAGTTGACGTTCTGCACCCGCTCCAGGCGGGTCTCTTGGATCTCGCGCGAGACGATGCCGCGCTTGATGTTGAGGCGGCGGCTGGTGATCGTGTAGGTCGTTGCGACCCGCTTGACGAAGCCGACGAGGACGGTGACGGCGATCACGACGAGGACGATCAGGAAGACGGTCGCGCTGCCGGCATCGAACAGCTTGGCGATCACGCCGACGATCGCCGCGACCAGGATTCCCTTCAAGTAGAAGCCGAGGATCGCCCGCCACGAGGGGTGGCCCTGGAAGATCACCTGCTCGCCGGGACTGAGGTTGAGAGCCATCGCCGCGCAGGATATCCCGCCGTCCGCCTTTCTCCATAGCTTGGGTGGGTGATCGCCAAGGTCGAGCCGTTGACCACCGCCCGCGCCCTGCGCGGTCCCTTCGACTACCGACTGCCGGAAGCGATGGCGGATCTCGAGGTTGGCAGCGTGGTGCGCGTGCCCTTCGGGCGACGGCGGGCGCTGGGGGTCGTCGTCGATCTCGCCGAGACCTCCGAGCTGCCGCCAGAGCGCCTCGCCGAGCCCCTGGAGGCGCTCGAGGCCGGCGTGCCGGCGGAGCTCGTCCGCCTCGGGCTCTGGGTGGCCGGCGAGTACTGCTCGACGCCCTCGCGCGGTTTGCAGCTGGTCTTGCCGCCGGGCACGGGGGCCGGTGGGCAGCGGGTCCGCTCGCGAACCGAGCTGCGCGCCGAGATCACGGCCCTCGGCGAGGAAGCGCTCGCCGGAGCGGGTCGGCTGGGTGCCAAGCAGCGGGCGGCTCTGGAGGCACTGGGTGGGGGGGAGATGTCGGCCGGAGAGATGGCCGCCGCGGTCGGCGCGGACCGCCAGGTCCTGCGGCGGCTCGAGGAGCGAGGCCTGATCTCGACTCGCAGCTCGCGGGTGCGCCGTCGCCCGGGTGACTCCGCCCTGGGCGGTGCGACCGGCCGCCCACGATTGCTCGAGGAGCAGGAGCACGCCGTCGCCGAGATCGTCGCCGCCCTCGACGGCGAGGCGGGCGCGCCGCGAAAGCTGCTCCTCCACGGTGTCACCGGCTCGGGCAAGACCGAGGTCTACCTGGCCGCGGTCGAGGCCGCGCTGGCCCGGGGGCGGGGCGCGATCGTCCTCGTCCCCGAGATCGGCCTCGCCCCGCAGGCGGTGGCGCGCTTTCGCGCCCGGCTCGGCGATCGCTTCGCGGTTCTGCACTCGGCCCTCTCGCCGGGCGAGCGCTACGACGAGTGGCGCCGCCTGCGCAGCGGCGAGGCGAGCGTCTGCGTCGGGCCTCGCTCCGCCGTCTTCGCTCCGGTCCGCGACCTCGGCCTGATCGTGATCGACGAGGAGCACGATTCCTCCTACAAGCAGGAGGGCGACCCCTGCTACGACGCCCGCACCGTCGCCCGCCGCCGCGCCGACGAATGCGGCGCGATCCTCGCGGCGGGGACGGCGACGCCGCGGCCGGAGTCGTGGCTGGAGCTGCCGCGGGTCGAGCTGCCACGCCGGGTCGACGGGCGGCCGATGCCGCCGGTCGAGGTACTCGACATGCGCGAGGCCGATCCCCGCTCGGGCCCTCTGCACCCGGCCACCTGGGAGGCGCTGGGGAGGGTGCGCGACGCAGGTGCGAAGGCGATCCTGATGGTCAACCGCCGCGGCTTCGCCCCCTGGCTCACCTGCCGCTCCTGCGGACGGCACTGGGGCTGCCCCAACTGCGACGTCTCGCTGATCGTCCATCGCCACGCCGGGCGGCTCGTGTGCCACCACTGTGCGCACGCGGAGCCGCTGCCGCGCGCCTGTCCCGATTGCGACTCGACGACGCTCTCGCGTGCCGGCGCCGGGACCGAGCAGATCGAGGCGCTGCTGGCCGAGCAGCTCGATCCGATGCCGGTCTTCCGCCTCGACTCCGATACCGCTTCCGGCCGCGGCGCCCACGCCCGCATCCTCGCCGGCTTCGGCGAGGCGGAGAGCGCAGTGTTGGTCGGCACCCAGATGGTTGCCAAGGGCCATGATTTCCCCGAGGTGACCCTCAGCGCGATCCTCGACGCCGACGCGACCCTGCGCTTCCCCGACTTCCGCGCCGGCGAGCGCACCTTCGCGATGGTCGCCCAGCTCGCCGGGCGCAGCGGCCGCGGCGAGGCCGGGGGAGAGGTGATCGTCCAGACCCTGGCGCCGGAAGCGGCGAGTATCGCCCACGCCGCCCGCCACGACTCCGCGGCCTTCCTCGCCGAGGAGATCGAGCGCCGCCGGGCACTCCGCTATCCGCCCTTCTCCCACCTGGTCCGGATCGTGCTCAAGTCGGAGTCCGAGCCGCGAGTAGATAAAGCGGCCTCAGTGTTGGCCACCGCCCTTACCGAGACTCTGCCCCACGACACCGACCTGCTCGGCCCGGCGCCGATGTTCCGCGTCCGCAACAAGTACCGCCGCCGTCTGCTGACCAAGGCCCAGGATCGCGAGGCGACCGTCGCCGCGATCGGCGCCGCGGTCGAGCGCCTGGCCGCCGACCGCTCGCTCAAGGACGTCGCGATCGGGGTCGACGTCGATCCCCAGTAAGGAGCCTGTCGCGACCCGATCCATACAATCGGGTTCGTGAGCGACGAAGGTGTCCTGAAGGACGAAACCGAGCGCGAACAGCTCGAAGCCGAAGTGCTGGAGCGACGCGAAGCGGCGCTGGCGAACGTGCTCAAGTTCGGCGACCCGGTGCTGAAGAGCAAGGCCTCGCCGGTGGCCGAGTTCAGCCCAGAGCTGCGCGCCGAGGTCGACCGCATGATTGCGATCATGCGCGACGGGTTGGGAGTTGGTCTGGCCGCCACTCAGCTCGGCATCCTGCGGCGCGTGCTGGTCTTCCAGGCGGGCTCCGACGGCACGCCGACCGGCCTGGTCAACCCGTCGATCGAGTGGCTCTCGGATGAGGCGGTTCTCGCCGAGGAGGGATGCCTCAGTTTGCCGCGGGTCGCGATGGACGTCGAGCGGCCTCTGCATGCTCGGGTGGGGGGCTTCGACGTCGAAGGGCAGCCGATGACGATCGAGGCCTCCGGCCTGGAGGCCCGTGTCATCCAGCATGAGATCGACCATCTCGATGGGGTGCTGATCCTCGACCGAGCGCCGCGGGCGCAGCGCAAGGCGGCGTTGCGGGCGCTGCGCGAAGGCGGTAGCTACGCGCCCCCAAGCGAGGAGTACGAGGCGGCGGACGCCGACGAGCACCGCGAGCCCCGCACCGACGCGTGAGGACCGTCTACCTCGGCACCTCGGAGTTTGCCGCAGATGTCTTGCGCCGCCTTGCCGGTTCCAGCCACCGGCCGCAGCTGGTCGTGACCCCGCCCGACCGGCCGAAGGGCCGTGGCCGCCGCAGCGGCCCACCGCCCACCGCCGCCGTTGCCACCGAGCTCGAGATCGAGTTGCTTCAGGCGGAGAACGTCAACGAGCAGGACGCGCTGGAGCGGATCCGCGCCGCCCGCCCCGAGGCGGTCGTGGTCTGCGCCTTCGGTCAGTTGATCCGCGAGCCGCTGCTCTCCGAGTGGCCGCTGCTTAACGTCCATCCCTCGCTGCTGCCCCGCTGGCGCGGCGCGGCGCCGATCGAGCGCGCGATCATCGCCGGCGACGCTCGTACCGGCGTCTCCCTGATGCAGCTCACCGCGGGCCTGGATTCGGGCCCAGTCGCCTTGAGGGAGGAGGTCGCGATTGGCCTCGAGGATGACTTCGAGAGCCTCTCCGGCAAGCTCTCCGCCCTGGGGGGCGAGCTGCTGATCGAGGCGCTTGACCTGCAGGCCGAGGGGTCTTTGATGTTCACCGAGCAGGACGACGAGGAGGCGACCTACGCCGAGAAGGTCGATCCCGCCGAGCGCCGCCTCGACCCCGCCCGGCCGGCGGTCGAGCTGGCGCGCACAGTCCGCGCCCTGACTCCTCATATCGGGGCCTACATCGAGATTGCGGACGAGGGCCGGCTCGGCGTGAGGCGGGCGCGGGCAGTCGACGTCGGCGTCAAGCAGGGTGCGATGAAGGCCGAGTGGGGGGCGCTGCTGCTCGGCTGCGGACGCGGCGCGCTGCGACTGGAGGTCGTGCAGCCGCCCGGCGGCAAGCCGATGGCGGCGGACGCCTACCTGCGCGGTCACGCGGTGCCCGTCCTTTGATCGCGCCCGCCCGGGCGCTTGCCTTCGAGACGATCCGAGCGACCTTCGAGCAGGACGCCCACACCGAGCGCTTCTTCCGTGAGGCTGCCGACGCCCGAAAGCTGGACGGTCGCGAGCGCGCCCAGGCCCAGCGCCTTGCCTTCGGTGCCGTGCAGCGCCGCGGCACCGCCGACGCGGCGATCGAGCGCCTCGCCGAACGCTCGCTGCGGCTGCTCGACCCCCCCGTGGTCGCCGCTCTGCGCCTCGGTCTCTACGAGCTGCTCTTCGCCGACGGGACGCCCGATCACGCGGCGGTCGACCAGGCGGTCGAGCTCGTCAAGAGCGCCGGGGCCGCCCATGCAGCCGGGCTGGTCAACGCGGTGCTCCGCCGTGCCGGCCGAGAACGGGAGAAGCTGGCCGAGGCGCTGCTGGGCGACGACTCGACCCCGGAGAGCGCCGCGATCGCCCACTCGGCGCCGCTCTGGCTGGCGCGGATGTGGTGGGAGGAGCTGGGCCCCGAGTCCGCGCGTGCGTTGCTGGCGGCCTGCAACAAGCCCGCCGAGCTGGGTCTCTGCGTTAACACGCTGCGCCGCGATCGCGAGGCGATGCTTGAGATTTTGGCTGAGGCCGGGCTTGACGCCCGGCCCGGGGAAGGGCCATGGCCGCTGGCTCCGCCGGAGACGATCGTGACCGCGGGCCGCACCGGTGCGACGGTGCCGAAGCGGGTCGCGGCGGGAGAGCTGACCCCGCAGAGCCGCGGCTCTGCGGCTGTCGTCGAAGTGCTCGATCCCCAGCCGGGAGAGCACGTGCTCGACCTCTGCGCCGGACCTGGGATCAAGACCGGCCAGATCGCCGCCCGGATGGGTGACCGCGGGGAGGTGATCGCGGTCGAGCAGGAGCCCGGCCGAGCGGGGGAAGTCGCGGAGCAGGCTCGCCGGCTCGGCCTGCGCAGCGTCACCGTGATCGAGGCCGACGCGGCGGCGGCGGGAATGGCCTCCGGCTTCGACCGGGTTCTCGTCGATCCGCCCTGCTCGGACCTCGGTGCGCTGGCCTCGCGCCCGGACGCGCGCTGGCGCAAGTCGCCGCGGACGATTGAGCGCCTGGTCGAGCTGCAGGGGCAGATCCTGCTGCGGGGCCTGGAGGCGCTGCGGCCCGGCGGGACGCTCGTCTACTCGACCTGCACGATCTCGCGCCGCGAGGGCGAGGAGCAGATCGCGGCCTTGCTGTCGCGGGCGGCAGCCGGGGAGGCGTCGCTAGTCTCAGTGGACGATCTCGGCGCGCTTGCGCCGGATCTCGTCTCGACCCACGACCGGCGCTGCCTCCAGCTTCGCCCCGACCGCGACACCACCACCGGTTTCTTCGTCTGCCGCTTGAGGAAGGATGATTGACGTGTTGAAGCGAGCGAAATGCCCGAGCTGCGGCGAGCCGTGGCTGCGTCCCACGCAGCTGCCGGGACGCTTGCGCTGCGTGTACTGTCTGCACCGCTTCGAGTTGGTCTCGCAGTGCCCGAACTGCGGCGAGCACCAGACGATCGCGCGGATGAGCACCACCGAGGACATGACCTGCCAGATGTGCGGAGACTCGATGCTGAGGCCAATATGACCCCAGGACGCTGCAAACCGGCGCATCTCGGGGTCTTCGGTCGGCCGGATCGGGTCACGCACGAAAGTGCGCTCCCCTCACCGCCCTCCCTGCATCCCCCGACCTGCTTGGTTTTCGCGCCCTGGAGGCCCGTCTATGTCTGAGCGCATGGTGGAGCTCTTGGAGGAGCGGCGGGTTGCGCCTTCGATCCTCTCGGCCGACTTCTCGAAGCTCGGCTCGCAGGTCGACGAGGTGATGGCGGCCGGGGCACGGGTGATCCACGTCGACGTGATGGACGGGCATTTCGTCCCGCCGATCACGATCGGCCCGTTGGTCGCAGCGTCGATCGCCGACCGGGTGCACGCAGCCGGCGGCGCGATCGACGTCCACCTGATGATCGAGGCGCCCGAGCGTCACATCGAGGCCTTTGCCGCGGCCGGTGCCGATTCGATCACCTTTCACGAGGAGGCCACGCCGCACGCCAACCGCACCCTGGTGGCGATCCGTGAGCTGGGCTGCCTCGCGGGTATCGCGATCAACCCGGGTACCCCGGTCGACGCGCTTGCCGAGCTGCGCGACCGGGCCGACCTCGCCCTCTGCATGACGGTCAACCCGGGCTGGGGTGGCCAAGCGTTCATCGACGGCTCGAACGACAAGGTCTCGCGCCTCGCCACGGTCGTCGGCGAGGCGAAGATCGAGGTCGACGGCGGCATCGACGTCGGCACCGCAGGCCCGATCGCGGACGCCGGGGCATCTCTATTCGTGGCCGGATCGGCCGTGTTCGGCGCCACCGACCCTGCCGCGGCCTACGCGGACATCGTCGCCGCAGCCAGCGCTGCGTAAGAGCCCATCTCGGTAGGGGTGGAACGTCTTGTACTTTTTCGGTGTCGGCCTCGGGCGATAGCTTGACCGCGATCCATCGAAAAAGTTAAGTGGAACCCCTGCCGAGATGGGCTCTCAGCCGCGGGCGATCAGCGCGCCGATGGCCTCTTGCCACCAGGCTCTCTCCGACGGGTCGTCCCCTGCACGGGCAGCGCGGCGCTCGCACCAGCGCGCCAGCGCCTGACGGCTGCCCATCGCCACCAGGGTCTCGGTGGTGATGGCGTAGCGGCCGTCAGCGAGTACGGTCAGGGCGCTGTTTCGGTCGCGGCGGCTACGCAGGATCGCCGCGACCGCGATGCCGTCGATCTCCCTCGGCGCCGAGGAGTCCTCGATCTCGCCGGCGGGGCGCACGGTGAAGACCTGTGAGCCGCGACGCGCGACGGCCTCGGGCGCCGGCGTGCCCACCGGGCCCCGGTGCCATTGCCGCGTCAGCTCCTCGACCTCCTCGCGAAGCTCGCCGCGGACCAGGATGTGCAGCTCGTCGCCCTCGCGCACCTCGGTCGAGCCACGCGGGGGGATCGCCCGGCCTTCGCGGACGATCACGTTGACCAGCGCCTCTCGCGGCAGGCCCAGCTCACGCACCATGTGGCCGGCGGCCGCCGCACCCGGGCGCAGGCGATAGGAGACGACGTCGCCGCCCATGCGGCGGATGCGCCCCGACTCGAGCAGGCGCCGCGGCAGCGCCGGCTCGTCGGTCGTCAAGCCAAGTCGTTTGGCCAACGGCTCGAAGCTCGCTCCCTGGACCAGGGTGGAGGTGACGACGACGAAGAAGACGATCGAGAACAGCTCCTGTCCGGTGCCGACCCCGGCGACGACCGGAAAGGTGGCAAGCCAGATCGGGGTGGCGCCGCGCAGGCCGGCCCAGCCGAGCATCGCCCGCTCGCGCAGGTTGAGCGGCGAGAACTGCGTCGCGACGAAGGCGGCGAAGGGGCGGGCGACGAGAATCAGCGCCGCGGAGAGCGCCAGGCCTTCGAAGGCGACGTCGCCGAGCGTGCTCGGGAAGACCAGCAGGCCGAGCAGGATGAAGAGGCCGATCTGCGCGACCCAACCGACCCCCTCGTGGAAGGCGACGACCGTGCGGCGCGCCGGGATGCTGCTCGAGCCGAGCGCGAGCGCGGTCAGGTAGGTCGCGAGCAGGCCGGAGCCGTGCGCGACCTCGGCCAGGCCGTAGGCCAACCCGGCGATCGCGATCGTCGCCACCGGGTAGATCCCGTCGGTGGGCAGCCGCACCCGGTTGAGGGCGATGACGGCGAGGCGTCCCAGTGCCAATCCGATCGCTGCGCCCAGGGCCAGTTTGAGCGCGAGCAGCCCGGCCATGTCGGCGAACCCGTAGCCGGGCTTCTGGATCCATTCGATGAAGCCGATCACCAGCAGCAGGGCGACGGGGTCGTTCATTCCCGACTCGCCCTCCAGCGAGCGGGCGAGGCGCTTCTCGAGGGTGGAGCGGCGCAGGACGGCGAAGATCGCGGCCGAGTCGGTGGCGGCGACAGCGGCGCCGACGAGCATCCCTTCCAGCGTGCTGAGGCCGAAAATCCACTTCGCGGCGATGCCGGCGAGGCCGGCGGTGACCGCGGTTCCCACCGTCGCTAGCGAGGCCGCCGTGCCCAGCACCGGCCGGATCTCCGACCAGCCGGCGGTCAGGCCGCCCTCGAAGAGGATCAGCACCAGCGCGATCGTCCCCAGGGTGCGAGCCAGCTCGGTGTTGGTGAACTCGATCCCGCCGATCCCCTCCGAGCCGGCCAGCATGCCGAGCCCAAGGAACAGCAACAGGCCGGGTATGCGCACCCGGTCGGCCAGCAACGCCCCCAGAATTCCCGCCGCGAGCAGGGCGCCGGCGATCAGGATCAGCTCGGCGTCGTGTCCACCCATCGACGGACCCTAATGAACCGCTACACCTGCTCGTCGATTGCCGCCAACCGTGCCTCCAGCTCCTCGGGAGAGCCCGGCAGGGGCACGTCCTCGGCTCGCTCGTGCGGGTGGCTGTAGGCGTAGTAGAGGAGCGAGAAGAGCAGCCCCGCGGCAAGCACGAAGCCGATCTCCACCCGGCGGAACTCGTTGCTGACCAGCGGCACGAAGTTCCAACCGATGAACAGCGTCGCGCAGGCGATCCAGCGGGCGGCGGCGCGGCGCACCTGGCCCTGCGCGATGCAGGCCTGGTTGACCGTCACCGAGCAGAGGTAGAGGCCCATGCCGATCGTGACCAGCAGCAGGCCGGCGCGGTCGTAGGTGAACTTGTTGCTGAAGGCGATCTGCATCGCCTTCGGCCCGACCAGCCCCATGAAGACGAAAGCCGCCGCGGTGAAGGCGGCGAGCCCGAGCAGGACCATGCGGACGGTCTGGCGGAACTCGCGCTTGCTTTCCTCGCTGCCGCTGGCGTGCAGCGTGGTGAGGTGGGGGAGGATGCTGGTAGAGACCGACTGGAAGAGCTGCAGCGGGGCGCGGGCGATCATCAGCACGTTGAAGATGAAGCCCGCCGCCGCCGCGCCCTGCAGTCCGCGGATGATCAGTGGGCCGGCATTGAGAAAGGCCTGTTCGCTGAACATGATCACGAGGACCGCCGCGGCGAAGCCGCCGCCCTTTTTAAAGGAGAAGTCCGCATCCCCCTCCGGCGTGTCCTCCGCTTCGCGTCCGGGCATGCCGGGCGCCTCTCGCTGCACCTTTTGCGCCCGCCGCAGGAACGCGAACGGGACGACCATCAGGCTCAGGGCGGGGGCGGCCGTGATGCCGATTGCCACCGCCGACTGGCCACTGAGCACCCCGACCGCGACCATCACTGCGAACACCGTGCGGAAGCAGGATTCGGAGAGGATCAGGGCGACGAACAGACCGAAGCGCTGGCTGCCGGCGAGGAAGCCGCGGGCGAAGTAGCTCGCCGCGTAGAAGAGGACTGCGGAGAAGAAGACCCAGTAGAGCGTTTCGTTGCCCTCCAGTAAGTCGTTCTGGATCGGCCCGCGCAGCACCAGCGCGGCGACGGCGAAGAAGAACGAGAGGCCGAGCTGGATGGTCGAGGCGACCCGCATCGGCTCGCCGATCGCTTCTCCCTTTGCCCGGCGCTCGGAGATGTGGCGCGAGAGCAGCTGTTCGATCGGCCGGTAGAGGGTTGAGATCGTGATGAACACCGCCGACCAGAGCACCGTGATCTGGCCGTAGTCCGGCTTGGAGAGGACGTGCGAGGCGATCAGGAAGTAGGCGTAGGTGATCAGGCCGGTGAGGCCGACGCCGATCGCGAGGAAGCTCGCCAAGCGGCCGTACTCGGCGGTGGAGGATCCGCTCGCGGAGGCGCCCCCGGGCTTGGCCCCGGCGAGTTTCTCGCGCAGGCCCATCAGCTCTTCGGCGCGCCGCGCTCGTAGTGGGACGGCTCGACGCCGAGCGAGAGCTCGACCCGGCGAACCCGCTCGAAGACCCGCTGCGTCATCACCCGCTGGCCGGCGAGCAGGTCGCCGATCACGCCCAGGGCGAGTAGCTGCAGTGCCGCGATGAAGAGCACCGCACCGAGGATCAGCGACTGGATGTGGCCGCTGCTGTCGCCGTTGAAGATCCAGTCGATCAGGAACGGCATCCAGGCCGCCAACGCGAAGACGCCGACGATGACACTGGCGCTGGCGAAGACGCGCAGCGGCTCATAGCGAGCGTAGATGCGCAGGATCGAGAGGGCGTTGCGGCGCACGTAGGCGCCGGTCGAGTCGAAGAGCCGCGACTCGCGCGTCTGCGGGTTGGTCGCGACCTCGACCCCCTCGACGGCGGAAAGCATCTTGCCGGCCTGGATCAGGCTCTCGAGCGTGTAGGTGAAGTTGTCGGTGACGAGCAGCCCCAGCGCCGCCTCGCGGTTGTAGGCGCGGAAGCCGGAGGTGGTGTCGGCGATCGCCGTGTCGGAGAGCCGGCGCACGACCCAGCTGCCGGCCCGCTGCAGCGCCTTCTTCGGGCCTGAGAAGTGCTCGATCGTGGCGACGCGACGGTCGCCGACGACCATGTCGGCCTCGCCGGCGAGGATCGGTGCCAGCAGCTTCGGCACGTCGGCACCGCTGTACTGGTTGTCGGCGTCGGTGTTGACGACGACGTCGGCGCCGAGCTTGAGACAGGCGTCGAGGCCGGCCTGGAAGGCCGCCGCAAGCCCCCGGTTGTTGGTCAGCCGGACGATGTGCTCGACCCCGCACTCGCGGGCGACCTCGACCGTGCGGTCGGTCGAGCCGTCGTCGATCACCAGTAGCTCGACCTCGTCGATGCCCTCGATCCGCCGTGGCAGGGCGGCGATCGTCTCCGGCAGCGTCGCTTCCTCGTTGAGGCAGGGGATTTGGATAATGAGCTTCATTGGTTGGCCGGTCAGGGTATCCGTGGGGGCGGCGACGCGAGGATGGGGTGTCCCTCCGTTTGCTGGGTTTTTCGCCTGGGACTTTGCGCCCGTCCGAGGTTGCGGGTGGGGCGAAAAACAGGACGCCGCGCGCTCCGGGACACCCCATCCTCGCGTCGTAGGCGGGCCACGGAGTACCATTGACTGACTCGTCAATCAGTATGGACGCATCGCTGAAAACTGCGGACCGCGAATACCTGAGGCGGGCTCTTGAGCTTGCGGAGTTCGGACGCGGGCGAGTGAGCCCAAACCCCCTGGTTGGTGCGGTGATCGTTCGTGATGGCGAGGTCATTGGCGAGGGGTTCCACGCGGAACTCGGTGACCTGCATGCTGAGCGTGCGGCGCTTGCCGATTGCGAGAGCAGGGGAGAGGATCCTGCCGGGGCGACCATGTACGTGACGCTTGAGCCGTGCGCGCATCAGGGGCGGCAGCCACCTTGCGTCGATGCGATTCTGGAGGCGGGGATCGGGCGGGTCGTGATCGCCTCCGACGATCCGAGCGAGAAGGCGGCTGGGCGGGGACCCGGAATGCTTCGCGACGGCGAGGTTGAAGTCGATTTCGCCGCCGGAGAGGAAGCGACCGCGGCGCGGCTGCTGAACCAGCCATTCCGCAAACACGCCCGAACGGGCCTGCCGCTGGTCACGTTGAAGCTGGCGATGTCGCTCGACGGGCGGACCGAGACGCCCCTCGGCGACTCACCCTGGATCAGCGGCCCCGAGAGCCAGGAGCTTGTCCACCGCTGGCGTGCCGAATTCGACGCTATAGCCGTAGGCATCGGCACGGTGCTCGCCGACGACCCGCTGCTGACGGCCCGCCGGGCGCGGTCGAGCTTTGAGTCGCATAGCGACTCAAAGCTCGACCGCGCGGATGTGCGCCAGCCGATCCGGGTCGTCTTCGACCGTCAGGCCCGCCTCCCGCTCGACTCCCAGCTCCTCCAAACGCTCGACCAGTCGCCGGTCGTCGCGGTCGCATCGCAGCACGCGGACGCCCAGCGCGTCGCCGCGCTACGCGACGCAGGCGCTGAGATCCTTGTAGCCGACGACATCGATGCCGTCCTCTCAGGGCTTGGCCGCCGCAACATCACCAGCCTCTTCCTGGAGGGTGGCCGCACCCTCGTCTCAGCTTTCCTCTCCATGGACGCCATCGACGAATCGCGCACCTTCATAGCCCCGACCCTGCTCGGCGATCCGGGAGGCGGGCCCGGGGGTGCCCCTCCCGCGCAGCGGCGTCCCGTTTTTCGCCCCACACCCGATCTCGGACGGCCGCCGAGTCCTCTGGCGAAAAACCCAGCAAGCGGGAGGGGCACCCCCGGGCCCGCCCTACACCACACCGCAAAAACGATCGGCGAGGATGTCCTGATCACGGCCCGCTTCAAGGAGTGGTGAGATGTTCACCGGACTGATCCAGGACGTCGGCACGGTCGAGTCGCTCGACTCCGGCGCGGAGGGTGCTCGTCTGCGAATCGCGACCTCGCTGGCGGCCGAGGTCGAGCCTGGCGATTCGGTCGCTGTCAACGGCGCTTGCCTGACCGCCACGACCGTCGACGGCAATGGCTTCGAGACCGAGGCGATGAACCAGACGCTTGAGGTGACCTCGCTCGGCGGGCTGGAGGCCGGCAACCGCGTCAATCTGGAGCTCGCGATGAAGGCTTCGGATCGACTCGGCGGACACATCGTCCAGGGCCATGTCGACGGCGTGGGGGAGGTGTCCTCGGTCAGCGAGGACGGCTTTGCAAAGCGCCTGCGAATCGCGCTCGGTCGGGACCTGGCGCGCTACGCGATCGAGAAGGGCTCGGTCACTCTCGACGGGGTCAGCCTCACGGTGAGCGATTTGGGGGAGGATTGGCTCGAGGTGTCGCTGATCCCGGAGACGCTGGAGCGCACGACCCTCGGCGAGGCCGCGCCGGGGCGCAAGATGAATGTCGAGTGTGACGTGATCGCAAAGCACGTGGAGCGGTTGATGGCACCATTCGCTGGAAAGGAGCGAGCGTGAGCCAGATGACGGAGACCCAGGGACAAGAAGGAGCCGAGCGGACCGAGGGCGAGAGCCCCTTCTCGACGATCGAGGAGGCGATCGAGGAGATCCGCCGCGGCCGCATGGTCGTCGTCTGCGACGGCGAGGACCGCGAGAACGAGGGCGACCTCGTGATGGCCGCCCAGTTCGCCACCCCCGAGGCGGTCAACTTCATGGCCAAGGAGGCGCGCGGGCTGATCTGCCTGGCGCTGACCGCCGAACGCTGCGAACGCCTCGGTCTCAACCTGATGGCGGCGAAGAACGAGGCGCCGCTGCAGACCGCCTTCACGGTGACGATCGAGGCGGCGGGTGGGGTCAGCACCGGCATCTCCGCCCACGACCGCGCCCACACGATCCAGGTCGCGATCGACGCCAACTCCGGACCGCGCGACATCGTTGTCCCCGGCCACATGTTTCCCCTGCGGGCCAAAGAGGGCGGCGTCCTGGAGCGCACCGGGCACACCGAGGCGAGCGTCGACCTCGCCCGCCTAGCCGGACTCACCCCGGCTGGGGTGATCTGCGAGGTGATGAACGACGACGGCACGATGGCCCGCGTCCCGGACCTGATCCCCTACTGCGAGAAGCACGGCCTGAAGATGATCACCGTCGCCGAGCTGATCGCCTACCGTCGCCGCACCGAGAAGCTGGTCGAGCGCGTCGTCGACACCGGCCTGCCGACCGCCTTCGGCGATTTCACCGCGGTCGGCTACCGCTCGCTGATCGACGACAAACACCACGTCGCGATGGTCAAGGGCGAGGTCGACGGGGCCGAGGACGTGCTCGTCCGCGTCCACAGCGAGTGCCTCACCGGCGACGTCTTCCACAGCATGCGCTGCGACTGTGGGGAACAGCTCGCCTCGGCGCTGGCGATGATCGAGCAGGAGGGTCAGGGCGTGCTCCTCTATCTCTCTCAGGAGGGCCGCGGGATCGGCCTGCTCAACAAGCTGCGCGCCTACAAGCTGCAGGAGGAGGGGGCGGACACGGTCGAGGCCAACCTCAAGCTCGGCCTGCCCGCCGACCTGCGCGACTACGGCATCGGCGCCCAGATCCTCGGCGACCTCGGCCTGACCAGCATCCGCATCCTCACCAACAACCCGAAAAAGATCGTCGGCCTCGAGGGCTACGGCCTCTCGGTCAGCGAGCAGGTGCCGATCGAATCCGCCCCCAACACCCACAACGAGGCCTACCTGCGGGTCAAGCGCGACAAGATGGGCCACACGCTGCACCACCAGGGCCTGGCGCTCGACGAGGAGATGATCCACGACGAGGAGGAGCGCGACGCGGCCGACGGGAGCGCGCCGGCGAATGGCTGAACCGGGCGCGTTCCTCGAGGCTTTCGACGAGGGCGAGCGCTCAATTCTCTCCTCGCTCGGCTTCGCCGTCTGCGTCGGCCGCTTCTACGAGGACTTGGCGGTCCGCATGCTCAGCGGGGCCCGTGAAGGCTTCGAGCTGGCCGGCGTGCCCGCCTCGGCAGTGAGCGAGGTCTCGGTCCCCGGCGCCTACGAGCTGCCCTTTGCCGCCAAGTTGCTCGCGACGACCGAACGCTACGCGGGGGTTGCCTGCCTCGGTGTCGTCATCCGCGGCGAGACCGACCACTACGACTTCGTCTGCGCCGAGGCCGCGCGTGGAATCCAGGACGTGCAGCTGGCGACCGGAGTGCCCTGTGCATTCGGCGTGATCACCTGCGACACGATGGAGCAGGCGATCGCCCGCGCCAACGGCGACAAGCGCGATCAAGGCCGCAACGCTGCCCTTACCGTCGCCCGCATGGCCCTGCACAAACAGGCGATCAACCCCTACCGCTGGCTCGGCCGCGACGGCTGACGGCGACCTGTACCATCCACGACCCGATGGCCAAGGTATGCCACAGCTGCGGCAAGGGACCGGCGTTCGGCCAGTCCCGAAGCCACTCGATGGTCGCCACCAAGCGGCGCTTCGACCCGAACCTGCAGAAGGTGCGGATCGAAGAGCAGGGCCGCAAGCTGCGCACCTACGTCTGCACGCGTTGCCTCAAGGCCAACAAGGTCACAAAGGCCGCTTAGTTCTCGGTTGGGGAGGGAGCTGGTCTTCCTCCAGATGAATTTAGGTCGCACGCGCTTCGCGCTTAGCGACGATGTTTGAGCGCCGCTGCGCCGCGCAATCTTCAGATTGCATATCGCCGCTTCGCGACATTCATCTGGAGAAAGACCAGCTCCCTCCCCACGGAAGCTCAGCTTTTGCGGAAGCTTCCTTTTCTTCAAGCGCCGCTGGCAATAGCCCGCTTCATATCTCCGCTCGGGCGCGAGAGCTGGAAGCTTTCTCCTGAATCGGCGCCGGAGAGCCACGCGGGCTGGGAGTGCTGGTCGCGTGACGAGGGGCGGGTATCCCCTCATCGGGAATGTCGCGAAGCGGCGATATGCAATCTGTCTTCTGCGCGGCAAAGCCGCGCACCAACACAGTCGCTAAGCGCGAAGCGCGTGCGACCTAAATTCACGAGGAGGGGATACCCGCCCCTCGTCCCTCAGGTCAAGCGCTCTCGACGACGGGGTGCTCTCCCGTCGGCGCTGGATCGCCCTCTGCCGGCTCCACATGCAGGCGAGGCAGGATCCGGTCCAGCCAGTCCGGCAGCCACCAGGCGCTCTTGCCGAATAGCTGCATCACCGCCGGCACGAGGACGGAGCGGATGATCACCGCGTCGATGAAGACCGCGGAGGCGAGGCCGAGGCCGAAGAGTTTGATGATGCGGTCTTCGCCGATCATGAACGAGGCGAAGACGGTGACCATGATCGCCGCGGCGGCGGTGATCACGCGTCCGGTCAGGGCGAGGCCGCGGGTGACCGAGGCGGTCGCGTCGTGCGAGTGCTCCCACTCCTCGTGGATCCGCGACATCAGGAAGACCTCGTAGTCCATCGAGAGCCCGAAGACGATCGCGAATAGGAAGACGGGGAAGAAGGAGATGATCGGGCCGGTCCCGTCGACGCCGATGATGCTGGCACCCCAGCCCCACTGGAAGACGGCGACGATCAGGCCGAAGGCGGCGCCGATGCTGAGCAGGTTCATCACCATCGCCTTCAGCGGCACGAGCACGGAGCGGAAGACGATCATCAGCAGCAGCGCCGAGAGCAGCACGACGACGCCGATGAAGAGCGGCAGCTTTTCGGAGATCGCGTCGCCGAAGTCCTCGAAGATCGCCGTGATGCCGCCGACGTGGAGCTGGGCTCCGGTCTTCTGCTCGATCGGTGGCAGGACGTTATTGCGGATGTGGTCGAGCAGCGCGGTCGTGTCCGCGCTCTGCGGCGAGGTCGTCGGGTAGAGCTGAAACACGCCGGTGTTTTCGGCGGGGTTGAGCGTGATCGCGGTGACTTTCGCCACCCCTTCTTCGTTCTTCAGGGTCTTGCGCAGGGTCACGAGCGCTTGGTCTTCACCCTTGCCCGGCAATGCAGCGACCATCGCGAAGGGGCCGTTGAAGCCGGGGCCGAAGCCTTCTGCCAGCAGGTCATACGCTTCGCGCGTCGACGATCCGGCGGGGTCGGTGCCGGCGTCGTTGGAGCCGAGCCGCAGCGAGAGGGTCGGTATGCAGAGGGCGATCAGCAGCCCACCGGAGAGCAGCGCCGAGAGCACCGGCCGCCGCTGGATCTCACGGCTCCAGCGGAACCAGCGCGTGTCTTCGGCGGTGGACGGCTCGCGCTTTCCCAGCCCAGGAATACGAAGTCGGTCGACGCGGCGGCCGGCGATCGTCAGCAATGCCGGCAGCAGGGTCAGCGCGGCGATCATCGTGAAAAGCACCGCCATGGCAGCCGACATCGCCACCCCATAGAGGAAGCTGATGCCGAGTAGCAGCATCCCCATCAGCGAGATGATCACCGTGACGCCGGCGAAGAGGACCGCGCGGCCGGCGGTGTCGACGGCCGCGATCGCCGCATCGCGGGACTCCAGCCCTTCGTCGAGCCCATTGCGGAAACGGGTGAGGATGAACAGCGCGTAGTCGATCCCGACGCCAAGTCCGATCATCGCCGCCAGCTGGGGCGCGAACTCGGCGGTGTCGAAGACATGCGTGCCGAGCGTGACCAAGCTGAGGCCGACGCCGAGGGCGAATAGGGCGGTGAGCAGCGGCAGGCCCATCGCAACCACCGAGCCGAAGGTCAGCAGCAGGATCACGACGGCGGCGAGCAGGCCGATCGCGAACGAGGAGTCGCCTTCTTCTTCGGAGCGGACTTCCTCGATCGGCGCTCCGCCCACCTCGACCTGCAGGCCGTCGCTATCGGCCGCCCGCCCGATCGCGACCAGTTTTTTGATGTCGTCCTTTTCGAGCTTGTCGGTGGTGGTGTCGTACTGGACCGTCGCGTAAGCGATTTCGCCGTCCTTGCTGATCGCGGCGGCGCCGCCTCCGGATGCGTAGGGGCTGGCGACTTCGCTGACGTGGGGCAGCTTTTCCGCATCGGCAAAGACGCCTTCCATCTTCTTCTTCACCGCTGCGGAACTGGCCCCAGCCGGCGCCTTGTAGACGATTTCCGCGGTGACCCCGGACTGCTGCGGGAATTTGTGTTCCAGCAAGTCGAATGCTTCCTGGGAATCCGAAGACGGCAGCTTGAATTCTTCGGTGAAGTCCGAGCCGACCGAGCCGGCGATCATCCCGACGACGATCAGGGCGGCGATCCAGCCGAAGATCACGGTCTTGCGGTGCCCGGTGGTCCAGGTGGCGAAGCGTCTCATCGAGCGTCGCACCGTAGCGAACCCGGTCGGTCGGTTCATCCAATGGGGCGCATCCGGCGATGGCAGCTAGATTTCGAGCGATGCCCGATCCCTCGATCGCGCGCTTCCGGCGCGTCGTCACGTCCGCCTATGCCCACCTGGAGGAGCGCCGCCAGGAGGTCAACGACCTCAACGTGTTCCCGGTGGCCGATGGCGATACCGGCGACAACATGGCGATGACGATGCGCGCGGTGATGGAGGAGCTCGACCGCCTCGACGGCCTCGAGGTCGACGAGGTCGGGCGCACCGAGCTTGTCCAGGCGCTGGCCCGCGCGGCGTTGATGGGCGCGCGGGGCAACTCTGGCGTGATCCTCAGCCAGATCGTCCGCGGGGCTGCCGAGGAGCTCGCCAGTCGGCCCGGCGAGCTGGTCGACCCGGTGCTCGTCGCGTCGGCGTTCGCCAGTGCGGCCGACGCCGCCTACGCTTCGGTCCGCGACCCGGCCGAGGGAACGATGCTCACCGTCTTCCGTGAGATGGCGCACTCGATCGCCCGCCAGCTCGCCCACCTCGAGGCAGAGAAGCAGCGCCTCGACCAGGGTGTCAGCGACGCGCAGCAGGACGCCGTCCTCGCCGAGGTTCTCGAGCAGGCGATCGCCGACGGCCAGCGGGCGGTCGAGCGGACGCCGGAGCAGCTCGAGGTGCTGCGCGAGTCCGGCGTCGTCGACGCCGGTGGCTACGGCCTCGTGCTGATCCTCGCCGGCGTGGTTGCCGGTCTGCGTGGAGACGGCGGCGAGGTGCCGGAGATCTCACACCACGACGCGCCGCCGCTCAGTCGTCCTCATCACGAGGACAGCCGCTACCGCTACTGCACCAACTTCATCGTCTCCGGCTCGGGCCTCGCCGCACGCGATTTCCTGCCTCGCCTGGAGGGACTGGGCGACTCGGTGCTCGTCGTCGGTGACGAGGTGACGCTCAAGGTCCACGTCCACACCGACGAGCCGGAAGCCGCCGTGGCGCTGTTCGAGGGCACCGGGCAGGTCACCAATCTCGATGTCGCCGATATGCGCGAGCAGATCGCCGAGCGCCGAGCGCGACTGGGAGGCGGCCGCACGGGGGCCCTTGCGGTGGCTGCCGGCGCTGGTCTCGAGCGGCTCTTTGCCGAGCTGGGGGCGCACGTCGTGCCGGGGGGCGAGACCCTCAACCCTTCGACCTACGAGCTGCTTGCCGGGATCCACGAGGTCCCGGCTGAAGAGGTTCTGGTCCTGCCCGGCTCCTCGAACGTGATCATGGCCGCCGAGCGCGCCTGCGAGCTGTCGGAGAAGCCGGCGCGGGTCGTCGCCGCGACCTCGCAGCAGGCCGGCCTGCTGGCCCTCGTCGAACTCGACCCGGGGGCGTCCGCCGAGGAGAACGCCGAGCGGCTCGCGGCGGCTCTCGACGGGATCGTCGCCGGCGGCGTCGCGCCGGCTGCTCGCGACGATGCGCAGGGACGCTTCCGCACGGGTGACGCGGTTGGCTTCGTCGGTGAGGAGATCGTCGCCTGGGGCGGCGCGGGGTCGACCCTCGCAACCACGCTGGAGGGCCTCGCCGAGGGCGCCGAGATCGTCACGATCCTTGCCGGCAAGGACGCCCCGATCCCGCTCGAGGAGATCGACACCCACGTCCCCGATGGGGTCGAGGTCGAGGCCCACGAGGGGGGTCAGCCGAGCTGGTGGTGGCTGCTCGCCGCGCAGTAATCCGCTCTTTCGCCGGAGTCGCGGAGCTGACCGAGGCGCAACTGCTCGACGCCCCCGTCCACTGGCCCCGGCCCAGTGCGCTCGATATCTCCCTGGAGGCCTTGGAGGGGGTCGGCCCGAAACTTGCCGAGGCCGCGGTCGAGGCCGGCATCGGGACCGTGGGCGACCTCCTGCTGCGTTTTCCGCACAGTCATCGCGACCGCACGATCGTCCCGGTCGGCGCTCTGGAGCCGAAAAAGCAGGCGACCGTGCTCGTCGAGGTGCTCGGATCGCCGAGCAACTTCCGTCGCCGCGGGCTTTCGATCCTGTCGGTGAAAGTCGGGGACGAGAGCGGGTCTGTCAGGGCGACCTGGTTCAACCAGCCTTGGGTGGCGCAGAAGTTGACCCCTGGTGCGTCTCTGCTGATCACGGGGTCGCGGGACAAACGCGGTTTTCGGGTTTCGGAATATGAGGTCATGGCCGATGGCCCGCGGGTCCTGTCGCGGGGTGAGGGGGGCACTGCGGGCGGGCCACGGTCCGTCCTCGACCCCCCTCACCCCGCGCCACCCACGGGAGAGGCGCAGAAACTCATGCCCGTGCATCCGGCGACCGAGCAGCTCAAAGCGCAGCGGATACGGCAGTGGATGGAGCAGGCGATGCCATGGGTGGGAAATGTTCTCGAGCCGCTTCCTGTTGAGCTGCGGGTCCGACGTGAGCTTGCGGGGGCGGCCGACGCCGTCAAGGCCGTGCACTTTCCCGAGAGCGAGGACGACGTTGAGGTGGCTAGAGAGCGGCTGGCGTTCGAAGAGCTGTTTCTGTACCAGGCGCTGCTCACGACTCGGAAGCAATCGCATCGCACGGCGCGACCCGCGCCAAAGTTGGGGAAGCCGGGTGAGCTGGTGGGTCGATGGATCGAGTCGTTGCCGTTCGAGCCAACCAGGGATCAGCTCCAGGCATTCGACGAGATCGACGCTGATCTCGACTCCGGGCAGCCGATGCAGAGACTGCTGATGGGGGAGGTGGGGTCGGGGAAGACGGTCGTGGCGCTGTACTCGATGCTGCGGGCGCTTGAAGCGGGCTTCCAGGCGGTGTTGATGGCCCCCACTGAGACGCTGGCCGAGCAACATGCGATGACGCTGGGAAAGCTGTTGGCCGAGGACGCGACGCCGTTCGCGCTGCTTACCGGGGCGACTCCAGCCGCACGCAGGCGAGAGGCGCTGGAGCGCTTGGCGACCGGGGAGCTTGGACTTGCGGTCGGCACCCACGCGCTGATCGATCCGAAAGTCCGCTTCGCTCGGCTCGGTGTCTGCGTCGTCGACGAGCAGCACCGTTTCGGGGTCGAGCAGCGGCGGGCGCTGGACGAGAAGAGGGTGGAGGGGATGGTGCCGCATGTCCTCCATATGACCGCGACCCCGATTCCGCGCACGCTCTCGCTGACTGCCTACGGCGACCTCGACACGACGGCCCTGCACGAGCTGCCGGCGGGGAGGCAGCCGGTCGAGACGCGCCTGGTCGACGAGGACGATCGCTCCGCTGCCTATGGGTTCGTTCGCGCCCAGCTGCGGGAAGGACGTCAGGCGTTCGTCGTCTGTCCGCTGGTCGAGGAATCGGAGAAAATCCAAGGACGCGCCGCCGAGGTCGAGGCCGGGCGGCTGGCCCGCGAGGAGTTGGAGGGCTTCTCGGTCGGCGTCATCCACGGACAGATGCCGTCCGCTCGCAAGGCGGAGGCGATGAAGGGGTTCGTCTCGGGCGCCACTGACGTGCTGGTCGCGACCACGGTGATCGAGGTCGGCATCGACGTGCCCAATGCGACGGTGATGGTGATCGAGGGAGCGGAGCGTTATGGGGTTTCCCAACTGCACCAGCTCCGGGGGCGGGTCGGCCGGGGGGCGCACAGCTCCCACTGTCTGCTCTTTCCTGAAGACGCAGGCGGGATGGCCCGGCGCCGGCTGAAAGCGGTCGAGCGCGAGCGCGACGGCTTCAAGCTCGCCGAGGTGGACCTCACCCTTCGCGGCGAGGGCGAGGTCCTCGGGACGAAGCAAAGCGGCCTGCCGCGCTTCGCCGTCGCCGAGCTGCCCGAGGAAACGGCCTCTCTGGTCGCGGCCCGCGACGAGGTGCTGTCTCTACTCCAACGCCACGGCTCACTCGACGTCCCTGTGCTCGGTCCCTTGCTCGATGCCGCCTACCGCCGCTTCGGCGCCGGCGCCTCGGACCCCATCCCGCTTTGAGGTTGCGTGTGAGGTTGACATCGCATATCAGCGCAAACCTCACACGCAACTGAAATCGTGGGCCGATGCGTGTAATTGCCGGAGAGTTGAAAGGGCAGCGCTTGGTCGCGCCGCGTGGCTGGAAGGTGCGGCCGACCTCGGACCGGGTCCGTGAGGCGGTCTTCTCGGCGCTGGGAGATGTCACCGGAGCCCGCGTCCTCGATCTCTACTGCGGCACCGGGGCGCTCGCCATCGAGGCGCTCTCACGTGGCGCCACCGGTGCCGTCCTTGTCGACCGCGACACGCGGCCGGCGCTCGGCAACGTCGAGCGGCTGGGACTGGCCGACCGCGTCGAGCTGGTCCGGTCCGACATCCCCCACTGGCTCGAGAGCCAGTCCACGACAGCGGGGGACGACCCCTCCCCCGGGAACTCCCGCGAACGCGGCCCGGGGGAGGGGTCGTCCCCCGCTGTTAACTCGGAAAGGCGATTCGACCTCGTCTTCGTCGACGCCCCCTATAAACTCGCCGATCGCGTGGGGCAGGAACTGAATACACATCTTCCGCGGCTGCTCGCCGATGACGGACGGGCCGTCGTCGAGAGCGGCGCACGGCGTCCGTTGCGGCTCGACTCGCTCGAGGCGCTGCGCCAGCGTCGCTATGGCGCCACCGACGTCTCGTTCTACGGGGAGCCGAGCTGATGGGGGAGCGCGACGGCACGGTCGTCTGTCCCGGCAGCTACGACCCGGTCACCAACGGGCACATCGACATCATCACCCGCAGCTCCGAGGTATTCGAGCGGGTCGTCGTCGGCGTCGTCAACAACCCGATGCGCAAGGACAAGACGCTCTTCACCGCAGAGGAGCGCCAGGGCTTGATCGAAGAGGCGACCGCCGACCTCGCCAACGTCGAGGCGCGGATCTTCTCCAACCTGCTGGTCGAGTTCGCGCGCGAATCGGGAGCGCGGGCGATCGTCAAGGGACTGCGGGCGATCTCCGACTTCGAGTACGAGTTCGAGATGGCGCAGCTCAACCGCAAGCTCGACCCCGGGATCGAGAGCATCTACATGATCGCCTCGCCCCAGTACAGCTTCCTTTCCTCGACCGGAGTAAAGGAAATGGCGACCTTCGGGGGCGATGTCTCCGACCTCGTTCCGACACCGGTGGCAGCCGCGATGGCGGGCCGCCTGGGCGCGAGGTAGGCTTTGCTGGCGGTCGCCCCCGTGGGCGAGAGTTTGCAAAAAGCCGAGGAATTCACGGCTTCTTCACCGAAAATGCCTCTGACACGTAGGCTTACGCCCTGCTGATGGACGTTCTCGTTCTAATAGACAAGCTGGACGACGTCGTCCACAACGCCCGACCCGTGCCCCTCACGGATCAGGTTCGCGTGGACCGCGAGGAGATCTACGACCTCCTCGACCAGATGCGCGCGACGATCCCCGAGGAGATCAAGCAAGCGCGCTGGATCGTCAAGGAGCGCCAGGAGATGCTCGCCGAGGCCAAACGCGAGGCGGAGCGGATCGTGCGCGAGGCCCGCGAGCAGCAGGCCCGTCTGATCTCCGACGAGGAGGTCACCAAGCAGGCCGAGCGGGCCGCCGACGAGATCGTCGAGGACGCCCGCACGCGAGAGCGTGAGATTCGGCTCGGCGCGGAGGACTACGCCGACGAGATCCTCAACACGCTCGAGGTCAACCTTCAGAAGTTCCTCGCGGCCGTGCAGCGCGGTCGCGACCGGCTCGCCGGCCGCGACGAAGAGCAGCCGGACGCCGTGCTCGACGAGCAGCCTTAGTCGCGCGGCCCGCAGCTAGTCCAGCTTTAGCTCTTTGAGCTTGCTCCACCTTGGATCGCCGCCAGCGTCGTGCCTGTGGTCCTCTGGATTGGCGTCGTTGAGGGACTCGCCGCAGATTGGGCAGAGGCCGGCGCAGTCGGGGCGGCAGAGGATGCGGGCCGGCAGGGCCAGGATCGCCGCGTCGTGGGCCCAGCGACCGAGGTCTAGTTTGTCTTCGACCACGTAGGGGCTGCGCAGCTCCTCGTCGTCGGTGTCGGACTGATCGACCTCGCGAGCGTCGACCTCGGTCTCCACCCTGGCGTCCTCGAGGCAGCGGACGCACGGGCCGTCGACCCGGAGCGGGAAGCGCAGCCTGAACGCATAGCCGTTGCTTGGCCGCGAGAGGTCGAGCCTTGCCTCGACGGCATCCCCGAACGGAACATAGGTCTGCCCTCCTAGCTCCAGCGGTTCGAGCCGCACCGGAACGTCGAAACGCGCCCCCTCGCCATGAGCAAGCGAGAGGCGAGCAAGGTCGATGATCGTGCTGTCCGTTCTGGCCATTGCCGGCTCCTCCGTCCCGCCGCTTACGATGGCACCCTCCCAACGAGATTACGAAATGGGTCAATTCGACTGGACACCCGACGAGTATCTGGAGCGGATCCGCTCCAAGCTCCCGCGCTACGACGACCTGCAAGAGCAGGCGATCGCCGCGATCCCCTTCCCGCCTGAGCGGGTCCTGGAGCTGGGGATGGGGACCGGCGAAACGACCCGGCGCCTGATCGAGGCCTATCCCGATAGCTGGGTGGTCGGGCTCGATTCGAGCCCGGACATGGTCTTCCGCGCTCGGCAGAGCTACGACGACGTGCAGCTCGCCCGCATGGAGGATCCGCTCCCCGACGGCCCCTGGGATCTGGTCATCTCAGTCCTCTCGGTCAACGACCTGACCGACGAGCAAAAGCAAGCTCTCTTCCGTCGAGTAAAAGACCACTCACGCTCTCTGGTCATAGGCGACGTCTTCGAGGGCGACCAGCTCAAAGATCTGGTCAAGTGGTGCGACGGCGAGGTCACTTGGCAAGCCGACGGTCTCGCCGTAGTACGGGCGACCTACTGAGGGAGAGGGTCGGGGGTCCCTCGACGGAAACTTGTGAGCCGCTGGGGTTTGAACCCTGCTGCAGCGACCGACGCGGGTTTACGGCGGGGGACCCCCGACCCTCTCCCTGCACTTCCACTACCATTCCGCGACTCATGGCCGTCCCGAAGAAGAGAACGTCCCGGCAACGCCGCGACAAGCGCCGGGCCAATCACAAAGCTGGAAAGGCTCGGCTGAATCAGTGCCCGCGCTGCCACAGCCCGCGCCTGCCGCACCGGGTATGCCCGACCTGCGGTACCTACAAGGGTCGTGAGGTGATCGAGCACTCGATCGTCGACCCGACCGCGCCCACGCCCGACACCGAGTAGGTAATGGCTGGCGGCGTGACCGTCGCCCTCGATGGATTCGGGGCAGAGCAGGGCTTTGAGGTGCTGGCGGAGGGCGCCAGGATGGCCGCTGCGGATGGGATTCGCCTGCGCGTGTTCGGGCCGCCCGATGAGCTCGGGCTCGAGGGAGTCGAAGGGGTGGAGGTGGTCCCGACCACGGAGCGGATCGGCAACGAGGAGGACCCGGTGCCTGCCGTGCGAGCGAAGAAAGAGGCCTCGGTCGTGCAAGCGGCGCGCGATGTCGCCGAGGGCAACGCCGATGCGATGGTCAGCCATGGCTCAACCGGGGCGACGATGGCGGCTGCGACCTTCGGCCTGCGTCGCCTGCGCGGCGTGCAGCGACCGGCGTTGGCTGTGCAGCTGCCGGTCCCCGGCAAGTCGGTGCTCTTCCTCGACGTCGGCGCCAACGTCGAGGTGCGCGCCCAGCACCTGGTCCAGTTCGCCTTCCTCGGCGCCGCTTTCAGCGAGGCGGTGCTCGGCGTCGCACGGCCCCGCATCGGCTTGCTCTCCGTCGGCGAGGAGGACGGCAAGGGGCGGGAGGAGGTGGTCGCCGCGCGCGCCCTGCTCGCCGAGGCGCCGGGGATCGACTTCGCCGGCAACGTCGAGGGACGCGACCTGCCGGCCGGGGTGGCCGATGTGGTCGTCACCGACGGCTTCACCGGCAACGTCTCGCTGAAGCTGATGGAGGGGACCGCCCGAACGGTGACCGGCGCGATTCGCGACGCGGCACGGGCAAACCCGCTCGCCGCCCTCGGCGGGTTGCTGATGCGACCCGCCCTCGGCGGCCTGCGCCGCGAGCTGCACCCCGACACGACCGGCGGCGCGATCCTGCTCGGGCTGCGCGGCATCGCCGTGGTCGGGCACGGCAGCGCCGGCGCCGAGGGGATAGCCAACGCCGCGCGCCTGGCCGCACGCTGCGTCGAGGTGGGCGCAATAGATCGCACCGCGGCGCTGCTCGAGGAGGGGGGCGCCACCAGGGGCGCTCTCGCGGCCGACGCGGGCGCGTGATAGGAAACTTGGATGCAACGAGATGAGGTTTTCAACCTGGTCCGCGATCACCTCGCCGAGGAGCTTGAGGTCGACCCGGCCAAGATCGCCGACGAGACCCGTTTCAAGCAGGACCTCGACGCGGACTCGCTCGACCTCTACGAGCTGGTGATGGAGTTGGAGGACCGCTACGGGATCTCCGTCTCCGAGGAGCAGGCGGCGCGGATCGAGACCGTCGGCGACGCCGTCTCCTTTGTCATGGAGCACGCTCCGGCGTGAGCGCCGAGGCGCTCGCCGAGCTCGTCGCGGAGCTCCCCGACGACCTGCGGCGCTGCGCCCTCACACACTCCTCTTGGACCGAAGAGTCGCCCCGGTCCTATGAGCGGCTCGCCTACCTCGGCGACAGCGTGCTTGCCCTTGCCGTCGCCGCCGGCATCCATCGGCAATTCCCCGAGGTGGACGCCGGTGGCCTGACCAAGATCCACAACCAGACGGTAAGCGGCGTCGCCTGCGCGGAGGTGGGGCGTGAGCTCGGGGTCCCGGCGATGCTGGAGGGGGCCGAGCCCGACGTCGAGGAGGCGATCCCGGCGAAGGTCCTGCTCGCCGGCTCGCGGCCGCTGCCCGAGGTGACCGAGGCGCTGATCGGCGCCTGCTTCGTCGCCTTCGGCTTCGATCGTGTTGCCACCGCCGTCGGCGCCGCCTTCGAGGCCCAGATCGAACAGGCGGTAGAAGCTCCGGTAGATGCGAAGTCGGCGCTGCAGGAGCTGCTCGCACGGCGGCGGGCACGCGTAACCTATGCCGTCATTGGCGAATCGGGCCCGGCGCACCGGCGGACCTTCGAAGTGGAGGCGACCGTCGACGGCAAGAGCGTTGGAACCGGCGCCGGACGGAGCAAGAAGGCGGCGGAGAAGGTTGCGGCCGAAGAGGCTTTGAAGCACCTGCAGGGGTAGGGAGCGTCCGATACAAACGCCAGCCTTCCGGACCGAGGACGAGAGATGTATCTGAGATCGATCGAGATGAAGGGGTTCAAGTCGTTCCCCGCGCGCACCAAGCTGGAGTTCTCTCCAGGCGTGAGCGTGATCGTCGGACCCAACGGCTCGGGCAAGTCGAACATCACCGACGCGGTGCTCTGGGCGCTTGGCGAGCAGAGCCCGGGCGCGATTCGCGGCGCCTCGATGCAGGACGTGATCTCGGCCGGCGGAGAGGGCGTGGGGCGGCGCAGCGCCGCCGAGGTCGAGGTCGTGATCGACAACTCCGAAGGGCGCGCCGCGACCGAGCTCTCCGAGATCGCGATCCAGCGCACGCTCGACCGCTCCGGCGATGGGGTCTACCGGCTCAACGGCGCTCGTTGCCGCCTCGTTGACGTGGTCGAGATCCTCTCCGACACCAACCTCGGCCGCGAGATGCACTCGGTGATCAGCCAGGGCCGCGTCGAGTCGATCATCCACTCCAAGCCGCGTGAACGCCGGCTGCTGGTCGAGGAGGCGGCGGGTCTCGGCAAGCACCGCAAGCGCCGCCGCCGCGCCGAGCTGAAGCTGCGCGCCGCCCGCGACAACCTCGACCGTGCTCTCGATTTGGAGCGCGAGGCGCGGGCGCGGCTGCGGCCGCTGAAGCGGCAGGCGCAGGCGGCCGAGCTCGGCGCCCGGATCGAGCGTGAGGAGCTGGAGCTGCGCGGCCGTTTGGTCGCCGAGGAACTGCGCTTCGGCAAGGATCGAGCCGAAGCAGCCGAGCGTGCCGCCGAGAAGGCACGAGCCAAGCGAACCGAGGTCGAGAAGCGACTGGCCGAGGTGAGCGGGCGGCGCCGCGCGGCCGAGGAGCGCTTCGCGGCTCGCGATCGCGAGCGCACCCAGGCGTGGGGATTGCTGACGAGGTTGCGTGGCGAGCAGCAGCGAGTCGCCGTGCGCGCCGCCGGCCTCGGCGATCGAGAGACCGAGCTGGCGAGTGCCCTGGAGGGATTGCGGGCGGAGTTCGGGCCGCTGACTCTCGACCTCGGCTCGGCCGAAGGGGCGCCGGCCGAGCGAGCCCGCAAGCTCGAGGAGGAGCTGGCCGAGATCGACGCCGGTCTGACCGGCGCGGTTGGCGGCCTGGAGCAGGCGCGCTCCACCGACGCCGCCGAGTCCGAGCGGGAGTCGGCGCTGGGCGATGTCCAAGCGGGCGCGGAGCGCGCCGCCAGGCATGCCCGCCGCGCCGAGGGCCTGCTCGGCGAGCGCCACCGTGAGGCCTTGCGCGAGCGCGTTGCCGCCGGCGAGGAGCTGCTTGACGACGTGCGCGCCGCCGCGACCGCGGCCGGCGCGGTGGAAGTCTCGATCCGCGACCGGGTCGAGCGGATCGAAGCGAAGGTGGTCGGCGAGGAGGGCGACGGCGATGCGATCGCGGAGGAGATGCGCGAGTGCTCGCGTCAGGAGTCCGAGCTGCAGGTCGAGATGAAGGCCGCTTCGGACGCGCTCACCGAGGCGCAGGTCGAGGCCGCGCACCTCGGCGACCGTCGCGCCGAGGCCGCCAAGGAGATGGCCTCGATCGCCGAGCGGCTGGGTGAAGAGGTCGAGCCCGCGGAGGAAGCCCTGGGCGATGAGGAGCGGGCCGACATCGATCGCCGCCTGCAGCGGCTGGAGCGCCGCCGCGCCCAGATCGGGCCGGTCAACCCGCTCGCCGAGCAGGAGTACGAGGAGGCCCGCGAGCACGTCGAGTCGCTGCAGACCCAGCGCGAGGACACCGAGCGGGGCATGCGCGAACTCGAGGCGCTGATCCGCGAGATCGACGAGGAGATCGAGCGCGCCTTCGAGCAGACCTTCGAGGCGACGGCGAAGAACTTCGAGGAGATGGTCGAGCACCTCTTCCCCGGAGGGCGCGGCCGCCTGCGCCGGGTCAGCCTGCACCCGGTGCGCGACGCCGAGGAGACCGAGTCGGAGGAGGAGGGCGAAGGCGAGGAGCGCGAGGACGAAGAACGGGAGGAGCTCGGGGTGGAGATCGAGGTCACCCCCGCCGGCAAGTCGACCCGCAAGCTCTCACTGCTCTCCGGCGGCGAGAAGTCGCTGGTTGCGCTCGCCTTCGTCTTCGCCGTCTTCCTGGCAAGGCCGTGCCCCTTCTACATCCTCGACGAGGTCGAGGCCGCTCTCGACGACGCCAACATCGACCGCTTCCTGCAGCTGATCCGCCGCTTCTCCGACCGCGCCCAGTTCGTCATCGTCACCCACCAGAAACGGACGATGGACGCCGCCGACGTCCTCTACGGCGTCACCATGGGGGGCGACGGCGTGACGAAAGTGGTCTCGCGCCGCCTGCCCCGCGAAGTGGAGGCAGAGGAAGCCGAGCCGGAGGCTCCTCCCGCTTTCGCCGGCATCGGCCCCGAGCGGAAGGAGACGGCGCCCGGTGTGCTTGGTCAGACGCCGCCCGTCGAGCCGTCCGCCCGCGACGACTCAGCCGCCGCGGCCTAGTCTCTGATGTCCACTTCCTGGCAGGAGATCTTCGATCTCGGCGCGCGCGATGCGGCGGCGCCGGAAGCCGAGCCCGAAAGCGAGGAGCGGCGCCGCGGCGTCTTCAGCCGCCTGCGCGAGAGCCTCTCCAAAAGCCGCCAGGCGCTGACCGAGGAGATCTCGGCGAGCCTCTTCGATCGCATCGACGAGGAGACCTGGGAGCGACTGGAGGAGGCGCTGATTCTCGCCGACGCCGGTGCCCCGACCACCGCCGAGGTGGTCGAGCGGCTGGAGCGGGAGGTCGAGAGCGGCGCCGTCTCGGCGGACGGCGACGCGGTTCGCGAGCGACTGATCGAGATCCTCGCCGAGGTCGCCTCGGGCGGCCGTGGCCCGATCGACCTCAGTGGCGAGCCGGCGGTGCTGCTGATGGTCGGCGTCAACGGCACCGGCAAGACGACGACGATCGGCAAGATCGCCTGGCACCTCTCCAAGGAATTCGGTCTCTCGGTCGTTCTCGCGGCGGGGGACACCTACCGTGCCGCCGCGGCCGAGCAGCTGGCGGAGTGGGCGCAGCGCGCCGGCGCCGAACTGATTCGCTCGAAGGAGGGCGGAGACCCCGGTGCGGTCGCCTTCGACGCGGTCGCCGCTGCCCGTGCCCGCGGCGCCGACGTGGTGATCGTCGACACCGCCGGTCGCCTGCACACTCAGGGCAACCTGATGGACGAGCTGACCAAGGTGCGCCGCGTGATCGCCAAGCAGATGCCCGACGCGCCGCACGAGACGCTGATCTCGATCGACGCGACGACCGGCCAGAACGGTCTGCGTCAGGCGAAGATCTTCTCCGAAGCCGTCGAGGTGGACGGCGTCGTCCTGACCAAGCTCGACGGCACCGCCAAGGGCGGGATCGTGCTGGCGATCGCCAACGAGCTCGGCATCCCCGTGAAACTGATCGGCACTGGCGAGTCGCTCGAGGACCTGCGCCCGTTCGACCCAGCCGACTTCGCCCGCGCCCTGCTCGCCGAGTAGTGCGGTCGAGGTTTGGTGCGGATACCGACCCAAACCTCGACCGCACTCCCCTAAGCTCCGCCTGTGTTCGACCAGCTCTCAGACCGCCTCCAGGCGACCCTCTCCGATGTCCGCTCGCGCGGCAAGCTGAACGAGGGAGATGTCGATGCGGCGATGCGGGAGATCCGCCTCGCCCTGCTTGAGGCCGACGTCAACTTCAAGGTCGTCAAAACCTTCACCAAGACGCTGAAGGAGCGTTGTCTGGGCGCCGAGGTGCTGGAGAGCCTCGACCCCGGCCAGCAGGTCGTGAAGATCGTCAACGAGGAGCTGACCGGATTGATGGGTGGTACTGGGCGCGACCTGGCCTTCGCCTCCAACGGCCCGACGGTGATCCTGATGGCCGGGCTGCAGGGTTCGGGCAAGACGACCGCCTGCGCCAAGCTGGCCCGCCACCTCGGCGAGTCGGGCAAAAACGTCGCTCTCGCCGCCTGCGACGTCTATCGCCCGGCCGCGGTCGATCAGCTGGTCACGGTAGGCAAGCGAGCCGGCGCCGCCGTCTACGAGCAGGGCACCGACGCCGATCCGGTCGAGATCGCCGCCTGGGCTCTCGACCGCGCCCGCGAGGAGAACCGCGACGTGCTGATCGTCGATACCGCCGGCCGGCTCCACATCGATACGGAGCTGATGGATGAGCTGGCGAAGATCCGCAAGCGGACCAAGCCTCACGACGTGCTGCTGGTCGTCGACGCGATGACCGGCCAGGACGCCGTCGGCGTCGCCGAATCGTTTGCCGAGGCGGCCGAGTTCGACGGCGTGGTGATGACCAAGCTCGACGGCGACGCCCGCGGCGGCGCCGCGCTCTCGGTCAAGGCGGTGACCGGAAAGCCGATCCTCTTCGCTTCGACCGGCGAGAAACTTGAGGCCTTCGATCGCTTCCACCCGGACCGCATGGCTTCGCGGATCCTCGGCATGGGAGACATGCTCAGCCTGATCGAGAAAGCCGAGCAGCAGGTCGACGAGCGCCAGGCAGAGGACCTGCAGAAGAAACTCGAAAGCGACCGCTTCACCCTCGAGGACTTCCTCCAGCAGATGCGCCAGGTGCGCAAGATGGGCCCGCTCAGCGGCCTGATCGGGATGCTGCCGGGCATGGGGGCGATGAAACAGCTGAAGAACGCCGACGTCGACGAGGGCGAGCTCGACCGGGTCGAGGCGATCATCCTCTCGATGACCCCGCTGGAGCGCGCCAACCCGGCGATCATCAAGGGCTCGCGGCGCAAACGGATCGCGCATGGCTCGGGGACCAAGATCCAGCAGGTCAACCAGCTGGTCAAGCAGTTCGACCAGATGCGCAAGATGATGCGGATGATGGTGTCCGGCGAGCAGCCCAGCCCGCAGCAGCTCGCTCAGATGGCGGGCGGCGGGGCCGGCGCTCCGCGCCCGAAGTACCGCAGGCGCTAGCGTCAACCGGCACGTCCTCCGCTTCGCGTCCGGGCGTGCCGGGCTAGTCATGTAACCTCTCGCGCCGAATGGCTGTACGAATAAGACTTAGAAGGGTGGGTTCGAAGAAGAACCCGATCTGGCGGATCGTCGTCGCCGACAAACGCTCCCCGCGTGACGGTCGGACGATCGAGACGATCGGTCGCTACAACCCGCAGACCGAGCCCTCGACGATCGAGTTCGACGAGGAGCGCGCGCGCCACTGGCTAGAGCACGGAGCGCAACCCTCGGAGACCGTGGCCACGCTGCTGCGGACCAAGGGCATCGCCGCCTCCGGCAGCTAGATGACCGAGCTCTTGGAGTTCCTCGTCAGGGCCCTGGTCGAGGACCCCGACGCGGTCGAGGTCGAGGAGCTCGAAGAGGACGGGGACCTGATCTATGAGATCAGCGTCGCCGAGGACGATCTTGGGCGCGTGATCGGCAAAGGCGGGCGTGTCGCCAACGCCATCCGGACCGTTGCCAAGGCGGCCGCCGTCCGACTCGATCGCCGCGTCGTCGTCGACATCCTCGATTGAAGCTCGACGTCTTCACCCTCTTCCCGGAGGCCTTCGACTGGTTCCAGTCGCAGCGCTCGGTGCAGAACGCGCTGGGCAAAGGGAACGAGCTGCGGTTCTTCAACTACCGCGATACGACTCCGCTCGGGGCCGGGCAGGTCGACGACGCCCCATACGGCGGTGGAGCGGGAATGGTCTTGCGGGTCGACGTGGTCGATGCCGCCCTCGAGGCCGCCTACGCGAATGGGGAGAGTCCGCGGATCGTCTTGCTTTCGCCCACCGGGCGGTTGCTCGACGACGAACTTGCCGATGAGCTGACGCAGGAACATCACGTGGCGCTGCTCTGCGGGCGCTATGAGGGGTTCGACGAGCGCGTGCATGAGCATCTCGCGCATGACGAGGTGTCGATCGGCAGGTACGTGCTGGCCGGGGGAGAGCTGCCGGCGATGGTGGTCGCCGACGTGTTGATGCGCAAGTTGCCGGGGGCCCTCGGGCACGAGCAGAGCGCGGTCGAGGAGTCCTTCAGCCGTGTGCTGGAGGGGGCGCCGGAGTACCCGCACTACACCCGTCCGCCCTCATATCGAGGCTGGGGGGTACCCGATGTCCTGGTCTCCGGCGATCATGAGCGGGTGCGCGCGTGGCGGGCCGAGCAGAGCCGCGCGCGAGCCGAGCAGTTCGAAAAAGATCCCGAGTAGGTACGATTCCTCGGCCGCGCGGCACCCGCACCCGGGTCCGGCGGCTTTTTCTCGCCAAATGAGCACCGTAATCGACAGCATCGAGCGTCGCCAGCAGCGGCAGGGACTTCCGTCCTTCGCGCCGGGCGATCGCGTGCGCGTCCACTTCCAGGTCATCGAGGGCAGCCGCCGCCGCACCCAGGTCTTCGAGGGGATCGTCCTCAAGCGGCAAGGCTCCGGAGCTCGCGAGACGTTCACCGTCCGCAAGCAGTCGTTCGGCGTCGGGGTCGAGCGAACGTTCCCGCTGCACTCGCCCAAGATCGAGAAACTGGAGATCGCCGCCCGCGGCGACGTGCGGCGGGCCAAGCTTTATTACCTGCGTGGCCGGATCGGCAAGGCCGCCAGGGTCGCCGAGCGGCGTTGGGGGATCGACGACGAGCTGATCTCGGCGCCACCGCCACCGGAGCCAGTCGACGAGGAGTCTCAGGACGCGGGTCCTGTCGCGGAGGAGGACTCCTCGTCCTCGCAGGCTACGGACGACGAGCCCACCTCCACGCCACCCGCGTCAGAGGCACCTGCGGAGGACTCCGAGGGAGCCGACGATTCGTCGGAAGCTGAGGCGCCGAAGGCTGAGGAGTCGCCGCAGGTCGAGGCAGAGACAGAGACTGAGGCAGAGGCAAGCACGGACGCTGAGGCGCCCGGTGCAGGGGAGACCGAGGACACCGCCGCGGCGCAGGATGCCGAGGATGAGTCGCCGCAGGAGGACTCCGGCGACTCCGGCGAGGGCTCGGCCTGAGACCGCGGATCCCCAAGCCGGAAAGCCGCGTCGGCGGCCTTATCGAGCTCGTGGTGATAGTCGCCCTCGCGCTCGGCTTGGCGCTGGCGATTCAGGCTTGGCTGATCAAGCCCTACCAGATTCCCTCGGAATCGATGGAGCCGACCCTCGATGTCGGCCAGAGGGTGCTCGTCAACCGCTTCCTCTACCACTTCAAGGACCCGAGTCCGGGCGACATCGTCGTCTTCCACCCGCCCGCGGGCGCCGACAACGGCACCGAATGCGGGGTCCCTCACTCGCCGCGTCAGTCCTGCCCGCGGCCTACCGAGGGCGAGTCGAGCCAGAACTTCATCAAGCGGATCGTCGCCGGCCCCGGCGACACGCTCAGCGTCCGCGACGGTCATCCGGTGGTCAACGGGGTCGAGAAGACCAATGAGCCCTACACGATGCCCTGCGGTGCACTCCCTGCTTGCAATTTGCCCAAACCGATCACGATTCCACCCGACTATTACTTCATGATGGGCGACAACCGTGGGGCAAGCGACGACAGCCGTTTCTGGGGACCCGTCCCTCGCAAGTGGATCATCGGCGAGGCTTTCGCCACCTACTGGCCGCCAAACCGGATCGGGACCCTCTAAAGCCCACAAGCGGCGGCTGGCGCGCTCCCGCCGCCTCTTCGCCTTCGACCGCGGGCTTGGCACTCGCCAGGTCGCCGGTGCCGACGAGGCTGGGCGGGGCTGCTTGGCAGGGCCGCTGGTTGCCGCCGCGGTGTTGCTCGACTACGAGTCCCTTTCCAACGCGGACCGCCGCGCCCTCGCTGGCCTGCACGACTCGAAGCAGATGAAGCCCGAGCGGCGTGAGGAGATGTACCCGGCGGTGCTGCGGGCCGCAAGACGGGTCAGCGTCGTGGTCCGCTGCGCGCGCGGCATCGACGACCGTGGCCTGCACGTGACCAACATCGAAGCGCTGTCCAAGGCCCTGGAGAGGCTGGAGCCCGGCGAGGAGGCGACCTGCCTGGTCGACGGCTTCTCCCTGCGCGACTGCGCGGTTCCCCATCGCGCCGTGATCGAAGGCGACGGCACGAGCGCCGCGATCGCCGCCGCGTCGGTGATCGCCAAGGTGACCCGCGACCGCTACATGCACGGTGCCGCCGGCGAGCACCCCGGCTGGGGCTTCGAGGAGCACGTCGGCTACTCGACTCCCGAGCACCGCGCCGCGATCGAGCGGATCGGCATCTCGCCCCTGCATCGCCGCTCGTTCCAGTCAGTTGCTTACGCGCAATTGGAGCTGGCTGGTTAGAACGCGCCCTCGAGGTGCTCGTAGTCGCATACGCGGCCGGCGCGGTCGAAAGTGACGCCGACGGCGTCGAAGCGGATCTCGTCGTAGCGGGGCAGGTTGCGGCGCTCGCCCATCCAGGTCGTGGCGAGGCGGCGGATGCGGCGCTGCTTGCGGAAGTCGACGGATAGCACCGGCCGCTCGGGACCGAAGGTAGAGCCGGTCCGGCCCGCCTTGACCTCGACGAAGACCAGCGTGCGCCCGTCAAGCGCGACGATGTCGAGCTCGCCGTAGCGGCTGCGGACGTTGCGCTCGACGAGCTCCCAGCCGGCTGTCGTCAGCCGCGCCGCGACCAGATCCTCCGCCGCCCTGCCGAGCTGCTGTCGCATTCCGGTCATGGCCCGAAGCTAGGACACCGGCCGACCACATGCCTTTTTCCACAAAGTTGGTCCAGAGGATTTTGAAGCTGCGCACCACGCACGCGTCTGGACCCGCCAGCGTGGCCGCAATGCTCGCCACGGCGCAGACATTCACGCTCGACGGGATCGCGGCCCGGCCGGTGCGGGTCGAGGTCGACGTGCACCGCGGCCTGCCCGCTTTCTCGGTCGTCGGCCTCGCCGATACGGCCGTCCGAGAGGCGCGGGAGCGGGTCCGTGCGGCGATCGCCAACTGCGACTTCGATTTTCCGCTGCGGCGAA
Source organism: uncultured Solirubrobacterales bacterium (assembly GCA_963824705.1). GTDB lineage: Bacteria > Actinomycetota > Thermoleophilia > Solirubrobacterales > 70-9 > VRUE01. The sequence continues at coordinate 1,112,633 of CAWGQE010000003.1, forward strand.
TCGTCGCCAATCTGGCTCCTGCCAGCCTGCGCAAGGCCGGCCCCGGCCTCGACCTGCCGATCGCGGTGGCGCTGCTGGTGGCATCCGGTCAGCTCGATTGGGAGCGCCTGCCGCGTCTCGCGATGGCCGGAGAGCTGGCGTTGGACGGCACCGTGCGCTCGATTCCGGGAGTGCTTGCGATTGCGGAGGCGGCCCGCGAGCAGGGCGCCGAGGCGCTCGTCATCCCGGCCGAGAACGGTCCGGAGGCGGCGCTGGTCGGCGGGATCGAGGTGCTGCCGCTAGATAACCTGGCGCAGATCCCCGACCTGGCCGGGGGGGAGTGGAAGCCAGGTCGCCCGCCGCCGTTGCCGCTGCCGTTGACCCCTGGACCGGGTGGTCCCGATCTGGCCGATCTGCGCGGTCAACCGCACCTCCGTTACGCGCTTGAGGTCGCGGCGGCCGGCGGCCACAGCCTGCTGATGGTCGGGCCGCCCGGCGCGGGCAAGTCGCTTGCCGCCGGCCGCCTGCCTTCGATCCTGCCGCCACTGAGTGCCGAGGAGGCCCTGGAGGTCGCGCGGATAGCCAGTTCCTGCGGACGCCTTCATGGTGGCTTCGGCGGCGGCAGGCCGTTTCGCGCTCCCCATCACACCGTCAGCCCTGCCGGTGTGGTCGGCGGTGGCAACCCGCCGGGCCCTGGGGAAGCGACCCTCGCCCACCGCGGCGTCCTCTTCCTCGACGAGCTCTGCGAGTTCCGCCGCGACGCGCTGGAGGCCTTGCGCGCGCCGCTCGAGAGCGGCTGGGTGACGATCTCCCGCGCCGGCAGCAACCGCCGCCTGCCCTGTCGCTTCATGCTCGTCGCCGCCTCCAACCCCTGCCCGTGCGGGCGCGGCGAGGCCGACCCCGAGTGCACCTGTGCGCCACTCGCCGTGCGCCGCTATCAGGGTCGGCTCAGCGGCGCGCTCGCCGACCGCCTCGACATCCTCGTCGCGATCGGCCAGCCCAGCGCGACGGAGATCGGCGGTCCTCCGGGCGAGCACTCAGCGAGCGTGCGCGAGCGGGTAGCAGGTGCGCGGCAGCGACAGGAAGCGCGCCTTGGCGCCGGCCGCTGCAATGCCGAGATGACTCCCGCCGAGGCGCGCGACTGCGCTCTCGACGAGAAGGCGGGCGCGCTTCTCGCGGAGTCCTACTCGCGCCGCCGGCTCAGCGGCCGTGCCCACGATCGCGTCTTGCGGTTGGCTCGCACGATCGCCGACCTGGCGGACGCGGAGTCGATCGGACGCGACCAGATCGCCCAGGCACTGCAACTGAGGAGGAGAGACCGTGATTAGCCAAGTCAACCCGCAAGCCTGCCCCGAGTGCCTGCGTCGCTCGCGTCTGTTGGCTCATCTGGCCCCGTATATCGAGAAGATCGCCACCGGCGCTCCAGGCAGGCGCTCGCCGGAACTCCTGCGACTCGGCAACGAGGACCTTGCCGCGGCGGCGGCACCAAAGGTGGCCGCTCAGATTCTGGCCGGGATCGGCGCAGTTCCCGAGGTTCGCTTGCGGGACGAGCTCGCGGCCGCGGAGTGCTGGGCCTGTTGCCGGCACGACCCACTCTTCCCCGTCGGTCTCATGGACGCCGCCGATGCGCCCTGGGCGCTGTTCGGCCGCGGCGACGCGGCGCTGCTGCCGCGGCTCGCGCCCGACGAAGCGGTGACGGTCGTCGGGTCTCGGCGGGCCAGCAGCTACGGACGCGAGGTGGCACGTGAGCTCGGCAAGGAACTGGCCTACGCCGGACTTGTGGTGATCAGCGGCCTGGCGTTCGGCATCGACGCCTGCGCCCATCGTGGGGCGATCGACTCGGGCTTGACGGTCGCGGTCCTCGGCTGTGGGGCCGATGTCGCGTACCCCGCCGCCCATCGCTCGCTTTGGCGGCGGATAGGCGAGCGTGGCCTTGTTCTCTCCGAGCTGCCGCCGGGAACTGGCGCCTGGCGCTGGTCCTTCCCGGCCCGCAATCGGATCATGGCGGCGCTGTCGGGGATGACCGTCGTGGTCGAGGCGGCGGAGCGGTCCGGGTCACTGATCACGGCCGACCTTGCCGCCGACCTGGGTAGAGATCTCGGCGCCGTGCCCGGTCCTGTCAGCTCGCGTCTCTCGGCAGGCCCCAACAACCTGCTGACGGGGGGCGCATGCCTGGTTCGCGACGCTCAGGATGTGCTCGACGCGATGCTCGGTCCGGGGGTGCGCCGGATCGAGCGCTCCGGCCCGACGCTGGAGCCGGCGCAGCGCTCGGTTCTGGAGGCGCTGGAGCTGGGTGCGGAGACCTGCGATGCCGTCGCGACCGACCTCGAGCTTGCCGGTGGTGAGGTTGCAGCGGCGCTTGCCGACCTCGAGTCGCTCGGCTACGTCAGCTGCTCCCTGGTCGGCGTGTACACGCGGACGAATCTCCAGCCCCCGCCGGGCATCTAGGCTGCCGAGCATGCCCACCCGACCCCGTATTCCGACCGTCCTCTCGATCGCCGGCTCTGACTCTGGCGGTGGCGCCGGCATTCAGGCCGACTTGAAGGCGTTTGCTGCCTGCGGCGTCTATGGGACCACCGCGATCACCGCGATCACCGCGCAGAACACGGTCGGCGTCGGCGCAGTCGAGGCGATCTCACCGGCGATGATCGCCTCCCAGGTCCGTGCGGTGGCGGAGGACATCGGCGTCGATGCGGTCAAGATCGGCATGCTCGGCACGGCGGAGACCGTCGAGGCCGTGCTCGAGGCGCTGGAGCTGGTCGGAGACGCGCCGATCGTCATCGATCCGGTGATGGTCGCCGAGAGCGGGGCGGTACTGCTCGACGACGAGGCAAGGACCGTGCTTGTCGAGCGATTGCTGCCTCGCGCGACCGTGGTCACTCCAAACATTCCGGAGGCGCGGGCGCTGACTGGAGCGGGCGAGCAGGAGTCACAAGAGGATCTCGCTCGCGAGGTGCTCGCCCTGGGTCCGGCCGCGGTCGTCGTCACCGGCGGCCATAGCGAGCGCGTGGTCGATCTCTTCTTTGACGGCACCGAGGCGGCCGCGATCGGTGGCGAGCGCCACCTCGACGGCGCCTCGCACGGCTCCGGCTGCACCCACTCCTCGGCCTTAGCCGCGTTTCTTGCCTGGGGCGAGACTCCGCTGCAAGGGGCGCGGAAGGCTAGGGAGATCGCCTCGGCCGCGGTCGCGGCAGGCCTCGAAGGCATCGGCGAGGGGCCGGGCCCCGTCGATGTTCTCGACTTGACAAGTAGATTTCAGCCATGAGCACGAACGGCTCCACCTCTACCAAGCTTCCCCGTCCCCGCTCAAGTGTGGTCTTCGACGGCCCCGAGCGCGCCCACGCGCGTGCCTACATGAAGGGCATCGGCTTCGACGACGACGCGCTCAGCCGGCCGACGATCGGCATCGCCAACACCTGGACCGAGGCGATGCCCTGCAACTTCCACCTGCGTGGACTCGCCGAGCACGTCAAAGAGGGGGTGCGCGCCGCCGGTGGCACGCCGATGGAGTTCAACACCGTCGCGATCTCCGACGGGATCACGATGGGCACGCAGGGAATGAAGACCTCGCTGATCAGCCGCGAGGTGATCGCCGACTCGATCGAGTTGATGGCGCGCGGCTACCAGTTCGATGCGATCGTCGCGCTCTGCGCCTGCGACAAGACGATCCCGGGCTGTGCGATGGCGCTGACCAGGCTCGACGTGCCCTCCGTGCTGCTCTACGGCGGCTCGATCGCCCCGGGGCGCTGGCACGGCCGCGACGTGACCATCCTCGACATCTTCGAGGCCGTCGGCGCGCACGCGGCGGGCGACATGACCGACGAGGAGCTGAACGAGCTCGAGGGCGTTGCCAGTCCCGGCGCGGGAGCCTGCGGCGGTCAGTTCACCGCCAACACGATGGCTTGCGCCTTCGAGGCGCTCGGGATCAGCCTCGGCGGCTCGGCGATGGTTCCGGCCGAAGACGACGAGAAGGGCAGCGTCGCCGAGAAGATCGGCGAGCTGGTCATGCGGGTTCTCGTCGATGACCTGAAGCCGAGCCAGGTGATCACCCGCGACTCGCTGGAGAACGCGATCGCCTGTGCCTGCGCCTCGGGCGGCTCGACCAACGTCGTCCTGCATCTGATCGCGCTCGCCCACGAGGCCGGGATCGAGCTGGGCATGGATGACTTCGAGCGGATCTCACGCGAAACCCCACTGCTGGCCGACCTCAAGCCCGGCGGGCGCTTCGTCGCCACCGATCTCTACCGTGCCGGCGGCGTGCCGCTGATCCTCAAGCGGCTCGCCGAAGCGGGGAAGCTGCACGGAGACGCGATCACGGTCAGCGGGCGCACGATCGGAGAAGAGGCCGAGGCGGCCGAGGAGGCCGCGGGTCAAGAGGTCGTGCGGCCGCTGTCTGACCCGCTCAAGACCGAAGGCGGCCTGGCGATTCTGCGCGGCAACCTCGCCCCCGATGGCGCCGTGGTCAAGCTCGCCGGCACCGAGCGCAAGAAGCAGATCGGCCCGGCCCGTGTCTTCGAGTCCGAAGAGGAGTGCTTCCGCGCCGTCAGGGAGCAGGCGATCCGTCCCGGCGACATCGTCGTGATTCGCAACGAGGGTCCGGTAGGCGGTCCCGGCATGCGCGAGATGCTGCAGGTCACGGCGGCAATAGTCGGCGAGGGCTTGGGCGAGGAGGTGGCATTGCTCACCGACGGCCGCTTCTCGGGCGCGACTCGCGGCCTGATGGTCGGCCACGTCGCCCCCGAGGCGGTCAAGGGCGGCCCGATTGCGGCGATCCGCGAGGGCGACGAGATCAGCCTCGACGTCGATGCCCGGCGCCTCGACGTAGCGCTCTCGGACGAGGAGATCGCCAAGCGGGTGGCCGAGTACGAGTCGCCTAAGCCGCTCTTCGAGCGCGGGGTAATGGCCAAGTACGCGGCGACCGTATCGTCGGCCTCGCACGGTGCTGTGACCTGACGGACTGGAGCAAGCAGATCAAGGACGCAGGGAGCGTGGCGTGCTTCTGCACGCGAGCGACCGAGGACGCAGATATGCGCCGCTCTAGTCCGTCAGGAAGTCGTCGAGCAGCCGGTTGAAGCGCACCGGCCGCTCCATCTGCGGCACGTGGCCGGTCCGCTCGAAGAGCTCCAGGCGCGACTCGGGAATCAGGCGGTGATAGCCGATCGCCGCCTCGACCGGAACGATCCTGTCCTTCAGCCCCCAGACGACGAGCGTCGGGACTTCGATCTCAGGCAGGCGGTGGCGGGTGTCGTAACCGCCGAGCGCGCGGAGCGAGTCGGCGAAGCCGGGGCTGCGGATGCTCGGGTCGATCTGCTCCTCGAGCAGCTCGGGACGCACCCGGTTCGGGTAGTTGAAGATGGCGCCAAAGGCCACCTGGCGTCCCCGCGGCCGGGCCAGCCAGGTGCGGCGTGGGCCGGCAAGGTGGGGGACGGTCGCGTCGAACATCGTGGTCAGAGCAGAATCCCGTCGCCCCTGTTTCTCGGCGAAGCTGATTCCGGCCGCGGAGACCAGGACCAGCCGCTCGAACCGCGACGGCCGTTCGACCACGGCCTCGGTCGCGGCGAAGCCACCCATCGAGTTGCCGACCAGCGCCGCCACGCGGTCGATACCGAGCTTCTCGCAGAAGTCATGGATGAGGCGACCGTAGGCCGCCATGTCGATCGTCCACGAGGGCATCGGGCTCTCGCCGAAGCCGGGAAGGTCGAGGGCGATCGCTCGGTGGGTGCGGCCGAGGTGAGGGAGGTTTTCGAGCCAGTTCTGCCAGCAGCCGGCGAGGCCGTGGACGAAGAGGATCGGCTCGCCCTCACCTATTTCGGCGTAGTTCACCTCGGCCCCCGGCAGCTCGATCCGGTGAAGGTGCTGGCGCCAATCGATCTTGAGCCACTCGGGGTCCGGGTTGCCGTAGTCGGAGGCCGGGAAGACGACCGAGCCGCTCAGCACCGTCTGGGTATCAGGCATATCCCATTCGTTCCAGGATCGGGATCTCGCGGATCTGCGGCGGCTGCAGGTGGTCCCAGAGGATTCCGCGGGGGCGCTCGTACTGGCGCTCGACCTCGATCACCGCGCGTGGCGTCGCGATCAGGTCGACGGGAAGGTCGTGCGAGATCACCGGCAGATGGCGGCGGACGATCTGGATCGGGTGGACCGTGGTGGCGATCGTCGTGTGGTCGTCGATCTTGCCGGCGTCGATAAGGATTCCGTACTCGAGGTCGTTGTAGCCACCGCCCTTGCCGATCCTGGCGCCGCTCAGGTTGACCGCGACCGAGCCGGTGAGGACGAAGTCGATCTCGGGCAGATCGTCGAGGGCGACCACGCGCCCGTGCTTGAGCGCGCCCTTGATCGTCGCCGCCTCCTTCATCGCCGCTTTCGAGAGCTGCTTCGGCTCGAGCACGCGAAACGGATGCGGGTCGCGTAGCCGCGGCACCGCCATGATCAGTGTCTTGCCCTCTTCCAGAGCCGTGCGCCGGGCGTGGGTCTGGGGAGAGTCGGGGTTGGCCTTCGATCACTCGCGCCCGCTTCCAGAGGCGGTTGCCGGCGAGCTTCTCGGCCGCCAGGCGGGCCCCGGCGAAATTGGGGATGCGACCCTCGGCTCCGGGAAAGCGGGAAACACCCTCCCGGTCCATCGCCTTCCAGATCTCCTTGCGGATCCCATCCTTGCCGGCCACCGGCGAAACATATCCGTCGGAACGACCGACTTGTGTGCCTAATATTTCAATATTGGGCGTAGGGCCAAAATCGCCGTGGTTGCGGGCGTTGTCGTCTTGCTGGTCTTGGCGGTCGCCGCCTATGCCTATGACAGCTCCCAAGACGGCAAGATCGCCGACGGGGTGACGATCGGCGGTGTCGACGTCGGCGGGATGAGCGAAGCCGAAGCGAAGAGCGCGGTCCGGCAAGAACTGCTGGCGCCTCTGCGCCACTCGCTGCGCGTCGGCTATGCAGGCCACAGGTGGACGCTCGAAGGCAAGAGCTTGAAGGTGCACGCGAATCTCAACCGCGCGGCCGAAGAAGCCGTGGCCGTGAGCCACGACGAATTTCTGCCGGGAAGGGTCGTCCGCTACGTGACCGGCGGCAGCGTCGACAAGAACGTCCCGGCCGGCATCACCTACTCGCAGCCGGCCGTGAACCGTTTCGTGCGCCACGTGGCTGCGGGGGTTGACCGGGAGCCGGTCAACGCGCATGTCGACCCCGCGGCCGACTCGCTCGAAGTGGTCGCGGGCGAAAGTGGGCGCAAGCTCCGCGACGTGCTGTTGACGCGGCAGTTGAACGCGGCGGTTCTCAACGCGGGCGCCGACCACACGATCGCCGCCCGCACCCACTCGATCTCACCCGAAGTCACGAAGAGCGAAGTCGCCGCCCGCTATCCGTCCTACCTTACGCTCGATCGGGGGTCCTTCACCCTCCGTCTCTGGGAACACCTGAAGCTGGCCAAGTCCTACACCGTCGCCGTCGGCCAGGAAGGCCTGGAAACCCCGGAAGGGCTCTACCACATCCAGGAAAAGCAGGAAAACCCATCCTGGCACGTGCCCGATTCCGCCTGGGCGGGCGACCTGGCCGGCCAGGTGATTCCCCCCGGCCCCGAGGACCCGATCAAGGCGCGCTGGATGGCGATCTTCGAAGGCGCCGGCATCCACGGCACCGAAGAGACCGAATCGCTGGGCAGTGCCGCCTCCCACGGCTGCGTGCGGATGTCCATCCCCGACGTGGAAGAACTGTATGACCGAGTAGAAGTCGGAACTCCGATCTACATCGGGTGAGCGCAGGCACGGAGGGCTGCACCGCGAATCTCTTCCAAATGACCTGGGATGAGGCGCTTGTCGCCTTCGATCGAGATATGAGAGCAAGGAGCCTGGCCGAGCGGACTCGTCACGCATACGGCGTTGATCTGGGCCAGTTCGTCGAGTGGGCGACGGAGCGGAGCCTGGACCTGGGTGAGGTGCGGCACCGCGACGTGCGGCGCTACGGCGCCGGTCTCTCCTCCGATGGCGCAGCGGCGGCGACCGTAGCGCGCAAGCTCGCCGCGATCCGCGGCCTCTTCGACTTCCTCGTGCGCACCGAACGGGTCGGGCAGAACCCCGCCGACCTCGTCTCCAGCCCGAAGCGCGAGCAAAAGCTGCCACGGGTACTGAATGGCGAGCAGGTGCGCTCGCTGCTGGAGCGGATTCCGGCGCGCACCTCGCTCGAGCTGCGCGATCGGGCGATGCTGGAGCTGGCCTATTCCTGCGGCCTGCGCTGCGAGGAGATCGTCAACCTGGACGAGCGCTCCTTCGACTTCGAGACCGAGCAGCTCCGCGTGCTCGGCAAGGGGTCCAAGGAGCGGCTGCTACCGGTCGGCGAGCCGGCTCAGCGGGCGTTGCGTCGCTACCTCGAGCGCGGCCGCCACGCCCTCTCGACCGATCCGCGCGAGCCCGCCCTGTTCCTCTCCAAGAGCGGCCGTCGCCTCTCCAACTCCGATGTCACTCGCCGCCTGTCCCTCTGGGTGCGGGAGGCCGCGCTTGTCGCCGGCGTCTCGCCGCACTCGCTGCGGCACAGCTTTGCCACCCACCTGCTGGAAGGGGGAGCCGATCTGCGCACGATCCAGGAGCTGCTCGGCCACGCCTCGATTTCGACCACGCAGGTTTACACTCGGGTCGACGCCGCGCGCCTGCGGGAGGCGTACGTTGCGACCCATCCTCGCGCTTGAATCCCAAATGTTGCCCCGGCGGCCATAGAATCGAGCAAAGTTCATGGAAACCGGCGTAAAAGAGGTGGAGCTACGCGATCTGTGGCGTCGCTACAAGGACGACGGCGACCGCACCGCGCGGGAGCGGCTGGTCGTCGCCTACTCGCCGCTGGTCAAGTTCGTTGCCGGCCGTCTCGGCGCCGGGCTGCCCTCGCACGTCGATGACGCCGACCTGATCTCCTACGGCCTGATGGGCCTGATCGGCGCGATCGAGCGCTTCGAGCCCGAGCGCGGGATCAAGTTCGAGACCTTCGCGATGACGCGCATCCGCGGCGCGATCATCGACGAGCTGCGCTCACTCGACTGGGTGCCCCGCTCGGTCCGCTCGCGAGCGCGGGAAATCGAGGCGGCGCAGACCAAGCTCGAGCACGAACTGCAGCGGGCGCCGACCGAGGCGGAGCTGGCGGCCAAAGTGGGCCTGACCGAGGAGGAACTGCAGACCTCGCTGCTCGAGATCGCCAACTCCTCCGTGTACGCGCTGGACGAGCTCTGGACGATCTCCGACTCCTCCGGCGACTCCGTCTCCCTGCTCGACACGATCTCCGATCCGCGCGCCGAAGACCCGCAGGAAGCGCTCGCCGGCAGCGAGATCAAGGACCGGCTCACCGAGTCGATCGCCGGATTGCCGGAGCGCGAGCAGCTGGTCGTCGCCCTCTACTACTACGAGAACCTCACCCTGCGGGAGATCGGCGAGGTCCTCGGCGTCACCGAGTCGCGCGTCTCCCAGCTGCACACCAAGGCGGTCATGCGACTCAAAGGTTCGTTGCAGGAGGTTTAGGCAGTTGGTGGCCTCTCCCGCGGCCGCTGGTAATTTGACCTGGTGAGCCCTGACGAGACCTGCGCGGTCTGCCGCCGCACGATCCTGGCCGGCGAGCGCACCCGCAGCTACATGAGCCCCAAGGAGGGGCCGCAGCTGGTCTGCGATCTCTGCCGCCACCGTGCCGAGCAGCTCGGCTGGGTCGATCCGGCGGCGCCCGGCGCCAATGTGGGTCGCCGTCCGGAGCCGGAGCGGAGCGAGTCGCCGATGGGGCGGCTGGAGCGGGCCGTCGCCCGCTTCAACGCAAGCGACGCCGCGCGCACAGTCGCCGGCTTGATGCGGACTTTGGGGCAGCCGCAGGTATCGATCGGCTCGGCCGCCGGCTCGCCTAGCGAGGTGCGGATCACCGTCGCCTGGGAGCTGTGCTGGTACCAGTGGGGCATCGACTTGAGCGACGAGATGCGCGCGGTCTTCCAGCTCGACAAAGGCAGCGAGGTCGAGCAGCTCGACGGCTCCGCGAGGCAGTGGAACGCGAGGGCGGGGGAGGGCGGTCAGCTCGGGCTCGGCCTTCCGCGCGCGGATCGATCCCGAGACGGCGAGCCCGTCGGCTGAGCTCTTGACCAAGCTGATCGTCAACGTCGATGGCGGCGCCCGGGGCAACCCGGGCCCGGCGGCGATCGGGGCGGTGGTGCAAAGCGCCGATGGCGAGATGCTCGAGGAACGCGGCGAGCGGATCGGCGTCGCGACCAACAACGTCGCCGAGTATCGGGCGCTGCTGCTCGGAATCGAGCTGGCGGCCACGCAGGGGGCGAGCGAGGTGGAGCTGGTCGGGGACTCGGAGCTGATCGTGCGCCAGGTCAAGGGCGAGTACAAGGTCAAGGACGCGACGATGCGCGAGCTCCACGCTGAGGTGAAACGGGCCCTGCGGCCTTTTGAGAAGTGGGCGATTCGTCACGTGAAGCGCGAGCACAACGCCGAGGCCGATCGGCTCGTCAACGCCACGCTGGACGGCGATGGCTGACCCGATCGACCCCCGTGTCGACATCGGCCACGTTCATCTCAAAGTGGCCGACCTCGACAGGGCGCTCGACTTCTACTGCGGCGTGCTCGGCTTCGAGCTGCAACAGCGGATGGGCGACGATGCCGCTTTCGTCTCGGCGGGTGGGTATCACCACCACATTGGCCTCAACACCTGGCACTCGAAAGGGGCACCGCCGCCACCGCCGCGGAGCACCGGTCTCTTTCACGTCGCGATCCGCTACCCCGACCGGCGCTCGCTCGCCGATGCGCTGCGGCGGCTCACGCAGGCGGGCGTGCCGCTCGGCGGCGCGTCCGACCACGGCGTCAGCGAGGCGATCTACCTGGACGATCCGGACGGCAACGGGATCGAGCTCTACCGCGACCGCCCCCGCGAGGAGTGGCCACGGACCCCTGGCGGCGAGGAGATCGCGATGGTCACCGCACCTCTGGACCTCCGCGATCTCCTCAGCGAGCTCGACTAGACCAGGCACCGAGGATGCCGATCGGCCGCCAGTTCGGGCAGCTTGCGCCCGCGCGCCTATAATCCGCGACCGATGCGGCTGTAGCTCAGCTGGCTAGAGCGTCTGCTTGCCATGCAGAAGGTCGAGGGTTCGAATCCCTTCAGCCGCTTCGCTTCGAATCCCCTGCAAGTGGGCCGGTCGGCCCTCGCGGGGGAAACTGGAACCACCCTCGCGTATCGCCTCCATTTTGGGCACTAGTGCCCAAAATGACGCGGATGCGCGGGGATTAGCGCCGATTTCGGCCGATTCCGCCTCGCTTTCGGGCGACGGCGGAGCTAGGTTTGCCAGCGCCAAGACATAAGTGGCCCCGGCGGCGGTGGAACGCCCCGGGGCCTGGCACCGAAGCCGTAGCTTCGATGCAAGCGAAAAGCTACTCGCCGAAGTCCTTTGACGGCGGCATCGCGGCGGCTCTTCGGTGCCCTGACCGAAAGGAGTGGGCGCCATGCTCCACAGAACCGCCACGATCAGCGGCGAGCAGCGTGAGGCGATCTATGAGTTCACCATCGAACGCTTGGGCCGTCTCGCCGACCTTTTCCTCGTCATAAAACACGAGGACTTCGACACCGCAAAGCGTCTCGCTCGGGAATTCAGCCAGGACTTCCGCTTGCTCGAGGATCTCGGCTGGGGCACCGACAGTCGGCGTGAGGTCGCGCTGACCATGCCACCCGAGGAGCTCGCCGACGCACTGCGGCGCCTCTATGTAGATGCAGACGGCGCCTTGGGAGGGTCCCCCGAAGAACGGGAGGCCCGTGCAACCGAGGAAGCCTGGCGGCGGCGAGACCAGCTTGTCCTTGACACCGCCTCGGGGCTGCTGGCCGAGCTTTACGCCAAGGGAGGCGAGCCAGCATGAAGGCCGACGCTGAGCGCCTTCGCCCTGGCGAGCTGGACGCCCTCGTGCTCGCCCACCTTAAAAAGCGAGGGGACGACGGCCCGCTGACCGCCAGCGCGATCGGCAAGGGCATCGAACGCTCCTCGGGTGCCGTCGCCAACTGCCTCCTCCGCTTGGTGAAAGCGAAGATGGTTCGTCAGGCCAAACGCAAGCCGCGAGCCTACGTCCTCCAGGAGGTGAAGTAGCGATGTGGAGCCGAGCTGTCGGCCAAAAGCCCGGCGAGCCGGCGCCCTTTCCCGAGTCGGTCCCGCCCGCCATCAACTACGCGGTCGTCACGGGAACCCTGATCTCCGACCCCATAGAGGACGAGGGGCCAGGAGGCGAGCCGCTCACCCTCTTGGAGATCAAATTCCCGGTGGCCCACCCCGAAGACCCGCGGCTGCTGTGGACCTACGCGTTCTACGACGTCCAGGTACCGGACAAGGTCGGCGGGCGAGAGATCAAAGAGCTGCGCAAAGGTGCCGCCCTGCTCGTGGCGGGCCAGCTCAGCGAGCGGCCCCACCGCATGTGCGAGCAGGCGGCGATAGTCGCCATTCTTGTCAAACCAGGGCCGAACCCAGAGCTACCCGACCCATGCCGGCAATGAGGTTCAAGCAGGAGGTCGCCGATCGCTTCGCCGAGAACCTACGTCGCTGCCGCGAGCGCTCTGGGCTCTCCCAGGAAAAGCTCGGATACCGGGCCTCGCTCCACCGGACCGAGATCGGCCTCCTGGAGCGAGGCGCGCGCATACCTCAGCTCGACACGATCCTCAAGCTATCGGGTGGCCTTTCCATCTCCCCATGCGAGCTGATCGAAGGCATGATCTGGCGGCCCGGCGACTTCTCGCCTGGAGGGTTTGATCTGACCAGGCGCTCAGATCGGGTGACCGCTGAGGAGCATCCACCGGATACCGCGTGAGGTCCGCTTCGCGGCTCCAACTGACGACTTCCTGGGTGCGATCCAAGCGCTCTGCCAACTGAGCTATAGCCCCAGAAGTCCACGATTAGCAGGGAATTAGCTGTAATGCACGGTCATCTAGCGTCCCGGCATTCTACAGCGGATACGCGGGGATATGCGGCGATTAGCGGGGAGTCAGGCACTTCTGGCGAGAAGTGCCTGAGATTTGAGAGGGCGGTTGGAACGACCCAGACCGCCGTCCTCGTCAAGCTGGTTCGGGTCCGCCTCGGCACTCGCCGCCTTGGCTGGCATTGTGCTGGCCGATGGGAGAAGAGCGATCCGTACGAGGCGCGCGCGAGCCGGTAGCCGGCTCGCCAGCGCTCGTCCATCCTGACGAGTTGCTCGCTGGCAGAAAGTACCTCGACCGCCTGCGGGTTCATCACCTCGACCTCGTGGCTCGGTTCCTAGAGGCCGGCGGAGCGATCTACTCGATCGACGTGATCGTCGCGGCGGCGATGAACCGCTCCTACTCGCTCGTCGACGGCTTCCTAGGCGCCTTCGATAGCTGGAACCTCATCGTCGCGGCGCCGGTGCTGCGGATGCAGATGGACAGCCTTACCCGCCTCGCCTACATCGCGAACGCGCCGAAGGCTGACGAGGTGGCCGCCTATCTAATCGGCGGCGGTGAATTCCGCAAGCTGACCGATGCCCAGGGAAAGCGGCTGACCGACGCCCGCCTGATCGAGCACGCCGAGGCGACCCACCCGTGGATCAAGGACGTCTACAACGTGACCTCGGGGTGGGTCCATTTCTCGCCGGCACACGTCAGTGTCAGCTGGGGGATCAAAGACGGCGAGGAGGAGGGCGCCAAGGCTCTCTTCGGAGCGATTCCGACCCCCGCCGAGCGGATTCCGGTTTCGATGTTGCTCGAATTGCTCGGGGCGATGATCAAGGCGACCCAGGAGGTCTTCGGCTACGTGGAGATATGGGAGTCACGCAAGGGCCTGCCCTTGGGCGAGGCCCGCCAGCTCGGGCTGAGACGCAAGCGCTGATCTCGGCAGCGCCTATCCAGCCGCATCGCTCGGGTGTCTCGGCGGCACGTCGACCTTGAACGACAAGAGCACCCACAGGACTTCGTATCCATTGGTTGGGTCGCGATCATCCCGGCGGCATCAGGTCGCGGAACTCGCTCATGCCGCGGGCTCCGAGCAGATTGAGTACGACGATCGCATCGGAGCGGGCGGCCTCCTCTCCGGAGTCGAGGGCTGTCGCGAGGGCCTGCCGCACCTCATCGACGGACCCGAGCACCGACCACCCATCCGGGTCGGTGACGATCATCAGCCGCAGGATCTCGACGACCTCGCGGGGGCGGTCGCCGGCCATACGTGGCAGTGCGTCGTAGACCACGTGGTCGGGATCGAGTGGGACTCCCAGCTCGAGGACGCGCCGCCCCTGGGCGAGCAGCCAGCCGTTCTCGAACTGATGGGCGCCGAACCAGGCGCCGAACTCCCCGAGGGATTCCTGCTCCTCTTGGCCTTGATCGAAGATCCACTCCCAAGTCTCGGCCATGCGGCCTTGGACGTCCTCGGAGAGCTGCGGATTGCTGTGCTCAAGCGACCATCCGACGTCGCGGATCACGTGCTTTCTGATCTCGACCGGGGCGACCCTCCAAAAACGGGCGAGAATGCCGTCGTCGGCGAGGTCGACCGAGCCGGAGAAGCGCAGGTAGAAGAGATGCTCGCCGAGATGCTCACGCGGGTTTCCCGCCATGTATCGCTCCTCGTCGACCTCCTCGAAGCGCTCCACTGCGAGCGAGTAACTCTTGCGCAGGATCTCGAAGACGGAGATCCACGCCTGGTTGAAGACGACGTAGGCGTTCCAGGCGGCGGAAAAGAAGGCCGCCGCATCGGGATTCGGCGGGAAGATCCTCGCTGCCAGCGACGCTGCCCACCTCTCGTCCATTCGCACGAACTGGACGAACCACTGCCCGAGAACGGCGCGGATCGCCAGCGACGGCTCGACGGCCGGGTCGAGACGACGATCGACTGCTGCAGCTAGCTCGGGAAGCGAGTCGATGCCCTCGAAGGTCTCATCGGCCTCGAGGGCCCGCTCGACCCAGAAGGCGTAGCGGATCGCGGCGTGCATGGCCTCGCCGCGAACCGAGTTGATCGCGATGGTCGCGGGTTCGTGGCCTTCGTCTCGATCGGGGGAGGGGTCTGGGTCCTCGAGGAGCGTCTCGATCATCCTCCAGACGCGAGCTCTCTCCGCCTGTGGGATCTCGGCATCGCCTTCGCCGAACCCAGCAGAGAGGAGGTCGACAGTCGTTCTGCGCAGCCAATTCGAGGGGGCGTCGCCGTCTCTGCCTCCCGCATCCGTTTCGGCCACCGTCTGCTCGCAGAGATCGAGAACCGGCTTCCAGTGAAAGGCCTCTTTGTCTTTGGCAGCTTTGGCTAGACCGCCAAGGAGGCCGCGCACGTAGTCGGGGTCGAGGTCGGCGAACTCCATCGCGATCTCGGCGAAGCCAGCCGCGTCTTTTTCGACGGCGCCCTCGAGGATGCGGCCGAGCCCCTCCGACGAGGGGTCTTCCGGGCCGCCCCCAGGATCCCAGGTTCGCAGCGCGTCAAGCGTCCCAGGCGGCCCCATCTCTAAGAGCTCCTCGGCGCTGTAGGGGGAGGTGGGTCCCGCCCAGTGGGTGACTACGGAGTGAAAGGTCGGGTGGTCGGGCTTGCCGAACTCGGCGACCAGGGCCTCATAGACGGCCTTCGCGTCCCCGCTCAGGTGCTTGTCGATAAGGACGTAACGTTCGAGCCGCCAGTAGCGTCGGCGAGTCTCGAATTGCTCTTGGGTGACGCCGCGTTCTTCCTGGGCGGCCGTGAGCTCACGCTCTGAGCCGGCGGCGATCAGTGCGAGAATCCGCGCCTGCTGCTCTGCGTTGAGGTCGCCGAACCGCGCTCGCAACAATTCGGCGTACTCGTGCCAGATGTTGAAATCGTCGATCTGGTCCCCGCGGGCGAGGGCATCGGCTACCTGCTCGACCGAGCCGAAGCGGGCGAGGACGAAGAGCGCCAGGCGGCGGAAGAGCGGCGCATCGTGGCGGGCGAGCTCGGCGAGCACCATGTCCCGGTCCTCGGGACCTCTTTCACCAGTCGCCAAGGCGGTGTCGCGAACCGCGTCGACCAGGGTGTCAAGGAGGCTATGCCCGGTGTTCTGCGCGTGATCCTCGATCGCAGAGCGCCACATATAGGTGGGGTCGAAGCTCGACCCTTCGACGAAGCCGATCTCGATCACGTCGGCGAGCCGATGACAGAGGAAGCGGAAGGCCTTTGCCGGCTCGGCCTCCATCAGCGGCGGCCATGCTTTCTCGATGATTTTTCCGTACTCCCATTCGCTCACCAGCGCGACGGCGCGATGGCGAGAGGTACGGCTCTCGGACTCGCGGGCAGCCGAGATCTTCAGGAGGGTTCCCGCCAGCCGGAAGGCCGCCTTACCCTCGCCCTCCTCCGCGAGATGGGCGAGCAGGTTGCCGGCCGGACCCGGGAAGGAGACGAGGTGTCCGTCGTAGTGGGCGAGCCAGCGCTGCTCTCGCAGCACGACCTTGGTCGCGAGCTCGCCGGGGAGGGCGGTCGCGGCGGTGACGATGTCTTGATGGACTCGTGGGTTGGATGTCTCGGGAATTCGCTCGATGGCCTCGACCACGAGCTCGGGAGCATCGGCGGCGATCCGCGCCAAGTACTGGGACTCCGGCCAGTTCGGAAACCGAAACCAGCTCTGACCCTCGTCGGTCGTCCCGGTCTCGGGCGGCGTCGGGTTCTGAAAGAAGCCCTCCTCGAGCAGGAACGGAAGCCAGGAGGCGTCCTGCAGACGGGAGAAGAAGTAATCGAGGTTCGCCGCGCTCGCGCGGATCAGCTCCACCTTCTCTGAGCGGCTGCGCTGGGTCACGCCACCGGCCCTTCCTCGAGCAGCTCATCGATCTCGCTGAAGTCGTCGAAGGTGCGCGGTCGAAACCAGGCAAGGAGGAAGGTCTCAAAGCCTTCGACTCTTGATTCAAACCACTCCGGGTCGGTGGGCTCCTCGCCGTGGAGGACGTCGTTGAACTCGTCCCGGAAGTCGAGCAGCGCCTTGACTCGCGCCTCGTAGATATCCGGCGGCCCGTGGCGCTGGACGGGATCGAGCCCGGAGAAGGTCGTCTGGGCCCGATCCCGTCTGGTCCTGTGCCCTGTCGCCGCGTCTTTTAGGAGCTTGTCGGCGGCGAAGACGGCAGGGTCACAGTTGTCGAGCAATCCGTTGTCCTCGGGCCGTCGTTCTGCCGCTTCCCACTTCGGGCGGAAGTCGTCGAACAGCTCACCCAGACCAGGTCCGGCCTTCGGCGCGAGGGCTGCCCGCTCGAGCTCCTCGATCAGTTCTCGCAGGCAGTAGGCCGCGGATTCGGCTCGAACCGGGTTAGAGCGGTCGGCGAGCGCACGCATCGCGCCTTCGAAGAAATGATCGGCCCGCCCTTTTTGGCGGGCCAGCGTCTCCAACGCCTCCCGGGAGCGGCCACTCAGCTCAGGGAGACGCAGATTGGCCGAGCCCTCGGGTGGTCCCGGCAGCTCGGGTGAGTTCTTCTCCTCGGGGCTCATGCAAGAAAACGATCTCACGCATCACGGCTGATTCCGCGCGGCTAAGCCTTCTACGAGGCTCTCGACACGCGTCGACCGCCCGTTCACGGTTCCGTAGAAGCGCTCTTGGGCCGATCCGCTCGGTGAACACGACTTACGCGGCGGCTGCCTTCGTCTTCCTCTTGCTTGTTTCCTCGGGGCGACGCCGGTCGCCGCGTTCGACGCGGAAAGGGGGAGGTGCGCGGAGCCGCATAGTTGAGTCGTCAGTCATCGGAGCCGATAGCTATGCCCATGTTCTACGGTCGTCTGATTGAAGTCTTGGCGGACTGGTTTGCGACCGGCCGCTTCCCCCGCGAGGAGTTGCGCGTGCGGCCGGCCATAGGGGTGCCCTTCGCCGCCATCGTCCTGGTGCTCGCGATTGCCCTGCTGCTCCGCGCCCTCGGGATGTCGTCTTAGGGTCCGCCCGACGCGGCTTGGGACGTCCCTACGGAGGACGCGAGTATCGAGGTCGGACACACTTAATCTCGCAGCTGAGCGGCAGGGGGCGGGTAGCCCTGTTGCCCCGGCTACCCGCCCCTCCCGTCTTGTCGGAGGCCGGGAACGCCCGCCCCTCGGCGATCATGGGAGGTGAATCACCAAAGGTTTTCCCGCAGAGGGTTTCCAGCCAGCGACACCCTAAGTGATCAGGGCGTCGAGATCACTTACACATAGCGGGAGCGATTCCGACGCCTGTCAGAATTCTTTGGTCGGCTCCGGCGTTTCAAACGCGCCGAGCGCGACCACTATCGCCATCGGCTCTCCACCTGACTCCCGCAAGCGCACCTCGGCCAGTTCTTGCTCCCTGATGATGAAGGCGTGCAGCCTTTCCAGGCCCGTCAGCACCCTTTCCCAGCCCTTCTGGTCGAGATGAAGAATCGACCAAGCCAGGCAGGTCTCATCGTGGCGGGTGAGGGTGCCCGCCACCGTCGCGGCTTTGACCCACTCCCCAAGCTGCGCGAAGGTCTTCCAGTCGTCGGTCTCGGCGAGGTCGTCGGGCACATTGGCCCACGGACCTTGCTTGTCTTCGTCGTAGAGAGCGGGACCCGTCGCGCCGTAGAACTTCTCGGTCCCGCCTCTGCGCGTTCCCCCAGACTTGTAGCCAACCACCTTCAGCCAGCCGTACTGCACCAGTTTGTCGAAGCGGCGTCGGATCAGGGGCTTGCTCAAGCCGAACCGCTTGCCGTACTTCGCGTAGAACGTCGGAACGCTTATCTCGCCCCGGTTTGCCTCGTCCATGATCTGTAAACAGACCTCGTCCTCGAAGACTTTGGAAACGCGAACGGGGAAGGGGACCATCAGCTCCTCGCCCTCCACCAGTGCGGGCCCAACCTGGATGCCGTCCTTGATCGGCAACTCGAATCCCAGCAGCAGAGAGCCGACGCGGAACAACTGCTCGCCCGTGCGGTCCGTTCGACGCCTGGCGTCCTCCTGCTCCTCGTACTGCTCCGCGAACTCTTGGGCCATTGCGTCGGCCACCCGTATCCAGCCCTCTTGATCCATCAAGAGCCGTGTGCCAGTGAGGCGACGGTCGGGGCGGGCCTGGAAGGTCAGCTCCTCCATTGCCCGGCGACACAGTTCGGCGATCTCCCTGAATCCGTTCCAACTGACTGCTACTCGAAGTGAGTGAGGCAGCACTTCGTAGGTCTCTCGATCACAGAAGGCCAGTTCGGTCGCGCGGTAGATGGTCTCGGTTGCACCCCGGCGCGCGCCGCCCGGCCCCTCGTCCCGATAGTGCCTTATCCAGCCGGTTTCCCTGAGCCGTTCAAAGTGTCGGGCAACGCGGGCGACTGAGCCGCCACCGAACTCTTCATAGAACTGGGTCGGGCTCATGTCCCGCTGGTAGAGCTCGGTGACGATCTTGAGCCGAATGGGCGCAGCGAAGACCACGGCCAGCCGCCGCAGATGCTCCACGCGCTCCCTGACCCCGATCCAGACTCTGCCCATGCCTTTTCCCTGATCGTTTCTCGATTAGACGAACGGCGCGGAGTCTAGGGCCATACCTGAAGCAAATTCCCCTCGTTCCCGATCATTTACTCAGTTAGATTTGATCGGGAAATTCTTAGCAATGATGGGAGGGGGTGATGAGAGTGAAGATCGCAGCTACGCGTCCGACGGCGCCGGTGATGTCCATCGTCAAGGTCGGCTGATTCAGTCGTGGTTGGCGGCGGGCCGGACCCCGGTGAGGGATCGAAGGTCTTGGCTCGCCGCCCTATTCAGGGCGCATCCGCGGTACGCGGACGACAAGTTGCGCGCGGGTCGGAATCGTTATTGAGGAACGAAACGATCCCGGGAGAGACGACCCGTTTGTGCGTGTCGCCAGCGGAGTACAAGCGCGATTAACGCTCCTCCGGCCCGAATGCTCCGGACATCCGAAATGACTGGCCAGTTCGGCGGGACATACGCTCGCTGGCGATGAGCAGACCCCTCCAAACCGTCGATCCAGCAAGTAATCGAGGCCGCTATTGCAGGAGCAGACAAAAGCTTTAACGGGAGAGTCGTCGGAAACAGGAAGGTCTCAAACGTCTACGCATGACATCTGCATGTTGACAAGCACTCACGCGAGCGGATAAGAAGACTCCGCGCAGCAGAGGGTTGAGTATTGCAAACTAGCCCGTTTATCTTGATCTACGACCGCAGGGGAGGGACGCAGTGTTCAAGTTGGAGGCGCCGTACCGAGGTTCCCGAGCTGGCCGTTTTCCGCAATTCCGCCAACTCATGGCCCTTCGGCGAATCAAGGCATCAGGATACGTGCGCGCTTTGGCGGCCCTCGCTGCGATGCTCATTGCCGCCGTGTTGGCGCCCGCGACGGCCCTCTCATCGCCTCCTAGCAATGCCTTCCGCTTTGTGCACGATGCCGATGGCCGACTCAAGGCAGCGATCGATCCCGAAGGCGACACTGCCGTCTACAGCTGGGATGCCGCCGGGAACCTGCTCTCGATCTCTCGCCATGCCTCCTCGAAACTGTCGATCGCCGAGCTGAGCCCCGCCAAAGGGGAAGTCGGCGCGACGGTCACAATCGAAGGGACCGGGTTCTCGACGACCCCGACCTCCGACACGGTCAAATTCAACGGCACTGCGGCGACCGTTAGCGCTGCGAGCGCCACTTCGCTGACCGTCAAAGTCCCTGGCGGGGCCACTACGGGCTCCGTGACCGTCTCGACGCCCGGAGAAGGCCCGGTGACGAGCCCCGAAAGCTTCACGGTCGCCGAATCCTCGGCCCCCCACATCTCCTCGATCTCGCCGAGCGTGGCCGCAGCCGGAGAAGAAATCACGATGTCGGGCTCGAACTTCGAACCTACGATCGCTGCCAATTCCCTCACCCTCAATCAGTCCAGGCCGGAAATGACCTCGGCGTCATCGAGCACGATCAAATTCAAAGTGCCAACGGCAACGCTCGGCGGCCATATCTCGGTGGCGACTCCGGAAGGGTCGAGCACCGGCCCCGATCTCTTCATTCCGCCGAACGGGATCGCGGCGTCGAAAGTCGGATCGACGGGCAGGTTCTCGCTCGGGGCATCGAAAACCGTTGAATTCGCGGGGTCTGAAAAAGTCGCTCTGTTGCTGTTCGACGGTACCGCCGGACACCGAGTCTCGATGTCGTTCTCCGAAAGCACGGTCACCAGCGGCTCTGTCTCGATCTGGAGCTCGTCTGGCACCCAGATCGCCTCCTCGAGCTTCTCGAAAAGCGAAGGCGGATTCCTCGAAGAAACCTCACCCCTTCCGAGCACCGGCACCTACACCGTCTTGTTCACGCCATCTGGCGCCAGCGCCGGCTCGGTCAAAATGGCTTCCTATGACGTGCCCGGGCTGACCGGCTCGATCACCCCCGCCGCCACCGCCGAAGGCACCACCCAGCACGTCGGGATCACCATCCCCGGTCAGAACGCCCGCTACTCGGTGACGGTGACCGCAGGCGAGAGGGTCTCCCTGCGCACCAACAACTCCAACTTCACCGGCGGCTACCAGATGAAGTGGCTCAAACCCAACGGCGAAATCCTCTCCAGCATCGGCTTCGGCGCCAAAGAAAACTGGTTCTGGGATCCGCAGACCTTCACCAGCGCGGGCACCTACACGCTCATGCTCGACCCCACCAGCGCCTACACCGGCTCGGTCGACCTGCAGCTCTGGGAAGACCCCGACATCACCGGCCAGACGATCACGCCCTCGGCCGAAGGCGGCTCTGTCACCTCGACGATCAAAGTGCCCGGCCAGCGCGAGCTGGTCACCTTCTCGGGGACCAAAGAACAAAAAATCTTCGTGAACGCCTCCGAAAGCACGATCAGCGGTGGCGGCTCGATCTCGATCCTCAAGCCCGGCGGCTCTGAACTGTCCGGTAGCAACGGCAGCTTCGGCTTCCACGAGCCGGTGACCCTGCCCGAAACGGGCACCTACACCTTCGTCATCGACCCCTATTCCACGGGATCGTCGCCCATCTCCGGCGCCACCGGCAGCATCAAACTGACTGCCTATGCCGGCGAAGACCTGACCGGCTCGATCACCCCCGCCGCCACCGCCGAAGGCACCACCCAGCACGTCGGGATCACCATCCCCGGTCAGAACGCCCGCTACTCGGTGACGGTGACCGCAGGCGAGAGGGTCTCCCTGCGCACCAACAACTCCAACTTCACCGGCGGCTACCAGATGAAGTGGCTCAAACCCAACGGCGAAATCCTCTCCAGCATCGGCTTCGGCGCCAAAGAAAACTGGTTCTGGGATCCGCAGACCTTCACCAGCGCGGGCACCTACACGCTCATGCTCGACCCCACCAGCGCCTACACCGGCTCGGTCGACCTGCAGCTCTGGGAAGACCCCGACATCACCGGCCAGACGATCACGCCCTCGGCCGAAGGCGGCTCTGTCACCTCGACGATCAAAGTGCCCGGCCAGCGCGAGCTGGTCACCTTCTCGGGGACCAAAGAACAAAAAATCTTCGTGAACGCCTCCGAAAGCACGATCAGCGGTGGCGGCTCGATCTCGATCCTCAAGCCCGGCGGCTCTGAACTGTCCGGTAGCAACGGCAGCTTCGGCTTCCACGAGCCGGTGACCCTGCCCGAAACGGGCACCTACACCTTCGTCATCGACCCCTATTCCACGGGATCGTCGCCCATCTCCGGCGCCACCGGCAGCATCAAACTGACTGCCTATGCCGGCGAAGACCTGACCGGCTCGATCACCCCCGCCGCCACCGCCGAAGGCACCACCCAGCACGTCGGGATCACCATCCCCGGTCAGAACGCCCGCTACTCGGTGACGGTGACCGCAGGCGAGAGGGTCTCCCTGCGCACCAACAACTCCAACTTCACCGGCGGCTACCAGATGAAGTGGCTCAAACCCAACGGCGAAATCCTCTCCAGCATCGGCTTCGGCGCCAAAGAAAACTGGTTCTGGGATCCGCAGACCTTCACCAGCGCGGGCACCTACACGCTCATGCTCGACCCCACCAGCGCCTACACCGGCTCGGTCGACCTGCAGCTCTGGGAAGACCCCGACATCACCGGCCAGACGATCACGCCCTCGGCCGAAGGCGGCTCTGTCACCTCGACGATCAAAGTGCCCGGCCAGCGCGAGCTGGTCACCTTCTCGGGGACCAAAGAAGAGAGCCTTTCTTGGAAGCCGACCGAAAACACGATCTCCGGCAGCGGCGAAATCAAGATCCTCAAGCCCAACGGTTCCGAACTCGCCGGCGGTGGCGCCGGCTTCACTGCCGGCTTCCATAACCCGATCATCCTGCCCGAAACGGGCACTTACACCTTCGTCATCGACCCCTATTCCACCGGATCGTCGCCCGTCTCAAACGGCACCGGCAGCATCAAACTGACTGCCTATGAAGTCAGCGGCGGCTCGATCACCCCCGCTGCCACCGCCGAAGGCACCACCCAGCACGTCGCCACGTCCTTCGCCGGCCAGGTCTCCCACTACTCGGTGACGATGACCGCTGGCGAGAAGGTCTCCCTGCGCACCAACAACTCGAACTTCACCGCCGGCTACACGATCAAGTGGCTGAACTCCAAAGGCGAATCGGTCTTCAGCGAACACTGGAGCGCCAAAGAAAACTGGTTCTGGGACACCAAGACCTTCACCACCGCCGGCACCTACACGCTCGTTGTTGACCCCGACTCCGCCGCCACCGGCTCGGTCGACCTGCAGCTCTGGGAAGACCCCGACATCACCGGCCAGACGATCACGCCCTCGACCGAAGGCGGCTCCGTCACCTCGACGATCAAAGTGCCCGGCCAGCGCGAGCTGATTGCCTTCTCGGGGGCCGCATCACAGCTGGTGACGGTCAAAGCCACGGAATCGACGATCGCCAGCGGCACGATGTCGGTGCTGAAGCCAGACGGCTCGCTGCTCTCGGGAAGCGAAAAAAGCTTCTCGTCTAGCTCGAGCGGCAGAGCGGAACTGACTCTGCCCACGACCGGCACCTACAAGGTCGTGATCGATCCTTCCTCGACCGGGAGTGCAGCGATCACCAACGGCACCGGAAGCGTGAAAGTGACCGTCTATCTTGGATCGCACGTCGCTTGGTTCGGCCCCATGCAGTCGACGACCGAGCTGGCAAGCCTGGTGACCTCGAACCCGCCCCAGCCACCGGGATACTCGAATATCTCGGGTCGATCACCGGCCAACTCTTCCCACTCGGAGGTCGCGTCTTCGTCCTCGACCTCGGTGTCGCCAACGCGTGGATTCGAGGGGAAGGGGCATCGCAGCTCCCACCCCGAGCGCTCTCGCAAGGGTAGGTCCAAGAACACCCACCACCGGACCAACTCGCGACCGAATCGGCACGTCAAAAAGGGCGCCCTCGCCGCTGAGCTCCGGGCGTTCCACCCAGCCGCCGTCAAGGTTTGGCATCCACCCAGGAACATTCCTGGGTGGGAAGCCGCAGAACCGAAGAGCCCCTGGGCGAAGATAGGGGATCTACAGGCGCCCGCCGGCACGACTGCCCTCGCCGGGCAAGCCCTCGAGCGCAACGGTTTGCCCCTGGCCGGGGTTCATCTCTCCGTAGAGGGCACCTCCACCGGGACCACGACCGACGAGTCGGGGAGGTTCCTGCTCTCCGGGCTCCCCGCGGGTCACCAAACCCTCGTGGTGGACGGCGAATCGGTGCCTGGCGATCGACGCTACGGAAGCTATGAGGTCAGCGTCGACCTCGCGGATCACAAGACCACGACGCTGGATTACACGATCTGGCTGACGCCTCTGGATCGGGCCGGCAATCGACAGATCGCATCCCCGACCGAGCACGAGACCAACCTGACGACCCCCAGCGTTCCAGGGCTTGAAGTCCGCATTCCAGCAGGCACCGTGATCAGAAGCGCCGCAGGAAAGACGGTCAAGGACCTCAACATCACGGCGATTCCGGTCAATCAAGCACCGTTCCCGCTGCCGCCTTTCGTGCCCATCCCGGTCTACTTCACGATCCAGCCGGGGCGCGCCTACCTTAGTAAGGGCGCGCAGATCGTCTATCCGAATTGGGGCGACCTAAGACCCGGCCAGCGTGCCGAGTTTTGGAACTACGACCCCAAGGATCGGGGCTGGTATGTCTACGGCAGGGGCACGGTCAGCGCGGATGGAAAGCAGGTCGTCCCGGATCCGGGAGTGCGGGTGTGGCAGTTCACCGGCGCGATGCTGGCCTCCAGCCCTCTGCCTCCTGGGACCGGCCCTACGGGCACCTCGAGCGGAGATCCGGTGGATCTCTTCAGCGGCCTGTTCACCTACCACCAGCGTGATCTCGCTCTCCCAGACACCCTCCCGATCGACATTCAGCGCACCTACCGGCCAGCCGAC
Organism: uncultured Solirubrobacterales bacterium; assembly: GCA_963824705.1. Classification (GTDB taxonomy): domain Bacteria; phylum Actinomycetota; class Thermoleophilia; order Solirubrobacterales; family 70-9; genus VRUE01. Next base: position 1,137,813 of record CAWGQE010000003.1, read on the forward strand.
TCCAACTCCTACAGCTTTGGCATCGGCACCACCAACCAATATGACCTGCGTCTGTGGTCGGGCGCCGGAGCCGCCGAAGCCAACCTGATATTGCCCAGCGGCCAGCGCGTGCATTACGTGCGGATCTCCGCTGGAACCGGATTCTCGGATGGGGAATACAAATCCACGAGTACCCCAGGTCCGTTCTATGCCTCAACCTTGAAATACAACCCATCGGGTGGTGGGGCGTACTGGAATCTGCAGCTGACGAATGGAATGACCTATGTATTCGGCGTAGGAAGGCTGCTGGAAGTACGGGACAGCCACGGCAACAAGCTCGTGATCACGCGCAGCGGCGAAGACATGACCCAGATAACCGCGCCTCACGGGCGTTGGGTCAAGTTCACCTACGACGGTTCTCATCGGATCACTGAACTGACCGACAATGGCGGCAGGCACGTCAAATACACCTACACCTCCGGGCGCCTGACGAAAGTCGTAGGCCTTGGGGGCCGTACGACGGAATACGAATACGACGGTTCGGGCCGGATGAAAGCGGTCATCAACGCCCGGGGCAATAAATATCTCCAGGTCGCCTACGACGCCAACGGCCGGGTCGAAAAACAGACCTCGGGCGATGGTGCGACGTTTGGCTTCGCCTACAAATTGAACAAAGCCGGCGAAGATGAAGCGACGACGATCACCGACCCCCTCGGCCGCCAGCGCGAAGTTCAGTTCAATTCCCAGGGCTTCCCGACCAACGAAACCGAAGCGCCAGGGACCGAACTTGCTCAGACGACCAGCATCGAACGCCAGCCCGAAACCGGCTTGATCCTCTCGGAAACCGATCCCCTCGGCCGCGAGACGGATCTTGAATACGACAGCAACGGCAACGTCAAAGAAGCAACGAGGCTGGCCGGCACGGGCGAAGCCCAGACGACGAAATACGCCTACGAAACGGGCACCAATCGGATCACCGAAGAAACCGATCCGCTCGGCCACACCACGAAATACCAGTACGGCGTCGGTGGTGAACTGCTCAAGCGCACCGATCCGCTCGGACACGAAGTGACTTTCGAATACAACAGCGATGGGCAGCCGACCGCGATCACGAATGCCGAAAGCGAGACGACGAAACTCGGCTATGAATCCGGTGACCTCGTCGCTGTGACCAATCCGCTAGGCCGTACGACGAGTCAGTTCGTCGATGCTCTCGGCCGCGTGCGGGCTATCACCCTGCCGGGCGGGGAGCGCTATCTCTATGGCTACAACGAAGCCAACCAGCCGACGAGCGTGAGAACGCCGTCGGGCGCCGAAACGACGATGGAATACGACGCTGATGGTAATCCGATCAAGCTCATTGATCCGCGCGGCGGCGAAACGATCTCGACCTACGACACGATGGACCGGATCGAAAGCGAAACCGACCCGCTGAAACACACGGCGGAATGGAGTTACGACAAAGATGGCGAGCTGGTCGAAGCGATCGACCGGCGTGGCCAGGTCTCGCAGTTCGGCCACGACGGGCTAGGACGTTTGGCCAGTGCCAGCTTCGGCGTCTTAGGCGAAACGGCGGAAAGCACGATCGGCTACGAATACGACGAAGGCAACCGGCTGACCAAAGTGAGCGATAGCGCCAGCGGAGAATTCGCCCCCTCCTACGACAACCTCGACCAGCTCACCGGCATCGAAGGGCCCAACGGCAGCGTCGGCTACGAATACGACGCCGCGGGTAGGCGCACGCTGATGACCGCGCCAGGCCTGGGGACGGTCGCCTACGAATACGACAAAGCCAATCGGCTGACCGAAGTCGCCGGTGGCGAACAGAACGTCTCGCTCGGCTACGACAAAGCCGACCGGCTCGAACACCTGACGCTGCCGGATGGGATCGAACAACGCTACGGCTACGACAAAGCGGGAGAGACGACCTCGATTGCCTACAAGCATGGCGAAAGCACCCTGGGCGAGATCGACTACGCCTTCGACGTCGACGGACGCACCGAAGCGATGTGGGGGAGCTATGCTCGGTTGGCGCTTCCAGAAGCGCTGAAATCCGCCAAATACAACGCCGGTAACGAGATGATCGAACGCGAAGGCAAAGAACTCAGCTATGACGCGGACGGCAACCCGACCTCGGACGGCTCGAGCGAATACAGCTGGGACGCCCGCGGGCAGCTCAGCGCGATCAGCGGCGCTCACAGCGCCAGTTTCGGCTACGACCCGTTCGGCCGGCGCATCTCGAAGACGCTCGGCGGCACCACGACCGAACTGCTCTATGACGGACCCAACGTCGTTCAGGAATCGGTTGAAGGATCGGTCACGGCCGACCTGCTCACCGGCCTACGCCCAGACCAGCTTTTCGCGCGCATGACCGGCGGTGGCACCGACAGCTACCTGACCGACAAGCTCGGCAGCACGATCGCGCTCGCTAACGGCTCAGCCGAAACCAAAACCAGCTACACCTACGACCCGTTCGGGGGCGCAACCGAAGCCGGCGAACCAAGCGACAACCCGTTCCAGTTCACCGGACGGGAAAACGACGGTACCGGCCTTCAGTACAACCGCGCTCGCTACTACAACCCGATGACCGGGCGCTTCATAAGCCGGGACCCTGCTGGGTTTAACGGCAGCGGAAGCAACCTGTATTGGTACACCTTTAGCGATCCGCTTGATTTCACGGACCCGAGTGGCGAATGTGCTCCGTGGGAACTGTGTATACCCAACCCGATCACGACCACTGAAGACGCAGCTCACAAGATTGGCAACTGGGTCAGCAACGCACCGGGTGCCGCCAGTAAAGCTGCTGAACTTGTGGAAGGCGTTGAGAATGAAGTTGGCCACTTCTTCGAAATCCACACCCATCCCCAGCCTTGTCCCGGCTTGATGGCCGATATCAATCCGTTGACGGGATGTCCCGAAGTGGAGCACCATCCGCACTCGCCAGATCCGGAGCCGCCTGACATAACCCCGATCATGCCAATCGACCCGCAGCACCCGGTACCTGTCGAGCCTAGCGTTCCCAGGATTCCGATCAGGCCGATATCCCCAATCGAGATCCCATGAGTAAGTACGCGGAGGAAGGCCCCATCTAATCTATGCAGATGTTTTCGATCATAGGCCTTGGTGTGATGCTGCTGCTGTGGTTAGCCACGCTGCGTACTCTGGCGTGGTCTTGGCAAAGGCATCTTCCGGTTGCCATCGCTGCCGGCATTGAGGTAGACGGGGAGTTCCGCGGGCTGACGTCTTCACAAGTTATTTGGCGTAATGTTCAGCGCCATACTTGGGGATGGACGGCGTTCTTCTTTGGCTTTTTCCTTCTCCTAGACATTGCAGACTTTCCGACTTGGCAGCGACTTGGAATCGCAATAGTCCTCTCGGCTTACTGGGGAATCATCCGGGTTCAGCAGGATGAGAAGGGTAGTCAGGAGGGCGAGTCGCGACGCGACATGCTCTTTGGGCCTGTGAAAGATCAGGTGTGGTATCGAAGCCTCGCGGTCGGTGAGTGGTTTGGATATTTGGGCCTGATTGTGTTCGCGAGCCAGATCCTCGCCGAAGCCTTTGGCGCATAGAGCGAAGAGATAAGCCCTTGACGGTTCGGCGCAGGGACCCGACCGACTCCTCTGGCCGTGCGGGTATTACGAGGCGCGGCGCGCTTGCAGGCGCTGCGATGTTCGGATTGGGTGTCGGCCTGGATAGAGCTCTGGGTGGCTCCGATGGAGGAGATGGGCGTGGTAACGCGAGCTATTCAGCGGACCCTGTCTCGTTCTACGGGAAGTATCAGGCGGGTATCAGCACGCCTGCTCAAGAATTCGTCAACTTCGCTGCCTTCGACATTACGAGCGATTCGAGCGATGATCTGCGCAGTCTTCTCCAAGAGTGGACCCAGGCGGCAGCTAGTCTGACCGTTGGGCGTCCATATGAGTCGGGCTCTATGAGGCCCGCTCAACCGCCAGTCGATACGGGGGAGGCGATCGGGCTTGATCCTGCTCAACTCACGATCACGATCGGGTTTGGGCCGAGCCTTTTCGGGTCGGTGGCAGGGTTGGGCTCCAACTTCACGAAACTCCGGCCGGCGGCGTTGCGCCGGCTTCCGTCCTTTCGGGGGGAGAGTCTCGATCCCACCCGCTCTTATGGCGACCTCTGTGTCCAGGCATGTGCCGACGATCCACAGGTCGCCTTTCACGCCATCCACGTCTTCACCAAGATTGCTGCCAGCGTGGCGACGTTGCGTTGGTCCCAACCCGGCTTTGGGCGTACCTCGGCGACGAGTCGCTTACAGGGGACCACCCGCAACCTGATGGGTTTCAAGGATGGCACCGACAACATCCGCGCCGAGGACACCGACGCGATGGCAAGATTCGTTTGGGTCCAGCCCGGTGACGGCCCGGGCTGGATGAACGGAGGTAGCTATCTCGTCGTGCGCCGTATCCAGATGCTCTTCGATGTCTGGGACGCGACCAGCCTCGAAGGCCAAGAGCGTGTGTTCGGCCGCAAGAAGCTCAGCGGTGCGCCGCTCGGTGGGCACGATGAGTACGACCCGGTTGACCTCTCTGCCAAGAGGAACGGCGAGCTCACGATCCCTGCGGACGCGCACATCCGCCTCGCCAGCCCCACCAATAACGGCGACCAGAGAATCCTGCGACGCGGCTACTCCTACACGGAACCGACCGAACCCGGCTCCGGCCAGATCGACTCCGGCCTTCTCTTCATCTGCTTCCAGCGCGACCCGGAGCGCCAGTTCATCCCACTTCAGCGCCGCCTCGCCGACTCTGACGCGCTCAATCACCACACGCTGCATACGGCCAGCGCGATCTTCGCCTGCCCGCCGGGAATCAAGGCCGGCGGCTTCATTGGCGAAGGGCTGTTTGCTTAGGCCGGCGCGGCGGTCGTGGGCACCCCCGGGGCTTCCGATTCGTCCTTCGTGATGCACTTGCCTAGACCTAATTGCCTGGCGCGCCGATCGTTTTGATCTGAGCGAGTGCGGATCTGCTGCTGCAGTCTTTGCGCGACCTCGAAGTCGCCAACCTCCAGAGCTCGGACCTCTGCCTGCGTGGCTTCGGCGCCGAGCGCGGAGGCGAGCAGATATTTGTCGTAGGGGCTCGCCAGGCGCGGGGGAGGGCCGAGCCGGCCGAGCCGGTGCAGTCCCCGCTCAGCGATATGGAGAGCTGGCTCGAAGAAGGAATAGGCCGCTTTGCGATACGCCTTGAGGATCCCGTCTCGCGTGGTTTCGTCCGAGCCTCCGGTCCCACTCAAGCGCTTCAGCGTCCTCATCGGTCCCTTGGCGCGGTGTTCGAGTCGATCTTGGCGCGAGAACAGCTCGATGCAGATTGCGTTGGCTTGCTTGCGAAAGTCGGCGGCGGGAAGCGGTTTTTCGCCCACTGGCTGAATCACTGTTCCGAGGGCTTCGCCGGTGAGTAGTCCTTGCTTAGCCCGCACCAGGGGCGTGACGTCGAACACCTCACGCGCGGCAGGTAGATGTACGACTGGGGAGATGTCGAAGTCGAAGAAGTCAATTCGCATGTCCATCGAGATCGAGGGTCGGCTGGGAGCGTCCGGCAGGGACGTCCGGATTCGGGCTCGTCGAAGTAGGCCATCTCCGCCTACCCATGCTTCCACCGCGGTTGCCGAGGGGAACAGTCTCGCCAAACGCTCGTATCGCAGCGCTTCGTTGCGCTTGCCCTCGTGCTCCAAGACGGCCGCGTAGTGCGCGAGATCGACGGCGCTGCGATACCACGTCGTCTGTACGCCCCGCACATGCGTCTCGCCCAGTGCTTCGGCGTCGCCGTTTGCTGCGGCCAGCAGTTCGAGCTGAGCCTGGGCGTCGCCGTTACCGCCAAATGCCGTTTCCGCGGTTCTCCCGAGCCAGGGATCGACCCCTATCCATTCCCGCCCCGGGGGCAGTTGCCTCGAGAGCTGCGGTGAGCGAAGGTAGACGGTCTGCACATCGCCGATCGCCTCCACCTGTAGTGAGCCGCCCAGCGAAGGCATCTGGATCGCCATAGTCGTTCGGCTGCGACCGCTGTCGCCGTTGTAGACACCGCGCCCGTTCATTCTCAGCGGTTGGTCTAGCTCTGGCGAGGAGTAGACGGCCTGAATGATCGACCGCGCTCCAGTTGCCTGCTGCGTCTCCTCAGCCGCCCGAGCTATCGGGTTGGGTCCGGTGCGGCGACCGTTGGAACCGGGGTCAACCAAGGCGTAGACGACTACAAACACCAGCAGGGCGGACAAGATGGCCACGACCCGAAGGAGGCGCCTCGACAGCGGATCGAGCTTCGACCAAGACGCCGTCAACCACAGGCGGACCTCTCGTCGGTTCCGCGTCACGAGTGATCTGAACGGCATGGCGCATCTCCCACCATCAACAGGGACGTGATCGACAAGTGGGCGGATTACTTGAGCGGATCAGTCGATTCTGGCTGAGGAGTTCAATCGCAGCAGTCGCGAATCCGTTTGATGTTAAGGAATTCTAAAAATGGGTAGGGCTTTCGAGTAGTCGGAGCTAGACGCTCGAAATGCTTTCGCGGCAGTCATCGGGAGGCCCGGTGAACGATGTAGCGGCGACGAAAGAGGGGTCCACTTTCGGGTCTCGATGCCCTGTTGTAGTGATGGATCCCATTCGCACCTCCACGATTGCGTCGGATGACGCGGCGGCGCTCCTTCAGGGCTTTGTTCGAGGAGAGCGCGGCCGGGCGCTTCGCGCGCAGCTGGCCTCGCAGCACCGCGAGCGCTCGACGGAAGAGATCGAGGACGCCGTGCAGTACGCCTGCAAGTCGTTCTTGGACGAAGCGAAGGGCATCACGGACCCCGGTCGGGTCTATGCCTGGATTCGCACCGCTGCACACCGTTGGCTCAACCGCGAGACCAACCGCCAGGTCCGTGAGCTCGTCGTCGACCCGATCGTCGGCGGACTGGACGAGAACGCCTCCGATGCCCCCACTCCCGAGGAAGCACTTATCACGCAGGAGAGCGAGGGGGACATGGCGACCCTGGTTCACGAAGTCGCCTCGACGCTCCCCGAGCGTCAGCGCAGGGTGCTTGCGCTTTACGGCGCGGGTCTCAGGCGCCCTGAAATCGCTTCCCGCTTGGGCTTGACCGAGCGCACGGTGAAGCGCGATCTCCTTGAGATCATGGACGAGGCGCGGGCCGCGATCGCACGGAAGGAGGGAGGCGGTTGCCCTCGCGGCGAGCCGCTTGTCCTTCGTGTCGCATATGGCCTAGCGACGTCGGCTGAGTCCGAGCAGGCGCGACTCCACATGAAGAGCTGCCATCGCTGCGAGATGTTGTGGGAGAGGCTGGACGCCTGGCGGGAAAAGGCTGCCGTGCTCCTGCCGGCCTCCCCTGCTGTCGAACAAGCGAGCCCGGGTCTGCTCGGCCGGCTGGCGCATCGCACGCTGGATGAGGTCAGCTCGGTCAAGCAGCAGGTTCTCGGCAGCGTCGCCCAGGCCAAGCAGCATGTGGCCACGGCCTACTACCGGGCGGTTGACCCGACGCCGCTTGCCGGCGCTCGGCCAGGAACCGTTGCCGCGGTGCTCGTCAGTTGCGTGACGATCGGCGGGGGCGCCGCGACCTACTGCGCTCAGAACAGCGTCAACCCGCTGGGGGCCGCGACCGGACTGATCGCCGGCAGCGAAGAGGAATCCAATCCCCCACCCAGCTCGCCACCACCCGAAACGCCAGAATCGACCGCCGTCGTTCCCCCGCCTCCGCCGGCCGAATCCGAACAGGCGGAAGTCAGCGAACCCGCGCCCTCGCCTGAACCCGAACCGGAACCGGCCGCCGAACCGCTGCCGCCCCCGGCAGATCCTGGCAATGAACCGAGGTCGCCGAACTACCCGGTCAGCGAAGAAGTCGAATCTCCGGCTCCTGAAGCCGCTCCCGCCGAAAGCCGCGAACCAGCACCAGTAGCAGGGAACGGCCGCCAGTTTGGAGGCCCGTGATGCAGGCGATGCCGAAGTCGAGGGGAAAGTTTCGGTGGTCTTGGCTCGCTGTCGTGATCGCCTGTGTCGCGGCGATGGCAGCTCCCCGCCCTGCCGCAGCCGGCGAATTCACGATTCTCGCCTGCCAGGCCGATGCCGGCGGATTCGCCAGCACTGCCTTTGAAAACTTCGCCACGCGAGGCATGCGCTGGCGGCGAGCCTGCAACCCATTGGGTCCGGGGTTGCGCGGCCTGGTCACGGCCAACGTCGTCCAGGGCGGCAACGTCGCTCATGGCGCGCAGTCGGCCTTTGTCCTCACTGCGCCGCCCGGAACCGCATTCTCGCGGCTGCGCTGGTCGGGTCACGCCCACCGCAGGGACTGCCGTTACGCCTTGCAGGTGTATGCCGTGCGGCCGGACGGGTCGGACGCGACGATCAAGAACGTGCGGGCAAACCGGAGTTGTCCGCGTCCCGAAGTGGCGCAGGCGTCGAGCTGGCCCCGACCGCATGCATACGATTTGGGCGGGGCGACCAAGATCGTCCAGCGGGTCGTCTGCGTCGGCGCCGCCTCGGCCCAGTTCTGCTCGGGCCGGGGGCTCAACTACATGCAGACCTTCACCGCGGAAGCGACGGTCATCGACACCTCGGGTCCATCGGTGACGGTCGTGCCCGACACTCCGCTCGCTCGCGGGGAATGGGTCAGCGGCACGCAGACCGTCGACTACGAAGCGTCGGACAACGTCGGAGTCAAGGCAGCATCCGTGTTTATCGCCGGTGTCAAGGATGGTGAAGATCCGCACGGCTGTGATTACTCGCAGCGAATTCCCTGTCAGAACGGACAGGGTGGGATTGAAAAAGTCGAGACCCAGCATCTGCCCGAAGGCAGTCAGCCGTTGTATGTGGCGGCGGAAGATGCCGCCGGCAACAGCGCGAATTCGGCAACGGTCACGACGAGGATCGACAATACTGCGCCGGGAGTCGCCTCGGTAGGTGTTGAAGGCGGCGAGGCCTGGCGGAATCGCAACGAATTCGACGTCGCCTGGCAGAACGCCCCTGAACCGGACCGAGCGCCGATCACCGCGGCCCACTACCGGGTCTGCCGAGTCGGCAGCGGCGAATGCGTCAGCGACAGTCGCGGCGGTTCGTCGATCGCGCGACTCGACAACCTCACCGTGCCCTCGCCCGGCGAATGGGAATTGCGGCTTTGGCGCGAAGACGCCGCTACCAACCAGCAGCCCGAAAACGCCTCGCTGCCGGTCAAGCTGCGCTTCGATCCAGAACCCCCGAAGCTCGGTTTCGAAGACACCTCCACCGACGACCCGACCCGAGTTTCGGTGCAGGTGACCGACCCGATCTCCGGGCTCGGGGGCGGGGAAATCGAGATCAGCCAGGTGGGCTCGGGTGTGTGGCAGGCACTTCCGACGTCCCAAGAAAACAGCCATCTCGTCACCAGGATCGACGACGCGACGCTGCCCGCGGGCGAATACGAACTTCGGGCCATCGCGCACGATCAGGCCGGAAACCTGGCGAGCACGAGCCAGCGACTCGACGGGCAGCCGATGAATGTGAAGCTGCCGCTTCGGATCGCCTCCTCGGTCCGAGCCGGGGCGGTCGAGAAGAAACGCGTGCGAAGGACGGTCCACCACGGCGGCAAGTCTCACAAGGTGACCCGCACCATCACTGTCCTCAACCCGCGTACGAAGGTCGGCTTCGGTCGCCACGTTCGCCTTACCGGCGTCCTCGTCGACGGCTCCGGCAACCCGGTCAGCTGGAGCGCCGGTACAGGTCTACTCGCGTCTACGAGAAGGAGAAGAAGCGCTCGTGGACACCCTCAGCACCGGCGCCCACGGCCACTTCGTCTACGAGGTGGACGCACACGCCTCCCAGACGCTTCGCTTCACCTATCCGGGCGCTGCCACCCGGCTGCCGGCCGAAGACAAGGTCGTCCTGCTCGTCGCGGGGCGCTCGACCTTCGCGGTAAGTCCAACGCGGATCTTGAACGGCCAGTCCGTCGTCTTCAGCGGTCGCGTCCAGGGCAGGCCGCTCCCGGCGGCAGGCAAGCTGATCGAGCTGCAGTATTGGGTCTCACATGAATGGTCGACCTTCCGCACGATCCGCAGCAAGGTAAACGGGCGCTGGCGCATTCCCTACCGCTTCGAGCGGACCTGCGGCTTGGAGCACTTCCGCTTTCGTCCCCGCCTTCCTGGCGAGGCCGGCTATCCGCTCGAGGCCGGGTACGGCCCCGTGCTTGCGGTCACCGTGAAAGGACAGCCATGCTCTACGGGATAGCCAAGGCCAACGAGCCCAAGGAGGAACCGGCATGTTGAAAGTCCCGCGCCCCCGCCTCACTTATGCCAACGTCGTCGCGACGCTGGCGCTCTTCGTCGCCCTGGGCGGTAGTTCCTACGCGGCGCTGAAGATCTCCGGCAGGAACATCAAGGCGCACACGATCACCGGCAAGAACATCAAGCGGAACTCCCTAGGGCGCCGGCAGATCAAGGAGTCCAACCTGAGCGCCGTGCCTCGCGCGCTCAACGCGGCGCGCCTCGGTGGCTATCCCGCCGAACGCTTCTTGTTTCGTTGCCCGGAAGGAACGATCCCGGTCGCGGGCGTCTGCGTCGAAACGCAAGCCCACCCTCCCGTCGCCTATGGCAGCGCGGTGCTCGAATGCGGCTCGATCGACACCAAATCGGCGGCGGGGCGCAGGCTCCCTACCCACAACGAGCTGATGGAGGCCCTGACCCACCACGAAGAGATCCAGCTCTCGCCCGGCGGCGAGCTGACGAGCGAAGTCTCCGCTTCGACCAGTGAACCCGGCCGGGTCGACGATCTTTACATCGGCGACAGAAGGAGCGGTGGGCCTCACTCCCGACACCTTCGCCGGAGCAAAGTCATACCGCTGCGTAGCTCCCCCACTGAATTGAGACCCAGGATCGACAAGCGAGGAGGCACCCGATGCCCTGGTTCCATGAAGTTCTGACGCTCATATCTCGCTCTCGCGCGCGCTCACGAACCGGGCTCGGAGTAAGGGTTCTGGCTGGCGTGCTTAGTGCCGTCTTGGTCTTTGGCAGCATCGCGCCGGGTGTGGCGTTCGCCGGAGAAGCCGACAGCGAACAGGAAGGGTCGGCTCCGCCCGGCGCCTTGCCGGGGCTCGAAGAAGGCGCGGACTTCGAACCGGGCGGGGAAGAAGCAGTGCTGGAAGAAGTCCCCGGCGCTGTGAGCGGCGGAGAAGAAAGCGAAGAAGGGTCGCCGCTGGAAAGTGAACCGCCCCAAGAATCCGAACCGCCACTGCCTCCACCGGAAGCTCCTGCTGCCAGCGTCGGACTCTCTCCCCCGACCGGGGAAGAATCCGCGAGTGTCCCGCCACAAGGTCCGACCTACACCCCGGCCGAAGAACCGACTGCCGAGGCGGTCCCGTCGCCTCCGGTCGAAAACCAATCCCTGACCGCCCCCGAGAGCCCCCGGTCTGAGCCGCAGGCCCAGCCCGCAGCGGAAGCCGTGCAGGCCGCGCCCGAAGCACCTCCTCCGGTGAGCCCTCCCGAAGCACCCGAACCGGCAACGGCACAGCCGCCCTCGGTGCCGGCCCAGCGCAACGGCGCAGCTGGGAGCCTTGCCGGACACTTTGTCCACACCGTCAAGGCGGGGGAGTGCCTGTGGGCGATCGCCGAAGCCCTGCTTCCCGTCGGCGCCGGCACCAGCGAAATCGAAGCTGAGGTGCAGCATCTCTGGAAGCTCAACGCTGCTCGGATCGGCACCGACGATCCCAACCTGCTCTACGTCGGGACTGAGCTCAGGCTGCGCTAGAGCGTCACTCGCTCTCTGGGCGGCGACCAAACGCCCGCAGTAACCCTCCGGCCCCTTCCAGGGGCCGGAGTGCTTTCGGCTGCCGTTTTCCGGATCGGTTTCGTCTTAACAAACTTTTAGGGGTCCACTTTCGGGGTTCAACACCCTGTTAGTCAGAGTCCCAATGAATCACAGTGTGAAAAGACAACCGACACCACCCGAAGGGTCCCGGCCGATCCGTCCACATCTTTCAGATGAGACGGTCGAGTCGATCGCAGCGTGGCTTCGTGTTATCTCCGAGCCGACTCGAATTCGGATCATGGAGCTTCTCAACTGCGGACCTGTAAGCGTGCAAGGGCTAGCCGCACAGCTTGGGATGACGTATTACAACGTCTCGAAACACCTCAACGTCCTCCATCAGGCGGGCATCGTCAGCCGGCGAATCGAGGACAACAGGATTCACTACGAGCTCGTCGACTGGTCCGGTTGGTGGATGGTCGAACAGGCCGGAATGAGCCTCGTCGCAGAGGCCGGTGAGCCCGGCGGCGATTCGCCGACTTCAACTGTGTAGTTGAAGTCACTTTTCCCGCTCGCCCCCCTGTTGTGGTGAGCCAGTCAATCGGCTGGCCGCCAAAGCAACATCGGAGGTGGTCAGGAAGTGGTAGTCGGAATTGTTACTCGATCCGGGCAGCGCCAAGGTGAAGGACGCAGCGCCCGAGCTGCGATACGGACGGCAGGCCGGGCGGCACTGTGGGTGCTGATTGGGATTCTGCTCCTCCGGGGCGCAGCGTCTGTTCTCTCGGGTCCCCACCGCAGCGAGCGGGCCGCAGCCTCAACCAGCGGTGTCGTCGATCCGGCGAGCGGGTCCATCGCGGTGCGCTTCGCGCGCGCCTACCTCAGCGGCTCTTCTCCGCGGGAGCTGGCACCCCTTCTGGTGCCGGGCGTACGCGCACATGGCTCGACCGCCACCAGGATCGCGACCCAGCAGGCAGAGGTCGCCGGTATCGAAGACGTTGGTGGCGGCCAGGCGATCGTCACCGTGGCCTGCGAGCTCGCCGACGCTCGCACTCTCTACCTGGCCGTCCCGATCGTCCGCGCGAGCGCGGGCGAGGTGGCGGTATCGGGCGCGCCCGCGGTGGTCGCCGGGCCGGCGAGGGTCGGGGAAGAGGTTGAAGCTCCCCAGCCGCTCGCCGGCCCGGACGCCTCCGCCATCGGCGACCTCGTGCGGCGTTTTCTGCCGGCCTACTTCTCGGCCTCCAGCCCCCACGATCTCTCCTATCTGCTGGCGCCGGGCGGTGAGGTTGTCCCGCCGGGCTACGGCCTGCGGCCACTCGGCGTCCCGAGCGTCAAGCAGATCGGGGACGGCGAAGGCGTGCGGCGAACGGTGCTCGCCACCGTTCGGGTTCGCGATCCGCTGAGCGGCGAGACCTTTCAGCTCGGCTACCGGCTCGAAGTCTCGCGGCAAGGGCGCTGGTACGTCGATCGGGTCGAGGGGGCGCTCTCGTGAAGCGCCGCTTCCGAGTCGCCTTCCTCGTTGCGCTCGCCGCGAGCGTCCTGTTGCTGGCTCCGGCCGCCGCCCTGGCCGCGAGCGGCAACGACGTCGGCCACAACATCGGCTCGACGCTCCGCCACTACGCGGGCGAGATCTACGGCGGCGTCCTGGCGATCGTCGGCCTGATCTTCTTGCTCAACCGGAAGTTCACCGACCTGGCGGTCTTCTTCGTCGCCGCGATCTTGGTCGGCTGGCTCGTCTTCAGCCCCGACCAGGTCGCCGATCTGGCGAGGTCAGTCGGACAGCGGATCTTGCCGTGAGCGAGAGCTTCGAGCCGATCCGCTCCTACCAGCGGATCTTCGCGCCTGAGCGGCGAATCTATCAGATCGAGGGCCGCTCGCTGCCGATCCCCGGCGGGGTGCCGCTGCGCTGGCTCGCCTATGCGACCGGCACGCTCCTCGCCGTCATCGTCCTCAGCGCGGGCTCGAGCACGGTGGCGGTTGGCATCGCCGCGATCGCCGCGCTCGCCGGCCTCGGGGTCGGTGGGCGTGAGGGCGCCGCCGTCGCGGCGATCGGCGCGCTGGGTGGGGCGTGGCTGGCGGGTATCGCGCTCGGCCTTCTCGACTGGCCGCTGCGACTGATCGTGATCCCGGCCGCGGTCGCGACCCTGGGGACCCAGGCGACGCCCGACGGCCGCCGCGCCGATCGCTTCGCACTCTCCTGGCTCTCGCTGCGGCTTTCGCCGCTGCGCCGGTCACTTGGTCGCTCCCTACCGCTCGCCGGGCTTGGCATATGGCCTCGGCGGTCGGCTCTGGGTAGAAGCCGATGAGCGCTCGCCCTTCCTGCGTCGCGGCCGGGTGCGCGGCCCCGCGGTCGGTCTTCTTCTCGCTGCCGATCGCCGTGCGCCGGGCGAGCCGGCGGCGGCATCTGGCCCGCCGCCCGCAGGGCTCCAAGCGCCAGACGGCGACGACGCCCCGCGTGGTGCTGGGCGAGGACGAGGTGCTGGAGGTGCGCCCGTGAGCCGCTTCCCGTTGCGCTACGCGCGCCGGAACATCCTGATCGGCCCGGGCGGGGAGGCGGCGGCCCTCTACCGCGCCGACACTGTCGCCTACCCCTTCCTGCCCACCTCGCAGAAGTGGGCGCTGCTGCATCGGCTGGAGCGCTTCGCCCACCTTGCGGGCGCCGACTTCGCCGCTCTGGAGGGTGCAGCGCTCCTATCCCGGCCGAGCGCTACCCGGCCGAGCTGGCCGGCCTTCTCGACCGAGACCACGGCGACCCCGAGGGCTGGCGGCGCTACCTGGATGGCCACGAGGCGCGGCTGCGCGACCTCGGCTCCCATATCCCCGAGGTCTACGTCGCGGTCTCCCTGACCGAGGCCGGCGACGGGCCAAAGGCACTGCGCTCCTTCGGCCGGGTCAGGCGACGCGTCGAGGAGCTTGCCGGGGTCGGCGGGCCGCGGCCGATCTCCGGCGCCGAGCTGGAGGCGCTGGCCGGGGTCGAGCAACGCACCTTCGAGCGCCTGAGCGGCGCGATCGCCCTGCAGCGCGCCTCGACCCGCGAGCTGCAGTGGCTGCTTTGCCGCGCCTGCTACCCGCGGCGTCGCCGAGCCTGCGCTCGATCGCCACTGGGAGCCCGACGCGCTGGTCGTTGTGGCGCCGGACGGCTCGGCGGCCTATGAGCCGCTGGAGCACGACCTCTGGCGCTGCGCCAACGCGCCCGCCACCGAGGAGGTCGGCCAGCCGCCCTCGCTCGTGGTCGAGGCCGAGGAGGGAACCTCCTACCAGTCCTTTCTCTGCGCCGGGTCGCTCGCCGAGGAAGCCGAGTTTCCCGGCGCCGCCGAGCTTCTCTTCGAGCCGGTCGAAGGCGCCGGGTTCCCCGTCGACGCCGTGCTCTACGCGCGAGTGGGTCGGCAACCGCGAGGCGCTCGGCCAGGTGCGACGGCGCATCCTCGACGTCGAGCACGCCTACCGCGAGCAGCTCGAGGGGGCGAGCGGGCCGGGGGTGCTGGCCGAGGAGGACCGCGAGCTCGCCCGCGAGTACGAGGCGATCCTGCAGTCCTCGGCGCACCCGCCGATGCTGCGGGCCTCGCTCTCGCTCGCGGTCGGCGCGCCCGACCGCGAGGAGCTGGAGCGCCGGGTCGGCGCCCTGCGCGAGCGCTTCGGCGAGGTTGCCCTGCACCGACCGCGCGGCCTGCAGCACGCGCTCTTCGCCGACCACCTGCCTCAGCCCGGCGCGCGGCTCGGTGCCCGACTACCTGCAGCAGATGACCGTCGAGCAGTTCGGCGCGATGGTCGCCACCGGCAGCTCGGAGGTCGGCTCTCCGGCCGGCATCTACATCGGCCACACGCCGTCAGGCCGGCCCGGTTGCGCTACGACCCGACCGAGGCGCCGCGGACCGCGCGGCCCTCCGGCGTCCTGCTCGCCGGCACGCTCGGCTCGCGGCAAGACCCTGGCCGCGCAGGCGATCGCCTTCGCCGCCCAGCGACGCGGCTCGCTCGTCGTCGACTTCGACCCCAAGCCCGACCACGGCCTCGACCGCGTGCCCGAGCTGGAGGGCGAGGTCGAGGTGCTGGAGCTCTCCGGCGACCCCGAGCACCGGGGCAAGCTCGACCCGCTGCGGATCGGCCTGCCCGAGCTGCGCGAGGAGCTGGCCTCGAGCTATCTGATCGAGCTGCTGCGCGACCCGCCGCCGGCCTGGGAGAACGCGATCGACCGCGCGGTGCGCGACGCGGTGCGGGCCGGCGAGCGCAGCCTGATGTGCGTCGTCGCCCGGCTGCGCGGGAAGCGAGGTCGACGCCGCCCGCGAGGCCGGCGAGGCGCTTGACGTCCTCTCTGACTTCGGGCTTGCGCGACTCGGGTTCGCACCGATCGAGGAGGCGGCCTAGTGGCGGCCGAGCCCTCGGTGATCACTATCCGCACGCCGGGATTGTCCTTGCCCGACCCCGGCGCCTCCCGCGAGACTTACACCCGCGCCGAGCGCGTCTCCGTGGCGACGCTCACTCTGGTCGCGGCACAAGCTCTGCGCCTCGTCAGCGGCAACCGCCAACGACACAAGTTCGTGCTGCTGGACGAGGCGTGGTTTTTCATCAAGTCGGTCCAAGGTCGCGCCCTGCTCAACAGGGTCATCCGCCTCGGCCGCGCCTTCAACGCCACTGTCGCTGTGGCGACGCAGCGCCTCGCGGATCTCGGCGACCTCTCCGAGCTGTTCGGCGTCTACTTCCTCTTCGGCCAGGAGACCGAGGCGAGAGGCGCGGGCGGGGCTCGCGCAGATAAGCCTCGACTCCGAAGGGGCGCTCGGCTTTCGCCTGACCGAATACCGCCAGGGCCTCTGCCTGATGCGCGACCTCGACGGGCGGGTCGGCGAGGTGCAGATCGACCTCGTCTTCGAGGAGCTGCTGGCGGCGCTCGACAACACGCCGAAGGCGGTCTCGGCGTGAGGGCGCGGCTCGCTCTGCGCCGCTGGCGAGGGCCGGTGTTGACGGCACTCGCGCTCAGCGCCGTAGTGGTTTTGGCCGGCCATCCTCTCGCCAGTGCCGCGACCGACGTCTGGGGGAACGTCGGCCCGGCGCCTCAGCTCGGCTCAAACGGGCTCTTCGGCCGCTACCCGCTCAGCCACTACACGCTCGATCAGCACTTCGACGCCGTCTCGGCGTCGTTGACCGGCGGCGTCGACGTCTCCGGCGTGCCGCCGATGATCGCCTACTTCCTCGCCTCGATCCTCTGGCTGGCGACGAGCTTCCTGGCGAACCTGCTCATCACCCTTTTCAGCTTCGCGTTTTCTTTGGATTTGGTCGGCGGGTCCCAGGCGACCGGCGGGGCCGGGGCACTCGGGCCGGTCTCCCAGGCGATCCACTCCATCTACGCCAACGTCTTCGGGCCGCCGTGGCTCGTCCTTGGCGATCACGATAACCGGCCTGTGGGCGTCTGGAAGTCGCTTCTTCAGCGCCGCCACTCCGAGACGGTCGGCGCCTTGGCGCTCTCGCTGGTCTACGTCGTTCTCGCGCTCTTTTTCGTCGTGCGGCCCGGCCCGACGATCGCCGCGGCTTCTGCGTGGACGAACCAGATGTCGGAGGCCTTCCTCTCGATCTCCGACCACGGCAGCCCCGGGGGCGGGCGACAGGCGACCGAGGGCGCGGCCAACCAGCTCTTCGACCTCCTCGTCTTCAAGCCGTGGGTCGTCCTCAACTTCGGCGGGCTCGAACACTGCGCCGTCTCGGGCACCGGCTCGGGAGACGCCGACCCCGAATCGGCTCCGGTCAGGCCGCTGTCCTCGAGCCCCGGCCGAGACGCGGCGCTCGCCCGTCGCCTGGCGGGCGGGACCGAGGTGAGTGCCGACGGCAAGGTCTGCATCAACAACGCGAACAAGTACGCGCCGCACTTCCTGCGCTTCAGCCTCGGCGCCGACGGGCAGGACGATCGCAGCGCCGAGTACGACGCGCTGAACGACGGCGATTCCTCGAAGCTGCCTGACGCCGACACCGCAAGGCGCGGCTACCGGCTCGGGGTCGCCGACAAGCCCGCGACCGACGCGATGGAGGCGGGCGGCCAGTTCCAGCGGCTGCTGCTGGCGCTCGTCCTCTTCGGCGGCGAGCTCGGCGCGATCCTGCTCTTGGGCTCGCTCTCGGTCGGGATCATCCTCGCCCAGGTTCTGCTGCTCTTGCTGCTGGCCTTCTCCCCGGTGGCGCTCGTGGCGGCGGTCATCCCGGGACGCGGCCACGCCTTCTTCAAAGGCTGGCTGGAGAAGCTGGCCGGCTACCTGCTACGCAAGGCCGCCTACTCGCTGATCCTGGCGACCCTGCTCGCGGTCGCTGGTGCCTTGGCGAGCGCCACCGCTCAGCTCGGCTGGCTCATGACCTTCGGCCTGCAGTCCCTCTTCTTCTGGGCTGTCTTCCTACAGCGGAAGACCCTTGCCGACAGCCTGATCGGGATCGCGACCGGGCCAGGCGCGCCGGGTCGCGAGGGGACGGTGCGGGTGTTGGCGCTCTACGCGGGCGCCCGCGTCGGCGGCAAAGCGTTGCGCCCGATCCGGCGAGGGGCTAGCTCGGCGATGCGTGCGCCAGGCCGTCTCTTCGGCGGCGCCCTTGGCTCTCGCGGCGGCGGGAAGCCAAGCAGCCGGACCGCGTCGCCTGCGCCGCGCTTTGGAACGAGCCACAGCGCTCCGGTCGGGGGCGGGGCGCCCAGCCTCGGCGCTCCGCGTCCGGCCGAGCGGAGGCGCTCAGCAGACGGCGCCGCCGATCCGGGGAAAGGCAAAAGCGACCGGCCCCGCTCGGCCTCGACGTCCTCAGAGCGGAAGCCGGCAGCGGGTGCGGTCTCCGCCAAAGGCGCCGGCAGGCGCTCGCCTCGCTCCCGACCGGAGACCAAACCCAAGCCGAAGGGAAAGGCGGACAAAGGCAAGCCGACGCCCGAGCGCTCGGGTGAGCGCAGGCCAAGGCAAGCGCCTCCCAGAGCCGCGGAGCCGGTTCGGAAAGTTGCCTCTCGGGACTCGGCGGCCAGTCTCAGCGAGGAGCTTCGCGCCGAGCGCGAGCGAGTCGGCAGAAAAGCGCCGCCCGAGCCGCAGTCCCCGGCTCGCCGCAAGAGCGCTCCGCCGCCGCGGCGCACGCCTCGAAAAGGCGGCGGGCGATGAGCCGGCGACGTTCGCGCGTATCGCTCTTGGCTCTCATAGCAACCGGCGTCGCAGCGGTCGTGGTGGCGACCCTCGCCGGCACGGTGATGGCGATCCTCGGCGGCGAACTTGCCTGCCTGGGCGGTGGCGGCGGCACTGCCGCCGCCACCCCGGCGACGCGGGCGGCCGTCAAGGAGATCCCGCCGGGACGGCTGCGGATCTATCAGGCCGCCGGCCGCAGGATCGACATCGACTGGAGCTTCCTGGCGAGCATCGGCACCCAGGAGTGCGGCAGCGGCAACTGCTCGGGGGTCAACAGCTCCGGCTGCGCCGGCCCGATGCAGATCGCCTACGTGCGGGGCTCTGCCTGCAGCCCCGGCTCGGGCCCGACGATCTGGGAGCGCTACAAGGTCGACGGCGACGGCGACGGCGTCACCGACATAAACGACCCCGCCGACGCGATCTTCACCGCCGCCCGCATCCTGCGCAAGGTGCTCGGAGCCCCGCCTGCCGGCGGCTCCTACGCCGCCTATCGGGAGGCGGCCTGCGGCTACTACGGCGCCTGCGCCGACTCGGTGGCCAACTACGCCGACGAAGTCATGGCCCGCGCGGTCGAGTACGGGTTCCGGGGCAAAGGCTCCCCGCCGCCTAAAGACCCAAAGCGGGCCGAACCCGCGAAGGGCAGCGCTGGTGGTAGCGGCGGCAGCTCATGCGGCTCTGCCTCCTCGGCGGGAAGCGCAAGCGGCAACGAGATCGTCCGCATCGCCGAGAGCCAGCTCGGGCGCACCGAGAGCCCGCCCGGATCGAACTGCAACCCCTACGGCCCCTGCGTCGAATGGTGCTCGCTCTTCGTCGCCTGGGTCTGGGAGAAGGCGGGCGTGCCGCTGAAAGGCGGCACCGCGCCCTACGCCTACTCGGGCTCCATATATGAATGGGCGAAGGCCCACGAAGCGGGGCCGTCGCTGCCGGGCGCAGCGGCCCCCGGCGAATCCCCGTTCTCCCAGGCCATTCCGAACGGCGCCCGCGTCCTTCCCCCGACCGCGACGCCCGCGCCCGGCGACGCGGTCCTCTTCGGCTCAGGTCCGCAGGCGAGCGATCACATCGCGATCGTCGAGCGGGTCTTTCCCGGCGGGCAGATCACGACGATCGACGGCAACTACTCCGACCGGGTGGCCCGCGTCGGCCCGTTCCTGCCTTCGCAGGCGGTCGAAGGGGGCGAGCCGGCGCCGGTCTTCGGCTACGCCCAGCCTCCGGAAGCAGGGGGATCGGATGAAGGGGCGGTCCGATGATCGACCGCCTCCGCTTTCTGCTCGACCGGCCGCTCGACCCTCTGGCCGCCCGCGCGATCGTTGTCTTCGCGACCGCGATCCTGCTCGGCTTCGCCGCCCTCTTCGTCCTCGCGGCGGGCGAGCCCGGGCACTCGGCGGCCCCCGGCCGGCAGGCCGTGCCGACGCAGCCGCAGGCGGCCCGCTCCTTCGGCGCCGCCCGGGCAAAAGCTGCTCCTTTGGCACCTCGCGCGTCTCACCGCCGCCGGCAGGACCCCCAAGACGAGAAGGGCAGCCCCGCCGCCAAGCGCGCGACGAAGGCCCTTCGCTCGCACCGCGCCCTGCAGCACCTCCCCTACAGGCACGCTCGCCTGAGCGTCCGCCTGGTCGGGGCGCGCGGCGGACGTGCCGTGCTCGCCGTGAGCGCGCCGACGATCTCTGCCGCGCGCCGAGGCTGGCGGTGGTTCCTGCGCCGCTACCGCGACAGCGGCGATGCCTATCTGACTAGCTTCGAGAGGGCCGGAGGACGAAATGGCTGAGCGTGCGGTCAGAAGGGGCCGGACTTCGCGGGTCGTGATGCTGAGCGGCGGGGCCGGCTCCTGGGGAGCGGCGCGGCGCACCGTCGACCGCCACGGGCGCAAGGGGCTCACGCTGCTCTTCGCCGACACCCTGATCGAGGACGACGACCTCTACCGCTTCGTGCTGGAGGCCGCATCGAACCTCACCGGCCGCCGCGTCCCGCCGGGACTACTCGCGCGCACCGTGGCGATCCCCTCGCTCGAGGAAGGCCGCCACCGCCGCAGGCACCTCCTCGCCCTCGGTGCCGAAGCGAGCGAGTGGTGCCCAGCGCTGGAATGGATCGCCGAGGGCCGCGACCCCCATCAGGTCTTCGCCGACAAGCGCTACCTCGGCAACACGCGAGCCGATCCCTGCTCGGCCGTCCTGAAGCGGCGCTTCATGCGCCGCTGGCTGGAGGAGCACCGCGACCCCGCCGACACGGTCGCGGTCATCGGCTACGACTGGTCGGAGACCCGCCGCTTCGAGCGCGCGCAGCGCCACTGGGAGCCGTGGCGGGTCGAGGCGCCGCTCTGCGAAAAGCCCTATCTCTCCAAAGAGGAAGTCCTCGACTGGATGCGGGCCGAAGGCTTGCGCCCACCGCGGCTGTATGGGGAGGGCTTCCCCCACAACAACTGCGGCGGCTTCTGCCTGAAGGGAGGGCAGACCTTCACTCTGGTGCTCGGGCAGCACCCCGATCGCTACCGCTTCCACAAGCGGCGTGAGTGCGAGCTGCGGCGTCGGCTGGGCCGACCGTGGCCGAGGCGGCTGCGTGATGAGGAGGACCGACATGTCTAAACGGGCCACTCTTCCGCCGGCCGCCCCTCGGGCCGCCCGTGCGGCCATCCGTGCGGCCACCTGTCCCGCCGCCTCGGAACTCGCCGCGAGTGGCCGCACTCCGCGGCCCGTCGCCGATCGCGGGCCTCGCGTTTTGCCGACATTCCTCCGTCACCCAAAGGTCGGTCCATGATGGGTGGCGATCGCTCCGATCCTCGTCCGATGCTGGCGATCTTCGCCGCCGCGGTGCTGTTCGCACTCTGGCGGCTCATATCGAGCATCCGTGTCGATCAGCTCCTCGCCTCGATCCTCTCGCTCGCGCCCCTCGCTCTCGCCGCCATCGCTATCGCCTCCGCGCTGGCTACGCATCGCTTCTTCGCAACCCGCCGCACGCTCCGATCGCGCCGTGCCGTCGCGATCGTGCCTGCGGACGAGTTCGACGCCGAGCCCGATGCCGTGCTTCGCTTCGCCGCCCAGCTCGCCGCCAGCGAGCGCAGGGTCGCAGGCTGGGTCGACCGCCGGGCCAGCGCGATCCGCATCCGGCTCGCCGCGGATTCCGAGCGGCGGCTCGTCTACCTGATCGAAGTCCCCGAGCGCGCGAGCGAGGCGTTGCGCACCGCGCTTCGCAGCCTTCGAAGGCGTCGAGGAGCGGCCCGCCGAGGAGGTGCTGAGCGAGGGCGAGGTGGTGGGCGAGGCCGACGTCGAGGCCGACGATGGCGAGCCCGTGGTGCTGCGCACCGAGCTGGTGCTGGCCCGACCCAGCGTCGAGCCGCTGGCCCGGCTCTGCCCCGAAGCCCGATCCGCTGCAGCCCTTCGCCGCGGCGATCGGCCGCCTTCACTCAGGTGGGGAGGACGCGAGCGTCTGCGTCGACCTGCTTCCCGGCGAGCGGCTTCCGCGCGGCTCGGCTGCGGCGGCGGCTGCGACGGGAGGCCCGTCGCATCCACGGCGAGCGCCGCGACTGGGCGGCGCTCCTGAACGGCGAAGCAGCGCCGCCGCACGAGGCCCGATCCACAGGAACAGGTCGAGCGCCGCGGGGCGGTGCAGGCGGTGGACGCGAAGCTGCGCGAGTCCGGCGAGCTGTTCGAGGCGCAGATCCTCTTGCGCAGCGAGGCGCCGACGCCGCGGGCGGGCGGAAGCGGCGATGTCGGGCCTGCTCGCCGCCTTCCGGCCGCTGGCCGAGCGCAACTACCTGCGGGCCTCCGGCCTGCCGATCCCCGGCCTCACCTTCCTCGGCTCCGACCTGCCGCTGCGGCGGGGGCGCTTCGACCGCCGCTTCGCCACCGGCCTCTTCCGGCCCGCCAAAAAGACGATCCTCACGGCGCGCGAGCTGGCCGGCTTCCTGAAGCCGCCGACCGTCCACTGCGGCGAGCGCGACGTCCTGCGCTCGGGGGCGCTGCTATCGCCGCCGCCCGACCTTCCGGCCTTCGAGAAGGGCCGGGCAGACCTGATCCCGCTCGGCCGGGTCGAACACGAGAGTCGGGCGAGCGAATCGTCGGCGTCCAGGCCGCCGACACCTTCTTCACCTACATCGCCGGCCGCTCGCGCTACGGCAAGACCGAGGCGGCGATCGCCCAGTTCGCCCACCTCGTCCGGACGCGGTCACGGCGGCCTCTTCCTCGACCCCCACGGCGACGCCCTGGAGCGGATCGAGCCCTACCTCGCCGAGGTCGGGCGGCGAGCGGGTGGTGCGGATCGACCTCGGCCCTGGCAGTTCGCCGGCCGCTCAGCCGGGCTGGAACCTCTTCGAGTTGGGCGGCGACGCCGTGGAGAGCGAGGCCCGGGTCGAGGCGATCGTCGACGCCTTCGCCTCGGCGCTGGAGTGGGGCGAGCGCTCGACGCGCGCGATCAACCTCACCACCCAGGCCGCGGCGGCGCTGGCGTCGATCGCCGCGGCATGCTCGACGCCGAGCTGGCGCCGACGATCTTCCAGATCCCGACGCTGCTGAGCGACGCGGAGTGGCGGGGGGCGGCGCTGCCCTTCCTGCCGCGCGCCGACCAGCGCTTCTGGACCGACCGCTTCCCGCTGCTGGCCTCCGAGGCGATCACCCCGGTCACCAACATGGTCGATCGCCTGCGCCGCGCTCCCTCGATCAGGGCGCTGCTCGGCCAGAGCCAGAGCACCTACCGGGTCCGCGAGGCGATGGACAAGGGCAAGATCGTCCTCGCCTGCCCGGGGACCGGGCGGCACCCGCGACCGGCTGATCGCCAACCTGCTGCTCTTCGACCTGCTGCACGCCGCGCGCGGCCGGGCAGAGCTCGCGCCCGAGCGGCGCAAGCCCTTCTGGGTCTTCCTCGACGAGGTGCAGAGCTATGACGGCGCCGCCTCGGGCAACCTCGCCGCGCTGCTGGAGCAGAGCGCCAAGTTCGGGCTGCGGGCGGTGCTCCTCAACCAGAACCCCGAGCGGCTCAGCGCCGCCACCCTGAACGCGCTGACGACCAACCGCTCGCACCTGCTCGCCTCGACGCTCAACTCCCACGCCGCCTCGCTCGTGACCAAGGAGTGGGGCAGGCGCGTAACCCGGAGGCGCTGACCAGGCTGGAGCGCTTCCGCTTCATCGCCCAGGTCACCCACGAAGGCGAGCTCAGCGCGCCCTTCGCGCTGGGCGGGGTCCGGGTCGAGGATGTCATGGGGGAGCCGGCCGCCGAGAATCCCGACCGCAAGGGAGGCGCGCCGCGTCGCCGAGCCCAGACGATCCGCGGATGAGGTGGCTGCGCACCTCGACAGCCTCGACGACCGCATCCTGGAGGCGCTGGAGAAGCGCCGAGGCGACGATGGAGCAAGTACGCAGCCGCCAGGGGGCCGAAGCCGACGCCTCGCGCGCCGCATGAGGGAGGAGGGCGCAATGGCTGAGCTGCCGGTCGGCCAGCACCTGCCGGCGAAGGCGGTCGAGATCCTCGCCTCGCTCGCCCAGCTCACCGAGTGCTCTCGACGCCCCAGGTCCACGCGATCCACTCAGGTGGAGCCGAGCTGCGCTGGGTGCAGAAGCTCCTCGGGCGGCTGCGGGCGGCAGGGCTCGCCGACTACGTCCGATCGGCGCACGGGCGGCGGCGCCTGTGGTTCGCGACCGAGCGCGGTGTGCGGCTGACGCGCGAGGCGGGGACTCTGGAGGGCAATCCGTCCGCTCGCCGCCGAGCTCGCCGCCGGCCCCCTGGCGCCCCACACGCTCGCCGTCAACGAGGCGGCGATCTGCTTCCTGCGCGCCGCCGAGGAGCGCGGCGACGATTTCGGCCCGCTCTCCTGGCGCCACGAGGTCTTCCATCCCCTCTCGCGCGGACGCGGCAAGCGACGGCGGTCACTCATCGCCGACGCGGTTTTCACCTACCTGCGAGAGGACGGCGAGGAGATCGCGATCGAGCAGCGCTTCCTCGAGGTCGACCGCGCGACGCTCTCGGTCGACCGCCTCGTGGCCGAGCTGGCTCGCTACGCGGAGCTGTATCGGGCGAAGGAGGCCAAGGCGGCCGAGCCGCTGTGGCGGGCGCGCTATCCCGTCTTCCCGCCGGTCCACTGCGTGCTTGCCGGAGCCCCGCGACGGGCGCTTTCGCGCCGCCGCTCCACCGCGAGCGTGCTCCTGGCAAGCGACCCGTTGCTCTCGCGCACGCCCGAGGTGGCGATCTCGATCTGCCTGCTGGAGGACTTGCGGAGCGAGGGGCCCTACGCGCCGATCTTCCGCGACGTGCGCGATCCGGGCCGGCCTGTCGATTGGCTCGGGAACCCGGCCAAGGGGAGCAAGGAGTCCCGGTGAGCCGAGCGGCAAAAGCGAGCCGACAGGCGCCACGGGGGAGCAGCAGCCGGGCGGCGGCTTCGCGCAGCGGCGCGAGGCTGCTCGAAGGCGACTGCCTGGAGGTGCTGGGCAAGCTGGAGGCCGAGAGCGTCGATGCGATCGTCACCGACCCTCCCTACGGGATCGGCTTTCAGCACGAGCGCTGGGACTCGTCCGCGATCCGCGAGGCGGCGGCGCGGGCGGGGCACGACCGGCTGAACCCCAACGAGGCGTTCGAGGCCTGGTGTCGGATCTGGGCTGCGGAGTGCCGGCGGGTGATGAAGCCGGGGGCGTTCCTCGCGGCCTTCGGCTCGCCCCGGACCTACCACCGGCTCGCCTGCGGCGTGGAGGACGCGGGCCTTGAGATCCGCGACACGCTGATGTGGCTCTACGCCGAGGGCATGTCGAAGTCGCGCCACTATCCGGGAGGGCGGGCAACGACCCTGAAGCCCGCGTTCGAGCCGATCGTCCTTGCTCGCCGCGAGCTGGAGGGGACGACCGAGCAGACGCTCGCCCGATACGGGACCGGCGCTCTCAATGCCGAGGATTGCCAGGTCGAGGGCCGCCACCCGGCGAACGTGATCTTCGGCCACGACCCCGGCTGCGAGGAGGAGGGCTGTGCGCCGGGCTGTCTCGTCGCCGCCGCCGACGCCTGCGCGGGTGAAGGTCGCTCCCGGCTTGCGCCGAGCCGTTTCCTCTACTGCCCGAAGGCGAGCCGGGCAGAGCGCGATGCGGGCTGCGAGCGACTGCCGCGCCGCGCGCTCGACCTCTTTCCGAACGCCCAAAAAGGAGGGAAGAAGGCAGCCCAGGCCCGCAACCCCCACCCGACCGTGAAGCCGCTCGCGCTGATGCGCTGGCTCGTGCGGCTGCTGTGCCCGCCCGGCGGCCTGGTGCTCGATCCCACCGTCGGCTCGGGGACGACCGGGGCGGCGACGTTGCTGGAGGGCCGGCGCTTCGTCGGCATCGAGCTTGAGCCCGCCTACATGGAGATCGCCGCGGCGCGCATCGCCCACCATGCCCGTGGATGCCCGGGGAGGCCGAAGGTGAGCCGCGCCCCTTTAGGGAGGCGGCGGTGAGCGACCCGGTCGAGGAGCGCGGCGATCTTCGTCTCGGCCCCGAGTCGATCGAGGCGATCGCGCGGCGCCTCGCCGAGCTGCTGGCGAGCGCCGAGGCGCAGCAACCGCGAGAGCGGCTGATCTCCGCCGAGGAGGTTTCGGAGTGGTGGGGGGTGAGCCGGCGCTGGGTCTATGACCACGCCGATGAGCTGGGTGCCCACCGGCTCGGCGCGGGTCGCCGGCCGCGGCTCCGCTTCGATCCCGAGGCGGTCGCCGCCTACCTCGGGCGCGACGGCGGCGCGGGCGATAGGCGGGGATCGGCGCCGATGTGCGGCGATCGTCGATCGGACTCGCTTTCCCCGCGGAGCAGAGCTATGGTCGGTCGGCAAGCAAGAAAACGGCCGGGGCGGCGCGTGAACGCCCCCCGACCCGGCGCCGAACTAGGCGGCGCAATGAAGAGGCTATCCGCCAGGACTCCTCGCGTTGCATCTGCCGCTCGGCTGCCGGAAGGCCAGGAGGCCGGCGATGGCA
Source organism: uncultured Solirubrobacterales bacterium (assembly GCA_963824705.1). Classification (GTDB taxonomy): domain Bacteria; phylum Actinomycetota; class Thermoleophilia; order Solirubrobacterales; family 70-9; genus VRUE01. Next base: position 1,164,530 of record CAWGQE010000003.1, read on the forward strand.
GCTAAGAAGGGCGAGGTCATAGAGCGCGACTGGAAGAGCGGCCGCGGCTACGCGCTTCGCTTCCGCGCCTACGGCGAGCGCCACTACCTGACCCTCGGCTTCGAGCACGACGGCTGGGATTGGGACCGCGCTGAAGAAGAGCTGGAAAACATCCTCGCCGACGTGCGCCGCGGCCTCTGGGTACCGCCGAGCAAGAAGAAGAAGAAGCGCGACGGCGAGGAGGGCGAGCGCGGCGAGGTGCCGCTCTTCGGCCCCTTCGCCAGTGGCCTCGTCGCCGCCCGCGAGGGCCAGGTCGCCCCGAAGACGACCAAGCGCGAGCGCTGGGCGCTCGGGCATCTGATGCCCTACTTCAGCGATTGGGCGCTGAACGAGATCGACGTCGAGGCGGTCGACGACTACCGGCTGTTCAAGGTGAAGGAGTCCGAAGCCCGCGCCCGCGCGATCGAGCGCGGTCGCCCGCAGCGAAACGAGCACGGCCATCTGCGGCGGCCGCTCTCTGCTGGCTCGATCAACAAGACGATCGGCTTCCTGCAGTGGGTGCTCTCGGTCGCGCTCGAATACAAGCGATTCGGGCTGAGCGAGAACGCGGCGGCCGGCAAGCGGCGGCGATTGCCGGAGCGAGCGGCGGCGCCGGTCCACCTCGACACCGCCGGGCAGATCGAGGCGCTGCTGGAGGCGGCGGGCGAAATGGACCGCGACCCGCGCTTCGGCTGTACCGAACGCGAGGCGATCCTCGCCACGCTGATCCTCGCCGGCCCGCGCGCCCACGAACTCTGCAACCTGCTCTGGCGCGACGTCGACCTCGCCAACGGGCGCCTGTTCATCGGCCGCTCAAAGACGCAGGCCGGGCTGCGGGAGATCACGATGCTGCCGATCCTGCGAGACATCCTCGCCGTCCACAAGGCGGCCGCATACAGAAGCGGTCCCGACGATCTCGTCTTCCCGACCGCCACGGGCGGCCGACGCGACCCCGACAACCTCCGCGCCCGCATCCTGGCCTCTGCCTTGAGGCGGGCCGACGAGCTGCTGGAGCGCCGCGGCCTGGTGCCGCTGCCGAAGGGACTCACCACCCACAAGCTGCGCCACACCTTCGCCTCGGTCCTGATCGCCTGCGGCGAGGACCCGGTCTCGGTGATGAGGCAGATCGGCCATACCGACCCCGGCTTCACCCTGCGCGTCTACGCCCACATGATGAACCGCGACCCCGCCGAGCGCGAGCGGCTGAAGGCGCTGGTGCGGGGCGAGCGGGTGGTCGCGCGACAGGCGCCCTCGCCGCGCCCGGTCGAGCTCTGCGACTACGAGGGGCCGATCATCCGGGCACTCGCCGAGCGCGGCGGCCGCGCCGCCCGTCGGGAGATCATCGCCGCGGTCGGCGAGGCGATGGCCGATCGCCACTGCGGCCCCGACCTCGAAGCGCTGCCGAGCGGGCCGCCGCGCTGGAAACCGCGGGTTGGCAAGGTGCGCTCGCGGCTGGTGCGGCGCGGCTGGCTTGAGGCCGGCACCGGCCGCGGCGGCGATTGGGAGCTGACCGAGCTCGGGTGGGCGAAGGCGCGTCGCGGGGGGAAGAAGAGCCGGCGGCCTCAAGTGCCGGCGAGCGCGAGCAGATTGGCGGCTGCGGCATGAATTGCCAGGAGCAGCGCACGATCAACCCCGGAGACACGATCTCGGCCGGCGTCCTTCGCGACTTCCTGCTGCGGGCACTGCGCCACGACGCGATCAGCGACATCTTGATCGAGCGAATGGTCTTTCGGGCCGAAAGGGGCCGACTCGATGCCCAAGGCCTCTCTGCCTTGCTGCCCGAGTTGATTGTTGAGGTTCTCGACGCTGCCGCCAACGAGGACTGGATGGCGGTCGCTGACGCCCTGATCGAAGACACGCGCGAGGCGCTCCTGGAGGAGGCCGAATCATGAGCCCCCAATGGATCGAGGTCGACGACGAGCTGATGGCAAAGGTGCAGGCGCAGGCCACGCCGTTCGTCGACAGCCCCAACGACGCGCTTCGCCGGCTTCTCGGTCTGGGGCCAGCGAGCGAGGCGAGCTGCGCGCCGCTGCCCTCGGCGGAGCCGCCGATGCGTCCAGCGCGGGCGCAGACCGGAGAGTTGTTGCCTATTGACTCGTACCTGCTTCCGATTCTGCGGGCGGTCTCGCAGGCGGGCGGCTCGGCCTGGCGGGTGGAAGTGAAGGACGCGGTCGAGGCCGCCCTTGGCGACCGGCTGACCGCCCTCGACCGAGCGCCACTGAAGCACGGCGAAATCCGCTGGGAGAACCGGATCGGGTTCGCGCGACTACGGCTGATCGAGCGAGGCCATCTTCGCTCGGATTCACCGCGGGGCCTTTGGCAGCTGACCGACGCCGGCATCGAGGAGCTGGGGCGGCTTGAGGCAGAGACACAGAAACGAGAGAGGGAGATGGCGCGATGAACATCCTCACCTTTGGCATGGCGATCCTCGGCAGCCTGCTCGTTCTCTGGCTGCTCGGAGGCGTCTTCCTGCGGATCGGCGGCCTGCTCTTGGCGTTGGCGGGTGGCTTCGGCGTGGGTCTCCAACACGACCCGAACGGGATTCTCGTCCTCGCGATCGGCGCCCTGCTTTGGCTCGCCGGTCACTGGCACTACGCCCTGCGCCACCACGAATACAAGAGCCCGCTGGCCGGCTACGTCTTTCTCCGCTGGGCGCCGGGCTGGCTTGATCCGACCCGCGAATGGGCGATCCCGATCGCCGACGGCGAGGCCGTCGACTCAAAGAGGAGGACACCATGAGGACGACCAGCGTCCGCAAGACCGTTCAGCGTTGCCGGAGGCGACGGCGAGGCCGCCGGCCAAGGTCCGCTCCGACCCGCCCGCGCGAGGAGCGGGTGACCGAGCAAGGCAACCGGATCGACATCACCGTGCTTCGCAGCTTCCTGAAGCGGGCGCTGGAGGACGACGCGCTCGCCGACCCCGTCAACGAGCTGCTCTTCGAGCATGTGGTCGCCGGCCGCTACCACCCCTCGGTCATCGCCGAGTGCCTGCTCTCCTACATCAACGAGATCCTCAACACCGCGACGCGCGAGGATTGGCAGGCGGTGACCGACGAGCTGATCGCCGAGGCGCGCGAAGTTGACGGGGAGGTGTAGGGCAAGCGATGCGCGAGATCGTCCTCTACATCCCGAGCGGTGGCTACCTGGCGACCGCCGACATCGCCCGCGGCTCGGCGATCGTCGGAGAACCGCGGGCCGGGGCCGAGGTCGAGGTCTACTTCGAGGGCGCGATCTTCGGCCAGGAGAACATGCGAACGCTCGCCGACCGAGCCATACATGCGGCCGGCCGGATGCTGGAGCGCTACGCCACGACCGCGGCGCGCATAGTCCCGCGCGACGCGCTTCTCGCTGTAGGCACCTTCGACTTTCGCAGGGGGCAGATCACGCTGACCGGCGCCGATTCGGAGCGCGCCGTCGCGGCCTGGCTGGGCACGCCGCAGCTTGACCCCGCGGAGCTGGCCCAGGGGCGCGACAGGCCGCGAGGGCGGCGGACATCGCGCACCTGGTGCCGGATGTGACCGTCACTGTCAATCGCTCGCTGGGGGAAGCGCTGATCGAGCGGGCCGCCATCAGGCGCGACGGTGAGGGGCTGTGGGGCGACGAAGGTGGGCGCCGAACCTCTGCGATCGCAGAGGCGTTGATCTGGGCGCTTGTGGCGATCGCCGATGAGGACTGAGCGACGGCCCCTTTCGGACTGTGGAGAGCAGTGGCTTGGGCAGTGCAGCTCTGTTCCGTTGGCTGAGCATCCGGCTGAGGTTTTAGCGTACCTCGGGTGCGCCAAAACGAGATGCGCATAGATCAGCAGTACGAGATGCAGCGTGGCCCAACACGCGGCAAGCGGCGCGTAACTCTCTTGGCGAAGGATGCACCATCGGGACGGTCCAACTGGGTCCTGGTAAGGCTGGAAGATGGCGTCGGGAAGGGCAAGGTAATTGAGGCTCCGAGTGCGTCGCTCCACTCACTTCAGCGGGCGAAGCGCGTCCCGACCCGCGAATCAAAATCCCCTGGGCGGGGTGGACCACCGGCTGGCTGGACCCCGATTCCTGGTGAGGCCGTCACCTGGACGCGGACTCTCGGGTCGCGCTTTACGGTGCTTGAGGCCGACACGACGAAAGGCGTAGCGAAGATCGAGGGCGTCCTACTTGGCGTGACCGAGCAGTTCGATGCGCTCGTATCAGAGCTCAGCCCATTCGAACAACACATCGAAGTCGTGTCCGATAGCGAGCTCGAGATGCGCCTTGGGAGCCGACTGCCGAAACAGTTGCCGGTACGGAGTGGCGCGCAGGAGCAGAAGTCGAGTGCCGAAATCGAGCGGGGCGCGAACTTTGAGCTGGTCAGCCGTCTCGTTTTCACCCCAGATTGCATTGATGCCTACCGTCGGCGGTTTGCACGGCGGGTTGGAAGGGACGAGGCAGAGCGGCGCCTGCGGCATGAATTGGAGTACGACGCCGAGCGGGTGAGGAGTACCACGAAGGAGTACGTTCGGCTCCAGGTTTCCGGTCGGTTTGAGGTGCCGCTGCGCAAGCGTCCCGCTCCGCTGAAGCCAACCACCGTCGAGCGGCTCGTGTTTACGGCACAGCGACAGCGACAGCCCGATCAGCGGCGCAAGGCTGCATAGCTCTGGTGGCAGGATTCTCTTTCGTGATGCTCTTTGAGCCAGTGGATATGGTGCGTGCCCGGAGGACGTAAGCGAAGATGCGGATCAAATATCAGGAGACGAACCCCTTTCCGCGCGGCTCGGAGTGGCGCAAGTGGGACCTGCATGTGCACGCCCCCGGGGGCAAGCTGAACGACAACTACGGCAGCAGCGAGGAGGCACTGGAGCGCTTCTGCTCCTACCTAGCCGAGAGCGATGTAGAGGCCTTCGGTATTGCCGACTACTTCTCCGCCTCCAACTACTTCCGTTGTCGAGCAGAGCTCGAAGCGCACCATGCCGAGCGGCACAAGGTCGTCTTCCCGAACATTGAGCTGAGACTGAACGAGAGCGTCAACCGTGACGACGAGACCGTCGAGCTCCACATCCTGCTTCGCCACGACGTAGACGAAGACCGCGTCAATAAGTTGCTCTCGACGCTGGAGACGGAGGTTAAGGAGGAGGGCCGCGACCGCCGTCTGAGTTGCATCGAATTGGAGACGACGGTGCAGTTCGAGCGCGCGACCGTGACCCGAGAGAGCATTGCGACTGCCCTGGAGAAGACCTTTGGCAAGGACCAGATCGAGGACCCGCGCGACTACATGCTGATCGTTCCTGCCAATCACGGAGGGCTACGCTCGGATCTCTCGGAGGCACGCAAGTCCCAGCTCGCCGACATGATCGACGAACTCGCCCACGGCTTTTTCGGCAACGAAGGCAACGTCGAGCACTACCTGAACCCCCACCGGGCGAAGGGAGGGATGACACTGCACCCAAAGCCCGTCTTCGCCGGCTCTGACGCCCACAGCTTCGAGGATCTAGAAGCCTGGCTCGGGCGCGAGGTGAAGGAAGGGCCGGCCCTCAAGTCGGTGACCTGGGTCAAGGCGGACCCGAACTTCGAGGGCCTACTGCAGACTCGGGCCGAGCCGCAGGGCAGGGTGCGAATCACTGCCAACCGGCCCGACAAAAAGGACCCTTACCGGGTGCTGGAGAGCGTCAGCTTCAGCAATACCGACGCGTTCCCCGCCAGGGTGGTCTTGAACTCGAACCTGGTTGCGGTGATCGGCCCCCGTTCCTCGGGTAAGTCTTCAATGCTCGCCCACATTGCGCATGCGATCGACCCAGAGGAGACGGAGAGAAGGCAGCGAGAAGTCGAGCCCCACCGCAGTGATGCCGAGCTCGGGCCAGCCCCTGGAGTCAAGTGGTCGGAGGCTGCCGACATCGGCGTAGAGGTCGAGTGGGTCGAGCCGCGCACGGACCGCGGGCGGGTGATTTACATTCCTCAGAACGCGCTCTATGCGATCAGCCAGCGCCCCGGCGAGATCACCAGGCGAATCGAGCCAACGGTGCGAGGCATGGACGAACAGTTCGATGTCGCGATGCGTCAGATGGAGGGCGCGCTGGAAGCAGCACGCGAGCAAATCGACTCTGGGGTTGCCGATTGGTTTCGAGTCAGTGAGGCGATCGCATCGGCTGGGGAGGAGCTACTCGACCGGGGTGACCGCGGAGCGATTGAGGCCACCCGCGAGGAACTCGGCAATTTGATTGCCGCCAAGCGAGAGGAGTCGGCGCTTGAGGACTCCGAGGCGGAGCTCTACGAGAAGGTGATGGACGAGCTCAGCGAGATCGAGACCAGACTCGCGGTGGTCGATGCTGAGACGCGTGATTTGAGGCCGCATCTGGAGCGCAGCGGCGACCAGGTTCACGCCACGCCGGCGCCGACGGTGGAGGTGAGGGTCACGCCGACTCCCAGCGAGTTGCCCGAGGAGCTGCGTCGCGCCGTGCTCACGATCACTGGGCGGGCCGAGGAGGCAACTGTACGGGAGTTCGCAAAGGCGCTGGTGGATTATCAGGTGGGGCTCGATAAGGAGGCGGAGGAGCTGCGTGGCCGGGACAGAGAGCGGCGAGCTGAGCACGCCGAGTTGATCAAAAAGAACGAGATGAACTCCGAGATCGAGGAGCTGACCACCGCGAGGCGGCGCCAGGACGAGCTTCTCGGCCAGATCGAGGCTGACGAAAAGCGGATTAAGGGGTTGAGGGAGGAAAAGGCTGAAGTCGGTGTGAGGGTTACGGGATTGATTGCCGCCCGCGAAGCGGCGATCGAGGAGCTCCTCTCCGTTTTCTACTTAGAGCCACGAAGGCGCGACCCGATGGCCTTTGGCTTGGAAAAAAAGTTCGATCCCGATGAGTTGGGCGGGCTGGAGGAGAGCTTCAACCGCGGTACTAACGGGCCGCTGATGGATGCCGGGCAGCCGCTGCCAAGCGAGAAATGCGCTTCCGATCCGGTCGCCTTCATGGAAGCGCTTTGCTCCGAAGAGCAAAAGTTGAAGCGAGGATATGAGCCGCCAGAGGTTGCTGCGGCAGTCCTCGGCACTAGCCCAAAGCTGCTCTTTTGGGCCGAGATCGAGGGGGATCGGATCGGGGGGTTTGAGACCTCTTCAATGAGTCCGGGCAAGCAGGCGCTGTTTGCGCTTTCACTAATCCTCGATGACACCGACGAGCCGTGGCCGCTTCTGGTTGACCAGCCCGAGGACGACCTCGACAGCCGCTCGATAGCTACGCAGCTGGTCGGCTATCTGATCGCCCGAAAGTCGGAGCGCCAGATCATCATGGTCAGTCACGATGCGAACCTGGTGATCGGCGCCGACGCCGAGCAGGTGATCGTCGCCAACCGCCATGGTGCCAACACCAAGAATGCAGGCGAGCGGACCTTCGACTACTTCAGTGGCTCGCTTGAGCACACCCGCGAGCGGCGTGAGGTCGAGCTGGAGCTGGAGTGCGGCGGAATCCGCGAGCACGCCTGCGACATCCTCGATGGCGGTGAGGAGGCTTTCCGTAAGCGCAAGCGCAAGTACAAGATCACTTGAACGGCGCTGGAGCGCGATACCAAACCTCGTCGGCGAAAAGGCAAGCGGGGATCTAGATTTCAGAGAGGTTGGCGCTCCATTTTTCTGCCGGTTGATGGTCAGGATGGTGGCGCCCTTCTCGTAGCGGCGGCTGGGCCACCTGGAACAGGTGGGAAGCGGGGCCTCGCCCGGCATCGGGAGATAGCCCAGCTCGTCCGATCACGGGTCATCCGGTCTAGCATTCGGCGACGTGTGGGGCGCCCTCATCAGTCCGGACGCGCTTAAGGGCGACGTTCGGACCTTCTACCAAATCGCGGCGACGCTGATCCCGCTCCTGCTGTTTGGGGGCGTCGTGGTCGAGCGGTTCATCCCGCCCAAACGTCGCTGGAGACCGGGCCATTTCTTGGCTACCGCGTCGGTGATCCCGATAGTTGGTTTCTACTCGATCTACGCCGAGGTGCTCGCAATCCAGGCCTTGGTCACCGGGGAAACGGACACCCTGACGAGCTACGTGGTCTCGGGGGCCATCGTCGGCGGGATGCTTGCCGTGATTTGCTCGATCTGGCTGCCGTGGGGGCTGCGCGCGATACAGGCGATACAGAAGAGTGGCGAGTCGGTCTCGCGTCCCATGCTTTGGACGGTGGCTCTGCCGACCGTGGCCATCGGCGTCATCCTGTTCCTAAGGCTTGCGTCGGCCGTTGACGACGCCAGGTCGACCGAACGGGCTAGAAACTACGCGATGGCTGCACAGAAGCTCATCGATGAACTGAACGTCGTCCGCGGAAGCATCAACCGCGAGATGGTGCGCTCGAGAGGTCTCCAGCAAGAACTCATGAGGGCCAAGGAGTTCCATGAAGGCCGGCGCTCCCTCGCGCTGTTGACCGCTCGAAACAGGCTGCGTCAATTTATTGTCCTTGACCGCAAGAAGGAAGACCGGCTGATACTCGAGTCCGTGAACCTCTACAGGGAAACGGTCGGCCTGCCCACCCTCAAGCGCATCATCGACAAGCGCCATCCGCCACCACGAAGGGCACGCGGAGAAGCGACAGAAGGGTGATGGCACAGGAGGCACGTCCGAGCCATAGGCTTCGGCTTGCCCGAGTCCTCGATCAGAACTGCGGAAAGTCGGGGTCGGTTTCGGCCATCGAGTCGAAGACGGCCTGGGTGCCGGCGTCGCCGGTCGTCAGGGTCATCCTCGCGTCGCTGGCCCCGCGAGCGGGGGAGAGGTTCAGGATCGCTGGCGTTGGCATCGAGGCGGCGGCGGTGGCAGCGGGCGCGTGGATCGTCACGTCACGGCGCTCCCTGCGGGGACGCCAGCGCCACGCCAGGTAGAGACCGAGGACGGTGAGGACGGAGTCGAGCCAGCCCCGGATTTCGTTCAGCAGCGACGGCTTCACTCCACCGAGGATAGCCCGCTACGCAGGCGACGAGCGGCCGTTCGGCCTCAGCCCGAGAGCACCGCTACGACGGCGGCGGCGAGGAGAATGCCAGCGGCTCCGCCGACGATGAGAACGAGCAAGGGGTGCTCACGGCGCCCCCACCACGACATCACCCACTCGGCAGACTCGCGGAACCGCTGGCTCACTTCGCGCAGCCGTTGACCCGCGCTGCGCCGTGCCTTGAGTTGGGCTTCGAGAGCCTCGATCTGTGTCGGCAGCATTTCGAGGACTTCCTGGCGGACGGCCTCGGTGTAGGGACTTTTCCCTCCCATCCCGAAATTCTCCTCGCGTCCAAACATGGCTGCCCTGAGGTTGTCGGTAACGAAGTATTTATCGCCGGTGTTGGTATTTTCCCCGTAGACGACAACCCTCCCGGCGCCTGACACGTTGATTGCCGCTTCCGCTTGAGGCGCGAGCCCCTTGAGTTCCTCTTCCCTCGCCTTAAGCTGTGCGGCCGACCAACCGGTTTCCGCCCCCTCCTCTGCTCGGCATTTCTTTGCTTCGAGGTACTCGTCGTACCTCTTCTGGAACCTCTTAAGGAACCTCATATGACGCTTGACGATGTAGCGTGGTTCGGGCACTGGAGGCGGAATGATAGAAGCCACGCTCGTCGCTGAGCAGTCAGCCTAGATTCAGTTATCCCTCGGGACTTTGGGTCTGGTTGAGGCCGACGTCTAGCTACTTCCCCCGGAAAACTCCCGGGCATGAAAACGGCCGCGCGGAGGTGGCCGAGCTCGAGGCCTGGCTGGAGGAGAGCCACGCCGAGTCCCGGGGGCTCTGGCTGAAGATCGCCAAGAAAGGGACCCGAGCCACCTAGCGTCACCTACGGGGAGGCGCTGGAGCTGGCGCTCTGCTTCGGCTGGATCGACGGCCAGAAGTGCGGTTTCGACGAGCGCCACTTCCTGCAGCGGTTCACGCCGCGCCGTCCCGGCGGCTGCTGGTCGAAGATCAACCGCGAGAAGGCGGAAGCGCTGCTCGCGGCTGGCGCGATGCGACCGGCGGGGCTGGCCGAGGTCGAAGCGGCCAAAGCCGATGGTCGCTGGGAGGCCGCCTACGAGGGCCAGCGCGCGGCGGGGGTGCCGGGTAACCCGCGGCGCGAGCTCGACGCCAATCCCGCCGTGGCCGAGTTCTTCGCCGAGCTCGACAGCAGCGCCAATCGTTATGCGATCGTCTACCGCCTTGGCGACGCGAAGAAGCCGGAGACGCGCGAGCGGCAGCTGCGCAAGTTCGTCGCCATGCTGGAGCGCGGCGAGAAGATCCATCCCTGATCCAGGCACTTGCCCCGGGGTAAGTGCCTCGCCACGGTGGAATGCCGCGTGTACAAAAGCAAGAGGCGGCCGGGTGGCCAGTCAACGAAGGCGTCGGCAATGTCAACCCGGGCGGACCTGTATCGCCCGGCGGGGGCACTGGAACCGCCGAGGCGAGTTTCAGGCACTTCTGGCGGGAAGTGCCTGACTCGCTGCATATCCGTGCATATCCCTGCCTATTTGCCGTCAGGGTCGCGTTTGCCTGGATTTGCAAAGCCGCCGCAAATAGGCATAATCAGGGGGCGCGGCTCCCTGGTGACCTTGGCCATTGCCATGCAGAAGGTCGAGGGTTCGAATCCCTTCAGCCGCTTTTCCTGCAAATCGGCACTTTCCAACGCGCGAGGAAAGCCGGAACCACCCCCGTATATCCCCTCCATTTGGGGAACTAGTTCCCCAAATCACGTCGATACGCGCTGATCGGCGGCGATTCCCGGTAAATCCGCCTCGCTTCCGCCTCGCAGCGGAGCTAGGTTCGCCCCCAGACATAAAGTGCCCCGGCGACGTTGACGCGCCCCGGGGCGTGGCACCGAAGACAACGCCTTCGATGCAAGCGAAAAGCTACTCGCCGAAGTCCTTTGACGGCGGCATCCCGGCGGCTCTTCGGTGCCCTGACCGAAAGGAGAGGGCACCATGCCCCACAGCACCGCCGCGATCAACGGCGAGCAGCGCGAGGCGATCTATGAGTTCCTCGTCGAACAGCTGAGCCGCCTCACCGACCTGCCTCTCGCCATAAAGCGCGAGGACTTCGACACCGCCAAGCGCCTCGCTCGGGAGTTCAGCCAGTACTTCCGGCTGCTCGACGATCTCGGCTGGGGTGCGGACGGTCGGCTGGAGGTCGCGCTGACCATGTCGTCCGAGGAACTCGTCGACGCCCTGCGTCGCCTCTATACAGACGCAGACGGCGCCTTGAGAGGATCCCCCGAAGAACGGGAGGCCCGCGAAGCCGAGGAAGCCGACCGGCGGCGAGACCAGCTTGTCCTCGACACCGCCTCGAGCCTGCTTGCCGAGCTCCTGGCCGGTGGAGAGGAGTCGGCATGAAGGCCACGGCAAAGCGCCTCCGCCCCGGCGAGCTTGACGGCCTCGTCCTCGCCTATCTCAAGAAGCACAAAGACGAGGGCCCGCTGACCGCCGGCGTGATCGCCAAGGGGATCGAGCGCTCCTCGGGCGCTGTCGCCAACTGCCTCGGCCGTTTGGCGAAGGCGAAGAAGGTTCGTCAGGCAAAACGCAAGCCGCGTAGCTACGTCGTCAAGGAGGTGGAGTAGCGATGAGGAGGCGAGCTATTCCCCAGCGGCCGCCGCTCTTCCCCAAGTCGGTCCCGCCCGGCCTCAACTACGCGGTCGTCACGGGGACGCTGATCTCCGACCCCATAGAGGACGCGGGGCCGGGAGGCGAGCCGCTGACCCTCCTGGAGATCAAATTCCCGGTGGCCCACCCCGAAGATCCGCGGCTGCTGTGGACCTACGCCTTCTACGACGTCCAGGTACCGGCCAAAGTCGGCGGGCAGGACATCGAGGAGCTGCGCGCGGGTGCCACGGTGCTCGTAGCGGGTCAGCTCAGCCAGCGGCCCGATCGCATTGACGAGCAGGCGGCGATAGTCGCCATTCTCGTCAAGCCGGGGCCGCGTCCAGAGCCGCCCGATCCGTCCCGATAGCGATGTTCAAGCAAGAGGTCGCCGATCGCTTCGCCGAGAACCTACGTCGCTGCCGCAGGCGCTCTGGATTGTCCCAGGAAAAGCTGGGCTACCGGGCCTCGCTCCACAGGACCGAGATCGGTCTCCTGGAGCGAGGCGCGCGCATACCCCAGCTCGACACGATCCTCAAGGTCGCAGGCGGTCTTTCCATTTCCCCATGTGATCTGATTGAAGGCATGGTCTGGCAGCCCGGTAGCTTCTCGCCGGGAGAGTTTGAGCTAACCGAAGACTCAGATCGGGGGGCTCAGAATGACGCGCGTCCCCCCGACGATGCCTGAGAGATCCTCGCCATCACGGAGCGGGCGCAACAGCGATTGCTCTCTAGCCTTTTGCGCGCGCGATGACTGGGCACTTCGTGATGCTGTCTTCCGGTTAGTTCCGGGGAATTCGAAGATGCGGGCCGCTCGGTGGGCAGAGTGCTTGTTGTAGACGACCTTGCGTAGCCCTTGAATTTGGTTGACATGGATTAGTCAAAACGTACGCGGCGTTGACACTTATTCGTGTGAAAAATAGTGGAGTTTTATCCAGCGATCCCGGAAGTACAACTATTGAGTATGCAACGAAGTAACTTCCTCGATAGGGTCGGCGCGCTCGCAAACTCACCGAAGGGTCTCGTTCTTGGCAGGCAGGGGGTCGTCGCAGAGCAGCATCTACCGCATGCGCTTGGCAGTGCTATTCGTGGCGCTATTGAGCGTTGTGGTGGGCATCGCGACGTTCACGGCGGAGGCGCCTGCGGAACTACCTCCTGAGTTATCGCCCGACCTCGCGCCGAGCGCTCAGGAACGGGCGCTGATGCCCAGCTGGGATCAGGTTCGCGAAGGCCTTGAAGAGGTCGAACACCAAGAAGCCACTCGCGAACGCGAATTGGGGACGCCGCAGGCTCAGCAGCTGCGTGAAGAATCGCGCCTCGCCTTCGCAGACCTCAGCGCCGATGAATCCGAGCAGCTGCTTGGCTCTCTCTTCTCGAGCCAGCTCGAATCGCTGAATTCCGACCCCGCGAGGTTTCTCAGCGACGCCCAGTTGGTACGTCCGCTCGGTGGCGGAGCGGCGACTGTCGAGAAGGACGGCAATGGCATGTTGCTCGACTCGAGCATCCCTCTGAGAGCGAAAGACGAAGCGGGGGACCTGAAGAAAGTGGACCTGTCTCTTGATGGCAATTCGGGGGGCTTTGAACCCGAAAATCCCCTCGCGGCTGTTGATATCCCGCGTCAAGCTGATGAGCCGATCGTCGTCGGCCAAAGCGGTCTCGCGGTGATCCCTCCCGCATCCGAAGCAAGTCAGGGCCGCCTCTACGGGGACAAGAACGTCTTCTACCCCAACGTGCTTGCCGATACGGACCGACTTGTCGCACCGGTCGCAGGCGGGATCGAGACCCTCGATCTGCTGCGGACCGCACGTAGCCCTGAAACCCTGGAATACGCGATCCAGCTCCCCGAAGGCGGCCGGCTGCGGTCGGATGGAAACGGTGGCGCAGAAGTGCTTCAAGACGGATCGCCGAGCGCCTACGTCCCGCCGCCCACCGCCGTCGATGCACAGGGGACCAAGGTGCCGGTCCAGTTGAACGTCGAAGGAGACAACGTGATCCTCGACGTGGCGCACCGTCAAGGGGATTTCGCTTACCCGATCCTCGTCGACCCGAGCATCCTTCAGGACTGGTACTACTGGAGTTGGGCCAACGGCTACGGCACTGAACACCTGACCAATGGAAGTTGGTGGTGGGGACAAGGATCGAACACCAACTGGCTTCACGCTTCGACCTACTGCATCTACACGTGCTGGCATCAGCGCGGTCTCTTCATCTCAAGCGAAAACGGGACCCTCTCGGCTAACTCCGAGGGGTTTGGCCAATGGAACTACAGCGCTCCCAACGTGCCCTATGCCTACATAGCCAGGGCATCGATTGCCCCGTTTGAACGCGACAATCACGTGAATTGCCCCAAGAGTAGCTATCCCCAGCCACATGACTACGACGGACTATGGGACGGATCCGCATGGAACTTCCTGGTCACGAACGGCGCTGAAGACGGCAGCTCTTATCTCGGCGCTTACGATGGACAGCACTGGGGTTATGCGTTGTTGATCGGCTTGGGCACCACCGGTCAAACCGTGACTATCCCTTGCTGGCGAGACATCTACGCCGGCGGTGTCGCCCTCTGGCTCGACGACTGGCAAAGCCCGACGCTCGATTCGCCGAGCGGTGTTCCGAGTTCAAGCAAATGGGTGAGCGACAAATATCACTTCACGATCACGGCAACCGCCCATGATCCGGGGCTCGGGATCCAGAATGTCCTTCTCACGCCGCAGGGGCGCCTGCCGATTCCGGAGACGCCAGAACAGAGCGTCTGTGCCGGAGTCAAGGGATCTCTCTGCCCGAATGACCACAGCGCCCACTTCGAACTCACCGGCGAAAGCTTTGATCAAGGCGAAACGACGACCCAGATCTCATCCTTCGACCCAACTCGGAAGTACTCCAACACCCGATCGTTCTCGATCAAGGCCGACTGGTCGAAACCGAAGGTCGCCCTCAGCGGCCAGCTCGCCCACGTGACCGGGGAGGAAGTAGGTCTGAGCGAAGCAGAACCGCCCGAGAGCAACGGCGACGACGAACTCAGCCTGCCGGTCTACAAGCTGGAAATCAAAACGGAAGACGGGCAGATCACCACGGACCCGAAGACCAAGCGCTCGGGTGTCGAAAACATCGAAATCTATTTGGACAAAAGACAGACGCCCGAGCCCGTGCCCTGGGAACCGAAACCCTGCCCTGAAAGTAGCTGCGCGAGAAACGAGACCTACACGCTACGGCTGGACGAACTCGAAGCCGGCGAACACGAACTGACCGTCAAAGCCCCTGATTTCGCCGGCAACGTTGGCGAACGCCACATTCAGTTCGAATACATCCCCGCGACCGGCATGAAGGACGAATACGTCACGCAGTACTTCCCTCTACCGGACGGGGAAGGCAACGAAGCCGAAGAAGAGCATCCGCGGCGACCCGAACTCGCCGTCAACGTGATGAACGGCAACCTGGTCTACCGCCAGCGCGACATCGACGTCGAAAGCACCGCCGGGGTCGATCTCGAAGTCGAACGCTTCTACAACTCGATGTTGCCCGAATCCGAAAGCACCGAATGGGGCAGGGGCTGGACCCTTGCTGAGACGCCGAAATTGGAACCAAAGGCTGAAGAACCGGTGCCGACCGAGGCGAAGATGACGCAGGCCAGCGGAGCGCTTCAGGGGGCGGTCGGTCTCCCCACGAAATCGAACCAGGAAATGTTTGACACCAAGCTCCAGGCGACGATCACCAAGAAGTCAGGCGGCGGTTACGAGTTGACCGACGAAAGCGGCGAAACGCAGGGCACTGTCAACTTCGATTCCGCTGGCAAGACCCAGGCGCTCACGACCGGCGGCGACGCCAAGGTCAACTACGAATACGAAGAAGGCAAGCTCTCCGAAATCGCCGTCGAAGACCCGGCGACCTTCAGTGCCGACCCAGAAGACCTGCAGATCCCAGAGCCGCCAGAACCTGGTCCCCCCACCTTCCTCTCCGCCTTCGGCTCCGCTGGCTCGGGCAACGGCCAGCTGAGCGGCCCCCGCGGCATCACCGCCGACGGCAAAGGCCACGTCTGGGTTATCGACGCCGCCAACAACCGCGTCGAGGAGTTCTCTGAAGCTGGCGCATACATCGGCCAGTTCGGCTCCGCGGGAACCGGCAACGGCCAGTTCTCTGAACCCTGGGGCATCGCCGTCACCCCCGCCGGCAATCTCTGGGTGGTCGACACCGGCAACAAGCGCGTCGAGGAGTTCAACTCCGAAGGCAAATTCCTGCAGAAGTTCGGCACCAAAGCCTCGGGCTCTTCCAAAGGCACCGAATTCGTCACGCCGGAAGGGATCGCGATCGCCCCCGGCGGGATGATCTGGGTCTCCGACACCGGTGGCGCTCGCATCGGCGAGTTCCGCGAATCGGTATCGAGCGAATCCGAACGCTTCGTCAGAAACGTCGCCACCACCGGCACCGGCAATCCCGGCCTCAGCGCCCCGATGGGCCTCGCCGTCGATTCCTCGGGCAACCTCTGGGCCACCGACCAGACCCCCAAGCGCATCCTCGAGTACTCCCCAGAAGGC
Organism: uncultured Solirubrobacterales bacterium; assembly: GCA_963824705.1. Lineage (GTDB taxonomy): Bacteria > Actinomycetota > Thermoleophilia > Solirubrobacterales > 70-9 > VRUE01. Next base: position 1,180,584 of record CAWGQE010000003.1, read on the forward strand.
GCCTTCCTCAAATCCTTCGGCAAAGCAGGCTCCGGCGAAGGGCAGCTCGAAACCCCCAAGGGCCTCGCCATCGGCCCCGAAGGCGACCTCTACGTCGTCGACCGCGGCAACGAGCGGGTCGAGGTCTTCAACCCCCAGGGCGAATTCCTTGACCAGTTCGGCACCAGCGGCAGCGGAAACGGCAACTTCTCCGAACCGCGGGCGATCGCCATCGGCGCCGAAGGAGCGATCTTTGTCTCCGACAAGGGCAACAACAGGGTGCACAGGTGGGGGCCGGGCGGGTCGTCATCGGGCGGCGAAGCTTCCGGCTCGCCCACCTTCCTCTCCGCCTTCGGCTCCGCTGGCTCGGGCAACGGCCAGCTGAGCGGCCCCCGCGGCATCACCGCCGACGGCAAAGGCCACGTCTGGGTTATCGACGCCGCCAACAACCGCGTCGAGGAGTTCTCTGAAGCTGGCGCATACATCGGCCAGTTCGGCTCCGCGGGAACCGGCAACGGCCAGTTCTCTGAACCCTGGGGCATCGCCGTCACCCCCGCCGGCAATCTCTGGGTGGTCGACACCGGCAACAAGCGCGTCGAGGAGTTCAACTCCGAAGGCAAATTCCTGCAGAAGTTCGGCACCAAAGCCTCGGGCTCTTCCAAAGGCACCGAATTCGTCACGCCGGAAGGGATCGCGATCGCCCCCGGCGGGATGATCTGGGTCTCCGACACCGGTGGCGCTCGCATCGGCGAGTTCCGCGAATCGGTATCGAGCGAATCCGAACGCTTCGTCAGAAACGTCGCCACCACCGGCACCGGCAATCCCGGCCTCAGCGCCCCGATGGGCCTCGCCGTCGATTCCTCGGGCAACCTCTGGGCCACCGACCAGACCCCCAAGCGCATCCTCGAGTACTCCCCAGAAGGCGCCTTCCTCAAATCCTTCGGCAAAGCAGGCTCCGGCGAAGGGCAGCTCGAAACCCCCAAGGGCCTCGCCATCGGCCCCGAAGGCGACCTCTACGTCGTCGACCGCGGCAACGAGCGGGTCGAGGTCTTCAACCCCCAGGGCGAATTCCTTGACCAGTTCGGCACCAGCGGCAGCGGAAACGGCAACTTCTCCGAACCGCGGGCGATCGCCATCGGCGCCGAAGGAGCGATCTTTGTCTCCGACAAGGGCAACAACAGGGTGCACAGGTGGGGGCTTCCGATGGAACTCCCGCGCATCTATGCGAACTCCTTTGGCTCCCAGGGTTCCGCCAACGGCCAGCTCAGCGCTCCAAACGACCTTGCCCTGGATGCCGAAGGCAACATCTGGGTTGCCGATAAGGCGAACAACCGGATCGAGAAGTTCAGCCCGGGTGGGGAATACCTTTCCAAGTTCGGCTCGTCGGGTACCGGCAACGGCCAGCTGAACGCCCCAACTGCTCTCGTCGTAGACGCCGAAGGCAACATCTGGGTCGCCGACCACGGCAACAACCGCATCCAAAAGTTCAACGCCAAAGGCGAATTTCTCTCCAAGTTCGGCTCCTCGGGGACGTCGAACGGTCAATTCAGCGGCCCCGAAGGGATCGCGATCGACTCCGAAGGAAACGTCTGGGCCTCAGACAAAACCAGGGTCCAGGAGTTCAGCTCCGCCGGAACGTTTAAAGCGATCCTCCCGCAGGGCTCCGAAAAAGGCCAGATCAAAGAACCGACCGGCATCGCCGTCGGACCCGAAGACAGAATCTGGGTCGCCGACTGGAGTGCACAGCGCATCTCGGTCTTCGATAAGGCAGGTAAATTCATCCGCCAGTTCGGCTCTGAAGGCGGAGGCGACGGACAGTTCAACCGCCCGAGCGCCCTCACCGTCACCGAAGGCGGCATCGTCTGGGTTTCGGACTCCTTGGGTAACCGCGTCGAGGCCTTCGAAGAAGACGGGAGCTACCTGACCAAGTTCGGTAAAGGCGGGTCGGGAGAAGGCGAGATGAGCAACCCGGCTGGCATAGCCGTTGACGAAGTCGGTGATATCTGGGTCGCCGACAAGGGCAACAACCGAGTGCAGGAGTGGGAGCTCGACAGCTCTCCCGAAGAAGAAATCGAAGTCCTGGATGGCGATCCGAGTGTCTCGGTCGAAAGTAACGCTGGCCTCATCAGCAGCGTTGAAGGCAATGCCGCTGGCGAAAACACCTATACGCACGTAGGCGATCTCCTCACCGCCTACAGTGGCCCCGAAGGCGAAACGAAATACGAATACGACCCAGCGGAACGCCTGAAGAAAGTGACGCTGCCCCATAGCACCTGGGGTGAAATCGCCTACTTCGAAGACGGAAGGGTCAAATCGGTGACCGTCAGCGTCGAAGGCGGTGAAGCAAAGAAAACGACCTTCAGCTACGAAGACACGCCGGAACGCCGGACGACGGTTACCCCGCCAAACGATCCGAAAGTAATCTACGACATCGACGAATACGGATCGGTGTTCAAATGGTCCAACGTCAAAGCACCCCCGGAACTGCAACTCTCCGGCAGCCTGCACGTCGAAAGAGAAAAAGACACGATCTCGACCGGCGCCTACAACCTCGAGGCCTATGCCAACTCCTACGAAGGTTTGGTCTCTCTCGAAATCATCACGAATGGCGACACGCTGATCGCCGAAAAAACCTGTGAAGAATGTGAAGAACTGACCAAGGAGTGGGTGACTGAAACCTGGGAGCATCCGCCTGGTCACCTTCAGGTCGAAGTCGTTGCGACGGACCGCAACGGTGAAAGCACCACGGAACGCTTTTGGGTGAATATTCCCTATACGCCCCCACCATCTCCCGAAGCCGATCAACCTCCACATTTCAGTCAAGTCCTGAAGTTCCACGAAGAATACGGTCTGGAGAAGGTCTTCCCCGTCAAGGATGAATTCGAACTGGACGACCGGATCTTCGAAATGATCGGCGCCTGGCACAACCCGAACACGCCTCTAGGAGAAGTCGCCCGAGCGACCGATGAGCGCTGGGGCGTGCCACTGCGGCCAGAGGAGGCCGCTGAGATGGAATACCGGGAACGCTACGTTGCCCAGGCGGCCTCCGCGATTCCCCAATGGGCTGAATCGCACGCCGCATCCAGCTACGCTGGCTATTATGTCGACCATCGGGCAGGAGGCATCATTCGGGTTGGGTTCACTGAAAACCAAGCCGCCTCGGTTGCAGCGTTGAAAGCGGAAGCAGGCCTGATCGCATCGAGCCGGGTGGAGCCATTTCCGTTCCAGCCGACTAGGTCGATACAGCAGCTTCGGTCACTACAAGGAGCAGTTGCCGGAGCGACCGAAAACCCCAATAGCCCGCCACAGTTGTTCTCGGTAGATCTTGATATCGAACACAATGGAGTGAAGGCGGGGACCGCCGAAGTAAGCCAGACCGAATCGTTCTTCAACCAAGTACTCGGACCAGGCGCGGGTGTGACGTCGTTCTACCAGGCCGATGGGGCAGAACAATTCAGCGGTCGCTACCGGGTTGGTCGGCCGTTCCTTGGAGGAATGGAGATCAGAAACGTTGACGGTCGGTGTACGGCAGGCTTCGGGGCGTGGAGTCAGGTCGGAGTCAACTCGAGTGGAGATCCAGTCAAACGCCGGTATGTGTTGACTGCGGGACACTGTTTTCCTTTGGCTTTCGAAAATGCTGCCTCCATCGTGTCTAGGTCCCTATCGGAGAGCAGCCCAGAAAGCGTGCCGATCGGTAAAGTCGAACGACAAGGGTTTACGAATGTGACCGGTCACGTTGACACTGATGCCGAGGCGGTATGGCTGGAAGACGGGAGTTTGATCCCGGAATGGGTATATCTTTGCTGCGCTGGCCGGGCGGCAATGCGCCCAAGAGCTCCTGTCTATCCGGCCGAAGGTGAGACGTTATGTCAGTCGTCACGTCACGAAGACGCCGTAGTCTGTGGACCGGTCGTGGGGGAAGCCGTCCTACAGCGCACCCGAAATACGAAAACTGGACACCTGTCCGGTTGGCATTGGCTTTTGCATGTAGCAGCTGGCGGAGGCCCAGGCGACAGCGGAGCACCGATCTGGGTGGGTAACACTGGGGCGGCCGTCGGCCTTGTGATTGGCGGAGACTCCGTCGGTCTTCTGGTCGAGCCGTTCGAGCGGCCGCCAAACGCCCCGTCCGGGCAGATAGCAGGGATCTTGTCCGATCCAAATCTGTCGCCCCAAGCACATCCTCTGCATGTACAGACTGGATCATGACCTCGATGGCCCGAGCGAAGAAAGCGCTCACATGGTTGCCTAGGCGTTATTCGCAGGCGATGGCGCTAACTGTCGCGGCTGGCGCGCTTGTCGTCTGTGCGGCGGGAGTCCCTGGGACGGGGCAGGCATCGCAAATGTCGGGTAGTTGCGACAATCAAATCGTTCGGGATTACGAACGGCCCCTTAGGCATCTGCCAGCAGATCATCTTCCCGCTGGGGGGAACCTACCCTTTGCTCCGGCGGGAGTGGGACTAGCCAAATTGGGATTCCGGAAGGTGTTCATCCAGGGCGATATGATCGGCTACCGCTTGGTGGTAAATCGAGCAAAGAGTCGCACTGGGCACCTCAAGCATCCTCTTAATTTACGATGGGATGTGCAGTCCACGCTAACGGCAGTTGATGCGCATGGTAGGCCCGCTCGAGTTGTCGCTCGTCAGGCAAGGCTGCTTGGCGACGTGCGCCACCCAGAACATGTGGAATTTGGATTGAGGGGCAAGCCCGGCCTTTACCGGTTCGATCTTTCTATTAGGGCTTGGAATGGCAAGGTCCTCGGTTCTTATCGCGAGTATGTACGAGTCGTCCCGTTGCGGGTGCGCTTGGGCATAGCTGTGAGTGGTTCATCGTTCCATCCTGGGGAACACGTCATTGGGCGCCTCGAAAACCTTGGCACCAGTACCGCCATCTGGCCTGCTGGCGCAGAACTCAAGGTTGAACGCTACGACGGTGAGGCGTGGAGCGATGTACGATCATCTAATTCGGAGCTTCCTATCGACGGAGTAGATGAATTCATCTATGGGGGGCACGCTGGATCATGCGCGACGTTTACTATTCCTTCAGATGCACCGACGGGCTCGTACAGATTTAGTACCGAAGTTGAATCGTATGGCGCACGAGTCCTCCAGTTCAGGCTGGCGAGCTACTTTTCGGTTGTACCGTAGCCCAGGTAAGGCTCAAAGCAACGAGCTGCAAAGGTCTTCCGATACGTAACTCTGCTGGTTGCGGCGCCGTCGACCCGAATTTGGTTCATTCCGAGAGCACCAGATACGGGCAACATAAATACCATGAGGACCGTCATCGATGAGCAAGGGAAGATGTCTGTGGTCTATCCCCGGTGTCGACGACACCCGAGCGCAGGGGTATGTGCGCAGTCGCAGACCAGTTACACGCGGACGAGATGAAGTTGCGGCCCCGAACTCGGTCTACTACAAAGACCTTGGTAAGCGGCTGGGCGTGTTAAAAAGAGATAGCGGAGCTCCGGCATGGACCGCTAAGGGCGGTGCGGCTATAGGTATACTCAGTGGTGGGATTCATCCGGGTCCGATTCGTCTCGTCGTTCCGCTTTTGAATACCCCGACGGGTCATGGAAAAAATGGAAATGGCGTGGTCGGCGGGGCGCTACACGCACCCGGAATGTATGACCTTCATATAGGAGCAGACGGTGGCTAGTGATGAGACTGCGGATGCACATACGTAGGGTATTAGGCGGTGGCGTAGTGCTGTTCGTGATCGTTGGGTGCGGTACCAGTCCGGCGAAGCAGGACCGGGCAGAAAGAGTGCGCTCTTCTGCACACGCAGGTTATGTCTGGTCTTCCCCCGGTTTCGACGACACCTGACCGCTTGGGTCGAAAGACTCAGGCAAGGAGGAGTCGATGCCACCCATCAAGCCCCCATACCCGCCGGAGTTCCGGCGTGAAGCAGTCCAACTCACCCGCACCTCGGAGCGCTCGATCGCCCAGGTCGCGCGCGACCTGGGCATCTCAAACCAGACCCTGCGCAACTGGATCAAGCAGGCCGACGTAGACACCGGCAAGCGCGAGGGCCTGACCACAGATGAGCGAGAGGAGCTCAGGCGCCTGCGCCGTGAGAACCGAACTCTTCTCCAGGAGCGAGAAATCCTGAAAAAAGCCGCGGCCTTCTTCGCCCGGGAGAGCGAGGGGCGGTGACCGATGCCTACCGGTTCATCGCCGCGGAGAAGGCCAACTACCCGATCTCGTTGATGAGCCGGTTGCTTGGCGTCTCTCGCCAGGCTTTCCACGCTTGGGAGCGCCGCCCGCCCTCCCAGCGGGCACTGGAGGATGCCTTCTTAACCGAGCGCATCCGCGAGATCCACAGAGCCAACCGCGGCGTCTACGGAGCGCCTCGCATCCACGCCGAGCTGCGCATGGCTCAAGGGATCAGGGTCTCGCGAAAGCGGGTGGAGCGGCTGATGCGAGAAGCCGGGATCAGCGGCCTGGTACCGAGAAAGTGCGGTCGCACGACGATCCGCGTGCCGGGGGTAAGGGTTGCCGATGACCTGGTGAAGCGTGACTTTCGCCCCGCCGGCCCCAACGTGCTCTGGGTCGCCGACATCACCTACCTGCGCAGCTGGGAGGGCTGGGTCTATCTGGCGGCGGTGCAGGACGCATTTTCGAGGACGATCGTCGGCTGGGCGATGGCAGAGCACATGCGCTCAGAGCTGGTCACCGACGCGTTGCAGATGGCGCTTTCCCGTCGCCAGCCCGAGGCCGGGGTGATCCACCACAGTGACCAGGGGTCCCAATACGTTTCGCTTGCCTTCGGCCAGAAGGCTCGCGATGCCGGCATCGCGGTCTCGATGGGCTCGAGGGGCGACTGCTTTGACAACGCCGTCGCCGAGTCGTTCTTCGCCACCCTGAAGAAGGAGCTCGTGCGTCGCCGCTCCTGGCCCAGTCGGCGTGAGCTGCAAAGCGCCGTCTTCGACTACATCGAGACCTTCTACAACCGCGAGAGGAGGCACTCCACACTCGGCTATCTCTCTCCGAGAGAGTTCGAGATGATCTCAACCCATCAACAAAGAGAGACTGAGAAAGTCAAGCCCTGACCTGTCGCCCGAACCGGGGGAAGACCAACTTGCCTAATGGGGCCTATTTGCCCCAGGTCCAATCGTCCTCCGGGTCAACCCGTCGCGGGCCGGAGCCGACGCGCAGCGCGACTCCGAGAAGTAGCAGGCCTCCCGACAGGGACAGGATGAACAGGCTCGGAACTCCGAGGGGCGGCGATCCATCGTGCCAGGGGCTGACGTATCCCGTGACCTGCAGGTAGCCCAGCGTCGCAAGGGGTCCGATCAGCGCCGCCAAGACCCAAATGCGCCCCACCAGCCAGCCGACCAAGATGGGCAGCAAGAAAAAGAAGCTAACCGTGAACCCCATACTGTGAAGAAAAACGTAGAGGCCCTGGGGGTAGAGGTCGATCTGCTTCTGATCGGAATAGGCCCATGCGGCCCAGTAAGCGCTGTAGCCGATTACCAGCGCCGCGCGAGCAATCAGCGCGCTACCCGGCCCGGAGGACCGCTCTTGTGTTCGCGTCATTCCTAGATTATGCAGCCGGGGCCAGGGGTAAGTCAGGTCGGGTTTGACGGAGACCTCGAAGCCAGGATTACCCTTGGTCGAAGGGAACCGATCAAACCCATGCCACGCAAGACGAAAGACACCCACGAGTTGCTTGCGGTGCTCGGAATAGACTTCGACTCCGGCCTCCCGATCCCCACGTAGCCGCGACCTCGGTGTCTACCACGAGACCTCGCGCAAGTGGGTGTGGAAGCCCGGAAGGCGATGAAGGCAAACGCAAGGAGTCGTTCTCCTGTCTTCACGGCAATGGAGGACTTGCTGAGGCTTATTCCCCGGTGTGCATGAGGATCGCGGCGGCGCCCGGCGGATCGAACCGAATCGAATCGAACCGAACCCTCGCGATTCGGGCACTCAAATGCACGAGTGCCCGAATCGCCCCATATCGCTGCACATCCGCGCGTATTTCTTGTCGTGGGCGTCTCCCGCGCCGCTACGAAACCCCTGCAAGCAGCTATATTCACTGCCTGCTGGGCTCGAAGCCCGGCCTAATTGCCATGCAGAAGGTCGAGGGTTCGAATCCCTTCAGCCGCTTTTCGCGAAAGCCCGCTCTACAGCGGGCTTTTGTCGTTCAGGGGGCGGGAAATCAAACCACCCCCGCATATCGCCTCCATTTCAGGCAACTAGCCGTCGCCACCTAAGCGTCGAGCTCGCCAGTGTGCGTCAGCGAGTTCTCGTATGACGCGAGCAACTCGCTGACCGCTAAACACCTGACTACCGGCGAGGACCTGGCGAAAGCATTGGAAGCAGCACGAGGCGGACCAGTCGCACGACGGAATCCGGATCGTCGAGAGTGATATCTCCGTCCCGCGTCAGCAGCATCGAGATCGCGAGCCGAGCAATCACTTCAGCGACGCCATCTACGTCTGACGCTTCAGCACGACCTGCCTCTACTTCCGCCTGAAGCCGACTTGCAATCAGTGAACGGTAAAGGCCGAGCACGGGTCCGCCGTCGACCGTGAGGGGTGGCAGCAGAACCTCGGGTTCTCGCCGCAAGATCCCGTCGAACAGCGGGTGGTCGCGCACGTAGCGCCCGGCGAAGGCGAAGCCTTCAACGAGCCGGTCCTCAAGCGTTTCCGCGCCCTCCCAGAGCAAGTCGAGCTCTTCCATGCCACGGCGTACCTCGCGCGCGATCACCACCTCGACCAGGCCCTGCTTGCTCTCAAAGCGGCGAAAGACGGTCATCCGGGAAACGCCGGCTCGGCGGGCGACGTCTTCCATGGAGGTGCGACGAATGCCGTGCTCAGCGAACTCCTCGAGCGCCGCGGCGGCAATCCGGTCGAATACCGCGTCCTTCCCTGAAGGGGGAGTCATCGCCAGGGCTTCAGCTATCGGCGCCACTGGTACGATGATACTCTATTCTCACAAAGTAACTAGAAAGAGATCATGGACAAAGCGCTCTTCGCCCTGCCCCGACTGCAACGGCCTGCAGTTGCCAATGCCGCTCAGTACTGGCTCGCCCCGGAGCGGTTCGCGCGCAGTTGCCAGCGCCTCGGCGACCGCTTCGTGGTTCCGATGCCCTCGGCGACCGGACCGTGGCTGTGCCTGACCGACCCCGAGGACATCAAGCGCGTGTTCACCGCCGACACCGACGTGCTTCGCCTCGGTGCTGCCCTGGCCAAGGCCTCAGCTCACCATCTCGTCCTCGGCCCGACGGGGCTCACGAACCTCGATGGCCCCGAGCACATGCGCATGCGGCGAAAGCAGTTGCCGCCGTTCCACGGACGCGCGCTCCCCAGTTACCACGAGACCATGGAGCGCAAGACCGAGGAGGCTCTTGCACGCTGGCCCTATGGTCGCCCCACCCCCGCTGGGCCACATATCGAGGGGATCACTCTTGAGGTGATGATGGCCACGGTGTTCGGGGTCACCGATCCCGCACGCGTCGAGCGGCTGCGCTCAGCGACGCTCGCGCTGCTTCGCGAGGGCCACTCGCGGCGCTTCTTCATCCAGACGATGATCGCTACCAGCCGTAAGGACGGTTGGGACAGGCCCTTCCCTCGAATGAGCCGCGCAATCGCCGCGGTCGACGCGGTCGTGATGGAAGAGGTCGCCCAGCGCCGCAGCGAGGAGAGGCTCAATGGGGAGGATGTCCTCGGAATGTTCTTGCGCACTCCCGATGAGCAGGGTCAGGCGATGAGCGACAACGAGATCTGCGATGCGATGCGCACTCTTCTACTCGGCGGCCACGACACCACGGCCTCCACCCTCACGTGGGTGCTGGAGCGCATCAGCCGCTATCCAGACGTACTCGCGCGCCTTGAAAGCGCGGCACTCGACGGAGACGACGAATACCTCGACGCGGTGATCAAGGAGACGATGCGATTGCGCCCGGCCTTCCCACTCACGGCGCGACTCGCTACCGAGCCCTTCGAGCTACCCGGGCTGACCATCCCGAGCGGCACGATGGTCGTTCCCTACATCACGCTTGTACACCGCCGCCCCGAGCTCTATCCCGATCCGCTCGCCTTCCGGCCCGAGCGCTTCCTCGACACCCGCGCTGGGACCTACACCTGGATTCCCTTCGGCGGCGGACCGAGGCGATGCATCGGCGCCGCCTTCTCGATGGCCGAGGCCCGAATCGTGCTGCGGACGATCCTGCGCCAGGCTCGCATTGAACCTTCTCGCCGCCGCTCGGAGCGGGTCGCGCACCGCAACGTCTTCATCGTGCCGGCCCGGGGCGGGCGTGTCACGCTCCAACGCCGCACATCCGAGGGCAATCGCCGACAGGATGCCCTCCGAGGCGACCCGGCGGGAGTCGCCTAACCCAACCGACGCCGGCATCCTCGACGTTCTCGGCCCGGTTGGCAGCCGTGAGGAGTTCGACCGGCGGCTGATCGCGATCGGGCATCGTTGATCGCTCCGACGCGCCGCTGTAGGGGGCTGGTGGGGTGACGCCCGAGGCGCAAGGCACTTGGCTGGGATGCGCCGCCGGCCTCGCCGGGGTGATCGCCGGCTGCCTGGCGGGGGCGGCGATTGGCATCTCGGCCGCGGTGGTCGTTTTCTGGGCCGGCCTGCTGTTGCTGCTGTGGCGGTTCGACCGCCGCGGTTGAGTTGCAGGCTGATACGCGGTGCGATCAGCTCGATTCGCCCGGAGCGGGAATTCGCGCAGCGTCGGCGAAGATTGATGCGATATGCCGACCAGAGCGCAATCGAGTGGACTGAGGCGACCTGGAACCCGGTGACCGGCTGCGACAAGGTTTCCCCAGGCTGTGCTCACTGCTATGCGGAGACGTTTGCCGAGCGGTGGCGAGCCGAGTCGGGCACTTCTGGCGAGAAGTGCCCGAAATCTCGGAGACCGGGTTCAAGATGACCTCCTCATGGGCGCGATACGGCGCTGGCGCCCGCTATGCCCCTCGTTGACCCGCTCTCCGTGCGACAAGCGAGGCCAGCTCAGAGCGGTTGCGAATGTCGAGCTTCGCGTAGACGTGCGAGAGGTGCATCTTGACGGTGCCGCGGGCGATGAACATCCGCTCGCCGATCTCCGGATTGGTGAGGCCATCGGCGGCGAGCTCGACGGCCTGCAGCTCGGTGGGGGTCAGTGACTCCCAGCCTCCGGAGGGCCGTTTGCGGGAGCCGCGGGTGCGCCCCAGCCAGCCGATTGCCTGATCAGTGTCCAGCGCGCGCCCTTGCGTGATGGCCGCAGTGAAACGCTCGGCGCCAAGCTCGCTGCGGAGCCGCTCCCCGAGCGTCTCGACCGCTTCCTGCTCGTGGGGCCAGCGAGCCCGGCCGAGATCCTCTCGGGCGCGATCCGCGGCGCCGAGGATGCGCGCCGCCTCCTCGAAGCTCTCGAGTGCCGCCGCGACCGCGGCAAGCACGTCGAGGGCGGGGTGGAGATGAGCGGCCAGCGCCTGCTCGACGGCGCTCGCCAATGACCCGTGGGCGAGCTGCTCGGCCTCGGTCGGTTCCCCCTGCGCCAGCGCCACCACCGCCAGCGCCTGCTGAGCGGCCGCCCGGAAGACCGGGTTGTCGAGCGGACCTTCGGCTATCTCGGCGATGTTCCGTGCGTGAGCCCCGCCGCTGTCGAACAGGCCGAGGCCGAGCTCGGCGCGCGTCAGGGCCAGGAGGGCCAGCGCCGTTTCATAGGGTCCGCCGGCCGCGCCCCGCTCCAGGTAATCCTGCAGCGAGCCACGCGCCTCCTCAAGCAGTCCGGCACTCGCCTGGGCATAGGGGATGGCCACCTGAAGAGGGGAGATCGCGAGGCCGGCGGCAGCGGCGGCCGAGCGCTCCATTGCCGAATCGAGGTCTGCCAGGGCGGCCTTTCCGTCGCCCCGCTCGGCACGCAGAATGCCCCGGTAGGCGTGGGCGGTGCCGGCGCTGACCGGCTCGCCGACCGCGTCGGCCAGGGCGATCGCACGCTCATACAGCGCCAGGGCTTCCTCGTCGCGACCCTGGATCACGTGTCGCACAGCCCCGACACCCACCCAATGCCAGGCGGCGAACTCCGCGTAGCCGGTGCGCTCGATGATCTCGATCGCCTCCTCGAAGACGCAGACGGCGCCCGCATCGCCCTGCATGGCCAGCGCGAAGCCGAGGATCTGCGTCGCATCCACAAAGCACCACTCGTCATCGCTGGCTCGGGCCAGCTCTCGCGCCTGCTCGAGCCCCTTGCGGGCGCCGGTTGGGTCCGGGTACATCTGCATCGTTCCCAGCACGTCGAGCGCCCGCGCCGCCGTCGAGACCTCCCCCAGCGAGCGGGCCATCTTGAGCGCTTCCAGCTCGCTGGCGGCCGCCTCCTCGAATCGGCCCGCGTAGGTCAGCAGGTAGCCACGCCCCCACAGAACCCGAGCTCGAAGGGCCGAGGGCTCCGCCGGCCCGGCCCCCAGCGCCCGCAGGTAGGCGTCGTCGGCGATCGCGAAGCGCCCGCGCAGCTTCCACCAGACCGTCAGCGCCGCGCAGAGGCGCAGCGTCCGCTCGCCGTCGCCGTCGGCCGCCTGGTCGAGCGCCGCAGCGAGGTTGGCCGCCTCGGCGTCGAGTGCGTCGAGCCAGGTGCTCTGACCGGCGGCCTCCAGGTGCGGGGCGATCTGCTCGGCTAGAGCGAGGTAGAAGTCGAGATGGCGCTCGCGAAGATCGTCGGCCTCGCCGGCCGCCGCGAGCCGCTGCAGCGCGTACTGGCGGACCGTCTCCAGCAGCCGGTAGCGCACCGCTGCGCCGTCCTCTTCGACGACGACGAGGGACTTCTCGGCCAGCGACGTCAGCAGGTCGAGGAGTGCCGCCCGGTCGAGCCCGTCGCCGCAGCAGACTTCCTCGACGGCTTCGAGCGTCCAACCGCCGGCAAATGCTCCCAGCCGCCTGAACAGCATCTGCTCGTCGTCATCGAGCAGATCGTGGCTCCAGTCGACCGAGGCGGCCAGGGTCTTCTGGCGTGGCATCGCCGACCTCGCCCCGCCGGTCAGCAACTGGAAGCGGTCGCCCAGCCCTGCGGCGATCCGCTTGACGCCGAGCACCCGAACACGCGCCGCCGCCAGCTCGATCGCCAGAGGAATCCCATCGAGGTCGTTGCAGATCCGCGCAATCGCGGGACCGTTTGCGGCGTCGACGCTGAAGTGCGGGCGCACCTTTCTCGCCCGCTCGACGAACAGGCGCACGGCATCGGACTCGGTGAGCGCCTCGACGGGCTCCGTCTCCGGGCGCTGCGGTGGCAGCGAGAGCGAGGGCACACGCCAGTCAGCCTCGCCGGCCACTCCGAGCGGCGCCCGGCTCGTCGCCAGCACGGTGACCCTGGGGCAGCCGTGCAGAAGCGCCTCCGCCCCCGCGGCGCAGGCCTCGAGCAGGTGCTCGCAGTTGTCGAGGACGACCAGCGCCCGGGCCTCGGCCAGGTGGGCGACCGCCGCGTCCAGCGAGGACTGGCCGGGGAGCGGCTTGACGCCGACGGCGTCCCCGAGAGCCGCGCCGACGGCGTCCGGATCCGCCAGCGGCGCCAGCTCGATCCACCAGGCGCCATCGGGGAAACGATCGAGCTGCTCGGCTGCCGCCTGGGCGGCGAGCCGCGTCTTGCCGCAACCGCCCGCCCCGGTCATGGTCAACAGCCGCGTGGCGCCGAGCGCCTCCGCCGCCTCGCTCAGCTCGCGCTCGCGGCCGATGAAGCTGGTCAGCTGCTCTGGGAGGTTGTTCGGCGCCCCGGAGCCGTCCGGCGCTGCGGACGGCGCTTCTTTCGCCTTGGCGATTTCTCGCAACCCGACCTCCACACGATCGGCCGGCCGAGTGCCGGCCACGGGTGGAGTCTGTCACGGCCCCGCGCCAGATCTAGGTAGCTCCCCGCTCAGGCCAAGGCGGGAGCAGCGACGTCGACGGCGACGGGGCGCCGCAGTAGGACGACGCCTATGCAGGCCATCCAGATCGCGAACGCCGGCGCAGCCGCCAGGGCGATCCCGTCGGGCGACAGAACTCCCGAGCGAGCGAACGAGAGCGCGCTCACCACGTCCAGGGCCGCGACCAGGAGACCGAATGCGAGCACCGATTTCGGCAGCGCCGCACAGCGTCGGGCGGCGATCACCAATCCGATCACGCAGGCGATCGTCGGCCACTCCGAGAGGCTGGTGGCAACGCTCATGCCGACACCGAGCAGCTTCGATAATTCCAGGCCGAGGTGGGGCGCCATGTATGCGGCGATCCCACCGAACAGCAGGATCACTCCGATCAGCGCCGCCTCGACCCCGGCGCAGACCAGCGCCACGGTCGCGGCGACGCCGCCGCGCTCGCCCAGGAATGAGCGCAGGCCGACGAAGGTGACCGGCAGCAGGGCGCACCAGGCAATCCCGTTCAGCGCCACGGCAGCGAGTACACCGGTCCGGTGCTGAGCGAAGAACTGGGCGAAATCAGCCGCCGAGGCGTTCGGGGCGGGCAGGCTTGCCAACGAGCCGATCGGAACGCTGACGAGATACAGCAGCGCGATGCCGAGCGCGGCACCGGCGGTGAGTCGGGTTAGGCGAGCATCGTTCGAGGACATTTGACACACCTCCGTCTGAGCGGGCCGACCCGCGTGGTCAGCGTCAACACCGAAGCTATGGGCGGTGACAGGCGAGTACTACTGCCACCTGGCATATATTCCGGCCCGCCAAGTTCACTCAGCTAGCGCGATCCGCAGCTGCTCGACGTCGAAATAGCTGTCCTTGGTCTTCACCAGGCCATCCTCGATGGTGATGATGTCGACACAGTCGACCCTGACGTCCCCGCTGATCACCGTCCATTCGAGTACCCAGTGATCATCGCCGAACAGGACCTTGCGCGGCTCAGAAGCAAACGCCGGAAACCGCTCGAAGGTATCGGCCGCCGCCGTGCGCATCGCCGCCCGGCCCTTCACCGTCTCGCTGACGCCATGGGTGCAGAATCGCGTGTCCTCCGTGTGCAGCGCGGCGATCGCATCTGCATTGTGGTCGTTCCAGGCCTTGCCATAGGTCAGCAAGAGCTCTCCTAGATTCGTCTCTGAAATCGCCTCGGTGGTCATCCGGGTCCAGCCTTTCGTAGAGGTATGCAGGCGGCACGGTGGGAGGGCTTCGCCTCCGGAACCGCCGACATCGAAGCTACGGCCGCGCGTTGGCTAGTACTACTGCCACCTGGCATATATCCCGCCGGATGCAAAGCGGGTACCAATCACCCCGCCCCGTTTATTGAGTGTGCCTCGATCTCAGGATCCCGAGGCCAAGACGTCGATTCGGGGCGGGCATCGGTCAGGTGCGGGCTATGGTGGGATGATCGCGACGATGCAGGCGGTCCAACTTCTGGAAAGCGCTCAGTGGGAAGCAGCGCGAGACGCCTTCGAAGCTGCGCTGCGCGAGGAGGAGGAGGCCCCCGACGCGCACGATGGGCTCGGCCAGGCGCTTTGGTTCCTCGGTCAGGTCGAGGAGGGCATCGCGGCCCGTGAGCGAGCCTTCGACGGCTTTCTCCGCGAAGGCCGTTGCGACGACGCCGCCCGCACCGGTGCAGGCAGCGATCAGATTGCAGTAGGCCTCCGCCAGCGTGTGAATGTTGCGGACCTGTCCGGCGGAGGCGGAGGCCATTGCCTCCTCGAGCAGCCCCATGCCCTCGACCACGCGACCGGCGCGGACCTCGGCCTGGCCCAGCAGGCTGAGCGCGAAGACCTCGAGGTCACCGGCTCCATGCTCGCGGGCGATCTCGAGCGCTCGCCGCGCATGCGCCGCGCACTCGTCGATGCTCTGCCCTTCGCGCGCGCGCTCGACCGCCACCCAGCCCCTGCCCTCACACTGCCTGTCCTCCAAGCCCCGCTCGGCCCGGGCCAGCCAACCCCGCGCGGCCGACGGACGGCCGCCGAGCAGGTACTGGTGGGAGACCCACGCGCTGGTGAGCACCGTAGAGCGCTTCCTCGACGTCGAGTTCGTTGCGATCTACTGGTAGCGGGCCCGCTGATTAGCTCGACTGCGCCGATTCGTCCTCGTGGGAGCCCCGGTTGCCGAACTTTCGTAGTCGACTGCGAAATCGCCCGGTGGATTGCCGTGGACTAGAGACCCGCTCTCTTGTGTAGGTGGAAGGGCCGGTAACAGCCGGTCGCCTGGCTACAAAGGAGATCAACATGCCGATCAAGCACCAACCTTGGCCCTCAGAGGATGACGGGACGCCGGAGATGCGGCTGCCCAAGTGGTACGGCTCCTCCTCGCCGCGACTCGCCACGTCCGGGCGAGGGCCGCATCGCAAGAAGGCATGGGAGCCGTACGACGACGAGACCAAGCGCTTGATGCGCCTCTATGACGATATGTACCAGCTACAGGCGAGCGAGAAGGTGGTTCCGCTGCTTGAGGATTGGAAGTGGCGCGACAAGATGGAGACCGCCGCAGAGAAGCAGCACTACCTCGAACCCATGCTGGCCCGCGTGCGAAAGGCACCCGAGAAAAGCCAGAGCGAGTTCATCTTCCTGCTCCTCGTCTTCGAGGGCGTGCGGCGGGGGGTCGAGCGGCTGCTCTTGGACGTGCGTTCCGGGCTGGACGCGCCGTCTGAGGCGCCGGCAGCCTTCCGCCGGGAGGAGGCGAAACGCCTTGCTGAAATCGAGCGCGGGCGACTCGTCGACGTCACGCGACAGGCGATGTTCGAAGCCATCTACCGATTCCCGTCACCTCCTCCGAAGCATCTGTTCGGCTGGCTGCGGGAGACGGTTGCCCACTTCACCTTGAACTTCCTCCACGGCGAGTTGGCGGAAGTGCAGACCACCAAGCTCCGGGCTCAGGAGGCTGAGGCGATGCAGGCTTTCCTCCGGGGGTTCGAGGATGTCGACCCTCCGAAGTTGGGGGAAGGCAGCGGTTTCCGACAGTGGCATTTCGGCGTCCGCTGGCTGTACGAGCCCGTCGCCCAATACCTGAATCACTATGAGGTCCGCTCGGTATGTCGCACCGCAGTGGACCGATTGCCCCGCCGCCAGCGGGAGGTCATCGACGGCGAGTTCTACGCCGACCTCAAGCCAGCGGAGATCGCCGAGGCGCAGGGCGTGTCTCGCTCAACTGTCTACAACTCGAAGGCGCAGGCTCTCGCCAATCTTGGCAGCGACGATTCCTTCTTCATGGCTCTCCACGGCATGCAGCTCGTTCGCGACACCGAGCGCGCGGCCCAATTGAAGGAACGCTATCCGGACGGCCACATGAAAGACGGACGGCGCCGGGTGGTGATCGGGGAGGCTGCTTAGACAATTTGGCGTTTGGCAAATAGTCGGGTGCGATGGATGCCGAGTTCGACATTGCGCGGCTTGAACACAAGACCGCTGTCGTCCGCTATCGCACGGTCCGACTCGAAGTCCAAGCGCGAAAAATTCAGCTTGCAATCGCTTTCTTTAGCTTCGGCTCGGCAGTGCTCGGGGTGTTCGGAGCGCTGCTGATCGTCACGAGGGTCTAGGCACTGCCCACAAGTTTCAGTTGTCTAAGGGGTGGCCGCTGCGCCGTTGAGACGGCGGCAACACGATGCTCAGCGCTTCGTGGCCAGGAAGAGGTAGCGGTTGAGGCTGAAGAAGTAATCGCCGCTGCGGGAGAAGCGGTCCAGGTCCTCCCTCCACGCAATGGCGTCGGCTTCGGTGAGCCCTTGCCGGCCGGGGACGTAGTCGGCGATCAGCTCGGCCATCCCCTCGCTGTAGGTGTTGTGGTTGCTGCGCAGGTTGAGGATAGGTACGACCCGGCAGAACTTGAGCGTCAAGCCTGCCTCCCCCAGCAGGCCGATCAGCCTGCGTGGCAGGTGCGGATCGATCAGATGCTCGCCCCAGGCGTCCAGTACGCGCCGCATGCGCGAGGGATCGCCACAGTGCCAGACGATCGAATCCCAGTCGGTGTCGAGTACCACCGCGCGGCCCCCCGGATGCAACACACGGGCAAGCTCCGAAAGTGCCGCCGCGATGTCCTCCACGTACTCATAGACCTGGGTGGAGACGACGGCGTCAAAGCTCTTATCTGCGCAGGGCAGCGCACACGCGTCGGCGTGTTCGAAGCGCAGCTCGCCATTACCTGTCGAGCCAAGACGAGCCGCGGCGATCGCCAGCATGGCCTCGCTGATGTCGGTGCCCAAGACGGCGCCATTCGGTGCGGCGCTGGCGGCCAACTCGGCCGCGAGGAAGCCCGGGCCCGCCCCGATGTCGAGCACCCGCTCGCCCGGCTTGACCTCGAGCGCATCGCGCACCGCCTGGCGCTGGGCGACGACATCGGGCGTGCTGTAGATCGCCTCGATCCGTCGTGATTCCTCCTCGTCGAATTGAAGCGTGGAGCTCATTGCAGAAAAACTGTACTGGCGTGACCTTTGGGAAACCTTTGAGGCACGCCTCCCGCTTTGCTTGAGGTTGTTCCCTGGAGTAGCTGGTTTGAATCCGCCAGCCCAATCAAGCCAGATGAACAGGCAAAACCGCGATCCCCTGCAAGGTGTTGTTGCGGATTCGTGGCGGATCCTCGACGGTTTCGATTGTCTCGACGTTCGAGATCAGCGCTCGAAGCAGCGCTTGCATCTCCAACTTCGCGAGGTGGATGCCGATGCAGGTATGCGGTCCGTTGCCCCAGCCCAGGTTGCCCCCCGGCGGGCGGTCAAGGTCGAAATGGGTGGGGTCTGGGTAGCGGCGCTCGTCCATGTTCGCCGAGCCGAAGAGCATCGCGACACGATCGCCGGCCCGAAGGTTGACGCCGCCGACCTCGGCGTCACGACTTACGCGGCGGGTGAAGCAACGGACCGGCGAGGACATGCGCACCGCCTCTACGACCGCCGCGGGAATCAGCGCCGGGTCTTGGCGGAGGCGCTGCCAGGCGTCCGGATTGCGGCCCAGCAGCCAGAGCATGTGGGTGGTGGAGAGAATCGTCGTGTCCAGGCCTGGGGCGACGAAGTCCATGATCATCATCCGCGCTTCGAATTTCCCGATCTCACCGCGGTCAGCGGCGTCGAACACGCTCGCCGCCCAGCTTCCCGGTACAAGATGTGCGCGTTTCAGCCGCAGCATGTGGACGAACAGGCCGATTGAGCTCCAACCGGCACGCCACCAGCGACGGTTGAACGGGCCAAGCTGGTCGAAGGCCGACGTGGCCCAGTCCAGCAGTTGATCGCTGGAGACGCGGAGGCCGATCAAGTCGGCCACGACCCTGACGGGTAGGCCGCTGGAGAAGTCCCGTACGGCGTCGAACTCGCCAACGCCGACCAGGCTTTTGACGAGTGCGTCGGCTTCTTCATCGAGGCGCTCGGCGGTTGGAGCGAGCGCTTTCGCGCCGAGGGAGTCGCATCTGGACCTGGCGGCGGATGGCGTGTGTCTTGCCGTTGCTGAACAGAATGGACTTGCGCCCGGTGAGGTTGATGAGTGAGTTCGCGGCAACGCCGTGATCGCTGGTGAACAGCTCCTCGTCCCGCAGTGCCGCGCGCACGTCCTCGTACCGTCCCATTGCCCAGATCCGGTTCCGGGGCAGCCGTACGACCGGCCCAGCGTCGCGAATCCTTTGGAACGCGGCCGCCGAATCCTCGACGACGCTGTCCCCGTAGAGATCGATGTCGACTGTCGGCTTCATCGCTCGGCGCCGAGTCGCCTGGCGCTCAGGCGCCAGCAGGCCCTCAAGCGCCGATGCCGCTGCCTCCGCGCCTCCGGCCCGCCCGAAGGCGTCGCGAACCCGCTCGGCGCCCTCCCGGCAGGCGATCGCCCCCTCGACTGCGCTGCGCAGCCGGTCGGGGCGGAGGCGCTTGGCCGGCAGCAGCGTGCCGCCGCCGCAGTGCTCGACCCGGCGCGCCACCTCGAACTGGTCGCGCATGAACGGGACCGCGCAGACCGGCACTCCGGCGGCCAGCGCCTTCTGGGTGGTGCCCATGCCGCCGTGGGAGATCACGGCGGCGGCCCGGCGCAGGATCGGACCGTGGGGGAGATAGCGCTCGACCCTGGCGTTTGGCCGGAACGTCGAAGTCGCCCGGGTCGTGCGCGGCCGTGGTGGCGACGATCGCATAGGGCCGACCGGCGAAAGCCTCGAGCGCGCTTCGGATCAGCTCCGCGTCGTCCTGGAACTCGGTCGAGGCCGTGACCAGGATGATCGGACGCTCCTCGGCGGCCAGCCACTCGGGCTCGGGGCCGGGCGGCTCCCACAGGGCCGGGCCGACGAGCCGCACGTTCTCGCGGCCACTCGCGCGGGTATTCGAAGGGTTCCGCCGAGAACTGGATCAGCAGTGGGGCGACAGACATAGAGGTCTTCGATGCCGTCGAATGCCGGCAGGCCAAGGTCCGCCCGATGGGAGTTGTGGCTGCGCAAGAACGAGCGGAAGGCAAGCGGCTTGAGTGCGGTCAGACCGGCGTCCCGAAGGCGCGCGAGCTGACTCGTCGAAGGGGCAAAGCCGGGGCCAAAAACGGGAACGCCTCGAGCTGGCCCGGGATGTGGATGCGGCATGTAATGAGCCCACGGCACTCCGGAGGCCTCGGCCACCACAGCGGCGCCCGTGGCATTGGTGTCGACCCAGATCAGGTCCGGACACTCTGCCTCGATCGCTGCTTGCAGGTAGGGGATCTCGTAGCGCGCCCGCTTGGCAAAGGTGTCACATGCCGACACGAGGGCGCCAATCGACGTGCGCGTCTTCCAGTCCTCGAGCGGTATCGCCTCGATGCGCGGATCGATCGGTGCCGCGGAGAGGCCGAGCCGCTCGATTGCGGGCACGCTGTCACTCGCGGTGCGGAAGACGACGTCGTGTCCGCGATCGCGCAGGGCGATCGAGGTGGGGACCGGCGGGTAGGCGTGGCCCGACCCGGGACAGGTGTAGACCAGCACGCGTGCCATCAGCCAGCTCCCGTCAGCGCGTCGACCATTTGCACGATCGCCGCTTCGGTGCGGCGGCGCGACAGCTTCATGTCGAGTCGAATCAGCTTCCAGGTCAGGAGGTCGGTGGCGACGATCAGCTGGATTACGAGCTGCTCCCTACGGGCGCCCCGCAGCGATCTCAGGCTCGGCTTGAAGATCCGCTCGACCCATTCCCGGTGAAATTTCCGCCCCTCGTCGGTCATCGCGCGGACGGCCGGGAACCGATCCTCCTCGGCGAGGAGGTGGAGGATGCGGTTGCCTTCGGCGTCGTAGTGATCGAGCAGATTGCGGATCGCGCCCGCGTGATCGCCGACGGGGGCCTCGTCACGTGACTCGACCATGCGACCGCCCCAGTCTTCCAGCACGGCCGCGAACAAGTCCTCCTTGCGGCCGAAATGCGCGATCAGGGTGGGGACGGTTACTCCGGCAACCTCAGCGACCTCGGCAAGCGTCACCTCGTCGTAGGACTGGGACAGGAATCGCTCCAACGCCACCTCGCGGATCCGCTCGGCCGTCTTTTCGGAGCGTTGCGCCCGGACCTTCATCCGGTACTGCCGCTTCTCTGTTGCCGCCGTCTCTGTCATTTCGCTTATATATAACTATAGCGAAAGTAAGAGGCAAATGACCTCTGGGGTCGCGAATGTTTGGCAGGGCTGCGCGATGTATCTCGCCTGGGAAGTTGTGGGGCTCCTCGCAGGGACCGCAGCCGGAATCAAGGCCTCGGTGGTCACATTTTCTTCTAAGCGAGATCCTGCGCGAGCTTGATCGTAGCCTCGGGTTTCGAGGCTCTTTAGTGAATGCGAGAAGATGGCGGGCATGGACGGGGTTGCGATCGTCGTTTTCAGCGACTTGGTGGACTCGACCGCCCTGCTTGCGAGGTTGGGAGACGATCGCATGGAGCGGGTGCGCCGCGCTCACGTCGAAGATGTCGCCCGCGAGGTTAAGGGTGGCGGTGGGCGCGTGGTGAAGACTCTCGGCGACGGCACGATGGCGACCTTCGAAAGCGCGCTCGGAGCGTTGAGGGCCGCGGCCGGAATCCAAGCAGCGGTCGAGCGGCTCGACGGCGCCCAGGGCAAGATCGGAATCGCCGCTCGCGTGGGGGTCGCAGCCGGTGAGCCGATTGCCGACGGGGACGACCTACACGGGATGACGGTGGTGATCGCGAGCCGGCTCTGCTCCGCGGCAGGCACCGGCGAGGTGTTGGTTCAGGGAGTCGTGGAGTCACTGGTCGCGTCGCGTGACGGCGTCACGCTCGAAGCTGCGAGCGAGTACGAGCTGAAGGGAGTCCCGGACCCGGTCCTGGCTTCGAGGTTGATTTGGAAGGAGCTCGCGGGGAATACGGAAGCGGCTTCGGGGTTCGACATGAAGCAGACCCCGGCCCTCGGCAAAGGCACATCGATGGGCGATGAGGTGTTGTGCATCGGTCTCCTCGGGGCGTTCTCCATCAGCGTCGGCGACAACGTCATCGCCGACGACGCCTGGCGGCTGCGCAAGGCGAAGACGCTGATCAAGCTGCTCGCCCTCGCTCCCGAGCACCGCCTCCACGTCGACCAGGCCGTCGAGCTGCTGTGGGCGGGGCGGGACCCGGACTCCGCCCGCAACAACCTCCATCAGGCGATCTTCGCGGCCCGACGTGCGCTTGACTCGATCGGGCTGGACGGCGGCCGCTACCTGGAGCTGCGCGAAGAACTGATCCTGCTCAGCCCCGAGGACCCGATCCGGATCGACGCGGTCGCCTTCGAAGAGCTCGCCGCTGCGGCGCGCGAGCAGGGCGAGCCCGGCGCCTACCGCGCGGCGCTCGAGGACTTCGACGCCGAGCTGTTGCCGGCTGACCGCTACGAGGACTGGAGCCGGGAGCGGCGCGACTCGCTCGAAGAGCTCCGCCTCGCCCTGGAGGCTGAGCTGGCGGAGTTGGAGGAGCGCGACGAGCCTGAAGCGGCGGCCGGCCGCGGGCCCAAGCTGCCGTCACAGCTGACCAGCTTCGTCGGCCGCGAGCGCGAGCTGGCCGAGGCCGCGGCGCTGCTGCGCGACGCGAGGCTCCTCACCCTGACCGGGGCCGGCGGCTGCGGCAAGACCAGGCTGGCGCTGCAGCTTGCGGGGCAGCAGGCGGAGGATTTCTCCGACGGGGTCTGGCCGGTCGAGCTGGCGGCGCTCGGCGAGCCCGAGCTGGTCGGCCCGGCGGTCGCCCAGGCCCTGGACACCCGGCTCGCCTCCGACCGGGCGCCGGAGGTCGCCCTCGCCGCTCACATCGGCGACCGCCAGCAGCTGCTCCTGCTCGACAACTGCGAGCACCTGGTCGAGCCGATCGCCCACCTCGCCGAGGCCCTGCTCAGCCGCTGCCCGCACCTGACCGTGCTGGCGACCAGTCGCGAGCCGCTCCGCGTTCCCGGCGAGGTGACCTGGCGCGTGCCCTCGCTCTCCCTCCCCAAGCTGGTCGCCGGCGCGCCGGCGGTGGAGTCGCCGGCGGCGGAGTCGGTGCGGCTGTTCGCCGCCCGGGCCGCGCAGGCCGCCCCCGGATTCGAGCTCGGCGACGACAACGCGGACGCCGTCGCCTCCCTTTGCCACCGTCTCGACGGGATGCCGCTGGCGATCGAGCTGGCGGCGGCGCAGGCGGCCGTTCTCACTCCGGCTCAGATCGTCGAGCGCCTCGACGACTCGCTCGACCTGCTCTCGGCCGGGGCCCGCACGGCGATGACCCGACAGCAGACGCTGCGGGCGACGCTCGCCTGGAGCTTCGACCTGCTCGACGCCTCCGAGCAGGTGCTGCTGCGCCGGCTCGCAGTGTTCGCCGGCGCCTTTGGGCTGGAGGCGGCGGAGGACGTCTGCGCCGAGGACCCGTTGCGGCGCAGCGAGGTCGTCGCCCTGCTGGGCAGGCTGATCGACAAGTCGCTGGTCCAGGTCGAAGGGGGATCCGGCGACCGTCGCTACCGGCTGCTGGAGACCGTGCGCCAGTACGCGGTCGAGCGTCTCGAGGAGGCTGGGGAACGGTCCGCCCTAGAGCGGCGCCATCGCGACTGGTACCTCGCGCTGGCCGAGAGCGACCCGACGCCGGCCGGCGAGCTGCCGGCCCGGATCACGCTGCGGGGCCTCGATCGGGAGCGCGACAACCTCCGCGCCGCCCTGGCCTCGGCGCTGGTCGCCGATCCTCAGGCGGCGCTGCGCCTTGCTGTCGCCCTCTGGCGTTTCTGGCTGATGCGCGGCTACCTCGCCGAGGGGTACCGCTGGCTCACCGCCGCCCTGGCCGCGGCGCCCGAGCCGACGGCGGTGCGCGCCCGCGCCCTGCTCGCCGCCTGCGTGATCGGGCTGCGCCGCGGCGTCCACGGGCGGATCCACGAGTTCGCGGCCGAGAGCGTGGCGATCTTCCGCGAGCTCGAGGATCGGGCCGGGATGTTCGACGCGGTCGAGGTCTCGGCGGCCTACCGGGTGATCGTCAGTCCCGCGCAGGACGTCGAGCTGCTCGTGCGCGAACACGAGGCGCTGGTCGCCGACGACCTGCCGGCCGAGCGGCCGCCGATGTGGGCGGCGCACACGCGCGGCATCGCCGCCTGGTTCCGGCGCGAATACGGCCCCGCACGGGAGCAGCTGGAAGCCGCGCTGGAGCACGCCGGCGCTCTGGCCACCGAGCCGCGCCCGGCGCTCTGGCCGCTCAGCTACGGGATGATCTCGGTCGAGCCCGAGACCGGCTACCCGCTCCTCGCTGCACGAGGACACCACGATCGTCGCCCGCCGCGTGGGCGGCGCCGCGGCCGCCGCCCACATCCTCGTCAACCTCGCCGCGGTGGATCGCGCCGAGGCCGATTTCGCCCACGCGGAGGAGCTGATCGAGGAGAGCCTCGCCCGCTTCGAGCAGCTCGGCGACCAGCAGGGCGAGGCCTTCGCGCTCAACGCCTTCGGCAACCTGGCCCGCTCCGGCGGCGACTTCGAACGAGGCCGGTCGCTGCTCGAGCGCAGCCTCGCCCTGCGGCAGGAGATCGGCGACCGCCGCGGCGCCGGGATCACCCTCGGCTGCCTGGCGATGCTCCTGGCCCGCTCCGGCGACGCGGACGGCGCCCGCATCTCGGCCGGGCAGAGCCGGACCTGGTTCGCCGAGAACGACGACCTGATCGGCCTCGGCGCCGCCGAGCTGAGCCTGGCGACCGTGGCGCTCTGCGCCGGCGATCGCGCCGATGCCCGGGCTCACCTCGAGGCCGCCGCCGCGGTCTTCGGAGGGATCGGGACGACCCACCAGGAGGGGTGGGCGCTGGCTGTGCTGGCGGCGATCTGCGCGGAGGACGGCGAGGCGGCGATGGGGCGCCGCTGGCTGGACCGGGCGAGCCGGCACTTCGAGCTGCTCGAGCGGCGACGCCGGCATCGCCTACTGCCGGAAGCTGGAGGCTAAGACGCTGCAAAGTGGGTGCTAAGAGGCGGCCCCTAGCCTCGCTGTGCGTCGTCAGGAGAGACGCAGAAATCCCAACGAGAAGGAGCGGTCATGGCAGCGCAAGGAGTGCTTGGAGCGGCAACGCTGAAGGAGTTCGAGGACGGGCTGCACGGCGAGATGGTCAAGCCTGGCGATGGCGCCTACGACGAGGCGCGGGCGATCTGGAACGGCGTCCACGACGCCCGCCCGGCGGTGATCGCCCGCTGCGCCGACGCCGCCGACGTGCGCCATGCGGTCGGCTTCGCCCGCAGCGAGGGGCTCGACGTCGCCGTGCGCGGCGGCAGCCACAGCATCCCCGGCTTCTCGACCGTGCGACGACGGCATCGTCATCGACCTCTCCCCGATGAAGGGCATCGAGATCGATGTGGACGCCGCCACCGTCCGCGCCGAGGGGGGTGTCATCTGGGGGAGCTCGACGCCGCCACCCAGGAGCACGGCCTGGCCACCACCGGCGGACTGGTCTCGACCACCGGCGTCGCCGGCTTCACCCTGGGCGGAGGGATCGGCTGGCTGATGCGCAAGTACGGCCTCGCCTGCGACAACCTGCGCTCGGCCGAGGTGGTCACCGCCGACGGCCAGATCCTCACCGCGAGCGCGACCGAGAACGCCGACCTCCTCTGGGGCCTGCGCGGGGGAGGGGGCAACTTCGGCGTCGTCACCTCCTTCGAGTTCGACCTGCACAAGGTCGGCCCGACCGTGGCCGCCGGCCCGGTCTTCTACCCGGGTGATCGGGCGGAGGAGATCCTTCGCTTCTACCGCGAGTTCGTGAAGACCGTCCCCGACGAGCTGACGACGTTCGCTGGCCTGCTGACCGCGCCGCCCGCACCGTTCCTGCCCGAGGAGTGGCACGGCAAGAAGCTGGTCGCCCTGGTCGGCTGCTACGCCGGCGACCCCGACGAGGGAATGAAGGCGCTGCAGCCGTTCCGCGATCTGGGCGACCCGGTCGCCGACCTGGTCGGCCCGATGCCCTACGTCCAGATGCAGAGCCTGCTCGACGACATCTACCCGCGCGGGACCAAGGCCTACATGAAGGCCGGCTACATGCGGGATCTGGACGACAAGGCGATCGAGACCCTGGTCCGCTACCACCAGGACGCGACCTCGCCGGCATCGGAGATCCACGTCCACCACTTCGGGGGCGCGGTGGCCCGCGCCGATGCCGAGGAGACCGCCTACGGGGAGCGCCAGGCGCCCTACGTGCTCAACATCATCGCCATGTCGCACGAGCCGGGCGGGCTGGACACCCACATCGACTGGGCGCACCGGCTGTACGCCGACATCGAGCCCTCGCTGACCGGCGGCGCCTACATCAACTTCCTCTCCGCCGAGGGTGAGGATCGGGTGCGGGCCGCCTACGGAGCGGAGAAGTTCGACCGGCTGCGGGCGCTGAAGGACCGCTACGACCCGACCAACCTGTTCCACCTGAACCAGAACATCCCGCCGTCGTGAGGCGGGGTGTGAGGGCAAAACCCCTCCTCGCGCTATGACGGAGGCAATCGTGTGCGGTGCCGGAACGGCTGGGCTCGCGTCGGCTGCCGCGCTTAGGGCAGCAGGCGCCGAGGTGGTTGTGCTGGAGCGGACCGACCGGGTCGGCGCCAGCTGGCGGACACGCTACGACGACCTACGGCTCAACACGCCGGGCTGGATGTCGACGCAGCCCGGCTATCGCGCCAGCCGCCGCCGCTACGGCGAGTACCCGACCAGGGACGCGTGGATCCGCTACCTCGAGGCCTATGCGGCCCATCATCGCATCGACGTTCGTTTCGGCACGCAGGTGCGGCGACTGGAGCCCGCCGAGGAGGAGTGGCGGCTGGAGACCGACGGCGAGGGTCTACGGGCGCGCTTCGTAGTTATCGCGACGGGCTTTGACCACGACCCCGAGCTGCCCGACTGGCCGGGTCGCGACAGCTTCAGCGGCGGGCTCATCCATTCCAGTGCCTACCGAAACCCCGAGCCCTACCGCGGCCGCGACGTTCTCGTCGTCGGGCCGGGGACCACCGGCTCGGAGGTCGCGACGCTGCTCGCGCGGGGCGGCGCCGGAAGGGTGCGCGTGGCCTGCCGGACCCCGCCGAACCTGACGGTTCGCAAGATCATGGGCGCCTCGGTCAACATCCACGGCCTGGTGCTCGAGCGCCTGCCGCTGCGCGTCGCTGATCAGGTTGGCTGGCTGTCGCAGCGCAGGCTCTTCGGCAAGCTCGACCGCTACGGGCTTCCGCGCTCGCCGATCGGAATCGCGACGCAAAGCCGCCGGCAACAAGCGCCGGCCTACGACAGCGGGTTCGTCGGTCTTCTCAAGTCAGGCCGGATCGAGATCGTCGCCGCTGTCGAGGGCTTCGACGGCGAGGACGTGCTGCTCGCCGACGGCACACGGATCCAACCGCAAGCGGTCATAGCCGCGACGGGCTATGGACGTGGGCTGCGGCCGTTGATCGGTCACCTCGGGGTGCTCGACGAGGATGGCAAGCCGCTCGTCGGCGGCGGTAGCGAGCACCCCTCTGCAAGGGGACTGTTCTTCAACGGCTACAGGTCAAATCTCAGCGGACAGTTGCGGCTGATGCGTCTGGACGCACGGGCTATCGCCCGAGCAGTCAAGAAGCAGAGGCCATAGGCCGCCGCTGCCGGTAGCGCACGCCGTCAGGCACAGGGAAAATCAAACCGATGCACGAAAGACGGTACTCGCCGTCGCCCCCCGCCGGGGCAGCATCGTGGCCGGCTTTGGTGCCCTGACCAAAGGGGGCGCGATGCCCAGCACCACCATCGGGATCAGCCGCGAGTAGCGCCAGCCACTTCATCGCCTGGTGACGCAGCACATCAGCGGAATCGGCGACGTTAACCTGATGATCGAGCAGGGTGACTTTGCCACCGCGGAGCGCTTCGGCCTGGAGTTCGGCGAAGACATTCGGATGCTCAACGACCTCGGCTGGAACCCCGATGACGCTCGGGACTCCTACGCGCTGACTCAGCCGCGCCACGAGCTGATCGAAGCGCTGAAACGGCTGTGCCTGGACGCCGAGGATGGCCTCGACGCGCCAGAGGACGAACGACGCAACGGGAGGAGTACGACGAGCCGGTCGCGTACTTCACGCCGCAGTGGCCTACGCCGAGAAGAGCGCGAATGGGTGAGCCCTGACGGGCGACGCACTGCGACGATCGCGGAGGCGAGCGAGATCCTGCGCGAGCTGATCGAATATCGGGGCAGCCGCCGGGGCCTTTGAGGCTCGATGATTCGGATAGGGATTATTTACTTGTCTCAAAGAGGAACTAGAGTCTCCTTGGGCACGCAGCCTCCAAGACTGCCGGCTTAGAGTGGGTATCGAGCCGTCCCGCCCGTACCAAAAGGGGATTCCACATGGAGGCTGGTCAGGGCTCAAGGCCACCCGCCGGAGGCGAGCGTTCTACTTGGATCGCATTCGCGGGAGTGATGATGGTGATCCTCGGCAGCCTCGATGCGCTCTGGGGGCTGGCGGCGATCCTCAACAACGAAGTGGTCGTGGTCGGCGGTCACGGCGCGCTGATCTTCGACCTCACGACCTGGGGCTGGGTTCAGCTGATCCTCGGCGCTCTGGTCGGACTTACGGGCATCGGCCTGCTCGTCGGCAATGCAGTGGCTCGCGTCCTGGGGATTTCCCTCCTGGCGATCAACGCCATCCTGCAGATCGTCTGGTTCTCGGCCGCACCGCTGTGGGCGTTCCTGATGATCATCCTCGACGTCGTGATCATCTACCAGCTAATGGTCAACTGGACCGAGGAGGCATGACGATGCTGCTCGCAGACATCAGCTTTGGCGAAGGACTGCTCTTCATCTTCGAGTTCTTCCTTCTGTTTGCCTGGATCTGGATTCTCATCTCGATCATCGGCGACCTCTTCCGCGACCACGAGCTGTCGGGAGTGGCGAAGGCCGTCTGGGTCTTCTTCTTGGTCTTCCTGCCCTTCCTTGGCGTGCTGCTCTACCTGATCGTTCGCGGCAACGGGATGCGCGACCGCACGATCAAGGCCCAGGTCGACGCCAAAAAGGAGTTCGACAGCTACGTGCAGGAACAGGCTCACGCCGGCTCTCCTGCCGACGAACTCCACAAGCTCGCCGAGCTGAAAGACAAAGGAGCGCTCAGCGCCGAGGAGTTCGACCAGGCGAAGGCGAAACTGTTGGCCTAGCCGGCCGGCGAAGCGTCGAGCGTGCCCGCGAAGCTCGTCTTTGTCGGGCACGCGACCGTCGCGGTAGATCTCGACGGAACCAGGCTTCTCACCGACCCCTTGCTGCGGAGGCGGCTCGGGCCGCTTCGCCGGCATGGCCCGCCGGCCCCGCGTGCGATCCTCGAGGATCTCGACGCGGTCCTGATCTCGCACCTGCATCGCGATCACGCCGACCTCCCTTCTCTGCGCCAGCTCGGAGATGTGCCAATGCTCGTGCCGCCGGGCGCCGGCCGTTTCTTCGAGGGCCGGGGTTTCCGCTTGGTGTCCGAGCTGGCAGTCGGTCAGTCCGCTCAGGTGGGAGCCGTGACGGTAACGGCCACCCAAGCAGTGCATGACGGGGAGAGGAGGGGTTCTTCCGATGCGCAGGCGATCGGCTACCTGCTCTCCGGCAAGCGGCGGATCTACTTCGCCGGGGACACGGATCTCTTTGACGGCATGGGCGCCCTGGGGGAAGTCGACCTGGCGTTGTTGCCGATCTGGGGCTGGGGCCCGAACCTCGGCCCGGGCCATATGAATCCCGAGCGAGCGGCCCGTGCGGCGGCGCTGATCGAACCGAGGATCGTCGTGCCGATCCACTGGGGGACGCTCTACCCGAGGCTCCTGCATCGCCTGCGTCCTAGGCCGCTGAGCGATCCACCGCTCGAGTTCGCGAGGTGGATGGCGGAGCTGGCGCCTCAGGCGGAGCTGCGGGTGCTGGCCGCGGGCGAGTCCACGTCGGTCGAGTAGGCCGCATGTCCGAGCCGTCCAAGCCAGCCGCGAAATATCCGATGGACTCGTTCGGCACCGACCACCTCTTCCTCGGGCCAGTCGAGATCGGCGGGGTGCAGGACGAAGGGAAAAGACTGGGTTCCACCCAGCCCGCCGTGGGAGCCGACCAGCTCCTCGAAGGCCGAGACCTCGCCGGCCTGCGGGTCGAAGGCGCTGTTGATCATCAGATCGGCGCAGTGGGGGAAGGCGTCGGTTCTTCGCACATGTTCGGCCGCGTTCGGGCCAAACGGGGCGAGTGGGTCCTCGCCCTCGACGCGGTTGGCGTCGAGATGGTGCGAGCCGCGCGGACCGAGCACGACCGCCCCCTCTTGCTCTGAGCGCACGAGGACGAATCCGATGCCCGGATGGCGGCAGAGAGCCAGCAGCAGATCGGGATGGAGCGAGCGCAGTCGCTCGAGCGAGACCCGCCCGGGCTCGCGCGGGAAGCTGACGAGACCGAGGCACCCCGAGGCCATCACCGATAGCTCCGGGATTCCTCCTGCGTCCGTGGGCTCCGGCTCGCCAGCCTCATCCCGTCCAAGCGCCACGGCGCCGTCGGATCGTCGCCCCCGGGTCGCGATGCGAACGGTGCGCCCGCCCGCCGTCTCATCGCGCGCCATCTCGGTCAGGCCGGTGTTGAGGAAGGCCAGGGCGTCGTCCTCACCGCTTTCGGCGGCGGCGACGCTGCCGGCGCCACAGGCCGACCTCACCACCTGCTCGAGGGTCTCCCCGTAGCGGTCGCGGAAGGTTTCTCCCTGTGACTGCCCGTGGTCGGAGAGCACCACGAGCCGGTATGGACGTGGAGCGTCGGCACAGGCCCGGGCAATCCTGGCGATCTGGCGATCGAGGTCGCGAAGCACGGCGAGGCTGTCGGGGCGTTCGATCCCTGAGTGGTGGGCCACCTCGTCATAGGCGAGAAAGGTCGTGTAGATCGTCGGCCGCCCGGCGAGGATGTCGCCGACCACGGCGGCGACCTGCAGGTCGCGCTGAACGACCGTCGCCCAGGCGCGGATCAGGGCATAGGAACGAGAGCGCCCGATCCTCGGCCTGATGTCCTGGCGCACCTGCGCCCGCGCGGCGCGGCGCTCGCGGATCACGTCGACGACGATCAGGACGATCGTCTTGGCGACGGCAGAGGGGCGCGCGAAATAGGCCGCGTAGTCGCGGCCGATCGGCCGGCGCCGCCGCAGCGCGGTGCTCATCGTCAGCATCGAATGCGCGGCGTCGCCGGAGAGGATGTTGGCGCGACTGGCACCGTCGGCGTGCAGGAGGCCGCGACCATCGGAGCGCCGCCGCTCCAGCTCTTCGGCATCGCGGGGGTGGTTGGTGACGATCGCCGCGCCGCGCTCCTTCTCCCACCAGCGGAAGGCCGGCATGTCCTCGTTCGAGCCGTGAAGCAATCCCGCCTGACAGGCGCCGGTCTGCGAGGACCAGTCGGTCTCCCAGCGGCGCAAGCGGTGCGATCCGGCATGCAGCCATGCCGCCAGGTGCGGAGCGCCGTCCTCGGCGAGCGCGCGCTCCAAGACGTCGTGAGCGAGTCCGTCGATCTCCAGAAATGCCACGCCGGGGAC
Organism: uncultured Solirubrobacterales bacterium; assembly: GCA_963824705.1. Taxonomy (GTDB): domain Bacteria; phylum Actinomycetota; class Thermoleophilia; order Solirubrobacterales; family 70-9; genus VRUE01. The sequence goes on from CAWGQE010000003.1 coordinate 1,212,289, forward strand.
CTCGGTTTCGACTGCGGCACCGCGGCGGCGAAGCTGGCGCTTCACCACATGCCGGTACCAGGCGTCGTCTTCGTCGATCGCCAGCAGCGAGAAGACGCCGCTGGTGATGGCCGCCAAGACGATCGTCACCACGACCCCCTGCAGCACCCCACCGATCTCCGCATTGGGGAGAAGGTCGATTGCGAAAGTGACGAGCAGGCCGTTCAGAGCGAGCCCGGCAAGCCCGAGCGTGAGCACCGTGAGCGGCAGCGCCAGCCGTGAGAGCGCCGGCCACACGAGGGCGTTGACGACCCCGATCATGGCGGCGGCGCCAAGCGCAGATCCGACACCTTTAAGGACGAATCCGTCGATCAGGGCCGACAGGGCGAGCAGCGTCAGCGAGTCCAGCAGGAGGACGAGGGCGACGCGCCAGATCACTCTCGGGCTCATGCCCCGGTGCGCTCCGCGTGGATCGCGGCGATGGCTGACTCCAGGGAGGGGTAGAAGTGGTCTTTGTCGAGCGTGTCCATCAGCCCGTAACGCAGCGTCAGCTGCTTGAGGCGATCGCGCAGCTCGACGAAGGCTAGGTGGATCCCAGCCGCGTTCAACTCGCGGTCGAGCAGCTCGAGCATCTCCGCGGCGGTGACGTCGACGTCGGTGATCGCCTCGCACTGCAGGACGATCCACTCGGGTTCGCGTTGCCTTGCGAGGCGCCTGATCTCATCCCGGAACCTTCCCGAGTTAGCGAAGAACAGTGGCGCCTCCCAGCGGTAGACGACGACGCCCGCCACCTCTTTGGCGTCGGGATAGGCGCTGAGGTCGTGCCATCCCTCCAATCCCTCCGGGCGTCCCAGAACGGCGCCGTGCGGCCACCAGTTGCGGCGGAAGAAGAGGATGATCGCCAGCAGCACCGCGACCACGATTCCCTGCAGAACACCGAGGAGCACGACTCCGGCGGTCGCGACCAGAGACACGCCGAGCGCGCTTCTGCGCATCTCGTAGTAGCGGCGCAGCAGCGGCAGATTCATCAGCGATAGCGCCGCGGCGATGACCACTGCCGCAAGCGCGGCTTGCGGCAGGTCGGCGAGCAGTGAGTTCAGGAAGAGAAGGAGGGCCGCGACGAGCCCGGCGCCGACCAGGCCGGCGAGCTGGGTCTTTGCCCCCGACTGCTCGGCGACCGCGGTCCGCGAGCCGCTCGTCGAGACCGCGAACCCCTGAAAGAAGCCAGCCGCCACGTTCGCCGCTCCGACGCCGATCATCTCCTGATCGGGCTTGACCTCTTCTCCGCGACGGGCCGCGAAGCTGGTCGCGGTCGCGATCGTGTCGGTCAGCGAGACCAGGGTGATGCCGAGTGCCGCCAGCAGCAGCGCAGGCACGTCACCGGCATTCGTCCAGGGAAGTCCAGGGGTGGGCACTCCCTGGGGCAGGGACCCGATCGTCGCGACGCCGTGGTCGGCGAGGCCGAAGGCCGCCGAGACCACCGTGGCCGCAACGACTCCGACGAGGATCGCCGGCAGGCGCTTGGTGAAGAGCGGAAGCACGAGCAGGATGGCCAGGACGGCGAGCCCGAGCACGAGCGTGGCAGCGTGGGTCTGACCGAGGCCTTCCACGAACGCCTTCAGCTCGGAGAGGAAGGAGTCGGCGTCGGTGGAGAACCCGAACAGCTTCGGCAGCTGTCCGACGACGATCGTGATCCCGAGCCCGTTCATGTAGCCGACCTGCACCTCCTTGGAGAGCAGGTCGGCGACGAACCCGAGCTTGCCGAGGCCGAGACCGATCTCGATCAGACCGACGAAGATCGCGAGCATGCCCGCCAGGACGATCGCCGACCCCGGGTCTCCCACGACCAGCAGGGGCGTGATCGAGGCGAGGATCAGGGGCGAGATCGAGGAGTCAGGGCCGAGCACCAGGACCCGTGAGGGCCCGAAGAGGGCGTAGCCCACCAGGCAGGCGATCGTCGTGTAGAGGCCGGTAACCGCCGGCAGGCCGGCGAGCTCCGCGTAGGCCATTCCCTGGGGGACCAGGATCGCGGCCAGTACGACTCCCGCCACCAGGTCGGGACGAGCGGACTGGCCTGGATAGTTCTGGGTGATCTCGACCCCCGGTACCCAGCGACGTAGCCGGTGGGCGTGGTGGGGCGGCCTTGTCGATGTGGGGGACTTCTCTCTCTGCATGTGTCTGCCGTTCGGTCGCCGATCAGCGGGTTAGGCAGCCGGGCTTTTGCGTCGCCGTTTCTCTTTCAGCTCGCGGCTCTTCACCTTGGCGTCGGCATAGGACGAGCCCACGAGCGCCTTGCCGCCGCTCCAGCCGAAGACCCAGGAGACGAGGACGACGGCGAAGAGAACGTTCCAGGCCGAGGTGACCAACTGCTGGCTGATCGAGTAGGCGGTGGCGGTCGCCGAGTCGGTCGAGCCGGAGAGCGCGACGGAGTTCATCGCCTGGGTGACGCCGACGCCGCCGGGCGTCGCCGAGAACGAGTTGGAGATCGAGTTAGAGGCGGTGACCGTGGCGACGTTGTGAAAGCTGGCTGGAATTCCGTAGGCGCCGAGGAAGACGGCGACGATCGCCAGCCGCGCCAGGTAGCTGCCGAGCGAGGGGGAGACGACGTCGAGCAGGAAGCGGCGAGGCTGGCCGAGGACCGCGCCGCCCTGCGCCACCTGAGCGCGCAGCTTCGCCAGCTTCGGCCAGAAGATGCGGCCGAGGACGATGAGGAGGACGGCGCCGCCGGCCAAGATCCCGACGACGAGGCCGGTGTGGTCGGCGAGGAAGCCGAGCTTGACCGAGAAGGAACCGGCCACCGAGAGGAACAGGTAGAGGTAGAGCACGAGGCTGAAGACGGTAAATGGGATCTTCTGGACGACGATCCCCGAGAGCATCATCGGAAAGGTCGCGCCCGCGAACAGGGCGGTGAACATCAGCAGCATCACCCAGGTGCCGATGTTGGCCGGCAGGAAGCTGTTCAGCGCCACTGCGGTCGCGTAGGAGGCGAGCACGATCCGGTAGCTGACCCCAGGCCCGATCGGCGCCGCGCGCAGGATTCCGCACCAGGCCAGCGCCGCGAGCATGGTCTGGGCGCTCTGCAGGACGACGCCGGCGAGGATCGACCAGCTCGGGATCTCGCCGAGCTTGTCGAACAGTTCTTCGATCCACTCTCGCACCGGAATCCCGAGCAGGTCGAGGACGAAGATCGCCAGCGCGACGCCGCCGATCCAGAGGACGATCCGGGTCAGACGCCGGCCGAGTGACTGAGAGCGCATGCGCCCAGCGTATTTGGCGTTTGAAGAGCGCAACCTGGAGGTCGACGGTCGATTCAATGCGGCGGAAGGCCAGCAGGAGGGTGTCCACCCCCAGGACTCAATCGCCTCCCTTTCGCCCCGGTGGGCCACGATAGGCTGGAGCGAGCGGCGGCCCGGGGTCGTTGGCTGATTTGTCAACGGCTATTCATCGCACGAGGACGAGGAGCACTTCGATGTCGGCTGAGCAGGGGGATTCGCACCGGCTGGCCGCAATCGCCGCGCTTGCGAGCGCGGCGATCCTCGCAATTCTCAGCATCGACATCGTCCTTTCGCAGTTCCCGCGCGGACTGATCGTGTTCGCCTGCCTCGTGATCGCGTTTGTGGCGGCTTGGTACGGCCTGACCCGAACCGGGGCCGCGAGGCTTTTGGGGTCGGGAGTAGCGATCCTGGCAGTTGCGGCGATCGTTGCCGTGTTGATTGCCGACGGCGATCATCTCGGGCAGGCCCTGGTGATCGTGGTGGCGCTGGGGCTGGCGCTCGTGGCGACGCGATCGGCCTTCAGGGTCCACGTCCCGCTCGACTCGGCGCCGGACCCCCAACACCCCGTGCTCTTTTACAACCCCAAGTCGGGTGGGGGGAAGGCCGAGAAGTCCCACCTGGCCGAGGAGGCGCGGGCGCGAGGCATCGAGCCGATCGAATTGAAGCTCGGCACCGACCTCGAGCAGCTCGTGCGCGGCGCGGTTGCCGATGGAGCCGATGCGCTGGCGATGGCCGGTGGCGATGGCTCGCAGGCCGTCGTCGCGATGGTTGCCGGCGAGCAGGATCTGCCCTATGCGTGTATTCCGGCCGGGACCCGCAACCACTTCGCGCTCGACCTCGGGGTCGACCGCGACGATGTCGTCGGTGCGCTCGACGCCTTCGTCGGCGGACGCGAGCGACGGGTCGATCTCGCCGAGGTCAACGGCCGGGTATTCGTCAACAACGTCTCGATCGGCCTCTACGCCGAGGCCGTCCAGCGCGAGGAATACCGCGACGCGAAGCTGCGAACCATCCTCGACACGCTGCCGGAGGTCCTCGGACCTGAGGGCAAGGGGCTGGACCTACGCTGGGCCGGGCCGGGAGGGAGTGAGCATTCCTCCGGTGCCGTGATTCTCGTCTCCAACAACCGCTACCGCCTCGGGCGCGCGGTCGGCTCGGGCACCCGGCCGAGGATCGACGACGGGCTGCTTGGGATTGCTGTCGCTTCCGCGCCGGGCGAAGGCCGACCGTTGATCCGGCGTCCCTGGCAAGAGTGGACCACGCCCGCGTTTGAGGTCGATGCCGATGGGCCGATCGCCGCGGGTATCGACGGCGAGGCCGTGATTCTGGACGCGCCGCTTCGCTTCAGGATCTTGCCGGCGACGCTGCGGGTGCGGATCGCCGCCACACACCCTGGAGCCTCTCCATCTGCGGCGATACCTGAGGGCGCCTGGGAGACCGCTCGCGCGCTGGCCCGGATCGCCGCAACGGGGACCCCAAAGCAGCGCCGAGCATCGCCCTGATGAGCGAGTGGCTGAGCGAGGCGAAGGCCCTCGACAACGCCATCTACGGAGCGATCGCCGCCAGCGACACTCCCGCGCTGGACAGCGCCATGCGCCGTCTCTCCCGCACCGCCGACCACGGCAAGCTCTGGTTCGGCACCGCGGCATCGTTGGCCCTCCTTGGCGGGCCTGGCGGTCGCCTCGCGGCTCGGAGGGGCCTCGTCTCGCTCGGCATCGCCTCGGGCTTCGCCAACCTCGTCGCCAAGCCGCTAACCACCCGCCGGCGGCCCGCAAGGCAGGAAGCCGAGGAGCTTGCGCGGCGCCACGTTCAGATGCCGCGCTCTAGTTCCTTCCCCTCTGGTCACTCCGCCTCCGCTTTCGCCTTCGCCACCGGGGCCGCCGAGGCACAGCCGATGCTCTCGGTGCCGCTGCTGGTCCTTGCCGCGCTGGTCGGATACTCCAGGGTCCACACCGGGGTTCACTATCCAGCAGACGTGCTCGCGGGTGCGTTCATCGGGATCGGCGCAGCGGAGCTGACCGACTACCTGTTGGACCGCTGATAGAACGCGCCGACTAGGAAAGCATGGGTGCGGACGGGGCTCCCGGGAGATCAAGCCGCACCTTCGAATTTCGGGCACTCGTTCGCGCGGCACGCTGGTCTCGGAGATCGGCCTAATTGCCATGCAGAAGGTCGAGGGTTCGAATCCCTTCAGCCGCTTCGCTTCAAATCCCCTGCACTTCGCCAGGTTGGCTCTAGCTGTAAGACCCAGCAACGTTGTTCAGCTCGGCGAGCCGAGCCCCGGGCGGCTTGTGACTGAGAGAGCCGTGCGGTCGTCGCCAGTTATAGAAGTCCAGCCAGCCAGATAGCGCTGCGGTCCGCTGCGCCGAGTCGCGATAGATCGCCCCGTAGGCCCAGCCGCCGAGCATCGTGCGGATGAAGCGCTCTGCCTTTCCGTTGGTGCGCGGTCGATATGGACGGATGCGAATGTGGCGCACCCCGAGCGCTCGGCAGGCGATCGCGTGGGCAATCGAGAGGTAAGCCGGGCCGTTGTCGGTCATCACCCTCTCGACCGTGATCCCGTGTGCTGAGTAGAAGGCGAGGGCGCGCTTTAGGAAGCCGACCGCGGTCCTCGCCTTTTCGTCGGGCAGGACCTCCACGTAGGCGAGGCGAGTGGCATCGTCGACGCAGACGTGGACGCACTCCCAGCCGGCGCCCTTGGCGTGAGAGGTGCGCCTGCCGGTCACCCGGTGACCGGCACCCTTCTCGATCCGCACCAGCTTCTTAATGTCGATGTGGATCAGCTCACCTGGGTTTGCCCGCTCGTAGCGGTTGTGCGGCTCGGGCGGCTCCAGGCGGCTGAGCTTGCCCAGGCCGATTCGATCCAGCACCGCGGAGACGGTGGAGCTCGCCATCTCGAGCAGCTCAGCGATCTCGGGCCCGGTCATCCGCAGGCGGCGCAGGGCGGCGATCGCCTCGACTCTGGTCTCGGGGGTGCGATTGGCCACCGTGTGGGGCGCCGAGCTTCGGTCCTGCAACCCGACATCGCCCTCGGTGCGCCAGCGAGCACGCCACTTGGCCGCGGTGCGCTCGCTCACTCCGGCGGCCTCGGCCGCCTCCGCGAGCGACCATCCTCCTTCGAGGCGCTCTACGAGCAGGCGCCTGCTTTTCGGGCAGGTACGGGCATTACCGTGCAGCTTCATCCGGTGTCCTCCTTGTTGCTGGGTGGGTCGACACCCCCAGCCTTCAAGGAGGCCCGGATGAACAACGTGGTTAGGAACTACATCTAGCGGGGAAAAATCAAACCACCCCCGCATACCCCCTCCATTTCAGGCACTAGTGCCTGAAATGACGCCGATGCGCGGCGATTAGCGGCGATTTCGGCCGACCCCGCCTCGCTTTCGGCCCGCGACGGAGCTAGGTTCGGCCGGCCGACATAAGCAAAGTGCCCCCGGCGGTGCGGAAACACCCCGGGGGCGTGGCACCGAAGCTCACACTTCGATGCAAGCGAAACGCTACTCGCCGAAGTACTTTGACGGCAGCATCCTGGTGGCTTTTCGGTGCCCTGACCGAAAGGAGGGGGCGCCATGCCCCGCACCACCGCCACGATCAGCGGCAAGCAGCGCGAGGCGATCTATGAGTTCGTCCTCGAACGCCTGAGCCGTCTTACCGACCTGCCCCTTGTCGCCAAGCAGGAGGACTTCGACACTGCCAGACGTCTCGCCCGAGAACTGAGCGGGGACCTCCGCCTGCTCGAGGATCTCGGTTGGGGCGAAGATGAACGGCGAGAGGTGGCTCTGACCATGCCGCCCGAGGGGCTCGCCGAGACGTTGCGGCGCCTCCACGAAGACGCCGATGGCGCCCTCTCGGGGTCCCCGGAAGAACGGGAGGCCCGCGAAGTCGAGGAAGCCGCCCGGCGGCGAGACCAACTCGTCCTCGACACTGCCTCCGGGCTGCTGGTCGAACTCCTGGTCGGCAGAGAGGAGGCGGCATGAAGACCAAGGCAAAGCGCCTTCGGCCTGGCGAGTTGGACAAGCTCGTTCTCGCCCACCTCAAGAAGCACAAAGACGACGGCCCGCTAACTGCCAGCGCGATTGGCAAGGGGATTGAGCGCTCCTCGGGCGCCGTCGCCAACTGCCTCGTCCGTCTTGAGAAAGCGAAGAAAGTCCGTCAGGCCAAACGCAAGCCGCGTAGTTATGTCCTCAAGGAGGCGAAGTAGCGATGCGGGGCGAGCTATTGGCCAGCCTGGCGATCAAGCGCCTTTCCCCAAGTCGGTCCCGCCAGGCCTCAACTACGCGGTCGTCACGGGGACGCTGATCTCCGACCCCATAAAGGACGAGGGGCCGGGAGGCGAGCCGCTGACCCTCCTGGAGATCAAATTCCCGGTGGCCCACCCCGAAGACCCGCGGCTGCTGTGGACCTATGCGTTCTATGACGTCCAGGTACCGGCCAAAGTCGGCGGGCGGGACATCGAGGATCTGCGCGAGGGTGCCACGGTGCTTGTGGCGGGCCAGCTCAGCCAGCGGCCCGACCGCATCGACGAGCAGGCGGCGATAGTCGCCATTCTCGTTAAGCCGGGGCCGTCTCCAGAGCCGTGCGACCCATCCCGCTAGCGATGTTCAAGCAAGAGGTCGCCGACCGCTTCGCCGAGAACCTACGTCGCTGTCGCAAGCGCTCTGGCTGTCCCAGGAAAAGCTGGGCTACCGGGCCTCGCTCCACAGGACCGAGATCGGTCTCCTGGAGCGAGGCGCGCGCATACCCCAACTCGACACGATCCTCAAGCTATCGGGTGGCCTTTCCATCTCCCCATGCGAGCTGATCGAAGGCATGACTTGGCGGCCCGGTGACTTCTCGCCGGGAGGGTTTGATCTGACTGGTGCTCAGATTGGGTGACCACTGAGAACGATGAGCATCTACCGGATCCTGCGTGAGGCTCCGTCTTGCGGTCGGAGATTGCGAACTCTTGCTTTCACGAGGAGGGGACCATCAAGGATCCAGATGTCCCCTTTCGTCCGCGCAATCGCGAATGAGTTCCTCGGCGCGAGCAGCAATCGACTCGGCGTCGAAACGCTCGGTCGCCCGGCGGGCGGCCAGATCTCCCTCGCGACGAGTTCGCTCAGGGTCGCAGGCGTATTCGCGTAGCACGGCCGCCAGCGCGCCGGCATCGTTCTCCGGCGAGGCGATTTTGCCGATGCCGTCTTCGATCAACCCCGCGGTACCCTCCGCCGCGGTCGAGACACAAGGGCGCGCCGCAAGCATTCCAAGGATCACCGACGTCGGGCTGCCCTCGGTCGGGCCAGGACAGAAGACGCAGACGTCAAAGGCCGAGAAGAGCTCGTTTGCGTTGTTGCCAGGGGTTGGGAGGAAGTGGACGCGCTGCCCGAGATCGGCCGCTCGCCGCCGCAGGTCAGCCTCGTTATCCCCGTTGCCGGCGAGAATCAGTTGGGTCTCCGGATCGAGCTGGGCCAACGCCTCGATCAGCACGTCGAGCCGTTTTTTCGGGTGAAAGCGCGACGTGCAGCCGATGACGAAGGCCTTAGCGTCGATCTTCAGTTCCTCTCTGATCCGTTTGCGGCCGCCGGCGCTGAAGCCGAGCTTCGCCGTGCGCAGCGCATTCGGCAGGACGGCGATCCGAGCCGGCTCGACCCCGACGTCGATGATCGAATGCCGGGTGTTTTCGGATATCGCCAGCACCGGTGCCACTTGCCGGGAGGCCGCAACGTAGAGCAGCCGCCCGGGACCTCGCCTCATCTGGCGCGGGACCGGTCCCCACTCGGCCCAGACGATCCGCGGTCGAAGCGCGGTTGGAAGTCCCCTCGCCAGCAGCTGCTCCTTCTTGTAATGGAGCAGCAGCAGGTCGTAGGGCGGCTCCTGCTCCAGCGCTTGGCTCAGCCGGCGCCGCAGCAGGGGCCAACGGGCTATCAACGATGGCCATGTGCGCCTGGAAAGCTTTGGGCCGAGATCCAGGCGGCGGACCGTGACCCGGGTGTCACGGCCGATTCCCTCCCAGTCGCTGAGCATCACGGCTTCGTGGCCACGCTCTATGAGTGCATCGAGCAGCTCGACCGCTGCGAACTCGGCTCCGCCGCGCTGCGCTCCGGTCATCACCGAGACGATCCTCACCGGGGCGCCGATCCCCCTGCGAGCGCCCTACTCGCGGCAGAGGATTGCTCCGAACGAAACCGGGAAGTATCGCCGACTGCCCGCCCGAGCCAGCGTAGGCCGAGGAGCAGGGCGGCCGGGATGACGAGGGCGCCGCTCGCCGCCAGGAACCAGATCTGGGCCGCGTCGCTTCCGGCCCCGATCGTGTGCCCTACCGCCAGCAGCCAGAAGACCGCCGTCAGCCGGTGGAGTCGCCGCCAGCGGGCGGCGCCGATGCGGTTGCGAAGGTAATAGGTGAGGCCGAGGACCGCCAGGCCGTAGCCGGCGATGATCCCGAGCCCGGTCCAGAGCGGGCGGTAGGCGCTCACGAAAGGAACGGCAATTCCGCTCAGGCCGGGGTTGAGATAACTGTCGCCGAGCAGCGCGACTCCGTGCAACGCGACCATCGCCAGAGTGGTGAGCGAGAGGGCCTCGTGGATCGCGCGCAGATCCCGTTTGTTCGACCCCCTCCGTTTCGAGCTCATCATCAAACCCACCGCCACACTGGCGCTGGCCAAAAGCAGGGCGGCTCCGCCGGCAGCCCGGCTGGTGATCCAGAACAGGTGCGGCGCGACGTTCACGATGCCACCGCGAGCTGCCCCGGCGACTGCTCGGCGGCAACCACGTCGACGCAGCCGTCGTCGCGGATGATGACGCCGCCGTGCGGCAGCCACTCGGCGGCGTGCTCGGGTCCGGAGAGCAGCGCCGCCTTCGCGTGGATCTCGGCCAGCAAGGCAGTGGGAGCGAGGGCGGTCGCCTGGACGACGCCGGTGAAGGCCGGCTCGCCGCTGCGGGGGTCGAGGATGTGGTGGGCGGCGGCGCCGTCGGGGCCGACCCAGCAGCGCCGGCCGATGCCGCTCGTCGCCACGGCGCCGTCACGCAACTTCAGCTCATGTACAGGGCCACCTCCGAACGGGTCCTCGACCCGCACCGTGCGCTCCTGGCCGCCGCAGCCGCCGATGCGGATGTCGCCGCAGCAGTCGACCGCGTAGGTCCGGTGCCTGCGCAGGGTGTCGCCGACGAGGTCGGCGACCAGCCCCTTGGCGATGCCGCCGCTGTCGATCCGTACCCCCGGCGGCCGGACGATCGTGCCGCGGCCTTCGTCGATGTCGATCGAGCGCCAGAGCCGGGACGGGTGCGGCTGGGCGGGCACTCGCCGCGGGTGCCTGGAGAGCGCTTCAGCGAGGGAGAACGGCCCCTGTCCCTCCAGCGAGTGCCGGTAGCCGGCGCGCTCGAGGTTGCCGAGCAGGGTCGCGTCGACGAGGCCGCCGCTGCGCGAGCCGGCTGTCGCCACCGCCGCGGCGAGCCGGCGCAGCAGCAGGGTCGCCGGCACCTTGTCACGAGGATCGCGGTTGAGGCGGGCCAGCTCGCTCTCCTCGCGGAACCGCGAGAGCCGGCGGTGGGCGTCGAGGAGCTGCGAGCGTGCCTCGTCGGCCGCTACCTCGCCGCTCGCGGTGCTGGTGCCGCGGACATGGATCGTCGCCGTGCCACCGAAGCATTCGAAGCTGCGGTGCGCTTCGCTGCTCACGATTGGCCGGTCGTGACCGGGGCGGGTTCGGGTTCGACGAATTCCGGTTCCGGTTCGGCGACTTCCGGTTCAGCTTCGGCTTCGATGAATTCTTCTTCGACCGGTTCGACTTCGACTGCGGGTTCGTGCCGATCGGCAGCGCCGTTTCGCTGGGCTACCGTCGAGGACTTGTCGCCGAGGACCGGATCGTGGCCGGTCGCCATCTGTACGAAGACGATCCCCCACAGTAGTGCGAAGCAGACCAGCGAGATCGCGACGACGCGGCCTCGCAGTTCCCCCGCCTTCTCGCGCTGGGCGCGGAGGCGCCGCTGGGCCTCGCGTTTTCGTTCCTGTATTTCGTACGGATCCACGGTCACACCTTCATCGGGGTGCGAAAACGGTCCCTAAGCGGACGCTGAGAATGCTCTTAGCCTTAGAACCATGGGTTGGCAGCGGAATAAGTGAGCAGCGCCAGTGCGGTGCCGGCGAGGATCGCCAGCCCGAGTGCCATCGCGCGACCCCCGGCGCCGGCCAGCCGGGCCTCGGGCGGCCCGCTGCGCCGCCAGTCGGGGAGCGCCAAGGCCGGGACCTCGAGCAGGTGCCCGAGGACGTGCAGCGTCATCAGCGCCACCCAGGCGATGAAGCTCAGCTTGTGGGCGAAGATCAGGGTGTTGCTCGGTGGCCCCGCGACCAGCAGGGCGACGCCGGTGCCAAACAGGGCCAGGGTGGTGAGGACGACGCCGGGCGCGAGTACCCGCAGAGCGAGGTTCGGAGGGCCCTTACGGACGTAGGGCGGACTGCTGGTGTAGTAGCGGGCGAAGCGGTAGCCGGTGCTGGCGAGCTTCAGCGCCACCGGCCCGATCAGCAGCATGCCGATGAAGATGTGCGGACCCAGCAGCGGGCCGATGAAGGGGATCGTCGCCCCCTCGGCGGCGAGTAGCACCAGCAGGGCCGCGGCGGCGGCACCGGTCAGTCGGGCGTTGCCGGTGACTCCCGGGCTCCTCTGCACATCGTTGGACCGATACACGGGCGAAATGCTCGGCCCACCGGTTTGGCAGCGCCTAAGCGTTGGCTGAGAGATCTCTCATCTTTTGGACTGGACGGGGAGCTCGAAGGAGACCCGGGCACCGCCCAGGGGTGAGTCATCGACCCAGATCTGGCCGCCGTGCAGCTCGACGATCGAGCGGGCGATGCCGAGGCCCAGGCCGCTGCCACCGGAGGCGCGGTCGCGAGAGGGCTCGCTGCGGTGGAAGCGATCGAAGACGCGCTCGCGCTGCTGTGGCGGGATGCCCGGCCCGTCGTCGTCAACCGACACCACCAGGCCGGTGCCGTCGGCCCGTGCCGAGATGGCGACCCGCCCACCCTGTCCAGCGTGCCGGCGGGCATTGCTGAGCAGGTTGCGGACGACCTGGGCGATCAGGTCGGGGTCGATGCGGACTGTGCCGTGCGGCAGCTCGCCCATCTCGGCGATCCCCTCGTGCGCGTCCGCGAGCCCGCTGAGGAAGGGGCCGACTTGCACCTCGCGCAGTGCCGGGGCCACGCCCTCGTCGAGCCGGGCGAGGACGAGGAGGTCGTCGACGAGGCGCTCCACCCGCCGCATCTCGGTCAGCGTCATCGCCTCGACGCGACGTATCTCGGCGGCGTTGGGGCTTTCGCTGCGGGCCAGCACTTCCAGCTGGCCGCGGATCGCGGTGAGCGGGCTGCGCAGCTCATGGGAAGCGTCGGAGACGAACTGGCGCTGCTGCGCGAAGGCCCGGTCGAGGCGGTCGAGCATGTGGTTGAATGCCTCCGCGAGCGTGCGCAGCTCCGCCGCTGCCGCCGGGCTCGGATCGAGTCGTGGGGAGAGGTCGCCGGCGTCGACCTCTGCCGCGGTGGCGGCGAAGCGGCGCAGCGGTGATGCGGTCCGTGCCGCCAACAGGTAGCCGGCGAGCAGGGCCGCCACCAGGCTCGCTCCGCCGATCGCGAGGAAGGTCTTCTCGACGTCGGACTGGGCGTCCTCGATCGGTGAGATCGAGGAGCCATCGCCCGACTCGCCCACGGACGCCCCGGGCTTGTCCGGCTCGCGCGCCTCCTCGCGCTTGATCACCGCCGACTCGTTCGACATCTGGGCCCGCACGGCGACGAAGACGACGGCGAAGGCGAGGACGACGATCGTCCCGATCGAAAGCGCCAGGCGGCCGCGCAGGCCCAACCTTCTCCAGGCGGAGCTCATCGGCCTTCGCTCAACCGGTACCCGACCGAGCGCACGGTCTCGATCGGCAGCGGCGAGCCGGGCCGACCCAGCTTGCGGCGCAGGTAACCGACATAGACCTGAACCACGTTGGTGCCCGGATCGTGGGCGTAGTCCCAGACAGCGGAAAGGATCTCCTCGCGACTGCAGACGTTGCCGGCGTGCCGCATCAGGTATGCGAGCAGCTCCGCCTCGCGGTCGGGAAGCCGGACCGCGAGGCCATCTCGGGTCGCCTCCCGAGTGAGTAGATCCAGCCGAATCCCGCCCGCGTCAAGGACAGTCTCCGAGCCGTCGCCGGACTCGCGCAGCCGGGCGCGGATGCGAGCCAGGAGCTCGTCGAAGGCGAACGGCTTGGTGACGTAGTCGGTGGCTCCGAGGTCAAGTCCCTCAACCCGGTCGGCGATGTCGGCCTTTGCGGTCAGCAGGATCACCGGCAGCGCCGGCTTGGCGTCGCGAATCGATGCAAGCACCTCGATCCCGTCGCGGCCGGGGAGCATCCGGTCGAGAACGACAAGGTCCGTCCCAGGAGATAGCGCGAGCCGCTCGCCGACGAGGCCATCCCCCGCAACCGTCACGTCGTAGCCCTCCGCCTTGAGGCCCCTCGCGAGGAAGTCGGCGATCCCCGCCTCGTCCTCGACGACCAGGATCTCCATATAGCGATGCTACGCCACGACTCGTCGATCTCGGGTGGGGACGGGGCCGGAGACGAGCAGGACGCCGACCGCAGTCGCTCACGCAGATAGCTTCAGCTCATGCCTGAAGTGGTGATTCTGCTCCTGGCCGCCTGTGGCACCGCGCTCGCGACCGGGCTTGGCGCTGTTCCCGTGTTTTTGCTCGGGACTCGCGCCGCGGCGTTGGCGCCTGCACTGCTCGGTTTCTCCGCCGGTGTAATGGCCGTCGCCGCGGTGGCGGGGCTGCTGATCCCGGCGGCGCAAGAAGGGTCGACGGCGGAGGTCGTCGGCGGGTTCGCGGTCGGGGTCGGTTTCCTCGCCCTGGTTCGCTGGCGCTTTCACCCCGACGCCTCGTTCATGGGCCACAGTGGCCCCGGCACCCGCACCTCGGCCCTCGTCTTCCTCGTCCTCTTCGTCCACAGCCTGCCCGAGGGCTTCGCGGTCGGCACCGCTTTCGCGTCGGACCGGGCGGGGTTGAGCCTTTTCGTGATCCTCGCGATCGCGATTCAGAACATCCCCGAGGGAACCAGCGTCGCAATCCCGATGGAGGAAGCCGGCTTCGGCCGCGGGCGCCAGTTCTGGGCGGCGGTCGCGACCAGCTCCCCGCAGCCGGTGGGTGCTCTGATCGCCTACTTCGCGGTGGAAGAGGTGAGCGGCCTGCTGCCCTTTTCCTTCGCCTTTGCGGCGGGAGCGATGCTGACCTTGATCGTGGTCGAGATGCTGCCCAAGGCCTTCGCGCCAGGCGGTCGGGCCGGGGCGAGTGGGGGGCTCGCGGCGGGCGCCGCCCTGATGCTGGTGCTCAGCCTTCTCCTCGGGGTCTAGCTCAGGCGATCGTCAGCGCGCCCAGCGCCAGCACCGAGGCGGCGATCACGGCCAGAGCGACTCCCGTCGCGATACGACCTCCGCGGCCGAGGGCGTGGGCGCCCATCAGGTCGCGGTCGCGGCCGAGCGAGCGCATGAATGGCAGCAAGACCAAAAGCAGGACGGCATTGAGGGCCTGGGAGAGGAAAAGGATCGGGATCAGCGGGGCGCCGGGGATGAGCACGAAGACGGCAGCGACCACGACGACGATGCCGTAGCTGACATAAAAGGACCGCGCCTCGTTGAAAGTGTCGTTGACGTCGGCTTTCCTGCCGAGGGTCTCCGACACCGAGTAGGCGGTGGAGAGGGGGACGATCGCCGCCGCGAGCAGCGCGGCGCCGAGGAAGCCGAGGCCGAAGAGGGTCGCCGCCGTGCTTCCCGCCAGCGGTTCGAGGGCGCGGGCGGCGTCGCTTGCGTCGTTGATGTCTACCCCCTGGACGTGCAGGGTCGCTGCGCAGGCGATCACGATGAAGAACCCGATCACCCCGGTCAGCACCGCGCCGACGATCACGTCGATCCGCTCGTAGCGAAGATCCTTGACCTTGAGCTTCTTGTCGACGGCGTAGGACTGGATGAATGCCAGGCCCCAGGGCGCCAGCGTCGTGCCCACGGTTGCGACAGCGACGAATACCGCCTCGCGGTTGAGGGGGAGGTTTGGCACGACTAGACCCTTGGCAGCGGCGCCCCAGTCGGGGTGGGCGAGCACGCCTGAGATCACGTAGGCGACAAAGACGGAGCTGAGGGCGAGCAGGAAGTGCTCGACGTGGCGAAAGTTCGCCCGTAAGACGAGTGCCGAGACGCCGATGGCGGCGAGCGGCACGCTGAGGTAGCGGCTCATTCCGCCGAGCAGTTCCATGCCGGCGGCCACCCCGGCGAACTCCGCGCAGAGCGTCCCGGTGTTGGCGATGACCAGGGCGCTGAGCACGAGCGCTGCGGCTCGTCCGCCATAGCGCTCGCGGACCAAAGTCAGGAGCCCCTTGCCGGTAACGATCCCCAGCCGCACGCCCAGCTCGTGGAAGACGATCAGCGCCGCGGTAGAGAGGGCGAGGACCCAGAGCAGCTCGTAGCCGTACTTGGCACCGAGGATCGAATAGGTCGTGATCCCGGCCGGGTCGTCATCGGAGAGTCCGGCCAGCACGCCGGGACCTACCACGGCGAGCAGGGCGGCGACCCCGCCGGCCCGGAGCAGGAGGGGGCGACGCCGGGTCAGGTGCCAGTGCAGATGGCGACCGGGAATCCGGTGGGCGGGGGACTCCGGCATGTCCATACCTTGACCGCCGGCTCCGATGCCAGGGGACGCCGATCGATCCCGGTGAGCGTGCGAGCATGGCGCCGTGGCGGTGATCGAGACCGAGGGACTGACCAAGCGCTACGGGAGCGCGCGGGGCATCGAGGACGTGACGATCACAGTCGAGGCCGGGGAGGTCTTCGGGTTTCTGGGCTCCAACGGCGCCGGCAAGACGACGACCATCCGCACTCTGCTCGACCTCCTGCACCCGACCTCCGGCAGCGCCCGCATCTTCGGCCTCGACAGCCGGCGTGAGAGCGTTGCGATCCGGGCGCGGCTCGGCAACCTGCCTGGCGATTTCGGTTACGGGAAGGGGGCCAGCGGCCGCGAAGCGCTTTCGCTGTTGGCGCGTCTTCGCGGGATGGAAGGCATCGGAAGGGCGGAGGCGCTGGCGAAGCGCTTTCGAGCCAACCTCGATCGCCCCCTGGGCGAGCTCTCGCGCGGCAACCGCCAGAAGGTCGGCCTGATCCTCGCGACCTTCCACGAACCGGAGCTGCTGATCCTCGACGAGCCGACCAGTGGGCTCGACCCCTTGATGCAGGAGGAGTTCCTGGCCCTGGTCGGCGAGGAGCGCGAACGCGGCTGCGCGGTCTTCATCTCCTCGCATGAGCTCGACGAGGTGGAGCGGGTCTGCCACCGAGTCGGCATCGTGCGCGACGGGCGCCTGATCGCCGTGGAGCGGATCGCCGACCTGCTCGGCAAGGCCAAGCGCCGGGTGAGGCTGGAGCTGGCCGAGTCGGCTGGGCTGGCCGAGCTGGAGGCGCTTGCGGGGGTCAGTGAGCTGGAGGTCGAAGGCCGACATGCCTCCTTCCTCATCGGCGGAGATCTCGACCAGACGATCAAGGCGATTGCCGGCCACCACGTCACCGACATCGAGATCGCCCACCCGACGCTCGAGGAGGTCTGCGACGGAAAATCAGCCTTCGGCGGTTGGCAGGCGCTGCCCTGGCCTTCGTTTTTGTCGTCTCGATTGGGCAGGGGATCGCTGACGATTGGGCGGAGGGCCGCCTCGACTTCCTGCGACGCCGTAAAAAGCGGGGTGACTGAGAAAGCCGTTAGCGACGAGGACCTCGAGCCCGCTCTGCCCATGCGCGACCGGAGCGAGGGACTATGCAGATTAAGACCGTATGGAGTGTCGACCGACTCCGGCTGTAAGAAGGTCGGCACCCCGCGCGCCAGGCCAGGTCTCGGCCCTGCTCGCCAAGGCACGGGCGGAGAAGCTGATCGTGAACAAGGGCGCCGGCTACGCGCTGAAGAAGTAGATCTCGCGGGGCTCCGGCCGAGAGTGGGGGCCAAGTCTACATAAGGGTTCGTTATCGGGCGGTAGGTTTGGGGTCCTCGACTGCAGTCGTCTGCTCTGGCTTGTCCGGGTTCGCGCCTGTGGTGGCGTTTGGCCCATTCGAGCTGTCGTCGTCGGCAGGAAGCTTCCCTTGTCCTCCCGCCAACGCCGCATAGCCGATCATTGCTACGCCGGAGAAGCATGCGCCGAGGACGAGCCCTTGGCTTGGCCGCCAACTCGGTGGATGGCTGCGAGCAATGGCTAGCACCGCGACAATCTCGCCTGCGACGAGGGCGGCCAGAACGACAAGGAACAGAACCAGGACATTCACCTCAAGGGCCTGTTCAGTGATCCGTTGGCCGGACGCCGCATTTTCAATACTCGACACAAGGTTCTTCCACGCGACTTTCAGATATGAGAACTCGAAGAAGCGCAACTCGATCGAGAGGGTGAGAAGGAATACTGGAATTATCTGTGCCGCGGCTTCGTAGAACGCGACTTGATAGGTCTGAGACCCAAGCGCACCAACTGCTCCTCCAATAAGCAAAGCGGCAACTGGGATAAGCCTCGGTATGAAGCGGAGTGGCGGCCCGGGAAACGCAATCCTTATAGCGAGAGAGAAAAGGGTGGTCGTTGGCAACATGAGCGCCCCTCACTAGAGCAAGCAACCGATGCCAAGCCGAGTGTTCGAGTCAGACCAATTCACGGATCTGTCGTTACGATAACGCAGAGTTATCGGATCTAGGGCGAGGCGTGTTGAGAACTTCTTGCATCAGGCCTGATCTCAGCCGGTTCCAAACCGCTGGTCCTGGGCGCTGAACCTAGAAGTTCGCCGAAACAAGCTTCACCGCCGAGGTCGCAAGCACCGACGATCAGGGCGGCCGATTCATCGCCAGATGTGACCGTTGACGCGGAGGGCAACTGTCAATGGTCCCTACGCCAGGGCCCCGCGCTGGGTTAGGCCTGGACAACACCACCGTCCCAGCGGATCCGCGTTCCGGCGCGCGGTCCAAAGACACGCATCATCTCAACGCGACCGCCGAAGGCGCTCTCGAGAAACCGAGTTCCGGCGTCGGTGACGACGGGATTGTCCGCGAACAGCGTCTCCGTGGCCATAAGTAGTTCAGTTGCGAGGGCGAGTCCCGACAGCGGCGCCTCCTCGTCGCCGGGGAGGAAGTTCTGCGAGGCGTCGGAGAGCACCTCAGTGCCGTTATTCGCCTCGCATTGAGACCAGCCGCTGCGCTCGAGCAGGCTCTGCGCAGCTTCCGCGGTTCCCGGGGATACGTTCACGCGCACCGCTGGCCGGGGCAGATCGCCGAGCCGTTGCAGGTACAGCTTCGGTCGTAGATAGCTGTCCGGGTCCTCGAGGAAGCGACGACAGAGCCTGCGGCGTGCCTCTACGAACCTCTGCAGGGTCTGTCTGACCGCATAGGTCAGTTCCCCGTTGACCTCAGCGAGCCGCCCTTTCGCCATGTCGCTCAGTTTGGTGTCCATCTCGAGCGAAGCTTCGAGGCCCGCGAACGTAGGCGCGGTCAAGAGCCCGTCGTGCTCGAGGACCTCGTCCCATTCAGCGAACAGGTCGCGGGTCTCGATTTCGGGGACTCCGCCCCGCGCCTGGACGTGCGCCGCTACGGCGAGGAAGCGGGCGACCGGCTGGCCGTAGAAGTAGCGGGGCTCGCAGCTTCCGAGCAATGCGTACGTGCACACCGCGAGGAGATTGGGGTAGGCGATGCGGTCGGCTCCGGTCCCGAGCGCGCGGTAGATCCTGCCAAGGACCGTCGAGTAGGAACTGCCGCCGGTAATCAACACCTTGGCGACCCCGTCCGCCACCTCCTGACCCGCCACTAGACGCAGCTGTTGCAGCTGCGTCAGCAGGCCGTTGGCCTCGAAAAGCTGCGCCGGCGTCCAGAGCTCGTCCTCTACCTGGAGGGCTCCCATCATCAATTTCGGGCGGGCGAACTGACCAGCGATTAGCAACAGGGTCGGCCCCGCCGAGTCCTCGTCGAGGTGGATCATGGTGCCGCCGTTGCTCTCCGGTAGCGGTGCGGTGTCGACCTCAGGGGAGAACGGGACGCGCAGCGGGCGCCCTAGCGAACGGCCGACCCGCGCCGAGAGCCCGGCGGCGCGGCTCCAGTAGTCCTCGCGCTCATCGTCCGGCATCACGATCCAATCGCTAATGGGGGCGGGAACGACCCTTGGCTGACTCGCAAGCCACAACAGCAAGGGGGTGGCGTTGATGGTGGCCAGGTAGCGTGCCCGCGCCACGTAGGAGCCGAGCGGCGAAAGGAGGAAGTCGTGGAAATGCCGTAACTCGTGTGCCGGGCTGCTCGCCTCTAGCAATGCCTCGAGGGCTTCCGTGGGGTCGAGCGCGCCAAGCAGACTGGCGGCGGCGTCTGGGTCGGTCGTCGCCGGGGGAAACCACGGCAGCGCGGAGCGTTGCTCGGCGCCCGTCAGGTCTAGTGAGATGCCAAAGAAGCGGCCGTCGAAGGCTCCGAAACGGTCGGCTCCCATCAGAGGAGGCCTACGGCTTTCGCTAGCCGCTCCCGGATTTGCTCCTCAGTCAGCTCGTCGCGAGTGTCCAATGTCACCCGGCCCAACGGGGTCTCGATGACGATCCGCCTCGCCTTGGCCTGGGGGCGGAACCAGCGTGCTAGAACCGGGACCAGCGGATTGCTGACCAGGGTAAAGCTGAGTACCGTCGCGATGTCGGCTACGGTGGAGAAGTCGAGGCCGAGATAGCTCGAGTCCAGAACCTCTCGCGGCGTCACGGCGTGCCCGCAATCGGCGAGCGCGACGACGACGGTGTCAATCACCTCGATGGGCGCGACGATGCGGATGTCGATGGTTTCGGCGCTGCCTGGCATCTTCGTGTCTCCGCTGCGCGGATTCGTCTCGATTACCGCACAATAGAGCGTGCGATGTCCGACGCGGAGGAGAGGAAGCTGAGGGAGATCGCATCCCGTCACCTGATGCACAAGCTCACGCTCGAGCGGGACTACGACAGCCTGCTCGCCGAGGAGACTAACGTGGTCAAACGGCTCACCGCCGACCCGGCACGCGGCCCCCAACACATCGAAACGGTATTGGCACGGCGAAATCGGGCAACGACGCTGGCGCTCCTGCACCGAGACGAGGAGGCGCTGGCCGAGTACGAGTGGGTGCTGCCGCGAATGGAAGCCGACGCTGACATCGGCTGGGACGCGGAGGACACGGTCATCGCCAAGCAGGAACGCGGGAATTGCCTCTTGCGGCTGAATCGTCGGAATGAGGCGCTGGAGGAGTTCACCAAGCTTGAGCAGCAGTACCACTGCCACCCGCAGTTCGGCACCGACCACCCGACCGTAAATTGGGCGCGCGACCTGCGGACGGCGATCTTGATCGAGCAGATGCAGGAGAGCGCACAGGAGGGAGAGGAACTGCTTGAGCGAGGTGAGTGGGCTGCCGCCGCGGGCGGGTTCGAGACTGCGCTGTCCAGGGCGGCTCGTAACCCGGCCTTGGGACCCGATCACCCGACTGTGTTGGCGCTCACGGTTCGGCGGGCGCAGTCCCTGTGGAGAGCCGGACTCACGGAAGACGCGCTGGCGGAGTTTACGAAGGTGACCAAGGTGCCCGAATGCGAGGCACTGGCCGAGGGATTCAGGATCGTGGCTCGACACGACCGAGCTGTGCTGCTGTGGGAGGCGGGGGACACCACAGTTGCTGCCCGGGAGATGGCCTGGGTTGTCGATGTTCTGTCCCGACATCCGGACTTCGGGCCCGAAAGCCTCAACACCGCTCGCGCCAGGGTGACTCGCGGCAGGGTGTTGACGGACCTCAACCGACACTCTGAGACGGCGACAGAACTCGCTGCGGCGGTCGAGGTCTTCAGCGCGCTCGGCGACGCGACGCGGCCGCGTGAGGCGCTTGAGGCTCGTCTCCTCCTTGCGTTAGCGAAGACGAAGATCAAGCAGTACCTTGAAGCGGTCGACCAACTCGACTGGATCATCGACAACGCCCGCGGGGACGAGGTGGAATCCAAGACGACGGCGCTCGCGCGCGAATTCTCCGACGTTCTCTGGGATGTCGTCCTCGACGACCTTCGCCGCCACACCGCCGCGGCGATTGCGGCCCATGTCGAGGGCCGGTTTGAGCACGCCACCGACTTCTGGCGCCGAGTTACCCAGCTGGCCGAACGGCATCCCGATCTAGGGCCAGATCATCCCGATGCGCAGATGGCGCGGCGAAACGGGACGCTCGCGCTGCGGGCGCTCAAATCTCCCCGCAGGGGCAAGGAAAAGGCCGCTCAGGGTATCTCCACTTCCTTCTCGTGGTCGGTTTCCGCGCCGGACGACGGGCCGAGGGCCGAGCTAGCGGAGGCGCTCCGGCTGGCGCAGGCCGAACTGGAGCAGACCCGCGCGCCGGCTACCCACGCCAGCCCACCGATCGCGCCTTCCCAGACCAAACTCATCTAGATGGATTGGTTCTACTAGGTCAGCTCGCTGACCGGGCGCCCTCCAGCACGTGGGGCTCCACCAGATACTGCGCCTTGTCCACAGGAGAGCTCCAGTCCGGCTAAAGATGACTCCTGGAACCGCGCTCCACGGTTTCGGGGACTTCTTGCCGGGAGTTCCCGAAACGCTGCATATCGGCGCATATCCGGCCGTATCGGCGAACCGAGCACCTTCCCGAGAACTCGAAAAGCGCCTGCAAATGGCGATTTATGCACCGGAAACCGCAGTCTGCTGGCGTAGTTGCCATGCAGAAGGTCGAGGGTTCGAATCCCTTCAGCCGCTTCAAGGAAAGCCCGGCCCAGAACCGGGCTTTCTGCTTTCTGCGTTCGACTCGAGGCCCCAGTCAATACAAAAACTAAGCCGACGATCCAAGCCAGCGCTATCTCGGCGCCGCTGAGCGCTGGTGTTTCCTGGGGCGGCAGCGACGACGCCTCGGGCATAAGTCTCTGGAAGCTCGAAGTTTCGCGAGATGGCGGTGCCTACGAATTCTGGAGGATCGCCGAACAGTCCGGCTCTGATAGCTATGTCGCGCCTGCCGCGGGTGACTGCAGCTTCCGAGCGACCGCATACGACGGCGCTGGCAACATTGGCCAGTCCGCCGCCGCGGGACTGACGCTCGTCTCGTCCGCTAGTGGAGGAGGAGGCGCACCAGCGGGCGGCCAGTCTGCGCCGAGACGTAATGGGCGTCGGGCGGGGAGTGCGCGTGCTTTCTGTCGGGCACCGCACGGCCCGTCTAGATCGAGATAGGTCCTTCGGCGGCGTCTCACTAAGGGCGCCCGGATCGCCGACCAGAGCCGGCGCTACCTCCCCTCGCTTTCAGACGACCTTGATCCGAACGCT
The DNA here is from genome assembly GCA_963824705.1 of uncultured Solirubrobacterales bacterium. Classification (GTDB taxonomy): domain Bacteria; phylum Actinomycetota; class Thermoleophilia; order Solirubrobacterales; family 70-9; genus VRUE01. The sequence continues at coordinate 1,234,829 of CAWGQE010000003.1, forward strand.
TGGCTTCCGCGTCACCTCCGCCCGTTGCGAGCGTGGCCCAGTTCAGGTGCAGGACCCGGATGTTTCGACGCGACACCTGGACCACCGCGCAGCCGAAATGGGGAATGTCTCCGGTGGGGTAGCCGAGTTCTCCCGGATTGTCCGGCGAGAAGCCGCAGGGTCCCGGTCCCCGATTCGATCCCGACCACGCGTCGATCGCCACTGCGTCATATCTCGCTTTCACTGGGATTTCTGCCGTGGAGGAAATTTCCCCGGCCGCGTTGGCGCCCAGAACCGCGTGATAAAGAAGCGGCCGGGTCGAGACGTAGCCGTGTGCGGACTCCATGTAACCATTGACCTCGATCTGGAAAACTTCGCCTCGCTTGATGCCACTCGCCGACACCTCCGAGCGGAGGATCAGGGGGTGCAGCGAGGCGATCTTGACGTCCACCGTCGGGCTGCTCGGTCGTTGGGGCAAAGCTATCGCCACATACCCCGTGCCGACCAGGCCGACGGCCATCAGGCCTCCGCCGACGACCAGCGACCATTTCCGAACCTCTGGCCCGAGTGCGCCGAGAAGGAGGGTGACGACCCCGATGGTCACCGCGACCGCACCGAGGGCGAGGGCGAGGGGGTGGTTGAGCGCCGCGATCTGAAGGCCGCCGCTGGCCAACCCCAGTCCGGTTAGGCCAAGCTGCAGGAGGGGCAGAACGGCGGCAAGGCCCTTGGCCCACCCGTCCAGGTTGGCGCTGGTCTCTGCGAAGCCCGATCCTCCGCGGGGGGATGTAGGACTCACGGGTGCCCCTCCGGCAGCCCCGCCTCGCGTAGACGCCGGGCTGCGCGCATGAAGCCGTCCTGCAGCTCGGTGAGTGACTGGGGGCGCCACGCTTTTCGCTGCGGGTCGGCGAAGCGGGCGGCCGCCCACTCCGCCCGCCACTGAGTCATCCGCTCCCCGAGGTGGGCGTGGTTCGCGACGTCGCCACGGAGCTCGCCCAAGAGCTGCCCCAGGTGGCTCGCCTCACTGACCCGCTTGCCCATGTCGGGAATCCGCCCGTCGGCATCAAGGCAGTGGCGCAGCAGGATCGTCTTGATGATCGAGGTGTGGTCAAAGACGATCCGCTCGCCGTCGGCGTCCCGCGCAGTCGAGCGCGGCGGTACCATCGGTGAGACGACGATCGCCGGCACCCGGACGCCGTAGCGGTTGAACGAGGGATCGTCGTCGACGCAGGGCGGAGGGGGGACGTGGTCAAAGAAGCCGCCGTGCTCGTCGTACGTGATGAGCAGAAGCGTCTTCGGCCAGGCCTTGCTGCGGCGCAGGGCGTGGTAGACGCTCAACACCAGGTCCTGGCCTGCGGTGACGTCCTCGGGGGGATGATCGTCGTTGGAGTTAGGCCCGAGCATGTGGGCGTCCTTGAAGTGGGGGTCGATCCAGGAGACCGCTGGCAGCTGGTTGTTGGCAGCGTCGTCCAGAAAGGAGGGGCCCTCCTCGAGGAAAGCGCCCGGGATCCGCTCCTTGACGCTCAGCTTGCGCTTGTCGAAGTAAGAGAAGCGGTCGTGGTGGCCGAGCCGGTACTCGGGATCGATCATCCGCAGGCTCGCCGGGTCGGTGGAGTACCAGCGCCAGTCGACGCCGGCGGCATCGAGGAAGCGGGGGAAGCTTGGCAGGGAGTAGAGGGGAGGGCTGAGGTCGTCGTGGGAGCCCTGGGCGCGGCCGGCAACCGCGTAGAGGCGGTTGGGCCAGGTCGCGCCCGGCACTGAGCTGAACCAGCGGTCGCAGACCATGAAGTGCTCGGCGAGGAAGTCATACACCGGCAGGTCGGAGGCGTTGTAGTAGCCCATGACGAGGCCGGGATCGGGCATCGGGCCTCCGTGCTTGGCGGAGTAGGCGGCGGCATGCTTGGCGAAGTTGGCGGCAAAGCCCGTGTTGCTTTTCGCGAGCTGCTCGCGCACGTCTGTGCCGCTGTGGCCGGGATCCTCGGCCTCGGTCGAGAGCTTGGTCCGGTCGAGATGGTGGCAGGCGTAGGTGCTGCCTTCGTGGGCGTTGACCTGGTCATCTGCAGCCGGCAGGCCGTCAACGTCGGCGCGGCCGCCCTCCAGCGAGAGGTAGCCGAGCATGTGGTCGAAGGAACGGTTCTCGAGCATCAAGACGACGATGTGCTCGATTTGCTGCAGGCGCTCGATCGACTCGTCCGGCTTGACGGACAGCGTTCCAGCGGGAGTCGCCGGGATCGGGGCGTTCAGGAGGTCGATGTCGTTGCGGATCTTCTCCGGAAGCAGTGGCCCCAGTAGGCGCAAGAGCCAGCCCACTCGGCCAGTTCCGGACCGCGCCTCTGCGCTCAACGGCTGATCCCTCGCCATACGCGCCTCACCTGCCGATCCTAGCCGGATACGCAAAAGATAAGGAACACACGGAGGTACCAAGCCACCCAGGCTCGGCTGATCCGTCGCGTGGCTGCAGGCTTAGCGCGGTCGTTCGTGCACCACCTTGAAGCGCAGCATCGCAACTGGGCCCCGCAGCCCCGTCAAGCCGATCGCGCGGATCCGCAGCGCGTGGTGGCCGACGGCGACCCAGTAGCGCAGAGGGGCCCCGCTTTGGCGATCGCGAAGGTCGGGTGGTCGTGGTGGTGAAGATCCTGCCGCCCGCCAAGCCGTTGCCACCGGAGACCGCGACGCACAGGGACACGGAGGGACACGACACGGCGGTCAGGTGCAGTGCGCCCGGGCCATCGTATGGGCTGCCGATCGACCAGCTACCGGCGGGTCGGGTCGGTGGGGACATATACGGAGCCTTCGTAGCCGACCGCGACACAGAGCTTTTCGCTCGGGCGCGATGCCCAGCACCACCATCGAGATCAGCCGCGAGCAGCGTATTTCGACAGGCTCGCCGAGGTCATCGTGTCTCAGTGCGTCGAGCTTCCAGGCATCTTCCTGGCACTACTTCGACGATGCCTACCGGGAGGTGTTTCTGGGACTCCAGGTGTCCCTCGCGAACGAGATCCGCTCCGCGACGATCCCGGCTGCCGTGAACCGCTTTCGGCCACCCGGCCTGGCCACCCGGACCATCTCCTTGGCCACATCGAGCGGCCTGGGAGCAAACATCGCCCCGAAGAAGCTGACGACGAGGTCGAAGCGCTCGTCATCGAGCCCGCGCAGGTCCGATGCATCGCCCTCCTGGAATGTGCAGTTGGTCAGGCCGAGGGCCATATGAGTTGACCAGGTCCGCATCCTATCCGGCACTCACTCCCGCTTTGCGCGGGTGGCTGTCGCACAAACCTCGGTGACCTCGCTGGAGCTTTTCTAGGGCTATCCGTGCGCCGTGGCGGAGTACATCGATCTCGATGCCGCTTTACATGGATCGCCACGACCTTCCGGATGCGACGGCTGCCGATATCGCAACCGCTCATCTGCGCGATCTCGAGGTGCAAGAGCGCTTTGGCGTGCGCTTCGTCACCTACTGGTTCGAAGAAGAGGCCGGCAGCGCATTTTGCCTCGTCGAGGCTCCCGACAAGGAGTCCGTCGAGGCAGCCCACAGCGCCTCGCACGGGATGCTTCCGCTGAACGTGGTCGAGGTCGACGAGGCGAGCATTCGAGGGTTCTTTGGACGGCTCAATACTCACCCCCCGGGCGAGCCCTACGTAGAAAGCGCCTTCCGAGCGATCCTCTTCACCGACATGGTCTACTCCACTCATCTCACCCAGCAATTCAGGTGAGCGTTCGCTCGAGCTTCACCTCGCACATGTCAACCGATGCGCGCGTGCCGGGCGTCTCCGAAGGATCCATTGCGCTGAACACCTGGGCTCCCGCCTCCATGTCCTCCGCGCTCTCGAAGTACTGAAGGACCACCGCCGTTCCCTGTGAGTCGTCGAACAAGATCTTAAGACCCTTGGCGGGCACGCCGGGGGGTGGCCCGCCGGACTCCTCGATGCGGGCAAGAAGCTCCTGCATCCGTTCGGCAGAAACGTCGGTGAACCTAACGATTCGTACATGCATGACGGCATCCTCCTCGATTTGTCCTGAGACATCGACCATAGTCGGTTTCCCCGACCTGCGGGGCCGATCGAATCCCGACCACGGCTTCCTACTCACGAGGAGATGCGCTTTCCCATCGACCCCCGACGGGGGCGCTGCTCCTCACCTGGGCCAACGAGCCCGATTTCGGTGGCTGTCCAGTCTGGCTGCTCAAGGGATCGAGAGGCGGCGGCACCGTGACGATTTACGAAAGCGCTCTACTCTTCGGCCGCGATGAGCGAAGCCGCCGAGCATCCGACGCGCCGCTCCCAAAGCGCTAACACTCGGCGGTACGACCGCATCGCCCGCTTCTACAGCACCTTTGAGCCGCTGTATCTGATCTTCCCGCCAGCCCGCCGCAGGGCCGTGGCCGCACTCGGGTTGAAGGCCGGCGACACCGTTCTGGAGATCGGTGCGGGCACCGGCCGGAACTTCTCCTACCTAGTCGATGTGGTTGGCCCGACCGGGACCGTCATCGGCGTCGATACCTCGCCGGGGATGCTGGCCGAGGCCCGCAAGCTGATCGAGCGGAACGGCTGGTCGAATGTTCGATTGCTCTACCAGGACGCCGCTCAGCTCGAAGTTGATCGCGACGTAGACGGGGTGCTGTTCAGCCTCAGCTATTCGGTCTTGCCCGAACCACGCCCTGCATTGGCGCGAGCATGGGAGCGTCTGCGCCCCTCCTCGCGGGTCGTCGTCATGGACATGGGGCTGACCCAGGGCGGCCCGCACCGCCTGCTCGCTCCAATTGCTCGTCTTCTCGTCAAGTACGCCCCGGGCGATGCCTACTCCGATCCGTGGAGCGCCCTCAGCGACTACGGCCCGGTCGAGACCAAGCGCTTCTTGCTGGACCTCTTCTACGTCAGCGCCGTCACCAAGCCCGAGCAGCCCCGAAGCAGGGAATCAAACCGCCACCTCGGATTTCGGAACCGAACTCCACCGGAGCGGGGTAGATAGCTCAGAGGACGAGGATCTCATGGAGGCATCGAGCACGCTCTCCGAAGGGGGCGTGGTCTTCGTCAATCAGCATTGGCGTATTCGCCTCGGCGCATCACCGAAGGCCACCTGCGTCCAAGCCATGAATCCCCATCCTTGTTCTGTGCCGCAAAGAGGGGAAGTGGAAACTTGCGATCGCCGGAGGACCGGATGAAGCTGCACGTAGTGTCGCGCTGGCTAGTTTAAATGCCCGACGTAACCCGCTGTCTGAGTGCGGCGGCTTCTTGTTCGTTGATCCGCCCGCTGGCCTCCAGCATTTCAATGTACTGGAGTCGCGCATCAGTGCTGTTCGGTCCGGGTTGGTAGAGGTCGGGGACCGGTTTGGGTGGTACGAACCGTGGCGGGACGTCTATGTATTCACGTCGCCACGGATCCCACAGTTTTTTGCCGGTGAAGACGGCTATCGTGTCATCGCCTGCCTGCTTGAACGTGGTCCAGAAATCTGACATTTGTCTGCTCCCGCTCTGTGGACTGTCCCCGCCCGCTGATGAATCTATAGTAGGGGTCTTGTGAGACGAGTGTGAGGGCAGCGGTGTCGCGGCCGAAGAGGATACGGCGGACGAGGTCGGTGCCGACGTAGACCAGAAGCGGTGCGATTCGGATGGTCGCATCAGCACGAGCCTTTGCCGGGGTAAGGGTGGGGAGTGAAGGTCAGTGGAAGGCCGAGCAGTTTCGGGAAGCGGCCCGCCCTGGGATCGATGCAGAGCACATCATTCCCAACGCGGCCCAACGGCTCCAGCAGGTTGTGGGACGATTGTCGACGGTGGGCAATCAGCGAATCAATGCGGAGAAGATCGCTGCACCCTTTCAGCTTCTGGCAGCAGTCATGGTGTTCATCGTCCTGCTGGACGGCTCTTTCCTTTCCGCCGCCGCGGTGCTTGAAGACCCGGGTTGGCTCGCGGCGGCGCTGACCGTTGCGGCAATCGTGTACCCACTCGTCTTCCTTGTTGGGGTGTTCGTGCTCCAAACCCGATATCGCGAGCAGCTCATGGATGACAGTCACTGGCTAGAGCGCATCCGTGAGGACGCACTCGAGCTGGGGGAGGCGGTGACCGCGACCAATATCGATTTCACCCGGATCTCGCCCGCGACGCCTGCGCCTTCGCTGGCCGGCGAGCAGAAGTCGGAGCTGGAATCCCGGGAACGGGAGCTCGAGCAGACGCTGCGGCTTGTCGCGGTTAAGAACGTGGAGCTCCAAGACAGCGCGATCGTCGATGCCTCGAGGGAGCTGGCTCACGCGGCGCTCGCACGAGGGCAGTGGTTGGAGGCTGCCGGGCGCCTCCAGCCCTATCTCGACGCCCACCCGGACGATTGGAGCGAGTGGTTCGCCCAGGCTGCGGCGTACGCGAACACCAGGGACGGCGACGCGACCGATATCGCCGCGCTGGAAGCCTGCGATCGCGCCCTGGAATCGATGCCTGCCGGCGTGGACAGGAGCTTGCAGGCTCGCCTTCGGTCATATCGCGGCGGCATGCTCAAGCGCCTGGGGCGATTGGAGGAGGCGAAGTTGGAGCTGGAGAGGGCGCGGGAGCTGGCGCTCGAGGGCAGCTATGAGGCTGACGACATCAACTACAACACAGCCGCGATCTACGCACTCGAAGACGATCCTGAGAAGACCCTTGCGGCGCTGAGGGAGATCCAGGACAGCTCCTATCTGGATGCGGTGCGCGCCCATCGAAATGATTACTTCTCAAGCCTTGCTGGTTACGGCCCGTTCGAGGATCTGATCGGCGGGGCGCCGGTTCCGCAGGAGGGCGATTACGGCGTGGGTTGACCGCGCTGTGAGCCAGGCCAGGTTTGACGGACCCTGATCTACCGTCACGCTCCACGGCCCCGCCCCCACCGGCTCTTGAAGACCTTGGAGCGACCGCTCGAATCGTCGAAGCGGCCCCGTACATCCTGCTCTGCCGGGCGCTCATGGTCCTCATCGATCAGTTGGCAGGAGGCCGCGGATCAGCGACTCCCGAGCCTGATTGAGCATCTGCTCGAACTCGGCGTCGGAGATGTCCATGTTGGCCGGCCCGAGGTGTGCCGCGATGACCCCGTCCCAGGCCGCCCACATGAACCGCGCCGTCGGCTCGGGATCGACCGAGCGGATGACCCCTTCCTCGGCCGCCTCGCGCAGAAGTCCGGCCATGCGGGCGACTTCGGCGCTGATCCGCTCGGCGATCCGGGCGGTCGGGCCGGGAGCTTCCTCGGCGCTGGGGCGATCGGGTGGGGGGAAGCGAAAGAGGCGAAAGTAGGCGGGGTGCTCGCGGGCAAAGCGCAGGTAGCCCTCACCCATTCCCACCAGCCGTTCCAATGGGCCGTTGCCGCCGGCGAAGCCCTCCTCGCTGTAGCGCTGGTCCAGTGCCAGAGCTCGATCGACCAGGGCCGAGTAGACGCCCTCCTTGCCACCGAAATGGGCATATATCGAGCCAACCGCGACATCGGCCCCCTCGGAGAGGTCCTCCATGGTGGTGGCGGTGTAGCCGCGACCGAGGAAGAGACGCTCGGCGGCCTCGAGGATCGCGCCGGCGGTGCGCGCCTTGCGGCGCTCGGTCCGAGAGGTGGAGGGCTGAGCGGTAGACACGGGAGGCGCCGACATTCTGCAAGATTATGCCAGAACTGTAATCTTCATTCGATTTTGTAATAGACCTCAAAAGGAGTAGACCTTGGCTCTCCTCGTCAAGCTGGGAATCTCTGAGCTGGCCGTCGGCGTTCTTTCCGGCTGGGCCATGGTCGCGATGGTCGAGAGGCCCGAGGCGCTCAAACGGCTCGGCGTCCGTCAGCTCGGCCGTATCCGACAGACCCATCTCGACCTGTTGATGCAGGGCACGATCCTTGCGGCGATCGGCGCCGCGGTGACCTCGGTCCCGACCTGGATCGGGATCCTCCTCGTAATCGGCGCCTATCTGGCGCCCCTCGGCCTGGGGGTGCTGGCCTTTCGTCCCGAGCTACAGAAGGGCTCGATCGTCTACCGAGGGTTGAACACCGCGGTGTTGGCGGGATTCACCGTCGCCTGGGTCGCTCTGGCCGCCACCGTCCTCTCGCGCTGACCGACCTTCGATCGAAAGCACCGCTTGCCGTCCGCGGCGGGCTGCATCCTGCGCGGGACCGATGACGGTGGCCGCGGACGATCGCTCTCGCTCGCATTCGCTTGTCCGCCCACGCGAAGTCGCGAGGTCGGTCACGCCGCTGGAGCTGTTCTTCGACCTCGTCTACGTCTTCACCGTCAGCCAGCTCGCCCACCACCTGCTCGACCACGTCGACGCCCGCGGCATGGCCGAGACCCTGATCCTCACCCTCGCGGTCATGTACGCGTGGTTCATGACGGTGTGGACGTCGAACTGGCTCGACGCCGATCGCCAGCCCGTCCGCCTTCTGCTGCTCTGCCTGATGTTCGCCAGCCTGGTCATGTCGACCTCGGTCGCGGAGGCCTTTGGCGATCGCGCCGGGTTGTTCGTGATCGGCTACCTCTCGATCCAGATAGGCCGCACCGCGTTCGCGGTCGTGGCCTTTCGAGGCCATCGTCTCTACATGCACTTCGCCAACGCCCTGGTCTGGGAGATCGGTACCGCGCCACTCTGGATCGCCGGTATCGCCACCGGCGGCAACGCCCGGCTCGCTCTGTGGGCGGCGGCGACGCTGATTACCTACGGCGGTGTGATCGCAGGGCACCCGCTGCCCGGCCGGAAAAGCCCCTTCAGCTCCGACAGTCAGATCTACGCTGAGCACCTTCTCGAGCGCTTCCGGCTGTTCTTCCTGATCGCTCTCGGCGAGACCGTTCTCACCCTCGGCAACGCCTTCGCGGACCAAGAGGTTACGGCCGACAGGCTCTTCGTCCTCGCCGTCGCCTTCACCGGCTCGGTCGCCCTCTGGTGGTGCTACTTCCACCGGGCGGAGGAAATCGGCGTGCGGGCGGTGCGCGAGGCGGACAAGCCCTCGCGCATCGTCGGTCTCGGCAATTACACGCTGATCCTGATGGTGGTTGGCATCATCGCGATCGCCGTCGGCGACGAGCTGGCGATCGCCGACCCCGGCGGGTCGACCAGCTTCGACGTCAGCCTGCTCATCTTCGGTGGCCCGGCGATCTTCCTGCTCGCTCAGTCGGCGTTCATGCGCGTGGCGACCGGTCGACTGCCAGGGTCACGGATCTTGGCCTGCGCGACGTTGCCGGTCCTCGCCCTGGCCACCGCGCCCTTCGGCCTCGTCGTCGCGGTCACCGTGGCAAGCGCCGTCCTCGTCGGAGTCGCGGTGGACGACGCCAGGGCCGAGCCCCGCTCAGTCACCTCGGATATGGCGGCACCGTAGGGCACGACCGCCGCTAGGCTTAGCCCTCGTCGGCGCCTTGGCGGAGTGGCTACGCAGCGGCCTGCAAAGCCGTTTACACCAGTTCGATTCTGGTAGGCGCCTCTGGCTCTGGCAAGCGGAATATGGCTTGTTAGAGCGGTTTGAGTCGCCCTTCAGACAGGGTCCCAAATCCGGCTGATTCCGGTTGAAACCGGTTGTCTGGGTGGCACACGGTGGCACGAGGGCGTGTCAAGGACTCACATCCGCGGATGGGGGTCATCCCGGGTGAGTCAGCGGTTGGCCGGGATTTCCCAATAGCTCCAGTGGGACTCACCGGCAACCTCCGACCCTTTTATATGTCGTCCAGCAATGACAGGTCTGGTGAGACACCGCGCTCAAGCACTCGTACGACCCGCGCTGCGGTCGCCTCCCAAGATCGAGTTGACATCGATGCCGAGTAGTCGCCATCCACGATGACCTCGCCAGAGACCTCTACTTCGTAGAGGTCTCCTCCAAGGTCATCTACAGTGATCTGCTCCCGCTTGGCCAGTGCCTCGACGATCAACGGAGGGATGTAGAGCGCAGCGTAGGAGCGCGCCTCCTCGACGGTGTCCGCGAGATAGATCCGGTCACGGCGATGCGGCGCGCCCGCAGCGCCGGAAACAGACGCCACCCCGGTCACCGATGCGGGTAGCAGTGGCTCCCCGGGTTCAAGTCCCCTGCAGCCACCGGGGAAGAATCGTCGTCTTGACGTCATTCGGCTCAGGTCAATCTTCCGCGCTCTAAGACGGTGCCATCCTCTGTGATGTCCCACGCATTGAGGTGACGGTCAACGATGAGCCGCGGGTGCTCCGAATTTCCATCTTTATCCAGCTGCTCCACTACGAGACAGGGTTTTCCTTCCTCCTTCGTGACGCTCTCGTGAGGCGACGACTTGGAAGCGGTCTCTGTCCACTTGATCCCGATGACAGGGATCCGGTGGCCGGTCGTCGTCTGAGCTAGGCGTGCATCCTTGAACCGGACCTCGCGGTCGAACACTCCCTCTTGCCAAGCAACGCTTTGACTCTGAAATATCTCCCCCAACGTCTCGGCTGGGGTGCCATCGGCGTGAAGGAAGTGATCCTCAGTGCTCATATGTCCCAGTTCCCCATCGGAAACTTCGGCATCCGAAGCAATGAGGATTTGCACATTGCTCCAATCGTGTCCCCATAGGACGGTCTTTACCTCGATGCTCATGACGAACTTCTCGTCGGGTTGGACCTCTCGCAGGAGGACCATGGCGATGTTTTCGTCCACCGCTACATCGATGGCCCCGCCTGTGAAGCCCCTAGTCGTCACTGCCATTGCGGCGTCGAAATTCGCTTGATCCCTCACCCCAACAAGCGCATCCATCGTGCCCTTTCCGACATCTCTGTTCCAGTCCTTGCACTCCACCAGTAGGCGCTGGATGGAGCCATCAGGATAGGTCGCCGTAATGTCGAGACGCTGCTCTGCGCGTCGTCCCTCTGGCTGAAGCCTCGTTTCATGCTTCACGTTCTCCCAGCCCAGCCCGGCGAGAACTACTGCCGCAAGCCGCTCGAAGGCCGTTCCCGCCTTGGGAGGGGTGAAACCAAAGACCCGCTCGTGTAGAGCGTCGGCAGCGCTCATGAGGACTCCCCTCGTAGAGCCAAAAGAGCCCTTTGTCCGCAGCTGACCACGCACACACACGATGTGATGTGCACGTGGTCAGCTGCGCAGTCGGGCAACCCAACGAGGCGAAGCGGCTGCGGACGTCGAGGCGGGGTGAGGGTCCATTGGTTGCAGAGATATGTGAGGAGGCAGAGGGACAGAGGCAGGAGCAGAGGAGGGTTGGGGGCTGGCACCGGTCGTGATGAAAAGGGGCGGCCGAGCGGTACCGAAGGCGATGACAAAGAAGCGGGTCTGGGCGGGAGGTCGGTGGTTAGTTCCAGGAGGCGGGTATCGGAGGAGTCGAGAGATGCGTCTTGCCGGTGATGGGGAACAACGCCAGGCATATGCAGGAGGGACAGGGGGACGGCGTGGCTAGGAAGCTCGCAACCTCTATTCCACGGATCGCGCTCACGCCACCGGAGGCAGCGGCGGCTATCGATGTCGGCCCGGACTTCTTCGATGAGAACGTCGCGCCTGAACTGCGCCTGATTCGGCGGGGACGTAAGCGTCTGGTGCCTGTCGCCGAGCTTGAACGCTGGACGGCGGAGAACGCCAGCCGTGCGCTTGGGGAGACGGCATGACATTCGCGCTCGGCTGCGAGGTCCCAACCGCGCGGCTGGGTGCAGGGGCAGATGACCCCGCACTTTGCGGGGAAAAGTAACCAAGGCTGGGGTCCAGTTTGACTTCTGACATACGTTGTATGTACAGTCTATGGCGTGCCGACTCCAAAAACCCAAAGGCTCAACCTCCGTATTGAGAAGGACGACGAGGCTCTCTTCAAGCAAGCCGCGTTGGTTCATCGGGAGTCGTTGACCCAGTTCCTCGTCGAGAGCGGTCGTGAGCGAGCCGAGCGCCTGCTCGCCGACCGAACCAGCTTCAGCGTCGATTCGGATGCCTGGCAGGAGATCGCCGCCGCGATGGACCAGCCGGCAAAAGCCCGACCTGAGCTCTCCAAGCTTTTTTCGCGCCCCCGCCCTGAATAGGCCGAGTGCCGCGCTTCCTCGACCCTCAGCCGCTCGGGAACGAGCATCGGATCAATGGATTCGATTGCGGGGTGGGTTCGTTGGACATCTGGCTCGTCAGGCACGCTCGGGCAGCGGCAGGAGCAGGGTCCGCCCGCACCTACGTCATCGTGGACGCCGAGCAGGATCGGGTCGTCGGCTATCACGCGCTCTCGCTTGCGTCCATCGAGCACGCCGATGCAACCGAGCGGGGGCGAAAGGGTATGCCGCAGCATCCGATTCCAGTCATGTTGCTGGCGCGACTGGCGGTTGATGAGGCGGTACAAGGCAAGGGGATCGGAGCTTTTCTGCTGAGAGACGCAATGAGCCGGGCGCTCTCGGTGGCCGAGCAGGCGGGCATGCGTCTATTGCTCGTTCACGCCCTGAATGACAAGGCCCGCGCTTTCTACGAACACTTTGGCTTCGAACCTTCGCCCAGCGATGCAATGAACTTTCAGCTCTTGGTCAAGGACATAAGGCTCGCGCTGGACAGCGCGAGCTGATCACGGTGGCACAGAAGGTGGCACCGCTCCGCTAAATCGCATGAGCAAGCCGATTGAGCGCCATGTAAACGCGCCTGCAAAGCCGTTTACACCGGTTCGATTCCGGTAGGCGCCTCTGGTTCCCGTTGGCTTTTCGTCGCTTGAGCGCAGCGGGATCTGGGTACCTGTCAGGCTGATCACGTGAGCGCCGTCACTGTCACCGATCCCGTTGTCGTTGCCGCAGCAGAGCGCGTTCCCGAGGATCACGTGATCGTGCTCTTCGGGGCGACTGGAGATCTCGCCAAGCGCAAATTGCTGCCGGGGATGTTCCACCTTGCCCGGGTAGGGCTGATGCCGCGGAGGTTTCGGATCATCGGCACGGCCAGGGGAGAGGTCAGCGAGGCGGAGTTCCGGGAAATGGCTCGCGAGGCGGTGGAGGACTCCGGTCGCCGCCCTCCGGCGCGCGAGGCCTGGGACCGGTTCGCCGAGAACCTCAGCTTTGTCTCCACTGGCGATGGTCTCGCTTCCCTCGGTGGCGCGATAGGGGACGCGCGGGAGGAGCTCGGCGGGGACGCCCGCGTCTTGTACTACCTGTCCCTGCCGCCACAGGCCGCCGGCCCGACGGTTCGTGCGCTGGGCGAGCTCGGTCTGGGCGACGGAGCCCACGTGATCACCGAGAAGCCCTTCGGGCTCGACCTCGCTTCCGCCAGGGAGCTCAACTCGTGCCTCCTCTCGGTCTTTCGCGAGGAGGAGATATTCCGCATCGACCACTACATCGGGCGGGAGTCCGTGCAGAACCTGCTGGCGCTGCGCTTTGCCAACGGGATGTTCGAGCCGGTCTGGAACCGCAACCACATAGACCATGTGCAGATCGACGTTCCCGAGACGCTCTCGATCGGGATGCGGGCGAGCTTCTATGAGGAAACGGGGGCGTTCCGCGACATGATCGTTACGCACCTGTTCCAGGTGCTCAGCTTCGTCGCGATGGAGCCGCCGACCTCGATGGCGGCGAAGGCACTGACGACCGAGCGGGAGAAGGTCTTCGACTCGATGGCGCCTCTGGATCCCGATGGCGTGGTCCGCGGTCAGTACTCGGGCTACCGCAAGGAGGAAGGGGTGGCGGAGGGCTCCGATACCGAGACCTTCGTTGCTCTGCGGACGTTCGTCGACAACTGGCGCTGGGACGGCGTCCCCTTCTACCTGCGCTCGGGCAAGCGCATGGCCGAGAACCGCCACCTGCTGACCGTTGCCTTCAAGCAGCCGCCGCGACGGATGTTCCCGCTCGACTGCGAGCAGGTCGCCGAGGCCTTCGGTCACGACCACCTCACCTTCGAGCTGGGCGATCCGGGCAGCATCTCGGCATCGTTCCTGGCCAAGGTGCCGGGACCGACGCTGCATCTCGGCGAGGCCCACATGCGCTTCAACTACTCGGACACCTTCGGCGGCACCGAGCACGCTCTCGACGCCTACGAGCGCTTGATCCACGACGTCATGCTCGGCGATCGCATGCTCTTCACCACCTCTGAGGGGATCGAGCGGCTTTGGGAGGTCTCCGAGCCTCTGCTCGGAGCTCCTCCGCGAGTGCTGAGCTACGAGCCCGGCAGCTGGGGGCCCAGGGCAATGGACGACCTGATCACTCCTCGTCGCTGGCACCTGCCCGCCGACCACGTCGACTGATTCCCGCCACAACGGAAAAGGGCCCCAATTGGGGCCCTTTGTTTCCGAAGGACGTACCACCAGAGAGTTCTAAGTCGCTGGCTCGTCGGTCCTTGAGCTTTAAAGCTTGCCGCCCCCTGCTGGCGGCTTGTAATAGAGAAACACCGCGTAGGTTGGAAAGTTGCACCAGTTGAATCGGCAGCTTGCACCGGTGACTTGAGGGGCGCCGTTCGCTGCTAGATTCCGCTCTCCCGTCTGGGGCGCTTAGCTCAGTTGGGAGAGCGCCAGCTCGACAAGCTGGAGGTCACTGGTTCGAGCCCAGTAGCGCCCACTTCGTCATCCCCCCGAGGAGCGGACGCATGGCCCACCGACTTTTGCGCGCCGTAGACGCCTTCTGGCGCGAGTCGAACCAGATGCAGGTGCCGAACACGGATATCGGCAAGCAGCTCGAGGCCGGCAGCCTCGGCGCGCGCCTCTGGCGCCTGCGTCCGGGGCAGGCCTCGACCTTGCACCGGCACTTCGCCACGGAGGAGCTGTATGTAGTGCTGGAGGGGATGGGGCGGATCCGCGTCGACGGGGAGACGCTCGAGCTCGGGCCGCTGGACTCGCTCTTGGTCGAGCCGGAATCGAATCGGCAGGTCTTCAACGACACCGAGCAGGACGCGCTTTGGCTGATCTTTGGCGCGCCGCCCGAGGGCGCGAACACCCTCGAGATGAGCGAGGAGACGTTGCGCTCGCTCTATCCCGAGGGGCCGCGGGCACTGCCGCCGGAGCTCGGTGGGGGCGAATTCAGACCGTCGCCGGCAGACGAACCTCGGTGAGGCGAATGCTGTTGCCGGAGGGGTCGCGGAAGCCCGAGTCGATCCCGTAGGGCCGCTCTTCGGGCGTCTCGCTGAACTCGACGCCCCGCGCCTTCAGCTCCTCGTAGGACGCCTGGCAGTCCTCGGTGGTGAGGAAGACCGTGCCGGCGAAGCCCTTCGCCATCAGCGTGCGGACCTGCTCACCGGTCTCCTCGTCCATCACCGGCGCTCCGGGGATCGCCATCAGGGTGATCGAGACGTCCTCCTGGCCGACCGGCCCGACCGTGAGCCAGCGAAAGTCGTCCATCTCGGGGAGGGTGACGTCGGCCCGCACCTCCATGCCGACCTTCTCGGTGTAGAAGGCGAGTGCCTCGTCCTGGTCATGGACCCAAAGCTGCGCGTTCGCGATCTTGATCATCTTGGTTCTCCTTGCTCGACGGAACAGTTCGTCGCCGATGCTAGGCGCGCGCTTTGCCGCTGTCTTCTCGAAACGTGCGGTTTTGAGGACGGCCGTAGGCGCGCACGACGCAGCTCGGAATGCGGGCGTGGGCCGATGCAGGCGGGAAGGAGGCGCGGTAGACGGTCGGCGACTGCCCGAAGGTGCGGCTGAAGCTGGTCGTGAAGGAGCCGATGCTCTGCAGCCCGACCGCAAGGCAGATCTCGGCAACCGAATTGTCAGTGGTGCGCAGCAGGGCGGCTGCGCGCTCGAGGCGGCGCGTCAGCAGATAGGCGTGCGGCGACTCGCCGAAGGCGCGCCGGAACTCGCGGCTGAAGTGGGCGCGGGAGAGGCCGGCGGCGCGAGCCATGTCGTCGACGTCGAGCGGTTCGAAGTAGCGAGCATCGGCCAGGTCCCTGGCGCGCAGGAGATGCCTTGCCGGTGGGACATGAGCCATGGGGAAGAGTCTAGGCTCGCCGCCTTGTGATCGGGACCTACTTGGCGGTCGTGGCTGTTTGCGTCTCCTCCCTGGCGATCGGGCAGGCGGCGCTGGCGCTCTGCGGGGCCAGGCGGTGGTCGTGGCTGGCTCCCACCGTGGGCCTCGCGCTGGTCTGCGCGCTCTGCTGGGCGACGGTGCGGATGCCCGGCCACGGGGTCATATCCGCCCTGGTCGTCTTGGTACTGACGATCGTCGCAGCGATCTATCTGCGCGGGAGGATCGAGGGCGGGGGAGAGGCGTTACGAACCGGGTTCCCGGTTGCGATTGGGGCGCTGCTCGCGGCATCTCTGCCCTTTGCGGTCGAAGGCCACTTCGGAATCCTCGGCACCGGCTTCAACCCCGACATGTCCCAGCACCTGCTGGCGACGGACCGGCTTGCCCATGGCGTCGGTTCGCCGCTGCTCCACCAGGGCTACCCGCTCGGCCCGCACTCCATCGTCGTGGCCCTCAACAAGGGTTTGGGCATAGACATCGTCCAAGGCTTCGCCGGCCTCACCGTCGCCGCGGCGGTCATCGCCCCCCTGACGGCCCTCGCCGCCTTCTCCGATCAACCGCGGTGGCGCCGCACCGCCGCCGCACTCCTCGTCGGCCTCCCATATCTGGTCGCCTCCTACTTCGCCCAGGGCGCTTTCAAGGAGGTGATCCAAGCCCTCTTCGTCCTCGCTTTCGTCCTCGCCCTACGCGAAAGCACCCGAACCTGGCGAACCCTTCCACTGCGCTACGTCCCAGCAGCGATCATCGCCATCGGCTCCGTCTACACCTACAGCTTCCCGGGTCTCATCTGGCTCGGGGCAATCGGAATCATCTGGGCGGCAACGGAACTCGCACTTCAGCGCTTCTCTACGGGTGGCGCCGGGACGGGGGGGTCAGTCCAGGCGCGGCGTCCTCTTTTTCGCCCCACCGACTCAGCGAGCAACGCATCCTCACCAGGCGAAAAACCCAGCACCTGGACTGACCCCCCCGTCCCGGAGACAGGCCCCGCAGCCACCCGCGCAATGTCCCTAGCCGTCCTGATGCTAGCCATCGGAACCCTCCCCGAGCTGGGCCGGATGATCGACTTCCATAGCTTTGAGACCTTCGACCCCAACGGCCCGGGCCTCGGCAATCTCTTTGGCCAGATCTCACCCTTCACCGCGCTGGGGATCTGGCCTTCGGGCGACTTCCGGCTTGCGCCAGGCAATGGGGCGGTGCCGGCGTTTGCGTACTTCGCCGGCGCGGCCTTTGCGGCATTGCTGTTCGTATACGGGCTGATTGTCTGCTGGCGCCGACGCGAGACGACGGTTCTCGCCGGGATCGCCGCGGTTGCCCTTATCTACCTGGGGGCGCGCGTGGGGGGCACTCCGTACACGTCCGCCAAGGCACTCGAGGTGGCGGCACCGCTGGCGACCCTGGCGATCCTGCTGCCGCTGTCCCGCCGACCCGTCGCCTTGCTGTACCTGGCGGCGGCCGGAGTCTGCTCGCTGCTCGCCCTCGCCAACGCGCCGGTGGGGCCGACGTCCTACTCGCCCGCCCTCACCGGCCTGCGTCCGCTGCTTGCCGGAGGCTCGACCCTGGTCCTCGCTCCCGATTCCCTGCTCGCCGACGAACAGGGGGATCGCTACATCGCCTGGGAGCTGCGCGGCGGTCGCGTCTGCATCGAACCGGCAAGCGCGGCGGGGGGGAGTCCGCCGACCGGAGTCCGCTTCTTCGTCACCAGCGGTACGTCCCGCGCCCCGTTCAGCCGGCTGAGCTTCCGCCGTCAGGCCGGCCCGTACATGGTCTGGGAGCGCCGCGGCGCGATCGGTGGCCCCAGTCCCTGTCCGCTGATCGCCGTCCGCCAGGCTCGTGCCGGTGGATAGTGGACCTTTGTGTCCCCTATAGGGGGTCCAATGCTCCACTGAACGACTTGGGCCCCGCCGCGTAGCATGGGGGCGATGGAGGCTGCGACCAAGATCACAGTGAGGTTGCCCGACGGTAAGCCGCTTGAGCTGCCCGATGGCGCCAGCGGCGCCGATGCTGCGGCGGCGATCGGGCCGGGTCTGGCCAAGGCCGCGCTGGCGATCCGCGTCGATGGCGAGCTGCGCGATCTCACCGCGCCGCTTCCCGACGGGGCCGAGATCGCGATCCTCACCGACCGCGATCCGGAGGCCCTCGAGCTGATCCGTCACGACGCCGCCCATGTGATGGCCGAGGCGGTGATGGAGCTCTACCCCGGGACGAAGGTGACGATCGGGCCGCCGATCGAGCAGGGCTTCTACTACGACTTCGAGTTCCCCCCGGATGTCAAAGTCAACGAGGACGACCTGGAGCGGATCGAGAAGGCGATGCAGGCGCACATCGAGGCCGACGAGCAATTCGAGCGCCGCGACGTTCCGCCGGTCGAGGCGATCGAGATCTTCCGCGCCCAGGATCAGGGCTACAAGGTCGAGCTGATCGAAGACCTGGTCCGCGACGAAGGGGTCGAGACCGTCTCGCTCTATCGCAACGGCCCCTTCGAGGACCTCTGTCGCGGGCCCCACGGTCCCGGCACCGGTCGGATCAAGGCGATCAAACTGAGCTCGCTCGCCGGCGCCTACTGGCGCGGCGACGAGAGCCGCGCGATGCTGACCCGGATCTACGGCACCGCCTTCTTCTCGAAGAAGGATCTCGACCTCCACCTGGAGCGGATCGAGGAGGCGAAGGCGCGCGATCACCGCCGCCTCGGTCCCCAGCTCGGCCTCTTCATGCTGCGCAAGGAGGCGCCCGGCATGCCCTTCTGGCTCGCCCACGGCACGGTCCTGCTGCGCCTGATCGAGGCCGAGGTGCAAAAGCAGCTGCGCAAGCGCGAGTACACCGAGATCAAGACGCCGCACCTGATGGACGTCGAGCTATGGCACCGCTCTGGCCACTGGGACAACTACCAGGAGAACATGTACTTCACCGAGTCAAAGGAGCGCCAGTACGCGCTCCGGCCGATGAACTGCCCCGGCGCCTGCCTCGTCTTCGACTCCGAGCGCCACTCCTACCGCGAGCTGCCGCTGCGGGTCGCCGAGTTCGGCCAGGTCTCCAGAGCCGAGCGCGAGGGGGTGCTGCACGGGCTGCTGCGGGTCCGCTCCTTCACCCAGGACGACGCCCACATCTACTGCACGCCGGAGCAGATCGTCGACGAGGTGACCGGCATCTGCGAGGCGATCGACGAGCTCTACGCGCGCTTCGGCTTCGAGGACGTGCACATCGAGCTCTCGACCCGGCCGGAGAAGTCGATCGGGACCGAGGATCAGTGGGGCCAGGCGGAAGAGGCGCTGCGCAATGCCCTGGACAACCAGGGGCGCGAGTACACGCTGAACCCCGGCGACGGCGCCTTCTACGGGCCGAAGATCGACTTCCACATCACCGACGCTCTGGGGCGCTCCTGGCAGTGCGGCACCTGTCAGGTCGACTTCTTCATGCCGGAGCGCTTCGATCTCACCTACACCGACCAGAACGACGACCCGCGGCGCCCGGTGATGATCCACCGCGCCCTGCTCGGCTCGATGGAGCGCTTCGCCGGGATCCTGATCGAGCACTACGGCGGGCGCTTCCCGGTCTGGCTGGCGCCGGTGCAGGCGACAGTGCTGCCGATCTCGGACCGCCACGTCGAGTTCGGCGACAGGATCGCCGCGCAGCTGCGTGAGCTCGGCGTAAGGGTCGAGGTCGACCGCCGCTCGGAGTCGATCGGCAAGAAGGTCCGCGACGCCGAAATCGCCCGCAACCCCTACATGCTGGTCGTCGGCGATCGCGAGGAGGAGACCGGCGAGGTGGCGGTGCGCTCGCATGCGGAGGGTGAGCTGGGAGCGATGAAACTCGCCGACTTCGCCGCGCTCGTCCACCGTGCCGAGCAGGCCGCCTGAGCCGCCGCCGACCGTGTATCGGCTCTGTCTCTATACTGCGGGCACTTGTTCGCAGGCATGCCAAACACACCGCGCCGCTGAGCGTCCCGTGGCAGCCTCCGCATCCCTCGTCCTCTTGAAGCTCCACCTCACCTCTTACTAGTGCCTGTCCCGCGCAGGTTCGATCGCCGCCCGCCCGAGCGCGACACGACGCGCATCAACGAGCGGATCCGCGTGCCCAAAGTGCGCCTGATCGGGGCCGACGGGGAGCAGCTCGGAATCGTCGAGATCGCCGAGGCGATGAAACGGGCGCAGGACGCCGACCTCGACTTGGTCGAGGTGGCCCCGGGCTCGAAGCCGCCGGTCACCCGCCTGCTCGACTACTCGAAGTACAAATACGAGCAGGAGCAGAAGCAGAAGGCCGCCCGCAAGCACCAGACCCAGGTCAACGTGCGCGAGATCAAGCTGCGGCCGAAGATCGCCGTCCACGACTACGAGACCAAGAAGGGTCACGTCGAGCGCTTCCTGCGTCAGCGCAACAAAGTCAAGATCACGATCATGTTCCGCGGCCGCGAGCAGGCGCATCCGGAGCGGGGCAGGAACCTGCTGCAGCGCCTCTTCGAGGACCTCGACGGGCTTGCCGTGATCGAGTCCGCGCCGTTGCAGGAAGGGCGCAACATGAGCATGATGCTCGCGCCCAGCAAAGAGGTCGAGGCGCAGGCCAAACAGGACGATCCGCCGGTCGACGAGGCCGAGTCCGAGACCGGCTCAGACGGCGACTCCGAGTCTCCTGCAGAGGAATAGAGACCGCCCCGGCAGGGGGTTCCACTTAACTTTTTCGAGTCGCGTTTGTGGCTGGCGGCGATGGCCGGTCGCGAAAAAGTACAAGACGTTTCACCCCCTACCGGGGCGGTCTCTATCTCGTGGCGACTACGTCGGCGATTCGCTCTGCTGCGTGGCCGTCCCAGAGGGGAGGAGGCTCGGATGGCGGAGGTGGCTGCGCTGCGAGAGCTGCAGGGATGGTGGCTATTGCTGCTGGGTCCAGGCCGAGAAGCGTGTTGGTGCCGGCGCGGATCGTCACCGGGCGCTCGGTGTTGTCGCGCAGGGTGAAGCAGGGGATGCCCAGGTAGGTCGTCTCCTCCTGGATCCCACCGGAGTCGGTGAGGACGGCGCCGGCATCGGCGATCAGCGAGAGGAAGTCGACGTAGCCGAGCGGCTCGGAGAGCAGCAGACCGGGATGCTCGGACTCGATCGCCTCCAGCTTCTTGCGCGTGCGCGGGTGGACCGGGAAGACGACCGGCATCTCGCGGGCGAGCTCGGCAAGTCGGCGCACCGTCTCGGGAAGCAGCTCGTCGTCGACGATGGCGGGACGGTGCAGGGTGACGAGCGCGTACCCGCCCGGCTCGACGCCGAGCTTTGCCGCGGACCCGGCGGCTCGGAAGCGGTCTCCAGCGCGACCAGGGTGTCGATCATCATGTTGCCGACGAAGTGGATCCGCTCCTCGGCGATGCCCTCGCGCGCGCAGGTTCTCGACGTCGCCTCGTCGCTGTGCAGGAACAGCCATCGGCTGATCGCGTCGGTGAGGATCCGGTTGATCTCCTCGGGCATCGTGCGGTCGAAGCTGCGCAGGCCCGCCTCGACGTGGGCCACCGGGACGCCGCAGCTTGACCGCGGTCAGCGGCGCAGGCGAGCGTCGAGTTGACGTCGCCGACGACCACCACGAGCGTCGGGCCGCTCGCTTCGAGCAGACCGGCTCGAACCGCTCCATCACCTCGCGCGGTCTGCGCGGCATGGCTGCCCGATCCGACCCCGAGGCATGTGGTCCGGGCGCGGGCACGTCGAGCTCCTCGAAGAACACCTCCGACATCGTCGCTCGTCGTAGTGCTGCCCGGTGTGGACGATCGTGTGGCGGCCCTCCGGCAGGCGCTTGCGCAGCGCCGCGATCACAGGCGCCGTCTTGACGAAGTTGGGGCGGGTCCCGATCACATAGACGATCCGCATCGGGCGCCAGCGTACCTGCGCCAGCCACCGCACCGGCGGGGGCAGGGGCCGGTCTGCTTCAATACCCGTCCCGATGCCGAAGATGAAAACCCACTCGGGCGCCAAGAAGCGCTTTCGCAAGACCGCCAAGGGCAAGCTGCGTGGGCGGCGCGCCTACTCGAGCCACATCCTCGAGAAAAAGTCGCCGAAGCGCAAGCGGCAGATGGGGCGGCCGGTCGTGATTGCCAAGGCCGACGAAAAGCGCGTGCGGACTCTGCTTGGAGGCGGCAAGTGAGCCGGGTCAAGCGCTCCGTCCACGCCCGCAAGAAGCGGCGCAAGGTACTGAAGGAAGCGAAAGGCTATTTCGGCCGCAAGCATTCCTCCTACCGTTTCGCCAAAGAGCAGGTGCAGCGCTCGGGGATGTACGCCTATCGGGACCGGCGCAACCGCAAGCGCGAGTTCCGGCGGCTCTGGATCACGCGGATCAACGCCGCAGCGCGGCTCGAGGGCATGAGCTACTCGCAGCTGATCCACGGCCTCAGCGAGTCCGGCGTCGAGGTCAACCGCAAGATGCTGGCCGAGATCGCGGTTTCCGACCGCGAGGCCTTCCGCCGATTTGTGGAGCTAGCCCGGGAGGGTGCAGCCGCCTAGCTGCAACCCACACTTTCCACTTCCCGGGCGGGCCGTCTTCACGGCCCGTTTTTTATTTGTCCGAGGCCGCATCGGACGTCCCAGGAGAAGATTCGACCGACCCGAACTGACAGAGATGATTTCCAGCCCCCAAAACGAGAAGCTGAAACTGGTCCGCAAGCTGCGCGAGCGCAAGCACCGCGAGCGCGAGGGCCTGTTCGCGACCGAGGGTGAGGACTTGGTCCAGGCGGGGCTTGCGGCCGGCGCCGAGCCGCACCTCCTGCTCAGTGCCGCCGGCAGCGATCTGGAGGGCGAAGAGGTAGAGCCGGAGCTGCTAGCCGACGTCTCGGTGCTGGGCTCGGGAACCCGGGCGATTGCCGTCTGGCCCCAGGTGTGGGCGAGCGAGGCGGCGACTCCCTGCGTTTACCTGCACGGCGTCGCCGACCCGGGCAATGTCGGCGCGATCGTCCGCACCGCGCATGCCCTTGCGGGGGGGACGGTCGTACTCGGCCCCGACTGCGCCGATCCGTTCGGCCCCAAGGCGGTACGGGCAAGCATGGGATCGGTCTTCGGTCAGCCGCTGCTGCGGGCGAGGATCGAGGTGGCGCCGAGGCCACGGGCGGCTCTGGTGGCCCATGGCGGCGAAGGGCTTGGCGCCCTGAGCGACGTCGCGACCGTCTGCCTCGGCGCGGAGCGCGAGGGGCTGTCCCCCGAGGTGTTGGATGAGTGCGACGTGCAGGTAACGATTCCGCTGCGCCCCGGCGCTGCCGAGTCGCTCAACGTCGCCGCTGCGGCGGCCATAGCGTGCGAGCGGTTATCGTCGCCCGCCATGCAGGAGGCGGCCGACGATGCTTGAGCGGATCGAGAAGATCGAGGCGGAGGCGACGGCCGCGATCGCCGCTGGGGGCGGCACCGCCGAGCTGGAGGAGCTGCGGGTCCGCCACCTGGGTCGCAAAGCGGAGCTGACCGCGATCCTGCGCGGGATCGCCGAGCTTCCCGCGGAGGAACGGGGCGCGGTCGGCGCCGCGGCAAACCGGGCCCGCAAGGCGCTTGAGGAGCTGCTCGAGGGGCGCGCGGCGCAGCTCGACGCCGCCGAGATGGATGCGCTTCTGGTCGGCGACCGGGTCGACGTGACGCTGCCGGGCGCCCCGGCGCATCCGGCGGGGCACCTCCACCTGATCACCCGCACGACGCGGCAGATCGAGGACGTGATGGTCGGACTGGGCTACCGGGTCGTCGAGGGGCCCGAGATCGAGCACGACTACTACAACTTCACCGCCCTCAATCACCCGCCCGGGCACCCGGCGCGGATGCTCCAGGACACCTTCTACGTTCAGTCAACCCCCGAAGTGCTGCTGCGCACCCATGCCTCGCCGGTGCAGATCCGCTCGATGGAGACGCAGGCCCCGCCAGTCTTCCTGATCATGCCGGGCAAGGTCTACCGTCGCGATTCCGACGCGACTCATACGCCGATGTTCCACCAGGTCGAGGGTCTGGCGATCGGCGAGGGAATCACGCTCGCCGACCTGAAGGGCACGCTGGAGGAGCTGCTGAGGGCGATCTTCGGCGAGGAGCGGGAGATCCGCATGCGGCCGCACTTCTTCCCCTTCACCGAGCCCAGCGTCGAGGTCGACGTCTCCTGCTTCCGCTGTGGGGGCACCGGGACCTTGGCTGGCGGCGAGCGTTGCAACCTCTGCAAGGGCCAGGGCTGGATCGAGATCCTCGGCGCCGGGATGGTCGACCCCAACGTGCTCGGCTTCGTCGCTGAGAACGGCTATGACCCAGATCGGGTCCAGGGCTTCGCCTTTGGGATGGGGGTCGAGCGGATCGCGATGCTGCGGCACGGCGTTCCGGATCTGCGCCGCTTCTTCGACAACGACGTGCGGATGCTGGGGCAATTCCTATGAGAGTCCCGTTCTCGTGGTTGCGCGAGTACTGCGATCCCGGCATCGATGCCGGCCCCCTCGCCGAGCGCTTGGCGATGACCGGGACCGAGGTCGAGCGGGTCGGCATCGTCGGGCCGCCCGCGGCGGAGGGCTTCGTGATCGGCAAGGTGCTGGAGCGTGAGAAGCACCCCGACGCCGACCGGCTCAGCGTCTGCACGGTCGATACCGGCGACGGCGCTCCGCGCACGATCGTCTGCGGCGCCCCCAACGTGGCGGCGGGACAGACCGTGCCCGTGGCGCTGCCGGGGGCGACGATGCCCGGTGGCGCGAAGCTCGGCAAGGCGAAGCTGCGCGGGGTCGAGTCGCACGGAATGATCCTCTCCGCCGCCGAGCTGGAGGTCGCCGAGGAGTCGGCGGGGATCCTGGTGCTCGACGACGGCCCCGCCCCGGGAACGCCGCTCGGCGAGGTGCTGCCGGTTGCCGAGCCGGTGCTGGAGCTCGAGGTGACGCCCAACCGGCCCGACTGCCTCGGCATCTACGGGGTGGCGCGCGAGGTGCACGCGATCAGCGGCGCTCCGCTTGCCGCTGGGCCCTGGGAGGAAGATGCGCCCGCCGCCGGAGAGGGTGAGGTGGGCGATTACGCCTCGGTGACGGTTGAGGTGCCGGAGCTCTGCCCGCGGTTCACCGCGCGTGTCTTCACCGACGTCACGATCGGACCCTCGCCGGCCTGGTTGCAGGCGCGTTTGAGCGCCGCCGGTCAACGCTCGATCAACAACGTCGTCGACATCACCAACTACGTGATGCTGCTGACCGCGCAGCCGCTGCACGCCTTCGACCTCGACAAGGTTCCCGACGGGGCGCTCACCGTCCGAGTGGCCGGCGACGGCGAGAAGATGACGACGCTAGACGACGTCGAGCGGAGCTTCGACGCCGAGACGGTGCTGGTCTGCGACAGCCGCGGCCCCTCGGGCATCGCCGGGATCATGGGCGGCCAGGTCTCCGAGGTTTCCGACGCCACCACGCGTGTCCTGCTCGAGGTCGCCAACTGGAACGGGACCAACATCCTGCGCACGTCGCGCCTGCTCGGCCTGCGCTCGGAGGCTTCCTCGCGCTTCGAGAAACAGCTCCACCCGGAGCTCTGCATGCGGGCGCAGCGGATCGCCTCGAGGCTGATGGTCGAGCTCTGCGGGGCGAAGCTGGTGCCCGGGACGATCGACGTGGCCGCGGAGGTTCCGGCCGCCCAGCAGATCCGCCTGCGTGGCGAGCGGGTCGAAGGGCTGCTCGGGGTGAAGATCGAGCAGTCCGACCAGAGTGCCTACCTGGAGCGGCTCGGCTTCGTGGTCGAGGTCGATGGGGAGGATCTCGTCGTCGGCGTCCCACCCGACCGCCACTACGACGTCACCCGCGAGGCCGACCTGATCGAGGAGGTCGCGCGCGTCCACGGCATCGACCAGCACCTGCCCTCGACCCTGCCGGGCTCCACCGGGCAGGCGGGCGCCCTGCGCCGCGACCAGCGGTTGCGCCGCCGCGCCGAGGACGCGCTGCGCGACCTCGGCTTCGACGAGATCGTCGGCTGGAGCTTCACCGACCCGGGCGAGGCAGAGCGGTTGCGGATCCCCGCCGGCGACCCGCGGGCCGAGGGCGTGACGATCTCCAACCCACTCTCCGAGGATCAATCCGTGATGCGGACGAACCTGCTCGGCTCGCTGTTGAACGCTGCCCAGCGCAACCTCTCGCGCGACGCCGAGCAGGTGGCCCTCTTCGAGTCCGGCCGCATCTACCTCAACCACCCGCCGACGGGCCTCAAAGCGAACCCTGAGTTCGCTTTGAGGCCCGTCGGCCCCATGGGCGGCGAATTTGCTGGGGAGCGGGATGCGCCGTTCGTTGAGCCGCACCGGCTCGGGGCGTTGGCGGTTGGACCGCTGGCGCCACGCTCCTGGCGGGGTGGGGGCGAGCCGGCGGACTTCTTCGCGCTCAAGGGAGTGCTGGAGGGCCTTGCGGCTCGCCTCGGCGTGTCGCTCGCCTTCGAGCCCAGCGGAGAGCCCTTCCTGCATCCAGGGCGCAGCGCGAAGCTGCTCGTCGACGGGGCGGACGCGGGTTGGATCGGCGAGCTGCACCCGCTCGTCTGCCGTCAGTGGGATCTCGATTCCGCGGTCGGCTTTGAAGCCGACCTGTCGGCGCTGGTCGACGCCGCCTCCGCCGGCGAGGAGACCTTCGAGGACGTAACCGAGTTTCCGGCCGTGCTCCAGGATCTCGCCGTCGTCGTGCCCGACGACGTGCCTGCGGCGCGAGTGCGTGACGCGGTGCTCGCCGGAGGCGGAGAGCTGTTGCGGGGCGCCGAGGTCTTTGACCTCTACGCGGGCGAGCAGCTGGGGGAGGGGCGCAAGAGCCTCGCCCTGCGGCTCGAGTTCCGGGCCGAGGACCGCACCCTTACCGATGAGGAGGTCGCGGCCAGGCGCGAGGCGATCGCCTCCGAGCTGGACGAGATTGGAGGGTCGCTGCGTGAGTGAGAAAGCGAGAGTCCTCGTCGCCGGAGCCTCGGGCTTCACCGGTGCCCTTGCCGCCCAGATCGTCTGGCGCCACCCGCGCCTGGAGCTGGTCGGCGTCACCTCGCGCAGCGATGCCGGTACCAGGCTGGACCGGCTCTACCCGCGTTACCGCGTGCCGCTGGAGCTGACCGAGCTCGACCTCGACACGCTGGAGGACGTCGATGCGGCAATCGTCGCCTACCCGCATGGCGCCTCGGCGCCGACCGTCGCCGCGCTGCGCGGCCTCGGCGCGCTGGTCGTCGATCTCTCGGCCGATTTCCGGCTGCGCGACTTGCCGACCTACGAGCGCTGGTACGGCGAGCACGGGGCGCCCGAGCTGCTTGACGGCGCCGTCTACGGGCTGACCGAGTTCTACCGGGAGCAACTGCGTGGGGCCGAACTGGTCGCGACGCCGGGGTGCTACCCGACCGCGAGCGTGCTCGCGCTGGCGCCGCTGGCCGAGCGGGGCCTGCTGACCGATGTCGTCATCGACGCCAAGCAGGGCGTCTCCGGCGCCGGTCGCGGCGGTGGCGACGAGATGCACTACGTCTCGATGGATGAGAACGCCTTCGCCTACAAGACCGAGGGCCACCGGCACAGGCCCGAGATCGAGCAGGAGCTGGCGGCGCTCGGCAGCCAGACGCCGGTCACCTTCGTGCCGCATCTGCTGCCGCTCGATCAGGGCGAGCTGACCAGCTGCTACGCGCAGCTGAGCGAGCCGATGTCCAAGCAGGAGGTGCAGGCGCTCTACGCGGAGCGCTACGCCGAAGAGCCCTTCGTCCACGCCGTCGACCGCCCGCCGGGCCTGCGCGACGTGCGCGACACGAACGAGTGCCACGTCTACGTCACGGTCGAGGAGCGCGGGCGAGTGCTCGCCTTCTCGGCGATCGACAACCTCTGGAAGGGAGCCTCGGGACAGGCGGTGCAGAACCTCAACCTGATGTTGGGCTTCGAGGAGGCCGAGGGGCTCAGATGAGCCAGCCCTTCTTCAGATCCCGCTGGGTCGATCCGCCCGCTGGGGTCGAGCAGCTCGACCCCGCTCAGCTCGCGCCGGGCTTCGAGGCCGGAGCGGTCGCGTGCGGGCTCAAGCCGAGCGGAAATACCGACGCGGCCGTGATCGTCGCCCGTTCGGAGCGCTGCGATTCGGCGTTGCTGCTGACTCCCAACGCCGCCGCTGCCGCCCCGGTCCGGCTCTGTCGGCAGAGCTGCGATCTCGGCGCGATCCGTGCCGCGGCGGTCAAGGCCGGCAACGCCAACGCCGCCACGGGCGAGCAGGGAATGCGCGATGCCGTTGCGATTCAGCATGCCGCCGCCGAGAGCCTGGCTCTCGATCCCTCCCACGTCGCCGTGGCGGCGACGGGGAAAATCGGCGAGGCGCTGCCGATGGACAAGGTCCTCGACGGCATCGGCCGCGCCGCCGCGCAGGTCCACGCCGACGGGGGCGACGAGTTCGCCCACGCGATCATGACCACGGACGCTTTCCCCAAGCGCTGCACCGTGCGTCACGACGGCGTCACCCTGTCGGCACAGGCGAAGGGTGCGGGGATGATTCAGCCGGGCTTCGCCACGATGCTCTGCTTCATCCAGACCGACGCCGTCGTCGGGGACCCGGAGGCGGCGCTGCGCCCCGCCGTCGCGTCCTCTTTCGAACGGATCACTGTCGACGGGCAGATGAGCACCAACGACACGGTGCTGCTGCAGGCCAGCGGCGAGTCCGGCCGGCCGCTCCCCGACGGCTTGCTCGACGCCGTCCTGCTGCAGCTTGCGCTGATGATCGTCGCCGACGGCGAGGGAGCGACCCGGGTGGGCTGCGCGCGGGTTTCGGAGGCGGCAAGCGACGACGAGGCCGAGTTGGCCGCGCGCGCGATCGCCAACTCCCCGCTGGTCAAGACGGCTCTCTTCGGCCGGGATCCGAACTGGGGGAGGGTCGCGCAGGCGGCGGGAATGGCCCTGGTCGGCGAGGAGGTGGAAGAGCTCGGCCTCGATCACATCGACGCCAGCGAGTTCGGCCTCGACTCCGAAGAGGCCGAGGTGTCGCTGCGGCTGAACCGCGGCGGCGGGGAGGCCCATGTCTACTTCTCCGACCTTGGCTACGAGTACATCCGGATCAATGCCGAGTACACCACCTGATGAGGAGGCGAACGTGACCACCAACGTCGACACCCTGCTTGAGGCGCTCCCATACATCAGGGAGTTCCACGGTCGCACCGTCGTGATCAAGTACGGCGGTTCGGCGATGCGTGAGGAGGAGCTGCGCGAGGCCTTCGCCACCGACGTCGTCCTGCTCAAGTACGTCGGCCTCAACCCCGTCATCGTCCACGGCGGCGGCCCCGAGATCACCGAGTACATGGAGCGGCTCGGGCTCGAGGTCCGCTTTCACGAAGGCCTGCGCGTCTCCGACGCGGAGACCGTCGAGGTCGCCCGCATGGTCCTGCTCGGCAAGCTCAACTCCGACATCGTGCAGCGGCTCAACCGGCACGGGCAACCGGCGGTCGGGCTCTCCGGCCAGGACGGCACGCTGTTCGAGGTCGCCCCGGTCGCCAACGCCGAGCAGGTCGGCTTCGTCGGCTCGATCGAGAAGGTCGACATCGACGTCCTCAATCACATCGCCGAGGACTACATCCCGGTGGTCGCCTCCTCGGCGTCCGATCGCGGCGGCCAGTCCTACAACGTCAACGCCGACGAGGCCGCGGGCAAGATCGCCGCGGCCCTCGGCGCCCACAAGGCGATCTTCCTCACCGACGTCGAGGGCTGGCTCGCCGACGCCGCCGACGAGAGCTCGCTGATCTCCCGCGCCACGGTAGAGGAAGTCGAGGAGCGGCTGCCGGCGATCGACGGCGGCATGCGCCCGAAGCTGGGCGCCTGCGTCGACGCGATCCGCGGCGGCGCCCAGTCGGCCCACATCATCGACGGCCGCCGGCCGCACAGCCTCCTGCTGGAGCTCTTCACCGACGCCGGCATCGGCACGATGGTGACCTCGTGAAGCTGGAGGAGTTGCAGGCGCTCGAGCAGCGCTACCTGATGCAGACCTACCGCCGCGCGCCGGTCGAGTTCGTGCGTGGCGAAGGGGCGCTGCTCTGGGACGCGGATGGCAAGGAGTACCTCGACTTCCTCGCCGGGATCTCGGTCTGCTCGATCGGCCACTGCCACCCGGCTGTGGTCGAGGCCGTGCGCGAGCAGGCCGGCAAGCTGATGCACGTCTCCAATCTCTTCTACACCGAGCCGATGGTGCGGCTCGCCGAGCGGCTTTCGAAATCGAGCCTCGGGGGACGGGTCTTCCTGGCCAACTCCGGGACGGAGGCAAACGAGTGCGCGATCAAGGTGGCCCGTAAGCATGCCCACACTCGCGGAGTCGAGGCCCCGGAGATCGTCAGCTTCGAGCGCGATTTCCACGGCCGCACCTACGGGGCGCTCTCGGCGACGCCGAAACTGGCCGAGAACCCGGCGCTGGGGCCGATGCTGCCCGGGTTTCGCTCGGTCCCCTTCGATGACGCCGGCGCTTTGCGGGACGCGGTCGACGAGAAAACCGCCGCGGTGATGATCGAGGCGATCCAGGGCGAGTCGGGCGTCTATCCGCTCAGCGACGAAACGCTGCTGGCGGCGCGCCAGGCCTGCGACGAGGTCGGCGCCTTGCTGATCCTCGACGAGATCCAGACCGGGATGGGACGGACCGGTTCGCTCTGGGCGTACGAGCAGACGCCGGTCCGGCCCGACCTCTTGACCAGCGCCAAGGCACTTGGCGGCGGCCTTCCCGTTGGCGCCTGCGTGACGAGCGAGCGGGTCGGCGAGGTTTTGGAGGCCGGCGACCATGGCTCGACCTTCGCCGGCGGCGCCGTCGTCTCGGTTGCGGCGCTGGCCGTGCTCGACGTGGTCGACGAGCCGGCGCTGCTGCGTCGCGTCCGCGAGCTCGGCGCTGGGATGCGCGAGAGCCTGCTCGCGATCGACGGAGTCGAGGAGGTCCGTGGGCGCGGGCTCATGCTGGGAGTCGGCCTGGCGAGCGGCATAGACGCACCCGCGGTCGGCACCGAGCTGCTGGAACGTGGCCTGATCGTCAACGTGCCAGAGCCGGGAACGTTGCGCCTGCTGCCGCCGCTGACGGTCGATTCGGCCCAGATCGAGCGGGCCATTGCGCTGATCGGCGATTCGCTCCTAAGCTACGCGGCAGGATGAGCGCCGAAAAGTTCCCGCCAAAGGGACGACCGCCCGCCTCGGCTGCGGAAGCCGCGCAGCGCCTGGCGACGATCGTCGATGCCGCCGAGCAGGCTGCCGCGAGCGTCATCGACGGCGCCGAGCGACAGGCCCAGCAGCATCTGGACGAGGCGCGCGACCGCGCCGACCGGATCGTCGCCGAGCGCCTGCGCGAGCTCGCCGACGAGCTCGACCCGCCCAGCTCCGACGAGCGCCGCAGCGGTCATTTGAAACCGGTCGAGAGCCCAGCGGACGACGACGAGGTCGAGCCCTTGGCCCCACGGCGCTCCGGATCCGCCGGGGCGCGACTGCTGGCGACCCAGATGGCGGTCTCCGGTGCTGAACGCAAGGAGATCGCAGCGCGACTGCGCAGCGGCTTCGACATCGAGGACGCGAGCGAGATCCTCGACGCGATCCTCGGTCCGGAGGACTGATTCGAGATGCACGACGACCCGACCCGGATCATGGGCCAGCCCGGCGACCCCGGCCACAGGCCCCGCGGCAACATGCGCCTGCTGATCGCCGGCTTGATCGCGGTGATCGTCGGTCTCGTCGTCGCGATCGTCGTGATCGCCTCCGACAACGGAAGCAGCAGCTCCACCTCGGCGGTCACCACCTTGCCGACCACGTCCGAAACGACGACGGCGCCGACTACGACTGAAACGACCACCGGCTCGACCACCGAACCGACGACGACCGAAACCACCGAAACGACCACCACCGCGCCGCCGCCGACTGCTCCCGAAGAAGAAGAAAACGGCAGCGGCGGGATTCCCGCCGAATGACCGATCTGCCACCCGAGGAGGTCCGCACCGCGGGCTATGAGGCCGACCCCGCGGAGGTGCGGCGAGTGCTGCTGCTCTACTCCGGCGGCCTCGATACCAGCGTGATGCTGAAATGGATCCAGGATCGCTACGGCGCCGAGGTCGTCTGTCTCACGGTCAACCTCGGCCAGCCGGGCGAGGACTACGCTGTGATCGAGGACAAGGCGAAGCGGCTCGGCGCGCTCGAGTGCCACGTCGTTGACGCCCGCGAGCGCTTCGCCGAGGACTTCGTCGCCCCGGCGATCAAGGCAAACGCGCTCTACGGCGGCGGCTACCCGCTGTTCACCGCCTTGGGGCGGCCGCTGATCGCCGAGCTGGCGGTCGAGTACGCGCGGCGCAGCGGTTGCGACACGATCGCCCACGGCTGCACTGGCAAGGGCAACGACCAGGTGCGGATCGAGGCAACCGTCGCCACGCTGGCGCCGGAGCTGAAAACGATCGCGCCAGTGCGCTCCTGGCAGATGGGTCGCGAGGAGGAGATCGCCTACGCCCGCGAGCACGGCATCCCGGTCAAGGGCGGCACCGAGGCCGCTCCCTACTCGATCGACGACAACCTCTGGGGCCGCTCCTCGGAGGGGCGCTGGATCGAGGACCTCGGCCACGCGCCCGAGGACGACGTCTTCCAGTTGGTCACGAGGCCCGAGCTGGCTCCCGACGAGGCGGAGACCGTGACGGTCGAGTTCGAGGCGGGCGTCCCGGTCGCCCTCAACGGCGAGCGGCTCGGTCTGGTCGACCTGCTCGAACGCGTCGCCGAGATCGGCTGCCGCCACGGGGTCGGGATCGTCGACCACATCGAGGACCGCATCGTTGGGCTCAAGGTGCGCGACATCTACGAGGTGCCGGCGGCGGCGATCCTGCTGCCCGCCCATCGGGAGCTCGAGAAGCTCGTCGGCACGATTCACCAGAACCAGTTCAAGCCGGGGCTGGATCAGAAGTGGGGATACCTGGTCTACGCCGGGCTCTGGTGGGAGCCGCTGCGCACCGATCTCGACGCCTACATGGACGCGGTCAACGCCCAGGTGAGCGGGACGATCGGCCTCAAGCTCTACAAAGGAAGCGCGCGAGTCGTCACCCGCTCCTCGCCGAATGCGGTCTACGACGCGGACCTGGCCTCCTTCGCGGAGTCGGGCGGTCTCTTCTCGCAGACCGCCTCGCCGGGCTTCATCGAGCTCTGGTCGCTGCAGTCGCGGATGGCGCACCGGATACGGGAGCGCAACGAGGGTGGGGAGGGCTGATGTACGACAAGCTCGGCAAAGCCGCGTTGCGCTTCACCGTCGCCTACCTGCGCCGCCGCTACCGGCGGGAGATCCGCATCGGCGCCGGCCTTGGGATCGCCGCGATCGGCGTCGCGATCTACCTCGCCAACCGGGACGTCCCCGAGGGCTGAGGTGGACTCATGCGCAGATCCTCCGCAGTCGTTTTCCTTGCCCTAGCTCTGCTCACGGTCGCGACCGCCCGCGCGGCGGACGTCGGCGCTCTGCGCGACAAGGTCGGTGGGGCGCGCGAAGAAGCGGCCTCGCTGGGGGCGGAGATCCGCGACACCCAGGAACGCCTCGCCGCGACCGAAGCCGAAGCCGCGAGCGCGGCGGCACACGAGCGCCATCTCAGCGATCTGCTCGCCCACGGCCGCGAACGGGCCGCGCGACTTGCCGCCAAGGTAGAGCGCTCCCAGCGGCACCTCGAAACCGAGCGTGCGCGCCTTCGGCGTGCACGGCATGCGCTGGCGAGTCGCCTGGTCGCGATTTACATGAGCGGCCCGCCGAGCACGGCGAGCATCGTGCTCGGCTCGGGCGACATCGACGAACTCGAGGTTCGCACCGAATACCTGCAGCGGATCGAGGATTCCGACACCGAGCTCGCCGCCCGGGTCGAGCAGGTTCGCAACAGCGTGCGCCACGAGCTGGATCTGGTCGCGGCCCTGAAGGCCCGCGTCGACGCCTACAACGCGGAGCTCACCGCCGCCCGTTCGGAAATAGCCACGGTGCGCAGGCAGGCGGAGGATGCCGCCGCCCGCCTTGACTCGCTGGCGGCGGAACGCTCTTCCGCGCTGGCGAAGCTCAAAACGCGGATCGGCGAATGGGTGACGGAAATCCAGGCGGCTGAAGCCGCGAGTCGCGAGGTGGCGGAAGAAACTGTCGGTCGCTGGCTCGGCGGCCCCTTCTCGATCCCGACCTACATCGTGATGTGCGAGTCCGGCGGCAACTACGGCGCGGTCAACCCGAGCAGCGGCGCCGGCGGCGCCTACCAGATCCTGCCCTCGACCTGGGATCTCTACGGCGGCAGCGGGGCTCCGCAGGACGCGCCGAAGGCCGAACAGGACCGCATCGCCGCCGAAATCTGGGCCGACTCGGGCGGCAGCGCCTGGGTCTGCGCCGGCTGAATTGGCCTAAATCGCGGGTTCCGACCCGATGTCGTGCGAAACATTTTGCATTCAGTGCAACACGCGCGCGTCGTGGCCGGTCAGCATGGGATCATGCAGACAGTAGAATTCGCCAGGACAGGAGACCGCATGGCCAATCTCGACCAAAAGATCGATGAACTCCAAGCAGAGATGCGGGAGGGGTTCAAAGAAGTACGAACCGAATTCAAGAACGTCAGATCCGAGGTCAAAGACGTCAGATCCGAGGTCAACGGCATCAGATCGGAGGTTAACGGTGTCAGGTCCGAGATCAAGGACGTCAGATCGGAGGTCAACGGTGTCAGGTCCGAGATCAAGGACGTGCGAGACGAGGTGCAGGCGGGATTCAAAGACTTACGAGCCGACCTGAAAGACGTGCGCCACGATGCTCACACCGAGGTGGTCGAACTTCGGGCGGATCTCGGCAACCGTTTCGGCGCCTTGGAACGCTCGATCACCGCGCTGTGGGTCTCGCTCAGCGGCGGTCTGGCCGCCTTCGTTGCGGCACTGATCGTGACCAATTCTTAATTCGGGCAGGGGAGCCACGGCCGCCGTCGAAGCGGGTCGCATGTTCGTGCGCAAGAAGCGAGGCCCGGCCGCGCGCCGCAAGCCGAAAGCGAAGGCCAAAGTCAAATCGCGGCTGCCCCGGCCGCATCTGCCGGAGGGCTTGCAGCAGCGCCACCTCGATCTGATTGGGCTCTTCCTGATCGCGGCAGGGGTCTACCTCTGCTTCGTCCTCTTCTTCGGTTGGGATGGCGGCAAGGTCGGCTACGGCCTGGAAACCGGTCTGGAATACCTCTTCGGCCAGGTCGGCGCGCGGATCGCGACCGTGTTGATGCTGGCCATCGGCACGATGCTGGTCACCGGAACGTCGGTATCGACCGTCTTCCGCGGCGTCGGCCGCGGCGTCCGCCACACCTTCGTCGGCGGGCGCGACATCGCCCAGACCGCGATCCAGCAGCGCGAGGAGCGCCGCGGCGAAAAGGCCTCGGCGTTCGAGACCCAGGCGGGGCCGACCGACGTGATGAGCACCTATCCCGAGGACGACGACTTCGAACCGACCGTGGCGATCGCCGAGGACAGCGCCGAGGAAGAGCCCGTCACGACCGAATTCGAGACCGAGGTCGAGCCAGAGCCGGAGGTCGAGGTCGATTCCCAGCCTGCCGACGCGGGCTTGAACCCACACGCTTACGAGGTCGAGGTCCGCAGCGAGGAGGGGCTTGGCGTCGGGACCGACGCCGAGTCGAAGCAGGCCTCCCTCACCCCGATGGGGCAGAAGCGCGGCGTCACCGAATCGGACCAGATCGACTACCGGCCGCCGCCGGCCAAGGTGCTGGAAAAAGGCAAAGGCGACAAAGGCCCCGATCCGCGCGACCACGAAGTGATCGGCCGCAAGCTGGTCGAGACGCTCGGTCATTTCGGCGTCGAGGCGAAAATCGTCGGCATTGTCAGCGGCCCGCACGTCTCCCGCTTCGAGCTGCGCCTCGCTCCCGGCACCAAGGTGAAGAAAGTCACCGAGCTCTCCAACGACCTCGCCTACGCACTCGCCTCGACCGACATCCGCATCCTGGCACCGATTCCGGGCAAGCAGGCGGTGGGGGTGGAGGTGCCCAACGCCCGCCGCCGCCTGGTCCGCCTCGGCGACATCTACGCCGGCCGGCCGGAGAAGACCTCGCCGCTGGTCGCCTGGCTCGGCAAGGGGATCGACGGCAATCCCGTCTGGACCGATCTGGCGAAGATGCCGCACGTCCTCGTCGCCGGCACCACCGGCTCCGGCAAGTCCGGCTGCGTCAACGCGATCCTCTCTTCGATCCTGATGCAGGCCTCGCCCAACGAAGTGCGCCTCGTCCTGGTCGACCCCAAGCAGGTCGAGCTCAATCACTACGAGCACGTGCCGCACCTGCTCACCCCGGTCGTCACCTCGCCCCGCCTTGCCGCCAACGTCCTCGCAAACCTGATCGGCGAGATGGAGAACCGCTACGGGATCATGGGCGAGGCACGTTGCCGAAACCTGGCCGAGCTCAATCGCGCCCGTGCCAAAGCCGGCGAAGCGCCGCTGCCGCACATCCTCTGCGTGATCGACGAGCTCGCGGACCTGATGATGGTCTCGCCGGCGGAGGTCGAGGACTCGATCATCCGCCTCGCGCAGAAGTCCCGCGCGACCGGGATTCACCTGGTTCTGGCGACGCAGCGTCCCTCGACCGACATCATCACCGGCACGATCAAGGTCAACATCCCGGCTCGTATCGCTTTCGCCGTCTCCTCGCAGACGGACTCGCGGGTGATCCTCGATCAGGGTGGTGCCGAGGCGCTGCTCGGTCAGGGCGACATGCTCTTCCGCGGCGCCGGCACCTCGAAGATGGCGCGCGTCCAGGGTGCCTTCGTCACCGAGGACGAGATCGCTCGCATCACCAAGCACTGGGCAAAGCAGGGCGAACCCGAATTCGCGGCCGAGCTGCTCGAGTCACGCGAGGAGACTGGGGGGGAGGGCGGCGACGGCGAGTTCGACCCCGACGCCGACGATCTGCTCGACGAAGCGATCCGCACCGTGGTCCAGACCGAAACCGCCTCCGTCTCGATGATTCAACGCCGCCTTCGCGTCGGTTACACCCGCGCCGGTCGCCTGATCGACATGCTCGAGCGTCGCGGCGTCATCTCCGGCTACGAGGGCTCCAAGCCGCGACAGGTGCTGATCACCGAGGCGGACTTGTCCCGCGTTCTCGGCGGTGGCGGGGATCCGGAGCCCGTGGCGGTCGATGCCGACGAGGCGGGTTAACAGTCATCTTTCGCGCCGGAACGGCGCAGCGGACACAATGTCGGGATGGATACTGGCATCGGACCCACCCTTCGCGAGGCGCGAAGCCGCCGCAAAATCGATCTCTCCGAGGTCGAGGCGGCGATCAAGATCCGCGTCCGCTACCTGCAGGCGATGGAGAACGAGGAGTGGGACGCCCTTCCCGGGGGCGCCTACACGCGTGGTTTCATCCGCACCTATGCCTCCTATCTGGGCCTGGACGGCGAGCGCCTCGCCGACGACTATCGCCGCGCGACGGGGCCCCCAGGGGGGGAGCGGGTGCCGAAGCGGGTCGAGCCGGTACCGACCGCGAGGCGCGGGCGCCGTCCTCTGGTCTCCAGCCGCCTCGTCATCGTGGCTGTCTGTCTCGCCTTGGTCGCTGTCGTGGTCGGCATCGCGGTGGCTGGGGGAGGGGGCGGCGGCTCGTCCTCCTCGTCGACGACGGCGGCGAGTGACGGGAATAAGGCGCGAAAGAAGCAGGCGCAGGCCCCTGCGGCGACGAGCAAGCCCGGTGTCGCGGTGCGCCTGACGGCGACGGCCGAAGTCTGGGTCTGCCTGCTCGACGCGAAGCAAGAACCGCTGGTCGACGGCCAGATCCTCGAAGAAGGGGCCGAAGCGGGGCCGTTCCGCTCCAAGGGGTTTGAAATCGCCCTGGGCAACGGCTCGGTGGCGATGTTCGTCGACGGCAAGCAGGCCGACGTTCCGGCGAGCTCCAGCCCGGTGGGATACCGGGTCGATTCGGGCGGCAAGCTGGTCTCCTTGGAAGAAGGAGAAAGGCCAAGCTGCGAATGACGGCGGTACCGGTTCGGGCGGGCATCGTGGTTACCGGCACCGAGGTCCTGACGGGGCGGATCGCCGACCGCAACGGGCCCTGGATCTCCGAACAGCTGGCCGACCTCGGGATCGACGTCGCCCACATCACGGTGGTCGGGGACCGTCCCGAGGACCTCGAGGCCGCATTGCGCTTCATGGCCGACGAGGGCATGGACCTGATCGTCACCTCCGGCGGGCTGGGACCCACCGCCGACGACCTGACGGCGGAGATCGTCGCCCGTTTTGCGGGAGTGGAGCTGGTGCTCGACGACGAGGTGGAGGAGAAGATCGCCGAGATCCTGCGCGGCTTCGCACGCCGCTTCCGCTTCGACGAGGAGGCGGTGAGAGAGGCGAACCGCAAGCAGGCGATGATCCCGGAGGGTTCGCTGCCGCTCGATCCGGTCGGGACCGCGCCGGGCCTGGTGGTGCCCGTGGATGGGCGAGTGGTGGTCGTCCTGCCAGGACCGCCGCGCGAGCTGCAACCGATGTGGCCACGCGCGGTCGAGTCACGCCAGGTCCAGACGGTGCTCGCCCGCGCCACCCCGCTGCTCACCTACACGCTACGGATGTTCGGCATTCCCGAGTCGGAGATCGCCAAGAGCCTGCGCGAGATCGAGGCTGACGGGGTCGAGCTGGACACGGTCGAGATCACCACTTGCCTGCGGCGCGGTGAGATCGAGATCGATGTCCGTTATCGCGCCGAGGCGGCGCCGGTTGCCGAGGCGGTGCGGGCCGGGCTGGTCGACCGCCATGCGCGCCACCTGTTCAGCCTCGACGGGGAGACGATCGACTCGCAGCTTGCGGGTCTGCTTAGCGGCCACAAGCTCGCTCTCGCCGAGTCTTGCTCCAGCGGCCTGCTGGCGGCACGGATCACCAACCTTCCGGGCGCCTCTGCTTACTTTGCCGGCGGTGTTGTCGCCTACTCGAACGAGGCGAAGGCAGAGCTGCTCGGCGTCGATGCCGCCTTGATCGAGGACCGCGGCGCCGTCTCCCCCGAGGTGGCGGAGGCGATGTCGCGAGGAGCGCTTGAGCGCTTCGACGCCGACGTCGCCGTCTCGATAACCGGCATCGCCGGTCCCGACGGCGGCACGGAGGAGAAGCCGGTCGGCTACGTCTGCTTCGATGCCCGCCTCGCCGACGGCACCGCTATCGCCCGCGACCCAGTGATCCCGGGGGGCCGTGAGGACATCCGCGAACGCTCAGCCTTGGTCGCGATGCACCTGCTGCGAACCCTGCTCGGCGACGCCGACCCACCTTTGTAGGGAAGGCGCCACAGACTTTTTTCGATTGCGTCTTGTTCCGTGTGTGCTGGCCGCGTAGCGTCGGCTGTATGGCGAAGGAGAGGCTGAAGAGTCCGCGGGCGAGGTTGTTCGTCGCCCTCGATCTGCCCGACACCGTGCGGGCGGGGGTTGCCGAGTGGGGCCGGGGAGCACTCGACGACCCGGCGTTGCGGCCGGTCAAGCCCGAGTCGCTCCACGTCACCCTTGCCTTCCTCGGCTACTTGCCGGAGGAGGAGATACCGCGCCTGACGGAGATCGTCGAAGCGAGCCAGGCGCCGGCGCCCGAGATCGAGCTGGGCGATCCGGTGCCCCGGCCGGAGCGCGACCGCTCGCGCCTGTTCGCGCTGCCGGCCGAGTCGCCTGGCACGATCGCCTTACAGCGGGCGCTCGAGGAGAGGCTGGTCGTGGCCCGCTTGTTCGAGCCGGAGAAGCGGCCGTTCTGGCCGCACGTGACCGTGGCCAGAGTGCGGCGCGAGGAGCGTGGCTCGAAGCGTCCGGCTTCGGTGGGGAAGCGTCCCGGGCCGCTTCCGAAAGATCTTTCCCAGGCGTTCCGGGCCGTCCGAATCGTTCTCTACCGTTCGAAAATCCAGCCACAGGGTGCGCAGTACATCCCGTTGGCGCAAGTCGAGCTGCCCGCAGACGGGCGGCAGTGAGGTGGAAGAGATGGCAGACAAGAAAATCGCTCTGAAGGACGCCTCGGCCAAGGAGGCGAAGGCCAAGAATGCGGCGCTCGAAGCGGCCGTGACCCAGATCGAGCGGGACTTCGGCCAGGGCTCGCTGATGCGTCTTGGCGCCGACGCGACGATCAAGATTCCGGCGATCCCGACCGGAGCGCTCTCGCTTGACTTGGCGCTGGGCATCGGCGGCGTCCCCCGGGGCCGGATCGTCGAGATCTTCGGCCCCGAGTCCTCGGGAAAGACGACGCTGATCTACCACATCATCTCCGAAGCCCAGGCCCGCGGTGGGATCTGCGCCTTCATCGACACCGAGCACGCGATCGACCCGAGCTACGCCCGCAAGATCGGCGTCGACACCGACGAGCTCCTGGTCTCCCAGCCCGACTACGGCGAGCAGGCGCTGCAGATCGCCGACCGCCTGATCGCCTCCGCCGCGATCGACGTGGTCGCGATCGACTCCGTCGCGGCGCTGACGCCGAAAGCCGAGCTCGACGGGCAGATCGGCGACACGACCGTCGGCCTGCAGGCCAGGCTGATGTCGCAGGCGATGCGCAAACTGGCCGGCAACCTCAACCGGACCAACACCGTCTGCCTCTTCACCAACCAGATCCGCGAAAAAGTCGGCGTCCAGTTCGGCTCGCCGGAGACCCAGCCCGGCGGCAGGGCGCTCAAGTTCTACTCCTCGCAGCGCCTCGACATCCGTCGTATCGAGACCCTCAAGGAAGGGACCGAGGCCGTCGGCAACCGGGTCCGGGTCAAAGTCGTCAAGAACAAGGTCGCCTCGCCATTCCGCCAGGCCGAATTCGACATCGAGTACGGGGTCGGCATCTCGCGCGAGGGCGGTTTGCTCGACTTCGGCATCGAGCACGACTTGGTGCAGAAATCCGGCTCGTTCTTCTCTTACGGCAAGACGCGGCTCGGCCAAGGGCGCAACAACGCCAAACAGTTCCTCGCCGAGAACCCCGAGATCGCGAGCGAGCTCGAGACCAAGATCCGCACCGCGCTCGGCATCGGCACCGAGAACGTCGTGCCCGTGGCCGAGGAGACGGCGCCTGTGGCCGATTCGACGGTCGAGCCGCCGGCCGAGGCCCAGGCCGCATAGCCGATTAGACAGGCGCGTCTATGGGAGTAGTCTTGGCGTAGATGAAAATCAGCATGCCGCCGTGGAATTGGTCACGCGGCAACGGTTCGGAGCCAGATCTGGTTCTGGATCGGCTGGAGGCGCTTGACGCACAGCTCGGTGAGCTGAAGCGTGCAGAGCTCGAACGGATTTCCTCGCTGAGCGCAGACGAGGCCCGCCAGATGCTTCTCGACGAAGTCGAGATCGATGCGCGCCGTCGAGCCGGTCTGATCCTGCGCAAGATCGAGGAGGAGACCCGCCAGGAGGCGGAGAGACGCGCTCGCGGCATCCTCGCCACCGCGACGCAGCGCCTCGCCGGGCCGCACGCGGTGCGAACGACGACCCAACTGGTTCAGCTTCCGAACGACGAGATGAAGGGCAGGATCATCGGTCGCGAGGGGCGCAACATCCACGTGCTCGAGGAACTGACCGGGGTCGACATCATCGTCGACGACACACCGTCCGCGGTGCGTCTCTCGAGCTTTGACGGAATGCGCCGCGAGATCGCCCGCCTCACTCTCGAACGGCTCATCGCCGATGGCCGCATCCACCCGTCCCGCTGCGAGGAGGCATTCGGGCAGGCGACGAGGGAAATCGAGGATCGGGTGGTCGAAGAGGGCGAGCGAGCGACGCTCGACGCCAACGTCAACAGTCTCCATCCGCACCTGATCGACCTGCTCGGCAGGTTGCAGTTCCGCACCAGCTACGGGCAGAACGTGCTCAGCCACCTGGTCGAGTCCTCCTACCTGGCTGCGCTGATCGCGGTCGAGCTCGGTGCCGCCGCCGACATCGCCCGTCGCGCGGCGCTGTTGCACGACATCGGCAAGGCGGTCGACCACGACGTCGAGGGGACGCACGCGCAGATCGGTGCCCTCCTTGCCCGTCGCTACGGCGAGAGCGAGGAGGTCGCCCATGCGATCGAGGCGCATCACGACGAGGTCGAGCCGCACTCGGTGGAGGCTGTGGTGGTCCAGGCCGCGGACGCTCTTTCGGGGGCGCGGCCGGGCGCCCGCGGCGACACGCTCGAGGAGTATGTGGCCCGCCTTCACGAGCTCGAGGAGCTTGCCTCGCGCCACGCGGGGGTGGAGAGGGTCTATGCGATGCAGGCCGGGCGCGAGATGCGGGTCATGGTCGACCCCGGCGCGGTCGACGACGAGCGCGCGGCGCTGATCTCGTATGAGATCGCCGCGGCGATAGAGCGCGAGGTCTCCTATCCGGGCCGGATCAAGATCACCGTTATTCGCGAGAGCCGCGTCACCAGCTACGCCAAGTGAGCCCGAGCAGGCAGTGCCGCTCCGCCGTCATCTGTGGATAGGATTCCGGGCCGCATGGACAACGCAACCATCTTCTACATTGTCGGTGGCGTCCTCGCCGCCTCGGCGGTCGTGGTCAGCTTCATCGGCCTGCGCGTTGAAAGCTTCCCCGGTCGGTTCGCCCCGCTTGTCTTCCTCTGGTTCGCGATCCTGGTCGGTGGCGCGACGACCTTTGCCGTGCTCAACGGCAAGGACGAGGAAAAGGCAAGAGCAGCCGAGGTCACCAGCGCCGGCGAAGAGTTCGTCGAAGAGGAGAAATCGCCGCCACTCGACTCCGGTGAAGCCAAGGGCGGCGGAGAAGCGAAGCCGGAAGAAGCCAAGGCCAAAGGTCCTGGCGGAACGCTGAAGCTGGCAGCCGATCCGACCCAGATCGCCTTCGACACGACGACTCTGACCAGCAAGCCGGGCGAGGTCACGATCGACTTCGACAACCCGTCGGCGCTCGAACACGACGTGGCGATCGAGCAGGATGGCAAGCAGATCGCGATCTCCGAAACGATCGCCAAAGGCAAGACGTCGGTGAGCGCCGACCTTGCCCCCGGTACCTACACCTTCCTCTGCACCATCCCCGGCCATGCCGAAGCGGGCATGGAAGGAACGCTTACTGTCAAGTAGGGCCCTGGGTCAGCCTGGACGACGCTACCCTGCCACCGATGGGTAAGCGATACCACGTCACCACGTTCGGTTGCCAGATGAACGTGCACGATTCCGAGCGGATGCAGGGGATGCTCGAGTCGCTTGGCTACGCCGAGGCCCCGAGCCGCGCCGAGGCCGACCTGATCCTCTTCAACACCTGCTCGATCCGCGAGTCGGCGGACAATCGCTTCGTCGCCCACCTGGGTGAGGCAAAGCGGCTCAAGTCCGAAGACCCTGAGCGCGTGGTCGGCGTGGGGGGCTGCTGGGCGCAGTCGGTCAAGGACGAGGTCTTCGAGCGCTTCCCCTTCGTGGACGTCGCCTTTGGCCCCGGGCAGATTCACCGACTCGCCGAGTTCCTCAACTCGGACTCGCTCACCGCCCAGGGGTACTTCGA
The DNA here is from genome assembly GCA_963824705.1 of uncultured Solirubrobacterales bacterium. Taxonomy (GTDB): domain Bacteria; phylum Actinomycetota; class Thermoleophilia; order Solirubrobacterales; family 70-9; genus VRUE01. The sequence goes on from CAWGQE010000003.1 coordinate 1,277,914, forward strand.
GTTCGAGGACTTCTCCGGTCACCTGCCGGCCCGTCGCGCGCGTGAGTTCCAGGGCTGGCTGCAGATCTCGCAAGGCTGCAACTGCAAGTGCTCCTACTGCATCGTTCCCTCGACCCGGGGCCGCGAGGAGAGCCGCGATCCCGGCGAGCTGCTCGTCGAGGCCGAGGCGCTCGCGGCGGACGGCGTGCGCGAGGTGACCCTGCTCGGGCAGAACGTCAACAGCTACGGCCGCGACCTGCCCAGCGAGTCGCGCGTCGGCTTCGCCGAGCTGCTGACCCGAGTCGACGCGGTGGAGGGGATAGAGCGCATCCGCTACACCAGCCCGCACCCCAAGGACATGCGCGAGGACGTGATCCGCGCCCACGCCGAGCTGCCCGCCCTCTGCGAGCACATCCACCTGCCGCTGCAATCTGGCTCCAGCGCGATCCTCAAGCGGATGCGCCGCACCTACGATCGCCGGCGCTACATGGATCGCGTCGCGCTGATCCGCGAGCACGTGCCCGACTGCGCGATCACCACCGACATCATCGTCGGCTTCCCTGGCGAGACCGAGGCCGATTTTGCCGAGACGCTCGAGGTCGTCGACGAGGTCGGCTACGACAGCGCCTTCACCTTCGTCTTCTCGCCGCGCCGGGAGACCGAGGCGGCGACGATGGGCGAGCAGGTGCCCCACCCGGTCAAGCGGGAGAGGATGGAGCGGCTCGTCGAGCTGGTTCAGCGGCGCGCCGGTGAACGGTCGCAGCGCTTTGTCGGGCGCGAGATGGAGGTTCTCGTCGAAGGGACCAGCCGCACCGATTCGACGCGACTTCGTGGGCGGACTCGGCACAACAAGGCGGTGAACTTCGATGGCGAGGCCGAGCCAGGCCAATTCATAGACGTCGAGATCGATAGCGCGACTTCCACCACCTTGAGCGGGGTGTCGGTGAAACCCCTCACTCAACTTTTTCGGTGAAGCGTCTCCAGTGGTCCCTCATCCCGCAAGCGAAAAAGTACAAGCCGTTCGGGGCTTCACCGACACCCCGCTGATGCACGTCCTGGGGATCTTTGGGCCTACCGGGGTCGGGAAGACCGGGGTCGCTATCTCGCTTGCGGAGCTGCTGCGGGAGCGGGGGGAGGAACCCGTTGCGATTTCGTGCGATGCGCTGCAGGTGTATGAAGGGCTGGAAACGCTCACTGGTGTGGCGTCGGCTGAGGAGCGGGAGCTGTTGGAGCATCGTCTCGTGGGCTTCGTTCCGGTCACTCAACCGTTCTCGGTGGGCGACTACATGGGGCTGGCGCATGCTGAGATAGATGCCGCGCTTGAAGCTGGGCGGAGGCCGATTGTGGTGGGGGGGACCGGGCTTTATTTGCGAGCCGCGGTTGCTGAGCTTTCGCTTGAAAAGACTCCTCTCGGGGCTGAGGACTCCGAGCTTTGGTCGCCGGAGACGCGGTTGCCCACGACGATCTTCGGGCTCGATATGGATCGTGCTCAGCTTTATGACCGGATCGATGCGCGCACGGAGGCGATCGTCGCCGCCGGGGCGGAGGAGGAGGTGCTCAAGGCCGAAGCGTTGGGGCCCTCGCGCACGGCGCGCAAGGCGCTGGGCTTCGACGAGCTGCTCGGTGGGGATATCGAGCTGATGAAGAAGCGCTCCCGCAACTACGCTCGCCGCCAGCTGACCTGGATGCGCAAGGTGCCCGACCTAGTGTGGATCGATCGCGGTCGCCGCGACGACGTGGTGGTGGCCGGCGAAATTGCGAGCTACCTGGGGCAATTGCTTAAAAAATCTTGATTTTTATTCGCCCGCGTGGTAGGCATGCAAAGCGATGAAACTCTTCGCTTCTGTCCTGGTGATGCTGGCCACGGCGTTGGTCATCGCAACTCCGGCCTCGGCAACCCAGCTCTGCGCTGACACCGCCTGCGAAGAAGTCTACGAATCCGGTCAGGTGCTGGAAGCCGGCCTGTTGGAATCGACCAGCTCCAGCTTCACCCTCGGGGGAGCCCTCGGCACTGTCTCCTGCACCGAATCGACGCTGAAAGGGGAAACGACCTCCAAAAGTGCCGTACCGCTTCCCGCCAAAGTGAACAGCTTCAGCTTCGCAGGCTGCAAAACGGGCGAAACGAGCTGCACGGTGAGCGCCGTCCACCTCACCTACAAAGCCGCGATCGAAGAAACGGGTGGGGGCAACGGCACGCTGGCCCTATCGAGCGGGGGCTCGGGCAATCCCGGTGTTGAAGTCTCCTGTGGGTTCCTCAAATGCACCGCCACCGCCACTGAACCCTCCTTCAACGTCGAAGGCGGCGGCGCGGCTATCGCGAGGATCAAAGAAGCCGCGCTCACCATCAGCGGCGCCTCTTGTTCTGCAAGCGGGAAATGGACCGCCGAATACCTCTTCGCCGAGCCGAACCCCATGCAGGTCGGGCAGAACCCGACCCTGCTCTGCAAAACGGCCCCCAACGGCGCCGGCGAATGCACCAAAGGCGACGAGTACCAGGGGGTCGTCAACGGAGCGCTGGCTGCCGGCGTAGCGAGCATTTCGGCTGGAGCAGCCGGCACGATCACCTGCGGCAAATCGACCCTGCAGGGGCAATACCCCAAAGTCGCGAAAGGCCCCTTCGAATCGCTGGTCCTCGAAGGCAGCACCGAAATAGCCTGCTCCTCGACGCTGGCCGGCAACCCGAAAGTGACCTTCACGGCGAAAAATTTCGCCAAAAACAGCCATTTTGAATACCGACCCCAGGCCAGTTATCAGGGCGCGTTTTCAGTTGGCTCGTCCCTGGATCTGGAACTCGAGATCAAAGGCAAAGCCACGGTGAAATGCAATTATCAACTAGTCGATGCTCAGCCTCCCTACGGGCGGGTGGCGAATGCGAATGGCTCCGAAACCTTGCTCAACATTGCCGGGATGAGATTTGACAGCAAAGACGGCGGTTGCCCCAGACCTCTGGATCTGGACGTCCTCTATGCCCTGACCCAGAATAAAAACAAAGTGTACGTGGCCAAACCGCCGAAATAGCGAACCGCGCGACGGCTTTTGTCTAGGCTGGCGGAATGCGATTCGAGAAGTGGCAGGCGCTGGGTAACGACTACGTGATCGTCGAGGCCGATGCGGTGCCGTGGGAGCTGACGGGGGCGCGCGTCGAGTGGCTCTGCGATCCGCATTTCGGGATCGGGGCGGACGGCATTCTGCTGCTCTCGCGCAGCGACGACCCGGAGTTCGTCGCCGACCTGCGGATCTTCAACCCGGACGGGTCGGAGGCCGAGCTCTCCGGTAACGGCGCTCGCGAGGCAATCCTCTACCTGCGCCGGCATGGCTGGACCGACGCCGACGTCTTCACGATCCGCACCGCCGCCGGGCCGATCACGCCGACGATCACCTCCGAGCTGACCTGCTCGGTCGATATGGGCAAGGCCTCGACGACCTCAAAGGATTTCCCCGCGGGGGCTGCGGATGGCAGGGGCTCGCTGAACGCCGGCGGCCGCGAGTGGGAGTTCCAGCACGTCTCGATCGGCAACCCGCAGTGTGCGATCGAGGTCGGCGAGGAGATCGAGGACCTGGATCTCGACCCGATCGGTCCGGCGATAGAAGCGAGCGAGCTCTTCCCGAACCGCACCAACGTCTCTTTCTTCAAGGTCGACGGCAGCCGGGTGCGGGCACGGATCTTCGAGCGCGGCGTGGGCGAGACGCTCTCCTCGGGCACGGGCGCGAGCGGTGCCGCGGTGTCCGCCTTCCTGCGCGGGGCGCCGAGCCCGATCACAGTCGAGCTCGACGGCGGCGAGCTGGAGGTCGAGATCTCCGACGAGCTCGACGTGCGGCTGAGCGGCTGGGCCGAGCCGATCTGCGCCGGCGAGCTCGCGCCGGAGCTGATCCAGGCGCTGTCCGAGCTCACCTAATAGATTTCCGCGCCCGTGGCGATCTCAGATCCATCCAAGCGCCTGGAGGCGATGCCCCCGTACATGTTCCAGGAACTGGAGCGGCGGATCGCCGAGAAGCGCGCCGCCGGCATCGATGTGATCAGCCTTGGGATCGGCGACCCCGACGAACCGACCTATCCGCACATCGTCGCGGCGATGCAGGAGGCGGTCGCCGACCCGGCCACCCATCAGTACCCGAGCAACCGCGGTCGCGACGACTTCCGCGAGGCCTTTGCTCGTTTCTACGACAAGCGTTTCGGGGTCGAGATCGACCCCGGCAGCGAGGTGATCCCGGCGATCGGCGCCAAGGAGTGCATCTACAACCTCTGCTTCGCCTTCCTCGATCCAGGCGGAGTCGCCCTCGCTTCGGACCCCGGCTACCCGGTGTACACGGGGGGTCCGATTCTCGCCGGCGCGACGCCCGCGCTGTTGCCCCTACTGCCCGAGCTCGGCTTCGCCCCCGACCTCGGTGCGGTCTCGGCCGACGTCGCGGACAAGGCACGGTTGATGTTCGTCAACTACCCCAACAACCCGACCGGGGCGGTCGTTCCCGAGGGCTTTTTCGAGCAGGTCGTCTCCTTCGCCCGCGAGCACGAGATCCTCGTCGTCCACGACAACGCCTACTCGGAGACGACCTACGACGGCTACGTCGCGCCCAGCTTCCTCGCGACGCCCGGGGCCAAGGAGGTCGGGGTCGAGGTCTTCTCGCTCTCGAAGGGCTTCAACATGACCGGCTGGCGCTGCGCCGCGATCCTCGGCAACGCCGAGGCCGTGCAGACGTATTGGCGGCTGAAGACGAACGTCGACTCCGGTCTGTTCGAGGCGGTCCAGAAGGCCGGGGTGGCGGCGCTGGAGGGACCGAACGAGCCGCACGAGCGGATGAACGAGACCTACGCTCGCCGTCGCGATCTGGTCGTATCGGCGCTGGGCGAGATCGGCGTCGAGGTGAGCGCGCCGAAGGGGACGATCTATGTCTGGGCCCCCGTGCCCGACGGCCACACTTCGACCTCTTTCGCCGAGCTCGTGCTCGAAGAGGCGGCGGTCGTCGTCTCACCGGGCTCGATGTATGGGCCGAGCGGTGAGGGCTTCTTCCGCATCGCGCTCACCACCCCCGACGACCGCATCAGCGAGGCCGTCGAGCGGATGCGTGAGCATTTGGCTTGAAAGCCCGTCCCGGCAGGCCCTCCACTTAACTTTTTCGGTGGATCGTCGGTGGGCTGGCGCCCGTGAACCGGCACCGAAAAAGTACAAGACGTTCCGGGCCTACCGGGACGGGCTCTTTTCCCCGAGCTTGGTCCAGTATCGGTTCAGGCCGCGCCATTGGTACTGAGGTGGGACGCATTGGATCAGCTCTTCAGCTGAATCGGTGGAATCAGCCTGTTCGGCTACTAGGTTGCGGTGGTGGCGCTCGTAAGCGTCCTCGGGAAGCTCGCGCACCAGCTGTGCCTCCTCGCGCAGGCGCTCGCGGACTTTTGCCAGATGGGGCTCCGGGTCGTCGATCGCGGCGAAGTGGGTCAGGGCGAGGCGCTCGGGCTGCCAGCTTGCGACGATGCCGATCGAGTCCTCCCAGCGCTCGATGTCGATGTCGGGCGGTGGGGTGGGGGGGACGATCAGGTCGACACCCGGCAGGCGCACCGCGGCGACGTCGCCGACGAAGGCGGTACCGCTCTCCTCATGCAGGTAACAGACGTGGTGGGAGGCGTGGCCGGGGGTGTAGGCGACGCGCATGCCGAGGACCTGCTCGCCGCCTGACAGCGGCTTTACGTTGGCCTCGGGCACGGGCACGATCTCGCCCCAGAGCCGCTGCATCTGATCGCCGTAGAGGCGCTCGGCGCTGGCCAGAAGCTTCGAAGGGTCGATCAGGTGCGGCGCTCCCCGCTCGTGGACGTAGACCTCGAGGTCCGGCCAGCGGCGCACGAGCGCGCCGGTCGCAGCGGCGTGGTCGAGGTGGATATGGGTCAGCAGAAGCGCCCGCGGCCGCTCCTCGTCGAGCGCCTCGAGCAGGGTCGGCAGCGAGGACTCCGGCCCGGGATCGACCAGAACGCCATCGACCTCCCAGCAGCCAATCACGTGCGGCCGCCCGAGGTGCATGACATCGATTACGCGCATCTCGGCAGCCTATGGGAGTCGGGGGACCCTCCCCCGGAGGCTCCTGGAACCGCCCCCGAACCCGAGCCCGCGTCCGGCTGCGCGACGGTCTCCGGGGGAGGGTCCCCCGACTCCCTCAAGCCACTGGGTCGGGAAACCGCTCGTCCGCCTCGAGCGTCTGCCGCCAGCCCTCCTCCAGGCCGCGCGGTGCGTAGCCGAGCTCGCGGCCGGCCTTCTCGTAGCTGGCCCAGAAGGTGACGCCGTCGGCCGAGGAGATCAGCTCGCGCAGGTTGGGCGGCTGTCCCATCAGCTTGCCGACAAGGGGGCCGATCGGCGTCATCGCCTTCATCAACGCCGTCGGCATCGCCCGCTTTGGAGCCTTGCGGCCGCTGACCGCGGCCACGGTGTCTACGGCCTCGCGCATCGTCGTCACCGGGCCGCTCAGCACGTAGATCTCGCCGACCCGGCCCTTGTCGAGGGCGAGCAGGATGCCGCCGGCGATGTCCTCGACGTGGGTCATGCAGATGCCGAGCTCGGGAAAGGGCAGGAGCGGCAGTTTCCCCGCGAAGAACTCCTGAAGCAGGTCGGCTACCTGGGAGGTGTCGTCGGGCCCGTAGACCCCGCCGGGCTGCACGATCACCCCGGGCAGCCCGTCCTCGATCATCCGCTTGACGATCCGGTGCGCCTCCAGCTTGGTCTCCTCGTAGTAGGAGGTGAACTCCTTGCCGGGGTGCTCGTAGGTCTCGTCGACGACCTTCTGGTGGGTGTTGCCGAAGACGCCGCAGGTCGAGACGTAGACGACCTTCGGGACCCTTGCCTCCAGCGCCGCTTTCATCACCCGCTCGGTGCCGGCAACGTTTGCCTCCCACATCGCCGGGTGCTGCTTGGCGGGGATTCCGATCTCGTACATCGCGGCGGCGTGGACGACCGCGTCGCAACCCTCCATGCCGGCGCGTAGCGCGGCGGCATCGCTGAGGTCGCCGTTCGCCAGCGTGGCACCGAGCGCGGTCACTTTCGCCGCCTTCTCCGGGCTGCGGACGAGGCAGACGACGTCGTCGCCACGCTCGCGCAGCTGGCGCACGACCGTGCCGCCGATGAAGCCGGTTCCTCCCGTGACGAAGACCTTCACGGCCGCAAAGCCTATCCAGGAAATCGCGGCGCCTACAATCAGGCGGAGTGGATCGATCCAGGAACGGGCGTAACACGCAGACGCACTATGCCGCCAACGGCGCCGGCGTCTCCAATCCGCGCGCCCGCCAGCGAGCCTTGGCGATCGGCATCGCCGACGGCAGTGAGGACGGCGACCCGCTCGCCGAGCTGAAGGAACTGCTCCGCACCGCCGGCGTCGCGACCGCGGGCGAGGCGGTCCAGCAGCGCGCCAAACCCGATCCCGACCGCTACCTCGGCCGCGGCAAGCTGGCCGAGGTGAAGGAGCAGATCGCCGCTTGCGACGCCAATCTGGCCGCCTGCGACGACGAGCTCGCTCCTCGGCAGGAGCGCAACCTCGAGAGTGCGCTGGGCGTGCCGGTGATCGACCGCACCGCCGTGATCCTCGACATCTTCGCCGACCACGCCCACTCGGCCGAGGGCAAGCTCCAGGTCGAGCTGGCCCAGCTCGAATACAACCTGGCGCGGATGCGGGGCCTCTGGACCCACCTCGAGCGTCTCGGCGGCGGAATCGGCACCAGGGGCCCGGGCGAGAGTCAGATCGAGACCGATCGCCGCCTCGCCCGCGACCGGATCGCGGCGCTGCGCCGCCGGCTGGGTCGCCTGGAGCGCAACCGTGGCGTGATGCGGGCGCGGCGGGAGCAGTCGTCGCTGCCCAGGGTTGCCCTTGCCGGCTATACCAACGCCGGCAAGTCGACCTTGCTCAACGCCCTCACCGGCAGCGAGGAGGTCGGCGTGGGGGACAGGCTCTTCCACACGCTCGACCCGACCACGCGCAGCGTCGCCCTCTCCGGCCGGGACTTCCTCTTCACCGACACGGTCGGCTTCATCGAGAAGCTTCCCCACCAGCTGGTCGAGGCCTTCAAGGCAACCTTGGAGGAGACGGTCCTCGCCGACCTGATCCTGCAGGTCGTCGATGCGGCGGCGCCCGAGGAGCGCCGCGTGGCCGATCTGGAGGCGGTCGACGCCGTGCTGGAGGAGATCGGTGCGGGCGACAAGCCGCGCCTGCTCGTGCTCAACAAGGCCGACCTGCTCGACAAGGACGAGCGCGGCGAGGCCCTGTTGCGCCACCCGGGTGCGGTCCTGGCCTCCGCTCTGACCGGCGACGGCATCGAGGCACTGCGGGGGCGGGTCGAGGAGGCATTCGAAGACACCCTGGCCGAGGTCGAGCTGCTGATCCCCTACAGCGAGGGCGCACGGTTGCACGAGCTGCACGAGGTCGCCGGGGATCTGACCCGGACCGAGCGGGAGGATGGCGTGCTCGTGCGGGCGCGGGTGCCGGTGGCCGAGATGCACCGGTTTGACGATCTGCGCACTGCTGACGCTGCGTAGGGAGGGAGAGGGTGTCTCCCGCCCGGACTCGCGGGCTTCGCCCGCTCTGAGTATCCGCCCGTTCGGGAGACACCCTCTCCCTCCCTATAAGCGCGGTAGGGTGCTCGCCCGTGGAACTCCGTGTCGCAAAGCTGAAAGAAGAGGCTGTGCTCCCCTCGCGCGCGCATGAGGGGGATGCTGGTGTTGATCTCTATGCGTGTGAGGCTGCTCATCTCGGACCCGGGGAGCGTTGGAGTGTTGGGACCGGGGTGGCGGTGGAGATCCCGGAGGGACACGGTGGGCTTGTGCTGCCGCGGTCGGGCCTTGCGCGGGATCATGGGATCGCGCTGGTCAACGGCCCCGGGCTGATCGATGCCGGTTACAGAGGCGAAGTGCGGGTCTTGCTGCTCAACACCGATCCGGCCGAGACCTTTCGGGTTTCGCCCGGAGACCGGATCGCGCAGCTGGTGATCGCGCCTGTTGCCCTTGCCGACCCGGTCGAGGTGGAGTCGTTGGGCGAGACCGCTCGCGGCGACGGCGGCTTCGGCTCCAGCGGCCGTTAGCGGCGGCGGATCCGAAAGGAGGACAGGGCGGGGGTGCGGTCCCGGTTGCCGGCGCTGTCGATCGCGAAGACCCGCAATGTGTGCGGCCCCAGGCCGAGGCGGTACTTGCGCGGTGAGCGGCACGCTTTGAACGGACCGTGGTCGAGCTTGCAGCGGAAGCTCCCGCCCTTCTCGGTCGAGGCGAACGCGAAGGCGACATCGCGCCGGTTGGCTCGGGTGAATACGACCTTGGCCGGTCGGTGCAGGAGCTTGGTGCCCGGAGGGGTCCGGTCCCTGGCGGGAGGACGCTTCGTAACCACCGGTTGGGTAGTTTGGCTCAGCGGAGCTTCGGGTTCGGGATTGGGGTTCGGCGGCGTGTCGGGCGGGCGGAAGCTGTTCGGGTCGCGCTCGTGGATCGCCTCGCAGTCGATCGGGGCGGGGTCGTTGTATTCCGGATGGTCGACCTGGGCGGTGTCGAAGCCTTCGCCGCAATCGATGACACGGTCTTCGTCGCCGGAGTTGGCGAGGATCGAGTCGTTACCCCCCGCGGCGAAGTAGGAGTCGTGGCCGGGTCTGCCGAGCAGCTGGTTTTCGCCCGAGTCGCCGACGAGCATGTCGTCCCCGTTCGTCCCCTCGATGTCCTCGATCGCTTCCATGCCGGTCAGCAACGAGGCGCTTGGGCATTGCGGGTTTCCATCGGAGCCGACCAGGCCGGCTTTCCCCGCGGCCATGTCGATCGAGACAGCGGAGCCGAAGTTCGCCCAGTTGGCGTTGTCGCGGTCGGGGCCGCCGTCGAGCAGATCGCCGTCGCAGACCGCGTTGGAGATGAACAGGTCCTCGCCGGGACCCGCGTGGAGGCTGTCTTTGCCTTCGTTGTTGGGCACGGCATCGTCGCCGCCGGCCGCATCGACCAAGTCGTTGCCCGGCCCGTCGACCAGGGCGTCTTCGGTGGCGCCGCCCGTCAGGTCGTCGTCGCTGTTGCCGCCCAGCACGACGATCGAGGTCGATTCCGGAAAGCCGGACGCCTTGAGGGTGTCTTTGCCGTCGAGCCCGGCCATTACGACTGAGTCCGGGGCGGAGGCCACCGGACAGACGACTTTGCCGGCGGCGGGCGCACCGCAGCCGCCCGCCGCGGCGGCGCTGGCATCGAATTCGCCCTCTGAGCCCGCGCCGAGGGTGAAGGTGACCGAGCCCGGCGCGTAGCCGGCCGTGACCACGTCGTTTTCGTCGCTGCCAGTCAGATAGAGGGCGGGGCTCTGGCCCGACTGCGGCGCCATCAGCCCGACCTCGATCGCGCCAGGGTCGCGGAGCTCGACTTCTTCGTCGCTCGTCTCGCATTCGAAGGTGGTTGACGCGTCGCAGCTGTCGCCGTCGGCGCCGCCGTAGACGACGTCGTTGCCCCCTTCGCCGAGGATCACGTCGGCGCCGCCGCCTCCGTAGATCGTCTGGTTGGCGGAGGTGCCGACGATGAAGTCGGGGAAGGGGCTCCCGATCACGATCTCGAAGCTCGTCCCTTCGACGTCTTCGTCGACTCCGCCCCCGTCCGGGGCGAGACCGTTGTCGCCGAGCCCGGACTGCAGGTTCACGTAGGCACCGCGCCCGGCCCGCGTGGTGGGAAAGTTGTCGTAGTCGGATACGCCCGGCCTGTCGAAGAAGCCCGGCGTGGTCCCGGTGGCGTAGCTCAGGGTGTCGGTCCCCCCGCCGGTGTCGGCGATCGTGTCGATCGTGGCGTCGCCGCGGGCGAAGTCGTCTCCCGCTTCGCCGTCGAGGGAGTCTGCGCCGAAGCCTCCCGAGAGAAGGTCGTTGCCCGGTCCGCCGCGCAGCCGATCGTCGCCGACCCCGCCGTAGAGCCGGTCGTTACCTTCGCCGCCGAAGAGGCTGTCGTTGCCGCGCTGGCCGTAGAGGGTGTCGTTCCCTCCTTCGCCGAGGATCGTGGTGATGTTGCGCGGCGCTCGGATCGTGTCGTCGCAAGGGGTGCCGACGATCGTGTCGCCTTCGGTCTGTGGCCCTTCCGCACAGCTCGGGGCAGCGCTCGCTCTGGGCGCCGCCGCTCCAAACCAGCCAGCCGTGACCAGCAAGATCGCCACGGCAAGCAACGACGTTTGTCGGAGCCACATTCTCATTGCCTACCCAAACCGCCGCATGCTTACTCAGTTGCGCAGCGCCACGTCGCAGGCGCACTCCTGGGCGGCCAGCTCCAGCGTGTCGTCCAGCGGCTCCAGTTGGGGAGCCGAGCCGTAGCGGCGCTCGAGGGCGAGGGCGATGAGGCGGTCGGCCAGCCAGGCGTTCTTGGGCAGCAGCGGGCCGTGCAGGTAGGTGCCGATCAGGTTGTCGCGGCGCACGCCCTCGAAGCCGTCCTTGCCGTTGTTGCCGAACCCCTTCAGCACCCGGCCGAGCGGGATGGCGCTCTCGCTGAGATAGGTGCGTCCGCCGTGGTTCTCGAAGCCGGCGATCGTCCGCGAGCCGTCGCCGAGGTCGGCCTCGATCGCGACGTTGCCGATCAGTCGCTCGCCCGGCTCTCGCACCGTCTCCAGGTCGGCCAGTCCGAGCCCCGGCAGGCGCTCCTTGCCGAGCTGGTAGCTGTGCCCGAGCAGCTGGTAGCCACCGCAGACGGCGAGCAGGACTGCGCCGTCGTCGACGGCCGCCGCCAGCGCCTCGCGCTTGCTCGCGACCATGTCGGCGGCGACGGCGCGCTGGTCGCGGTCCTGGCCACCGCCGAGGTAGAAGAGGTCGTGGGCCCCGGGGTCGACGCCACCGCCGGGCCCGGCGGTGGCGTGGGCGAACCCGATGCCACGCCACTCGCAACGCCGTTGCAGGAAGAGGATGTTGCCGCGGTCGGCGTAGATGTTCATCTGGTCCGGGTAGAGGGCGAGCAGGCGGAGCTCCATCGTTACCCCGCTCTCTTGCCGAGGACGACGACGGTCGACCCGACGTGGATGTCGGTTGGGCCGATCGGCCGGCGCTCGACCGGTGCCAACCCCACCGTCGCCGCCTCCTCCTCGAGCTGTGCCGCCGAGAAGGTCTCGATCCGGACCCGATTCGGCTCCTCATCGAGCTCGCCCGTTGGGGAGACGGTCTGGCGGAGGCGGTGGATGACGATTTCGTCCGGCCCGACTGCGGCCTCGACCGCGAGGCTCGAGTAGACCCAGCCGTCGACCTCGCGCACGTCGGGCAGCGGTGGCGGCGAGTCGTCGGGCGGTGGCATCTCCTCCAGGATCGCAGCCGCGAAGCGTCCTCCGGGCGCGAGGGCGGCGGCCACGCGGCGCAGGCAGGCGACGCGGTCCTCGCTGCCCTCGAGCAACTGCAGGGTCTGCATCGGCGCCAGCGCCAGCGCCACCGGGCGGTTGAGCTCAAATTCGCGAACGTCCGCATGTACCGGCTCGACCGCCAGGTCCCCAGCCCGCTCGCGCAGCATCGCCAGCAGGGCCTCGTCGTGATCGACCCCGATGACCGGGTGGCCGCGACGGGCAAGGTGCAGCGCGACTCGGCCGGTGCCGCAGCCAAGGTCGAGGACTGCACCGTCGCCGGCCGCCGCAAGCTCCTCCCATAGCGGCAGGTCGGCTGCGTAGGAAGAGCACTCGACGTCGTGCCAGATCGCCTCCGCGCCTGCCGCCCTGCTCACCGCCAGAACTCCTTGGTCAGCCCACGTGAGGAGAGCACTCGGTGCAGTTCGAGCAGCGCCGTGTAGGTGGGCAGGGCGAAGAGCTGCTCGGGCGCCTCGGCCACGGCCCGGTCGAGCGAGGGCTCGATCGCCGGTTCGACCGCGATCGACTCCTCCGGCCAGCCGGCGTACTTCAGCCGCAGGGCCATCTCGGGCGCACGCGTGCCGGCGCAGACGACCCGGCGGACGGCGCCCGCCAGGAGCTCGAAGTCGGCATCCCATATCCAGGAGACGTCGCGCCCGTCGGCGATGCGGTCGTTGAGGGCGATCCAGAGGTCGATCTGGCCGCCGGCGGCCTCGAGCCTCAACGTGCGCAGGACCTCGTTCGTCCCGGCCGGGTTCTTGACCAGCAGGATCGAGGCCCGCTTGTCGGCGATCGCGATCGTCTCGACTCTGCCGAAGGCGCCGCGCATCCCCTCCAGCGCCGGGCCGATCCGCTCCGCCGCGATCCCCAGCTCGAGGCCGGCGGCGATCGCCGCGAGGGCGTTGTAGACGTTGTAGAGGCCGGGTAGGGGCAGCTCCACCGCCAGCTCGCCTCGAGGCGTCCGAACCGTCAGCGAGGAGCCGCGCATCCCGTGCAGCTCGATCCGGGTCGCCGTCACTTCCGGCTGGGGTCGCTTTGCCCCGCAGTTGGGGCAGGAGTAGTGGCCGAGGTGGGCGAGGAAGGCGCGATCGTAGGCATACGGGTGACCGCAACGGCGGCAGTGCTTCGCGTCGAAGGCGTGCTGCAGCTCGGGCAGCGCCTGAGCCTCGTCGTCGATCCCGAAGTAGACGATCCCCTCGCGCAGGCTTCCCTTCTCGTCGCGGCCGAGGTCGGCGATGAGCGGGTCGTCGGCGTTGAGGGCGAAGCGCGTGCGGCCGGCCCGCTTGTCGACCGTCTTCGCCCACGCGTCGGCCAGGGCCTCGGTCTCGCCGTAGCGATCGAGCTGGTCGCGGAAGAGGTTGCCGAGCACCACCAGGGAGGGATCGAGCTCGGTCGCGACCTGCGGCAACCAGGCCTCGTCGACCTCGAAGAGCCCCTCGTGGCCGTGCTGCTCGAGCAGCGCCGTGGCGATCCCCCAGGTCATGTTCGACCCGGCCCGGTTGTGGACGGGCTCGCGACCGTCGGCGGCGAGGAGGGCCGCCAGCATGCCCGCCGTCGTGGTCTTGCCGTTGGTGGCGCTGACCAGGGTGACGCCGCGGTCGAGACGTGAGCCGAGGCGGGCGATCGAGTGCCGGTCGAGTCGCAGGAGCAACCGCCCCGGCAGCGTCGTCCCGCCGCCCCGGCCGCTGGCGCGGCTGGCGGCGCCTACCGCACGCGCGGCGAGGCGCTTGGCCCCGAACAGGGCCCCGCTGCCGTCTCCGCTCACTCCTCGGCCTGCGGTGGGACGATCACGCTCAGCGCCCGCGGCAGCACCCGCAGCTTGGCGGGGAGATCGGTCAGATGCTCGCCGTCCGCGTACACCGGGAAGGGTCGGCTGGCGTTCAGCTCGAGGCGCGAGGCGCGAAACACACGCACCTCGTCCTCCTCGACGTGGGTGCCCTTGAACACCTTGGGCAGGTTACTCAGGAAGCGCAGCTTGCCGACCTCGCCGACAGTGACGACGTCGAACTCGCCGTCGCTCAGATCCGCGTCGGGGGCGACGAACATGCCGCCGCCGAAGGCCTTGCTGTTCGCCACCGAGACCGAGTAGCCGCTGATGCGCCGGCGTTCCTCGCCGACGGCGAGCGTGAAGCGCGCCGGCTTCCAGCTCAGCAGGGTGCGCACGCCGGCGTAGACATAGACGAGATTGCCGCGCAGCCACTTGGTTTCGTTTGCGAGCCGGTTCGCTTCCGAATCGAAGCCGACGCTGACGATGCCGAGGAAGCGCTTTCCGTTGACCTCGCCGACGTCGATGCGGCGGGTCTGGCCCGCGACGATCGCCGCCACCGCGGCCGCGGGCTCGGAGGGGATGCCGAGCACCCGGGCGAGGTCGTTGCCGCGGCCGCCGGGCACGATCCCCAGCGGGACCTCCGAGCCGGCGAGGGCGCCGCCGATCGCTCCGACCAAGCCGTCGCCGCTGACCACGACCGGGATCTCGTCTGCTTCGGCGGCGCGCAGCGCCCGCTCGACGCCGTCCTCCAGGCCGCGGGTACGCTCGACCCGGAAGGGGATGCGGCGCGTGTCCAGCTCCTGCTCCAGCTGTGGCAGCAGCTTCAACGTGCGGCCGTGCGCCGAGGCTGGGTTGACCAGCAGCGCCAGAGGCATCCCGTCGACTCGCATCGCGTCGGGCAGACTATTCGGGCGGAGGCTCGGCGGTGTGGAGCCGCAGGACGTGGAAGCGTTCTTCCTCGGCTTCGCCGCTCTCGACCGGGACGAAGTCATGGCCTCCGAGGCGCCAGTCCAGCCAGCGCCAGCCGCCGACCAGGGCCAGGTACCCGTTCGGGCGCAGCACGCGAGCGATCTCGCCTGGATGCAGGGTCCCGCCGGCCTGAGCGACGAGGTCGAAGAAGCCGTCGGGGAAGGGGAGCGCACGCGACTTGCCCTGCTTGAAGGCGACCCGTCCCTCCGGGTCCAGGCCGATCCGCGCAACGGCCTCGCGGACCGCCTCCGCCGAGGCATCGACGCCGCGCACCCGGGCCGAGGGGTACTCGCGCGCCAGGAACAGCACCGCCTCGCCGTCGCCGCTGTCGATCTCGAGAACCCGCTCGGGCCGGGTAGGCACGTGGAGGACGGCGGCGGCGAGCGCGATCAGCGAAGACGAGGGCACCTCTCGATCATCTAGGATCTCGCCGCGATGGAGGGCTTTCGGGAGGAACGCAGGAAGTGGATTGCGCTCGGCGTCTTTGCGCTGATCGCCGCCGCCGTCGTCGCGGCGATCCTGATCGGGCGCAGCGGTGGCAGCGACTCGACCACCGAAGCGAGCGCGTCGGCCTGCAAGCAGGTCGAAACGCCGAAGCCGAAGAAGGTCAGCTTCAGCGCGCCCAAGCAGGCCCTCTCCAAGGGCGAGAAGGCGACCGCGGTGGTCGAGACCAGCTGCGGCACGTTCGAGATCGCGCTCGACACGACGCGCGCTCCGAAGACGGCCAACTCCTTTGCCTTCCTCGCCGACGAAGGTTTCTACGACGACCTCACCTTTCAACGGGTGGCGCCGGAATTCGTCATCCAGGGCGGCGACCCGCTCGGAACCGGCACCGGTGGCCCCGGCTACAGCGTCGATGAGAAGCCCCCCGCCAACCTCGCCTACACCAAAGGCATCGTCGCGATGGCCAAGACCTCGGCGGAGCCGCCCGGGCGCTCGGGCAGCCAGTTCTTCGTCGTCCTCTCGGCCGACGCGGGTCTGCCGCCCGAATACGCGCTGGTCGGCAAGGTCGATAAGGGCTTCGACGTGGTCGAACGGATCGGCAAGCTCGGCAATCCGGAAACCGAAAAACCGAAACAGACCGTCCTGATCGAAAAGATCTCGATCGAACACCGTTAGCTGGGCCCTGCACTAACCTCCTGGGCATGGCCAAGGTCGACGTAGGAGACGCGGCGCCCGATTTCGAGTTGCCCGGCACCGGCGAGAAGACGTACAAGCTCTCCGACTATCGCGGCAGGAACGTGGTTCTGGCCTTCTACCCGGGCGACGCGACCACGGTCTGCACCGCGCAGTTCTGCTCCTACCGCGACAACAGCGACCGCATCGACGGGCTCGACGCCGAGGTGCTTGGCATCTCGCCCCAGTCGGTCGACTCGCACGAGCACTGGGTCGAAGAGCAGAGCCTCAACGTGCCACTGCTTGCCGACGAGGACCTGGCGATCAGCAAGCGCTACGGGGTGACCGGCTGGCTCGGGCCACTGGCGCGCTTCACTGAGCTCAAAGACGCGCCGGGGGGCCGCTACATCATGCGGGCGATCTTCGTCATCGACGGCGAGGGCATCGTCCGCTACCGTCACGTCTCGCGGACCGGCTCGACGTTCCAGAGCGTCGACGATCTCGAGCAGGCAGTCGCCACGCTAGCCGTCTGATGCCGGCCGAGCCGCGGCTGTTCGTTGCCGGTGAGCATCCGGCGATCCGCGGCGAGGCGGCGGGGGAGGGGGCGCCGATCGTCCTCTGCCATGGAATCACGGCGACGCGGCGCTACGTCATCCACGGCTCGCGCGCGCTGGAGCGCGCTGGCCATCTGGTCGTGTCCTATGACGCACGCGGGCACGGTGAGTCGGATCCGGCGCCCGGCGGCCGGGGTTATGGATACCCGGAGCTCGTCGGCGACCTCGAGGCGGTGGTCGCGGCGACGCTCGGGGAGGATCCGTTTGTCCTCGCCGGCCACTCGATGGGTGCCCACACCGCGGTTGCCTACGCGTTGCGCCATCCCGAGCGGCTCAACGGCCTCGTCGTCATCGGGCCGACGTACACGGGCGAGATCTCTGAGCAGTCGCTCGCCTACTGGGACGGTCTCGCCGCGGCGCTCGAGGCGGACGGAATCGACGGCTTCCTCGCCTACATCGACCGCAACCAGGCGACCGACCCGGCCTGGCGCGACTCGGTCCAGCGCTTCACCCGCAAGCGGATGCTCCAGCACCGCCATCTGGATGCCTTGGTCGAGGCCCTGCACGAGGTGCCTCGATCGCGGCCCTTCGGCGCGATCGAGGAGCTCGAGTCGCTGCGGGTGCCCGCGCTCGTTGTCGCCAGCCACGATGCGGCCGATCCTGGCCACCCGCGACACATTGCCGAGGCCTACGCGGAACGCCTGCCGCAGGCGCGGCTTACCGGAGAGGCCGAGGGCGAGTCGCCGCTCGCATGGCAGGGCGGCAAGCTCTCCCGCGAGATCGCTGCGTTTTGTGCGGAGCTGGCTTGAGACAGCCCGCTTAGCTTGACTGAAGGTGGGTCGAATACGGTTGCGGCGATGAGGCTGCCTGGAGAGGGAACGTTGCGAATGATCGCGACCTTCGTCGCGACCTTCGGCATCGGCGTCGCCACCTACATCACGATCGCCGATTCGGGCGGCGGCTCGCCGGTCTGCATCGCCGGCGGGGGCGGTTGCGAGACTGTCGCAAACAGCACCTACTCGCATCTGCTCGGCGTCAATATCGCCGCCTTCGGCATCGTCGGTTACGTGCTGCTGCTGGCGGCGTCGCTGCTGCGCGGAGACGCGGCCCGGATGGTCGGCTTCGGCGTCTCCCTGGTCGGCTTCGGCTACAGCGTCTACCTCACTTACCTGGAGCTGTTCAAGATCGAAGCGATCTGCCAGTGGTGTGTGGCGAGCGCGGTGCTGATGACGATCCTCTTCGGCCTCAACGCCATCCGCATGGTTGGCTACGTCGGGAAACCGGCATGAGCGGCAAGAACTCCAGGGAGGCCCGCCGCGAAGAGCGGCTGCGGGCCGAAAGCGAGGGCGAGCAGGGAGAGCGTCGCAAGCGATTGCTGCAGATCGGCAGCGCCGCGGCCTTCCTCGCGATCGCCGCGGTGCTGGCGCTGATCGTCATCAACTCGAACAAGACCAGCGGCGGCGACACCAATCTCGAGGACGTGGGCCTGGTCGCCAACCAGCTGAAGGGGATTCCCCAGAATGGCCTCGTGCTCGGGGAGCCGAGCGCCAAGGTGACGCTTTATGAGTTCGGCGACCTCAAGTGCCCGGTTTGCAAAGCGTTCTCGGAAGAAATCGTGCCGAACGTGATCGATTCCAAGGTCCGCGACGGCGAAGCGAAGATCGAGTTCAAGAACTTCACGATCATCGACGAGGAATCGACTCCGGCCGGCGCCGCGGCTATCGCCGCCGGCGAACAGGGTCGCGGGTGGAGCTTCATCGAGCTCTTCTACCGAAACCAGGGACTGGAGACCTCCAGCTACGTGACCGACGCATTTCTCACCGGAATCGCCAAGGGTGCGGGCGTGCCGGACATCGCGCAGTGGAACAAGGACCGTAAGAGCCCGAAAACCGTGGCGGAGGTCAAAAGCACCACCCAAGAAGCCGAAAAGCTCGGCTTCACCGGCACTCCCTCGTTCGCGGTCGAAGGCCCGGGCTCAAATGGGCTGGAAACGCTGGGCACGCCAGGCTCCTCGGAAGCGATCGAAGAAGCAATCGACGCCGCTGCGTGAGTTTTCCACGCCTAAGTTGACATAACCACCATTATCGTGCGTTGAATCCAAAAGGCGGCCGGTTTGTGGTGGTCGATTCGTCTCGCTGATGCTCGTTAGCCGTCGAGAACGGCGCTGCCGCGCACCAGCGGTCTGACGATCGGCGGAGCCTTTGGCAGCTTGCCGCGCTCGACCTGCTCCAGCGTCAGCGGCGATGCTTCGATCGTCGCCACCGTGTCGCGGTTGCAGTGACAGCCGTCGCCGACGAAGCGCCAGGGCTTTTCGAGGCGGTCCTGCCAGCGCGCCAGGTCGGCATCTTCGGCGCGGACGTGCTCGATGAAGAGAAGCTTGCCGCCCGATTTGAGGATCCGCGCCGCCTCGGCGAGGGCCGCCCGCGGGTCCGGCACCGTGCAGAGCACGAGCGTGAAGATCGCCGTATCGAAGCTCGCGTCCTCGAAGGGCAGTCGTTCGGCGGATGCTTCGATCAGCTCCGCCGATCGCGGCGACCGTGCGAGCTTCTCGCGCAGCTGCTTGGCCATGTGCGGGTCGGGCTCGGCGAGGACCAGCTCGCTGACCGCCTCCGGGTACAGCTCCAGATTGGCGCCAGTGCCGGCACCGAGGTCGATCGTGCGCCCCTGGGCCTCAGACAGGACTTGGCGCCGCATCTCCAGCAGGCCGGCGTCTTCGGTCGCCGTGAAGGCGCGGTCGTAGAGTGCCGCGAAGCCCCTGCCCCAGGTTGCGTCGTAGATTCGACCCATCTGGAGTCCTATACGGCAGAACCCTCGTCCGGGTTCAGGCTGCGTCGCGCTGGGTTGCCGGCTCCGCCTCGGTGTCCAGCGCCGGCTCGCTGTGCGCGGCCCGCTCCTCGTATGCCCGGCGGGCGCCGTGGTCGACTTCGGTCATCAGCTTGTCCACCTTCATGAAGCGGCCGAGAGCCTCGCGGGCTGGGCGTGGAAGCAGCGCCACGACCTTGAAAAGCCCGCCGTTGGCGCGCGGGACCCAGACGTCGAAGCGCGGCACTTCGAGCGCATCGACGATCTCGTCGGCGACGTCGCTCGCCTCCACCGGCTTGATCATCTTCTGGCCGACGCCCGAGGTGAGCTCGGTGTTGACCACGGTTGGCATCACGCAGGCGATCTCGATGCCGCTGCCGCGCAGCTCCGCTCGCACCGCCTCGCTGACCCCGACCACGGCGTGCTTGGTGCCCGAGTAGGTGGCGATCCCCGGAAAGCCGCCTTTGCCCGCCTGTGAGGCGAGGTTGACGATGTGGCCGGAGCCGCGCGGACGCATTCGCTCAATCGCCAGCTGCATTCCGGTGATCACGCCGTAGATGTTGATGTCGAGCTGGCGCTTGATCGAGTCGGCCGACTCCTCGGCGAACGGCGTCACCGGCATGATCCCGGCGTTGTTGACGACGACGTCGAGCGGGCCGAGCTGGCGCTCGGCCTCGTCGAGGAAGGCGGAGAAGGAGCCGCGGTCGGTTACGTCCAGGGCGAGGGCGACCGTGCCGCCGCCCAGCTCCGCCGCGGTCTGCTCGGCGAGGGCCAGATCGAGGTCGCCGATCGCGACGCGGCAGCCCTTGCGGACCAGCGCCGTCCCGGTTGCCTTGCCGATCCCCCGGGCGCCCCCGGTGATCGCCACGACCTTGCCGCTGAGTGAGCGTCTGTCCTTCGCCATCGGGCCCTCCTCCTCCAGCGACCCCTAGGCCGCCGGCTTGTAGACGGTGACCACGGCGGCGCCGCCGAGGCCGATGTTGTGCTGCAGGGCGGTCTTGGCGCCCTCTACCTGTCGCTTGTCGGCTTCCCCGCGCAGCTGCCAGGTCAGCTCCGAGCACTGCGCCAGCCCGGTCGCGCCCAGCGGGTGGCCCTTGGAGATCAGCCCGCCGGAGGGGTTGACCACGACCTTGCCGCCGAAGGTGGTCGCTTCTTCCTCGACCAGCTTGTGAGCCTCCCCCTCGGCCGCGAAGCCGAGCGCTTCATAGGTGATGAGCTCGTTGGCGCTGAAGCAGTCGTGCAGCTCGCAGACGTCGACCTCGTCGGCAACGACGCCGGCCTCGGCGTAGGCCTCGTCGGCGGCCTGCTTCGACATGTCGGAGCCGACGATCTTCATGCAGTCGGTGTCCTCAGCGAAGGTCGAGCTGAGGTCGGTGACCATCGATTGGCCGGCGATCTCGATCGCCTGCCCGCCCAGGTCGTGCTCTTCGACGTAGCGCTCGGAGGCGACGATCGCGCAGGCCGAGCCGTCGGAGGTCGGCGAGCACTGCAGCTTGGTCAGCGGCTCGTGGATCATCTTCGCCGCCTTGATGTCCTCGAGGGTGTACTCGTCCTGGAACTGTGCGTAGGGGTTGTTGACCGAGTGCTTGTGGTTCTTCCAGCCGATCCAGGCGTAGTGGTCGGGGTTGGAGCCGTACTTCTGCATGTGGTCGCGGCCGGCGTTGCCGAACATCTGCGGCGCCGGCGGCGACTGCTCGGGATCGCGGATCTCGAACATCCGCATCGCGTGCTTGTCGAGCGCGTTGGTCCGGTCGGTGTACTTGACGCCGAGCGAGCCGGGCTCCATCTTCTCGAAGCCGAGCGCCATCGCGCACTCGACGAGGCCGCCCTTGACCGCCTGGCGGGCCAGGAACAGCGCCGAGGAGCCGGTCGAGCAGTTGTTGTTGACGTTGACCACCGGGATCCCGGTGAGGCCGAGCTGGTAGAGCGCCCGCTGGCCGTAGGTCGAGTCGCCATAGCAGTAGCCGGCGTAGGCCTGCTCGACGTCCGTGTAGGGAATGCCGGCGTCGGCGAGCGCCTTCTCCCCCGCCTCCTTGGCCCAGTCGGGGTAGTCGCCCTCCTTGGTGCCGGGCTTCTCGAACTTGGTCATCCCGACCCCGATCACGAACGTGCGGTTGCTCAAAGTCTGCTCCTGTTTCCGTGCCGCGGGCGCGCGGCAGTTTGGCTGGCTGGCCAAGAAATCTACCGGGCCGCGTCCGGCGGCGCGAGCGGCTCCGTCCGTTCTCCCGGATTCGACCAGAGCAGGAAGGACGCGCCGGCGATGGCGATTCCGATCGCGGTCGCGATTGCACGCTGTCCCGCCGCGTGCCATGCGGGCTCGCCCAGCGTGTCGGCGAGCAGGACGGCGTAGGTGGTGATCGCGGCGGTGAACAGCGCGTATTGGACGGTGAGCAGGCCGTAGGCGAAGGCGGTGGCGATCGTCAGGGCGATGGCGAGGGCGACGCCGTCGTCGTTGAACCAGAACGAGAGTGCGGTGGCGATAACGAGCCCGATCGCCGTGCCGACCGCGCGCAGGATCAGGCGGCGGAACGTCTCCCCCTCTTCGGGCCGCAGGACGAAGAGGATGGTGAGCGGTATCCAGAAGCCGTGCTCGTGCATGCCGAGCATCCAGTAGACGGCGACGCCGGCGGCGAGGGCCGAGCCGAAGCGCAGCGCATGGCGGGCGTTGCTGGAGCGCAGGGTCAGGTTGCTGGATAAGGCCTGCAGCGCCGTCCGGGTGTTCCACCCCGCGTCTCCCCCCTCCTCTTCGCGATCGCCGGCGGCGAACACGCAAAGCGAGAAGGCGGCTTGGAGAAGCCCGCCCAGGGCGGTGAAGAGCAGCGCCTCGAGCGCGTGCGATGCGGGGATTCCGAGGCCCTGGGAGACGACCAGGGCGAGCGCCACGGAGAGCCCGGCGATCGAGAACCGCAGCGAGACGGCAAAGCAATATCCCGCCGCTGCTCCGACGAGCAGTATCAGGGCAACGGACAGCACAGCCGAGGGCCCGGTGAGTACGCCGAGCGCGGCTGCGATTCCGACGAGCGGGGTAACCGCCGCCTGCCAGGCGGCTCGGGCCCGGGCAGGCGCATCGAGGCCAGGAAAGCCGACGAAGAGCGCGCCCGTTGCGATCGCCCCCTTGCTCTCAGCGCCCGTCCCGAGCTCCCACAGCAGCGCCGCGCCGACTGGGATCGCGACCAGTGCCCCGCGACGCAGGGCTGGGCCGGCAGCGCTTGGCCCGAAGGCGAGCAGCGGCGAGGCACGCAGCCGGCGGACCGAGCCCGAGGCATCGAACAGTCGTCCTTGCGCGGGCGCCTTCATCGACTCACGCCGTCGATGCTGCTACTTTGCCGCAAAATTATTTGCTGTATTGAGTTACAGCAGATCAAAAATGGAAGGCATCTGAATGCGAAAGAGAAGAGCAGTTTGGATCCCCGTCGCCAGCCTACTGGCCGCTCTGACGGCAAGCGCGGCGCTCGCCGGCACGGCCAGCGCGAGCCAGTGGAAATTCAACGGCACGACGCTGGCCGGCAGCGAAACCGTCACGGCCCAGTCGGCGAAAAGCAGCCTGGCGCTCAAAGGCTTGACCACCAGTTGCGCCGCAACCGAGACCCTGACGATCTCCAATAGCGGCGGCGTTGGCGTCGCCACGGTCGACAGCGTCACCCTCAGCGGTTGTGGGACCGACGGCGTCTGCACCGTCACGAAAGCGACCGTCAAAGGCCTGCCCTGGTCCGGAGCCACGTCGGCGGTCGGCGGCAGCTCCTATCTCAAGGTCAGTGGCTTTGACGAGGAGTTCCTCTACGGGAACGAACTCTGCGCCGTGGAAGGCCTCACCTTCCCCTACAAAGGCACCGTCGGGGGCCTCTTCGACAACGGCAGCTCGAAGCTGGTCTTCGACGCCGCGAGCGAAAAAGCCACCAGCAGCAAAGTCACCACCTTCGGTGGGACCGAAGCGAAGTACAGCGGCGAATTCAGCGTCAAAGCGACCGGCGCCCATGCCGGGCAGACGCTGACGCTCTCCTAGCGAGGGCTCCGCGCGAGGCAGCGTCGCGTGCCGTGCTGACGGCCGCGGCGCTGCTCTGCCCGAGTACTCTGAAGGGCTGTGATTCTTGCCGAGCTGAGCAGCGATCCGACCGCGGGGGTCGGCATCTTTGCCGCCCTTGCCGCGGGGATCGTGTCCTTCCTCTCCCCCTGCGTGCTGCCGCTCGTCCCCGGCTACCTCTCGGCGGTGACCGGTGTTTCGGCGGCGGAGCTCGACGATGCGGGCTGGCGGCGCGTGCTGGGCCCGAGCCTGCTCTTCGTCGCCAGCTTCTCGGCGATCTTCATCCTGCTGGGACTGACCGCAACCGGCCTCGGCGCGACCCTGCAGGACCACAAGCAGCTGCTGACCAAGATCTCGGCCGCGCTGATCATCGCCATGGGCGTGCTCTTCGTCGCTTCCCTGTTCGTCACCCGGCTCAACCGCGAGTGGCACGTCGACGGCCTGCTCGAGCGCGCCGGCAAGGGCGGCCCAATCGTCGCCGGGGCCGCTTTCGCGATCGCCTGGACCCCCTGCATCGGACCCACCCTCGGCGCGATCCTCTCCGCCGCCTCCCTCTCGGGATCGGCCGCCCACGGCGCCCTCCTCCTCGCTGTCTACTCGGCCGGTCTGGCCATCCCCTTCCTGCTCACCGCGATCGCCTTCTCCCGGATGACGACCGCCTTCACCGTGGTCAAGCGCCACTATCAGGCGATAGTCGCCACCGGCGGGTTGATCCTCATCGCGATGGGCATCCTGATCTGGACCGGCGAACTGACCCAGCTCAACATCGAAGCCCAGCGCCTGCTCAGCGAAAGCGGCTTGGATTTCTGGAACCAGGTCTGATCCCAGAACGACTTCTGATGCGTTGATGACCCTATAGGGGTCAAAAGGCGACAGAAGTTGGAGAACGCCTCAGTTGCGAGCGGGTGCGGGGATCGGCGTGGCGGTCTCGAGCTCTTGGCCGATCGCCTCGGTCTCTTCGAGCCCGGCGTCGTCGAGCTCCTGTGAGCAGACGATCCGGAAGCGGCCGGTTCCGATCGCCGAGTCCGGCACCACCGGCAACCCGCGGATCTCCTCCCAGCCCAGCCGTTCGACCTCGAAGGGATTCATCCGCACCTCCGCTGCCGGGAACGGGCAGTTCCGGTTGTGCTGATCGATCGCCTTGGAGATCGCCTCCAGGTTCTTTGCCTCTGGTGAAGCCACAGAGTGGATTCTAGGCCGGTTAGAGCGTGCCGCCGGTCGCGTAGGGCTCGCCGGGGGTGGCGCCTATGACGAGGAGGCGGATGCCTTCGGAGCCCGGGGTGACCTTGCGCTTGACCTCGGGGCCGACGCGGGCGATGTGGTTGGCGTCGATCGGGTACTGCTCTCCGTCCGCTTCGAGGGTGCCCGAGCCCCGCAGGGCCGCGTAGACCTCCTCTTGGCCGAGCTGCTGGGGGCGTTTGGCGAACATCTGACCGCCTAGGCCGCCCTCATCGTGGTCGTGCTCGGGGTAGTCGTTCGCGCCTGGCGCCAGGTCGATGATCGAGACCCCGAAGGCGCTGACGCCAAGGTCGGCGGCGGCTTTGTGGAACTTGATCCCCTCGAGGACTCCGTCGATCGCCTCGATCTCGTCGATCTTCGTATGGGTGACGTCGGCCATGGGGCGATGCTACCCCGAAGCAGTTCAGCCGAACCGGCTCGGAGGTGGCGTTGACGTCCCTCCCCCGCCCTACGATCGGTGGGTGACCGATACGCGGACGATTGCGCACCTTGACATGGACGCCTTCTACGCGTCGGTCGAGCTGCGGCGGCGGCCGGAGCTGAAGGGGAAACCGGTCATCGTCTGCGGGTCTGGGCCGCGGGCGGTCGTGACCACGGCCAGCTATGAGGCGCGCAAGCTGGCCGGGATCCACTCGGCGATGCCGGCGGCGATCGCGCGTCGGCGCCTGCCCGATGCCGTCTATCTGTCACCGGATTTCACCGCCTATCGCGAGGCCTCGGGACAGGTGATGGCGATTTTGCGCGCCAACGCGGAGACGGTCGAGGTCGTCGGGCTCGACGAGGCCTACCTCGACCTGACCGGGCTCTTCGCCCCCAAGGCGACGATGCGGCGGATCGCGACCGAGATCCGCGAGGGGCTCGGTCTGACCTGCTCGGTCGGCATCTCCGAGAACCGCCTGCTGGCCAAGATCGTCAGCGAGCTGGGCAAGCCCGCCGGCCTGGTCGTCCTCTCCCGCGCCGAAGCGCTGGAGCGTTTTGCGGGCTATCCCCCGGGCCTGGTTCCAGGGATTGGGCCGAAAACCGCGCTCAAGCTGGAGAAGATGGGCATCGGCACCCTCGCCGAGCTGCGCGCGCACGATCCCGCCGTGCTGGAAGGGGCCTTTGGGCCGCGCATGGGCCACTGGCTTCCCGCCCGGGCACGCTTCGAAGACGAGACGCCGATCTGCGTCGAACGCGAGACCAAGTCGCAGTCGACCGAGATCACCTTCGACGTCGACGTCGCCGACCAAGAGGAGATGGCGGGGCACGTCGTCTCACTCGCCAAGGAGCTTTGCCAGCGGTTGCGCGCACGCGACCTCGAGGGCAGGACGATCGGAATCAAGGTCCGTCTCGACGACTGGACCAACGTCACCCGCTCGCACACCGTCGAGGCCCCGACCAACGATCCCGAAGTGGTCGTCCCCGTAGCGCTGGACCTCCTACGAGCCTACGCCCCACCCCGCCCCGTCCGCCTGCTGGGAGTCAGGGTCGCAAGCTTCTCGCACGACGAGGCCGCCGTCGAGCCCGAGCCCCAGATGCAACTCGGCCTTACAGGCTGAGGGCCATTCCGGTAGGGGTGGAACGTCTTGTACTTTTTCGGTGTAGGCCACGGGCGTCAGCCACCGGCGATTCACCGAAAAAGTTAAGTGAAACCCCTGCCGGAATGGCCCTTGGGTCTGCGAAGATAGTTCGATGAATGGCGATCGACTGACCGGACTCGACGCTTCCTTCCTCCACATGGAGCGCGCCGGCGCCCACATGCACGTCGCCTCGGCGATCCTCTTCGAAGGCAGCCCGCCTACCCATGAAGAGTTCCGCGACCAGATCGAGTCGCGGCTGCACCTCGTCCCCCGCTTCCGCCAGAAGCTCCGCTTCGTCCCCTTCGAGCAGGGCCGGCCGGTCTGGGTCGACGACCCCTTCCTCAACCTCGACTACCACGTGCGCCGCACCGCGCTACCGGCGCCGGGCTCCGAAGAGCAGCTGCGCAATCTCGCGGCGCGGATCTTCTCCCAGCAGCTCGATCGCACCAAGCCGCTCTGGGAGCTGTGGCTGGTCGAGGGGCTCGACGAAGATCGCTTCGCCGTGGTCGGCAAGAGCCACCACGCGCTAGTCGACGGCGTCTCCGGGGTCGACATCACCACCGTCCTCTTCGACCTCGAGGAGGAACCCGACCATCCGCCAGTGCGGCCGCCCAAGTGGGCGCCCCGGCCCGAGCCGACCAACCTCGATCTGCTCGTAGACGCTCTGCACGAGAGGGCGACCAGCCCGCGCGAGATCGTCCGCGGCGTCCGCGCTGCCCTGCGCGGCCCGCGCCAGGTGCTGCGTGGTCTCGGAGCCACCGGCAAGATGCTCGAGGTCGCGGCCGCGGCACCGAGCACCCCGTTCAACGTCGAGATCGGCCCGCACCGGCGCCTTGCCTTCGTCCGCGGCGACCTCGGCGACTTCAAGCGGGTCAAGAACACCCACGGGGGCACGGTCAACGACGTCGTCCTCTCGGTGGTCGCCGGCGCCCTCGGCAACTACCTGCGCGCCCGCGGACACGACACCGACGAGCTGGAGATGCGGGCGATGGTGCCGGTCAGCGTCCGCGCCGACGAAGAGCACGGCGCGCTCGGCAATCGCATCTCGGCGATGATGGCGCCGCTGCCGGTCTGGTCGCGGGACCCGGTCGAGCGCCTGCGCCTGATCACCGAGACGATGGGCGACCTCAAGGGCTCCGGCCAGGCGGTGGGCGCCGAGCTGCTCACCAAACTGACTGATTTCGCCCCGCCGACGATCGCCTCCCAGGCGGCACGGTTGCAGCCCGCCCAGCGCTTCTTCAACCTCGTCGTCACCAACGTCCCCGGCCCGCAGTTCCCGCTCTACCTGATGGGCCGCCGGATGAGCTCGATCTTCCCCCTCGTTCCCCTCGCCCGCCGCCAGGCGCTCTGCGTCGGGATCATGTCCTACGACGGCAAGATCGACTTCGGCCTGGTCGGCGACTACGACGCGATGGCCGATCTCGACAGCTTCGGCCTCGATCTCGAAGGGGCGATAGCCGAAGCGGTCGCCACG
This sequence comes from uncultured Solirubrobacterales bacterium, assembly GCA_963824705.1. Lineage (GTDB taxonomy): Bacteria > Actinomycetota > Thermoleophilia > Solirubrobacterales > 70-9 > VRUE01. Next base: position 1,305,665 of record CAWGQE010000003.1, read on the forward strand.
GCCCCGCCCGCGCCCAGGGATCCTCAGGGCGACTCGGCGCGGACCCGGAACGGCGCGGTGTCGGTCAAGTAGTTCCAGTCGAGCCGGCGGGCGCTGAAGCCTTCGGCCCTGGTGTCTGCGTTGATCAGCACCGCGGTGACCCGCTCGAAGCGCCGGGGCCGCGCCAGCCGGATCGTCATCGCGCCCCCGTGCGGACGGAAACGCAGCCTGGACACGACGTGCCCGTGGCGCTCGCTGCCGATCCTCCCCACCAGCGCCAACCCGGCCGCGACGCCCGGGAGTCCGCTGGCATGAACGACCACCGCCCGGTCGCCCTGCGGGTGAACCTGCAGCAGCTGGAAGGTCGTGTGGTTGAGCGAGCGCTCGAGCGGGCGCCCGTCGGGCGGCAGGCTGTCCCGGCGCGGCACGTCCGGGTAGCGCCTGCCTTCGCGGAAGAGGCTGCCGGTGTTCCACTCCGCGACGTCGCGGGCGAAGCGGGCGAAGTCGTGGCTGAAGTCCGAGCCCCCCGCGGCGCGGATCGCCGAGTCATAGCTGTCGACCGAGAACCCGCCCGGCCGCGTGTGCGCGGCTCGTGACCAGGCGTTGCGGAGGATCGTGCGGCCGTAGCGACGCACCAGCCACTCGTTCCAGACCGTCGCCCCATACTCGCTGATCGAGTTGGCGGTGAGCGGCGTGTTGTAGAGGTTGACCCAGCGGCGCACATAGCGCAGGTAGTCGTTGATCCCGTTGTAGACCTGATCCTCCATCCAGACCGCGGTCGACTCGGCCATCCAGGCGTCCTGGTAGGCGTCGTAGTTCATCTGCAGGATGTGGCAGTACTCGTGGGCGAAGGTCACCTCGAGGTCGGCCAGCGGCTTGGTGCCGGGGTACTGGAAGGGACCGTAGTCGTTGTCGAGGACCAGGTAGCCGTGCAGGCGACGCGGCAGATGCCGGCCTTTGGACGCCTGGCCGCGGTCGGGCGCCGCGTAGCCGAACAGCTGCCGCCCAAGCTCCTCCAAGTAGACGTCGGTCTTGCCATTGCCGCCGCCGCGACGGCCGTCCGAGCGCGGCTCCCTCCACCCCAGCTTGCCGTTCTCGACCGCGTGCACATGGGCGCCGACCTTCAGCACCTGCTCGACGAAGTCCGGCACGCCGTCGCCGTCTTCGTCGCTGAGGTCGGGTGCGTCGACGCCCTCGTCGACCCAGTGCACGCAAAAGCGACCGGCACAGGCGGGTGAGTGGGGCGCTTCCGGCACCGAGTAGGAGTGACGGGCGGGGTCCGGGTGGTCGGTGGGCCGCGCGAGCGGCTGGCGGAAGGTCCACTGGTCGCCGGCATGCGCAGCGGCGGGAGCCGCGGCCAGAGCAGCCAGCATCGCGAGCGCCGCCCCGATCGACCGCAGGTGTGCTCGCATCGGAGCCAATCTACAGGCCGCTGAGGCGCGTCCCACCCGTCTCGGCGGCGATACTTCAAGGGTGAACCCGCGGAGGACCGCTTGCGCATAGCTCTCGCCCAGATCGACCCGACGGTCGGCGACCTCGACGGCAATGCCGCCAAGATCGGCGCCTGGATGAACCGGGCCGCCGCCGAAGGCGCCGAGCTGGCGATCTTCCCCGAGCTCTGCCTCCCCGGCTACCCCGCCGAGGACCTCTACCTGAAGCGTCATTTCGTCGCGGCGAATCGAGCCGCGATCGAGGAGCTTGCCCGCGGCAGCGGCGAGATGACCGCCCTGGTCGGCTTTGCCGAGCCGGTCGCCGGCGGCGGCGACCATCGTCACGCCCACAACTCGCTCGCCGTCCTCCGCGGCGGAGAGGTTCGCGCCGTCTACCGCAAGAACAGGCTGCCCAACTACGCGGTCTTCGACGAGCAGCGCTATTTCGTTCCCGGGGTCGAGTCGATGACGATCGAGGTCGCGGGCACCGCGGTCGGCCTGACCGTCTGCGAGGACGTCTGGGAGGAGGGCCCGCCGGCCTCGAGGGAGGCGGCGGAGGGCGCCGCGCTGATCGCCAACCCGTCGGGCTCCCCCTACCACCGTGGCAAGGGCCGCGAGCGGGAAGCGATGTTCGCCGCCCGCGCCCGCGCCTACGGCACTCACCTCGCCTTCTGCAACCTCGTCGGCGGCCAGGACGAGCTGGTCTTCGACGGCCAGAGCTTTGTCGTCGACCCGAGCGGCGCGGTGATCGCCCGTGCCGCCCAGTTCGAGGAGGAGCTGCTGATCTGCGAGATCCCGGCAGGCGGCCCAGGGCGACTCGCCGAGCCCCTCCCCGACCCGGCCGAGGTCTACGGGGCGCTGGTCCTCGGACTGCGCGACTACGTCGGCAAGAACGGCTTTCGTCACGTCGGCATCGCGCTCTCGGGCGGAATCGACTCTGCGTTGGTGGCCCTGCTTGCCGCCGATGCGATCGGAGCCGAGAACGTCAGCTGCGTGGTCATGCCCTCGCCCCATTCCAGCAATGAAACCCAGGCGGACGCCCGAACTATCGCCGCGACCCTGGGGGCTGAGTTGATCGAGATCCCGATCGAGGCGGCGATGGGCGCCTACGCGGACTCCCTCGCCCCCGCCTTCGCCGGCGACGGCGCGAGTGGCGGCAAAGACGAGGAGCCACTGCCACGGGACCCTACGCGGCCGTCCGAGCCCGACCTGGCCGCCGAGAACATCCAGGCGCGGATTCGCGGCAACGTGATGATGGCGCTCTCGAACAAGCACGGCTGGCTGGTGCTTACCACCGGCAACAAGAGTGAGATGTCGGTCGGCTACGCGACCCTCTACGGCGATATGGCGGGCGGGTTCGCCGCGATCAAGGATGTGCCAAAGACGCTTGTCTACGACCTTGTGCGCTACCACAACGAAGGGGCGGGCCAGGAGCTCGTCCCGGCTTCGGTGCTCGAGCGAGCGCCCTCGGCGGAGCTGCGCCCGGACCAGCTCGACAGCGACTCGCTGCCGCCCTACGCGCTGCTCGACCGCGTGCTGGAGGCCTACGTCGAGCGCGATCAGGGCCGCGAGGAGATGGTCGCGGCGGGTATGCCCGCGGACGTGGTCGACGAGGTCGTGCGCATGGTCGACCGCTCCGAGTACAAGCGGCGCCAGGCGGCGCCGGGAATTCGCATCACGCCAAGGGCGTTCGGCCGGGACAGGCGATTGCCGATCACGAACCGCTTCGGCGGTTAGTCGCTCTTCGGCAACGGTCTGACGGCGATCGTCATTTGCGCCAGGGCGCAGAGTTTGCCGTCGGCGTCGATGACTTCGGCGTCCCAGACCCAGGTGGTGCGGCCACGGTGGCGGGCCTGGGCCTTGGCTTCGGCGTAGCCGGCCGTGATCGGGCGGATGAAGCTGACGCTGATCGACTGCCCCATCGCCGCCATGCCGTCGCCCATCACGGTGAGCGCGGTGGCGCGCGAGCAGACGCTCTCGATCAAGGTCGACATCACCCCGCCGTGCATCATGCCGACCGGCTGGCGCAGGTCGTCGCGAATCGAAACTCGCGCCCTGGCGTCCTCGGGGTCGTCGCTGAGCCACTCGGTGCCGATCAGGGCGTCGAAATGGGAGAGAAGGTCGCGGGGGTCGTCCGCCATCGGGGCGGACCCTACCCCCTGCTGCGTGCGGTCGAGGTTTGATCCGCATGGCGATCGAAACCTCGACCGCACGCAAATGTGGGCTTAAGACGCGTCGCATAGTCTTCCCGCCGGGATGGGACTGACTGACGACCAGAGAGCCCTGCTCCGCCTGCTCGCGCAGCGGGAGGAGGGCTACGAGGACATCGCGGCGCTGAAGGGGCTCAGCGTCGAGCAGGTGCGAGCTGAAGTGAAAGATGCCCTGGCGGAGATGCAGGCCGCAGGCGAGACGCCGCCCCCTCTGCCACCTCCGCCGTCGGCCGAGGTGGAGAAGCCTGCCGCGGAGCCGACGGCGGCGGCGGTAGAGGCAAAGGAGGCCCCGGATCCCCCCGCACCGCCTCCACCCTCCCCCGAGCCGAAGGCGCCGGCGAAGAAGCCGGCGAGCAAGCCATCGCGCCCCACGATGCCCGCCGAGCGGCGGCGCCTAGTCCTGCTGACCGGCGGCGCCCTCGCGGTCGTGGCCGTGGTCCTGGCGGCAATCGCGATCTTCGGCGGCGGCTCCGACTCCAGTTCCAGCCCCCCAGAAGCTTCCGGAGCCGCAACCGAAACCGCCGCGGCCGAAAGCGGCAAGCTCACGCAGGCGGTGCTCGAACCCGCCGACGGCAGCGATGCGAGTGGCCGGGCCATCTTCGGTCGGCTCAAGAAGGAAATCGTCCTGCAGGTGACCGGCGAAGGGCTGCAGCCGACCGAAAAGGGCCAGTCCTACATCGTCTGGCTCTACCGCTCGCCGAAACTCGCGCTGCGGGTCGGCAGCGTCGGCGTCGACGAATCCGGCCGCCTCGGCGCGCGCTTCTCGATTCCAGCCGAACTGCTCGCCTACGTCGCCAGCGGTGCCTTCGACCAGATCTACGTCTCCCGCACCGAGGACGCCGCCTACCAGCAGGAGGTCGCGCAAGCTAAGAAGAACAAGTCCTTACCTCGCTACACCGGCGAAACGGTCCTAACCGGCGAAATCACCGGCCCCATCGCCAAAGGAAGCACCGGAGGCGGTTGAGTGACCCCATCTCGGTAGGGGTGGAACGTCTTGTACTTTTTGGTCGACAGCAACGGGCGCCAGCCTAACTGCGGTCCATCCAAAAAGTTAAGTGGAACTCCTACCGAGATGGGGTCTTGGGGAGGGAAGCAACTTGCCTGGGTTCATGATCCCAGCTGGATCTAGCTGCTCCTTGATGGCTTGTAGGACGTCAAGGCCGGTGTCGCCGACCTCGGCCTGCATGTAAGGGGCGTGGTCGGTCCCGACGGCGTGATGGTGGGTGATCGTGCCTCCGGTTGCGACGATCGCCTCCGAGGCGGCGCGCTTGACCGCTTGCCACTGCTCGATCTCCTCGCCCCGCCGCGAGCGGGAGATGAAGGTGAAGTAGAGCGAGGCGCCGTCGGCGTAGGCATGGGAGAGATGACAGAAGGCGAGTCCGGGGGTGCCCTGGGCGGCGAGCGCGCCGCGGATCGCGGCCGCTACGGCCGCGTGAAGCTCGTGCAGTCGCGACCAGGTGTGCGAGGTCTCGAGCGTCTCCACCATCGCCCCCATGCCCATCAGCGTGTCGCGCAGATAGGGCCCCTGGTAGCGCCCGTGCTCCCAGGAGCGCCCAGCCCCCTGGCCGAGGTAGGCGGCGCCGCCGCGGCGCAGGGCTCGCACCGCGAGGGCGCGGCGGCGGGCGACGGACTCCTCGTCCCCCTCGAAGCCGACGACGACCAGGCAGCCGCCACGCTTGCGGCGCAGGCCGAGGTAGCCGCCGAAGAGGGTCCCGGTTAGCCCGCGCGGACCGGAGAGCGCCAGCGAGACCTCGGTCTCCTCCTCGTCGGAGACGCGGATCACGTCAGGAAGCCCAGGGCCCTGCGCAAGCGCTCGCACAATCTCTGCCCCCGCCTCGAAGCTCTCGGCGATCCAGGCCTCGTAGCGGCGTACGCTCGGCAGCGCGCGTACGCGCACAGTGATGTCTGGGATCACCCCAAAGGTCCCCTCCGAGCCGACCACGACCTCGCGCAGCGCCGGGCCGGCGGCGGTGTGGGGAGTCTCCAAGGTGCGCAGGTCGCCGGCCGGAGCGATCAGCCGCACCGAGCTGACCAGAGAATCGAAGCGACCGTAACCGCTGGAAGCCTGGCCGGCGGAACGGGTGGCCGCGAAGCCGCCGATCGTCGCGTACTCGAACGACTGCGGGAAGTGACCGAGGACGACACCCTCGGCGTTGAGCGCTGCTTCTGCCTCGGGGCCACGCAGGCCTGCACCGAGCCGGGCGGTGAGCGATCGCCGGTCAACCTCAACCTCCCGCAGACGGCCGAGGTCGAGGCTGACCAGACGCGAGTGCGGACCGCGCAGCGGCGCAACTCCACCGACGACGCTGGTGCCGCCGCCATAGGGGACGACGGCGATTCCCTCCGCCACGCAGATCTCCAGCACGCGCCGCACCGCGTCGGCATCGGCCGGCAGGAGAACGGCATCGGGCGCTGCGTCCAGCCGCCCTCCTCGCAAGCGGGCTAAATCGGCATAGCCGCAACCGGTGGCGTGGCGGATCCGGTCCTCGGCTCCGGTGAAGACGTTCGCCTCGCCAACCGCGTCGATCAGCCCCTGCGGCAGCGACTCGGCCTCGGGCAGCTCGAACCGCTCCAGCTCCGCCGCCAGCGGCCAAGGCTCCAGCTCCCCCACCCGCTCGCGCAGCACAGCCAGCGCCTCGCCGTCAAGCTCCGGCTCAACCGCCGGGTCCCCCCACCCCCACCACTTGGAGTCTCGGCGAGGGCGACTCATCGACTCCTCCCGGTAGGGCTGAAACGTCTTGTACTTTTTCGTCGCATGCCCTTCGGGCACCAGCCCAACCGCGCCCCACCGAAAAAGTTAAGTGGAAGCCCTACCGGGAGGAGTCGCATCATCACCGCGAGCCTCCAAACGCCGCTTCAAGACCATCAAGCGCCTGGTCGAGGATCTTGCGCTGGCCACCGCGCATCATCGGCGAGCCCAAGCGCGACATGCCGCGCAGCTTCTGGTCGGAGGTGAGGCTGACCACGGTCCCATCCTCGTCGCTGTGCAGCCCGATCTCGACCACCGAGCTGCGCAGATGCCTTTCGAAGGGGCTGCCGGCGAGCTGCTGCTCCCAGACGTAGCGCTCGCCCTCGGCCGAGCTGAGACAGCGATAGTCGGCACGGACCCCGCGCCCTTCGGCCGTCTCCAGGACCTTGGTCCACTGGCTGCGCTTGCCCTCGGGCTTGCGATCGACGCTCTCGACGCGGCTCGTCCGCGGCCACCAGCGCGGCAGGCTGTAGGGGTCGGAGATCAGCCCCCAGACCTCCTCGACGGGGGCGGCGACGGTCCGCCGACGGGTCACACGGGGCACCGGGCCGGCCGCTCAGTCCCCGGCAAGGCGGCGGAGATCTCTGACCAGCAGCAGGTGCTTGAGGTGGCTGACGGTCGCCGCCAGGCTCTCCAGGCTCTCCAATGCCTCCTTGCGGCGCTCGGGATTGCGCGAGCGCAGCGACGGCCCGAGCAGGGCTTCCAGCAGGTTGGCCTCGCGATCGGCGGAGGAGCGGAAGACGCGCAGGTTGCGGGCGCCGACGCCGACCCGCGAGAGCTCGTTGGCGGCGCGGACGATCTCGCGATCGGTCTCGTCGTAGGCGGCTTTGCCGTCGCGTTTTTCGGGCTGGACGATGCCGAAGTTCTCGAGCTCGGCGATCAGCTCGGAGCGGGCGCCCGTCTCCTCGATCACCTCCTCCAGCGTCAGGTACGCGCTCGAGGTATTGACGAGGATTGCCCGTCGCACGGTGCCGGCCGTCGGCCGTCGGTCGCCGCTGCCGGCGCCGAGGTCGATGTCGCCACCGGCGGCGAGCTCCTGGCGGATCACCCGCAGCGGCAGGAACTCATCGCGCTGCAGGCGCAGGATCGTGCGCAGGCGCTCGACGTCGGACTGGCTGTAGAGGCGGTAGCCGCCCTGGGTGCGGCGCGGGGTCAGCAGCTTCTGATCCTCGAGGTAGCGGATCTTCGAGATCGAGATGTCGTCGAACTCGTTCTCGAGAATCTTGCATACGGCGCCGATCGTCAGCGCCTTGCGGGGCCGCGAGTCGCGCTGGCGAACCTGCTGCTCGGACACTGCCACGGGGTCTCCTACTTCTCCAGGTAGCTCAGCTTGTACTTGCCGACCTGGATCTCGTCGCCGTCGGCAAGGCGGTGGGACTCGATCCGGCGCCTGTTCACGTAGGTGCCGTTGAGCGAGCCGAGGTCGTCGATGTAGAAGCCATCGCGACGGTGCACGAGCAGGGCGTGGTTGCGGGAGACGGTGACGTCGTCGAGGAAGACGCCCGCGTCGGGGCTGCGGCCGATGCTGACCCGGTCCTCGGTCACGGTGAAGCTCTCCCCGGCCCGGCCGCCACCGGAGCGGATGACCAACGCCGCGCCGCTCTCCTCGAGGACCTCGTCGATGTCGATCGGCTGCATCTCGCCGGTTTCGTCGACGGTGTAGGTCATCGTCGTCGGTTCGTCCTCGCCGTCTTTGGGCCCGCCGAGATAGGCACCGCACTTCTGGCAGTAGTTGGCGCCCTCGGGGTTGACGAAACCGCACTCCGGACAGTGGATGGCCATCGGATCCGCTCCCAGCCTCAGGCGGCTGCGTCGTCCTCGGGTGGGCTCTGCGCCTTGCCGGCGAGGATGTCGGTCAGCTGGGCGACGTCGTCGCCGGAGATCAGCGAGTCGCCGCTTTCGTGCTTGTGGCGCAGCCGGTTGACCAGCTCGGCACGCAGGATGTCGATCTTGCCGTGCAGAACCCGGCGCTTGTAGGAGATCTCGTTCTCCTCGGTGGTGAGCTTGTCGATCAGATCCTTCAGCTCTTCGTCGCTGAGCGAACCGAGATCGGGAAAGGTGTCCTCCATCTTGCTCCTTGATCGGGAGACCTTCGCCTCCGTTGGCCGCGGAGAGCAATTATAGGTCGCTCAGCCGAAGGTTCAACTCCAGGTTGAAGGTTATGGATCCTGGGCGGCGCCTTGCGCCTTGCGTTCGCGCACCGTGCGCACCCCCGTCTGGGCGTAGAGCACGGTGGCGAGGATCGCCAGGGCGACCCCGACGATCAGCAGCGCCGCCGGGACCCAGCCGGCGAAGACGAGGGCGAAGAAGATGCCGCCCATGATCGGGAAGACGGAGATCCGGCCCGGCCAGTTGACCGCTATCTCGACCCCGTGGCGCAGCCCGTACTGGGCGAGCAGCAGCATCGCCACCTCGCGGACGACGAGCAGGGCCAGCGCCCAGCGCGGCAGCAGCTCGAAGTGCCAGCAGACAATCGCGCCGGAGAGGATCGTGAGGCGGTCGATCAGCGGGTCGAGCATCGCTCCCAGGCGGCTGTACTGGCCGGTGACCCGGGCGAGGAAGCCGTCGAGGTAGTCGCCCGCCGCGATCAGCCAGAAAATCGTCGCCGAGGCGACAGTGCGGCCGTCGCCCGATTCGAAGGCGAGGTAGAGAAATGCCGGCAGCCCGGCAAGGCGCAGGTAGCCGACCAGGTTGGGCAGCGTCCAGGGATTGAGCGGTTCGCCCTCCCGCGTCTGCTTCGGCGCCGGGCCGCTGCGGTCGAGGCCGAAGAGTCGGCGGATGCGGCCACGCCCGAAGGGGGCCGCCTCAGGCATCCTCACCTTGCAGCAGGGCGATGGCCCGCTCGCCGGCCTCGCCGACCGGCAGCTCGTGCTCGGCCCCGCTCGCTCGCTCGCTCGCCTCGACCACTCCCTTGGCGAGGCCGCGCCGTCCGACGACGACGCGCAACGGGCAGCCGAGCAGCTCGGCGTCGGTCAGCTTCTCCCCGGGACCGGCGTCGCGATCGTCGTAGAGGACCTCCGCCCCACCCTCGCGCAGCGCCGCGTAGAGCTCATCGGCCGCCTCGCGCTCGGGCTCGCCGGCCTTGGCGAGGGAGACGAGCTGCACCTGCCAGGGAGCCAGGGCGGCGGGCCAGACGATGCCACGCTCGTCGGCCCCCTGCTCGATCGCCGCGGCGACGATTCGCGCCGGTCCGATCCCGTAGCTGCCCATCACGATAGGTCGCTCGACTCCGTTCTCGTCGAGGTAGGTGGCACCGAGCGGCTCCGTGTAGCGGGTGCCGAGCTTGAAGATGTTGCCGACCTCGATCGCCGGCTCGATCTCGATCGTGCCGCCCCCCGGAGCCGTGTCGCCGGCCTCGACCGAGCGCACATCCAGCTCCTCGAACTCGAAGTCCCGGCCCGGCCTGACACCGCGCAGGTGAGTGTCGGCCTCGTTGGCGCCGGCGACGAAGGAATCGCCCTGGATCGCCGCATCCTTGACGATCGGGACGCTCGCTCCGACTGGGCCGATGAACCCGACCGGGCCAAGCTCGGCCTCGATCTCCTCGGCACCCGCCGGTCGGAAGCCGGCGCCGAGCGCGTTGCGCAGCTTGATCTCGTTGAGGCGGTGGTCGCCGCGGAGCAGGACGAGCACCATGCCGCGCCCCTCGACCACGACCGGCATCGCCTTGATCAGCGCGCCGCTGGGCAGGCCCAGCGAGCCGGCGACCTCCTCGACCGTGGTCAGCCCGGGCGTCTCCACCCGCTGTGGCGCATCCAGCGGCGGGGGCAGGTCGACTGGCTGCGGCTCGGCCGAGGCGATCTCGACGTTTGCCGCATAACCCTGGGCCAGCGCGACCTCATTCTCGCCGGCGGCGCAGGGTGCCATGTACTCGTGGGCGGCGGAGCCGCCCATCATGCCGACGTCGGACTCGACCCGATACCAGCGCAGGCCGCATCGGTCGAAGATCCGCCGGTAGGCCTCGCTCTGCACCTCGTAGGAACGGGCCAGACCCTCCTCGTCGCGGTCGAAGGAGTAGGCGTCCTTCATCGCGAACTCGCGCGTGCGCAGGACGCCGGCGCGCGGCCGCGGCTCGTCGCGCTCCTTGGTCTGGATCTGGAACAGCATCTTCGGCAGGTCGCGATACGAGCGGACCTCGCGGGCGACGTGGCCGGTGAGGCACTCCTCGGCCGTCATCGCAAGCACCATCTCGGCGCCCTTACGGTCTTCGAGCTTGAACAGCTCGTCGATCGCGTAGCGGCCCGTCTTCTTCCACGGCTCGGCGGGCTGCAGGATCGGCATCAGCAGCTCCTGGCAGCCGATCGCCTCCATCTCCTCGCGCACGATCGCCTCTGCCTTGCGCTCGACCCGCAGCCCCGCCGGCAGATAGGTCCAGAGCCCCGCCCCGACCTGCCGGATGAGCCCCGCCCGAACCATCAGCTTGTGCGATACAGCCTCGGCATCCGAGGGCGGGTCCTTCAGGGTCGGAATGAAGCTCTGGCTGAGACGCGTCACTGCAGGAAACCTATCCACTAGTCGGGCGGACAGTGGTCGACAGCACGTTTACCTTCGGCGGGCGGGTCCTGTCACGGCGGCCCTCCCCCATGTGCTCGGACGCGCTTCGCGCGCCCTCCGCTATGGGGGTCCCCCGCCGCCGTGCCACCCACCCGAGGGAGGCTTACGCTCTGGTGAACCGTCGCCCGGCGGTGGGAGAAGCTTGCTCGTCTAGAAGCACGCGGTCGGACTCGCCCTTTTGAGCTGCTTCGTGCTCGAGCTTCGCGATCTTCTCCGGGGTGAGGTCGCCGGCATTTTCCTGCTCGATGCGGGCAACCCACTCGGCGCCCTCCCGTGACTCGTTCTCGTCGAACTCGACCTTGCCGCGGTCGAGTGACTTGTCGATCTCCTCAAAAAGGGTGTCGACCAGCTGAGCTTGCGGCACCTTGCGCAAGGGTTTGCCTCCGGCGAAGATCAAGCCCTCGTTCTTGGCTCCCGCAATTCCGAAATCCGCGTGCGAGGCCTCGCCGATCCCGTTGACGGCGCAACCCAGCACCGCCACCTCGACCGGCTCGGCGTAGCTTTCCAGCCGCTGCTCGATCTCGGCGACGACCGAGTCCATGTCGAACTGGAGGCGGCCGCAGGTCGGGCAGGCGATCAGGACCGGGCCGCGCTCGCGCAGCTGCAGCGCCTTGAGGATCTCCCAGGCGACCTTGACCTCCTCCTCGGCGTGGAAGGTGGAGAGGCTGATCCGGATCGTGTCGCCGATCCCGTCGGCGAGCAGCGTCCCCAGACCGACCGAGGATTTCAACGCGCCGGACCATTTGGTCCCCGCCTCGGTGATGCCCAGGTGCAGCGGGTAGGGGATCTTCTCCGAGAGCAGGCGGTTGGCGGCAATCGTGTTGGGTACGTTGGTCGACTTGATCGAGACCTTGAAGTCTTCGAAGTCGAGGCCCTCCATCAACTCGACGAACTCGATCGCGGCGGCGACCAGCGCTTCGACCGGTGCCTCGCGCTCGAGCTCGTGCAGATGCTTGGGTAGCGAACCCGAGTTGACGCCGATCCGCATCGGCACGCCCGCCGCGGTTGCCTTCAGCGCCACCTCGGCGACTTTCTCGCGCCCGCCGATGTTGCCCGGGTTGAGGCGGATGCAGTGGGCGCCGGCGTCGATCGCCTTCAGGGCCAGCGTGTGGTTGAAGTGGATGTCGGCGATCACGGGGATCGGCGACTCTTTGACGATCGTCTTCAGCGCCTCGACGTCGTCGTCGCGCGGCACCGCGACCCGGACGATGTCCGCCCCGGCGTCGGCGACCTTGCGGATCTGCTCCATCGTCGCCGCCAGGTTGGCGGTCTCGGTCTTGGTCATCGTCTGCACGGCGACCGGCGCACCGCCACCGATCGGCACCCCGCCGACGAATATCTGCCGCTTAGAGGCCATATGCGGAGCGTAGCGGGAAGGGTCCTCGACCCGATTGAACCCAACCGGCCGAGTCTCCGTATGCACAAACGCATGGGTACGTCGGTCCGGGGAGAGGCATCGAGGCGCGCGGCCTCCAGGCTGAGCATTGCGCTGCTCTTCGCCACGGCTGCCTTCTTCATGGCGGCACCCTCCGCACAAGCCACTTTCCACCTGATCAAAGTGCGTGAGGTTCATCCCGGCCAGAGCGACAACAGCTACGTCGAGCTGCAGATGTTCGCCGCCGGTCAGTCCCTGCTCAGCGGGCACTCGCTGACCCTCTACGACTCGAGCGGCAGTCTCGTCCACACCTCGACGTTCTCGAGCTCGGTGGCTCATTCCGCGAATCAGCAGACCGTCTTGATCGGCGATAGCGCGGTGCAGTCGACGTTCGGCATCGCCCCGGATCTCCTCGACGCCGGGCTCTCGATCTCGGCCACCGGTGGCGCTGTCTGCTGGAACGCGGGCGGAATTCCCGCCGATTGCGTCGCCTGGGGCAACTTCAACGGTCAGGTGGCGCTGCAGGCAGCCACCGGCACCAGCGTCGGTTCTCCCGCTTCCCCCGGCGGGATCGCCGCCGGCAAGGCGATTCGCCGCAAGATCAGCCCCGGCTGCCCGACCCTGCTCGAGGAAGCCGACGACACCAACGACAGCGCCGACGACTTCGAAGAAGTGGCCCCCTCGCCGCGCAACGACAGCAGTCCGATTACCGAAAGCGTCTGCGCGGGCGCGCCGAACACGGTCATCGACGACCGGCCGCCGCCGAGCTCCAACAGCACCAGCGCCGAATTCACCTACGAAGCCCCCACCGCGACCAGCTACGAATGCCGCCTGGATGCCGAAGCGTTCGCGCCCTGCCCGGCCGCGGGCAGCCCGCAGACGTACACGAACCTGACGGAAGGGAGCCACACCTTCCAGGTGCGGGGCCTCAACGCCTCGGGTCCGGATCCGACCCCTGCCTCCTACGCCTGGACGGTCGACACGGTCGCGCCGACCGCGAGCATCACCAGCCACCCCCTCGACCCGAGCCCCGGGAAATCGGCGGCGTTCCGCTACAGCTCGAACGAGGTCGGCTCGAAATTCGAATGCAGGCTGGCGCCGCTGGAGGCGAGCTTCAGCGCCTGCCCCACCCAGCCGAAGACTTATGCCAACCTCGCCGACGGGGCCTATGAATTCGAAGTCCGCGCGGTCGACGCTGCGGGCAACGCGCAAGCGACGGCGACCACCTTCGGCTGGACGGTCGACAACTCCCTCGCCGACACGACGCCGCCCGATACGTCGATAGCGACGAAGCCAGCGGACCCAAGCGGCAGCTCGACCGCGGCGTTCACCTACACCTCCTCGGAGCCCGGGTCGACCTTCCAGTGCAAGCTCGACGGGGCGGCCTTCGCCGCCTGCCCGAGCACCGGCATCTCCTATTCCGGCCTCGGCGAAGGGCAGCACACCTTCCAGGTGCGGGCGATCGACAGCAGCGAAAACGTCGACCCGAGCCCGGCCGGCTACACCTTCAACGTCGTGCTGTCCTCTTCTTCGGGCTCGGGTCAGGCGGGCTCACCCTCGCCCTCCTCACCCGCCGCTCAGCCCCCGGCGCCGCCGGCGGCGACGCCTGTGGTCGTCAAACGTCATCGCCACCGCCGGCACCACAGGCGACGGCACCACAGCAAGAAGCACCACCATCGTCACCGGGGCTCGAAGCGTTGATCGGCCGCCGCTCCGCGGCCGCCGTGATCGGCGCCCTCGCTCTCTCGCTGCTCGCGGCGCAACCAGCGCTCGCGACGTTCCACGAGATGATGATCCGCGAGATCTATCCCGGGTCGGCTGCTCATCCCACCTCCGAGTACGTGGAGTTGCAGATGTGGGCCCCGGGACAGAACCTGGTCGGGGGACATCGGATCTCGGTCTACAGCGCGTCGGGATCGCTCCTGGGCACCGCTACCTTCGCCCACGACGTCGCGGGCGACGCCAATCAGAGCACGCTGGTCGCGGCGACGCCCGAAGCCGAAGCGGAATTCGGGCTCGGTGCCGATGCCGCATTGCCCCCCGGGCTACTCGACCCGGCCGGCGGCGCCGTCTGCTGGGAAAGCCTCGACTGCGCTTCGTGGGGCAGCTTCTCCGGCTCCACCCCCTCCCCCACCGGCTCGCCTGCGTCGCCCGGCGGCATCCCCAACGGGATGGCCCTGCGCCGCACGATCGAACCCGGCTGCGCGACGCTGCTCGAGCCAGGCGATGACCGCGACAACAGCGCCGCCGACTTCGCCACGGTCTTCCCCGGTCCACGGCCGAACTCGGTCAGCCCATCCGAGCACGCCTGCTCATCACAGGCCGCGGCGGGCGGGAATGCCGATCCGGAAGGCGGCACCAACGGCGCAGCCAAAAAACGACCTCAGACCCGGATTCGCAGCGGTCCCGGCCACTCGATCCGCGACCGCACGCCGACCTTCCGCTTCACTTCGAGCATCGTTGGCTCGGTCTACCTCTGCAAGCTCGACGGCGCCCGCTTCAAGGGCTGCCACTCCCCCTTCACCACCCCCCGGCTCGACCCCGGCCACCACGTCTTCAAGGTCAAGGCGCGCATTCCCGGCGGCGCGGGCGACCCCTCGCCGGTCAGCTACGACTTCACGCTCGTGAAGCCAAGGCACGCCAGGCACCGTCAGTCCGCGTAGAGCGCTTCGATCTCGGCGGCGTACTTGCGCTCTATCGGCTTGCGCTTGAGCTTCATCGTCGGGGTCAGCTCGTCGCCGCCGGGAGCCCACTCGGTCGGCAGGATCTTGAACTTCTTGATCTGCTCGACGCGGGCCATGCGATCGTTGGCTGAGTCGACCGCTGTCTCGATCTCCTCGCGTACCGCCCCGTGCTCGGCGAGGCTCTCCAGCGTGGTGCCATCTATTCCCTGGCCCTGTGCCCAGACGGGTGCGTAGTCGGGATCGAGGACGATCAGGGCGACGTTGTAGCGGCGGGCGTCGCCGATCGCGGTCGCCTGGCCGATCAGCGGGCTGGCCGCCTTCAGCTTCGACTCGATCGAGGCCGGCGACATGTTCTTGCCGGCGGCGTTGATGATCAGCTCCTTCTTGCGGTCGACGATCCGCAGGTAGCCGTCCGCGTCGAGCTCGCCGATGTCGCCGGTGTGCAGCCAGCCGTCGGCGTCGATCGTCTCCGCGGTCTTCTCCGGCATGTTGCGGTAGCCGGGCATGTTGGCGGCGCCACGGACCAGCACCTCGCCGTCCTCGGCCAGCTGCAGCTCGACGCCGGGCACAGGTGGACCGACGGTCCCCAGCTTGATCTTGTCGAGCGGGTTGCTGGTGGCGACGCCGCAGGTCTCCGACATCCCCCAGAGCTCGCTGACGGGGATGCCGATCGCGTGGAAGAACTCGAGCACCTCGACCGGGGTCGGCGCCGCGCCGACGTTGACCGCGACCGCCTCGTCGAGGCCGAGCTGATGGCGCAGCGCGCCGAACATCTGCTCGTCGGCCGCGTGCGCCGCGGCTTCTGTCTCCTCGGGAACCGGTTCCCCGCGCTGCTCCAGCCGGACCTTTTCCAGCGCTGCCTCGAAGCCGCGCTCGGCCGGCTCGCGCTGCTCGTCTGGAAGCCCGGCAAGCATTGCCTCCAGACCCGCCTTCAACTTCTCGAAGACGCGTGGAACCGCGAAGAACCAGGTCGGTGGGGCTTGCTGCAGGAACTGGACGATCTCGCGCGGGTCGGGGCAGACCACGATTTCGAGCCCCTTCACCACCGGCAGGTAGTAGTTGGCGCCGCGCTCGGCGATGTGGGCGGCGGGAAGCCAGGAGATGACCCGCCCGCCACTTTCGGGGAAGGGGACCATGCCGTCCACCGAGGCGACCAGCGAGAGCAGGTTGCGGTGGGTGAGCTGGACTCCCTTCGGCGGCCCGGTGGTGCCCGAGGTGTAGATCAGGGTGAGCAGGTCGTCGGGGCCGACCGAAGCCCCAGTGACCGATGGGTCGAAGTCGGGGTCGAGCGCTTCGAGGCTCGCGAGCGTCGCGGTGCCCGCGTCCGCGTCCGTGTCGAGGATGATCAGGTGCTCGACGCCGGGCAGCTCCTCGCGGGCTCGCTCGAAGACGTCGAGGTAAGCGGCCTCGACGATCGCCACGCGGGCGTCGGCGTCGCCGACGACGTAGGCGATCTGCTCCGGCGAAGAAGTCTCATAGAGCGAGAACGGCACGGCCCCCAGCGCCACCGCCGCCATGTCGCAGGCTGCGAACTCGGGTCGGTTGGAGAGCATCAATGCGACGGTGTCGCCCTTCCCTACCCCGAGCGAGGCCAGCCCGCCGGCGATGCGCCCGACCCGGGCCGCCAACTCCGTCCAGGTCAGGGTCTCCTCGCCGCTGCGCAATGCGACATCGTCGCCGAGCCGCTCCACGGTGGCCGCAAACGCCTCGTAGAGGCTCTGGGCCTGGAGCTCGGCCGCCGGGCCGCCGCTGACGTAGCTCTCGGCGGCGGAGGCCTCCATCAGCGGACGTTGAATCCTTCGCCGGTAATGCGGCCGATGTCGTTGGTGAGCCCGACGAAGAACAGCATCGCGACCAGCGCAAAACCGATCACGCTGGCTCTCTCCATCACCCGTAGGGAGACCGGTTCGCCACGCAGCTTCTCGACCAGGCTCCAGAAGATGTGGCCGCCGTCAAGCGGCAGGATCGGCAGCAGGTTGATCAGGCCCAGCGAGAGACTGACCAGAGCGAGCAGCAGCAGCGCCGGGGCAATGCCGAAGTCGATCACCTGGTTGGCGACGTCGCTGGTGCCGACGGGCCCTGACAGCTGCTTGCGTTCCTTGGCTTCGAAGATGTGGGAGAAGACGTGGGCGGTCCCGGAGGTGACCATCCACATCCGGTCCCAGGCCTGTCCGGCAGCCGCCGCAGCGCTCAGGTCCACGGGTTCGCTGCCGAACGAGAAGCCGATCAGGGTCTGGCCCGCCGAGGCGCTGAATTCGGGACGAACCGAGATCATCCGCACCTCGCCGCCACGATCGACAGTCAAGCGCACGGGGGTTGCGGCCAGGCATCCCTCCTTCTGGGCGCCGGCGCACTTGTGCGAGCCGATTTCTTCGCGGAAGCGGCTGATTCGGTCTTCGTTGTCGAGGCCGAGGTGGCGATTGCCGTCGACGGCGACGATTTCGTCGCCCGGCTTCAGCACGCCCGTCGCCGGGCTCTTGGGCAGCACGGTGTCGACGGACTGGTTCCCCTGCTGGAAGCTGAACATGTAGACGCCGAAGAGGATTACGAACGCCAGCGCGATGTTCACCGCCGGGCCCGCTCCGATCACGACGATCCGCTTCCAGACCGGCTGGCGGTAGTAGGCGCGGTGAGCGACCTCCGGGGGGATCTCTTCCTCCGGATTCATCCCGGTGATTTTCACGTAGCCGCCGAGCGGGATCGCTTTGACCCCGTACTCGGTCTCGCCGCGTTTGAACGACCAGATCGTCGGGCCGAAGAAGAGGAAGAAGCGCTCGACCCGCATCCCGGTTGCCTTGGCGGCGACATAGTGCCCAGCCTCGTGGAGCATGATCAGCAGGCAGAAGCCAAGGAAGATGAACAGCCAGTTCATGCTGGAGTCAACCCCCGGACTCGCTCGTCGGTGCGGCGGCGGGCCTCCTCGTCGCAGGCGAAGAGGTCGTCGAAATGGGTCACCGGCTGGGCGGGCATCTCCTCCAGAACCCGCTCGATCGCGGCTGCGATCGCGGTGAACTCGATCCGCCCCTCGAGGAAGGCGGCGACCGCGACCTCGTCGGCGGCGTTCAGCACGCAGGGCGCGGTCCCCCCCGTCTTACCCGACTCGAGCGCCAGGCGCAGGCAGGCGAAGGTCTCCAGGTCCGGCGGCTCGAAGCTCAGCTCGCCCACCGTCGCGAGGTCGAGTCGCGGCACGTCGACGTCGGCCCGCTCGGGGAAGTGCAGGGCGTAGGAGATCGGCACCCGCATGTCGGGATAGCCGAGGTGGGCCAGGGTGGCGCCGTCGTTGAGGTCGATCAACGAGTGGACGATCGACTGCGGATGGACAACAACCGCGATGCGCTCGTACGGCACGCCGAAGAGGTGATGGGCCTCGATCGCCTCGAACCCCTTGTTCATCAGGGTCGCGGAGTCGATCGTGATCCGGCCGCCCATCTTCCAGGTCGGGTGCGCGAGGGCGTCCGTGACGCTGACCCCGGAGAGATCGCTACGGCCGCGGAAAGGCCCGCCCGAGGCGGTCAGGACGAGCCGCTCGACGCTGCCGGGTTGGACGGACCCGATCAGCTGAAAGAGCGCCGAGTGCTCGGAGTCGACCGGCAGCAGCCTCGCCCCGGTCGCCTCGGCCAGCGCCGTGGTCAACTCGCCGCCGATCACCAGGCTCTCCTTGTTGGCGAGGGCGACGTCGATTCCCTCGCCGAGGGCGACGACGGTCGGGCCGAGGCCGGCCGCGCCGACCATCCCGTTGAGGACAAGATCCGCGTCGGAGCCGGCGATAAGCTCGCGAATCCCCTCCTCGCCCACCAGCACGCGACCGTCCCATGCTGAGCGTGCCCGTTCGGCCGCATCGGTGTCGGCGAGCGCCACGGTCGGCACGCCGTGTTGCCGGGCCTGCTCTAGCAGCTGCTCCCAGCTCGAGCTGGCGGCCAGGCCGACGACCTGGAGCTCTTCGGAAGCGGCGACGATCTCCAGCGCTTGCGTGCCGATCGAGCCGCTGCTGCCGAGAATGACCAGCTTCTTCATCTACTGGAGTCTAGGAGGGTCAGTAGACCAGCTGGACCGAGAGGTAGTAGCCGACGACGATCGTGAAGAGGACGGCGTCGAGGCGGTCGAGCAGCCCGCCGTGCGGGCCGAAGAGCTTGCCGGTGTCCTTCGTACCGAGATCGCGCTTGACCATCGAGGCAAAGAGGTCGCCTATGGGAGCGACCGCGGCCACGGCGGCCCCGATGATCAAGGCGTCGGCTCCGGAGAGCCAGTTCTGGTAGAGGCCGGCGAACCAGAAGGCCATCGTGCCGATCAGGAAGCCGCCGATCAGGCCCTCGATCGTCTTGTTGGGCGAGAGGTCGGGAGTGATCCGGTGCGAGCCGAACATGCGCCCGGTCGCGTAAGCAGCGGTGTCGGTGGCAAAGGTGCCGACGAGAACGTCGATCAGCAGCGCCGCGCCGTGGTCGGGCAGGTCGCGAAGGAGCACCGCATGGACCAGCGGCAGGCCGATCCAGACCGCGCCGAGGACGGTCACGCCCATTGAGATCACGATCCCGTCGCGGGGTCGTCGCCGGGCGCCGAAGAAGAAGAGCAGCGGGAAGGACACGGTCGCGAGGAGAAGCACGTTGAACGCCGTGCCGAAGTAGGCCGCGGCGACCATCGCGACCAGGGCGATGTAGGCGGCCATCTGAACCGGGCGCAGCGGTGCCGTCATGAGGAAGTACTCGCGCAGGCAGAGCAGGCCGATCCCCGCCATCGCCACGGCGAATACCGGCCCACCGAGCACGACGATCGCGATCGCGAAGGCGATCCAGGGGATCGCGACGAGGATCCGTCGCGCCGTCTCGCCGCTGAGCAGTGCGTTGCGCTGCCGGCGTGGCTCGCGCGGCGGTCGCTCGGGCGGAGGCGGCTCCTCGGAGAACATGTCGTCGTCGAAGAGGTCTTGGACCATTAGGCCCTCCTTCCAAAGCGACGCCGCCGTAGCTCGAACTCGCGCAGCGACTCCTCGAATGCCTCGCGGTCGAAGTCCGGCCAGAGCTCGTCGCGGAAGACCAGCTCCGAGTAGGCGCACTGCCAGAGCAGGTAGTTGGAGATGCGCTGCTCGCCGCTGGTCCGGATCAAGAGGTCTGGGTCGTGCATCTCAGGCGCGTAGAGGTGTCGGCGGAACTCCTCCTCGGAGCTCCCTTTGAAGGTTCGCGCCGCATCGACGATCTCCGCCCGGCCGCCGTAGTTGAAGGCGACGAAGAGGACGATGCGATCGTTCGCCGCGGTCGTCTCTTCGGCCCACCGCATTCGCTCGACCAGCTCCTCGGCGACTCCCTCCCGGCGCCCGAGGAAGCGCATCCGCACCCCTTCCTCGTGCAGCTCGGGGGTTTCGGCGTCGATCCGCTCGCCGAACATCCGCATCAGACCCTCGACCTCCGCCGACGGCCGCGCCCAGTTCTCGGTCGAGAAAGAGAAGACGGTCAGCTCCTCGATGCCCAGGTCGACCGCGTCCCGCAGTCGCGCCTTGACGGTGTCGGCACCGGCCCGATGCCCATCGGCGACGGGAAGGCCGCGCTGCTCTGCCCAGCGCCCGTTGCCGTCAGTGATGATCGCGACGTACCGCGCGGAGGCGCTCACACCTCCAGGATCTCCTCTTCCTTCCCTTTCAAGAGGTCGTCGATCTCGGAGATCGCCTCGTCGGTCTGCTTCTGCAGCGCCGCCTCGGCGCGTCGCTCGTCGTCCTCGCCCGCTTCGCCCTCTTTTTTCAGATCGCGCAGGTCCTGCATCGTGTCGCGGCGGATGTTGCGGATCGCGACCCGTCCCTCCTCGGCGACTCCGTGGACGACCTTGACCATCTCGCGGCGGCGCTCCTCGGTCAGCTCGGGAATCTGCAGACGGATCACGTTGCCATCGTTGCTCGGCGTGAGTCCCACGTCGGACTCCTGGATCGCCTTCTCGATCTCGCCCATCGATCCCTTGTCGAAGGGGGTGACGGTGAGCAGCCGCGCATCGGAGGTTGCGATGTTGGCCAGCTGCTTGAGCGGCGTCGGGGAGCCGTAATAGTCGACCGTGATCCGGTCCAAGAGGTGTGGCGAGGCACGCCCCGTGCGCACCGTGGCCAGCTCGCCGCGGCTCGATTCGACCGACTTCTGCATTCGCCCTTCGGCGTCCTTGAGCAACTCGTCGATCAGCTCCACTGCGTCCTCTCTCCGGTCCTCAGGCGTCGCTGGAGACCAGCGTGCCTACCCTCTCGCCGCCGACGATCCTATCTATGTTGGTCTCGTCGCCCATGTTGAAGACGTAGATCGGCAGGTCGTTGTCCATGCATAGCGACAGCGCGGTCGAGTCCATGACTTTGAGCCCGCGCTCGATCGCCTCACGGTGGCCGATCTCGGGGATGAACTTGGCGTCCGGGTTGATCGCCGGATCGGAGTCGTAGACCCCTTCGACCCCGTTCTTCGCCATCAGGATCGTTTCCGCGTGGATCTCCAGCGCGCGCAGCGCTGCCGCGGTGTCGGTGGTGAAGAACGGGTTGCCGGTGCCGGCGGCGAAGATCACCACGCGGCCCTTCTCGAGGTGGCGCATCGCGCGGCGGCGGATATAGGGCTCGGCGACCTCCTGGACGGCGATCGCCGACATCACCCGGGTGTGCTCGCCGATCTTCTCCAGCGCGTCCTGCAGCGTCAGCGCGTTGAGCACCGTCGCCAGCATGCCCATGTAGTCGCCGGTGGCGCGGTCCATCCCCGCCGCGGCCCCCTGCAGGCCGCGGTAGATGTTGCCGGCGCCGACCACGATCGCCACCTCGACCCCCTGGGCGCGCACAGCCGCCACCTGGCGGGCGATCCGCTCCACCTCGGCGGCGTCGGTGCCATGGTCGCGCTCCCCCATCAGCGCCTCCCCCGAGAGCTTCAGGAGGATGCGGCTGAATTTAGAGCCCATCCGAAGACCCCCGCGCACGTCTGGCGGCGGCGGACGCTGCGCGGTGCGGCGTCCTCGGTCGGCCAAATAGCGGTGCTATTCGGCCTCCCTGCGTCCTTGCCCCGCTTGGTCCGGCGCTCGCCAGCCGCGCACGCGGGTCTCCGGAAGGGCTCTTGGGCTCGGGCTTGTTCAATCGTCGCCGACGCGGAAGTAGGCGAAGCGCGCCACGCGGATGTTCTCGCCGGTCTTCGCGGCGAGCTCCTGGCGCAGCTCCTCGATCGACTTCGAGTCGTGCTTCTCGGCGTTGACGTGGGACTGGTCGAGCAGGGCCACTTCCTTCGCCCACTTGGCGAGCTGGCCCTCGACGATTTTCTCGACGACGTTGTCCGGTTTGCCGTCCTCGCGCGCCTTCTCCTCGAAGACCCGCTTTTCGGCCTCTCGCTCATCGGCTGGGATCTCCTCGGAGGAGACGAACTTGGGGGCGGTCGCGGCGACATGCAGGGCGACCTCGTAGGCGAAGGCCCTGAAGTCCTCGTTGCGGGCGACGAAGTCGGTCTCGCACTGCACTTCGACCATCGCCCCGACCTTGTCGTTGGCGTGGATGTAGGAGGAGACGACCCCCTCGCTGGTCCCGCGCCCTTCGCGCTTGGCGGCCGAAGCCTGGCCCTTCACCCGAAGGATCTCGATAGCCCGATCGACATCCCCCTCCGACTCCGAGAGCGCCGCTTTGCAATCCATCATCGCCGCACCGGTGCGGTCCCGCAGAGCTTTCACATCGGCAGCGGTAACGCTCATTTGGAATCTCCCTCTTTAGCAGCGGGAGCTTTCTCGGTGTCGGCTGGAGCCTTCTCCGTAGCTTTTTCGTCTGCCGGAGCGGGCGTAGGAGCTTTCTCTGGCGCCGGAGCGGCCGCCTCTTTGGCCGGAGCCTCAGCTTTTTTAGGCCCTCCACCCGTGGGTGGTGCGGGGTTGGGGGGGGTCGAGGACGGACCTTTTTGGTCCGCCCGCAGCGCCCCCCTGCCCGCGACAGGACCCGCGGCTGAGGCCCCCGAACCCTGGCCAGTCGGGGCCGGTTGAGCCGGCGGTGCTTCGGCAGCTTTTTTGGCGGCTGCTTCTTCAGCGAGTTTTTTCTCCGCCTCGAGCTTTTCGACCCGCTCTTTCTCTTCCTCCTCGCGTTTCTTGCGCTCTTCTTCCTCTTTTTTGCGGCGTTCCATTTCCTCCGCGATGCGCTTCTCCTCCTGGACGCGCCAGGCGCTGGAGCCCTCCTCGACCGCGCCACCGATCGTGCCGATCACCAGATTGCAGGAACGGATCGCGTCGTCGTTGCCCGGGATCACGTAGTCGATCTGAGTCGGGTCGCAGTTGGTGTCGACCAGGCCGATGATCGGGATCCGCAGGCGGACTGCCTCGCGGACCGCGATCTCCTCGGTTTTCAGGTCGGTGACGAAAACAGCGTCGGGAAGGCGGTCCATGTCGCGGACACCGCCGAGGTTGTACTCGAGCTTGGCGAGCTCGGCCTCCATCCCCATCCGCTCCTTGGTCGGCAGCAGGTCGAGTTTGCCCTCCTCCTGCCAGGTGGTCAGCTCGTGCAGACGCGAAATCCGCTGCGAGATCGTGTTGAAGTTGGTCAGCAGCCCGCCGAGCCAACGCTGGTTGACGTAGGGCATCTTGCAGCGTTCGGCCCATTCCTGGACCGGTCCGCGGGCCTGCTTCTTGGTGCCGACGAAGAGCACCGTGCCGCCGCCGCTGGCGAGCTCGCCGGAAAAGCGGCGCGCGTTCTCCAGCAGCGCCTCGGTCTGGATCAGGTCGATGATGTGAATCCCGTCCAGCTCGCCGAATATGTAGCGGCGCATGTTCGGGTTCCAGCGCCGCGTCTGGTGGCCGAAGTGGACTCCGGCCTCCAGCAGCTCTTTGAGGCCTGCCTCTGGCATTGTCGAAAAGTCTCCTTGAGTTTTTGGGTGAAGCCCGGCGCCCTAGCCGGGGACTCGGCCGATTGAGGCGAAGTCAGGATCCGGGGCGGTTACGACGGGGGTCGGTTTAGAACGGAGGAATTGTAGTGGGGTACGCGTGGTCAGGCGGAGCGGGCAGCCGCGAGCGCCGCGCCGAGATCGTCCGGCAGCTCGGAGCTGAAACTCATCGCGTCGCCGCTTGCCGGGTGGGCGAAGGCGAGCCGGTGTGCGTGCAGGAACTGGCGCCCCAGGCCGTATTTCGCCTCGCCACCGTAGGTCGAGTCGCCGATCAGAGGGTGGCCGATGGCACCGAAATGCGCGCGGATCTGGTGCGTGCGCCCGGTCTCCAGCTTGACCTCAAGGTAGCTCTCGGCGGTGAGCAGCTCCAGCACCTCGAAATGGGTGCGCGCCTGCCGCGAGGCCGCGCCCGATACGGCCATGCGGTGGCGCTGCCGCATGGCGCGGCCGATCGGCGCGTCGATCGTCCCCGTGCGCGAGCCGAGTCGACCGCCCGCCAGCGCCAGGTAGACGCGTTCGACCTCGCGCCGGCGGACCTGCTCCTGCAGCGCGGCGTGGGTGGCGTCGTCGCGGGCGACGACGAGCAGGCCGCTGGTCTCCTTGTCGAGGCGGTGGACGATGCCGGGGCGCTCCGGGTCGGCGCCGCCGCCGAGGATCTCCGCCAGCTCGTCGACCAGGGTGAGGCCGGCGTGGGACGGGGCCGGGTGGACGACCAGGCCGGCCGGCTTGTCGACCACCGCGAGGTGCTCGTCGAGGTGGACGACGCGCAGCCCCGAGGTCATCCGTCGGCCTCGCCGACGTAGCAGAGCGCCAGCACGACGACGCCGAGCGTGATCGCGACGTCGGCCAGGTTGAAGGGAGGCCAGCCGAAGACGTCGACGTAGTCGGTGACGGCGCCGACGCGCACACGATCGGCGAGGTTGCCGATCGCACCGCCGGCGAGCAGGCCAAAGGCGACCCACATCCAGGGGCGGGTCGGGTTGCGGGCGAAGAGGACACCGACGAAGATCAGCGCGACGACGGTGAGCGCGACCAGGGCCACGCCGCCGCCGCTGGCGAGCCCGAAGGCGACACCTTCGTTGTGAGTGAGAGTGAAGCCGAGCGGACCGAGTACGTCGACGTGCTCGCCGGGGACCATGTTGGCCTCGATCAGCGCCTTGGCGACCTGATCGACGATTACGACGACGAGACAGAGCGCGCCGGCCTGGCGCCAGGCGCGGGCGCCGGCCGCGCTCACCCGGCGATCAGGGCGACTACGAGCCCGCGCAGGATGTAGAGGACGATGATGCCGATCATCGGGCTGAGGTCGAGCCCGAAACCGCCACCGCCGATCGGCGGGATGATGCGGCGGAAGAGGTTGAGGTAGGGGTCGGTGGTCTCGACGATGAAGTCGAGCACGGCCCGCAGCGCCGGGTTGTAGGGCATGCGCGGTATCCACGACATCAGCACCCGGATCAGGATCAGGATGATGTAGACGAGGAAGAGCGCACCGACGTAGTCGGCGACATCGTCGCGAGCAAGCGCGAGCAGCATCACCCCCGCATCCGCTCCAGAGAAGCCCTGACTGCGGCTTCAAATGCCTCTTTCGCCCCTTCGCGCTCAAGCGCTTCCAAACCCGCTTCCGTGCTGCCGCCGGGTGAAGTGACTGCGACCCGGAGCTCGGCGGGGCGTCGAATGCGCATCAGCGATCCGGTGCCCGCGGCGGCCTCGATAACCAGCTTCTCGGCCAGCTTCCCCTCAAGGCCGGCGTCGATCCCGGCCTCAACGAGCGCCTCGGCCACCAAGGCGAAATACGCCGGGGAACAACCCATCAGCGCAGTGGCGACGTCGAATTGCGAATCGGGCAACTCGACGACAGACCCAAGAACGCCCAGCTTCTCTCGGACCTCCGGGCTGAACTCCCCCGCAGCGCAGAGGACGCCTCCGCTCACCTCCACCGCGAGATTAGGCATGACTCGTCCGACTTCGGCTTGGGGAAATGCGGCTTCAACTTTCTCCAGGGGCGTCGCTCCCAAGATCGAGATGACGGACTTTGCGCCCGCCAGTTCACCGGCCGCCTGCTGGAGGGCACCCGGCTTGACCGCAAGGAGCACGACATCGGACCGCTCCGCCAACTGCCCGTTGGACCCGACGGCCTCGCCGCCAAGATCCCCGGCCAGCTTGCGAGCCCTATCGGCGTCCGGATCGAAGAACAGCATCTCCTCCCACTGCCCGACCCAGCCTCTGGCAATAGCCGCAGCCATGTTTCCCGCTCCACAGAATCCAACGATCATCAGCGGGGAGCCTAGTGGAGGGTTGGGCGTCCCTCTCATGGAGGCTCAAGGACAGGCGACTGAACTCAGGCAGGCGAAACAGCTGCGCGACGGTCTCCAGGAGAGGGACGCCCAACCCTCCCAAGCACTACGACTGGTTGAAGAACCCTTTGTCGAGCAACCGAGCCTTCTCCTCGGCGGAGACCTCGACGTTGCGCGGCGTGAGCAGGAAGATCTTCTCGGCGATTCGCTGCATGCCGCCATCGAGCGAGTAGGTGAGGCCGGAGCAGAAGTCGATCATCCGCTTGGAGAGCTCGTGGTCGGTCGTCTGCAGGTTGAGGATCACCGGAACCGACCGCTTGAACTGGTCGGCGACCTGCTGGGCGTCGTTGAAGTTGCGTGGGATGACGAGGTGGACTTTGACGTCGGAATCGTCGCCGACCGGCCGCAGGGTGCGGGTTCGCGAGGCCGAGATCGGCTCGTCGTCGGCGAAGATGTCGTCGATCTCGTCGCGGCGCGAGCGCCGTGAGGTCGGCAGGCGTCGTACCTGTCCCGATTCCCTCCGAGCCTCGATTTCCTCCTCTGAGGTCTCGGGGAAGTCTTCCTCGTACTCGAGGCCGTGCTCGTGCTCTTCCGCCAGCCCGAAATAGACCAGTGCTTTATGCCAGTTGTCGCGTAGTGCCATTGGTATCGGCGTCTTTCTGCTCTGAGCAGCCTATTCCTCCAGGAATTATGAAGGAGATCGCGCCATTTCACACATAAAGGGCGGTGCCGAGGCGAATGATCGTCGCTCCCTCTTCTACCGCGACGGCCCAATCCTGGGAAGTGCCCATCGAGAGACGAGAGAGGCCGTGCTCCTCGGCGAGCTCGGCGAGCCGGGCGAAATGGGGGCGCGAGTCCTCCGGGTCGGTGCTGAACGGTGGCATCGTCATCAAGCCGGAAACCCGCACTGGGCAGCGCTCGATGAATCCGGTGAGATCTTGGGGTGAGACGCCGCCCTTGCCCTCCTCGCCGGCGACGTTGACCTCGACCAGGACCTCGGTTTGCGGATCGCCGTGGCGACCCAGCTGCTCTAGCGCCGACTCGGAGGCGACCGAGTGGATCAGTCGGCAGAGCGGCAGGATGCGCTTCACCTTGCGGCTCTGCAGGTTGCCGATGAAGTCCCAGGCGAACGCGTCCCCCCAGCGCTCGTGCTTTGCCTCCAGCTCCTGCTGGCGGTTCTCACCGACCAGCTCGACTCCCGCCTCGGCGAGTGCGCCCATCTCCTCCAGTGGCACGTACTTGACCGCGGCGAGGATCTCTACCCCGTCGCCGGCGTGCTCGCGCACGCGGTCGAGGTTCGCGGCGATCTTGGCCGGCTCGAGCCCGTGGATCAGGCCGGGCACGTCACTCTCCCCCGGTCTCTACCCAGGCCAGTCCGGCCTGGCGGCCGGGGCCGGCGTCGCGCCGATGGGAGAAGAAGAGGTCCCGCTCACAGTGGGTGCAGAGATCGGCGGACTCGACGTTCTCGACGCCGGCTCGCGCCAGCAGGCGCCGGGCCACCTCGGGCAGGTCGAGCATCCGGCCCGTGGCGATTCCGTCCCCGAGGCCGGCGAATGCGTCAAGTACGTCGCCGCCGACCTCGTAGCAGCAGGGTCCGATTCCCGGCCCGATTGCGGCATGGGTGGCGCCCACGGACTCGGTGCCGCGGGCGACGATGCCGGCGGCCAGGCCGCGCCAGCCGCAGTGGAGCATCGCGACGCCGCCCGGTCCCGCCACCCCGACCGGCAGGCAGTCGGCGGTGTACACGAGGCCGATCGGCCCGGTGGCGAGAATCACCTGTCCGTCGACCTCGGCGGTGTCGGTGGTTGCGACATCGTGGAACGCCAGCTCGGCGCCATGCACCTGTCGTCCGCTGACGATCTGGTCGGGGGAGATCCCCAGGGCGGTGGCCAGCGGCAGCCGATCCTCCTTGACCGAGCCGGCGGAGCGAGTCGAGAAGATCGCTCGCGCGCCGGGCAGCTCGGCCTCCAGCCAGCGAACCTCGCCTTTCTCGGCCCACTTCATCCAGAATTCCGCGCCGTCTCGAGGGCAATCGCAAGCTCCTCGTCGCGCCCGGAGAGCTCGCCGTCCAGCTTGCGCCGCAACGCCTCGGCGAGACCCTGGCCGATCTGGGGTCCCTGTGGGACGCCGGCGGCGATCAGCGTCTCGCCGTCGATCTCGAGTGCTACCCGGCACCACTCGGCCTGATAGCGGTCGAGCCACTGGGCGCCCAGCGCCCGCGCGAGGACCAGCTCGACCGGATCCACTCCCCGCGCGAGCCGCACCGCCTCCGACGGTCGCTCCGGGGTCGCCGCGGCAAGCCGCTCGGCCCCACCCCAGGTTCCCAACACCGCGGCTAGGACCGCACGATCGCGCCGGGCGACGTCTCGCCAAGGGGGTGCCGAGAGCAGTCCCGCGACCCGATCGGCGAGCTCGATCCCATCCTCATGCAGGTCCAAGAGCCCCCAATCGGCCAGTAGGCCGAAACCACGCGCCGCCTCGACTTCCCCCGCCAGCCGCAGCAGCTCGGCGTCGCGGCGCTCGACCGAGACCGTGCTCAGCTCCGTCTGTCCGAGCAGCTCGGCCGTGTCGGGCTCCAGCTCGAGGCCGAGGCGGGCGGCGTAACGAGCGGCTCTCAGCGCCCGGGTCGGATCGTCTTCGAAGGAACGGGCATGCAGGACCCGCAGCAGGCCTGCTCCGAGGTCCTCGCGCCCGCGGTGGGGATCGATCAGCTCTGGATCGCGGCGCAGGGGGATCGCCATCGCGTTGATCGTGAAGTCGCGACGGGCGAGGTCGGCGGCGATCCCCGCGGTCGGCTCCACCTCGGGCAACGCGCCCGGCTGTGAATAGGACTCGGCCCGGGCGGTGGCGATGTCGACCTCGTGGCCGTCAAGGCGCACCTTGGCGGTGGCGAAGCGTTCGTGCTCGACGACCTCGCCGCCAAGCCGGGTCGCCAACGCTGCGGCCTCGCCCTCGACCACCAGGTCGATGTCGGTCCGCCCATGACCGAGGAGTAGGTCGCGGACGGCGCCGCCGACCAGGTAGACCGGTTTCCCTCCCGCCACTTCCTGCACGGCTGCCAGCTCCGGATAGGCGCCGTGCAGTGCCTCACCCAGATCGTCGATCGGCTTCACGGTCATCCCCAATGCCTACCATGATCGGGCTTCACGGATGGTCGACGAGCGCAAAGCGAGGCGGGAGCGGCGGCGGCGGCAGATCCGACGCCGGCGGATGCTTGCCGCGGGAGCTCTCGTTGCTGCGATCGTGGCAGTTGTCGTGTTCGTCATCTCGTCCGGCGAAGGCGCCGGCGTCGACCGCGGTCGAGGTTTGAGTCGCGGAAAGGGCCAAAAGTGGACCGCATCTCATTCGAGGGGTTCGGCCTCCGAGGAGGTGCGTAACGCGACTCCCCAGTCCGACTGGGCTCCCTACGCCGGGCCGGTGCCCATCCTCGAGTACCACGTGCTCGGCACTGCGCCCGCCGACGAGCCCTATCCCGACCTCTACGTCAGCCGGCCCGACTTCCACAAGCAGATGAACTGGCTGGACGAACATGGATATGAGGCGGTGACGCTCGAACAGGTCGAGGAATCCTGGTACCACGGCGCGGCCCTGCCACCGAAGCCGGTCGTGATCTCCTTCGACGACGGCTACCGACCCCAGTTCACCTACGCGCTGCCGGAGCTACGCCGGCACGGCTGGGCCGGTGTGCTGAACCTCAAGGCCGAAGGCTCGGACCTCTACCCGAGCAACATAGAAGCGATGCTCGGCGCTGGCTGGGAGCTGGCGGCCCACACCATCCACCACCTCGACTTAACCGAACTCGACGCCGCGCAGCTCAAGGAAGAAGTGGCGGGCTCACGGGAGATCCTGCGCCGCGAATATGGCGTTCCCGTCGACAACTTCTGCTACCCGGCTGGGCAGTTCGACGCGACTGTGATCGCCGCTGTCGAAGCAGCTGGCTACGTTGGCGCGACTACCGAGATCCACGGTTATGCCACCCGCCAGCACCCATACGAACTAGACCGTTTTGAGATCCTCGGCTCGGGCGGCGTCGCCGGGATGGTGGCCGACCTGCGTTAGGGACGGTGGATCGGGTGCCCCTCTCCAGGGGGCTCCTGGACAAGCGCTAGAAGTACGCCAGGCGATCAGCTGCGCAACGGTCTCATGGAGAGGGGCACCCGATCCACCGCTCTACCGACGAACCGGAATCCCGGCCTCAGCCAGATGGTCCTTCGCATCGCGCACCCGGTACGCGCCGTAGTGAAAGATCGAGGCGCAGAGTACGGCGTCGGCCCCACCGTCGATGATCGCCTCACTGAGGTCATCCAGCGTGCCCGCCCCGCCGGAGGCGATCACGGGAACGGACACCGCGTCGGCAACCGCGCGGGTCAGCGCGATGTCGTAGCCGTCGTTGGTGCCGTCGCGATCCATGCTCGTCAGCAGCACCTCCCCCGCTCCACGCTCGGTGGCCTCGGTTGCCCAAGTAACGGCGTCGCGGCCCTCGATCTTCCTTCGCCCGCCGTTGACGTAGACGCCCCAGCCGTCGCCTTCGCGCTTGGCGTCGATCGCGATCACGACGCACTGGGCGCCGAAGTGGTCGGCCAGCTCGGTCAGCAGCTCGGGGCGGGCGAGCGCCGAGGAGTTCACCGAGACCTTGTCGGCGCCGGCGTCCAGTACGGCCTGCGCATCCTCGACCGAGCGGATGCCGCCGCCGATCGTGAAGGGGATGAAGACGTTGTCGGCGGTGCGACGCGCCAGCTCGACGATCGTGTCGCGCTTCTCGTGCGAGGCGGTGATATCGAGGAAGACCAGCTCGTCGGCTCCCTCGGCGTCGTAACGCTCGGCCAGCTCGACCGGATCGCCCGCGTCGCGCAGGCCGACGAAGTTGGTGCCCTTGACGACGCGCCCGGCGTCGACGTCCAGGCAGGGGATCACTCGCTTGAGAACCATTGACTCAGGCTAGGGCCTGGATGGCTTCGGCAACGGTGAACTTGCGCTCGTAGAGGGCCCGGCCGACTATGGCGCCCTCGATATTTGGTGGGGAAGCTTGCGCGAGGGATTCGAGGTGGGACAGGTCGCCCACGCCGCCGGAGGCGATGATCTTGGAGCTGGTTGCGGTGGCGATTTCGATGAGCTGGTCGATTGCCGGGCCCTCCATGGTCCCGTCGACCTCGATTGCCGTGCAAAGGAAGCGGGCGACGCCGCGCGCGCCGAGAGCGGCGACGGCATCGACCGCGCTCTCCTCCCCGCTTTGGTCCAACCCTCCAGGGCGACCCGGCCGGAGCGGGCGTCGACGGAGACGACGATCCGGTGGCCGTGTGCTTCCAGCATCGCGTCGAGAAACTCCGGGTCTCGCAGGGCCGCGGTGCCGATCACGACCCGGTCCGCGCCGGCATCGAGAATCGCGCGCACCGATTGTGGGTCTCGTAACCCTCCCCCCACCTGGATCGGGCAGTCGACCGTCGCGGCGATGCGCTCTATGGCGCCGAGGTTCCGCGGTTCGCCCGCCTTCGCCCCATCGAGATCGACCACGTGCAGGAACTCGGCGCCCTCCTCGGCCCAACGGGCCGCCGCGTCGGCGGGGTCGGCGTCGTAAGCCGTCTCGCGCTCGTAGTCGCCCTGCAGCAGGCGCACCGCTTGGCCGCCACGGATGTCGATGGCGGGATAGAGGATCACGCCGGCACGGCGGAGCAGACCCCGGCGAAGTTGGAGAGCAGCCGCAGGCCGGCGGCGCTCGACTTCTCGGGGTGGAACTGGACGCCGAAGACGTTGTCGCGCTCCGCGGCGCAGGCGAAACGGCTGCCGTAGGCGGCGCTGCCGAGCAGGTCTTCGCGGTCGGGGCTCGGGGCGAAAGAGTGGACGAAGTAGAAGGGCGTCTCGCTCTCGATCCCCTCGATGAGGCGGGACTCCTTCTCCCACCGAACTGGGGACCAGCCGATGTGCGGGACCTTGAGCCCGTCCGCTTGCAGCTCATCCACGCCACCTGGCAGGAGGCCGATGCCGCTTGCCCCTCCCAGCTCGGTGGTCGAGTCGAAGAGCAGCTGCAGGCCGAGGCAGATCCCGAGGATCGGCACTCCGCTGTTGCGACGCTCGGCGATCAACTTGTCGAGGCCGAGCTCCCGCACCCGCTCCATCGCCTTGGGAAAGGCGCCGACCCCGGGCAGGATCACCCCGTCCGCCTGGCGAACCACCTCCGCGTCGTTGCTGATCGTCGCCGTCGCACCTATGTGCTCGAGCGCCTTCTCAACCGAGCGCAGGTTGCCCATGCCGTAGTCGAGGATGCAGATCCTTGCCGTCATTCGCTCAGCGTCCCCTTGGTCGAGGGCACGCCGCTCTCCTCGGGGTCGAGCGAGACCGCAACCCGCAGGGCGCGGGCGAAGGCCT
The DNA here is from genome assembly GCA_963824705.1 of uncultured Solirubrobacterales bacterium. GTDB lineage: Bacteria > Actinomycetota > Thermoleophilia > Solirubrobacterales > 70-9 > VRUE01. The sequence continues at coordinate 1,338,146 of CAWGQE010000003.1, forward strand.
TGAAGCAGGCCTCGATCATGTGGTGGACGTTGGTGCCGGAGCGGACCGAGATGTGCAGGGTCAGCTTGGCGCCGTTGGCGACGGCCCGGAAGAACTCCTCGGCCAGCTCGCTGTCGAAACCGGCGATCGAGGTCGCTGGCAGCTCGGCATCGAAGACGCAGAGCGGCCGGCCCGAGATATCGATCGCGCACTCGGCCAACGACTCGTCCATCGGCACCAGCGCCGAGCCGTAGCGGCGGATTCCGGCACGATCGCCGAGGGCCTCGTCGAGAGCCTGGCCGATGACGATGCCGACGTCCTCGACGGTGTGGTGCGCGCCGGTCTCGAGGTCTCCGCTCGCTTCGACCCGCAGCCCCAGCTTGCCGTGACGGGCCAGCAGGTCGAGCATGTGGTCGAGAAAGCCGACGCCGGTCGCGGCGCTCGACTCCCCCCCGTCCAGGTCGAGCGAGAGCTTGATCTTGGTCTCTGCGGTGCTGCGTTCTCTGTTCGCGGTTCTGCTCATGTCAATTGCCCTTCTCGACCCTAATCATCGCCGACTCGCCGTGAACTGGGAAGCCCTCCGCGCGGGCAATACGGTCCGCGTGTGGTGCGAGTGCCGTTGCAGCTTCGGGGGAAATCTCGACCGTCGCGATCTTCCGGCGGAAGATGCTCGGACTAAGAGGGCCGGAGAAGCGGCCAGCACTCCCCGTTGGGAGCACGTGATTGGAGCCGGCTACATAGTCGCCGAAGGCCGTCGCGCTGTGGCGGCCGGCGAACACGCAGCCCGCCGTTTTCGCCTTGGCCGCAAGGTCCTTGCCGCTGTCCACGAGAAGCTCGAGATGCTCGGGAGCAAACTCGTTTGCGAGTTCCAGGGCGCTGTCCAGATCGGGTACCTGGACGAGGGCAAGCGGCGCATTTTCAACTCCCGAACGACTTGCCGCCGCACGCTCCGTCTCCTCGGCTAGTTGGTTCAGCAGATCGGTGTTTGGGGCTACGGCGATGAGGGGCGTTTCATCTCCATGCTCGGCTTGCGCACAAAGATCGAGTGCCGCCCAGGTCAGATCAGTCGTGTCATCGATCACGACCATGAGCTCAGACGGACCCGCCAGAGAGTCGATCGCCACAAGCCCAGCCACTTGTCGCTTCGCTTCGCGGACCCAAGCGTTCCCCGGTCCGGCTACGACATTCACCGGAGAGATGGTTTCGCGGACTCCAAATGCGAGCGCAAAAATTGCCTGCGCCCCGCCAAGCGCATAGATCTCGTCGATTTCGCACAGTGCGGCCGCCGCGAGTACTGCCGGATTCACCCGTCCGTCCGGTCGAGGTGGGGTGGCTAGAACGATTCGCTCAACACCTGCAACTCTCGCGGGAATTGCGCACATCAACACACTAGACGGATACGCGGCCCTCCCCCCAGGGGCATAGATACCAGCGGAACCCAGAGGCACTTCCCGGACGCTCACTACTTGTCCCTGTGGTAGCCGGATCTCATCGGACTCGGTCCTCACTTGAGCCTCGGCTACAAGGCGAATATTCGCCGCAGCGAATTCGAGTGACTCCAGAAGCTCGGGGTCGATTCTCGAAAGCGCCTTAAGACGCTCGGCCTCATCCACCTCGAGTGATGCTGGCGGGTTATTGGGGGCGTCGAACTTCGCGGTCAAATCGAGCAGATATGCCTCTGAAGTTTCGGCGTCGAGAAAGCCCTGACGGATCTCGTCTACATCGTCATCCACATTGGGCCATTGACCGATGTCCCACAGGCGGATCTCCTTGGCGGTCTCTAATGCCCCCTGCCAGTCGAAATAACGGGCCCTCATTTGCTCGTCGCCTCTCGAAGCCTCGCGGTCAGCTCGTCGATCTCCTCCGCTCGCAGCTTGTGGGCGACGCGGTTGGCGACGAAGCGGGCGGTGCACTCGACGATCTCCTCGCGCACCTCGAGGTCGTTCTCTTCCAGCGTGCGGCCGGTGGCGACCAGGTCGACAATCCCGTCTCCCAGCCCGATCAGTGGCGCGAGCTCGACCGAGCCCTTGACCTCGATCGTCTCCACCTGGCGACCGGTGGACTCGAAGTAACGCTCGGCGATGCGCGGGTACTTGGTCGCGATCCGCATCATCCCCAGCCGGCGCTGCGACTCACCGAGGCTTCCATCGCCCTTGCGCCCGGCGAGGACCATGCGGCACCGCCCGTAGCCGAGGTCGAGCAACTCGTAGACCATGCGGTCCGCCTGCTCCAGCAGCACGTCCTTGCCGGTGATGCCCACATCGGCGGCGCCGGCCTCGACGTAGGTGGGCACGTCGGAGGGGCGCATCGTCACCAGCGTGATCCCCTCGCCCGGGAAGATCAGCGAACGCGACTCGCCGCGCACTGCGGCGGTGTCGACCCCGGCGGCGTCGAGGACGTCGAGCGTCCCCGAGAGCAGCGCACCGCGGGGCACCGCGAGCTTCAGCGGTCCGTCGGCCTTGGCGCCGGCCATGCCGGCGACTTCGACGCTCACGAGGGCTCCTCCCGCCGGGACTCCTCCATCTGGGCGACGTGGACTCGCTCCAGGTAAAGGGCAAACCCTGCCGCGGGCAGGTCGATGCCGAAGCGCTTGAGCAGCTCGTCGTAGCGCCCCCCACCACCAAGCACGTGGCCGACAGCGGGGTCGTAGACCTCGAGGATGGCGCCGCTGTAGTAGCCGAGGTCGCGCAGCAGGCCGAGATCGACGCGGACGCGCTCGGCCACGCCGCGCTCTTCCAGCGCCGCGAAGGTCTCCCCCAGCCGCGCGGTCGCCCGCTCGACGGCTGCGCCGCCGATCGCGCGAGCCTGGTCGAGAACCTCGCGGCCGCCGCGCAGCTGCGAGAGGGCGACGCAGGTCCCGACCTGCTCGGCGGCGAGCCCGGCCTGCGAGAGCTCGACCTCGAGGCCGACCAGGTCGTGCATCGCCAGCCGCTCCAGGATCGCGTCGCGTGCCTCGCCTTCGACTTTGAACTCTGTGAGCAGCTGACGGTAGAGGTCGGCGTCGCCGAGCCCGATCACGGCCCGATCGAGGCCGGCCGCGTCGAGGGTCGCCTCCAAGACCTCGATGATCTCCACCGTGCCGCCCGGGGCCGGCGCCCCGATCAACTCGACGCCGGCCTGGGCGAACTCGCGCATCTGGCCGCGCTGAGGACGCACGGCGCGGAAGGCGTTTGCCAGATAGCAGAGGCGCAGCGGCCACTCGGCGTCGGTGTAGCGCGAGGCGACCAGGCGCGCGATCGGCACGGTCATGTCGGAGCGCAGCGCCAACAGGTCGCCGCGCTCGTCGAAGAAGCGGTAGGCGGAGGCCGCGGTGCGACCGTCGCCGCGGGCCAGCACCTCGTCGTACTCGATCGCGGGCGTCGCCACCTCGCCGTAGCCGCGGCTCTCGAATACCTCGATCATCGCGCGGTGCAGGCGGCGCAGCTCCCGCATCTCGTCGGGGAGGATGTCTCGGGTGCCCGGTGGAATCGGGTGGATCATCGAAGGGACCTTACGAGAGCGGCGGGGGAAAGCCTGCTACGCGGGGATCTCTGCAGAGACGCGTTCGATCTGGGCGCCGAGGCCGCGCAGGCGCTCGTCGATCGACTCGTAGCCGCGGTCGATCTGGCGGATGTTGCCGATCTCCGAGGTGCCCTCCGCGGCCAAGGCGGCGATGAGCATCGCCATCCCGGCCCTGATGTCGGGGCTCTCGACCCGCTCGCCATGAAGCCGGCTCGGACCGCTGACGATCGCCCTGTGGGGATCGCAAAGCGTGATCCGAGCGCCCATCGCGACCAGCTTGTCGACGAAGAAGAGGCGGTTCTCGAACATCTTCTCGAAGATCAGGATCTCGCCGTCGGCCTGGGTGGCGAGGGCCAACGCGATCGAGGTCAGGTCGGCGGGGAACGCCGGCCAGGGACCGTCCTCGATCTTTGGGATCGCGTCGCCGATGTCGGCTTTGATCCGCAGCCGCTGCTCGGGCGGCACGATCACGTCTTCGCCTTCGATCGTGGACTCCAGCCCAAGGCGGCGGAACTGGCGCCGCACCATGACCAGGTCGGCCGGGGCGACTTCGCGGATCCGCAGTTCGCCCCCGGTCGCCGCGGCGAGCGCCATGAAGCTGCCGACCTCGATGTGGTCGGGGGAGATCGTGTGCTCGGCGCCGCCGAGGCGGTCGCGGCCGTGAACCGTCATCACGTTGGAGCCGATTCCCGTCACCTCGGCGCCCATCGCGCTCAGCAGGTGGGCGAGGTCTTGGACGTGGGGCTCTGAGGCAGCGTTGGAGATCGTCGTCGGGCCCGGCGTCAGCGCCGCCGCCATCAGCGCGTTCTCCGTGCCCATCACCGATGGCTCGTCCATAAAGATCGCGCAGGGGCGAAGCCCCCCCGCCGGCGCCTTCAGCTCGATCCAGCGATCGCCGTCGACCTCGGCGCCGAGGTCCGAGAAGGCGTCGAGATGCGCGTCGAGCCGGCGGCGGCCGATGAAGTCGCCACCGGGCGGCGGCATGCGCGCTTCGCCGAAGCGCGCCAGCAGCGGCCCGGCAAGCAGGAAAGAGGCGCGAATCTTGTTCGAGAGCTCCTCGTCGACGGCGACATCGGAGATCGACCCGGCACGCAGTCTCAGGCTGTTGTCGGCGACCCAGGAGGCCTCGACCCCGAGGCGTTCGAGCAGCGCGATCTGCGCTTCGGTGTCGCGAATCCGCGGCACCCGGTGCAGGAGCAGCTCCTCCTCGGTGAGCAGGCAGGCGGCGAGGATCGGCAGAGCCGCGTTCTTGTTGCCGGCGGCTGTCAGCTCGCCCGAGAGCGGCGCCCCTCCGTCGATGACGAACTTCTCCATGGTCCGGCTAGGGTACCTGCGTAATGGGACGGGGCTGGAAGATCCTGATCGCGGTCGTGGCCGTGCTGATCGTGCTGATCGGAGTCAATACTCTGGTCATCGACGGGGAAACGAAGTCGGCCGAAGTCACCGAACCCGGCGGCCGCATCGTCAGCCTGCCCGGCGGCGATATGGAGGTCGTCGAAAAAGGCCCGCGCGATGGCAGCCCGATCGTGCTGATCCACTGCTTCACCTGCGCGATCAACTGGTGGGACGGGGTGATTCCCCGCCTCGATCGAGACCATCGAGTGATCGCGATCGATCTGCTCGGGCACGGCGGCTCGGAAAAGCCCTCGTCCGGCTACTCGATCGAAAACCAGGCGAGCCTGGTCGCAGGCGTTCTCGGGAGGCTGGGCGTGCGCGATGCCGAGGTCGTCGGTCACTCTCTGGGCGGCCCGGTCGCGATCGCCCTGGCGGAACAGTCCCCCCAATTGGTCAACCGGCTGATGACGATCGACAGCATTCCCGACGACAGCTACGGGGACGTCGGCTTCATCGGCGAACTGCCTTTCAAGCCGGTGATCGGGCAGACCTTATGGCGGATCAAGCCCGACTTCTCGATCCGCAACGGCCTCGAGGTCGCCTTCGCCCCCGGTTTCAAGGTTCCGGATGCATTCGTCGAGGATGTGAAGCAGATGACCTACAGCTCCTACACCGGGTCCCACGAAGCCTTTGACGACTACACCGGCGAAGAGGCGCTTCCACAGCGCGCCGCGGCGACCGGCAAGCCGGTCCTGGCGATCATGGGGGCCGAGGAGCAGATAGCCAAGGATCCCGTGGAAGCGCTGGCGGCGTACCAGGCCGCTGGTGCCGAGACCAAGCTGATCCAGGGCGCGGGCCACTCGCCCGAAGTCGAGAAACCGGCGCAGACGGCCGCTCTTATTCTCGCCTTCGATGCGACCGCCGCAACTAAAAAGCCTGCAAAACGAGTAAAGGCGAGCCATGCCGTGCAAAGGCCCGTGCAAAATCAGCAAGCCGTCCGGAAGCGTCCGTAGAGTCGAACCTATGTTCGATACGAAAATCAAACCGCAACGGAGCCTCGGTGGCCAGCTGGCCAACGCGGTGGACCTGACGATCGACTTCGCAACCCTGGGCGAGTACGGCCTCGAGCCCGTTGACCCCCCGGCGCAGCCCTGCGAGGGGCGCCGGCGCAGTGCCAGTCGGCGCAGCACGGGTGCGTGGAGTTCGGCGATCGATCGCTTCGCCGCACACTCTTAGAACGACAAAGGGCCGCCCGAAGGCGGCCCTGAATCAGAAGAACCGGCGGCGACCTACTCTCCCAGGGGGTTGCCCCCCAAGTACCATCGGCGCAGAGTGGCTTAACTGCTCTGTTCGGAATGGGAAGAGGTGTTTCCCACTCGCTATGCGCCACCGGAATTTTGCGGAACCGCCCCCGGTGGAGCTTGAAAACTGCACAAGGCCATAGGTAAAGAAATAAATATCCGTCAAGCCCTCGACCCATTAGTACCGGTCGGCTGAGCGCATCACTGCGCTTGCACCGCCGGCCTATCAACCTGGTGGTCTACCAGGGGTCTTACTCCCTCGAAGGGATGGGAGAGCTCATCTCGAGGACGGCTTCCCGCTTAGATGCCTTCAGCGGTTATCCGTTCCGTGCGTAGCTAACCTGCGGTGCCCTTGGCAGGACAACAGATACACCAGCGGCACGTTCATCCCGGTCCTCTCGTACTAGGGATGACTCCTCTCAACTCTCCAACGCCCACAGCAGATAGGGACCGAACTGTCTCACGACGTTCTGAACCCAGCTCGCGTACCGCTTTAATGGGCGAACAGCCCAACCCTTGGGACCTACTCCAGCCCCAGGATGCGACGAGCCGACATCGAGGTGCCAAACCGTTTCGTCGATGTGGACTCTTGGAAACGATAAGCCTGTTATCCCCGGAGTACCTTTTATCCGTTGAGCGACGGCGCTTCCACTTGCTACCGCCGGATCACTAAGCCCAACTTTCGTTCCTGCTCGACCCGTCGGTCTCGCAGTCAAGCTCCCTTGTTGCCTTTACACTCTACGCACGATTTCCAACCGTGCTGAGGGAACCTTTGGGCGCCTCCGTTACACTTTAGGAGGCGACCGCCCCAGTCAAACTGCCCACCTGACACTGTTCACCACCCGGATCACGGCATGGTGTTAGAAGCCCAAAACATCAAGGGTGGTATCTCAAGGACGACTCCCCAGCAGCCAAGGCCGCTGGTTCACAGTCTCCCACCTATCCTGAGCGAGATACATCAGACTCCAATATCAAGTTGCAGTAAAGGTTCACGGGGTCTTTCCGTCTAGCTGCGGGTACTCGGCATCTTCACCGAGACTTTAATTTCACCGAGCCTCTCGTTGAGACAGCGTCCAACTCGTTGCGCCATTCGTGCAGGTCGGAACTTACCCGACAAGGAATTTCGCTACCTTAGGACCGTTATAGTTACGGCCGCCGTTTACCGGGGCTTAGCTTCATTGCTTCGCGCCGAAGCGCTAACAAGTCCGCGTAACCTTCCGGCACCGGGCAGGCGTCAGCCCCTATACGTCGTCTTGCGACTTAGCAGAGGCCTGTGTTTTTGGTAAACAGTCGGTTGGACCAATTCACTGCGGCCCCCTCAGGCTCCCTCCGTACGGAGTTCACCCTACCGGGGCGTCCCTTCTCCCGAAGTTACGGGACGATTTTGCCGAGTTCCTTAACGAGAGTTAGCTCGCTCACCTCAGTATGTTCTACTTGTCCACCTGTGTCGGTTATCGGTACGGGCACGCGAATCCTGCCTAGAGGATTTTCTCGGAGGCATGGGATCGGGGACTGGCCGGCGGTCAAGCCAGCTGGCATCGCACCTCGCGTCAAAACGCCTCTGCGGATTTTCCTACAGAGACTGGCTACGTGCTTGCCCCAGGACGACCATCGCCTGGGATCCCTTACCCTTCCCCGTCCCCCCATCGGTCATAACGGAATCGACGTGGTACAGGAATATCAACCTGTTGGCCATCGGCTACGCCTTTCGGCCTCGCCTTAGGTCCCGACTAACCCTGAGCAGACGAACTTTACTCAGGAAACCTTGGACAATCGGTGGAGGGGAGTCTCACCCCTCTATCGTTACTCATGCCGGCATTCTCACTTCCAGCCACTCCACAGGAGCTTACGCGCCTGCTTCACGCAACTGGAACGCTCTCCTACCGCGTGCAGAGCCCGCAGGCCTGCACACCCATAGCTTCGGAGACTAGCTTGAGCCCCGTTGAATTCTCCGCGCCCGAACACTTGACCAGTGAGCTGTTACGCACTCTTTTAAGGGTGGCTGCTTCTAAGCCAACCTCTTGGTTGTCTCTGCATTCGGACATCGTTCACCACTTAGCTAGTACTTAGGGTCCTTAGCTGATGGTCTGGGTTGTTCCCCTTTTGCGTACGAAGTTTATCCCCCGCACACTGACTCCCGCGCTAACCGTGACGGTCTTCGGAGTTTGCCTGAAGTCGGTAACCTGGTAGGGCCCCTAGTCCAAACAGTGCTCTACGGCCGCCACGCAATCACGCGAGGCTATACCTAAATATATTTCGGAGAGAACCAGATATCTCTGGGCTTGATTAGCCTTTCACTCCAATCCACAGGTCATCCGCCCAGTTTTCAACCTAGGTCGGTTCGGCCCTCCACGAGGTCTTACCCCCGCTTCAGCCTGCCCATGGATAGCTCGCCCAGTTTCGGGTCTACCGCCAATGACTATGTCGCCCTGTTCAGACTCGCTTTCGCTGCGGCTCCGCTCATCGCTTAACCTTGCCACTGACGAGTAACTCGCCGGCTCGTGATGCAAAAAGCACGCCGTCACACCCGAAGGTGCTCCGACCACTTGTAGGCTTACGGTTTCAGGTACTATTTCACTCCCCTTCAGGGGTGCTTTTCACCTTTCCCTCACGGTACTAGTTCACTATCGGTCACCAGGTAGTACTTAGCCTTGGAGGGTGGTCCCCCCAGATTCAGACCGCGTTTCACGGGTGCGGTCCTACTCAGGAACATCAGTCGGCAGATCAGTGTGTTTTCACCTACGGGACGATTGCCCTCTGTGGTGCGAGGTTCCACTCGCTTCGGTTAACACCTGATTTGGTAACTGCCGCCGAGCCAGGCACGGCTCGGGCGTGATGTCCTACGACCCCCGACAGACAACGCGTGCCCGCTTGCATCTGTCAGGTTTAGGCTGATCCCCTTTCGCTCGCCACTACTAAGGGAGTCTCGGTTGATTTCTATTCCTCGGGGTACTTAGATGTTTCAGTTCCCCCGGTTGCCTTCCAATGACTATGAATTCACCACTGGATGACGCCGCATTACCGGCGCCGGGTTTCCCCATTCGGAAATCCGCGGGTCAATGGCTGTTCAGCGCCTCACCGCGGCTTAACGCAGCCGTCCACGTCCTTCATCGACTCCTGGTGCCAAGGCATCCACCGTAAGCCCTTACTATCTTGACGGTGAGCAACCCGTGCGCCTAAGCGTACGGGTTGATTAAATTACCCAGAACCTGCCTTGCGACAGGCTCTTATTATTGGCCTTGTACAGTTTTCAAGGTCCACCGAGGCACACGCAGCGGAGTGCTTCCGCTGGCGGTCTCTCAAAACTGAGCAGCGTTCCCAGTGACACACAGTCACTGGGGAGCCCGGTCGACGTTCTAGAGAAACTCCCTAGAAAGGAGGTGATCCAGCCGCAGCTTCCGCTACGGCTACCTTGTTACGACTTCACCCCAATCACAGGTCCCACCTTCGACGGCTCCCTCCAAAAGGTTAGGCCACCGGCTTCGGGTGTTACTTGCTTTCGTGGTGTGACGGGCGGTGTGTACAAGGCCCGGGAACGTATTCACCGCAGCATTGCTGATCTGCGATTACTAGCAACTCCAGCTTCATGAAGGCGAGTTTCAGCCTTCAATCCGAACCGAGACGCACTTTCTGGGATTCGCTCCACCTCGCGGTATTGCTGCCCTTTGTATGCGCCAATGTAGCACGTGTGTAGCCCTGGACATAAGGGGCATGATGACTTGACGTCATCCCCACCTTCCTCCGGTTTGTCACCGGCAGTCTCCCATGAGTCCCCAACTTAATGATGGCAACATGGAACGGGGGTTGCGCTCGTTGCGGGACTTAACCCAACATCTCACGACACGAGCTGACGACAGCCATGCACCACCTGTGATGGTGTCCCGAAGGAAAACCGTGTTTCCACGGCGGTCACCAACATGTCAAGCCCAGGTAAGGTTCTTCGCGTTGCGTCGAATTAAACCACATGCTCCGCTGCTTGTGCGGGCCCCCGTCAATTCCTTTGAGTTTTAGCCTTGCGGCCGTACTCCCCAGGCGGGGCACTTAGTGCGTTAGCGACGGCACGGGAGGAGTCGACACCTCCCACACCTAGTGCCCATCGTTTACGGCGTGGACTACCAGGGTATCTAATCCTGTTCGCTCCCCACGCTTTCGCGCCTTAGCGTCAGTACCGTCCCAGCGAGCTGCCTTCGCTATTGGTGTTCCTCCTGATATCTGCGCATTCCACCGCTACACCAGGAATTCCACTCGCCTCTTCCGGACTCTAGCTCTGCAGTATCCATCGGCTTTCAAAGGTTGAGCCTTTGACTTTCACAACGGACTTACAGAGCCGCCTACGCGCGCTTTACGCCCAATGATTCCGGACAACGCTTGCCCCCTACGTATTACCGCGGCTGCTGGCACGTAGTTAGCCGGAGCTTCTTCTGGAGGTACCGTCAGTCCGGACGGCTATTCACCGCCGAACCTTCGTCCCTCCTGAAAGGGGTTTACAACCCGAAGGCCGTCTTCCCCCACGCGGCGTTGCTGCGTCACGCTTTCGCGCATTGCGCAAGATTCCCCACTGCTGCCTCCCGTAGGAGTCTGGGCCGTGTCTCAGTCCCAGTGTGGCTGATCGTCCTCTCAGACCAGCTACCCATCGTCGCCTTGGTAGGCCATAACCCCACCAACAAGCTAATGGGCCGCGAGCCCCTCCCAATGCGGAGGCCGAAGCTTCCTTTAGCGAACAGGCTTACGCCTGTGCGCCACATCCGGTATTAGCCCGAGTTTCCTCGGGTTGTCCCGGTCATCGGGGCAGGTTACTCACGTGTTACTCACCCGTTCGCGGCTTGGCCCCAGGGCAAGCCCTGGTTCGTCGCACCACTTGCATGTGTTAAGCACGCCGCCAGCGTTCGTCCTGAGCCAGGATCAAACTCTCCGTGAAAGGTACTTCTTAACGGAGTTGTCATGCCCATTGATCGCCGGGTACACATACGTGGCGACCGACATGACGGTAAATCAGACCACTCGGTGCGCTGGCGCGCCGAGTGGATCGGGCTCAAACATCCCACGGACACGAATGTCCGCGGGTGCACGCTGCTCAGTTTTCAAAGACCGCTGCGCCTCTGCGGCGGGACTCGCCGTCTTTTGCGCATGGGACGGCACAGGGCCAATCCCAGAAGGACGCGGGAGTATAGCGCCGCGGCGGCGCTTTGCCTAGAGGGGTCAGGCACTGGCGCGCATACGGCGGAAACGGCGCTTGCCGACCTGCAGGACGCGGCCATCCAGCGCCGCGGGCTGGAGATCGAGGGTCCCGGCGGGAATCGGCTCCCCGTCGAGCTTGACGCCCCCCTGTCCCAACAGGCGCCGGGCCTCGCTGGAGCTGATCTCGAAGGCCCCGGCCATCAGCAGCGGCAGATGGACCGCTCCGTCCTCTTCGCCCTGGTAGGCGGAGAGGTCGACCTCCTCGATCTGCTCGGGCGCCTCGTGGCGGACGAAGAGGCGGTCGAAGTGCTCCTCTGCCTCGCGGGCCGCGGCGTCGTCCTGGAAGCGGGCGACGATCCGCCTCCCCAATTCCCGCTTGGCCTCGTTGGGCGGCCCCGCTGGCACCTCGGCGCCGAGCAGCAGCCGGTAGTACTCGGCCATCGCCTCGTCGGGGATCCGCATCAGCTTGCCGAACATCTCCTCCGGCGCCTCGGTGACGCCGACGTAGTTGCCCAGCGACTTGCTCATCTTCTGCGTGCCGTCGGTCCCGACCAGGATCGGCATCGTCATGATCGATTGCGGCTTCTGGTCGTAGGCGCCCTGGATGTCGCGGCCGAAGAGCAGGTTGAACTTCTGGTCGGTCCCCCCCAGCTCGATGTCTGCTTCGACCGCCACCGAGTCGTAGCCCTGCAGCAGCGGATAGAGCAGCTCGAGGGCGGCGATCGGCGAGCTCGCCGCCAGCCGCTTCTGGAAGTCGTCGCGCTCGAGCAGCCTGGCAACCGTCGTCTGGGCGAGCAGGCCGAGCAGCGCCTCGGGCTCCATCCGCAGCCACTCGCTGTTGAAGCGCACCTCGGTCCGCTCACGGTCGAGCAGCTTGAACGCCTGCTCCTGGTAGGTGGCGGCGTTTGCCTCGATCTCCTCGGCCGAGGGCAGCGGCCGCTGCGCCGAGCGACCGCTCGGGTCGCCGACCCTCGCGGTGAAGTCGCCGATGATCAGGACGACCTGGTGCCCCCCGTCTTGGAACTCGCGCAGCTTGTTGAGGACGACGGTGTGGCCGAGGTGGATGTCGGCGGTCGTCGGGTCGATCCCCAGCTTGACCCGCAGCGGACGCCGCGCCGCGAGCTGCTCGGCGAGCATGCCGTCGGGCAGCACGTCGACCGCGTTACGCGTCAAGTCCGGCACGGGCGCAATGCTAGACTGCCGCCTCTGCTCGGCGGGTAGCGCCTGCCGGGCCTTACACCTCGATGGCGGTCCTTGGAACAAAGCCCCGCCGGGCCGGCGGCTCGGTTCCGCCGCCACCCCCGGCGTCTTCGACGAAGCCCGCGCGGCCGCGGCTGAAAAAGCTGCGCATCCTCTTCGTCCTCCTGGGTCTCGGTGTCCTCGCCGTCGTCTCGATGGTCTTCGGCATGATGACCGCGGTTTCGCAGGACCTGCCGGCGATCTACAACTTCGCCCAGTACAAGGCGGCGAAGAACAGCGAGGTCTTCGACGCCTCCGGCGAGCCGATCGGCACGTTGACCAGCAACCAGAACAAGATCCTGCTCACCTCGGGCCAGATCTCCCCCAATATGAAGAACGCGGTGGTCTCGATCGAGGATTCGCGCTTCTACGAACACAGCGGCGTCGACTTCCAGGGCATCGCCCGAGCCCTGGTCAGGGATGTGCTCAGCCAGAGCGCCGCGCAGGGCGCCTCGACGATCACCGAGCAGTTCGTCAAGAACGCGCTCGAAGCCGAAGGCAGCCGCACGGTTCTGGAGAAGTTTCGCGAGGCGGCGCTCGCCTACCGGCTCGAGCGCCATTGGAGCAAGGACAAAATCCTCACCGAGTACCTCAACACGATCTACTTCGGCGAGGGCGCCTATGGGATCGAGGCGGCCGCCCGCACCTACTTCGGCAAGGCGCACCCTGGCTGCGGCACGCAGGCAGAGCCCTGTGCATCCGTGCTCGAGCCCTGGGAGGCGGCGACGCTGGCCGGGATCATCGCCTCGCCCTCGGCCTATGACCCGAAGATCTACCCCGAAAACACGCTGGCCCGGCGCAACATCGTGCTCGAAAAGATGTACGAACAGGGCTACATAACCCAAACTCAGCTCGACGAAGGAACGAAGCAGGCCCTTCCTGCCCCCAGCGACATCCAGCCCCCTCGACTTGACTCCAGGGCCCCCTACTTCACCTCTTGGCTGCGCCAGCAGCTGGTCGAACGCTACGGCGCCGCCAAGACCTTCTTCGGCGGGCTGAAAGTGAAGACGACGCTCGACCTCAAACTCCAGCAAGCCGCCGAAGAAGCGGTCAACTCCTATCTCGGCTACCTGCCCCCCACCGCGTCGGTGGTCGTGCTCGACAACAAGAACGCCGGCGTCAAGGCGATGGTCGGCGGCCCCAACTTCCAGACCAAGCCGTTCAACCTGGCGACGCTCGGCCACCGCCAGCCGGGATCCTCGATCAAGCCCTTCACGCTGATCACCGCCCTGGAAGAGGGGATCTCGCCGGAAACGGTCTACGAGTCGGCGCCGCAGGAATTCCACTTCGGCAAGAACGACCAGGAAACCTTCGTCGTTCACAACGACGAGGACTCCTACCTGGGCGAATGCAGCATCATCTGCGCGACGACCTACTCGGACAACTCGATCTACGCCCAGCTTGCGCTGGAAGGCCTCAAGGGCAAGACGATCGAGGATCGCACCCGCTCGATCGCGCAGACGATTCATAAAATGGGCTACCGCGAACCGATCTCGACCAACCCGGCGATGGTGCTCGGCGGGCTGAAGGAAGGCGTCACTCCGCTCGGCTGGACCTACGCGTACTCGACGCTGGCCAACAACGGCGATCGGGTCAGTGGCACCCTCGCCCCCGAGCCCGGCGACAGCCCGGTTGCCTACACCCAGGTCGAGGACCAGGATGGCCACACGATCAAGGGCGGCGACAACGACTCGCGCCACAAACAGGTGCTCAGCGAAAGCACCGCCGAAGAGGCCAAGAGCATTCTCGAAACGGTAGTCACCAGCGGCACCGGCACGCACGCGAACATCGGTGCGCCCGGCCAGTGGGGCAAGACCGGCACGACCGAGGAAAATGGCGACGCCTGGTTCTGCGGCGCGACCGAAGAAGTCACCGCCTGCGTCTGGGTCGGCTACGCCGACACGGTCACCCCGATGACCACCCTCTACAACGGCGGCCCGGTGATGGGCGGCACGTTCCCGGCCGAGATCTGGGCCAGCGTTGTCTCCGCTTGGGAAAGCATCAAAGCCGAACGGGCCGCGGAAAGCGCAAGCGAGAAAGCGGCCAAGTCGAAGGGCTCGGACGGCGGATCCGGTGGTGAAGAAGAAAGCTACGTGCCCACTGAATCCTCGACTGAATCGGCGCCCTCCGAAGAAGAAGCGGCGCCAGCGCCCGAAGCGGCACCGGAAGGGGAAGCTGCTCCTGAAGCGGCGCCGGAAGCCGCCCCTGAATCCGGTGGCGCCGGTGGCGGGATCACCGCTGGCTGAACAGGCCCATCCGGGTAGGGCTTCCACTTAACTTTTTCGGTGGATCCAAAATGAGCTGACGCCCGGTCGCCCTCAGCGAAAAAGTACAAGACGTTCCAGCCCTACCCGGATGGGCCTAGTCGGGACGTGGTCGAGACACGAAGGGGCTGCCTCTGAGGCTGAAGCGCCAGGGGCGCTCGACCGCTTTGGTGATACCGATGCGTGGGCTGGTGGTCACCTCTCCGCTCCAGCTGGGCTCGGGTGGGAGCAGCAGGAACGGGTCCTCGCTGAGGTCGGTGTTGTTGGCGTCGAGGCCGACGCTCAATGCCTCGGTGAGCTTGCCGGGGCCGGAGCAGAGGTCGGTGTCGGGGCGCTTGCCGCGCCGCTTGCGCATTGCATCGAGGTCTGCCGTCGGCTGGAGGGCGCGGATCAGCACCGCTGCGGCCTCGTCCTCGGGTTCGCAGACGAAGTTGAGCAGGCTGTGGATGCCGTAGGAGAGATAGACGTAGGCGCGCCCGGGCGGGCCGAAGAGGACCTCGGTTCGCTTGGTCAGGCCGACGTAGGCATGGCAGGCCGGGTCGTCGCGCTCGTAGCTCTCGGTCTCGACGATCGTCCCGCCGCAGCCCGCGTAGAAGAGGCGGCAGCCGATCAGGTCGCGCGCGACGGTGTGCACCGAGCGGGCGAAGAAGTCAGCCCCCAACGGCTCTGCGAGCCGTTGGGCCCGGCTTCCAAACCCTGGGGGCTGCCGCTTCACCCGCGCTCGTCGAGGACCCGCGCTTTGACGGCGGCGAGGGTCTCGTGCGCGAGCGCGATCTGCTCGGCGACGGCCGCCGAGCCGGTGCCGCCCTCGATCCGCTTCGACTCGAGCCAGCTCTCGCGCTTGAGGACCTCGTAGAAAGAGTCGTCGAGCAGATCGGAGCGTTTTTGCAGCTCCTCCGGCGTCAGCTCGGAGAGCGACCTGCCACTCTCGACCGCGTCGCGAACCAGGCCGCCGACGATTCCGTGTGCCTCGCGGAAGGGCACCCCCTTGCGGACGAGCAGGTCGGCGACCTCGGTGGCCGCCAGCATCTCGTCGCTGGAGGCATCCTCCAGGCGCCGGCGATCGAAAGCGATGCCGGCGAGCATCCCCTCGGTTGCGTCGAGGCAGGACTCGACCGTGTCGACCGCGTCGAACAGCGGCTCCTTGTCCTCCTGCATGTCCTTGCCATAGGTGAGCGGCAGCGCGTGCATGGTGCCCAGCAGGGCGAGGAAGTCGGCGGCCACTCGGGGGCTCTTGGCGCGCAGCAGCTCGGCCGAGTCGGGGTTGACCTTCTGCGGCATGATCGACGATCCCGAGGAGAACGACTCATCGAGTTGGCAGAAGCCGAACTCCGACGAGCTCCAGATGACGATCTCCGCGCCGAGGCGGGAGAGGTGCATGGAGCAGGTGGCGGCGGCGGACAGGTAGTCGAGGACGAAGTCGCGGTTGGAGGCACCGTCGATCGAGTTGGCGGTGACGTGTTCGAAGCCGAGGTCGTCGGCGACCGCGCCACGATCGATCTCCCAGTTGACGCCGGCTATAGCGCCCGAGCCGAGCGGCATCACGCTGGCGCTGTCGAGGGCGAACTGGAAGCGCAGCACGTCGCGCGCGAGCATCCAGAAGTAAGCGAGCAGGTGATGGCCGAGGTAGACCGGCTGGGCGCGCTGCAGGTGCGTGTAGCCGGGCATCGGCCAGTCCCGGTGGCGCTCGGCCAGCTCGAGCAGGCGCTTCATCGCCGCCGCGGCCAGATCGATCGCCTGCAGCGAGTGCACCTGGACGACCATCGCCATGTCGGTGGCGACCTGGTCGTTTCGCGAGCGACCGGTGTGCAGCTTGCCCGCGAGCGAGCCGATCTCGTCGCCGAGCAGCCGCTCGATCGCCATGTGGATGTCCTCGTCGGCGGGGTCGAACTCGAAGCCGTGGGCGCCGATCCGCTCCCCGACGCGGTCGAGGCCGGCGACCATCTGCTCCAACTCGGCCGCGTCGAGGACGCCAAGCCGTTGCAGCGCCCGGGCGTGCGCTTTTGACTGGTCGAGGTCGTAGACGGCCAGCGGCCAGTCGAACTCGAGCGAGCGATTGATGCGCCAGAAGCGCGGGTCTGGGTCTTTGCGAAAGCGCGACATCAGCGGAGGGATTCGGCGAGAGCCTCGCACACCCGCGCGACCTGCGACTCCGTCATCGCCGGGAAGAACGGCAGCGCCAGCGAGCAGGCGGAGGCGGCTTCGGCGACCGGGAACTGCCCCTCGCGCCAGCCGAGCTCGCGCAGGTGCGGGAAGAGGTGGATGCAGGGCAGATAGGCCTTGGAGGCGACCCCGCGCTCGCCCAGGCGGGCGACGACCGCATCGCGGTCGATCTCCTCGGCGAGGCGCACCGGGTAGATGAACCAGCTGCGCCGCTCTTTGCCGCGCGTGGCAATCGGAGTGGAGACGCCCTCCACCTCGGTCAGGCCCTGCTCGTACAGCGAGGCCACCGCGGAGCGCCGCGCGAGCATCGTGTCGAGCCGCTCGAGCTGGGCGACGCCGAGCGCCGCGGCGAGGTCGGAGAGGCGGTAGTTGAAGCCGAGCCCGCCGTGGTCGAGCCAACCCATGTCCGCCGCGCGACCCTGGTTGCGCTCCGAGCGCAAGCGCGCCGCGACCGCCGGGCCCGAGGGCACGATCATCCCCCCCTCTCCGGTGGCCATCTGCTTGTTGGCGTAGAAGGCGAAGGTCGCGAGGTTGCCCCGCGTACCCACGCTGCGGCCCTCGGAATCGACCGCGCCGAGTGCCTCGCAGGCGTCCTCGAGGATGCCGAGCCCGCCCTGGGCGGCGATTCGCCTCCAGCTCCGGCATCGCCGCCGGGAAGCCGAAGATGTGGATCGGCAGGATGCCGGCGCTGCGTTCCCCGGCGGCTGCCTCGACGGCCGCCGGGTCGAGGTTGAGGGTCACCGGGTCGACGTCGCAGAAGACCGGCCGAGCGCCCTCGTAGAGCAGGCAGTTGGCCGAGGCGACGAAGCTGAACGGGCTGGTCAGAACCTCGTCCCCGGGCCCCCAGCCAAGCGCCCGCACGCCGAGGTGCAGGGCGGTCGTGCCGCTCGACGCGGTGGCCGCGTCTTCGACGCCGAGCCAGGCGGCGAACTCGCGCTCGAAGCGCTCGCCGACCGGCCCGAGCGAGAGGCGGCCCGAGCGCAGCACGTCGAGGATCAGCTCCTCCTCGCGGGCCCCGATCTCGGGCTTTGCCAGTGGGATCATCTCGGTGTCGGTGCGGCCGCCCACGGCGGCCACCCTATCCGCGGGGCTGGAAGGCGTACTCGAGCGAGTCGACCAACGCCTCCCAGGAAGCCTCGATGATGTTCTCCGAGACGCCGATCGTCCCCCACTCGTGCTCGCCGTCGGAGGAGTCGAGCAGGACGCGGGTGACGGCGCCGGTGCCGTGGCTCTCGTCGAGGATGCGCACCTTGTAGTTGGTCAGCTCGACGTCGGCCAGGTGCGGGTAGCGATCGGCGATCGCGCCGCGCAGGGCGCTGTCGAGGGCGTTGACCGGGCCGTTGCCCTCGGCGACGCGAACGTAGCGCTGGCCGTCGACCTTGACCTTGATCGTCGCCTCGGTTTCGACCCTGCCGTCGGCGCGCTTCTCGACCAGGACCTTGAAGCTCTCCAGCTCGAACAGCGACTCGTAGCTGCCCGCCTCGCGGCGCAGCAACAACTCGAACGAGGCCGGTGCCGCCTCGTAGTGGTAACCACGATGCTCACGCTCCTTGAGGCTCTCGACCGCGTGCGCCGCCTCCTCCTCGCCCAGGTCGAGGCCGGCCTGGGCCGCCTGGCTGCGGATCGTCGCCTTGCCGGACAGCTCCGAGGCGAGGATCTCGCGCTGGTTGCCCAGCAGCGCCGGGTCGAGGTGCTCGAAGGTGCTGGCGTCGGCCTCGACCCCGGCCGCGTGCATACCGGCCTTGTGGGCGAAGGCGTTGCGGCCGACGTAGGGCTGATCCGGGTTCGGCGTCATGTTGCAGAGCTCGTCGAGGTAGTGGCTTGTCCGGGTCAGGGCGGCGAGCTTCTCCGGCGCGACGACCTCGAAGCCCATCTTCAGCTGCAGCGCCGGCATGATCGTCGCCAGGTTGGCGTTGCCACAGCGCTCGCCGTAGCCGTTGACGGTGCCCTGGACCAGCCGGGCGCCAGCTTCGACGGCGGCGAGCGAGTTGGCGACGGCGCAGCCGGCGTCGTCGTGGGTGTGGATACCGATCTCCACCCTCTCGCCGAGCGCCTCGACCACGGCGGCGGTCGCCGCGGCGACGAAGCTGGGCAGGCTGCCGCCGTTGGTGTCGCAGAGGGTGACGTTCTCGGCGCCGGCCTCGGCAGCGGCGCGGACGCATTCCAGCGCGTAGGCAGAGTCATCCCGGTAACCGTCGAAGAAGTGCTCGGCGTCGAAGACCGGGCGCTTACCCCGAGTACGGCAGAAGCCGATCGAGTCGGCGATCATCGCCAGGTTCTCCTCGGCGGAGACCTTGATCACCTTCTCCAGGTGCAGGCCCCAGCTCTTGCCGACCAGGCAGACGACGGGCGCGAAGCTGTCGACCAGCACGGCGAGCGCCTTGTCCTCTGCGGCGCTGCGGTCGCGGCGGCGGGTCATGCCGAAGGCCGCGATCGTCGCCTGTTCCAGCTCCAGCTCCGCGAGCAGCTCGAAAAGCTCCGCTTCCTTGGGATTGGAGCTGGGGAAGCCCGCCTCGATCGTCTGCACGCCGAGCTCGTCGAGCGCCCGCACGACTTTCAGCTTCTCGCCCACCGAGAGCGACATGCCGGGGCCACCCATGCCGTCGCGCAAGGTGGTGTCGTAGATCTTCACCTGTTCCATCTGATGCCTTTCAGTACGAGGGTCGAACCGGGAGTGCGCGCAGCGCAGCGCCAGCCGCTAGGCGGCAGGCGTAATTCGCCCGGCCGACTCGTCGGCCCTTGCCGGGGCCTCGACGAAGTCGAGCCACTCCAGGTACTCCTCGGCGCGTCCTTCCAGGGCATCGCGGAACTTGGCCTGGATCACGCGCGTGATCTCGCCCGGCTCGCCGAGCGGGTGGTCGTCTATCTCGCGCACCGGGACGAGCTCGGCCGCGGTGCCGGTGAGGAAGACCTCCTCGGCCAGGTACAGCTCGGAGCGGGCGATGTCGCGCTCGACCACGGTGTAGCCGAGGTCGCGGGCGATCTGGATCACCGACTTGCGGTTGATCCCGTCGAGGATCGCGGCGACGTGCGGCGGGGTAACGATCTGGCCGTCGCGGACGACGAAGATGTTCTCGCCGGATCCCTCGCAGACGAAGCCCCGCTCGTCGAGCAGCAGGGCCTCTTCGTAGCCCGCGTTCTGCGACTCGGTCTTGGCGAGGATCGAGTTCAGGTATTGCCCAGACGCCTTGGCGTGGGGAATCAGCCCCGCGGAGCCGATCCGCCGCCAGCTCGAGACCTTGGCGCGGATGCCGCGCTTCTGGCCCTCCTCGCCGAGATAGGCCCCCCAGGGGAAGGCGGCGATGACGAGGTCGATCGGGGCGTCGGTCGCGTAGAGGCCAAGATTTCCGTAGCCACGGAAGGCGAGCGGCCGGATGTAGCAGGAGCGCAGATTGTTGCGCCGGATCAACTCCTTGGTCGCCGCGGCGATTTCCTCGCCGGAATAGGCCAGCTCGAAGTAGTAGAGCTCGGCCGACTTGGCGAGCCGGTCGAGGTGATCCTGATGGCGGAAGATCGCCGGCCCGCGCTCGGTCTCGTAGCAGCGGATCCCCTCGAAGACGCCCGTGCCGTAGTGCAGGCCGTGACTGAGGACGTGCGTGGTCGCCTCGTGCCAGGGCACGAACTCACCGTTCTGCCAGATCAACTCGGCGGTCTCCATCTCGCGAAAGTATGCCCGATGAATCGAGGTGGGTCGAGTCAGAGCTGAGAAAGCACGGCCTGGGTCATCTCGGTGGTGCCGACGGTGTTCTCTTGAGCGAGATCGGGCGTGCGCAGGCCACTTTCCAGCACCGCGTCCACGGCGGCCTCAATCCGCTCGGCCTCCTGCGGCCGTTCCAGCCCGTGGCGCAGCATCATCGCCGCGCTGAGGAAGGTGGCCAGTGGGTTGGCGATCCCCTGTCCGGCGATGTCCGGAGCGGAGCCGTGGACCGGCTCGAAGAGCCCAGGGGTACCCGCCTCACCGAGGCTGGCGGAGGGCAGCATTCCCAGCGAGCCGGTCAGCATCGCCGACTCGTCGCTGAGGATGTCGCCGAAGAGGTTCTCGGTGACGATCACGTCGAACTCGGCCGGGCGCGAGACGAGCTGCATCGCGGCGTTGTCGACCAGCAGGTGGTCGAGCTCGACGTCGGGGTAGTCGGCGGCGATGCCACTGACCACCTCGCGCCACAGCCGCGAGGTCTCGAGCACGTTGGCCTTGTCGACCGAGGTCACCCGGGGGCTGTGGCTGCCGCCCTCGGCGCGGCGCTGCGCCGCCTCGAAGCCGGTGCGGGCGATCCGCTCGATCTCGGCGCTGGAGTACTCGCAGGTGTCGTGGGCCGAGTCGCCCTCGCGACCGCTGTCGCCGAAGTAGATCCCGCCGGTCAGCTCGCGCACGACCAGTAGGTCGGTGCCGGCGATGCGCTCCTCGCGTAGCGGGCTCGCACCGACCAGCGCCGGACTGGGGCGCACGGGGCGCAGGTTGGCGTAGAGGCCCATTCCCTTGCGCAGGCCGAGCAGCCCCTGCTCCGGGCGCGGCGCATCCGGGTCGGTGGTATCCCACTTGGGCCCGCCGACGGCGCCCAGCAAGACAGCGTCGGAGGCGCGGCAGACACCGAGCACCTCGTCGGTCAGCGCGACGCCGTGGGCGTCGATCGAGCAGCCGCCCATCAAATGCTCGTCGAACTCAAACTCATCCAGCGCTTCCAACAGCTGTGTCGCCGCGGCGACGATCTCAGGGCCGATCCCGTCGCCAGGCAGGAGAACTATGCGCGGTACGTCGCTCATCGGCCGGGCACTCTAGACGTGCCGGGGGTTAGAGGCCGCTATGGGTACTCATTTCCCGGCACGTGCCTCGATATTGAGGCGCACATAGTCGAGAACCAGAGGTTGCTCGGCCTCGGCCAGTACCGCTTCCGCAAACCGCCGCCGTTTCTCCTCCGGTAGCTGCGCCAGCAACGGGCCCAGGGTGACAGTCATGGTGAAGGTGAGTGGGTCGGCGGGTTGTACGGGCTTCGGTTCCAGCCAGCAGCGGACCTCGTCGAAGCCGGCATCATGCAGGCGCGTCTCGGTCTGCTCGGGCCCAGCGAAGTTCCAGAGTGAATTGGCCTCGCCGAAGTGCTGTCCGAACTCATGGTTGGAGGCCGCGGTGACGATCGCCTGCGCATGGCGGGCCACGTTGCCTTCGCCGCCGCACTGGGCGACCAGGCGGCCGCCTGGTCGCAGCGCCGCCCGCAGGCGGGCGAAGAGACGGTCGTGGTCGAGCAGCCAGTGAAAGGTCGCGGTGGAGAAGACGAGGTCGACCGGTTCGGCAATCTCCAGCTCGGCGAGGTCGGCGACAATGTAGTCGACCCCCTCCCCCAGTCGCTCGCGGGCTTTCGCGATCATCGCGGCGGAGCCATCTACGGCGATCAGGTGTCCATCGGGGAGGCGCGCGAGCAGCTGCTCGCTGACCCGGCCGGTCCCGCAGCCGGCGTCGACCACCTCCTCGTCGCCGCGCAGCTCAAGCCGCTCCAACACCTCCATGCCCCAGTTGAATTGTGGGTCGGAGACCTGGTCATAGGTCTCCGCGTCCCACTCGCGTGAGCTGCTGTTCATCGCGTTGGTCGAGCTCGGATCGCTCATAGCGCCGTCGTGACCGGTCCGGCCGCGGCGCCCTGCTCAGCCTCGAACTCATCAATTGCGGCGGCGCTCTCCAGGGTGATCCCGATGTCGTCGAGCCCGTTCAGCAGCCGGTGCTGCACGTCCGGCTCGATCGCGAACTCGAATACCCCGCCGGCGCAGGTAACCGTCTGGTCGTCGACGTCGATCCGCGCCTCGCCGGCCTCGGCGACCGCACGGCAGTGCTCCTCGTCGAGCTCGACGGGCAAGAGGCCGACCTTGGTGCAGTTGGAATAGAAGATGTCGGCGAAGGACGGCGCGACGATCGCCTCGAAGCCGAAGTCCTCGAGCGCCCAGGGAGCATGCTCGCGCGAGGAACCGCAACCGAAGTTGCGGCCGGCGACGAGGATCGGATTCGGCTCCAGCTCGATCTCGCCGTCGCGGATCCAGTCGTAGAAGAGGAACTCGCCGAAGCCGGTCCGCTCGACCCGCTTGAGGAACTGCTTGGGAATGATCTGGTCGGTGTCGACGTCGTGCCGGTCCAACACCGAGACCTTGCCCTCGATCACGTCTATCGGTCGCATGCCTAGCTCCAATCCCTGATGTCGACGAAATGGCCCTCGATCGCGGCGGCGGCAGCCATTTTGGGGCTGACCAGATGGGTTCTGCCGCCCTTGCCCTGCCGTCCCTCGAAGTTGCGGTTCGAGGTCGAAGCGCAGCGCTCGCCCTCGATCAGGATGTCCGGGTTCATCCCCAGGCACATCGAGCAGCCTGCCTCGCGCCACTCGAACCCGGCGGCGCGGAAGACCTCGTGCAGGCCCTCCTCCTCGGCGGTCGCCTTGACCTGCTGGGAGCCGGGGACGACCATCGCCCGCACCGAGCCGGCGACGCGCCGCCCATCGACCACGGCGGCAGCCTCGCGCAGATCCTCGATCCGCGAGTTGGTGCAGGAGCCGATAAATACCCGCTCCGGCCTCACCTCGGTCATCGGCGTGCCGGCCTCCAGGCCCATGTAGGCGAGCGCCCGTTCGGCCGACTCGCGATCGGCCGGCGACTCCATCGCCGCTGGGTCGGGCACCGTGTCGGTGACCTCGACCACCATGCCGGGATTCGTTCCCCAGGTGACCATCGGCGAGATGCCGGCGGCGTCGATCTCGACCTCGGTGTCGAAGCTCGCGTCGGGGTCGGTCGGCAGCTCGCGCCAGCGCTGGACCGCGGCGTCGAAATCCTGGGGCGCCGCATCGCGGCCTCGCACCCACTCGAAGGTGGTCTCGTCGGGGGCGATCATCCCCGCCCTGCCGCCGCCCTCGATCGTCATGTTGCAGACCGTCATCCGGCCGGGCATCGAGAGCGCCTCGATCGCCGGTCCGGCGTACTCGACCGCGTAGCCGGTCATTCCGCCGGTGCCGAGGCGGCCGATCGTCGCCAGAATCAGATCCTTCGGCGTCACGCCGGGCCCGAGCTCGCCCGAGTAGAGGATGCGCATCGTCTTCGGCCGCTTCTGGACCAAGCACTGGGTCGCCAGCACGTGCTCGACCTCGGAGGTGCCGATGCCGAAGGCCAGCGCGCCGAAAGCGCCGTGGGTCGAGGTGTGGCTGTCGCCGCAGACGATCGTCATGCCGGGCTGAGTCACGCCCAGCTCGGGCCCGATCACGTGGACGATCCCCTGCCGCTCGTCGCCCAGCGAGTAGAGCGGGATGCCGAACTCCTCGCAGTTGCGCTCCAGCGTTTCGACCTGGACCCGCGAGAGCTCGTCGGCGATCAGACGGGCCGCCATCGTGCCGTCGGTCGGCACGTTGTGGTCTGCCGTGGCCAGCGTCTTGTCGGGCCGGCGCAGCGGCCGTCCCGCCAGGCGCAGACCGTCGAAGGCCTGTGGCGAGGTGACCTCGTGGACCAGGTGCAGGTCGATGTAGATCAGGCCGTCGGAGACCTCGTGCTTGCTCCAGATCTTGTCGAACATCGTGCTTGGCATCGCTAACTCCTCCTCAGCCCGGCGGCTATCACGGCGAGGAAGCGTGCCTGCTCCTCGCCATCGTTCTCGAAATGGTGCGGTAGGTCGGCGTCGAAGGTGACGCTGTCGCCCGCGTGCAGCTCGTGGCGCGTGCCGTCGACGGTCAGCGCCAGCACGCCGGTCAGGACGACAGCGGTCTCGCGGCTTCCCGGCTCGTGCATGGGCGGATCGTCCGGCCCGCCGGTCGTCGCCCCGGCTTTCAGGGTGTGCAGGGAGACGTCGGCGCGCTGCCCCGGCAGCGGCGGGGTCAGCTCCTCGAAGCGGTGCCCGCCGCGCTCATAGCGGCGACGCGCGCCGGTGCGACTGACCGCGACGTGCTCGCCCTCGTCGAGGCGCAGCAGCTGCGAGAGGGTCAGCTCGAGCCCGGCGGCGATCTTCTCGGCCACCGCGAGGGTCGGGCTCGTCTCCCCCCGCTCGACCTGGGACAGCATCGGTGCGCTGACCCCGCTGCGCTCGGCCAGGTCGCGCAGGGAGAACCCCATTGCCTCGCGCAGAGCATGGATGCGTACGCCGACCGCGGCGCGGTCTTTAGGGGGCGGCTCGGATGCAGTCGTCAGGAGGGGCGCCATTCGTCTGTACGTTATCACAGACATTTGTATTAACAAGGAACTTCCGTTATCTCTACAGCTGGCTCGGCTCGGGGCGGCTGGTCTTGACCAGGACCCGTAGATCGGTGGCAATCTCGTCGGGTTCGTCGTCCAGTTGATTCCAGGTGAGGCGGGTGACCGTATAGCCAGCGACTCTCAATGCTCTGTCGCGGGCACGGTCTTCGCGGAAAGCGGTGCGGGTCCCGTGTCCCTCCCAGCCGTCGAGCTCGACGATCTGGCCGGTTCCCGGCCAGTGGCAGTCGACCTGATAGCGCTTACCTCCTAAAAGAATCCAGTCGTTGAAGCGGGGCTGGGGCAGCCGGTGACGGCGGAGGAAAAGGCCGAAGCGTTCCTCGAGACGGCTGCGCCTGCGACCGGAGGGCTCTTCCGCCAGCCGCTCGAGCGCAACCCGCGCTTTGCGTACTCCTCGTCTGCCCGGATAGCGCTCGACCAGGTCCCAGAGCGAGAGCCGGTCGTGGAGCCGGCGGTATTCGCTCTCGCGCAGGAGGTTTTCGACGAAGTCGGCTGACTCGGTGGCGGCGAGATCGAGGATCGTCCGGGGGACCGTGGTCACCGGAATCCTCTCCTCAACTGTGACCTCATCAGCGGGCAGGGCTTTGTGGTGGCGACGGATGTCGTCCCAGGAGCGGCTCTTCTGCGAGGTGGTGATGTCGATGATCGAGCGCGAGTTGGGGCGGATCATCCAAAGCGAGGCCGCGGACCAGTGGCTCAAGACCGCTTCGGGGCCTGACGCAAGTACTGCCGCCATGCACCGTCCCTCCCTCGACGTCACTCGGTGCCCGACCGCGTACACGCCCGCATACAGGCGATGGAGGCGCCCATTTCGGATCCGCTTCTCGATCGCCCCTCCGCTCCACCCAGCTTCGATCAGCTGCAAACGGCCAACCACCCCATGCTGTCGCGCAGCCAGCGTCGCAAGAGACCGGTCGTCATCGCGAGACCGCAAAAACCATCCTTGAGGGAGGGTTTTTGCGGTCTCGGCGGGCATGGACCGAGGTTGGCAGGGGATGGCGCGCGGATGTTGCGCCGAAGGTGACTTTTGTGCGTCGGGCGCCCTACGGGCCCGGCGTGCGCTCTACCGCGGCCTCGGCGGTTGCCGCCTCGGCCTCGCGGATCGCGGCGCCCTCCAGTGCGTTCGAAAGCGCTCGTACGTAAGCCCTGGCCGAGGCCTCGAGGATGTCAGTGGCCACTCCCTGGCCGGTCGCCAGGCGTCCGGCGGCGCGCAGCATCACCGTCACCTGACCGAGGGCGTCCTCTCCCCCGGTCACCGCCTCGACCGTGTATTGGCGCAGCTCGCACTCGGTGCCGGCGGCTTTCTGGATCGCGAGGAAGATCGCGTCGACCGGGCCGTCGCCACCGGCCTCCCCGACGACCTCCTCACCGGAGGGCAGGGTGACAGCGACGCGCGCCAGCGGCTCTCGCTGCGAGCCCGCCTCGACCTCGAACCAGGCCAGCTCGTGGGCGTCGGCGCGCTCGCGCATCTCGTCGGAGACGATCGCCTCCAGGTCGAGCGCGGTGACCTGCTTCTTGCGGTCCGCTACCTCCTTGAAACGCTTGAAGGCGGCGTTGAGCGCGTTGCCCTCGATCTTGAAGCCGAGCTGCTCCAGAGCGTCGCGCAGCGCGTGGCGACCGGAGTGCTTGCCAAGCACGAGCGAGTTCGACTCCAGGCCGACTTCGGTCGCGTCCATGATCTCGTAGGTGGTGCGCTCCTTCAGCACACCGTCCTGGTGGATTCCGGACTCATGCGCGAACGCGTTGCGGCCGACGATCGCCTTGTTGGGCTGGATCGCGTAGCCGGTGAGGCGGGAGACCATGCGGCTGGTGCGGGCCAGCTCGCGGGTATTGAGGCCGGTCGAGAGCCCGTGCACGTCCTCCCTGGTCTTGATCAGCATCACGATCTCCTCCAGCGAGCAGTTTCCGGCGCGCTCGCCGATCCCGTTGATCGCACACTCGACCTGCCGGGCGCCGGCCAGGACGCCGGCGTAGGAGTTGGCGACGGCCAGGCCGAGGTCGTCGTGACAGTGAACCGAGATCTCGACGTCGCGCAGGCCCGGCACCGACTCGTAGAGGCGGCGGAAGTAGTCCGCGTACTCCTCCGGCGTCGTGTAGCCGACGGTGTCGGGGATGTTGACCACCGTCGCCCCCTCTTCGACCGCGATCGCGCAGACCTCCGCGGTGAACTCGATGTCGGCGCGGGTCGCGTCCATCGGCGAGAACTCGACGTCGTCGCAGTAGGACTTGGCCAGCGTGACGGCGGCGCGGGCCTGCCCCTTGACGTCCTCGCGGTCGGTCTGCAGCTGGTGCTCGATATGGATGTCGGAGGTCGAGATGAAGGTGTGGATGCGCGGGCGGTCGGCGTCTCGAATGGCTCCCCAGGCGGCGTCGATGTCGGCCTTGTGGGTGCGGGCGAGGCCGCAGATCACCGGTCCCTCCACCTGCCGCGAGATCGCCTCGACGGCCTCGAAATCGCCGGGTGAGGTGATCGGGAAGCCGGCCTCGATCACGTCGACGCCGAGCCGCGCCAGCTGCTGGGCGATCTCGACCTTCTCGGCGGTGTTCAGCGAGATGCCCGGCGACTGCTCGCCGTCGCGCAGGGTGGTGTCGAAGATGTGGACGCGGTTTGCGTCGGACGCGGTACTCGGGGTGGTGCTCACGACGTTCCTCCTTCTCCAGTGCTTTCGAATGACCTCTGTCTCTCGCGGCTATCGCGCCGCCCAGCGCTATTCCCCCCGAAGGGGGAGGAGAAGGAGTAGCGCGAGGCTGTCGAAGCGGTGCGTCATTCGCCGCTTCAGCTTAGCGTAGGCTGCCCGGATCGCAAGGCTGGATCGCACCACCATTCTGGCGCTGCTGGCGATGAGCATGAGCGTGCTCGTCATCGCCAACGACTTCTCCGCAATCAACGTCGCCATCCCGACGATGGAGAAGGACTTCGACACCAACGTCAACACGATTCAGTGGGTGGTCAACGCCTACGCCCTCACCTTCGGGGTGATGATCGTCACCGGGGGGCGCCTCGCCGACATGTTTGGCCGCCGTCGCGCCTTCTTCCTCGGCACCGCGATCTTCGCCTCGATGTCGGCGCTAGGCGGCGCCGCGCAGACCGAGACCTGGCTGATCGCAACCCGCGTCGTGATGGGAATTGGCGGGGCGCTGATGTGGCCGGCGATCCTCGGCATGACCTTCGAGTTGCTGCCCGCCGATAAGGCCGGGCTCGCCGGCGGCATCATCCTCGGCGCGGCTGGCCTCGGCAACGCGATCGGCCCGCTGATCGGCGGCGTCCTCACTGACACGCTGAGCTGGCGCTGGATCTTCTTCCTCAACGTGCCGATCGCCGCCTTCGCCGTGCTCGTCACCTACTACCTGGTCAAGGTGAAGGAGCCCGAAGCCGCGGAGCAGCGCATCGACTATCCGGGGATCTCGACGATCTCGATCGGCCTGGTATCGCTCCTGGTCGCGCTGGACCAAGTCGACGACTGGGGCTGGGGGGACCCGAAAGTGGTCGCCATGCTGGCGCTGGCCGCGGTCCTGATCGTGGCCTTCGTCCGGATCGAGCGCAGGGCGGGGATGAACGCCCTGATTCCACGGGCGGTGATGAGCAACGAGAGCTTCCGCGCCTCCTGCGTGGCGATCACGCTGATGTCGGCGACCTTCTTCGCGGCGCTGCTCTACCTGCCGCAGTTCATGCAGAAGCACCTCGACTACTCGCCGCTCGAAGCCGGCGTCGGAGTGCTGCCCTTTCTCGCCACCTTTGCCCTTGTCTCCTTCATCGCCGGGCCGCTCTACAACCGGCTTGGGGCAAAGCCCCTGGCCGTGGTCGGCGCGGCCTGCATCACGATCGCCCCGTTCCTCTTCTCGCAGGTCACCGAAAGCTCCGGCTACGCGGCCTTGGTTCCCGGGATGTTCGTGCTCGGAATCGGCATCGGCAGCTTCTATCCCACCGCCACGACGGCGGGGGTCACCTCGGTCGACGAATCGCAGAGCAGCCTCGCCGGCGGGATCCTCTACATGTGTCAGATTGCCGGCGGCGCGATCGGCCTCGGCTTGACGACGACGATCTTCTCCGCCCAGGAGTCGTTCGTCGACGGCATCCAGGCGGCGTTCCGTCTCGACGCGGCGCTCTCTCTGGTCGGCTTCTTGATCGCGCTCTTCTTCGTCGGCGGCCGCTTGATCGGCCGCCGGGGTCGGGAGGAGACCGCCGCTTAGGCGCTCAGGGAGATCACTGGTACTGGCGCACTTCGTTCGTCCCAGTGCCGCCCACCAGCGTGTCCGTGCCGGAGCCTCCGCCGAGGATGTCGTCGCCGGGGCCACCGATCAGCACGTCGTCGCCGGGGCCTCCGTAGAGCACGTCATCGCCGCGCCAGCCGACCAGGCGGTCGTTGCCTTGGCCGCCGATCAGCTTGTCCGGACCCGCTCCGCCAAGCAGGACATCGTTGCCGGCGCCGCCCCGCATGGTCACCGGCACGGTGATGTTCCTGGCCACCGAGACGTAGTCGTCGCCGGCACCGGAATTGACTTCGAAGCCGGCGATCGAGGGCGCGGCGCAAACCAGCTCGTTCGGGTTGTCTTCTGGGTGCGCGCAGACCGAGCCGCCGACTTCGAGCTGCACGAGCGAGTCGATCACGTATTCACGGCCGTCCGGGCTGAGCCAGATCTTGATCGAGTTCGCTTCTTCGCCACCGGCGAGCAGCACCGTGTAGGTCTTTTCGGTCGCCAGCGCGGAACCGGGCGCCAGTAGCGCCAGGAAGGCGAACGAGATGAGTAGGAGCTTCTTCATTGCGAGTCGTCCCCGCCGCCGATCGGGTCGGAGCGTCTACTGAGGAAACAGCACGACCTTGCCTACGTTGCGGCGCTCGGCGATGAATTTATGTGCGTCGCCAGCGCGCTCGAAGGGGAACGCCTCGGCGACGACGGGCTCGAGCTTGCCTGCCTCCAGGTCCTCGGTCAGCGGGTCGAGCACCCGGTCGAGGCTGCCCTCGGCGTCCCACCACTTGAGCATGTTGAGGCCGAAGACCCCTTTGTTCTCGTTCATGATCAGCAGGCTCTTCCACCAGGGCATCGTCGCGCTCGGCATCGAGACCAGGCTCTTCAGCATTGCGCCGATGTTCCGCTTGCCGTCCGTGGTGCCCTCCGAGAGCCCGTACATGACCATCCGTCCCCCAGACCGGAGCAGGCGGTAGTCCTTGCGGAAAGAGGTGGGCCCGAGCGCGTCGATCACCAGATCCACGCCCTCACCGCCGGTGATCCGCATCGTCTCCGCCTCGAAATCTTGGGAGCGGTAGTCGATCGGGTGATCGACTCCTTGGGCACGGATCGCCTCGTGCTTGGACGGAGAGGCGGTGCCGAAGATCTCCGCACCGGCGTTGTGGGCAATCTGCGTCGCCGAGATCCCCACGCCGCCGGCCGCGGCGTGGATCAGGACGCGGTCGCCCTTGCGCAGGCTGCCCATCAGGATCAACGCCGCGTAGGCGGTGCCGTAGTTGACGGGGATCGCCGCTCCCTGCTCGAAGCTGAGGTCGGCGGGCAGGGCAAATGCCTGCTCCGCGGGGACCGTGACCAGCTCGGCCTGACCGCCGAAGCGCGTGCCGCCGACGACCCGATCGCCGACCTGAAATTCGCTCACGCCCTCGCCCACCGACTCGACCTCCCCGGCGACCTCGTAGCCGAGCACGCACGGTGGCTTTGGTGCGTCTGGATATAAGCCGACGCGGGCCATGGTGTCGGCGAAGTTGATCCCCGCGGCCTTGACCGCGATTCGGACCTCCCCAGGGCCCACCGGCGGGTCGGGGCGCTCCTGCACCTGGAGCACGTCGTATCCGCCCGTCCCTGTCAGCACCACCGCCTTCATTGCGTGGAGCCTACCTCGCGCTAGAGATCTACCGAGCGACCGATCGAGAAACCGTCGAGCTCGAGGATCTTGGCGATCGTCTCGCCCCGTACCGGTGCATCGGTGGTCAGCGCCATCACGGCGCGCTCCCCGCCCGGCTCGGCCCCGACCGCGGCGGAGATGATGTTGACGCCCTCTTCGCCGAACATCGTTCCCACGCGGCCGATCATCCCGGGCCGGTCGGCGTAGCTGAAGACGGCGAGGTGCTCGGCGAAAGGCAGGTAGAAGCTCTCGCCGAGGACGGAGACCAGGTAGGGCTCGTTGCGCGGCCCGACCCCCGTGCCGGCAACCTCGACCGCGTCCTCGCCTGAGCCGAGCCGCACCGTGATCAGCTCGGTGAAGTCCTTGGAGCCGCCGTCCTTGGTCTCGACCAGCTCGATCCCACGCTCCTCGGCCATCTGGGGGGCGTTGACGAGGTTGACCGGCTCCTCGGTGTGGCCGGAGAGGATGCCGACCAGGACCGCGATCCCCAGCAGGCGCGTGTCGTGGGAGGCGATGCGGCCGCGGAACTCGACCGAGACGCCACCGATCGAGCCATCTCCCAGGCCCTGGGCGAGGCGCCCCAGTTTTTCGCAGAGAGGAACGAACGGGGCCAGGGCCTCCATCTCCTCCGGGCGGACGGCGGCGATGTTGACCGCGTTGGTGACGACGCCCCCGCTCAGCGCCGCGATCACCTGTTCGGCGGTGACCACGCCGGCGCGGTCCTGCGCCTCTGCCGTCGAGGCGCCCAGGTGCGGGGTGACGACGACATCGTCGCGGCCGAAGAGCGGGTGCTCGGTGAACGGCTCCGCGGGGAAGACGTCGAGCGCGGCGCCGCCCAGCTTGCCCGACTCGAGCCCGCCCAGCACGGCGTCGAGGTCGACCAACTCGCCCCGGGCGCAGTTGACCACCCGGGCACCGTCTTTCATCGCCGCGATCGCCTCGGCGTCGATCAGGTCGATCGTGTCCGGCGTCTTCGGCACGTGCAGCGTGACTATGTCGGCACGGCCCAGCAGATCGCTCAGCTCCTCGACGCCCTCGACGCCGAGCTCGCGGAAGCGCTCCGCCGAGACGAACTTGTCGAAGGCGACGACGTCCATCTCGAAGGCCTGGGCGCGTTTGGCGACGAGCTGGCCGATGCGGCCGAAGCCGACCACGCCGAGCGTCTTGCCGTAGAGCTCGGTTCCCTTGAACTTGGGTCGCTCCCAGGCGCCGCCGATCAGCGAGGCGTGGGCTCTCGGCACGTTGCGGCAAAGGGAGAGCATCAGCGCCAGCGTGTGCTCCGCCGCTGCCACCGAGTTCGATTCGGGCGCGTTGGCGACGACGATTCCGCGCCTGGTCGCGGCCGGGATGTCGACGTTGTCGACGCCGGTACCTGCGCGTCCAATCACCTTGAGGCGGTCGGCGCGTTCGATCAGCTCGGGGGTCACCTGGGTCGCCGAGCGGACCAGGATCGCGTCGTAGGAGCCGATCGCCTCGCGCAGCTCCTCGTCGGACATCTCGAGGCCGAGATCCACATCGAAGCTCTCGCGCAGCAGATCGACCCCGGAGTCGGCGATCTTCTCCTTGACCAGGACCTTCACGGCGTCGCCTCCGGCACGTTCTCGATCACCCAGTCGATGCAGGACGTGAGCGCCTCGACATCGCTGGGCTCGATTGCGGGGAACATGCCGACGCGGAGCTGGTTGCGTCCCAGCTTGCGATAGGGCTCGACGTCGACGATCCCGTTGGCGCGCAGGCTCGAGGCCAGGGCCGCGGCGTCGACCGAGTCGGCGAAGTCGATCGTGCCGACCACCAGCGAGCGCTTCGCCGGGTCGGAGACGAACGGGGTGGCGAAATCGCTTTCCTCGGCCCAGCCATAGAGGTGTCCGGAGGATGCCGCGGTTCGTTGAGCGCACCAGTCAAGGCCGCCGCCGACCAGCATCCACTCGATCTGGTCGGCGAGCAGTAGAAGGGTCGCCAGCGCGGGCGTGTTGTAGGTCTGGTTCTTGCGCGAGTTCTCGAGTGCCGTCTGCAGCGAGAGGAAGGCCGGCTGCCAGCGTCCGGCGATTCCGTCGAGCTGCTCGATCCGTTCAATGGCCGCTGGACTCAGCGCCGCTAGCCAGAGGCCGCCGTCGGCGCCGAAGGCCTTCTGCGGGGCGAAGTAGTAGGCGTCGACCTGGGAGGCGTCGAGGGGGAGTCCGCCTGCGCCCGACGTGCCGTCGACCAGGACCAGCGCGTCGCCTGCGCCCGCGGGGCGGCGGACGTCGACCATCACCCCGGTCGAGGTCTCGTTGTGTGCCCAGGCGAGCACGTCGGCGCCGGGGTCGGCGACCGGTTCCGGCGCATCGCCGGGCTCCGCCTCGACCACGATCGGGTCGGCGAGAAAGGGCGCGCCGGCGGTCACCTTGGCGAACTTTTGCGAGAACTCGCCGTAGGTGAGATGGAGGGCGCGGTCGCGGACGAGCCAGACGGCGGCCGCGTCCCAAAAAGCGGTCGTGCCACCGTTGCCGAGCGCCACCTCGTAGCCGTCGGGCAGGCCGAACAGCTCGCCGAGGCCGGAGCGGATGCGGCCGACGAGATCGCGCACTGGCGCCTGCCGGTGCGAAGTCCCCATCAGCTCGGTGCGCTCGGCCAGAGCCGCGAGCGCCTCGGGACGGACCTTCGAGGGCCCACAGCCGAAGCGGCCGTCCGCGGGCTTGAGCTCCGCGGGGATCTGGACTGAGGTCGAGGTCGGCATCGGGAGGCCAAGGTTATTGACCTGCGCAGGTGGACCTCGGCGACGCCCTGCGGGGCCGGTCGCGTACGATCTTGCGGATGTCGGAGACGAGCCAGCAGGGAGTGACGAAGGGCGACGGCTACGCCGTCGGCAACCTCTCCGACCTCGGCGAGGGGTACGGCTTTCGCAAGATCCGCAAGGAGCTGGGCGTGACTGCATTCGGCGTCAACGCGGTCGTAATCCCACCCTCTTACACGACCAGCCGCCACTACCACGAAGAGCAGGAGGAGCTCTACTTCCTGCACAAGGGGTGGGTGGAGCTGGAGTTCGGCGACGGCTCCAGCCAGGAGCTCAAAGCCGGCGGGCTGGCCCGGGTGGATCCAGCCACGGTCCGCGGGCTTCGCAACCTGAGCGACAGCGAGGATGCCGTCTACGTCGTCGTCGGCGGCAAGGACGGCTACGTCGGGCGCGACGGAAAGCTTCCGGAGGGTGAAGACATGGAGCAGATCGCGAAGGACCACACGCTCTGAAGCTGTCGTGAGCCGGGAGGCGGTGTGCCTCTCCGGGAATGTCGCGAAGCGGCGAAATGCAATCTGTCAATTGCGCGACGCAGTCGCGCTCAAACATCGTCGCGGAGCGCGAAGCGCGAGCGACCCCAATTCCCGGAGAGGCGCACCGCCTCCCGTCCTACCGCCGACTTAGAACTCTTGGTCGATCCAAGGCATCATGTCGCGCAGCTCGCCGCCGACCTCCTCGACTTCGTGCTTGGCGCCCTCCTCGCGCATGCGGGCGAGGTTCTCGCCGCCGGCGCGGTTCTCCGCGATCCACTCCTTGGCGAACTCGCCCGACTGGATCTCACCGAGGATCTGCTTCATTGCCGCCCGCGACTCCTCGCCGATGACGCGTTTGCCACGGGTCATGTCGCCGTACTCGGCGGTGTTGGAGATCGAGTAGCGCATCCCCTGGATCCCCTTCTCGTACATCAGGTCGGCGATCAGCTTGAGCTCGTGCAGGCACTCGAAGTAGGCGAGGCGCGGGTCGTACCCCGCCTCGACCAAAGTCTCGTAGCCGGCGCGGACCAGCTCGGAGGCGCCGCCGCAGAGGACCGCCTGCTCGCCGAAGAGGTCGGTCTCGCACTCGTCCTTGAAGGTCGTCTCGATGATCGCCGCGCGGCCGCCGCCGATTCCCGCCGCGTAGGCGAGGACGAGGTCGTGGGCGTTCCCGGTCGCGTCCTGGTGGACGGCCATCAGGCAGGGCACGCCGTGGCCTTCCTCGTACTGGCGGCGCACCAAGTGGCCCGGTCCCTTGGGGGCGACCATGCCGATGTCGACGCCCGGCGGGGGGACGATCTGCTCGAAGTGGATCGCGAAGCCGTGGGCAAAGAGGAGCAGGTTGCCGGGGGCGATCCCGTCGGAGATCTCCGCCTCCCAGACCTCAGCCTGTTTCTCGTCGGGCAGCAGCACCATGACGAGGTCACCGCGGCTTGCCGCATCGGCGATGCCAAGCACCTCGAGCCCCGCTCCTTCGGCCTTGGCGCGACTGGAGGAGTCGGGCCGCAGGCCGACGACGACGTCGACGCCGGAGTCCTTCAGGTTCAGCGCGTGGGCGTGGCCCTGGGAGCCGTAGCCGAGGATGGCGACGGTCTTCCCCTCGAGCTTCGAGAGGTCGGCGTCCTTGTCGTAGAAGATGTCGTCGGTTTTCATGGCTGCGGAGGCTAACGGAGGGCGCGTCGCAGCAGCTTGCCCGAGGGCGTGCGCGGCAGCGCCGCGGCCAGCTCGACCCGCTTGGGCACCTTGAACCCCGCGAGCGACTCGGCACAGTGGCGGCGCAACTCGTCGGGGGTCGTCGCCGAGCCGTCCCGCAGGACGACCACCGCCGTCACCGCCTGCTGCCACTCGGGGTCCTCGCGGCCGACCACCGCCGCGTCGGCGACTTCCGGATGGCGCAGCAGCACCTGCTCGACTTCGGCGGGGACGACGTTCTCGCCGCCGCTGACGATCATGTCGTCGATCCGGTCTTCGACGTAGAGGAAGCCCTCCTCGTCGATCCGCCCGAGATCGCCGGTGTGCAGCCAGCCGTCAGAGTCGACCCGGCTTGGTGCAATGGTCGGGCCCTGGACGAGGATCTCGCCGTCGCGGATCCGCAGGTGGGTCGTGAGCAGCGGGCGGCCGGCGGAGCCGAGCTTGCGCTGCGCTTCTGTCGGGGAGAGCGTCGTCACCTGCGAGCAGGCCTCGGTCAGGCCGTAGGTCTGGACCACCGTGGCGCCGCGAGCGACCGCCTCTTCGAGCGGCTCCTCGGGGACCGGTCCGCCGCCGATCAGGATCGCGCGTGGGCCGGAGAGGTCGGCGCCTGCCTCGAGCAGCCGGGTCAGCATCGTCGTCACCAGAGAGACGACCGAGATCCGGTCCTCCTGCAGCGCGGCGGCCACCCTGTCGACGTCGAAGCCGTCGTGCAGGACGGCGGTGGTGCCATAGATCACCGAGCGCATTGCGATGCTGAGCCCCGAGATATGGCTGAGCGGCAGGCAGCAAAGCCAGCGATCGGTCGGCTCGACGCCGATGTTGAAGCCGGAGCCGACCGCGCTCCAGAGGAAGTTGCCGTAGGTCAGCTCGACCGGGTCGGGCGTGCCGGTGCTGCCGCTGGTCAGCACCCGGCAGCAGGGCGCGTCCATGTCGTGCTCGCCGAGCAACGGCAGGTCGGCCTCGGTCTGGGTCAGCTCGCCGGGATCGCTGAGATCGACCGTGGGCTCCTCGGCGTCGATCACCGCGGCTCGCTCCGCCGCGGTCAGGCGTGGGCTGAGCGGCAGCAGCACGGCCCCGACCTTCATCAGCGCGTGGACGAGGACCACCTGCTCGCGGCGCGGCTCCATCGTCAGCGCGGCGGTCGAGCCGCGGCGGACGCCGTGCGCCTCGAGCCGCCGCGCGACCCAGGTCGCCTCCGCCTCGAGCTCGGCGTAGGTCACCGCGGACCCGTCGGCGATCAGCGCGACGCGGTCGGGGCAGCTTTGGGATCTCTGGGCGAGCCAGTCGTCGAGCTTCATCGAGGCCGGGATATCGTGCCCATCATGCCGAAACGACACAAGGACGCCCTGCCCGATGAGGATCTCTATGCGCCGATCGAGTGGCGCGCCGCCGGCGAGTACGACGACATCCGCTACGAGAAGGCCGACGGGATCGCCAAGATCACGATCGACCGGCCCGAGGTCCTGAACGCTTTCCGGCCGCAGACGCTGATCGAGGTCTCCGCCGCGATGGAGCTGGCCCGCGAGGACACCGAGGTCGGTGTGGTCATCCTCACCGGGGAGGGTCAGAAGGCGTTCTGCTCGGGTGGCGACCAGACGGTCCGCGGCGACACCGGCTACGTGGCCGAGGGCACCTCGCTCGGCCGCTTCCACGTCACCGACCTGCAGGTGCAGATGCGGCGGCTGCCGAAGCCGGTCGTGGCGATGGTGGCCGGCTACGCGATCGGCGGCGGCCACGTCCTGCACGTCTGCTGCGACCTGACGATCGCCGCCGACAACGCCTGCTTCGGGCAGACCGGACCGCGGGTCGGGTCCTGGGACGGCGGCTTCGGCGCCTCGCTGCTCCGCGACCTCGTCGGGACCAAGAAGGCGAAGGAGTTCTGGCTGCTCTGCCGCCAGTACGACGCCGAGGAGGCTTTGGAGATGGGCCTCTGCAACGCGATCTTCCCGGTCGCCGAGCTGGAGCGGGAGACGGTCGCCTGGTGCCGGGAGATGCTCGCGCTCTCGCCCTTCGCCCTGCGTCTGGTCAAGGCCAGCTTCAACGCGCATGAGGACGGCTACGCGGGGATCCAGCAGCTGGCCCACGACACCAACCTGCTCTTCTACGGCAGCGAGGAGGCTCGTGAGGGCCGCGAGTCGTTCAAGGAGAAGCGCCGGCCCGACTTCTCCAAGTTCCCGAGGCGCCCATGAGGATCTGGCTGATGGCGGCGCGGCCGCGGACCCTGCCCGCGGCGATCGCGCCGGTCTTCGTCGGTACCGCCGCCGCGGTCGAGTGGGCCGGTCGGCTGCCGCGGGTCGGCGCCTTCATTGCCGCGCTCGTCGGCTCGATCTTCATCCAGATCGGGACGAACTTGGCCAACGACTACTCCGACGCCAAGCGCGGTGCCGACACCGTCGACCGGCTGGGGCCGGTGCGGGTTACCTCGGCGGGCCTCGTCACGCCGCAGCGCGTGCTCGTCGCCACCTGGGTCGCCTTCGGCGTCGCGATCGCCTGCGGCATCTACCTGACGGCCGTCGCCGGGCTCGTGATCCTCTTGATCGGCGCCTTCTCGATCGCCGCCGGAGTCCTCTACACCGGTGGCCCGCGCCCCTACGGCTACGCCGGCCTCGGCGAGGTCTTCGTCTTCCTCTTCTTCGGCCTCGTCGCCGTCAACGGCTCCTACTACGTCCAGGTCGAGCAGCTCGACGCGCTGCCGCTCGGGCTCTCGATCGCGGTCGGCTTCCTCGCCACGGCGATCCTCGTCGTCAACAACGTGCGCGACCTCGAGACCGATCGCCGGGCCGGAAAGAACACGCTCGCGGTGCGCATGGGCCGCAGCAACGCCGTGGCGCTCTACCGCCTGCTGGTGCTCGGAGCCTTCGTGGTGCTGCCGATCGCCCTGGTCGCCGGCAGCGCCAGCCCTCTGCCGTTGATCGCCTTCCTCTCCCTGCCGATGGCGATCAAACCGCTGCGAGCGATGAGCAACCGCACTGACGGCCCGTCGCTGAATGCAGCCTTGGCCGGCACCGGCGCCCTGCTGGGCGTCTTCAGCCTGCTGGTCTCGATCGGCCTGTTGATCGCGGCGTAGTCTCTCCCCCATGCGCATCGCCTCCGTTGAGGTTGTCCCCTACGCGCTTCCCTTCCGCGAGCCGTACGTGACCGCGGCCGGCAGCCTGACGCGGCGCGAGATGGTGCTGCTGCGGCTCCGCTCGGAGGATGGCCTCGTGGGGCTGGGCGAAGCGGTGCCGCTCGCGCTGCGCGGCGGCACCGCGCTTGCGACGGTCGTGGCGGAGCTCGAGCGGTTGGGTGGGCAGGAGACTCTCGACGAGCCGACCCTGCGGAACGATGTGCCGACCCTCTCGGCTCCGGCTCGCTGCGCGGCGCTGACCGCGTTGCTGGACCTGCGCGGGAAGCGGGCCGCGGCGGAAGAAAGAGTGAGCGCGGGGCCCTCTCCCCCCGTTCGCTGCAACGCGACGCTGACCGCGGGCGACCCGGCAATGGTCGTCTCAGCCGCTGAAAGCTGGGCGGCCGACGGCTTCTCCACCTTCAAGCTAAAGCTCGGCACTGGCGACGATGCCGCGCAGGTGCGGGCGGTGCGTGAGGCACTCGGCCCGCGGGCCCAGATTCGCGTCGATGCCAACGGCGCCTGGGATGTCGAGGCAGCGAAGCAGACACTGAGCGAACTCGAGCCCTATGAGATCGAGCTTGCCGAGCAGCCCGTCGGGACGCTGGAGGAGGCGATGGAGGTGGCCAGGTCGACTTCGATCCCCCTCGCCGGCGACGAGAGCATCGAGAGCCGCGCCGACGCGGAACGCGCCGTTGCCATGGAGGCCTGTCGGATGACCGGCGTCAAGCTCTCAAAGGTCGGCGGGCCGGAGTCGGCGGTCGAGATCGCCGAGGTCCTCCCCGCCTACCTCTCGAGTGCCCTGGACGGCCCGGTGGGGATCGCCGCGGCGGCACAGGTGGCGGCAACCCTCGACGCGGCGGGCGGCGGCGGAATAGATCTGGCTCACGGCCTCGCCACCCAGCGACTCTTCGCCTCGACGATCGCCGCCGTCGAGTGCAGGCTAGAGGGCGACATGCTCCACCTGCCCGACGGCCCGGGCCTCGGCGTCGAGATCGACGAGATGGCACTCGCCGCCCACCGCCTCGACGCCAGATGAAGGATTTGAGCCCCTCCAGGGGACTCAATGCTTCATTTTGCGTCGCTGATCTAGGTTCCTGACGATGGATTCGACCAATCGCAACACGGCCATCGCCTCGGCCTTCGCCGAGGAGCTGGCTCGCTGCGGGCTCCGCCACGCGGTCCTTTCCCCCGGCTCGCGTTCGACTCCGCTTGCCCTGGCCCTCTGGCGGCAGCCGGAGATCGAGACCGCGGTGATCGTCGATGAGCGCTCCGCGGCTTTCTTCGCCCTGGGTGCCGCCCAGGCGGGCGGTGCTCCAGTCGCGATCCTCTGCACCTCCGGCACCGCGGCCGCCAACTACCACCCGGCTGTATGCGAGGCCGACCATGCCGCCGTTCCCCTGTTGGTTTTGACCGCCGACCGACCGCCGGAGCTGCGCGGGATCGGCGCCGGCCAGGCGCTCGACCAGCTCAAGCTCTACGGCGAATCGGTGCGCTGGTTCTGCGATGTCGGCACCCACGACGCCGACGACGACGGCTTGCTCCACTATCGGGCGACCGCCTGTCGCGCCTTCGCCGCGGCGCGGGGCGAGCAGCGCCCGGGGCCGGTCCACCTCAACTTCGCCTTTCGCGAGCCGTTGGCTCCGCTTCCCGCAGACGGCGTGGTGACCGCCACCGATCCGCTCGCGCTGACCGGCCGCGACGATCACCCACTGACCGCGGTCACGCCGATCGACATGGAGCCCTCGCAATTCCTGCTCGATGAGGTGGCGAAACACATCGCCGAGGCCGACATCGGCGTGATCGTCGCCGGTCGCCAGCTCGACCCGGAGCTGCGCGAGCCCCTCGCTCACCTCGCCCGCGTCGCCGGCTTTCCGATCCTTGCCGAGCCGACCTCGCAGCTGCGCCGCGGCCCGCACGACCGCTCCCTCGTCATCACCGCCTACGACCTGCTGCTGCGCGACGAGCGCTTCCGCGAGACCGCCTCGCCGGACCTCGTGCTGCGCTTCGGCGAGATGCCGACCAGCAAGCCGCTGCGCTCCTGGCTGGCCGAGTCCGGCGCCGATCAGATCGTCGTCGACCCGCTTGGCGACTGGAACGAGCCGACGCGCCGGGCTGCAGCGCTGCTTCGTGCAGACCCGACCGAGCTTGCATCCGGCTGGGCGGCGCGCCTCGGCGAGGATCGCCCGGCGCCGGCGATGTGGCTGCAGGCGGAGCGCTCTGCCCGGGAGGCGATAGAGACGGAGCTCGGCGCTATCGACGCTCTGACCGAGCCCGGTCTGCAGCTTGCGCTCGGCGGCGCCTACAGCGACGGCGAGCTCGTCTACACGGCCTCGAGCATGCCGATCCGCGACCAGGAGACTTTTCTGCCGATCGGCGAGGCCGACATCACCTTCCTCTGCAATCGCGGCACCAACGGGATCGACGGCCTGATCTCCTCGGGCATCGGCGCAGCCCACGCGACCGGCAAGCCGACCACGATCGTCACCGGCGACCTCGGCCTCCTGCACGACATAGGCGGCCTGGCGTCACTGCGCGACGTCTCGACGCCCGTGCGAATCGTCGTCATCGACAACGACGGCGGCGGCATCTTCCACTTCCTGCCGCAAGAGCAAGCGCTGGAGAGCGAAGAGTTCGAAGCCCTCCTCGGCACCCCGCGCGGTGTGAGCGTCGCCAAGGCGGCAGCCCTCTTCGACCTCCCCCACCGGAAGCTGAAGTCACTTGACGAACTACCTGAAGCACTCGCCGCGGGCACCGGTTTGATCGAGGTCAAAACCAACCGCCAAGCCAACGCAGCTCTACATCGCAAGCTCTCCGAACGCGTTGCTGCCGCTCTAGCCGACCTGTAGCTCCGATCGGGAGGCATCGGGTGAGCCTCTCCACGAGGCTCACGGACCCGCGTCCGAACCCTTGCCCGCAATCAGCTGCGCGACGGCCTCGGGGAGAGGCTCACCCGATGCCTCCCCCGCGCCCGCCTACTCCGCGACGAGGGGCAACAACGCCTGCAGCTTCACCTCGGTCTCAGCCAACTCAGCCGCGGGGTCCGAACCGGCCACCACGCCCACGCCGGCAAACAGGCGCGCCTCGCGATCGCGGAGCAGGGCGCTGCGCAGGGCCACGCAGAACTCGCCGTCCTCAGTGGCGTCCATCCAGCCGACCGGGGCTGCGTACCAACCGCGGTCCATCTGCTCCAGGTCGGCGATCGTGTCCGCGGCGCCGGGCCAGGGCTCGCCACCGACCGCCGGGGTCGGGTGAAGCATTCCCGCCAGCTCGACCGCCGAGCGCGGTTCGGCGAGCTGGGCGATCACCGGCGTCGCCAGGTGTTGGATGTTGGCGATCTTGATCACCTCCGGCTCCGGCGCGGTCTGCACCCAGACCGCGTGCGGACGCAGCTTGCGGACGATGCGCTCGGCGACGATGCGCTGCTCGCGACGGTTCTTGTCGCTGCGCAACAATTGCTCGCCGAGGTGGTCGTCAACCGCGGGGTCTGAGCTGCGGCGCGTAGAGCCCGCCAGCGCCACGGTCGAAGCGCCGGCGCCCGAGCGCCGGATCAGCAACTCTGGAGTCGCGCCGAGAAAGGCCGCCTCCGGCGTCCCGCGGCAAAAGCAGAAACAGGAGGGGAACTGCTCACGCAGGGCGCCGAAGACAGCTGCCGGGTCGTGGGCCGCCGCCGCCTCAACCGTCACCTCGCGGGCGAGCACGACCTTGCTCATCTCACCCCGGTCGATCCGCTCTGTAGCGGCAGTGACGGCCGCTTCGAAGTCGCCGGGGGGGCGCACGCTGCGAATCTCGGGGCGACCGGTCGGGTGCGGATCGAGCATCGGCAGGGGGTCCGCCCGCAGACCGGCGAGCCGCGCCGCGACCCGCTCGACAGGCCCCACCGCGTCGTCGCCAGGAGAGACGACGACGTTGGCGGTTAAAAAGCACTTGCCGCCGCTGTTGCAAAGCGAGAGCTCAGGCAGGATCAGCGAGGCTGGCGCGAACGAGGCCCAGGCCGAGGATGCTGCGCCGTCCGGGTCGAACGCGAAACCGCCCGTCCAGACCGGCCCGGTACCCGACGGGAGCCCGGGCGGCTCGTCCAGCACCGCACCCTCGTTCAGCCGCAGGCACTCGCGGGCCACATCGCCGAAACGCCCATGGCCGCGCGAGCTCGCCTCGTGGGCAACGCCCATCGCCGCCAGCGCGAACCCCCGATCCGGCTGCTCCCAGCAGAACCAATGGTCGGAGGCCAGGCGCGAGGCGAAGACGGCGGCACAGGGGTCGACTCCTTCGACCGGCACCGTGGCGCTGACCAGGGCGCGCCGGGCGCGTTCGGCTGCCCGCTCCGCGCCGTCGCGCAGCAGGCTTTGCAGCTGGCTAGTCGCCGCCCCGAGCAATCGCTATCTCACCCGTGCGGACCATTTCGATCAGGCCATGTGGGCGGATCATCCGCTCGAAGGCCTCGATCTTGTCGGCCGAGCCGGTGACCTCGATCGTCATCGCGCGCCGCGATACGTCGATGATCTTGGCCCTGAAGATCTCGGCGAACTGGATGATCTCGGCACGGCTCTCGACCGCGGCGGAGACTTTGAACATCGCCATCTCGCGGGCGACCGTCTCCTCGGGCTCCATGTCGCGGATTTTCAGCACGTTGACGAGCTTGTGCAGCTGCTTGGTCACCTGGTCGATCGGGTGGA
Organism: uncultured Solirubrobacterales bacterium; assembly: GCA_963824705.1. Classification (GTDB taxonomy): domain Bacteria; phylum Actinomycetota; class Thermoleophilia; order Solirubrobacterales; family 70-9; genus VRUE01. The sequence continues at coordinate 1,381,381 of CAWGQE010000003.1, forward strand.
CGGCGCCGTCGAGGGTGAGCGTGATCCGCGAGATACTGGGGTCGTCGGTCGGGCCGACCGCGAGCGTGTCGATGTTGAAGCCGCGGCGCGAGAAAAGCCCCGCGATCCGAGCCAGCACGCCGGGCTTGTTCTCGACCAGGATCGAGAGGATGTGCTTGCGGCCGCTCAGCTGCCCGGGGACGTGCAGGTCCTCGAGTTTGACCATCTCCGGCGTGCCGGCCTCCATCAGCGCACCCCCTGTGGCGCCTCGACCATGTCGCGCGCCGCTTCGCCTGGCGGGATCATCGGGTAGCAGTTCTCCTCCTGCGCGACACGCACGTCGAGCAGGACCGGGCCATCGATCTCCAGCGCCTGCGTCATCGCTCCCTCGAGCTCGTCGGCGTTCTCGCAGCGCATGCCGGTCGCACCGAAGGCCTCGGCGAGCTTCACCCAGTCCGGGCTGTCCCCCATCTGCACCGAGCTGTAGCGACGGTCCCAGAACAGCTCCTGCCACTGACGGACCATGCCCATGTAGCCGTTGTTCATCAGGAAGACCTTGACCGGGATCTTTTCGGTGACGCAGGTCGCAAGCTCCTGGCAGTTCATGATCAGGCTGCCGTCGCCGGCGAGGCAGACGACATCGTCGTCGGGCCGCGCGACCTTGGCACCGACCGCCGCCGGCAGGCCGAAGCCCATCGTCCCCAGGCCGCCGGAGTTGATCCAGTGCCGGGGCTCCTCAAAGCCGTAGTACTGCGCCGCCCACATCTGGTGCTGGCCTACGTCGGAGGTGACGATCGCGTTCCCCTTCGTCGCCCGGTGCATCGCCTCGACCATGAATTGCGGCTTGATCTCGCCGTCGACCCCGGGGTCGTAGCGCAGCCGGTGCTGTTCCTGCCACTCGCGCAGCTGCTTCCACCAGGGATCGAGGCGCAAGCTGTCGGTCTGCAGCGCCCGGTACTCACGGGTCAGCTCCGGCAGCACCAGCTTGACGTCGCCGACGATCGGGATGTGCGCACCGATGTTCTTCGAGATCTCCGCCGGATCGATGTCGATGTGGATGATTTTGGCGTGGGGCGCGAACTCGGAAAGCTTGCCGGTGATCCGGTCGTCGAAGCGGGCGCCGATCGCGACGATCAGATCGGCGTTGTCCATCGCCCAGTTGGCCGTCACCGTGCCGTGCATGCCGAGCATTCCCAGCCAGTGCTCGCCCGAGGCCGGATAGGCGCCAAGGCCCATCAGGGTCGAGGTGAGCGGGAAGCGATCGGCTGCGGCGAGCTCGCGCAGCTCCTCGGAGGCGTTGGCGTTGACCACGCCGCCGCCCGTGTAGAGGATCGGCCGCTTGGCGTTGGCGAGCGCTTTGGCGGCGATCCGCACCTGTTTGATGTTGCCCTTGCTCATCGGCTTGTAGCCGGGCAGCTCGACCGGCTCCGTGCGCGGCGAGTAGTCGATCTCGGCCCGCGAGAGGTCCTGCGGGATGTCGAGCAGCACCGGTCCCGGTCGCCCCGTCGCGGCGACGTGGAAGGCCTCGTGCACGTACTCGGGGATCTGCCGTGGGTCGGTGACCTGGAAGGAGTGCTTGACGAAGGGCAGCGTCGCGCCGAGGATGTCCGCCTCCTGGAAGCCGTCGGTACCGATCAGCTCGGTCCGCACCTGGCCGGTGACGAACACGGTCGGCACCGAGTCCATCATCGCGTCGGCGATTGCGGTGACCAGGTTGGTCGCGCCGGGGCCGGAGGTGGCAAACGCCACCCCCACCCTGCCCGATGCCTTGGCGTATCCCTCCGCGGCGTGGCCGCCGCCTTGCTCGTGGCGCACCTGGATGTGACGGAAGCCGGCGTCGACGAGCGCGTCGTAGGTCGGCAGGTTGGCCCCACCGGGAATGCCGAAGATGTTTTTCACACCCTCGGCCTCGAGGCTTTTCATCAGCGCGTCCGCGGCTCTCATCGGACTCGCGATGGTACCAGTGGGGCTATGCCTGGCCAGCGGGGGTTTTCGCGTCGCCGGCCGGGTTCCAGCGGGTGCGTGGGTCGATCGAGCCCTCGATTGCGTTGCCCTTGTAGCGCTCGATCGCGTGGATGATGGACTCGACCAGCTCCTCGCCGAGCAGGGTCGGCTCGAGGCCGAGGTCGAGCAGCTTGGTGTGGATCGCGTTGTAGTAGTGCTCTTCCTTCTCGACCCGGGGGTTGTCGCAATGTTGGATCTCGACCGTGTAGCCGAGGTGCTCGGCGGCGTGCTTGACCAGCTCCGCCAGCTCGAGGACCGAGAACTGCTCGGTGAACTGGTTGAAGACGCGGAACTCGCCCGCGTCGGCGGGGTTGGTGGCCGCCAGTTCGATACAGGCGAGGGTGTCGCGGATGTTGAGGAAGCCGCGGGTCTGGCCGCCGGTGCCGTAGACGGTCAGCGGGTGGCCGATCACCGCCTGCAGGCAGAAGCGGTTTAGCACGGTGCCGAAGATCTCGTCGTAGTCGAAGCGGGTGATCAGCCGCTCGTCGGCAGCCGTCTCGTCGGTCTGGATGCCGTAGACGACGCCCTGGTTCAAATCGGTGGCGCGCAGGCCCCAGGTGCGGCAGGCAAAGTGAATGTTGGTCGAGTCGTGGACCTTGGAGCAGTGATACAGAGAGCCCGGCAGCTTCGGGAAGGGCAGCGTGTCCTTCCTTCCCTTGTGCTCGATCTCTATGTAGCCCTCCTCGATGTCGATGTTGGGCTGGCCGTACTCGCCCATCGTCCCGAGCTTGACCAGGTGGCAATCGGGGACGTGATCGCGCATCGCGAAGAGCAGGTTGAGGTTCCCGATCACGTTGGTGTACTGGGTCTCAACCGCTCGCTCGCGGGAGATCATCGAGTAAGGGGCCGAGGGTTGCTCGCCGTAGTGGATGACGACCTCGGGGAGGGTCTCGGCTACTACGGCGTCGAGGAACTCACCGTCCTCCACCGAGCCGACGAAGCTCTGGATCCGCCTACCAGAGGTATCCGCCCAGGCCTCGATGCGGGCGTCGAGATCCGCGATCGGGGTCAGCGAGTCGCTGCCACTCTCGGTCACCCAGCGACGGCGGGAGAAGTTGTCGAGGACGGCTACGTCGTGGCCGCGGGACGAGAAGCGCAGGGCGGTCGGCCAGCCTAGGTAGCCGTCGCCCCCGAGGATTAGGACGCGCATGGTCGCGGCAGAGTAACGAACGGGGGCGACATAGCATCCGCAGGATGAGAGGACTGGCGGCGCGCAACGGCGGGCGGATCGGGCTCGCGGCGCTGGTCGCGATCCTCCTGCTCGGCGTGGGTTTGCGCGTGGACGACGCCTGGCGAGGACGGGCGCCCGTCTACGACGCCGCCGCCTACGCGACGATTGCGGCGAACCTGGAGCGCGGCGAGGGATTCACGCTCGGACCGGGCGCAACTCAGCCGGCAAGCAACTACTCCCCCGGTTTGCCTTTGCTGGTCGGCGGCACCTACAAGCTGACTGATGGCGTTCACGAACGGTTCGCGCGCCTGGTCCTGGCCTTGATTGGAACGCTGGCGGTCCTATTCACCTACCTGATCGGGCGACGGCTCTCCGGCCCGCTCGCCGGGCTGATCGGTGCGGGGGCCGTTGCCGTCTACCCCGCGTTGCTCGAGTACCAGGGGATGTTCATGTCCGAGCCGCTTGCCGCGACGCTGCTCTCGGGGGCGGTGCTGGCGATGCTCTGGGCCAGTGGTCGGGAGGAGGGGCGGAGGTCCTCGGGCGATCGCTGGGTTTTTCGCCCGGGACGTGGACAGCCGTCCGAGATTGTGGGTGGGGCGAAAAACAGGACGCCGCGTCCGCCCGAGAACCCCCGCCCCTCCTCTGTCGGATGGCTGGTGCCAGGATTACTACTCGGAGCGCTGGCGTTGGTCCGGCCCGAGTATCTAGCGATCTCCTTGCCGGTAGCTGTGGTGGTGTTCGCACGCGGTGGGCGAGATGATTGGCGAGCGGGCCTGCTTCAAGCCCTGGTGATGCTCGTCGGCTTGGCGCTGGTCGTCGTGCCTTGGACCGTGCGCAATGAGGTTGCACTCGGCAGGTTCGTTCCCATCTCGACGGGCGGTGGGCAGGTGCTGTTTGCCGGCAGTTACATGCCCTCGGGCGGCGATCCCGAACGGGTTGGTGCCGAGGTGCTGGAGCGACATCCCGAATTGCGGCGTGAGCTGCCGCCGAGCCCGCGGCTGGAGCAGATCCTCGCCGCGCTGGCGAGGCAGCGGTATCCGGGGCTGGAAAGCGATGCGGCGCTGGCGCGCATGGGGCGTGAACGGCTTTGGGATGACGTCAGCGAACGGCCGGTCGAATATGCCGGGTTCGTCGCCTCGAAGCTATGGCTGATCTGGGGACATGGGCCGCGCAACGTGATGCGCGAGCCGGTTTGGGAGGTGCTGCACTGGCTGCTGGTCGCGCTTGGGCTGTTGGGACTCGGGGTCCTGGCCTGGCAACGTCGCTGGGAGGCTCTGTTGCTCGGCGTGGTCCTGGTCGCCGTGACCGCCACCGGTGCCCTGCTCGTCGCCTCGCCGCGGCGGGCGCTGGTGACGATTCCGGTGGTCGCGGCGCTGGCCGGGGTCGCGACCACCTGGGTCGTCAGGGCTTGTACTGGACGGCGAACGTCAACTTGACGAAGGTCGCCGTGTCGGCGCCTTTGAAGGTGCAGATGTAGCTGACGAAGTCAGGTTCGGTCGCGAACACCGTCGGTCGGCAGTAGAAGCCGGCGACGTCGCCGCGGGGTTGCTCGAGGCCAAGCTGAGCGACCTTCTTCATGACGCCCTTGGCGTGCCCGCAGGTGGCGAACTGGGCCTGCAGCGGATCGACGTTGCTGGAGCTGAGCTTGCCGTAGATCTTGCTCCCGACGACCTTCGGCGACGTAGTCGTGCAGGGCTTTGGCGCAGAGCCATTTTCGGTCGGCATCGCGAGCGCAACCGACGCGAGTGCGAGGGCGGCGAAGAGGGATGTGCAGAGCATGATCAGCGGGAGACGTCTCATAGAGGTTCCTTCCGTGCGTGATTGACGATCGGTCACTCCACTTCGACGCCCCGGCCCGACGCCCTTGCGCTGGATAGCCTCAACCGCCTTGACCGCGATCGGCAACTGGATCCGGACGCTCCCCGATCGCCACGGGAAGAAGACGCTGATCCTGCTGGCGGCGATCCTCGTGCTCGGCTTCGGCCTGCGCGCCTACCGTGTAGTGGAGCCTTTGGCGACGCCGGGAGACGACGCCCACGCCTACTACGCGCTCTCCAAGTCCCTCTATGAGGAAGGCAGCTACGGCGGTCCGACCTTCCGCGACGCCAGCGACTGGTCTCCGGGAGCACCCCTGCTCTACGCAGCTTCCTTCTACGCAACGGGAGGATCCCGCGAAGGCACCGCAAGGATCGTCGAGCTCCTCCTCGGCCTCGCAGCGATCGTCGTCGCTTATCTGCTTGGGCGTCGCCTCAACTGCCGCCCCGCGGGCCTGATCGCCGCCTTCTGCGTCGCCGTCTATCCACCCTTCATCCACTCCACGGGTGCTCTTTACAGCGAGCCCCCCGCGATCTTCACCTTGCCCGCCGCGATCCTCGCCTTCCTCTGGGCCGCGGACATTGGCGCCATTCGCGCGGGTGGCGCGGGAGGAGGGGGTGTTCGGACGGGTGAGTCCGCTAACCCCCGCTCCCCCTCCGACAGGACCCGCGCGCCAAAGTGGCTGGTCCCTGGCTTTCTCTTCGGCCTGACCGCCCTGATCCGCCCCGAGTACCTCTTGGTCGGCGTCGCCTTCGCACCGCTTGCGGCAATCCGAATCGGCCGGGAGCGCGGCTGGCAACCGGCCCTCTCCGGCGCCGGCGTGTTCATCGCCGCGCTGTTGATCCCGATCGTCCCCTGGACGGTCCACAACCAGGTCGTCCTCGACCGCACGGTGCCAATCTCGACCGGGGGCGGCAAGGCGCTCTACGTCGGCACCTTCCTGCCTGCGGACGGCGAATATCAGCGGGTCAAGGCGATGCTGCTCGAGCGCTACCGGCATCGCGACCTCCCGCCAAATTCCGAAGCGCTCGAACGGGTCGACCCGACGCCGCTGTTCGACCGCGTGGCCGCCCGTTATCCGGACCTGCCGCGCGACTCGGCGCTGGGCAAGATCGGCAAGCAGAACTTCTCCAAGTACTTCGACGAAGACCCGCTCGGCTACGCGGCGATGACGGGGCGCAAGGTCTGGCGGATGTGGAGCGCCGGCATCGGCGAAGCGATGGAATCGGGGGCCGGCCGCATCATCCAGGTGCTGCTGGTGCTGCTCGGCCTCGCCGGCCTTGCCTTGCTCGGGCTGCGCCGCCGCTGGTGGGAGGTGGTCGCGATGGCTACCCCGATCGTCCTCGTCACCGTCGTCGGCGCGGCCTCGCTGGCGGCACCGAGGCGCAACGAGATCCTGATGACGCTGATCTTTCCTCTCGTCGGCGTGGCCCTCACACGGCTGGGTGCAGCCATATCCTCCAGCGGTTCATGGTCCCCGAGGCAGGCATCTTCCCCTCCGAGCTGACGGCGCTGCGCGCCGCGGGCCTGCTGATCGCGGCGGCGATCGTCGCCTACGCGGTCCTGCGCCGCCGCACCCTGCGCAACGTCGACGTGCTGATCCTGCTCGCCGCCGGCATCGGCCTGGCGATCGTCTCCGGGACCGAGCTGACCGACAGGCTGCTCTCTGCCTTCTCTTTCGAAAAAGGCAATGGCGGCCGCATCCTCGGTCTCGCCGTCTTCTCGATCTTCGTCCTCTTCCTGCTGGTCTTGCGAGCCCTGTCGCAGGCCGCCCGCAACACCCGTCAGCTCTCCGCCGTGCTGGAGGGCCTCGCCTGGGAGGAGTTCCGCCAGGCGGATCTGCCCGAGCGCTTTCGCGACAAGATCGCGATCCTCGTCCCTGCCTACAACGAGGCCGAGAACGTCGGCCAGGTGCTCGACCTGATGCCGACTGAGGTCTGCGGCGTGCAGACCGCGGTGCTGGTGGTCGACGACGGCTCTCGCGACGGCACCGGAGACGTCGCCGCCGAGCATGGCGCAGTGGTCGCCCGCCATGTGATCAACCGCGGCGGCGGCGCGGCCCTGCGCACCGGTTACCGCCTGATGGTCGACTCCGGCGCGGAGATCGTCGTCACCCTCGACGCCGACGGTCAGCACCTGCCCTCCGAGATGCCGCGTCTCGTGCAGCCGGTGCTAGACGGCGAGGTTGACGTCGCCCACGGCTCTCGCGTCCTCGGCGAGGCAGACGACAACCATTTCGCTCGCGAGCTCGGGATTGTCTTCTTCAACCGCCTCGTCTCCACCATCACCCGTACCAAGGTCAGCGACTGCTCCAACGGCTACCGCGCCGTCCGCACGACGGTCCTCCCGCAGCTCGTCCTGCGCCAGGAGCAGTTCCACACCTCCGAGTTCATGATCGAGGCGATCAAGCGCGGCGTCCCCGCCAAAGAGATCCCGGTGACCGTCGCCAAGCGGCTTCACGGCCACTCGAAGAAGCCGGCCGTCGTCCGTTACGGCCTCGGCTTCGCCAACGCGATCGTCCGCACCTGGCTGCGGTAACCGCCGCTCGCGAGCAGCGCCCGAAAGGTCGATCGGTGCTCGATCCAACGATGGAAGCGAGCGACGCAGTGGCGGTCGAGGCGCTTTCCACCAAAACGACGGCCACCGCGGTTGAGCTGCACCCTCTCACCCGCCTGGACCGCGCAGGGGGCCAAGCGCACGGTGAGGAGCAGCTTCAGCGCATCGTGCACCGGATGCGCCTTGATCGTCAGGCGCAGCCGCGCTCGCTTGCGCTTCACCGTATGGATCGGGATCGGCGGGGCCGATGGCGCGGTTGCCGCGGCACACGCCGCAGGGGCCGCTCCCTCGAAGCGATACACCGTTCCCACCTGCGAGAGGACATAGAGGCGTCCGCAGGAGTCTTCACCGAAAGAAACGGGGTTGGCGACGCCGAGCCCCTCCGATCTATCCCCGCTGGCGACTCCTCCGGGGGTCGAGGGCAGCACCAATGAGCGAATCTCGCCTACGCAGTAGTCCGCGTAGACATAGCGGCCGTAGAGGTCGCCGAGGCTGCGGTCGCGGACGACGTAGCCGCCGGTGATCGCACAGCCGTGGGCGGTGCCGTCGCCCGGATCGGCATGGGGATAGTCGAAGACCGGTTCGGTGAAGCCGCTGGCTCCGGCGCAGCTCGCACCGGGTTCGGGGTAGGCGCTGAAGCCCTCGCGGCAGTTCCAGCCGTAGTTGTTGCCGTTGCCGCCGACCACGCCAGTGGCTGGGCTGGGCGCGTAGTCGATCTCCTCGCGGGCGTTCTGCCCGACGTCGGCGATGACCATCGCGCCGCTGAGGCGGTCGAAGGAGAAGCGCCAGGGATTCCTCAGCCCGTAGCTCCAGATCGTCGGTTGCGCGCCGGGGTGCGGTTCGAGACGGAGGATCTTGCCGAGCAGGCTGCCGAGGTCCTGCCCGCTTTCGAAGGGGTCGCCGCCCCCTCCGCCATCGCCCACCGAGATATAGAGGTTGCCGTCCGGCCCGAACTCGAGCTGGCCGCCGTTGTGGTTGGCGTTGGTCGCGTGGCCGACGCTGAACAGCGGTTCGCGGACGAGCGCACCGCCGTCATGGCGGAAGGCGTCCACGTGCACGTCGCCTTCCGCGCCGCCCGCTGCCGGCTTGCCGGCGTAGGCAGCATAGAAACGGCCCGAGGTGGCGAAATCCGGGGCGAGCGCGATCGAGAGCAGGCCACGCTCGCTTTCGCAGCAGCTGACCAGGTCGGTGAGATCGGCGAAGACGCTGCGGCTGCCGTTGTCATCCTCGACCACCCTGCCTTCACGCTCTGCGACGAACAGATCCGACGGGTTGCCGGGGTTGGAAGTGACGAAGATCGGCTGGGAGAAATCGCCGACGGGCTGGAGCGTGGCGGCGGACGCTCCGGCGGCACAGCAGAGTGAAACCAACGTCATCGACAGGGCCAGCTTCGAGATCCGGCGCACACAGTCTCCTCGTCAGATTGTCGCCGGACCTTTACCCGGTGCCTCTGACCTCTATTCCACTCCGGGATGCCGGACGGCAGCCGGATCGGGCAGGTACAGGTCGGTTCCGCAGCGAGGGCAGACCTGGACATAGAGCTTGACCGCCTTGTGGCAGTTGGGGCACTGCCGTTCGGGTTCGTCCTTGTCCCTGCGGTAGAGGACGACCGCGATCAAGCCGAGCATCGGCAGCACGGTGCCGATCAGCAGCCACAGCCAGAACGAGCTGCCCTTGGCACGGCCGATGATCGCGGTGGCTAGTCCGAAGGAGAAGGCGATGAGGAGGTATTCGAATCCCACGGCTCCATTGTCGCGCCCAGGCGCTCGGGATGCCCAATCGATCCGACCTCGGCGAGATCGCGTCGGAAGGGCAGGCTGGCCGTCCAGTCGATCACCGCGCGAGCCTTGCGGGCGACGCCCGGGATCTGGCTCATGTGGTAGGTCCTCGCCATCCACCAGGCCGGGAAGCCGCGGAACTTGCGACCGCCGACCCTGCCCACGGCCTTGTAGCGGCCGAGGTTGACGAAGGACGCGTTGCCGCGGTACTCAAAGGGACGCGCGCTGCCGACGCCCAGCTCGGCCGCGATGTTGCGCGCCGCGACCGGCCCCTGCCGCACCGCGTGCTGGGCGGTCGGCGGGTAGAAGCCACCGCCAGGGTCGGGCGCCGCCGCGCAATCGCCGACCGCCCAGACCGAATCCGATCCGCGCACGCGCAGGTGGTCGTCGACGGGGACGCGACCGCGCTCGTCGAGCGGCAGGCTCAACTGACGGAGGCTCGGGTGCGGCGCCACTCCCGCGGTCCAGACCACGGTCCGGGTCGGCAGGGTCTCGCCGCTGGATAGACGGGCGCGGTCGGCGCCGACCTCCTCCAGCGTGGTCTCGAGCCGGATGTCGATGCCACGGCCGCGCAGCTCGCGCAGCGCGTAGTCGGCGAGGCCGATGTCGATCTCGGGCAGAACCCGCCCGGTCGCCTCGACCAGCACCCAGCGCATGCCGTGCAGCCGGGCGCGCGGATAGCTCTCCATCGCGTCGGCGGCGAAGTCCTGGAGCTCGGCGAGCGCCTCGAGGCCGGCGTAGCCGCCGCCGACGAAGACGTAGGTGAGCAGCTCGTCGCGACGGGCAGGGCCCTCGCTCGCGTTGGCCGCCTCCAGCGTCTCGACCACGTGGTTGCGCAGCCAGATTGCGTCGGCGAGGCTCTTGAAGCCGACCGCGTGCTCGGCGAGGCCGGGGACCGGCAGTACCCGCGAGACCGAGCCGAGGGCGAGCAGGAGCTGGTCGTAGGGAAGCCGGTCGATCTCGCCGTCGCGCGTGCGCAGCTCGACCGTGCGCGCCTCGGGATCGTGCCCGGAGATCGTGCCGAGCCGCAGGTAGGTCCGATCGAGGATCTCGCGCAGCGGCGTCACCACATGGCGCGGCTCGAGCGTCCCCGCGGCCGCCTCGGGTAGAAAGGGCGTGTAGAGCATGAAGTTGACGTCGTTGACCAGCGTGAGCCGCGCCGATTGCCGCGGCATGATCCGCTCCAGCTCCCGAGCCGCCATCGCCCCACCAAATCCACCCCCGGCGATGACGACGTTCCAAGCCACGGAGCCACCGTAGCACTTTGTGACATTTTGTTACAAGCAACGAAAGCCACATTCGGCCGGTGCCGGGACCTCACGCGGCATGAAGCGCTAAAGTTTCGGCCGCGTTTTGTTGTCCACGTTGAACGACCCCGGGGCGGCCCCCGGGGTCGTTTCGTTTGCGGTGTCTCCTCTAGCGATCCACGAGCTTCGATGCGAGTGCGTCAGCGCTCGCATGACTCCCGCGTTTGCCAGGAGGACCACCGCTGTGTTGTTATCCACGTCGAGATAAGCCCTCGGCGACGCAGGCTCGCCCCCTCAGATCCCCAGCTTCTCCTTGATCAGGCGATTTACCTCGCCGCCGTCGGCGCGACCCTTGGTCTCCTTCATCACCGCCCCGACGATGGCGCCGATCGCCTTCTGGTTGCCGGAGCGGATCTGCTCGGCTGCCTCGGGGTTGGCCTCGACCGCGGCGGCGACTATCGACTCCAGCTCGCCGCTGTCGGAGATCTGGGCGAGGCCGTCGCGCTCGACTATCGCAATCGGGTCGCCACCCTCCGCGACCAGCGTCGCCAGCACCTGCTTACCGCTGTTGTGGGAGATCTTCTTCTCGCCGACCATCGCAACAAGAGTCGCCAGCGATTCCGGCGTGACCCGTGAGTCGGCAGCCGCGCCGCCATCGGCCTGGCGCAGCGCCGCGGCCAGCTCGCCGGTCACCCAGTTCGCGATCGTCTGCGCCTCGACCGTGGGTGCCTTGTCGCGTACCGCTTCGAAGTAGGCGGCCTCGTCAGGATCCGCCGCGAGCTGGGCGGCGTTCTCGGCCGAGAGCTTCAGCTCGCTTTCGTAGCGCAGAGTGCGCGCCTCCGGCAGCTCCGGCAGCGACTCCCGTGCCTCCCGCAACATCGCCTCGGTCGGCGCCAACGGCACCAGATCGGGCTCGGGGAAGTAGCGGTAGTCGTGCGCCTCCTCCTTCGAGCGCAAAGCCGTCAACGAGCCATCCTCGGGGTGAAAGTGAAGCGTCTCCTGGACCACCGTCCCCCCCGCCTCGACCAGCTCGCGCTGTCGTGCCAGCTCGGCCTCGATTCCGCGTTCGAGGAAGCGGAAGCTGTTCATGTTCTTCAGCTCGGTCTTCGTCCCCAGCGCCTCGCTACCGGCGGGCCGCACCGAGACGTTGGCGTCGATTCGCAGGCTGCCCTCCTCCATGTTCACGTTGGAGACGTCGAGCTGGCTGACCGTGGTGCGCAGCAGGCGGGCCCAGGAGCCGGCCTCCGCGGCGCTGCGCAGGTCGGGCTCGGTGACGATCTCCACCAACGGCGTGCCACCGCGGTTGAAGTCGACCAGCGAGCCGCCGGAACCGTGGATGCGGCCCGACTCGCCGAGGTGGATCGTCTTTGCCGCGTCCTCCTCGAGATGGGCGCGGTGGATGCGGATCCCGCCCAGCCTGCCCTCGACGGCGAGCGGCAGGTCGTACTGGCTGATCTGGTAGGCCTTCGGGTTGTCCGGATAGAAGTAGTTCTTGCGGTGAAAGATCGAGCGTGGGGCGACGTCGCACTCCAGCGCGGCGGCGATCTTCAGCGCGTAACGGATCGCCTCCTCGTTTGGGACCGGCAGAACTCCGGGATGGGCGAGGCAGACCGGGCAGGTGTGGACGTTCGGCTCGTCGCCGAAGGAGAGCGCGCAGCCGCAGAACATCTTCGTCCGAGTTGAGAGCTGGACGTGGATCTCGAGCCCGATCACCGCCTCCAGCTCAGCCATCGGCCCGCACCCCCGGTTTGGCGTCGTAGCCGATCGCCTGCTCGAGCGCGTAGGCGGCCTCGAGCAGTGACTGCTCGGCAAAGGCCGGCGCGGCGATCTGGAAGCCGACCGGCAACTGCGGACCGCCGCCATCGGGTTCGGCGAGGCCGGCCGGAATCGAGATCGCGGGGATGCCGGCCAGGCTCATCGGCACGGTGAAGAAGTCGTTCATGTACATCGCCAGCGGATCGTCGGTCTTCTCGCCGAGGGCGAAGGCGACCGAGGGCGAGGTCGGCGTGACGACGAAGTCGAAGCTGCCGAAAGCCGCGGCGAAGTCCTCGGCGATCTTCGTGCGGACTTTCTGCGCACGCCCATAGTAGGCGTCGTAGTAGCCGGAGGAAAGCGCGTAGGTGCCGAGCATGATGCGACGCTTGACCTCGTCGCCGAACCCGGCAGCGCGGGTCGATTCGTACATCTCGACCACGTCGCCGTCCGCCTCGGCGCGCATCCCGTAGCGGACGCCGTCGTAGCGGGCCAGGTTGGAGGAGGCCTCCGCCGGGGCGATCACGTAGTAGGCGGAGATGCCGTGCTCGGCGTGGGGCAGCGCCACCTCGGCGACCTCCCCCCCAAGCTCCTCGATCCGCTTCAGCGTCGCCTCGAAGACGGCCCGGACCCCGGGTTCGATCGCGTCCTGCGCCAACTCGGACGGAACCGCGAAGCGAAGCCCGCTCAGATCCTCGCGGCCGGGCGCCTCGATTCCGCCCTCGATCCCGACCGAGGTCGAGTCGCAGCGATCCTTACCCTGCATTGCGGCGAGCAGCAGCGCAGCGTCGGTGACATCGCGCGTCAACGGTCCGCACTGGTCCAGCGAGGAGGCGAAGGCGATCATCCCGTAGCGGGAGATCGCTCCGTAGGTCGGCTTCAGGCCGACGATGCCGCAGAGTGCCGCCGGCTGGCGGATCGAGCCGCCCGTGTCAGTGCCGATCGCGCACGGCGCGAGGCCTCCCGCGACCACTGCTGCCGACCCTCCGGAGGAGCCACCCGGCACCCGCCCGCGGTCCCACGGATTGAGCACCGGCCCGTATGCGGAGTTCTCGTTCGAGGACCCCATCGCGAATTCGTCCATGTTCGTCTTGCCGAGCACCTCCGCCCCGGCCTCGGTCAGCCTGCGCACCGCCGTTGCCGTATAGAGAGGTCGATGGCCCTCGAGGATGCGAGAGCCGGCGGTGGTCTGCACGGCCTCGGTGCAGAAGAGATCCTTGACCGCGACCGGGATTCCTGCCAGCGGTCCGTCGCTCTCCACCATTCGATCCTTCGCACGCCAGAGATAGGCATTGAGCTCGTCGCCCGCAGCGACGTCGCGCCAAGCATCGAAGTACTCCTCGCGAGAAAGCTCCACCGCCCGTATCCGCGTCGCCGCCTCCGCGACGCTCATTCCCAGCAGGTCGGACATCAGCCCTCGGCTCGCGGCGAAGGAACCCGGAACGCACCATCGGCCAGATCGGGCGCCTGGGCCAGCACATCGTCTCGAGGCCAGCTAGGCCGCGGCTCATCGGGCCGCAGCACGTTCTCCAGCTCGATCACATGCGAGGTCGGCACCACGTCGTCCAGCTCCAGCTCACCGATCCGGCCGACGTGGTCGAGGATCCCCGAAAGCTCCCCGGCCATCCGCTCCACCTCAGTCTCAGAGAGATGCAGTCGCGCCAGCTTCGCCACGTGTAGCACTTGCTCCCGCTCGATCACGGCGGGGATTCTATGAGGCGATTGAACTCAAGCGCGGGATGCGGGCAGAGGGTGGAGCGTCTTGTACTTTTTCGGCGTCGGCTCCGGGCGCCAGCCCACCTGCACCCCACCGAAAAAGTTAAGCGGAACCCTCTGCCCGCATCCCGCGCTGGCTGCCTGGCCAGTTATTGTCCCCAACGATGCGGGGAGCGAAAGCAGAGGCGTTCGTGGTGCTCAGCCTGCGGCTGTTGGCCGTCAGCTTCGCCGTCGTCGGCATCCTCTTCATCGCCGTCCCCAGCGGCGTGCTCGACGTCATCTCCGACGTCGGCGAATGGTTCGGCAACAGCACCCGGGCCCCGCATGGCGAGGAGCAGCTCTGGCTGGCGCTCGCCTTCGCCTACATGGTCGTGATCACCGGCATCTGCCTAGTGGCCCAGGCGGACGTCGTCCGCTACCGGCCGCTGCTGCTGGTTCTGGCGGCAGGCAAGACCGCTTCCTCGCTCGGCTCGCTCGGCTTCTTCCTCTTCGACCAGCACGTCTTCATCTACCTGCTCAACTTCCTGGTCGACGGCTTCCTCGCGCTGCTGGCGCTCTGGCTCTGGTCGCTTGCCGGTCGTGTGGACCGGCTCGCGGCGCCTGGCTGACAGCGCCCGCCGGGGTTGTCGGCCGCCGAGCAACGCACCCTGAGCGCGATCTGCGAGGCGATGGCCCCCGCCCTCGACGGCCTCCCCGCGGCCGAGCGCGAGGTCGACGTCGCCGGGCCGGTCGGCGAGTTCCTCCCCTCGCTTTCCCCCCGTGTCCTGACCCGCATTCGCCTCGCCCTGCGCGCTTTCGAGTGGCTGCCCTTCCCGTGGCGCTTCAGCCGCCTCGACCTGGGTGCGCGGGAGGACTTCCTGCGCCGCATGGAGCGCTCCCGCTTCGGCCTCTACCACGAGCTGATCCTGATGGCAAAGACCTTCACCACCCTCGGATACGCGGTCGACCCGCGAGTCGAGAAGAGGCTGGGCCTGGAGACGAGCTGCCGCGTCGGGGACGGTTCGCCGCCCGAGCCGGCTGGGCCCCTGGGCGAGACCAGGGCTCCCGCGGAAGGCGAGGAATGCGACGTGGTAGTGGTCGGGTCCGGCGCCGGTGGCGCTGTCGCCGCGGCGACGCTCGCCGAGGCCGGCCTGGACGTGATCGTGCTCGAGGCCGGCGCCAGCTACAACCGCGAGAACTACCCGGAGAACCAGCTCGACGCGATCGCTTCGCTCTACCGCGACGGCGGCCTGACGATCGCCGAGGGTCGCCCACCGATCCCCGTGCCGGTCGCCCGCACCGTCGGCGGTACGACCGTGATCAACTCCGGGACCTGCTTCCGCGCCCCCGATCCAGTGCTCGAGCACTGGCGAGACCGCTACGGGGTCGAGTGGACCGACCGGCTCGACCCCGACTTCGCCGAGGCCGAGGAGTTCTTGCGGGTGACGCCCCTCGATCCGGAGCGGATGGGCCGCAACGGTCAGCTGGCGATGGAGGGCGCGGCCGCGATCGGCGCCAGCGGCGGCCCGATATCCCGCAACGCGGGCAACTGCGTCCAGTGCAGCTCCTGTCCTTATGGCTGCCGGATCGACGCCAAGCGGGGGATGCACGTCAGCTACATGCCGCGAGCCGTGGCCGCAGGAGCTCGGTTGCGGACCGGGGTCGAGGCGCGTCAGGTCCTCGTCGAGGGCGGTCGCGCCGCCGGCGTTCGCTGCGTTGCCGCGCCGGACGGCGAGCGCAACGGCGATCGACGCCCCTACACGGTCCGCGCCCGCCGTGCGACGATCGTCGCGGGAGGAGCCCTCGGCACGCCGGAGCTTTTGCTGCGCTCGGGCCTCGGCGGCAACCAGGTCGGCCGCAACCTTCACATCCACCCTGCCTGCTGGGTAGGGGCGCGCTACGAGGAGGAGGTGCGTGGCTGGGACGGCGTGATGCAGAGCTACTACGTCGACGAGTGGGAGTCCGAGCGGGTGCTGCTCGAGGCGACCTTCACGCCGCTCCCCTTCGGCGGCGCCTGGCTACAGGGCTCGGGGCGTGAGCACCAGGAAGCGATCCTCGACTTCGGCCACGTCAGCTCGATCGGCGTCCAGCTCACCGACGAGTCCGCCGGTCGGGTCGGCATCGCCCGCGACGGCTCGATCCGCGCCAACTACGCGCTCAGCGACGACGATGCCCGACGCGTCATCTTCGGTATCGCCCGCGCTGCCGAAATCCACTTTGCCGCCGGCGCGACCGAGGTCTACCCCAACATTGGCCGCGCGCCGGTCCTGCGCCCTGGCGGCATCGCCGAGTTCGAGACCACCCGCTTCAAGCCATCGGAGCTACGCCTGGAGGCCTTTCATCCGCAGGGCACGGCGAGAATCGCCGCCGATCCCTCCGAGGGAGTCTGCGCCGCCGACGGCTCGGTCAATGGCGTCACCGGGCTCCACGTCGCCGACGCTTCTCTCTTCCCCACGGCAGTCGGCGTAAACCCGATGATGACCATCATCGCTTTCGCCAAGCAAGTAGCCGCCGAAGTAGCCGAAGCCACCCCGGCGGCGTAGACGACTTCCTACTGCCCGGCCGGAGGGGGTGGTGGAGGCGGTTGCTGCGGCGCCGGCGGTGGAGGCGGAGGTTGCTGGGACGGCGGAGGTGGTGGCGGAGGAGGTCCGCCGGCCGGGGGCTGAACGCCGCCGGGGGCGCCGGAGAGGCGGTCGGCCTCTCCCCCGAAGGTCGCGCCTTCCTCGCGCAT
This sequence comes from uncultured Solirubrobacterales bacterium, assembly GCA_963824705.1. Taxonomy (GTDB): domain Bacteria; phylum Actinomycetota; class Thermoleophilia; order Solirubrobacterales; family 70-9; genus VRUE01. The sequence continues at coordinate 1,398,109 of CAWGQE010000003.1, forward strand.
CGCGCTGTAGCCGCCGTAGGCGATCCCGGCGGCGGCGATCAGGCCGAGGAAGATGCCGAACTTGAGCGTCGCGTCGACCGACACCCCGCCGAAGGAACCGAAGTCGGGCGGAGAGACGATCCGGTAGAGGATCAGCAGCACCGCGAATCCTCCGAGCCCGGCGACGATCGCGTTGAGCGAGACCGGCGGCTCGAGGTCGGCATCAGTGAGGCGGATCAAGGCGACGCCGATCGCGACCACGATCGCCAGCATCAGGAAGATCGGGATCACGTCGAGCGCGTCCCAGGCGCTTCCACCGCTGCCGGACACGTCACCCGAGAAGCCGGCGACCCCTGAGATCTTGACGCCGAACCAGTCGAAGAACATGAATATGAAGAGGAGGATCGCGGAGACCGCGGAGACCTTCTCGCCCGTGTTCAGCTTGTCCACTTCCATCTACGTTTCCTCCGGGAGTAGGGGTCGCAGCGACACTACACCCGGGTCCGGGCGGCAGCCAACGTATTTACGAGCAGCATCGCCCGCGTCATCGGCCCCACCCCGCCAGGCACCGGAGTGATCGCCCCGGCGCGCTCGCGGGCGGAGTCGAACTCGACATCGCCGACCAGCTTGCCGTCGACCCGGTTGGTGCCGACGTCGATCACCGTCGCGCCCGGCTTGACCATCTCCCCGACGATCAGGCCAGGTTGGCCGGCCGCCGCGACGAGGATGTCGGCCTCGCGGCAGATCGAGGCCAGGTCACGGGTCCGCGAGTGGCAGTGGGTGACGGTGGCGTTCGCCGCCAGAAGCAGGGCGGCGAGCGGCTTGCCGACCAGGATCGAGCGGCCGATCACGACCGCGCGGGCGCCTTCGACCTCGATCTCGGCATGACGGAGAAGCTCCATCACGCCCGACGGCGTGCACGGCGCGATTGCCCCGGCGTGTCCCTGCGCGAGCAGACCGGCGCTGATCGGCGTCAGCCCGTCGACGTCCTTTGCGGGGTCGATCAGCGCGATCAACGGGTCCTGGTCGAGGTGGTCGGGCAGCGGCAGCTGCAACAGGATCCCGTGCACCCGCTCGTCCGCGTTGAGCGATTCGATCAGCGCGGCGAGCTCCGCCTGGGAGACGTCGCCGCCGGGCTCGTGGTGGAAGGACTCGATGCCGACCTCGGCCGAGTCCTCGCGCTTCATCCGCACGTACACGGCGGAGGCGGGGTCGTCGCCGACAAGGATCGTCGCCAGACCCGGCGGGCTCGCCAGCTCGGCGACCAGTTCGCGCACCCGTTCACGCACCCGGGCGGCGACCGCCTTGCCGTCGATCAGCCTCGCAGCCATTCGCTCACCGCCTGCGGATCGGCGCGTAGTCGGCCATCAACTTGCGCTCGGAGCCGTCGCCGGCGAAGCGGACGACCACGACCCCGCCCGGCTCCACCGCCGTCACCACGCCGTCGCCGAAGCTGGCATGGACCACGTCGTCGCCGGTTCGCAGCTCCAGGGTCGGGCCTGGATCGACTGGGCTCGCCGCTTCGACCGCCGAGCCAGCCCCCCAGCTGGTGCCGGCTCCCACGGCGCTCGAGCTGCGCTCGGTCAGCTCCTCGGGCAGCTCGTCGACGAAGCGCGAGGGCAGGTTGCGCTCGGATCTCCCGAACAACGTCCGCTCGCGCGTCCAGGTCATGTAGAGGCGGCTGCGAGCACGGGTGATGGCGACGTAACAGAGGCGCCGCTCCTCCTCCTCGCCCCCCTCTTCGAGCGCTTTCATATGGGGGAAGGAGCCGTCCTCGCAGCCGACGACGAAGACGGTCTCGTACTCGAGGCCCTTGGCGTTGTGCAGCGTCATCAACGTGATCACCGACTCGTCGCCCAGATCGTCCTGCTGGGAGTAGAGGGAGATCTGCTGCAGGTACTCCTCCAGCGGTGGCACCTCGCTCTCTCCCTCCCGCTCGCGCTCGATGTCGAACTCGGCGGCGCCGGCGACGAGGGCCTCGAGGTTCTCGGCTCGCCCTTCGGCCTCCACGGTTCGCTCCGCGGCCAGCGCTTCCAGGTACCCCGTCTCGGTGAGGACCGCCTCGAGCAGACCCGCCACCGCTCCTCCCGCATCGGCGCGTTCGCGCAAGCCGGCCATCGTCTCGTAGAAGCGGGAGGTCGACTTGATCGCCGCACCGCCCAGCCCCGGCACCTCCTCGACCCGCTCGATCACCTCCCAGATCGTCATCTCGGTCGTGTTCGCGTGGGAGAGGAGCCTGCCTTGGCTGGTTTTGCCGATACCGCGCCGGGGCGAGTTGACGATCCGCGCGAAGGAGACCTGGTCGGCGGGATTCGCCAGCAGGCTGAGGTAGGCGACCGCGTCCTTGACCTCAGCCCGTTCGTAGAACTTCGTCCCGCCGATCACCTGGTAGGGGACGTCGAAGCGGTTGAGAGTGTCCTCGAGCACCCGGCTCATCGCGTTGGTGCGGTAGAAGACGGCGACGTCCTCACGCCGCACGCCGTCCTCCTCGCCGAGGCGCTCGATCTCGCCCGCCACCCAGCGCGCCTCCTCGTGCTCGTCGGAGAGCTCGCGCAGCCGCAGCGGCTCGCCGCCGGCCAGCTCGGTCCAGAGCCGCTTCGGCCGCCGTTCCCGGTTGTTTTCGACAACCGCGTTGGCGGCGGAGAGGATCGTCTGGGTCGAGCGGTAGTTCTGCTCGAGCTTGACCACGTCGGCCTCGGGAAAGTCCCGCTCGAAATCGAGGATGTTGCGGATGTCGGCGTGGCGGAAGCCGTAGATCGACTGATCCTCGTCGCCGACGACCATCAGGTTGCCGTGCTCGGAGGTGAGCAGCTGTAGCAGCCTGTACTGGGCGTGGTTGGTGTCCTGGTACTCGTCGACGAGGACGTGGCGGAAGGTCCGGCGCCAACGCTCGCGCACCTCCTCGAACAGCTCCAGCCCGTTCACGGTGCGCACCAGCAGGTCGTCGAAGTCCATCGCGTTGGCCTCGAGCATCCGCTTCTCGTAGAGGTGGTAGACGCCGGCCGTGGTTTCCTCGAAGACGCTGCCCTGGGCCTGCGCGTAGGCGTCGGCGTCGACCAGCTGGTTCTTGGCGCCCGAGATCTGCGCGCGGATCGCCCGCGGCGGGTAGCGCTTCGGGTCGACATGCAGCTCCTCCATGCAGCGTTTGAGCATCCGCAACGAGTCCGACTCGTCGTAGATCGTGAAGCCGCGCGAGTAGCCGAGGCGCTCGGCGTCGGCGCGCAGCATCCGCGCGCAAGCCGAGTGGAAGGTCGTGACCCACATCGCCCGGGTCGCCCGCCCGACAAGGGATTCGACCCGCTCGCGCATCTCGGTCGCGGCCTTGTTGGTGAAGGTGATCGCCAGGATCTCCCCCGGCCGCGCCTGCCCCGTAGCCAACAGGTAGGCAATGCGATGGGTGAGAACCCGGGTCTTGCCCGAGCCGGCACCGGCGAGGACGAGCAGGGGCCCCTCCCCGTGGCGCACCGCCTGCTGCTGCGGCTCGTTCAGCCCGGCCAGCAGGCGCTCGGCGCGATCCGCGCCCGCTTCGGTGGGAGCCCCCAGAGGGGCGTCCGGCTCGCCGGCGGGCGTCTCGGGCTCGGCCTGAAGCATCGCTCCGAGAATAGAGACGGGAACGGCTGGCTCAGCCTCCGGCCGAGGAGCGGCCGGTCCGCGGTCGAAGCTCCTCCCCATTTCCGCTCGCGCCCTCGCCGCCGTCGAGCTCGGCAAGGCGCTGCTCGAGCTTGGCGATCCGCTCCGAAAGGGTCTTGATCGCCTCGGCGATCGGGTCGGGCAGGTGGATCCAGTCGGCGTCCGGCCCCTCTGGCCGTCGCCCTTCCACCTTGACCAGATGACCGGGGTTGCCGACGACGGTCGAGGAGGGCGGCACGTCCTCGACGACGACGGTGTTGGCACCGATCTTGGCGCCGTCGCCGACGGCGATCGGGCCGAGCAGCTTGGCGCCCGAGCCGACAGTGACGTTGTCGCCCAACGTGGGGTGTCGCTTGCCGGGCTGGAAGCCGGTGCCGCCCAGCGTCACCCCTTGGTACAGGGTCACCCGCCGGCCGATTTCGGCGGTCTCGCCGATCACCACGCCGGAGCCGTGGTCGATGAAGAACTCGCGCCCGATCTTGGCCGCGGGGTGGATCTCGACCCCGGTCACGGTCCGGGCCACGTAAGCGATCGTGCCGGGCACCACCGGCATACCGGCGTCGCGCAAGGCATGGGCGAGGCGATGCGCGAGCAATGCCTGCACGCCGGCCCAGCCGATCAGGATCTCGAAAGACGAAACACCCCGAGCAGCCGGATCGCGATCCCGCGCGGCGGCGATGTCCGCACGGATCTCATGGGCCACTCGCTTCAACAGTCTCACGGTGCGAAGAAGGGTAGGGACATGTACCGCTCGCCCGAGTCGCAGACCACGGTCACCACCCGTTTTCCCTCCATCTCCGGCCGCGTGGCCACCTCCAGCGCCGCTTTGATGTTTGCCCCGGCGGAGATGCCGGCCAGCACCCCCTCCCGCTTCGCTGCGATACGGGCCGTCTCCAACGCGTCCTCGTCGCCGATGCCGATCGTCTCGGCGATCAGCGAGCGGTCGAGCACCTCCGGGATGAAGCCCGCGCCGATGCCCTGGATCTTGTGCGGGCCGGGGATGCCGCCCGAGAGCACTGGGGATGTTGCTGGCTCGACCGCGACGACCAGCGCGTCGGGCTTGCGTTCGCGAAGCATGCCGCCCACCCCGGTGATCGTCCCGCCCGTACCGACCCCCGCGACGAAGGCGTCGACCTCCCCATCCGTGTCGTTCCAGATCTCCTCCGCGGTGGTGCGGCGGTGCACCTCGGGATTTGCCGGGTTGGAGAACTGCTGCGGCATGAACCCCTTGCGCTGCTCGCAAATCGCCTCGGCCAGCTCGACCGCCTCGGTCATCCCTCCGAGCGAGGGCGTCTCGCGCACCTCCGCCCCGTAGGCCCGCAGCAGCTTCGCCCGCTCCCGGCTCATCCCCTCGGGCAGGGTCAGGATCAGCTCGTAGCCACGTGCCGCGCAGACCATTGCCAGCGCAATCCCCGTATTGCCACTGGTCGGCTCGACGATCACCGAACGCCCCCGCTCGATCAGCCCATCCTGCTCGGCCGCATCGAGCATCGCCACCCCGATCCGGTCCTTGACCGACCCCCCGGGGTTGAAGTACTCCAGCTTCGCACAGACTTCGCCAGGCAGCCCCTCGCTCAGGCGCCGTAACGCCACCAGTGGCGTCCCCCCCACGACGGCCGAAGCCTCCACTCCGATCCTCATCAGATGAAGTACATCCCCGAGCCGGCCTCCTCGGCCTCGCGACGGGCGACTTCGGCGATCGTCGTCTGGCCGAAGACCTTGCGCAGCGCACCCACGCCCTCGGCCCAGATACCCCCGGCCTCGTCGGCCTCCTGGCCGACCTTGCCGTCGAGAGTTTGGACCACCTCGAGCACGGTGATCTCGTCGGCGGCCCTGGCAAGCGTGTAGCCGCCTTTCATCCCGCGGTGGCTGGTCAGCAGACCGGCCCGGCGAAGGGTCGAGAAGAGCTGCTCGAGGAACTGCTCCGGGATACCGCGCCGCTCGGCCAGCTCCTTGATCGGCACCGGCCGCTCTCCCGAGCGAGCCAGCTCGGCCATGGCGACAACGGCATAGCGCGACTTCGAAGTGATTGAAATCACAGGCCCTTTCTACCGCACAAAGCGGATTTTGCTGGGTATAGGATCGAGTGGTTCCAAGCGAGCGCCCACATTGCCTTGTGATTGACGCCCAGCCGCTGGTTCGGTTGGGCATGCGCCAAGCCCTCACGGGGGATTTCGAGATCCATGAGAGCGAGACGCGCGGCGAGGCGATCGAGCTGATCCGCGACGTCGGCAGCGTCGACGTGGCGGTCGTCGCCTTGCGGCGCGAGCCAGCCGACGAAGAGGAGCCGCTCTATGGCAACGAGGCAATCCGAGCACTGCGCAAGACGGCTCCCGGCATGGGGATCGTCGCCCATGGCGAGCGCCCCGAGCGCCACCTCGCCTCGGCGGCCCTGCAGGCCGGCGCCAGCGCGTATGTCGCCCGCACCGCCGGTGCCGAGGAAATGGCTCGGGCCGTGTGGGCGGCCCTCGAGCAGCAACGATTCGTCGATCCCGCCGTGCCGCCGAGCGGCAGCCGCGGCAGGCTGACCCGACGCCAGCGCGAGATCCTGCAGCTGCTGGCAGACGGTGGCTCCACTGTCGTCGCCGCTCGTGAGCTCGGCCTCAGCGAAGAAACGGTGAAGACGCATACCAAGAACGTCCTCGCCCGCCTCGGCGCGAGAAACAGAACCCACGCGGTCGCGATCGCGCTGCGCGAATGCCTGATCGACTAGATCCAACCGCGGTCGCGCGCGGTGAGGACCGCCTGCGCACGGTCGACGGCGCCGATCTTGCCGTAGACGTTGTGCAGGTGGGTGCGGATGGTCGAGACCGAGAGCTGCATCTCGCCGGCAATCTGCTTGTAGACCATGCCCTCGGAGAGATGACGTAGGACGTCAAGCTCGCGGCCGGAGAGCGGGCACGGCTCGCTGACCCGGGACTCGCGCTCCCGCGGGTATGGAAGCTCATAGAGAAGCTCGCGCAGGCCCTCGGGGCCGAGGCCACAGCGCTTCGCGGTCTCGCGCAGGCGCTCCGGGGTCACCGCCTCGCCTTGGGAGTAGTGGGCAACCATGTCAGCGGTTGCGACCACCGCGGCGAGGCCTTCGGCGTCCTCGGCGTGGTGGCGCTCGATCGCGACGGCGATCCGCTGCGGCACGTTCCAGCGTCGCGCCAGGACGCCGCCGACCAGCGCGTGGTCGATGCCGAGCTGGTCGCGTTCTTCGCGGATCCGCTGCTCAGGCGTGCGCGAGGTTGCATCGAAGTAGGTCTTGCGACCCGGATGAAGCTTGGAGATGACCAGCCGCCCGATGTCGTGGAGCAGGGCCGCGACGACCAGCTCATCGCGGTCCTCCCAGCCGATCTCACGCCCGATCCGGGCGGCTGCCTGCTGAGTTGCGAGGGCGTGGACACGGAACTGCTCAGGGCGCAGCTCCCAGCCCCCGTTGGGCTCGAAGAAGTCGAAGACCGGCGCGGTGCCGGCGATCGCCAGTACGCCCGAGGGCTTCAGAATGTCGATCGCAGCCGGTACGCCGCCGACGTTGCCCAGGCTGCTGGCCCGGTTGGCGAAGCGCAGAACGGCGATCGTCAGAGCGACGTCGGCCTCAACGGCCTCGACCAGGTCACCGATGCGGGAGGTCTCGGCCGTCGCGGCCTGCATCACACGGGCGCGGGACTCGATCAGCGCCGGGAATTTCTCCACCGCCTCGAAGGCCGCGGCCAGGCGCGCTCCGGGCGCGGGTGCTCCGGCGCCACGCGGCGCATCGGCCGAGTGCACCTTCCCATTGCTCTGCGTTTTGCTCGATGCCATAGTCAGGTCGCTCCGCCCCCATCATCGGCAGCAGAGGACGCACGGTTTAGCTTTGGCCTCCCGATTTTTAGGTGTCGCTTTGTGCGCTAAGGCGTACCAGCGCCGCGTCGATGCGCCGCAGCGCTTCCTCACGGCCCAGCACGGCCAACGACTCGAAGATGCCGGGCGAGACGGTGCCGCCGCTGATCGCGACCCGAATCGGCTGGTAGACGCGCCCGGGTTTGAGCCCCAGTCGCTCCGGCAATGGCGACAGCGCCGTCTCCACTTCCGCCGCGTCAAAGCCGCCCGCCGCGGCAAGCGCCTCCCGGGAGGCCTCGAGCGCCGCCGGTGCCTCGTCCTTCATCGTCTTCCGCCAGGCCTTCTCGTCCTCGACCGGAGGCTCGAAGAGGAAACGGATCAGCGGCCAGACCTCGGCCAAGGTCTGGGCTTTCTCCTGCACGATCTCGCAAGCTGCACGCAGCTGCTCGTCCACTCGGCGCCCCAGGTGCGTGGCAACGGCCCGCACGTACTCATCGCGCGACATCTCGCGCATGTAGCGGCCGTTGACCCAGCGCAGCTTCTTCTCGTCGAAGATCGCCGCCGCCTTGCCGACGTCCGCGACCCGGAAGCGCTCGACCAGCTCCTCGGTCGGGATCAGCGTCGCATCGTCATCAGCCCCCCAGCCGAGCAGCGCCAGGTAGTTGCGCACGGCCGCCGGCAGATAGCCCGCATCGCGCAGCTCCTGCACCGAGGCGGCGCCGTGGCGCTTGGAGAGCTTGCGACCGTCGGGGCCGTGCAGGAGCGGCAGGTGCGCGTAGCGCGGCGCCTCGAAGCCGAGCGCCTCGAGCACGAGCAGCTGCTTCGGCGTGTTGGAGAGATGATCGTCGCCGCGCACTACATCGGTGATGCCCATCTCTGCGTCGTCCACTGCGACGGCGAAGTTGTAGAGGACCGAGCCGTCACCCCGCGCGATGACGAAGTCGTCATAGCTGCGGTTGGGGAAGCTGACCGGACCGCGGATCAGGTCCTCGACCACGGTCTCGCCCTCGTCGGGCACCCGCAGCCGCACCGCCGCGTCCGCCGCCTCGCTCGGCTCGCCCCGGTAACCGCGACCGGCACCGTGCTCGGCCTTCCAGGCCTCGACGTCCTTCGCGGTGGCCTGGTCGCGATATGCGGCGCCGCTCTCAAGCAGGCGCTCCAGCGCCGCCTGGTGACTATCGGAGCGCGAGGCCTGCGATACCGGCCCCTCGTCCCAGTCCAGCTCCAGCCAGCGCAGCGCGTCGAGGATCTGCTCGACGTTCTCCTCGGTAGAGCGCTCACGGTCGGTGTCCTCGATCCGCAGCACCAGGGCGCCCCCCTCGTGGCGCGCCGCAAGCCAGTTGTAGAGTGCCGTCCTCGCCCCGCCGATGTGCAGCGCACCGGTCGGCGAGGGAGCAAATCTCAAACGGGGGTTATCGCTGGTCATGTTGATCGGAGCGCATGTCTCCACGGCAGGTGGACTTGCCAACGCAATCGAGCGCGGCGAGGAGCGCGGCTGCGAATCTATCCAGATCTTCAACCAGAGTCCGCGGATGTGGCGGCCGACCAACTACGGCCCCGACGATTTCGCGGCGTTCAAAGAGGCGATGGACGCCTCGTCGGTCAAAGTAGTCGCGATCCACGCGGTCTACCTGATCAACTGCGCCTCGAAAGACAAAGAGCTGCGCAAGAAATCGCTTGCCTCGCTCACCCACGCCCTGCGGATCGGCGACGGCATCGGCGCCGCCGGCGTCGTCCTCCATCCGGGCGCGCAGAAAGGCGAGCCCCTCGGACCGTCGATCAAACGCGCCGCCAAGGTCATCGCGGCGGCCGTGAAGGACAGCGACAGCTGCCCGCTCCTGCTCGAGCAGACCGCCGGCCACAAAGGCCTGCTCGGCCGCGACTTCGACCAAACCGCCGAGCTGATCGACCTGGCCGGCGGCGGCAAGCGCCTCGGCCTCTGCCTCGACTCCTGCCACCTTTTCGTCCAGGGCTACGACGTGACGGACGCCGAGCACCTCAGCGAAGTAGTCGACGAAGCCGACGAGAAGGTAGGCCTAGACCGCCTCCGCTGCCTCCACGTAAACGACGCCGCCGCCCCCCTCGGCTCCTGTCGCGACCGCCACGCCAACATCGGCAAAGGCGAGATGGGCAAACAGGGCCTGGCCGCCTTCCTATCCGAGCCCCGCTTTGAAGGCTTACCGGCAACCCTGGAGACGCCAGGTCCGAACAAGAAAGGCGCGGACAAAAAAGAAGTTACGGCAGCAAAGCGCCTACGGCAGACCGGACTCAAACGCCGCGAGAAGTGAGAGACGGCGATGCGCTCTCGCGGGAATTGATATCGCACGCGCTGCGCGCTCGCGACTTACCTGCGCGTTAGCTTGATTCGGAATTCCCGTCGGTGCGGCCGTAGTGATCATCCAGTCGAACGACATCGTCTAGCTCTGGAGTGGAGACCTCAAGCACCACCGAATCCTCTATCGCCTCGATGGTGTGAACGACGTTTGGTTCGTTGCGCCAGACGTCTCCTGGCTCGATCTCGCGCTCTTGAAGCTGCTCCTGAGATGCACCTTGGCTGATCTTCGCTCGCCCCGAGAGCAAGTAGGAGGTCTCGTCCTTTGCCAGGTGGTACTGGACCGAGAGCCGCTGCCCCGCATTAACCCACAGGATCTTCCCCGCGTAGCGATCTGTATGTGCGTACCAGAGCTCGCTGCCCCAGGGCTTCGGCACTTCGTGTGGGAGCGACTCCGCCATTGCGGGCGCGATGATCACATGAACCCGTGCCGTAGGCGTTTGAGGTCAGGAAGCCCGGTCGTCCTCCGGGCGAATGTCGCGAAGCGGCGATATGCAATCTGTCTTTTGCGCGGCGTAGCCGCGCGGCATCTTCGTCGCTAAGCGCGCAGCGCGTGCGACATCAATTCGGCCGGAGGACGACCGGGCTTCCGCTCATCGCAGGCGACTTTGCAGGGGCTGTGACCCGGGCAAAGTCGACAGCGGCGCTCGTGGAACCTGTGCGGCGGGCTATTTGATGTGGACGCCGGAGATCGCGCGACTGATGACCAGGCGCTGGATCTCGGAGGTGCCCTCGAAGATCGTGTAGATCTTGGCGTCGCGGTGCATCCGCTCGACCGGGAACTCGCGGGTGTAGCCGTTGCCACCGAGGATCTGGATCGCCCGCTCGGTCGCCCAGACGGCGACCTCGCCGGCCTTGAGCTTCGACATCGAGCCCTCGGCGTTTTCGAACTTCTGCCCAGTGCGACCCATCCAGGCGGCACGCCAGACGAGCAGGCGGGCGGCATCGATCTCCATCTTCATGTCGGCGAGGGCGAAGGCGATCGACTGGTTCTCGATGATCGCCTTGCCGAACTGCTGTCGCTCTTTGGCGTACTCGAGCGAGTACTCGTAGGCGGCGCGGGCGATGCCGATCGCCTGCGCGCCGACGGTCGGCCGGCTCGCCTCGAAGGTCTGCATCGCCGCTTGCGATTTGGAGCTCTTGCCCTCGCGGACCCGGGCGAGGCGCTCGTCGAGCTTCTCTTTGCCGCCGAGCAGGCACGAGCCCGGGATGCGGCAGTCGTCGAGGTGGACGTCGGCGGTGTGGGAGGCGCGCAGACCGTGCTTCTTGACCTTGGCGCCCTGCTGGCAACCCTTCGTGCCGGGTGGGATGACGAAGGCGGCGTGCCCGCGCGAGCGTAGCTCGCGATCGACCGAGGCGATCACGACATGGACGTCGGCGATGCCGCCGTTGGTCGCCCAGGCCTTCTGCCCGTTGAGCACCCACTCGTCGGTCGCCTCGTCGTACTTGGCGGTGGTGCGGATCGCCGCCACGTCGGAGCCCGCGTCCGGCTCCGAAGCGCAGAAGGCGGCCACCTTGGGGTCGTCCTCGGTGCCGAAGCACTGCGGGATCCACTCACCCATCTGCTCCGGGGTTCCCTGCCCGAAGATCGCGGCGACGGCCAGCGAGGTACCCATGATCGCCATGCCGATGCCGGCGTCGCCCCAGAAGAGCTCCTCGTTGGCTATCGGCAGCGTCAGACCGGTGTCGTCGCCGAAGAACTGGCCCAGCGCTTCGAATCCGTAGAGGCCGATCTTGGCGGCCTCCTGGATAACGGGCCAGGGCGTCTCCTCGCGCTCGTCCCATTCGGCGGCCGCGGGGCGCACGACGCCCTCGGCGAAGCCATGGACCCAGTCGCGGATGTCCTGCTGGTCCTGATTCAGCTCGAGCGTGAACTTGGGGCCCTCGGCCCCGGCGTCATCAGCCGCCGCGTCCATCGCCACCTGCTCTGCCTCTGCTACTGCCGAAGAATCGCTCATGCCGTAAAGCCTACATGGAACCGTGTCGACTTAGACGCCAGGTGGCTCAGATGCAAGGTCGCGCAAATCGAACGCCCGCAGGCCCTCCGGACCGTCGTCGGTGCAGTCGAAAAAGCGATGGTTGACGCAGTCGTACTCAGGCCCCGAGCCTGCGTAGGCACGCTCGACCGAGAAGGGGCAGTGGGGCAGCGCCGTACCGGTCATCTTGACTCCGCCAAAGCCACCCGGCTGCAAGACCGCGTCGAGCTCGATCTTGGCGGCGAAGACCTCCTGCATGCAACCGACGTACTGCGTCCCCGTCAGGCCATCGACGTAGCTGTAGAGGAAGCGACAACCGAGCTCGACGCAGCTTCGCGGCTCCACCATCTTGTCGCAGAAAGAACGGCACTGACGGCACTCACCGGTCTTCTGGCGCGTAGCGGGCACAGCAGAAGTCTAGGCAGCCAGAGCGTCGGCGCCTAGGACGTGATCCAACTCCGCCAGCAACTTGCTCGAGTTGCGAACCTTGAACTCCTCGCCCAGCTTCCACTCACGGGCCCTGCCGTCTTCGCCGGGGATCGCCAGGAAGACCTCGGCGTCGCCCCGATGGCCCTCGAAGACCGTCTTCAGTTCCTCGATCAGATGAGGATTGCCAAGGCTCGCCGTGTCGATCGTCAGCCGCAGCGGGGCCGCCGGTGCGCTCGCGGCGGCGCTCGCCCGGGCCATCTCCTCCACATCGGGTTCGAATCGCTCGGCCTCTTGCACGACGAGCTTCGTCTCGCCCCGGTCCTTGTGGTCTATCCGGCCGCGGACGATGACGACGGCATCGGTCTCGATCGCCCCGGCGCTCTCGGTCTGGTCGGCCTTGAAGACCAGCATCTCGACCTGTCCTTCGATGTCGTCGAGCGTCGCGAACATCATCTGATTGCCGCTCTTGGTGCGGATCTTCTTGCTCTCGGCGACGATGCCGCCGACGGTGACCCAAGCCCCGTCTGGCTTGTTCGCCAGGTCCGCCAGGCTGCAATCGACGCGGGCACGCAGCGCCTCGCGGACTTCCGAGAGCGGATGCGAGGAAAGATAGGTGCCGAGAGTCTCCTTCTCCAGCGCCAGCAGCTCGCGGCGCTCGAACTCGGCGGCTGAGATCGGCGGGCGGTGGTGGGAGCTCGAGGAGCCCCCCTCCCCCTCACTGGCCGCCGCGTCGCCGAAGTCGAAGATCGAGCCCTGGCCGAGCTGAGCGTCCTCCTGGGCTTTCTGGCCGGCCGACTGCGCCGCCGGCAGCGCCTCGAGCATGCCTTTCCTAGTCGCCCCGGTGGAGTCGAGAGCGCCGCACTTGATCAGGCATTCGATCGCCCGTTTGTTGACCGCGCGCGAGTCGACCCGCTCGCAGAAGTCCCAAATCGAGGCGATCTGAGCATCCTCGCGAGCTCGCAGGATCGCCTCGACCGCCGAGTGCCCGACGTTCTTCACCGCGTCGAGGCCGAAGCGGATCGCCTTCTCGGAGACGACGAAGCTGTGGTCGGAGGAGTTGACGTCGGGCGGCAGCACGTCGATCCCCATCTCCGCGCAGCGGTTGACGAAGAGCGGCACCTTGTCTTTGGTGTTCATCACCGAGGAGATCACGGCCGCCATGTACTCGGCCGGGTAGTTGGCCTTGAGGTAGGCGGTGCGGTAGGAGATCAGCCCATAGCAGGCGGCGTGGGACTTGTTGAAGGAGTAGTCGGCCGCCGCTTCGTTCAGCTTCCAGAGATCCTTGGCAACCGCCGTGGCGGTGTCGGATTCGGCCAGGCCCTGCATGAATTTGTCCTTCATCGTCGCCATCAGGTCGCGCTTCTTCTTGCCGATCGCCTTGCGCAGGTCATCCGCCTCGGCGCCCGTGAAGCCGGCCATCGAACGCGCGATCTCCATCAACTGCTCCTGGTAGATGACGCAGCCGTGAGTCTCCTCGGTGATCGCCCGCAGCCGTGGGTCGGGATAGCGCACCGTCGAGGGATCCCGCTTGCCCTTGGCGTAGGCGGGGATGTAGGCCATCGCCCCTGGTCGGTAGAGGGCGCCGAGGGCGACGATGTCGGCGAACTCGGTCGGTCCGACCTTGCGCAGGGCGTCCCGCATCCCCTCCGACTCGAACTGGAAGACACCGGTGGAGTCGCCGGCGGCGAGCATCGCGTAGGTCTTCGCGTCGTCGATCGGGATCTTCTCCATGTCGACCCTCTCGCCGCCACGCGAGCGCTCGATGATGTCGATCGCGTCCTCGATCACGTCAAGGTTGCGCAGGCCGAGGAAATCCATCTTCAGCAGCCCCATCTCCTCGATCGGCCCCATCGAGTACTGGGTCACGATCTTGTACTGACGCTCCGGCTTGCCACCGCCGTTGCCGGCTGCCGGCGCGTTGCGGTCCTCGGCCAGCTGCAGTGGCACCACCTCGTGCAAGGGCCGGTCGGCGATCACCACCGCGGCGGCGTGGATCGAGTTGTTGCGAATGATCCCCTCGAGCCCCTGGGCCACGTCGATGATCCGTTTCGCGTCCGGCTCGGCGTCGTAGGTCCGTTTCAGCTCCTGCCCCGACTTCAGGCATTCCTCGAAGGAGGGGCTGCGGCCCATGATCGGCTCCGGGATCTGCTTGGCGAGACGATCGCCGCTGCCGTAGTCGAAGCCGAGGACCCGCGCGGCGTCGCGGGTCGCCGCGCGCGGCGCCATCTTGCCAAAGGTGATGATCTGGGCCACCGACTCGCGGCCGTACTTGTCGCCGACATAGCGGATCATCCGCTCCCGCCCGCGGACGGAGAAGTCGATGTCGATATCCGGCATCGATTTGCGCCCGGGGTTGAGGAAGCGCTCGAAGATCAGGCCCTCGGCAAGCGGATCGAGGTCGGTGATCTTGAGCACGTAGGAGACGATCGAGCCCGCCGCCGAGCCACGGCCGGGGCCGACGGCAACGCCGTTCTCCTTGGCGTAGCGGACGAAGTCCCAGACGATCAGGAAGTAGGAGGCAAAGCCCATCTCCTCGATCACGCCGAGCTCGAACTCCATCCGCTCCACGGCCTCGGCCGGAGCGGGGTCGCCGTAGCGGGCCCGCAGCCCCTCGCCGGCGATCCTCCGCAGCATCGCCTCCGGCTCCTCGCCATCCTCGGTCGGGTAGCGCGGCAGCAGCAGGCTGCCCAGCTCGATTTCCAGCGAGCAGCGCTCGGCGATCTCCAGCGTCGTCGGGATCGCCTCGGGCCACTCGGCGAAGGAGTCGGCCATCTCCTCGTTGCTCTTGAGGAAGAACTCATTGGTGTCGAAGCTCATCTTCGGCGCCTCGAGGGTCGACTTGGTCTGTACGCAGAGCAGCGCCGCGTGGTTGTCGAAGTCCTCGCGGCGCAGGTAGTGGACGTCGGCGGTGCCGACCAGCGGACGGTTCAGCTCGCGGGCGAACCGGACGATCCCCTGGTTGGCCTTCTCCTGCTCGTCGATGCCGTTTTTCTGCACCTCGAAGTAGACCTGCTCGGGGCCGAAGGCCTGGATCAGGTCGTCGAGGTGACCGCGAGCGTCGTCGGCACGCTCTTCGATCAGGCGTCGGCAGAAGCGCGACTGCAGGCAGCCGGTGAGGACGATCACCCCCTCGGCGTGGGCGGCGAGCATCTCCATGTCCACGTTGGCCTTGCCGCGTGAGAAGCCCTGCAGGAAGCCGGCCGAGGTGAGCTTGACCAGGTTGGCGAAGCCGGCGTCGTTCTCGGCCAGCAGGGTGAGATGGTTGCGCTCGTACTTGGGCTTCTCCTTGATCGCCTTGACGTCGTCGACGAGGTAGGCCTCGAGGCCGGCGATGGGCTTGATCCCGTGCTTCTGGCAAGCCTTGTAGAGGTCGACGGCGCCGTTCATCACGCCGTGGTC
This sequence comes from uncultured Solirubrobacterales bacterium, assembly GCA_963824705.1. Taxonomy (GTDB): domain Bacteria; phylum Actinomycetota; class Thermoleophilia; order Solirubrobacterales; family 70-9; genus VRUE01. Next base: position 1,413,658 of record CAWGQE010000003.1, read on the forward strand.
GGTAAGCCCCAGCGCCGGCTGCCCCAACTCCGCCGCCCGCGCCGCCATCGCGTCGATCTTGCAGGCGCCATCGAGCAGCGAGTACTCGCTGTGTGCGTGCAGGTGGACGGCAGCGGATGAGCTCACGACTGCGGCCGATCATGGCAAGCGAGGCAGATGGCAAGTGCTATGAAACGCGCGCCTTCCGCGCTATATGCGCACGGAATTGAGCTGATGGACTTCGTCAAGCACGCTCGCGCGTCGGCGGGCGGCCGATTCGGCCGGCGTAGGGACGGAACCCCTTCCAAGGCACGGTCCCCCGTAGGCCCCGGGAGCCGAGCGGGTGAGTCTCGGCGTCGAAGAAGCAGACATCCTCGGCCTTCGTCTTGAGCCTGCCCCAGATTTCTGACTGGCGCTCGCGCAGGTGCTCGCCGTCCTCCCGAACCATCGAGATCGCCACGGGCCTGTCGGGATTGGAGTTGATCGCGTCGATCAGGTGGCGATCCTGCTCGCCGAGCGAGTGACCGAAGACCAGCAGGGCGCCGGACCGTTCCTTCAGCTCCTCATATGCGTGCGCGAGGTAATCGTTGCCCTCGATGGCGCGCAGCTTGTCGCGGGCCGAGCCCTCGGTGATCAACAGCGGTCGCGCCTCCGGGTCGGAGGGAATCGGCTTGCCGAACTGCTCGAGCAGAGTCTGGTCGGTCCCGGTGAGCTTTCGAGTTCTGCCCTCGCCATCGACGATCAGATGGAGCGCGCCGTGCAAGAAGTACGTCGCCGTGTTGCCGCCCCATATCTGGCAGTTACCCGAGTCGAAGGAGTTGTCGGGACCCCAGAAGCAGTCGCGAAACGCGGCGAAGTCCTCATCGTGGCCGGTCGCCCAGTAGAGGATCAGGTCATAGCTCGTGCTGAATATGGCCTTGTATCCGCGCAGTTCGTCCTTGATCGTCGCGAGGGTCGAGTCCGGCACCTCCGACCTTTTCAGGTGGACCCCCCTGACCGTCGCGCCGAGCGCTGCCTGCACGCTGGAGAAGCGCCGACGGTAGGTCAGCGACGGCTGGCCGAGCACCTCCGCCATGGCGATCGCGTCACGCAGCTTGCCGAGCGCGACCTCGAAGTTGCTCGTCCCGAAGCGCTCGAAGACCATCAGATCCCGCTTGTCGAGCGGCCCGTTCTCGGCTGCCTTTTCCGCCTCTGCGTAGAGGGATTCGTAAGCGAAGTCAGGCGAGATGTTGATCGAGAGGCCGTTGCCGACGAGCAGCGTGTCCCAGCCCTTGTCGGCGATCTCGTGCCAAGCGTGCAAGACGCCTTCCGCGGGGTGGCCCTCCATCGCGAGCAGAGGATATCCCGGATTTAGTGCTCTACCGCACATTAAAAGTTGCAAATTAGGAAAATCGACCAATGTTTGAGCTGACGCACCGACCCCGAAGGGCCCTTAAATTCACGCTAAAAGCAGGGGGTATCTCGCCGCGACCGGGCTAACATCGCTGCGTGCTTGTAAATGAGACCGACCTTTCGGGAGGCCGCGTCCTCGTCGTCGAGGACGATCAGGAGATCGCCGACGTGCTGCGGCGCTCGCTGCGCAACGAGGGCTATGAGGTGCGCACCTCGGCGGATGGAGTCGACGCGCTCGACGTCGCCGCGGGCTTCGTGCCGGACCTGGTCGTCCTCGACCTGGGCCTACCGCGGATGGACGGGGTCGAGGTCTGCCAGCGACTGCGCGCCGACAGCGACGTGCCGATCCTGATGCTGACCGCAAGGGCGGAGACCGAGGACCGGGTTGGCGGGCTCGACAGCGGCGCAGACGATTATCTGATCAAGCCATTCGAGCGCAAGGAGCTGCTCGCCCGGATCCGTGCCCTGCTGCGCCGCCGGCCGCCGCGCGGCTCGGCATCGCTCGAGGTCGGCGACCTCAGCCTCAACCCGGATACGCGCGAGGTGCGCCGCGGCGAGCGCGAGATCGAGCTGACCAACCGCGAGTTCGAGTTGCTCGAATACCTGATGCACAACGAGCGCCTCGTCGTCTCACGCGAGCGCCTGCTCGACGAGGTCTGGGGCTATGACCCGATGGCGGCAACCAACACGATCGACGTGTTCATCTCCAATCTGCGCCGCAAGCTCGAGGCGGGTGAGGAGACACGGCTTCTGCACACCAAACGCGGCGCCGGCTACGTGCTCAAGGGCTAGCGGCATTCCGGCCGGGCAACTGGCCGGTTCGCTGGCGCCTCGCCGGCGTCTCCGCCGGGTTGACCCTGGCGATTCTGGTGCTGTTCGGGGTGATCGTCGGCAACCTCGCCGCGCAGCGCATCCGGGACGACTTCAACCGCGAGATGAAGGGCGCGGTGGCGACGCTGGCTTCTCAGGTCCAGATCGTCGACACGATCACCAACACGCTGATCGTCCGCGAGCCGGACCTGGGGGATTTCGTCAGCCCCAACGACGCCTCGGTGCGGATCTACGACTCACAGGGGCGCGAACTCGACGCCAGCCCGAACGCAGCCGAACTCGGCCCCCCCGTGCCCGGCATCCGCGACATCGGTGAGATGCGGGTTGTGACGGTCGCCCTGCGCAGCCGCCAGACCGGGCGAATCGCCGGCTACGTCCAGTACGGCCGCGACGAGCAGCACATCGACTCGACCGTGGGCCGGCTCTGGCTCCTGATCGCAGCCGGCGTACTGGGTGCAACCCTGCTCGCCAGCCTCGCGGGCGTGGCGATCGCCCGTCGAGCGATGCGGCCGATCGCCTCGCTGACCGCAACGGCGCGCACAATCGCGGACACCGGCGACCCTTCCAGCCACATGCCACAGCCGCGTGTGGACGACGAGGTGGGCGAGCTGGCGAGGACGCTGGAGCGGATGCTCCGCTCTCTCGACGCCGCCCGCGCCGAGCGCGAAGCGGCGCTAAAGCGCCAGCGCGAGTTCGTCGCCGACGCCTCGCACGAGCTGCGCACGCCCCTGACCAGCATCCTCGCCAACCTGGAGCTGCTCCAGACCTCGCTCGAGGAGCCGGCGCAAGAGGACGAGCGGGCGATGGTCGACTCGGCGCTGCGCTCCTCCACCCGCATGAGCCGCTTGGTCGGCGACCTCCTGCTCCTCGCCCGCGCCGACGCCGGACGGATTGGCGCCCGCACCCGCTGCGATCTGGCCGAGGTGGCGGGCAACGCCGCGGCGGAGGTTGCGCCGACGATCGGCGAACGTGAGCTGCGGATCGAGAACGAGCGACCGCTCTTGGTCGACGGCAATCCCGACGAGCTGCACCGCGTGGTGCTCAATCTGCTCGACAACGCCGCCCGCCATACCCCACCGGGATCGAAGATCGAGCTGCGCCTTCGCGCCGAGGGCGCGAGCGCCGTGGTCGAGGTCGCCGACAACGGTCCTGGCGTGCCGGCGGAGCTTCGCGAGCAGATCTTCGAGCGCTTCGTCCGCGGCGATGGCCCTGCCGATACCGCGATCGGCGGCGGCAGCGGTCTCGGCCTGGCGATCGTCAGCGCCGTGGCCAGATCGCACGGGGGCAGCGCCGAGGCAGGCGAGTCCGACCTGGGCGGCGCGCTCTTTCGTGTCCGGCTGCCCCTCCGCACCTCCAAGTCTGAGCGGGGAATTAACCCAGCTTTAGACCCGCTTTAGCGCCGCGGCTTAGGTTCCCCGATGGACGAGACACAAGGGCCCGCCGGTTCTCCCCAACGCGACCGGCGGGTCCTTTTTAGTTCCGGCTAGACCTCGACGACGACCGGCAGGATCATCGGCCGGCTGCGCAGTTTCTCGTAGACGAGCTTGGCGATCGCCTCGTGAACGTCTTCCTGGATCAGATGAATCTCGCGCGTGCCGGCCTCGGCGGCATCCTCGAGCGAGTCCTCGACAACGTCCTTCAGCTCTTCGACCAGGGACTCCTCGCCCTCGGGCAGGGCGACGCCGCGCACGATCGCCTCGGGATCGGCAACGACGCTGCCGTCCTCGGCGGAGATCGTCGCGACGACGATGAAGATGCCGTCGGCGGAGATCTCACGGCGGTCGCGCAGCGCGACGTCGTCGGGCTCGCCGACGTTGACTCCGTCGACGTAGACGACACCGGCGTGGATCTCCTTGCCGAAGCGCGCTCCGTCGGCGTCCAGCTCCAGCGGCAGGCCGTTACGACCCTGAAAGACGTTCTCGGGATCGATTCCGACCGAGTGGGCAAGGCCCGCGTGCAAGCGCAGCCGCTGGTGGTCGCCGTGCACGGGCATCACGTAGCGCGGTTTGGTCAGGTTGAGCATCAGCTTCAGCTCCTCCTGCCAGCCGTGCCCGGAAGCGTGGATCGGCGCATCCTTGGCGGTCACGACCGAGGCGCCGATCTCGTAGATGCGGTCGATCGTTTCGTTAACCGCGCGCTCGTTGCCCGGCACCGGCGTCGCCGAGAAGACCACGGTGTCGCCCGAGTGCAGCTGGACGTCGCGATGGTCGTTGTTGGCCATCCGCCTCAGCGCCGAGAGCGGCTCGCCCTGGCTGCCGGTGGAGATCACGATCACCTTCTCGTCGGGGAAGTCCTCGATCTCGCGCGGCTGGATGAAGAGGCCCGAAGGCGCTTTGGCGATGCCGAGGTTGGAGGCGATGTTGAAGTTCTTGCGCATCGAGCGCCCGACCAGGGCGACCCGGCGGTCAAGCGTGACGGCGGCGTCGATCACCTGCTGCACGCGGTGGATGTTGGAGGCGAAGGAGGTGACGATGACCCGGCCCTTGCAGGCCGAGAAGGTCTCCACCAGCGCCGGCCCGACGCTCGACTCCGAGGGCGCAATCCCCGGCCGGTCGGCGTTGGTCGAGTCACCGCAGAGCAACAGCAGGCCTTCGCGGCCGAGCTGGGCGAGCCGTGAGATATCGGCGGGGCGGCCGTCGACCGGGGTCTGGTCAAACTTGTAGTCGCCGGTCATCAGGATCTTGCCCACCTCAGTGCCGAGGATCACGCCGCGCATGTCGGGGATCGAGTGGGAGAGATGGACCAGCTCGAGCTCGAAGGGACCGAGTTGGACTTTCTTGCCCGCCGGCAGCTCCTCCAGCGGCGCGTCCTTCATCTTGTGCTCGTCGAGCTTGGAGCGCACCATGCCGACCGTGAGCAGGCCGCCGTAGATGACCGGCGGCATGCCGATCTCGCGCAGCACGTAGGGCAACGCGCCGACGTGATCCTCGTGCCCGTGGGTGAGGACGATCGCCTCGATGTCGTCGACGCGGTCGCGCAGGTAGGAGAAGTCCGGTAGGACCAGGTCGATGCCGAGCATCTCCGGCGTCGGGAACATCAGGCCGGTGTCGACGACGACGATCCGCCCGTCGTACTCGATCACGGTCATGTTCTTGCCGATCTCGCCCAGGCCACCGAGCGGCAGAACTCGCAGCTTCGCGGCCATCGGCTAGGAGGCCACCGGCACGCCGACGGCGTCCAGTGCGTCGCGGATCGTCGCCCGCTGCTCGACATCGACGGGAACCATCGGCAGTCGCATGGCTCCCGAGGGGATCAGGCCGGCGATCTCCAGCGCCGCCTTGAGCGGCATCGGGTTGGTGACGATCCCAAGCACGTCATAGAGCGGCTTCAGGCCGGCGTCGATCTCGCGGGCGCGCTCGAGGTCACCGGCCTGCGCGGCGTCCCAGATCGCCCGCATCTCATCGCCGACCAATTGGGATGCGACGCAGATGCCGCCAGCTAGACCAAGCTCGAGCGTGGCGAGAAAGATCTCGTCGTTCCCGGCGAGCACATTGAGGCCCTCAATCGGCCCAAGCTCCTCGTTGTTGGCCTGCTTCACGGCGACCACGCTGTCGATCTCGGCCAGCTCCGCGAGGTCCGCCGGGGGCACATTGACCACGACTCGCGAGGGGATGTTGTACGCGATCAGAGGAAGGTCGGGTACCGCCGCGGCGATCGCTTCGAAGTGCGCTCTGATTCCAGCCTTGTTCGGCTTGTTGTAGTAGGGCGTGACGATCAACGCCGCCTCCGCCCCGGCCTCTGCGGCGGCCTTGGTCAGCTCGATCGAGTGGCGCGTGTCGTTGGTGCCGGTACCGCAATAGACCGCTGCGTCGGCGCCGACCTCCGCGACGATCGCCCGCAGCAGGTCGATGTGCTCGCGATCGTCGAGGGTCGCCGCCTCGCCGGAGGAGCCGGCGACGACGATGCCGTGCGAGCCATGCTCGACCAGGTGCGCGGCCAGCTTCCTGGCCGCCGCCTCGTCGACTGCCCCCCCCGGCTCGAAGGGGGTGGCCATCGCCGTTATGACTCCGTTGATCTCGCTCATCGCAGGCAGGGTACCGGGGCGGTCATCTGGCAAAGGTGGGTGCTGTGCGGTCCGCCCAGGGAACCGCCTGCTCGAGCTGGGAAGCGACCCTCAGCAGTAGGTCCTCACCCCCCAGCGGCGCGACGAGCTGCACGCCGACCGGCAGGCCGTCTGCGGTCCAGTGCAGCGGCAGCGAGATCGCCGGCTGCCCGGTGGCATTGAAGGCCGCAGTGAAACAGCCCGCGATGAAAGCGCGATGGAAGGCGACCATCGGGTCCGGCCCGGAGTCGTCGAAGGTCCCGAGGGGCGGCGGCGGCTCGCCCATGGTCGGCGTCAGCAGCAGGTCGAAGCCCGACTCGTGGATGCCGGCGAACATCCGCGACATCACCTGGTGCTGGCCGACCGCCTCCAGGTAGTCGCCGGCGCTGCGCGTGCGGCCGATCTCCGCGAGGGCCCAGGTCAGTGGCTCGACGTCCTCGGGCCCGACCGGCTGGCCGCCGATGATCCCGAACTGCTCGATGGCATGTGCCTGACCGGCGGCCCAGCGGACGAGGAAGGACTCGACGATCGGCAGGCTCGCGAAGGCGCTCAAGTCCGGCTCCTCCACCTGGTGCCCGAGCTCTTCGAGGGCCTTCGCGCCGATCCGCGCCGCCGCAACTACCTCGGGGTCGGCGTCCTGCTCGATGATCGTCTCGGTCCAGAGCGCGATCCTCAGCTTGCCGGGATCGGCGCCAACCTCCTCGGTGTAGGGGCGCTCCGGGGGCGGAGCGACGTAGGGATCGCCGGGCGCGGACCCGTGCACAGCCTCGAGCAGGGTCGCGGTGTCGCGGACCGAGCGCGAGACGCAGAGCTCGCAGGTGAGGCCGGACATGACGTCGCCGATCAACGGGCCCTCGCTGATCCGCTGCCGGCTCGGCTTGAGCCCGACGAGACCACAGTTCGAGGCGGGTATGCGGATCGAGCCGCCGCCGTCGTTGGCATGGGCCATCGGCACCATGCCGGCGGCCACCGCCGCGCCGGAGCCGCCGCTCGACCCCCCGGGCGTCCGGTCGAGGTCCCAAGGGTTGTGGGTGGCGCCGTGGGCGCGCGGCTCGGTGGTCGGCAGGATGCCCAGCTCAGGCGCGTTCGTCTTGCCGATCGTGACCAGCCCGGCGGCGCGGAAGCGCTGGGCGAGATAGGTGTCCATCGGGGCGCGGAAGTCGCGCTCCTTCAGGTATCCCATGCCGAGGTGCAGGGGCTGTCCGGCAAATGCGGCGCCGAGGTCCTTGAGCAGGAAGGGGACGCCCTTAAAGGGTCCGTCGGGAAGCTCGCCCCGGGCCGCCTCCAGCCCTTCCTCGAAGAGTGGGTGAATCACGGCGTTCACGTCGCCGTTGGTGGCCTCGATGCGGGCGATGGCCGCTTCGACCAGCTCAGCCGGGGTCGCTTCCCCCTTGCTGACCAGCTCTGCCTGTGCGGTCGCGTCCAAGCGCGCCAGCTCCTCCGTCATGGCATGAACCTACAACAGCTTCTCGAGGCCGACCGTGAAGCGGTCGGACAGGTCGGCGACCCGGCGCACGGCCAGGACGACGCCGGGCATGAACGAGACGCGGTCGATCGAGTCGTGGCGGATCGAGAGCGTCTGGCCCTCGCCGCCGAAGATCACTTCCTGGTGGGCGACCAAGCCCGGCAGCCGCACCGAGTGGATCGGCTGATGGACGTTGCCACCGGCGCCGTCGATCAGCGCCGCGGTCCGCTTCGCCGTTCCCGAAGGCGCGTCGAGCTTGCGGTCGTGGTGCAACTCGACGATCTCGCACTCGGGCATGTGCTTGGCGATCGCCTGGGACGCCTCCATCAGCAGCACGGCTCCGATCGCGAAGTTGGGCGCGACGAAGCAGTTGGCGTCGCCGGCCTCGGCGGCGGCGCGAAGCACATCGAGGTCGAATCCGGTCGTGCCGAGGACTACGTGCACCCCGGCGTCGAGGCAGGCCTTGGCGTTGTCGAGCGCCGTATCGGGCCGGCTGAAGTCGACGACGACGTCGACTTCGCCGAGCACGCTCTCCAGATCGACCCCGAGAGCCGGGTCGGCCTTGGCCGCGAGCTCCATGCCGTCCGCCGCCTCGACCGCGGCGCAGACCGTGCTCCCCATCCTCCCGGCAGCACCGGAGACGCCGACGCGGATCATGCCGTTGCCAGCGTCTCGCTAACGGGAGCCAGCGCCTTGCGGAAGCAGTCCTCGTCGCGGCCCACGCAGGCGGCCGAGAGTCGGTCTGCGCCGTAGAGCTCGCCAGCCAGCTCGCTCAGCTCCTCGACGCTCACCGCGTCGACTTTGGCCAGCATCGAGTCGAGGCTTTCGATCGGCAGGTTGAAGAGCGTCGAGCGTGAGATCCGCGACATCCGCGCCGCGGTCGACTCCGAGGAGAGCACGAGGCGCCCCTTGACGTTCTCCTTCGCCCGGGCCAGCTCGTCGGCCGAGACCGGCTCAGAGCGCAGCCGCTCCAGCTCGGCGCCGATGACCGCGCACGCCTCCTCGACGTTGTCCTCACGGGTGCCGACGTAGGTCGCGACCATGCCGGAATCGGTGTACTGCTCGTTGTAGGAGCCCACCGAGTAGGCGAGACCGCGCTTCTCGCGCACCTCGCGAAAGAGGCGCGAGGAGGTCGACCCGCCGAAGATCGAGTCGAGCACCGCGAGCCCGTAGCGGCGCTCGTCCTCGCGGACGATCCCGGTCGCGCCGAAGCAGATGTGGTACTGCTCGGTGTCCTTCGGATAGAAGCGCAGCCGCGCGGCACCGTCGGTGGAAACCGCTTGGGACCCGTTCTCGCCGCTCGGCGGCGAGACGAGGCGCTCGGCCAGGGCGACGATTTTCTCGTGGTCGAGGTGGCCGGCGGCGCCGACCACAACGTGCGGGCCGGTGTAGCGACCCCTGCGGTAGGCCTCGATGTCGGGAACCGGGATCGAGGAGATCACCTCGGCCTCGCCCAGGACTCGCCGGCCCAGCGGGTGCTCGCCGAACACGGCCCCGGCGAGGATGTCGTGGACGCGATCCTGGGGCTCGTCCTCGTACATCGCGATCTCCTCGAGCACCACGTCCCGCTCGGAGTCGATGTCCGGATAGGTGGGCGCCAGCAGCATCTCCGCGAGGAGATCGAAGACCTCGTCGGTGTGCTCGTCGAGAAAGCGGGCGTGCAGGTGGGTGGTCTCCTTGCCGGTAGCCGCGTTGACCGAGGCGCCGAGCCCGTCGAAGAGCTCGGAGATCTCGATCGCCGAGTAGCGCGCGGTGCCCTTGAACAGCAGGTGCTCGAGGAAGTGCGAGACGCCGGCCTGGGCCAGCGTCTCGTTCCTCGAGCCGGTGCGAACCCAGAGCCCGAGCGCCACGGAGCGGACCGAGGGAACCTCCTCGGTCACGACCCGGGCGCCCGAGCCGAGCTCGGTTAGCCGCGCAGCGCTCAAGGGCTAGCTGCGACGCTCGCGCTCGCGCCGGCGACCGCCGTCTCCACCGCCCCGGCCACCGCGATCGCGGTCGCCACCGTTACGGCGTGGGCCACCGTCGCCGGAACCGACCTCAGCCAGCTCCTCGGCGGTTTTACCGGCCACCGACGGGTCGTCGGAGAGCCGCAGGCCGATGCGACCGCGCTCGCGGTCGACCTCGACCACGGTGACGTCGATCACGTCGCCCGAGCTGAGCACGTCGTCGACCGAGTCGACCCTCTCCCCCGGCTTCACGTTGGAGATGTGCAGCAGGCCGTCGGTGCCCTTGACCAGCTCGACGAAGGCGCCGAAGGCGGTCGTCTTGACGACTTTGGCGGCGTTGTATCGATCGCCGATCTCCGCCTCCTTGGTCATCGATTCGATTCGTGCAACACAGGCTTCGACCAGTTCGCCGGTCGGAGCGTAGATCCGGATCGTGCCGTCGTCCTCGACGTCGATTTCGGCTTCGAACTCCTCGCAGAGGGCGCGGATCGTTTCGCCGCCTTTGCCGATCACGGCGCCGATCTTCTCCTGATCGATCTTGATCGCCTCGATCCGCGGCGCGTGCTTGGAGAGCGTCTCCCGCGGTCCGTCGATCGCCTCGGCCATCTTGCCGAGAATGAACTGGCGGCCCTTGTTGGCCTGCTCCAGCGCGTCGGTGAGGATCTCGAAGGTGACGCCGGTGATCTTGATGTCCATCTGCAGCGCGGTGATCCCGTCCGCGGTGCCGGCGACCTTGAAGTCCATGTCGCCGAGGTGGTCCTCAACGCCGGCGATGTCGGTGAGGACGATGTAGTCGTCGCCCTCCTTGATCAGGCCCATCGCGACGCCGGCGACCGGTGCGCTGACTGGAACGCCCGCCGCCTGCAGCGCCATCGAAGAGGCGCAGACCGAGCCCATCGACGAGGAGCCGTTGGACTCCAGCGTCTCCGAGACGACCCGGATCACGTAGGGGAAGTCCTCTTCGCCGGGGATCGTGGCGACCAGAGCACGCTCGGCGAGAGCGCCGTGGCCGATGTCGCGCCGCTTCGGGCCGCGCATGAAGCCGGCCTCCCCGACCGAGAAGGGCGGGAAGTTGTAGTGGTGCCAGAATTTCTTCGACGTCTCCAAACCGAGGGTGTCGATCCGCATGTCCATGCGGGTCGTGCCCAGCGCGGCGTTGGAGAGGATCTGGGTCTCACCGCGGGTGAACAGGGCAGAGCCGTGCACGCGGGGGGAAACGTCGACCTCACACTCGATCGGCCGGATCTCGTCCTGAGCGCGACCGTCGGGGCGTTTCTTGTCGACGGCGATCGCCTTGCGGATCGTGTCCTTCTCGATCGAGCCGAAGGCGGCCTTGACCTCGGCCACACGCTTCTCGTCGGTCTCTCCGTCGTCGGACTCGGGTGCATACTTGGCGACGACCTCGTCCTTGACGTTGTCGATCGCCTCGTAGCGCTCGAGCTTGCCCTCGGTGGCGATCGCGTCGATCAAAGCTTGGCCGTGGGAGGAGCGGATATTGCTAATCAGGCCCTCGTCGATCTTGGGGGCCTCGACCTCGATCTTCTCCTTACCGGCCTTCTCCTGCAGCTCCTCGATCGTGGCGACGATCTTCTTGATCTCAGAATGTGCGATGTCGAGTGCGTCGAGGATCTCCTGCTCGGTGACCCCGCTGGCGCCGGCCTCGACCATGAGGATGGCCTCCTTGGTGCCGGCGACGATCAGGTCGAGATCGAGCTCGGCGTGGTCCTCCTCGGAGGGGTTGACGACGAAATCGCCGTCGAGCTTGCCGATCCGCACCGCGCCGACGTGGTCGGCGACGGGAACCGGCGAGATCGCCAGCGCCGCCGAAGCGCCGTTCATGGCGAGGATGTCGTAGGGGTGGACTTGGTCGACCGACATCGGGATCGCGACCAGCTGGGTCTCGTAGTGCCAGCCCTTGGGGAAGAGCGGCCGGATCGGCCGGTCGATCATGCGCGCGGTCAGCGTCGCCTTCTCACTCGATTTGCCCTCGCGACGGAAGAACGAGCCGGGGATTTTGCCCGCGGCGTACATGCGCTCCTCGATGTCGACGGTGAGGGGAAGGAAGTCCACGTCGCGCAGGCTGCCGACGGTTGCGGTGCACAGGACCATGGTGTCGCCGGCCTGGACCACGACCGCGCCGCCCGCCTGCTTCGCGAGTTTTCCGGTCTCGAAGGAAATCTGGCTGTCGCCGATATCCGCCGAGACGCGGGTTACGTCAAACATGCTCATTTAGTTTTCCTACCTCCGGCCGCCCGGATGACGGCCATCTGCATTCAGAACTCTCGTTCTCTTTCAGCTGGGAGAGTACATGGCCGGCGTCCCCATGACACCGGCGCGGATGCCGGACTCGAAGTCGCGCCGGACCCGAGCGCCGACTTCATCCGTCCGCCGGTCGGCCTCGAAGCGCCGCAGGTCGAGTTCGAGCCGCTCCGCCCGCTCCCAGAGGTGCGGATCGTCGACCCGTCCACGGTCGGCGTAGAGCAAATCGACCATCTCGAAGAACCGCCCTTGCCTCCCGGCGGCCTCGGCGGCAGCGTGCAGGGCGGGTGCCCTTGGGTGCTTGCTCCCCACCGGAAAGTGACGGAAGACGACGCTCGCGCGTCGCTCGCAAATCTCCTGCCAAGCCGCCGCGCAGTGCGGGCAACCAAGGTCGGCGTAGACGATCAAGGTCTCCCCCTCGCCGCGCACGTGGTCCTCCGGACCGACCGGGGGCACGGCGGCGCTGGTCAGCTCAGGCGTCAGACCCGACGGTCTCCAGGGCGTCGAAGATCAAGTTGGCGCCCGGGATCTCCAGCGGCGTCGGCGACTCGTGCACCCAGGCGACCGTTCCCTCCTCGTCGACGAGGACGAGCGAGCGGTTGGCGTGTCCCGTCTGCTCGATGTAGGCGCCGTAGGCGCGAGCCACCTCGCCCTTTGGCTCGAAGTCGGCGAGCAGCGGCGTGTCGATCCCCAGCTTCTCCTGAAAGGCTTTGTGGGCGAAGCCGTGGTCGACGCTGATCCCGACCAGCTCGACCCCCTGCTCGGCGATCTGGGGCTTGACCTCCTGGTAGATCGAGAGCTGGTCCGAGCAGACCGGGCTGAAGTCGAGCGGGTAGAAGACGAGCATGACCTTGCGCCCGCGGTAGTCCGAGAGCGAGACCTCCTCGCCGTCCTGATTGCGGAGAGTGAACTCGGGGGCCGGCTCGCCGGCGGCGATCATCGGCGCAGGCCGAGATCGGCGACCAGGGCGCGGTAGCGCTCGAGGTCGGTGCGCTCGAGGTAGCGGAGCATGCGGCGGCGCTTGCCGACCAGCATCAGCAGGCCGCGGCGCGAGTGGTGGTCCTTGGCGTGTCCACGGAGGTGCTCGGTGAGCTCGTTGATCCGCTCGGTGAGCAGCGCGACCTGGACCTCGGCAGAGCCGGTGTCGCCGTCAGCGCGGCCGTACTTTCCGATCAACTCGGTCTTCTTCTCCTTGGCAAGGCTCATGATGCGCCGGTGAAGCTAGCACAGACCCGCTTCGCGTCCTCGACGTCGATCCGCATCTGGGCGATCAGCTCCTCGACGCTGGGGAAGCGCTTCTCACCGCGCAGCCTCTCGACGAAGGCGACGCGCAGGGTGCGCCCATAGAGGTCTTCGTTGCGGTCGATCAAGTAAGTCTCGATCAGCACGCCCCGACCGCTCTCGAAGGTCGGCCGCACACCGACGTTGACGGCGGCGGGAACCCCGTCGGCAAAGGCCGCGAAGACGCCATGTCCCGGGATCAGCAAGCGGTCGTCGGGGACGATGTTGGCGGTCGGGAAGCCGAGCTCGCGACCGCGCTGGTCGCCCTCGACGACGGTACCCTCGACCATGAAGGGGGCGCCGAGGCAGTGCCGCGCGCCCTCCATGTCGCCCGCGGCCACCAAGGCCCTGATTCGAGTCGAGGAGACCGTCTCGCCGTCGACCTCGACCAGCGGCACCACCCGGGTCTCGAACTCGGTGCGGGCGGCAAGCATCGCCGGGTCTCCCTTGGCTTTGGCGCCGAAACGGAAGTTCTCCCCCACCGAGACCCGCTCGGCGCCGAGTCGCTCGATCAGAACCCGCTCGATGAACTCCTCGGCGGAGAGCGTCGCGAAATCATGGTCGAAGGGAATGACGACCAGCTCGCGCACCCCGAGACCCTCGATCACGTCGCGCTTGACTCCGAAGGGCATGATCAATTTCGGCAACGCCGCCGGATGGATCACCTCGAGTGGATGCGGATCGAAGGTGAGCACCGTGTCGGCTCCCTCGATCACCGCCTGATGACCGCGGTGCACGCCGTCGAAGGTGCCGATCGCGACGTGCCGAGGGCGCGGTTTCGCCTCGGGCAGGCTGGTGACGACGATGTTGGCCACTATCTCATCGCCTCCGCCGCGGCGGGGATCAACTCGCCGATGCGCTCGACACCGACCTCTTCGCCCGCGTTCTCGACCCTGAAGGGGCCGATCGCGGTGCGGCGCAGCTCGGAGCAGTAGGCATCGCCGAGGGTCTCGACCAGAGTGCGCACATAGGTCCCACTGGAGCACTCGATCTCATAGCTGGCGCTCTCAACGTCGTGCTCGATCAGCTCGGCGCGGTAGATCTCGACGTCGCGCGGTGGGGTTGGGACCGTCTCGCCCCGGTGGGCCTTGCGATAGAGCCGCTCGCCGCCGACTCGCACAGCCGAGGTCATCGGCACATGTTGGCGCACCGTGCCGGTCGGCAGCTCGAGCGCTTGCGGCACCTTGCCGGTCTCCGTAAGCTCGCCTTCGGGATCGCCGCTGCTCGAGCGCCAGCCGAGCCGCGCCGTCGCCAGGTAGGTCTTCGGCAGCTCGACGAGGAAGCGCTGCACGCGGGTCGCGCTGCCGAGCAGGACTAGCAGCAGACCGGTCGCAAAGGGATCGAGCGTGCCCGCATGGCCCGCCTTGCAGCCGCGCTCGCGGCGAACCCGCCGCACCATGTCGTGTGAGGTGATTCCCGCGGGCTTGTCGCAGAGCAGAACCGTCAAAGGTCGAGCTGGGCAGAGACCTCGCCACAGAGGAAGGAGACCAGCGCCTCCAACTCCAGGTCGGTGGAGAAACCGGCGGCGCGCTTGTGTCCGCCGCCGCCATTGACCCGGGCGATCGCGGAGACGTCGACCTCGCCGTCGCTGGAGCGCAGGCTTACCTTGCGGGCAGCGCGGCCGCGGTCGCCGAGGTCGCGGATCAGCGCCGCGACACGGGCGCCCTCGACCGAGCGCAGATGGTCGATGATCCCCTCGGTCATCTCCTCGCCGGCGCCGCTCGCCTCGTAGTCGGCGGTGGAGATGTAGGCGAGCACCAGCCTGCCCTTGCAGTGGTGCTGAATCCCGTCCAGGGCGCGCGAGAGCAGCCGCAGCTTCTCGAGCGGCACGTGCTCATAGAGGCGGCGGTAGGTCTCGTCCACCTCCACCCCGGCTTCGATTAGATCGGCGGCGATGCGATGGGTGCGCGCGTTGGTGTTCTCGTACATGAACTTGCCCGTGTCGGTGACCAGGCCGACGTAGAGCGCCGCGGCAATCTCCGCCGTGATCTCGGCTCCGAGCAGGATCGCCAGCTCATAGACGATCTCCGCCGTGCAGGAGGCGTCGACCTCGACCAGGTTGACGTCGCCGAAGAGGGTGTTGTCGTGGTGGTGGTCGATGTTGATCGTGAAGACCCCATCCGCTGCAAGGAAGTCGACCGGCATGCGATCGATGTTGCCGCAGTCGAGGAAGATCGCCGCGCGGTCCGCCATGTCGGCCGGTGCCTCGTGAAAGACCTCCTCCAGCGGCAGGAAGCGGTACTCGATCGGCAGCGGGAACTCCTTCGCGGCAAGGAACATCACCGAGTCCTTGCCGAGCTGTGTCAGCAGGTGGTGCATGCCGAGCAACGAGCCGAGCGCGTCGCCGTCGGGTCCCTCGTGGGCGGTGAGCAGGAAGCGGTCGCGATTGCGGATCTCGTTGGCGACCTGCTCGATCGCGGTGGCGCCGATGTCGGTGGTCTCGCTCATTCCTCTTCCTCTTCGAGCAGCTGGGAGATTCTCATCCCCTGCTCGACCGTCGGGTCGTAGTGAAAGGACAGGGTCGGGGTGCGCTTCATCCTCGTCTCGGCGGCGATCTTGGCCTGCAGAACGCCATGGGAGGAGCGCAGCCCGGTAAGCGCCTCCTCGCGAGCGTCGTCGTCGCCGAGCACGCTGACGTGCACCCTTGCGCTGCGGAGGTCTGGGCTGGTCTCGACCGAGGTCACGGTGACGAAGCCGATCCGGGGATCGCTCAGTTCGGTGGTGATGGCTGCGCCGATCACCTCGCGGAGCACCTCATTGATGCGGCGCATGCGAGGCGTGGCCATCCTAATCCAGCGTCTGCTCGACCTGCTTGGTCTTGTAGAACTCGAGCACGTCGCCCTCCTTGACGTCGGCGTAGCCGTCGAGCACGATGCCGCACTCCTGGCCCTCCTCGACCTCCTGGACGTTGTCTTTGAAGCGACGCAGGGAGCCGAGCTTGCCGTCCCAGATGACCGTGCCCTCGCGGATCAGGCGGACGTTGGCGTCGCGGGCGACCTTGCCCTCGTTGACGATGCAGCCGGCGATGCGGCCGACTTTGGAGGCCTTGAAGGTCTGTTTGACCTCGGCCTCGCCGAGCGTCTCCTCGACCTCGACAGCCTCCAGCAAGCCCTCCATCGCGTTGCGCAGGTCTTCGGTGATTTTGTAGATGACCGAGTAGGTGCGGACGTCGACGCCCTCGCGCTCAGCGGCTTTACGGGCGTCGGCGAGCGGGCGGACGTTGAAGCCGATCACGATCGCTTCGGAGGCCGACGCCAACATCACGTCGGACTCGTTGATGCCACCGGTCTGCGAGTGGATGATGTTGATCGCGACCTGCTCCTGGGGGACTTTGGCGATCTCGTCCTGCAGCGCCTCCAGCGAGCCGGCGACATCGGCCTTGAGCACGATGTTGAGCTCCTTGATGTCACCTGCCTGGGCGCGTGAGAAGACCTCCTCGAGGCTGACCTTGCGCGCTTGGCGGCGAGCCAGCGCCTCGGTCTTGAGACGGTTGCCCCGCTCCTGGGCCAGCTGGCGGGCGCGGCGGTCGTTCTCGACGACCCGGACGTGTTCGCCGGCCTCGCAGACGCCGTCGAAGCCGAGCACCTCGACCGGCATCCCGGGTCCCGCCTTCTCCACGCGATCGCCGGTGAAGTCGTGCATCGCGCGCACCCTCCCCCACTGGGCGCCGCCGACCAGCGAATCGCCGACGGCGAGGGTGCCGCGTTGGACCAGGATCGTGACGACGGGGCCGCGGCCGGGATCGAGCTGGGACTCGACCACCGTCCCCGAGGCGGGGGCGTCGGGGTTGGCGCCCAGCTCCTCGAGCTCGGAGACGAGCAGGATCATGTCGAGCAGGTTGCTGAGGCCCTCGTGGGTCTTGGCCGAGACGTCGCAGTAGACCGTCTCTCCCCCCCAGTCCTCGGGCGTGAGACCGTCGGCGGCCAGCTCGTTGCGGACCCGGTCCGGCTGGGCACCCTCTTTGTCGATCTTGTTGACGGCGATCAGGATCGGCACGTCGGCGGCGCGAGCGTGGTCGATCGCCTCTTTGGTCTGCGGCATGACGCCGTCGTCGGCGGCGACCACGACGACGGCGATGTCGGTGACCTTGGCGCCGCGGGCGCGCATCGCGGTGAAGGCGGCGTGGCCGGGGGTGTCGAGGAAGGTGATCGTCTTGTCCTCATGGTGGACCTGGTAGGCACCGATATGCTGGGTGATCCCCCCCGCCTCGCCGGCGGCGACCTCGGTCTCGCGGATCGCGTCGAGGAGCGAGGTCTTGCCGTGGTCGACGTGACCCATGATCGTGACCACCGGTGGTCGGTCGACCAGGCTCTCCTCGGCGTCCTCGAATTCCGGCGCCTCGGGCTCCTCCTCGGCGGCGGTGACGATTTCGATCTTGCGGTCGTACTCGTCGGCGATCGCCTTGATCGACTCGTCGGTGAGGGTCTGGGTGAGCGTCGCCATCTCCCCCATCATCATCAGCTTCTTGATCACCTCGGCACTGCCGAGGCCGAGCAGCTCGGCGACCTCGCGCACGGTCGCTCCGGAGTTGACCCTGGTCGCCTCGGGCTCGGCCGGCTCCTCGGTTCTGACCGGCGGCTCCTCGAGCAGCGGCCGGCGGCGCCTACCGCCGCGCCGCCGCGGCGGGCGCTGCGGCGGCGGTCCGCCCATCTGGTCGCGGCGGGCCGCTTGCGAATCGATCACAACACGGCGTTTTTTCGCCGCCCCGGCGGGTTTTTTGGCCGCCGAAACGGGTTTCGCCGCCGGTTTCGGTTGCTCCGGGGCCGGCGCGGCCGGTTTGGCGGCGGCTTTCGGCTCTGCTTTGGTCGCCGTCGCCCCATTGCCGGACAGCGCTTTCAGCGCGTCGGCCTCCTCAACGCTGGAAGCCGCCGCTTTGGCCTCGATCCCAGCTTTCTTAAGCGCGGCGAGCAGCTCCTTGCTGCTCAGGCCCTGAGCTTTGGCAATCTCGTGGACGCGCTTTTTAGCCACTAGGCCTGCTCAGCCTCCTCAACTACAGCTTCCTCAGTCTCGGGCTGCCCGTTCTCAGGCTCCTCTGCCGTGGGTGGCGTGGAGGTGGGCTCCTCGTCCGTAGCCTGCGAGGACGAGGGGTCCTCCTCCGCGACAGGACCCGCGGCCTGAGGCTCCTCGTCAACGGGCTCCTCGAACACCGCTTCCGCCTTGGCCACGATCTCGGACACCTGGCCTTCGTCAGCCTGGGTATCGGCGAGGATCGCCACCTCGGCTTCCTCAAGCGGAGCCAGCACCGTGATCTGGTTGGTCGCGAAGCGACTCAGCGCCTGGTGAGTAGGTAGGCCGCAGTAAGAGGACTCGCCGATCGCCGCGTTGGGACAGCGGCGGCCGTTTGAGAGCACCGCCAGGCAGTGCCCGTCGGACTGCTCCTCGCCCTCGTACTCGACCTCCTCGTCGTCCTGGGCGAACTCGGTCTCGGACTTGATGTCGACCCGCCAACCGGTGAGGCGGGCCGCCAGGCGGGCGTTCTGCCCGTCGCGGCCGATCGCCAGCGAGAGCTGGTCGTCGGGGACGATCACGGTTGCCTGGCGCTCCTCGTCGTCGACGATCACCTCGCGCACACGGGCCGGCGAAAGTGCCTTGGCGACGAAGCGGGCGGGCTCGTCGTTGTGGGGGATGATGTCGATCTTCTCGCCGCGCAGCTCGGAGACGACCATCCGCACCCGCGAGCCGCGCGGGCCGACGCAGGCACCGACCGGGTCGACGCCGTCGGTGTGGGAGACGACCGCGATCTTCGAGCGGTAGCCGGGCTCGCGGGCGACGCCGACGATCTCGACCAGCTTGTCGGCGATCTCCGGAACCTCCATCTCGAAGAGGCTCTTGATCAGCTCCGGGCTGCGCCTCGAGACGACGATCGCCGGGCCCTTGGTCGAGTCGGAGACGTCGGTGATCACGGCCTTGACCCGCATCCCATGGTCGTAGCGCTCGTTGTAGACCTGCTCGGACTTGGGCAGCAGCGCCTCGACCCGCTCGCGCAGCTGAACCAGCGTGTAGCGCTTGTCGGACTGCTGGATGATCCCGGTGATCAGCTCGCCGACCCGGTCCTGGTACTCCTCGAACATCATCATCCGTTCCGCCTCGCGGATCCGCTGCAGGATCACCTGCTTGGCGGTCTGCGCGGCGATCCGACCAAAGTCTTCGGGGGTCACGTCGCGGGTCTCGATCTGATCCTCGTAGGGGGCGATCATCTCTGGGTCGAGCTCGGGATCCTCCGGCTCTTTGAGCTCACCCGTTTCGGGGTCGATCTCGCGCTCTTCCTCCTCCTGGGCCTCGGCCGCCTCGGCCAGCAGCTTCTCCTCCAGCTCGGCGGGCAGGATCAGTTCGAAGACGAGAAAGTCGCCGGTCTCGTGGTCGAGGTCGACGCGCGCGTATTTCGCCGCCCCGGGGGTCTTCTTGTAGGCCGACAGAAGAGCATCGGCGAGGGCGTCCATCAGCTTGTCGGCCGAGATGCCCTTCTCCTGCTCGAGCGCCTTGATTGCTTCGACGATCTCTTTGCTCACGGCTGCTCCTCGGTGGTATCTGGCACTGGTTCGGTGCGGCGGTACTTCGGCCCTGGGGATGAGACCTCGAGCGCGTACTCGGCGCGAAGCTCGTTGAGATGCTTGGCAACCCGTTCGCAGAGCGCCAGATCGACGCCCTGCGGGTGGTCGATGAAAAGGCGCAGCGATTCGGTCCCCGGTTGCTCGAGGGCAACCAGGTCGAGCTCGGAGTCGAGCTCGGCGAGCTGCTTTTGGATGTCGTTTTTGAGGTCTGGCATGCGCGGTTCTGCCTGGTTCGGGACGAAAAAAAAGTGGGCCAGGCCCACTTCTCGCTACTGCATAGGGACAAAAAGCTTGAGCTCAGTATAGCCCGGTCGCTTAGCGGGGAGGGCAGGGGGTGTCCCTCCGCTTGCTGGGTTTCCGCCAGGCGCGCTGGAACTAACTCGCTGAGTCGGTGGGGCGGAAAGAGGACGCCGCTGCGCGGAGGGACACCCCCTGCCCTCCCCTCGCGGGCCCGACTGCTACTTCGCGTGAAGGCTGGAGTTGCTTCGGAGCTGGTCGACTCTTTGCAGGATCTGCTCGGCTATCTCGTCCTTGGGGGCCAGCGGGAGGGTGGTCTCGTTCTCGGCGCTGATCAGGGTTACGGCGTTGTCGCTGCTCTGGAAGCCGATAGCTGGGTCTGAGACGTCGTTTAGGACTATTAGGTCGGCGCCCTTGCGTTGCAGCTTCTTGCGGGCGCGCTCTATGTCGTTGCCGTGTTCGGCGGCGAAGCCGACGATCGTTTGGGCGTCGGTACTGGAGGCCGCGAGGCCGGCGAGGATGTCCTCGGTGGGCTCTAGGTGGAGGTCGAGATCGCCTTCGCGCTTGAGCTTGTCGGTGGCAGGGTCGCTTGCTCTGAAGTCGGCGGGGGCTGCCGCCATCAGCAGTAGGTGACTGGATGAAAACTCCGAGCGGGCGGTCTCGGCCAACTCGGCCGCGGTCTCCACGTCGATACGGCGGACTCCGGCCGGCTCGGGCAAGGAGACGTTTGCGGCGATCAGGGTGACGTCGGCACCGCGACGGGCAGCCGCGGCGGCAAGCGCGATGCCCATGCGGCCGCTGGAGCGGTTGCCGAGGAAGCGCACCGGGTCGATCGGCTCGCGCGTGCCTCCGGCGGTGACCAGGACTCGCATCCCATCCCAGGGGCGCTCGCCTGCGGGCAGAACCGCCTCGATGCGGGCGAGCAGCTCAGCCGGATCGGGCAGCCGGCCCTTGCCGAACTCGCCGCGCGAGGCGAGGCGTCCCTCGCCGGGCTCGATCACCTCTACACCGCGCTCGCGCAGCGCTGCCAGGTTGGCCTGGGTGGCCGCGTCGGCATACATGCGGTCGTTCATCGCCGGCGCGACAAGGCGGGGCGCGGCACAGGCGAGGAATGACGTGGTGAGCATCGAGTCGGCCATCCCGCTCGCGAGCTTGGCCAGCGTGTTGGCGGAGGCCGGCGCCACCAGGTAGGCGTCGCAGTTGGCGACGACCTCGAGGTGGCCGATCGGGTCGTGCTCGGGCCGAGGGTCGCCGGGGAAGGCACCGCCCAGCGGGTCGCGCTCGAACTCGGAGGTGAGCACGGGGGCGCCGACGATGCCCTCGAAGGAGGCGGCGCCGACGAAGCGGTCGGCATTCTCGGTCATCACGACGCGCACACCGTGGCCGGCGACAGTGGCGAGGCGGGCCAGCTCCAGCGACTTGTAAGCGGCAATCCCGCCGCTTACGCCGAGCAGGATCCTTGCCATGTCTCCCCCTTTTTGAGCGAGCGGTGCGCTAAGCGCGGTACTCGTATTTGAGCTTGCCCTCGGCAAGCTCCTCAAGCGCCATCGAGAGGTAGTTACGGTCGCCGCGGGTCTCGACCATCGGCGGCGGGTACTCGCCGAAGCCACCCTCGCCGAGGTTGTGGAAGTAGCTGTTTATCTGACGGGCTCGCTTCGCCGCGACGACGACTGCCGCGTAGTGGGAGTCGGCGTGGTCGAGGAGCTTGTCTACGCGTGGTTTGATCATTCGGCCGCTGAGTCTACTGGCAGTCCCAACTCGGCGCGCACGATCCCCTCCAGATCGGCCGCAGCACGCTCCAGATCGGCGTTGGTCACGCAATGGGCGAACTCGCCCTGGGCGGCGAGCTCCTGCTCGGCCACTTCCAGCCTGGCGTCGATCGCGGCGGGCGAGTCGGCCCCCCGCGACTCGAGCCGCTGGCGCAGCACCGCCGGGTCGGGTGGCGCGATGAAGACCTGGATCGACTCGCGCATCGCTGCCCGCACCTGGCGCGCGCCCTGCACCTCGATCTCGAGCACGACGGAGTGACCATCGTCGAGCCGCTTGCGCACCTCGGAGCGCAGGGTGCCGTAGCGGTTGCCGCTGTAGGTGGCGAACTCGAGGAAGTCTTCGCGCTCGATCCGCCGATCGAACTCCTCCGGGGTGAGGAAGTGGTAATCGCGGCCGTCGATCTCGCCCTCGCGCGGCTCGCGAGTCGTCGCCGAGACCGAGAGCTCGAGCCCCGGCACACGCCCGAGCAACTGAGAGATCAGCGTCCCCTTGCCCACCCCGCTGGGCCCGGTGATGACAAAGACTTTGGCCATGTTCGGCCGGAGATACTGACCGCTGCGGCGGTCGGCTTCGCTACCTGCGAAGTTGGGAGACCAACTCGGCGCGCTGGCGCTCCGAAAGGCCGCCGATCGTCTTCGAGGGCGAGATGCGGCACTGGTTGAGGATCCGGTTGGTCTTCACCCGGCCGTACTTGGGAACCGCGAGCAGCATGTCGAAGACCTTGGCGGTCATTACGTACTCGGGCGGATCGAGGAGCAGTGCGTGGATGCTCGCCTTGCCCGCTTTGAGGTCCTTCTTCAGCTTGGCGCGGGCGGTGCGGATGTCGTTTGCCCGCTTCAACGCGTCCATTCGCTGGTCCAGCGACCTCTCGGGGGCCGCTGCGGAGGTCTTGACTGGGGCGGGCATGTGGGCGGCGAGTATAGCCGCGGCTCGCGGGCGTGCAAGGGCATCCGACCCGTTTTTTGCCAAATTCACCTAGACCTCGAGTCTAGGTTGAGGCTTGCTCGGCCAGCGGAGACCGCTCAGACAGCTCTGCGGCAATTCGCGCGCCCGCTTTCGGGTCACGAAAGCTCTCCGTCCCGACCGCGACCAGGGTCGCTCCAGCGACCAGCATCTCGAGCGCATCGTTACCGCAACTGACCCCTCCCATGCCTATGACAGGCAGGCTTACGGCCGCGGCGACGGCGCGGACCTGCGCCACCGCGATCGGCCGGATCGCGGGACCCGAGAGCCCCCCTTGTCCCACCCCGATACCCGGTTCCCCGCTGACCGGATCGATCGCGCTCGCCTTCATCGTGTTGATCAGGGACACGGCGTCAGCTCCCCCCTCTTCGGCGCCAACGGCCACCGCGGCGGGGTCGGCGACGTTCGGCGTTAGCTTCACGATCAATGGCTTGGCGGTCAGCGGCCGCAGGGCTTCAAGCAACCCCGCGGTCTCCTCCGGCTGCTCACCGACGATCAGCCCGGAGTGGACGTTGGGGCAGGAGACGTTCAGCTCGATCGCAGCCACCTCATCCCCCTCATCCAGCGCGGCAACCATCTTCCTGAAGTCCTCGCGCCCGGTCGCCATCACCGAAACGATCAACGGCACCGGCAGCTCCTCGAGCTGCGGCAGATCCTCGGCCAGAAACCCCTCCAGCCCCTTGTTCGGCAGCCCGATCGAGTTGATCATCCCCGCCGGCGTCTCCCAAATCCGCTGCGGCTCATTCCCCGCTCGCGGCTCCAGCGTGATCGTCTTGGATACGAACGCAGCAAAGGGAAAGTCGGTCAGCAGATCATCCCCATACACGCGCCGCGCTGCAATCGCGTCGAACGTGCCGGACGCATTGATCACCGGGTTACGCAGCTCAAGACCGCAGAACTCAACCGGCACAGCGTCGGAGAGGACGGGGGTGTCCACCCGCGCAGCGGCGTCCTCTTTTCCGCCCCGACCGCCTACACGGACGGCCGCACGCTCAGAGGCGGAAAACCCAGCAAGCGGGTGGACACCCCCGTCCTCTCCGACCCGGACCACCGGGCCGTCTACGCAAAGTCGCATATAGCCACCGTCAGGTTTCGGTACCGCGCAGCCGAAGCAGGCTCCATAGCCACACGCCATAGGCGACTCCATCGCCAGCTCGCAGACGACGTCCCGCTCGTCGCAGAGAGCTGAGACGGCGTCGAGCATCTGCGGGGGGCCGCAGGTGTAAACCGCAGCGCTTTGCGCGTCGTCGCCTTCGAGCATCGCCGTGAGCAGGTCGGTGACGTAGCCGTGGTGGCCGATGTGACCGTCGTCGCTGGCGAGTCCTACCTCGCAACAGCGGAAGAGGTCATCGAGGCCGCCCGAGTGTGCCTCGTCGCGGAAGCCGAGCAAGACGCGGGCGGGGATGTTGCGCTCGGAGAGCTTGCGGCGCCACAGGGCCAGCGGCGCGATCCCTATCCCACCGCCGACCAAAATCGCTCCTGCCGATTCTGGCGAGAGCTCGCGCGGTGCCGAGAAGCTGTTGCCTAGCGGGCCGTTGACCCAGACCTGCTCGCCGAGCTCAAGCTCGCAAAGGCGGTCGGTGCCGGGGCCTATGCCCTCGATCAGGAAGTCGAGACGGAGGCCGTCCTTCGCCGGAGCGGTCTCGGCGACCGAAAAAGCTCGAGGCAGATACGGGCGCTGGCCGCGCTCCTCCCAGTGATCCTGGGCAGCCAGCATGTAGAACTGGCCGGGAAGGGGCTCGGGACCCTCGGTATCGAGCAGCGAGAAGACACGGTAGCCGCCGGAGGCGCGACTCTCCGTCACCTCGCAGGCCCGGCGCCCGAAGGGGGCAGTCATCGAGCCTGCTTGGCCCTCGTCGGCGCGTGGATCTCCTGCAGGCTCAGAACCTCGGGCTCGCCTTGCATCTGCGCGGCGATCGCACGTACCGCGGCCGAGGCGCCGGTCATCGTCGTCACGCAGGGAATGTTGTGGCGGACCGCGGCTGTTCGGATCGCCTGGCCGTCGGCTCGTGCACCCGAGCCGGTTGGCGTGTTGATCACCAAGTCGCAGCGGCGCTCGCGGATCAAGTCGACGACGTGGGGCGAACCCTCGCCGACCTTGTTGATCCGCGTCACCGGCACCCCCATCGAGGAGATCGACTGGGCGGTGCCGCCGGTCGCGATCAGCTCAAAGCCGAGATCGTGGAAGCGGGCCGCCATCTGCGTCGCCGCCGGCTTGTCGGTGTCGGTGACGGTGATGAAGACAGTTCCCTTTGTGGGCAGCAGCACCCCAGCGGCGGCCTGTGCCTTGGCGAATGCGGTCGGGAAGTCGGCGGCGATCCCCATCACCTCGCCGGTGCTCTTCATCTCCGGTCCGAGGACCGAATCGACCCCGGCGAAGCGGGCGAAGGGAAGCACCGCCTCCTTGACGCTTACGTACCCGCTGGGCGGTGCGGGCAGATCCAAGTCGGCCAGCTTCTCGCCCAGCATCAGTCGCGCGGCGACCTTGGCCAGGGATACGCCGGTCGCCTTGGAGACGAACGGCACCGTGCGCGAGGCCCGCGGATTGGCCTCGATCACGTAGAGCCGGCCGCCGGCGATCGCGTACTGGATGTTGATCAGGCCGATCACGCCCAGCTCCAACGCGATCTGACTCGTCGTCGCGCGGATCTGCGCCAGCATCTCCTCGCCGATGCTGAGCGGCGGGATAACGCAGGCCGAGTCGCCGGAGTGGACGCCGGCTTCCTCGACGTGCTGCATGATGCCGGCGACGTGGACGTCCTCGCCGTCGGCGAGCGCGTCGACGTCGATCTCGATCGCGTTCTCGAGGAAGCGGTCGAGCAGCAGCGGGTGCTCCTGGTCGGCCTTGACGTGTGCCTGCAGGTAGGTGTTGAGGTTCTCGGTCGAGTAACAGATCTCCATCGCCCGGCCGCCGAGCACGTAGGAAGGTCGGACGAGCAGCGGGAAGCCGACCTTTTCGGCGATCACCGTCGCCTCCTCGGCCGAGAGAGCGGTCCCGTAAGGCGGGTGTTCGATGCCGAGCCGGCGCAGCAGGGCGCCGAAGCGACCGCGGTCCTCGGCCAGGTCGATCGCGTCGACCGGGGTGCCGAGCAGCGGAACCCCCGCCTCCTCGAGGGCGCGGGCCAGTTTCAGCGGCGTCTGCCCGCCGAACTGGACGATCACGCCCTCGGGTCGCTCCTGCTCACAGACGGCAAGAACGTCCTCGGCGGTGAGCGGCTCGAAGTAGAGCCTGTCGGAGGTGTCGTAGTCGGTCGAGACCGTCTCCGGGTTGCAGTTGATCATCACCGCGTCGCGGCCGAGCTCACGCGCGGTCATCGCCGCGTGCACGCAGCAGTAGTCGAACTCGATCCCCTGGCCAATCCGGTTGGGACCGGCGCCGAGGATGACGACCGAGTCGCGCTCGCCGCGGCGCACCTCCGAGGCAGCCGTGCCGTCCTG
The DNA here is from genome assembly GCA_963824705.1 of uncultured Solirubrobacterales bacterium. Lineage (GTDB taxonomy): Bacteria > Actinomycetota > Thermoleophilia > Solirubrobacterales > 70-9 > VRUE01. The sequence continues at coordinate 1,439,812 of CAWGQE010000003.1, forward strand.
GCCCGGGCGCTCGTGGGCGGAGTAGTAGTAGGGAGTCGCCGCCTCGAACTCGGCGGCGCAGGTGTCGACCGCCTTGTAGGTCCGGACGAGCCCCTCGGTGCCGTCGCCCTCGGTGGCGAGGGTCTGCAGCTCGCGCAGGAACCAGCGGTCGACCAGACAGCGCTCGTGTACCGCCTCGACCCCCAGGCCGCGGCGGAAAGCCTCCAGGATCAGGTCGAAGCGCTCGGCGCAGGGCACGGCGATCGCCCCCAGCAGCTCCTCCTCGGAGGCCGGTGGTTCGGCCGGGGAGTCGAGCTCGCGCGAGCGCATCGCCTTGGCGAAGGACTCGCCGAAGGTGCGGCCGATCGCCATCACCTCGCCGACGCTCTGCATATGAGTGGAAAGGCGTCCCTCGGCTCCGGGGAACTTCTCGAAGGCAAAGCGCGGGACCTTCGTCACCACGTAGTCGATCGTCGGCTCGAAGGAGGCGGGCGTGGCGCGGGTGATGTCGTTGGGGATCTCCTCCAGGGCGTAGCCGACGGCCAGCTTCGCCGCCATCTTGGCGATCGGGAAGCCGGTCGCCTTCGATGCCAGCGCCGAGGAGCGCGAGACCCGCGGGTTCATCTCGATCACGACGATCTCGCCGTCCTCCGGGTTGACGCCGAACTGGACGTTGGAGCCGCCGGTCTCGACGCCGACGGCGCGGATCACCCGGATCGCCTGGTCGCGCAGCTCCTGGTAGAGGCGGTCGGTGAGGGTCTGCGCCGGCGCGACCGTCACCGAGTCGCCAGTGTGGACGCCCATCGGGTCGACGTTCTCGATCGAGCAGATGATCACGACGTTGTCGTTGTGGTCGCGCATCACCTCGAGCTCGAACTCGCCCCAGCCGAGCACCGACTCCTCGACCAGGACCTGGTTGATCGGGCTCGCGGCGAGGCCCTCGGTGACGACCTGGCGCAGCTCGGTCTCCGTTCCCCCCACGCCGCCGCCCTGACCGCCCATGGTGAAGGCGGGCCGGACGATCGCCGGCAGGGTGATTTGGCCCTCGGCCAGGGCCGCCTCGACCTCGCCGAGCGACTCGACCGTGATCGACCAGGGAATCCGCAGTCCCGCCTCGGTCATCGTGCGGCGGAACTCCTCGCGATCCTCGGCGCGGCGGATCGCGGCGTGGTCGGCGCCGATCAGCTCCACCCCGAAGCGCTCGAGCGTGCCGTCCTCGTACAGCGCCATCGCCAGGTTCAGCGCGGTCTGGCCACCCAGGGTCGGCAACAGCGCGTCGGGGCGCTCCCTTTCGATGATCTTCCTCACCGGGCCCGGCAACAGCGGCTCGACGTAGGTCGAGGTGGCGAACTCCGGGTCGGTCATGATCGTCGCCGGGTTCGAGTTGACGAGGACGACCTCGTAGCCCTCCTCGAGCAGGACCTTGCAGGCCTGCACGCCGGAGTAGTCGAACTCGGCGGCCTGGCCGATCACGATCGGGCCCGAGCCGATCAGGAGGATCTTCTCGATGTCGGTGCGCTTAGGCATGGGCAAGCTCCAGGAAGCTGTCGAAGAGGTGGTTGGCGTCGTGCGGGCCGGGACCGGCCTCGGGGTGGTACTGGACCGTCGCCGCGGCGACGTCCTTGAGGACGAGGCCCTCGACCGTGCGGTCGTAGAGGTTCAGGTGGGAGAGCTCGGCGACACCGAAATCGGTCTCCCAGCGGACCGGCTCGTCGGTCTCGATCCGCGGCTCGCCGCCCGGCCCCTGCACGGCGAAACCGTGGTTCTGCGAGGTGATCTCGATCCGGCCGCCGGCCAGATCCTTGACCGGGTGATTGGCGCCGCGATGGCCGAAGGGCAGCTTGAACGTCTCCAGGCCTACCGCACGGCAGAGCAGCTGGTGGCCGAGGCAGATCCCGAAGAGCGGCTTCACCCCGACCAGCTCGCGCACGGTGTCGACGACGTAGCCGAGGGCGCCGGGATCGCCCGGCCCGTTGGCCAGGAAGACGACATCAGGATCCTCGGCCAGCACCTGTTCCGCCGAGGACGTGCAGGGGAGCAGGGTCAGGCGGCAGTCGCGCTCGCGCAGCTCGCGGACGATGTTGAGCTTGACCCCGGTGTCGATTCCGACCACATGGAGACCGTTGCCCTCGAAGCGGACCGGCTCCGGAGGCGTCACCGTGCGGGCCAGGTCGGCGCCGTCCATCGCAGGCTCGGCGGCGACCCGTTCGCGCGCCGCGGACTCCGTCGTGGCGGCGGAGAAGATGCCGCCGCGCATCGAGCCACGGTCGCGGATATGGCGAACGAGGGCGCGCGTATCGACCCCGCCGACCCCCGCAACGCCGCAGTCGCCAAGCCAATCGAGCCAGCCGCCCTCGGCGGTGGCGGCGTCCTCGCGGTTCTTCGGATCGCGCATGACGACCCCCCTGGCGTGGATCCGGTCGGACTCCATCGCCGCGGCGGAGACGCCGTAGTTGCCGATCAGCGGGTAGGTGAAGACGATGATCTGGCCCGCGTAGGAGGGGTCGGTGACCGACTCCTGGTAGCCCGTCATCGAGGTGTTGAAGACGACCTCGCCGACGATCTCGCTCTCGGGTCCGCAGAGCGCGCCCTCGAAGCGCGCCCCGTCCTCGAGCAGGACGTAGCCGGCACTCACGCTGCGACCCCCAGGGAGAAGCTGCGCAGCCGGTAGGCGACCTGCCCGCCGGCGATCGTCATCAGGACCCGGCCGGTCAGCTCGCGACCGGCGCACCAGGAGTTCTGCGAGCGACTCTCGTAGCCCTCCTCGCCAACCGTCCACTTGGCGCTCAGGTCGCAGAGGGCGATGTTGGCCTCGCCGCCCGGCTCGAGGGTCGGGCGGTCGAGGTCGAATGGAGCGGCGCCGCCGGCCAGTCGCTCGATCAGCAGGCCGAGGTCGATCGTGCCCGGCAGGACCAGCTCGGTGTGCAGCGCGGCAAAGGCGGTCTCCAGCCCGGTCACCCCCATCGCGGCCTGCTCGAAGGGGACTTCCTTTTCCTCCAGGGCGTGAGGGGCGTGGTCGGTGGCGATGCACTCGATCGTGCCGTCGCGCAGGCCCGCGATCAGGGCCTGGCGGTCGGCCTCGGTGCGCAGCGGCGGGTTCATCTTGAAGCGGCGCGGGTCCAACGAGCGCAGCTCCTCGTCGGTGAGGCAGAGATGGTGTGGGCTCGCCTCGGCGCTGATCTTCACCCCGGCGGCCTTGGCGGCGCGCACCGCCTCGACCGACTCGACCGCAGAGAGGTGCTGGACGTGGATCCGCCCCCCCTCGTAGCCAGCCAATGCGGCGTCGCGGGCGATCATCGTCGACTCGGAGACCGAGGGGATGCCGGCCAGCCCGAGCGCGGCGGAGACCGGCCCCTCGTGCATGACGCCATCGCCGGAGAGCTCGGGGTCCTCCTCGTGGAGGGCGATCGTGCCACCGCAAAGGTGTTGGTATTGGAGGGCGCGGCGCAGGACGCGGGCGCTGCGGATCGGCAAGCCGTCGTCGCTGAAGCCGGCGGCGCCCGCTTCGCGGATCGCCCCCATCTCGGTCAACTCCTCGCCCTCCATGCCGCGGGTGACCGTGGCCAGGAAGCCGACCGGGACCGAGGCCGCCGCGCGGGCCGCCTCGCGCAGCGCCTCGATATCGGCTGGCGTACTGACCGGGGGCTCGGTATTGGCCATCGCGAGGATCCCGCAATAGCCACCGGCGGCGGCGGCGCGGCTGCCCGTCTCGACATCCTCCTTGTGCTCCTGCCCGGGGGTTCGCAGGTGGACATGAGGATCGAAGAAGGCCGGGAAGGCGTGCATGCCCTCGGCCTCGACCTCCTCCAGCCCCTCGGCGGCTACCCCTGGGGTGGCGAGCTCAGCTACCCGACCGGCGCGGACGACGATGTCGTAGGTGCCGTCGATGCCGGCGGCCGGATCGAGCACGGTGGCGCCGCGCAGGACCAGGTCGGCGCCCTCACCGGAGCGCATGTCAAGCGCCTCGGCGAGACTCACGCCGGCTGTCCGATCGGGGTCGGGCTCTGCTCGGGCTCGTCCGCTGCGCGGACGGGGTGCTGCGGCCCGGCCGCCAGCAGCTCATAGAGGATTGCCATCCGCACGACCAGACCAGAGGCGACCTGCTCGGTCATCAGCGACTGCGGCGAGTCGATCACCTCGCCTGAGAGCTCGACGCCGCGGTTGACCGGGCCGGGATGCATCAGAAGCTGGCGCGGGCCGAGCCGGCGCGAGTCGATCTGGAAGCGCGCCGCGTACTCGCGGATCGAGGGCACGAAGCTCTCCGCCATGCGCTCGCGCTGAAGTCGCAGCGCGTAGACGACGTCCGCCTCGCCGAGCCGGTCGAGCGAGTAGGAGACCGCGCAGCCGAGCTGCTCGATCCCGCGCGGGATCAGCGCCGGCGGGCCGCAGACCGTCACTTCCGCTCCCATCGCCTGGAAGGCAACGAGGTTCGAGCGGGCGACGCGGCTGTGCAGGACGTCGCCGACGATCCAGATCCGTACTCCCTCGAGGCTGTCCAGGCGACGACGCAGGGTGAAGAGGTCGAGCAGCGCCTGACTCGGGTGCTCGTGCTTGCCGTCGCCGGCGTTGACCACCGCCGCTTCGCTCCAATCCGCAACCAGCTGCGCAGCACCGGCGTAGGGGTGGCGGATGACGATCGCCGCCGGGTCATAGGCGGAGAGGGTCGCGCATGTGTCCTTCAGCGACTCGCCCTTGTCGACCGAGGAGCCCGCCGCCTTGAGCGAGATCAGGTCGGCGGAGAGCCGCTTGGCCGCCAACTCGAAGGAAGCGCTGGTGCGCGTGCTCGACTCGTAGAAGAGGCTGACGACGGTGCGGCCGCGTAGCGTCGGCACCTTCTTGATGTCGCGGCGGCCGACCTCGGCGAAGCTCTCGGCGCGGTCGAGGATCGCCTCGATCTCCTCGCGGTTCAGATCCTTGATTGCCAGCAGATGCTTCACAGGACCGCCCCCGCCGCCTGCGGCTCGGAGATCGTCACCTGGTCGACCTCGTCGGTCTCCTCTAGCCGCACGTTGACCCGCTCGCCGCGCGCGGTCGGCAGGTTCTTGCCGACGTAGTCGGGGCGGATCGGCAGCTCGCGGTGGCCGCGGTCGCAGAGCACCGCCAGCTGCACCCGCTGCGGCCGGCCGTAGTCGAAGAGGGCATCGACCGCGGCGCGCACGGTGCGGCCGGTGAAAAGCACGTCGTCGACGAGGACCACCGTGCGGCCGGTGAGGTCGAAGTCGATGTGAGAGGAGTGGACGACCGGCTGCGTCGCCGGCGACTGCGCGCCGACGTCGTCGCGGTAGAAGGAGATGTCGAGGTCGCCGATCGGCGTCTCGGCCTCGGTCAGCTCACCGACCAGGGCGTGGAGGCGGCGGGCGATCACCGCGCCGCGGGTGTGAATGCCGACGATCGCGAGACGCTCAGGCTCAGGGTTGGCCTCGGCTATCTCGTGGGCGATCCGCCGCAGCGTTCGCCTCAGGTCGTCGTGCCCGAGCACGACCTTCTCGCTCACAAACTCGCTCCTTACTGGCCTCACAGGACCCGATTAAAGGACGGCGCCAGCGTAGCAGCAGCTAGGGACGAGCGGGCTCGCTCTGTTCCCGGGCTCCGTTTTGGATCAGCTCGGGTTCCCCGCGCTCCGGGAAAGGCAGATCGATGACATCGAAATCGCGCGGAGCGACGACGGGCTCGTAGACCTCTTTTGCCTCCTCGAGGACTTTGCCCACGTGGTAGCGCGAGGAGATGTGGACCAGGGCGAGGAGCTTGACTTCGGCCTCGCGGGCTACGGCAGCCGCCTGTCCGACGGTCGAGTGACCGGTGTCGGCGGCGCGCTGCGCCTCCTCCTCGGCGAAGCTGGCGTCGTGGATGAGGAGATCCGCTCCCTGAGCGGCCTCGACCGTCGCCCGGCAAGGCGCGGTGTCGCCCGTGATCGCGAGCGTGCGGCCAGGGCGGGGCTCCCCTACGACCTCCTCTGGCTCGACCGACCCCGAGGAGCCGCTGACGCTCTCGCCGCGCTGCAGGGCGGCGAAATCGGGGCCTTCCCTGACCCCGAGCCGTTTGGCCGCCTCGAGATCAAAGCGGCCAGGACGATTGGTCTCGACCAGCGCATAGCCGAAGGCACGCACGCTGTGCTCGACCGGGAAGGAGCGGATCTCGCCCCCATCGCAGGGGATCGCATCGCCGGCCTCCAGCTCGACCAGGTCGAGCTTGTAGCCGACCCTGCCGATTACGCGACCGAGGCTCTGGATCAGGTCGCGCAGGCCACGAGGACCGTAGATCGTCAGCGGCCGCTCGCGCTCGGTCAGGTCATACGTTTTCAGCAATCCCGGCAAGCCGAGGAAATGGTCGGCGTGGAAGTGGGTGAAGTAGATCGCGTCGACCTGGACCAGCCCCAGCGAGCGCTGCATCTGGCGCTGCGTCCCCTCGCCGCAGTCGAACAGGAGCCGTTCGCCGCCGCGCGCGACGAGCACGCTCGCGGTGTTGCGCCGCGCCGAAGGCACAGCGCCGCCCGTGCCGAGAAAGGCAACCGAGAGGTCCATGGCTCGCGAGCCTACGCGAAGGCGTGCGCCTGGTTCGGCGACGGATAAGCTGGACCGCGAGCGCCCGTAGCTCAGCTGGATAGAGCGCTTCCCTCCGGAGGAAGAGGCCGCAGGTTCGAATCCTGCCGGGCGCGTCATGGATTTGAGCTCGAATAGCCGCCCGCCACGGGGGGCGCTGGTAGTGGTGGCGATCGGGTTGATCGCCACGGTTGCCGCGGCGCTGCTGACGGCGGACGCGTCCGGCGGCAGCTCGGTAGCGATCGAATGGGCGGCGCATGCGCAGCTCCCCGACTCCCGGCCGGCGACGATCCCCGGTGGCGGCTCGATGCGCCTCCAGGGCGGCGGCCTGCGCGCAAGCGAAGACAACATCGAAGGCGAACGGATCTTCCGCGTCACCTCTGTCCTGCACATCGATTCCGGCTCTGCCGTCGGACAGGCGCGGGTGCGCTGCCGGATGAGCGGCGGCGGTCGCGGGGCGGAACTCGGCCGCACCGTCAACAGTCGCGCCGCTTTCCCCCGCTCGAGCGGCGAATACAACCTGACCAAGCAGGGGGTCCCCAAGAGCGTCGGGGTCAGACTGCCGATCCAGGGAGCCGAATACGCCTCGCTGGAACTGGGTGACGCCTTCGAAGCCTTCACCGAGCTACCGGGCGTCGTCGTCAGCTGGATGCCCCACCGCACCTACTCTCAGGAATGGCAGTGGGGCCTGCCTGAAGGTCGCCTACATGAACCCCTCGACCTCGCCTTCGCCTCCTTTTGGCGCACCGCCGGAAAGCTCGATGCGCACGTCTCCTGCACGATCGAGACCGATGCGGGCGAGGCAACGGTCCGCACCGCGGGCGAGCTCAACCAGTAGGGGCGACCAGCAACTCAGGGCCTTCGATCCCTTTGCCGACCTTGTTCAGCTTCGGGTTGGCGGGAGCGCTATCCATCCGCGAGGCCGGTAGCGGACCGCACATCGCGATCGCGTCCTCGACGCTCAGGTCCGGACGCAACCAGGCAGCCTCCGCCTCGGCACTGGGCAGAATCGCCGGCATCCGGTCGTGGACGGGGGCGACGACCTCGTTCGGAGTCGTGGTGACGATCGTGCAGCTGTAGAGCCACCCGTCCTCGAAACCGCGATCCTCCTCGTTCTCCCACTCCTTGCGGGTACAGATTCCGGCGAAGGCGAAGGGCTCGCCGCCGTCGACGGTGAAGCGCCAGGGCTGACGCGGCTGCTTGGGATCCTCTGCCTTCATCCACTCGTAGAAGCCGTCGGCGACGATCAGGCAGCGGTGGCGGAACTTGCCGACCAGCGGCGAGTAGGCCCGGCTCGAGGTCAGGTTCTCGGCTTTGGCGTTGATCATCCGGTAGCCGACTTTGAGGTCCTTGGCCCAGCGCGGCACGAGGCCCCAGCGCATCAGCCGGGCCTCGCGCTCACCCTGTGCGGCCTCGTCGGGATCGGGCGAGGAACGCACCGTCAGCACCTCCTGCGTCGGCGCGACATTGAAGCGGCCGAGGCCCGATTCGGCTTTCTTCGCCCGCTCCTTCGTCGGCGGGGGCGCCTCACCGGACGAGTTCCGCTCCAGCGAGCGTTCCAGCTCAACCTGGAAGCGATCGGCGATCGTCTTCGTGTCTTTGGCCGTGACCGTGAACCGCCCGCACATGACCTAAACCTTGGCAGGGGCCGTGGCCGGCCGGGCCTTGGGGTGCTCGCGGTACCACTCGAGCGTCGCCTTCAAGCCGTCCTCGAGCGCGACCTGCGGGCGCCAGCCGGTCAGCTCGCGCAGCTTGGCCGAGTCGACGAACTGGCGATCGATCTCGCCGTCGGGATTGCCCTGCCCTCGGAAGTCGGGCTCGATCCCGGCCCCGGCCGCGATGGCGATCAGCTCGACCACCTCCCGCACCGAGTGAGGACGCTCGCCGCCCGCGTTGAAGGCCTCCCCCGCCGCTCCGTCGTCGAGCGCTCCGGCGATCGCCAGGTAGGCAGAGACGGCGTCGTCGACGTGGAGGAAATCGCGCTCGGGACTGCCGTCGGAGCGGATCACGGGTGCACGGCCGTCGAGGAGGGCGATCACGGTCTCGGGAATCAGCCTGGAGAAGTTGAGATCGCCGCCGCCATAGACGTTGGCGAAGCGCGTCACCGCCAGCGGCAAGCCGTAGGCGGTCGCGTAGCTGCGTGCGATCGTGTCCGCCGCGGCCTTGCTGGCGTCGTAGGGATAGACGGCCCGCAGCGGGAAGTCCTCGCGATAAGGAAGCTCGAGGCTCGACCCGTAGGCCTTGTCGGAGGAGGCGAAGACGACGCCCTCGACCGTATGCACGCGGCAGGCCTCGAATACGTTCCAGGCGCCCCGCACGTTGACCTCGAACGTCTCCAGCGGCGAGTCGCGGGCCACACCCACGATCGTCTGGGCAGCGAGATGGAAGACGAAGTCCGAACCTTCGACCGCAGCCGCTACCGCCTCGGCGTCGCGCAGGTCGGCCTCGACCAGCTCGACCTCGTCGCGGATCCCCAGCAGGTCCAAGCCCGAGCGGCGCTCGCCGCCGACGTCGGCAAGGCGCGGTGCCGGCCGATCCAGCACCCGCACCTCCTCGCCGCGCTCCAGCAGCGCCCGAGCGAGATGCGACCCGACGAAGCCGTGCGCACCGCTGACCAGAGCCCGAGTCACCGCACACCCACCTCGGTCAGCGCGCGCCAGGGAGCTTCGCCGGTCGCCCAGAGGTCGTTGAGCACGACCGCGTCCTTGTAGGTGTCCATGCAGTCCCAGAAGCCTTCATGGCGATGCGCGTGGAGCTGCCGGTCGGCGGCCAGGGACGAGAGCGGCTCGCGCTCGAGGACGCTCTGCTCATCCAGGTAGCCGAGGGCGCCCGGCTCGAAGCAGAAGAAGCCGCCGTTGATCCAGTGCTCGCTGCGCGGCTTCTCGGCGAAACCCTCGACCCGGTCTCCCTCCCCCAGCTCGGCGACCCCCCACTGCAGGTGCGGCCGTACTACCGTCATCGTCGCCAGGTCGCCGTGCGCGGCGTGGAACGAAAGCAGTGCGCCGAGATCGATGTCGGCGACGCCGTCGGCATAGGTTGCGCAGAAGCTTCCGCCCTGGAGGCGATCGGCAAGGCGCGCCAGTCGCGCCCCGGTCGGCGTATCGACCCCCGTGTCGACACACTCGACGGTGACATCGCCGGGCCACGACTCGGCCACCGCGAACTCCTCCACCGCCTCGCCCATGTGGCCGGTGGCCAGCAGGAAGCGCTCGAATCCCTGCGCCGCATAGATCCCGATCACGTGCCAGAGGATCGGCCTGCCACCGATCTCGACCAGCGCCTTCGGCATCGACTCGGTCCGCTCGCGCAGCCGCGTGCCGCGGCCGCCACAGAGAATGACGACCGGTGGTTTCATCATTTGTCGCCTTTTTGACCCTATGGGGTCATCAAGGAGACAGATCAGCCGCCGGCCACGGCTGGGAGGATCGTTACCTCGTCGCCCTCGTTGATCGCCGTCTCCAAGCCCTGCTGGAAGCGGATGTCCTCGCCGCTGACGTAGACGTTGACGAAGCGACGCAGGTCGCCGTCCTGGGTGATCCGCTCGCGCAGATCTCCATGGGCCTCGAAGAGGGCATCGAGGGCGTCGCCCACGGTCGAGCCGACCACCTCGACCTCGGCTTCCCCTCCGGTCGCGGCGCGCAGTTGGGTCGGAATCTTCACGGTGACTGCCATCAGGCGACTACCTCCTGCTGGTGTTCGAACGCGGACTCGAAGCTGTCGAGATCGGGGTCGATCTCGTGCATGTGGAAACTATCGCGCGTCGCGTCCAGCGTCTTCAGGCCCTCGCCGGTGATGTAGACGACGACCCGTTCGCCTGTGCCGATGTCGCCGCGCTCGGCCAGCTTGGCGAGGACGCCGACGGTGACGCCGCCGGCGGTCTCGGTGAAGATCCCCGTCGTCTCCGCCAGCAGGCGGATGCCGGCGCGGATCTCCTCGTCGGTGACCGAGTCGATCGAGCCGCCGCTGCGCCGCGCCTGCTCAAGCGCGTAAGGGCCGTCGGCCGGGTCGCCGATCGCCAGGCTCTTGGCGATCGTCTCCGGCTTCTGCGGCTTGCAGACGTCCCAACCTTCGGCGAAGGCGGTCGCCACCGGGCTGCAACCGAGCGCCTGGGCGCCATTGAAGACGGGTTGCTCGCCTTCGATCAGGCCCAGGTCGGTCCACTCCTGGAAGCCGCGGGCCACCTTGGTGAAGAGCGAGCCGGAGGCGATCGGGCAGACCACCCGGTCGGGCAGCTCCCAGCCGAGCTGCTCGGCGGTCTCGTAGGCAAGCGTCTTCGAGCCCTCGGCGTAGTAGGGACGCAGGTTGACGTTGACGAAGGCCCAGGGCCGCGTTTCGGCCAGCTGCGTGCAGAGTCGGTTGACGGCGTCGTAGTTGCCGCGCACGCCGACCAGGTTGGTGCCGTAGATCGCGGTGGCAAGCAGCTTCTGTTCCTCCAGGTTGGCGGGAACGAGGACGTAGGACTCCAGCCCGGCGGCAGCGGCGTGGGCGGCGACCGCGTTGGCCAGGTTGCCGGTCGAGGCGCAGGCCACGGTCTCGAAGCCCAGCTCGCGCGCCTTGGCCACCGCGACCGCAACAACTCTGTCCTTGAACGAGTGGGTCGGGTTGGCGGCGTCGTTCTTGATCCAGATCTCGGCGTCGAGCCCAAGCCGCTCGGCGAGGCGGTCGGCGCGCAGCAGCGGCGTCAGGCCGGGCTCCAGCGGATCGAGCGGCCTACCGGTGAAGGGCAGGAAGTCGGCGTAACGCCAGATCCCCTGCGAGCCGGCCTGAATCCGGCGCTTCGCCGCGGTGGCGTCGAGCCCGGCATGGTCATAGGCGACTTCCAGCGGGCCGAAACAGCTCTCACAGGCGTAGCTGGCGCCCAGTTCGTAGGTCGCCCCGCACTCCTTGCACTTCAAGCTCTCGACTGACATCCGATCTTCCTCTTCCTTTGCCTAGAAAAAAACCTCCGCCTTGTGGGGCAGAGGTCCGATCGGACGTCTCCCCACATCTTCCAGGTCCCGAACTTCCGGGGAAACCTGCTGGAGTTGGCACCTCCCCTCGAACCAATGGCTCGAGGTGGTTGCCGGGGCTTCTGCGGGCCAGTCCCTCCACCCCTCTAGATGTGGCGCTTATGTGCATCTGACTATAGCAACGCCTTTGGCGATGACAGCAATCGTGCTCGCGGCATCGGGCAGCCGTTTAACCTGCACGTGACAATGCCCGTGAACGCCGACGAGAAGATGAGCCCGAGCGATGCCGAACCTTCCGAAACCACGGCTACGACGGGCTGCCCGGCGCGAAGCACTCGCTTCGACGGCATCGCAGCCTGAGCCCCAGGCCCCGAACGTCGAGCAGATCGACTCCTCCGGCCTGCGCTGGGTCAATATCGAGCGCCCAGGTGCGCTCGAGCGCACCTGGCTGGAGGAGAACTTCGACTTCCACGCGCTCGACCTCGAGGATGTGCTCTCGCGCAATCAGCGACCGAAGATCGACGTCTACGACGACTACCTCTTTATCGTCCTTCACTTCCCGGTCTTCGACCCCGCGGTCGGCCGCCTCGGCACCGGCGAGCTAGACCTCTTCGTCGGTCCCGGCTATGTGGTGACGATCCCCAACCAGCCGCTGCAGCCGGTCGAGTACCTCTTCGAGCGCTGCCGGGCCAAGGAGGAGCTGCGCGCGCAACTCTTCTCACGCGGATCGGGCTACCTGCTCTATCGCCTCGTCGACGACAGCTTCGACTACTGCTTCCCGATGCTGCGCAAGATCGGCAACAAGCTCGACGCGCTGGAGGACGACATCTTCGAGGGCCGCTCGGAGGAGGTCGTGCGCGACATCTCCAACGTCAAGCAGGAGATCATCAACTTCCGCAAGGTGATCCGCCCGCAGCGACCCGTCCTGCGCGACCTCGAGAAGGTCAAGCAGCGCTACCTGGCCACCGACCTCGACCTGGAGATCTACTTCGACGACATCGTCGACGCCCACGAGCGGATCTGGGACATGCTGGAGAACTACAAGGAGGTGGTCGACTCGCTGGCCGAGACCAACGAGTCGGTGATCTCACACCGGGTCAACGACATCCTCCGCGTGCTCACCTCGATCAGCGTCATCGTCCTGCCGTTGACCCTGATCGCAAGCATCTGGGGAATGAACTCCGGCGTGCCCGGCGAGCAGGACCTCACCGCCTTCTGGATCATCGTCGGCGTGATGGCCGCGCTTCTGGTTGGCATGGTCGTCTATTTCCGAAAACGTCGCTGGCTGTAGCCTGCCGCCCCTGTGGCCAACTTTCGGATCTGGGCGCCCTGGCGCCTCGCCTACGTGAAGGACGCGTCCAAGGACAACGAGGAGGAGTGCATCTTCTGCGCCAAGCCGGCCGCGGATGACGACGCGGCGAACCTGATCGTCCATCGCGCTCAGAGCTGCTTCGTGATCCTCAACCTCTTCCCCTATACCAACGGACACCTGATGGTGGCACCGTACGAGCACATCGGCCGCATTCAAGATCTGCCCGGCGAGACGGTGGCGGAGATGATGTCGCTGGCGCAGCGGGCGATGAGTCGTCTGGAGGATGTCTACGACCCGCACGGCTACAACGTCGGCTTCAACCAGGGCCGCGTCGCCGGCGCCGGAGTCGAGCACCACATCCACCTCCACGTCGTCCCCCGCTGGGGCGGCGATACGAATTTCATGCCGGTTATCGCCGACACCAAAGTGATGCCGCAGACGCTCGAGCAGAGCTTCGAGGCGCTGAAAGGAGCGTTTTGACGGAATCCGCCCCACTGGCTCCAAGTCAGATCTTCAAGGCCTATGACATCCGCGGCCTCTACGGCGAGGAAATGGACCAGACGACGGCGCTTGCCGTCGGCCGTGCATTCGCTCGCGTGCTGGCCCGGCTGCGCGGCAAGCAGCCGAGCGAGCTGCGGGTCGGGCTCGGCCGCGATATGCGGCTGACCGCGCCCGCGATGGCGGCGGAGCTGCGCGACGGATTGATCTTCGAGGGTGCGACGGTGCTCGACGCCGGCATGGTCGCCACCGAGATGCTTTACCACCTGGTCGGCTCGCGCGAGCTCGACGGCGGCGCCATGGTGACCGCCTCCCACAACCCGAAGGCCTACACCGGCGTCAAGCTGGTCCGCGAGGGGGCGCTGGCGCTCTCCGGCGAAGCAGGCATCGACGACGTCCAACGCGAGATCGAAGCCGGACTCGGCTCCGCCCCGGGCGGCGGCTCCTTCGAGGAGGTCGACGTCTGGGACGAATACCGAAAGCACGCGCTCTCTTTCATCGATCCTGGCGCGATCAAGCCGATGAAGGTCGTCGTCGACGGCGGCAACGGCATGGCGGGGCCGATGGTCGGCCCCACCCTGCGCGGCCTCGGGTTGGATCTGGACGAGATGTATTTCGAGCCCGACGGGGAGTTCCCCGACCACGAGCCGAACCCCCTGCTGCCGGAGAACCGCAGGCTGATCGAAGACCGGGTGCGCTCGGCCGGCGCCGACCTCGGCATCGCCTGGGACGGCGACGCCGACCGCTGCTTCTTCATCGACGGCGAGGGCTCCTTCTGCGACGGCGACTTCGTCTGCGCCCTGCTCGCTCGCGCCGCACTGAGTCGCAACCCCGGCGCGACGATCCTCTACGACCCTCGCTCCAGCCGCGCGGTGCCGGATCTGGTTGCCGCCGAGGGCGGTCGCTCCGACCTCTCCCGTGTCGGCCACGCCTTCTTCAAGATCCGCATGCGCGAAGAGAACGCCGTCTTCGGCGGCGAGGTCTCCGGCCACTACTACTTCCGTGACTTCTGGTGCGCCGACTCCGGCACGATCCCCGCCCTGCTGGTGCTCGAGCTGCTCTCGCGAGACGGGCGCTCGCTGACCGAGCTGATGGCCGAGTTCCGCTCGCGCTACTTCATCTCCGGCGAGATCAACTCCGAGGTCGCCGATCAGGAGGCGAAAATGGAGGAGATCGCGGAGCGCTACTCCGATGGCGAGATCACCCGCCTCGACGGGATATCGATCGACTACCCCGACTGGCACTTCAACGTGCGCCCGTCGAACACCGAGCCGCTGCTCCGCCTCAACCTCGAGTCGCTCGTCTCGCGCGAGGACATGGAGGCCAAGCGGGATGAGCTGCTGGGACTGATCCGGGCGTGACGCTGACGCCGGAGGAGGCGCTCGAGCAGGCCGCGCTGGCGGGCATCCACCGGCTTCAGATACCGACCCCCTTCGCGGTCGGGCGGGTCAACTGCTATCTGCTCGAGGACGAGCCGCTGACCCTGATCGACACCGGGCCCAACTCGGGCAAGGCGCTCGACGAGTTGCAGGGGCAGCTGGCCGAGCGGGGCCACTCGATCGACGACCTCGAGCTCGTCATCCTCACCCACCAGCACATCGACCACCTCGGCCTGATCGAGATCATCGTCGAGCACTCGGGGGCCGAGGTCGCCGCGCTCGGGCTCGCCGCCGAGCGCCTCGCCAACTTTGGCGAGGACGCCGAACGCGAGGACGAGTTCGCGGTCGAGCTGATGCTGCGCAACGGGATCCCGCAGGAGGTCGCCTTCGCCCTGCAGAGCGTCTCGCGCAGCTTCCGTGGCTGGGGCTCGAAGGCGGAGGTTACGCAGCCACTGGACGACGGACAGCCGGTGCCCTTCCGTGACAGGACCCTGCAGACGCTGCACCGGCCGGGCCACAGCCCCTCCGACACGGTCTTCTGGGACGAGCAGCGCAAGATCCTGATTGCCGCCGACCACCTGATCGCCCACATCTCCTCCAACCCGCTGATCACCCGGCCTCTCGACGGCTCCTCGCAGCGCACCCAAGCGCTCGTCGCCTACATCGAGTCGATGAAGAAGACCCGCGAGATGCCGGCCGAGATCGTCCTCTCGGGCCACGGCGAGCCGATCGTCGACCACGTGGCGCTGATCGACGACCGCCTCGCCAAGCACGACCGGCGCAAGGAGAAGATCTACGACCTGATCGCCGAGCGGCCCCGCACGGGCTACGAGATCGCCCAGGCGATCTGGGGCGACGTCGCCGTGACCCAGGCCTTCCTAACCCTCTCGGAGGTGATCGGACACGCCGACCTGCTGCTCAACGAAGGTCGCGTGCGCGAAAAAGAGGACGGCGAGGTCGTGCGCTACGAGGCGATTACCTAGAACGCCGAGGCCGCGGCAACAGGGTCGTGGGAGAGCGGAAGCCGGGGCATTCGCTGGCAGCACCAGGTTGGGTCGAGATCTTCGCTTCGAAGACGACGTAGTAGCGGCCTGTCAAGACATGCTTGCGCTCGAATTTCCACTCCAGCATGCCGTTCTCAGGCGTCGCCCCGGCGGCGATTTCGCGGGATATGGCGCGATCGGGACCTGGCAGGACGCGGTAGATTCGCAGTAGGCGCGGACCATCGGGGAAGTGGCGATTCCCGGTGAGGCAGGCAAACTCGCCGGAGCCGTCGGTCTTCGCGGGCATCTTGGCCGCCCCGTAGAAGAAGCCATGCGCCCGGTTGTAGCCAAGCGTCGTGTATTCCGCCTGTGGGCCGGTCGTCGGCTTCGCCACGACGGCGGTGACCAGCGAGCAGAAGGCGAACATAGAGAGCAACGCCCCGACGGCAAGGATGCGTGTCGACGGGGCGGCGATCGCCCGCACGATACCCAGGCCGCATAGATTGCAGCGCTCGATGGTCAGGCTCGGCTCCGGAAAAGCACGCAAGTCCGCCAAGAAGCGGATGCTGCTGATCGTCAACCCCTACGCGACGACGGTCTCAGACCGGCTCAAGAACCTGGTCGTCTACGCGCTGCAGGGCCGCTACGAGGTCGAGGTGGTCGCCACCGAGGCGCAGAACCATGCCACCGAGATAGGTCGCGAGGTGCGCGACCACGGCTACGACATCGTTGTCGCCTTCGGCGGCGACGGCACCCTGAACGAGGTTGCCAACGGGCTGGCCGGCACCGATGTGCCGGTCTCGGTCCTGCCGGGCGGGTCGACCAACGTCGTCTGCCGCACGCTCGGCATCCCCAACGACGTTGTCGACGCGACCGAGCACCTACTTGCCCTGGTCGACGAGTGGGCGCCGCGCAAGATCGACCTCGGCACGGTCGACCAGCGGCACTTCGTCTTCTCCTGCGGCGTCGGCATCGACGCCACCGTGGTCAAGCGGGTCGACGCCCATCCCCGCCTCAAGTCGCGTGCCGGTCCCTACTACTACAGCTGGGCGGCGATCTCGGCCTTCTACCGCAGCTACATGGTCAAACCGGTTCGGCTGCGGGTCGAGATCGACGGCACCCAGACGAGCGAGGGGGTCACCGCCCTGGCGCAGAACTCCGACCCCTTCACCTACTTCGCCAGCAGCCCGATCCGCGTCTGCGAGGGGGTCGAGATCGACGACGGCACCCTTTCGCTGGGAGTGCTGAAGCGAGCCGCGCAGCGGGACATGCCGACGCTGATCCCGAAGCTCTTCAGCGAGAAGCGGCCGGCGGCGCGGCACCGGCAGATCGAGCATTTCGAAGGCGTCAAGAAGGCGAGCATCGCCTCGACCTCCGAGACCAAGGACGGGATCGCCCGGCCCTTCCCGATCCAGGTCGACGGCGACTACATCGGCGAGCGCACGCACATCGACCTCGCGGTCGCGCCCGGCGCGCTCACGATCGTCGCCTGATCAGCTGGCTGGCGTAATCCGGTAAGCGTCGAAGACGCTCTCGACGTTGCGCAGGCGGGAGATGCACTGCTTGATCTGCTCGGTGTCGCCGACCTCGACGACGAAGCGGTTTTTCACCATCGGGTGCTTGGTCATGCAGCTGGCGCCGAGGATGTTGATCCCGGCCTCGGAGAAGGTGCGCGACAGGTCCTCGAGCAGACGAGTGCGATCGTAGGCGTCGATCTGGAGTTCGACCCGGTAGGAGGACTCATTCTCCCCCTCCCAGGCGACCTCGACGAAGCGTTCCGGGGACTTCATCAGTGCCTTGACGTTCTTGCAGTCGGCGCGGTGGATAGTGATGCCGCGACCGAGCGAGACGTAGCCGGCGATCGTGTCGCCCGGCACCGGCCGGCAGCACTTGGCGAGGCGCACAGCGACGTTGTCGGCGCCCTTGACCCGGATCCCATAGTTGGAGGCGTCCTTGGTCCGCCGTGCCTTGTCCTCGCGCGCGCCCTCGAAGCCGATCGGCTGCTCGTCCTCGACGGCCTCGCCCTCTTTCAACCGCTGCATCAGCTTGTTGGCGACCGCCTTGGTCGAGATCTTGCCCTGGCCGAGGGCGATGTAGAACTCGGTCGCCTTGTGGAAGCCCATCTCGCGGATCACCTGAGCAAGCAGCGGCGACATCACCAGCTTCTGCATCGGGAGGCCGCGCTTGCGCAGCGACTCCTCGAGCGCCTCTCGACCCTTCTTCTCGGCGTCCTCGCGGCGTTCCTGTTTGAAGAAGGCGCGGATCTTGTTGCGGGCGCGGCTGGTCCGCACCAGCTTCAGCCAGTCGCGCGAGGGGCCGCGGTTCTGTTTCGCGGTCAGCACCTCGACGATGTCGCCTGAGCGCAGCTGGTAATGCAGCGGCACGATCGAGCCATTGACCTTGGCGCCGACGCAGCGGTGGCCGACGTCGGTATGGACCGCGTAGGCGAAGTCGAGCGGGGTCGAGCCGGCCGAGAGGTTCTTCACCTCCCCCTTCGGAGTGAAGACGAAGACCTCGTCCTCGAACAGGTCGACCTTCAGAGACTCGAGGAACTCCGCAGGGTCCTGGTCGCCCTCGGCCTCGACCAGCTGACGCAGCCAGGTCATCTTCTCGCGCTTGGGGTCGTCGCTGCCGCCCTCTTTGTAGGCGACGTGGGCGGCGATCCCGTACTCGGCCAGGCTGTGCATCTCACCGGTGCGGATCTGGATCTCGAGCGGCTTGCCCTCGGGCCCGATCACCGTCGTGTGCAGCGCTTGGTACATGTTGGCCTTCGGCATCGCGACGAAGTCCTTGAACCGTCCCGGGAGCGGCTTCCAGAGCGAGTGGATGACTCCGATCGCGCCGTAGCAGTCTTTTACCGAGCCGACGATCACGCGCATCGCGGTCAGATCGAAGATCTCGTTGAACTCGCGACCCTTCTTGGTCATCTTCGTGTAGATCGAGTAGAAGTGCTTGGCGCGGCCGGAGATCTCGGCCTCGATGTCGACAGCCTCCAGCTCCTCGCCGAGGAACGCACCTGCCTGATTGACGTAGATCTCACGCTCGTCGCGCTGCTGGGCGACGAGCTGTTTGATCTCCTTGTACTTACGCGGGTGCAGGGTGGCGAAGGAGAGATCCTCGAGCTCCCATTTGATCGCGTGGATCCCGAGCCGGTGGGCGAGTGGCGCGTAGATCTCCAGCGTCTCGCGCGACTTCGCCATCTGCTTCTGCTTCGGCAACGCGCCGAGCGTGCGCATGTTGTGCAGGCGGTCGGCCAGCTTGATCAGGATCACCCTGACGTCGGTGGCCATCGCCACCATCATCTTGCGGTAGTTCTCCGCCTGCCGCTCGTCGCGACTCTCAAAGGTCATGCCGGTCAACTTGGTGACGCCGTCGACGAGCTGGGCGATCTCCTCGCCGAACTCGGCCCGGATCTCCTCCAGGCTGGCGCTGGTGTCCTCGACCGTGTCGTGCAGCAGCGCCGCGCAGAGAGTCTCGGTATCGAGTCGCATGCCGGCACAGATCTGGGCGACGCCGACGGGATGGGTGATGAACTCGTCGCCGGAGCGACGCATCTGGTCGGCATGGCGGTCGCAGGCGAAATCGAAGGCGCGGGTCAAGGCGGCGCGGTCAATCGTCGCCACCGCGACAGCGGCGCCGCCGTTCGACCCGGCGTCGCCCACCGGCGCCGAATCGAACTCCTCGACCACAGCGAAAAGATCGGCGAGGAGCTCTCGCTGCTCTAGGGCTGTTTGCGTCGTTTGAGGTATTTCAGGCCCTCCTGGTGGCGAGCGCCGTAGGCGCGAAACGCGGCCGAGCGCTCCAGTTCTGTCTCCTTTGAGGATACGACGCCGACGCTGCCGCCACCTCCCGCGGTCGATCCCTGCACCAGACCCAGCTCGCCCAAGACCCGCAGGCAGCGGGCCGCGGTCTCGGCGCCGCGAGGGTGCGGACCGCTTCCCCGCAGGGCTGCCAGCAGCTCGGTCCCGCTCGACTCGCCGGCATCACGCAGGTCCCTGAACATGGCGATCAGGACAGCCCGCCGGGCCAGTTGCTCATCGAGCATGGCGAGGGCAAAGCGATGCTCGGCCTCGCCCCAGGCCAGGTGCGCATAGCCGCCGTCAGCCGTCGGCCGCGTCGCCAGATCCTCGTAGCGAGCGAATGCGGGCGGGTCGACGAGCACGACGTGCTCGAAACCGGAAGCGAGGTCGGGATCGGCCTCGAGCGCCGCACCGTCGGCAAGCACCACCCCATCGCCCCCCAGTGCCACACGCCGATCGCGATCCGCAACCAAAGCAAGCACCTCACCCGAGCCCGAGGAGGCCAGCTCCCGCACCACTGCCGCCGGCGAGCTCCGCGGCCGCACCTCCTCCCTGCCGTCGGGCTGGTTTCCATCCGCGTAAGCGTGCTCCACGCTCATCGGCGACCAGTCGGCGGGGTCCGTCGCCAGTTCGGCCTCGAAGCGCTGCCACCACTGCTCCTCGGCACGTGCCTCGTCCTCCATCACCTCGCGGGGATAGAGCTCGCGCAGCACTACTCTGGGCTCGACCGAGCCATTCCAGCGGTTGACCTCCAAGCGCACCGTGGCATCGACCGGATCGTCCTCCCCCACCCCCAGCTTCGAGCGACCGAAGACGACCCCAAGCGCACGATGCGCGCCGCTGTGCAGGCTGAAGCGAGCGTGCGTGCCCTCCTTACCCATCGCGCGCACGTCCCGGACCCGCGCCGAAGGGACCAACAGGCGCACGCCGGGGTTGCCCATCCCGAACGGAGCGAGCTGCTGCAGCTCCTCGGCCAGCTCCAGCCCCAGCCCAGCCCCCCCGACCATCGCATCGACCCGCTCGGTCCGTCGCAGATCCTCTGGGCCAAGCACCGAGGCCGCATGAGCGGCAAAAGCAGCACGAAAAGCCTCCAGATTCTCCGCCCGCAACTGCAGCCCGGCAGCCGCCCGGTGCCCCCCGAAGCTCTCCAAATGCTCGGAACAGGCCTCGAGAGCGGCAAGCAGATCGAACCCCGGAATGCTCCGCCCCGACCCCCGTCCGCCTCCCTCGCCGTCGAGCGAAATGACGACGACGGGCCGGTGATGCCGCTCGACCAGCCGCGAAGCAACGATCCCGATCACACCCGGATGCCAACCCTCGCCCGCCAAGACCAGACCCATTCCGTCGCGCAGCTCATCGGGCAGCTCGCGCAGGGCCGCCTCGGCAGCAGTGTCGACATCGCGCTCGGTAGACCTTCGCTCGCTGTTGGCCCTACTCAGCTCCGTCGCAATCTCAGCCGCACGCCCCTCATCCTCGGTGAGAAAAAGCTCCACCCCCGCGTCAGCCCGATACAGCCGCCCCGCAGCATTGATCCGCGGCGCCAACCGAAAAGCCAAATCTCCCTCATCGACCTGAGTCGGCTCGCATTTCGCGGCTTCCAGCAGTGCCCGCATACCTGGCCGACGTGCCCGCCGAACCTCAGCCAGTCCACGCTTGACCAGCGAACGGTTCTCCCCCACAAGCGGCACCACATCAGCGACGGTGGCAAGCGCGACCAGATCGAGATCGGCGTCCGAGTGAGAGGGATCGGGTGCCCCTCCCCCGAAGGCTGCAGGAACCGCGCTTGAGCCCGGGTCCGCGATCGGCTGCGCAACGGTCTCCGGGGAAGGGGCACCCGATCCCTCCACCCCCCGCAACGCACAGCTCAACTTCCAAGCCACCGCCGTCCCACAAAGCTCCTCAAACGGATACCCATCGACCCCGGGATGCAGGATCGGGCAATCGGGCAGCTCCGGCCCAGGCTGGTGGTGATCGGTGACGACGACGTCCATGCCGAGAGATTTGGCCAAGGTCACCTCGTCGACAGAGGTAATTCCGCAATCGACCGTGATCAGCAGCTGGGTGCCTCGCTCGGCGAGCTTCTTGACGTTCTCGGCGCTGAGCCCGTACCCGTCGGCGATCCGATCGGGGATCAGCCAATCGCACTCGCCGCCGAGCTCGCGCAGGGTGCTGACAAGGATCGTCGTCGCGCAAACCCCGTCTACGTCGAAATCGCCGTGTACGGTGATCCGTCTGCCGGCGCCAATCGCCCCGAGGACCTGCTCGGTGATGGCGCCCATCGAGTTGAACTCGTCTGGAGCGTGCGACTCGTCCGCCTCGAGAAAAGCCCGCGCCTCCTCGGGAGTCCGGTAGCCGCGTCGAACCAGGGTTATCGCGACGGGCTCGCTGAGATCGAGCTGCTCCGACAGCGCTCTCGCCTCGGCATAGTCATACGGCTCGGCCTTGTAGGCGTGGATGGTTGCCGACACACAGCCAGGCTAGGAAGCGCCTGGGACGGATTTCGGCGCGTTTCAGGCCGCTTGTTCCGAGCGAACGCCGATCGCCCAGACCACGGCGAGCCCGATCGCCACGCCGGGAATCGCGGTCAGGGCGGTTGCGACATCGGTCGTGCCGAGACCGCGGCCGGAGGCGACCTCGACGATCGCTCCGAAGACGACCGCGCCGATCACCGCACCAAGGAAGGCGCCGACGATGCCCTGCCAGAAGCGATCGGGCAGGAAGACCGTGAAGTGCCAAAGGGCGATCCCCATCGTGAACCAAACCAGCAAAGCCATCTAGCGCTTCCTCCCGTGCTTGCGGCGCTGTTTGCGACGTTCGCGCCGTTCTGCATTGCGCTCGCGCCGCTCTGCCGTCTCCGGGTCGACCTGCTCCACCGGGGCCTTGGTCTCACCGTTCGAAGATGGATCGCCGCCTTCGGCACGAGGCGGATCGGCCACGGCCACCGCGGCGAGCTCCTCCTCGATCTCGGCTTCGGACTCGCTGTCGTCGCTCAGCTTCGCCAGCGCCACGTCGTCGGCGTATGCCGGGACGGTTCCGTCGAACTCAGCAATTCGCAGCCGTCGCCGCGCGTAGCCCGGCTCGCGTTCCTTCCAGGCGGTCAGCACCGGCGAGGCGATGAAGATCGACGAGTAGGTGCCCGAGATGATCCCGACCATCATCGCGAAGGCGAAATCCTGCAACGTGGCGCCGCCGAAGATCAGCAGGGAGACGACGGCCAGCAGGGTGGTGAAGCTGGTTGCCAGCGAGCGGGTCAGCACCTCGCTCATCGAGCGGTTGACTATCTGCGAGAACGCAGCCCGCGGCATCCGCGGCATGTTCTCGCGTATTCGGTCGAAGACGATGATCGTGTCGTAGAGCGAGTAGCCCAAAATCGTCAGGAAAGCGGCGACCGTCCCGCTCGTCACCTCCCGGCCGGTGAGTGCGTAGACACCCGCGGTGATCAGGATGTCGTGGAAGAGCGCGATCAGCACTGGCACCGCGAATTTCGGGTCGAAACGGAAGGCGATGTAGGCGCAGATCACCAACAGCGAGAAGATCAGCGCGTTGCGAGCGCTGTTGGCGACCGTGGCGCCGAAGGTCGGACCGACGCTGGTGCTGTCGAATCCGTCCGCCACGATCCCGTATTCGCGTTCGAGCTCACGCTGCAAGGAGTTGATCTGGCTCGGCTTCAACGTGCTCGACTGGATCAGGAACACGTTGTCGCCCAGACCGGGGTTGCTCTCACGCTGCACCTCGGCGCCCGAGACCCCGGCCTTGCCGAGCGCTCCGCGCACACCTTCCTCGTCGGTCGGCTTGGTCAACGCCACCTCGACCCGCGTGCCGGACTCGAAATCGATCCCCAGGTTGAGCTGCTTGGTCGCCAGCGCGAGAGCGCCGACGATCAGGATGCATCCGGAGAGGGTGAAGAACCAGCGGCTCGCCCCCATGAAGTCGAAGTGCCAGCGCAGGCGCTGGCCGCCCGAAGCGCCGAGCACGCTCGGCGAGCGCAACAGTCGCGAGCGGCTCATGCTGAGCAGCAGCGCCTGGGTGAAGACGACGGCGGTGAGCAGCGAGACGATCGTGCCGACGCCAAGGGTGAAGGCGAAGCCCTTGACCCCGGCCGTCGCCAGGACGAAGAGAACGAAGGCGGTGAGCAGGGTCACGACGTTGGCGTCGACGATCGTCGCGATGCCGCGGCGGTAGCCGGCGGCGATCGCGGCCCCCATCGGGCGCCCCGCGCGCACCTCCTCCTTGATCCGCTCGAAGATGACGATGTTGGAGTCGGCCGCTACCCCGATCGTCAGGATCAGACCCGCGATCCCCGGCAGCGTCAGGGTGATCGGAATCAGTTTGATCAGGGCGAAGAAGATCACCCCGTAGGCACCCAGGGCAAGCGCCGCGATCAGCCCGAGGAAGCGGTAGAAGAAGAGCAGGAAGATGACGACGAGAGCAAGGCCGATGATGCCTGCCTTGATGCCCTGATGCAGGGCTTCGCTCCCCAGCGTCGCCGAGACCTGGGACTGGCTGATCAGGTTGAGGTTGATCGGCAGCGCGCCGCGCTGCAGGAAGGTGGCCAGGTCCTGGGCATCGGCAAGGCTGTTGAAGCCACCTGAGATCTGGGCGCCGGTGCGGCCGTCGATCCCGTCGGGATTTTCGGAGAAGTTGATGATCGGCCGCGTTTTGACTTCGTTGTCCAGGATCGCGGCAAAGTGGCCCGAGAGCAATTCGGCCTGTTCTCCGGAAGCCGGGCCGATCGCCCGCGCCTGGCCTCGCTGGGCGATCTGACGGGTGACTTCCTGGAAGGCATCGCGACCGTGTCCGCTGAACTGGAAGGTCACCGCCGGGCCGGAGGTTTCCCCCTGTTCCGCCTTCGGGTTGGTGATTTCCGTCCCCGAGAGCGCGGGATCGTCTTTGAACGGGTACCAGCCCGGCGCGGCGTCTTCGATCGTCTGACCCTTGCTGTCGCTCGGTTTTTCGGAGATCAGGATCGTCCCCAGTGGCACCTTGATAACGATGCCCGCGTTCTGGGGGCGTTTCTTGCCGTTGGGATCGACGTAGAGGTCTTCCCGGGTGAACTCCGGGCCGTCGATCAGCTTGTGCGGCGACAGCTTGGAGAAGAGGTAGTAGGTGGTCGACTGACTGCAGTTTTCGCAGTCGGGAACCGGCTTCTGTTCAGAGGCGATTTTTGCCGCGTTGTACTCCGAGGCAAAGGCACCCGCCGCGACCAGCTGCCCATTTTCCGCTTTGGAGGGATTGCGCCCCGCGGCTTTCCATTCTTCGGTCGCTTCTTCGATCGCCCCTTTCGGCGGTTCGCGACCGGGGACCCCGCCGATCGCCTTGGAGCGCCCGATCAGGTTCGGTTCCCAGTCGAAGAAGTAGAGACGGGCGGGCTTGGTGGCGCATTCGGTCGCCTTTCCGACGCTGGTCGCTCCCGGGATCCCCACCTGGATCTGGTCGTTGCCCACCCGGGCGACTTCGATCTCCGAGACGCCGAGCTGATCGCAGCCCGAGCGGATGATGTCGACCGCCCTTTCCATCGAGGCGTTGTCGATGGTGGGCTGCTGGGGCGTCGGCCGGCCCTGCAGGACGAGCTGGACACCGCCCTTCAGATCGAGGCCGAGCTTGGTCGGCTTGCTGGCGATTACCAACGCGGAGGCGGCGACCAGCCCCAGGACGAAGAGCAGCACGAAGAGGTTTCGGCGCCGTTTCATCGCCTCAGCTCTCCGGCGTCAGGACGATCAGCAGGCCGCCGTCGTCGTCGTAGGCGGGAAAGACGTCGGCGACGGCTTCGGCGGGAAGATCGCCCTCGGCGTTCACGGATACCTTTTTGCCGAGCGAGCGAACTCCCCACTCGAGCGAGGTCTCGATCGGGTCGCCGTTGTCCTCGGCTTCCCACTGCAGGCCGAGGACCTCTTTGACGGGACGGCCGATCACGTCCTCGTCGGTCAGCCCGGTGAGCTCGAAGCTGCCGCGCCCGGCGTCGATGACCCGCGCCTGCTGGTCGCAGACGAAGAAGGCCGCGTTCGGTGCCGGGTAGTAATCGTCGAGCAGCTCGAATACGAAGCCGAAGCCGCATTTAGAGCAGCCCTTCGGGCGGGTGCTGAAACCGGCTGTCCGGTCCGCGCTCAGCTCCCTGTTCCCGCAGTTGGGGCAGATGAAGAAAGGCATCCCAGCACAGGCTACTGAGAGTCCGCTCAGAACAGACTGCGCGCTCGGTCCGGCATCGGAATCCCGAGGTGCTCATAGGCCCGCTCGGTCAGCACTCTGCCTCGCGGGGTCCGCTTCAACAAGCCCTGTTGGAGCAGGTAGGGCTCGAGCACATCCTCGATCGTGTCCTGCTCCTCGCCGATCGCTACCGCCAGGGTCGAGAGGCCGACCGGACCGCCGGCGAACTTGGTCGCCACCGTGTCGAGCAGGCTGCGGTCGCTGCGGTCGAGCCCACCGGCGTCAACCTCGAGCATCTCCAGCCCGGCGGCTGCCACCTCGCCGTCAACGCTGCCGGTGCCCTTGACCTCGGCAAAGTCGCGGACCCTCTTCAGCAGCCGGTTGGCGACCCGCGGCGTGCCGCGCGAGCGGCCGGCGATGATCCGTGCCCCCTCGGCGTCGATCTCGACTTCGAGGATGCCGGCGGAGCGCTCGATGATCTCGGCCAGGTGAGTCGGGTCGTAGTGCTCGAGCCTGTGGCTGACGCCGAAGCGGTCGCGCAGCGGCGTCGTCAGCAGGCCGGCCCGGGTGGTCGCGCCGACCAGGGTGAACGGCGGCAGCGGCAGGGTCACGGTGCGGGCCCCGGCGCCCTGGCCGAGCACGACGGGCAGCTCGCCGTCCTCCATTGCCGGGTAGAGCGTCTCCTCGACCGCCCGGCCGAGCCGGTGGATCTCGTCGACGAAGAAGACGCTGCCCGGCTCGAGCGAGGTGAGGAAGGAGGCGACGTCGGCCTTGCGCTCCAGCGCCGGGCCGGCGGTCTGCACGAGCGGCACCCCCATCTCGGCGGCGACGATGTGGGCCAGCGAGGTCTTGCCGAGCCCGGGTGGGCCGGCGAGCAAAACGTGGTCGAGCGGCTCGCCGCGGCGCTTCGCCGCCTCGATGAAGATCGCCAGCTGCTCGGTCACCTGCGCCTGGTTGACGAAGTCGGCGAGGCTCGGCGGCCGCAGCGAGCGGTCGAGGTCTTCGTCGGGGATGTCGGCGCGCGCATCGTGGATGCGAACCTCGGGCTCGCCGACGTCGCCGTCGATGCCGGGGGTACGGATCCGCTTCTCGCTCACGCGGCCTTCCTTCCGGTCCCGGCCCTGCGCAGGGCACTGGCGAGCATCTCCTCGGCGTCGCCACCGTCTATCCCGTCGAGCAGCTGCTCGGCTTCCAGCGGCGCGTAACCGAGGTTGACGAGGCCGTCGCGGGCGAGGGCGCGTGGGTCGTCATCACCGGCGGCCAGCGTCACCTCTTCCTCCAGCGCTCCGGCGACCTTCTCGCGCAGCTCGACGATGATCCGCTCCGACGTCCGTTTGCCGATCCCCGGTGCGGCTTGAAATCGTTTCGCGTCGCCGGCGGCGATCGCGCGCAGCAGCTCTCGTGCCGGGCCGCCGGAGAGCACCGAGATCGCGACTTTCGGCCCGACGCCGCTGACCGACACCAGCTGCCCGAAGAGATCGCGCTCCTCCTCGGAGGCGAAGCCGAACAGCGCCAGCGAGTCCTCGCGTGAGACCAGCTCGGCATGCAGGAAGGCCTCGCGGCCGGTTGCCGGCACCGCCTTCAGCGTCTCGGCCGAGACCGTGAGCCGGTAGCCGACCCCGCCGGCATCGATCACGACGTGGTCGGGTCGCCGCACCATCACCTCGCCACGCACCGCTGCGATCACCGCGCGACTCCCTCCGCCATCTCAACGGCAGCGCGGCGACCGCTGCCGCCGCCGTGGCAGATCGCCACGGCGAGAGCGTCGGCGGCATGGTCGGGGGTTGGAAGCTCGGGCAGGCCAAGCAGGGTCCCGACCATTCTCTGAACCTGCTTCTTGCCGGCGGCGCCACTGCCGCAGACGGCCATCTTGATCGCCTGCGGCGTGTAGGTGAAGCAAGCGATGCCGGCTTGCGCGGCAGCGAGCATCGCCACTCCGCTGGCGCGGCCGACGGTCATCGCCGTCTGCACGTTCTTGCCGAAGAAGACGTCCTCGACGGCCATCGCCTTCGGCTCATGCCAGGCGATCAGCTCGGCGAGGGAGCCGTGGATCCGCTCCAGGCGGCGCTCCATCGGCAGCTCAGCCGTCGTTTCGACGACACCGCCGTCGAGAGCGACCATGCGATTGCCCTCGACCCGGACGATGCCGAAGCCAAGGTTGGCGGCGCCAGGGTCAATCCCCATCACTACTTGCATGGGAAGTGATTCTGGATAGGACCTCGGATGCCTCTACACCGCTAGCTGTTGAAGCACCTCGTCGGGAATATCGAAGTTGGCGTGGACCTCGTTGACGTCGTCGTCGTCTTCCAGATCTTCGATCAGGCCAAGCAACGACTTTGCCTCGTTGCCCTTGACCTCGACCGTGCTTTTCGGCTCCATCGTCACGTCCGCCGACTGGATCTCGACCCCGCCGGTCTCGAGCGCCTCGCGGACGGCGCTGAGGCTGGCCGGCTCGCAGAGCACCCGCAGCAGATCCCCCTCCTCGCGCACGTCCTCGGCGCCGGCGTCGATTGCCGCGATCAGGTCGTCCTCGCCGTAGCGAGCGCCGTCGACCGCGAGCACGCCGCGTTTCTCGAAGATCCAGGCGACCGAACCCGGCTCGCCGAGGCTGCCGTTGTGCTTGCTGAAGGCATGGCGCACTTCGGCGCTGGTGCGGTTGCGGTTGTCGGTCAGCGCCTCGACCAGAATCGCGGCGCCGCCGGGGCCGTAGCCCTCGAAGACGACGCTCTCGATAGCGGTGGCATCGCTGCCCTCACCGGTGCCACGGTCGATCGCCCGCTGGATGTTGTCCTTGGGCATCGATGCGTCCCGCGCCTTCTGGATCGCGGTCGCCAGGGCCGGGCTGTTGTCGGGGTCGCCGCCACCGTCGCGGGCCGCCACGGTGATCGCCCGCGCCAGCTTGGTGAAGAGCTTGCCGCGTTTGGCGTCAGCCGCGCCCTTCTTGTGTTTTATCGACGACCACTTCGAATGCCCGGACATCGTTTGCCATTCTATGGACTGGAGAATGAGTTCAGAGACTGCAGCTCATCCACGGGTAACCAGCGCAGCCACCGGGTTGGCGGCGAGCTTCGTCTTCGTCGTCATGCTGCTCACCGCCCTGGCGCTTTGGACGGCGATCCCGGTGGGCTGGATCTGGATCGGCTCGAAGGTCGCCACGACCCAGTTCCCCGCCGCGGGCCCCTACGCCGTCGTCGGAATCGGGATCATCCTGACGATCGTGCTCGATGCCTGGCTGATCGGTCGTCTCAACGCTCTCTACATGCGGATCACCGGCACCAACAGGCTGGCGCCGATGCGGCCGAGCTGGCTGAAGAGCATGGGTGAGAGCGAAAGCGACGAGGGACCCCGGAGCACCACCGTGGTCGAGGCGGTGATGATGGGCTCGGTGCTTCTCGCCGGCGTCGTCTTCGTCGGCTGGTTCTTCCTGCTGGCGGGGTCCCCGATCCCCAAGCAATAGCCAGGCCTGCCTAGACGACGAACTTGCCGTCTTCCTGCATCACCGTCCCGTCGACTTCGAGCTTGCCACCGAGGCGCAGGTCGCAGACCAGGTCGGTGTGCACAGCCGACTCGTTGACACCGCCCGACTCGGGATAGCTCTTGCCGACCGCCAGGTGGACGGTGCCGCCGAGCTTCTCGTCGAGGAGGACCTCGCGGGTGCCGCGGTCGATCGCGTAGTTGGTGCCGATCCCGAGCTCGCCGAGGCGGCGGGCGCCGTCGTCGGTGTCGAGCAGCTCGACCAGGAACTCCTCCCCCCGCTCGGCGCTCGCATCGACGACCTTGCCCGCCTCGAAGCGCAGCCGCACGCCGGCGACCTCGCGACCGCCGATCGTCGCCGGCAGGTGGAAGGTCACCTCTCCCTCGACCGAGTCCTCGACAGGCCCGGTGAAGAACTCGCCGTCGGGCATGTTGTGGCGGCCATCGCAGGGGATGAACGTGCGACCGGCGATCCCCAGCTTGATGTCGGTGCCGGGCGCCGTGACCCGCACCTCCTCGTGGCCCTGGATCCACTCGGCGAGCCGCACCGTCTCGGCCGAGGCGCGCTGCCAGGCGGTCAGCGGATCCTCGTCGTCGGCAAGGCAGGCGGCGTAGTAGAAGTCCTCGTAGTCGGTCAGGCTCATCTCCGCCTCCGAGGCATAGGCGTTGGTCGGGAAGAGCGTGTAGCACCAGCGGAACTCGCCCTTGGCGCTGCGCTCCATCGCCCGTCCGAGCAGCTCGCCGGTGGCGATCTGACGGCGCGACTGGCGCTGCGGCGGCACCCCGGAGAGCTCGCGGGTGTTGGTCGAGGCGCCGACCGCGATCCGCACGTCGACGTTGTCGAGCAGCCATTCCGAGGTCGGTGAGATCCACTCCAGTTGAGCGTCGGAGGCGTGCTTGTAATAGGCGGCGCTCTGACCCTCCAGGGAGACGTTCATGACTGGGTTGGCGCCAGCTTTCAGCACCTCCTCGTAGACCGCGAGGAGCAGTGGCGCCGCGGCGCTCTCGCCGTCGATCGAGACGACCTCGCCCTCCTTCACCTCGGTCGAGTAGCCAACCAGGATCTTCGCCAGCCGTTCCGCTCTCGGGTCTCTCACGTCTCCGCCCTCTCCCGCGCGTCGCTCCGCGCCTTGGTGGTTATGGCCATGAACAGCGCATGCAGCCTCGAATCGTCGGTCAGCTCCGGATGGAAAGCGCAGGCGAGGACGCTGCCCTCGCGCACCGCGACCGGGTGCCCCTCGTAGGAGGCGAGCACCTCGACCCCGGGACCGTAGCGCTCGACCCAAGGAGCGCGGATGAAGACTGCGCGCAGCGGCTCCTCGCCGATCCCTTCGACGGGCAGATCCACCTCGAAGCTCTGCATCTGGCGCCCGAAGGCGTTGCGCCGTGCGCTCACGTCGAGCAGGCCGAGGTGATCCTCGTCGCAAACGATCATCCCGGCGCAGGTCCCGAAGACCGGCTTGCCCCGCGCGTGATGCCCACGGATCGCCCCATTCAGGCCAGTCGATTCGATTCCCTTGACGATCGTGGTGCTCTCCCCACCGGGAATCACCAGTCCATCGAGCCCCTCCACGTC
The DNA here is from genome assembly GCA_963824705.1 of uncultured Solirubrobacterales bacterium. GTDB lineage: Bacteria > Actinomycetota > Thermoleophilia > Solirubrobacterales > 70-9 > VRUE01. The sequence continues at coordinate 1,470,445 of CAWGQE010000003.1, forward strand.
AGCCGGAAGCCTGACGTCCCTCACCTCAGCTCCAAGCCCACGGAGCATCTCCATATGCGCTTCGAATCCGCCCTGAATGGCAAGAACTCCGATCAGCATCCCTAGCCTGCCTTCCCCCCCTGACAGGACCCGCGGCCAGGGCGCTAAGCGCCACGATCCTGCAGAAGCGCATCCGCAGCGGCCAGCTCGGAGATCTCCAGGCCGGGCATCGCCTCGCCGAGCCCGATCGACGCCGCCGTCACCCGCTCGGGGTCGTTGAAATGGGTGGTCGCCTCGACGATCGCGCGCGCGCGTCGCTCGGGGTCGGCGCTCTTGAAGATCCCCGAGCCGACGAAGTTCCCCTCGGCACCAAGCTGCATCATCAGCGCCGCGTCCGCCGGCGTGGCGATGCCGCCGGCGCAGAACATCGGCACCGGCAGGCGCCCCTGCGCGGCCACCTCATGAATGACTTCGAGCGGCGCCTGGTGCTCCTTGGCGGCCCCGGCCAGCTCCTCCGGCCCGAGCTGGGCCAGATGCTTGATCCCGCCGACGATCTCACGCATGTGGCGAACCGCCTCGACCACGTTGCCGGTGCCGGCCTCGCCCTTGGAGCGGATCATCGCCGCGCCCTCGCCGATCCGCCGCAGTGCCTCGCCGAGGTTGGTCGCGCCGCAGACGAAGGGCACCTCGAAGGCGAGCTTGTCGATGTGGTGGCGCTCGTCAGCCGGGGTAAGCACCTCGGACTCGTCGATGTAGTCGACCTCGAGCGCCTGAAGGACCTGGGCCTCGGCGAAGTGGCCGATCCGCGCCTTGGCCATCACCGGGATCGTCACCGCCTCCTGAATTCCCTTGATCATCGCCGGGTCGGACATGCGGGCGACCCCGCCGTCGCGGCGGATGTCGGCGGGAACGCGCTCCAGCGCCATCACCGCACAGGCTCCGGCCGCCTCGGCGATCCGTGCCTGCTCGGGGGTGACCACGTCCATGATCACCCCGCCCTTCAGCATCTCGGCGAGGCCGGTCTTGACTCGGAAAGTTGCGCGCTCGGTCACGCCGCCAATATTACGGGGGCGGTCGTTACTTCAGTTTGTAGGCACGGATGCGATCTTTGTGCGCGGCTTCGTCGCGTGCATAGAGACCATGAGCCAGGCCTTGGACCAGAGCCATCAGCGCCGTGTTGGAGCGGGCGAAGGAGGGGCTGTTCGAGGAGAAGTAGAGGGTCTGTTCGGCGTGCTCGCCAACCTCGGACATCGAGGCGTCGGAGATCGCCAGCGTGCGCGCACGCCGGTGCACCGCGAGCTTCATCGCCCGCAACAGCAGCGGATGGGCACGGCCGCAGGAAAGGACGATGACGAGCGTTTCCTCGTCGATCCGCCCGAGTCGCTGCAGCGACTCGCCGCCGGTGCTGGCGACGATTTCGGCGCGGATGTCGAGCAGGCTGAGGATGTGGCGCAAATAGCTGGCGAAGAAGGCCATCTGGTCGACGCCGACGATCACCACGCGCTGCGCTTCGGCCAGCGCCGCGACGGCGCCGTCGACCTGCTCGCGGGTGAGATTGCGCGCGGTTTCCTCGAGGTTCGCGTAGTCGGCGCTGAGCGACCCCTCCAGCTCGGAGTGGTCGAAGGAGAAGAGTGCCGCTCCGCCGGCCGTTGCGCCGCTGCCGGCGACGGTGGCGCTGCGGTACTCCTCGATCGCCGCCTGCTGAAGCTCCGGGTAGCCCTCGAAGCCGAGGGCCTGGGAGAAGCGCACCACCGTCGATGAGGAGGTGCTCGCTCTCCTGGCCAACTCCTCGGCGGTGAGGAAGGCTGCCTCGTCGAGATGGTCGACGATGTAGCGGGCGACGTCTTTCTGCGAGCGCGAGAACTCGTCGAAGCGCTCCTGGATGTACTCGGAAAGGCTTTTGAGCTGGGGGGATTTCGTTGCGGTCTTGGTCACGGCGGTCCATTTCGCCGATTCGGATGCTTTCCCTTCCGCTTGCCCTCCAATCTGGTTGGATGGAGGGTGAAATGACCCTTGAGCAGGCCCTTCGCCTCACCAATCGCAACATGATCGCCTTCGATCTGCTGCTCGGATCGGCGGCCATCGCGGCGCCGCAGGCGACCCTTCGGGTGCTCGGTCATGACGAGCCCTCGCCCGACGCGGCACACCTCTTCCGACGCTGTGGGCCGATCTGGCTGACCTTCGCCGCGGCGCACGCGCTCGCCGCGAGCCGCGGCGAGGAGCGCGACTGGTGGGCTCTCGCCTGGCTGCGTGGCACCGAGATCGCGACCGACGCCCTCTGGTCGGAGTCGCCGGCGGTGAGCCGCCCGGGGGCCAAGCTCGGCCTCCGCCTTGCCGGGGTCGCCAACGTGGCGATGGCCGCCGGCTTCGCCTGGCTCTCGAAGCGATGAGCGAGGGCGCCGGGCTGCCCAGCAAGCGCTGGAGCCTGCGCGGCTACGACGACGAAGGCAACGAGGTCTGGCTGATCCGCAGCTTCGGGCAGAAGCTCTACCGCTGCCCGGGCTGCCACGGCGACATCCCGATCGGCACCGAGCACACCGTGGTGCAGTACGTCCTGCGACTGGGCGGCACCGAACATCACCACTGGCACCGGCGTTGCGCCGAAGAACTGCTCGTGCCGGACCTTCGCGATGTGAAGCGCGTGCCGGCGACCCAGTCGTCGAGATCGAAGCTCGAGGACCGTGGGCGCCATCCGTCTGGTCGGCGCCGCCGCTAGATGGCCGTCCTCTCTCTCTACGCGCGGATCTGGCGCACCTACTTCGCCTGGGCGGGGACGCTGTTGCCGCTCGCCTGCTTCGTCTTCATCCCGCTGGGCCTGATACACGCGATCCCGGTGCACGTCGAGGCGACTTCTCTGAACCTCAACAGCGGGCTCGAGATCTTCGGATCCATCCTGGCCCTGCTGCTATTAGTCACGACCGGACTGCTCGGCGAGATCTTCTACACCGGCGCGGTGGCGATCGCACTTACCCATCCCCACGATGGCGAGCCGCCTTCGCTGCGCGAGGTCGCCGGCACGGTCCGCTATGGAACCCTGATCGCGGTCGACCTGATCTTCGGCGTCCTCGTCGCCCTCGGCACCCTCGCCTTCCTCGTCCCCGGAATCCTCGTCTTCGTCTACCTCGGCCTCGCCGCCCCGATCGTGGAGATAGAACATCGCGGCGTGCGCGCCGCACTGGGACGCAGCATTCGCCTCATCCGCGGCCACTTCTGGCTCGTGCTGGCAATCCTCCTTCCGATCGAGGTCTTCAGCGATGTGGCCACCGGTATCGCGACCCATCTAAGCCACAACCTGCTGGGTGATTCGCTGGTCGCGGAGTGGCTCACGGACACCGCGACCAACATCGTCCTGACGCCCTTCTACGCGGTCGCGGCGGTACTGCTCACGCTCGACCTGATCGCGGACAAGGAGGGCGTCGGCCCGCGTCTACACTCGACTCCGCCCTCGTGACGGTCACGGCCTCGATCCTCAGCGACTTCTGGAACGACCAGATCGTCGCCGACGAAAAACAGGGCCTCTTCCTGGTCCTGGTCGGGTTCATCCTCTCCTTCGCCTTCATCCGCATGAGCACCCGCCTGATGCGCAGCCCTCGCGTGACCTGGTGGCCCGGCAGCGTCGTCAGCGAGGGTGGCGTCCACGTCCACCATCTGGTTTTCGGGATCGTGACGATGATGATCGCCGGCACGCTGGGGCTTCACCGCGCTCGGCGACACCCCCTATGCGGAGATCTGCGCCTTCTTCTTCGGCGTCGGGGCAGGGCTGACGATCGACGAGTTCGCCCTCTGGGTCTACCTCGACGACGTCTACTGGGCCGAGGAGGGCCGCGCTTCGATCGACGCCACGGTGATCGCCGCGGCGGGAATGATGTTGATCCTGCTCGGCTTCAGCCCGTTCAGCTTCGACACCGGCTCCTTCGAGGAGACGATCGGCAGCATCCTCAGCGCGGCAATCGTCTTCGCCCTGGTCGCCGTCTGCTTCGCCAAGCAGCGCGTCCTGCACGGCACGGTCGGATTCTTCGTCTTCCCGATCGCCATCTACGGTGCGGTGCGGATCGGCAAGCCAGGGTCCCCCTGGGGGCGCCGCCGGTACGGCAAAGCGTAACCCGACCAAGCAGGCGAAGGCCGAAGAGCGCTTCCCACCCGACCGCCGTACCGAGCGTTTCAAGAACGCCTTCCGCGACATGGTCGGCGGCAAGCCGAGCGAGGGAGTCGCCGCGGCGACCGAAGAGGCGCTGGCCGCGACCCGCGAGGCCGCCGAAGAAGTCCGCCACCGCGCCGAACGCGTCACGCATCCGGGCGGCGATGGAGATTCGCACTAGCTGGCTGCCGCTACCTGGCAAACATGCCCTTAACCCAACCGTCGCGGGCAAGTTAGGTCCCGGAATAGAATTCCTCGTAGAGGTGGGATGAAGCGCATCGCTGTCATAGGGCTGCTGCTTGCCACGGTGCTCTTCGGCACCGCAATTGCCCATGCCGAGCTCGGCGGCGAAAACGGCCTGCTCGTCAGCTTCGGCGGAGGGTTCACCCCCCGCTCCCTTCCACGCGACCGCGACGTTCCGGTCACCGTCAACCTCGACACCGCGATCAAGACCGCGGATGGAAAACAACCGCCGCAGCTTCGCCGCATCTCGTTCGAGGTGAATCGCTACGGCCGGATCTCCACCATCGGTCTGCCCGTCTGCGATCCAGGGTTGCTCGAGTCGACCAATACCCAGGTCGCCCTCGAACGCTGTCGCCAAGCTCTGGTAGGTCGCGGCCAGTTCGCCGCCAACGTCCAGTTCCCGGATCGTGAACCGCTCCCCGTCCACGGCCAGATGCTCGCCTTCAACGGACGTTCGCATGGCCATCCAGCGATCCTGCTGCATATCCACGGCTCCAGCCCGGCCGAGGTGACCGTGGTGCTCACCTTCACCATCCGACATCCCTCGAAAGGCAAGTTCGGCACCGTATTGTCAGCGAAGATTCCTCGCCTCGCGTCGGACTTAGGCTACGTAACCGACGTCTCGCTCATTTTTAACCGCAAGTACCAGTACCGAGGTAAGAGCTACAGCTTCCTCAGCGCCCGTTGCGCCGCCCCTTCGGGCTTTCCGGGAGCGATCTTCTCCTTCACTCGAGGTACCTTCTCCTTTGCGGGCGGACAGCAGATCGTCACCACGTTGACCCGGAACTGCACCGTTCGCTAGACGCGCAAGCTTTCGATCAATCGTCCGCAGAACTGGCCTCCGAGGCCGGGCGTGCCGATACGGGCATCGTGCGAGCGCTTGGCTGGAGACCGGCCGTCGGGCCCACCCTCTTCGCGGTGGTGGCGATCGTGCTGCTCGTCTACGACCATCTCAATCAGCGCGTGCCCGCGCTCGTCTTCTGGCTCACCCTGGGGCTCATCGTGACGATCTTCGCGCGGACGATCGACACGCTGCTCAAACAGTCGACGGTGCTGGAGTGGCACGAGGAGAGCGCCCGCAACGATCAGATCACCGGCCTGGAAAACCGGGAGAAGCTGGAGGCGGACATCGAATTCAGGGTTGGGATCGAAGCCGGCAACCACGTCCTGGTCTTGTTCGAGCTCGAAGGGCTGCAGGCCTACAACGATCGCTTCGGCTTCGCCGCCGGCGACGTGCTGCTACGGAGCTTCGCGGTCAATCTCGTCTCCTCGGTGGCACCGCTCGGGGGAACGGCTTACCGCAGCGACGGTGGCCGCTTTGCCGTTTTCGCTCCGGCCAGCAGCAACCAGCTGGGCGAGATGGTGCTGGCGGCGACGGCGTCGCTGCGGGGCGATGACAGTGGCATATCGCTGGGAACGACCTATGGCGAGGTGGCTATCCCCGGCGAGGCCCAGGACGCGGAGCTAGCACTGCGCATCGCCGGACAGCGGCTCGCCGCCCACAAGCAGCGCCAGCATCGCTCCGCGCGGCGGCAGGCACATGCCGTGCTGATCGCGGCGCTGAGCGCCAGGCGGCCGGACCTGCGCGATCATCTCCGCGTCGTCGCCTATCGCGCGATCGCACTAGGTCGGCGCCTGGGGATGGACCGCGAGGAAATCGACGACGTGGCACTTGCCGCCGAGCTTCAGGACGTCGGCCTACTCGCTGTGCCGGAGTCGGTGCTCGAGAAGGAAGCCCTCAACGAAGTCGAGCGGGCGATCGTGCGCAGCCACACGGCAGAGGGCGCAAGGATCGTCGCCGCGGCGCCGGGGCTTGCCTCGGTTGCTCGCCTGGTGCGTTCCAGCGCCGAGTATTTCGACGGCAGTGGCTACCCGGACGGGCTGGCGGGCGAGTCGATCCCACTCGGCGCCCGGGTGATCGCTACCTCGGTGGCCTTTGCCGCGATGACCGAGCGACGCCCCTACCGGGAGCCGGTGGGCCCCGGCGAAGCGCTGGCCGAGCTGCGCCGGAACTCCGGCAGTCAGTTCGACCCGCGCGTCGTCGAGGCCCTGGCTGTGGATCTCGCCGAAGAGGCGGCCCCGGCCATAGCGCACGTCTAGGGCTGCTAGTAGCCGCCGCTGTGCTTTTCGGCTTCTTCGATTCCCCTCTGGGCCTCTTCCTTGCCCTTTTCGATCCCCTGCTGCGCTTCCCGCTTGGCCCTTTCGATCCCCTGCTGCGCTTCCTGAGAGCCTTCCTGGACCCCGTTCTGCGCCTGCTGGGCACCCTGGTTGACGCCCTGCTTCGCTTCCTTTTCGGCCTTTTCGAAGCCCTTCTTCACTTCTTCGGAGCCCTTTTCAAGTCCCTGCTTCGCTTCTTCGGCGGCCCTTTCGACCCGTTCTTGGACTTCGCCGGTGCTGGTGTCGCTGTTGCTGCTGCCCCCGCAGCCTGCCCAGGCGATGCCGGCAACCCCAATCGACAGGGCAACCAGGAACGCTGGAGCGCGCCGCCCCCAGCGTTGCTTCAGACCTTGATCCGACACTTCGACTCCTCTCGTTGATGAACCGACACGAAGCAGAAGCGATATTCGCACCTAAGATCGATCGGTGCCCGCCCTGCATGTCCTTCGCGTCTTCGTCAACGAGGAGGGCGAGTGGGGCAACCCGCTCGGCGTCTTTCTCGAGGGAGGGCAGGTGACGAAACAGGATCGGCAGAGTGTCGCGGCAGAGCTGGGATTCAGTGAGACCGTCTTCGTCGACGACCCTGCCGCCGGGAGGCTCAGCATCTACACCCCGCGGGTCGAGCTTCCCTTCGCCGGCCACCCGACCGTAGGCGTTGCCTGGTTGCTGGCAAAAGAGAGAGCGCCGGTCGAGACGCTGCGACCGCCAGCCGGGAGGGTTGGGGTGCGCTACGCCGACGAGATGACTTACGTCTCGGCAAGGCCCGAGTGGGCGCCTCGCTTCGAGCACCGCCAGTTGGGTTCGCCCGCTGAGGTGCGAGGCCTGTCCGTCACCGCGCCGAGAGTCAACACCTACGCCTGGGCTTGGATCGACGAGCCGGCGGGAACGATCCGCGCCCGCTCCTTCGTACCCAAAGCCGGGATCGCCGAGGACGAGGCGACGGGTTCCGCCGCGATCGCTCTCTGCGCCAAGTTGAACCGACCGATCACGATCCACCAGGGCCACGGCTCGGTCCTACTCTGCGAGCCGCTCGCCGATGGGCGGATCGAGGTCGGCGGCAAGGTCATCCTCGACGAGCTCGCCGAGTCCGCCTCTCTCAGCTAGCTGGAGAAGTCGATGGCGCGGCTTTCTGGTGAGTGGTCGCCCACTCGACGATCCGCGCCGACTCGTTGATCGCCTCTCCCTCGTCGGTTACGAGAACCGGCACCACCCGCTGACCGCTCAGCTCCTCGACCTCTCGACGGCCATCGGTAGTCCAATGGAAGATACGTGGACCAACTCCGAGACCTCGAACCTTGATCACCTCGGGCTCATGGCCCGCCGCCCGCAGGGCCTGATGCGCGGTGCGACACGCATGCTCGTGACCCACCGTCGGGAACGTCCCCCAGCACACATAGAGCTTCATGCGGTGTCAGCGCTACCGGCGGGATCCATCGGGTGCAGCTCGCCCTTGACCAAGGCCTCGGTACGCAGATGGCCGATCGCCTGATACTCGGCGGAGCCGATCATGTCGAGGAAGGCCTGGCGAGTGGGGTATTCGACGAGGACCGCCAGATCCCAGGAGTCCTCGCCCAAGAGTGCCTGGGCCGGAGCTCCCATGAAGACGATCCGACCGCCGACCTTCTCGAGCGACGGGGCCACCGCCTCGCCGTATTCCTCATACCGCTGCCGCCCGCCGTCTGGTTTGAACGCGAGCAGGTTCAGCATCACCACGGGCGCATCCTCTTCGGCACGCTCCGCGAACGCGGCAAATCCTTCCTTGTTGAGCGGCTCGGCCTGGGAGGACTCCACGGGGCGAGTATATGTCCGCGATCTCGCTACCCGAGACCCACCGAAGTACACCTGTCAGAGGCCGAGGCCTCCCACGCCTCGCTCGTCCCAGCCGAGGTGATGAGCGAGCTCGTGACGCAGGGTCCGCTCGACCTGGCGGGCGAGCAGGTCCCGGTCGTGGCCAAAGTCGCGTTCCAGCGTGTCGCGATAGATGACGATCCGGTCCTCATAGCGTTCCCGCGCGACGCCATCCCCGAAGTACTGACCGTATGCGCGCTCCTCGGCTCCGAGATCGGAGACGACGACCGCAACGCTCGCCAGCACCTCCTGGAACTCGTCGGGCAACCGATCGATCGCGTCAACGACCAGCGACTCGAAGGCGTCGAGCTCGGAGGCATCGGCCATGACACCAACGGTAGAGACTCCCAGGTTGGAAGCACGCGAGCACCGCCCCAACCCAGTCTTGCTCTGAAAATCAGACCCGCGACCGGCGGACTACCGCGCTGCCGGCATCTCGCCCGCGAGGACCGGATCGGTCGTTGAGTCGAGGCAAGGCACCGGACCGGCCTCCACGCCGCCGGGCAACAGCGGCCCGAAACCCTTGCGCGTCATCTCACCCCAGTGCTGCTTGCGACTCGCCAGCGTGTACCAGGAGCGCATTCTCACCACCGCGAGGAGCTGGCGATAGCCGACGTTCTCGACCACCGCACACATGGTGAGGCGAATCAGGTCGCTCCAGCCCGGGTAGCGACGGAAGGCACGCTCCTCCATCAGGATCACGAGGAAGCTGAGGACGAGGCTGTAGGTCAGCGAGACAGCGAAGAACGCCAGCGCAAACGGGAGCGAGACGATCCCGAGGGCCAGCGAGAGCGCGAACAAGGCGTAACCGAAGCACTCGATCGTCGGGCCAAGCAGCTCGAAGACGATGAAGTAGGGCATTGCGACGCAGCCGATCCGTCCGTAGCGGGGCCGCAGGAGCATCTTCCGGTGACGGGCGATCATCTCGATCAGGCCGCGCTGCCAGCGGTCGCGCTGGCGCACGAGCGTGCCGAGATCCTCCGGGCACTCGGTCCAGCAGATCGGGTCGGGGAAGAACGTGATCCGACAGGGCTCCCGGCGCTCGCGCCGGTGGCGATGCAGCCGCAGCACGAGCTCGGCGTCCTCACCGACGGTCGTCGGGTCATAGCCCCCGACTTCGACGCAGACGTCGCGCCGGAAGAGCCCGAACGCGCCCGAGATGATCAACAGCATGCCGCTCTTCGACCAGCCGATACGGCCACCGAGGAAAGCGCGCAGGTACTCGATGATCTGCAGGTTGGCCAGCAAGTTTCGCGGCGTGCGCACTCTGGCAAGGCGTCCGTCCTCAAACTCCGATCCGTTGACGATGCGCACGATGCCGCCGACGGCGACCGTCTCCGGCGCGGCCTGGAACTCCCAGACGAGGCGCGAGAGCGCGTCGGCGTCGAGCATCGTGTCGGCGTCGATCGCGCAGAAGAGCGGGTAGACCGCGTGGTTGATGCCTGCGTTCAGGGCGTCCGCCTTGCCGCCGTTGACCTTGTCGATGACGACGACGCGCGGCTCAAGCGGGCTCGTGTAGACGCCGCGGACCAGCTGCGTCGGGATGTTGGAGCGCGGGACGCGGCCTACCTTGACGAGGCCGAACGCGTCAGTCAGGGTCGCCATCGTCCCGTCCGTCGAGCCATCGTTGACCACCACGATCTCGAACTCGACGAACTGCGACGTGAGCAGCGAGCGCAGCGAGGCGACGATCGAAGGCGCCTCGTTGTAAGCCGGCACGAGAATCGAGACCGGCATGCTCATCTCCGACTCGGCGACTCCCCGGTAGTCGCGCATCGGCCGGCGCTCGACGTAATCCTCGATCGCCCGCCAGCCGACGACCGCAAGCACGGTGAAGGTCAGCTGCAACACGACGAAGTAGGCGAGGGTGAAGACGTTGAAGCCATGAAGGATCTGTTCGAGCAGACCCGTCATGCCGCCACGTGCTCCTCGAGCACCGCGTGCAGGGCGAGCTGCTCGCGCGCCCGGTCAGCCGCGTAGCGATCGTCGTGCTCGAGCGTGCGCCGCAGCGCCTCGATTCCGGGCTCGCCGAGCTCGCGCAGGGCACGTGCCGCATTTGCGCGCACCCACCAGGCTCGATCGGAGAGGCAGCTCTCGAGCGGTTCGACGGCATCGGCGGCACCCAGGACACCGAGCGACTTCGCGGCCTGGGCGCGAACCGGCCAGTCCTTCGATGCAAGCGCAGCGATCAGCGCCGGCACGCAGGCCGCTCCACCGACAAGACCGAGGGCGCGTGCGGCGGAGATCCTCACCTCGGTCGAGTCCGTCTTCAGCAGCGCCGCGAGCGCGGTCGCGGCGCGGGGATCGCGGGCAAGTCCCAATGCCCGCGCGAGGCCGGCATCGAGCTCCACTTCGTCACCGCAGGGGTCGACGCCGGCGAGAACATCGGCGACCGCGGAGGGTCCCTCCTCCAGCGTGGAGATGATCGTCTCAACGGCCCACGGCGCCCCGAGCCGCTCGATGATCCGCTCCGGTGGCAGCAGGTGGGCCATCAGGGCCCAGATCAGCAGCTCCGCGGCGCGCGGGGTGGCGGTGCGGGCGAGCCCGGAACAAGCGACCAGGCGCACGTCGGGGTCGGGGTCGCCAAGCAGAGGGACGATCTGCTCGACGACCGCTGGAATGCCGGGGCGGGTGAGCAGCAGCGCGGCTCGGGCGCGTGTGGTCGGGCGGCGGGATTTGAGCTTCGCGCCCAGGCTCGGGAACAGCGCGGAGGCCTCCATTGCGCTGCGGATCGCGTCGATTTGCGTGCCGGAAAGCGTCGGATACGCGGCGTCTATCGATACCGCGAGGTCGACCTGTGCGGCAACACTGCGAACGTCGTCGCAGATCGCGGCAATCGTGGCTACGTCGCCATAGCGGAGCGCCGTCTCATAGCGGGCGCGGCGCTCGATCGATCGCAGCTCTCGGCGATCGCGTCGCAGCTTACGCGTGACGGCGAGACCGACGAGCGCCAACCACAACATCAAGCTCGATCCCACCAGCACGATGAGACCAGTCAAAGAAGTCATCGTCCTGGCTATCGACGCTCCCTGCGTCCACCTAAAGCGTGCTCCACGACCACCCACGCCTCAAGTCCGCGACCGGATGGTCCGATGAAGCTCCAGCTCGTCCCCCTACGCAAGGACACTTCCATGCCGTCTCGCGCTCGCCGTTTGCTCGTCCCCTTGATCCTCTCGGCCGCAACCGCCGCGATTGCCGCAGCTCCGGCCGCCGCCGCGCCAAGCGCTCCACGGCTCGGGGGCCATGTGCGGCATGCCTGGCCGGAGAAGAGCGCGCACCGCCCGAAAACCGCGATCGCCCGTTGGCTGGCGCGCCAGGTCGGCCCGAGCAAGCCAGTCCCGTGCTCGAAGCGCTCCGTGAAGGCGCGCGGCCGCTGCGCCGCCCGTCATCGCAAGGGGCACGCATCGGCCTCCGTCGCCACCCCGGTCGGGATGCGCGCCTCCGCGGCGTGGCCCGGAGCCCGGTCCTTGCAGAGCGAAAGGGTCCCGCTTCGCCTTTCGACCGGCCTGCGGATCTCGTCCCTCCAGCTGATCCGCTCGTTCGATATTCCCACCGACGACCCGTCCTACGAACGGCTGCTCAACTGGTCCTGGACGTATGACTCCGCGGTCGCGGCCACCGCATTCGCCTCGGTCGGCCTCCAGGAACAGGCCGGTCGCCTCCTTGACCAGCTGGCTGCGCTGCAGCGCAGCGACGGCTCGATCGAATTCGCCTTCGATGTCCTGACCGGCGAAAGCAGCGGCACCGTTCGCGCCGGCTCGGTCGCATTCGACGCGATCGCCTTCAGCGACTACGACTCCACGTTCGGCAGCACGCAATACCTCGAAAACGCCCGGCGCGCAGCCGACTACCTCCTCTCGCTACGCAACGAAGAAAGCCTCGTGCGCGGGGGACCGGACGTCCAGTGGGTCTCGACCCAGCACAACATCCTCACTGTGATCGCACTTGCGACCCTCTCCCAGCAACTGGAAGAACAGGGTGACGAAGGCGCCGCGAACGCCTACCGTGAAGCCGCCGGGGAAATCGCCAAGGGCATCGATTCACAGCTCGTCGTCCGCGACGAAGGGCTCCTGCACTTCCGCGAGGGCGTGGGCGATGAAGTCGTCCCGCTCGACACGCAGGCGCTCGGCGTCGTCTATGCCCGCTTCCTCGGCGACGACGACCTCGCGAAGCAGGTCTACGAGTACGCCCAGCAGAACTTCGCGATCGACGGGCGCTCGATCGCACTGTCGAGCAAGAAGGCGAGCTACAACATGACCTACGAAGCCAAGGGGCCGTTCAGCGGCTACCGCCCCTACATCGGCAAGCGGGCGCCGGACGTCCTCTGGTTCGAGGGGACCGCGGAGATGCGCTTCGCCTCGAGCTTCCTCGGCCAGCCGACCGAAACGCTCGACGCGAGCATGAACTCCTGGTGGGACGTGACCCGCAAGCAGGGCCTCGCCCCGCTGGGCGCCGACCGCACCATCACCAACAACCCCTACAACGAGTACCACGTCTGGCCGACCGCGGCCGCCGGGGCCTGGACGGTACTCAGCGGGGCAGCGCAGGACACCGACTGGGCGAATCCATCGCAGCTAAGCGAACAAACGCAAACGGTCCTCCAACTCCTGCGCTGATCCCACCGGGGACCAATTTTCAGGGTCGGCTTGCCGTGGCTGAAGTCGCCGATCGAGCGTCGTGCATCGCGATAACGAAAACCCGGTCGGAAGATTCTTCGTGGAGGTAGAGAAGGAGCATCCAGGGCCATGGCCCGAGCACGAACCGAGTCGGCGCCCACCGGCCGCGGAGTTCGGCACCGGCGAAAGGAAAGGTTTCGAGCACCTGCAGCGATCGCGCAATACGACTCCAGGTATCGGCCGGGAGACTGAGCGCGGCAACCGCCTCATCTACATCCCGCCGCGCCTGCGGCGTGACGATGACCGCCGCCATTCAGGAAGCTAGCTCGTCGAGCGGTGTTCCTTCGCCGCGAGTTGCTTGGGCTAGACCCTCCTGCGTCCGCTCCCACGCGCCCGGAATCGCATCGAGAATTTCAGTGATCCGAGCCGCGTCGGGGTCGGCGTCATCGAGCGCAGTCGATAGGAGCGAGCGGGCAAGCGTTCCCTCTTGCACGTGCGTGCGCTCTGCAAGCCTCGCAAGCTTTCCCGCGTGCTCATCGTCGAGCGTCACGTTGATTCGCTTTGCAGACGTGGCCACGCAGCTAAAGTTACACGAGTCAGCACGATTCGTGCAAGTCGTCTCGGACTAGGGTTCGCGGGGCCGAAATTCTTCCTCAACCTGAACGGCCGCATCTATGGCCGACAAAGCCGCCGAGATCGCATGTTCCCCGCCAGGACCCAATCCCTCGATGGCGTCGAGTTCACCACTTGCAGATACGATCATCGCCGAAGCTTTCTTGAGGGTTTTGACAAATTCCTGCTGGGCCTCGGTCATTGCTCTCCTCCATGCGTACGGGCATCGGTCGTCTCCGTCGGAGGAGCGAGCGTCACAGTCCAGAGAGTTCGGCTGAGTTCGGTGGAGTCGGGGACCAATTTCGGGACCAAGTTTTCGGAGGCCCAATCGCGACGTCCCCGCTGTCGCTTGCACGCGAAGGGAGGAGCGCTGGGTCAGCCGGAAAACGGCGACTCCACGCTTGGTGAGTACACGCCGGGCCAGGGCGGGTCCACTAGTCGGCGTCGTTGCTGTTCGGCGTAGGGTCGTCCTCGACCAGCGGGCAGAACGACAGCGATCGCCGCAACGGCCAAGCCGGCGGTGACAATCGAGAATGTGGATTCGCCGTTTGTTCCGGGATCTGAAATGGCCCGCAAGGCGTAGTACTCGCCCAGCGCCATCGCGTAGGCAGCGATGACGATCACACGACTTTGTATCTCCGGGCGGCGACTCACGCGTAGCCGCCGCTCGACCACCAGGGCGAGGAAGAGGACGGGGAGGATCTGGGCGGCCGCTTCGTAGTACGCGACCTTGACCGTGATCCCATTGGTGGCCATGACAACCGCGACCCACACAATGATCGCGATAAACATCTCCTCACCGCGAAGCCACTGAGGGTAAAGCTGGATGATCCCCATCACGGCGAGGCCGGCAATGATCGTCAGCGGGACCCAGAATGCCCACTGGCCGTCGATCACTGGATAGATCAGCGCGAACGCGATGGCCAGCAGGCCAACCCATAGCCGCACCTTCGAGAAGGCGTTGTCGATGCGTTCTCGGCCCAGCTTCATTGCGCGAAGATGATCACCCAAGCCAGACGCTCCTCAAACCGCGAGAGCGACCCGGCCGGCGGCGGGACGCGGATGCGCCCGCGTCTTGGGCGCACTGCGCACGAGGAAGATAAGCGCGCCGCAAGTTTCATCGACCCTCCGGCAGGTAGGGGTCACGTCGCTGTTGCTTTGCGCGAGAAGCGGTACCCACCGAGCCCGAGGCTCAAGGTTCGGTGTCATCGCTGCTCGCGGAGCGCTCCCGCCGACCGCCGCCTTGATGTGAGCTCCAAGCAGCAGACCCGTCCACGCGGTCGCAACTCTTGGCCAGAAGGCGTTGCCATGAGAGGGTGTGCGGCGTCTCGTTATTTCATCGTCCGCCCCCACCCCTAGGAGGAATCCATGAAGAAGGCTCTGCGCAGCAAGCTGACCTACGCCAACGTCATGTCGACGATCGCCGTCTTCTTCCTTGTCGCCGGCGGCACCGCACTCGCGGCCAGCGCGTTGAGCGGCAAGCAGAAGAAGCAGGTGGGGAAGATCGCGACGAAGGTCTTCAACGCCAGGATCAGCGGAGCGACTGTCAGCCATGCCGGCAGCGCCGACACCGCCGCCAAAGCGAACGAAGCGACTAAAGCGAACACGGCTGCGAAAGCGACTGAAGCCACGAAAGCGGACTCCGCGACGAAAGCAGCCGACGCCGAAAAGCTGGGCGGGCGAACTCCGGCGGAATACCAGCGCAAGCTCAAAGCAGGCTGCGCGCCGCCCACCTCGATCGCCGGGCTCAGCAACGAAGGCGACGTCACCTGCACGTCGCCGGTCCAGGCGATCAGGATGACCCCCGCGGCCGTAGAAGACATTGCTCAGAACCTCGGCAACCAACTGCAGTTCCAAACCGTCTGTCACGACGGGGGCAGCGTCTCCGTGCACTTCCAGAACCTGAGCTCCAATCCGGCGACCCTCAACTGGTTCTACGGCGACAACACTGCGGCCCACGCGAGCGGTTCCAACATCGCCGGCGGTGACGAACAGGAATTCAGCTTCCTTGGCAACCGGATCGAGGGCCAGTTCATCTACTCGACCCCCTCGAGCGTGATGACGATCAACCTCCATGCCTTCGACGGCACGACGTTCTGCGAGGTGCGCGGCACGGTGGAGACCGCCAACGGCTAGCTCGTTGCGAAACGCCCCTCGGCGCGGCGGCCCGAAAACCGCCGCGCCGAGGGCGTTTCGCCTGCCTCTCCTGTGTGGTCTCGGCTGCCGCCGCACCACACCGGGTCTTGGTCGTGAACGGCCCCGGCTCCAACCTGTTCACCTACCGGCCCCACAAGCCTCTATCCGTCCGCCGACGAGCAGCTCAGCGCCTTCATGGGACATTTCCTTGACGCTGGCCTGGTCGAGCGCACTTTGCTCTGAGCAAGACCTTTCGTTGTGGGCACGATGGAGCCGAAGAGAGGCTGCCCCTATCCACGAGTGCAGCCGCAGCCGGAATCGGTCATCACCCGTGGGCAGCGGGACTTGAACCGGACTTCCTTGCCCTCCCTACGCGAAGGGCGCACACCCGAACGCTCTCGCTTTGCGCGAGAAGCGAAAGTGGCACGATAGACCTTCATGGGGCGGGCTGGACTCGAACCAGCGCTCCACGGATTATGAGTCCGCTGCTCTAACCAACTGAGCTACCGCCCCGGAGATGGCGAGGGTAGCGCGCGATGGACTGGTGTTGCTCGCTCAGGCGCTGAAGAGCTGGGCCAGGGAGCGGCCTACGTCCGGGGGCTCTTCCTGGCCCTCGGCGGCGGCGTTGGCCCCCTCGGAGAGGGCCTTGGCGGCGTCGGCGATCTGGTGGGAGCGACCGCCGCGGAGGACGCCGGTTTTCTTCGCTTCGGCGAGGTCGGATTCCATCAGCCCGGCGAGCTCGGCGAGGCGGCGGAGGCCGACTGCGCCCGCGGTCCCCCTCAGCGCATGGGCTTCGGCCCGCAGGGTCTCGAAGTCTTCGGTCTCGGTGGCGACGCCGGCGGCGATCACATCGCAACGACGTTTCGCCTCTTCGGCAAACGACTTGAGCAGCTCTGGATCGGGTGCCGTTTTCTCGCTCATTCCCCCGTCACCTCTTCCACGATCTTCGTCATCCGGTCGACGCCAAAGGCCCCCTCGACTACCGCCTGAACCACGCCCTTGCGGTTGATCGCGAACAGCCACGGCTCACTCGGCAGGTGAAAGGCCCGCACCTGCGGCCTCACGCCCTTGCTCGGATCGTTGTCGTTGTAGATCTCCATATGGATGAACGCGGCTTTGTCGTCGAACTGTTCTTTGACTTGCTCGGCCACGTCTACGACCGGGCCGCACACCCGACTCTGGCAGAACTGGGGGGTCGCAAACAAGAGGAAGATCGGTTCCTTGCCCAACACGTCTGCGTAATCGACCCGATTCTGAGTGTCGGGCGGGATGCGCGTGGTGATTTTGGAAAGGTCCCCACCCACATCCGCCGGGGTCGGCGTATGGATCTTCGGCGCCTTCTCCCCCACCTTCGGTACGCCCTTGAACTCGCCGACCGAGGCGCTCGGCAGCAGCGTCGCAGCGGTTTCGTCCCCCTGCTTGATCAGCGCCGCGACGCGCCACTCGCCGTTGCTGGGGAAGTCGACGTCGGTCGTGTAGACGATCGTCGCTGCGTCAGGGTCGCTGGTCGTGGTCTGGGCGCGATAGGCCGGCTTGGTGGCGAGGCTTTCGATCGCCGCGGGATAGGGACCCATTGCCGGCTGTTCGAGCGCTTCGGTGCGAGCCCGTGCCACCGCTCCCTTCTTGCCGTTCCCGGCGGCTTCGTCGCCGCCTGGTTCCACATGGGGCACCCTTGCCACGTAGAGGGCGACCTTGGCGTCATCCACCTGGCTGCGATCGGCATGGAAGACACCGAACGGGTAACGGTTCTTGCCTTTGTAGAAAGCGAGAGCGGCCGGGGAGACGACCAGTTCGGCATGCGAGTCCGCGGCTTTTACGATTTCGCCCAGGGTCCTGCCTTCGGTCTTGGGGAAGTCGCTCTTGGGCGGCGCGGGCTTGCTCGTGGCGACGCCCCCGCTCGAGGTGGACGAGTCCGAGCTGCCGCAGCCAGCCACGAGGAGAGCGGCGACGAATAGGCAGAGGAAAGCGCTTGTGGCGAGGCGCCGGGGCATGCGGATCGGTCATGTTATTCGGCGAAGGGCCGCAAGCGCCGTATAGGGTGCTGGCGCCGACGAACGACGAGCGTGAGGAGAGTGACGTGGCGGATCGAGCAGCACTGATCACGGGGGCCTCGAGCGGGATCGGGCTGGCGATCGCCCGCACGCTCGGCGAAGAGGGATACGCGCTGACCGTCTCCGCGCGACGGCCGGAGAAGCTGGAGGCCGCCGCCGAGGAGCTGCGTGCCGGCGGGCTGGAGGTCCAGAGCGTCGCCGCCAACATGACCGACGAGGCGGACGTGGTCGGCGTCTTCGCGAAGCACCGGGAGGCCTACGGCCGTCTCGATGTGCTCGTCAACAACGCGGGTGTGGGAATCGGGGCGCCGATGGAGGAGATCCAGACCAAGCACCTCGACATGCAGCTCGGGGTCAACCTGCGAGCGTTGATCATCGGCACGCGCGAGGGTCTGCCGATGCTGCGGGAGGCCGGCGCCGAGCACGGCAAGGCGCTGATCGTCAACACCGCCTCGATCGCCGGCAAATCTGGGCAGGCCTGGCTCTCGATCTACGCCGCGACCAAGGGCGCGGTGATCAACTTCACCCAGTCGACCCACCGGGAGGTCGGCGGGGACGGCATCCAGTGCACGGCGCTGGCCCCTGGCTTCGTCGATACGCCGATGACCGAGTTCGCGAAGGGTCAGGTGCCCGGCGAGGAGATGATCCGGCCGGAGGACATCGGCGAGGCGGTGAAGTTCCTGCTGCACGTCTCGCCCAACTGCCACGTGCCCGAGATTGTCTTCACGCGGCCAGGCGAGGGGCTTGACACCCCTTGACGGGCCCAGAGCGCCGCCATGCGGCGTCCTCAGTCGGCCAATAGCTCTGCTATTCGGCCTCCCTGCGTCCTTGCCCTGGCAACGTCTGGACCACGTCAAATGCGCTTTCTCGTCGCAGCCTTCGGTGACCCGGGACACGTCTTCCCCGCGATAGCCCTCGGTCGAGCGCTGGCCGGGCGCGGCCACGAGGTGACCATCGAGACCTGGGAGGAGCGGCGGGCCGCGGTCGAGGGAGCCGGCCTGGGCTTCGCCGCGGCGGAGGAATACCGCATGTTCCCCCCGCCCGATCCCGATTCGCCGGAGGGAGCCCACGCGGCCGAGGCGGCCCGGGCGTTATTGCCCTTGCTTGAGGAGATGCGCCCCCACGCGGTCGTCAGCGACATCCTCACCCTGGCGCCGGCGCTTGCCGCCGAGGTGGCAGGCGTGCCCCTGGCGACGCTGATCCCGCATATCTATCCGGTGGTCGAGCCGGGGCTGCCCTTCTTCGCCGTCGGTCTGCGGCCGCCGCGCACGCCACTGGGTCGCGGCGTCTGGCGAGCCGGACAGCGAGCGTTGAACGTCGGCCTGGAGCAGGGGCGCAATGACCTCAACCGCCAGCGGGAGCGCCTGGGCCTGCCCCCTACCGAGCGCTTCCATGGCGGGATCAGCGCCGACCTGGCGATGGTCGGCACCTTCCCGCAGCTCGAGTACCCAAGGCGCTGGCCGGCCGGGGTGCAGGTGACGGGACCGATGAGCTTCGAGGTCCCCCACCCGGAGATCGAGATACCGCCCGGCGAGGATCCTCTCGTCTTGGTGGCACCGAGCACGGCCCATGACTCGCGCAACCACCTGGTGCGCACCGCGCTGGCGGCGCTGGCCGACGAGCCCGTGCGGGTCGTGGCGACGACCAACCGCGTCGTCCCGCAGAGCCCAATCGAGGTGCCCGCCAACGCGACCCTCGTCGACTGGCTCAGCTACAGCCAGCTGATGCCCGCCGCCTCGCTGGTGATCTCGCACGGCGGCCACGGCACCGTGGCCCGGGCGCTCGCGGCGGGCACGCCGCTACTGATCAGCCCCTTCATCGGCGACATGAGCGAGACCGCGATGCGGGTCAGTTGGACCAAGGCCGGCCTCTCGCTTCCCTGGCGCCTCTGCCGCCCCGCGCCTCTGCGCTGGGCAGCGCAACGCATCCTCGGCGATCCGTCGTTCACCGCCCGCGCCAGGGAACTCGCCGCCTGGACGCGGGAGCACGATGGCGCCGAACGCGGCGCCGAACTGGTCGAGCAACTGGCTCAAACGCACGCGCTCGCATGAAGAAGCTCCGGGGGTGGGACTCGAACCCACAACAACTCGGTTAACAGCCGAGTGCTCTACCGATTGAGCTACCCCGGAATGGCGGGGACGGAATTTACCGGCTATCCCCCGACACGCTCGGTGCGGGCTATGCGCTCGACCAGGGCGGCGCGCTCTCGGCTCAGGGCGGCGCGGCGCTCGTAGTCGTCCGCTTCGCCGGCGGCGGCGATCTGGGACTCGAGGCGGCGCTGCTCAAGCAGGAGGTAGTTGAGCTCCATCGCCTCGGCTGACGCCGGCTCGTCGTGGGCGAGGATGACGAGCTCGGCGATCAGGCCGGCGAGCTGGTCGTCGTCGTGCGGGAGGTTTGACGCCGGGTCCTCCGGGTGCTCGCGCAGCCAGGCGGCGACCCGGGCGCCGCTCGCCGATAGGTGCTCCTCGGTGAGGCGGCTCAAGTACTCCTTGCCCTCGTCCGGCAGCGCGACGCACATCGCCAGCAGAGCGCGCTCGCGGCGTTCGCGCGAGGTCAGCTCACCCCCGCTGCGCACCTGGGGTGCGGCGGGCGAACCCTGCCGCGGCAGCTCCGACGCACCGCCACTCAGCGGCCGCGCCGACGTCACCCGGCCCATCACCAGCGCCGGCTCCAGATCCAGGCGCCCGGCCACCCGCCGCACCAGGTCGTCGCGGCTTGCCGTCTCCCCCATGCCAGCCAGGATCGGCGCCACCTCGCTCAGGGCCCGGTCGCGCTCGGCCGGAGAAGAAACATCGGTCCCGTCCAATACCAGCCCGACCTGGAAGGCGGGCAGGTCGACCGCGCCCTCGACCAGCGCTCCGAAGCGCTCCGCCCCGCCCTCCGCCGCCATCATCTCGGCCGGGTCCACGCCCTCGGGCATCGCCGCCACGCGCAGCCTCATCTTGCGTCCCGCGGCAACCCGCTGGGCGCGCAGCATCGCCTCCTGGCCGGCGGAGTCGGCGTCGAGCGCCAGCACCACCTCGTCGACCATCCCGGAAAGCGCCGCGATCTGCTCCTCGGTGATCGCCGTCCCCATCACGCCCACCGCCTCGGCGACTCCCGCCTGATGAAGCGCCAGCACGTCAGTGTAGCCCTCGACCACCACCACCCGAGCGCTCTTCGCGATCGCCTCTTTGGCCAGGTCGATCCCGTACAGCATCTGGCTCTTGTGGAAGAAGTCGGTCTCGGCGGTGTTGACGTACTTAGCCCCCTGATCGGAGCGCATCGCCCGCCCGCCGAAGCCGAGCGTGCGACCGCGGCGGTCCCGGATCGGGAACATGATCCGCTCGCGGAAGCGGTCGTACTCGCCGCCGCTGCGCCCACGCTGCGCCAACCCCACCCCACGCAGCTCTTCGACCTTGAAGCCCGCCCGCTGTCCGCGCAGCAGCACCGTGTCCCAGGCGCTCGGCGCGTAGCCGACGCCGAAAGCGCGCAGCGTCTCCTCGCCCAGCCCCCGCTCGGCCAGGTAGGCACGTGCCTTGGCGGCCTCCTCGGAGTCCCAGAGGTACTGCATGTAGAAGCCTGCCGTGCGATCGAGAAGGTCGCCCAGCCGGCGCCGCTGCTGGCGCCGCGCCTCGGCCCGCGGGTCCTCTTTCTCGCGCTCCAGCTCGACCCCGTAACGATCGGCGAGCAGCTCCACCGCCTCGGCGAAGCCGAGCCCCTCCTTCTCCTCGACGAACTTGATCGTGTCGCCGCCCACACCGCAGCCGAAGCAGTGGTAGAGCTTTTCCTGGGGCTCGACGGAGAAGGACGGCGTGCGCTCCTCGTGGAAAGGGCAGAGCCCGACCCAGCGGGCGCCCTGGCGGCGCAGGTCGGTGTGGGCGGAGATCACCTCGACGATGTCCGCCGCCTGCTTGACCCGCTCCAGGCTCTCCTCGGAGATCAGCGCCATCAGAACCGCGCCGCCTCGGGGACGGTGAGCTCGGCGAAACGGGCGATGCAGAAGCGATCGGTCATCCCGGCCAGGTAGTCGGCGACCCGCTGGCAGTCGCTTGCCCCCGGCTCCCCCTCGGGCACTTCGTCCGGGTGCTCCATGTAGTGGTCGAAGAGACCGTGCAGGGCGCGCTGTGCCCGTTCGTGCTCGCCGCGAGCCGCCTCGCCCAAGTAGACCCGCTGGAACATGAACTTGCGCAGCCGTAGCATCGCCCCGCCGACCTCCTCGCTCTGCGCGATGTCGCCGGCCTCAGCCGAACGCTCGACGATGTCGCGCACCAGGGTGTCGATCCGCACCGAGCCGGTCGGGCCGAGCAGCTCGATCTCGGCGGCGGGCAGGTCGGTGGGCTGCAGGATCCCGGCCCGCAGCGCGTCGTCGATGTCGTGGTTGATATAGGCGACGCGGTCGACCAGCTTGACGATCCGCCCCTCCAGCGTCGCCGGCCGGTCCGAGCCGGTGTGGTTGAGGATGCCGTCGCGCACCTGCTCGGTCAGATTCAACCCCTGGCCGTCGCGCTCCAGCACATCGACCATCCGTAACGAGTGGACGTTGTGCTTGAAGCCCTGCCCGCAGCGCTCGCGCAGCGCCGCGTCGAGGGCCTCCTCGCCGGTGTGGCCGAAAGGCGGGTGGCCGAGGTCGTGGCCGAGCCCGATCGCCTCGGTAAGGTCCTCGTTGAGACCGAGAGCACGGGCGACCGTACGGGCGATCCCGCAGGCCTCGAGCGTGTGCGTGAGGCGGGTGCGGTAGTGATCGCCTTCGGGTGCGATGAAGACCTGCGTCTTGTGCTTGAGGCGGCGGAACGCCTTCGAGTGGACGATCCGATCGCGGTCGCGCTGGAACGGGGTCCGCAGCGGGCTGTCAGGCTCCTCGACCCGCCGCCTTGCTGGGTAGGACCGGGTTGCCTCCGGTGCCATGAACTCCTCCTCCCAGGCAGCGACGCGGTCCTCGAAGGTGGTGGTGAGAGGCATCTGTCGATCATAAGGAGACGGGGAGGGACTCGGCGGAGCTTCCACGCTGTTGCTCCGCCGAGTCCCTCCCCGTCTCCCCTAAGCCGCGGAGCGCAACTGAACATGAGCGTGGTGCTCCAGCGTCTCGCCGATCGCCCGCTCCGCCTGGCGCAACTCGCGCTCGCCGGCGTCGGGTGCCTCGGCCAACGGCCGAGCTATCGACTCGACCATGAAGCGGTGCGCGTCCTCGGAGAGAGGGAAGGAGCCCGCTTCGCAGCTGGCGCAGACGACACCGCCCGCCGCGCCAGAGAAGCCGACCAGATGCTCCGCCTCCCCGCAGCCGGTGCAGGAGCCAAGCTCGGGCGAGAAGCCCGCGGCCAAGGCCAGCTTGAGCCGGAAGGACAGTGCCGTCGACAACGACGCAGCCTCGGCCGCCGCGGGGTCGTCGAGCAGCGAGAGGTAGCGGCAGAGCAGGTTGTAGGCAGGCGGGTTGGGCTCGGCCGAGTCGAGCAAGCGCAGGACCGCATCGCAGGCACGGGCGCCGGCGGTGAGCGCGGCGCCGGAGGCTCGCAGACGCGGGTAGCCGTCGACCGTGGCTGCCTGGGTCACCGTGAGCAGCTCGCCACGGCCTTCGTGCAGCAGCAGGTCGAGCCGGAAGAAGGGCTCCAGGCGGCCCCCGAAGCGCGACTTGGGGCGCCGCGCGCCTTTGGCGATCGCCCCCACCCGCCCCCGCTTCGCCGTGTAGAGATGGAGGATGCGATCGGCCTCGCCGTAGCGAATGCTGCGCAGGACGATCGCCTCCGTCTTCAGCGTCTTGCCAGCCATAGCCGCTCTACGTTGAACGTGGGGCCGGACGGCGCCGTCTGCGCGGCCTGCGGCGCAAGCGCACCTGACAGGCCGGGCAGAAGTAGGTCGAGCGGCCCGAGACGACGATCCGCTCGATCGTCCCGTCGCGGCGCGGACAGAGCTTCCCCTCGCGGGTGTGGACGAGGAACTCGTCCTGCATGCGACCCTTCTCGCCACGGCCGTCGCGATAGTCGTCGATCGAGGCGCCGCCGCCGTCGATCCCCGCTTCGAGCGCGGCGACGACCGCGTCGCGCAGAGCCTCCAGGTGCTCGGGCTTCATCGAGCCGGCGGGCGAGAGCGGGTGCAGTCGAGCCCGGAACAGCGCCTCGTCGGCGTAGATATTGCCGACGCCGGCGATGCCTTTCTGGTCGAGCAGGAAGGACTTGAGCGGAACCGTGCGTCCCGCCGCGATCTCACCCAGCGCCGCGGGCGTGAACGCAGCGGAGAACGGCTCGATACCGAGCCGGGACGCGAAGTGGGTGTCGAGTGAGGCGTCGTCGAGTAGCAGCGCCTCGCCGAAGCGGCGCGGATCGGTGAACCAGACCTGGCGGCCGTCGTCGAGGACGAAGCGGGCGCGCAGGTGCCGCTCCGAGGTCGACCGCTCACCCTCGTACAGCCGCATCCCCTCCGAGGGGTCGAGCTTGTCCTCGCCCTCGACCAGGACCAGGTTGCCGGTCATCCGCAGATGCATGACCAGCGTCTGGCCGCCGTCGAGGCCGAGCAGCAGGTACTTACCGCGGCGCCCCAGTCGCTCGATCGTCCTTCCCGACACCGCGGCCTCCAACTCCGCTGCCGGCATCGGGCGGCACCAGCGCGGATCGAGCACCTCCAGCAACTCGATCCGCCGCCCTTCCAGCTCCGGCTCGAGCTGGCGGCAGACGGTCTCGACCTCGGGCAACTCGGGCATCCACGATTTCTATCTGACCGCGGTCGAGGTTTGAGTCGCATACCGACTAAAACCTCGACCGCGTCATTCGGTCGCCCGCGGGTGAGCCTCGAAGTAGACCTCCTTGAGGCGCTCGCCGGAGAGGTGCGTGTACATCTGCGTGGTCGCGATGTCGGCATGGCCGAGCATCTCCTGCACGGCACGCAAGTCACAGCCCCCCGCCAGCAGATGGGTGGCGAAGCTGTGGCGCAGCGTGTGCGGGCTCATCTGCCCCGCCAGGCCGGCCTCACGGGCATGACGCTGGACGATTTTGTAGAGGCCCTGGCGACTGAGCGGACCGCCGCGGAAGTTGACGAACAGGCGCACCTCGTGGCGTTCCCCGACCAGCTTCGGCCGGCCGCCCCGTAGGTAAGCGGAGATCGCCGCGATCGCTTTGCGGCCGAGCGGCACGATGCGCTCCTTGGAGCCCTTTCCACGCGCCCGCAGCAGGCCCTCGCGCAGATCGATGTCCGACATCTCCAAGCCGATGGTCTCCGAGGCGCGCAGCCCGCAGGCGTACATCACCTCGAGGAGCGCCCGGTCGCGCAGCGTCGTCGGCTCGCTGCCACGCGGGGCGGCGAGCAGCTTCTGCACCTCGGCGTAGTTGAGGACCTGGGGCAGCTTCTTGGCGCGGCGCGGCGCGCTCAGTGCGGCGGTCGGGTCGTCGCCGATCAACTCGTCGCGGCGCAGGTGCTTGTAGAAGGAGCGCAGGCAGGCGGTCTTGCGGTGCACCGTGGCGGCCGAGCACGGCGGGCGACCGTTGCCGGTCGCGAGATCGGCGAGGAAGTCGCCGATGTCGGCCGGCCGTGCAGCCAGTGCGTCGAGCTCATGGGCGCCGAGGAATTCGCCGTACTGGAAGAGGTCCGTACGGTAGGCGTTGAGCGTGTTGCGGGAGAGGCCTCGCTCCAGCTCGAGGTAGGAGAGGAAGTCGAGGACGAGGCCCTCGAAGCGGGTATCGGTTGCCGGGCTCGGCGCTGCTGCTACTGCTACGGCCATGGCGGATGGTTCTCGCTGAGCAGACGCACACCTTGATCCGCAAGGGACCATGCGCTTCAGGCCGCGGGTCCTGTCACGGGGTAAGGGGGGCACTGCGGGCGGGCCACGGTCCGTCCTCGACCCCCTTTACCCCGTGCCACCCGCAGCAGAGACGCCTAATAGGTGGCCTGCTGCCAGGGCAGCGGCAAAGAAGAGTTCGTCTTCCTCGATACCCCGACCCATCGTTCGGGCCGGGAGCCCGGCGGCGGCGTAGCCCGCTAGATCGGGCTGAGCTGCGTGGAGCTGGTGGCGGTCGCCCGCTGCGTTTGTGAGCTGCGCCGCCACCTCGGGATGATCTGGCGGCAGCGGTACCCCCACCCCACCCAGCAGCAGTTCGAGGACGGTCAGCGTGTGGTGGCTCACGCCCTGATGGCGCTCGCGGGGATCGGCTTCCGACAATCGGGGCGAGAGGAGCGTTGGCAGGCCAAGTGCCAGGGCGGCGTGGGCGCTGTCCAGGGCCGCCATGCCGCCGTGGCCCAAGCGGGTCTCGGAGCCGATGATGCCTGGGCCCGGGCCGACGAGTGCGGCGTCCCAGCCGAGGCCGTTGGTGGCGGCATCCAGCGCTCCGGCGACTGAGAGCGCCTCGTGCTCGCCGCCATATGCGGGCGCCGCGGTAATGTGCCCGCGAAGCAGGTCGCGTTCGCGCAACTGGACGACATCGCGGGAGAGCGAGCCGGGCAGAGCGCCGCCGCCCGTTTGCACATAGCCGATCCCCAGGCCTGGTGAAGCCTGCGCCGCTGCCCATGCGGCGGGCGCGAGGTGTCCGTGCAGCGGTAGGACCAATACCGACATCAATCGCCCACCCGCTTCGGGTGGAAGCTCGACGGGATCGACCGGGTGCTGAAGCGAGGTGTAGTTGAGCTTCATCACGTGCTCGCGGCTCTCGACGGTTGCACCGAGACCGCGGGTCAGGTTGACGTGGACGACGTCAAAGCCGCCGGAACCGAGCCCCAGGTCGAGCGCTGCGACGTTGACGATCACCTCGTCGCCCCTGCGCATCTCGCCCAGCAGCACTTCGTCGGCCCAGGCCGCTCGCCGCGTGCCGTCGATCTCGACCATCAGGGGCTCCTCGTCGACGACGAGCCCCCGGCGCAGCTTCAGCCGACCACTCACCCTGGCGCGGTCTCGGCGGCGGCCTGCATGATCGCCTCACAGACCTCGAGCATCGCATCGAGGTCCGCGGCCGCAACCCGCTCGTTCGACGTGTGGACGTCCTTCGGGCCGTTGGCGAGCAGGACACAGTCGAAGCCATCCAGGCGCAGCGCGTTGGCGTCGCTGCCACCGCCGATTGTGGTGCGGACGGGCTCGTGGCCGGCACCGCGCAGGCCTGCTTCGGCCAGCGTAAGCGCCTTCGAGTCGTTGGGGATCTGGTAGCCGCGGAAGAGCTCTTCCACCCGCACATCGGCGTCACAGCCGTGCTCGCTGGCACCCCAGGCGCAGGCCTCGGTGATCTCACCGGCGACGGCCGCGGCCCGGTCGGCGTCGAGGCTGCGCGTCTCGGCGACGATGTCGCAGTGCCCGGGCACGACGTTCCCCGACGTGCCGCCTGAAATCAGGCCGACGTTGGCGGTCGTACCCGCGTCGATCCGACCCAGCTCCATCCGCGCAATCGCAGCAGCGGCGGCGGCGATCGCGCTGTTCCCGTCGTCCGGTTCGATCCCGGCG
Organism: uncultured Solirubrobacterales bacterium; assembly: GCA_963824705.1. Classification (GTDB taxonomy): domain Bacteria; phylum Actinomycetota; class Thermoleophilia; order Solirubrobacterales; family 70-9; genus VRUE01. Next base: position 1,497,616 of record CAWGQE010000003.1, read on the forward strand.
TGAGCCTCGACCCCGACGAAATCCGCCCGGATCTTCTGTTGCGTGGGAGTCGCCACGATCACCTCGCCGACCGGGCCGGCGTGGTCGAGGACAAAGCCGCAGTCCGCCCGCAGCTTGCTCACGTCGAATGCCCTTGCGCCGCGCAGGCCCTGCTCCTCGGCGACGGTCAGCAACAGCTCGATACCGACCGGCGGGGGCTCGGCCGCGTGGCGAGCGACCAACTCGACGAAGACCGCGACCGCCGCCTTGTTGTCGGCACCGAGGATCGTCTCGCCGCGGCTGCGAAAGACCCCTTCGTCGTTGACGACCTCGATCTGACCGGAGTGCGGCACGGTGTCGATGTGGGCGCAGAACATCGCCCAGTGGTCGGAGCGCCCAGGTAAGCGGGCCACGATGTTGCCCGCTCCGGCTTCGGCCGGCCCGGCGGCGTCGTCCTCGCTGACCTCGAGCCCGAGCGCCCTCAACTCGGCAACGATCGTGTCGGCGACCTCGCGCTCCTCCCCGGTCGGACTGCGGATCTCACAGAGCCGAACGAACGTCTCATGCAGCCTCTCCACGTGGGACAGGCTAACTCTGCTGCGCTACGGAGGAAGAGTCCTCCGGCTCCGCTTCGATCTCGCCGCCTTCGGCGGGCTGCTCGCCCGCGTGCTGGGCCGCGGCGCCGACGAACTCTCGGAAGAGTGGCTCGGGCCGGTTGGGCCGCGAGTTGAACTCGGGGTGGAACTGGGACGCGACAAAGAACGGGTGGTCGGGCAGCTCGATCATCTCGACCAGGCGCTCGTCGGGCGAGGTACCCCCGCAGACAAGCCCCTCGTCTTCGAGCCGGCGGCGCAACTGGATGTTGACCTCGTAACGATGGCGGTGGCGCTTGTAGATGACCTGCTCGCCGAAGATCTCGCGCGCTCGCGTGCCTTCGTGGAGTTTCACCGGGTCGGCGCCGAGCCGCATCGTGCCGCCCATCTCGGAGACTTCCTTCTGCTCGGGCAGCAGGTCGACGACCGGGAAAGGCGTCTCGGGGTCGAACTCCGAGGAGTTGGCCCCCTCCATCCCCGCCACCGTGCGGGCGAACTCGACCACGGCGATCTGCATCCCCAGGCAGATGCCCAGATAGGGGATCGAGCGCTCGCGGGCGATCCGCGCCGCTTCGACCTTGCCCTCGATGCCGCGCTCGCCGAAGCCGCCCGGGATCAGCACGCCGTCGGCGTTCTCCAGCTTCTCCGGATCGAAGTTCTCCGAGTCGACCAGCTCGACCTCAACCTCCACCCCGTGATGGAAGCCGCCGTGCTCGAGCGCCTCGATCACCGACTTGTAGGCGTCGGCCAGCTGCACGTACTTGCCGACCAGGGCGATCTTCACCTTGCCCGAGGCCTCATCGGCGCGGCGCACCATCGCCTCCCACTCGCTCAAATCCGAGGCGGGCGCCTCCATACCGAAGTGGTCGAGCACGAGGTCGTCGACGCCTTCGGCGCGGAAGACCAGCGGCACCTTGTAGATGTTGTCGACGTCGTGAGCCGAGATCACGGCGTCGACCGGCAAGCTGGCGAAGAGCGCGATCTTGCTGCGGATCTCGCGGTCGAGGCGGCTCTCGGAGCGGCATACCAAGGCATGCGGCTGGACCCCGATCCGGCGCAGCTCGTTGACCGAGTGCTGGGTCGGCTTGGTCTTCAGTTCCCCGGCGTGGCCGACGTAGGGCACCAGGGTCAGGTGGACGAACATGGCGCGCTTCGGGCCGAGGTCGGTGTAGAGCTGGCGGATCGACTCGAGGAAGGGCAGCGACTCGATGTCGCCGACGGTTCCGCCGATCTCGGTGAGGACGAAGTCGACCGATTGCGACTCGGCGACGATCAGGATGCGGTTCTTGATCTCGTCGGTGATGTGCGGGATCACCTGCACCGTGGCGCCGAGGTAGTCGCCACGCCGCTCACGATTGATCACCGTGTTGTAGACCGAACCGGCGGTGACGTTGGAGGCACGCGAGGTGTTCTCGTCGGTGAAGCGCTCGTAGTGGCCGAGGTCGAGGTCGGTCTCGGCGCCGTCCTCGGTGACGAAGACCTCGCCGTGCTGGAAGGGACTCATCGTCCCCGGGTCGACGTTGATGTACGGGTCGAACTTCTGCAGCTGCACCCGGTAGCCGCGAGAGACGAGGAGGCGACCTATCGAGGCGGCGGCGATTCCCTTGCCGAGGGCCGAGACAACCCCGCCGGTGACGAAGATGAAGCGCGTGTCTCCGCTCGTCCTGCTCATTACGCGAGGCCGAATCCCGGTCGCATCGCAATCTGATTCTCTGCGGACGGGATTCGGTCGAAGCCTTTACTCATCTGCCGAGCGAGTCTAGCCAGCGCAAGGGCGGAACCGAGTCGACCGTCCGCGAAATAGACCGCAACTCGCCGAAAACGGTCAGTGCGACGACCAACGCAAGGGCGATCAGCCTCCCGGTTCCGCTCAGCGTCGTCAGCAGCCAGACCCCACCGATCGCCCCGACGAGGTTGGAACCGGTGTCACCGAGCATCGCCCGTTCGCGCAGGGTGAACCAGGCGCCGACCAGCACCGGGCCGGCGAAGATCCCGAGCAAGTCGAGGGGCGCAATGGTCCAAGCGCCCAGGCAGAGCCCGGCCCCGAGCAAGGCCAGGCCCTTCTCCGCCCGCCCGGGCCGCAAGTCGAGCAGGTTGAAGGCGTTGGTGGCGAGGATCAGCAGCGCCACATCAGCGAGGTAGCGCCACGATTCGAGGCCGCGACCGGAGACGACATAGGCCGCGAGGGCGAGCGCCCCGATCGCCTTGATCGCGCCGGTCGAGAGCCGTCCCTGACGAAGCGCCTCGGCGTGACCTCGCCAGCCGCGCGGCGATCCGGCCGCCTCCCCCCGGCCCAGCGAGTCGTCGAGAAAGCCGAGGAAGGCGACGCCGATCACGTACGGCAGCCAGCGGCGCAGTTCGGGATCGAGCAGTTCCAGGTCGCCGCGGTCGTCAAGGAAGGCGAGGGGGGCGAGCGCCACCAGCGCCGCGGTCGCCAGCACCGCGCCAAGCGGGAAGGCCAGGCGAGCGCCGCGGAAGTTCTCCCGCACCAGGCCGGCGTCGAGCAGCCCTCGGATCCCGGCCGGAACGACCAGCAGCGCCACCGCGATCGCCACGGGAAAGCCGATCCAGGTCATTCGTGCGGTGCCAGCAGGTCGGGCAGGAGGCGGTCGGCGCTGCCCTTGATGCCGAAGCTTCCCTCGGCGCCAAGCAGAGAGAAGACGGTTGCCAGTCGCCCGGCGACCAGGTCGACGTCGTCGACGCTGGAGAGGTCGTTGCCGGCGAAGAAGGAGACCGACGACGGTTCGGCTTCGCTGCTCTCGACCCCGACGGCCGGCGTGTGCGTCGCGGTGATGCCCTTCGCCATCCCGGCCTCGATCCGGCCGACGACCGAGCGCTGGACCAGGCCCATGTCCTGCGGCTGGTTGCGGACGACGATCACCGCGTCGAGCGCGCCGAAGTTGCCGCTGGCGCGCGAGAAGAGGTGGCTGCGCACCGGTTCCAACAGCGTCCCGCCGCGCACCAGCTGGCGCCCGAGCCCGACCCCGAGAGCGGTCTGGGCGTCGGGGTCGCGGGCAACCTTGGCGAAGCGGGTCTTGGCCAGATCGGCGGCGAGACCGCTGGTGTCGACCGGCTCGCGAACGACGCCGACGCCGACCAGATGCCCGCCCGCCGGCGCCAGAGCCGCCTCGATCGCTGCGTAGACGCCACCCGGCAGATCGCCAAAGGCGATCAGGCCGATCCGGCGCCCTCGCAGCCGGTCGCGGACGAGGACCGGGTAGACCCGGCTGGAGAACTCGTTGGCGCGGCCCAGTTCGCCGCTCAGCTCGTCGGCCTGTTCGCGTGCGTCCTGAAGGTTGCCGGTGAGGCTGTGCTCCAGGTCCTTGCGCGTGTTGGAGAGCGTGTCGCCGCCAAACTCGGCGCCGATCAGGATCCCGATCGCAAGTGCGAGGAAGACGGCGATCAGCGACGTGGCGTGATAGCGAGCGCTGTAACCCATCGGCGGGGAAGGCTAGACGCTCACCGCGGAGCGCATTAAAAACCGAGCCAGATCTTGACCTTCAACCAGAGCAGTTCGACGAGGTCGTTGAGCGCCGGCGAGCTGATCACGACTATCGTCAGCAGGATCGCGAAGGCGACGAGGAAGAGCGCGACCGGCGCAAACGTCGAGGGTGGGTTGTAGAGCCGGCTGACCCCCTTCGCGTCGACCAGCTTCTCGCCGATCCGCAGCCGGGTGAGGAAGGTCGAGGACATGCCCCCCCGCTTGCGGTCGAGGAACTCGATCAGGTTGAAGTGGGCACCGACGCTGACGATCAGGTCCGCGCCCTTCTCGTAGGACATCAGCATCGCGACGTCCTCGCTGGTGCCGGCGGCGGGGACGAGCGTGTGCTCCAGCCCCAGCTCCAGCAGTCGCTCGCGGCCCGGCGCCCGCCCGTCGGGGTAAGCGTGGACGATCAGCTCCGCGCCGCAACGAAGCGCCTCGTCGCCCGCCGAGTCCATGTCGCCGAGGATCACATCGGGCTTCAGTCCTGCTTCGAGGCACCCGTTTGCGCCGCCATCGACCGCGACGATCAACGGGCGGACGTCGCGTATGTAGGCATTCAGCGCCTTCAGGTCGCGTCGGTGCCGGTCGCCCCGAACGACGATCAGCACCTGGCGATCCCTGAATACCGTCCTGGTCGCCGGGTAGTCGATCGCACCGGTGAGCAGGTCGGCCTCCTGGCGAACGTGGGCAACGGTGTTCTCCGCGAACTCGGCGAGCGCCTCGTCGATCCGTTCGCGCTGCTCGACAAGGCGGGTCTCCAGCTCTTCGACCTCCAGCACGTCGCCCCGCAGGACCTCGCGCCCGCCGCGACTAACCGTGCCGGCGGAGATCGTCAGGTCGGCGCCGTCGTCGAGCAGCTCGAACGGGTCGGCGTCGATCGCATCGACCAAGACCACGCCCGAGCGGACCAGGAGCAGCGGCCCGGCGTTCGGATAGCGACCGTCGCTGGACTGCGCGGCGTTGATCACGGCGCCGACACCCGTGGCGATCAGCTCCTCGGCCGCGATGCGGTCGACGTTGAGGTGGTCGATCACGGCAACGTCCCCGGGCCGCAGCCGCTTGACCAAGTCCTTGGTGCGGCGCCCCAGCCGAGCGGTGCCGTGGATCGCCTCCCCCGCGGCCGCCCCGTTGCGACGCGATAGCAGCGCAGGGAAGCGACGGCGACTGGCGGTAGCCACGGGGAGCAGGTTACAGCCGTGCTACGCGGCGGCGAGGAGCTCGCGGGCATGCTTGTCCGCAGCCTCGCCGGCGCTCTCGCCGCCGAGCATGCGACGGATCTCCTCGACCACGCCCTCGCCGTCGAGGCGCTGCACGGTGGCCGCGGCCCGCTTGCCGCTGAGGTCCTTCTCCAGCCGGAAGTGGGTCGGCGCCAGCGAGGCGACCTGGGGCAGGTGAGTGATGCAGAGGACCTGGCGCCCCTCGCCGATCACGCGCAGGCGCTCACCGACGATGCGGGCGGTTTTTCCACCGACGCCGGCGTCGATCTCGTCAAAAACCAGCGTCCCGGCCCCAGCACCCTCACCGAGCCCGCTCAAGGCCAGCATCACGCGGGAGAGCTCACCCCCGGATGCCGCGTCGCGCAGCGGCGCCGGAGCCATGCCGGGATTGGGTGAGATCAACAGCTCGACCGACTCGCGACCGTTTGCCCCGAACCCGTCGGGATGCGGCTCCATCTCGACCTCGAGCCTGGCGCCTGGCATCGCCAGCCGCTCGAGCTCCTCGGCGACTCGCTCTCGGAGCGGCGCAGCGGCGGCAGCCCGCCCCTTACTCAGCCGCTTGCCGAGCTTCTCGCGCCGCACTTCGGCGGCGGAAAGAGCGGCCTGCGCCTCGGCACCGCGGGTCTCGGTGCCCTCCAGCCGCTCGATCTCGGCCCGGCAACGCTCGGCGTGGGCGAGCACCGACCCGACGCTGCCGCCGTGCTTGCGCCGCAGGCGGTCGATCGCTTCCAAGCGCTCCTCGACCGCGGCGAGACGGCCCGGGTCGGCCTCGATCCCGTCGAGGTAGCCACGCAGCTCCGCGGCGACGTCGCCCAACTCGACGGCCACAGCCGCCAGGCGCTCGGCCAGCGAGTCGAGATCGGCATCGACGCCGACGACGCCGTGCAGGAGCGACTCGGCCGCGGCCAGGGCGCTCGCTGCCCCACCGCCGTCCTCGTCGGCTCCGGCGGCGCCGGCCAGGGCACCGCCTGCCGCCTCGCGCAATCCCTCCGCGTGGCGCAGACGCTCGCGCTCGCTGGACAACTCGGCCTCCTCGGCCGGGTCGGGGGCCACCTCTTCGATCTCCGCGAGCTCGTAGCGGTAGAGATCGAGGTCGCGCTCGCGGCTGCCGTCGCGCTCGCGCAGCTCGGCCAGCTCCGCATCGAGCTTTGCGCACTCGCGGTGCGACTCGCGGTAAGCCTCCCGGAGAGCCAGGTGCCCGGCGCCGGCAAAACCGTCGAGCACCTCCATTTGCGCCGAGGAGATCGTCAGCTTGCGGTGCTCGTGCTGGCCGTAGAAGGCGAGTAAGCGCCCACCGAGCAGCTTCAAGTCGGAGGCCGAGGCAGCCCGGCCGGCGAGGAAGGCGGCGGTCCGCCCCGACGCCGACACGCGGCGCCCGAGGACGATCTCCTCCACGCCCTCCGGCAGTCGCTCGGCGACCTCCTTCATCTCAGGCTCGGCCAGCAATCCCCGCGGGAGATCGAAGACGCCCTCGACCCAGGCCTCCTCGGCCCCCGGCCGGACGATCTGCGGCCGCGCCTTGCCCCCCATCAGCAGGTCGAGCGAGTGCGCAAGCACCGTCTTGCCGGCGCCGGTCTCACCGGTGATCGCGTTCAGTCCCTCCCCCAGCCGCAATTCAGCTCGCTCTATAAGCAGCAAATTCTCGATCCGCAGCTCGCGCAACACACGCTTCTTCTAGCACCTGGCGCGGCGGGTCCTGTCGTCGGGTGGGGGTGCCCTCCTGGTGCTGCGATCTGCTCCGGGCAGAGGGATGGCCTCAAGTCGAGGGACGAGATGCTGCCCTCCGCAGACTCCGCACGGGCGGAGGACACCCCCACCCGACGCCACCCACCGCGAGAGGCGTTTATGCGGCGACGGGCTCCGCAACTTCGGGCTCTTCTTGAGATTGGATGAAGTCTCGGGGGTGGATCAGGGCGAAGCCGAGAATCGCGCCGGCGAAGGAGAGGATCGCGCCGATCAGGAGGATCTCGTTGAAGCCGCTGACGAAGGCCACCTTGGCCGCGTGCACGACCTCCGGGCGCTGAGCGGGAGTGGCGATCCCCGCGGCCGCGCGCGATCCTCCGGAGGAGACGGCTTCGGCGAGCCCCGGCGGGGCGCCCGGCAGCAAGCTGGAGAGCTTCGAAGCGACCTGGGACTGGAACACCGCGCCGAGCGAGGCGACGCCGGTGGCGATCCCGACCTGGCGGAAGGTGGTGTTGATCCCCGAGCCCATTCCCGCTTTGGCCGGGGGGACGACGGCGATCGCGACCTGGCCGATGCTGGGGTTGGTGAGGCCGATCCCGACCCCGGCAATCAGAAAGCCGGGAGTCAACGCCGAGATACCCGAGCCGGCATCAAGGCCGTGCATCCAGAGCAGGCCGAGGCCGACCGACCCGAGGCCGACTCCGACGAGGAAGCGGATCGGTATCCGCTGGGAGAGCTTGCCGGAGATCGGGGCGACGACGAAGCCGAGCACCGTCAGCGGCAGAAAGTGCAGCCCGGTCTCCAGCGGCGAGAAGTCGAGCACGCCCTGCATGTAGATGGTCAGGTAGAGGAACATCGCGAACATCCCCGCCGAGAGGCCGAAAGCGACGGCGGAGATCCCGTTGAAGGCGGGCTTGCGAAAGAGGCTGAGATCGAGCATCGGGTGGCTGCTGCGTGCCTCGATCGCGAGGAAGGCGAGCAGCAGCGCCGCAGAGCCGGCCAGACAGGCGACGATCGTCGTGCTGCCCCAACCTTCGGGGTTGCCGCGAATCAGGCCGAAGATGAGCAGGAAGAGGCCGCCGGAGAAGGTCGCCAGGCCGGGCAGGTCGATCCGCTGCGGGTCTTGCGCGGCGACGTTGGCGAGCCGGAGCTCGGTCAGCGCGATGGCGGCGATGCCGATCGGGATGTTGACGAAGAAGATCCACTCCCAGCCGAGGTGCTCGGTGATCAGGCCACCGACGAGCGGTCCTATCGCGACGGCGCCGCCGACCGTCGCGCCCCAGATGCCGAACGCGGTCGCCCGGTCTTTGCCGTGGAACTCCTGGCCGATCAGGGCCAGCGAGGTGGCGAACATCGCCGCGCCGCCGATTCCCTGCAGGCCGCGCGCCAGGTTGAGCAGGGTCGGGTCGCCGGCGATGCCGCAGAGGAACGAGGCGAAGGTGAAGAGGCCGAGGCCGAGCGAGAAGACGCGGCGCCGGCCCAGCCGGTCGCCGAGCGATCCCGCCGTGAGCAGGAAGGCGGCGAGCATCAGCGAGTAGGCATCGACCACCCACTGCAAGCTGGAGAGGCTGGCGTTGAGGTCGCGCTGGATATCGGGCAGGGCGACGTTGACGACCGTGATGTCCAGCAGCAGCATGAACGTCGCGATCGAGCTGAGGACGAGGGTCCACCATTTGCGCTCCATCGCCAACACCCTAGTAAGCCGAGTTCCTCGGCTCGGACTCAGACTGCGAGGTGACCGAACTTCTCGCGTATGCGCTGGTAGAAGCTCGTCCCCGGCAGTTGGGCGAGCCGCCCGGCGCCGTCGGCAAAGCTCACCTCGAGCGCCGCCCCAGACTCGAGCATCCCGGCGTGTTCGCCATCGATCGCGACGTCGACTGGCTCGCGCCCGCTTGCGTTGCCGACATGCAGGACGTCGCCGGGAGCAACCACGAGGGCGCGCGCGGTCAGCGAGTGCGGGGCGACGTAGGAGACCACATAGCCCTTGACCCCCCAGGCGAGGATCGGGCCTTGGTTGGCAAGGTTGTAGCCGGTCGATCCGACCGGCGTCGCGGCGACGAGGCCATCGCAGCGGACATGACCGACCTCCTCGTCGGCGATCTTGTAGCTCAGCTCGGCGACCCGCTCGTGCGGGCGGCGGATGAAGCTGACGTCGTTGAGGGCCACCCGCGACGCACCGTCCACCTCGATCTCGAGTCCGGGAAGGTCGACGGTCTCTATCTCGCTGGCGAAAGCCCGCCGCATCCCATCCCCCGCCTCGTCGCGCTCAACCGCAGCGAGGAAGCCGACGGTGCCGAAGTTGACCCCGAACACCGGCACGCCGCTGCGGGCGAAGTGGCGCAGCGCGTAGAGGATCGAGCCGTCGCCGCCGAGCACCAGACAGAGGTCGGCCTGGCGGGGAAGCTCCTCGACGGTTTCGATGTGATCGGCGGCGTCGCCGTGCTTGGCGAGCTCCTCGGCGGTCGCGACCAGCCGCCAGCCGGCCTCCTCGGCGGCGGAGATCGCAAGCGTCACCGCGTCGGTGGTCGCCGGGGGATGGCCGTGGGTGATCAGGGCGGCAACCCGGTCGCTCACGGGTCGACCTCGCGGATGGCGCCCGGGAGGTCGGCGAGCGACTCCCCTTCGCCCCCGCACCATACGAAGGTCTCACGATTGCCCTTGGGACCGGGCAGGCCGGAAGAGGCGACACCACGCACCGGCAGCCCCAGCTCGCCCGCGGCCGCGGCCACCGAGAGAACCGCCTCGTGACGGTCGGCCGCGTCGCGCACGACGCCCTTCTGGACCCGCGCCCGGCCCAGCTCGAACTGGGGCTTGACCATGGCCAGGACCTCGCCGCCGGGCGCCAGGCAGTCGGCGACCGCCGGCAGCACCTTGGTCAGCGAGATGAAGGAGACGTCGACGGTGGCCAGATCCGGCCTGAAGGGCAGGTCGTCGGGGGAAAGCGCGCGGGCGTTGAGCCGCTCGATCACGGTCACGCGGGGATCCTCGCGCATGCGCAGGTCGATCTGGCCATAGGCAACGTCGAGAGCGGCCACGCGCGCGGCGCCACGCTGCAGGAGGCAGTCGGTGAAGCCACCGGTCGAGGCGCCCGTATCGAGGCAATCGCGGCCGGCGACGGCGACGCCGAGCGCCTCGATCGCGTTGTCAAGCTTGATCCCGCCGCGGGAGACGAAGCGCGGGCCCTGCTCGAGGCGGAAATCGGCCTCGGGGTCGACCAACTGGCTGGGCCGAAGCGCTACGGGCCCGTCCTGGCCCACACGGACCTCGCCGGCGCGGACCGCGCCCGCCGCTGCTGAGCGCGACGGAAACAGGCCTCGCTCCGCCAATACCGCGTCTATTCGTGCTTTGGAGCCGGTCTTCGCCACGCAGGAACGGTACAGCCGTCCATCTGGCAATCCATAAGAAGCCCTTGCCAGATGTTTAGCGACACCTTAGAATTGGGTAGAACAATCGCCTCAGGCGGGCTCAGATGCGTGCCAAAGCCCTCTGTGACTCGCCTCACACACAAATCGCACGTATGTTCGTATCTTGATTCAAGGATTCGCGAGAGAGGATCGATAAAGGGCAAACAAGAACTTCCTGGTTGAGCCTGGCGTCGCTCATATGGCAGTTGACTCCCATCAACTCCCGCCGCGACACATATAGGGCTCTCCTACCTCCCACGGATCCACATATATAGAGATACATATCTCTCCTCCCTGTAGTAACCCCAGAAACGCCCCGCCTCCCCGGTGGGGCGTTTTCTGTTGGGCTGAGAGCTAGAGATTTCGGACCCGGCGGCCGATCTCGGGGTCCGGTGGATAGCCGGCGGACTCCCAGAATGCGCCGGCTGCGTCGTCATCGAAGGCAACCAGGGCGGTTATCCGGCGGGCGCCGCATCGGCGCAGGTGCTCCTCTCCCCCGCGCGTCAACGCGATCCCGATGCCCTCCCGCCGATACCCCTCGCGAACGGCGAGCCGATACATGTTCCCTCGCCAGCCATCCCAGCCGGCGATCAGGGCACCGACGATCTCACCGCCACGCTCGGCGACCAGAAGGGCCGCCGGAGAGTCGGTGATCAGGCGCTCGACGTCCTCCAAGCGATCTGCCGTGCTTGCGTGCCCGCTTCGCGCTTCAGCCCACAGCTCCAAAACTGCGCTCGCGTCCTGTGTCCGGCACAGCCGAACGGTGGTTTCCTCGCGACTCAAGGCCTCAGTATGACAACGCGGCCCCGCTCGCCGGTGCTTGCCGGCGAGCGGGGCCGGACGAAACCGGATCAGCCGATTCCGTATGTCCGTTATTGGATTCCGTATGTGCCGTTGTTGGTCCCTTCGACTTCGGGCGAACCGGCGGTACTGAACGTCTGTTCTGATTTTTCGTTCGTGATTTTCCCGGCGAACGAGAGCACAGACATTTCTTTGATGTTCGGTTCAAGTTTGACTGTCATGCTCGCGATCGTCTTGTCGAGTTCTGGTTCTTTGCATTCGGCGCCTTTGAAGCTGTGCTTGATGCGCCAATTTGTGACCGTCAGATCTTCCGCGTTGACGTCGACCGTCCAGGGCAGGCTTTTTCCTTCGCCGACGTTCAGTTCGCATTTTGTCGTTTTGAAGGAGCCGAAGCTGCCTTCGCATTTTTTGACTTTGAATTCGGTGATGCTCGCGGTCGTCCCACCTGAGGTGGTCATCTTGGCGTGGATTTCGCAGTCCATGCCATTGCCGGGCGTCGTTTCGAATATTTCGGCGCCGTTCAATGTGAATTCGGTGAGTTTGGTGATTTTGGTGCCGTTTTTGTCTTTCCATTCCGCCGCCAGGGCCAGGGCCGGCACAACGAGCACGATCGCGGCAATCACGCCGACGATAAGCAGCCTTCTATTGCTTTTCATCTCTCCCATTCCTTTTCTAATGACCGGTCGCCCCTGGCCACTTCGACTGAGGGCGGGTCTTTTAGACAAGCGGAAGATTATAATCAGATAAATTAGATAAAGCGCTGGGGGTGGACTCCTGCCCGGGCTGACACTCGCCGCGCGCGTCAGCCCCAGCGGCGGGCGAGTCTGAATAGGACCGGCACCGACGCGGTCTCCACAACGCCCGAGGTCGGTATGTAGGTGAGCCCCACCCTTACCCGCAACTTGTGCTTCCGCCGCAGAATCGAGCGCGCGGATGCCGTCGGCCTCAGGTGGAGAGTCACCGTCCTAGCAGTGGCCACCGGAACGGTCACGGCCTCGATTTGGCCACCGACCTTCCCCACCCCACTCGCCTTGCCGCGGGCCGGCTCTTTGGCCGCCCTCAGCAGCCCGGATCCGACGACGCTCACCCGCAGGGTCGCGACGCCGCTTCGCCGGTTCACCCTGGCCTTGCCGAAGCGGAACCCGGCCGGGCCGTGCTTCGACGAAAAGCTGCCCGGCGGCCCACTGGCGATCGAGACCTCATCGACACCGGCGTTGAAGACTTCCTCGGTCACCGTGTTGGCGATGCGCAGGCGTACCGTCTGGCCGGCGAAAGCGCTGAGATTCACACTGAACTTCGTCGGGGCCATCGTCGGGCGGTCGCCCAGTTTGGTGGCAAAGACCGTGCGAAGGACATCGCCCGACTCAAGCGATTCGAGTGGCGCTTCCGGTCTCATCACGTCGATTCGGAACTGTTGGTTTTTTTGGAATTGGCCATTTGGAAGCCGCAGGGCTTCTTCGCCGACAGCAAGCGTGTCGAGGGTCGGAATCGCGATCGGCTTGTAAGAGTCGTAGTACGCGATCAGACTCAGCTGGTAGTTGCTCCCCGGCGGCAGGGTCACGTCCTGATAGAGAATCAGGGTGTCGGGCTCGACCTCGTCGGTGACGGCGGCGTAGGTCCCTAGCGGCGGGGGCTGCACGTCCCGACCTTCCCCCTGTTTTTTCCTGTTGACACCGATCGGCGTTTCGGTGCCCTTGTACGCAAACCAGTCGCCGAACGGATTCGCCTGGTACACGCTCCAGCCACTCAACGTCCCGGACTCGAAATTGCCGTTGACGACGTTCTCCGCCTCGGCGCTGCTCGGCGCCAGCATGGCGATGAGAACAATGCCGAGAAGGACCGTCCGTCCGATTTCAGGCAACGACCTCATGCTCAGCCGGAGATCGAGAATTTCTTCTTCGCGGGGCTCAGGTCGACGTGCCCGGACGGACCGACCGCGCGCACCCAGAACACGTGCTTGCCGGATGCCAAGCCTGCATATCTCTTCGGTGACCGGCAGATATCGAAAGGCTTGTCGTCGAGCCTGCAGAGGAAGGTGGAGCCGGCCTGGCTGGCTTCGAAGACGAAACGGGCGCTGTGATGCCGCAACCTTCCTCTCACGATCTTGGTCCGCGGCCGGATCGGCGCTGCGTTCGGGAATGCGTCCTGCGCTCCGCCTGCGAAGACTCCGCCCGCGCCCCCAGCCGAGCCTTCGGCTTCACTGCCGGTCGTCGCCAGCTCCGAGGTTTTTCCTTCCAAGGTCTGAGTAGCGGCGACGATCGTTCCCGCCGGGATTTCATCGTCGTAGGTGACGGTCCAGCCGCCGTTGCTGTCGGCAACCGCTTCGCCGAGGAAGGACTCGAGCTCCCCGGCTGCAGAGGTCTGCTTGCGGAAGACACGCACCGTGGCGCCTTTCTCCGCGCCGCCGCTCGCGCCGGCCTGCGTCGAGGTCGAGAAGGCAGGTGGTTTGATCCCCCAATTGGGTCCCACTTCGGTTGCGGGAGACTTGGCGACCAGGTCGATGAAGGGGCCACCGTTGCCGGTTCCACGGTTGCGAGCAACTTCGTTGTTGGTTTTTTCTTCGTTGGAGATCTCGATCGCGGCACTGCCGCTGCCCGCGATGAAGTTTTCGTCTACGGCTGCATCACCACCGATGAGGTTTCCATTTACGCCGAATGGAAGTAAGGCGCCTTGGATCCAGATCCCCGGACCACCGGTGCCGAGGACTTGGTTGCCGACGATCTCGTTGAAGTCGTTTTCGACCAGGATCCCGCTGGCCGTAGATCCGTCGATCCGATTGCCCTCGATCACATTGCCGTAGAAAGCAATTGGCTCGACGGTCTTGATCCCGGTCTGAGCACCGGAGATCTGGTTGCCGTGGATCCAGGCTCCCCGGCCTTGCTGGAGGATCGCGCTGCCGCCTTCCATCCTGATCTCGTTGTCGGCGATCTCCGCTTCGAGCGCCGGGCTCACGAGTTCCCCCGAGTCGACGACGATCCCGTCGTCGGGCGGGTTCAGCGTGCCGGCGCCGGTCGCGTCGGTGCCAATCAGGTTGCCGCGGATGGCGAGATCGCCCGCTTCCGGACCGGCCAGGACGCCGACGCTGCCACCGTCGATGCGATTGGCGTCGCGCGCGGAGGGCCCTCCGACGAGCGTGTGCGTCGCTTTGCCGACGTTGATGCCAGCGTCGGCGTTGGGGACCGCCGTGGACCCGTCCGCGTTGACACCGACGTAGTTGCCCAGGACCAAGGTCGACGTCGCGGGGCTCTCGCCAGCCTCGCCCTGCAGGTCCACTCCATTCGCAGTCGCGCCGGAGATCACGTTGCAGCCACCGTCGCACTGCGGGCTCGCGGCGGCGGCGGCGCTGACCCTGGTGCCGATTTCGGTGCCGCTCACTTCGCCCCCTCCCGTCGCGGCGACCTCGATGTCGTCGCCGCCGTTGGGGCTCGGCGTGATCCCGTCTGGCTCGACGCCAAAGAGGTTGCCGTAGACCTTGACTTCGTTCCCCCCGTGAACGTCGAGCCCGTCGGCCGCGTCGCCGGCGAAGACGTTCCCGTCCAGTTCGCCTTCCCCGCCGATGAAGCTGCCGTCCGACCCCGATTCGACGAGGACGCCGGTCCCGTTCCCCGGCGACACGCCCCCCAACTCCACCCCAAACCAGTTGCCCTGGACCATGGTTTCGGGAGATTCCAGCAGGCTGACGGCGGTCTGTGCCCCGGTTATCGCCAGGCCAGCGATTTTGCTGCCTTTGGCTTTCGAGACGACCAACGCCGGTTCGTCACTCCGGCCGCGGATGCCGACACAGGGGCCAATAGCACCGGAGCCGGTTTCGCAGGTCCCGTTGATGAGCACCGGGACGGTGATGTCCGGCAGTCGGCTGCCCAGGATGATCGTCGACGAGGGCTGGCCATCGAAGACTCTTCCTTCTCCCTTGTCGAATTCGATCGAGGTCGATTCCCCCAGGCTGACCCCCTCTTCGATCGCGGCGCGCAGCGTGCATTCTTCTTCTTCTTTTTTCCCTTCTTCCACTTCGGTCTTTTCTTCCTGGGTCAAGCAACCGATCCCAGACGTGGCGGCGGTCTGATCTCCGATGCTGTTGACCGTGAACGGTTCGGCCCTGGCTGCCGGCGCTACGAGCAGCGCGCAGGCAAGCGCAACCACGGCAATGGCCCAGACCCAGCCTCGACGCCTCCCAAGCATCCCGTCGACCTGCACGCCCCGACTCTAGCCGCCGACGACTTGATGGGCAAGTTTTTTGTTTCAGTTGAGAAGAAGCGACAAATAAACGATAGGATTCCCAATCACCTTCGTCCAATCTCTAGAGTGGTGCCGCAAACTTCAACCGGAGGTCGCCATGGTTGCCCGTCTTTTCGCTCTGCTCGTCGCCGCGCTTGCCACCGCCCTGCTGTCCACCGCCCTGGCCGCCGGTGCGAGCAACTCGACCACGATCGTCGTCAGTCTCAAAAATCCCGCCTTCCATGGGACGCTCAAGTCCGGCAAGAGCGCCTGCTCGACGGGCCGCACGGTCAAGCTCTACCGCGAGAAGTCGGGGCCGGACAAGCTTTTGGGCACCGACAAGAGCGACGCCAAGACCAAGTGGTCGATCCCGATCGGCAAAGGGCTCATCTCTGGCTCCTACTACGCCAAGGCGCCCGCCAAGGGCAACTGCAAGCCGGCGAAATCGAAAGTGCTCTCGATCGACTAACGCTGCTGAGCGTTGGGCTCGGATTCGGCCGAGCCCTCGAACAGCTGCCCTGAGCGGATCCGCTCGGCCATGTCCGCCGATTCGTCACGGTAGACACGGCCATCCTCGAACTCGATCGCCGGGTACTTGCGCTGGCCGGAGAGCTGCTCGAGATCGTTGCGCTTACCCGGTCGCAGCGGCCCCTTGACCACCTCGTACTCGATGCCCTGCTCGTCGAGCGCCTTCTGCACGCGCCAGCACGGGTGGGCATCGATCTTGACCCACATCGTCGAGCAGCGGTAGAGCTTTACGGTCATCGGCTCCACCCTAGCCGGGCACAGGCCGAAGAGCAAGGTTGGGCCAGGCGACCTATGCCCTACCCGAGGGCATAGGTCCGCCTGCCCAACGGACCCTGCATATCGAGAGATACGCGCCTCCTCTCCCTGTAGTAACCCCAGAAACGTTCCGCGAAGCGGGGGCGGTTCCGGTGCAACCAAGGAGGCCGCCGGGAAAGCTAACCGATTGAGCGCTTTGGTGCAAGCGCAGGTATAAATTTCGTTAATGGGCTCGAGCTTCTAGTGCAGCGCCGGCTCACCGGAGCGCAGTGCCGTGAGTACCCGCTCGGCTACCGACTCCCCCGTCAGGCCGACCTCCCCGCGCAGCAGCGCCGGCTTGCCGTGGGTGACGTAGCGGTCCGGTAGACCGACCCGCATCACTCGAGCCCGATCGCCGGGGCGATCGGCAAACGAGTCCTCGAGGTGCTCCAGGACGGCCGAGCCGAAGCCACCGGGCAGCACGTTCTCCTCGATCGTCACGACCAGGTCGTGGCCGAGCGCGAGCCGCTCCAGCAGCTCGGCGTCGAGGGGCTTGGCGAAGCGGGCGTCGGCGACGGTCGGGCGCAGGTCGTGCTTGGCGAGGATCTCCGCCGCCTGCAGCGCGACCGAGACCCCGTAGCCGTATCCCAGCAACGCCACCCGCTCGCCGCTCGCCAGCAGCTCGCCGCTGCCGATCGGTATCTCTTCCGGCCGGGCGGGCAGCTCGGCCCCCTCCGCGGCGCCGCGCGGGTAGCGCAGCGCCGCCGGGCCGTCGTGGGCGATCGCCGTGCGCAGCATGTTGACCAGCATCGCCTCGTCGCGGGGAGCCATCACCACCACGTTGGGCAGCGGTCGGAAGTAAGAGATGTCGAAGACCCCGTGGTGAGTCGGCCCGTCATCGCCGACCAAGCCGGCCCTGTCCAGGGCGAAGGTGACGTCGAGCTCCTGCAGGCAGACGTCGTGGATGATCTGGTCGTAGGCGCGCTGGAGGAAGGTCGAGTAGATCGCGCAGACCGGCTTCGCCCCCTGCAGGGCGATGCCGGAGGCGAGCAGAACCGCGTTCTGCTCGGCGATGCCGACGTCGTAGTACTGATCGGGCACCTCGTCCGCGAGCTTCTGCAACCCTGCTCCGCCGGCCATCGCGGCGGTGATCCCGATCACGCGCTCGTCGCGCTTGGCCTCGGCGACGATCGCGTCGGCAAAGACCTGCGTGTACTGCGGCGGGGCCCCGGCGGCAGGCGGCTTCTCCAGCCGCTCCGGCGCGATCGCCTCGGGCGAGTCGGACTCCTTGACCGGAACCGGCTTCGGCGCCGGCGCGCCGTCGACAATCGATTTCGGCTTGGCGGCGTGCCATTTCTCCATCCCCTCCAGGCCACCCTCCTCCGCCGGGGCGAAGCCCTTGCCCTTGACCGTGTGGATATGGACGACGACCGGGCGGTCGGCCTCGAAGGCTTCGCGCAGGGCGTCGCGCAGGGCGTGCACGTCGTGGCCGTCGATCACGCCCATGTAGGCGAGGTCGAGCTCCTCGAAGAAAAGACCGGGCGCCCAGTAGGCCTTGATCGCCGACTTGATCTCCGGCCCCAACCGTTCGATCCGCCCCCCCAGTCCCAGCGGCAGCTTGGTAAGCCGGTCCTCGACCCCCTCGCGGGCGTGGTAGAGGCGCGGGTTGAGCCGCACCCGGTTGAAGTAGCGCGAGAGCGCGCCGACGTTGGGCGAGATCGACATGCCGTTGTCATTGAGAACGATCACGATCGGCGTCTGCAGGCCGCCGGCGGCGTGCAGAGCCTCGTAAGCGACGCCGCCGGTCAGCGCCCCGTCGCCGATCACCGCGGCGACTTTGCCGTCCTCGCCGATCCCCTTGCGCATCGCCTCCTTGAGGCCGACCGCGTAGCCAATCGAGGTCGAGGCGTGACCGGCGCCCATGATGTCGTGCTCGGACTCGAAGATCGAACAGAACGGGGCCAGCCCGTCGTACTGGCGGATTGTCGGCAGGGCGTCGCGGCGGCCGGTGAGGATCTTGTGCGGGTAGGACTGGTGGCCGACGTCCCAGAGGACCTTGTCGCGGGGCGAGTCGAGCAGGCTGTGCAGGGCGACGGCAAGCTCGCAGGTGCCGAGGTTGGCGCCGAAGTGGCCGCCGATCTCCCCGATCGTGTCGATGATGTAGGTGCGCATCTCCTGCGCGACCTGCTGCAGTTGCTCGTCGTCGAGCTCGTGCAGGTCGGCAGGGGAATCGATCCCCTCCAGCAGTCTTGGTGGCTTGTCGCTCATTCGTTCCTGGTGAAGATGTAGTCGGCGATCCCTCTCAAGTCGCCGGTGTCGCCGCTCGCCTCGGCCAGCGCCGCTGTCGCCTTTGCGTGGGACTCTGCAGCGAGCTCGCGCGCTTGCTCGAGGCCAAAGAGACTGACGTAGGTGAGTTTGCCATGTCGCTCGTCGCTTCCACGGGGCTTGCCGAGTTGCTCGTCGCTTCCGGTCACGTCGAGGATGTCGTCGACGATCTGGAAGAGGACGCCGAGCTCACCGGAGAACCGGCGATAGGGAATTGTCTCAGTTTCGGCCACACCCTCAAGGGTAAGTACGACGCCGACCCCGGCGGCGATCAGCCGGCCGGTCTTCAGCCCGTGCAGAGCGCGCAGCGCCTCGGCGTCGCCGGCCTCGCCGATCACGTCCACGTACTGGCCACCGACCATGCCGTCCACCCCCGTTGCCCCCGCCAGCTCCGACAGTGCCGCAAGCAGTCGCGCCGGCTCTCCTGGCTGCTCGCAGAAGAGGCGAATCGCCTCGGCGAAGAGACCGTCCCCGGCCAGGATCGCCACGTCCTCGCCGTACTTGACGTGCGAGGTCGGCAAGCCCCGGCGCAACCCGTCGTCGTCCATAGCCGGCAGGTCGTCGTGGATCAGCGAGTAGGTGTGGATCAGCTCCAGCGCCGCGGCCACCGGCAGGTAGCGTGCCGGATCGGCGCCGAGGGCCCTCGCGGTGGCCAGGGCGAGGACCGGTCGCACCCGCTTGCCGCCGGCGAGCAGCGAGTAGCGCATCGCCTCCTCGAGCCCCGCCGTTGCGGGCCGATCGGAGAAGCGAAGGCGCTCCAGCTCGGCGTCGACCTGGGCGCGCAGGTCCTCGGGATAGCTCACCGCGGGCGCTGTTCGCTCACCGCGGGCCCTCCGACTCGCGGATGCGACGGTTTGCCTCCTCGACCGCCTCGGTCGAGAGCTCTGCTGCCTCGTGGGCCAGCTCCGCGGCACGCTCGTCGCTCGCCTCCGAACCGTCCAGCTCCGTGGCGATCGCCTGCAGGCGGGCGGAGATCTCGCGCAGGCGCTCCGCCTCGCTCACTTCACCACACCTCCCTGACGCTCGCGCACGATCGCGCCGAGGATCCCGTTGACGAAGCCGGGCGCGCCGGCGCCGCAGTACTCCTTGGCGATCTCGACCGCCTCGTCGATCGCCACCTCGTCGGGCACGTCCTCGCTGTGCTCGATCTCATAGAGGGCAACCCGCATCACGTTCAACTCCAGCGGCGCGATCCGCGTCAGCTCCCAACCGCGGGCGTGGCCGCCAATCGTCGCGTCGAGCTCCTCGCGGTGCGACTCGACGGCCTCGGCCAACTCGCGGGTGAATGGGCGGGTCTCGCCGAGCAACTCCCCCAGGGGACGCCCGGTGACGTCACGCTGATAACAGGCGAAGACGGCGTCGCGTCGCTGGTCGGATCTGCGCATCGACCTATTCTCGCGCTTCCTTCAGGCAGAGGCATCTCGCCCGCCAGCGAGAACCTCGCCCACCGCGGCAATCAGCTGTGCGCTGGTGAACGGCTTTTCCAGGAAGGTCGCGCCGGCGGCAAGCGACTGCTCCGAGGAGCCACCGTCGGCAAAGCCGGACATGTAGATCGTCCGCAGATTTGGGTTCAGGGAATGGAGCCGACCGCCCAGCTCCCAACCCGACATGCCGGGCATGACCAGGTCTGTCAACAGCAGGTCGATCTCTCCCCCGCCGGCAACGATCGATTCCGCCTCCTCACCCCCGGCGGCGTGAACTGTCCTGTAGCCACGCCTCTCGAGCATGAGGCAGATGACTGTCCGCACCGCCTCCTCGTTGTCGACGACAAGCACCATCTGCCCCCGTGCCGGCGCCGGGGCGGGGGTCGGCTGCCTCGGCTTCGGATCATTCTCTTCGACGGTGGCGATCGGCAGGTAGACGCTGACCACCGTTCCCTTGCCGGGCTCGCTCTCGATCTCGACCTGACCCCCCGCCTGGCTGACGATGCCATAGACGGTGGCAAGGCCGAGCCCGGTCCCCTTGTCGCGCGCCTTGGTGGTGAAGAACGGATCGAACGCCTGCGCAGCCGTCTCCGCCGACATCCCGATGCCTTCATCGGCGACGCTAAGGACGAGGTGCGGGACTCCCGGCGACAGATTCGAAACCAGATCGCCATTCGAGTCGCCAACGCCCAGCTCTCGAACCGAGATCGCTATCCGACCGCCCTCCGGCATCGCATCGCGGGCGTTGACCGCAAGGTTGATCAGCACCTGCTCTGCTTGGCCAGCCCCCAGGCTCACCGGCGGTAGCCCGCTCGGCGCCTCGATCTCGATCTCGATCCGCTCACCGATCGTCGGGCGCAGAAGAGCCTCCGTGTCGCGAAGGGCGCCGGCGAGGTCGACCGCACGCAGGTCGGTTGCCTCGCGACGACTGAAGAGGAGCAGATGACGGATCAGATCAGCGGCGGTGAGCGCCGCCCGTTCGATCTCCCGCAGGCCCGGTGTCGCCTCGTCCTCGCCGGCTTCGCCGATCAGGCATTCGGTGTGGTTGAGGATCACCGAGAGCAGGTTGTTGAAATCGTGAGCGATCCCGCCGGCGAGCTGGCCGACCGCCTCGAGGCGCTGGGCTCGCTCGAGCTGCATTTCCGAGCGCTTGAGCTCGGTGATGTCCTGGGTGGTGCCAAAGGCGCGCGTAGGCTGTCCCTCGGCATCGAGGACGGTGCGCCCGAGTGCCTGCAGATAGCGAACTTCCCCACTCGCGTCGATGATCCGGTAGCGGTATTGGAATGACCCGGGGGCCCTCTGAACCCTTGCTGCGAACTCCCGGAACTCGGCTCGATCGTCGGGATGTACCGCGTCGATCAGTTCGTCGAGCGTGGGCGGTGGACCGGCGGGATCGCGCCCAAAGATGCGCAGCGTCTCCTTTGACCAAGTCGACCGCAGGGAAGGAAAGTCCCATTCCCAGCTACCGACCCGCGCCAACGCCTGCGTCTCTTCGAGTCGCTGGTCGCTTTCCCGCAGGCGGCGCTGAAGGTCCTCTACCAGCGTGTCCCGATCATTTCCTGCCACATCCTCCCTCCCCACTCCCACCCGAGGCATGATGGCGGACCGCGATGTTTATTTCCAGTCGCGCGGATAAACCAGGCTACGCGCGCGACACGTACTTACCGCTGGCGGTATCGACCCGGATCGTCTCCCCCTCGTCGATGAAGAGGGGCACCTGCACGGTCACGCCCGACTCAAGCGTTGCCGGCTTGGTGCCGCCGCCGGAGGCCGTGTCCCCCTTTACTCCGGGATCGGTCTGCGTGACCTTCATCTCGACCGCGCCGGCGACCTGCACGTCGCTCGGCGATTCGTCGACGAAGAGGACGTCGACCTCGTCGTTGGGCAGGACCCACTGCATCGACTCGCCGACGATCTCGCTCGGGATCTCGATCTGCTCGTAGTCGCTGCTGTCCATGAAGACAGCCGCCTCGCCGGAGTCGTAGAGGTATTGCATCTTGCGCGACTCGGTGTGAACCGGCCTGAACTTCTCCCCCGCTCTGAACGTCTTGTCCTGCACCGAGCCGTCGTCGATCTTGCGCAGCTTGGTGCGCACGAACGCACCGCCCTTGCCGGGCTTGACGTGCTGGAACTCGAGGATCTTGAAGACGGACCCCTCGATTTCGATGTGGCTGCCGTTCTTGAACTGGTTGGTCGAGATCACGGCGAGGAAGACTAGCCATCCGTCCCGGCGACCGCGAACAGTCGCCACTGGTCGGGGGCGCCCTTGAGGGTGTGGATGCCGCGCTCGGCGAAGTCGAGTCCAGATCCCACCACCAGCTCACGGACGGTGCTGGAGACGAGCACCTCGCCCGGACCGGCGAGAGCGCCGATCCGGGCGCCGATGTTGACCGCCATGCCACCGACGTCGTCGCCGATCAGATCGACCTCACCGGTGTGGATGCCGGCGCGGACCTCGATGCCGATCTCCGACACCGCCCGATCGATCGCGGTCGCGCAACGAATCGCGCGGGCCGGCCCGTCGAAAGTGGCGAGGAAGCCGTCTCCCATCGTCTTCACCTCGCGTCCCCGGTGAATGGCCAGTTGACGGCGCACGATTGCGTCATGGCGCTCCAGCAGGTCGCGCCAGCGGCGATCGCCGAGCCTCGCCGCCACCGCGGTCGACCCGACGATGTCGGTGAAGAGGACCGTCGCAAGCGCCCGTTCGGGCTCGTGGGCGCGCCGGCTGCCGACGAGGAACTCCTCCACCTCGTCGAGCAACGCGTCCTGATCCCCGGTCCAAGCCAGATGGTCGGCGCCATCGAGGGCCACGAAACGCGCACCGGGGATCTGCTCGGCGAGGAACCGCCCCTGGCCGACCGAGACCACCTGGTCCTCGACGCGGTGCAGGACCAGTGCGGGCACGTCGATGCTGGGCAGGATCGCACGCACATCCATCTCCCGATAGAGCTCGATCAGGGCGATCGCCCCCGCCGGGCTCGTTCCCTGACGCAGAAGGCGTGCCCACCAGCGTTCGATCTCCCGGTCACCGACTGCGCTCGGCGCCCAGTAGCGCAGCCCGACCGGCCCTCCCCACTCATGGCGCACCATCTCTCTCCAAAGGTCGAGCACAACCTCGGGCATGCCGAGGGAGAAGTCCGGGGACCTGATCATCCGCGCGTAGGTCCCGTAAAGAACCAGTGAAGAGATCCGCTCGGGATAGGTCGCGGCAAAGAGCGTCGACATCGGACCGCCCTCGGAGACACCGAAGATCGCCGGTCGTTCGCAACCCGCTGCCTCCAGGACCGCCCCCAGGTCGTCCATCGACTCCTCCAGGGTGGAGGGGTCGCCGGGGCGATCGGAGAGGCCCTGGCCGCGCTTGTCGAAGACGACTACCCGGGCGAAGGAGCCGAGGCGGCGCAGAAAGCGGGCCGTCGCCGGGCTCTCCCAGAGCAGCTCGACATGGGAGACGAAACCCGGTACGAAGACCAGGTCGAGGTCGCCTTCGCCGTGCACCCGGTAGGCGATGCTGACCCCGTCGGAGTCTGCGTAGTGAGTCGGGGAATCGCCGTCCACGTACCTCTCATCGTAGGCCGACGTGCACCAGCCTCTAACCTAGATGGGCCTGGGAGATGAAGAGGACGCTGGGGATATTCGCTGCGATCGCCATCGCGATGCTTGCCATCGCGCCACTTGCGACCGGCGAGGAACAGACGCGGGACAGCTACAAGGCGCAGGTCGAGCCGATCTGCCAGGCGAACCGCAGCTCCAATGAAAAGATCATGGCCGGCGCCAGGGACCGCGTCAACAAGGACAAGCTCGTGCTCGCGGGCAAGCAGTTCATCCGGGTCTCGGGCTCCGTCGCGGGGCTGATCAAACAGCTGGCGACGGTCCCCGCCCCCACCGCCGACGAACGACGGGTCGAACACTGGCTCGGCTCCATACAGCTTCTCAAGCAGCGACTGCGCGAAGTCGGCAAGTACTACGAGGCCGGCGAAAAGATCAAAGCGACGCACACCTCGATCCTGGCCGAACGCGCCGGGCTCTCGGCCAACAACACGAGCATCGTCTTCCACTTCCACTACTGCCGCTTCAGCCACATCGGCGGCTGAGCGCCCCCGGCGCGGCAGCGCTCAGTCGTCCGCTTCCGCCGCCGTGCTCGTGGTCAGGCTCGCGGCAGCGCCGCCGGACAGCACGCGGCGGACCAGTCCCGGGAGGAGGATGCGGGCGACCGCAGCCAACGCGTAGGGGCGTGGCACGTAGCGCTCCGCCTTGCCGCGCAAGCCGGTCTCGACGATCGCCTCGGCGACCTTCTCCGGCTTGGAGACCGTCCAGCGGGTCAGCGCCCGCTCCCGCAGCTCGGCCGCCGGAAACCCCTCGGTCGCGACGAAGCCCGGCAGCACCATGCCGACGTGAACGCCGTGGGGGCGCTCCTCTGCGTAGAGGGCGTCGGTCCAGCCGATCAGGGCGAACTTGCTGGCCGAGTAGGAGCCGGTCCGCGCCCGCGCGACCCGGCCGGCGGTGCTGGCGATGTTGACGATTGCGCTCGGCGTCGAGGCCCGCAGAGCAGGCAGCAGCGCCTCGGTGAGGCGGGCGACGGCGTCGAAGTTGATCTCCATGTGGCGGCGCACGTTCTCGTAGCCCGCCTCGCCGAACGAGCCGCGCCAGGAGGCGCCGGCGTTGTTGACCAGCAGGTTGAGCCGGCCACCGTGCCGCTCGGCGACGTGGGCTCGCACCCGCTCCGGGGCATCCGGCTCGGTCAGGTCGACGGCGAGCCAGCTCGCCTCGCAGGGCAGCGCCTCGGCCAGCGAGCGCAGCCGCTCCTCGCGGCGAGCGACCAGGATCAGCTCTGCGCTCGGCTCGCGCGCCAGCCGTTTCGCCGCCGCCTCGCCGATGCCACTCGAAGCCCCAGTCACCAGGTACGTCCTCGTCGCTTCACTCATCGTGGGGAAAACTATTCCAATCGCCTCGTTGCGGTCGTCTGTTCGACTCGACATACTGCTGCCTTCGTAATGGCCGAGATTCCTTCGCTGCTAGACAAGCTCCTCCGCGCCGGCGCACCTTCCGGGCACGAGGGCCCTGCCGCAACTATCTGGCGCGACGAAGCCTCCTTCGCCACGCTCTCGGCCGACGGCCTTGGCTCCTCGATCGCCCGCGTCGGCGAGGAAGCCCCCCTGCTTGCCGTCGTCGGCCATATCGACGAGATCGGCCTGGTGGTCACCCACATCGACGAGAAGGGCTTCCTCTGGTTCGCCCCGATCGGCGGCTGGGACCCGCAGATCCTGGTCGGCCAGCGGGTCGAGGTGCGCGGCCGCGACGGGCTCGTGCCCGGCGTCGTCGGTCGCAAGCCGATCCACCTGCTCGATCCCGACCAGCGCAAGAAGGTGGTCGAGCTGAAGGGCCTCCACATCGATGTCGGCGCCATCGACCGCGACGAGGCGGCGGCGCTGATCCGCATCGGCGACCCGGTCGTGATCGCGGCGGAGCCCCTGCGCCTCGCCGGCGACCGCCTGGTCTCACGCGCGATGGACAATCGGATCGGCGCTTACGTCGCGCTGGAGGCGTTGCGCCGTTGCCACGAGCGCGACTCGTTGAGCGGCAGCTTTGCCGCCATCGCTGCGGTTCAGGAGGAGATCGGGTTGTTCGGCGCGCGGACCTCTGCCTTCCAGGTGCGACCGGACCTTGCCGTCGCGATCGACGTCACCCACGCCACCGATGCCCCCGGCGTCGACGAGAAGGAGATCGGCAGCCATCCGCTCGGCTCCGGCCCAGCGATCGGTCGCGGCTCCACCCTTTCGCCAAAGGTCTTCGAGTTGCTGGTCGAGACCGCCGAGGAGGCCGGAATCGAGTACACGATCAGCGCCAGCGGTCGCGGCACCAGCACCGACGCCGACTCGATCCAGATCTCGCGCGCCGGGATCCCCACGGGCCTGGTCTCGGTCCCGCTGCGCTACATGCACTCTCCGGTCGAGCTCTGCGACCTCGGCGACCTCGAGGCGACCGTCGAGCTGATCGCAGCCTTCGCGGTGCGTCTGCAGGCCGGCGTCGACCTCAGTCGCTAAGTCTCTGGCGCTCTATGCGCCCATATGACGCATAAGGAGCCAGGTCAGTTGGCACAGACCATGACCCGGTCCCGCCCCGCCGCCTTGGCCGAGTAGAGCGCCTCGTCGGCGAGACCTACCAGCTGGTCGGTGTCGAGCGGTCCCGGACGCGAGACGGCAACCCCGACGCTGATCGTCATCGCCACCCCCGCGGGGCGGCGCTCGCGCACGGCGAGCCGCAGGCGCTCGCCGACTCCGAAGGCGTCGGCCTTGGTCGCGCCGGGGAGGACGACGAGGATCTCCTCGCCGCCAACGCGGTAGATCGAGTCGCCGGCGCGCAGGACGGAGCGCATCGTGTGGGCGACGTCTTGGAGCACGGCGTCTCCGGCGGCGTGGCCGAGCTGGTCGTTGACCCGCTTGAAGTGGTCGAGGTCGCAGAGGAGAAGCGCGTGCGAGGACCCTCCCTTCCTGCCCACCGGCTGACCATCCAGCTCGGCAAGGCGCTGCTCGAGGGCGTTGCGGTTGAAGAGGCCGGTGAGAGGGTCGAGGGTCGAGCGGCGACGGTGGGCGCGGTCTGACTCGACCAGGGCACCGGAGAGGATCACCGCGCTGAGCACCAAGGCGACTGCCGCGATCACCTCCTGGTGGTGTGCCGAGGCGGTCGCGGAATCGAGGCCGACCGTGCTGCCTAACAGGAGGGCCAGGATGTAAGCCGTGCCGATCGCGATGCCCCGCGTCGAGAAGCGGGCACCGAGGGTCACGGCCGGCAGCGCGAACCACATCAGCACCGGGCTTGCGGCGCCCCCGGTCACCACGACGGCGTCGGCGAGCAGCAGCGGCAGGATTCCCCAGGCCGTCGCGACCCAGACCGCCGGGTGCTCGCTGTTGCCCATGAAGCTGTCGGCGACAGCGAAGCCCCCGAGGCCGACCAAGAGCGGCACGACCCACCACCAGCCGACTTCCCCCCCGGCCGGGGCCAGCGCCAGAGCAAGGATCGCAAAGCAGGCAAAGCGGTAGGGACGCAGCCTCACCTCCATGTCGAGCAGGCGCTCGCGGCGGGCATCGTCGCGGGCTGCAAGCAGCGACTCCTTGGCGGGCGCATCAGGTCTCACCCGATGCCATCGGCTCTCCACTACTCGGACTTAGTGCTGCACCTACTCGACCAGCTGAAGTTCTTTGGGCAATGCGCTCAGGTTGCGGCAACCGCCGTCGGTGACGACAACGAGATCCTCGATCCGCACGCCCAGCTCGCCCGGCAAGTAGACACCGGGCTCGATCGTCACCACTTCGCCTGCCGAGAGCACGTCCTCCGAGCGCGGCGAGACGCGCGGTGCCTCGTGTACCTCGAGTCCCACGCCGTGGCCGAGGCCGTGACCGAAACGCTCGCCGTAGCCGGCCTCCCCGATCACCTCGCGAGCGACCGCATCGAGTGCCTCGCCACCGACCTTCGCGGCGACCGCGTCGAGTGCCGCCGCCTGCGCGGCCAGCACCGTCTCGTAGACCTTGCGGGCGCTCTCGCCGGGCTCGCCGACGGCGAAGGTCCGCGTGCCGTCCGAGCAGTAGCCGTCGAGCTTCGCTCCCATGTCGAAGACGACCAGCTCGCCGTTGCCGATCGGGCGCCCCCCCGGCTCGGCGTGCGGCAACGCCCCGTTGGGGCCGGCGGCGACGATCGCCGGGAAGGAGGGGTCGCCACCCAGCTCGCGGATCCGTGCTTCGGCGGCGCGGGCCACCTCGCGCTCGGAGCAGCCGCCGAGCCCACGCTCGACGCTCCAGGCCCAGACCTCGTCGGCGAGCTCGGAGGCGGCCGCGATCGCCGTCAGCTCACCCTCGTCCTTGACCCGGCGCAGCTTCTCGACCGAACCGCCGGCCGCGATCGCCTCGACGCCCTCCGCCAGTTTTCCCCGCAGCCGCTCCAGTAAGCGGACCGAGACGTGGTCGTCCTCGAAGCCGACGCGACCGGAGAGATGCGCGGCGATTCCGCCCAGCCAGTCGTCGCTGACCGTGATCGTCTCCCAGCCCTCGACCTCCGCCGCGGCCCGCTCGGTGTAGCGGAAGTCGGTCAGGAAGAGGCGCGTATCGAGGCCGCAGACGCAGGCGCCGTTGGTTCCCGTGAAACCGGTCAGGTAGCGGATGTTGACCAGCTCGGTGACCAGCATCAGGTCGAGCTCGCGCTCGGCCAGCGAAGCCGCGAGGCGGTCGCCGCGGCCCTTCATGCGCCGGCGGAGACATCCAGATGGCGCGCCAGGGTCGCCAGCGCGTCGCGGTAGCCGTCCGGCCCCTTGCCGGAGATCTTCTCCAGCACCAGACCGTCGAATACCGACTCGCGGCGCCAGTCCTGGCGCGACTCGACGTCGGAGAGGTGGACCTCGACCGCCGGCAGTCCGGTCAGCTCGAGCGCGTCGGCGATCGCGCGGCTGTAGTGACTCCAAGCCCCCGCGTTGATGACGATCGAGTCGACCATCTCGGGCGCGCGGTGCAGGTATTCGGCGAACTCGCCCTCCGAGTTGGTCTGGAAGAAGAGCGTTTCGAGACCGAGCTCACGTGCGACAGCCTGGATCCTCATCTCCAGCTCGCTCAGCGAGAGCCCTCCGTAGACCTCGGGGTCGCGCTTCTCGAGCACGTCGAAGTTGACCCCGTGCAGGACGGCGACGCGGTTGTGGGCGGAGGTCATGGGTCGTAGAGCTCTTTCACGGCGGTCTCGACCTTAGCCGGATCGAGCACCTCTCCCACCCGCGGCGCCCCTGGCTCGGAGAGGAGCACGAAGCCGACCCCTGCCGAGGTCCGCTTCTTGTCGCGCTGAAGAGCGTCGATGACGGTGTCTACATCGATCGCTGGGTCGAGGGTGACTGGCAGACCATGGCGGTCGAGTAGATGCTCGACCTCCGCGCGCAGCCGCGGCGCCCCAGAGAGCCGCAGTGCGGCGAGCAGCCCCAAGCCGACGGCCTCGCCGTGGCGATAGCGCGAGTAGCCGCTTGCCGCCTCGATCGCGTGTCCGACCGTGTGGCCGAGGTTGAGCGTGTGTCGCAAGCCCGCGTCGCGCTCGTCGGCGGCGACGACATCGCACTTGTAGCGGGCGCAGGCGAAGACGACCTCGTCGAGGTCTTCCCCGTTGAGAGCCTCGATAGCGCGTACACGCTCCCAGAGCGCTCCCCCGGCCAGCAGGCCCGTCTTCAGCACCTCGACAAACCCGGCGGCAAGCTCCTCGGCCGACAGACTCGCCAGCGTCTCGGTGTCGGCGATCACCGCCGCGGGCAGATGGTAGGCGCCTGCGTAGTTCTTGCCCTCGGGCAGGTCGACGCCGGTCTTGCCACCATAGGCGGAGTCGACTTGAGCGACCAGAGTCGTCGGCACCTGGACTATGGGGACGCCGCGCTGATAGGTATGCGCACAGAACCCCGCCAGGTCGCCGACCACTCCCCCGCCGAGCGCAACGACGTGGTCTTCGCGGGTCATCCCGGCCCGAGCCAACTCGCTCAGGACCCGCTCGGCCTCGGCCATCGTCTTTGCGGTCTCCCCGGGCTCGATTTCGGCTCGTGCCTGCAACGGCTCGAGGCGATCGGCATAGAGCGCTCCGACCGCGGTATCGGTGACGCAGAAGCGCCTGCCATCAAGCGGCCACCAATCGACGCCGAGCAGGCCACGCCCGACCAGCACCGGGTACTCGCCCGACGCACTCGCCGCCCAGAGCAGCTTCGTGCCCCCGGGCAGCTCGGCCAGCGCTTGAATCGACGGCAGCGCCCGAGCGACGACTCCCCGGTCCCCCTGCGGGACGATCGCGTCGGCCAGTCCCTCATACAGCGGCAGGCGCACATCCAGTAGCTCAGCCACGTCCGCAGCGCTGCGTGCCAGCGGCCGGTCGCTGCCGGCGATCCGCGACCAGGCCTCCCCGGCGCCGACCTGCAGCCAGACGACGGTGTGACGGCCGAGGGCCTGGCGGATGCGTTCCGAGAGCACGCTGCCGCCGCCAAGCGCGATCGCCCCTCCGTTCGCCTGCTCCAACAGGGCGCCGACGACCTCCGCCTCGCGCTCACGAAAGCCCTCCTCGCCGTGGCGCTCGAAGGCCTGGTCGATCGGCATCCCGAGGTGGGCTTCCATCAGCTCGTCGATCTCGGTCGTCTCCAGGCCCGCTTCGCGCGCCGCGGCGAGCGCGGTCGACTTGCCCGCGCCCATGAAGCCGATGAAGACGATCGCGGGCCGGCTCACGCCGTCACCCGCGGAAGTCGATGCGCTTCTTGTAGGCATCGACGGCGGCGTGGACGTCGTCGATGTGGTCGCCGCCGAACTTCTCGCGGTAGCAACGGGCGAGGACCAGGCAGACCATCGCCTCGGCGACCACGGCGGCGGCTGGGACGACGGTCGAGTCGGTGCGCTCGCGCAGCGCCTGCGCCGGCTCCTTGGTCTCGGTGTCCACCGAGCGCAGCGGCTTGGTCAGGGTCGAGATCGGCTTGATCGCCGCCCGCACCGAGAGTGGCTGGCCATTGGTCATGCCACCCTCGAGGCCACCGGCGTGGTTCGTTTCGCGCTGGTAGCCATGCTCCTCGGACCAAAAGATCTCGTCGTGTGCCTCCGAGCCAGGGCGGCCGGCGACGTCCCAGGCTTCGCCGATCGCGACGCCCTTGACCGACTGGATCGAGGCGACGGCACCGGCGAGCCGGCCGTCCAGCCGCTCCTCCCAGGAGATGTGGGAGCCGAGGCCGGGGACGAGTCCGAAGGCACGCACCTCGAAGCTGCCGCCGAGGCTCTCGTTGGCCTTGCGCAGGCGGTTGATCTCCGCGACCATCGCCGCGCTCGCCTCGGGGTCGAGGCAGCGCACCGGGTCCTCGTCGACGCCGGCGAAATCCTCGATGCCGAGGTCGGGACGCTCGGGGGCCTTGACCGAGGCGATCTGGGTGACGTGGCTGTGCACGCTCACCCCCAGCGCAGTGAGCAGGCCGCGGGCGAGCGAGCCGGCCGCCACCCGGGCTGCCGTCTCGCGGGCGCTGGCCCGCTCCAAGACGTTGCGGATGTCTCGGTGGCCGTACTTCTGGGCGCCGACCAGG
This sequence comes from uncultured Solirubrobacterales bacterium, assembly GCA_963824705.1. Lineage (GTDB taxonomy): Bacteria > Actinomycetota > Thermoleophilia > Solirubrobacterales > 70-9 > VRUE01. The sequence continues at coordinate 1,528,562 of CAWGQE010000003.1, forward strand.
TCGGCATGGCCGGGGCGCGGCAGGTGGACCTCGTCGGGCTCGAAGCCCTCGACGGGCCAGGGATTCATCCGCTCCTCCCAGTTGGCGTAGTCGCGGTTGGCGACCAGGAGCGCGATCGGGCTGCCAAGGGTGCGACCGTGGCGGACACCGGAGCGCACCTCGGCCGAGTCCGTCTCGATCTTCATCCGTCCGCCGCGACCGTGACCGAGCTGGCGCCGCGCCATGTCGCGGTCGAGTGCCCCGCGCTCGAGCTTCAGGCCCGCCGGCATGCCCTCGACGATCGCGACCAGGCCGGGACCGTGCGACTCGCCTGCGGTGGTGAACCTAAAACGCGTGCTCATCGCCGCCTAGGCTATCTGCGCGCCGCGGCTCGCATCGCTTCGAGCGACGGCTCGTGCCCGGTCCAGATCCGCAGCGAAAGCGCGCCCTGGCGCACGAGGACCTCGATTCCGTCGACCGTGGCCGCCCCCGCCACTTCGGCCGCCGCCAGCAGCGGGCTCGGCCGCTCGCCGTAGACGAGGTCGACGACGATCTGGCCGGAGGCGAAACCGGCCGGGTCGAGCGGCAACTCGGCGAAGGGGTCCTCGCCGGCCAGCCCGGCCGCGCTGGTGTTGACGATCAGCTCGTAGGCAGCTTGGTCGGGCGTCTCCACCGGAGCCCCGCCAAGTTCGGCGCAAAGGTGCTCGGCGCGCAGCGCGGTGCGGTTCCAGACCGCCACCTCGGCGCCCTCGCGGACCAGCGCCCAGACGGCGGCCCGGGCGGCACCCCCGGCTCCCAGCACGAGTGCCCGCCTGCCTGCTGGTGGCTCGGGTAGAGCGTCCAGCAAGCCCTGCGCGTCGGTGTTGTCGGCGCGGATCTCCCCGGCCGCGAAGCTGAGCGTGTTCGCAGCGCCGATCTCGCGCGCGGTCTCCGAAAGCGAATCGGCCAGCGCAAGCGCTGCTCCCTTGTGGGGGACGGTGACGTTGGCGCCGACGAAGCCCTCGCCGGGCATCTCCCGCACACGTAGCTCGAACTCGTCCGGCGCCAAGTCGATCGCGCCATAGGCCCACTCCCCCGCCAGGCCCAACTCGGCCAGCGCCGCGTTTTGCATGACCGGCGAGCGCGAGTGGCCCACGGGGTGGCCGAGGACGGCGAGTCGCTTCATTCCCCGCAGGTGTCGGGCGATTCGCCGCCCGCCGCTTCGCGCGCTTCGTTGTAGGCAGCCACGTCGGCTTCGAATTCCGCCGCGGTCGACGAGAAGGCGTCTTCTCCGCAGGTGCCCGGCTTGACCACGTAGTAGAGGTAGTCGACCTTTGCCGGGTGGGCCGCCGCTTCGAGCGAGGCGAGGCCGGGGTTCCCGATCGGCCCGGGCGGCAGCCCGGTGTGGAGGCGGGTGTTGTAGGGCGATTCGATCGCGAGTTCGGATTCGGTCAGCGGCTGGTCGTAGTTGCCCGTGGCGAAGCGGATCGTCGCGTCGATCCCCAACGGCATCCCTTCGTGCAAGCGGTTATAGATCACTGCGGCGATCAGGGGTCTCTCCTTCTCGAGCTGGGCCTCGCGCTCGACCATCGAGGCGATCGTCACCACGTCCGGCGTGGTCAGGTTCTTGGAGCGCGCGTAGCTCATGTCCACGCCCTTGATCCGGCGCTTGAAGTCCTCCAGCTGCAGCTGGACGAGGTCGGCCGCGGGCGCCCGCTTCTCCAGTTCGAAGGTGTCTGGGAAGAGGAAGCCTTCGTGTCCCTTGCTGGCCTTCATGTAGCTGCCGGTCAAGCCAGCTTCCTTGGCGACCTGCGCGGTCTGTGCGCGGGTGTAGCCCTCCGGGATCGTCACCGTGGTCGTCTTCAGAACCACGGGCGGAGGCGGGGCCGCCTTGTGGAAGTGGCGGTAGGCGAGGGCAGCCGCCGCTCCGCCGAGGACCAGCACCGCGAGGAGGACGATGAGGCCAACGCGGCGGCGGCGCTTCACCGTCCCCGCTCGGCGATCCTCGCGCTCCTGGCGGCGGCGCTCCCGCTCGGCGACCGCGGTGTCGTCCCCGAACCAGTCGTCAGCCATCGTCCTCGGGGCCTTCGATCGCCGCCTGTCCGGCGAGGTAGGCCTGCAGCAGGTGTGCGGCGGCCAGGGAGTCGGGCGCCGCCGCCGCGCCTTCGCGCTTGCTCGCCTCGGCCATCCGCGTCGTCAGCCGCTCGTCGTAGGTCTCGACTGGGATGTCGAGCAGCGCTTCCAGTTCGACGCAGAAGGTGCGGGTCAGCGCGGCCTGCGATCCCTCCTCGCCGCTCAGGTGCAAGGGCAGGCCGACGACGACTCGCTCGACCTCGTGTTCCGTGACGAGCTCGACGACCGAGCGCGCCTCGGAGGGCTCGATCACCGGCAACGGGGTCGCCAGGGTGCCGCTCGGATCGGAGATCGCACAGCCGGTCCTGGCGGTGCCGTAGTCGAGAGCGAGCACGCGCACTATCCGGCCGCCCTCATCCGAGCTCCCGCTCGATTGCCTGCCTCGCGACGTCGAGTGCCTCGTCGAGCTTGGCGGCGTCCTTGCCCCCGGCCTGTGCCATCTCCTCGCGGCCACCGCCTCCACCGCCGACGAGCGGCGCGGCCTCGCGCACGACCGTCGCCGCCGAGATGCCGCGTCCGACAGCGCCCTTGGAGACGAGGACGACCAAGCCGACCTTGCCCTCCTCGGCGCCCCCGAGGGCGATAGCCGACTCGCCGCCGAGCTTGGACTGCACCCGGTTCGCGAGCTCGAGCAGCTGCTTCTGATCGGCGATCGGCGCCTGGGAGGCGACGATGTCGATCCCGTCGACATCCTTCGCCGTGGCGACCAGGCGCTCGGCCTCGTCGCCCAGCAGCTGCTTGGCAGCCTGCTTTGCTCCCTCGCCCGCCTCGCGCAGTCGCTCCGCCGCGCGCCTAGCGCCGGTCAACGGGTCCTGGGGGGAGTCGAGCAGCTCGCCGACCTCGCGCAGCTGCTCCTCTCTGGCGCGGAACCAGTCGATCGCCGCAGGCCCCGTCACGGCCTCGATCCGCCTCACGTTGGCCGCGCTGGATCCCTCCGAGACGATCTTGAAGATGCCGATCTCGGCCGTGTTGGCGACGTGGGTGCCTCCGCAGAGCTCGCGCGAGACCTCGTCAACCTCGACCACCCGCACCCACTCGCCGTATTTCTCGCCGAACAGCGCCATCGCGCTGAGCTTTTCGGCCTCGGCTCGGTCCATCTCCAGCCAGCGCACCGGCCGGCTCGCCTTGATCCAGCCGTTGACCCGCTCCTCGATCGCGGCGAGATCCCCGGCACCGAGCCCCTGTCCGTGGTTGAAGTCGAAGCGCAGCTTGTCGGGGCGCACGGCCGAGCCCGCCTGGCGCACGTGGTCGCCGAGTCGCTCGCGCAGCGCCGCGTGCAGGAGGTGGGTCGCGGTGTGGTTGCGCATCGTCGCGTGCCGGGCCTCGTGGTCGACCAACGCCTCGACGGCGACGCCGGAGGCGACCGACCCGTTGCCGGCCTCGACCTCCAGCGCCTGGTCTTCGCCGAGCCGGTAGACGTCGACCACGCGGACCTCTCCCCCGTCCCAGCGCAGCACGCCCGTGTCGGCGACCTGGCCGCCGCCCTCGGCGTAGAAGGGGCTCTCCTCGAGCTTGACCAGCGCCCTGCCGTCGTCGCCCGCGACCGCGGCGAGCCCGGTCGTCGCCCGCAACGTCTCGTAGCCGACGAAGCGGGTCGGCGGCGCCTCCGCGGCGAAGGCGATCACCTTCTCGTGGCGGTCCTCGGAGCCGTGCGCAGTGGCGGAACCGACGCGGGCGCGGCTGCGCTGCTCCTCCATCAGCTCCTCGAACCCGCCGTCGTCGACCGAGAGGCCCTGCTCGGCGAGCAGCTCCTTGGTCAGGTCGTAGGGAAAGCCGTAGGTGTCGTGCAGCTTGAAGGCATCGGCCGCATCGATCCAGGAGGTGCTCGACTCGCGGGCCTCGGCGATCAGACGCTCGAGCAGCTCGCTGCCACGCTCCAGGGTACGGCCGAAGCTCTCCTCCTCGTCGCCGACCCAGCGGGCGATCGTCTCCCGCTCGGCGGCCAGCTCCGGGTAGGCGCCGGCCATGATCTCGACCGCTCGCTCCGCGAAGCGACCCAGCCATGGCGCCTCCAGGCCCAGGGTGCGGCCCTGTTGGATCGCCCGGCGCATGATCCGCCGCAGGATGTAGCCGCGGTCCTCGTTGGAGGGGACGACCCCGTCGGCGATCAGGAAGGCGGCGCCGCGCGAGTGATCGGCGACGATCCGCATCGCCCGGGTCACCGCTCCGCCCTCGGCGTAGGAGCGCCCGGACAGCTCCTCGGCGAGGTCGATCAACGGTCGGACCAAGTCGGTCTCGAAGACCGACGGGACGTCCTGGAGGATCGCGGCCATCCGGTCGAGCCCCATGCCGGTGTCGATGTTGCGCATCGGCAGCTCGGTGAGGGCGCCCTCGGCGGAGAGGTCGTAGGTCATGAAGACGTGGTTCCAGAACTCGAGGAAGCGGTCGGTGTCGTCGCCGGGGCGCTCGCCGGCGGCGCCGAAATCCTCGCCGCGGTCGAGGTAGAGCTCCGAGCAGGGGCCGCAGGGGCCGATCGGCCCGGCCTGCCAGAAGTTGTCCGCGCGGCCGAGCAGGACGATCCGCTCCTCCGGCATGCCGACGCCCTTCCAGATCTCGATCGCCTCCTCGTCCGGTCCGAGGCCGAGCTCCTCGTCGCCGCCGAAGACGGTCGCCCAGATGCGCTCGGGGTCCATACCGAACCCCTGCGTCGCCAGCTCCCAGCCCCAGGGAATCGACTCCGCCTTGAAGTAGTCGCCAAAGCTCCAGTTGCCGAGCATCTCGAAGAAGGTGAGGTGGCGGGCGGTCTTGCCGACCTCCTCGATGTCGGTCGTGCGGAAGCACTTCTGCACGTCGGCGAGCCGCGGCGCCGGCGGCTTCTCGCGCCCCAGGAAGTAGGGCTTGAAGGGCTGCATCCCCGCGGTCGTGAGCAGCACCGAGGGGTCGTGGACGGAGGGGACCAGCGAAGCCGAGGGCACGATCCGGTGGCCCCGCTCCTCGAAGAAGGACAGATAGGTGTCGCGGATCTGCTCGGCTTTCATCGGCAACGAAGCCTAAGTGACACGGACCGGCGTCAGACCGTCGCCGCGATGGTGCCGTGGCCGACGATCGCCTCGCCGCAGAGCAGCACCGCCGCCTGCCCGGGCGCAGCGGCGTCGAAGGCCTCGCCGAGCTGGACGTCGAGCTCGCTGTGACGGCCCCTCTCCGCCCCTGACAGCGAGGCCGGGACCGGCGTGGCTTGGTAGCGCAATTTGACCGCGTCGACGCGATCGCCGCCGCGGTGCAGAACGGCGTCGCGTACCCGCACCGTCAGCGCCGCGAGCTCAGCCCGAGGACCGACGGTGACCGTGTTCGCACCGGCATCGGTGGCCAGCACGTAGAGGGGCTCCGGCGCCGATACGCCGATTCCCCGCCGCTGCCCGACGGTGAAGTTGTGGTGGCCGCGATGGCGCCCTATCGACCGGCCGGAGCCGTCGAGGACAACGCCCTCGCGCTCGCCCAGGCCGCCGTGGCGGCGCAAGAAACGCTCCTTGCCCTGCCCGGCGAGGAAGCAGAGGTCCTGGCTCTCGGGCTTCTTGGCGACGGAGAGACCGTGACGGGCGGCGATCTCGCGCACCTCGGGCTTGCTCAGCTCGGTGAGCGGGAAGCGCAGGCGGTCGAGCATCGCCGGCGGCAGAGCGGCAAGCATGTAGCTCTGGTCCTTGTTGCTGTCGGACGCCGCGGCCAGCAGGGGACCGTCGCTGTCCTCGACGATCCGCGCGTAGTGACCGGTGACCAGGTAGTCCGCACCGAGTCGCTCGGCGAGGTCGACCATCGCCGCGATCCGCACCTCGCCGTTGCAGACGATGCAGGGGTTCGGGGTGGCGCCGGCGCCATATCCGTCGAGAAAGGCGCCGACGACGCGGCGGCGGAATTCCTCCTCGAGGTCGAGCGTGAGGTGCGGGATGCCGAGCGAGTGCGCCACGGCCCGCGCGCCAAGCACCGCCTCGGGCGAGCAACAGGCCTTGGCCCCGTCGGTCTCCGGATCGGCCCAGAGCTTCAACGTGACGGCAAGTACCTCGGCGCCCCGCTCGCGTTCGAGCAGGGCGGCGACGGCGCTGTCAACGCCCCCCGACATGGCAATCAGGACTCTGCCGCCGCGCGGCGCGGCAAGCGTCTTCGAAGACGCCGCGGCACTCGCAAGCGCCCGGTGCAGGGCGTCGGCGGCCAGCTGCGCGGCATGACGCTTGGCGGGGGTCAGCCCTCCAACCGCCTCGTCGACCTCGTCGATCCCGATCCGCGCCGCCTCGATCACAGGCTCCCCGTCGACCAGCTCGGCGACGGCCGCGGTAGCCGCCCTCGTCGCCCCACAGCCCTCGGCGTCGAAGCTCACGCGAGCCACGCACCCGTCCTCGATCAGCAGCGACACCCTGGAGAGATCCCCGCACGCCGCCCCCCCGGCAGCGCCGGTGAACCCGTCGTCGAGCGACGGCCCAAGCCGCGTTTCGTCATGCAGATAGTGCTCGAACAGTTCCCGACTCACACAGAGAGGGTAGAGCGCGAGGCGAGGGCCTTGCGGAGGTCGGAGGCGATCGCGCTCTGCTGGGTACGGAGTTGCCGCCAGGTGATGCGCATGACCATCCAGCCATCGACCATGAGCAGCCTGTCGCGCTCGCGGTCACTCTCGAACGCTTCGCGTGTCCCATGCACAGCGCGTCCGTCCAGCTCAACTATCAACCGCTCCTTCCGCCAGAGGCAGTCGGCGCGAAAGAAGCGGCCAGCGACCGCAATGTCCTCGTTGAACCGCGGCCGAGGAAGTCCACGTGAGTCCAGCAAAGACACAAAGGCCTCCTCGAGATCGTTCTCCGTCACACCGCCACTCTCGACGCCTTCGTCGAGTAGCTCACGAAGCACCGCGGTCCCCCGTCGCCGCGGATATCGCGCGAGCAAGTCCGGAATCGACAGCGGGTCCGTGAACCCCTGTACTTCGGACTCGTTCAACGCACGCTCGACCTGACGCGCGAAGCAACGGTCGCCAAATCAAGAATCGTCCTCGGCACGGTGGTAACCGGAATCCCCTGGACCAACGTCCGCTCGTCGTCGGGAAGCGAGGACTGATGGGCAAGGATGCGAGCGCGTCGACGGACGTGGGTCGGACGCGTCACTTCGATTGCTCGGCTTGACCTGGGCACGACGCCCCACAGCTCTCCCGCCGATCGGTGACTGAGCACCGTGCCCGAACCACACGCAAGCGTTGCCGCCATCCACCTCGCCTTCATCGAAAGGATCGAGTACCCCACGGCGTAGACACCGCGGTGGACTTGGTGCAGTGCCGACCTCTCGAGTCGAGCCCCGATTGCACGCCTCCCGATACCAGCAGCGAGCAACTGATGCCGTCCCACCACCCCGTGCTGCGCCTCTGCCAACTCAGCTAGCACCCGATCCACATGGCGATCGACAGCCTCTGAGGGACGAGCTTCACCTTCGGCCCCTGCGAGGGGCACAACGTGAAGCTCATCGGAGGACCGAGGTCGAGTCGAAACTTGCGTCGCCATTTAGCCCAAGACTGCGCCGCCGCAACGCGCGTGTGGCGCGCTGGACGTCAAATCTCTCCCCAAACGGGTGAGACGCGCCCACGAAAAGAGGCTCCAACCCGCCGTTGCCGCCCCTGGCTTTGATCCCTTGAAGAAAAGGGTGGGCGCCTCCTCCGGATCCCACAGGACCAAGAGAGATCGGCCCCCGCGCCGTTTGTGTTGGGTCAAACGGTGGGACGGCTCTCGCACGGGCTCGAGCCTCGGCTGAACCGTACCACCGCGAGGGCCTGCCGGCGACTGGAGATCGGTCCAGGCAGAAAGTCCCCGAGGCCTCCTCAGTCGAGGTTGGAGAGCAGGAACTCGGCCTCGCTCCAGTCCTCGCCCCTGACCCGCAGGGCGATGTCGCCGCGGCCAAAGCGATCGATTGGCCAGTCGGCGGTTAGTACGGCCTCGATTCCCGCCTCTTCCAGCGCCTGGTGCCAGGCCCGCGCCGTGCGCACGTCGCCGAAGTCGCGCACGACCTCCCAGGAGTCGAAAACCGGGTCGTCGACCTGCACGGGCGTCTTGCCCGGACCAGGCTGGCGGCCTCGACGGGCGAATCGAAAGCGATCGAGGAGGCTCATGGTCATATCTTGACCGCTCACGATCACGATCGCGATCGCTTGTGGAAAGAACGGAGAAAGTGGAGGAGCGGACTTGGACTAGCTTCCTCCGGGCCCACGGCGACGCAACTCGATGCCGAGCTCTCTCAATTGCATCTCATCCACTGGCGCCGGGGCGCCGGTGAGGGCATCTGCGCCCGAGGCGGTCTTCGGGAAAGCGATCACATCGCGGATCGAATCGGCGCCGGCGAGGCGCTGCACGATCCGGTCGAGCCCGTAGGCGATGCCGCCGTGCGGCGGCGCGCCGTAGCGCAGCGCCTCGAGCAGGAAACCGAAGCGAGCCTCGGCTTCCTCGGCATCGATTCCAAGCGCGGCGAAGACCTTCTCCTGCACGTCGGCGCGATGAATACGGATCGAGCCGCCGCCCATCTCCTGGCCGTTCCAGACCAGGTCGTAGGCCAGCGCGCGAGCGCTGCCGGGATCGCTGGGGTCGAACTCGCCGGCGGGTGCGGTGAACGGGTGGTGCAACGGGTCCCAGCGCTCCTCGCCGGGGCTCTGCTCGAGCAGCGGCCAGTCGACGACCCAGACCAGCCGGTGCGCGTCGGCGGGGATCAGATCGAAGCGCTCGGCAAGGTCGACGCGCAGCTGTCCCAGCACGGCGTTGACGACCCGGGGCTGGTCGGCGACCAAGAGCAGCAGATCGCCCTCCTCGGCGCCAAGGCGCCGGTTGAGCTCGGTCAACTCATCCTCGGAGAGGAACTTGGCGGTCGGGGAGCGCCAGCCGTCCGCCTCGCGGAAGGCCCAGACCAGGCCCTTGGCTCCCAGCTCCTGAGCGCGCGAAATGAGGCCATCGAGCTCGGAGCGGGGCAGCTCGCGACGACCGGCGTTGAGACCGCGCACGGCGCCGCCGGACTCGATCGCCCCGCGGAAGACCTTGAACTCGGTCTCGGCAAGCGCGTCGGAGAGGTCGACCAGCTCCAGCCCGAAGCGCAGGTCGGGCCGGTCGGTGCCGAAGCGACTCATCGCCTCGTCGTAGGGAAGCCGCTCGATCGGCAGCTCGACCGCGGGACCGCCGACGCGCTCGAACACGTGCGCCAGCAGCCGCTCGTTGACCTCGATTACATCATCGACGCCGACGAAGGACATCTCGATGTCGAGCTGGGTGAAATCGGGCTGGCGATCAGCGCGTAGATCCTCGTCGCGGAAGCAGCGGGCAACCTGGTAGTAGCGCTCGAAGCCGGCGACCATCAGCATCTGCTTGAACAGCTGCGGCGACTGTGGCAGCGCATAGAAGGAGCCCTGCTGGAGGCGACTGGGAACGAGGAAGTCGCGGGCGCCCTCGGGGGTGGAGCGGGTCAGCACCGGCGTCTCGACGTCGAGGAAGCCCTCGCGGTCGAGGAACTCGCGCATCGCCGCCGTCACCCGGTGGCGCAGGACCAGCGCCTCGCGCATCGGCTCGCGACGCAGGTCGAGGTAGCGGTGGCGCAGGCGGGCGTCCTCACCAACCTCGCCGGAGAAGCCCTCGATCTGGAAGGGCGGCGTCTCGGCGTCGGCGAGCAGCTCCGCGTCGCTGACAGCGAGCTCGAACTCGCCGGTCGCCAGCTCCGCATTGATCGTCTCGGGCGAACGCCGGACGACAGTGCCGGAGGCACTCAGCACATCCTCGGCCCGCAGCTTGTGTGCGAGCCCGAACGCCACGCCCGAGGTGTCGGGGTGGAAGACGAGCTGGACGATGCCGGTGCGATCGCGCAGGTCGATGAAGATCAGGCCGCCGTGATCGCGCCGGCGGTGAACCCAGCCGGCCACCCGCACAGCGGAGTCGACCCGGTCGCCCTGCACCTGGCCGCACCAAGTGTCGCGGTACTGGTTGGCGCGCAACGCCGGCGTGTCGCTCACGATGCCTCCTCGACCTTTGCCTTGAGAGCCTCATCTACGGCAGAGGCGAGGGACGTCTCGGCTCGATCGCCACTTCGCTTGTTCCACTTCTGCAGGGTCCCATCGGAGTCGAAGGTCAGCACGACCAGGGCGCCCATCCTGTCCGCGTGCTTGAGCTGGCCCTTGAGGCTCCGTCCCGCGAGATCGAACTCTGCCGACAGGCCGGCCTGCCGCAACTTCGTCACCAGCTCCATCGCATCTACCTGACGGTCGTCCTCGGCATAGGCCACAAAGACGTCGCGACCAACCCCACCTCGACTCTCTCCCATCGCGAGCGCGATCCGCTCGATTCCCGCTGCCCAGCCAACCGCCGCGGTGGCCGCCCCACCCAGCTGCTCGATCAAGCCGTCGTATCGGCCGCCACCGCCGATCTCGGACTGGGCGCCGAGCTCGTCGCAGACGAAAGAGAAGACGGTCCGCGTGTAGTAGTCGAGACCGCGGACGAGGGTCTCGTCGATGGAGTACTCGATCCCGGAGGCGTCCAGGTAGGACCGCACAGCCTTGAAGTGATCCAGATCCTCGCCCTCGAGCCGCCCGACGATCGTCGGCGCCGTCGCCATCACTCCGCGCGTGCCCTCGTCGTCGGAGTCGAAAGCACGCAGGGGGTTGATGTCGATCCGCTCGCGGACGTCCTCCGACAGCTCGGCCTCGTTGGCGTGCAGATGAGCCTTGAGCTCCCCCAGATAGGCGCGCCTCGCGTCCAGAGAGCCGAGACTGCCGAGTCGCAGAGATACCCCCGGGACCTTCAACTCCTTCAACAACTCGTTCAGCATCGCGATCGCCTCGGCGTCGGCGGCGGGCGAGTCGCTGCCGATCGCCTCGGCCCCGAGCTGGTGAAACTGACGGTACCGGCCCGCCTGGGGCCGCTCGTGGCGAAAGAACGGGCCGCTGTAGAAGAGCTTCACCGGCTGTGGAAGTTTCTGCATGCCGTGCTCGAGATAGGCGCGGCAGATCGGAGCCGTCCCCTCTGGGCGCAGGGTGATGCTTCGCCCGCCCTTGTCCTCGAAGGTGAACATCTCCTTGCGGACGACATCGGTCGAGCGCCCCACCCCGCGCTCGAAGAGCTCGGTGTCCTCGAAGATCGGCGTGGCTATCCGACCGTAGCCCGCCCGCGCGAAGATCGCCCGCGCGGCTGCCTCGATCTCGTCCCTGAGCAAGGCAGCCTCGGGCAGGACGTCGAAGGTTCCCCGAGGGGCCTGGTACTTGCTCGCCATCGTGGCGCGACCTTACCTGCGCGGCGCGCGGGTCAGCTCGCAAGCTCGGCGAGGAAAGGATTGCTCGCCCGCTCGGCGCCCAGTGTGGTGACGCCCATGTGGCCGGGGTAGACACCGGTTTCCGGCGAATGGGAGTCGAGCAGCCCGCGGATCGAGCGCATCAGCGTCGGTCCGTCGCCGCCGGGCAGGTCGACCCGGCCGACCGAGCCCTTGAAGAGCACGTCGCCAGAGAACATCGCCTCCTCGTCGCGGATCGAGTAGGTCACGTGGCCGGGACTGTGACCCGGGGTGAAGATGACGTCGATGGTCAGGCCGGCCAGCTCCAGCGTCTCTCCGCCTTTCACGGTCTCGTCGGCCTCGTAGCTCTCGTAGGGGCCGATGCCAGGCATCGGCACGTAGGCCATGATGTCGGCGAGCAGCGGCCGCTCCATCTCCGGGCAGTACACGGGCGCGCCGGTGACGGTCGCCACCGGCGAGACCGCGCCGATGTGGTCGAAGTGACAGTGGGTGATCAGGATCGCATCGACCTTGGTTCCCATCTGCTCGACTGTGGCGAGGATGCGGTCCGGCTCATCGCCCGGGTCGACGATCAGTCCGCTGCCCGAGCCTTCGCGCCGCACCACGAAGCAGTTCTCCGCGATCGGACCCACGGTGAGCATCTGGACGTCCAGGCTCATTCCTTGCCACCGCCGCGGATCCGGGCCCGCTCGCGGCGCCGCCAGAGCATCGAGTCGATGTAGTAGCCGGCCGGGATGTAGAAGACGAGCATGAAGGCGCCAAGACCGAAGGCGGCACCGGGCGGTCGTTTGAAGATCAGCATCAGCAGGGCCGTGAAGATGACGGCGGCAACCGCACCGCGGGTGATCGAGCTGCGCCAGGTCGGCGGCGCATCGGTCTTCTGTTGGGTCTTGCGCCCGGAGCGGGCACGTGCTTTGGCCTCCTCGCGACTACGCGGGCGGCCGGCACGGCGGTTCGGATCGACCCGACCGCCCTGCGTGCCCCGATGCTTGCGGCGGCGCTTCTTCCTCGTCTGAGCCATATCCGGAATCTAGACGAATGGCGGCGCTGGGCCACTCAGGACAGCGCCGCGAGTCGCCGCTCGATCGTCCGCAGCTCCGGGTCGAAGTCTCGAATCGGCACGTCGTCCGGATAGTCGACAAGGGCAGCGGCCGGGATCAGACCGACGAGCTCAGCCTCGACCGGTCGGGCGCCCAGCGGCTCAGCGAGCGAGCGAATCCTCTCCACGACCGTGCCCAGCGGCGTCGCGGCCAGGTCGTGGATATTGATCGAGACCTGCACACGGCCGCTCGAGAGCGGCAGGCCGATTGCCCGCACGCCAATCAGACCGCCCCCCGACTCGCGCAGGCCGGCGGCGACGGCGCGCCCCAGATCGAGGTCGCTGCTGTCGAGCTCGACGTTGAAGGCACCGAGCGGCGGGCGGGACGTGACCAGAGTTGCACCGGCGGTTCGGTGCGGCTGTACCGGGCCGCGGTCGGGGCGCAGCTCGCCCGAGTCCATTCGCAGCCAGAGCTCGGTCAGCCCACCGTTGCGAAAGTAGGCGCGCTCGACTCGCTCGGGCCCGCTTGCCAACTCGCCGTAGAGAAAGACGGGAACACCCAGCTCAGCGACCCGATCGGCGACCCTGACGGCAGTCGCTCCTGCTTGCGCACGATCCCCGGGTTCGATCCAGACGACCGGGGAGACGTCGAGCGCACCGATCGCCGGGTGAACACCCCCATACCCGGTCATGTCGATCGAGCGGATCGCCTCTGCGGCGCCTCGGGACAGCGCCGCGGTCAGCGCCTCTGCCTCGCCCGCCAGAGTGAAAACAGTGCGGTTGTGATCGGGGTCGCTGTGGCGATCGAGCAGGGTCACGCCTACGGAGAAGGCGCGCTCCAAGGCGTCGATCCGGCCTGCATCGCGACCCTCGGAAACGTTGGGAACGGCAAGCAGCGGTGGCGCCACCGCTCAGACGACCAGCTCTCCGGCGTGCACGATCGTGGCGCCGTCGACCTCGACGGTCGGCTGCATCACCACGCAGTCGAGGTGGACCGGCACCTGGACCGTTCCGCCGATCGCCGCCGATGCCCCGAAGGCGACATGAGCGGTGCCGAGAATCTTCTCGTCCTCGAGGATGTTGCCGGTGAGGATCGCGCTTTCGTTGGTGCCGATCCCGAGCTCGGCCACGTTGGTCCCTTCGGCGCTGTGTTCGGTGAGCAGCTCCATCAGCCGCTCACCCTCGGCCCCGCTCGCCTCGGTCAGGTGGCCGCCGCAAACGGTCAGCTCAACCGGCTCGGCGAGCCTGCCGATAGCGGCGATCGAGCCGTCGACGATCAGCGTCCCCTCGGCGGTCCCCTCGAGCGGGGCGATGAAGGCCTCGCCGCAGGGGATGTTGCCGAAAGCGCCTCGCATGTTCAGCGCCCCCGCGTCGACGATCGCCGTGCGGTCCTCGAGGCCGAGGCGCAGATCGGAGCCATTGGCGCAGGTGATCCGCGCCTCGGCGCCGGCGCCAAGCGCGCGGCCGACCGAGGCACCCCGTTTGCGCAGCAGCTTCAGGTCCGCGCCCATAACCCGGGCGAGCATCTCGCCGGTCACGCCAGGCATCGAAGCGACGCGCACACCGGCTTCGGTGGCGGCACGGCGCGCTTCGGTGTGGGAGATCGACTGGATAGTCGGCGCGACGACGATGTCGACGGCGAGCATCGCGGCGGCAACTGCCCGAGGCGGCTCCGCGGCATGCGATTCCCGCTCGGAGATGACCGCCAGGGTCGCCTCGCCGCCCTCGCCCTGCGCGTTGATCCGCAGCAGCGCGCCAAGCTCTTCGGTGATCGGGTTGCAGATCACCAGCATCTCTTCAGAGGGATTCAGATCCAGGCAATCCCGGATCAGCGTATTGACTGCCCTATCCAGAGCGCTGCCCATCACAGGCACAAGGCTATCCGCAAGGGCGGCGCGCGGCACCGCCCACGCACGAAGCCTCGCTACCATCCGCCGCCCCGCCGGAGTAGCTCAGCTGGTTAGAGCAGCGGAATCATAATCCGCGTGTCGGGGGTTCGAGTCCCTCCTCCGGCATGGCTTCCTCTCTATAGAGCCAATTTTCGCGGCCATCCGCCTACTCCGCAGGTTTATACGGAAATCCGCAGGTCGCGGGTCCTCGTCCTCTTCTATCGGGCCGAGGTTCCCCGACGCATAGCCAAATCTTTTGAAGCATTGCCTCAACGGCTTGGCCCTCGGTGGACCGAGTTCGGCCCTGCTGACCCCCGAACAGGGTGTGTCGTGTCCGGAGTCATGGCTTACTACAGCGGAAAGTTAGTCCTAGAGCGAAATCCATTCCGGCCTAGACTCGGCTGAAACCGGCTGGTCGAAAGCTGACCCTGCCGGCGAGACCTCGAGACGTAAGTCGCCTCGAGGTCTCGCCAGACTCGCACGACGGTTAACAGCTTTCTACGTGCTGATACACGTTGAAGCGCCCGGGTTCGGGACGTTCACCGCCAGGATTCATGCACGCCTTCCAGCTGACGACACTTCCTTCACGCCAACCAATTCGGACGTTTGCGGAACCACACCGGTTCTTGGCCGATTTCCATTCGCTGAAAAGCCCGGTCACCCCAGTGCCTTCTGGACATGCGGCGTTTCCCTCGATTTCAGTAAAGGACGTTCCCGTCCAAACGCAGAGTGCATTGGTGACGCAACCCCCTTCGTCCGCCCGAGCAACTGAGCCTTGAAATCCGAGCATCAGAACCACAGTGGCCACCATGACCAGAAGCACGGCCAGCAAGTGCAATTTTTTCGCGGAAAAGAACAGACTCGCGTGAGACATCGCTTCCTCCCTTGATGCAAAACGACTCTCGTCGTTTACATTCAACCTGGCCGCCTCCCGTGGGGCGTCTCAAACCAGATTGTTCGGAAGAATTTATACACAAAAATATTCAAAATGTTCTGCACTTAGTAACTCGGCGCCCCCGGAACAGAGCACGAGGCCGCTCTGTCATCTCCGCCAGGGTATTGCGGGTGAGCAAAGTGAGTCCGGACGTACCCGTAGAGGACGTGTCGGGGGTTCGAGTCCCTCCTCCGGCATCGTGGGTCAACGCGGGAGCGGCGGCGCTAGCCGGGTAGAGCGGCGCTGGTGCCCGCGTGGCGGAACTGGGCGAGGGTTTCCTCCATCGCCTCTACCTCGGGGGCGACCATTGAGGGCCAGGGCTTGTCTGGATGCTCGTCGAGGGTCTTGTAGCCGTTGCCGCTGATCACGGCGACGACGGTGTCGTCAGGACCGAGTTTGCCCTCGTTCGCCAGCTTGATCGTCGCGGCGATCGTGGTGCCGCCGGCGGGCTCGGTGAGGATGCCCTCGGTGGCGCCGAGCAGATCGAGCGCCTCGAAGATCTCGGGGTCGGAGGCGGCCGCCGCGGATCCGCCTCGCGACAGCACCGCGTCGACGACGAGGGGGCCGTCGCCGGGAGCGCCGATCGCGATCGAGTGAGCCGCCGTATTGGGTCGCTGCGGCTCGATCTCGCCACCGCCGTTGAGTATGGCGGCCGCGATCGGGTTGCATCCCTCGGCCTGGGCGATGTGGATCTTGGTCGCCGCCGTCTCCGCCATGCCGACCTTCTCCATCTCCCCCAGCCCCTTGTGGACACGCGAGGAGAGGGTGCCGCCGGCGGCCGGGATCACGAAGTGGTCGGGTGAGACCCAGTCGAGCTGCTCGACCACCTCGAAGGCCATCGTCTTCGCCCCCTCGGCGTAGAACGGACGCAGGGTGATGTTGGTGAACTGGATGCCGCTGGCCAGGGCGAGCTCGCGACAGGCGCGGTTGGCTTCGTCGTAGTTGCCGTCGAGCTGGATCACCGTCGCACCCAGAGCCCGGCAGGCGCGCGCCTTGCCGCGCTCCATGTTGCTCGGGTAGAAGACGTAGGCGGCGACACCGGCCTTGGCCGCGAGCGACGCGACGGCAGTGCCGACGTTGCCGGTCGAGACGCAGCCGAGCTCCGTCCCGCCCAACTCGAGCAGGCGGGCGACCGCCATCGAGACGACGCGGTCCTTGTAGGACAGGCTGGGGCGCTGCGTGCTGTCATCCTTGATGTAGAGCTTGCGGAGGCCGAGCTCGGCGCCGAGGCGATCGGCGTGGATCAGCGGCGTGCGGCCGCTGTAGCGGCCGACCCGGTCCTTTGCCCTCGCGTCGACGATCGGCAGCAGCTCCTCGAAGCGCCAGATATTGAGCTCACGCTCGGCGATCGGCAACTCGGCGACGCGGCTGGTCGCGAGCTCGTAGTCGTAGTCGATATCGAGGGTCTGGCCGCAGCCGAGACACCTGAAAGTTGTATCGAGCAGAGGGAGCCGAAGCTCACAGTCGTGGCAGACCAGCTCCGTCGCGCAGGAGCGGGTGCGCTGGTCGGCCGAGAGGCTCATCGCCCCTCAACGCCCCCGGCTAGCGACGGCAGGCCGCCCGCCTTCGCAAATCTCCGCCTGCGCTTTCCATGCTGGCGCCTGATCATGAGCGGTTCTGTATAGCAGGTACGGGCATGTCGATCAATTATTCCTGGCCATTAACAGCGGAGAAACATCTTCTCCTCCTGCCGGAAATCCTACAGACGCGTCCCGCCCGAGTGCGATCAACAGCTCCTCGGCGATATGCGGCGCGAACGGCGAGAGAGACCTCGCCAGCAGGGCCAGCGCCTCGAGCAGGGCCGCGTAGTCCTCACGGCCCAGTTGACCGCGCCTCTTGACGATCCGCTTCTCGTAGTCCTTGATCCGCTCCAGCAGCCGCGTCACGTTGCGCACCGCCTTGTGCATCTGCAGCTCCTCGAGGTCCGCGGTGATCCGCTCGATCCCGTTGTCGCACCATTTCCCCAGCCGCTCGCGGATGAAGGCGGTGTCGGCTGCCGCCTCGGCATCCTCGGCTGCCTCGGCTGCTGCGGCAATGCTCTCGTGCGTGTAGTCCCAGAGGCCGCGCAGGAAGCGTGAAGCGAAACGCAGCGCGCCGTCCGTCCAGTTGAGCGCCTTGGCCGGGCCAGCGGCATAGAGGACGGCCAGGCGCACGGTGTCGGCGCCGTGCTCGGCGACCAGCTCGTCGGGGTCGACGACGTTGCCGAGGTGCTTGCTCATCTTGCGGCCGTCGGCGATCACCATCTCGTGAAAGAGACAGCCGGCGAAGGGCTCGCCATCCTCGAGGAAAGAGAAGGGGCCGATGTCGCGCAGGGCCTTGGTCACGACCCGCTGATCGAAGACGAAACCGCCGCTGTCGTTGCCGGCGACGAGTCGCTCGGAGGGAAGCCAGTGCTGCAGGTCGGGGTGGGTGAACATCTGCTCGTCGCGATCCGCCGGCGGCACCGCTGCCGGCACCCAAAGCCAGAGGGCGTCGAAGTGGCAGTCGAGCGTGTCGGTCTCACGCCGCGCCGCGCCGCCGCAGGCCGGACAGGCGGTATCCAGGAAGTCCGGCCGCTCGGCCAGCGGGTTGCCCTCGCCGGTCGGCTCGACGTCGCGCGGCAGCACCACCGGCAGGTCCTCGATCGGAACCGGGACCACCCCGCACTGCTCGCAGTGCAGCACCGGAATCGGCGTGCCCCAGTAGCGCTGGCGGGAGATCGAGAAGTCGTAGGCGCGGTAGCGGGTCGCCTCCCGCAACTCGAGGCCGGCGGCCGAACCGCCGCCGAACGGCTCCCCGGCCGCTCGAGCAATCCGCGCCGCGATCGCCTCGTCGGCCTCGTCGACGCTGGGGATGCCGAGTGCCGCCGTGGGGCCGTAGCGAGCATCGACGATCGGGGAGACGAAGAGCGGCAAGCTGCCGCCGCCGGCCTCGACCGATGCACCGGTATCGATCACGGGAACCGCGGAGGCGTCGCGGGCGCTGCGCTCCCAACCGCCCGAGCGCAGCTCGTCCAGCTTCTCGGCGACCGCGGGGTCGGTGACCCAATCCTCGAGCGCCGGATGGCGCGGCGAGAGCAGCACGAAGCGCGCCTGCCCGACGGCACCCCTGTGCGGCGTGAAGACCTCCAGCCCATCGCCGCCGGGACCCTCAAGGTCCAACTCGACCCCGTCGCTGCGGCCGAGGATGTAGCGCTGAGTTTTCAGCGAGAGCTCGTCCCAATCGGCGAGCCGTTCGAGGTTGCGGTCGTTCTCCTCCAGGTAGGAGGACAGGCGCAGGAACCAGGTGGGACGGCGGATCAGCCGCACCGGGTTGTGGCAGCGCCAGCAACGCCCGTCCTCGACCTGCAGCGCGGCGAGCGTCGTCTGACAGGTGTCGCACCAGTCGACGGTGGCGTTGTCGCGGTAGACCAGCCCGGCCTCGAAGAGGGTCAGGAAGAGCCACTGGGACCAGCGATACTGGTCCTCGTCGGAGCTGTAGAAAGCGCGGTCGTAGTCGAAGGAGAAGCCAAGCCGCTTCATCTGCCCCAGCATCCGCTCCCCGCAGCGCTCGACCCACTCCGCGGGCCGGGTGCCGCGCTCGATCGCCGCCATCTCGGCCGGTAGGCCGAAGGCATCGAAGCCGAAGCCGAAGAGCACGGCGTCACCGCGGGCACGGCGGAAGCGCGCGTAGGCATCCCCGATCGAGTAGTCCCGGACATGGCCCATGTGCAGGTTGCCCGACGTGAACGGGCTCGACGGCTTGATGTAGACGGCGTCCTGTCCGGCGGCCGGAACGGGGGTGACGAAGGCGCCTCGCTCAGCCCACTCGGCCTGCCGGTTGGACTCGGTCTCGCCAGCGTCGTAGATCGGCTTGTCGCGGCTCATCGTCATCCCAGTTTGCCACGGACGTTGACCCCGGGCCCGAGGGGTCCTATGCTGGAAAAGAAATGATCAAGTACCTTGAAGTATTCGAGTGACATACGAAAGCGTGACGGAAGTGTCAAATAAGTGGGAAAAGTTGTTGTTTGGGGGTATTTAGGCGCTTCGCCGTCCGGGCGCGGGCCTAGCTTGATTTGGGAAGAGAAACAGGCGACCCCGGCGGTGCTTGCGACACCCCGGGGCCTGGCCGAGACCTTAAGAGGAGGTCCCAACATGAGAGAGGGTACGAGAACGGCCCTGCTGGAAAAAGGGCGGTTCGACGAAGAGACTGTTAAGCGGGTGATCGTCGCCACGGAGGAGGCGCCACCCGAAGACCGGGTCAGAGCCGGGCTGGAGGCGTTGATCGAGCTGGCCGAGACCGATCCCGCCACCGCCCGGTCTGCCCTACAGGAGCTCCGAGCAGATCACCTTCGCCTGGGCCGAATCGAGATCTGGCTCGGCGGAGATCCCGATCGGGCGACATTCGGACTCGGCGCCGCGATCCAACTAGCCGACGCCGAGCTCGCCTCCCCCACCCCCGACCTGGCGCGCCTCACCCCCGAGCTGCTGAGCTGGCTCGAAGGCAAGTGGTAGCCGGAATGCGTCAGACCGCTGCCTGACGCATCAGGCGAAGGTCCATAGCTTGTTGCCGAGAAAATTGAACGGCATCGCGACGGCGACCGCGATTGCCTGGGCGCTGAGATCGCCCATGGAGGTACCCGAGACAAGGGCTTCGAGGACCACCAAGTTGATCAGCAGCGCGCCGATGCTGACGGCGAGGAAACGCGCCGCTTGAAAGCCGGGGTGGCCGTGGCCCGCGTCAAAGGTCCAGTGCCGGTTCCAGAGGAAGTTGTTGGCAAGGGCGACGCAGAAGGCACCGATCGCGGCAAGCAGATGGTGCAGGCCCAGGCCGCCGGCGAGCACGGCGAAGACCGCCAGGTTGATCAGGTAGCCGGAACCGCCGACGACGCCGAATTTGAGCAGCTGCAGCCAACTCGCCGGGCGGCGGGCGGCGGCGCGAATGCGGTAGGCGAATTCGTAAGTGCCGCTCATCGACCGCTCCACGGGGCCGCCTTGGGCCCGTCGGCGACGACAGCATTGCGGCCGAAACCGGTCCGCGCGTCGCGCAGCACATGGAAGGGAACTTGTCGGATTCGAGGGGACACGTAACGGGTGAGCGTAAGGCGCTCCAGCCTACGACGTTCGACCGGACGGAAGCCCGGCGGCAGCCCCGGCGGCTTTCCGGCTACTACCGGCTTGCTGACCACGTCGATCTCGCGAATCGGGAGCACGCCGCGGTAGGCACGGCGCGAGGGGCCGTCGAGATAGAACCGTATCGGGTCGGCGGCGAGTTTCCAGGTGACGATCGCGCGCGGTCGCTGTGGCGGCCCCAGTTGCTCGGCGAGGTCGCGGAAGTCCGGGCGCTGCAGATTTGGGGTGTGGGTGACGTAGACGTCATAGGCGAGCCAGTAGACGCAAAGGGCGACGGCGCAGGCCAAGCCCAAGCGGCGAGCCCCACCGGCGGCAAACCCGAGCGCAACGACGGTCGCGAGGGGCACAAGGGCCGGCAACAGATTGCGCTCGACTATGTAGTCCTTGCCGGCGAGCGCTACGGCGGACGCGAGCAGCACGATGCCGAGACCCACAACCAGACCCAGTAGCGCGCCACGCTTCTCGCGGGGCGAACCACGCAAGGCGACGACCAGCAGCGCCACGCCGATCAGTGCAACCGGGATCAGCGCGTAGCGCTCGCGAGGAGGCTCGGCGATCACATGTCCGGTCTCCCCCGCGAGGAAGCTGACCCCGGTCTCGAAGAGGCGCAAGGACAGCGCGCTG
The DNA here is from genome assembly GCA_963824705.1 of uncultured Solirubrobacterales bacterium. Lineage (GTDB taxonomy): Bacteria > Actinomycetota > Thermoleophilia > Solirubrobacterales > 70-9 > VRUE01. Next base: position 1,549,448 of record CAWGQE010000003.1, read on the forward strand.
TGGTCGATCCAGCCGATATGAGTCGGGTTGACCTGGGCCGAGATCAACGGCAGGAGAGCCACGCCGACCGCGACGACGGCGCCCACGGCGGGCAGGACCAACCGCCACATGGGTCTCATCGCGACCAGCAGCCAAACGGCCTCGATCGTCACGGCGAAGACGGCGAAGTAGTGACTGCATAGCGCGAGCGCCGACGCCAGGGCCCAGAGCGCCAGGTCCCGTCCCAGCCAGCTATGCAGGGCCCGGACGAAGAACAGCAGCGCCAACGCTCCGAAGAAGACCAGCACCGCGTAGGAACGGGCCTCCTGCGAGTACCAGATCAGCATTGGATTGACGGCGACGAGCGCTGCCGCGATCAGCCCCGCCCGGTTGCTCGCCAGCTCACGCCCGATCAGATAGGCGACCGGGACAGTTGCCGCACCGAAGAGCGCCGACAACGAGCGCAGCCCGATCTCGCCCGTGCCGAACACCTTGGCCCAGGCCCAAGCGAGCACGTAATACAGAGGTGGATTGGACTCGCTTCCCTTGACCTGGCGCAGCATGTGCTCGAATTCGCCGGGTATGACGCGCGCGGCGGTGATCACCTCGTCGTGGTGGTAGCTCTGCACGCCGAGACTGGCGAAGCGGACAGTTATGCCCAGCCCGGTCAGGCCGGCTAGCGCCCAGAGGACGGTCGAGTGGGCTCGGTCGCTCGTCAAGGGGTGCAGCGGTTCGGTGGCATCGGCCGCCCGGTCCCGAAGGATGGCGGCAGCGCGGCAGCGGAAGCGCCCCAGGCGCGGACCGGCCGGGCGCCAAGGCGATAGGTGAGCGTCGCACCGCGCGCCAGCGCGCAGAACGTGGTCCAGGGCCGCTCATAGGGATGGCCGTTGAAGCGCATCGACTGAATGTATGGGGCACGGGAGAGAGCAAGGGGAACGAGGCGAGGCTTTCCGTGCTGACTCCCACGACGGGTCGAGCGCCGCGACGCAGACGCGAGGATCCGCAGCTTCCGGCCGCCCGTCAGGCGCACGGTCGCCCGCCCGAAGAGCGGACTGCCGATCGCCAGAACGTCGGCGCCGGGGATCTCCGGGTAGAGGCCGAGCGCCCCGAGCACGTACCAAGACGAAAGCGTGCCGAGGTCGTCGTTGCCGGGATAGCCATCCGGCGCGGTGTCGTAGAGCCTTAGCGCCCGCCGCACTACGGCTTGGGTCTTGTAGGGCTCCCCCGCCCAGTCATACAGCCAGGGGACGTTGAGGTTGGGCTCGTTGCCGAGCAGCGCATGATCGGCGTGCGTGGCGCCAGGACCGCCGTTCAGGGTCCGCAGGAAGCGGTCGAGCCTGGTCACGGCAGCGGACCGGCCGCCGATCGCCGCGAAGAGGCCGGCGGGATTCTGCGGCACCAGCCAGGTGTACTGGGCGGAGTCGCCCTCGGCGAAGCCGGCGCCGTGGAGGTTGTCGTAATGGGGAGCGAAGGTCCCATCTTCGAAACGGGGCTCGATCTGACCGCTGAGTGGGTTGAGTAGATTGCGCCAGTTTCCTGAACGCAACATGAAGGAGCGATACGCGGCCTGGTCGCCGAGGGAGCGAGCGGCGAACTGGGCGATCGAGAAGTCGTCGATCGCGTACTCGAGGGTGGTGGCCGCCGAGGCCCAGACGGCTTCCGGATCCCCGAACAGCGAGTTCGCGTTGCGCCGCCTCGAGTCGAGGTCGAAGGGAACGTAACCCAGCGCCTTGTACCGATCGAGGCCCTGTCGCTGGACGTAGCTGCCGTCGGCGCTACGGCAGTCTTCGTCGGCGCCCTTCAGCATCGCTTCCAATGCGGCGCCGGCATCGAAGCGCCGGGCGCCGAAGGCAGCCGCCGAGGCAATGATCGGATCGGCCGGGTCGCCCACCATGGTCATGCTCTGCCCGTTGGCGTAGGACCAGCGCGGCAGGCAGCCGCTCTCCCTGGCGTCGGCCAACATCGAGGCGACGATGTCGCTGGCACGGCGCGGCATCAGCATCGCCAGCAGCGGGATCTGCGTGCGGTAGATGTCCCAGCCGGAGAAATCCGCGTATTGGATGCGCCCCTCGGCGCGATGCACGGCGCCGTCCATGCCGATGTAGCGGCCATCGGCGTCGCTGAACGTGCGGGGGGCGAGAAGCGCGTGGTAGAGCGCCGTGTAGAAAGTTTCGACGTCGCCCGTCCCGCCACCACCGATCTCGATCGAAGACAGAGCGTGGTCCCAGTCGGCCTCGGCGCGGGCCCGGACGGTGCCGAATGAGGCGCTTCGATTCTCGGCCGCGAGGTTGGCGCGCGCACCGGCGACGCTGACGAAGGAGACTCCGACACGGACGGCGACAGTGCGGTTGTGACGGGTGTCAAAGCTGGCGTACGCGCCTGCCTGGGCAGTATTGGCCGCGACGGTTGAGGGTTCTCTCTGGTCGATGGCAGCGGTGGACCCAGGAGCCAGCTTCTGGCGCGTCCAGGTGCCATAGGCGCCGAAGGGGCGACTGAAGGTGGCCGCAAAGTAGATCCGGTAGCGAGGTCGCTGGGCACAGAAATAGCCGCTCGAGGCGGAACCGGAGATTTCGTGCCGGGCGGGATCGATCCGCACTTCGGCGAGGTCGTCGGCTTTGGCGCTGCCCCCGGCGTCGATCAGGACGCTCGCGTGGGGCGAGCGGGGAAATGAGAACTGGGCCATCCCGGTGCGGGTCGTGGCGGTCAGCGCCGTATCGATCGCGCCGCCGCCGACTGGATTCAGCTGGACGGAGTAGAAGCCGGGGCGGGCGCGCTCGTGGGCATGGGAGAAGCCGGGTTGGAAGCGCCCGGTCAGGCCGCCGCCCGCTGCCGCCGGGGAGGCGCGAATCGGCTCGGTCGTGGGCAGAAACGGAAAGTCCCCGTAGAGCGCGCACCCGGCGCCGCTGAGGTGGGTGAGACTGAAGCCGCGAAGATGGCGATCGCGGTAGTCGTAGCCGCCGGAATGGCGTTCGGCGGGAACAGTGTCGGGGCCCCACTGCACCATGCCGAAGGGCACGGTGGCGCCGGGGAAGTTGTGCCCGCCGCCAAAAGCGCCGCCGCCCGGCTCGGTGCCGGCGAAGACGCTGACCTCGTCGCTCGGCCCGGCCGCCCCTGCGGCCGCAGGGGCTAAGGCGAGCGCGAGCAGCGCCCCCAGCGTGATGGCAGCGGCACGCGGCATCCAGACAACTTAGGTGGTTGTCCCCTTGCGCCAGCCGCGACAGGCTGCTTGGCACGTAACCTTCCGACCCCGATGCGGGCCGCAATCGCCATCCTCGCCGTCATCGCGGTTGCCGCCGCAGCCGCCGCCGTGGTCGCTCTGGCGAGTGGAAACGCCGGCGACAGCAGCGTGCGTCCGCCGCTCCCCGGCGAACCGAGCGTCGCGATCGTCTCCCCGCGCAACGGCGCCAGGCAGACCAATCGGGCGGTCGTCGTCAAGGCCAGGGTCCGAAACTTCACCCTGGCGCCACAGCACTTCGGCGGCGAACCACAGCTTGGCGAGGGAAACATCCGCTTCGCGCTCAACCGCGTGCCAGATTGCGTCGACCCAGTCAAGCTCCAGCGCGCCGAGGAAAGCCCGCTGGGGCGCGGACGACTGGTCGGCGCCTCGTTCGACTTCCCCCGCTACTCGGGTCCCAACGGCATCCTCGCCGAGCGGATAGGCGCCAGCGGCAGCTACTCGCCGGCGACCCGGCCGGAGATCTACTACCACGACCTGCGAGCCGGCTTCTACCGCCTAGTAGTGACCCTGGCGCTCAACAACGGCGCCACCACGCCCTACCATGCCGTCACCAACTTCCAGATCCTGCCCCGCCCAGGCCACGGGCCGAAGTGCGCCGCCGGCAAGGTCTCCAGCGCCAAGGCCGCCGCTTTCGACTAAAGCCAGGGCCTTTACTTCACTTTGTATAGTGGCTTGATGCGGACCTATCGCCGTCTGATGAGCTTTCTGCGGCCTTATCGCCGCCAGCTCTGGGGCTCGCTCGTCTTCGCCTGGCTGGCAATGGGGATGACCGTGCTGATCCCGTGGCTGATCGGCCGTGCGATCAACGCGATCGAGAACCACGACAAGCCGGACCTGCTGCCGCTGGCGATCGTGATCGTCGTCGCCGGCATCCTGCGCCTGGGGCTGACGATGGTGCGGCGGGTGGTCGCCGGCAAGGTCTCGCTGGCGGTCGAGTTCGATCTGCGGCAGCTGTTCTACGCGCATCTGCAGCGGCTCGAGCTCGGCTTCTTCGATTCCCAGCAGACCGGGCAGCTGATGTCGCGGGCGACGGTCGACCTGCAGTCGATCCGCTTCTTCCTCGGCTACGGCCTGATCTTCATCACCCAGAACCTGCTCACGATCGCCCTCGCCAGCGCCGTGATGTTCGTCCTCGAGCCCTGGTTGGCGCTGGTCGCCCTCGCCCCGGCGCCCTTCGTCGTCTACGCCGCCTCCCGCTACAACCGAGTCTCCCGCCCGGCCGTGCAGGAGGTGCAGCAGCGCATTGCCGAGCTGACCGCCGAAGCCGAGGAGAACGTCTCCGGGATCCGCATCGTCAAGGCCTTCGCCCGCGAGGAGCACCAACTGCACCGCTTCCGCCGCGCCGTCTCCCGCGTCTTCGACCAGAGCATCTACTCCACCCGCCTGCAGGCCTTCTACTCCCCCCTGCTCGGCTTTCTGCCACAGCTGGGCATCGCCCTCGTCCTGCTGATCGGCGGCCATCAGGTGATCGCCGGCAACCTCAGCCTCGGCGATTTCACCGCCTTCTACACCTACGTGGCGATGCTCGCGGGTCCGATGCGGATGCTGGGAATGACGCTGGGCATGGCACAGCGCGCGATCGCCTCCGGCAACCGCCTCTTCGAGATCCTCGACCGCGAGCCGCAGATCGAGAGCCCGGCGGACGCACCCCCGCTGCCCGCGGGTGGCGGGCGGGTGGAGATGCGCGGCGTGACCCTGCGCTATGACGGCGCCGCGCCCGCGCTGACCGATATCGACCTGGCGATCGAGGCGGGCCGCACCGTGGCGCTCGTCGGCCCCTCGGGCTCGGGCAAGACCAGCCTCGTAGCGCTGATCGCCCGCCTCTATGACCCGAGCGAAGGCTCGGTCGGGATCGACGGCGTCGACGTGCGCTCGGTCGACCTGGTCTCGCTGCGCTCGGAGGTCGCCTTCGTCGGCGACGACAGCTTCCTCTTCACCGCGAGCATCGCCGAGAACATCGCCTACGCACGCCCGCAAGCGAACCGCGAGGCGGTCGAAGCGGCGGCACGGCGTGCCCAGGCCGACGGGTTCATCCGCGACCTGCCGGCCGGCTACGACACCCTCGTCGGCGAGCGCGGGATGACTCTCTCCGGCGGGCAGCGCCAACGTGTCGCGATCGCCCGCGCCCTGCTCGCGGACCCGCGCATCCTGATCCTCGACGACGCCACCTCTTCCGTCGACGCGACGACCGAGACGGCGATCAAGACCGGCCTCGGCGAAGCGATGGCCGGGCGCACGACCTTCGTCATCGCCCACCGCCTCTCGACCGTCTCGCTAGCCGACGAGGTGGTGGTCATGGACGGCGGCCGCATCGTCGATCGCGGCACCCACGAGGAGCTGCTCGAGGGCTGTGGCTTCTATCGTGAGATCGCCGAGCACGGGCTCGCCGACTCGGTCTTCCTCCAGCGCGATCTGGAGCGGCGCGAGGAGGTGGCCCGACTGTGAGAAGGATTTGGCTGATAGTCCGCGGTGAGGACCAGCGCGGCCGCAAGCTGCGCTGGATGGCCGGCCTGCTGCGCCCCTACCGCGGCCGGGTGGCGCTGACCGTGGTCGCGATCCTGGCGGCCACCGGCGCTGGCCTCGCCCCTCCCTACCTCGCCGGACAGGCGATCGACGCCGGCATCGTCACCGGCGACACCAGTGCGCTGACGGCGATCGTCATCGCCTTCCTCGCTGTCGCGGCCGTCTTCGCCCTCGCCACCTACGCCCAGACCTACCTGGTCGGCTGGGTCGGCACCCGTGCGCTCCAGGACCTGCGCGAGCACATCTTCGCCCACCTTCAATCGATGTCGATCGGCTTCTTCACGCGGCGCAGCCCGGGGGTGCTGATCAGCCGCATGACCAACGACATCGAGGCCCTCAACCAGCTCCTCACCAGCGGCGTGACGACCCTCTTCTCCAGCGTCCTCACCCTGATCGGCGTGGTCGTGATCATGTTCCTGCTCGACGTCAAGCTGGCCCTGGTCACCTTCCTCACCTTTCCCTTGGTCGCCCTCGCCAGCATCGTCTTCCGGGTCGCCTCTCACGGCGCCTACCGGGAAACGCGCGAGCGGATCGCCGCCGTCACCGCCTACCTGCAGGAGACGCTGAGCGGGGTGCGGGTCGTGCGCAGCTTCGGCCAGGAGGCGCGCCACGGCGCCGCGATGACCGAGCTGAACGAGGCGAACCGCGAGGCGAACATGCGGACCGTCTTCCTCAACGCCTCCTACTTCCCGGCGATCGAACTGCTCACCGCCGCCGGCACCGCGGCGATCATCCTCTACGGCGGTACCCAAGCGATCGACGACGCGATCCAGATCGGCACGATCGTCGCCTTCATCGGCTACTTGCAGGTCTTCTTCTCGCCGATCCAGGAACTCTCACAGCTCTACACGACCTACCAGCAGGGAATGGCTGCGCTCGACAAGATCTTCGAGCTGCTCGACACCGAGCCCGACATGGTCGACGCGCCGGGCGCCATCGACCCCGGCACCTTGCGCGGTGAGATCGAGATGAAGGGCGTGTCGTTCGCCTATGCCGACGACGCCCTGGCACAGGAGGCGCGGGGCGAGCGCGTGGAGTGGGCGCTCCAGGAGGTCGACCTACACGTGCCCCCCGGCCAGACCCTGGCCCTGGTCGGCACGACCGGAGCCGGCAAGTCGACCTTCGCCAAGCTCGTGGCGCGTTTCTATGACCCACAGCGGGGTCGCGTGTTGGTCGACGGGCACGATCTGTGGGGGGTCCAGCAGCACGCCCTACGGCGCCAGCTCGGGATCGTCCCCCAGGAGGGATTCCTCTTCTCCGGCAGCGTGCGCGAGAACATTGCCTTCGGCCGGCCAGAGGCAAGCCTGGAGGAGGTCGAAGCCGCGGCGGCAGCCGTCGGCGCGACCGAGTTCGTCGCCGCGCTGCCCGAAGGGATCGAGACGGAAGTCGGCGAGCGCGGCGTTCAGCTCTCGGCGGGCCAGCGCCAGCTCGTCGCCTTTGCCCGCGCGCTGCTCGCCGAACCCCGCATCCTGATCCTCGACGAGGCGACCTCGAACGTCGATGTGCGCACCGAGAAGACGATCGAGCGGGGCCTGGAGCGTCTGCTGACCGGTCGGACGGCGATCGTCATCGCCCACCGTCTCTCGACCATCCGCCGCGCCGGCAAGATCGTCGTGCTCGAACACGGGCGCATAGCCGAGAGCGGCACGCACGAGGAGCTAATCGAGGCCGGCGGACCCTACGCCCGCCTCTACGGATCCTGGGAAGAGTCCTCGGCCGCCTGATCCGGCGGCCGAGGAGGCGAAGCCGAGCAGCCGCCGCTTTATCCCGGTCCGATTCCGCCGCTGCTTCCGCCGCCTGAACTGCTGCCGCCGCCTTCGGTGCCGCCGCCAACGCCCGCACCGCCACCAGCGCCTTCTTCTTCGACTGGCGCCGGAGCTTCTTCAGGCGCTACTTCTTCGACTTCTTCTTCAGGCACGACTTCTTCGGCTTCTGCTCCGCCGGCTTCGACTTCTTCCCCGCCAGCCGAGCCGCTCGGCGTCGGCGCCGCCGGAGTTTCGGCGCAGTCTTTGAAGCCGAAGGACGACGATGACGACTGGAACGAGGTGAGCGCCGAAGATGCTTCCGTTTCGGCTTCGCTGAGCGCTTCCCCTTCTTCTTCTCGTTCGGAAGCCAGTTTGACGTTGCCCTCTGCCTGGGCGAGCGCTTCGGCGGAGGAGATGAATTCGGGGTAGCCGGCGCTTTCGTCGCTGGGTGCACCCAGGTCTTTGAGCCTTTCGACCATGCCGCTGTAGAGACCCGCGACCTGGGCTGCCTGCCCGGCGGCACCGGAGCTGGTCGAGCCGACGGTGCCGACCGCGGCGTTCACCTCGGCGCAGATCGCGTCGCCCTGGGTGATCAGCTCTTCCTTGCTCAGCGCCGTCGTCGCTTCGGTCGTTTCGACCGGCGTCGTCGTCGAGTCGCCACTGCCACCGCCGCCACAACCGGCGATTGCGAGAGCGGTGAGAGGCAGGATTGCGAGCAGGCGCCTTCGGGTCCCCATCGCCGCGAAGGTAGCAGAGCGACTAGACGAGCTTTGCAGGAACTTTCGCGGACTGCGCCCCAGGGACTCGAACCCCGAAATCCAGCTCCAGAGGCTGGCGTGTTGCCAATTACACCAGGGCGCAACGGACTGCCTTGAGGATATCCGGCGGCGTGCACGAGGTGCCCGCACGCCCCTCGTCAGGAGATTTCGCCCAGATCGCTGTCGGAGTCGACAATCTGCTCGCGAGCGGCGGAGACGTCGACGTCGCCGGCGAGCATGCGGCGCGCCTCGGCCAGATCTTCGGAGCGGCCGACGCTGAGCGCTCCGGCCACCTTGCCGTCCTTCAGATACCAGACGGAGAACTCGCCCCGGTCGCGGTCGCCCCGCCAGATCTCCTCGTCCCACTCGGCCGCCGGGCCGACGTACTCGAGGCTCGCCCAGTCGGCAAGGTCGCTGAAGAAGTAGGGGACGACGTCGTAGTCGCGACCCTCGCCGAGCATGTTGCCGGCGGCGTGCATGCCCTGCTGCATCGCCACGTCCCAGTGCTCTACCCGGATCCGCCGGCCGTGGACGACGCTGTCGTAGGAGCAGCAGTCGCCCGCCGCGTAGATCCCCTCGGTCGAGGTCATCAACTTCGAGTCGCAGACGATCCCGTCATCGACCTCGAGCCCGGCGCGCTGGGCGAGCATCGCGTCGGGGCGGACGCCGGCGCCGACCACGACCGCGTCGCACTCGATCGCCCGGCCGCTCTTGGTCAGCACCGCCTTTACCCGCCCGTCGCCCTCGAAGGCCTCAAGCTCCTCGCCGGCGTGGACGGTGACTCCATGGTCTTCGATCGTCTGCTGGAACCAGCGCCCGGCGTCCTCGCCGAAGACCCGCGACAGCGCGACGTCCTCCATCATCACGATCGTGCACTTGACGCCCTTCGCGGTCAGCGAGGCGGCGACCTCGGTGCCGATGTAGCTGCCGCCGATCAGCACCACGTGCCCGGAGGCCTCGGCATCGGTGCGGATCGCGTCGGAGTTGCCGAAGGCCCGCAGGTAGTGGATGCCCTCGTTCTCGGCGCCCTCGACCCGCAGGATGTTGACCATCGCCCCGGTGGCGAGCAGCGCCTTGTCGAAGGCGACCTCCTCCCCGCCCTGCAGCTTTGCCGTGCGCGCCGCCGGGTCGAGCGACATCGCGTTTACGCCGGTCAGCAGCTCGATCCCGTTCTCCTCGTACCAGCCGGGGGGGTTGACGTAGGCGTCCTCGCGGCTCGCCTCGCCACGCATGTACTCCTTGGTGAGCGGCGGTCGTTCGTAAGGCGGCTCGGGCTCGCGGCCGGCCAGCAGGATCGAGCCCTCGGCACCGCGCTTGCGCAGCTCAGCCGCGCAGTGCGCCGAGCCCATGCCGCCGCCGATCAGGAGGAAATCGACCTCGCGATCGGCCATCGCTCAGGCCGTCCCGTTGCCGCCGGCAGCCGGGCCGAAGAGCTCCTTGAGGTCGTCCTCGCGACCCGGATCTAGCACGGCGAGCACCTCGTCGCCGACCTCGAGCACGGTGTCGGCGTTGGGCACGAAGCCCTTGCCTTCGCGCAGCACCGAGATCAAGAGACTGCCTTCGGGCATCGAGAGATCGCCGACACGACGTCCAGTTACCCGCGAATCCTTGCCGAGCAACATCTCGATGATCTCCAGCTGCTCCTCCTGCAGGTCGAGCAGGTGGACGAGCCCGTACTCGGGCACCTCGTGCTCGAGCAGGCGCAGGATCAGGTCGGTGGCGGAAACCGACGGCTTCACCCCGAGCAAGTCGAAGTGGGGGCGGTTGCGGGGGTTGTTCACCCGGGCGATGATCTGCTGCACCTCGTACTTCTCTTTGGCGACCTGGCAGATCAGCATGTTGTCCTCGTCGTCGCCGGTGACAGCGATCACCATGTCGGCTCGCTGGATCCCGGCGCGCTCCAACACCCAGAGCTCAGAGGCATCGCCGTAGGTGACGTTGTGCTCGAGCTCCTGCTCGACGGTCAGGTAGCGGCGCCGATTGCTCTCGATCACCGTCACCTCGTGGTTCTTTTCAAGCAGCTCGCGGGCCAGGTTCCAGCCGACCTTCCCCGCTCCGACGACGATGATGTACACGGTCAGACCACCTTGCTGCGCTGGGCGCCCTCGCGGACGGCGCTCTCCAGCATGTCGATCGCGACGCGCGTCGGGCAGATCGTGTTCATGCCCTGCTGGCGATACCACTCGGCCCGCAGCGGGTCGAGGATCCGGGCGATCACCGTCGGCACCTCGTAGCGGCGCTGGGCGATCTGGGCGATGACGATGTTGGTGTTGTCGCCGTTGGTCGCGGCGATGAAGGCATCCGCGGTCTCGATCCCGGCAGCGACCAGAGCGTCGGTCTCGAGGCCGGTGCCGACCGTGAAGCGACCGCCGAGGTCCTCCCAGCCCTTGTCGAGCCCGACCTCGAGCCGCGTGTGGGACTCGGGGTCCTCGTCGAGGCAGGAGACTTCGTGCCCCTCGCTCAGCATGCTCCTCGCGACGGAGGAGCCGACTCTTCCGCAGCCGACGATCAGAATGAACACGCCGCGGATACTAGATGGACGCGACCTGCTCGGGAGGAGCAGTCAGCAACACCTGGCATGGCGCCTTCTTCAGCACGTACTCCGTGGCCGCCCCGATCTCGGCGGGCCTGGCGGCGCCGATCCCACCCAGCGTGGCTCCACCGCGGATCTTGCTCGGCGGCTCGGCCCCGACCACGATCGCTTCGACCCCCCCGCGACGCGCCGCCTCGACGATCCCGGCGCCGACCTTGCGCGCTCTCGTCACCGACGCGCTCACCCTGACGTCCTCGTACTCTTCGGCGATTTCGCGGGCCCGATCGATCGCTTGCAGGGCCTCGTTCTCCTGCTCCTGCGGCAGCTCTGCGTCCAGGGGCAGGGTGAGCGGCACCTCGAGCACGTAGACGATCGCGAGGTGGGTCTCGTCGATTTCGGCGTCTCCCTCCTGCTCCGCCGCGGCGAGACGGCCGGCGGTGGCGACGATGTCGTCGTCGAGCTCGGTCCCGAACACCGGCACGAGGATGTTGCCGTATTCGACGTCGGGCGCCTGCTTGGTCAGAGCCCTCTCGGTGACCGAGACGCGCCGGGTCAGGGAAGTCCCCTCGAAGACCTTGCGGTAGACGACGTAGAAGAGCAGGCCGAACAGCATCCAGCCGCCACCGACCCAGCGCGCCCGCTCGTGAAAGGCAAGCACGCTGAGGAAGGCGAGGAAGCTGAGCAGAGCGGCCAGGATGGTCGGCACGGGAAGCTGCGCGCCACGCCAGGAGACGTTCCAGGGCACCCGGAAGGGGCGGGATCGGTCGGGTTCGGTGACCCGCAGCCGCAGGATCGAGAGGTGGGCGATCGTGATCGCCAGCATCGCCCCAAAGGCGTAGAGCCCGGCCAGCAGCTTGACGTCGGTCGGTGCGACCAGGCCGATCGCGATCAGGCCTGAGAGCCCGATCGCGACGTGCGGCGTCGCGTAGCGACCGTTGAGCTTGCCCAGCCAGCTGGGGATCTGGCGGTTGATCGCCAGCGTGTAGATGTGGCGGGAGACGCCGAGCATCGCGGTCGTCGCCGCCCAGAACAAGACCGGCGCAGCGACCAGCGCCACCACCCAGCGCATCGTGTGCGCGACCCACGCCGGGTGGTAGGCGGAGACCACACCGAGCACCGGCGCCTCGACGAATTCGCCGCCGAGCGCGGTCTCGGGTCCGTGCGGCCCGGCGACGACCGGCACCGCCATCAGCGCGATCGCCGCCATCCCGGCGTAGACGAGCGGCACCGCGACGGCCCCCACCGAGACGATCCGCTTCAGGTCGCGCGGCCTGACGTCGATGTCGGGCGCAAGGTCGGAGGCGGCCTCGATCCCGGCGTAGGCGAGCATCGCGACCACCGACGCGTAGACGATGTCCTTGAGGCTAGGACTGGCGAAGAGGTGGATCTGGTCGGTGAGGCGGTCGGGGTGCAGGACCGCGAGCACACCCACGCCGATCACCGCGAGCTGCAAGACGATGTCGGCAAGCGCCAACGCGCTGAGCGTGCGCGCCCGGCCGCGACCGGTGATGTTGAGGATGTTGAGCGTGCAGGCGGCGACGATTACCAGCCCGGCGACACCGATCTCCCAGCCCGGCTCGGAAAGGTTGTGGGAGATCGGCTCCAGGTAGTGCGGGACCGAGATCGCCGCCAGCGCGGCGACGATCAGGTAGTCGATCAGGATCGCCCAGCCGGCGATGAAGGCGATCAGCTCGTTGAAGGCGTGGCGGGCGAAGCTCGACGAGCCGCCCCGCTCGCGGATCATCGCGCCCCCCTCGACGTAGCTGAGCGTGGTCAGCACGAACAGCAGCCCGGCGGCGAGGAAGATCAGCGGGGTCAGGCCGAGGCCGCGATCGGCGACGACGCCGAGCGAGAAGTAGATCGAGAAGCCGACAACCGAGTAGACCGCGACAAAGAGGCCTGGGACGCCTAGGCCGCGGTTCAGCAGGGGTTCCAGGCGGGGGCGTTGCTGCTCTGGCTGCGGTTGATCGGGCTGCTCATCTGAGCCCTCAGCCGCGGGTCCTGTCGCAGGGGGAGGGGGGGTTAGCGGACTCACCCGTCCGAACCCCCCCTCCCCCTGCGCCACCCGCGGAGGGAGCCGGACAACCAGAGGCGCGCTACGCCGACAGCCAGGAAAGCCAAGCCGAGGAGGGTTCCAAGGGAGAGCGGACCGCCTCCGTGGGAGAAGGTGCTTGCGAGGATCAGCAGACCCAGAGCCACGAAGACCAAAGAGAGGGCGCGGATCGAGCCGCTGTAGATCCGCTCGGGCGAAGACATCGCGGCGATTCTAGGCCAGGGCAGGAACGGCTTCGGGGCTCTGCACGCTCCTGTCGGAGACGACGATGACGCGGCAGGGGCGCTCGCTGAGCACGGTCTGCAGGGTCTTGTCGTAGAGCGGCGCGCCGTTGCGGTAGCGCAGGCCGACGACGATCGCGGCGGCGCTGATCAGGTTCGCCTCGTCGGAGATCGAGTAGCCCGCCTGCGCCGGGCGCACCCGCTCGACGTGACCGGTGATCCGCTGCCCGCCGATCAGCTTTGCCTGCTCGACCTTGCTCTGCGCCTCGGCTTCCTGATTGCGCAGGTCGGCGTCGAGCGGAAGGTCGGTCGGTACCGTCAGCATCGAGTGGATGTGAACGCCGCGACGGCGCTTGGAGGCGAGCTTGATCGCCGTCGCGACCATCTCCTCGGAGAACGGCTCGCCGTCCTCGAAGGCGACCAGGATGCTGCGGTACTCGATCTCCTCGACGCCGAGCGGCTCCGGCGTGACCACTTTGACGGTCTCGGTAAGCGGCAGTTTCTGGTTGCGGCGGTAGAGGACATAGACGACGATCCCGAACGCCATCCAGCCGGCTCCCACGGCGAGCGTGCGCGGGTTCAGCGCCATCACCACGATCCAGGCGGCAAAGGTGCCGAGACCGCCGAGCACCGCCGTCAGCGGGACCTCGAAGCCGAAGGCGCGGAAGTTGAGTGGCGGTTTCCAGGGACGCTCCTCGCCCGCGTGCCTGCGTCGCAGCTGTATCACCGAAACGTGGGCGATCGTGAACGAGAGCATCGCACCGAACGAGTACAGCGTCGCCAGGAATTCGGCTTGTCCCGGAATCAACGTGATCATCGCAAGGCCGGCGAAGACGAGGATCGCGATATAGGGAGTGCGGTAGCGGGGGTGGACCTGGCGCAGCCCCTCGGGCAGCTGACGGTGCTGGCCCATCGAGTAGGTGAGGCGCGAGACGCCGATCAGCCCGGCGTTGGTGGCGATCAGCAGGATCACCGCGGCGAGGATGCCGACGTAGAAGCGCAGCCCTTCGGTCAGGCCACTGCTGAGGCCGAGGTTCTCGACGATGCCGAGAATCGGGTCGCTGGCGAACTCGGAGCCGAGCGCGGTGGTGTAGTGGCCGGCGGCGTCCTGCACGACCGGCATCGCCGATAGCGCGACGATCGGGATCAGCAGGTAGAGGCCGAGCACGGCGGCGACCGTGAAGCCGACGCTGCGCGGGATCGTCCGCGCCGCGTCCTTGGCCTCCTCGGCCATATTGGAGATCGTCTCGATGCCGGTGTAGGCGATCATCGCGACCGCGATGCCGAGGGCGAAGTCGCTCCAGGAAGGGGCGACGCCGAGGTGGACGTTGTCGACCAGCACCTGTGGACTCAGCACCAGCACGACGCCGATCCCGACCAGCACGACCTGGGTGCCGAGGTCGGCGACCGCGAGGATCAGGTTGAGTTTCGCCGACTCCTGCGAGCCGCGGATGTTGAGCAGCGCCAGCGCCCCGATCAGCACGGCGCCGCCGATGATGTCGCCCGGGGCATGGCCGAGCGGCTCCCAGAAGACCGCCAGGTAATGGGGCACGAAGTAGGCCGAGATCGCGACCGTGATCGTGTAGTTGAGCATCTGTCCCCAGGCGGCGACGAAGCTGACCAGCTCGTTGAAGGCGTGGCGGGCGAAGCTCGAGGAGCCCCCCGCCTCGGGGTACATCACCGTCGCCTCGGCGTAGGTCGCGGCGGTCGCGGCGAAGATCAGGCCGGAGATGACGAAGGCGACCGGGGTGAGCCCAAGGGCGAAGGCGGCGGTGACGCCGAGCGCGTAGTAGATCGAGGAGCCGACGTTGCCGTAGGCGGCCGAGAACAGCGCGCCGACACCATGCACACGGCTCAGCGATTCGTCTCTGGGGATCCGCTGCGCCATCGATCAGTTGGAGGGGCCGGTCACTCAGTCCGAATATACGGACGCCGCCGGTGCTCTCCGCACGTGAGCGCGGGTCAGCTCCGCGGGCGAGGCGCAACCGCAGAGGGCGAGCGTCAGCTCGAGCTCCTCGCGCAGCAGCTCGAGCACGCGACGGGCGCCTGCCTCTCCGCCCACCGCGAGCCCCCAGAGCGCCGGTCGCCCGACCAGCACCGCGTCGGCGCCGAGCGCCAGGGCGATCGCGACGTCGACGCCGCGCCGGATGCCGCCGTCGACCAGGACGGGGACCCGCCCCGCGACCGCGTCGACCGCCTCGGGAAGGACGTCGGCGGTGGCGAGGCAACGGTCGAGCTGGCGGGCCCCGTGGTTGGAGATGACGACGCCAGCGGCGCCGTGCTCGACCGCCAGCCCCGCGTCCTCCCCGGTCTGCACCCCCTTGACCAGCACCGGCACACGGCAGTCGACGGCAAGCTCCTCGAAGTCGGACCAGCTCAGCGCCGGCTCCATCAGGCCGAAGGTCTCCTCGATCGTGATCGCGCGGTCGGAGCCGAGCGCCGCTTCCACGCTCGGAACACCCAGCTCCTCGGGGATCTTGAACCCAGTCCGCAAGTCACGCTCGCGGTTGCCGCTGCGCGGCGCGTCGACGGTGACCACGATTGCCTCGAAGCCGGCCTCGACCGCCTCGTCCACCAGGGCCCTGGTGAGGCTCTCGTCCTTGAAGCAGTAGAGCTGGAACCAGCGTCGTCCGTCCGGAGCCGCGGCGGCGACGGGCCCTGGCCGCGTGGTGGCGCACGTCGAGAGGCACATCACCGTTCCCGCCGCGGCGGCCGCCCGCGCCATCGCCACCTCACCCTCCGGGTCGATCAGCCCCTGGTAGGCAGTCGGCGTGACCAAGATAGGCATGGAGACCTCCCCGCCCAGCAACTCGACCCGCGTCGACCACTCGCCGAGCCCAGCAAGTACCCGAGGCCGCAGCCGCCAGCCCTTCCAGGCCGCGACGTTCTCAGCAAGCGTCAGCTCATCCCCGGCACCCCCGAAGAAATACCCGGCTACACCGGCATCCAGCTTCTCAGCCGCAGCCTGCGCAAAGTCTGCAACGTTGACCAGATCCTCGACCATGGCAGAACCCTAGACCGCGAGCCGTGGCGAGTTAGCCCCCCTATAGCGACGGTAAGTCGCCAGCCGAAGCGTGGCGGAGGGGTCAGCGCCTAACGTGAGGCTTCCCGGCGATCCCAAAGCGAACCAGGGCAGGCGTGGGATCGACGTTGCCCGCCTTGTCCACCGCGACAACCCTGAGAACGTGCCGGCCCTTCGCGGCGGGGTCGACCCTCCGCAACGGGCGGCACTTGTGGAAGGCGCCCTCGTCGAGCTTGCAGCGAAAGGTCGAGCCGGGCTCGTTCGACGTGAAGCTGAGAATCCACGTCGAGGGCCGTTTCTTCAGAACACGCTTGGAAACCGCGGTCCTCGGCGGAACCGTGTCGAGGGGCGGACCGGCCTGCGCCGAAGCGCCTTTCTTCGCCGGCGGAGGAATATTCATCGAGACGTGGATGCCAAGACCGGTCATGAATGGCAGCCCCGTATCGGTGTCGAGCCTGCCGTCCAGGGCTATCCGATAGGTCGTTCCGGCGGTGGCCTGGAAGTTGACAAAGCAAGGAACGGGCCTGCTTTCGAGTGGAACCGGAGTGAGGGTGTTCACCGCGTCGCCCGTATAGAGGCCGAGCAGGATGTTGAACGAGCCACAGGCCCCGATCTCGGTGTGCCCCGACCTGGGGGCGGTCCAGTAGTACCAAACCGATGCGCCACCCGGATCGCCCGCATGGTCGGGCTCGCCCGCCTCCTTGGTGGCATTCCAATTGAAGCCACCCGACCACGTGGAGTAAGAGAATTCTTCGTTGATGACAGCGGTCACCGAGGGCCCCATCGGAGCAGCCTGGTCGAAGTCGTCGTTGGACGGCAGTGGAACGGCGGCGATCCTCAATTCGAACGACCCCTGGGTGATTGGGGGCGGGCCTTCCGGGAAAGAGAAGGCATCCCCATCGACCAAGATCGAGTAGGTCGTCCCGCTTACCGCACGGAACGTCACCCCTGCGGCGTCGGGGCAGTAACGGCCGTCGATGTTGCTGTCGTACCCCACCTCGGTGAGCGCGCCGAGGCCGGAGCCACTGAAAACCGTCAGGAGAGTCGCAAATTCGCTGTTGCAGGTATCGATCGAAACCACCTCATCGCTGGGCGCCGTCCAGCTGAACCAAACGGAATTCCCCGCGGCGAACACTTCGTAAGGCTCCCCCGATGATTCCTTGGTGGCTTCCACATTCGATCCTGGCACGAGGATCGGCAGCCCAGGCCCAAGCACCTGGGCGTCTTCAAATTTGTCGTTGGCCGGCGGGTCAGCAGAAGCAGCCGAAGCGAGCAGAAGCAAGCTCGCCACAGCAAGCGTGAGCACCACAGCGAACGAGCGAAGCTCCGTATGCGCCCACGAAGGAGGGCTAGGGTGCCCCTCCGCCGCAGCGGCGTCCTCTTTTCCGCCCCGCCAGCTCACAGAGCCGAACGTTATGCGTTCCTGGCGGAAAACCCAGCAAGGCGGAGGGGCACCCTAGCCCTCCGCCTTGCCAAACGTCTAGAAGTGAACGATCGGGATGATCAGGATGGCGACGATGTTTGCCACCTTGATCATCGGGTTGATCGCCGGGCCGGCCGTGTCCTTGTAGGGATCGCCGACCGTGTCGCCGGTCACCGAGGCTTCATGGGCCGGGGAGCCTTTGCCGCCGTGGGCGCCGTCCTCGATCAGCTTCTTGGCGTTGTCCCAGGCGCCACCGCCGGCGGTCATCGAGATCGCCGCGAAGAGGCCGACGACGATGACGCCGATCAGGAGCCCGCCGAGGGCGTCGACGCTGAGCAGGCCGACGACGACGGGGACGAGGATCGGGATCAGCGCGGGCAGGATCATCTCTTTCTGCGCCGCCAGGGTGACGATGCTGACCGTTTTCGCGTAGTCCGGTTTTTCGGTGCCCTCCATGATCCCCGGGTGTTCGCGGAACTGCTCACGGACCTGTTCGACCACCTCGCCACCGGCACGGCCGACGGCCTCGATCGCGAATGCCGCGAACAGGTAGACCATCATGCCGCCGATGATCAGCCCGATCAGCACGTCGGGGCTGCTCAGGTTGAAGAGGCCGTTGAGATCGAATCCGGGCGGCGCCTCGCCGGCGAGTTCGCTCTTGAAGGCCGCAAACAGGACCAGGGCGGCGAGTGCGGCGGAGCCGATCGCATAGCCCTTGGTGACCGCCTTGGTCGTGTTGCCGACCGCGTCGAGCGGATCGGTGACGTTGCGGACCTCCTCCGGCAGGTTGGCCATCTCGGCGATGCCGCCGGCGTTGTCGGTGATCGGCCCGAAGGCGTCGAGGGCGACGATCAGGCCGCAGAGCGAGAGCTGTGCCATCACGGCGATACCGATCCCGTAGATGCCGGCGAGCTCGTTGGCGGCGAGGATCGCCAGCGCCAGAACCAGCGCCGGAGCCGCCGTCGACTGGAAGCCCTGAGCCAGCCCCTGGATGATGTTGGTCGCGTGACCGGTCTCCGAGGCCTTGGCGATCGACTTCACCGGCCGGAAGCGGGTCGAGGTATAAAATTCAGTGATGACAAAAAGTAGCGCCGTGACCGCGACGCCGATTACCGCGCAGAGCCAGAGGTCGGTCACGGTGACCGACTTTGCCGCGGTGCTGAGGCCGAGCCGCACCGGGTCGCTCATCAGCCAGCTGGTGACCGGGTAGAAAGCCGCGATCGAGAGGATCCCGGAGATGATCAGGCCCTGGTACAGGGCTCCCTCGACCCGGTCCGATTTGGTTCGCACCGAGAGCGCCCCGATGATCGAGGCGATGATCGCGACGGCGCCGATGACCAGCGGGAAGATCGCCACCTCGCGTGAGAAGTCGCCGCCCGAGCCGGTGAAGGTGAGGACGCCGAGCAGCATCACCGCGACCGAGGTGACCGCGTAGGTCTCGAACAGGTCGGCAGCCATGCCTGCGCAGTCGCCGACGTTGTCGCCGACGTTGTCGGCGATCACGGCCGGGTTGCGCGGGTCGTCCTCGGGGATTCCCGCCTCGACCTTGCCGACCAGGTCGGCGCCGACGTCGGCTGCCTTGGTGAAGATGCCGCCGCCGAGCCGGGCGAAGACGGAGATCAGCGAGCCGCCGAAGCCGAGGCCGACGAGCGCGTCGACGGCCTCCTTGTCGCTCGAGCCGGTGAGAACGAGCAGGCCGAAGTAGCCGGCCACCCCGAAGAGAGCGAGGCCGACGACGAGCAGACCGGTGACCGAGCCGCCCTTGAAGGCGACGTCGAGAGCCGGCGGCACACCGCCGCGGGCCGCCTCGGCGACGCGCGAGTTGGCGCGCACCGAGAGGTTCATCCCGATGAAGCCGGTCGCACCCGAGAGGACACCGCCGATCACGAAGCCGATCGCGGTCTTGTAGTCCTGCAGGAGCCAGAGCACGATCGCAATCGGCACCGCGACAGCGGCGATGATCGTGTACTGGCGGTTGAGGTAGGCCTTGGCCCCCTCCTGCACCGCCCCTGAGATTTCCTGCATCCGCTCGTTGCCTGGTGACTTCTTAAGCAGGCGTTGCGTGATGATCAATCCGTAGAGCACTGCCGCCCCTGCGCAGACAAGCGCAACGACGACTCCGTATTCGGTCAAGAAGCTGGTCAAGTTCTGTTCCTCCGGCTGGGGTTAAGGCGGCGCGGGAGTCTATAAGGGCCCGCGGATACCGCGTTTCCAGCCCTCGCGCGCCCTACGCCGCCTGCTTGGCGCCGGCATAAGTGCGGTGCGTTTCGCGCACCGCCTCGCGGTAGACGTCCTCGATCGCGATGCCCTCCCCGAGAGCCTCGTGCGCGCGCTGAGCGCCATTGCGCTCAGGGAGCCGCGGCTCGATCCCGAGCGCCGAGCGGGCCGGCTCGGTCCACTCGAGCAGACCCTCAAGCGCCACCCGTGCCTCGATCTCCTCGCCGCGGCGGAAGTCGATCAGCTTGCCGCTCATCCCGTGGCGGATCGCCCGCCAGAGGTTCTCCTCGATCTCGCGGTCGCGCAGCGGCGCGCCGGCGCCGTCGTAACCGTGCTCGTCGTAGTCGAGCGCCGTCTGGGCGATGCAGGCGGCAACCAGGCCGGCCAGGGCGAAGGACTCCTCGCCCCGCGTCTGCGCATCGCAGATCCGCACCTCGACCGTGCCGAACTGGTGGTGGGGGCGGACGCTCCACCAGAGCTGGGTCGACTCGACCGCGCTGCCGGTCCGCTGCAGCATGCCGACGAACTCGGCGTAGCCGGCCCAGTCGAGAAAGGGGCTGGGAACGCCACAGCGAGGAAACGTGCGGGTGAAGATCTCGGTGCGCACGGTGTGCAGGCCAGTGTCGCGGCGATCGAGGAAGGGCGAGTTGGCCGAGGCCGCCAGCAGCAGCGGCAGCAGCTCGCGCATCCAGTCGCAGACGGCGATCGCGCGATCGGCTCCGCGGACGCCCATGTGGACATGCATGCTCCAGGTGTTGTTGCGCTGGGCGACCCAGCCCAGTTCGTGGCGCAGGCGGTTGTAGTGGGGGGTGTCGATGATCCGCTGGTCGAGGTAGTTCGCCCAGGGGTGCGTGCCCATCGCCCCCAGCGCCAGCCCCATCCCGTCGGCAATCGCGAAGAGCCGTGTCCGGCACTCGCGCTGGGCCGACATCGCCTCGCCGAAGGTCTCCGAGCGCCCGGAGCGGATCTCGATCTCCGAGGCGATCAGCTCACCGGCCGCCGAGCTGGCCAGGAGGTCGTCCTTCTGGCAGGCGGCGTAGAGCTCGTCGAAGCGGTGCTCGAGCTCGAGCGTGGCCGGGTCGAGGATCGCGAACTCCTCCTCGAGGCCGATCGTAAAGTCGGTGGAGGACTCGAATCTCTCCCGAGCCAGGTCGAGGTCCAGGGACAAGGGAGCTCTCAGGTCAGGTAGAAGTAGAGCGCGTAGAGAAGGTCGACAGCGGGGCTGGAGGTATGCACCGTCACCTCCGGCGGCACCTGCAGCAGCTGCTCGGAGTAGTTGAAGATGATTTTGACTCCGGCCTCGACCAGACGGTCGGCTACGGCCTGCGCGGCGGCAGCGGGGACGGCAAGGACGCCGACGACGATCTCCTGGTCGGAGACGACAGCCTCCAGGTCGCCGAAATCGCGGATCTGAAGGCTGCCGACCTGGCTGCCGACGACCTCCGGGTCGATGTCGAACATGGCGACGACCTCGAAACCGTGGTCGGCGAAGATGTCGGAGCTGGCGATTGCCTGGCCGAGGTTGCCGGCGCCGAAGAGGGCGATGTTGTGCTGGCCGGAGGTGCGCAGGATCTTGCGGATCTCCGCCACCAGCGAGTCGACGTTGTAGCCGACCCCGCGCTTGCCGAACTTGCCGAAGCCCGAAAGGTCGCGGCGGATCTGGGTCGGATTGATGTGGGTGTAGTCCGACAGTTCCTGCGAGGAGATCGTCTCCCGCCCCATCTTGCGGGCCTGGGTCAGCACCTGCAGGTAGCGCGAGAGGCGCGCGGCGACACCGAGCGAGAGGCGCTCGCCATCGCCAATCAGCCCACCGGGCACCTCGACCTCCTCCACGGCCTGCTCAATCATCGGCCCCCACAGTATCGAGCCGCGCCCGAACGGAGATTTGGTCCAGGGTCAGCTCGGAGACGACCTCGCCGTTCAGCTCGAGCACGGGAATCCGCTCGAGCATCGCTCGCAGCAGGGCCTCGTCGCTCTCGATGTCGATCTCGCGCAGCTCGAAGCGGTAGCCCTCCTCGTGCAGTGCGACCAGCTCCTCCAGCGCCTGCTCGCAGAGGTGGCAACCCGGGCGCGAGTAGAGGACGAGCTCCGCGCTCATCGAACGGCAACCGGCGCGCGGTTGCTGGGGAAGGCGTCGTAGGAGAGGTAGTCGGGATAAGGAAGCGCCGTGGCGAAACGCGCCGCCGAGCCGATCATCGCCGCGTTGTCGGTGCAAAGCTCCAGCGGCACCAGCTTCAAGCGCACGCCCTGCTCCTCGCAGAGCGCCGACACCGCCGCGCGCAGCGGCCCGTTGGCGGCGACGCCGCCGCCGAGCGCAACCGCGTCCCACTCGCCCCGCTTCAGCGCCCGCTTCAGTTTCGCCGTCAGCTGCCCGACCGCCGCTGCCTGGAAGCTCGCGGCGAGGTCGGCGCGGCGCTCCTCCACCCCCTCGGGTCCGAGGTCGCGGCAGAGGTAGACGAGCGCGGTCTTCAGGCCGCTGAAGCTGAAGTCGAGGCCGGGGTCGCGGGCCATCGCGATAGGTAGCTCGAATCCCTCGGGGTCGCCCTCCTCGGCCAGCCGTTGCAGTGCGGGGCCACCGGGGAAGCCGAGGCCGAGCAGGCGGGCGACCTTGTCGAAGGCCTCGCCGGCGGCGTCGTCGAGCGTCTGCCCGAGCACCTCGTGGCCGGCACGGTCGTGCACTCCCGCCAGCAACGTGTGGCCACCGCTCGCGACGAGACATAGGAAGGGGGGTTCGAGCGGCTCGGGGCGAGGAAGTTGGCGGCGACGTGCCCCTGCAGATGGTCGACCGGGATCAGCGGCAGCCGCCGCGGCGCGGCGATCGCCTTGGCGGTGCTGAGGCCGACCAGCAGCGCGCCGATCAGGCCCGGTCCGGCGGTCACCGCCACCGCCTCGATCTCGTCGAGGGAAACGCCGGCCTCGCTCAGCGCCGCGTCGACCAACGGCACCGCCAGCTCCAGGTGATGTCGCGAGGCGACCTCGGGCACGATCCCGCCGAAGGCGGCGTGGGCCTCGTCCTGCGAGGAGATCAGGCTGGAGCGGATCTGCGGGCCGTCGAGGACGGCGGCGCAGGTGTCATCGCAGGAGGTCTCGATTGCGAGGATCAAGAGCGGCCCCCGATCAATCGAGC
This sequence comes from uncultured Solirubrobacterales bacterium, assembly GCA_963824705.1. Classification (GTDB taxonomy): domain Bacteria; phylum Actinomycetota; class Thermoleophilia; order Solirubrobacterales; family 70-9; genus VRUE01. The sequence goes on from CAWGQE010000003.1 coordinate 1,572,287, forward strand.
CACATGATCAGGGCGTCCTCGCCGTTGTCCTGGTAGTAGCGAGGACGCACCCCGGCCGAGCGGAAGCCGAGCTTCTCGTACATCGCGATCGCATCGCGGTTGGAGACCCGCACCTCGAGCGTGAAAGGGAGCTCGTCGCCGGCCTGGGCGATCAGTTGCGAGATCAGGCGGCTGGCGATCCCCTGGCGGCGCCGCTCCGGCGCCACGGCGACGTTCATCACGTGCCAGACGCGGTCGTAGCGCGAGCAGACCAGGTAGCCGACCAGCTCGTCGCCGGCGGTGGCGGCGAGACAGATCCCCGACGGCTTGGAAAGCTCGAGCACGAACATCGCCAGCGACCAGGGCGCCGGGAAGGAGCGGCGCTCGACCGCGATCACCGCGGGCAGGTCGCTGTAGGCAAGCCGCCGCACCGGCGGTTCGCCGCTCAGCTCACTCGGCTGCTTGGACAGAGTCTCGCTCACGCCACCGTTGTGCATCGGGGGGCCTCAGATAGATCGGGGCAATCGAGCCAGATTCGTCCTCGTCCGTTCCGGCCGCCGCGAGAGCGCAGATGTGCCGCGCGGCGACGCGGTGCACGGGGTCGGCGTCATCCGGGATCACGACCGCCCGACTCGTCAACTGCTGCCTAAATCGTACAGCGCCCGACCCCCCGCACAGCGCCGCTTCGGGCAGCGCGGGAATCCGCGTGGCAAGCTCCTCCGGGCTTCCGAGCCAGGGCCCCCACAGTTGCTCGCCCGCCGCCGAGTAGACCGCCGCGGCGACCTCGCCGCGGCGTGCGTCGAGGACAGCGAGGCAACGGCGCTCGCCGGCGACCTCGCCGAGCCCCCGTGCCAGTGCATCCAGGGTGCCGGCGCCACTGAGCGGTAGCCCGCGACTGAGCCCCAGCGCTCGCGCGGTGGCGATGCCGACCCGTAGGCCGGTGAAGGAACCGGGACCGATGCCAACGGCGATCCGGCCGACCGCTTCCCAGCCGCCGGACGCCTCCGCCGCCCGCTCGACCTCGGCCAGAAGCGCCGTGGTGTGCTGCGGCCCCCCCTTCTCGGAGAGCCCGAGCAGCGCCTCGTGCAGAACCTCGCCGTCGCGAGTCGCGGCGACAGCGGTGTCGGCGGTCGCGGTGTCGAAGCCGACGACGACCACAGCTTGCCTGTGACTACTTCCCGTGCTTGGACTGGTCGACGACAAAGCTGAAGAGACCGACCCGCTTTCCCTTCACGAACCAGGAAACCTTGTGTTCACCCGGGATGTTGGAGGTGATCTTGTTGACGTAGAGCGTCCCCTTTTCCGCTTTTTGTTTGGGGGCGCAAAGGTTTTTCTTGGTTGGGAACTTGACGCATACCGTGTAGAAGACGTCGCCCTTGTTGCTGCGGAAGAAGGCGCCCTTGTCGCGTCCCGCCTGGCAGTGGTGCGCCGGCTTCGCTTTCTGGGACAGACCGCAGGCGACGTAGTGCTTGAACGCGGCGCCTTTCTTCGCCGAGGCGGGAGCCGCGCTCGCCAGCAGCGCGATCCCCACTACCACTGCCGTCAGCGTCTTCGGTCCCTTCATCAAGCGCTCTCCTCGTTCGGTTTTGCGTACCCAGGCGATGCTACAGGGCAGCATCCCCCTCCGAAACACGCTCATTCCAGGACCGATGCGCTGTCTACTTCGATGCGTCGCCTGTCCTCGCCAGCATGGTCCAGGCGGACCGCGATGACGCGGTATCCCACCAGTTGCGGCTCCGCCAGGGCGGGCCACTCCAGGAACGCGACCGAGGCGGCGTCGAGGTAGTCGTCGAGCAGCGCCGGATCCTCCTCCTCCAGGCCGCCGAGGCGGTAGAGGTCGAGGTGGGAGATCGACAGGCGGCCCAGGTAGCGCTGGCCGATCGTGAAAGTGGGTGAGGTGACCGGGCCCTCGACCCCGAGCGCCCGGCAGGCGCCGCGGATCAGCGTCGTCTTGCCGGCCCCCAGCTCGCCGCTGACGACGACAACATCGCCGGGGCCCAGGCGTGGGGCGAGCTTCGCCCCAACCGCTTCGGTCTCGGCCGCGGACCCGCTCTCGACGGTCTCCACCGCGGCGCTCAACCGAACATGTCGAGCTGGTCGGCGGGATCCTCGGGCGGGGCCACCGCCGGCTCCTCAACGATCTCCTCCTCCACCGTTTCCCCGGCCCCGACTGGCGGCGGGCCCGCGAGCAGTTGCGGCAGCAGCTCCAGGTCGGCCCGCAGCGTCTCCTTGACCGCCGGGGTGCGCAGCGCCGCCGCCGGGTGGAAGAGCGGCAGCAGGAAAACAGTGCGGCCGCCCAGCTCGTGCACCTGCGGCGTCCCCCGCACCCTGGTGATCCCGGTCGGGTTGCCGCTCAGCAACTTGGTCGCGAAGTTGCCCAGGGTGCAGACGACGCGTGGCTCGATCAGCCGCACCTGCTCGAACAGGTAGGGGCGGCAGGCCTCGATCTCCAGCGGCTGGGGGTCGCGGTTGCCTGGAGGCCGACTCTTCAACACGTTGGCGATGAAGACCTCGTCGCGCGAGAGACCGATTCCTTCCAGCAGCTGATTGAGCAGCTGCCCGGCACGACCGACGAAGGGCAGGCCCTGGCGATCCTCTTCGGCGCCCGGCGCCTCGCCGACGAACATCACCTCGGCATCGGCGTCACCGGCCCCAAACACGGACTTGGTCCGCGTCTCATGCAGCGGGCACTTTGTGCACACCTGCACTTCCTTGTACAGGGCAACAAGCTCTTCCCGCCGCTCCTCGGCCGTCATCAGAGGCATGCTAGCTGCGACCGGGCCCATCCCGGTAGGGCTGGAACGTCTTGTACTTTTTCGGTGTCGGCCCCGGGCGTCAGCCCACCGGCGATCCACCGAAAAAGTTAAGTGGAAGCCCTACCGGGATGGGCCCCTCACGGAAGCGGCTCCCAATCCCATGACGCCTTGGAGCCGATCCCGTCCTTCTGCTCCAGGTAGCGCTGAAACTCGGCCAGCTCCTCCGGCTCGACCCCGTAGACGTGCTCGGGCTCGGGAAATCGGTGGCTGCGCACCTCTTCCGCGTAGCGGCTGACGCCGTCGACCATCGCCGCGTGGATCTCGGCGTAGCGCTTGACGAATTTGGGCGAGCGCCCGGTCGTGATCCCGAGCAGATCGTGGTAGACGAGCACCTGACCGGCCGTGGCGCGGCCAGCGCCGATCCCGATCGCCGGGATCTCGAGGCGCTGGGCGATCGCCTCGGCGATCGCCGCCGGCACCGCCTCGAAGACGACCGCGAAGCAGCCGACCGACTGCAGGGCGAGCGCGTCCTCGAGCAGCTGAATCGCGCCCTGGGCCGTCTTGCCCTGGGTCTTGTAGCCACCCAGCGCGGTCGCGGTCTGAGGCGTCAGGCCAACGTGACCCATGACAGGGATGCCGGCGCGGACAATCGCCCGGGCGCGCTCGACCGACGTCCCCCCCGCCTCCAGCTTGACCACCTGGCAGCCGGTCTCCTTGACCAGGCGCTGGGCGCTCCGCACGGCGAGCTCGTTGCTGGCCTCGTAGCTGCCCATCGGCATGTCGCCGACCATCAGCGGCGTCTTCACGCCGCGGCGGACGGCTTTGCCGAGCATCACCATCTCGTCCATCGAGACCGCCTCGGTGCCGGGATAGCCGAGCACGACCATCGCCGCCGTGTCGCCGACGAGGACAAGGTCGACACCGGCCTCCTCGGCGACCCGTGCCGAGGGGTAATCGTAGGCGGTGACCATCACGATCGGTTCGCCGGCCTGCTTCATCTCGGCCAGGCGGGGCAGGGTGACGGGTTGGCGGTCGCTCATCAGATGACCTCCTGGGCGAGCAGCACCTCCGGGTGGCTGTCGACCGCGACGGTGGCGTTGTCGTCGTCGACGTGGACGACGACCGGCGAGTAGGCCTCCAAATCGCTCTCGTCATAAGCGCCGAAAGAGGCGACGATGATCTTGTGGCCAGGGCGGGTCAGGTGGGCGGCGGCGCCGTTGACCTGCATCGTGCCGGAACCGGGCTCGCCGTCGATGACGTAGGTGACGAAGCGGGCGCCGTTGTCGATGTCCCAGACGTGGACCTGCTCGTTGGTGATCAGGTCGGCACTTGCCATCAGCTCGGTGTCGACCGTGATGCTGCCGATGTAATCGACGTCGCAGTCGGTCACCGTCGCCCGGTGGATCTTGGACTTGAGCATCTGCCTCTGCATCAGGCCTCCTTTTCAGGTCGATGGGCCGAAATGGGGAGTCCGGCTCCCCATTTCGGCCCATCGGCGGGAAGTTCGATGTTGTCGATGAGGCGGGCGCCGCCGAACCGCGCGGCGACCGCTACCAGCACCGGACGGCCATCCAGCTCGGCCACCGGCTCCAAGTTCTCTGCATCGCGGGCCTCGAGGTACTCCGGCTCGACCCCCGCTGCCTCCAGCTCATGCCGGCCGGCGTCGAGTGCCGCGGCGAGCGAATCGGCGCGGGCGACGCGCTCGACCTCGCCCAGCGCCCGCGATAGCGCCGTTGCCCGCTCGCGCTCCTCGAGCCCGAGGTAGGCGTTGCGGGAGCTCATCGCCAGGCCGTCGGCCTCGCGCACGATCGGCAGTGTCTCGATCCGCACCGGGATGTCGAGGTCGCGCACCATGCGACGGATCGCAGCCACCTGCTGAGCGTCCTTCTGGCCGAAGTAGGCGACGTCGGGCCCGACGGTGTTGAAGAGCTTGGCGACGACGGTGGTGACGCCGCGGAAGTGCTCCGGCCCGCGACGCGAGGGGTCGCCGCAGAGCACCTCGGTCAGCCCGCTCACCTCGACGCTGGTTGAGAAGCCGTCGGGGTAAACCTCGTCCACCGGCGGTGCGTAGACCAGGTCGACGCCGGCCTCACTGGCCAGCTCGCCATCCCGCGCCTCGTCGCGCGGGTAGCGGTCGAGATCCTCGCCGGGGGCGAACTGGGTCGGGTTGACGAAGAGGCTCATCACGACCACGTCGCACTCGGAGCGGGCGGCGCGCAGCAACGAGAGGTGGCCCTCGTGCAGGTAGCCCATCGTCGGCACCAAACCGATCGAGCGGCCCTCCGCCCGCGCGGAGGCAAGCAGCGCCCGCAGCTCGTCCTTGCGGCGAACGAACTTCACGCCTGCTCGTGCGTGCAACGGCTCAGTCAATGCGAGGTTCATGGGGTAGGTCCATGCCCTTGGAGGGTCACGGCCGACTTCCGAGTATAGGCACTCAGCGACGGAATTCTATAGGCCTGATCACACGGGCCGGAGCACCCGCCGCAATCGACTCCGCGGGCAGGTCAGTCGTGACTACGGAGTTTGCGCCGATCACGCAGCGGTCGCCGATCGTGACGCCGCTGGTCACCGCACAGTTGACCCCGAACCAGCAGTTGGCGCCGATCCTGACCGGGCCCTTGCTGGTGAAGCCCTGCCAGGTGACCGGCGTCTCGGGATCGTCGAAGCGGTGCTCGGCGTCGCCGACGAAGCAGCCGTTGGCGAACATCGTGTGGTCGCCGATCTCGATCAGCTCATACGCGGCGAGCATCGTGTTGCGGTTGAGGAAGCAGCCGGCGCCGATCTCGATCCGGGCCTCGGGAGCAAGGGTCAGCCAACAGCCGGGCTCGAGCAGCGTTCCCTCGCCAATCCGTAGGCGGCCCTCGTCGAGCGCCTCGAGCAGCTCGCCCTCGACCGGCCGGCGAACGAAAAAGCCTCCGCGGGCGGCGTGACGGGCGAGACGCCAGCGACGCAGCGGGCGCCGGTTGCGCTCGTACCAACGCCGCTTCGCCCACCAGTGTCGCCAGCCCCGCTGTTCACTCACGGGCGTAGCTTCCCAGACGCAACGCGGCATAGACTGAGCGAGATGAGCGACCTGCGCGGTGGCATCGACCTTGGCGGCACCAAGATCCAGACGGCGATCGTCGACGGAGGCGGCAAGGTCGTCGGCGAAGCGCGACAGCCCACGCCGACCTCGGGCGGCCCGGCCGGCGTGGCAAGCGCAATGGAGGATGCTCTGCGCGAAGCCGCTTCCGCCGCGGGCGTCAAGCCCGAGGATCTGAGCGGTGTCGGCGTCGGCTCGCCGGGCGATGCCGACGAGGAGACCGGCGTCGTGTCCACCGCTCGCAACCTGCCTGAATGGGAAGGCAGCTTCCCACTCGGCGAAACTCTTTCCAAGGCGCTCGGAGCCAAGGTCCGCGTCGGAAACGACGTGCAGGTGGCGACCGAGGCGGAGTTCCACCTCGGCGCCGGGCGCGAGTTCCAGAGCCTGATCGGGGTCTTCTGGGGCACCGGCGTCGGCGGCGGGCTCGTCCTCGACGGCAAGCCCTGGCTCGGCCGCGGCGCCGCCGGCGAGATCGGCCACATGGTCATCAAGCGCGGCGGCGCCAAGTGTCCCTGCGGGCGCAAGGGCTGCATGGAGGCATATGCGGGCCGCGCGGCGATGGAAGCCGAGGCGCGCCGCGAGCAGGAAGAGGGCCACAAGACCGACCTCTTCAAGCTGATGGAGAAGCACGGGAAACCGCGCCTGACCAGCGGCATATGGGAGCGTGCGATCGATCACGGCGATCACCTCGCGACGAAGCTGATCGACCGTGCGATCGAGGCTCTCGGAACCGGCATCGCTTCGGCCGTGAACCTGCTCGATCCCGAAGCGGTGATCATCGGCGGCGGCCTCGGCATCCGTTTCGGCGACCGCTACATGGACCCGCTGGAGCGGGAGATGGACAAGCACCTCTTCGTCAACGAGCGACCCCCGGCGGTGCGCGTCGCCTCGCTCGGCGACCTCGGCGGCGCGATCGGCGCCTCGCTGCTGGTCGAGCGCTGAAACCCGTCAAGCGGGTTGGCCGACCGACAAACCCTGGTCGGCCGCAGCATCGGCCAGTCGTTCGTCGTAGGTGACGAACACGCCGATCTCGTCGCGAACACTGAGTGCCGTCGCAAGGTGAAGCGCATCTAGGCTTCGCAAGCTCGTCGGTCCCAGTTCTGAAGCAATGTCCAGAATCAGATCGTCGATCGGCAACAGCGACACGCCCTCCAGCCACCTACGGGCTTCGAGGGCGTCCTCGGCGCTACGGCGAGCGCAGGCCCGCATCGACTCCACCGCCAGCAAAGTGCTCGACACGTATCCATTCCAGTCGGCAAGCTCGGCCAGGAGGGCGGCCTCGCCGGACTCCCGAAGCACGGCCTTGACGTAGGCCGAGCTGTCGAGATACGCGCTGCGAGTGGCTATAGCCGCTCTTCCCGCTCCGCGTCTAGCAATTCGAGACTTGACGGCCCTCCCGCCGGCTTTCGCGGGGCGACCTTGGCCAACTCCAGCAGATTGGCGGTAGGCATCGTCGCGCCCCGCTCGGCGACCAGCCGGGCTATCGGCGAGCTCACCGGCCCGGACGGCACGAGCCGAGCGACCTCACGCCCTCGCTCGGTGACCCGGAAGCTATCCCCCTCCTTCACCTCTCTCAGGTAGCCGGACAGGTTCTGACGCAACTCTCTAATACCGACAGATTCCATGTGCGTCAACGTAGCACATTTAGATACGAATGTCGGTCTGTTGTCTACACTCGCCCTGCCGCCTGGCGCTGCTGGCGGGCTATCGCATCGACTAGAACCGCCAGCAGGAGGACGCCGCCGGTGACCATGAACTTGACCGCCGAGGAGAGCGCCAACAGATCCATGCCGTTCGAGATCGAGCCGATCACGAGAGCGCCGAGCAGGGCGGTCCAGACCGAGCCGCGGCCGCCGAAGAGGCTGGTCCCGGCGATCACCGGCCCGGCGATCGCGAGCAGCAGCAGTTCGCTGCCGCCAGAGCCCTGGTTGACCGCCAGCAGGCGCGAGGCCGCCATGATGCCGCCGATCGCCGCCATCGAGCCGGAGATGGCGAAGACCGCCACTCGCACGCCGTTGACCCGGATGCCCGCTCGCCTGGCCGCCTCGGCGTTGCCCCCGACGGCGTAGACGTGGCGACCGAAGCGGGTGCGCTTGACGACGTACTCCATGCCGACGACGAAGGCGAGCAGGATCAAGACCGCGAGGGGCACGCCGCGGTCGGAGTTGAGGATCACCACGGCGACGATCGCGATCGCGGCGACCAGGACCACACGGAGCACGAGCGCCGGCACGTTCTCGCCGGCGAGCCCCGCCGCCACCCGGCGCCGGTGGCCGAGCAGGACCACAGTGGCATACGTGGCGATGACGATCGCGCAGAAGATCCAACCCACCGCGTCGGAGTAGAAGGTGTTCGCCAGCCCGGTGATTTTGGGATCGGTGAGGTTGATCGACCCGGTGGATCCGAGCACCTGCAGCAGGGCTCCTTGCCAGGCCAGCAAGCCGGCGAGGGTGACCACGAAGGAAGGAATGACGAAACGGCTGAAAAGCGAGCCCTGAAGCAGCCCGATCGCGGTGCCGACCAGGATGGCCGCGACGATCGCCAGGTAGGGGTTCCAGCCGTGCTTGACGTTGAGGACCGCCATCACCCCCGCGGCGAGGCCACTGACGGCCCCCACCGAGAGGTCGATCTCGCCGAGCAGAAGCACGTAGACGATGCCGACCGAGATCAGGCCGATCGCCGTGATCTGCAGCATCAGGTTGGTCAGGTTCTCGGCCGAGAGGAAGCGGTCGTTCTGGGACTGGAAGATGATCCAGATCAGGGCCAGGCCGAGGACGACGCGGGCGGACGCGAGGTCACCCTGAACCAGGCGCCTCAGGTTGGCGCTCATTTCTCCTCCTCGGAGTTCTCGCCGAGGCCGGTGATCGCGGAGACGACGTGCTCCTCAGTCGTCTGTTCGGCTTTGAAATCGCCGGCGGCACGACCGAGGCGCAGGACGACGATCCGGTCCGCGACTTCGAAGACGTTGGCGAGGTTGTGGCTGATCACGACCACCCCCAGTCCGCGCTCGCGCAGGCGCCCGATCAGCTCCAGCACCTGTTTGGTCTGCGGCACCCCGAGCGCCGCCGTGGGCTCGTCCAGCAGCACGACCCGCGGCTCCCCCAGCAGAGAGCGGGCCACCGCGACCTGCTGGCGCTGGCCGCCCGAGAGCGTCCCGACCTCGGTGCGCACGCTGGGGATCGTCACCGCGAGGCTGGAAAGTAGCTCTCCGGCGCGGTGCTCCATCTTTGCCTCGTCGAGCTGGCGCGAGACCTCGCCGGTGCCCGGCGATATCTCCTCCTGGCCAAGGAAGACGTTGGCGACGACGTCGAGGTTGTCGCAGAGGGCGAGGTCCTGGTAGACGGTCGCGATCCCGAGTTGGGTCGCGTCCTGGGGCCGGGTGACCTTGATCTCGCGGCCGTCGAAACGGATTCGCCCCGCGTCGGCGGAGTGAATCCCGGCGATCGTCTTCACCAGAGTCGACTTGCCGGCGCCGTTGTCGCCGACCAGGCCGACCACCTCACCGGCATGGACCGCGAAGTCGACCCGGTCCAGAGCCTGGACCGGGCCGAATCGCTTGCTCACTCCGTCGAGCTCGAGGAGCGGGCCGTCGGTGCTCATCGCCTCTGCTCCGGCGTCCTAGGAGATCCCCGCTTCTTTGCAGGCCTGCTTGTAGGGCCCGGTGCATAGTTCGGATGGGCTGACGAATTCGTCGGCGACCACCGTGCTCTTGACATTGCCTTTGGTCACGGCGATCGGCTTGAGCAGGACGGACGGCACTTTGACTTTGCCGTTGTCGACTTCTTCGGTGATTTTGTCCTGCGGCACTTCTTCGCCTTCGGCGAGGGCGATGGCGATTTCAGCGCTGATCTGAGCCTCCGGTTGGATTTCCTTGTAGACCGTCATGTACTGCTGGCCGGCGAGGATCCTCTGCAGGCCGGCGACGGTGGCGTCCTGGCCGGTAACGGGCTTTTCGGAGGGGTTGATCCCGGCGCCTTTCAACGCCGCGATCGCGCCGCCGCCGGTGTCGTCGTTGGCGGCATAGATGCCGGCAAACCCGTTGCTGCCGAGCGCGGTGATCGCCTGCTGGGCCTCGCGCTGGGCGTTTTCGGCAGACCAACCGGGCGTGTCGTATTCCTTGGCGATCTGGACGCCGGCCGATTCGAACCCGTTGTGAGCGCCTTCTTTGAAGAGCGCCGCATTGGGGTCGGCAGGGTCGCCGTTGATCATGATGATCGGGCCGCTGGCACTGCCGTCTTCTTTCAGTTTCTTCGAAAGCGTTTCGGCCTGGAGTTCACCGACTTTTTTGTTGTCGAAGGAGATGTAGGCGTCGACTTCACCGTTTTCGATCAGCCGGTCGTAGCTGACCACCGGCACGTTCTGGGCCTGAGCCTTTTCGGCGATCGCAGCGGCCGATTTGGAGTCCATCGGGTCGACGACCAGGACATCGGCCCCTTGGGTCAACGCCGCTTCGGCCTGGCTCTGCTGTTTTTCCGCATCGCCGCCCGCGTTGCTGTAGAGGACTTCGCAGTCGGGACATTCTTCTTCGACTGCCTTTTCAAAGTCCGGCCTGTCGTCGGACTCATAGCGGGGCGTTTCGTTTTCGGGAAGCAGCAGGGCGATCTTGGCACCGCCACCGCCGCTACTGCCACCACAGCCCGCCGCGATGGCGACGAGGGCCAACAACACACCTATTGCGACCGGGAGTCGCTTCAAAGCTGATCGGGACATGAACTCCTCCTTTTTCAGCCCTGCCCTTACCCGCTTGCCGCTAATTTCACTCTCTACGGTAACGCCCCGAGGCAACCAGCGCCACGGCTTATAGGCCTGGAACGTATTCGTTACGCGGCGACCGGCTCGCGGCGTTTGCGCGAGCGTTTCGGCTTTGCCGGCTTCTTTGCCGGCTCAACCAGCTCGGCGAGGAAGCGCCCGGTGTGGGATACCTCGACCGCGGCGACCTGCTCAGGCGTGCCGGTGGCGATCACCTCTCCGCCCTCTTCGCCACCATCGGGACCGAGGTCGACGAGGTGGTCGGCGGTCTTGATCACGTCGAGGTTGTGCTCGATCACGACCACGGTGTTGCCGGCGTCCACCAGGCGACCGAGCACGTCGAGCAGGCGCTGCACGTCGGCGAAATGGAGTCCGGTGGTCGGCTCGTCGAGGATGTAGAGGGTGTCGCCGGTGGCGACTTTGGAGAGCTCGGTTGCCAGCTTCACCCGCTGCGCCTCGCCACCCGAGAGCGTCGTCGCTGCCTGACCGAGGCGGATGTAGTCGAGGCCGACGTCGTGCAGGGTGCGCAGGCGGCGGGCGATCTTCGGCACGTTCTCGAAGAAGACGACCGCCTCCTCGACCGACATCTCGAGCACGTCGGCGATGCTCTTGCCCTTGAAGCGGACCTCGAGCGTCTCACGGTTGTAGCGCTTACCGTGACATTGCTCGCACGGGACGTAAACGTCGGGCAGGAAGTGCATCTCGATCTTGATCTGGCCGTCGCCGCGGCAGACCTCGCAGCGCCCCCCTTTGACGTTGAAGCTGAAGCGGCCCGGCTTGTAGCCGCGCGCCCGCGACTCCTGGGTCTGGGTGAACAGCTGGCGGATGTGATCGAAGACGCCGGTGTAGGTCGCCGGGTTGGAGCGCGGCGTGCGGCCGATCGGCGACTGGTCGATGTTGATGATCTTGTCGATCTGGCTGAGCCCGTCGACGCCGTCGTGGGCGCCGGGGCGCAGCTTTGCCTGGTGCAGGCGATTGGCGACCGAGTGGTGCAGGGTCTCGTTGACCAGGGTCGACTTGCCCGAGCCGGAGACGCCGGTGACGCAGCAGAAGACGCCGAGCGGGATCGCCACGTCGATCCCCTTCAGGTTGTGTTCGCGGGCACCGCGCACGAGCAGCGCGCCGCGCGGCTCGCGGCGCTCGGCCGGCACCTCGATCATCCGTACCCCGGAGAGGTACTGCCCGGTCAGCGAGGCCGGGTCCTTGGCGACCTGGTCAGGCGTGCCGGCGGCGATCACGTGGCCGCCGTGTTCGCCGGCGCCGGGACCAAGGTCGACCAGGTGGTCGGCGGCGCGCATCGTGCCCTCGTCGTGCTCGACCACGATCACCGTGTTGCCGAGATCGCGGAGACGATCGAGCGTGCCGATCAGCTTCTCGTTGTCGCGCTGGTGCAGCCCGATCGAAGGCTCGTCGAGCACGTACATAACCCCGACCAGGCTGGAGCCGATCTGCGTCGCCAGGCGGATGCGCTGCGCCTCGCCGCCGGAGAGCGAGCGGGCCGAGCGAGCCAGCGATAGGTAGCCGATGCCGACGTTCTCGAGGAAGGCGAGACGTTCGGAGATCTCGCGCACGATCAAGCGCGCGATCGCCCGCTCGGTCTCGGTCAGCTCCAGCCCCTGGATCCACTCGCTCGCCGCCCGCGCCGAGAGCGACGTGTACTCGGCGATGCTGAGGCCGTTGACGGTGACCGCGAGGCTCTCCGGCCGCAGCCGCGCCCCATGGCAGTCGGGGCAGGGCTGCTCGGCCATGTAGCTCTCGATCCGCTCGCGGTTGGTCTCCGAGTCGGTCTCCTCGTAGCGACGCTGCAACTGGTTGACGATCCCCTCGAAACGGACCTTGTAGGAGCGACGACGGCCATAGCGGTTGGTGTAGGTCACCTGGTGGCGCTCGCCACCGGTGCCGTAGAGGAACACCTCTTTCTCTGCTTTCTTCAGCTTCGACCAGGGCTTGTCGGCGTCCACCTCGTAGTCGTCGGCCACCGCCCCAATCAACCGCCGCCAGTAGGCGGTGACGCCGCGGTTCCACGGCTGCAGCGCACCCTCGGCGAGCGAAAGGGTCGGATCGGGAACGACCAGCTCGGGGTCGATGACACGTTGGAAGCCGAGCCCGTGACAGCGCTCGCAGGCGCCGTGCGGCGAGTTGAAGGAGAAGATTCGCGGCTCCAGCTCGGGGATCGAGGTGCCGCAGGTCAGGCAAGCGAACTGCTCGGAGAAGAGCATCGTCTCGGCCGAGTCGCCGATCATCTCGACTTCGACCAGGCCCGCGGCAAGGCCCGCGGCGGCCTCGACCGACTCGGAGAGGCGGCGGCGCAGGTCGGTCTTCATGACCAGCCGGTCGACGACCACCGAGATGTCGTGTTTGTACTTCTTGTCGAGGATGATCTCCTCGTCGAGGCGCAGCAGCTCGCCGTTGACCTTGACCCGCGAGTAGCCCTCCAACCGCATCTGGTCGAGCAATTTCCCGTACTCGCCTTTGCGCCCCCGCACGACCGGCGCCATCACCATGAATTTCGTCCCCTCGGCGAGGGTCATCAGGCGGTCGACGATCTGCTCCTGCGTCTGGCCGGCGATCTCCTCGCCGCAGGTGGGGCAGTGCGGGACGCCGATCCGCGCCCAGAACAGGCGCAGGTAGTCGTAGATCTCGGTCACGGTCCCCACGGTCGAGCGCGGGTTGCGCGAGGTCGTCTTCTGGTCGATCGAGATCGCCGGCGAGAGGCCCTCGATCGAGTCGACGTCGGGCTTCTCCATCAGGCCGAGGAACTGGCGCGCGTAGGCGGAGAGCGACTCGACGTAGCGTCGCTGCCCCTCGGCATAGATCGTGTCGAAGGCGAGGCTCGACTTGCCCGAGCCCGAAAGCCCGGTGATCACAATCAGCGCGTCGCGGGGCAGCTCGACGTCGATGTCCTTCAGGTTGTGCTCGCGCGCACCCGAAATGACGATTCGCTCAGAGGCAGCCACTGTCGGTCGAGTCTACTCAGACGAACAGATGTTCCCCTGGGCACACTAGCGGCCGATCGACTGCTGGTACAGCGTGAAGCCGATTCCCGAGCAGACGGCGGCGATGATCCAGAAGCGCAGCATGATCTTCGTCTCCGACCAGGCCATCATCTCGAAGTGATGGTGCAGCGGGGCCATCAAGAGGACGCGGCGACGGAAGGTCTTGAAGGAGAAGACCTGGATCGCGACCGAGAGGGCCTCGATCACGAAGATGCCGCCGATGATGATCAGCAGTACCTCGGTCTGGGTCATCACCGCTAGCGCGCCGATCGCGCCGCCGAGACCGAGCGAGCCGGTGTCGCCCATGAATATCGAGGCCGGAAAGGCGTTGAACCAGAGAAAGCCGACACAGGCGCCGACCAGGCAGGCGGATAGCAACGCCAGGTTCTGCTGCTCGTTGGTGACGAAGCAGATCGCCGTGTAGGCGAGCAGGACGATCGCGCAGGATCCGGCGGCGAGGCCGTCGAGGCCGTCCGTGAGGTTGACCCCGTTGGAGGTGCCGGCGATGACGAGAAAGACGAGGACGAAGTAGAGGACCGGGCCGAGGTCGAGGCTGGCGTCGCCGATGCGGAAGAAGAGGGTCGGCTCGAGGCCGACCTCGTGGCGGGCGACCCACCAGAGGCCCAGCGCGAGGAGCAGCTGGCCGACCAGCTTCCAGCGCGCGGAGAGGCCTAACGAACGGCGTTTGACGATCTTGATGAAGTCGTCGGCGAAGCCGAGCGCGGCGCAGCCGATGGCGACGCCGAAGACGCCGAGGCTCTGCGCGTCGCGGTCGGAGAGGACCAGGTAGGGCACGCAGATCGCGGCGAAGACGATCAGGCCGCCCATCGTCGGCGTGCCGGCCTTAGCATGGTGCTCCTGCGGCCCGTCCTCGCGGATGTGCTGGCCGAACTCCTTCACCCGCAGGTACTCGATGAACTTGGGCCCGAGAAATATGCAGATCAGCATCGCCGCCATGCCGGCGATCAGCACTTCGCCCATATCAGGCGTCGCCTCCTCTGCTCCCGTGGGGGCCAGGAGAATCAGATTGCGACTGGCCCCCACTCCCGCGTCCGGGGGCGACTTGGCCTTGGAGGAGCTCGGCGACCGCCTCGAGGCCTGCCGAGCGCGAGCCCTTGACCAGAATCGTGTCGCCGGGCTCGAGCTGGGCGGCCAGCAATTCCGCCGCCTCGGCAGGGTCGCCGACGAGCTCGTCGGGGTCATAGGCGCGGGCGGGCTCGCCGATCCCGATCAGCAGGTCGACGCCCTCGGCACGCGCATGGACACCCACTTCGCGGTGGTAGGCGGGCGCGTCGGGGCCCAGCTCGGCCATCTCGCCGAGCACGGCGATGCGCCGCCTCGCCTCGATCGAGGCGAGGTGATCGAGCGCCGCGCGCATCGACACCGGGTTGGCGTTGTAGCAGTCGTTCACAAGAACAATCCCGTCGCCGAGCTCGAGGCGCTCGCCCCGGAAGCGGGAGAATCCTATGTTCGCAGCGCGATCGGCCATCTCCTCGAGCGGCGCGCCGAGCGCGACCCCGGCGCCGACGGCGGCAAGCGCGTTGGTCAGGTTGTGACGCTCGGCGAAGGGGAAGTGGAAGCGCGCCCGCTCGGCCGGCGTGGCGATCAGAGCCTCGGTGACTCCGTCCGCCACCCGTGATTCGACGACGTCGATATCCCCGCCGGCGCCGAAGCGCAGCAGGCTCGGGGCGCTATCGAGATGGCCCTCGAGCTCGCCCGCCTCAGTCGGGACGACGGCGGTTCCGTCGGCCGGCAGCGCGGCGAGGATCTCGGCCTTCGCCGCCGCCACCGCCTCGATCGACCCGAGAAGCTCGACGTGGACCGGGCCGACGTTGGTGATCACGCCGATTCGCGGCTCGGCGATCGCCGCCAGCTCGGCGATCTGCCCCGGTCCGCGCATCGCCATCTCCAGCACCAGCAGCTCGGTGTCCGTGGGGGCTTCGAGCAGGGTCAGCGGCAGACCGATCTCGGTATTGAGGTTCTCGCGGTTGGCGTGGACGCGACCGGGCAGCAGCGCCCGGGCGATGTCCTTGACCGAGGTCTTGCCGACGGAGCCGGTGACCCCGACGACGGGAACGCCCAGCTCGCGGCGCCAGACACGCGCCAGTGCCTGCAGGGCGGCGAGCGGATCGGCGACGGCAAAGACCCAGCCGGGAGCGCGGTCGAGGTTTGAGTCGCTATCCGAACCAAAACTCGACCGCGATGTGGCAGAGTTGACGACAGCGCCCCAAGCACCGGCCTCCAGCGCCGCCGAGGCGAACTCGCCGCCGTCGACCCGCTCGCCGCGCAGGCCGAAGAAGAGATCCCCCGCCTCGGCCTGACTGGAGTCGATGACGCCGCGCCGAGGTGAGCCCACCGCGCCACGGGCAACGATCTCCGCACCCATCGCAGTAGCGATCTGCTCAGGTGTGAGGTTCACAGTCGGCGCAGCTCCTCGCGGGCCACGTCGCGGTCGTCGAAGGGCAGCTTGCGGCCGTTCTCGAACTCCTGCCCCTGCTCGTGGCCCTTGCCGGCGATCACCACAGTGTCCCCGGGCTCGGCGTAGACGAACGCCTGGGCGATCGCCTCCCTGCGATCGATGATGGCCTCGACGCCGTTACCGGGACCAGCGCCGGCCTTTACTTCGGCGACGATCGTCGCTGGATCCTCGGAGCGCGGGTTGTCCGACGTGAAGATGACGAAATCCGCTCCCTTCGCAGCCGCCCGCCCCATCTTCGGGCGCTTGTCCCGGTCACGGTCGCCACCGGCGCCGACGACAACGATCAGTCGCCCGGCGGTAAGTGGGC
Organism: uncultured Solirubrobacterales bacterium; assembly: GCA_963824705.1. Classification (GTDB taxonomy): domain Bacteria; phylum Actinomycetota; class Thermoleophilia; order Solirubrobacterales; family 70-9; genus VRUE01. Next base: position 1,588,635 of record CAWGQE010000003.1, read on the forward strand.
GCGCCGCCCGCAGCACGTTCTCCAGCGAGTCGGGCGTGTGCGCGTAGTCGACCAGAACCGAGAACGACTGCCCTTCGTCTACCGGCTCGAAGCGCCCGGGCGGGGGCGGCGCAGTGGAGAGCCCTGTCGCAGCCTGGTCGAGGTCAACCCCCAATGCAGAGGCGGCGGCGAGCGCGCCGAGCGCGTTGGCGACGTTGAAGTGACCAGAAAGACGCGTAGAGACCTGGATCTTTCCATTGACGACGAACTCCGCTCCGCCGGAGCCGAGGCCGACATCACCTGCGACGAGGTCGGCCTCGGCTCCGGCGGCCGAAAACGTCACGCACTCGAATTCTTCCGCCAACCGCTTCCCATAAGGGTCGTCGACGTTGACGACCGCGGTTTTCGGACCCATCTCGAACAGCCGCCGCTTCGAGAGAAAGTAGTCCTCCATGCCGACGTGGAAATCGAGGTGATCTTGAGTCAGGTTCGTGAAGAGCGCGACGTCGAAATGAATCGCGTCGGCCCGGTGCAGGGCAAGGGCATGCGAGGAAACCTCCATCGCACAAGCCCGATCTCCCCCGTCGAGGATGCGCCGAAAGGTCCCCTGAAGATCGATCGCCTCAGGCGTGGTCCGCTCAACCTCCTCCTCAGCCCCACCGACGACCTGCTTGACCGTCCCCAGCAACCCGCACCGCACCCCCGCCGACTCCAGGATCTCCCGCAGCAGGAAGGCCGTGGTCGTCTTCCCGTTGGTCCCGGTAATCCCAGCCACCATCAACTCACCGGTCGGATCTCCATAGAAGCGAGCGGCAAGCGGCGCCATGGCGGCCCGAGTATCGGACACCACCACCTGCGTGACCTCCAGCCCAGGAAGCTCGCGCTCAACCACCAGTCCCACAGCCCCAGCCTCAACGGCCGCAGCAGCAAACGCATGCCCATCGACCTTCTCCCCGGGCACACAAAAGAAAAGCGTCCCAGTCCCCACCTTGCGACTGTCATACGCAAGCTCAATCACCTCGGTGGCGGCGTCGCCCACAATCTGGGCTTCCCCAACTGCGCGAGCCAGCTCTTCCAATCTCACGGCGGCGATTGTAGGCAGGGGTCCGGGTGCCCCTCCCACGGAGGCTCAGGGACAGGCAGGTCATACCCATGCCGGCGATTCAGCTGCGCGACGGCCTCCGGGGGAGGGGCACCCGGACCCCTGCCCCACTATTCCTGCGGCACACCGAGATAAGGCAGAGCAAACGCTGCGATCTTGCCGAACGCCGGGGCCGCCACCGACCCGCCGTAAATTTCCCCCTGCGGCTGATCGACGACCACCGCGACCAGCAAGCGCGGATCCGCCGCCGGCGCAAAGCCGATGAAGGAAGCGATGAACTTGGTCTTCGAATAGGTGCCGTTTTCGGCGACCTGCGCGGTGCCGGTCTTGCCGGCCAGGGCGTAGCCGGGCACGCTGACCTCAGACGCGGTGCCACCCGGCGCGAGCACGCCTTCGAGCATCGTCCGCACCTGTTCGGCGACGATTGGCGAGATCACCCGGTGCCCGCGCGGCTCTTCGACCGGTTCGTCGCCGATCTTCTCGACCAGCTGCGGTGGGCGCAGCATGCCGCCGTTGGCGATCGCGGCGTAGCCGGCGATCATCTGCATCGGCGTCACCGAGAGGCCCTGTCCCATCGGCAGGTTCCCAATCGTCGAGCCGGAGTATTCGTCGAGCTTCGGGACGAGTCCGATTTCCTCGCCGGGGAGCTGGATGCCGGTCTGCCGACCGAAGCCGAAGCGATCGATCCACTTGCTGAAGCGGGTGGCGCCCAGCTCCTCGCCGATCTCCACCGCGCCGATGTTTGACGATTTGGCAAGGATTTCAGCGACGCTCAGGTTCTCGGTGCCGTGTTCCTCGGCGTCTTCGATCGTGCGATCGGCGACCTGCAGCGAGGGCGGGATCGTGAAGGTGCTGGTCGGCGTGACCGCACCTTCCTCGAGTGCGGCCGAGACGGTGAACGCCTTGAAGGTCGAGCCGGGCTCGTAGTTGAAGCCAGTCGCCCGTTCGAGCAGGTCTTCGGGGGTCGTGTTTTCGAGATCACCCGGGTCGACCGGCGGCCAGTTGGCCATTGCCAGCACCTGCGAGTTGCGCGGGTTCATCACGATCGCGGTGGCGCCCTTCGGCGCGTAGGTTTCGCCGACTTCGGCCAGTGCCTGCTCGGTCTCCTTCTGGATTGCGGGATCGAGCGTCAACTGCAGGTTTTCGCCGTCGCTGGCTTCCTTGACCGTTTCCAGCCGGATCGGTTCTCCCAGGGCGTCGTTGACTATCCGCCTTTCGCCGTCGGTTCCGTGCAGGACCGAGTCCTCGCCCATCTCGAGGCCGGTCAAACCCTGGTTTTCCTCGCCGACAGCACCGATGGTCTGCGCTGCCAGGTCGCCCTGCGGGTAGGTCCGTCGGCTGTCGGGCAACTCGCCGATCCCAGGAAGTTCGAGCCTCGCGACTCGCGCGGCTTTGGGCACCTCCACCTTGCGAGCCACGTAAGAGAAACCCGATTCTTCGCTCAGGCTCTTCAACACTTCGCTCTCTTCCAGGCCGAGAATCGAAGCCAGTTTTTCCGCGGTCTGCCGCGGTTTTTTGACCTGATAGGGCGTCGCGTAGATCGTTTTCGCGTCTTCGGAGACCGCGAGCGGGTTGCCGAAGCGATCGAGCACACTGCCACGCAGACCGGGAACGGTGACGACATCGGTCTGCTGATAGGCCGCCTCGGAGGCGAGCTTGGCCCCCTGTACGCCCTGTAGCCAGAAAGCGCGTCCGGCAATCGCCAGGAAGCAGAGCAGGAAGCCGGCGAAAAGGAGACCGATCCGGCGCTCGATCGTCCGCATCGAGTCTCAGTAAGCCGTTCCGGCGGCTGCCAGGCGCTGTGCCGCGGTCTCGACGTCGCGTGGGCTCGCCTCTATCGAGCCGACCTGTTCGACAGCGGCGGCACTCAGGCCCAGCGCGGCGGCATCGTGAGCGATCCGGCCAGCGCCGGAGAGTCGCGCGTCGCGACTGCGAGCGACCGAGTTGTCTTCTTCCAGGGCTTGGATGTTCTGGGAGATGTGCCCGGAGCTTGCCGCGAAGCTGAGCGTGACCACGTTGAGCGCGACGATCCCGACGAGCAGCACGCCCAGGACCCCGATCCAGGCACGGCCGCGGGTCATCCGCACCACCAGGCTCGAGTCGGGGAGGTTGCGGACAGCGGTCGCGGTGCCGACCGCGATCGGGATCAGCTGGCCGCCCGGGCGGCGGACCGGCGCTTTGCGGCGCGCCGGCGCTTGCTTGCGGGCCGGGGCGGTGCGACTCGAGGCTACGACGAGCGGGCGTTTGCGGCGCGGAGCTTGGGTCGGAGCGGAAGCGGTTTTGCGGGTGGTCGCAGCGGCAGCCATCAGGCGGCGCTCCCGGCGCTCTGCGCGTCGGCGATCTTGACCGCGGCGCGAAGGTGGGCCGATTTCGAGCGCGGATTGGCCGCTATCTCAGCGGCTTCCGGCGCGATCGCCCGGCGGGTGAGCAGCTCGGCTTCTGGCTCGCGCCCACAGGCGCAGACCGGAAGCTCGGGTGGGCAGACGCAGCCCCGGGCTCGATCGGCCAAGAAGCGCTTGACGGGGCGATCCTCGAGCGAGTGGAAGGAGATCGCCGCCATGCGCCCGCCGATCGGCAGCATTGACCAGGCGGTCGGCAGGGCGTCCTCGAGCGAGTCGAGCTCACCGTTGACGGCGATGCGAATGGCCTGGAAAGTCTTCTTGGCCGGGTGGCCGCCACCAAAGCGGGCCGAGGCCGGCATCCCGGCCTTGACCGCGTCGACCAGCTCGGCGGTGGTCCGCAGCGGGCGACGACGGCCGATCTCACGCGCGATCCCGCCGGCGTAGCGCTCCTCGCCGAAGCGCCGCAGCGCCTGGGCGATGCGCGACTCGGGCCACTCGTTGACGAGGTCGGCGGCGCTGAACTCCTGCCGCGTGTCCATCCGCATGTCGAGCGGCGCGTCGTAGGAATAGGAGAACCCCCGCTCCCTGGCGTCGACCTGCATCGAGGACATTCCGAGGTCCATGAACACCATGTCTGGGCGGATGCCTTCGCCGCGCAGGGTGCGAAGACCTGCCGAGTAGTCGCCGCTGAGGAAACGGGTCCGACAGGGGACCTCGGCGGCGAAGCGCTCGAAACGAGCCTGCGCGGCGGGATCGCGGTCGATTCCGATGAACGTCCCCTCGGTTCCGATCGCCGCGGCGATCCGACGCGCGTGGCCGCCGCCGCCGAAGGTGCAGTCGACGGCGATCTGCCCCGGCTGAGGTGCCAGCAGGGCGGTCAGCTCGGGGGCAAGGACTGGTGCGTGCTCGGTCGGCATGTAGATAAGGGTTGCGCTGTGGGGTCCGGTGTAGCGATGGGCTCGGTCGGACAAGGGGGCGTGGGCTTGCATGTCAGGCGGCCGCTCCGCTCGAGGCAAGGCCCTCGGCAATCTCGGGTGCGGAGGCGTCGAGCTCCTCCTCCTGCTTCGCCCAAGCCTCGGCATTCCAGATCTCCAAGTACTCGCCGGCGCCGATCACGACGCAGGGGCCGGCGAGGCCGGCATGCTCGATCAACGGCTTGGGCACGCGGATGCGACCGGCCGAGTCGAGCGTCTCGTCGAAAGAGCCGCCGTGGAAGCGGCGGCGCAGGCTGCGTGCGTCCTTGCCAAAAGGGCTATGCGGCGAGAGGAAGCGGTCGGACAGCTGCTCGAACTCCGCGGTCGTATGCACCCAGACGCAGGGGTCGAAGCCCTTGGACAGAACAATCCCGTCGGAGAGCGCGGCCCGAAAGCGAGAGGGAACCGTGAGGCGATCCTTGGAGTCGAGGCTGTGCTCGTAGAGACCCCGAAATGCCATCCCCGTGGTCCTTTCTGCGGCCGGTAAAAAAGTTAGGACCGGAGTGATGAGGTGGGAGGAGCCTCACCACCCCGGTCCTGGGCTTCAACTCGAGCGCCACACTACCCCACTTTCTCCCACTTTGCAACACGACCCCAAACAGGCGTCCCAATCGCAACCTCGGTTGCAGGGGTAGGCTCGCCCCCTCGATGAGCGCAACCGAAGAGACAGCCGCCCCGGCCGGAGCCGGCACGACCGTCCCCGACGACGCCAACGACCTGCGCGGCCTCCACTTCAAACGACTGCTGGGCAAGCCGCTTACCTGGACCCTGATCGCGATCTTCGCCGTCGCCGCCGGCGTCGCCGGCGCGGTCCTTATTGGCCCGGTCGTCGGCGTCGCGGCTGCCGCCGCGACGCTCCTGCTCGGCCTCTCGATCGTTTTCGCGATCGCCGATTCGCGGGCGGAGGATGCCTTCTTCGCCGCCTACGCCGGACAGCGGGGACTGGCGCTGGCGGGCAAGGGGCCACTGCCTCCCGCCACGCCGCTTCTGCGCAAAGGCGATGACCGCTACGCCGAGCGCTCCATGGTCGGCCCTCTCGCCGATGGCGTCGACGGCGTCCTCGCTCTCTACACCTATGAGGACGAGACGACCGACAGCGAGGGCAATCGGCAGACCAACTACTACCGCTACACGGTCGGCCTCGCCCAGGTGCCCGAGTGCGCCGGTTTCGTTCCCGAGCTCTACTGCCAACGCAAGTCCGGCCTGCGGGCCCTGGAGAAGTTCGAGGACGTCTTCCGCCACTCCAAAGAGCGGGTCAAGCTGGAGAGCGAGGCCCTCGACGAGCGCTACGAGATCTTCGTCCGCGAGGGCCAGGACGCGAACCGGCTTCGCCAGCTCTTCTCCCCCACCTTCATCGTCTGGCTGACCGACTCGGCCCCGGAGAAGTTCGCCTTCGAGCTGGTCGACGGCACCCTCTGCTGCTACGTCCATGGCCACAAGACGAAGGCGGCCGAGCTGGACACGATCCGCGCCGCTTCGGCCGCGGTCGCCACGCGCCTGCGCGACGAGGGTCAGGAGTAGCTAGAACCCGCCGAGGAGGATGTCGGCGTTGGCGATCAGGGCGGCGGCGATCATCAGCAGAACCGAGGGAACGAGGATCAGGGCGACCACCAGCTGGATCTTGGGGGCGGCGCGGGCGGCTCTCTCCTCGACGGCGCGGCGCTGGTCCCGCCGCAACGAGGCAGCCTGACGTCTTAGTTGCCCCGCCAGCGGCGAACCGAGGCGGCGTGAGCGCTCGATCGAAGCGCAGAGGGAGGCAACCTCAGCGCCGGGGACACGCCGGCGAAGCGCCGCGAGGGCATCGGCCAGCGGCTGACCGCAACCAAGCTCGGCCACGGTGACCCGCAGCTCGTCGGCGAGTGGGCCACTGCCGGCGCGGGCGATCTCAGCAAAGCCGGCCGCGGGACTGCGGCCCGCCGCCAAGCCGATCGCGAGCAGATCGAGCGCGTCGGGCAGCGAAGCGACAAGGCGGCGATGACGGCGGCGTGCCTTGCGCTCCAGCAATGCGTCCGGGAGGAAAAGGCCGGCAGCAGGCAATCCGAGCGCGACCAGCAGCGAGATGCGACCTGGCGCCGCGGGGGCCGCTGTCATCGCCACGATCCCGGCCGCTACGGCGCAGGCCAGTTTCGGTGCAAGCGGCGCGCGCGACCTCACTCGACCACCTGGGCGAAGCGCTTGATGGCGGCGAAGCCGACTAGTTGCAACGCAACGGCCAGCGCCAACAGCACCGCCGATGCCGGAGCGCCCAGCACCTTGGCGAGGAAGCCCGGCTGGATCAGCTCGGCGAAGAGCGCGCCGCCACTCGGCATCGCGACGACGAGCAACCCGGTGAAGCGCGCCTGCGCTGTTGCCGAGCGGGCATCGTCGGCGGCGCGGTCGCGCTCGGCGGCCCCATCGGCAAAGCGGCGCAGGAGGCCGGCGAGGTCGCCTCCGGCGCGCCCTTGACTGAGCAGCGCCATCGCGAAGGCATCGATCCTTGCCGAACGCATCCGCCCTCGCCAGTCCTCGATCGCCGTCGCCGTCGATGCCCCCAGCTCCAGCTCTGCCCCCAACCTGGCCAGCTCGACCGCGGCCGGACCGTCGACCGAGGCTGCCGCCGCCGGCAGCGAGGCGCGCAGGGAACGGCCTGCCGCAAGCGAGTCCGCGATCGCAACCGCGACCTCGGGCAGGGCGCGCTCGAGAGCACGTCGGTAGCGACGGCGGCGATTCGACACTGCCCAGCCCGCCAACCCAGGGCCGGCAACTGCCAGCGGCACCGCGACCATCGCCCCGGCCAGGAACCAGCCGCCGAGCAACGTCGCCCCAGCGCCCACCGCGGCAAGCCGGCGCCGCTCGACGGTAGAGGGCACGTAACCCTCCTCTCCCGCCCTGCGCAGTGGCTCCAGCGCGAGCCGTAGCCACTGCGCGACGGCCGGAGTGGCAAGCACGGCTTCGCGAGCCGCAAGCGCCGCCAGGCCCCCCGCGACCGCACCGGCGATCGGCACCAGCGGCCCCGGGGCGCCGCTCATCCGCTCTCCGTCACGTTGGCGATCTCGGTAACCCGGCGGGAGCCGTCCTCGAACCGCTCGAGGTGGACGACGAGATCGATGCCGCGACGAACCTGCGCCGCGACCGCCTCGTACGGCAGCCCCAATCCGGCCATCAGGGCCAGCGTCTCCAGGCGGGCGAGGGCATCGGCCGGCGAGTTGGCGTGCACGGTGGAGAGCGCGCCGCGGTGTCCGGTGTTGAGGGCGGTGAGCAGGTCCAAGGCCTCGGCCCCGCGCACCTCGCCGATCACTATCCGGTCGGGCCGCATCCGCAACGCGTTGCGCAGCAGGTCGCGAATCGTCACCTCCCCCCTTCCCTCAACGCCGGCCGGCCGGCTCTCCAGTCGCACGACGTGGCGTCGCTGCAGGCGCAGCTCGGCCGCATCCTCGATCGTCACCAGGCGCTCCTCGGGTGAGACGAAGCCCGAGAGCGCGTTGAGCAGGGTCGTCTTGCCGGAGCCGGTGCCACCGCTGACGAGTACGCTGCGCCGCTCGCCGACAGCCCGCCCGAGCATCTCGACCTGGGACTCGGTGAGGGTCCCGAGCTCGACCAGCTCGCGCGCTCCGGGCCGGCTGGCGCCGAAGCGGCGGATCGAGAGGGCCGGCCCGTCGATAGCCAGCGGCGGGATCACCGCGTTGACCCGCGAGCCATCGGCGAGTCGGGCGTCCACCATCGGGCTCAGCTCGTCGATGCGGCGTCCGAGCGGCGCGAGGATGCGCTCGATCGCATTGCGCAGCTCCTCGTCGTCGGCGAAGCGGGCATCGGTCGCCTCGATTCGCCCGCCGCGCTCTACATACACCTGACCCGGTCCGTTCACCATCACCTCCTCGACGCTGGGGTCGGCAAGCAGGTCCTCCAGCGGTCCGAGCCCGACGGTGTCGCGCAGCACGCGCGCCACGAGCGCTTCCCGATCCGCGGGGCCGAGCAGTACCGCTTCCCGCTGCACGAGATCGGACACCTCCGCGGCCAACTCCTCGGATAGCGGCAAACCGGCGGCAGCGGCTTCGCGTCGAGCCTCGATCAGGCGGCTGCGCAGCGAATCGGCGAGGTCCTCCAGATGCCGCTGCCGCGCCTCCACCTGGAGTCAGTCCTCTGGCAGGAGGGTCACCTTGCGGGCGAAGCTCTCGGCGGCGATCAGCCGCAGCGCCTGGCTCTTGGTCAGACCCAGGGTCGCCGCGGCGGTCGTTCCGGGGCCCGGGCCTTCGGAGCCCGGCCGCAGCCCCAGCAGGGGAACGTGGGGCGCGGCGACGTAAGTTCGGCCCGGCACGGCAGCGGCTGGTTCGCTTGTCACCACGACGTCGACCCGCGACCCAGGCGAGGGCGGCCCGGCCGCCAACAGCGCATCGGCACCGCTGACGGCGATCTCGACCGGCCGCCGCCCGCCCGTGAGACTCGGGCCCTCGCGTCTCGCCTTGCGGACGATGCCGAGCTGCGTGCCGAGCAGGTAGGAACCGACGGAGAGCGGCGCACGGGCGATCAGACCCAGCGCTTCCTCCGGCGCAACCAGCGCTCCAGGCGGGACGAACCGGACCGGGACCCGCCGCACGGTGAGAGCCGAACCGACCTCCTCCGGCCCGATCCGCCGCCCGGCCGCGATCCTCGTGCCGAGCACGACCACCGACCGCAGCGGACCGTAGCCGCGGACGGCGCTTGCCCCGTAACCCTCGGCGATCGCCGCGGCTGCGGCGGCAGCGAGGAGTGCGAGCAGCAAGAACGCGAGCGAGCGCTTGCGCCGCCTCATGCCACGAGAGAACCGCGGTCGCTTGCAAGCGGAAGCTCGAGCAGGGCGAGCGATCCGGTCGTGGAGCGTCGCAGCGCAAAGCGCCCCCGATGGGCCGCCGCCACCTGACGGACGACGGCGAGGCCGTGACCATTACGCCGGCGCCCAGAGAGACGGGCGATCACGTCAGCCGGCGTGTCGCGACGGGCATCCGGGCGCGCGGCGCGACCCGAATCGGCGATGACGATCCGCACCCGGCCCTTGTGCAGCCTGGCGTCGATCGAGATCGTCGGTCCTCCGTGCTCGATCGCGTTGACGATCAGGTTGTCGAGAGCCTGGGCCAACTCGACCCGGTCTCCGATCACGACCGCGCGCCCGGCGCGCCAGCGCAGGCCCAGCGAACCGCCGCCGAGGCTGGCCCGGGCCCGCCAGCGCCGCGCCGCCGCTTCGAGCAGCGGCCTCATCTCCACCTCCTCGGACGGGCGCTGGAGCGAACCGCCGCCGTTCACCTCACGATCGAGCCGCTCCAGCGCCGCCGCGGCCAGGCGCACCGAGCTCTCGATCGCCGGCGGCGAGCCAACCGGGCCGCCGGCGCCCGCGAGAGCGATCGCCTGCAACGGGCGGCGCAGCTCGTGCAACGCCTCGTTGAGGGCGCCACGGCGGCGACCGTTGCGCAACACCTGAGCGGCGGCCACCGCCGCCATCGTGGCGGCGAGCGGCCATCCGACGACGATCTCAGCCAACTCGATCATCCGTCAAGGAGGCGATATCCGACGCCCCAGCAGTTGACTACGAAGCGCGCCCGCTCGGGGTCCAGTTTGCGCCGCAGACGACTTGCGTGCGAGTCGAGCGTGCGGGTCTTGGTCGGCGCCCGGTAGCCCCAGACCTCACCCAACAGCTCACGCTTGGAAAAGACCCGGTGCGGGTCCGCGGCGAGAACCCGCAAGAGCGAGAACTCTTTCTTGGACAGCCGCACCTCGCGCCCGCCGACCCAGGCACGGCGCCGGCCCGGGTCGACGACGACGTCGCCGACCCGCATCGGACCGCTGTTGCCCTGGTCCACCCGCCGCAGCACCGCCGCGATCCGAGCCCGCAGCTCCGAGTAGACGTAGGGCTTTACCACGTAGTCGTCAGCTCCGAACTCGAGACCGCGCACGCGATCCTGCTCGGCACCGCGTCCGCTGAGGACGATCACCGGTAGGCGCGGGTCGAAGCGCGAGACGATGCCGTCCGCTTCGCGGATCTCCTGCAGCACGTCGAGCCCAGAGGCATCGGGCAGGGTCAGGTCGAGCAGCATCAGGTCCGGCTGCTTGTAGCGGCAGAGTCGCAATGCATCGGAAGCGCTCGGCGCCGGCAGGACGCCGAAGCGATCGGCGACCAGGTTGTCGCAGAGAAGTTCGAGCGTCGGGGTGTCGTCCTCGCAGACGACGACGCTGGCGATTTCTCGGCGCTGGGGAAGCATGCACCCCCTAATGGCGCCGAGACGAAAACTCTCCCCCCTTCACCGAGATCGGGAGCGGCAAAGCTCGGAGTTAGCGGGCAGCTCGAGGACGGCGCCAGCCCGCCGATCCCAGGCGAGACGGCGCGGTGGCACTCCTCGCCTCACCGAGCAGGGCCGGCCATCGGGGTCGAGGAAGACGAGATCGAGCGCGAAGCGCATGCCGAAGGTATGGATGCTGCGGCAGTTCGGGATCAACAGCCCGGGCCCCGCCTCGTCGAGGTCGAGATGAGAGAGGCCGAGCAGGCGAGCGCATCGGTTCGAAGCGAGGGGAAACTCACGGGTGAGGACGGAGGCTGTGGGGAGCTCTCGAAGCCGCCGGGCAATCACGAACAGACAAGGGCACAGCCGCCACTTCTCTCCCCTCGACGCGCAAAACCTCGTTCAGCGGTCGTCCCCACCAGGCACGGGACTACGATGACAGGCATGATCCAGCACCTGCCGTTGCTGGGCTGGCGACGGCGGATGGGCTTCAACTCAATGAACAAGAAGACGACCCGCAGAGGAAATTACGAGTCGGGCTCCGACTACGTGCTCGAGTACGGCGAGCTCCGCTTCGCCTTCAACGAGGAGGACTTTGGCCAGCGCGTCGAGCAGGCCGCGGTCAAACTCGGCTTCGTCCAGCAGGGACTGAGCCGCGAGGAGCTCGACGACCTGCTCGATCTCGCCGTCAACGGCGAGATCTCCGAGCCCAGCTCGGAGCTGGGCGAGCACATCAACGTCAACTGGGAGGACCTGGTCGGTCCCTCCAACCGCAGCCTCGTCCACTGGCTGCGCCGCCTCGTCTTCCGCGGTGCCTGGCTCGACCAGCGGGTCAAGGAGGGTGAGCTCGACGTCGTCTTCGACGACAGCACGCAGACCTTCGGCTACGTCCAGCCCGACCGCAGCAACGAGCTGATCGAGCTCTCCAAAGAGCCTTCCTGGCGCCGCATCGCCTACCGCCGCTAATCGACTCGCCTGGCGGGACCGGACACTGCGCGGTGCGGTGTCCTCGGTCGCCGAAGTAGAGGACTACTCCGGCTCCCTCGTCCTAGCATCGCTTGGTCCGGCACTCGCCAGCCAAGTCGATTAGGAACGCTCTACAGCCGCCACTACGGTCAGCGAGCCCGAGCCGGGGGACCCGAGGCCGGCGTCGAAGAGCTCGCGGGCCTCATCGGCGCCGGCGAAGGTCTCGGCGAAGCGACTCAGGGAGTCGATCAGGACGATCACGTCCTCGCCGGCACCTGCCCGGGAGCGGGCCTGTGCCAGGGCGTCCTCGGCGTGTTTCGCTTTACCGGCGGAGACGATCTCGGCCTTGGGCGCCTCGCGCTTCCAGTCGGCCAACTCCTCCGGTGTCGGGTCGATGAGCAGCGCGATCGGATCGGGGCCATCGGAGGCGCCGGACAGCTCCGCGGCGACCTCTCGCAGCATCGCCGTGCAGGCGGCGCGGCTCTCGGCATAGACGATCGCCTGGCGGCCGGAGCTGGCCGGCAGAAGCAGGTCGTGAACGCGGACCCCCTTGGGGCGCCGGCCCCAGCGGCGGCGGCGCCGTTTGCGTTTGGGGCGCTCCGCGGAGGGCGCCGCGTCAGCGGATGGCACGGCTGCGGCGGGCTCGCGCGGCGGGGCCGGCTGCTGGCGCTCGCTTTTCTGGCCCTCGCGCGGTTTGCGCTCCTGACGGTCCCCGCGCGGCTCGCGGTCGCCGCGCGGCTCGCGCGGTTTACGGCTGCGATTGCGCTGCCGGCGCTGACCCGAGTCCGCTGCGGAGCGCTCGCGGCTGGGTTTCGGCGACCCACCGCCATTTCCCCCGGCGAGCTTGTCGATCAGCTCGGCGCGGGGAAGCATCCGGTAGCGCTCGACGCCGGCGTCGGCGGCGAGCTCGTGCAGCTCGGCAATGTGCTTGGACTCGAGTTCGGCTTTCGTCATCGTGATTGCAGGCTATTCAACCGGGCCGTCGCGATGCACTTCCGGCCGCGGCGGCGTCGGTCCCCGCCTCGGCAAGCGCCGCTGGCCAGGCCTCGGCCTCGCGCTTCACCTGGCGTCGCGACCAGCCGAGCTCCTCGCCGAGCACGGCGGCAACCGGGCGAGCGGCGTCGGTGCCGCGCAGCTGCGGTGCCGCCAGCAGTCCGAGCCGGGTGCGGCGCAGGAGCACGTCGGCGACGCAGCGAGCCTGCTCGAGCCGCGCCGCGATCGCCACCTCGGCGAGCAGGTCGGGGCGGCCGGGGACGATCGGCGCCGCCAGCTTCGGGTCCTCGCGGGCGAGGCGCAGTACCGCGCGAGCCGCATGCCCATAGCGGAACTTGAGCTGGGCTATGGTCGCCTCCCCCACCCCCTCCGGCGCTTCGAGATCCTCTGGCCGCGCCTCCATGCCGAGCGGGATCTCCGCCGTGTGGCAGGGCGCCTCGCGACCCTCGCGCTCGACCAGACGGTCGACCGTCTGCCTCGCCATCCGCCTCCAGGTGGTGAGCTTGCCGCCGGTGATCGTCAGCATCCCCGACGAGGTCTCATACAGCTCGGCTTTGCGCGAGATGTCGACCGACTTCTTCGGGTCGCCGGTGGAGAGCAACGGCCGCACGCCGGCGTAGGCGCCGACCAGATCGGAGTCGCCCAGCGAAATGCCGAAGAAGGCGTTGACCGCATCGAGCAGATACTCGATGTCGGCCTCGCCCGGCCGGGGGTGGTCTATATCGCCCGCGTAGTCGTTGTCGGTGGTGCCGACCAGCGTTCTGCCGTACCAGGGAAGCGCGAAGATGTGGCGGCCCTCGCCGGCGGGGACGATGCAGGCGGCGCTGCCGGTGGAGAGGTCGTCGCGATCGAGCAGGACGTGGGTCCCGCGACTGGGCGAGATCCGCGGCACGTCCTCCTCGTCGGCCACCTCGGCGCCGATCCGGTCGGCCCAGACACCGGTCGCGTTGACGACGCTCCCGGCCTCGACCTCGAAGCGCTGGCCCGACTCCGCCTCGACCGCGGCAACGCCGACGGCATGACCGTCGTGCGTCAACACCTCGGTCACCTCGGCGCCGTTCAGCATCACCGCGCCAAAGCGCTCCGCCTCGCCGAGGATCGTCAGCACCAGCCGCACGTCGTCGGTCTGACAGTCGTAGAAGAGGTAGGCGTCGTTGGGGTCGCGCGACTCCAGCGAGGGCACCATCTCCAGGACCTCATCGCGGTCGATCGTGCGGTGGCGGTCGGGGGACCAGTAGAAGTCCGCGTCCTCGTCCTTGGAGGAGCGCATCTCGCGACGGCCCCGGCCGACCCGCGTGGTCGCCATCACGTCGTACATGTTGAGCCCCATGCCGAGTTTGCGGTCGCGCCGCTCCGCGGCGAAGGAGGGGACGAGGAACGGCGTCGGGTAGACGAGGTGCGGTGCCAGCTGAACCATCAGCTGGCGCTCCAGCAGCGCCTCGCGAACAAGGCCGAGGTCGAAGTTCTGTAGGTAGCGGAGGCCGCCGTGGACCATCTTCGAAGAGCGGCTGGACGTGCCGACGGCGTAGTCGCCGCGCTCCAGCAGCGCCACCGAGTAGCCGCGCGAGGCGGCGTCGAAGGCGACCCCCGCGCCGGTGATGCCGCCGCCGATCACGACCACCTCGAAGCGCTGGCCGGCGATCTCCTCCAGGGCGGCGGCGCGGGTCAGCATCCGGCGGCCATCAGTCGAGGTAGGTGGTCGTCTGCGCCACCGGCGGGCGCTCCGGCGCCTCTTTGTCCTGCCGCAGCCGGCCGAGGTGGAGGAGACCGACGAAGCGCTCGCCGTCGGGCAGGCCGACAGCAGCGCGGCCCTCGGCCGAGCGCAGCAGGCCGGGCGTGCGCCAGTAGCCGGCGAGGCCGCGGGCGTGCGCGGCGAGCAGGACGATGTAGGAGGCGACCGCGGCCGTGTGCAGATCCTCCTCGTCTTGGATCGGATCGCCGGAGAGCTCGCAGGAGACGACGATCAGCGTAGGAGCACGGTCGAGCTTGACGGCGCCCTCCGGTCCGGCCACCTCCTTCAACCGCTCCAGCGCCCCCGGCCCGACGACGCGAAAGCGCCAGGGAGCGGTCAGGTTGTGATTCGGCGCCCAGCGTGCCAGCTCGAGCAGTTCCTCGATCTGCTCGCGCGTCAGCGCCTCCGGCCCGAAGGCCTTGTGGGTGCGACGAGTGCGAATCGCGGTCTCGACATCCATCTCGCGAGCGTATAGCCCGTCGGCTACCAGCTGAAACGGCGGCCCAGCAAGAGCACGCTGCCAAGGGCCACGCCGGCGGTGGCCAGGCCGATGCCGAGCGGTGCCCAGGGCTCTGGGCCGGGGGTATCGCTTGCTTCGAAGCGGGGTGCGGCGGGCGTGGCGGGAGCCGGTTCGGCTTCGTCGCCCTCGGGAACAGCTGCATGCGGCACGCTCGGGATGACGCCGCCCCCGCTTGCCTGTGGCTTGGTCGGGGGACTGCCGCCGGCGGCGGCTGGAGGTGCACTGCCGGAGCTGCCCTGATTGAGCGATTCGAGCAGCTCCTGGCTCGAGCCGGCGGAGGGCGGCGGCACCGGAGTCGCCGAGCCCACCTCACTGCTCGCCGGCGGAATGGGCGTGGCGCGCGGGACCGGGGGCACCGGGAAGGAGTCGCCGGCCGTCGCCGTCAGTACCTGGCCGGTGACCCAGACAGGCGTCTGATCGCTCGACGCGGAGTAGCGGTAGTGCCCATCGGCGTCCTGGCGAGCGGCGAGATACTCGAGCGGGCTCTTGCCCTGCGCGCGCATCGAGGCGGGATCGGTGCCCACCGCCACCATCCCCTGGACGGCCCAGGCGGTCGATTGGGCGTTGACCGCGCCGGAGGCACCGATCGGGAAGCCGCCGCTGGGCCGCTGGGCGTTGCGCAGGTAGCCGAGGCCGTGCTTGGCGACGCTGCTGTCGGGCATCGCCTGCATCGCGGCACCGGTGCCGTCGGCGGTGCTCGGCGAGCCGGGCACGTCGCCCCAACCGCCATCGCCGTTCTGAACCTTGGCCAGCCAGGAGATCGACTGGTCGATGCCGGCCCCACCCGCGGCACGCAGCGCGATCACCGCGAAGGCGGTCGACCCCGGCCAGCCTTCGTAGGAGCCGTTGTCGCGACGCTGGTCGGCCAGCGCCGCGACCAGGTCGCGACCGCCGAAATCGTGAGGGTCGACGCCGGCACCCTCAAGGGCGAGGATCGTGCGAGCGTAGTCGCCGGGGCTGCTCAGCTCGTCGACGTGGCTGCGCAGGTAGCCGACCGCGTTGTGGCCTTCGCTGGATATGTCGAGCGGGTTGCGCCCGGATGCCTCGAGGCCCAACATCGCCCACGCGGTCATATCGGTGGCCGAGTCGTGGCCAGGGGAAGATCCCCAGCCGCCGTCGGCGTTCTGCGCCGCGACCAGCCAGTCGGCGGCGCGACTCGTCTCAGAGGCCTGCGCGCGGGCCGGGAGCACACTGGCCAGTGCAAGCGCCAGCAACAGCACCGAGACCACGGCCGGGGCGTGCCACTCGAACCGCTCGCGGAAGCGGACCAGCATCCGGATCATCGCCGGCCCGGCGACCAGGGCGAGGACGGCGTTGCCGATCGCGTGGGCGGCGTCGAAGGGCACGGCGCGGGACTCCAGGGCAAGGAAACGCTGCCATGAGAGGTCCCCTCCGTAGGTCGCCATCAAGGAGAAGTTCAGCAGAGCGCCGTAAGCGACGCCGGCCAGGGCACAGACCGCGGCCAGAGTGAGGCGGCCCGCACGCGGGCGCACGACCGCCAGACCGGCACCCAAGATCCCGCACATCCCCCACCCCGCCATCTGCCACGGGGTCCAGGGGCCCTGTCCGAACCAGAAGTTGGAGACGAGCGCGGCCAGGCCGCCGACCGCAAAGCCCGGTGCCGGACCGAGCGCATAGCCGGCGAAGATGACGATGTCGGTGGTCGGCTTGACGTTGGGCAGAGCGGCGAAGGCGATCCGGCCGGCGACGGCGAGCGCCGCGAGGGCGGCGACCAGGGCGACGACCTGCGAGGTCGGCCGCGAGCGCTCGTACCAGGCGAAGCCGCCGAGCAGGGCCGCGCCGAGGATGAGGAAGCTGGCCAGCTCCCAGCTCATCGCGGGCGCTCCCGTTCGATAGCGGCAACGCCCTGCTCTGGGACGATCACGCCGGGGAGGTCGAGGATGCGCGCGACCTCGGTGGCGAAGTACCAGCCGCCGGAGAGGATCTCGGCGGCGCTGCCGTCGGCGATCGTGACCCCGTCCCCCATCAGCACGACACGCTGCGCGAAGGTGGCCGCGAACTCGACGTCGTGGGTGGCGACGAGGACGCCGGCGCCGCGAGCGGCGAGTCCCTCGATCAGCTCGACCAGATCGCCTCGGCGGGCGCGGTCCATGCCGCGGGTCGGCTCGTCGAGGGCGACAAGCCCCGGCATCTCATCGCCGTCCATGCGCCCGGCCAGCGCGATCGCAAGGGCCAGCCGCTGCCTCTCCCCTCCTGAGAGATCACGGGGGTCGGCGTCGACCTTGTGCTCCAGCCCGACTATCCGCAACGCCGCCAGCCCTTCGTCACGCGGCAGCTCGTCTCCCACACGCTCGCGCACCAGGTAATCGCTTGGGTTCTGCGTCAGAAGCGCGATCCCGCCCGGGACTTCTCGCTTCCCCCGCACCGGCTCGACCAACTCCGCTAGCACCCGCAGCAGCGTGCTCTTGCCAGCACCGTTGCGTCCCATCAGCGCTATCCGCTCTCCTCTAGCGATCTTCAGATCCAATCCTCGCAGCACGTCCCGCCTTGACTCCGCCTCACCCAGCTCGACCCACAGGTCCCGTACTTCGGCAGCCGTGGTGTCGGCAGAGGGACGGGGGTCCCCCGGCAGAAACTTGTGAGCCGGCGAGATCGGCGCCCTCGCCAAGCGCTCAGGGCGGGTTTCGGACGGGGGACCCCCGTCCCTCTGCCCCTGACCGGGCCCCTCATCGCGGGTGCGAAGGATGGTTCGGGCGTCGCGGACTCCTACGGGGAGAGGCTCGATTCTCGCGAGGGAGAAGAGGCGTGCGGCGGGGGTCTCCAAAGCCGTGTCCGCTTGCTGAGCCCAAGCCAAGAAGTCTCTTGGGGAGCCGTCGAAGGAGATGGCGCCCGAATCCATGGCGATGACTCGGTCGGCGGCGGCCAGGCAGCGCTCCAGGCGATGCTCGGCTAGGAGGATCGTTACCCCCCACTCCTCGTTGAGGCGGCGTAGGAGCCAGATCAGCTCATCGCCCGCCACGGGGTCGAGCTGGGACGTGGGCTCGTCTAGGAGGACGAGCTTGGGGCGAGTGACGAGAGTTGCCGCAAGGGCGACTCGTTGGAGCTCGCCGCCAGAAAGGGTGTCTACGGTGCGGTTCAGGAGGTGCGGGATGGCTAGGGCCAAAGCCACCTCCTCGACCGCCCGGGCTCGTGAAGCTTGCGAGTCCCCGCGCATCTCCAGGGGCAACTCGATCTCCGCGGCCACGGTAGTCGAGACGATTTGGGTCTCGGGGTCCTGGGCCACGTAGCCGACCGCGGCTGCCAGCTCTCCCGGGCCGCTGGCAATCGCGTCCAGGCCGGCTACGTGAACGTTGCCCTCGATCTCGCCACCGTGGAAGTGCGGCACCAGGCCGCAGGCCGCGCGCAGCAGGGTCGTCTTGCCGCAGGCGGAGCGTCCGGCCAGCACCGCGAACTCCCCCGCTGCAAGCGTCAGCGAGACGTCGCGGAGCGCGTATCCGACATTCACCCCCTCCTGGTGTGGTGAATGTCGGATGCGCGCTGCGGCGGGATAGAAATACGAAAGGCGCTCGATCGCGAGGGCCGGTGCAGTGCGTGGCGGAGCGGAGAGCTCAGGCATCGCGCCTCCTCGGGGCCAATCCGGAGAGGACGATCAGCGCTGAAAGGGCGACGGTTCCCGAGCCGAGGCCCACGTCGATCGTCGGGTAGGCGTGGAAGTCGTCTACTCCCACGGCCATCCCAACGATCGCGGCGACCAGCACGATCGCTCCGACGAAATAGAAGCGCCGGTCGTATCTCGACCGCTTAATGAAGGGTTGTGTACCCCAGGGGGGTGACAATGCTTCAAGAAGCGAGTGACGGCGGCGGCGGGGTTCGAGGGCGTAGCCGCGTAGCTCCAGGGTCGCTGCCACGTCCACGGCTCGGTCGAGAGAGCCGGCCATCAGGCGGCGGAGCAGCGCCGTGCGACCGACGGGTGCCGCTGCCGGTCCGCGCAGCCGGCCGGCGTCGCGCAGCCGGCCGGCGTCGGCGACGGCCACCGGGACGAGGCGCGAGATCAGCGCCGCGGTCAGCGCCGAGCGGCCGGCGATCGGACGCAGCGCACGCAGCACGCGATCCGGGTCGACGCAGGCCGAGTAGACGGCGAAGGCGATCATCGCCACCCCCGCCCGCAAGCCCAGGATCGCGCCTTCGACCATCGCCTCGGCAGTGATGTCGACGCGGCCCAGCAGCGGTGCCTCGCCGAGCCGCAGCAACACGGTCTCACCGCGGTCGACGACGAGGACGTTGACGACGACGATCAGCAGGGCCAGGGTCAGGCCCATCCGCAGGGCGACGCGCACGGCGCTGCCGGCCCCCGCGCTGTAGCCGGCCAACGCCGCGGCGATTCCCACCGCCGCCAGCACCAGCGGGTTCGAGTAGAGGAAGGCGACGGCGACGAGGGCTCCGAGATAGGTGACGGCGGCGCCCGGCGAAGCCGCCTGCAATGGGCCCGGTCGCGGCGTGTAGGCAAATGGCGATCTCATCGCACAGGCAACGGCGTCTCCTGGCCGCGTTCGGTTGCCACCGCGTAATGGTCGCGCAGCCGCGCGGCGTCGAGCAGGCCGGTGGCGGCCAGCGCGGCGCCTGCGGTTGCGCCGCTGACGAGCCAGACGGGCGGCGCGTCGAAGCGGCGGGTCGCAGCGACGAGGCCGGCGTCGGGGCCGAAGTCACGGGCCGGATCGCCGGCTTCGTCGAGCCCCTGCAGCCGGTATCCGCCGGCATCCTGGGTGAAGTCGGCGAAGACCCCACTCACCTGCGGGCCCTGCTCCAACTGCGCCGCGGCGGGGTCGTCACGCAGCCGCGCCCAAGGGCCGACGAGGACCTGGATCGCATCGTCGGAGGGCCTTGCCGCCGGCACGATGCCGGCTTCGCCGAGCTTGCGACGCGCCGCGGCGCAGGCAGCGCCGGCGGCGCGGCATTCGAGCGTCACCGGATGCGACTTCCCTTCGTAGCCACCGAGGAGTGGATGCGGCCAGGAGCCGACCACGGCCGGGACCCGCTCGGCGGCCGACCAGTTGCGGTAGTCCCACCAGATCGCCTCACCGCCGTGCAGGGCGAAATCGGCCGCCCCCACCGGAGCCTCGACCCCGTTGACGTAGAAGAACCAGTCGAAGGAGTGGCCGAAACGCTCGTCCGCTTCGAGCCCGTCGATCGCCTGCACGAAGCCGCCGCTGTAGCGGGTCGAGATCTTCGCTTCGCGATCGAGCACCCGCATCACCGTGTCCGATTCCGAGGCCTCTCCGCTCGCCGACGGCTGCACCTGCTCCGAGCCGTAGTCCCGGGTCACCGTCAGCGAGACCTCGCCGACCCCCGAGCCGGGGCCGAAACCGCAGCCGGCGACCGCGAGCGCAACTGCGAGAAGCAGGGCGATCGCGACCGCCGTGCCACGGCTCATGCTCATGGAACCGGGCAGGCCCCGTTCGCGTCGCACATGGCGACCGACTCGCCGTTAGAGGGAATGTCCTTCTTACGAGTGGCGATCAGCGTCGTGCCTTCGCTCAGGGTCACCATCGCGTGCCCAGCGGAGTCGGTGGGTTCCGATGCGCCGGTGACCGTCACTCCGGCGGCTGGTTTCTTCTTGCCCTTGTCGTCATAGGAAAAGACGCTGACCTGGAAAGGCTCGCCCGGATGGGCGCTGAAAGGCGCGACCAGCGAGAGCTCGTCCGGATAGGGGTACGGCTCCAGGGCCCAGAGGACTTCGTCCCCGGCCTTCAGCTTCACCGCGTCGCCACCAAGTTCCGGATTCTTGTGGTTGACCTTCAGGTACCAGGAGAGCTTCGAGGTCGCCTTGAAACCGCCGACCCCGCAGATCCCCAGGCCGAAGTCGAAGGCATCGGTGAGCAGAAGTGGCCGCAACGCGCTGGTCGACTTCGCCGCCTGGCCGAGCAGGCCGAGTGCGGTGGCGCCTTTGATCGTCGCCGCCTTGCCGCTGCCGGCGGTGCCTTTGCCAAAGCAGGTCGCCTTGCGGCTGGTCGGCACCGAGGTGGTGCCGGTTTTGAGCGTCGTTTCGGCGATTGTCTTGCCGCCGCCGACCACGCGCAGCTCGGCCGGGACCTTTGCCACGGCGATCGCGGCGGTCGAAAGCACAAGGGTGAAAGCCAGCGCGCACACGGCGGCCAGCCGGAACGGAATGAGTCTTGGCATTTAAGCCACCCTTTCCTCGAGGGTCGTCATGGCTGGCCGGGGACAGGTCTCCTGGCTTCCGGGAATCGGCTTGCCGCACCTTCCCGGGGGCTCTGTGTCGCCCCCAGTGGCCAGCGCAAACGCGCGCCCGCGGCACCCCTTCGCCCGGTCACAGTGGCGGGACCGCGCCGGTTTCGCACCGGACTTCCCTTGACCACCGACCGAATGTACGCGGGCGAGTCTATCCCGCGTCGGACCCGCCGCGAGGGCTACGGATGTTTCTCGGTGTCCTTGGGCGACTCGAAGGCGGCAAGGGCGACAGTCATCGGGATCGGCTTCTCGCCGGACTCGGCCATGCGGAGATTGGCCTCTTCCTGCTCCTCGAAGAGCCAGTGGAAGATCGCGTCGATTCGCTTGAGCACGTTTCCCCAGCCCTGCTCATCGAGAAGAAGAGGCATCCAGCTGAAGTGGCGATCGTCGCGGGCGTCGATCGTGCCGGCCTCCATCGCCTTCCTCACGCGCTCGCTCAGTTCTTCGAAGATCCCTCCGCTGATCATTTCTTTCATCGACTGCGGCAAGGGAGACCAGATCTCGTTGTAGAAAACAGCAGCCTGGGTGGCCCGGTAGAAGTGCTCTACGGCCCCCCGGCGCTTGCCGCCCGTCTCTGTCCTGGTTTGGAAGAGCCAGCCGAATTCGGCAAGTAGATCGAATGCGCGCGAGACCCTCGAGATCGAGCCCCCGCCGAACTCTTCGTGGAAGCCTTTCGGGCTCATCTCTCGCATGTTCAGCTCCGCCACGATCTTTATCCGCAGCTCGTCGGCCATTAGTTTCGCCACGCGAAGCGTGTAGGGCACATCGAGCTGAATTCTCGTCCCGTCCTGGTTCGTCATTCAATTCCTCCAATGCTCTCCGCTTGGCCGAGTGGTCCCACAGAGTCTATGCGGTCTTGTAGCGGAACTGTCCGAGTCCCTGGATAGTTCGCGCGACCCCTACAAACGCTCTGGTTTTTTTGAGCGTTTTCACCGAGGAAGGGGGTGATCGGATGAAGCTCGTAGCAAGCGGAAGCGCCATGCCAGTTCTTTCCATTTCAAAGAACGGCTAGCAGGCAGTCGTCTGGCCCCGTACCGCCGGCACCCGCCGCGCGGTCCGGGGCCCACTCGCTGCCGGCAATCTGCCTGGAGGCTGCCAGACGAAGGGATTCCATGCCGATTGGTCGCAACATTCGATGTGAAAATGACGCTAAATATTCCTACACTGCCGCTGAATTTCCTTAACGCCCTGTTCCTTTGGGCCGATCCGAATTGAGAGAGGATGCGCGAGATGCCAGAGGCAAACGGGGAACGGGGCAGGAACCGGCGTGTCCGGAAGAAGGGCAGGCCGGGCAAAAGGCTTCGCCGGGAAGAAGCCTCCCCGCGGCGCAGGAGAGCGAACGGGCGGAGTCGCGGGATCCTGCTCAAGGCGATGGCCCATCCCGTGCGCCGTCGCATGCTGCGCGCGATCAGCGATGAGAGCGCTCCCCTCAGCCCCGCCCAACTGGCGAAGGCGTTCGACCTGCCGCTGGGGCTGATCGCCTACCACGCCAACGTGCTGCAGAGATGCGGCGCGGTGGAAGTGGCCGCTGAAGAGGACGGGTAATCGAGCGCTCCTGAACGTTTGTCCGTCTTGCTTGGACTGTCGCGATAGCCCGGCTTAGGCTCGCCCCAGATCTGAAAACCGGGACGTTTACGGAGGGAATATGAGGCAGGGGATCTGGCGACACTCGCCGGCGTTGGTGATCGCCGTCATCGCGCTTTTCGTCGCGCTCGGCGGCAGCGTCTACGCGGCGAAGAAGGCAAAGCTCGACGGCAGGGCGATCAGGGCCAAGTCGATCCCAGGCAACCGGGTGAAGCCGCACTCGATCGCCGCCAACCGCCTGATGCCCGGTGTGATCGGCGGCAGCGCGGCGAGCGGCCCGCTGACCGGCGCCGACATCAACGAGCTGACCCTGGGCCAGGTACCGAGCGCGACGCACGCCGATTCCGCCGACACGGCGCAGAGCGCGATTGACGCCCAGACGGCGCTCAACGCGGTCAACGCCGTCGATGCGAAAACGATCAACGGCCACAGCGTCGGCTGCCTGCCCGGCACCCAGCCCTTCGCCGGTGCCTGCTGGGAGAGCTCGCCGAGCAGCGCCGTCGACGCCCCCACCGCGGCCCGCAAATGCGCCGCCCGCGGCGGCGAGCTGCCCGCGGCGCTGCAGCTCGCCGCCTTCGCCGAAGAGCCCGGCGTCAACCTCGACTCGGGCGACGAGTGGTCGGGGGACATTCCTGTTGTTTCGGGCCCAAACGTCTACGCAACAGTCACAGTCTCCGCGACTTCAATAATAGATATGGACATCTCGAATCTCACCCACGCCTACCGCTGCGTGATCCCGCTATTGACCTAGCTCTATCCTCCTTCTGATGCGAATGGGCCCGCACAGCGCCAGGTCTCGCGCTGCCGGCGCACTCGCGACGCTTTGCGTTCTGCTCGCGTCGCTCGCCGCCCCCGCGGGCGCCGGGGCCGAGGCCCGCCTCCACCCCGCCGCCGCGACGAGCCCCGGCGAAGCGGCGCGGACCGCCGGCTACTGGACCGCGGCGCGGATGCGCGCGACGCCGCCGCTCGACGCGCAGCCCGGCGCCGCCCTCGCCGCCCTCGCCAGCTTCGCCCACGTGCCCGAACCGACGGTCGCCCCCAACGCCGTCAATGGCCGCCTCTTCGTCCGCCAGGGGAACAGGGGCGGTTTCTGCTCTGCGACGGCGATCGACAGCGCCAGCCGCAAACTCGTGCTGACCGCCGGCCACTGCGTCAACTCCGGGCCGCAAGCGCCCAACGGCCACAGCACCTGGTCGGATCTGCTCGAGTTCGTCCCCGCCTACAGCGGCGGCACCGCGCCCTTCGGTGCCTTCATCGCCCACCGCGACTCGGTCTTCGCGCCGAAGCAGTGGGTCAAGTTCGGCAACCCCAACTTCGACATGGGAGCGATCCTGACCACGCCCAACGCCGAAGGCGTCAACGTCGCCGACGCGGTCGGCGGCGGAGCCACGATCGTCACCGACCTCAGCCGCAAACAGGACTTCCAGACCTTCGGCTATCCCGGCAGCTCGCGCTGGATGCAGAGCTGCGAATCGCCCTACGTCGGCGACGACATCATCACCTACCGGATTCCCGGCCCGCCGACGATCGCGATCGGCTGCCACTGGCTGCCGGGCGCCAGCGGCGGCGGCTGGTTGATCGAAGGTGGCACGGCGATCGACGGCCTGACCAGCTACGGCAAACCGGGCGACAGCCATCACACCTTCGGCCCCTACTTCAGCAAGCGCAACGTGGGCCACCTGACCGCCGGCCTATAGCCAAGCCGCCCCCGGACGCGGGAGGACACGGCCATCCATATCTGATTCTTTGGCCGTGTCCGGGAGCAGAGGAGGCGGCGCTATGTTCCCAGTAGGTCCCGGTAGAAGCGGTAGTCGCGACGGTCGGGGCGCAGGTTGGCGGCGAGCGCCAGGTGGTGACGGGCACGCTCGGTCTCACCGGTCTTGGCCAGGGCGCGGCCGAGGCAGAAGTGGGCGAAGTCGTTGACCTGGTGGGTGTCGACCACGGCCTCGAACTCGGCGACTGCGGCGGCAAAGCGGCCGCAACGGAAATAGGCGCGACCCAGCGCCTCGCGCACCGAGGACTTCTCCGGCGCCCGCCGTGCCGCCGCCTCCAGCGGCGCGGTCGCCTGCTCGAAATCGGCCTCCTCGAGCAGCTCTATCCCCCGCCGGTAGAGGGTGAAGGTGGAGTCGCCCGCGAAAGAGGTGGACATAACCCAAAGTGTAGGCACCCTCACGGCGCGCCAAGCCGGGTTTACTGTCGTGTGACGACGCCGAACGCGGTTTTTCGACCGGGCTCAGCCGACGGCGTCGGCCCAGTCGCGCAGGCGCCCCGAGAACTGCGGGGTGCCCGGACCGACCTCGACGATCTCGTCCGCGGGGATGTCGGCGCGGCGGGCAGCGGCGCGGATCGCCTCGGGCGAGGGAGCCTCATACAGGCAGTAGGAGCGACGGCGGTCGGCGCTGAGGAAGGAGAAGAGCCAGCGGACGCTCTCGTCGCCGTTGATCTCCTCGATCAGCTCGACGTCGCCATCCTGGAGGTCGAGCTGGTCGGCGAAGCTGCGCTCGATCATGTAAAGCGCCATGCGCTGATCGTAGCGGGGTTTTGAACCAATTAGGGACCGGAGCGAATTCAGGCGAGCCCGTGCCGGTGCGCGTAAGAGGCCGCCTCGGTGCGGTTGGCGCAACCGGTCTTGCGCAGGATGCTGCGGATGTGGTTGGCGGCGGTGTGCCCGCTGATCGTCAGCGCTTCGCCGATCTCGCGGTTGCTGAGGCCCCGCGCGACCAGCTCGATGATCTGCGCCTCGCGCGGCGAGAGCCCGTCCGGAAGCCCGCCCCCAGCCGGCACGACCCCGAGCGAGCGGATCTTGCCAAGCAGCCCGGCCATGCCGATCTGCTCCGCGAGCGCACCGGCCTCGCCGAGCAGCGCCGCCGCGCGCTCGCGTCCATCGTCGCCCTGTCCGAGCAGGGTGCGCGCGTACTCGTACGCGGTGTGGGCCACCCAGGTCGGCGCCTCCATCCGCCGGTTCAGCTCCAGGGCCGACTCGAAATGCCGCCCGGCACCCTCGCTGTTCCCCAGGGTCGCCGCGAGCATGCCCAGGTAGCGGTCGGCGGCGCCGTAGCAGGCGACCAGGTGGCCGATCATCACGTTGCCGCCGGAAAGCGGCGCCAGCTCGGGGTAGAGGATCGCGGCCATCTTCTCGTCGCCGAGCGCCGCGCTGGCGTCGGTCAGGTAGGCGAGGGTGGCGAGCCAGAGCGAGTCGCGATAGCCGTCGATGCCCTCGGCGGCGAGCCGCGACAGCTCGCGCCTGGCCTCGCTCTCCATTCCCAGCTCGGCGAGCACGGCGACGAGCCCGGGTTGCCACGGGCCGATCCGCTCGGGCTCGCCGGCGAGCAGCCTGACCGCCGGTGCCAGCTCGGCCAGCCGCCCCTGCTCGCGGCGGATGCTGAACATCTGGATCCCGTAGGTGCCGGAAGCGTCCCGACCGCTCATCAGCCGCCCCCACTCTTCGGAGCGGCGCGCCTTCGCCTCGGCTTCCGCCAGACGGCCGTCGCCGAGGGCGATCGCCGAGCTGTAGTGCGCGGCGATGTGATGCATGAAGGGCTGCGCCGTCCGCTCGGCCATCTCCTCCAAGACGACGACTTCGGCGCGTGCCGACTCGAGATCGCCGAGAGCGACGAAGGTCGGCACCCGCCAGGCCATCGCCTCGGTGCGAAGTTCTTCGTCGCGCAGCTCCTCGGCCAGATCCCTCGCCTCGGTCAGCATCGCCAAGATCTCCTCGAGCGGACTGGTCCCGCGCGACCAGTACGAGCCGATCAGCACCCTGGCCAACCCGGGGCGATCGCCGCGGCGACGCGCCAACGCGACCGCATTGCCGCGGACGATCGCCCCGCGCTCGCGCTCGCCCTGAAAATCGAGGGCGCGGGCGAGGCCGGTAAGCAAGCCGACGCGCAGCTCGTCATCGCCCTCGCGCAGGGCGCCGATGCCCTCCTCGAGCAGCTCGATCGAGTCCTGGATCCCGATCCCCGGGCGCCAGCAGGCATCCGCATAGCCGATCGCCGCCCGGGCGAGCAGCTCGGCGCTGGCGCGCTCGCGGGCGATCGCTGCCGCCGAGGCGAACGCCTCCAGGGCTTCCGTCGCCTTGCCCGCCCGGTGACAGACAGTTCCAAGTTCGAGGAAGATCTCAGCCCGAACAGCCGGGTCCTCCACGCCGACGTCGATCGCCGTGCGCAGGCCACCGGCGGCCTCATCGAAAGCCAGTGCGGCGGCCGCGGCGCGGGCCGCACGAAGGTTGTGCTCGACGGCGCGCTCGCTGCCGCCGAAGGGAACTCCCGCCGCGAAGTGGTAGGCAAGGTCGGCGAGCGCGCGACCGGAATCCCCGCCGGCGGCTTCGAGAGCCTCGCCGACGCGGAGGTGCAGCTCGGCTCGCCGCGCCCGCGAAAGCCCGTCGTAGAGCGCCCGCCGCACCAGCTCGTGGGTGAAGCGGCAGGAAAGGCGCGGCGAGGGAAGCTCCTCGACCATCCCGCTCGCCACCGCCTCCTCGAGAGCGGTGAGCAGCTCCGACTCGGCAAGGCCGGTGGCGGTGCGGACCACGTCCAGCTCGAACTCGGCACCGACCGTGGCCGCCAGCTCGAGCAGCTCGATCGTCTCAGGAGCAAGGCGGGAAAGTCGCTGCCCAGTCACCTCGCGGACGCTTTCCGGGCTTGCCAGCCGGTCGAGCGGCCCGGTGGCCCGGATCGCCCCGGAGGAAACCTCCACCGCCCCGGTCTCGACCAGTGAGCGCCACAGCTCGCAGACGAGGAACGCGTTGCCCGCGGTGAGAGCCTGGATCGTCCCGGCCAGCTCACCCAAACCGGCTCCGGAATCGCAACCCGAGGTCCGCTGGGCGAACTCTTCGATCTCGGCCTGCGAGAGACCGCCCAGCCGCAGTCGCTCAACCTCCTCCGAGCGGCGTAGATCGGCCAGCGTCGCCGCCAGCTCCGGCGGCACGTCGGCCCCGGTGTCGCGAAAGGTGGCCAAAAGGAGCAGGCGGGCGTCGCCCGCGCCCTGGGAGAGATGACGCAGCAGGAGCAGGGTCGGGGTGTCCGCCCAGTGCACGTCCTCGAGCACGAGCAGCAGGGGACGCCCGCGACCGATGCCGGCGAGAAGCTCGGCGACGGCGGTGTGGAGCCGCAGGCGCTCGGTGTCCGGATCGGCCTCGAGCGGCGCCGGGAGCTCGCCGACCCTGACGGCCAGATCGGGCAACAACCGCGTCAGCTCACCGCCTCGGCCGAGTGCGTCGCGCAGCTCCTCGGCCTCGATCGCGCGCGTCAACCGATCGAGCGCGGCGACGAAGGGGCCGTACGCCGTGCGGACGACCGCGTCCGCGGCCCCGTAGAGGACCAACGCCCCGTCCCCGGCGGCAGAGGCGGCGAACTCGCGCACCAGCCGGCTCTTGCCCGAACCGGGCTCGCCGGCGAGCAACGCGACCCTGCGTCCCTCGCCTTCCGCCAACGGCATCAACGCCCGCAGCCGGGCCAACTCGCCACCGCGACCGACGAAAGGGAGAGTCGAGGCGAGGCGCAGCGAGCCAGGAAGTTCGTGCATTCCGTCGCCCACAGGCACACCATAGTCAGGTCTGACTAGTCCGTCGGCCGGGCAGCGGTCTCAAGCGGTCGGAATTGGGTCAGTTCAGGTCATGACAGAGCCGATTCCGGCGCCTAGCCTCAGTCGGGATAGGAATTCGACAACAGCAAGGAGAAGGAAACGTGAACACCCCCAGCGCAACGGACATCCCGGGTTTCGAGGGAGCGCTGATCGGCCCCGCCGACAGCGGTTACGAGGAGGCCCGCCAGGTCTACAACGCGATGATCGACAGGCACCCCGCGCCTGGTGGCGCGCTGTGCCGGCCCCGATGACGTGGCGAAGGTCGTCGACTTCGCCCGCGAGAACGACGTCCTGCTGGCGGTGCGCGGCGGCGGCCACAACGGCGCCGGCCTCGGCTCCTGCGACGGCGGCGTGGTCATCGACCTCGCCGGCCTGAACGGGATCGAGGTCGACCCCAGCGCCCGCACGGTGCGGGTCGGCGGCGGCTGCACCTGGGGCGAAGTCGACGCCGCGACCAACGAGCACGGCCTGGCGACCCCGAGCGGGATCATCTCGACCACCGGCGTCGGCGGCCTCACGCTCGGCGGCGGCATGGGCCACCTGAGCCGCAAGTGCGGCCTGACGATCGACAACCTGCTCGAGGCCGAGGTCGTGCTGGCGAGTGGCGAGCGGGTGCGCGCCGCCGAGGACGAGAACGCCGACCTCTTCTGGGCGATCCGCGGCGGCGGCGGCAACTTCGGCGTCGTCACCTCCTTCCTCTTCCGCCTGCACGAGGTGGGCACCGTCTTCGGCGGCCCGACCTTCTGGGACATCGATCAGAGCGCCGAGGTGCTCTCCGCCTATCGCGAGTTCATCCTGGCCGCGCCGCGGGAGCTGAACGGCTTCTTCGCGTACACCTCGGTGCCGCCGGCGCCGCCCTTCCCCGGGGAGCTGCACGGGCGCAAGGTCTGCGGCGTCGTCTGGTGCTACGTCGGTGGCGAGGAGGAGGGCGCGGCGGCGATGGCGCCGCTGCTGGACGCGGTCCCCGAGCCGCTCATGCATGGCGTCCAGCCGATGCCGTTTCCGGCGCTGCAGAGCGCCTTCGACGCCCTCTACCCGAAGGGCGACCAGTGGTACTGGCGGGCCGACTTCGTCAACGAGATCCCCGACGAGGCCGTCGCCGCCCACGCCCGCTTCGGGCCGGAGATGCCGAGCGGGCAGTCGACCATGCACCTCTACCCGATCGACGGCGCCGCCCACGACGCCGGCAACTCCGACACCGCCTGGGCCTACCGCGACGCGAACTGGGGCTCGGTCTTCGCCGGGGTCGATCCCGACCCGGCCAATGCCGCGGCGATCCGCGACTGGAGCGTCGACTATTTCGAAGCGCTGCACCCGTACTCGGCCGGCGGCGCCTACGTCAACATGATGATGGACGAGGGCCAGGAGCGGGTGAAGGCCAGCTACGGCGACAACTACGAGCGGCTGACCCGGATCAAGGCGGCGCTATGACCCGGGCAACCTCTTCCGCGTCAACCAGAACATCGAGCCGCAGGGCTAGAGGGTCGGGTGGACGGGATGGCGGGTGCACCTCCGCGGGAATTGACACCCCAGCGCTGCGCGCTGGGGTGAATCTGGAGCGCGGCTTCGCCGCGCAGGAGCCGGATTGCATTTCCGCCGCTTCGCGACATCCCGCAGGGGCGCACCCGCCACGCCGTCAAGCCACCCCGAGCTTCGAGAGCTGCTCAGCCCCAGGGCTTCATCAGCTCTGAAGCCCTGAGATCGCCGCGTAGCTTGAGCGTGCCGATGACCGCCTGGGGATCAGCTGGACCGCACCGCGGCGATCGTTTCGCGCAGCGTCTCGCGAGCGTCGTGGTGCGGCATCCAGTGCAGCTTGCGGCGCGCCCGCGAGGTGTCCATCAGGACCGGACGGCGCACGGTCTCGATCCAGGCCGCCTCGGCCGGCAGGAGGGGCAGGAAGGGCGCGACCGCCTCGGCGGCGACGCCGACCGCGAGCTGCGGCGCCGGCACCGAGTGCCAGCCGAGCTCCTGAGCGAGGTCGGAGACGGTCAGCTCGCCCGGGCCGGCGAGGTTGTAGGTACCCGGTTCGCCGTGGCCGATCACCGCGGCACAGAGCGCGGCGGCGACATCGTCGTGGTGGACGAGCTGGAAGGGCACACCGGGATCGGGCAGCACCGGACGCAGGGAAGGCGCCTTGCCGAGCGCCCAGCGCACCGGCCCCGGCAGCCTCTGGCCGACGCTCAGCAACGGCACCAACTCCAGCAGCAGCGGCGCCTGCGGCCCGGCGACGATGCAGGGGCGGAAGACGTAGGTATCGGTGGCCGTGTCCTCGAGCGCGGCCCTCAGCTCCGCCTCGACCTCGGCCTTATCGGCGGAGTAGGGATGGCGGGCGGTGCCGCGCACCGGCTCGTCCTCGGTCAGCAGCGAAGGCAGGCTGCGGTGGAAGCCATAGGCCGCGACCGACGAGGTGTAGACGAGGCGCCTGACGCCCGCCGCCGCAGCGGCTTCGAAGACGTTGCGAGAGCCGGTCAGGTTGATCTCACGGCTCTCGCCGCGGCCGGCGACGATGACGAAAGCGAGGTGGACGACGACGTCGGCCTCGGCGACCAGTGCCTCGACCGCCTCGCGGTCGAGGATGTCGCCGCGCCGGTATTCGGTCTTCTCCCAGCCCTGCGCGCCGAGGTCGAAGGGCCGCCGCGCCATGCCGATCACCCGCTCCACCTCGGGAGCGCGCTCGAGGGCGGAGATGAACGCCTTGCCGATCTCGCCGGTGGGGCCGGTGACTGCAACGGTCAGCATGCGATCAATTCTCCCGAAACTGCAGCATGAAACGTCTCCGGTGCGTGCAGATGTCTACTTTGGCATGCAAAGCTGGCATGATTAAGCAAAGATGTCTGATCGAGCAATTCCATCTACTGCATTCAGTACAAAGAGGAGAACTCGTGCCAACCCAAGAGATGAGAGCACTCTGGCATCCGACCAGAGCGCGGATCCTCGAGCTGTTGAAGTCGAGGCCCGCGGCAAGGTCCTATCTGGTTGAGGCCGCCGGCGCCCCCTATGCCGAGGTCGCCTACCACTGCCGCGCCCTCTGCCGTTCGGGTTGCATCCAGTACGTCGAGGGGTCGGGCCCGGACTCCGACGACCCCCGCTACGAAGTCGCTTAGGCCCCGCGACCGCGGCGCCCCTCCACCCGCCTAGACGGGCGAGAAGCGCGATCCGTTTTGCCGGATGGACATGACTTGCGTTCCGTTGTTACACTCCAAAATTATTGAATAGTTACTCAACTGTTCGATAAACAAATACGCACCAGTACCTCAATCGGTTAGAGGATCGGGTTTGTAAGCCGAGGATCCGGGTTCGAGCCCCGGCTGGTGCATCGGCAATGGGGTTCGCCGGGACTATGGACATCAATCTCTTCGACTACTTCGACGGAGCGGGAGGCGAGGCTGGCACCCAGTCGCACTGGGCCCTGCGGGCGCCCTACCGGCCACACCAGCGCTTCGACCTGATGCTGGTGCCACGCTCGCCGGACTGGCGGGAGGATCGCGGCGCCCGCGACGATCTGGAGAGGATCGAGGGGCTGGACTGGGTCGAGGCGGTCCAATCGGACGGCGGCCAGGTCTGGCTGCGCCTCGACGACGGCTGGGTCGACCGGCGCGGCTCCGCGCTCGAGCAGGGCGAGGAGGCGGTGGCGGGCTGCGGCGACGTCGCCGCCGGCAGGCGCTTCGCGCTCAACTTCTGGGACGCCAACTCGACCAAGGCGCTGCACATCGGCCACCTGCGCAACCTGGCGCTGGGCAACGCGCTGGGCAACGCGCTGGGCGAAGCCGGCGGCGAGATCGAGCGGCGCAGCATCATCTGCGACGTCGGCCGCAGCATGGGCGAGGCGATGGCGGGGGTCGTGCGCAGCGGCAAGTACCCGCAGGGGTCGGCGGAGAACGGCGTCAAGTCGGACCACTTCGTCGGCTACTGCTACGCCGACTACGTCAAGAACGGGGCCTCGCTCGGGCTCGCCGCCGACCACCCCGCCGACTCGCTGACGCGCGAGGTCGACGTGCAAGACGACAGCGCCGACGAGCTGCTGCAGCGCGTGCTGAACGGCGATCAGACGGCGCTCGAACTGTGGTCGCAGACGCGGGCCTGGGTGATCTCCGGCCAGCGCAAGACGCTGGCCCGGCTCGGCATCCACTTCGACCGCGTCTTCTTCGAGTCCGACTTCCTGCCCGAGGTGGCCGAGCTGACCGAGCTCGGGCTGCAGGAGGGAACCCTGGAGAAGCGGGTCGACGGCACGGTGATCTACATGACCGGCCGCGAGGAGCTGGAGGAAATGCCGCTGGTGCGCTCCGACGGGGTACCGACCCAGCACATGCGCGCACTTGCCTACTGGCTGGCCGACACCGGCCTCGACGGCACGACCTCGGTACAGGTCTGCGGCCAGGAGTGGTTCGCCCACGTCACCTGCCGCCGCCAGCTGATGGCCGAGCTGGTCCACACCGACAGCGGCAACGGCTTCCACCCCTACCACGACATCTTCCACGGCATGGTCGCGCGCGAACGCGAGAAGATCGCCTCGAGCAAGAAGGACGCGCTGCTGATCGACCACCTGGTGGAATGGATCGACGAGCAGATCGAGGCCGATGCGGCGCGGGACGCGGTCAGGCGCGGGCATCCCTCTCCCGACAAGGTCGCCTCGCAGGTCGCGCTCGGCTACTTCCTCCTGCACTCGGCGACCAAGCGGGTCGATTTCGAGCCGGAGAGGCTGCTCGCCGACGACAAGGCGCTCGGCTGGGACCTGGTCAGGGCCCGCTCGCGCAACGGCAACGGCGCGACCGACGACGACGCGCCCGAGCTCGACCCCGACTACCGCTTCGCGGTCGTCCAGGCGGAGACCTACGGGCGCCTGCTGGGCCGCGTCACGGAAACCCTTGAGGTCGCGCCGCTGGCCCGCTACGCATCGCACCTCGCCCGCTGGCAGCTCGAAGAGAAGCGGGCGCCGCACGTGCAGCGCGTCGTCAACTCGACCCTCGACCGGGCCGCGCGCGGCCTCGGCCTGGAGGCGCCGGCATGAGGACCCTGCTCGTCGACAACCACGACTCCTACACCTACAACGTCTTCCATCTGCTGGCCGGGGTCAGCGGCGAGGAGCCGATCGTCGTCGACAACGACGCCGTCTCCTGGCGGGCGCTCTCGCGCTGGGACTTCGACGCGATCGTCCTCTCCCCCGGTCCCGGCAACCCGCA
The DNA here is from genome assembly GCA_963824705.1 of uncultured Solirubrobacterales bacterium. Lineage (GTDB taxonomy): Bacteria > Actinomycetota > Thermoleophilia > Solirubrobacterales > 70-9 > VRUE01. The sequence goes on from CAWGQE010000003.1 coordinate 1,622,027, forward strand.
GCGCTGGCACGACTTCTGCGTCTGCAACGACATCCTCCGCCACAGCGAGATCCCGGTGCTGGGCATCTGCCTCGGCCACCAGGGGCTCGGTCAGATGCTCGCCGGCAAGGTCAGCAGCGCGCCGGAGGCAATGCACGGGCGGCTCAGCCGCATCCACCACTCCGAGGACGGGCTCTTCGCCGGCATCCCCCAGGACTTCCCGGTCGTCCGCTACCACTCCCTGGCAATCACCGACATGGGGCCCGACGGCAACGTCTCCGCCTGGGCCGACGACGGCGTCGTGATGGGGATCGAACACCGCCGCCGGCCGATGTGGGGCGTCCAGTTCCACCCCGAGTCGATCGCCACCGAGCACGGCGCCAGGCTGGTCGAGAACTTCTACGACCTCGCCCGCCGGCAGCGCTCGCCGCGCTGGCGCGGCGCCAAGCGACCCCTCCAGCCGCCGTCGCGCAGCGTGGCGCGGCGCGTCCGCAGCGGCGGCGAGAGCGAGCTGCGGCTGCGCACGATCCCCGGCGAACCCTCGACCGAGGCGCTCTTCGAACGCCTCTTCGGCGCTGCCGAGCACGCCTTCTGGCTCGACAGCGCCGACGCGCCGACGCGGCTCGCGCAGCGCTCCTTCCTCGGCACCAGCGCCGGCCCCGGCCGCTGCGTCCTGGAGTACGACGTCGAGTCCGGAGCCACGATCCGGCACGGCGCCGACGGCGCGACCAGCGAGCGCGCCTCGATCTTCGACTTGCTCGACCGCGGGCTCGCGGGGCACGCGATCGAGCCACCCCCCGCCGACCTGCCGCCTGGACTGATGGGCGGCTTCGTCGGCTATCTCGGCTACGAGCTGAAGGCGGACTGCGGCTCGCCAAACGTGCATCGGTCCGACATGCCCGATGCAGTGATGATGCTCGCCAACCGCCTCGTCGCCGTTGACCACGTGCGTAGAAGGACGCATGTTGTCGCGCTCTGCCATGGCGACGAGGCGGAAGCCGAGATCTGGCTCGACGAGGCCGAGGAGGCGGTGCGCGAGATCGTCGCCGACCCGCCCGAGCCGGCGACGCCGCTCGCGCTCAGCGAGGGTCCGGGCGACTCCCACGTCAGCTTCCGCTGCGGTCGCGGGCGTGAGCAGTACCTGGCGGACATCGAACGCAGCCAGGCGGAGCTCGCCGCCGGCGAGTCCTACGAGGTCTGCCTCACCGACCAGATCTCGACCGATGCAAGCCCCGACCCCTTCGACCTCTACCGGCTGCTGCGGCGGCGCAACCCGGCCCCCTTCGCGGCCTACCTGAAGCTCGGCGAGATGGCGGTCGTCAGCTCCTCGCCCGAGCGCTTCCTCTCGGTCGACCGCGATCGCCAGGTCGAGGCGCGGCCGATCAAGGGCACGACGTCGCGCTCCGCCGACCCCGAGCGCGACGAGGCGCTGCGCGCCGAGCTGACCGAAGACGAGAAGACCTACGCCGAGCACCTGATGATCGTCGACCTCTTGCGCAACGACCTCGGCCGCGTCTGCGAGGTCGGCAGCGTCGGCGTCCCCGAGCTGATGATCGTCGAGGACTACGCGACGGTGCACCAGCTGATCTCCACGGTCAGCGGCGTGCTCGATCCGAACCGCAGCGCCGCGGAGTGCGCCCGCGCCTGTTTCCCGGGCGGCTCGATGACCGGCGCGCCCAAGGAGCGCACGATGGAGATCATCGACGACCTCGAGGACGAGGCGCGGGGCGTCTACTCCGGGGCGATCGGCTGGTTCGGGGTCGACGGCGCGATGGACCTCAGCATCGTCATCCGCACGATCGTGATGCGACCCGGCCGCACGACGATCGGGGCCGGCGGCGCGATCGTCATGCAGTCCGACCCCGAGGACGAGTTCGACGAGATCCTGCTCAAGGCGAGGGCGCCGATGGCGACGATCGCCGAGGCGGTCACCGGCAGCGCCGCGCCGGAGGCCTGGTCGGTGGAGCTGGAGCCGCAGGCGGAGGCCGCCGGGGTCCGATGAGCGTGCGGGCGGCGACGGTCGACGATGCGCCGGCGGTGGCGAACGCGGTCGAAGCTCTGCTGATCGAGCTCGGCGGCGAGCGACCATCGGCCACGGCGCTCGAGGAAGGGGCGCGCCGCCTCGCCGAGGACCCGAGCGCGGGGGCGCTGCTCGTCGCCGAGGACGAGGGCCGGGTCGTCGGCATCCTCGCCGCGAGCTGGCAGTACGCGATCCACGTGCCCGGGCGCTACGGCACGATCCAGGATCTCTGGGTCCATCCCGACTGGCGCAGCAGGGCGCTCGGCCACGAGCTGGTCCTCGCCCTGGTGCGGCGGGCGGCCGACGCCGGCGTGCCGCGCCTCGAGGTCGGCCTGCCGCAGGAGAGCTTCGCCGGGCTCGGCGCCACCGAACGCTTCTACCGCGAGAACGACTTCACGCCCCTCGGCCCGAGGATGCGGCGGCTGCTCTCATGAGCGAGGAGCTGCTGATGATCGAGCAGCGCGGCGGCCACCGCAACGGCGCCCCCTGGATCCTCGAAGGCGGCCGCAAGCTGCCCGGCATGGACGACCGGCGGCGGATGACCGAGGTGCGCAACGGGTTGGTCTGCCACGCGCGCGTGCGGCCCGTCGATGCCGACGCGGCGACGGCGGAGGTCGAGCAGACGCTGGCCGAGCTGCACGACGACGGCTACCTGGAGACGCTGCGCGAGATCCGCTCCGAGGAGCCGGTGGTGATGCCGGAGCTGGCGGCGCCGGGGCTGCCGCCCGACATCCCCGTCTGCGCCGGCCTCGTCGCCGCCGCCCACGAGGGCGTGCGCACGGCGATCACCGCGGCGGCCCGCCTGGTCGGCGGAGCGCGCTTCTCCTACGCGCTCTGCCGCCCGCCCGGCCACCACGCCGGCCCCGACTGGTTCGCCGGCTACTGCTACCTCAACTCCGCTGCGGCGGCGGCGCTGACCCTGCGCGAGGGCGGCCTCGGGCCGGTCGGCATCCTCGACCTCGACCTGCACTACCCGAACGGCACCGCGGCGATCGTCGCCAAGATGGACGGCGCCAGGCTGCACTCGCTGCACGCCTGGCCGGTGACCAACGTCGCCGCTCAGACGGTGACCCCGAGCAGCGAACGCGAACGGGTCGTCGAGTTCACCGGCAGCCCCAACGCCGCGACCTACCTGGACGCGGTCGCCCGCTCGATCGACTCCCTCGCAAAGACCTCCGGGGCCCTGGTCGTCTCGCTCGGCTACGACACGGTCGAGGGCGACCCACACGGGAGCTGGGGCTTCTCGCCGACGATCTTCGCCCAGATCGGCCGCCTGCTGGCCGCCTCGGGGCTGCCGGTCTGCATCGTCCAGGAGGGCGGCTACGCCCTGCACACCCTCGCCGCCTGCAGCTACGCCTTCGCCGCCGGGCTGCTCGACGAGCCGGTCGAGGAGGTCCTGGCGGCATGAATCAGAACGGGCTGGAGCCGCACCGCCGTCGCCTCGACGGGCTCGACGACGAGATCGCCCGCCTGCTCGGCGAGCGCTTCGAGGTCTGCCGGGACATCGCCCGCTACAAGCTCGCCCACGACATCCCGATGATGCAACCGGACCGGGTCGTCGCCGTTCGCGAGCGCTACCTGGCGCGGGGCGCGGAGGCAGAGCTGCCCGCCGAGTTCACGGTCGACCTCTTCGAGCTGCTGATCGCCGCCACCTGCAAGGAGGAGGACGAGCTGATGGCGGCACTCGAGACTTCCTCAGAGGGCGGGGACGCATGAAGGGAGATGGGAGATACATCCGCAGGACCGGGGGCGGCGCGGGGCTGCCCCCGGGCCCGCGGATGCCCAGCGCCCTGCAGGCGGTCGGCTGGGCGCGGCGGCCCTACCCGTTCATGAAGCGCTGCCAGGAGCGCTACGGGGATACCTTCACGCTGCGCATCCTGCACTCGGGAAGGTGGGTCTTCCTCTGCGATCCCGAGGACGTCAAACGGGTCTTCACCGCCCCGGCGGGCAGCCTCGGCGTCGCCCTCGCCAACCCGCTGCTGCTGCCGGTGCTGGGGCCACGCTCGGTGATGCTGCTGGAGGAACCGGCGCACATGACCCGGCGGCGCCTGATGCTGCCGCCCTTCCACGGCAAGCGGATGGGGGGCGATGCCGAGATGATGGCCGAGGTGACGCGCAGCCGGGTGCGGAGCTGGCCGGCCGGCGAGCCGTTCGAGCTCTGGCCGCACATGCAGGCGATCACCCAGGAGGTGATCGTGCGCTCGGTCTTCGGTCCCGACCCGGAGGAAAGGCTGGGGAGCTTGCGGACCTTGCTGCACCGGCTGACCGCGGCGCTCAACGAGCCGCGGCGGCTGAGCATGGCGGCGGCGCTGGGCCCTCGCTGGCTCGCCCGCAGCGGAGGATTCCGCGCCGCGATGGCGCCGGTCGAAGCGGCCCTGCTGGAGGAGGTCGACAGACGGAGGCGCGCGGGCGAGAGCAGCCCGCAGGACATCGTCTCGATCCTGATCGAGGCCCGCTACGAGGACGGCTCGCCGCTGAGCGACGAGGAGATGCGCGACGAACTGATGACGCTGCTCACCGACGGCCCGACCTCCTCCTCGCTGGCCTGGGTGTTCGAGCGACTGCTGCGCCACCCCGAGAAGCTGGAGAGGCTGCAGGCGGAGGTCGTCGCCGGCGAGGAGACCGCCTATATGGACGCCGTGGTGCAGGAGACGCTGCGCCTCTGCCCGCCGGTGCCTGTCGTGGTCCGCAGCCTGCTGGAGCCGATGGAGCTGGGCGGCCACGAGCTGCCCGCCGGCACCGTCGTCGCCCCCTGCGTCTACCTGATCCATCGCAACGAGGAGATCTACCCCAATCCACGCCACTTCCTGCCCGAGCGCTTCCTCGGGCAGTCCCCCGGCACCTACACCTGGATCCCCTTCGGCGGCGGCACGCGGCGCTGCCTCGCCGCCAGCTACGCCGAACTGGAGATGAAGCGCGTCCTGCGCACGGTGCTGAGCGAGGTCGAGCTGCGTCCCGCCGATTCCGACTCCGAGCGGGCGCGGAGGAGCGCGATCTCCTTCAGCCCCGACAAGCGCGGTCGCGTCGTCGCCGAGCCGTGCACGCCCGTGCCCGTGCCCGTCCCCAGCCCGGCAGAGCCATGGCAGCCGAGTCCGATCTACTCGTAGTCGGCGCCGGCGCCAAGGCCGCCGGCATCGCGACCAAGGTCCACGCCTTCAACTCGCTCGGCCTCGGGCCGGTCTCGCTGAAGATCGTCGAGGGGACCGAGGTCGCCGCCTCCTGGAAGGGGCGCAACGGGATGACCTCGGGCGAGGAGCCGCTGGCGGTGACGCCGATCAAGGACGTCGGCTTCCCCTACCAGAGCTTTCGCGAGTTCGGTGAGGCCGGCGAGGCGATCGACGAGCAGGCGATGCGGTTCTCCTGGCAGCGCTACATGGTCGCCAGGCGCCGCTACGCGCGCTGGATCGACGCCGGCTCGCCGCAGGTGCGCCATCGCGACTACGGCGAGTACCTGACCTGGGTCCTCTCGCGGGCGACCGAGGGCGTCAGCCACGTCGAGGGCCGCGTGACGCGGGTCTCGCTGGAGAAGGGCGAGCGCTGGGCGGTCGAGGTCGAGGAGGCGGACGGGAGCTCGCGCCACAGCGCGGCGGCGTTGGTCCTGACCGGCCCCGGCGTCCACCGGGCGTTCCCGCACGAGCCGGACATCGCCTCGCGGGTCTTCCACTGCGACAGCCGGCGCGAGGAGTTCGCGCAGCTGCCGGAGGAGAGCGCCTGCGACGTCGCGATCGTCGGTGGCGGCGAGAGCGCGCTGAGCTGCATGATGTTCCTGCGCGGCTTCCGCCCCCGCTCCCACTTCACCGTCTACACGCCGATGCTGCCGATGAGCCGCGGCGAGAGCTTCCTCGAGAACCGCGTCTTCTCCAACCCCGACGAGGTCGGCTGGAGCGCCCTCGACCAGACGACCCGGCGCGACTTCGTCAAGCACTCCGACCGCGGCGTCTTCGACCCGCCGAGCCTGGCGGCGATCGCCTACGACGACCGCTGCCGCTTCGTCACCGGCCGCATCACCGACGTCGCCGTCGCGCGCGGCGGCGCCGGCGTGCGCCTCCGTCACGAGTCGCACGAGGGCATCGCCGGGCCCGAGCACGACTACGTGGTGAACTGCACCGGGTTCGACCTGCTCGCGCAGCTCAGCGACCTCTTCACGGCCGAGACCCGAGCCGAGATCGAGAGTCGGGTGGGGCAGCTCTGGGGGACCCCGGCGGGCACCGAGGTGCCGATTGGCCGACACCTCGAACTGCGCGGGATGCGGCCGCGACTGCAGATCCCCGGGCTGGCGGGGCTGAGCCAGGGACCGGGCTTCGCCAACCTCGGCGCCCTGGGGTTGCTGGCCAACCGGGCGCTGCAACCGCTGCTCGAGGGGCGGAAGCCGTCGTCTGTAACACCTTATATTTCTATAAATACTTGACATAATTTTATTCATCCAATAGGGTCGCGAGATGATGGTTGGAACCGGCGGGCGGGGGTACGGCGGGGGTGTGGCGGCTCTGGTCGCCATGCTTGCGGCGGCAGTCCTGGCGACGGGCTGCGGCGGCTCCTCTTCGGGCGAGGATGCGAGCTTCAACGGCTCCGGCTATCCCAACACCGACCTGGCGAACACCCGGGACGTCAAGGGCCCGATCAAGGCCAACAACGTGAGCGAGCTGCAGACGACCTGGACCGCTCCGATCAAGGGCGAAAGCTCCTTCGGCAGCTACGCCTCCTCGCCGATCGTCAGCAAAGGCGTCATCTACTCCCAGGACCTGGCCTCGAACGTGCAGGCGATCGACCGTGAAAGCGGCGAAGTACTTTGGACGAAAACCTTCGAACTGCCGAGCCTCGGCCCGAACGGCCTCGTGGTCCAGGAAGGCAAGGTGTTCGGCTCCACCCCCAACGAAGCGTTCGCGCTCGACCAGAAGACCGGGAAGAAGCTCTGGTCGACCGCCCTCGTCCGCAACGAAGTCGAGGGGATCAACCTGGCCCCGGGCTACGACAAGGGCATCGTCTACGCCTCGACGGTGCCGACTAACGCCGCCTCGCTCTACGAACCTGGTGGCGTCGGCATCCTCTGGGCGCTGGACGCGAAGACCGGCAAGAAGCTCTGGCACTTCGACACCGTGCCCAAGAATCTGTGGGGGCATCCCGAGATCAATTCGGGGGGAGGCGTCTGGTACACGCCGGCCTTCGACAGCAAAGGCGGGATGTATTTCGGAGTGGGTAATCCGGCTCCGTTCCCCGGCACCGAAGAGCATCCGTGGGGGTCGAGCCGGCCGGGTCCGAACCTGTACACCGATTCGATCGTGAAGCTCGACGCGAAGACCGGCAAGATGCAGTGGTACTTCCAGCTCAACCCGCACGATCTCTATGACTGGGACCTGCAGGGTCCGCCGATCCTGATCGACTCCGGAGGCAGGGAACTTGTGGTGGCCGCCGGCAAGGTCGGCTTCGTCATCGCGCTGGACGCGAAGACCGGAAAGCTCGTCTGGAAACGCGCCGTGGGCAAACACAACGGCCACGACGACGACGGGTTGCTCGCGATGCGGGGCGAAACGTCGAAGCTGAAGACGCCGTTTGAAATCTACCCCGGCAACCTGGGTGGAGTGATCGCGCCGATGTCGACCGATGGCACGCACGTCTTCGCGCCGGTCGTGAACCATCCCGTGACCCTGGCATCGGGTGCGGAAATAGAAGAAACCAGCCCAGTCGACGCCGGCGAACTGGTCGCGCTGAACGTGAAGGACGGCTCGCTGGCATGGAAGCACGAATTCCCTTCCGCCCCAGCCTTCGGCGCGACGACGGTCACCAACGACGTGGTCTTCGCCACCACCTACGACGGCAAGGTCTACGCCTTCGATACCAACTCGGGCAGGCAGGCTTGGCAGACCCAACTGCCCGCCGGCACCAACTCCGGCGTCGCCCTCGACGGCGACATGGTGATCGCGCCAGCCGGCGTCGCCGCCGCCGAAGGCCAGAAGCCGCAGCTCGTCGCCTTCCGCCTCGGCGGCTAGTGCCCTCCGGCGACAGTCAAAGCGCCCCTGCCGCCCCGGGGCCCGAATCGGATCCATCCGGGCCCCGGGATCCTGTCTACTGGACCCAGATGGGGACGACTTTCCCGCCTTTTGTGCCGGTCATTGTGGTGTTGCCCGAGTAGTTCGAGGTGCCGGTTTCCGGCCCGCAGAGAATGCCTTTGAGGCGTTTGTATTTCAGGCCCACGACCGTCGGCTGAACTGTGATGTCAAAGGGTTCTTCTGTCATGTCGATCAGGTAGACGGTTTTCGCCCCGTTCTGCGGCGGGATTTCGAACACACAGGTCGGCGTGCCCGCTTCGTGGCTTGCGACGCTGTTGTAGCCGAAGAATTCGATCCCTGCGGCGCCTTCGCAGACGATGTCGACGTTGGCTCCGAATTTGTCTTCGACGACTTCGTTTTCCAGGTGGAGCTGGAATGCACAGCCGTTGACTTTGATTGTCGCCGGCACCAGCGCTCCTTCGCCGAACTTCATCAAGCACTGCGCATAGGACCGCTGGATCAGCAATGTCGGGCCTTCTTTTTCCAGCGTCCCGCTCAGCGTCGTGCTTTCGCAGGTGAATTCGACTTCGCCGAACTTGAACTTCGTCGGTTCGGCTTTGACCCCGGTCCCGTCCAGCGTCACCGGAAACGCGTTCGCCCTGAACGCCAGGGCCTGGGCGCCCGCGGCGGCAAGGCCGGCGACCGCGAGAACCGCGATCAGGCTTGCGATAAATGCTTGAGGTCTGCTCATCGTGCTTTCTCCTCGACTTGGTTGCCCCCGCCCGGGTTGATCTTGACTAGACTTTCTTGACTAATCAAGTATTCATCGCAGATGCTTCCAGCCGGAAGGGCCGAGGGTCCTCTAAAGTTCTGCCGTGGCCGCAGCCCCCTCGCAATCCGAGACCGGCTCGATCGCCCGGTCGTATTTCGAAGCGATCGCCGCGCGTGATCTGGACGCGATGACCGAGTTCTACGAGGTTGGCGGCACTGGTGAGATCCATGGCCTGGTCGCGCTGACCGCTCCGCACAGCTACCGGGTGTGGTTCGCCAACCTCTTCGCGGCATTCCCCGACTTCCGCTTCGAGATCCTCGACGTCGTCGCCGAGGGTGACGTGGCGGCGGTGCGCTGGCACGCGAGCGGGACCTTCGACGGCGAAGCCAGGTTCGAAGGGGTGAACCCGACCGGCGCCAAGATCGACCTGACCGGCTGCGACGTGCTGAGGATCCGCAACGGCAAGATCCACCGCAACGACGCCTACATGAACGGCGCCCAGATGGCGCAGCAGCTCGGCGCCCTGCCACCGACCGGTTCACTGCCTGAGCGGGCGATGCTCGCCGCGCTCAACCTGAAAACGCGGCTGGCGCGAGCGCTGCGGCGCTGAGCCCCCCTGAGTACGGCGGGCCGCGAGCACGCCGAACCGACTCGGCTAGCCTTTAGGCGATGCTCTTCGGCCAGGAACACGTCGATCGCTACCGGGCCACCGACGGCGCCGAGGGGTACGAGTGGCGAGGGACCCAGACTTTGCTGTTGACGACGACGGGGCACAAGTCCGGCGAGTCCCGCACCACCCCACTGATCTTCGCGCCTTACGGCGACGCCTACACGATCGTCGCCTCGAAAGGCGGCGCGGATGCGCCCCCCGCCTGGTACCTGAACCTCTCCGAGAATCCCGATGTCGAGGTCCAGGTGAAAGGCGATCGGTTCAAAGCGCGCGCCCGTACGGCAAATGCGGACGAGAAGCCGGAGATCTGGCAGACGATGGTCTCCGAGTGGCCCGACTACGACGCCTACCAGGAGAGGACCGAACGCGAGATCCCGGTCGTAGTGCTGGAGCGCGCCTAGAGCCGCGACGCTACGAGCACAGCGAATTCGGTTACCGCTACAGCGTTTCGTCCCTAACGGAGAGATCATCGTCCCCGTAGAAGCGGCGCTGGATTTGGCTCCACAGGCCGAAAATCAGGATCACGCCTACGAACCGCTGAGTGTGCCCCGAACGGACGTCCCGAAGAAGTCGGCTTGACTTCGACGTCAGCGGAGCTACCTTCGCCGACGCCAAAGACATAAGTGGCCCCGGCGGCGCGCTAACGCCCCGGGGCCTGGCACCGAAGAACGAACCTTCGATGCGCGACCGATTCTCCCAGAGCCCTTCATGCGTTGGGAGATCGACAGCCACTGAAAGAGGCGGCTTCGGTGCCCTACCGAGAGGAGGGCACCATGCCCAGCACCACCTGCACGATCGACGGCGACCAGCGCGACGGGCTTTACGAATTGGTGCGCAATCACCTGGGCGCTGTCGGCGACCTATGGATCGCACTGGAGATCAACAAGGACTTCGCCACCGCCGAGAGGCTCGGCCTGGAGTTCGGCGAAGACTTCCGGCTCCTGGAGGACATCGGCTGGAACGGGCGCGACGGCCGCAAAGCATTCGAGCTGACCATGCCGCCCGAGGATCTGATGGAACTGCTCCAACGCCTTCACGGTGAAGCTGAACGGGTCCTCCTCGAATCCGTCACGGAGCGCGAGTCAAGGGAAGAAGACGCCGCGACCAACGAGCTGTTCCGGCTTGGCTTCGATGCTTGCGAGGAACTGCTGGCCGACCTCGACCCACGGGAGGCGGCCTGACAATTCGCCGCGAACCCGTGCGGCTTCTCGGGGGCCGAGGCGCAGGCCACAGGGAGGTTGCGGAACTGCCCGCTCGGGGCGGCCCGCACCCTGCCTCGGCCCCCGAGAAGCCGCACGGCCGCCGCTATGAAGGCTTGTTGTGGAATCGCCGGTCGGCGATTTCGTAGACGGTCGGCGCGTTCGAGTCGCGAGGGTGGTGACGGACGCCGAAGGCGAGATAGCGAAGGGCGAGGCCCTCGTCGTCGCGAATGAAGCGCAGGACCATGCCGAACTTTCCATTCGGCGCTGGCAGATAGACCTTGAAGCAAGCCGGGAGCTTCGTGCCGTCGCGTCCTTCAGGATCGCAGCGGCGAAGGGACTTGATCTCGACACCCTCCCGCTCGAACTGGTTGCGAGCCTCGCGAAGCGTCTCGGCACCCGCGCGACCGCTTCGCATCGTGTCCTCGGCGAAAGCGCCCTCATCAAAGAGGACGCGGGCATTCCCCCGCCGGATGGACAAGGACTACCCCTCGCCGTCTGCGGGCTGAAACGGCCCGTGCTCGGCCTCTAGAGCTGCGATCTCCTCCTCGGTGGCGTCTCGCTCGTCTTTGCCGAGCATTGCCTTCCAAGAGGTATCGCGCGTGATCACGAACTCGCTGGCGCTGCGCTCCTCAATGACGATGAACTCGCCCTCGAGAGCACCGCTGACTTTGATGTGGGCGGGCTGCTCCATCCTCAGAAATCATGGCAGACCCAGCGGCCATGCAGTTGAGCTTTGGTCTTCCCCCGGTTCGGGCGACAGGTCAGGGCTTGACTTTCTCAGTCTCTCTTTGTTGATGGGTTGAGATCATCTCGAACTCTCTCGGAGAGAGATAGCCGAGTGTGGAGTGCCTCCTCTCGCGGTTGTAGAAGGTCTCGATGTAGTCGAAGACGGCGCTTTGCAGCTCACGCCGACTGGGCCAGGAGCGGCGACGCACGAGCTCCTTCTTCAGGGTGGCGAAGAACGACTCGGCGACGGCGTTGTCAAAGCAGTCGCCCCTCGAGCCCATCGAGACCGCGATGCCGGCATCGCGAGCCTTCTGGCCGAAGGCAAGCGAAACGTATTGGGACCCCTGGTCACTGTGGTGGATCACCCCGGCCTCGGGCTGGCGACGGGAAAGCGCCATCTGCAACGCGTCGGTGACCAGCTCTGAGCGCATGTGCTCTGCCATCGCCCAGCCGACGATCGTCCTCGAAAATGCGTCCTGCACCGCCGCCAGATAGACCCAGCCCTCCCAGCTGCGCAGGTAGGTGATGTCGGCGACCCAGAGCACGTTGGGGCCGGCGGGGCGAAAGTCACGCTTCACCAGGTCATCGGCAACCCTTACCCCCGGCACGCGGATCGTCGTGCGACCGCACTTTCTCGGTACCAGGCCGCTGATCCCGGCTTCTCGCATCAGCCGCTCCACCCGCTTTCGCGAGACCCTGATCCCTTGAGCCATGCGCAGCTCGGCGTGGATGCGAGGCGCTCCGTAGACGCCGCGGTTGGCTCTGTGGATCTCGCGGATGCGCTCGGTTAAGAAGGCATCCTCCAGTGCCCGCTGGGAGGGCGGGCGGCGCTCCCAAGCGTGGAAAGCCTGGCGAGAGACGCCAAGCAACCGGCTCATCAACGAGATCGGGTAGTTGGCCTTCTCCGCGGCGATGAACCGGTAGGCATCGGTCACCGCCCCTCGCTCTCCCGGGCGAAGAAGGCCGCGGCTTTTTTCAGGATTTCTCGCTCCTGGAGAAGAGTTCGGTTCTCACGGCGCAGGCGCCTGAGCTCCTCTCGCTCATCTGTGGTCAGGCCCTCGCGCTTGCCGGTGTCTACGTCGGCCTGCTTGATCCAGTTGCGCAGGGTCTGGTTTGAGATGCCCAGGTCGCGCGCGACCTGGGCGATCGAGCGCTCCGAGGTGCGGGTGAGTTGGACTGCTTCACGCCGGAACTCCGGCGGGTATGGGGGCTTGATGGGTGGCATCGACTCCTCCTTGCCTGAGTCTTTCGACCCAAGCGGTCAGGTGTCGTCGAAACCGGGGGAAGACCACTTGCCTTTTGATCATTGATTGGCCCGATCCCGATCCCAGACACAGGGAAACCCGAAACCTGTCCGCGTGCTGCGCGGGCTAGGCCGGGCTAATCGCTCTTGGATTTGCCGTCAGCTGCCTTCAAGGAGTGGCCGGGCTGACCGCCGGGAGTGTGGGCATCCCCATTCGTTGGTTGATTGTCGGGGCTGGTGCTGCCGACCATGAGAACGATGCCGATGACCAGCACCAAGAGGGCCATCGCGGCAAGGACGCCCAGACGTGCCACCGCGGACAAACCTTTGAACCAGGACATTGGCCGGTGCTGAGTAAGCCACGCCCAGGCTCCAGTCTCCAGAGAACGAATCACTACATAGCTACCGATCCCGCTACCGGCCATCAGCAGCAACATTGCCCAAAAGGCCTGGGAGCTTTCACGCCCTTGAAATCCCACATTTGCCCCGAAGATCGCTGCCACGAGCCCGGGCACCAATACGGCGGTACCGACAATCGTTACTACCCGCTGAAACCGGGTCGTCTCCAGCGCCTGCCGTTGCGAGAGAACGATCTGCTGGCTTGAAATCAACCCGGAAAGTCTCGCCAGGGCATCGCGGGCATCGTCAGCTGCTTCATTCACAAATTTGTGGAAGAAATCGGGGACAACATTGCCCAAGGCGAAACCCCCAATACCTCCCCGGGGCTCCGCCGACTTCGCTTCACGGCCAGCATCATTCAGTGCCCTTGCGGCTGCCTCGACCCGTGCAAGTCGTGCCGGATAGTCGCGCAATGCGGCGTAGTCGGCAGAGCTGAAGTTCTCATCGTCGAGCGCATCCCGTACCGATTGCTCGGTTTCTCGGGTTCGATGGTTGAGCACCCACAACCCCATGTTCTGGACCTTTTCCGCCAGGTCCAAGTATCGGCCTTGGTCCCAATCGGCTTCCTTCAATTTCGATTCCACAACAGCGAAGACATACTCAAGCGTGGCTCTCGATAGCGCTCCGCCATGCAAGCGAACAAGCGGATTAGGACCGGTGAAGAACCACAGGGACAACCGGAAGACGGAGTCGCTGTCAAGCTCGACGCTTGGAAGTCGTAGCTCGACCATTGAGTCCGGCCGCGTATCTGAAACGAGGGTTTGCTCCCAGCCCGCCTGCTCGCTCGTGGCTATCCGGACGATGCCATAGGTGTGCTCGGGGAAGGGCTCGTCTCCATCCAGAATCGCCCGCCGCTCTTCTGCCTCAAGCTTGAACTCCAGCAAGATCCTGTCGCCGTCAAGAGGAATCGGATCGACATCCACATCCACCACGAGCTACCCCTCCACGAGCTGAACCTGAATCTCCAGATTGCGTCCGGCGATGGTTAGCAGCCCGGGTGAGTCCTCGGCGGCATGATCGAACTCCGGCAGGCAGATGTAGAAGCCAGGTGGGCCATGCAGATCGTCCCTGTTGCCGGCGCCAACTGGATAGAACAGTGCATGGGTCCGCCGCTTCGGTGGCAAGTCCTTGTTGGGGACGTTCTGAATGTCTGGCTCCTGGCCGACCTCGGGGACAAGTTCGACTCCACCCAGCACGCCTTGCAGGGCGACCATCGGCTTAAACCCCGTCTTCAATCGCTCGCGGTCAACCGCGACGGTGACAAGGTGCCCCTCCCACTCGGCGAGGGTTGCGCGAACGCTCGGAAAGTCCAGCCCCATTGCTGCCCGAGCCTACCCCTCGGCACGGCGGCTCGAGCGCCCACCGCCCCTCCTTGCGCATGTAGAAACTCAAGCGAGATGACGTGTCCGACCTCACTCAGAAAATATGGTTATGCCAGCAAAGTTGATCGTTCCGCACGCGCTAGTTGATGCGGATTTCTTCATTGCACTTGGGACGATCGTTCTCGCGATGGGAACGGTCGCGCTGGCGTTCTTCACCTACCGCCTGGCATCCGCGACCCGGAAGGAGGAGCGGGCTCAGTGGCGCCCGGTGCTTATTCCCTTCACGGACCTAGTCGAACGTTTTGGCGACGAGGAATTCCGGCTTCGCCTGCAGAATGTCGGAAGAGGCCCAGCGCTCGGCGTCGGCGGTCAGCTTCGGATTGATGGACCGAGTGGCGCGGTGATCCCAGGTCAACCAAGCATCTGCGTCGAGGGCGGAGGCATCGACTTGCTTTTCTCTTTCAGGGGCGATTATCGACCTGGGGTGGTCCATCATTTCGAAGTGACTTATTACGACATCGGAGAGTGGTGGCACGTCACCGACCTCCGAGCGCTGGGACGAGAAGAGGACGACGGCGACAAGCCCCTACGCATCAATATGACTTTCGTGAACCAGCAGGACCGTCAACTCGGTGCCGTGTTCGGTTCGCGGATGGCGAAAGCCCACAAGGGAAGAAGCTGGAAGTCGGCGCTCGCCTTTCGTAACCGTGAGAACTAGAGGTCTCCGCACCTGCTTCGACTGCGGGAAATCCCAGTAGCCAGCTCGGCGCTTCAGGCCTCACGCAATTGCGCAACAACTAGGGTCTGGTCATGGCAAGACCCAAGGATGAAGTTGATCGGGCTTTGCCGTCCGAGCAGAACGAGCCGGACATGCTCGATCTCGCACAGTTCGACTCACTCGATGAAGCGATGGAGAAAGCCAAGCCCGGAGATCGGTACCTGGACATAGGCAAACGGCTTCTGCCATTTAGCCCGGACGGAATGCCCATGAATTACACGACGTTGTTTTGGTTTTCGATGATTACCCGCAGTCAGGCACTTCACGGGGCCATCGCGCGTGAGATTCGCATGAGCAATCCCTATGCCGTGTTCCCGCTCATCAGGGCGTTTGTGGAGGCTGTTGTTCTTGTCAACTACGTCAACGACCATCCCGCCTATGTAGAGGTGCTGACTAGCAGGCCACGCGACCTCCCAAAGAGAGGGCCAAAGCGAAAGAGCATTCAGGCTCTCATCAGCTATGCCTCCAAGCACGCCCCTGGATTGAAGAATGTCTATGCCGAGCTCTCAGAGGCCACGCACTTCGGCGCGATAGCTATGTGGACGCCGCATGCAATCGCGAACGAAGATGAGAACTCCATGAAGACGACTTGGACGAGCTATCCAAGGTGGCGCTCCGACAATGAAGCGCTCATCGCTTGCGCCCAGATCCTTGAGTTGGCCGATGCTATGGAGGTCCTGCTCAACCAGTTCTACGCGCGCCATCTACACAACCTGATGCGGCAGCAGTCACCCTCCGAGTAGGTAGGCTCGGCAAAGGATCCCGATCCTTCACGCCTGCAACTCGGGCGATGCTCGGCTGCAGGAGCTGAACCGGAACAATGTGGCTGCATCTACACATCTAGCCCTCGGGTGCTTCCTCGTCAGGCTCGACCGCCAGGACCCGGTCGAGTGCCCTGGCGATCAGGGGGGTCAGGCGATCGCGAACGACGTCGACGACCCGGCGCGCCGACCAGCCGAAGATCGCATTGCCGTATCCGAAGGTGAGGGTGACGACGATCGCGATCGCAATTATCGCGCGCAGGAGCGGTGGGACGCCGCCGAGGACGCCGCCGAGCGCTAGAGCGATCGAGCCCAAGAGCAACACGCTCGCCAGGAGGCCGAAAGCGCCCCAGGCGATAAAGCCCGAGAGCTTGCCGGCGATCTGAATCCGCCGCCGGGCGTGGGCGCCGTCGGACGCCGCGGCCCTGCGCTCTGCCTCCTGGCGCTGAGTGGCCTCGGCCACGGCCAGCGCCTCGGCCTCCTCGCGGCGCTCCTTCTCCTCGCTGAACTCGCGGCTTCTGTCGGCCAGGTCCGACTCGACCCCGGCGCGGGCGCTTGCCCGAGCCGCCTCCAGGACTTCGGGCACGGTCCCCTCGGCGAAAGCCTCGACTTCGCCGAGGGTCAGGTCGACCAATTCCGAGCGCGCCTCGCTGGAGAAAACGAGCAGGCCGACGTCCTCGTCGGTGATATCGCCAGCGCGGTGCAGGCGTCTGATCTCGTTCAAGTAGCGGCGCCAGAGCTTGTCGGGGGGATTAAGCGCGGCGAAGCTGTTGGCGAGCATCTGCTTGCGTGGCAGCCCAGCCGCCTCGCGCGGCTCCATCAGCCAGACGATCGCCGTCAAGGCCGAGTCGGAGATGCAGATCGGGGTCGCGTCGATGCCGTAGACGCCCTTGAAATACCTCCGTGACCACTGCACCAGAGTCGTGTTGGTAGTGACGAAGAGGGCGTTGCACGACTCAATCCGGTGGCAGACCTGGCCACCGCGAATCCGGTGGATCGCCGTCAGCGACTGCACGTCCTTGACCCTGGCCTCGGTGTTTCGATAGGCGATCTCGGCGCCGAGCTCCCTCTCCAGGCCGGCCTCATCGAGGGCGATGCCCTCCGTGTGCTCGGGGGTCTCGACTGGCTCGACGCCCAGGGCCGCCAAGCGCTCGTCGAGGCCGGCGATCAGGACCTCGACGTCGCTTGCCTCGAGGTTCTCGCTGACGAAGTAGTCGATGACTTCACCGGGGAACTCCGCCTTGCCAGCGGTGCGATAGCAGCGGGCGGCGTAGTCGAGCACCCCCTCGATCTCCTTCACCGTGTGGTCGAACACCCGCAGGGAAGCGCCCTGGCTCTTCAACAGGCCGAGCATTTCGCTGCAAGGGCTTCGCATCTCCTCGGTTGCGAAGCCGAGCGCCCGCAGCAGAAATGGGGTGTCGAGGCAGATCTCGACGCCACTGAGGCGCGGACCGCCGCTGCGGAAGGCCTCGTCCATGTAGACGACGTTCGCGAGCACCGTGCCCTTGACCACCGTTTCGAGATAGCCAAAGGCCGACGGGTCGTTCGTCGCAACGTCGAGGACGAAGCGGTTGACGACCACCGAGCCAAAGCCATCGGAGTCGGGAAGGTCGACGACTTTCTCGCCGGTTATCGACGCCGCGAGGATCGGCTCGATCTGCTGCTCGACGAAGCTCGCCAGGGCCCGCTCGGCGTCCGCAGGGCCCCAGTCACGGCGGAACCTGGTGTTGGCGAACTCAGCGAGCTGCCCAATCAGGGCCGAGTACTCGCGCAGCGCGCTCTCGCGCAGCGCCCCGAGGTCGCACTCCTCCAGGGCGTCGAGGTTCTTCTTGAAGACGTTGTGCTCTTTCCTGACCAGGCCGTCTTTCTTTGCCCTCATCAAGATCATCTTCAAGGCGCCCTGGGGAATCGCAAGCCCCCAGTCGCTTTTCATCTGCCTCTGGATCTCGCCCAAAGAGACGGCCTCATCGTCCTCCTGGGCTAGGCAATGAGCAACCAGCGGGACGAAGTTCTGGATGTAGTCGTTGCGGTCGTCCCAGTTGACCTTGACCACGGCCAGAGTCGGTATCGCCAAGGGGTGGCGAGTAGTGACGGCTGAGCTCCCTGCGGCCATTCGAAAGATCCTAGGAAACCTCGCGGTCGCACACAGGATTCAACGGGTATCTGGCCAAAGAGTCCCTGTAAAGAGCGGACATTGACTGAGATCGCCGGTGCAGGGGGAGAGAAATCAAGGGCCCTGTTGCTTAAGCGCCTCACGCCAGTGAACGCCCCGCGGCGCTCGCGGCGCCAGATTTTTGCACGCTGTCTCGTGCGAGGGATGGATGCCACCGTTCGTCAGCCCATCGACGCCCGTAGAAGAGACGCGAACATTGGATTCGTCACATATGGGGGGTCCACTTTCCCTGCTCGGCGCACTGTTAAGTAGATGGCACGACGACTCCGACTGAAGGCATTGCGCTCAAAAGTCGCCGGATTTGGCTGGCTCGTTCGACAGGTATGGAGATGATGAGCTTGCCGAGAGCCTGTTTGCGCCCGCCCCGCCTTGCCAATCGCCCTGACCCCGATTGGCAAGGTGGGGCGGCGCTCATTGCGCGCCGTGGTGCGGAATCCCTGCCCCTCTCCCGCGCCCGAGTCTCTACCACCATGTTCGGCGCTCGGTGATGGCTGGTCGTTCTTCCTCTGGCACTGGGCGCCCTGCCGGGACGCGTTCCTCGGCGGGGAACCCCTCGCTCTCCGATCTCGACCATCGCATCCTCGACCTTCTCTCCTCTCTCCGGGTTCTGACCCTGCCTCAGCTCGCCACTATCTCGCCCGAGATCCCCTCACGTACCTTGCGCTATCGAACCGCCCGCCTCGCCAAGCATGGCTTCGTCGGGCGCACTCGGCCATACCGCGAACGCGGCTCAGCGCCGCATCATCTGTGGCCGACGCGGAAGGGCGAGGCGATCGCCAAGGGCGAAGCGCCGCCGCGCGGCGGCGAGCGGCGCGAGCCGAACCCGCTGTTCCTCGCTCACGCCGCTGGGCTTAGCGAGCTGTACGTGGTGCTGAAGACCGGCCTGCCCGAGGGCACCCGGCTCGCCGCCTTCGACCGCGAGGCCGACGCCCGCGAGACGTTCACCACCTACGCCCGTGAGGAACGGGCGATTGCCCCCGACGCCTGCATCGACGTCGCCGAGGCCGATGGCCGGAGGCTGTTCGGCTTCGTCGAGCTGGACCTCGGCACGATGTCGCACCGCCAGCTCAAAGCCAAGGCGGCGGGCTACGGCGAGTACGCCCGGCTCGAAGCCTGGCGCCACCGCAACCCGTTCTGCCCGGCGCTGCTGTTCATCACCACCAGCGAGAAGCGGGCGCGGTCCTTCCTCGCCGCGAGCAGAAAAGAGATCGGCAGGAACCGGATGCTGGTTGCCTGCGTCGGACTGGCTCGCGACCTTCGGCGCTGCGTCGTCGCGCCGGAGTGGATGGTCGGCGACGGCGAACAGGCCGCCGACCTACTCGGCATCCTCCGCGCCGCGCGTCGCCCCTACGACGAAGAGCAGACGCGCGAGGAAACCCAGCGCCGCGAGGATGAGGCCGAGCGCGACCGGCTGCGCTCTGACCCCGAGGCCCTCGCCGAGCGCCTGCAGGGTGAGCTTCGCTACGACTGGGGAAGCGACCAGCTCGGGCAACCGGCGACCGATGCCCTTCGTCTTTCGCTCGAAGGCAAGAGTGGCACGCTTGATGAGGTCGAGCGCCGAGCGTTGGAAGCGGTCGGCGGAATGCTGGCCGAACCGATTGACGCCCGCCTCGCCGACCGCGAGCCGACGCACCCTGAGCGCGAGGCGCTGGCGGCCTTGGTTGCGCACCACCGCGCGGGCCAGCTCGCGCGACTGGAGGAGGCGGTCGGGCGATTCGGGGAAGGGCCGAAGGTGCGCCAGAGGCGCCGCTGGCTGGAGAGCGGCAAGCTGTTGAGCGCTGACAGCGTGGACGGGTTGCCCCTTGACGGCGAACTGGACCGCGAGGGCGCAGCCGAGCAAGAGCGCCTGCGGAAGGACTACCTGCGCTGGCGCGAGCGGGAGGCCAAACGGCTCGCCAAGTTGCGGGGCTTCATCGCCCGCCACCGCACCGGCCACGACGCCTTCCTCGCCGAGGTCGACCGGGGCGCGCTGCGGCGCTGCTCGGGCTGTGAGGAGATCGCCTATCCCGACCCCGAGCGCAAGCCCCGCCCTGGCGGTCGGCGCCACGTTGCCGGGCGCTGCCATTTCTGCGGGGCGGGGATGCTGAGCGAGCTGCCAACCGAGCCGGTGAAATCGACTTGAGATCCGGGCGCGACGGAGCTACACCTAGCGGACAGATCGCAGCCCGGCGCCGCCGCGATCACGAAGGCAGGCGACACAAAACGGCGGCGGGCGAACTCAAGC
This sequence comes from uncultured Solirubrobacterales bacterium, assembly GCA_963824705.1. Lineage (GTDB taxonomy): Bacteria > Actinomycetota > Thermoleophilia > Solirubrobacterales > 70-9 > VRUE01. The sequence goes on from CAWGQE010000003.1 coordinate 1,642,283, forward strand.
CCACCATGTCGATCGAACACACCGAGCCCGGATCAGCGCTGGACGATCAGCTTCGCCGCGAGCAGGCCAAGGCGATCTTCGACCTGCTCGCCTCTCAGCGCAACCGACTGGCTCAAGGAAGGGGACGCTGATGCGACGCTTCGCCTGGTACGGAAGGCTCTCGACCAAGGACAAGCAGGACCCGACGCTCTCCTTTCCTTCCCAGCGCGAGATATGCGCGACGAAAGCCGCTGAGCTGGACGGGGAGATCGTCTGCGACTTCACCGATCAAGAGGCCGGTCGGCGAGACGACCGCGCGGGCTGGGCCGACCTGTTGCGCGAGGCCAAGGAGCAGGATGCGCGGCGCTTCGACGCGGTGATCATCTACTCGACCTCACGCCTCAGCCGCGACTTGTTCCATGCGCTCACCTATGAGCGCGAGATGACGCGGGCCGGGATCGAGGTCTTCTACGCGCTCACCGCTGGCGATCAGACCAGCCCGGAGGGGCGACTGATCCGCCACATGTTCCAGGCACTCGACCAGTTCGAGGTCGAGAAGCTGGGGCGAGAAGTTCGGCGCGGACAGAAGGAGAACACGCGGCAGGGCTACCGCAACGGTGGCCGGGCGCCCTACGGGTATCGGCTGCGTCACGAGCTGCATCCCGACCCCGCGCGGGCGAAGGCTGGCGATAAGAAGTCGCGCCTCGTCGCCGACCCCGAGCGGGCACCGGTGATCGCCGAGATTTTCGAGCGCTTCCTTTCCGGCTCCGGCTACAAGGAGATCGCCAACCACCTGAACCGTCCCGGTGGGCCACCGCCACCCAACCACGTCGATTCCAAGCGCAACACCTCCGGCAAATGGGCGAAGACCACGATCAAGTCGATGCTCGAAAACCCGACTTACACCGGCCGCCTCTACTGGAACCGACTCGACTCACGCGCCCACAAGCAGGGCGTCGGGCCGGTGGTTCGGCGCAGTCCCGAGGAATGGGTCGAAGCAGACGAGCGCCATGAGGCCCTGGTTACCGACGAGCAGTTCGAGCGCGCGCAAACCGAGATGAAGCACCGCAGCAACGGCCACGGCAGTCGCCGCCGTCGCCCGCAGCAACGCCCCTACCTGCTACGGGGCATCGTCCACTGCGCCACCGGGCACAACCCACTACGGATGCAGGGACGCGCACGAAAAGGCGAGCCGACCTACTACACCTGCGGCTATCGAACCTCCTATGGCGACAGGGCAGCCGAGGCAGTCGGCCACGGCAAATGGCAGTACGTCCGCGAGGACAGCCTCGCCACGCTGATCGATGGCTTCTTCGCCACGCGGATATTCGGCTCTGACCGTTTGGCCCACTTCCGCGCTCAGAGTTCGACCCTGGCGAGCGAACTGCAAAACCGCAACGGCGACAAGCGCAAGCGGATCGCCAAGCAGCTCGGCGAGGTCGATCAACGAATCGAGCGCCAGCTCGCCGCAATCGAGGCGGGCGTCGATCCGATGGTGATCGGCAAGCGAATCCGAACCCTCAAAGCCGAGCGCGAGGAAGCGGAGGTTGTCCTCGCCCAGCTCGAAGACTCACGGCGGGACAGCGCCGCCGTAGACCCCGACGACGCACTGGCGGTCCTTGGCGCCCTGCCCGACCTCGGCAAGTCACTGATTGCCGCCGACCCCGAGGTACGGCGGGCGGTGTTCGACGCCTTCCGCCTGCGAGTTGAGATCGACCGCAATGGTGGTCAAGTACGCCTGAAAGCGCTTGTGTCCAGCGCATTCGGCGAGGCGAAAGATCTAAGTGACCTGGGAGATGCTGGTGATCCCGCTCTCTCCGATAAGGCCATACCGCTACGGGGATTCGAACCCCGGTTTCCGGACTGAGAATCCGGCGTCCTAGTCCCCTAGACGATAGCGGCGCGGAGGCGACATTCTAGCGGGAGGGCGGGCTGCATCGGTGTGAGGCTCGGCACTCGGCTCCGCGCTCTAGGCGTTAGATTTCCTGGTCCCGCGGCTGTGGCGGAATCTGGTAGACGCGCGAGCTTCAGGTGCTCGTGGGGGAAACCCCGTGGAGGTTCGAGTCCTCTCAGCCGCATTTGAAGGAGCGATTACCTGGTGCGCAGGGGCGCTGCCAGGCTTGACGAGCTCGCCGGGCGCCAGCGCTGAGCGGTTGCGCTGATCTCCTCGACGAAGTCGGGCCAGAGCTTGGGCGGCAGGTCGTGGCCCATGCCCTCGAAGATGCGCAGGTGGGAGTCGCGGATCGCGCGGGCGGTGGCGCGGCCGGCTAGAGGGCGGATCAGCGGGTCGCTGCCACCGTGAATGACCGTCGCCGGCAGGCGCAGCCTTTCGAGGGCCGCGGTGCGGTCGCCGGAGGCGGTGATCGCGTGCAACTGGCGGGCGATGCCGGCGCGGCTGTGGGAGCGATCGTAGGAAGCGGCGGCCAGTTCACGAAAACGGGCCTCGTCCATCGGGTAGGACGGGTGAGCCGATCGTGCGGAAGGTCCTCACCGTACGCTCGATCGCGGCCTCGCGCCCGGCGCCGGGACGGGCAAACAGCGTCCCGAACGCCTTCCAAGTTGGCACCCCGAGCCAGCGGTTGCCGGTCGAGGACATCATCGAGACCAGCGAACGCACCCGCTCGGGGCGGCGGATCGCCACCGTCTGGGCGATCATGCCGCCCATCGAGGCGCCGACCAGGTTCGCCGACTCGATCCCAAGATGGTCCATCAGCCCGGTCGTGTCGTCGGCCATGTCGCGCAGCAGGTAGGGCGCGGTGCGGCGACGGCCGAGCAGCATGTCGGTGCGCTTGGGGCACCCCCGCCGACTCGATCTTGGTCGAGTGGCCGATGTCGCGGTTGTCGAAGCGGACGACGCGGAAGCCACGCTCGGCCAGCATCGCGCAGAACTCCTCGTCCCAGGCGAGCATCTGGGTCGCCAGACCCATGATCAGCAGCAGCGGCTCGCCGTCCGGGTCGCCGATCTCCTGGTAGGCGATCTCGATCCCGTTGACGGGAGCCAGCCGCTCCTCGCTGAGGCCGTTCATCCGGGCAGCTTAGCCCTGACGGCTAAGTTTGCCCTCAATGCGAACCGCGATCGTCTCCGACCTGCACCTCGGCAGCGCCTTCGGCGAGGACCTGTTGCGCGATGCCGAGATCCGCCGCGTTCTGCTGGACGAGCTCGCCTCGGCGGAGCGGGTGGTCTTGCTCGGCGACGTGCTGGAGCTGCGCGAGACGCCGCTCGCCGCGGCGCTTGAGAGCGCTCGGCCCTTCCTCGAAGAGCTGGGCGAGGCGATGAGGGGCCGTCCCGTCGTGCTGGTCCCCGGCAACCATGACCATCGGCTCGCGGAACCGCTTGCTGGAGCAGCATGCGCTCGCCGGCAAGCCCCTCTCGCTCGAGCAGCGCGCCGAGCCGAGCGGCGAGGCCTGGGCGCGGATCGCCGGCTGGCTGGGCGGGGCCGAGCTACAGATCGCCTACCCGGGGATCTGGCTGCGCGACGACGTCTACGCCACCCACGGCCACTACATGGACTGCCACATGACGCTCCCCCGGCTCGAGTGCATCGCCGCGGCGGTGTCGATGCGAGTGTCCGGACCGCTGCCCGGCCCCCGCGCCGAGCCCGCCGACTACGAGCGCGTGCTGCGGCCCGTCTACGGCCTCACCTTCGGCGTCGCCCAGGGCGGCGGCGCGCGCAGCGCCAGCCGCCCATCCGAGCGTGCCTGGCGGGCGATGACGACCCGCAACGGCAACGGCAGTCGCGCCCGTCGTGCCGCAACCCGTGCGGCCCTCGGTGCTGCCGTGCCGGCAAGCATCTGGGGCATCAACCGCCTCCTCCGCGCCGACTTCGAGGTCACGCTTACCTCCGGCGCGATCTCCCAGAGCGGCATCGCCGCGGCCACCGAGCTCGCCCGGCGCCTCGATCTCGACGCCCGCCACGTGATCACCGGCCACACCCACCGCGGCGGCCCCGAAGAGAGCGACGCCGAGTGGCCGCTCCCGGGCGGCGGGCGGCTCCACAACACCGGCAGCTGGGTCTTCGCCTCGGCCTTCCATCACCCCGGGACGCCCCCCGGTCCCTACTGGCCCGGCACGGTCACCTGGTTGGAGAACGAGGACCCGCCCCGCCGCACCCGCCTGCTGCTGGAGCGCCCTCGCGACGAGCTGCGTGTCACTGTCTCGAAGCTCGCCGCGACCGTCGACTGAGCAACCGACGGGCTAAAGCCAGTCGGCGACGATCCGGCCGATCTCCTCGCCCGCGTCCTCCTGCAGGAAGTGACCGGCGTTCTCGATCACACGCGGGGCGGGAAGATTGAGTCGCGAGGAGACCTGTTCGCCCACCGAGAGCGGCAGGGCCGGGTCGGAGTCCGCCCAGAGGACCAGCGCCGGGCGCTCGTCCTCGCGCAGCGCATCGGCCACCCGCCTGCCCTCGGCCGCGCCCGGGGCGTCGGGCTCGGTCGGCAGGATCAGCGGGAAGGCGCGGGTCCCGGCCTTCGACTCGGGGGTCGGGAAGGGCGCCTCGTAGGCGGCGATCACATCGTCGCCGGGGTCGTTCTTGCAACCGGCCTTGACCAGGAAGCCCGCCGGCACATCCGGGTTCCGGCGGACGTAGTCGCGGAATTTGAGCCAGGTCTCGCTCATCTTCTGGTGGCCGGTGAAGGGACCGGTGTCCATGATCACCAGGCGCGAGAAACGGTCGGGGTGCTCGACCGCGAGCCGCAGCCCGATCGGACCGCCCCAGTCGTGGACGACGGCGGTGGCGTCGCGCACGTCGAGCTGCTCGAGCAACGCCGCCATCAGCTCGACGTGGCGGTCGTAGGTGTACCAGTCGAGATCGGTGGGCTTGTCGGAGCGGCCGAAGCCGGCGTAGTCGGGAGCGATGCAGCGGTAGCCGGCGTCGCGCACCGGCGGGATCACCTTGCGCCAGAGGAACGACCAGGTCGGCTCGCCGTGGAAGAAGACGACCGGTCTCCCCTCCCCCTCGTCGAGATAGGCGAGCCGCAGCCCGTCCACCTCGCGGTAGCTCGATTCGAAGGGAAAGTCTGGCAGCCCCCGCAGGCTCTCCTCCGGCGTTCTCACCGCCTCGATGCTCACGCCGCGATCATGGCAGTTGCCGCAGGAAGGCGCCGATTTCGGGTCCGAAGTAGGGCGAGAAGAGCTGGGTCGGCCGGCCCTGATAGCTGTAGCTGGTGACGCCGTTGACGAATTCGCCGTCAACGAGCCAGGCGCCACCGCTGGAGCCGGCGGCCATGTCGCAGGAGGCCGGCATGGTCGGCGGACCGGAGAAGCGATCGGTGAGGGAGTCGACCCCGAGGCCGTGGGCGCGGCAGCTGCGCAGCTCTTCCCCCCGGCGCGCGCCGCCGGGTAGCCGAAGATCTGGAAGGCGCCGCGGCGGGATTTCCCGGTCGCATAGCCGCGGGCGCCGACGACATCGGTCAGCTCGCCCAGCTCGTTCGGCTCGACCCGTAGCGCCGCGACGTCGAAGTCGGGATTTTCGCGATGGCGCCATTGCGGCATCACGTAGATGGACTCGGCGACGAAGGTCCCGAAGGGACGGTTGCCGTGGTCGTAGGCGGGGACGAAGGTGAGCTGCTTACCCTCGACTCCCTCTTCGATCACGCAGTGCCCCGCGGTGAGGACGATCGAGCGGCTCGGCGTGTTCAGCGCCGTGCCCGAGCATGAGTAGGGACCCGTGACCGGGTCGATGCCGAAGATCCTGCCGTTGGTGCGGGCACCGTCTTCGGCGGCGTCGAGGACGCGGACGCTGCTGGCCCCGGCGCGGGAAGCTTTTCTGAAGGCCGGCGCCGGCGGTCGTCCGGGAGCATGCAAGGGCCGGGCAAGACCAGGAGGCGATGCACTCAGCTCATGCACCGCCGGCGGCGTGGCCTGTGCGGCGGCCGGAAGCAATGCGGTGAGGGCCGTCAAAGCGGCAAGTACTCCTCGCGCCTGCGGTCTCATCGCCCCGTTCATCGGCGCAAGGGTGCCAGGAGGATGACTTTTGCAAGCGAGATTGGCCGTGCGGGCATTTGTCGCAGGAAACACTTGACCCGGGCAGAAGCTGCTCCTGGCAATTTCCCTGTCTCCTCTCACCGAAAGGGTTACTCATGAACGAAGACAGCCTGATCAGCGGCTGGTGGGTCTTCGCCGGCGTGCTGCTGCTCATCGCCGGCGTCCTCAACATCATCTACGGGATCGCCGCGATCGGCGACTCGAAGTTCTTCACCGAAAACGCGACCTACATCATCAGCGGCCTGCACACCTGGGGCTGGATCAGCCTGATCATCGGCGTGCTCGAGCTGGTCGCCGCGTTCTCGCTCTTCTCCGGCGGCGAATACGGCCGCTGGTTCGGGATCTTCGTCGGCTCGCTCAACGCGATCGCCGCGCTGCTCTCGATCCCCGCCTACCCCTTCTGGTCGCTGGCGATCTTCGCCCTCTCGATCATCATCGTCTACAAGCTGGCCGAGGGCCCGGAGGGCCCCGATCCCAAGGCTGAGAAGCACGGTCAGCCGGCAGCGGCGATCCAGAGACCTGCCGTGGACGAAGGCCCCGGGAACCCGGGGCCTTCGTCGTCTCGGCGCCGAGCGGCACCTGCGCGTCGAGGGTCGACCACGGCGCCACGGCCCGCTCGTGGCTCTCGTAGAGGACGTCGACGCCGGCGAGCCGGTCCTGCCAGCCGCGGCGCCGCTCGTCGAAGAGGACGCCGAGGAAGCCGAGGCCGAAACGGGATCGCGGCGAGGACAAGTCCGACCAGCCGCCGCAGCGACTGTCGCGGCGGCAGGCCACGGCCGTCGTCGCCGAGCCTGATGCCGAAGAAGCGCATGCCCGGGGTCTGCCCGGCGAGCGACCAGAAGACGACCAGGTAGAGGGAGCCCAGCGCGATCCAGGCGGCGCGTGCCGAGGGCCAGGACGAAGCCGGAGACGCCGTTGCCGTTGCCGGTGAAGGCGGAGGCGATCAGCGCCGCGACCGCGGCCAGGCCGGAGAAGGCGAGGTTGACGATCAGCAGCGTCGAGGCCGAAGGCGAGCGCCGCGGGTGACGCGCGCCGGCGCGCTCGGTCGGCTCGGCGCGGCGCTTGCGGAAGACGACCCTGCGCGCGACGCGCTCGAGCGACGCCGTCGAGCGCGCCGGGTGACGTCGCCGATCGTGTGGCCGACGTCCTCGATCAGGCCGACGCTCTGGGCGCTGATCGCGGCGCGCAGCTCCGGCGCCTCGGCGATCCGCTCGACCAGCCGCTGCGCCTCGTCGCTGGCCAGCAGCCGCCGCCAGACCTCGTCGACCATCTCGCTGTCGAGCGCGTCGATCAGGGCCTGCTTGACCGTGTCGCTCTCCAGCGCACCGTGGACCGCCTCCTCGACCAGCCGGGCCCTGCAGGACCCGGACCAGCGCCCGTTCGACCGCCTCGCTCTCGACCGCGGCGACCATCGCCTCCTCGGCGGCGCCTCGACCGCGCGGTCGATCCCGCCGCCTTGCCGACCGAGCGGGCGCCGCGCACACCGGCACCGAGCAGGCGCACCGAGAGCGGCAGCGGGGCCTGGGAATCGGGGCCGTCAGCCATCGCGGGCGAGTATACGGTCGCTGTGGTCGAGGTTCACCGCTATCCGGATCGAACCTCGACCGCGCAGCTAGGTGTCGAGCGTTCGAGCAGGCGATCGACGAAGCTCGGCCTGCGCCGGCAGGATCTTGCGGCGCGCCTCTCGGGGTCGAACCACTCGGCCCGGTCGACCTCGGGGAACTCCTGCTCGGTGCCGGAGCGCGGCGGCCACTCCATCGTGAAGGTGTTGCTCGCAGCGCCGCCGGGTCGAACTCCGCCTCCGCAGCCCAGCCGTGGACGACCTTGCCGCCCTTCTGACGCATCGAGCCGAGCTCGATCAGGTCGCCGGGGTCGAGACCGGGCGCGGCCGGTCCCAGCTCCTCCCCCATCTCGCGCAACGCGCAGCGCGCAGCTCCTCTCCCTGGTCCGGTTCGCCCTTCGGGATCGACCAGGCGCCGAGGTCCTTCTTCGCCCAGAACGGCCCGCCGGGATGGACGAGGAGCAGCGCGGGCGCCGCGCGGTTGCGGAAGAGGAGCACACCGGCGCTTTCCTTCGCCGCCACCTGGCTAAGCGACCGCGCGCAGCCGGCGCTTGGCCTGCTGGGCGATCACGGCGGCCCATTCGGAATCGTCGATCCGCACGGGTGCCGTCGTCGCGAGGAAATCGGCAAGCGTGGCGGCGAGGCCCTCCGGGTCTTCGAGGAGGGGGAAGTGGGCAGCGCGGGGCAGCGTCTCGAAGCGGCAGTGCGGTATCGCCTCGTGAGGCGGCGCGCCCGTGCTCGATCGGGATCGTGCGGTCGCGCTCGCCCCAGACGATCAGGGTCGCCATGTCGCCGAGCAGGTAGAGCCGGTCGGTGGCGCTGACGTGCTGGCCGTGGACGTCGATGACCGAGCGCAGGGTCTGCAGGAACGCCCGCCGCGAGCCCGGCTCCTGCAGGGGCCGCAGCGCCCGGGCGACCGCCTCGAGGTAGACGCCCTTCGAGCTGCCGCGGGTGCGCAGCCGCCGCCCGGCGGCGTCGATCGCGTCGACCAGCCGCCGCTGGGTGGCGAGGCGGAGCAGCGGGGAGACACCGGGCAGCGCCGCGCCGCGCAACAGCGGGCTCACCTCGCGCCCGAGCCCACCGCTGGAGACCAGCACCAGCCGCTCGGTGCGTTGGGGGAATTGGTAGAAGAACTGCATCGCGACACCGCCGCCGAGCGAGTGGCCGACGATCGTCGCCCGCTCGACGCCGATCGTCGTCAGCAGGTCGCGGATGCCGGCCGCGTGGGCGCCGAGCGAGTAGTCGCCGCGGGGCGTCGCCGAGTCGCCGTGGCCGATCAGGTCCGGCGCGACCACCCGGTAGGAGCCGGCGAGCCTCTCGGCGACCGCCTGCCAGTGGCGCGAGGAGTTGACCATGCCGTGGATCAGGACCACGGTCGGCCCGCTGCCGGCGACGCGGTAGACCACGCGGTGACCGTGCAGGTCGACCTCGTGGGCCTCAAAGCTGGTCGCCGCGTCCACGCGGAGACCTTAGCGCCGCACGGGGTCCTTATTCGTAGAGTCCCGGCGATCGTGAGCGCAAACCGCATCGAGCCGCGATGAGCGGGGGTGAGATCCTCGCCATCGCTCTCGCCGGTCTGGCGGCCGGAGCGGTCAACGCGGCCGTCGGCAGCGGGACCCTGATCACCTTCCCGGTGCTCCTGGCATTCGGCTACGCGCCGGTGACCGCGAACGTCTCCAACACGATCGGGCTCGTTCCGGGCGCTCTCTCTGGAGCCTGGGGCTACCGGCGCGAGCTTGCGGGCCAGCGTTCACGGGCGATCCGCTTCGGCATCGCCTCGCTGCTCGGCGGGACGACCGGGGCCGTGCTCCTCCTCACCCTGCCCTCCTCGGCCTTCAAGGCCATCGTCCCGGCCTTCATCGCGGTCGCGCTCGTGCTCGTAATCCTGCAGCCACGGATCAATCGCCTGCTTGCCTCGGGCGCGGTCGGCTCATGGCACGAGCGCGGGATCCTCCCCCCGCTCGCCGTCTACGCGACCGGGATCTATGGCGGCTACTTCGGCGCCGCGCAGGGAATCATGCTGCTCGCGTTTCTCGGCGTCGCCCTGCCGCAGAGCCTGCAGCGAACCAACGGTCTCAAGAACGTCCTCGTCGGTCTGGTCAACGGCGTCGCCGGCCTGCTCTTCGTCTTCGCCGCGCACGTCGCCTGGGCGCCCGTCGCGATCATCGCCGTCTCCTCGATGCTCGGCGGCCAGCTCGGCGCCCACTACGGCCGCCGCCTCTCCCCCAACGCGCTGCGCGCCCTGATCGTCGTCGTCGGGACGACCGCGATCGTCCGCCTGCTCGCGTGATTGAGGGGGAGCCGGTCTCGCCATGTCCGACCGCCGTGCGTGAGAGGGTCGGCGGACCGACGACGCAGCCCCGCGCTCTCGCCCGCTCCCGAAAGGAACCCCCAGTCGTGAAACACCAGATCCGCCTTGTCGCAGCACTCGCCCTCGCCGGCCTTGTCGTCTTCGCCGCCGGCTGCGGCGGCTCCAGCTCCGACGACAGCAGTTCTGGCACCTTCAGAGTGGGACTCGAGGCGCCGCTCTCCGGCGAACAGTCGGTCCTCGGCAAGGGCATGCTGATGGGCGCGGAACTGGCGGCGACGAAGCTCAACGCGGCGGACGGGATCCTCGGCAAGCAGGTCGAAGTCGTCCCGATCGACGACGCGGCCGACCCGGCAACCGGCGTGAAGGCAGCGAAGTCCGCCATCTCCGAAGGGCTCGACGGGATCGTCGGCCCTTACAACTCCGGCGTCGGCGTCGAAACCCTGCCGCTCTACATAAAGGCCGGCCTGGTCCCGATCCGCCTCACCTCCGACCAGTCGACCAACGGGCTCGGCTTCACCCTGCAGCCGATGAGCTACCAGATCGCCCCGGTCGCCTCGCGGGCGCTGACCGAGTGGCAGGGGGCCAAGTCCGTGGCGATCGCCTACGACCCGACGCAGAACTACACCGTCTCGGTCTCAAAAGCGCTGAAAGCGTCGCTGGAAAAGGCCGGCGTAACGGTGACCGCTTACGCGAAGGTCCAACCCGGCAAGAAGTCCTACGCCGACGTGGTCGACAAGCTCGCCGCTACCGACCCCGACGTCATCTACGCCGCCGTCTACTTCCCCGAGGGCGGGCTGATCGCCAAGGAGATGCAGCAGGGCAAGGTGAAAGCCCAGTGCGTCGCCGACTACGCCTCATACGACACCGGCTTCGTCGAAACCGCCGGCGTCGCGGCCGCGCGGGCCTGCCCGGTGGTAGGGGTGCCGGCGCCGCAGGACTTCACCGCCGCGGCCGCCAAGGTCGACGAGTACGAAGAAGAATTCGGCAGCGAACCCGGCACCTGGAGCCCCTACACCTACGACTCGCTCAACTTCCTAGCCGACGGTGCAAAGAAGGCAGGTGGAACCACCCCCGGCAAGCTCACCAAGGCGCTCGACGCCGTCAAGGGCTGGAAGGGCTGGACCGGCTCGGTCACGATCGACCCGAGCAACGGCAACCGCCAGCCCGCTACCGTAGTGATCGTCGACACCGACAAGAACGGCCAGCTCCACGTCGACGAGGACTGGGCCAAAGCGGTCGGCGCCCCCTACTAGGGGCGGGCGTAGCTCGGCCCGGTCGACTGCGAGCCTCTTAAGGCAGCTCGCAGTTGACGAAGAGGTCGTCCCCAGGGCCACCGTCGCAGGAGTCCGCGGTTCCAAATCCGAAGACGGGCGCGGCGTTGTCGCCGTCGAGCTTGTCGATATCGGGGCCGCCCTCGAGCTCGTCGTCGCCGGAGCCGCCGAGCATGTTGTCGCAGCCGGCGCCACCGTCCAGCCGGTCATGGCCGTTCCCACCGACGACGTGATCGCTCCCGTTCGCACCCCGGATCGAGTCGTCGCCAGGGCCTCCCCAGAGGTTGTCGTCGTCGTTGGCGCCATCGATCCGGTCGTCGCCGGGGCCGCCGATGACATGGTCGTCCCCGCCACCGCCGTAGATCTTGTCCGCACCGCCGAACCCGTAGATGAGGTCCGGACCGTTGGTACCGACGATCTTGTCCGGGCCTGGAGTTCCTTCGATCGTGTTCGTCGGCACTTCCCGAGAAGCGCCCGGCAGGTAGGTGGTGCATGAAGAAGACGAGGAGCTTCCATGGTGGTGATCCTCGCCGTGAGGATCGTCGTCGCGACTGTCGCAATCGTGTCCGTCGCCGTGCTCGTCGTGGTGCATGTAGACACGAGGCGCGTAGCGGTGGGAAGAGTGCGAGTGCCCGCGTTGATCGCACGAGCCGTGCGCACCGGCAGACTGCGCCGACGCACCCAGCAGGAGGAGAGCAGCGGGACAAACCGCGAGGAGGACGGGGATCGCCCCACCTGAAAGTGAAAGCCTTCTCATATCTCCCTTTGACCGCGGGCGCGCTCTCGCGACCCGGTTGAAGCCTGCCCGGAGGGCATGCATACCTCCTGCCGACGGCGATGTCGACCGTTCGGGGTCTGAATTTCGGCCAGACCTCGAGACCGAGTGCACGAGGGACGACTACGCGGCGTCTGACTCGCGCGGGAAAAGCTGGATGACCGGGATCTCGCGGTTCGCCTTCGCCGCCTCACGACGATACGCCGCGTAAGGGGCGAAGACCTTGTCGGCAAGCGCCCAGAGCCTGCGACGCTCCGCCTCGTCCTCGATCACCGTGGCCCGCATCGGGACGCCGGCGAAGATGGCATCGGAGTTGGCGCGGAGGTTGTGGAACCAGGCGGGGTGCTTCGGATAGCCCAGCTTCGAGGCGACGATCGTCACCACGTCGCCGTCATGGAAGTAGACGACCGCGTTGCGCCGCCGCATGCCGCTCTTCGCGCCGCGGGTCTCCAACACCGCGGTACGGAGGAGGAGGCCCGATCCGAGGCGCCCGCCGGTCCACCGCAGGACGTATGGATCGACCTTCCAGAGGACGTTGACCGAGAGGAACCTGCCCGGACGGGTATTGGCGAGGGCTGCGTAGGCCCGGCTGATCGGGCCGCGCGGGCGGTTGGGGTCGACGTATTTGAGCGAGGCAGGCATCGCGAACTCTCCTACCGGACAGTATTCGTCAGCATCCAAAGCCCGGATGACGCGAATGGCGCGCCGGCGGCGCTCGGCGTCAGACTCGAGAGATAGCGCGGCGGACGCGCTGGAATCGGCCGGACCTGAAGAGATCGGGTTCGACTGGGCCGAGCAGCAGCCGGGCGCCTGCATAGACGAGGATCAGGAGACCCACGATCAGGATCGGCAACGGCAGGGATCCAGACCCCGAAGCCACCCGACCGGGCGTGCTCGCGACCAGTGAGGCCGCCCGGGACACAGAGCTCGTGACGGCCGCCTTGGGGGATTCCGGCGAAGCCACCGGGGTTGCAGTGCCAACGCCGGCGTGGCCCACCTTGGCGGGAGTGGCCTCGGCGGCCGGCGGCGGCGGCGGTTCCACCGGGGCCACCTTGCTCACCGCTCGAGGCGCGGGCGCGGGCGCTTCGGGGGTCGAGGGAGTCGACGCTTCCGGTTCGTAGTGGCCACTCGAACCGCCGCTGTATGAAGATTCTCCGCCGCTCGACCCGGACTGCTCGCCGGCCGACCCGGCGGGCTTTGGGTTGGCGGCGCTGCCCAGCGAACTGCCACGCCGAGTCGACGCGGCCCCCTGGCTGGATGCTTCCGTGCCTTCCCCCTGCGGGACCCAACCCGTCGAAGCGGCCGGAGCGGCCGGCGGCGAGGTGCCTTCGGAGGTCGCCGGAGGGGCGGATTCCGTCGAGCCGCTCGAAGATTCGGTGCCCACCGTCGAGCCGCCGCCGGATTCTTCACCGGCCGCCAGAGCGCCCGCAGGCACTGCAACGACCAAGGTGGTCATCGCGACAGCGATGAAAAGCTCAAAACGACGGCGGCGACGCAACTTCTTCATCTGGCGGCTCGTTCGGTCATAGATCGAATAGGTGGACGGATATCCTAATTCAATGTTGTCAAAAAGCCGCCAAAAAATGTCGCTAGCAACGAGAAAAGCTTGAGGATCCGAATTTCTCGCTGGGGAATGCTCGGGGGATTGGCCGGCGCGATGATCGCAACGGCGCTCGGCCTTTTCCTCACGGTCGCCGCTCCCGCCGACTCACCGCGCCTTACCGTCACGGCGACCGGCGCGGTCGTCGGGCAGGCGATTCATGCGACCGCGGAACTCTCCGAAAGCCCGAACGCCTCCGGAGACATCTCCTTCGAAATCTTCGGCCCCGGCGACGAAACCTGCTCTGAACCCGAGCTGACCCCAGCCCCGGCTTCGGCCTCGGTAACCGGCGAAGGCGAGTACGTCTCCGGGGAGATCACCCCGCCTACCGCGGGAACTTATTACTGGAGCGCCCACTACTCGGGCGACTCCGAAAACCCCCCCGCTGACTCCACCTGCCTCGCGATCTCGTCCGTGGGGAAAGCAAGCCCCGCATTGACGGGCAATGCAAGCAGCGGCGCGGTGGGCACCGCGATTCACGACGAAGCGACCGTGACCGGGGGCTTCTCCCCCACGGGAGAAGTGACTTTCTCGGTCTACGGCCCGGCGGACACCAGTTGCTCGACGCCGTTGAAAACGGCCGCTGTCCCGCTCCAGGGCGGTCACGCCACGTCGGCGGATTTCCTCGCCCAGCAGGCCGGCAAATTCCGTTGGACCGCCCAGTACGAAGGCGATGCGAACAACGAAGCTGCTGTCCTGGGCTGCGGGGCGACCAACCAGGCTTCGACCGTCAACAAAGCCTCTCCGACTCTCTCGGGGACGGCGACCTCCGCGGCCAAAGTCGGCCTGACGATCACCGACAACGTGAACCTCGCCGAAGGCTTTGCGGCGGGCGGCCAGCTCGTTTTCCGGGCTTACGGGCCGGGGGATCCGACCTGTGGCACGCCTGCAAAGTACGAAGCGACGGTGCCGGTCAGCGGCAACGACGCCTACTCTCCACCGGGTTTCGCGCCGGGGGCGGGGCTGTATCGGTGGACCGTCGAATATGCGGGCGATGCGAACAACGAAGCTGCTGTCCTGGGCTGCGGGGCGCCCAACCAGACTTCGACCGTCAACAAGGCCACACCGATCCTCTCCGGGACAGCGACGCCCGCAGTCAAAGCCGGCCTCCCTATTACCGACAGCGTGACCCTTGCCGGCGGCTCTGGGCCCGGTGGCCAAATCCTCTTCCGCGCTTACGGACCGGGAGATACGACCTGCGCCACGCCTGCAAAGTACGAAGCAACGGTGCCCGTCAGCGGCAACGGCACCTACTCGCCGGCGGGCTTTACGCCGGGGGCGGCGGGGCAGTATCGCTGGACCGTTATATACGAAGGTGACGCGGACAACGAAGCAGCCGCCTTGACCTGTGGGGCCGCCAACCAGGCTTCGACCGTAAGCAAGGCCACCCCGACCCTCTCGGGGACGGCAACCTCTCCCGTCAAAGCCGGCCTCACGATCACCGACAGCGTGATCGTGGCCGGGGGCTTTGCGGCAGGCGGCCAACTCGTTTTCCACGCCTACGGGCCGGGGGATCAGAGCTGCGCCGGCGCTGCCGCTTACGAAGCGACGGTGCCCGTCAGCGGCAACGGCACCTACTCGCCGGCCGGCTTTGCCCCCGGGGCGGGGCTGTATCGGTGGATCGTCGAATACGAAGGCGATGCGAACAACGAAACTGCTGTCCTGGACTGCGGGGCGCCCAATCAGGCTTCGACCGTGAACAAGACGTCGCCGATCCTTTCGGGGACGGCGACCTCCGCGGTCAAACCCGGCCTCACGATCACCGACAACGTGACCCTCTCTGGGGGCTTTGGGGCCAGCGGCCAGCTCCTCTTCCGCGCTTACGGGCCGGGAGATACGACCTGCGCCACGCCTGCAAAGTACGAAGCGACGGTGCCGGTCAGCGGCAACGGCACCTACTCGCCGGCGGGCTTTACGCCGGGGGCGGGGCTGTATCGGTGGACCGTCGAATATGCGGGCGATGCGAACAACGAAGCGGCCGGCTTGGGCTGTGGAGCAACCGCCCAGGCCTCGGCGGTCGGCACGATTTCCGTGACCGTCGCTGTCAGCGCCAGCGGCGGCACGGTCGGGGATCCGGTCAGCGCCACGGCAACGATTCAGGAAGGGGCGATTCCGACCGGGCAGATCACGTTCAAGGCCTTCTCCCCCGGCGACACGGCCTGCTCCGGGACCGCGGCCTTCAGCTCGACCGTAGGCGTCTCGGGAAACGGTCAGTATCGCTCGAAGACCTTCGCGCCCTCCCGGGTCGGCGCATTCCGCTGGACCGTCGCCTACTCGGGCGACGTAAACCACGTCCCGGCGACGACCGACTGCGGAAAAGCGACGTCGAGTGTCACCCAGGCAGGACCCTCGATCGCCGGCGCGGTCAAGCAGCGGGCTACGGTCGGCACCTCGTTCCAAGATACGGCGACGCTGCAGGGCGGCTACTCGCCCGGCGGCACGATCACGTTTCGGATCTACGGCCCGGTCGCGGCAGGCTGCGCCAAGCCGGCGTTCGTCGACACCGTCGCGGTCGCCGGAAACGGAACGATCGGCTCGGATCCTTTCGTCGCACAACGCCCGGGTCGCTACAGCTTCGTGGCCAGCTACTCGGGTGACTCCGCAAATAAAGCGGCCACCGAGCCGTGCGACTCGGCCGGCCAGGTGGTCGAAGTGCAGAAGCGAGCGCTGAAAGTGAAGCCGCGTGCCCGTCTGAAAGAAGGCAGGCGGATCTCGATTCGCGCGCACCTTTCGGGTGGCTCCTCTCCTTCCGGCATGATCACCTTTCGCCTCTACGGTCCAGGCGACAAGCGCTGCAAACGCAAGCCCGCGTTCAGCGGTGGCATCGCGGTCAAATCGAATGGCACCTATTCACTGGCCCAGTACCTCGCGCCCAAATCAGGCATCTACCGCCTCAGCGTCGGCTACTCCGGCGACCAACGGAACCGGCGATACAAGGCCAGCTGCGGCGGCGCACAGTCGATCCGGGTCGACTGAGAAACCACGACCCGGACCGCGCTTATTCCGGCAGCTCTTCTCCGCCGCGCTCGCGCACCATGTAGAGCGCGTACCAGTCCGGCCAGTCCGGGTCCTCCTCGCCGGTCCGCTCCTCGTGCTTGCCGTGTGCCGCGGCTGCTCGTCTCAGCGCCTCCGTCAGGTCTTCCACGGACTCATAGGTCGTCGCCATCGGCATCTCCCTTCAACGGCCCGGAAGCCGGGCCTTGATCTCTTGAAGCAGCCAACCGTTGCCGTCCGGATCGCTGAAGGCGACGAACGAGCCGTAGTCGGCATGCTCCGGCGCCGGCCCGCTGACACGCCCATCGGCGCCGGCATGGTGGAATATCCCCGTCACGTCATGGAACGTCTCGCTGACGTCGACTCCGCGAGCAATGAGGTCGGCGCGGGCTGCGTCGATGTCGTAGACCGAGAGCTGCAGTCCCTCGGATGAGCCCGGCGGAGCAGAGGTGACCCCATCGCCAAAGATGATCGAGCAGGCGGACCCCGGAGGCGTCAGCTGCACCACCCTGTAGCCGTCATCGACCGCCAGGTCGGCGTCGAGACGCCACCCCAGCCCCTCGTAGAAGCGCTTCGCCCGATCGACGTCCGAAACCGGCAGGACCACTACCTCGAGCTTCACCTCCCCGACGCTGACCGGTGGGGTGCCCGCCGCACCTTCACTGCCCATCTCTGCGCTACTCATCTCGGCCTCCCATCCGTTGTGGCCACCGGCCGGGCGACGGCGCGAAGCTCCCGTCGGGTCGCACTAGCCTCCCGCTCGCTTGAGCGGAAGTCAACCTGCGACCACTCGACTCCAGCCCTGCTCAGCAACCGTACTTCTGCGCCAGGACCGTTACGACATCGCCGTGGGGTTCGCTCTGGGTGCAAATCGTGTAGTGGGACCTCACCACGATCCCGAACGTGGTGTCGGTGTTTTCCGCTTGCGTCTTGAAGCCAGCGGCCCTGAGAGTCGATCCCCTTCAGGCAGGCGCATGCTGATGACGTTTGGGTTACGACGAGGATTCTCCTTCGGCGACCGCCCCTTCATCTGATTCCACTTCTTCAGCGGCCACCCGCTGTGCAGCCGCCTTCTTCGCCTTGGCAGCCTGCTGCGCAGCTTCTTTCTTGGCAAGAGCGGCTTCCAGTTCGACTTCCTTCGTTTCCTGTTCGATCTTCTCGATTTTCTTTTCGGCAGCCGGCGATTCGGCAGCCGTGTCTGCTTCCGTGACAGTCGTACTTTCGTCGGATCCGCCGCAAGCGACGAGGCCTAGCGACGCGCCGACGATTGCCAGGAGAACTGCTAAACGAGCCTTCATCCTCCGATGCCTCCCTGATCGGACTGACTGGGACGGCGGCAGCTTATACCCCTCCCGTACCCAAACTTCCTTCAGCAATTCGAGGAACTCGTCACGGCCGATTCCCGGTCGGAATTCGGTACCACGATCCTCCTGCAATGCCAGCACGCATCGACGGGAGGCAGCGAGCCCGCTTCCCAAGCCGGCTTCTCGAAATATCGGGGAGACAGGATTTGAACCTGCGACCGCTCGGCCCCCAGCCGAGTGCGCTACCAGACTGCGCCACTCCCCGTGGCTGCTCCGCATTCTGACGGATTCGGGCAAACTACCTAGGCGACGCGGATCCCATGTGAAGGCGACTCGCGCACGCGGTGGTAGCTCAACGGTAGAGCCTCGCCCTTCCAAGGCGATGATGCGGGTTCAATTCCCGTCCGCCGCTTTCTTCGCGGCAGACATCCCGGGCACTATACGAACGTCCGTTCGCCTCACTAAATTTCCCCAGATGAGACTATGCGAGCGCTGCAAGGAGGAGAAGCCGCCAGACGAATTCGCCTGGCGGCGAAAAGCTCGCAGGCAGCGTGACAACTACTGCCGATCTGCCGAACCGCCTACAAGCACGAGCACTACGCCCGCAACAAGCAGCGCTACATCGACTCTGTCCGTCGGCGCACGGAAAGAATCGTCGCCGAGCGCACCGCCTATCTCGTCTCGTTCTTTCGGGAGCATCCATGCATGGATTGCGGAGAGGGCGATCCGCTTGTCTTGGAGTTCGACCACCTGGGAGAAAAACAGTTCGGCATCGGCAAGGGAATGCGCGAACGGCCCTGGAAGGATGTCCTCGCCGAGATCGAGAAGTGCGAGGTCGTCTGCGCCAACTGCCATCGGCGCCGGACTAATCGTCGGGGAGGCTTCATCCGCTCCGTGGTGCTCGCCGATACGGCGGGCGGGCGATCGGGCGGGGATTAGACAATCGTCCTTCTTATCTGCATTTCCGCAGCCGATCGGCTGGAACCGACGCGGCGTTGACTGACCCGCCGGCCTCTCACGTTTCTCGGTGTACGCTCGTTGTGGTGGATGTGGAGAGGCGGGATCTCAGCTTTCAGGTCGGCGGCGATGCCTGCGCGGCCTGGCTCTATCCGGCGGCCGGCGGCCCGGCGGTTGCGCCGATCGTCGTCATGGCCCACGGCCTCTCGGGAACCCGGCGGGATCGGCTCGGGCCCTTTGCCGAGCGCTTCGCCGCGGCGGGCTTCACCGCGCTTCTCTTCGACCACCGCGGCTTCGGCGACAGCGGCGGCGAGCCGGACCTCTTCCGTCCCTCCCGCCAGCTCGAGGACTGGCGCGCCGCGATCGCCTTTGCCCGCTCGCTGCCGGGCATCGATCCCGATCGCGCCGCCACCTTCGGCTCCTCGATGGGCGGCGGCAACGCGCTCGCCGCCGCCGCGGACGATCCACGAATCGCCGCGGCGATCAGCCAGGTCCCCTTCCTCGACATGTGGCGCCAAGCCCATCGCTCCTCGCCCCTGGTCAGCGCACAAATGATGCTTGCGGCCGTCATGGGACGTCATCTGCCTGCAGTCGGACAGCCAGACGAGGCAGCGTTCATCAACGCACCCGGCGGCGAGGAGGGCTGGCGCCATGTGCTCGCGATCGGCGAGGACTCGCGCTGGCGCAACCGGGCCTCGGCCCGCTGGCTACTTGGCCGGCCCTACCGTCCGGCCCGCCAGGCGGCAAAGCTCCACTGCCCGTGGCTCGCCTGCGTCGGCGAGGCCGACCGGGTCGCCAAGCCGGGACCGGCTATCGCCGCGGCGCGGCGCGCACCGCGGGGCGAGCTACGCACCTACCCCGGCGTCGATCACTTCGACATCTACGACGGCCCACAGCACGAGGCGGTCGTCGCCGACGAGATCGCCTTCTTGCGCCGGCACCTCCTCTAGGCTGCCGCGGACAGGGTCGAGGCAATCAGGGAGCGCGTCCGCGCCGGGTCGACGACGTCGTCGAGCTCGAAGAGCATCGCCGCGTTGATCGCCTTCGCGTTGTCCTCGGCGGCAGCGGTCAGGTCGCGGACGCGTTGCTCGCGCTCCGCCTCGCCCTCGATCGCCTCCAGCTCCTTGCGCAGCGCCAGCCTCACCGCGCCCTCGAGCCCCATCGGCCCGAGGTGGGCCGACGGCCAGGCAACAGTCAGCAGTGGCTCGTGCAGGCTCCCGCCGGCCATCGCCTGGGCGCCGAGGCCGTAGCCACGGCGCAGGATCACGGCGATCAGCGGCACCCGCAACGCGGCGCCGCCGATCAGCAGCCGCGACGCATGGCGAACCAATCCGGTCGCCTCCGCCTCGGGACCGACCATGAAGCCTGGCGTGTCGATCAGCGAGACGACCGGCAACCCAAACGAGTCGCAGAGCTGCAAAAAGCGCGCCGACTTGTCGGAGGCGTCGCTGGTTATCGCCCCAGCCATGTGCATCGAGTCGTTGGCGATGAAGCCGAGTGGGCGGCCCTCGATCCGCCCCAGTGCCGTGACCATCTCCGGCGCAAAGCGCTCGCGCAGGAAGGTCACCGATTCGGCATCGGCGAGCGTCTCGATCACCGGCCCCACCGGGTAGGCGCGACGCTCGCGCTCGGGGACGATTTCGCGCAGAGCAGTCTGGTCGGGTTCGGGGCCGGGCGGAATCGGGCCCTGGAAGTAGGCGAGCAGGCGCTTCGTCGCGGCAACGGCCGCCTCCTCGTCGGCGACGGCCAGATCGACGACCCCGTTGCGCTCGTGCATCTCGAGCGGGCCGACCTCATCCGGGTCGACCTTGCCCAGCCCGCCGCCCTCGATCATCGCCGGGCCGCCCATCCCGAGCGAGACGTTCTCGGTGGCGACGATCAGATCCGAACAGCCGGCAAGCACCGCGTTGCCGGCGAAGCAGCGACCGGCGACGACGGCGATCCGCGGCACCACGCCCGACAGGCGCGCCCAGAGCGCGAAGGCGCGGGTGTCGAGGGCGGAGACGACCGGGTAGTCGGTGTCCCCGGGTCGCCCGCCGCCACCCTCGGCGAAGAGCACGGCAGGCAGGCGCATCCGCTCGATCAACTCGAAGAGGCGGTCCTTCTTGCGGTGGCCCAGCGCCCCCTGCGTGCCAGCGAGGACCGTGTAGTCGTAGGAGAGCACGGCGCAGGCGCCGCGCTCGCCGAAAAGCTCGCCGTTGATCCGCGCGGTGCCGCCGATCAGGCCGTCGGCGGGGGTGCGCTCGATCAGGTCCTCGAGCTCGCGCCGACCGCGCTGCGCGGCGATCGCGAAGCGGCCGTACTCGACCAAGGAGCCGGGGTCGACCAGATCGTCGATGTTCTCCCGCGCGGTTCGCCCTCCGGCCTCATGACGCCGCCGCACCGCCTCCGGACGCGCCCCGTCGCGGGTCAGCGCCTGCCGCCGCAACAGCTCGGCGAGATCGTCCCGCTCCCCTCCCCCGGCTGGCTCCTGCCCAGGCACCTGCCGGATACTCCCAGACGCGACCGGTAAGGATGCCGACCCGAGGCGCACCTTGACCACCCGCAGACACCGTTGGATCGGGGGCGAGCGTCCTTCTTCCTGCTACGCGGCTGCGGCGTCTCGGCAACGGCGGGGGTGCACGTCGTATCCAGGACAGGTCTATGCGCTACTGCCGGCGCCGTCACTGGCCGTGACCGCACTGCTGGTCCAACAGGCGGCGACCACCACCATCCGCGGCCGGCTGCTGCTCGCCCTGCGACGGAACTGCGGGAGGAGTACGCACTCGGCCCGGGCCTCTACCACTACATGCGGCAGCGCCGCGAGGACGGACGCTTCAAGCTCTAGGAATCTCAGCGGGGCAGCCAGGACTCGAACCTGGAATCGCCGGTTTTGGAGACCGGTGCCTTAGCCAGTTGGGCCACTGCCCCGAGGTCAGCGATTCTATGCGGGCGGAGGGACTTGAACCCCCACGGGCCGAAGCCCACCAGGACCTAAACCTGGCGCGTATACCAATTCCGCCACGCCCGCGCGAACGTCTTTCTCGGCGCTTAACCAGCGGCCAATGCCGCTGCGTCGCCCATAGATTCTATGATCGTCGGCGTGGCGGTAGGAGAGGTAACGCCGGGGTACGAGCTCTGGCACCCGAATCGGGAGAAGGCCGACGTGATCACGACCAAGTTCGTGGTCGCATTTCTGATGCTCGCGACGGCCGTGATCGCGGCCCTGGTGACGATCGGCGGCTTCTCGTTGCTCAGCGGCGGTGCCGCCATGGGCGTCGTCTGCATGATCTACGCGCTGCTCTACGCCTTCTTCTCCTACCTGGTCGGGCGTCGCTGGAGCCGGGGCATCCTCCCGGTCGCCGCCTCACTCTCGACGATCCTGGCGATCTTCTGCGCGGTCGGCGCCAACAGCTGGTTCGCCCGCGACAAGGCCGGCTTCGAAGATGCACTGATCCCGGTGTCGCTGATCGGCCTGCTGGTGATCATCCTGATGCTGCTCCAGATCATCTTGGTCGTCGCCTGCTTCTACGGCTTCAGCCAGGACTGGCATGTCGAGGAGGAGCGCCCGATCGGCTCCGGTGAGGACTACGGCGCCGGGGCACGGCCGAACCCCGACGCTCCGCAGCCCGCCTGACGGCTGTCGAAGCGCTCGGAGCCCGAGCAATACCGGAGGTGGGACTCGAACCCACAAGCCCGTAAGGGCAATCGATTTTGAGCCGATCGCGTATACCAATTCCGCCACTCCGGCGCGAGGCGAACGATAGACCGAGAGTGCGGTCGAGGTTTGCGTCGCATGCCGGACCAAACCTCGACCGCGCGTTAGCGGTTCCGCACTAGACTCGCGCCGGTGAAGGTGCACCACCTCAACTGCGGCTCGCTCTGCCCTCACGGCAGACGCCTGCTCAACGGCGAGGGCGGGCTGTTCGAAAAGGGCCACATCGTCTGCCACTGCCTGGCGATCGAGACGGGCGAGGGGCTGGTTCTGGTCGATACCGGCTTCGGCATCGAGGACGCGCGCAACCCGCGTCAGCTCGGCACGATCTTCGGCCTGATGAACGCCGAACCCAAGGTCGAGACCACGGCGCTGACGCAACTCGAGGCGCTCGGCTTCGGCGCCGCCGACGTGCGACAGATCGTCGTCACCCATCTCGATCCCGACCATTCCGGCGGGCTGCCCGACTTCCCCCAAGCCGAGGTGCACGTCCTCTCGACCGAGCTCGATGCGGCGCTGCAGCCGAGCCTCAAGGACAGGCTGCGCTACCCCGAGGCCCACTGGAAGCACGGCCCGCGCTGGGTCAGGTACGACAACGACGGGGACGAGTGGTTCGGCTTCGAGAGCGTCCGCATCCTGCTCGGCCTCGACGCCGAAGTGCTGCTGATCCCGCTCTTCGGCCACTCGCGCGGCCACACCGGCGTGGCGCTGCGGACGGGCGAAGGATGGCTGCTGCACTGCGGCGACGCTTATTTCAACCACGGCGAGATCGAGACGCCGCCGAGCTGCCCGCCGGGGCTGCGCTTCTTCCAGATCCTCAACGCCGACGACGGCAAGGCCCGCAGGCGCAACCGCGACCGGCTGCAGGAGCTTGCCGCCCGCCACGGCGAAGAGATCACCCTCCTCTGCTCCCACGACCCACACGAGCTGGCGCGCGAGCAGGCAAAGGCCGGCGCCGCAACGCCGACCGGGTGACCGCGGGGGCACCCGAAAAGCTCTGGGAGCCGCCCGCCGAGCTGGTCGAGCGGGCGCGGTTGACCGAGTACATGCGCTGGCTGGTGGCCGAGCGCGGGCTCGAGCTCGGCGGCTACGACGAGCTCTGGCGCTGGTCGGTCGAGGACGTCGAGGGCTTCTGGGCCTCGATCTGGGATTTCTTCGAGGTCCAAGCCGACGGCGGCTATGACCGCGTGCTCGGCAAGCGCGAGATGCCAGGGGCCGAGTGGTTCGCGGGCGCCCGCCTCAACTACGCCGAGCACGTCTTCGCCGGCAAGAACGACGACGGGGTCGCGATCCTGCACGCCTCGGAGCTGCGCGAGCTGGACGAACTTACCTGGAACGAGCTGCGCACTCAGGTCGCGGCGGTCGCCGCCAGCCTGCGCCAGCTCGGGGTCGAGCGCGGCGACCGCGTCGTCGCCTACGTCCCCAACATCCCCGAGGCGATCGTCGCCTTCCTCGCCACCGCCTCGATCGGCGCCGTCTGGTCGAGCTGCTCGCCCGACTTCGGCCCGGCCAGCGTAATCGACCGCTTCGCCCAGATCGAGCCCAAGGTGCTCTTCGCCGTCGACGGCTATCGCTACGGCGGCAAGGACTTCGACCGCCGCGACACGATCGCCAAGCTGCAGGCGGCGATGCCGAGCCTGCGCCGCACGGTGGTCCTCCCTTACCTCGACCCGGACCCGGACCTCTCCTCGCTGGGCGACGCGACACGCTGGGACGAGTTGCTCGCCGCCGGCGAGGGCGCCGAGCTCGCCTTCGAGCGCGTTCCCTTCGAGCATCCGCTCTGGGTCCTCTACTCCTCCGGCACCACCGGCCTGCCGAAGGCGATCGTCCAGGGCCAGGGCGGCATCCTGCTCGAGCATCTGAAGAAGCTCCACCTCCACGTCGACGCCCACCCCGGCGACCGGCTCTTCTGGTTCACGACCACCGGCTGGATGATGTGGAACTTCCTCGTCTCGGGACTGCTGACCCGCGCCGCGATCGTCCTCTACGACGGCAGCCCCGGCCACCCCGACATGAGCGTGCTCTGGGACCTGGCGGACCGCGCCAAGGTGACCATGTTCGGCACCAGCGCCTCCTACATCGCCGCCTGCATGAAGGATGGGGTCGAGCCTGGCGCCGGTCGCGACCTCAGCCGCCTGAAGGCGGTCGGCTCGACCGGGTCCCCCCTCTCCCCCGAGGGCTTCGACTGGATCTACGCGCAGCTCGGCGAGGACACCTGGCTCTTCTCGACCAGCGGCGGCACTGACCTCTGCACGGCCTTCGTCGGCGGCACGCCGCTGCTACCGGTCTACCGCGGCGAGCTGCAGGCACGGGCGCTCGGTGCCGCTGTCGAGGCCTGGGACGGGAGCGGCAACTCGGTGATCGACGAGGTCGGCGAGCTGGTCGTCACCGAGCCGATGCCCTCGATGCCGATCTACTTCTGGGGCGACCCCGACGGCAGTCGCTACCGCGCCAGCTACTTCGAGCAGTACCCCGGCGTCTGGCGCCACGGCGACTGGATCGAGATCACCTCACGCGGCACCGCCGTCATCTACGGGCGCTCCGACTCGACCATCAACCGCTCCGGCATCCGCATGGGGACGAGCGAGATCTACCGCGCCGTGCTCGGCATCGACGCGATCGTCGACGCCTTGGTCGTCGACATCCCCCGGCCCGGCACCGAGGGCTGGATGCCGCTCTTCGTCGTCCTCCGCGAGGGCGCCGAGCTGGACGACGACCTGCGTCGTGAGATCGCCCGCCGCGTGCGCGAGCACTGCTCCCCCCGCCACGTTCCCGACGAGGTCTTCCCGATCGCCGAGGTGCCGCGCACGCTCAGCGGCAAGGTGCTCGAGGTGCCGGTCAAGCGGATCCTGATGGGCACGCCGCCCGAGAAGGCCGCCAGCCGCGACTCGCTGGCCAACCCGGCCGCGCTCGACTGGTTCGTCGAGCTGGCCGGCAGCCTCGACTAAGCCGGCGTGACGGGGTTGCGGCGCTCGGCGAAGGAGCGACCCTTGCTCGCCGCCATCGCGAAGCGGCGCACGATCTCCCCCCGCAGATCCTCGGGCTGCACCACCGCGTCGACGACCATCTCCGAGGCGAGGTGGAGGATGTCGATGTCGGCCGCGTACTCCTCGCGTTTTCGGGCAACGAACTCCGCCCGCTCGGCCTCGTCTTCGATCGCCTGGATCTGGTTGTAGAAGACGGCGTTGATCGCCGCCTCGGGGCCCATCACCGCGATCGAGGCGCTGGGCAGGGCGATGCAGCAGTCGGGCTCGAAGGCCGGGCCGGCCATCGCGTAGAGACCGGCGCCGTAGGCCTTGCGGATGATGACGCTGAGCTTGGGCACGGTCGCCTCGGAGACGGCGCTGATCATCTTCGCGCCATGGCGGATGATCCCCTGGCGCTCGACCGCGGTACCGATCATGAAGCCGGGCACGTCGGCGAGGAAGAGCAGCGGCACGTTGAAGGCATTGCAGGTCTGGATGAAGCGCGCCGCCTTGTCAGACGAGTCGACGAAGAGCACACCGCCTTTCTGGCGCGGCTGATTGGCGACGACGCCGACGACGCGGCCGTCGAGCCGCCCGTAGCCGACGATCAGCTCTTTGGCCCAGCGCTTGTGGACTTCGAGGAACGAGTCGGCGTCGAGCAGGATGTCGAGGACCTCGCGCATGTCGAAGGGCTGGTTCTCGTCGGCGGGGACGATCTCGGCGATCGGCGCCTCGGAGGCCGGTGCAACCGGCTCGGCCTGCGGCGGCTCCTCGCGCCAGTTGCCCGGCATGTAGGAGAGGTAGCGCTTGGCGAGGTCGATCGCCTCCTCGTCGCTCTTGACCAGGAAGTGGCCGCAGCCGGAGACGCCGGTGTGCATCTTCGCCCCGCCCATCTCCTCCAGCGTCACCTTCTCGCCGATCACCATCTCAGCCATCCGCGGCGACCCCAGGTACATCGAGGCGTTGCCCTCGCGCATGATCACCACATCGCAGAAGGCAGGGATGTAAGCGCCGCCGGCGGCGCTCGGCCCGAACAGCAGGCAGACCTGCGGCACCTGCCCGGAGAGCCGCACCTCGTTGTGAAAGATCCGACCGGCGCCGCGGCGGCCGGGGAACATCTGCACCTGATCGGTGATCCGCGCCCCCGCCGAGTCGACCAGGTAGACCATCGGCAGCTGCAGCGAGAGCGCCCGTTCCTGGATGCGGAGGATCTTCTCCACGGTCTTCGGCCCCCACGAGCCCGCCTTGACCGTCGGGTCGTTGGCCATCAGCGCCACGCGGCGGCCGTCGATCGTGGCCAAGCCGGTGACGACGCCGTCGGCACCGAGGCCATCCTCGTTCCAGTTGGCCAGCAGGGCCTCCTCAGCGAAGGAGCCAGAGTCGACCAAGCGCTCGACTCGCTCGCGCACCGGCAGCTTTCCCTGCTCGGCGGTCTTCTCGTGATGGCGTTGGGGGCCACCGGCGAGCGCTGCCTCCAGTGCCTTGGCGAACTCAGTCATGGCGGGGAGCCTATTCGGACGGGGCGGGATGCCAGTCGACGGGCCCGGCGACGAGCACGTGCGCTCCGAGCGTGCGGCTGAGCGTCTCCTGCGCCGCGCGCGAGGCCTCGATCAGCCGCGCCAGGTCGATCCCCGTCTCGATCCCCATCTCGTGCAGCATCGAGACGACGTCCTCGCTCGAGACGTTGCCGGTTGCGCCCGGAGGCACGGGGCAGCCGCCGAGCTCGCCGAAGCTCGACTCGAAGGAGCCGACGCCCTGCTCCAGCGCGGCCAGCACGTTGGCGAGGCCCTGACCGCGCGTGTTGTGGAAGTGCGCGGTCAGCTCGGCGCCGACGAGCCGCTCCCGGGCGGCGGCGAAGAACTCACCGACCTGCACCGGGTTGGCCATCCCGGTCGTGTCTCCGAAGCCGACCTCCTCGCAGCCCGCGGCGATAAGCCGCTCGGCGATCGCGAAGACCCGCTCTGGCGGCACCTCGCCCTCGTAGGGGCAGCCGAAGGAGGTCGAGATCACCCCCTCGCAGCGCAGCCCCGCCTCGCGCGCGCTCGCCAACGTCAGCTCCAACCCGACAAGCGACTCCTCGATCGAGCGGTTGACGTTCTTGCGGTTGTGGGTCTCCGAGGCGGAGACGAAGACGTTGATCTCGTCGAAGCGATCGCGCAGGCCAAGCGCTCGCTCCAGACCGCGCTCGTTGGGGATCAGGACTGAGAAGGAGACGCCGTCGCGGCGCTGAACCGCCGCCAACACCTCCTCCGCGTCGGCCAGCTGCGGGATCACGTCGGGCCGTACGAACGAGGTCACCTCGATCCGCTTCAACCCCGAGGCCGAGAGCATGTCGATCAGCCGCACCTTGTCCGCGGTGGGAATCGTCTCCGGCTCGTTCTGAAAGCCGTCACGCGGGCCGACCTCACGGATCCGCGCCTTGCTCGGGAGTCCCGTCACGCCCCAAGCTTAGGCGGCGAGCCGCCTCAGACGGTTGGCGACCGCAAGCAGCGTAAAGCGCACATAGCCCGCCTCGAATCGAATCTGCGCGTGGGTGAAGCGAAGCGGCGTGAAGCCCGCGGCGAGATGCGCCTGATCGCGCAGGCGGTCCTTCGCCTGCTGGCCCGCGGTGCGGTGGTAACGCAGGCCATCGGTCTCGACGACGAGCTTCAGATCAGGCCAGACGAAATCAACCCTGAAGCCGTTGAGGCGCTGCCGGGTGAGCGGCGTCGGCAAACCGGTTTCGGACACCAAGCGCAGGAACCGCCGCTCCAACTCCGAGTCGGTGAGGCGGAAGGCGCGCTCGCTCAACAGCTCCCGCAGTCGCCCGACTCCCCGCTTGCCCGGGTGCAGCGTGAGGGCGTCGAGCAGGGCCTCGGGGTCGATCAGGTCGAGCCGGTCTGCCTCGTTCACCGCGCGCTCGAGGTCCCTTCGGTCGAGCTGGGACGCAATGTCGATGAGGGTGCGAACCAGCGAGGTCACCGGGATGCCGTTCCGGGCCACGACTTCGGTACTCCGCAGGTTAGGACGCCGATGGACGAGCACCCTGCCGTGCCGCCGTGGGGTGGAGACCGGAACCGACACCTCGATCACGCCCCCGCACTCTCTCTCAACCCCCCAGAGGGCAGCGGCGCTTCCGTAGCTGAGCACTGCTCCGGAGCCACAACCAAGGACCGCTGCCATCCATCGCCCATGGCGACTGAGCTCCGGCCGGCCGACGGCGTAGACACCACGCTCAACTCGATGCAGTCGCCCCCTCTCGATCCGGTGCTGCACCGCCTGGGCGCTCAGCCCCAGAGCAAGGAGCTGCCGCCGAGCAACAACTCCATGCTGCGCGGTCGCCAGACCCCAGACCTCCCGCCCCAACTTCTGTCGCGTTGATGACCCCATAGGGTCATAAAGGCGACAGAAGCGTCGATTCTCCCCCTTAGTAGGGACGGTGGCTAGGTGGTCGGCGGGCCCGCCTGGCCCACCATCCGGCGCTCGTGGGTGCCTACGCCGATCGTGCGGTCGCCTTCGGTCACTTCGACGTCGAAGCGGAGCTTTCGGCCTTCTACGACCTCGCGCAGGGTCACGCGCGTTCGGCAAACGGCCCCCTCCGCCGCAGCCGCAACGTGCTTGATGCAGACCTCGAAGCCGACGGTCGCCTGCCCCTCCAGCAGATGCTCGTAGGCCAGCATCGAGGCGCTGCCCTCCATCATCCCGATCATTCCCGGCGTCGAGAGAACGCCGGTGCCGATCGTGCCGCCGACGTCGGTGACCAAAGGGGGCGCGACAGTGAACTCATCGCTGCGCTCGATCCGGGGCGCGAGGCCCGTCTCGGCCTCGGCCATCAGACCATGCCCATGCCACCGCTTACGCCCAGGGTCTCGCCCGTTACGTAGGTGGCATCGTCGGAAGCCAGGAAGGCGACCGCCGCGGCCACCTCGTCGGGCTGACCGAGGCGCTTCATCTGCGTGCCCTCTTTCATGTTCTCGATCAGTTTTTCGCCGATCTCCCCGAACTCCTTGGCGCCCATCAGCAGCGGCGTCTCGATCGGGCCGGGGGCGATCGAGTTGGCGGTGATCTTGTAGCGAGCGTTCTCGCGCGCGATCACCTTCATGAAAGCGATGACGCCACCCTTGGCGGCCGAGTAGACAGCCGAGCCCTTCGAGCCGACCCGGCCTGCCTCAGAGGAGAGGCTGACGATGCGACCGTAGCCGGCCTGCTGCATTCCAGGCAGAGCCGCGTGGGTGCAGTTGAGGACGCCGCCGAGGTTGACGGCGAGCACCTTCTGCCACTGCTCGGGGGTGGTGTAGGTGAAGAAGCCGAACTCGTCGGTGCCGGCGTTGTTGACGAGGATGTCGAGGGTCCCGATCTCCTCCGCCGCCGCTCGGGCCGAGTCGAGATCGGTCACGTCGAGGGCCAGCGCGTGGCCGTTGACCTCTCCGGCGATGCGCTCGGCGCCCTCGGTGTCGATGTCGCCGACCCAGACCTCGGCGCCCTCGGCGGCGAGTCGCGCCGCAACAGCCGCACCGATTCCGCTCGCGCCGCCGGTGACCAGCGCCTTTCGTCCCTCCAGCCTCATAGGCCGCGCAGCATAGACTGGCGCGCCCGTGAGCGATCTCGAACCGATTCCGATCGTCGGTGGCACCGGCGCCCTCGGCGCCGGCCTTGCCCTGCGCTGGGCGAAGGCGGGGCGTTCGGTCGTGCTCGGCTCGCGCTCGGTGGAGCGGGCCGAGGAGGCGGCGGCGAAGCTGCGCGAGGCCGTGCCCGGCGCGGAGGTCGAGGGCCTGCTCAACGAGGAGGCAGCGAAGCGAGCCGGCGTCGTCTTCCTCACCGTCCCCTTCCGCGCCCAGTCGGAGAACCTCAACAACCTGCGCGAGGCGCTGCAACCCGGCCAGATCCTGGTCGACTGCACCGTTCCCCTCGCCGCCGCGGTGAGCGGCAAAGCGACCCGGACCCTGGGCGTCTGGCAGGGCTCGGCGGCGCAGCAGGCGCAGGAGATGGTGCCGGACGGGGTCACCGTGGTCGCGGCCCTGCACACCGTCGGCGCGCCCAGCCTCAACGATCCCGCCGCTGAGCTGGATGAGGACGTGCTGGTCTGCGGCGATCGCAAGGCGGACAAGGCGCGGGTCGCCCGCCTGATCGAGCTGATCCCCGGCCTGCACGCGGTCAACGCCGGCCCGCTGGAGACGGCGCGGATCGTCGAGCAGCTGACCCCGTTGCTGATCTCGGTCAACGTCCGCTACAAGACCCACGCCGGGATCAAGCTCACCGGGCTCCCGGAGGGAGATCACTGGGCGTGAAGCGGAAACCTCCGCGATGAGGGTCGCGCTGCTCGCCGGAGGCACCGGTGGCGCCAAGCTCGGCGCCGGCATGCAGGAGGAGATCGGCGCCGATCTGACGGTGATCGCCAACACCGCCGACGACGTCGAGGTGCTCGGCGTCCACGTCTCCCCCGACCCCGACCTGGTCACCTACTGGCTGAGCGGCGAGATCGACGCCGAGCGCGGCTGGGGGATCCGCGACGATACCTTCACCGTCTTCGAGCGACTCTCGCGGCTGGGCGCGCCGGACTGGTTCAGCCTCTCCGACCGCGACCTCGCCGCCTGCCTCTACCGGCGCCAGTTCATCGACGAGGGCGGCCGGCAGACCGACGCGCAGGCGCAGATCTCCCGCGGGCTCGGCGTCGGGGCCCGGGTCCTGCCGATGAGCGACGCACCGGTGCGAACCAAGGTGCTTACCGAGGCCGGCTGGCGCGGGTTGCAGGAGTACCTGATCCTCGACGGCGGCGCCGTCGACGTACAGGGCGTCGAGCTGGAGGGAATCGCCGCGGCGGAGCCGACCGCGGAGGTCTTGGCGGCACTGCAAGAAGCCGAGGCGATCGTGATCGGGCCGTCGAACCCGGTGATCAGCATCGGGCCGATTCTCGCCGTGCCCGGCATGCGCGAGGCGATCGCCGCGTCCGAGGCGCCGGTCCTCGCAGTCAGCCCCTTCGTCGCCGGCGCCGTCGTCAAGGGGCCGACCGAGCGCTTCATGGCCGCCCTCGGCCGCCCCTCGACCGCCGCCGGCGTCGCCTCGCTCTACGCCGGCCTGATCGACGCGATGGTCGTCGACGCGGACGATCCCGATCCCCCCCCGGAAGAGATACCAACCCTCGCCGCGCCGACGCTCATGGACGGCGCCGCGGGGCGCGCCCGCCTGGCGCGGATCGTGCTCGACTACGCAGCTACTCTCGCTGAAGGGTGAAAGCAACCGCGGTACTGCCGGTGAAGCGCTTCTCCGGGGCGAAGCAGCGTCTTGCCGCGGGAATCGCCGACGAAAGGCGCGAGGCGTTGGTCGCGGCGATGCTGGAAGACGCGCTCGAGGCAATCGCCCGAGCGCGATCGATCGAGCGGACGATCGTGGTCAGCGGCGACCCGAGAGCGCAGGAGATCGTCGCGGCGAGCGCCGCGGAGGTGCTTCCCGATCCCACCGACGAGGGACATGTGGCGGCTGCGCTGGCCGGAATTGCCCGGGCTGAAGGCGACGGTGCCGAGTGCGTCGTCCTCCTTCCGGGGGACTGTCCCCTGTTGGATCCCAAGGAGCTGGACAGCCTGCTGACCGGCCTTCCGAAACGCTTCGTCGCCGTCGTCCCCGACCGTCACGGAACCGGCACCAACGCCCTCGCCCTGACCCCACCG
This sequence comes from uncultured Solirubrobacterales bacterium, assembly GCA_963824705.1. Lineage (GTDB taxonomy): Bacteria > Actinomycetota > Thermoleophilia > Solirubrobacterales > 70-9 > VRUE01. The sequence goes on from CAWGQE010000003.1 coordinate 1,674,325, forward strand.
GGGGCGATCCGACCGGCCTTTGGCGAGGGCAGCTGCGCCCGCCACGTCGCCGCCGCCCGCAAAGCCGGCGTGCCCTATGCCGTCGAGGAGCTGCCCTCCCTCGCCCTCGACCTCGACACGCCGGCGGACGTGGTGGCGCTGACCCGCGTCCTCGACGAAGGAGGCGCGGGCCGCGCCAAGCGGACGGCGAAGGCGCTGGGGATATGAGCGCCGGCGAGCTGCGCGTCATTCCCGTCGTCGGCCTGCCCGAGTTCTCCGCGCAGATGTCGATTGGAGCCGAGATCGGCACCCGCGCGGAGCTGCTCGACGGCGACGTCGTCGTCGTCTCGCAGAAGATCGTCTCCAAGGTGGAGGGCCGGGTTCGACGGCTCTCCTCGGCGATCCCTGGCGGCGAGGCGCGGCGGCTGGCCGCGGCACTGGGCAAGGAGCCGGCGCTGGTCGAGCTGATCCTCGCCGAGAGCCGCGAGGTGCTGCGGGCCGAGCGCGGCGTGCTGATCGTCGAGACGCACCACGGCTTCGTCTGCGCCAACGCCGGAATCGACACGTCCAACCTGCCGGAGCCGAACACGGTCGCCCTGTTGCCCGAGGACCCGGACGCCTCCGCCAGGCGCATCCGCGCCGAGATCCAAGCCACGACCGGCACCGCACCGGGGGTGATCGTCTCCGACAGCTTCGGCCGCGCCTGGCGACTGGGCCAAACCGAGGCAGCGATCGGCTGCGCCGGAATCGCCCCCCTGGACGACTGGCGCGGTCGTACCGACGCCGCGGGCCGCGAGCTGGAGGCAACGATGATCGCCATCGCCGACGAGGCGGCAGCAGCAGCCGACCTAATCCGCGACAAGACGAGCCGCATCCCGGCCGCGATCATCCGCGGCCTCAATCGCTATGTCAGCTCAGACGATGGCCCCGGCGCGGCCGCCCTCCGCCGCCCTCCGAGCGAGGACCTTTTCCGCTGACGTCCAGTCCATTCCGGTAGGGGCGGAACGTCTTGTACTTTTTCGCTGAGTGCATGGGGCGCCAGCCCAACCCCGCCACACCGAAAAAGTTAAGCGGAACCCCTACCGGAATGGACCGCCCGCAATGCGCAACACAACAGCCCCCTTGAGGGCCCCGGTGCGGATCGAGTCGAGCGCTTCGTTGGCTGCCTCCAGCGGGTGGACCTCGACCTCGGTCCGGATCGGCACCCGCGGCGCCAGCTCGAGGAACTCCTCGCCGTCGAGCCGCGTCAGGTTGGCCACCGAGCCCAGCGTTCGCTCGCCCCAGAGCTGCTCGTAGGGAAAGGACGGGATGTCGCTCATGTGGATGCCGGCGCTGACGATCCGCGCCCCCTTGGCACTGACCCGCAGAGCCACGGTCATCAGCGACCCCACCGGGGCGAAGACGATCGCACCGTCGAGCTCCTCCGGCGGCGACTCTCCCGAAGCCCCGGCCCACTCGGCGCCGAGGCTGCAGGCGAACTCCTGACCCTCTTCATCGCCCTCGCGGGTGAAGACGAAGACGCGCCGGCCTTGGCGCACCGCGAGCTGGCAGAGGATGTGGGCGGAAGCACCGAAGCCGTAGAAGCCGATCCGCTCCGCGTCCCCGACCAAGCGCAGCGCCCGGTAGCCGATAAGCCCGGCGCACAGCAGCGGCGCCGCACCCTCGTCCGACATGTCGGACGAGATCGGGAAGCAGAAGCGCTCGTCGGCGACCGCCAGCTCGGCGTAGCCGCCGTCCACGTCGTAGCCGGTGAAGCGGGCGCGGTCGCAGAGGTTCTCGCGGCCGCTGGTGCAGTAGCGGCAGATGCCGCAGGTCCATCCCAGCCAGGGCACTCCAACCCGTTCGCCGAGAACGAAGCGCTCGGCGTCCTCCCCAGCCCCAACCACCGTGCCGACGATCTGATGACCGGGTACCAGCGGCAGCTTCGGCTCGCTCAGCTCGCCGTCGACGATGTGCAGGTCGGTGCGGCAGACCCCGCAGGCCGCCACGGAGAGGAGAACCTCGCCGGGCCCCGGCTCCGGGTCGGGCAGCTCGGCGAGTCGCAGAGGCTCGCGCTGCCGCTCCAGGACCATCGCCCGCATTTACTCAGGGTACGACGGGCTCCAGTTCTTCGCCGAGCGTCACCGCTTCGACGTGAAGCTCGGTCCCGGCTTCGATCGATTCGCCGAGAAGAGGCCCGAGGTCGATCTGCGCACAGCTCTTGCCCGGTTCGACCAGAAGGGGGCCGTCTCCTATTTCGACCGGCAGACCGTCGAAGAGAACGAGATAGAGCCCGGCCCCTTCGCTCGAGCGGCCGAAATAAACGGTCAGGTCATGGGTGAGGACGGGCGACGAGACTTCGCTCCTTTCCGTGCCTTCCACCGGCGAGAGCGGCAGCGTGTAGCTGTCGCCTTCGCAGACCAGGAGGATCTCGCCGGTCCCGCCCCCTTCGGCACCGCCGCCCGAGACGACGGGCCCGGGGGTACCGCCATCCGCGCCGCGGGTGGGCGGCGCGGCAATCGGTTCGACCGGCGGAGGCGAAGTGGCGGGCGGGGCGGCCACCGGCACCGGCGCGGGTTGTGGCGCAGGCGTGGGTTCGGGCTGGGACGGCGGCGGGGATCCCTGCGAGGGGTCACCAGGCCGAGGGCTTGCTACGACAACGCGAGCGGCGGCGATGCCAAGCCGTGGCTGCGGTTCGCCCTCCTCGACGGCAACGCCGGCGGCGACGAGTCTCGGCGTGGCAGCGACAGTGGGGCGGGCGGGCGCGACGGCGAGCCCGCGGGCTCGCGAAACAACCACCGAGTCGCCCAGCCCGACCCCAAGCCCGGGGGCAACGCTCAGCCGCGGCGCGACGGTGTCGGTCCCCCACGGCTGCAGAATCGCCAGCGCTCCGACTCCGAGCGCGACAAGCAGGGCGACCGTGGAGACGACCGCCAACCCCGGGAACCCATTCCCCACCGCTGCAGAACGCGAAGCGATCCGACCACGATACCGCTAGAACAGACGTCCAGCCAGCTCTGCTTCTAGTAGGTCTCGAGGACCTCGTAGAGCGTCGTGCGTTGAGCGGGAACGCGGCCGGCCGCGCGCGCCGCCTCGACCAGTTGCTCGGGCTCCAGGCGGACGCCGTGCTGGGAGCCGGCCATGCGGGAGATGTTCTCCTCCATCAGCGTGCCGCCGAGGTCGTTGACCCCCCAGCGCAGCGCCTCGGTCGCGGCCTCGAGGCCCATCTTCACCCAGCTCGCCTGCAGGTTGGGGATCGTCCGCCCCAGGGCGAGCCGGAAAGCGGCAGTGTGCTTGAGGTTCTCGCTCGCCGAGATCTCCTCGATGCCATGGGTGCGCCCGAGCATCGTGTTGAATGGGATGAAGCTGAGCGGGACGAACTCGGTGATGCCGCCGGTCCGCTCCTGTAGGGCCCGCACCACCCGCATGTGGCGGGCCAGCTCGCGTGGCTCCTCGATGTGGCCGAACATCACCGTCGAGGTCGAGCGCAGCCCGGCGCGGTGGGAGGCTTCGATGATCTCCACCCAGCGCTGCGCCGGCAGCTTGTTCGGGGAGATCCGCTGGCGGACGCCGTCGTCGAGCACCTCGGCTGCGGTCCCCGGCGTCGAGCCGAGCCCGCACTCGAGCAGGTACTCGAAGACCTCGTCGGGCTGCTTGCCCGAGCGCTCGCACATGTAGTGGACCTCCATCGGCGAGTAGGCGTGCAGGTGGAGCTGCGGCGCCACTTCCTTCGCCAGCCGCAGCCACTTGCCGTACTCCTCCAGGGTCAGGTCCGGGTGGATGCCCCCCTGCATACAGAGCTCGGTAGCGCCGAAATCGACCGCTTCCTGGATACGAGCAGCAAAGTCCTCCTCGGAGACCTCATAGGCATCGGGCGACCGCTTCCCCTGTCCAAACCCGCAGAACGCGCAGCCGACGACGCAGATGTTGGTGAAGTTGATGTTGCGGTTGACGACAAAGGTCGCTTGATCCCCAGCCAGCTCCTCACGAAGCTCATCAGCGGCAACCCGCATCTCCTCGATCACCTCGGGGCGGGTCTCGGCAAACAACGCGGTCAGCTCATCCTCCGTCAGCTCCACCCCATCGCGCCCCTTCTCGACGGCCCGTGGAGCTAGATGCCCACCGATCACCTCTTCGTTGCGGCGCCCAGAGCCTCGCCGCGGAATGAAGCTCCAGTACTTCAGCTTGATGACATCAAGCACGCCCTGCTCCATCCACTCGGAGTCCATGTACTGCGGGTAGACACAAAGCCGCTCGGTCAACGCGTAGCCCTTCGGAGCAAGCCCCTTCCGCACCTCATGTGGGCTTGGGAACGCATGCTCGGGAGAGATGTGGTCTCCGTTGGCGGACAGGCCGCCCAAATCCGTCGCTCCTGCCTCAACCAACTCCGCCCAAGCATCCGAGAGATTGGGCGGCACCTGGACCCCGACATCGGGCATCAGGCGTTTGCATTCACGGATCAACCGTTTGATGTCATCGACGCCAATGGGGCTCGCCCACTCTGGCAGGGAGGACGGGGGTGTCCCTCCGCGCAGCGGCGTCCTGTTTTCCGCCCCACCAGCCCCCACGGACGATCGTCCATCTCCTCTGGCGGAAAACCCAGCAAGCGGAGGGACACCCCCGTCCTCCCCCCACCGCTCGCGCGAAGCCGCATCGGCAATCTCAGCAACCTCCTGCCCGTAATACCGCGGATGCGGAACGAAGTTCTGCAGGATGACCTCCTGAATGTGGCCGTACTCGCGGTGGAGCTCGGCCAGTGCTTCAAGCGACTCGACCTGCTCTTCCTCGCTCTCGCCGATCCCGACCAGGATCCCGCTGGTGAAGGGGATCTTCAGCGCCCCCGCGGCCTCAATCGTCGCCAGCCGCTGTGCCGGGTGCTTGGTCGGCGAGCCGGCGTGGACGGTCTTCATGAGGCGCTCGGAGGTCGACTCGAGCATCAGACCCTGAGAGGCGGTCACCTCGCGAAGGCGACTCAGATCGTCGGAGCTGAGCACGCCGATATTGGTGTGAGGCAGGATGCCTCGCACCAGAGCTCGTTCGCAAGCCCAGACGACATAGGACGTGAAGTCTTCGTGGCCCCACTCGCTCAGACGAGCGGCGACCTCCGGGTTGACCTCGGGACGCTCGCCGGTGAGGACCAATAGCTCCTTGGCGTTGCGGCGCTGCCCCTCGTCCAGCCGCTGCTCAACCTCGTCGGGTGAGTAGATATGAGCTTTGCGGGTCGCGAAGGCGCAGTACTTGCAGTAGCACTGGCAGGTGCGAGACAGGGAGAGCGTGTAGTTCCTCGAGAAGGTGACCCGGCGCACGAAACCCAAGCTACTGGAAGCATGCCGCCGCCGGACCAGTCGGCCCGGCGGCTATGCGGCTAAAGGAGGTCGGCGCTCAGGCGGTGGAGCCGGCGCCGGGCTTCGGCGCACCGGGCGCCTTGACCCGCTCGGGCGGTTCGGTCGGCGCGGGGCCGCCGGGCTCGAGCACGAGCTTGTAGACGACCGCGGCAAGCAGCGAGCCGACGATCGGGCCGACCAGGTAGGGCCAGACGCCGCCCCATTCGTTGCCGACCAGCGCCGGGCCGAACCAGCGGGCGGGGTTGAAGGAGCCACCGGTCAGCGGACCGCCGACCATGACGATGAAACCCAGCGTGGTGCCGATCGCCAGCGGCGCCCAGTCCTTGACGCTCTTTTTCGAGTAGACCGCGGCGAGGATGACGAGGACGAGGCAGAAGGTCCCGACCGCCTCGACGATCGAGCCGGCGAAGTTGCCGGCGAGTAGCGGGCTGACCGAGGCGGCGCCGTAGTGCGTGGCCCTTCCCTCGTCGAGCAGCAGGCCCTTGGCCAGCAGCGCGCCGAGCACACCGCCGGAGAGCTGGGCGAGCATGTAGATCACGGAGTCGACCGGGGAGATCCGTTTGATCGCCGCCGCAGCAAGGGTCACGGCGGGGTTGAAATGGCCACCGCTGACAACGCCGAACATCACGATCAACCCGAACAACAGGAAGGCGTGGACGAGACCGATGACGGCGAAATCCGTCCCGAACTGAGGCTGACTGCCGGTGGCCAGGAACAGAATGACCACGCTGCAGATGAAGAACACCAACAGGAAAGTGCCGATCAGCTCGGCGAGATATGCCGAAAGTCCTCGTTGCTGCACTGGTTACGCCTCCTCTAGTCCCGTATCCCTGACACTCGATTTCGGGGCGGGAGTGTATCCGGAATGAGGATTGAATAGTTTTCCCTGTCGAATGAGACGTGCTGTCGCGCTGCTGGCGGCCGTCCTGCTGCTCGCCGGCGTGGCCGGTTGCGGCGGGAACGGCGCAGAACCGGGCGCGCCGAAAGGCGTGACGCTCGTGCTCGATTTCGTGCCCAACGCGGTTCACTCGGGCATCTACGCCGCGCGGCGCCAGGGCTACTACCGCGACCGGGGAATCGACCTGACGATCCGCCAGCCGGGCGAATCGACCGATGCGCCGAAACTGCTCGAGGCGGGACGCGCCGACTTCGCGATCCTCGACATCCACGACCTGGGGATCGCCCGCGAGCGCGGCCTCGACGTGGTCGGGACGATGCCGATCGTGCAGCGCCCGCTCGCCGCGGTGATCGCCCGCGGCACCGGGCCGGTGCACCGACCACGCGAGCTCGAAGGCCACACGGTCGGGGTCACCGGCCTGCCTTCCGACGAAGCGGTGGTCGACTCCGAGGTATCCGCCGACGGTGGCGACCCAGGCCGTGTCGACCGGGTGACGATCGGCTTCAACGCCGTCGCCTCGCTGGCCGCCGGCAAGGTGGACGCGGCGACGGGGTTCTGGAACGCCGAGGGCGTGGCGCTGCGCCGCCAGGGCGTCCCGGTCCGGATCTTCAAGGTGAACCGCTACGGCGCCCCGCCCTACCCGGAGCTGATCCTGACCGCGTCCCGGCACACGATCGACAGCGATCCCGAGCTGGTCGACTCGATGGTCGCCGCGACCACGCGCGGCTACGAATTCGCCTCGGATCACCCGGACCGGGCGCTCGACGACCTGCTCGCCGAAGTGCCCAGCCTCGAGCGGGGCGACCAGGCGGCGCAGCTGCACGCGCTGCTGCCCGACCTGAACCCGGCGCCGTTCGACCCAGGCGTGCTGCGGGAATGGGCGGCCTGGGACCTCGAACACGGGTTGCTCGAAAAGCCCTTGGATGTCGACAAGGCTTTTCGGCTGGCTCCGTAGGGGTGCGAGGGGCCGGGTGTCCCCCTCCGGAAACCCGCATTGAGGCGGCCTCCAGAGTTCATTGCGGGGAGGGCTCCAATGTTTCCTGCGGGGGACACCCGGCCCCTCGCACAGGTACGCTGCCGGTGATGGGCTTGGCCGCAGATTTTCAGCAGGTGCTCGACTCCTTGCCGCCCGATTGGACGGATCTGGAGCTTGATCTGCGGATCGAGGACGAGAGCCAGTACGTGGACACTGCCGTGGCGCTGAGTCAGGTCAACGCTCAGCCTTATTCGGAAGCCGAGTGGGATTGGCGGTTGTTGGTGGCGCACAGCTTTGGGCACGCTGCTGCCGCTGAGAGCGTCTTGGGGGTGCTGGAGAAGCTGGATTCGGACGACGTCGCCGGAGAGATGCAGGTTCGTGAGGTGCGCGAGGGGCGGTCCGAGGTCGTGCAGATGTGGGGCCGGCCGGAGAGCGTGCGCGAGGAGTTCCGCCAGCGCCGCTCGATCTAGTGGCCCGAGTCCTGGCAATCGTCACCGACCTGATGCTGTCCAGCAGGGTCGAGGAGAGTTTGCGAAGCGCGGGGCACGAGGTCGCGGTCGTGCAAAGCCTGCCGGACTCCGTCGAAGCCGATGTGCTCGTCTGTGACCTCGATGCAGTGGACATCGAAGACATCGCGCAAGTAGACGTGCCAACCCTCGGCTTCTACTCGCACGTGGACGTCGAGACCAAGAACGCCGCCGACGCAGCCGGGATCGATCTCGTCGTCCCCCGCTCCCGGATGGCCCGCGAACTCCCCCAGCTCGTCGACAAGCTCCTCGCTTAGAGGAACAGGTCGGCGATCAGGAAGACGTTCAGCCCGATGATCAGCGTTGCGATCGCACCCGCAAGGGCCGTCAGCCACCCAGGGTTGGCCAACGATCCCATGATGTCGCGACGCCTCGCGATCGCCAGCAGCGGCACCAGGGCAAAGGGGATACCGAAGGAGAGGACGACCTGGCTGAGGACGAGGGCGTCGGTCGGGTTGAAGCCGACAGCGAGAACGATCAGCGCCGGGGTCAGGGTGATCGCGCGGCGCAGGTAGAGCGGGATCGTGCGCTGGATGAAGCCCTGCATCACCACCTGGCCGGCCATCGTGCCCACCGAGGACGAGGCGAAGCCCGAGGCGAGCAGGGCGATGCCGAAGATCGTTGCGGCATTGCCGGAGACGAGCGTCTTCAACCCGTCGAAGGCCCCTTCGATCGAGTCGATGCCGGTCAGGCCGCTGGCGTGGAAAAGAGCAGCGGCGACGATCATCATCGAGAGGTTGACCATGCCGGCGAGCGAGAGCGCGATCACCACGTCGACCTTCTCGAAGCCGAGGATGCGCTTTTTCTCATCCTCATCGCGGCCGACGATCCGCTTCTGGGTCAGCGCCGAGTGCAGGTAGATGACGTGGGGCATTACCGTCGCGCCGACGATCCCCGTCGCGAGCAGGAGGCTCTCGGTGCCGGAGAAACCGGGTAGGACGAGGTGCTTGGCAACTTCGCCGGCGGCCGGCTTGGCGTGGAAGAGCTCGACCACGAAGGAGGCGACGACCACGCCGACCAGCACGGTGATCCCCGCCTCCAAGCGGCGGAATCCCCGCTGCTGGAGGGTGAGGATCGCGAAGGCGCCGGCGCCCGCGATCAGCCCGGCCGGGAAGAGCGGGATGCCGAAGAGCAGATTGAGGCCGAGCGCGGCGCCGACGACCTCGGCGATGTCGCAGGCCATCGCGACCAGCTCGGCCTGTAGCCAGAGGCCGATGCGAGCGCGGGGGAAGCACCGGCGACACAGCTCGGCGAGGTTTTCCCCGGTGGCGATGCCGAGCTTCGCCGACTGGGTCTGGACCAGCATCGCGATCAGGTTCGCCGCCAGCACCACCCAGAGCAGCAGGTAGCCGAACTTCGCCCCACCGGCGATGTTGGTGGCGAAGTTGCCCGGATCGATGTAGGCGACCGCGGCGACGAAGGCCGGGCCGAGAAACGGCCAGAGACGGCTCGCGCCGCGGCTGTGGCCATCCAGCGAGCGACGCGCCGCCGCCGCAACCGCCGCCTCGCCGGGAAGTACGTCCTCGACCGTCACTTCGCCGGTCGGCGGAGGAGGCGGCGGCTTCAACGGCTGCCCTCCGCCGGGAGGCTCAGGTCGGGGCCGGGGATCGGCGTACCGTGGGGATCGTGGCTGGGCTCACCCAGCTTGGCCGCGATCAGCGCCTCCAGCTCCTCGGAGATGTGGTGCTCGAGCACCTCGGCCTCGGCGTGGACCATGTCGTCTGGCATGCCCAACGCCTCGGAGAGGTAGGCCTCGATCAAGCGGTGGTGACGGATCACCTCAAGGGCGACCCTCTCCCCCGCCGGGGTCAACGTCACGCCGCGGTAGGGCAAGTAGTCGACCAGGCCCAATCCGTCGAGCTTTTTGAGCATCGAAGTCGCCGTGGCCGGGGCGACGCCGAGCCGCTCCGCAACCTCGCCGTTGAGCACCGGGCCGGGCCGGTCCTGCGAGAGCGCGTAGATCGCCTTCGCGTAATCCTCTATCGCCTCCGAAGGTTTAGACATGTCTAAATAAGTTTGGCACATCTAAAAGAGACGCGTCGCGGCAGCTTCCTAGAATTGGCTCATGGCTGAGACGATTGGTGTGGAGCTGGATGCGCAGTACCGACAGTTGCGCGAGGAGTGTGGGTTGGTTGATCGATCCGAGCGCGGCAAGCTGATCGTCAGCGGCGGCGAGGCGGCCGAGTACCTGCAGGGGCAGCTGACCAACGACGTCGAGGCGCTGGCGCCGGGGGACGGCCAGTACGCCGCGCTACTCGACCGCAAGGGCCACATGCAGGCCGACATGCGCGTCCTGTGCATCTCGACCGAGGAGATCTGGATCGACACCGAGCCGGAGGCCCTCACCGCAGCCCAGCGCCACTTGGAGATGTACAAGATCGGTCGGGACGTAGCGGTCGCCGACCTGACCGGGGAGCGGACGATCCTCTCGCTGGTCGGTCCGCGCAGCGTCGAGATCGCCGGTACCGCGGCCTTGCCGGAACACGCCAACGAAACGGTGAGGATCGGCGGTGTCGATTGCCTCGCCGTCGGTACCGACGCCGGCATCGACCTGATCGCCAAGTCCGCCGACGCCGAGCGCCTGCGTGAGGCCCTCATCGGCGCCGACGCGGTCGAGGTCGGCCCCGAGGCCGCAGAGATAGTCCGTATAGAGGCCGGCGCGCCCCGCTTCGGCGCCGAGATGAGCGCCGAGACGATGCCCGCCGAGGCCGGCATCGTCGAGCGCGCCATCAGCTTCACCAAGGGCTGCTACATCGGCCAGGAGCCAGTCGCCCGCCTCCACTACAAGGGCCGCCCCAACCGCCACCTTCGCGGCCTCGAGCTGAGCGCCCCAGCCGCTCCCGGCACGAGCCTTCGGCTGGGCGAGAAGGAGGTCGGCCGGATCGGCAGCGCCTGCGTCTCCCCCGCTCGCGGCCCGATCGCGCTGGCGATCGTCCGGCGCGAGGCCGAGCCCGGCACTGAGTTGGTCCTAGGTGAAGATGGCGTTACGGCTCGCGTGGTCGACCTGCCGTTCGGTTAGATTCCGCCCGATGGGGAGTAGACGGTCGATTCCACCCGCCGGTGGGGCGCGTTTGTTGTCTATAGGACAACTAAGTCGCCCCGCGACCGCGCTCGCATGCGCGCTTGGCGCCGTTGTGCTGCTCGGAGCCGGCTGCGGCGCCTCCGACCACCCCAACGAACCGCGCCCCCAGCCTCCGACTCGGATCAGCGTCACGATCAGCAAAGACGCGGTCACCGTACAGCCGCCGCGGATCGCGGTCGGGCCCGAACCGACCCAGCAGATCCCGCAGAACCAGCACGCCGGGCAGCCGCGGGTCCGCTCCAACGCCCCACTCAACGTGGTCTTCGTGGCCGCCAACCTGACCGACGTCGACTCCCGCCTCGAGGTTCACGGCGGCAAGAGCGTCAGCTCCGAACCGCTCTACGCCAATGCCGGGGTAACCATGCAGTCGATCCTTCCCACCGGCGTCTACCGGGTAAGCGCCGCCGGAGTCCCCAGCGCGAAAGCGGCCAAACTGGTCGTCGGTCCGTACCGCACGTCGTCGCAAAACGACCTGCTGCTGCCGTAGGGCCGACTCGCTACGACGACGCCACCAGCGCGATGGTGGCGCTGGTGAAGAGCAGGACCGCGAGCACGAAGAAGGCAATCGCCGCGGTCCCGATGCCCGCAACCACGAGGATGACCCCGATCATCAGCGCCCCCACCGCAAGGGCACCGTGCCGAAACGCCTTGCCGACACGGCGCCCACCCTCCATGGCGACCCGGGCAGTGACACCAGCGGCCTGCTTCGTCACATTTGACGCCGTCTTCACCACAGCCGCGTGGGTCGGAGTCGACAGGCCGTGAAAGGCGGCGTCGAGTTCGCTACGCGTCCGCGCGGCGCGAACCTGTGCCTTCGCCGCAGCATGCTCGTGCTCTTCTATCCGACCCTCGAGCCTGGCTTTCTCGAGCAGGTCGATCGCATCGTCGCGATCCTGCGTCGAGATCCGGCGCTCGTTCGACGGCGGACGGGCGGGAAGTGCGGGAAGATCCACGAAGAGCTTCGCGACTTGATCGGGGGTCGTGGATCCGCGCACGAGCGTGACCCGCGCCTCGGCCTCGGTCCCGGTCAAGTGCCCCATCGACTTGTGCACTTCCAGACGACGGATGGCATCCGTGCGACCGGCATTCGACAAACGCAGGTCGCCGCGGCCTAGCTTGTTGCCCTTGGCTTCTGGGCTTTTCGCTCGGTCGAACATTCGCCCGTACCTTATCTTTACCGCTCAATTTTGCCAGTTCCGATCCCCTGGCCCCGCCCCCGTCCAGACTCGACCCTTCCAGGTGAATCGCTCACCTTCCGAACCGCAATTTCCGGCGACGTGACCCTGAAGTGACGTCTGGCCGCTTCGTCACGATCGCTGGGTGACCGTCGTACTGGCCATAATCGTTGTCCTGCTCGCTGCCGGGCTGCTCTACGCGCTGCTTGCGCGCCCCCGCACCGAGCCGGTTGAGCAACCGGACCTCGGCGCCGCGATCCAGGAGGCGACCTCCAAAGCGGTAGCCGACCTGCAGCGGATGAACGCGGAGTCGCGCAAGGTCGACGCGCAGGCGGCCGAGGCGACCCTCGACAAGCGCCAGGCGGAGATCAAAGCGCTGGCGGAGCGGATCGCCAAGGGCCAGGAGAAGATCGAGAAGGAGGTGCAGCGGCGCGGCGAGACCGACCTGCAGACGCGCACCCTGCTCGAGCAGATGGGCCAGACCGTCGGCAACCTCAACTCCGAGACCGCCGGCCTGAAGAAGGCACTGCGCCAGCCGCAGACGCGCGGGCAGTGGGGCGAGCTGCAGCTGCGCCGCTGCGTCGAGATCGCCGGCATGACCGAACACGTCGACTTCGAGCTGCAGGAGACGATCCACACCGAAGACGGCAGACTGCGACCCGACGCCCGCTTCCTGCTGCCGGAGGGGCGCAGCTTCGTCGCCGACTCGAAGGTCCCGCTCGACGCCTTCCTTGACGCCCAGGAGGCGGAGGTCGAAGCCGAGCGCTTGGTCCAGCTCGACCGTCACGCGCGACAGGCCCGCGAGCACATCCGCGCCCTCAGCTCCAAGGACTACCAAGGCCAGTTCAAGGCGGGAGAGATGCCCGACCTGGTGATCTGCTTCATCCCCAACGAGCCGGCGATGCACGCCGCCTTCGCCGCCGACCCGACGCTCTTCGACTACGCCCTCGAGCGCAACGTGCTGGTCGTCAGCCCGACCTCGCTGATCGGCCTGCTGCGCACGATGGAGCTCGGCTGGCGCCAGGAGCGGATGGTCGCCGAGGCGGCCGAGATCGCCGAGGCAGCGGGCACCATGCACGCCCGCTTCGCCAAGTTCCTCACCGACTTCAACACTGTCGGCAAACGACTCGGCTCGGCCACCGGCGCCTACAACTCCGCCGTCGCCTCGATGGAGGGCAGGCTGCTACCCCAGCTGCGCAAAGTCGAGGAGCTCGGTATCGCCCCGGGCAAGGAGATCGAGCCGCCCGAACCGACCGAGATCACCGTCAGGGCTATCACGGCGCCCGAGCTGGAGGACGCCGAGACCCCCGCGCTTGACTAGGATTGCCCGGCCCGCAAACGACTTTTTGGAGGAGCCGGTTTGGCCGTCGATAGCAGCGCAGTCGCGAAGTTGGACGTTGAGCTTGGAACGCTGCCGGAGACGATGGCGGCGTGGGTGATCCGCCAGGAGCGCGAGGGTGAGCCCACCGATGCCTTCCAGCTCGAGCAGATCGAGGTGCCCGAGCCCGGTGCCTTCGAGGTGATCGTGCGGGTGATGGCCGCGGGCGTGAACTTCAACAACGTCTGGGCGGCGCTGGGCAAACCGGTCTCGGTCTTCGGCTACGGCGACCATCCCGAGTACGGCCACCACATCGGCGGCTCCGATGCCTCCGGCATCGTCTGGAAGGTCGGCGAGGGCGTCACCCGCTGGAAGCCGGGCGACGAGGTAGTCGTCCACTGCAACCAGGCCTCCTACGAGGACGTCGAGGTGCACGGGCTCGACCCACTCGCCGCGCCGAGCCAGCGGATCTGGGGCTACGAGACGACCTGGGGCTCCTTCGCCCAGTTCACCAAAGTGCAGGCGCAGCAGCTCCTCCCCCGCCCCCAGAACCTCTCCTGGGCCGACTCCTCCTCCTACGGGCTCACCTACTTCACCGCTTACCGGATGCTGATCGACCAGTGCAAGCTGCAGCCCGGCCACAACGTGCTGATCTGGGGCGCCGCCGGCGGGCTCGGCGTATTCGCCGTGCAGCTCTGCAAAGCCGCCGGCGCAAACGCGGTCGGCGTCGTCTCCTCCGACGAGAAGGGCGAGCTGATCAAGCAGCTCGGCGCGGTCGACTACATCAACCGGGCCGAGTTCGGCGAGATGATGCGAACGCCGGAGAACCTCGCCGACAAGGCCGCTCGACAAGGAGCGCTTCAAGGCCTCGCGCGGCTTCGCCAAGCGGGTCAAAGAGATCCTCGGCGACGCCCCCGACATCGTTTTCGAGCACGTCGGCCAGGCGACCTTCCCGACCTCGGTCTTCGTCGTCAAGCCGTTCGGCAAAGTCGTCATCTGCGGTGCCACCTCGGGCTTCCAGCTCGACTTCGACGTGCGCTACCTGTGGATGCGCCAGAAGCAGATCATCGGCTCGCACTTCGCCAACGCGTATGAGTGCATGCGCGCCAACCAGCTGATGGCCGAGGGCAAGGTCCGGCCCGTGATCTGGCAGACGATGGGCTTCGACGGCGTCGCCGAGGCGCACCAGCTGCTGCACGAAAACAAGCACCTCGGCAAGATCTCGATCCTGGTCGGAGCCGAGTCCGAGGACGAGGGCAAGAACGAAGACGGCCCCGGCGCGATCCGGGCCGAGGTGGGAGCGTAGACATGGCCGAGGTATGCACACTGGACTGGCACATCGCCCCCTTCCGGGCCGACCGCTGGCTCGACCTCTGGGAACCGGCGGCGGCGCGGATGCCCGCCTTCGGCGCCAAGAGCTGGTCGCTGACCCGCTCGATCGACGACCCGCTGGCCTTCCAGCAGACCTCGATCTGGGAGAGCCGCTCGGACTTCGAGCGCTACTGGTTCTCGGAGGAGATCGAGCAGGCGCGAGCCGCGGCTATCGACCTCTACGACCTGCCGATCCTGCCGGCCTGGCACACGCTCGTCGCGGCGGAATAGTCAGGCGCCGCCTCCTTCGCTTCGCGGCCGGGGGCGGCTTTCTCAGCCCGATCCGCTCAGAGCACTTTCCACCTGAAGACCGACGGGGTCGGGTCCGCCCCACCGTCGGGGCCGATGGCGACTACGCGGAAGGCGTGACCACCGGGCGCCAGGTGTCTGTAGACCTGCGGTGAGTGACAGGGCTGGAACGGCCTGCTGTCCAACTTGCACTTGAAGTGCGACCCAGGCGAGTCGGCCGAGAAAGCAAACCTCGCCGCGATCGCGCCTTGCCGCTTCGACGGGTGGCCGCGCAGCAAGGTCTGCGGCAGGGGCGGCGGCGTGATTTCGGCAGGGGGCTGCGGGCTTGCCGGCCGGGTCGGCTCGGGCTTGGTCGGTTCCCCTCCACCTCCGCCCCCCGGTCCTTCTCCGCTGGATTCCTCTTCGTACACGGCCGTGTAGGTCGATGCAGTATTTGCTTTCACCGAGTGAACCCGGTCGCCCCCGTCCGACCATTTCTTCCAGGTGTACGCAACTCCACCGACTTCGGCGCTCGCCGGGGCCGAGAGCAGCACGTTGGCTGCTTCGATCGCGGTCAGTGGGAAGGGCGCTACGTCGCTCGTCTCTCCGGCACCCAACTGGATCCCCGCCGGGTCGGATTCGATCTCGAGCGGGACCGGGCGGGGATCGATCGAGACCGTTTTGGTCGCGGTGAGCCCGCGGGCGTCGGTGGCGGTGAGGCTGATTTCGATGTGCGAGGGATAGTCATGGTCGGGCGCGAGCAGACTCCCTTCATGGGTCGCCGGGAAGACCTCGAGGGGATGGGCGTGACAGGCGGAAGGGCAGTGAAGGAGGCGGGTCTTCCAGTAGAGGTCGGAGTCCGGCAATGACCCCTCCTCGGCGTCGGTCGCCGAGCCGGAGAAGTGGATTTCCTGGCCCACTTTCCATTCGAGCGTCGAGGCCGGCGTCGCGATCGCCGGCTGCGGCGGCGTGTCGCCCGGGTAGAGCGTCAGTTCGGCGACACTCGACGTTTCTCCGTTGCTGACTTTGACCGCAATGTCGACGTTATGGGTCACGTTGAGGTGGGTGACCTGCTGTTCGCCCCCATCGGTCTCGAAGGTCCCGTTGCCGTCGAGGTCCCATTTGAAGCTGAGCGATTTCCCGTGTGGATCGCTCGAACCGCTGGCATCGAGGTGGGCTTCCAGCGGCGCCGGTCCCGAGCGCGTGTCGGCGGTGAGTTCCGCGACCGGCGCATCGGCGTCATAGGAGATCCGATGGATCGTGCCTTCCTCGGTGTCGCCGAAGAGCTTCACGTAGTAGAGGTCGCCTTCGGGACCGACCTCCAGGTCGACCCCCGGATAGAGACCGCCGTTGGCCATGAACGTCGTCGTGTCGAGCGGGTCGGGGCGGCCGTCATCGCCGGGGTGCATCACCCAGATGCAGCCACGCACCGGGTCGGCGAAGAAGAGCGCGCCGTCATATGAGTCCGGATAGGGGCCACCGGGATAGAAGGCGAGCCCCGCAAGCGCCGAGCCCGTACCGCTGTTGCAGGCTTCTTCGGGGACCACGTTCTCGTAGTGCTTGTAATAGAAGAGCGGCAGCGTGGTCGCACCGGGTTCGGCGTAGAGCGATTTGCAGAGGTTCAGTTCCAACCCGGCGTAGATCGGGTTCGGCCCCGGCCCCTCGTAACAGGGCCAGCCGGAGTTGAAAACCGGCAGAGCGCCAACCGCGGGGACACGATCGATCTCCTCGTAGGTGTCCCAGCCGACGTTGCCGACGTAGATTTCGCCGCTGGCGGGGTCGATCGTGAAGCGAAAGGGGTTGCGGAAGCCATAACCGACGATGCGCCGAGCATTCGGATCGGAACTGCCGGACAGTGGATTTCCCGGCCAGGCCGCGCCGGTTGCGGGATCGATGCGCACGACGGACCCGTCCAGGGTCGTCGGATCGGCCGGCGTGCGCAGATCCTGCGAGCGCAATGCGCCGCCTTGCGCGGTGGGGGGAGCGAGGGCTTCTCCACCCGGCGGGTCCCCGCACATGTTCTTCCTCGGCCAGCCGAACTGACCGTAGTCGGCGTTGTTGAAGCTGGCCCCGTCTCCCCCGCTCGCGTAGAGCGCGCCTTCGGGGCCGAACTGGAGGTCGCCGATCGAGTGCGATGAGAACTGCTGGCACCAGTCTTCGAGCAGGACTTTCTCCTGCGGCGCGCCGGCCGATGGCTCCGCGTGGTTGCCTTCGGCGGTGAGCCGCACGAGGCGCCCGCTCACCGGGCAGGCATCGACGTCGGCATCGCCCGGTTTTGGACATGGGTCGCCGCTCGTGTCCGGGGTGCCCCAGCGCGGGACTTTGCCTTCTTCCCCCTGTCCGCCGAGGATGTGGTCGTAGGTATAGAGCGCATAGACGTAGTGGTTGCTTTCGAAATCCGGATCGAGCGCCAGCCCGAGCAGGCCCCGGTCGCCGTTGTCGTAGACCTCCGTGCGCAGGTCGGCGAAGACTTCGGGGGAGGTGTCGTCGAGGTCGCTGTAGACGAGGATCTGGCCCGACTTCGTGGCGACGAAGACCCGGCCGTCGGGCGAGAAGCGCATCGTCGTCGGTTCCGGAACTTCGCTGAGCACGATCGAGTCGTGGAACCCACTTGGCAGCTCGGGCGCAGCGGCGGCCGGGCCAGCCGCGCAGGCCAGAGCCCAGGCGACCACCGCGGCAATCGCAAGCAGGCGTGAAGCCGGCTTCACGCTAGGCACGCTCGAGCGGGGCGAGGGTCAGGCCCGCTTCCTTGAGCTGCTCCCAGTAGTGCTCGGCCGGCTCGCGGGCCCCGGACCAGACGATCGCTTGGCCGGTCGTGTGGATCGCATCAGCGATCTCGTGGCCGCGGGCGATGGTGACGCCGGGCAGAACACGAGCCAGCGTTTCGGCGACGTGGTCGAAGGTGTTGTGGTTGTCGTTGCGCACGATCACGCGCCACTCCCCTCCCAGGTCAGAGCCAGGTCCTGCCTGTCGCGGCTTCTCGATCGTCGTCGACATCGACCGCATTATGCGGAAAGGCTCTAAAAGGGGCTGGGAACGCGGACAACGACATCGTCGAAGCTGCCGATGGCGCCCTTGGCGTTACCGACCGCGCCGAAGGAGACGCCGGAGGTGCGGCCCTGCAGCTCCCCCGACGAGGGGTCGGTGACATCGGCGGCAAGCTGACCGCCGACGAAGGCGAGAATGTGACAGCTGCCCTTTTCCGGGCCGCTGGTGACGTTGAAGGCCTGCAGGCGAATTTCGTTGGCCTGATTGAGGCCTCCCGTCCTGACCCCCTGCGCGATGTGCAGGTACTTGATCCGGCCGTCGGGACCGACCCTGCGAAGCTGCGCCTTGCGCTGCAGGGGGAAGACCGCCAACTGGTAGCGAGCGCCGGCTCCGCCGGCGCGCAGGTTGACGGCGAGGTAGGCCTTTTTCTGGACCGGCTTCGGCGTCGTGTCGAGCAGGCGGCCGATCGCCGCCACCTCGAGGTCGCGCCCGATCACTGGCGTGCGGTAGGCGCATTCCGGCGTGGCCTTGCCGATCGTGATGCGCAGGGCATGGTCGGAACCGCCACGACCGCAGCGGTCGCCGCTCAGCTTGACGATCTGGGCACGTTGCGCCGTCGACTCCATGCCGTTGCGGTAGACGCCGATCAAGGCGGCCCCGGCGCTGCCGGCGAGGGCCAACGCCGCGAGCGCGACCAGGAAACCGGCTGCTATTCGGAGTCTCATCGTGCTGGAGCCTAAACACCGCATCGGGGAAAAGATGCGCATCGTGACGGATGAACGCTGTATTTCCCGCCCTTGCAAATAACATTGGTGGCGATGTCCGAGCACCGACTGCCCGAGCGCGATCGCCCCTGGGTGATGCGCACCTACGCGGGTCATTCCGACGCCCGCCGCTCCAACGAGCTCTACAAGGGCAACCTCGCCAAGGGCCAGACGGGCCTCTCGGTCGCCTTCGACCTGCCGACCCAGACCGGCTATGACCCTGACCACATCCTCGCCCGCGGCGAGGTCGGCAAGGTCGGCGTCTCGATCGCCCACAAGGGCGACATGCACCAGCTCTTCGACGGAATCCCGCTCGACGAGATGAACACCTCGATGACGATCAACGCGACCGCCGCCTGGCTGCTCGGCCTCTACGCGACGGTCGCCGAGGAGAACGGCGTCGAGCGATCGAAGCTGACCGGGACGACGCAGAACGACATCATCAAGGAGTACCTCTCGCGCGGCACCTACGCCTTCCCGCCGGAGCCCTCGATGCGACTGATCGCCGACATGGTCGCCTTCACGGTCAACGAGGTGCCGAGCTGGAACCCGACCAACATCTGCAGCTACCACCTGCAGGAGGCCGGAGCGACGCCTGTGCAGGAGATCGCCTACGCGCTCTCGACCGGGATCGCCGTGCTCGACGAAGTCAAAGCCCGCGGCCAGGTCGCCGAGGACGATTTCCCGCGGGTCTTCGGCCGCATCTCCTTCTTCGTCAACGCCGGCATCCGCCTGATCGAGGAGATCGCCAAGCTGCGCACCATGGGCCATCTCTGGAACGAGATCGGCCGCGAGCGCTACGGCGTCACCGACGAGAAGATGCTGCGCTTCCGCTACGGCGTCCAGGTCAACTCGCTCGGCCTGACCGAGGCCCAGCCGGAGAACAACATCCAGCGCATCGTGCTCGAGGCGCTGGCGGTGACCCTGAGCCGCGACGCCCGCGCCCGCGCGATCCAGCTGCCGGCCTGGAACGAGGCGATGGGCCTGCCCCGTCCCTGGGACCAGCAGTGGAGCCTGCGCATCCAGCAGGTGCTGGCCAACGAGACCGACCTGCTCGAGTACCCCGACATCTTCGCGGGCTCACATGTCATGGACGGCCTCGTCGACGAGCTGACCGAGGGCGCCAGGGCCGAGATGGCCGTGGTCGAGGAGCACGGTGGCGCGGTCGCCGCCGTCCCCTACATGAAGGCGCGCCTAGTCGAGTCCCACCGCGAGCGGGTGGCGCGGATCGAGAGCGGCGAGCAGAAGGTAATCGGCCAGAACAGCTTCACCGAGAGTGAGGACTCACCCCTTACCGCCGGCGCCGACGGCGGCATCCTCACCCCCGACCCCGAGGTCGAGCGCGAACGGGTCGAGGCGCTGGAGAAGTGGAAAGCCGGACGCGACGCGGACGCCGTGCGCGAGGCCCTCGAGGAGCTCGGCCGGGTCGCCGCCGACGAGAGCGCCAATGTGATGCCGGCGACGATCGCGGCGGCGAAAGCCGGAGCGACCACCGGCGAGTGGGCAGAGGTCCTGCGCGATGCCTTCGGCGCCTACCGTGCGCCCACCGGGGTCGACGGCGCGGCGCCCCCGGGCGACCGCGAGGCGCTGGTGGAGATCCGCGGCCGCGTCGACGAGGTCTCCGAGCAGATCGGCCACCGGATCAAGATCCTCGTCGGCAAGCCCGGCCTCGATGGCCACTCCAACGGCTCCGAGCAGATCGCCCTGCGTGCCCGTGACGCCGGCATGGAGGTGATCTACCAGGGGATCCGCCTCACCCCCGAGGAGATCGCGGAGTCGGCGCTGCAGGAGGACGTCGACGTGGTCGGCCTTTCAATCCTCTCCGGCTCGCACCTGGAGCTGGTCCCCGACGTGGTCCGCCGCCTGCGCGACGAGGGCGTCGACGTGCCAGTCGTGGTCGGCGGGATCATCCCCGTCGCCGACGCCGAACGGCTGCGCGAGGCGGGCGTCGCCGGCGTCTACACGCCGAAGGACTTCGACATCAACAAGATCATGGGCGAGATCGCGGCCCTGGTCGAGCAGCGCGCCACAGCCGGCGCGACCGTTTGAGCGTCGCCGGCGGTCCCCCCCTTCCGAGTGCGACCTCGCGGTCGTCGGCGGTGGAATCGTCGGCCTCGCGGTCGCGCGTGAGCTGCTCGCCAGGAATCCAGACGCGCGCCTCTGCGTGCTGGAGGGCGAAGAGCGGCTCGCCGGCCACCAGACCAGCCACTCGAGCGGCGTCATCCACGCCGGCATCTACTACCAGCCGGGATCGCTGAAGGCACGGCTGTGCGTCGAAGGCGCCCGCGAGCTGTACGCCTATTGCGACGCACATGGGATCCGCTACGAGCGGTCCGGCAAGCTGATCGTCGCGGTCGACGAGGGCGAACTCGAGCGACTCGAGGAGCTCGAGCGCCGCGGGCGCGCCAACGAGGTGCCGGGGCTGCGCCGCCTGAGTGCGGATGAGATCGGTGAGGTCGAGCCGGCCGCGCGAGGCGTCGCCGCGCTCCACTCGCCCAACACCGGGATCGTCGACTTCGGCGCCGTCGCCGAGTCCTACGCCGCCGACGTGCGCCGCGCCGGGGGCACGATTCACGTCGGCGCGCCGGTCGCCGCCGCCACGGCGAGTGGCAGCCGGATCGCGGTGCAGCACTCGCAGGGCACGACGGTCGCGTCGGGGGCCGTCTTCTGCGCCGGGCTCTGGTCGGACCGCCTCGCCATCGCCTGCGGCG
This sequence comes from uncultured Solirubrobacterales bacterium, assembly GCA_963824705.1. GTDB lineage: Bacteria > Actinomycetota > Thermoleophilia > Solirubrobacterales > 70-9 > VRUE01. Next base: position 1,695,666 of record CAWGQE010000003.1, read on the forward strand.
CCCCGAAGAGCCCGCGGATCGTCCCCTTCCGCGGCGGCTACCTGACCCTGCCGCGAAAGGCCGCCGGGCTGATCCGCGCCAACGTCTACCCGGTCCCCGACCCGGACCTGCCGTTCCTCGGCGCCCACCTGACCCCGACCATCGACGGCGAGGTGCTGATCGGGCCCAGCGCCCTACTGGCGCCCGCCCGCGACGCCTACCGGCTCTCGACCGTGCGGCCGCGCGACGTCGCCCAGACGCTCGCCTGGCCCGGGACCTGGCGGATGGCGGCGCGCAATTGGCGAGCGGGGCTGCTCGAGATGCGACACGCCTCCAGCAAGCGGGCCTTCGTCGCCGAAGCGGCACGCATGGTTCCCGCCCTGCGAGGGGTCGCGGTCGAACCGGGTCCCGCCGGAGTCCGCGCCCAGGCGATCGACCGCGACGGCAACCTGGTCGACGACTTCGTCGTCCACCGCACCGAGCACGCGGTCCACGTCCGCAATGCCCCCTCCCCCGCCGCAACCTCCTCGCTGGCGATCGCTCGGCTGATCGCCGACGAGCTGGCTGCGACAATGCAGGCATGAGCGAGCTGAACGGGGACCGCTCGGCCTGGCTGCGCTGTTACCGCTGCTGGTCCCGCAACCTCGAGATCCAGATCCACTACGACGCGATCCGCCGCGTCGATCCGGAGACCGGCGTGCCGGCCGAAGGGATCGACGAAGTGCAGGAATCGGTCGTGCAGTGCCTCGACTGCATGCACGACCAGCCCCACCTGACCTTCCAGGACGACCGCGTCGTGCCGATCGAGGACCGCTGGGAAAGGATGGTCGCCGGCACCCCTTGGGTCGCCTCCTGCACGGTCACCGTCGACCAGGACCGGGTCGAGAGCTGCGCCGGCCCCGAAGCGGCCGAGCTGCTCGCCTACGGCGCCCTTGGCGAGGCCGGGGTGCGCGAGTTCTTCGCCCATGTCCGCTTCCACAAGCACGACGAGGAGCGGATCGTCGTCCACATGCTGGTCGAGCTCTACGCCCGCTCGGCCGAGGAGGCGACCGAGGTGCTCGAAGCCGCCGCCAACGGCCAGCTCGAGATCACCTCGCTGGCCGAGGAGTCGCGACCTCCCGCCCACGCCTCCGGCGAGGCGCACTGAGCATGCCGGAACAGGCGTCCCGCTGGACCAGGTTCACCAACCGTCTCAACGTGGTCGTCTGGGCGTTGCCCACGCCGCATCGGCTCAAGGCGTTGCTGAGCCGGATCGTCTACCAAAACCCCACGATGCCGATCGCCACTGTCCTGATCGCCATGGCGGCCCTCGAAGCCAGCGGCGTCGAAGTGGCCCTGATGGGCGGCTGGGGGGCCGACGCGCTGATCGGCAAGCAGCTGCGACCGCACCACGACCTCGACCTGATCGTCAACCGCGACCATCTCGACAAAGCCCTGATGGTGTTGTACGCGATCGGTTTCGTGGAGTGGTTCCGCGAGGGCTCCCCGGGCTCCTTCGGCGATCTCGAGCTCGAAGCCGGCGTCGTCGTGCGCGACCCAGCTATGCACGTCGTCGACCTCCACTCGATGCGCTTCGATCATTCCGGTCTGGCGCTGACCGAGGGCACGATCGGCGGCCGTCGCGTCACCTGCATGTCAGCGGAGCTGCAGATCGAGGCCAACGCGAAAAGCTACGCGCGCTCCCGCAGGGTGAAAAAACGCTACCGGGCAAACCTGGAGGCCGCCACTCAAGCACGACGCTATAGCTGACCTCGGCGCATCCTGTTAAATACTTGTCATCGTGATGGAGAGAGCTCGTCCCTGGTACCGCCTGACCGACCGGGTCAATGCAGTCGTCTGGGCGCTGCCGCTGCCGCGACGCCTGCTGGCGCTTCTGAGCCGGATCGTCTACCAGAACCCGCCGATGCCCCGCGCCAGCGTGCTGCGGATCCTCGAGGCGCTGGATAGCGCCCGGGTCGAGTCGATCGTGATGGGCGGCTGGGGGATCGACGCCCTGGTCGGGGAAGAGCAGCGCCTGCATCGCGATCTCGACCTGATCGTCGACCACGGCAGCCTCGACACAGCGCTGGCCAGGCTGTGCGAGCTCGGCTTCGAGGAGTGGTTCCGAAACCCCTCCCCCGTTCCCTTCGCGGAGCACCAGATAGAGGGGGACGTCGTCGTCATGCGGGATGGGGGGATGCGCGTCGTCGACATCCACCCGATCTGCCTGCGCGAGCTGGGATCCTCGGCGGCCGAAGGCACGATCGGCGGGCGGCGGGTCAGCTGCGTCTCGGCCAAGCTTCAGGTCAAGGCGCATACCGGTAACCGCATCCGCTCTCGCCGCGAGCGAATGCGCCACGAGTCGAACCTCGAGACCGCCAAGCGGGCGCTTGCCGTTACAGAGCTGGGCAGCCTCGGCGCGTCAGACAGCGGCCGCGCGCTCGCGCAGCAGCATTCTGATCTCGCCTAGGTCGACGGCGCGCAGGCCGAGCAGCAACGCCGGGTAGGCAAAAGCAGCAACCACCAGCAGGACCGCGAACGACCCTCCGAGGCCGGAACAGATCTCGAGCATGAGGGCAAGCGTCGCCGAAGCGGCGAAAATGCGGGCCATCCTTCCCAATGGGGGCAATGTGAGCTCCAGGCGGCGGCGCAGCATCACCGCGGTGACGACCACGACAGCCGCCTCGGTCGCCAGCGTCATCCAGGCGGCACCCATGAAGCCCCAGGCGGGGATCAGCACAACGTTGCCGACGACGTTGACCACGAGCCCGACCAGCCCGATCGTGACCAGCCGCCTCTGCAGCCCCGCGATCAGCACGAGGTTGCCGGTCAGGTAGCCGAAGCAGATGAACACGAACGCCCCCGCAAGCACCGGCAGGGCCGGCGCGGCCGAGGCGAAGTCCTCGCCGTAGAGGAGGACGGTGAGCGGCCTGGCGACGACGAGGGAGACGGCGAGACCGCCGAGCGAGGCGACCGTGAGGTACTCGGCGGCAAGCCAGGTGATGCGAAGCGCGCGCTCGCGGTTGACGGTCCAGGCGGCGGCAAGGATCGGCATCAGCGTGGTCATCATCGAGACGGGGACCAGGTGGGCCTGCTCGACGATCCGGTACTGGGCGCCGTAGAGGCCGGCGGCGGTGCTGCCGGCGATTGCGAAGACGAGCAGCTGATCGATCCTGGCGTAGGCCAGAACCAGCAAGCCGGAGAGGCCGACCGGGAGCCCGACCCGCGCCAGCCTCATCGTCGCCTCGCGCGAGGGCCGTAGGTTCGGCCGGGCGATCTTGATGGCGGCGATCGCCTGCAGCGTCGCGGTGAGGACACTGGTGGCGGTCATCGCGATCGCCAGCGGCACCAGTCCGCCACCGGCGACGAAGATGAAGACAACCGCGCCGCCCCAGAGGACGCTGTTCAGCGTCAGGATCGCCATCGGGACCCAGTTGCTCACCCGCAGCTGGTGGGTGACCCGCAACGAGGCACCGACGTTGAACGGGGTCTGGACGAGCAGGACCACGCCGGCGACGAGCATCGCGGTGCTTTCCTGGAGCAGGAGCACGACCACCAGACCGACGAGGATCGCCGGCACCGACAGCAGCGAGCGCAGGATCAGCAGCGCCCCCAACCACTCGCCCTCGCGGTCGGGCTCGGCCGTAGCTTCCCGGATGACGACGCTCTCGACGCCGAAGCTCGTGAAATAGGAGATCAGCTGGACGACGACGAGGATCGTCGACCACTGCCCGAAGCCAGCATCCCCGAGCGCCCGCGCGACCAGCGCCGTGACCACGACACCGAGCCCAAGGTTGAGCACGCGGACGACGATTTGGATCGCGACGTCCCGAGTGGCATGATGGCGGCTTGCTCTATGCGGGTCTCGGCTCACGGGACCCAGTCAAGCCGATCGGACAGACGATTCGCGCGACGGCAGGGGCCGAAGCGAAACCTTGCCTCGCGCGGCGTTCGAGTCCAGATGCCAAACGAGAGCGAAGATTGTTCGAATATTCGTCCGATGGCATCAGCGAAGTTCGCGCTGCAAGCTTGATTGCCGGTTTGAGATCGACACACTTGTTGTCGATCTGTTGTTTCCGATGGAGTTTTGCCCGCATCATCTCTATTTTGACCTCACCCCTGCCCCGTGCCGCCCCATGGCCCACCCCTCACTGATCGCCTAGCCAAGATGGAGAGCTCAACCGCAACCCGCGCCTCTGGGGCGTCTGCCATCGAGGCAGACGAGGACGGCGCAACTTCTCTCAGCAGTACAACGAGCCGTGCTCGCCGGCGGGGAGCCGTGCTGGCCAGGATGCTCTTCACCGCCGATTCCCTGGCTGCCTGCCTGGCCGGAGCGATCGCAGTGCTCATCCTCGGCCTGGCATCGGCTGAGCTAAATGGCGTGGCATACGTGGCCGGCGCGACGATCCTCTGGCCACTCGCCGCCTTCAGCATCGGCCTCTACCGCAGCGACCAGCTCGCCTCCTGGGCCTCGGCAGTGAGTCCGAGATTCCGCGCGCCTTCGTCACCCTGATGCTGATCACCTGGCCGATCTTCGGCCTCGCATCGCTCCTGGGGCTGAACGAGGTAGTGGCCCTGACCTTCGTCACGGTCGCCGGGATCGCGGTCCTCACCGGCATCGCCCGCACGATCGTGCGGGCCGGCCTGCACCGCGCCCCGGACCTGCGCCAGCGCACGCTGATCCTCGGCTCCGGCGATCGTCGCCGGGCAGCTCGTCGAGAAGCTCCGCAACAACGACCAGTTCGGGCTCGACCCGGTCGGCATCGTCGACGACGACGTCCACGACATCGGCAGCCCGGACCTGCCCTGGTTGGGCGCGCTTCGCCGACCTCGACGCGATCATCGAGCCGCAGAGAATCGACCGCGTGATCATCGCCTTCTCGCGGGCCAGCCACGAGGAGCTGCTGGAGGCGATCCGCGTCTGCCGCGACGCCGGCGTCGACCGTCGACGTCGTCCCGCGCCTGTTCGAGTTCCTCGACGGCGTCCGCTCGCTCGACCAGGTCGGCGGCCTGCCGCTGCTCTCGATCGGCACGCCGATGCTGACCTCGGCGTCGATCGCCGCCAAGCGCGTCCTCGACGTCGTCGGCGTCGTTCGCGCTGATCGTCCTCTTCTCGCCGCTGATGATCGCGATCGCGATCGCGATCAAGCTCGAGTCGCGCGGGCCGGTCTTCTTCCACCAGCCGCGCGCCGGCCGCGGCAACACGCATCTTCAAGCTGATCAAGTTCCGCTCGATGTACATCGACGCGAGAGCGCAAGGCCGAGCTCGACGCGCTGAACGAGGCCGACGACGGCGTCATGTTCAAGATCCGCGACGACCCCGCATCACCCGCGTCGGCCGCTTCATCCGCCGCTTCTCGCTCGACGAGGTGCCGCAGCTCTTCAACGTCCTCGAAGGGCGAGATGAGCCTGGTCGGCCCGCGGCCGCTGATCTTCGCCGAGACCGCCGCGCTCGAGGAAGCGCTGGCACCTGCGCCGGCTCGAGCTGCGCCCCGGCCTGACCGGCCCGTGGCAGGTCTACGGCCGCTCGCACAGCCCCTTCCAGGAGATGGTCCGCTTCGACTACCAGTACGTCGCCGGCTGGTCGCTGGCGCGCGACATCGAGATCCTGCTGGCGACGCTCCCGGCCGTGCTCTCGGGCCGGGGCGCTTACTGAGCCCGCGACGGGCCCGGCGTCACGAGTTCCGCTCGATCCACTTGCGCAGCTCGCGGACGAAGCGCTGCGCCGAGAAGCCCTCGGCGTTGGCCCTGCAAACGGCGGCCTCGGGCGGCGACGCGACCAGGTCGCGAATCGCCTCGGCGAAGAGTCCGGCATCCTGGCGCTGCACGCGCAGGCCGGTCTCCCCCTGCACGACCGTGTCCCTGGCGCCGCCGATGTCGAGCGCAACCACCGGGGCGCCGCAGGCCTGTGCCTCGACCGGAATGATCCCGAAGTCCTCGTTGGCGGGGAAGACGACTGCCAGGCTGGAGCGATAGAGCTCACGCAGGCGCTCGTCGGGGGGTGAGATCTCGAACTCGACGTCGGCGCCGAGCCCGGCGGCGAGCACGCGCAGCTCGGCCTCCTGCGGACCCTTGCCGGCAACGGTCAGCGGCACCCCGGCAGCGGCGCAGGCTTCGATCGCCAGGGCCACGCTCTTGTAGGGGACGAAGCGAGAGACCGCCAGCGCCCGCGTCCTCTCCACCGGCTCGTCGGGGAGGCTGTAGTAGTCCGTGTCGACGGGCGGGTGGATGACCTCCGACTCGCGGCCGTAGCACTCGTGGATCCGATCCTGGACCGCGGTCGAGTTGGCGGCGAAGAAATCGACGTTCTTCGCCGTTCGCCGGTCCCACTCGCGCAGCGCGGCGAAGGCGACCGACTTGCCGGGGATGCGCCGCTGGGTGCGCGCGTCGATGTCGGGCACCCAGGCGTAGCGCAAGGGCGTGTGGCAGTAACAGAAGTGAGTCGCCGTTTTCGCCGGCGGAAAGCTGCGCACGAAGGCGTGGCTGGAGGTCAGCACCGTGTCGTAGGTGCCGTCGACGTCGATCAGCTTCCACGCCGCGGACATCAGCGGCAGCGCCAGCTCGCGGCGGTCGCGCAGGGCCGGCCAGCGGTCCAGCAGCGTCGTCGTCACCTCGCGTCCGCCGAAATCGAATTGCGCCTCGCGATCCCAGGTCAGCGCGTAGAGGTCGGCGTCCGGATAAGCCTGGGCCATCGCCTCGAAGGTCTTCTCGCTGCCCGCCCGTACGGCAAGCCACTCATGCGCTATCGCAAGCCTTGACACCCGGATCCGCCTAGACGAACTGCCCGGGTGGATTGGCGGCGCGCCAGCGAACGATGGCGCTGCTCAGGTCGGTCTCGTACTCGAAGCCCCGCCGACTCAGCTCGTGCGCCTGGATGTTGGTGGAGGCGACCAGCTTCCTGACCCGATCTGGGTCGAACGTCTTCAGGCCAAGAGCGCTGAGCAGGCGGGCGACCGCCAGCATCGGACCGGCGGGGATCGTGCCGCGCGGCCTCGGCAGCCCGCCGGCGTCGTGGAAGGCCGCACAGATCGCCTCCAGCGTGGGCGGCTCGGGGTAGGCGTAGTTGTAGGTGACGGCGGGGTCGGCGGCAGCCCGCATGAAATAGAGCGACCCGATCAGGTCGTCGACGTAACCGCAGGCCTTCAGGGTGTCCTTGCGCCCCGGATAGAGGAAGAAGCCTTTGCGCAGGCCCCGCGCGAGGCGAGTGAAGTTGCCGTTTTCGCCCGGGCCGAAGACGGCAGCCGGGCGGACGACGACCAGTCGCCTGCCTTCCGCGTCCCCCACCCACCGGTGGTGTATTTCCTCAGCCTCGAGCTTCGATTTGCCGTAGGCGCTGGCCGGCGTCAGCGGGGAGGTCTCCATGCGTGGCTCCTCGGTCGGCCCGTAGACGGCGATCGAGCTGGTGAACCAGAGGGAGCTGACGGCGTGGCGGGCGCAGAACTCGGTGACGTTGCGGGCGCCGGCGACATTGGTCTCGAAGTACTCGTGGTCGGGGTGACCCGGAGTGCGGTGGACCGCGGCCAGGTTGAAGACGAGCGGGTCCGCGGCCTCGGGCTCGAGCGCGATCGGCTCGCGTACGTCGACCGCCTCGAAGCGCGCACCGGCGGGGATCCCGTTCGGAGCCTGTAGATCGGCAACCGTCACCGAAGCGCCGGCCGCCGTCAGGCTGGCGACGAGATGGCTGCCGATGAAGCCGGCGCCGCCGAAGACGATGGCGTGCCTGTCCTGCAGGTCGATCGTGGGTGCGTTCAAGCGCGCAAGCGTAGCCAACGGGCAGGCGCCGCCTGGCGCGACCCGCCTGGTCGATCTCTATGCTTCGCGCGGCATGCGCCCGAAAAGCACTGAAACGAGCGAGAGGAACAGTCGATGAGCGGTCCCACCCTGGTAACCGGCGGCGCCGGATATGTAGGCGCCGAGGTGGTGGGCGCGCTGCTCGACGCCGGCCGCGAGGCACGGATCCTCGACAGCCTCCTGCACGGACAGGAAGGTGTCGCCAAAGACCTCGAGGAGCGAGGCGCCAAGCTGATCGTCGGCGACGTCCGCGACCCCGACGCGCGCCGGCAGGCGCTCGACGGAGCCGAGTCGGTCGTCCACCTCGCGGCCATCGTCGGCGATCCCGCCTGCGCCCGCGATCCTGAGCTGGCCCGCGAGGTCAACGTCGAGGCGACCGCTCGCTGGTCGAGGACGCCGGGGCCGCCGGGGTCGCCTCACCTGATCTTCGCCTCGACCTGCTCCAACTACGGGCGCATGGCCGACCCGGAGACGCCGGTCGACGAGGACGGCCCGCTCGCACCGGTCTCCCTCTACGCCGAACAGAAGGTCGAGATCGAGAAGATGCTGCTGGAGGACGGCAGCGGGCCGACGGTGCCGACCTGCCTGCGCTTCGCGACCGTCTACGGCGCCTCGCCGCGGATGCGCTTCGACCTGACCGTCAACGAGTTCACGCGCGAACTCTGGGACGACCGCGACCTGGAAGTCTTCGGCGAGCAGTTCTGGCGGCCCTACGTGCACGTGCGCGATGCGGCCCGGGGATCGTCAGAGTGCTCGAGGCAGGGCCGGCGGAGGTCGGCGGCGACGTCTTCAACGTCGGCGACAGCGACGAGAACTACCGCAAGCTCGACCTCGTCAAGATCATCTCCGGCATCGTCCCACGGGGGAACGTCAGCTACGTCCACAAGGACGAGGATCCGCGCGACTACAAGGTCGCCTTCGAGAAGATCCGCGAGCGGCTGGGCTTCGAGCTGACGATGAAGGTCCCCGACGGCGTCGCCGAGGTCGCCAAGGGGCTCGACGACGGCGCCTTCGGCGATCCCTTCGCCGCCGAGCACCGCAACACGCCTTAGCGAACTGATCCCGCCAGAGCGAGGAGGGACGGGACGGCGGGGGCGCCTCTGCGTGAATTGACACCCAGCGCTGCGCGCTGGGGTGAACTTGGTGCGCGGCTTCGCCGCGCAGGAGCCGAATTGCATTTCCGCCGCTTCGCGACATTCCCACAGAGGCGCCCCCGCCGTCCCGTCGAGCCACGCGAGCTTTGATGCTCTCTTCGAGCGTCTAGCTCGGACCCCGGAGTCTCATTAACTCCAGAGCCTTAGAGCACCTGCTGAGCCTGACCGTGCTGATGATTGCCTGGCGAGGAAGGCTGGCCGTCCTCGCTCTGCAACAAGCTCTGCAAGCTAGCCGCATGGACTAGTACATACGTCCAGACGTAGGCGTGGCGGCCTGGAATAGCCACTTTCAGCGCCCGATGAGGGGACCGTCATGGTCTCCCCTCTCAACCGCCTCCTTGTCGCCGCCCTCATCTTGGCGTGCCTCTGCGCCGCCTCCGGTGCCACCGTCGCCCTGGCAAGCCCGGCGCCGCGACTTGGCAACGCCGTGGCCGTCGGGGACGGTGGCAAGGGCACGGGAGCCGCCGGTATCTGCGCCCGCCGGGCCAAGCGCAAGGTCCTGCGCTCCTCCCCCGGGGCGACCGCCAGCGCCAAGGCCGCGCCAAAGTCACGCGCCGCCGACACCAGGATCAAGCGCCGCGCCGACAAGCTGCGCCGCCGCTGCTTGAAAAACCTGCGCCGCCACTCCCGTCCCTCCACCGCGTCCCAGAGCGTGCCGCTTCCCGAAACCGGTCCGCTGACCCTCGCCATCGACGGCGGCTATGGCGACTGGAGCGAAACCGAACTCGAAGAGCGCGAGGCCCTCGGCGCCGCGGTGACCCGCCACGAGTGGGACACCTCGGAATCGGTCGACGCGCAGGACGACGTCGTCTTGACGGCGGCCGCCGAAGTCCACACCCGCATCCACGCCCTGCTCGGCGAAAACGACCTCGGCGACCCGAATCACTATCGCGAATGGGTCGTCGAATTCATCCGCCGCTATGGCCCCGGTGGCGCCTTCTGGAGCGCTCATCCGGAACTGGACGCCTCCCGCTACGCGATCACCAGCGTCGAACTCGGCAACGAGCCCTACTTCGGCGAAATGTCGGCGGCCGAATACGCCGACGCGGTGCGCCCGGCCTTGGAAGAAATCCACAAGCTGAACCTGCCGGTCAAAGTGGTCCTCGACAGCCGCGTCTACGGCAACGACACCTCCTGGATGGACACGCTGTACGCGCGCATCCCCAACCTCAACTCGCTCTTCTACGCCTTCGCCGACCATCCCTATTGGTATGGGCACGACCCGGCTGAGACGAGCCCCGCCGGCCCCTTCGACCGGATCGAAACCCTGCGCAAGCGGATGATCGAACAGGGGTCCGGCAACAAGCCGATCTGGATCACCGAGTACGGCGAGTCGACGGCCGATTGCGGCGATGAATGCGTCGACGAGGCAACGCAGGCCGACCACCTGCAGGAGATGATCTCCGCCGTCGCCACGCACCCCGAATGGGGAGTGGAAATGCTCTCCGTCTACCAGCTTCGCGACCGCGGCACCGACAGCAGCGATCGCGAGCGCCAGTTCGGCCTGCTGCGCGAAGACGGCAGCGAGAAGCCCGCCTACGGAATAGTCGAGGCGGCAATGCAGCAGTACCGCGGCTGAGGCCTCCCCGCTCCCCCGGGCGCCTGCTCGACAAATGTCGTAGCGATACGTCAACATCGGTAATCGATGTGGAGGATCAGCCCATCACTGCGCGCAGTTGCTCTGGTCGCACTGCTGGTCGGCATCACTTTCGGCGTCGACCGCACGACGGCCGGGCAGTTCCCCTCCACGGCATACGTGGCCCAGCGGGTCGCCGCCGAGATGCCCACCCTGCATCGCCGCGACTGCATCGGCGACTGCCGGGCCGATCTGGTCGGCGAGCACCGTAGACCGCACGTCTGGCGGACTTCGGCAGGCATCGGCCCCAACAGGCCGGGTCGGCACCATCGGCTCGTAGCGCTCTCCTCTTCGGTCGCGGTCAAATCTCCGCACCGGCCAGCGCCGTCGACCCCGGCACCTCCCGACTTCCCTGCGCAGGGATCCCCACAGCCGGCACCCGTTCTCGTCGGGGCCGATCCGCAGAAGCCAACCGGAGAGCCCGGCGAGCCGGCGCCGGAAACCGGCTCGCCCAACCCGCCGGCGGGCGAACCGCGCCGCCCGCCCGAATCCGTGCCGCCTCCGCCCGAAACGTCCCATCCCAACCCGCCAACGGAACCGGAACCCGCGCCCGAACCGGAACCGGAACCGACGCCTGAACCCGAACCGGCACCGGAACCTGCGCCTGAACCGACGCCTGAACCCGAACCGGCACCGGAACCTGCGCCTGAACCAGAACCTGAACCGACCCCCCCGCCGGTCGAAGTGCCCCCGCCGCCGGTCGCGTCAGGCGCCTTCACCATGGCGATCGACGGCGGCTACGGCGGCTGGAGTGGCGCCGAAATCACTTACCGCGCTCAGCTGGGCGCAGCCGTCACCCGCCACGAGTGGGATACCTCCCGAGCCCGTCGACGCGCAGGACGACCTGGTCATGAAGGCGGCAGAGGAAGTCCACACCCGCATCCACGCCCAACTCGGCGAAAACGAACTCGGCGATCCGACTCACTACAGCGAATGGGTGGTCGCCTTCATCCGCCGCTACGGCCTTGGTGGCAGCTTCTGGGAAGAGCATCCCGGGCTGAACGAAGCGCGCTACGCGATCCAGACCTTCGAACTCGGCAACGAGCCCTACTTCGGCGAGATGACGGCGAGCCAGTACGCCGACGCCGTACGGCCTGCGCTGGAAGAAGTCCATCGGCTGGGGCTGCCGGCCAAGATGGTCCTGGTCAGCCGCGTCTACGGCACCGACACCTCCTGGATGGACACGCTGTACGCGCGCATCCCCAACCTCAACTCGCTCTTCTACGCCTTCGCCGATCACCCCTACTGGTACGGGCACGACCCGGCCGAGGTCAGCCCGGCGGGCCCCTTCGGACGGATCGAAGCGCTGCGGCAGCGGATGGACGAGCAGGGCGCGGCGGGCAAGCCGATCTTCATCAGCGAGTACGGCGAGTCGACGGCGGGCTGCGGGGAAGAGTGCGTCGACGAGGCGACGCAGGCCGAGCACTTGGCCGAGATGATCGCCGCGATCGTCAGCCATCCCGAATGGAAGGTGGAGATGCTCTCCGTCTACCAGTTGATCGACCGCGGCACCAACAGCGGCGAGCGCGAGCTGCAGTTTGGGCTGCTGCGCGAGAACGGTACGCCGAAGCCGGCCTACTCGATCGTGCAAGCCGCCGTGCAGAACTACCGCGGCTAGGCACGAGCGCCATCCCTCGGCTGGACATGCGTCCAGTTGCGGCGAAGCGCCTGCGCAATCGAGGTCTGCAATCCGATCAGGCTTGAACCGATGAATTCGGGGACGCGAATTGCGCGCCTCCCGACAAAGGCACACCCGTCGCGAGGCGGGGTCGCAAAGCAAGGGGCCTCTCGAGGCAGCCCGGCTACCGAAGGAGAAGACATTGAAGCTCGTCAGCGCAAGCCGGATCGCAATCCTCGCCTTGGTCGTGGGCCTGCTCGCCATCGTCGGCATCGCGACCGCTTCCGCCCAGGCCTCCACCAGGCAGAGCGCGGCTCGGATCTGCACCAAGCGAGCCGAGCGGGGCACGACCACTGCCGCCAGGGGCCGCGCACATCACCGTCGCGCCACCGCCGTTCGTCATTGCGGGGCCCAACTCCCTTCCTCGCCGCCCAACGCCGCGCCGACCCCAGTTCCCACTCCCGCTCCGGCGCCAGCTCCAGCCCCGGCACCCGCCCCTACCCCGGCCCCCGCTCCTGCTCCGGCCCCGGCACCCACCCCCCCGGCTCCGACCGGCGACACGACCGCGCCGACCGTCACCTGGAAGGTTCCCGCGGCGGCAGCGACGATCAAGGGCAAGCTGCAGGGCTCGGCCTGCGAAGTCTCCGCCAGCGACAGCGGTGGCATCGAGGAAGTCGTCTTCAAAGTCGACGGCACGAAGCTCAACACCGAGAGCGACGCTCCGTGGAACTGCACTTTCGACACGACCAAGGTCAGCGACGGCAGCCACACGGTGACCGCCACCGCTTACGACGCCACCGGCAACTCGACCTCTGCCTCACGCAGCTTCACGGTCTCGAACGCCGCCGCACCCGCTCCGGCGGGGACCCCCGAACCGACTCCGACTCCCACCCCCGAACTGACCCCCAGTCCCAGCCCGAGCGGGATGATCGTCGGCCTCGATGCCGGCAACTACGGCAGCGCGGGTGCCGCCGACGTGCGCGGCGCCGTCAACACCGTGCGCTTCGACCGCGACCTGGGCACCTCGGCGCTCGAAAACTTCAAGAAGGCGGGACTGCGCATCCAGATCAACTTCTCGGGCCCCTACAACAGCGGCGGTGTCTGCGCACTGAACGCCTCCAACTGGGTCAGCGAAACCCTGTCCTTCTACAAGACCAACACCAACCCCACTCAGGCGCCGGCGATCGAGGTCTTGAACGAGCCCGGTGGAACCTGGTTCTGGGGATCGAATGCAAACAGCTCCGCCAACGCGGTCTGCTATCGCGAACTGCTGAAGAAGACCCACGACGCCTTCCACACTCAGTACGGCGAAGCCGCTCCGAAGATCCTCGGCACCCTGGATGGCTCAAGCGGCCTCAGCTTCGGCAAGGCCTGGTACACCTCCGATTGGGCCACCTACGTGGACGGCTTCATCGTCCACCCCTACGGCGGCACCGGCTCCAAGGCAAGCTCGGCGCTCGGCAACCGCGCCCTGATCGAAAGTGCCCGGGCGATGACCGGCGGGCCGATCTACATCACCGAGGTCGGTTGGCCGACGGCGGTCGGCCAACCCGCCACCGGCGACAGCCTGCAGTGGTCAGAGGCAGACCAGGCGACCAACGTCACCAACTTCATCGAATGGTGCCACGGCACTGGCTACGTGGCCGAGGTCGACTACTTCAACTACCGCGACTATGGCACCAACGCCTGGTATGGGATCGTGCGCAACGACGGCTCGCACAAGCCCGCTTACGAAGCGCTGCGCCAGGCCGCGGCGAAATACGGGGCCTAGGTTAGGCCCTGACCGTCCCGGGCCAGGCCTATACTCGCCGCCTCGTCGCCCCGCTCGGCGCCGATGCATGCGGACCGTCCTCGCCACTTCACATACCCCCACCCTCGACTCGGGTCGCGCGCGGCGGACGTACGGCCTGGTGCGCGCACTCGCCGCGCACGGCCGGCTCGACTTCGTCTACGGAGCGTTTGGGGCGGAGGGTCCCGACCCTTCCTATGAATCGCTTGCCGGCGTCCACCTGCACCGGGTAGAGCGGCCACGGCAACGCGAGCGAGCGTCGGCGTACCTGCGCGGCCGCCTGAGCGGCGTGCCCGACGACTTCGCCCGGGGGATCTGGCCCGGCGTCGCCTCGCGGTCCGCGGAGCTGTGCGCGGGCGAGGGGGACGTGCGCCTGATCGCCGAGGGACCGATCGCCGCCGCGGCGCTGCTGCCTTACGCGAAGCGCCATCCGGCGACCTACAGCGCCCACAACCTGGAGTCTTCCTTCCGCCACCGGCTCACCGACACCGGGATGTCGCTGCGGGGCCTACAGCGCTTCGAGCGCCTCCTGCTCGAACGCTACGCTGAGAGCTGGATGGTCTCGCCGGCGGACATGCAGGGAGCCGCGACGCTGGCGCCAACGGCTCGCCTGCGACTCGTCCCCAACGTGGTTGACGTCGCCGCGATCGTCCCAGTGCCCCCGCGCGGTGGGCAGCGCTCGCTGCTCTTCGTCGCCGACCTCTCCTACGAGCCGAACCGACAAGGACTGCGCTTCCTGCTCGACTCGGCGATGCCTGCCCTCTGGAAGCGGGCGCCGGAGATCCGGCTGACCGTCGCCGGCAAGGGCAGCGATGCGATCGAAGCGACGGACCCCCGCGTCGAAGGCCTGGGCTTCGTGCCGGACCTGGGCGCTCTCTACGACGCCGCCGGCTGCGCCGTCGTCCCCCTGCTGGAGGGAGGCGGATCGCCGCTCAAGTTCGTCGAGGCGCTTGCCTTCGCCCTCCCGGTCGTCGCCACCCCGCTCGCCGCCGCCGGCCTCGAAGTGCGGGCCGGCGTCCACTACGTCGAGGGCGAGCCGGTCGGCGAGCCGTTTGCCCAGGCGGTGCTCGAAGCGCTCGACCCCCAACGCGGCAATGCCCTGGCGGCCGCCGGCCGCGAGCTGGCCGAACGCGAGTACTCGATCGAGGCGCTCGAGAGGCGCCTGACCCCTTGAAGATCGTTTCGGTGATGACTGGCGCCGCCCCCGGCGGGGCGGAGTTCGCCGCGGTGGAGCTGCTCGACGCCCTGATCGGCCGTGGCCACGAAGCAGTGATGCTCAGCGACTCGCCCGAGATCGGTCGTGAGACCAGGGTCGAGGTGCACCCACTCGAGCTCGGCCCGAAGCTGTCGGCAAGCAGCTGGCCCTCTCTGATGCTGCGTTGGCCGGCGCTGCGACGGCGGCTGCGCGAGGCGCTCGAAGCCGAGCTTCCCTACGACGTCCTCCTCCTCCACTACAAGAAGGAGCAGCTGCTGGCGCCGCGGCTGCCCGTCCGGCTTCGCCCCCAGATCGCCTGGGCCGAGTGGGGGCCTGTCCCCTTCCAGATGAGGAGCGGGCCGGGGCGCTGGGCGTATGCCGCGGCCGGGCGCAAGGCGGATCCGATCCTGGCGATATCGGAGGGAACGCGCTGTTCGGTGATCGACGCCGGGGTCGACGCCGCGAAGGTCGTGGTCCTGCCGAACGCGATGCGAACCGACGAGATCCGCTTCAGCGAGGAGGGGCGCGAACGGGTGCGGAGCGAGCTCGGAATCCCCGCCGGGGCCTTCACCGTCGGCTGCATCTCGCGCTTCCACCCGAAGAAGCGCAACGACGTCGTGATCGACGCGGTCGCGGCGCTCGGCCCGGACACGCACCTGATCCTCGCCGGGGCCGGCGAGACCGAGGCCGAGCTGCGATCCCGCGCCGCACCGCTGGGCGCCCGCGCACACTTCCTCTCCACTCCGGGCGCCGCGGTCGGCGACGTCCTCTCCGCCTTCGACGTCTCGGTCTTCTGCCCCAGCCCCACCGAGGGTCAGCCGCGGGCGGTGATCCTCGGCCTGCTCGCCGAACGGCCCTGTGTATCGACCGGCGCCGAGGGAGTCCGCGACCTGATCGACGACAGCTTCGGCGCGATCGTCGAGCCGGAGAACGACCCCGCCGCCCTGGCCACGATCCTGCGCTCCTACGAGAGCGATCCCGAGCGGGTCCGGCGCGAGGGCAGGCTCGCCGGGCAGAGCGCCCGCGAACGCTTCGCCGCCGATGTGGTGGCCGAGCGGGCCGAGCGCCTGATCTCGGCCGCCGGAGAGAGTCGATGAGCGAGCGGCTGCGGGTCCTCTTCCTCGACGAGGGGGTGCTCGGCCACCGCACCCTGACCGCCCAGCTGAAGGCGACGCTCGCCGACAACGCGGCGGTCGAGACGACCTTCGAGACCGTGCCCGCGCCGAACCGGTTGGAGCGACTGTTCCTGCGCCGCTGGAAGCGCGCCGGAGATGCCGACATGTTCGCCCTGCGCTGGCGGCTGCGCTGGTCGTGGCGGGT
The DNA here is from genome assembly GCA_963824705.1 of uncultured Solirubrobacterales bacterium. Classification (GTDB taxonomy): domain Bacteria; phylum Actinomycetota; class Thermoleophilia; order Solirubrobacterales; family 70-9; genus VRUE01. Next base: position 1,712,127 of record CAWGQE010000003.1, read on the forward strand.
GCGCCGACTGCTCAAGCGCCGGCGGCGCTCGGTCGACGTGGCCTTCATCAGCACCCAGGCCTCCGCCCTGCTGATCCGTGGGCCGATGCGACAGCTGCCCTGCGTGCTCTCGATCGACGCCACCGTCGGCCAGTTCACCGCGCTCGAGTACGGCGGCCCCGGCGACACGTGGACGCCCCGCCAGCAGCGCTTGCTGAAGCGGCTCGAGCGCCGGGCACTGCGCGGCGCAGCGGCGGTCGTCGCCTGGACGGGCTGGAACGAGGAGGCCCTGCGCAGCGAATACGACATGTCCGAGGTGCGGCTGGCGACGATCCATCCTGGCCTCGACGGCGCCTGGTGGGGTCGCGCGGCGGCGGCGCGGCCGGCGCAGGACGAGGGGGCGCTGCGAGTCCTCTTCGTCGGCAACGAAGTCGAGCGCAAGGGCCTCGGCACGCTGGTCGAGGCCGTCGGCCGGCTCGGTGGCGAGGCCGTTCTCGACGTCGTCTCCACCGACCCCGTGCCGGAGAGCGACCTGGTCCGCCCCCACCGGGACGTCAAGGCGCGGACCGAGCAGCTGCGCAATCTCTACGCGGCCGCCGACGTGCTCGCCCTGCCGACCAGGGCCGATGCCGTGCCCTGGGTGGTGTTGGAGGCGATGGCGGCGGGGCTTCCAGTCGTCGCCTCCGACGTCGGCGCGATCGGCGAGCTGCTCGGCGACAGCGGGGAGCTGGTCCAGCCGGACGATCCCGAGCAGCTGGCCGCCGCCCTGCACCGGCTCACCGACCCGGAGCGACGCCGCCGGCTCGGAGCAAGGGCGCTGAAGCGCGTGCGCGAGAGCTACGACAGCCCCGTACAGGTGCAGCGCCTGCTCGAGTTGCTCGAGGAGGTCGCCAGGCCTGCCGCGGCACAGGGCCGGGGGCGGATCCGGCGGCGGACCTTCGTCGCCGTCGGGGCGGGCGTGGCCGCGGTGGCGGTGGTCGCCCCGTACGCGGCGCTGATCCCCGACGACGAGTTCGAGAAGCTGGTCGCCTCGAACCTCGGCATCGACCCGAAGCTGGCCGGGCAGCTGCTGGCCCGGGCGCGGGCCGAATACGGCGGTGCCGAGTACGACGCGCGGGCGACCGCCTTCGCGCTCGCCGTCCGCGATCCCGCCGCGATCGTGCTGCCGGACAGCACCCGCGAAAAGGCGATCTCCGGCCTGCTCGACCCGATGCTTGGAGCGCCGGCGGCGAGCCTTGCCTACGCGGTCACCGGCACCGACCCGGGCAGCCCGGGAGCCTGCGCCGGGCTGGTGCGCGAATCGTGAAGACGGTCGATACCGACATCGCGATCGTCGGCTCCGGCGTCTGCGGCCTGCTCGGCGCCTGGCCCGCGCTGCTCGCCGGCCGGCACGTGACGATGCTCGAGCGCGGCGCGCTGAAGACCCATGCCGAGCAGCTGGCGGACGGCCAGTGGGCCGCGGATGTGCCCGGCGCCGAGCCCAACGACGAAACGGCGCCCGGGACGCCGCCCTACCCGTGGAGCTACGTCTACGGCGTCGGCGGGTCCTCGTTGCACTGGGACGGCGCAACCCCACGCTTCACCGCCGCCGACTTCAGCATGCACTCGGCCTACGGCGTAATGGTCGACTGGCCGCTGTCGTCGGCCGAGCTCGAGCCCTATTACGTGCGGGCCGAGCAGGCGCTCGGCGTCTCGGGCGCCCCCGAGGGCAGCGGAGCGACGGCGGCCGGCACCGCCCCGCCGGGCGGGCGCATCCTCCCCCCACCCGCTCAGCCCGATGGACAGGGCGATCGCCCCGCACCTACGCCCCTTCGGACCGCTTCCCCAGGCTCGGCCGTCTCAGCCGCTCCAGGGCCGCCCCGCCTGCTGTGGCTCGGCGACCTGCGAGCTCTGCCCGGTCGACGCCCGCTTCTCGGCGCTCAACGGCCTCCGCGGGGTGCTCGACCACCCCGGCCTCGACCTGCGCCGGCAGACCGTCGCGGCGCGCCTGCGGACCGCCGACGCCGGCCGACGAATCGAGGCGATCGAGGCGATCGACCAGAGCGGCGAGCGACTACTAGTGCGAGCACAGCGCTACGTCCTCGCCGCCAGCGGCTTCGAAAACCCGGGCATCCTGCTGCGCTCCGGCCTCGGCGGTCCCGCCGTCGGCCGCTACCTCTTCGACCACGCGCACACGACGCTGATCGTCAACCTGCGCCGCGACCTCAGCCCCGGTCACGGCGACACCCTCTCGACCGGCCTCTCCGAGGCCCTCCGCGAAGGCAGCTTCCGCTCGAAGCGCTCCGGCGCGATCCTCATCCCCTTCAACCCGGGGGCGCCGCTCGCGCCGCTCGTCACCGAAAGCGTCCTGGCCGGCGGCGGCGAGAGCAATCGCGCCGACGCGCTCTCGACCTGGGGCCGCCGGCTGCCGCTCGACATGCTGACCGAAGACGTGCCGCAGGCGGCCCGGCGGGTGACGCTGGCCTCCAAGCGCGACTCCTTTGGCCTGCCGCTCAACCTGGTCGCCTATCCGCGCTCGACCAGCTACGAGCTGGACGGGATCGACGCCGCCGCCGAGCAGGTCCGCCGCCGCCTCGCCCCACTCGGCGCCCGCGGCGTCGAAGTCAGCCCCGGCCCGCGCGGCGGACATCTGCTCGGCACCTGTCGGATGGGGACGGGAGACGACGCGGTGGTTGATCCCGACATGCGCCATCTGGGGATCGAGAACCTCTTCGTCGCCGGAGGATCGGCCTTCCCCACCTACTCGGCGGCCCACCCCACCCTGACGATCGCCGCCCTGGCGCTGCGCCTCGGCGACCTGCTGGCGAGCGAAGTCAGCTCGAAGCCTGCCGCATCGCACGCAGCTCGCGCAGGTCTTTGAGGCTGATCGCGCCGAACAGCAGGGCCAGCGGCGCGTAGCTGAGCGGCGCCGCGAGCAACAGGGGCACCGCCGGCGTCCCGATCTGCCGCAGTCCCACGAGCAGCAGGGTCATCGCCGCGGTGGCGAGCACGGCCCGGAACACGCGTCCGAGCTTGGGGCGGAAGCGAAGCTCCGCCAACACGGCCCCCCAGGCGAGGCTGACAACGGCAAGCTCGGTTGCAAGCGTCGTCCAGGCGGCGGCAAGGAACCCGTATCGCGGCAGCAGCAGCAGGTTGAGGCAGATGTTGAAGAAGAGGCCGATCAGGGCGTAGGCGACGTAGCGTCGCTGCAGGCCGAGCACAATCACCATGTTTCCCGAGAGGTAGCCGAAGCAGATGACGACGAAGGCGCCCATCAGGATCGGCAGGGCAGGCGCCGCGTCGGCGAATTCGCTGCCGAAAAGCAGTTCGATCGCCGGGCCGGAGGCGGCGAGAGCGACGCCGAGAGCGGGCAGGGCTACCACCGTCAGGTAGTCCAGCGTCGTCTGCAGCAGCTCCCGAACCCGGGCGGGTTCGGCCGGGTAAGCGGCCGAGACGAGCGGCAGCAGGGTCATGCTGACGGTCAACGGCAGGAAGTGCGCCTGCTCGAGGATCCTGTAGACGGCTGCGTAGAGGCCGGCCTCGCGAGCGCCGGAAATCTCGAGCACGAGGATCTGGTCGATGCGGGCGTAGGCCAGGACGAGCACGCCGGCCGTCGCCAGCGGCAGCCCGACGCGCGCCAGGGGTCGCCAGAGATGGCGCGAGCCGAGCAGCTTGACCGCGCCGGCCCTCACCCCGACCCAGACCTGCACCGCGGTGGTGGCCAGCGCCGCGGCGAGGAAGGCGATCGCCAGCGGGACGAGGCCGCCCCCGGCCGCCTCGACGACGATCGCCGCCACGCCCCAGACGACCGAGGAGAAGGTCATCACGGCGACGTTGACGTCGTTGCGCAAGCGCAGCTGCAGCAGCGCCCGGATCGTGTTGGGGCCGCTGAGCAGGATCGTCGTCGAGACGAGCACCCCGGCGAGCGCCATGTCCTGGTTCTCGGCGATAAGCAAGGCGACGACGATCGAGACCAGGGTCGCCGGCAGCGAGACAAGGGCGCGCAGGACGATCGTCGCGCCGATCCATTCCGCCTCTCGCTCGGGCTCGGCTGCCGCCCGCCGTACCCCCACCTGTTCGAGGCCGAGGTCGGCGAGGTAGGCGGCGATCTGGACGCCGACGAGCAGGCTCGACCATTCGCCGAAGCCGCTGTCGCCGAGCGATCGGGCGATGACCGCGGTGACGACAATCCCGAGACCGAGGTTGAGCACGCGCCCGATCAGCTGACGCACGACGTCGCGGGTAGCGCGCGAACGGGTGCTCTCGGTCGCCATCGGCGGCGACTGTACAGGCGCGCCGCGTCGCCCTGACGGCGGAGGGCGCTGCGATACTGCGGCGCTTGCCGGAGTCCGTGACCGCCTGCGTGATCGCCAGCGACGAGGAGCGCCGGCTTCCGGCGTGCCTGCAGAGCCTCGACTTCTGCAACGAGGTCGTCGTCGTCGACGGCGGCTCGCGCGATCGCACGGCCGAGGTCGCCCGCGCGGCGGGCGCCCTGGTTGTCGAGAACCCATGGCCCGGCTTCGCCGCGCAGCGCAACGTCGCGCTCGACCACGCGCATAGCGACTGGATCCTCGAGATCGACGCCGACGAGCGGGTCAGCCCCGCCCTCGCCACCTCGATCCGGGCGATGCTTGCCGATCCTCCTGGCGCGGAGATCCGCATGGCCGCCCTGCCGATGCGCGACGTCTTCCTCGGCCGGCCGCTCGGCCCCTCGGCCCGCTACCCGCGCTACCGCCACCGCCTCTTCCGCCGCGAGGCCTTCCGCCACGACGAGTCGCGCACCGTGCACGAGGGGCTCTGGCCCGACGGGCCGGTGCTGCCGCTGGAGGGCGAGCTCGAGCACCTGCTGGCGACGACCTGGCGCGAGGCGCTGGACGACGCGATCGCCTACGCGCGCCTGGAGAGCCGCCAGCACGGCCGCCCGGGGCCGCTCGGCGTGCTCAAGGGGGCGGTGCTGCGACCGACCGCCAAGCTCGCCTACCGCGCCCTGCTCTACGGCGGCTGGCGCGACGGCGTTCGCGGCCTGGGGAAGATCTGGCTCGAGTGCGCCGCCGACTCGCTGGCGACGCTGTATGGACTGCGCGGCGGGTCGGGGGAGCGCGGCGGCGGTCACGGCGCGGAGCCCCCACGAGTGGGCCCGGTGCGCATCGTCGGCGTCGGCGTCGGTGCGTCGGGTGGGGCGCGGCTCGCTGCCTGGCTGAGCAAAGCGGCGGAATCAGGAGCCGACGTCGCGCTGATCTGCGGAAAGAGCGCGCCGAACAGCGCCATCCGCATGCGGCAGGTTTCGGGACTCGGCCCGGGTGCGCTTGCCCGCGCCCTCGACGCCGAGGACCAGCTGCGGCCGATCGACGCCATCGTCCCGGCGGGAGCACGCGAGCGTCGCCTACTCGGTCTCGCGCCAGGAGCGCTGCAGGGCATCGTCCAACCACTCTCGCCGGCGCAGTCCCCCGACGACGCGGTGTCGAGCGTGCGCGAGCGGGTACGCCAGGGGTGATGACCTGCTCCGGAGCTATCCTCCGTGAACTCGTACAACCGTCCAGCGCACTACCGGCCTGCCGGATTCAAGTCGAATCCGGGGCCGCCCGATAGGTCCCTGCACTCGTGGAATTCACCGGCAACCTCCGACTGATCTGGGCCAGCAAACGCTGGCTGGCGCTGTTCGCCGTCGTCGCGGCGGTGGTCGTCTACGCGATCTCCTCCTCCAAATCCGACGAATACGAAAGCAGCGCCCTGGGCCAGATCGTCACCACCAGCCAGGCCGCCGGCGAAATCCTCAACGAAGAACAGCTGCTGAGCCTCTCCAACCTCTACGACGAGCTGGCGAAGACCCGCTCGGTCTTCGAAGTCGCCCACGAAGACCCGGCGATCAAAGGACGCGAAGAAGCGTTCGACGCGAGCACCGAAGTGCAGCCCGAAGCGCGAACCGGGGTGATGAGCTTCTCCGCGACCACCGGCAACCCGGAGGAATCGGCGGAATTCGCCAACGTCTACGCCGAAGCCTTCTCCCGCTATCTCGGCGACCTCTCGGTGACGCAGCAGAAATCGACCCTGCAGCCGATTCAGCAGCGGATCGACGAAATCGAAGGCGAAATCGCCGAAGGCGGAAACAACGGAACCGGCGTCGCCGGGCTGCAGGTCGAGCTGCAGGCGCTGCAGAATCAGATCGCCGAACAGAGCGCGAACCCGGGCGACACGATGCGGGTGGTTGAGCACGCCGTTCCGCAGAGCACGCCGGTGGCGCCGACCCCGAAACGCGATGCCCTGCTCGCCCTGATCGGCGCGCTCGTCCTCGGCGCCGTCGCGATCTATCTCCGCGACCTCTTCTTCGACCGCTACCGCACGGCGCAGGAGGCGGCCAAAGACCTCGGCCTGCCGTTGCTGGGCGAGATTCCCAAGGGCCGCGGAAACCCGGCCCTGGAGTCGTTCCGAAACCTGCGCACGGCGACGCTGCTGACGCTCGAACGGACGGGCGCAGGAAGCCGGGTCTCCAACGGCTCGGGCACCAGCCAGGGGGCGAGCACCGTGATGGTGACCGGGGCGGAGTCCGGTTGCGGCAAGAGCTATGTGGCGGCCAACGTCTCCCGTGCCCTGGCGGCGGAGGGCCGGCGCGTGACGGCCGTCGACGGCGACCTGCGGCGACCGACGCTGAACCAGGTCTTCGACACGTCCCTCTCCCCCGGCCTCAGCGACCTACTCGTCGTCGAGAACGGGCCGAGCCCGGGTGACATAGCGGTCAAGGTCAGCCTCACGGCCGACGCCGGGCGCACCGGCGGCGAGCTGATGGTGGTGCCCGCCGGAGCGCACGCCGAGGACGCGGTCGAGTCGCTCTCCTCGGAGCGGATGAAATCGGTCGTCCAGTACCTGCGCTCCGACAACGACGTCGTCGTCTTCGACACTCCGCCGACGCTCGTCGTCGTCGACCCGGTGGTCCTCGCCCGTTACGCCGACGGTGTCGTGTTCGTCGTCGACTCGCGCCGCACCAGCCGCCGCGACGCCCGCCGCGCGGTCGAGGCACTGCGCGCGATCGGCGCGCCGATGCTGGGCTTCGCCTTCAACCGCTCGAACACGAAACAGAACAGCTACGACTCCTACAGGCCGCGCGACGTGGCCCTGCCGACGTCCCGCTCCAGGGAGACCGCAGCCTGAACCGGCCGACGCTCGCTGCGCCGGACCTCGGCTTGGCGATCGCGGTAAGTGCCACCGGGGTCGCCACCGGGCTGGTCTTGGTGGAGGCGATGAATAAATTCGGTGCCGTCGGCGCGGTCGTGCCCGCGGTGCTCGCGCTCGGCCTGGTGCTGCTGCGCTATCCCGCCGCGGCGCTGACCCTGCTCGTCGCCACCGCGATCCTGGTCGAGTCCGAAAGCCAGGGCTTCCTGCCGCCGGCCGGTGCCTTCTATGACGTCGTCGCGGTCAAAATGACTCCGCAGGACATGCTGCTGTTCACGGGCCTCGGCGGCGTCCTGCTCCGCTTCGTCAGGGAGAGCGAGCGCCCCCTCCTGCCGGAGCCGCTCACCGCACCGCTGCTGGTGCTGGCCGCGGCGGTCCTCACCGGTGTGATCGTCGGCCACTACTCGCACATGGTCAGCGTCGGCGAACTCTTCCACCGCTCGCTCACCTCGAGCTACGTCATCCTGATCCCGCTGCTGGCGGTGAATGCGGTACGCAGCACGCGCGCGCTCAAGGTCTTCCTCGCGATCGGCGCCGGCCTCGCCACCTTCAAGGGGATATCGGGGATATACACGGCGTTCAGCGGGATCGGCTCCGCGGTCGAATCGGAGACGATCAGCTACCTCAACCCGGTGCCTAACCTGACCATGCTGATCTTCGTCCTCGGCGTCGTCGCGGCCCGGATACGGCGCGTCCAGGTGCCGGGCTGGATGCTCGCCGGCGCGCCAATCGCCTTCCTCGCCCTCATCGTCTCCTACCGCCGCTCGTTCTGGATCGCCGGTGCGCTGACCCTGGTTGTGGTGATCATCATCGCCAGCCGCCGCCGTGGCCGCGCCGTGTTTGCGATCGGCGCCGTCGCGCTGGCACTTGCCGTGGTCGGGGTGGTCGTGGTCGGCTCCTCGGAGAACCCACAGGCGAGCCCGCTCGTCCAGCGTGCGCAGACCTTGAGCCCGGGTCATTTCGGCTCCAACCGCGGCGACCGCTACCGGATGGACGAGCGCAAAAACGTGCTGCAGAACATCCGCGAACACCCGCTGACCGGGATTGGCCTCGGGGTCTCGTGGGAGGTCCACTACCCACTCGCCGAATCGCACGACCGCCGCTACGCCCACGTCGCCTTCCTCTGGTTCTGGCTGGCCTTCGGCCCGATCGGCCCGATCGCCTACGTGTTCCTCTTATTCAGCGCCCTGTGGACGGCGGTGAGGCTCTGGCGCCGCCATCCCGATCCGGTCATACAGGTTGGGGCGATCGCCGCCTTCGGCGGCGTCCTCGCGCTGGCGATCGTCGAACTGACCGCGACCTTCACCTCGATCGAGCCACGCACGTCGATCCTGCTCGGCGCGATACTCGGCTGGCTCGTCGCCGCCTGGCGCGACCTGCCGTCCGAGGAGGACGAGGAAGAGCAGGGCGCGAGCGAGGCTCTGCCCGCCCCCACCGCCTGAGCAGATGCGAATCGCCGTCGACGCCAACGTGCTGGAGGCCAACTGGGGCGGCATTCCGAAGTACCTCGACCGGATCGCGCGGGAGCTGGTCGGCGGCGGCGACGAGATCCTGCTCTTGGCCAACACGCGGCGGCTGTCCCGGCAGATCCCCGGCGCGCACGAGGTGGGCGTGCGGATCAAGGGCAGGCCGATCTGGCGCGAGGCCTTCCTGCCACTCTGGCTCGCCCGCAACCGAATCGACGTCTTCTGGGCCCCCGAGAGCGTGCTGCCGCGCCGTTGCCCGGTACCGAGCACGATCACCATCCACGACTTGGCGACGCTGCGCTTCGCCGGAGTCAAGCAGGAGAGCCAGGAGCGTCACTTCGGGACCACCGTGGCGCGCTCGGCACGCCAGGCCACGCGGCTGATCGCGGTCTCGCGCGCGACTGCAGACGACGTCGCCTCCTACTACGGAGTCGGCGAGGACTCGGTCAGGGTGGTGCCCAATGGCGTCGACGAGATCTTCACGCCGGGCGACCGCGCCGCGGCGCTCGCCACCGTGCGCGAGCGCTGGGGGATCGAGAGCCGGTTCGTCCTCCATGTCGGCGCAATCGAGCCCCGCAAGGGCCTCGACGTGCTGATCGAAGCCGCTGCCCTCGCCGCCGCCGAGGACGCCGGCTGGCGGGTCGTCATGGCCGGCCTGCCCGGCTTCGAAGGCGGGCCGATCGAAGCGAGGGCGAGAGAGAGCGGCGCCTGCGACCTGCTCGGCGCGGTGACAGAGGAGGAGCTGCTCGACCTGCTGCGTGCCGCCGGCGCCCTCGCGGCGCCGGCCCTCTACGAGGGCTTCGGGATCGCGCCGCTGGAGGCGATGGCCTGCGGGACCCCCGCGGTCGTCGCCGCCGACGGAGGCGGGCTCGAGGAGATCAGCGGCCCGGCGGCGCTGGTCGTCGGCGAACGCACGCCAGCCGCCTGGCGCAGCGCGCTGGAGCAGGCGCTAGAGCGGCCCGCGGAGCTGGTCGAGCGCGGGATCCGCCACGCCTCGCGGTTCAGCTGGCCGAGCGTGGCGGCGCAGACGCGCGAGGTCCTCGCCGAAGCCGCGGCGACGCGGCGCTAGCCGAGCGCGACTTCGATTTCCTCGATCCGCGCCTCCCAGGAATGTGCCGCGGCAGCTTCGGAGCGCTGCCGCCGGCGCTGCGGGTCGTCGAGCTCGAGCTCACGCTCGGCGGCGGCGACCAGCTCGGCGGCATCGACCACGCGCTCGACGCCGTCCACTCCCTCGAGCCCGGGCAGCGACGTCGCCAGCACCGGCAGGCCGGCAGCCAGGTACTCGTAGACCTTCATCGGGAAGACGCTGCGGGTGAGGTCGTTGATCGCGTAAGGGATCAAGCCGATGTCGGCGCCGCGCAGCACGGCCGGGAGGTCGCCGGCGTCGCGCGGGCCGGCGAAGTGGATGTTCGGCGCCCGGTCGAGGATGGAGAGATCGCCCCCCGGATCGCCCGCGCCCCTCGGGCCGACCAGGACGATGCTCCATTCGGGTCGCAGGCGGGCGAGCTCGGCGAGCAGCGGCAGGTCGAGCTTGGTCGCGACGATCGCCCCCTGGAAGACAAGGCGCGGCCTGGGCAGCGAATCCAGCGCAGCGTCAAGCGGCCCCTCATCGAGGGCGGTCGCGAAGAGAGCGGTGTCGGCCACGTTCGGCGCGTAGAGGGCGTGGTCGGAGAGGGTCCTCATCCGCTCGGCGAGGGCCGGGGCGCTGGCGAGGACCAGGTCGGCGCGCCGGGCGTAGCGTTCCTCGCTGGCGCGGAAGCTGGCGCCGTCGACGCCCTTCTGGACGGCGACGTCGTCGACGCAGTGGTAGACGACCTGATCGGGGTCGAGCACGTCGAGCAGCTCCTCGGCTTGCGGGGCGTAGGCCCAGAGCAGTGGCCGGCGCATGCCCAGCCGCCGCGCCGCCCAGCCCACCTGCAGGCGCAGCAGGCGGCGGTTCAGCGAGCGGATCGCCGCGCTCCCGTGCAGGGGAAGCACGAGCGGCGAGAGGACGTGCACCGCGCCGACGGAGCGCACGCCGCGCAGACCCCGCACCAGCCGGCGCCCGATGCGCCGCAGATCCCGCGAGGCGAGCTGGGGACGACGCAGGCCGAGCGACTCGACGAAGAGGACCTTGTTGCGGGCGGCGAGCCGGCCCATCAGCTGGTGCTGGTTGATCGGCAGCTCGGTCTGCCAGTCGGCGGTGCCGACGCAGACGATGTCGCGACCCTCGAGCCTCACCCCGAGGTGTCGCCGGGCAGGAAGCGGTCCCGCATCCGCTCGAACTCGTCCATCGCCGTCTCGTAGTCGTCGTGGCGACCGATGTCGAGCCAGTAGTCGTCCTCGCTGCGCCGGGCCCGCACCTCCTCGCCCGCCTCGAGCAGGCGCAGGACGAGGTCGGGAAAGTCGAGCCGCTCGCCGGGCTCGATCAGCGGCAGCACCCGGGGCGAGAAGGCGTAGACGCCCATGCTGACCTCGTAGTGGTAGCTCGGCTTCTCTATATAGCCGGTGAGCCGGTCCGCGTCGCCGCCGTCGAACTGGAGCACGCCGAGCGAGACCTGCACCTCGCGCTGGTGAGCGGCGATCGTCGCCGCCGCCCCGGAACTGCGGTGCCCGTCGTAGAAGCTGCCGTAGGGAAGGTCGGTGAGCACGTCGCCGTTCATCATCAGGAAGTCGTCGTCGAGGCCGTCGAGCAGGCTGAGCGCGCCGACGGTGCCGAGCGGCTCTTCCTCGCGGTAGTAGTCGATCGGGATGCCGAAGCGCTCGCCGTCACCGAAGAAGGCCTCGATCAGCTCGGCGAGGTGACCGGTGACGATCGTCAACCGCTCGAAGCCGTGGTGGGCGAGCTGACGGACGATGATGTCGAGGATCGGCCGGTCGCCGACCGGCATCAGCGGCTTCGGCAAGACCGTCGTGTAGGGCCTCAGGCGCATCCCGAGGCCACCGGCGAGGACGACTGCGCGCTTCACGGCGTGGAGCCTACCCCAGGGGTTCGGCGTCGGCATCGGGTCGCGGCGGAGCCGACTGAGATCATGCGGGCAATGAGCGAGGCAATGCCAGAGATCGCAGCTGCCGGGCGAATACCGGAGGCGCCTGTCCGCTACGCGCAGGCGATCGGGCTGAAGCTCGGCCGGCTCGGCTGGCCCGACGGCAAGGCGGCCGGCCAGGGCATGCCCTGGCCGCTCGTGCGCGTCGACGAGTTCCCTCATGCCGGAGCGTTCGACTCCTCGGGACGCTTCGGGACCGAGGCCTTCAAGCGCTTCCACGCGGTCCTCGCCGAAGCGGGCGTGCCGTACCTGCTCGCGGCGACCCCCCGCGTCTCGCGCGACTACCTCGACCCCGCACAGGGCGAGTGGCGCCCGCTCGAGGACGCCGAGATCGCCGAGCTGGAGGGCCTGAAGCGCGACGGCGTGACCTTCGCCCTGCACGGCCTCGACCATCGCACCCGCCACGCCAACCCGCGCCGCCACTCCGAACTCTGCGGCCTCGGTACCGCCGAGACCGAAGAGCGCATCGACCTGGCGCTCTCGACCCTGGCCGAGATCGAGATCGAGACCCCCGTCTTCGTGCCGCCCTTCAATCGCTTCAACGCGGCGCAGTACGGGCTGCTGGCGAAGCGCTTCGATGTCGTCTGCGGCGGCCCCGAGAGCATCCGCCTGCTCGGCTTCCAACCGACCCCGATCTGGCTTGGCAAAGCCGTCTACCTCCCTTCGTACGCACCGCTATACGGCCGCGCCACCGCCGTCCTGCCCGGGATCGAGCGGATGATCGAGGCCGAAGAAGCCCTCTGGGCACCGATCACCCTGCACTGGGGGTGGGAGCTCGACGACGACTTCGCAGCCCTGAAACGCCTTTGCGGTCGCCTGGCCGGGCTGGCGTGCGACTGGAGCCGCTTCCTTACGGCAACCGAGAACCGCGGCGCTGCCTGAGCCCTTCGGCTCCTTGCCTATTTGGGTACTGTCCGAGTCCCTGACTTGGACCGACGACCAGAGAGAGCCCGAGATGAAACCGCTTGCCGTCACCGCCGCCGCAATCGCGCTGGGCATCGCGCTTTTCGCGGCGCTGTCGCCGCCGGCGACAAGGACTGCGCCGACTTCGCCTCACAGCGCGCGGCCCAGATCTTCTATCTGAAGCACGGTGGCCCCCGCTACGACCCGGACCGGCTCGATGGCGACGATGACGGGGTCGCCTGCGAGGACAATCCCTGCCCCTGCTACCGGGGGACTCGCCTACCGAGGCGAGCCGATGCCGCGTTTCGGCGAGACGAACTAGCCCGCCGAAGCTAAGCAGCAGCTTCGTCGAGGCTCGCGCGCAGCGCGGTGACCACCCGCCGCAGGCGCTCCTCGCCGAGGTGGGGGTAAAGCGGCAGGGTCAGCTGGGTCCGGGCCGCCTGCTCGCAGCGGGGCAGACTCTGCTCGCCGCGGCCGTAGGCGGTGAACTCGTTGATCGAGGGGTAGAGGACGCTGGTCTGCACGCCGTGGCTCTCTGAGAGCAGCTTGCGCACGGCGTCGCGCTGCTCGGCGTTTTCCAGCATCACCGGCATCACGTAGCAGGAGCTGGCCGCGACCTGCTCGTCGCTGTAGGGGAGCGTCAGCTGGTCGATGTCGCCCAGCAGCTCGCGGTAGCGGGCAGTGAGGTCGCGCCGCGCCTCGATGTCCGCGGCGAGATCGGGCAGGCGAGCCGAGAGCAGCGCCGCCCGTGGCTCGTCGAGCCGGTAGTTGTAGCCGACCTCGACCACGTCGTAGCCCATCGCGTGGCCGCGGTGGCGGTCCCAGGTCCCGGTCGTCATCGCGTGCGAGCGACGGCTGCGCGCGAGCTCGGCGACCCCGTCGTCGGCGGTCGCCAGCAGCCCCCCCTCGCCGCAGGAGAGGATCTTGTTCGAGAAGAAGCTGAAGGTACCGGCCAGGCCGTAGGTGCCCAGCTTCCGGCTCTCGCCGGGAACGACGGCCTCGGGGCTGTGGGCGGCGTCCTCGATCAGCACCAGTCCGTGGCGCTCGCAGATCTCGCCCAGCGCCGCCAGCGGCGCCGCGTAGCCGCCGTAGTGGACAGCGCACACGGCCTTCGTCCGTGGGGTGATCTTCGCCTCGACGTCCTCGGGATCGAGGCTGAGGTCCCCCTGGCCGACGATCTCGGCGAGGACCGGCGTGCCGCCGCAGTAGCGCACGGCGGCAGCGGAGGCGACGAAGGTGATGCCCGGCACGATCACCTCGTCCCCGGGGCCGATCCCGGCCGCGAGGTAGGCGAGGTGCAGGGCCGCGGTGCAGCTGTTGACGGCGATCGCGTGCTCGATCCCCAGGTGCTCGGCGAACTCAGCCTCGAACTCCTGAATGCGGGGGCCCATGGTCAGCCAGCCCGAGCGCAGCGTCTCGGCCACGGCCTCGACGTGCGACTCGTTCAGCCGCACGTCGAATACCGGGATCTTGTCGGTTGCCTGGGCGGGAGCCATCGTCGCCTGACAGATTCAACCAACTTCGCCGCGACCCTTCTCCCACCGTGCCGACGCGCCATACTCCCGGCCTGTGAAAGGCAGAGGGTCCAAGGTCCTGGCCGTGCTTGCGGCTGCGATGACGCTGGTTCTCGTCCTCGGCGTCCTCGCCGGAGCGAACGTGATCAACCTGCCCGGCCACTGGCGGCAGACGCTCGGCTTCGAAAAGGCGACGCCGAACCCGCCCTGCCGCTTGGGCCTCTACCGCAAAGACCCGAAATCTCCCCCCGCTCCTGCCGGGCACTGGCGCCAGGAACCGGCAATGCCGCGCACCCAGGTGGAGTCGACGGCGGTCGCGATCGGCCCTGTCATCTACACCGCCGGGGGCAGCCCGCCCGGCAACCTCCACACCGTCCTGGCTTTCGACACCCGAACGAAGCACTGGAGCGAGCCGACCCATCTCCCCGTCGGCCTCGACCACGTCGAAGCGGCCACCTACAAGGGCAAGCTGTACCTGCCGGGCGGCTACCTGAACGGCGAAGAACCGACGACCGACTTCTGGGAGTACGACCCGAAGACGAACCACTGGACCCAGCTTGCCTCGATGCACCAGCCGCCGCGCGCAGCCGGCGCCGTGACGGTGATCGGGCACAAGCTCTACGTCGCGGGCGGCGCCCCGCAGACCTTCAACGTCAGCTCGTTCCCGGTCTACAACACGCTCGAAATCTACGACTTCGACACCGACAAGTGGTCGTTCGGCGCACCGATGCATATCGGTCGCCACCACATCTCCGGGGCCGCCCTTGACGGCAAGTTCTACGTCGTCGGCGGCCGCGGCAGCAAGGACCGCTCGCTTGACATCTTCGAAAGCTACGACCCGAAGACCGACGAATGGGAAACCCTGCCGAAACTGCCGCTGGGGGTCGCCTCGCCGCGAGTCGTCACCGCCGGAGGCAGGATCGTCGTCGTCGGCGGCGAGGACCAGTTCGACTGGGAGGACGGCGGCGGCTGGGTCACGAACAGCGCTTGGGCGTACGACCCGAAGACCGCGAAGTGGGAGCGACTGCCCAACATGAAGCTCGAACGTCGCGGCGGTGGCGCCGGCGTCGCCGACGGGCGCATCTACGCGATCGGGGGCAGCTACTGCCCCGGCCTGAAGCCGAACGGGCCGATCGGCACGCACACGGTCGAATCGCTGCCGATCAGCGCGCTTGAACGAGGCTGAACCGCTCCACCGCCCAGCGCAGCGCCAGTGCGAAGCCGGCCGCGATCACGGGCACGAAGACAAGCTCCAGGCGGTAGCCCTGCGGGTTGTTGGCGACGAGGAGCAGGATCACGCAGCCGGCGATCGCTCCGTGTGAAACCAGCCAGAACGCGTCGCCACGAGGGCGACGGACCATGACGAGCGCGATCGCCACGAGGGCGACGGCAACCACGCCGTAGAGCAGCAGCCCGGCGGTGCCGCGTTCAAGCGGATAGGTGAGGTTGCCGTGCACGGTCGACCAGAGCTGGGCTGGATAACCGGAGGCAATGTGGCTCCAGCTGGTATCGGTGGGGACGTTGTAGCCGGCGAGGATGTAGGCGAGGTTCTCGCGGACCGGGGCGCCGCCGAGCAGCAGCGCCGGCACGGCAGCCAGAGCGCCGCTGGCGAGGATCCAGGCGTTGCGGCGGATCTCGCCCATATTGCTCAGCTGCATGACCGCCAGCCAGGCGGCAGCGAGGCCCAGGATCATCGTCGCGTCGCGGGTGATCGAGAGCGCCAGCATCGACCCGACCCAGAGCGGCAGCCAGCGCAGCCCCCGATCCGCGACGAGGACGAGCCCCAGCAGTCCGAGCGACTCGAGTAGAACCCCCCAGGAGTCGACGAACTGCCCGAACGACCAGCGGTACATCGGCGGCAGCAGCATGCAGCCAAGCGCGCCCAGGATGCTTATCGAGACCGAGAAACGGCGCCGCAGGAAGAGGAAGAGCACGGCGCCGATCAGCGCGTAGCCGAGCATCGAGACGGTCTTCAGCGCCGTCGGCACGCTCTCGCCGGTGACCGCGCCGACCCCGATCGCCAGTCCGGGGACCAGCCAGCGACGCTCGTAGAACTGGGCGCTGAACTGCTGCCAAGCGGGGTTGAGGACTCGGTAGGAACCCGATGGCTCGTCCTCGATCGCCGCCGTTTCTCCGGCCTCCTCGCTCGCAAAGACGTCGTGCATGGCTTCGTCGTGCGACTCGCCCTGCAGCTCCTTCGCCTGCACCTCGTAGAAGAGGCCGTCGGAATTCGGGTCGCCGGCGAGGATCAGCCCTGGCAGCGCGAGCAACAGCCCGACGACGACCAGGAGGACGACGGCAGCCCGATCCGAGAGCCGCTCGAGCGCACCCAGCCCCCCGCTCAGCCAGTTGGCCAGCGTGCGGACGGTGTTCCCTATCCCGGTTCGCGCCGCGGCACCAGTACCAGCCGCTTGAACTCGGCAACCAGGACTCCGTCCTGGTTGAGGACGCGGGTGTGAACCTTGACCACGCCGCGATCGAGCTTCGATTTCGAGGGCTTGACGTCAAGCACCTCCGTCTCGCAGAAGAGCGTGTCGCCGTGGAAGACCGGGTTGGGGTGGCTGAGTTCTTCGGTCGCCAGGTTGGCGATCGCCTTGCCGGAGACGTCTGAGACCGACATGCCGAGGGCGAGCGAGTAGACGAGCGGGCCGACGACGACGTTGCGGCCCTGCTGCGAATTGCCCGCGTAGATGTCGTTGATGTGCAGCGGGTGGTGGTTCATCGTGATCAGGCAGAAGAGGTGATCGTCGGCCTCGGTCACGGTCTTGGCGGGCCAGTGCTTGTAGACGGCGCCGACCTCGAACTCCTCGAGGTAGCGGCCGTAGCTGTGGGCCCCGGACGCCTCGCGCTCGGCCTGGTCGGTGGTCAGCTCGTACTTCTGCTCGCTCATTGGTTTCGAAATCTCCTCTGGATTGGACGGCGCGGGATGCTAGCCGGGCAGCGCCTGCGACGCCGCCAGAGGAGACAAGTGCTCCAACGGAGAGACGGACCGACGGAAGGGCCGAGCGGCATTGCCCGGCCCTCCCGTGGACCCGACCGCTTATCCGCCCAGACCCCAGGCGAACGCGCGGCTGCTGCTCGAGGTGCTGTTCGACACCTGGACGTCGACGGTGTCGCCGGCGGCGACCGTGTAGGTGCCGGACACCGTGTTGCCATCGCCCGACGAGAACGTGCAAGCGGTGCTGGTGCTGACGCCGTTGATCCGTATGCGGAACGTCGTCGTACCGCTGCTCGGCGCCGAGCTGGCCTGACACGAGAAACTCGTGAAGGTCTTGGCGACGGGCATCACTGCCTGCACATCGGTCTCGGTCGTGCTGCTGCTGCTGAGCCCGACAAATCGTCCTGAGCTGGACAGCGAGAACGACCCATTGCTGTTCCCCAGGATCAGGGTCGAGCCGTTGGTGCCGTTGGTGCCGGCCGTGCCCTGCGTGCCCTGCGGGCCAGTCGCGCCTTTGGAGCCATTGGTGCCGGCCGTACCTTGCGGGCCGGTGGCGCCTTTGGAGCCGTTGGTGCCGGCCGTGCCCTGAGGCCCGGTGGCGCCTTTGGAGCCGTTGTTGCCCTGTGGGCCCGTGGCACCTTTCGCTCCGTTGTTGCCCTGAGCGCCGGTGGCACCTTTGGCACCGGGGACGCCCTGGGGTCCCTGGGGTCCCTGGGGACCGGTTGCGCCTACGGGGCCCTGAGGACCAGGTGAGCCGGTGTCGCCTTTAGCGCCTGGCTCGCCTTTCTGACCCTGAGCACCGGTGGCACCCTGCTCACCTTTGGCGCCGGGGTTGCCCTGGGCGCCGGTGGCACCTTGCTCACCTTTCTGACCCTGCTGACCAGTAGCGCCGGTGTCGCCTTTAGCTCCTGGCTCACCTTTTTGACCTTGCTGACCGGTTGCACCCGTGTCGCCTTTAGCGCCCGGATCGCCTTTCTGGCCTTGCGGACCGGTGGCACCTACCGCGCCCTGGGGACCGGTGTCGCCTTTAGCTCCTGGCTCACCTTTCTGACCCTGAGCACCGGTGGCGCCAGTCTCACCTTTGGCGCCGGGGTTGCCCTGCGCACCAGTGGCACCCGTGTCGCCTTTGGCACCTGGCTCGCCTTTCTGACCTTGCTGACCAGTGGCACCCGTGTCGCCTTTGACGCCGGGATCACCTTTCTGACCCTGCTGACCAGTGGCGCCGGTGTCGCCTTTCTGACCCGGGTCGCCTTTCTGACCCTGGGCGCCGGTCGCACCATTCTCACCTTTGGCGCCGGGGTTGCCCTGGGCGCCGGTGGCGCCGGTGTCGCCTTTGACACCTTGCTCGCCTTTTTGACCCTGCTGACCAGTAGCACCCGTGTCGCCTTTAGCGCCCGGGTCGCCTTTCTGGCCTTGCGGACCGGTGGCACCTACCGCGCCCTGGGGACCGGTGTCGCCTTTAGCTCCTGGCTCACCTTTCTGGCCCTGAGCGCCGGTGGCGCCAGTCTCACCTTTGGCTCCCGGGTTGCCCTGCGCGCCGGTTGCGCCGGCGTCGCCTTTCTGGCCCGGATCACCTTTCTGACCGGTGGCGCCGGTGGCACCCGTGTCGCCTTTAGCTCCCGGGTCGCCTTTCTGGCCCTGAGCGCCAGTCGCGCCAGTCTCACCTTTAGCGCCGGGGTTGCCCTGAGCGCCGGTGGCACCGGTATCGCCCTTGGCGCCGGGGTTGCCGGGGTTGCCCTGCGAACCTTGGGACCCGGTAGCACCCCGGGCACCGGGATTGCCCGGGTTGCCCTGCTGACCCTGGGATCCGGTGGCACCTTTGGCGCCCGGATTGCCCTGGGCGCCGGTTGCACCCTTATCGCCCTTAGGTCCCGCGGGGCCCTGGGGGCCTACGGGGCCCTGAGGTCCGGCTTCGCCGCTGCTTTCCGAGACGCCGAGGACTCCCTGGCTGCCGGAGCCACCGACGACCTGGACGAGCACCTCGCCCTTTCTGCAGTGTTTGTTCGAGACGAAGCGCACGGTGCCCTTGGCGGGCCCGGTCTTCGTGATGCAGAGGTTGATCGTGCTCGCAGGGCCTTTGGTGGCCGCCGAGGCGGAACCGACAAAGGCCGCGAACACGACGAACGCGAGGCAAGTGCCAAGCGCAAGCGCGATCCAACGCGCACGGGGCGAAGCGAACCTGGGCGCAATCATCGAGTGGGTCTCCTTACTGGTGAGTTGAAGCAGATTTGGCGCCCCTGCGCTACTCACGAAGGCACCGACTCGCGGCAAGGTACAGACCCACTCGACGTTTGACCAATCTATGCCGTCATACATCTGGCCAATCTAGGTACTTTTGACTAAAGGCCTCTCAAAAAGTGCGGGTTGCAGGCATGAAGGTCGCCTGCAACAACGCGTTCAAAACTCAACTCAGCGGCGTAGCTAGTGTGCTTTTTTGAGGCGTGAGCGCTGCTCTTGGCGTTCGACCACCTGGGCAACCAGCTTCTTCACGTTGGAGTCGCCGGTCGCCTTGATGTGACCGGTCTCGACCGCTTTGCGGTAACTCTTCAGCGTGCCTTTTTCGGCCAACTCGTTGAACTGCGCTCGGTCGATCTGGACGAGCACACGCTCGTCCTGAGCTAGGTCCTTCTTGATCTTCGGCCCCGGCAACTCCACCCGGTAGAGCTGGATGTCGCCCCTGCCTTTCAGCTCCAGGCCGAAGACCAGTTTCAGCTTCTGCAGCGCAGGTACTTCCGCCTGGAAGCGCTCGATCGCGGTTTGGATCAGATCGGAGGTGGACGCCATCCGGCTAGAAGCCCATCTAGATCTTGTGCCTCTGCAAGAGCTTCTTGCCGATAACCATGCGCTGTATCTCCGAGGTTCCCTCACCGATCAGCAGCAGTGGCGCATCGCGGTAGAGCCGCTCGATCTCGTACTCCTTCGAGTAGCCGTAGCCACCGTGGATCCGGAAGCACTCCTCGACGCACTCCTTGCCCGTCTCGGAGGCAAGCAGCTTGGCCATCCCGGCCTCCAGGTCGGAGCGCACGCCGGCGTCCTTCATCCGTGCGGCTTTGCGGGTGACGAGGCGTGCGGCCTCGATCTTGGTCGCCATGTCGGCGAGCTTGAACTGGATCGCCTGGTGCTGGGCGATCGGCTTGCCGAAAGTCTTGCGCTCCTGGCTGTAGCGGAGGGCGAGCTCCAAAGCTCGCTGGGCGATGCCGACGCCGCGGGCGGCGACGTTGACCCGGCCTACCTCGAGCGCGTCCATCATCTGGATGAAGCCCTGACCCACCCCGGCCTCCTCGCCGCCAAGCACCCGCTCGGGCGGACAGCGGTAGCCGTCGTAGACGAGCTCGGTCGACTCGACCCCCTTGTAGCCCATCTTCTTGATCTTGGGCGGGACGTTGAGGCCCTCGTAGTCGCCCTCGTTGATTTCCTTCCAGGGCTCCTTCTCGGTGATGAAGCAGGTCATCCCCTTATATGGGGGGTCGGCCTTGGGATCGGTCTTCATCAGCACGAAGACGACGCTGGAGCCGAGCCCGTTGGTCACCCACATCTTCTGGCCGTTCAGCTCCCACTTGCCGTCCTCGCCCTTCTTCGCACTTGCCTTGATCCCCTGCACGTCGGAACCGACCTCGGGCTCCGAGAGCGAGAAGGCGGCGCGGATCTCACCGGTCGCCATCTTCGGCAGGAAGTAGTCCTTCTGCTCGTCGGTGCCGAACTTCATCAGGAGGTAGGAGCCGATGAAGTGGGTGTTGACGACGCCGGAGATCGAGATCCAGCCGCGCGAGAGCTCTTCGACGATCATCGCGTAGGTCGTCAGGTCGAGCCCCATGCCGCCGTACTCCTCGGGGATCGTCACCCCGAACAGGCCGAGCTCTTTCATCTGCTCGACGATCGGCTCGGGGAAGGAGTCCTCGTGGTCGTACTTCTCGGCGTTGGGGATGATCTGCTCGTCGGCGAACTGGCGCACCATCTCGGTGATGTCGCGCTGGATGTCGGTCTGCTCGGTATAGGCGGCGGTGTCTACGGCCATGGCTCCTGATCCGGTCGGGGGGCTGGGACGCAGAAGGATATCGGCGCCGCCTTCTCGTACAAACGTCCAGGTGCGGAGCGCCAGGTATCGCGGGTTGCCGTGCTACGGGCGACAAGCTATGAGTGAAGGGCTCCTCCCCGCGCAATCTCCTCGCAACCGCGCTCGTGGCGATCGCCTGCGCGGCTATCTGCGCGTCAAGCGCCTCCGCGGTCGGCATCCAGGGCCACCGGGTCGCGGCAGCCGCGCCGGCACCGACCGCCAAGCGGGCGAGCGCGACGAGCGACGGCGGCGAACTGATCGCACCCGCTTCCGTCTGCCGCGACCAGGAAGACCTCGACGCCCCCGCCGCCGACCAGGAGCAGGCGATGGATTGCATGGTCAACTTCGCTCGCCACCAGGCGGGACTGGGCGAACTCGCCAACGCCGATGCTCTGGCGCAATCGGCCCGCGACAAGTCGCTCGACATCCTCAGCTGCGACAGCTTCAGCCACTCCGCATGCGGGCGTGAATTCACCTACTGGATGAAGGAAACCGGCTACATGTCGACTCCCTGCTGGCGGGTCGGCGAGAACCTCGCTTGGGGTACCGGCGAATACGGCTCGGTGCGATCGATCTTCACCGCCTGGATGCGCTCGCCGGACCACCGCGCCAACGTCCTCGGCGATTTCGACGAAACCGGCCTCAGCCTGCAGGTCGGCACGCTTGAAGGCAACCTCGGAACGCGGGTTTGGGCCCAACACTTCGGCTCGCACTGCGATGCGCCCGTCGCCCAGCCGTAGGCGCCCAGCCGGCGCGCTAAACCGAGAGCGGCAGGCGCTGCAAACGCTGCAGGCGTTCGGCCACCCGGTCGGCCCGCGCGGTGAAATCGCCCATGTCGCCATCCTCGGGAAATGGGCTCGACGCATGACCGTTGCCGTTCATCGCCCTGCTGGCCCGTTCGGCCAGCTCGGCGGCCCGCTTCGCCTGCTCGGCGGCATCCAGAGCAGCGGCGCCGACGGTCATCACCGCTGCCTCGGAGGCGCGGGCGGTGGCCAGCGCCTCATCGATCCGCTCGACCAGCTCGCCCAGCAGCGGTGGCCGCGAGCGCTCGGGCAGGGTCCAGTCCTCGGCACTCATGTGCGCGTCCTCGCTCATCACCCTTCATGTACGGCGGCGAAGGGCGAATCCCTGCGCCCCTCCGAGCGCGGTAGAGGTTCGGTTCGCATAGCGCGCCAAACCTCTACCGCGCCGCCTGATTAGATTCCAGCCGACCGTCCCCAACCTCCGAGGAGCAGCTTGCGAAACCCCAGAGACTTCTTCCAGCCGCTGGCGATCGGCGCCCCCGAGCCACTGACTGAGATCCCCGTCAAGCCGTCGCGGATGATCCACTTCCTCGACTTCTCCAACGAGAAGATGGTCGAAAAGGCCGCCGGCATCGCCGCGAAGACCGACATCCTGCTCGGCAACCTCGAGGACGCGATCCCGGTCGACCGCAAGGAGGCGGCGCGCGCCGGCCTGATCAAGGCGGCCAAGGAGTCCGACTTCGGCCAGACCGCGCTCTGGACCCGGGTCAACTCGCTGGAGAGCCCCTGGGTGCTCGACGACCTGACCACGCTGGTCAACTGAGATCGGCGACCAGCTCGAGGTCGTGATGGTGCCCAAGGTCGAGGGCGCCTGGGACATCCACTACGTCGACCGCCTGCTCGCCCAGCTCGAGGCCAAGGCCGGCCTCGACCGTCCGATCCTGATCCACGCGATCCTCGAGACCGCCGCAAGGCGTCGTCAACCTCGAGGAGATCGCCGGCAGCCAGCCCGCGCATGCAGGGGATGAGCTTCGGCCCCGCCGACCTCGCCGCCTCGCGGCGGATGAAGACGACCCGCGTCGGCGGCGGCCACCCCGGCTACCGCGTGATGGAGGACCCCGCCGACCCGGAGAACCCCGAGGCCGATCGGGTCAGCGCCCAGCAGGACCTCTGGCACTACTCGATCGCGCGCATGGTCGACGCCTGCGCCTCGACCGGGATCCTGCCCTTCTACGGCCCCTTCGGCGACATCAAGGACACGGCCGGATGCGAGACCCAGTTCCGCGCCGCCTTCCTGATGGGCTGCGTCGGCGCCTGGTCGCTGCACCCGGTGCAGATCGACATCGCCAAGAAGGTCTTCAGCCCGCCGCCGGAGGAGGTCAAGTTCGCCAAGAAAGTCCTCGAGGCGATCCCCGACGGCCGCGGCGTCCACATGATCGACGGCAAGATGCAGGACGACGCCACCTGGAAGCAGTGCAAGGTGATGGTCGAGCTGGCGGAGATGCTGGCCGCGAAGGACCCGGAGCTGGCCGAGTCCTACGGGATGTGATCGCGGCAGCTACGTCGTCGTGAACCAGAAGGAGACGCCGTGGCGGTCGACCTGGCCGAGTCCCGGTCGGGACCAGAGACCGTCGAGCATCCCGCCCAGCTGTGAGTCGTTGGCGGCCCACCAGGCCGGCAGCACTATCTCGACGTCGGCGCCGCCGAGCAGATAGGCGGCGAGCATGTACTGCTCCGAGTAGTAGCGCTCGGCGATGTCCGCCGGGTAGTCGTCGGGCAGGTAGATGTCGTGGATGCCAACCAGAACGCCGGCCGGGATCGCCGGCAGGACCTCCAGGAAGAAGACCGACACGTCGCTGTTCATGAAGACCCGGTGGGAGCCGTCGAAGAAGACGATGTCCCCCGCTTCGAGACCGGCGAAGACCGAGAGGTCGGCCGCCTCCAGGGGCTTACGGATGACTTCGTCGCAGAGCTCGTCGACCTCGGCGCGCGGATGCGGGTCGATCGAGGTGATCTTGGTGCCGAGGTTGCCCTCGCGGCAGCCGCGGGCGACGAACTTGGTCGAGTTGCCCGAGCCGATCTCCAGGTAGCGGGCCGGCCTGCGGTCGCGCATCAAGGCATAGAAGGTGGCCCCGTCGAGGCCGGAGATCATTCCGTTGACCCACGAGGGCTCGCGGGGATCGGCTGCCGAGACCTCGATCCGGGCCAGCTCCTCGGCGTAGCCGTCGATCGTCTCCAGGATCCGGCCGTAGCCCGACGCCTGGGAGCGAATCAACTCCTCCAGGCGCGGGTTGGGCGGGCGCCCGTGCCCGTAGCGCGGCGCGTTCTCGACAGTCGGCGGGTAGTCGAGGTTGACGTAGTAGCCGCCGGCGGGCCGGCTGAGGGCATGGATCGACCGGCTCGCGACCTGCACCTTTAGATCGCCGAGCCGGCCCACCCTGTGTCGCCTAAGCGCCGAGTCGACGCTCGAGGTCGGCCAGCTGGTCGCGCAGCTGCTCCGGCAGGTGCTCGCCGAAGCGGGCGAAGTGCTCCTCGACCTGCGGCAGCTCGGCCTTCCACTCGGCGGGGTCCACCGCGAGCAGGTCGGCGACTTCCTCGGCCGTGATCGACAGGCCCTCGGTGTCGAGCCCCCCGGCCGCCGGCACCATGCCGACTGGCGTCTCCTCCGCCTCGGCTTCGCCGGCGCAGCGACGGAAGACCCACTCGAGCACGCGGCTGTTCTCGCCGAAGCCCGGCCAGAGGAAGTTGCCCTCGTCGTCCTTGCGGAACCAGTTGACGTAGAACACGCGGGGCATCTGCGCGCCCTCGCGAGCCCCGACCGCGAGCCAGTGGTTGAAGTAATCGCCCATGTGGTAGCCGCAGAACGGCAGCATCGCCATCGGGTCGAAGCGCAGCTTGCCGACCTCGCCCGCCGCAGCGGCGGTCGTCTCCGAGGACATGATCGAGCCGAGGAAGACACCGTGCTCCCAGTCGAAAGCCTCGCGGACCAACGGGACGACGTGAGAGCGACGACCACCAAAGAGGAAGGCGTCGATCGGCACGCCGGCCGGGTCCTCCCACTCCGGGGCGATCGAGGGACAGGCCGCCGCCGGCGTGGTGAAACGGGCGTTGGGATGCGAGGAGGGCTTGTCGGAGTCCGGAGTCCAGTCCTCGCCGTGCCAGTCGATCAGGTGCTCGGGCGGCTCGGAGGTCATCCCCTCCCACCAGATGTCGCCGTCGTCGGTCTTGGCGCAGTTGGTGAAGATCGAGTCGCGGGCGACGGTCTTCATCGCGTTGGGGTTGGTCTTCTCGCCCGTTCCCGGCGCGACGCCGAAGAAGCCCGCCTCGGGGTTGATCGCGTAGAGGCGACCGTCCTCGCCGAACTTCATCCAGGCGATGTCGTCGCCGACCGTCTCGACCTTCCAACCGGGCACGGTCGGGATCAGCATCGCCAAGTTGGTCTTGCCGCAGGCCGACGGGAAGGCCCCGGCGACGTACTTGACCTCACCCTCGGGCGAGGTGAGTTTGAGGATCAGCATGTGCTCGGCGAGCCAACCCTCGTCGCGAGCCATCGCCGAGGCGATCCGCAGGGCGAAGCACTTCTTGCCGAGCAGGGCGTTGCCGCCGTAGCCGGAGCCGTAGGACCAGATCTCGCGGCTCTCGGGGAAGTGGACGATCCACTTGTTCTCCGCGTCGCAGGGCCAGGGCACGTCTTCCTCGCCGGCCGCCAGCGGAGCACCGACAGAGTGCAGACAGGGGACGAACTCGCCATCGGTGCCGAGCACGTCGAGGGCGCCCTTGCCCATCCGGGTCATGATCCGCATGCTCACCGCGACGTAAGGCGAGTCGGTCAGCTGCACGCCGACGTGGGCGATCGGCGAGCCGAGCGGGCCCATCGAGAAGGGGACGACGTACATCGTGCGACCCGCCATCGAGCCCTCGAAGAGCCCGCGCAGCATCGCCTTCATCTCGTCCGGCTCGCGCCAGTTGTTGGTCGGGCCGGCGTCCTCCTCGCGCTCGGAGCAGATGAAGGTGCGGTCTTCGACCCGGGCGACGTCGCCGGGATCGGAAAGGGCGAGGTAAGAGTTCGGGCGCTTGGCATCGGAGAGACGCTCGAAGGTGCCCGCCTCGATCAGTGTCTCGGCGAGCTTGTCGTACTCCTCAGCGGAGCCGTCGCACCAGTGGATGGCGTCGGGCTGGGTCAGGTCTGCGATCTCCCCGACCCAGTCGAGGAGCTTCTTGTTGGTGGTCGGCGCTTCGGCCGCGATGGTTTGGCTCATCCGGCGCACTCTACTTATTGGCCTTGAGGTTGGTTACTTCGACGTCGGCGTCGGAGTTGATGATCTTCAGCGTCGCCGTCTCCTGCTTCCCCCCCGCCATGTTGACCGTGCAATCGAAGCTCGTCCCGGCCTTGACCTCGACCCCAGAGGGGCAATCGACCGAGTTGATCTTCTGGCCGACGGAGTTTTCGAGGTTCTGTTCGATCGCCGCCTCGGTCTTGGCGCTGTCGATCACCGTTTCCCCGCAGCCGACGGCGACGAAGACGGCAATGGCCAGCGCTGCGATAGCGCTGAATCGAGACAGCAGGCTCATCCCTCTCCCTTCGAATTGATCGTCTTCAGAAGTATCCCAGGGCAGCAAATGGCTCTGCGCTCAGCGTTGGAAGAGCTGCGCGCGCGGGTTCAGCGAGCGCGCCCGGCGGTAGGCGCGGACCGCGGCCTGGGCATTCCCGCTCTCGGCCTCGATCCGCGAGAGGACCAGCCAGTTGCGCCAGTTGGTCGACTCGCGTTCGGTCGCCGCCCGTGCGGCTTCCGCGGCGGCCGGCAGATCCCCCTGGGTCTCAAGAACCAGCGCCTGCTGGAGGCGCGGCCCCGCTGCATCGGACTGAACGTTCTGGGCGCCGCGGGCGGCACTCAGCGCCGCGGTCAGGTCACCGTCGCGGACGTCCGCTTCGCTTTGACGCACAAGGCTGGTGGTGGCGAGTGGGATCGCGATCGCGACGATCGCCAAGAGGGCGATGGCGCCGGCCGCGACGCGCAGCGGGGTGGGCAGGCCCGCACGGCGCTCTGCCCCCTCCCCGTCCGGGCGCGACGGCATGACGAGGATCGAGCCGAGCAGCAGCGCCGCCACCGCCAGAGCGGGGAGCTGCCACATCCAGTCGAACACCGCCGTAATGCAGAAAGCAGCGAAGCCGGCCAGGGCGGCGGCGTATAGCGGGCGGTCCCGCGCCGAAGCGGCGAGCAGGCGGCGGGCTCCGCCGACGAAAACAGCAGCGAGGAAGGCCATGATCAGGGCGAAGCCGACGATCCCCAGCTCCCCCAGCGTCTGCAGGTACAGGGAGTGGGTGTCGCGCACCGTTTCGTCGGTGTCGCCGTCGCGCGCCCACCAGAATTCGAAGGTGCCGGACCCGGTT
The DNA here is from genome assembly GCA_963824705.1 of uncultured Solirubrobacterales bacterium. Classification (GTDB taxonomy): domain Bacteria; phylum Actinomycetota; class Thermoleophilia; order Solirubrobacterales; family 70-9; genus VRUE01. The sequence goes on from CAWGQE010000003.1 coordinate 1,739,288, forward strand.
CCGGTCAGCGGCTTGGTCTTGTTCTCCCGCACCGCCGAGCTCCAGAGCTGGTAGCGACTCTGGCCGGAGACGCTGCCCAGCCGCCCCGCGCCGGACCCGGGCCCACCGCCTTCCTTGAATTCGTCCCAGCCGTTCGAGACGCGACCGGGGGCGCCGAGCAGCAGCGCCGCGACGACCGCGACCATCACCGCGACGATCGTCGCGGTGAGCGCCTGATCGCGCGAGACCCGGGTCCAGCCCGGACGGCGATCGAGCACCGCCGACGAGGTGAGGGCGGCTTGGAGCAGGCCGGCCGCGATGCAGACCGCGAGCACGATCAAGAGCAGCTCGCTGCCCTGGTGCCTGGCGGCGTCGTTTTCGAGGCCTTCCTGCAGGGCCGAGCGACTGTTCGCGGCGACGACGAGGATCGCCCCGCCGACGCCGGTGAGGAGAAGGGTCAGGAGCTTGGGCAGCCGGTCGGAGGTCAGCGCGAGGAAGAGGGCGACGGCGAGCACCGCCGCCGCGATCCCTCCTCGCGACAAGGTCAGGAAGAGGGTCAGCATCGCCGCCGGCAGTGCCGCTGCGGCCAGCGCCCGCGCCACGGTGGTCCTCGCCCCGCTCGCGATCTGCAGCAAGAGGGGAAGGCCGATCGCGATCAGCCCGGCGAGCCCGTTCCAGTAGTCGATCGGATAGGAGAGCCGTTCGGTGTCTTCGAGGATGACCCCGGTCTGCCTGGCCAACGGGAACCAGGCCGGGTGCAGGCGCGAGAGCAGGCCGATCAGGAAGACGAGCGAGATCCCGGCCGCAACAGCGCCAATCAATCGCTGCGATTCGCGGAATCCCCGGCTGAGGATCGCGAGCGCGAAGATCCCCAGGTAGCCGAGCATGCGGGCGAGGTCGGCCGAGGTTTTGTCGCTGCTCTCGGTCCAGCCGAGGCTGAGCGCGGTCCAGATCGTGAAAGCCGCGAACAGGCCGAGGGCGATCCAGGCGATCCGGCCCGGCCGCCTCCGCGGCGCGGCGCCGACGGCCACCGCCGCGAGCAGGATCCACCAGACGGCGATGCCGACCTGATCGTGGACGAGCGCGTCGTAACCGCCCCCTTCGATCCCCAGGTAGGCGATCAGCCCAAAGCAGAGCAGCCAGATGGCAGCCGCCGCCCAGTCGACCTCGCGGGTGTTTTCCAGGGGCGCCGGGCGCCGCATCGAAGCCGAGTCCATCGGGTTCTATGCTACGAACGCGGTTCGGACGGTCCGGCGCCGACCTCCCGCTGCACCCACTACCCCCGGCGTAGCCAGATATGAAGGCATCCAAGACGGGACTCGGTCTGCTTGCGGCGACGATCGCGATCTTCGCCATCCCCAGCGCCGCCCAGGCGGAATACCTGGTTCCCCCCGGCAACTCGGCCGCCACCCAGTACACGGAGGCGGTGCCGACGGCCGGCGGGCCGAAAGCGACCAACCCCTCGAAGCACGGCGGGAACAAGTCTCCGAAGCAGGTACTGGGCAAGGGCAATGCCAAGAAGCTCGACGCGCAAGGGCCGGAAGGGCACGCGGCGGCGGAAGTGGCCGCGGCGACCGCGCCCGTCGCGGTCTCAGGCGGCGGGGAAGGCACCCCCCCGGCGCCGGGGGGTGCCTCGCCCGCTAAGGCGGCGAACGGGTCTGGGCCCGGTGAGAGCGGCTCGAACGGCAACGGCTCACCTGCCCACGAGCCCTCCGGCGACACGCCGGGGAGCACCGCCGGCCAAGAAGCGACCCTGACCTCGGAGCAGATCCCGAATGGCTCCTCCGGCCTCGGTGAGGTGCTCGGCCAGGCGACCGGCTCCTCCTCGGGCCAGTTGGGCCTGCTGCTGCCGCTGATCGTGCTCGGCACGATCGCATGGTCGGTTGCATATGTCGTGCGCCGGCGCAGGCAGCCGACTCATTAGGGGTCCCTCATTTCTCCGTGAGCCTTCCTAGCGCCAAATCGCTGCCGGTTCCGACCAGCCTGCGCTGGTCCCTCGTCCTGCTCGGCTGCGCCCTTGCACTGGCCATCGCCCCCCGCGCCGCAAGCGCCAAGGGACCTGCGTCGCTGACGACCGGCGTCACCAACGTCGGCAGCGACGAACAGGTCTCCTTCGACCGAACCAAAGCGGCGGGCGCGAAGTTCGTGCGCATCCCGCTCGAGTGGCCGCACATCGCGCCGCCGGCCCAGCCCGCGAGCTGGAACCCGGAAGACCCGGCCGACCCCAACTACCGCTGGCAGGATGCCGACTTCGAGGTCGCGCGCGCGGTCGAGGCCGGCCTGGTGCCGGTTCTCCAGATCGACGGCGTGCCGACCTGGGCTCAGCGCTGCCAGACCCCCGCCGCCCTGCCCGACGCGGTGTGCGATCCCGAACCTGCTGCGCTGGCCGCCTTTGCGACCGCCGCCGCGCGTCGCTACAGCGGCAAATTCCTCAACCTGCCGCGCGTCCAATACTGGCAAGGGCTCAACGAGCCGAACCTCAGTCTCTTCTTCTTTCCTCAGTACGACACCGAAGGACATGCGCTCTCGCCCGGCCTCTACCGAGCGCTGATCGACTCCTTCTACGGCGCGGTGAAAGGGGTCGATCCCTCGAACCTGGTGCTCGCCGCCGGCCTCGGGCCGATCGCGGTGAAGAGCTGGACGATCGGACCGATGCAATTCGCCCGCACGATGCTCTGCATGACCGGCAGCAAGAACCCGAAGCCGATGAAGGGCAACTGCGGGGGCGGCGTCGACTTCGACATCTTTGCGATCCAGCCCTACACGACCGGCGGCCCGACGCACGAAGGAGGCGTCAACGACGTCGAGCTCGGCGACCTGCCGAAGCTGCAGGAACTGATCGAGGCCGCCGACCGCGCCGGCCGGATCAACAGCCAGTTCAAGCACACGCCGCTCTGGATCACCGAGTTCTCCTGGGACTCCCAGCCGCCCGACCCCGGTGGCCTGCCGATGGACATCCTCACCCACTGGACCTCGGAAGCGCTCTACACGGCTTGGCGCGCCGGGGTGAGCCACTTCTTCTGGTACAGCCTCAGGGACGGCCTGCACCAGCCGGGACAGAGCTACAGCGACACGCTCGAGTCGGGCCTCTACTTCCGTGGCGGCGCCGAAGTCCAGCAGGACCAGCCGAAGGAAGTGCTCTACGCCTTCCGCTTCCCCTTCGTCGCCTTCCCAAGGCGCAACGGTCTCTTCTTCTGGGGGCGAACGCCCGAGAGCACGGCGGGCAAGGTCGCGGTCCAGGTTTTCGACGGGAAGAAATGGCGCAACGTCGCCACTACGCGCGCCACCAAGGCGGGAATGTTCACCGGCACCGCGGCGACCGCCTACGGCAAGGACAAGATCGGCTACGCGCGGGCGCTCTACCGGGGCCAGAACTCGCTCTCGTTCTCGATGAAGCCGATTCCCGACTTCGTCCATCCGCCCTTCGGCTAGCCTCGGCTGGTACCTAAACTCCCCGTCATGAAGACACTGGCGGTGGTGGCCGTGGGCATTGCCTTCTTGGCAGTTGTCTCGCGAGCGCATGCGGCTACCGCACGACCCCTGGTTACGGGGATCGCCGGTATCGGCGACTACCGAGCGGAAGTCTTCGGCCACGCAAAGTCAACCGGGGCACAAATGGTGCGGCTGGCGCTGAACTGGCCGGAAGTCGCGCCGGAGGAGGAACCCGCCGACTGGGAACCGGAAGACCCGGGGGATCCGCACTACAACTGGTCCTACATCGATACCGGGGTCCTCGAAGCGGTCAAGGCGGGCCTCACCCCGGTGCTACTAGTCGACGGAGCACCGGAATGGGCACAGCGGTGCGAAGCGCCCCCCGATTCGCAGAACACCAACCTCTGCAACCCCGATCCCGCTGCACTGGAGGCATTCGCCAAGGCTGCGGCCAGTCGCTACAGCGGCGATTTCCAAAATCTGCCCAGGGTCCGGTACTGGCAGGGCCTCAACGAGCCGAACCTGAGCCTCTTCTTCTTTCCCCAGTTCGAAAGCGAACATGCCGTCTCGCCCTACCTGTATCGCCAGTTGATCAACTCTTTCTACGCGGGGATCAAGGCAATCGACTCCTCGAATCTGGTGATCGCAGCCGGCCTCTCCCCGGTCGCCGTGCCGCGATATGCGGTCGGCCCGGTGCAGTTCGCGCGCTTGCTCCTCTGCATGCACGGCGCTTCGCACCCGCATCCGACGAAGGGCGACTGCGAAGGCGGCGTGCATTTCGATGTCTTCGACATCCACCCCTACACGTTCGGCGGCCCGACGCACAAAGGGGGCGCCAACGACGTCGAACTCGGCGACCTCGGGAAGCTGCAGACCCTGCTCAGAGCCGCCGACCGCGCCGGGCGCATCAAGGGAGGCACCGGGCAGACCGAACTCTGGAGCACGGAGTTCTCCTGGGACTCGAAGCCACCCGATCCCGGTGGCCTCTCGATGAAGATCTTGTGCCGGTGGACCGCGGAAACGCTCTACCGCGCATGGCGGGTGGGAATGACCCACTTCTTTTGGTACAGCCTCAGGGACGACCCCTACGAACCCGAACGCCCCTTCAACCTGACGCTGCAGGCGGGCCTCTTCTTTCGCGGTCCGACGATTGCGCAGGACCAGCCCAAGAAAGTCTTCTTCGCCTTCAGGTTTCCATTCGTTGCCTATCCAAGAAAACGCGGTCTCTTTTTTTGGGGCCGGACGCCGACCAGCAAACCGGGTCGGGTCGAAATCCAGCTCCGCAAGCGCGGGCGCTGGCGCAGGGCCCGGGCGGTGCATGCGAACAAGGTGGGGATCTTTCACGGCCTGATCAAGAGCAGGTACGGGCGCAAGAAGAGCGGGCTCGTCCGGGTCGTATACGGCGGCCAGAGATCGGTGCCCTTTTCAATGCGCCCGGTCGCGGACTTCCCCCAGCCACCCTTCGGCTGAGCCTTCGTCCTCGAAGCCCCCGCGCCACTACCTACACTCCGCACGATGAAGATCGGGATCGTCGGGCTCGGGTACGTCGGGCTGCCGCTGGCCGTCGCCTTCGCCGAGGCCGGGCATGGGGTGGTCGGGCTCGATACCGACGCCCGCAAGGTCGAGGCGTTGAACGATGGCCGCAGCTACATCGAGGACATCCCCGGCGCCAGCCTCGCCCCGCTCGGCGACCGGCTCCGCGCGACCGCGGACCATAGCGAGCTTGCATCCTGCGCAGCGGTGATCGTCTGCGTGCCGACGCCGCTGACCGGCTCGCGCGAACCGGATCTCACCTACCTGACCGACTCGGCGGCGACGCTCGCCGGCGTCCTGCGGCCAGATCAGCTGGTCGTGCTCGAGTCGACCACCTACCCGGGGACCACGCGCGAGCGCCTGCAGCCGATCCTCGAGCAGGGGTCGAGCCTTTCCGCCGGCCGCGACTTCCACCTCGCCTTCTCGCCGGAGCGGATCGACCCGGGCCGCACCGACTACACCGTGCGCACCACGCCCAAGCTCGTCGGCGGCATCACCCCGGCCTCCGCGGAGCGGGCTCGCGAACTGTACGAGCTGGTCTGCGACGAGGTCGTCGTCCTCTCGACCCCGGAGGCAGCGGAGCTGGCGAAGCTGCTCGAGAACATCTTCCGCTCGGTCAACATCGCCCTGGTCAACGAGCTCTCCCAGCTCTGCGACCGGCTCGGTATCGACGTCTGGGAGGTGATCGAAGCCGCCGACACCAAGCCCTTTGGCTTCATGCGCTTCGATCCGGGGCCCGGCATGGGCGGCCACTGCCTGCCGGTCGATCCCTTCTACCTCGCCTTCAAGGCGCGCGAGCATGACTTCTATCCCGAGTTCATCGAGCTCGCCGGCAAGGTCAACCGGGCCCAGCCCGCCTACTGCGTGGATCGGATCGCGCGCGCCCTCAACGAGGCCGAAAAGGCGGTCAAGGGCTCCCGCGTCCTGCTGCTCGGCGTCAGCTACAAGGCCGGGGTCGGAGACATCCGCGAGTCGCCGGCGCTGGAGATCGTCGGCATGCTGCGCGAGCTGGGGGCGATCGTCTCTTACCACGACGCCTTCGCACCCGAGCTCGCCGAGCTCGATCTCCGCTCGGTGGACCTCGACGAGGCCCTTGCCTCCACCGACCTGGCGGCGATCGTCACCGCGCACCCGGGAATCGACTACGGCGCGGTGGTATCGACGGCGTCGCTGACGGTCGACTTCCGCGGCGTCACGCGGGAGATCGACGCGGCGAACCTGATCCGGCTGTAGCACGCAGGGATCGCGCCAGGTCGGCACCTGGATCGATCGCCCGCAACGGGGCGCTCGCCTTCAGCAGCATCTCCTCGAACTCCTCCTCGGGGTTCGACTGGGTGACGATCGCGCCGCCGGCGCCGATCCTGGTCGTCTCGCCATCGCTGACGATCGTCCTGATCGCGACGCTGAGGTCGCAGCCACCGCCGAGGCCGAAGTAGCCGATCGCGCCCGAGTAGACGCCGCGCGCTTCGCCCTCGAGCGCATCGATGATCCGCATCGTGCGCCGCTTCGGCGCGCCGGTCATCGAGCCGGGCGGAAAGCAGGCACGGACGCAGTCGGGCGCCCGCAGCCCCCCGCGCAGCAGCCCCCGCACGGTCGAGACCAGCTGATGCACGGTCTCGTAAGTCTCGACCTGCATCAGGCGGGGCACGTGAACGGTGCCCACCTCGCAGACCGAACCGAGGTCATTGCGCAGCAGGTCGGCGATCATCAGGTTCTCCGCCCGGTTCTTCTCGTCGCCACGCAGTCGCTCGGCGAGGCGCACGTCCTCGGCGGCGCTCCCCCCGCGGCGGCTCGTCCCCTTGATCGGCTTCGCCTCGACCCAGCGGTCGCGGCCAACGCTGAGAAAGCGCTCCGGAGAGGAGCTGAGCACAGCGGCGTCACCGAAGCGCACAAAGGACGAGAACGGTGCCGGGTTGACGCGGCGCAGAGTGCGGTAGAGCGCCAGCGGCTCCGGGGCGGAGTCGACGAGGACCGAGTTCGTCAGGCAGACCTCGTACGTCTCCCCTTCGGCGAGCAGCTGCTTGCACTCGCCGATCTCGTCCAGGTAGCCCTCGCAGGGACGAGCCAGCCGAAACTCCACCGAATCGCCAGCGGGCCGCGCAAGCTCGTCGAGCGGCGGCAGCGACGCGAGTCTGGTGGCTGTGTCGAAGAGCCAGCGCTCAGCGTCCTCAGTCGCACCAGTCCCAGCGAGGCAGAGCAGGTAGGTGTGGCCCTCGTCATGGTCGAAGGCAATCATCCGATCCGCGAAAACGAAGGCCGCATCGGGCAGCGGTGACTCGTGCACGGCATCTCCCCCGCACTCCGCCTTCAGCTCATAGCCGAGCCAGCCGGCGAAGCCACAGTCGAACTCGAACGGCAGCTCGGTCTCCGGCAAGCGCAGACGCTCCGTCTCCGCAGCGAGGTACTCGAAGATCGATTCACGGCGGATCTCGATCTCACCCCCACGCTCGACCTTGACCTCGCCGTCAGCCACGCAATAGGTGACGACAGCTCCTAGCGGGCCGGAGCTGTCGCCCATGAACGAGAAGCGCGCACCGTCGCCGGCACGGCTGCAGTCGAGCCAAAAGGCACTCTTGCTCTCCCCATACAAGCTCACGAATGCACGCTCGGAGTCGACCGCCGTGTCAAGCCGCTCCACCAGAAGCTTCCGCGAAGGGACGACGGGGACATCCCCGAACGGGCGGATACTCAGAGCGGGCGAAGCCCGCGAGTCCGGGCGGGGATGTCCCCGTCGTCCCGCTCGCATACTCAAGTCCCTGAAGTTCTCCAGCAGCCGCCGCCCGTGCTCTGTACAGACGGACTCAGGGTGAAACTGGACGCCCCACAGCGGCCGTTCACGGTGTTCGACAGCCATCAGCACACCGTCGCTTGTCCAGGCGATGCCCCTGAGTTCGGCCGGCAGCGGCTGCTCCACGCAGAGCGAGTGGTAGCGGACCGCCTGGAACTCGCGGGGGATGCCGGCGAAGAGCGGCGAGTCGTCGTGCAGGATCGCGCTGAGGCGGCCGTGCATCGGCTCGGGGGCCGCGACCACCGCGGCGCCGAACGCGGCGCCAAGGCCCTGGTGTCCAAGGCAGACACCGAGCAGCGGCACCGCGGAGTGGCGGATGGCGTCCTCGCAGACGCCAAAGTCGCCGGACCGGTCGGGCCTCCCCGGGCCGGGTGAGACGACCACGTTGTCGAACTCGAGCCGCGACAACTCCCCCCAGCTTGCCTCGTCGTTGCGGACGACTAGCAGCTCGTCCTCGTTTACATCTGCCAGCAACTGAAAGAGGTTGTAGGTGAAGGAGTCGTAGTTGTCGATCAGGAGTGTCTTCAACCCGGGCGAGGTTGCCACAATGGCCCCGTGTTCGATCGTCGCCGTCCCGATCCACAGCAGGGGGTCTTCGAGACCCTGCTGGTACTCGACGGCTGTCCGGTCGAGCTCGACGCCCACCTGGCCCGCCTCACTGCCAGCCTTGCCGAGCTCTTCCCTCGACACACGCCTCCGGTTCTGGATGTGCCAAGCGCGTCCACCGGTGCGCTACGAATCGTAGTGGCGCCTGACGCGGACGGCCAGATGGCGGCGACGGTCGAGTGCCGGCCCGCGACTGGTCACTTTGCCCCCGATAATGGGGGTCGATCGTCCACTGAGGCAGTCTCGCTTCGCAGCCTGAGGCTCGCCGGCGGGCTTGGACCACACAAGTGGGTCGACCGAACTCTGCTCGACGAAGCACAGGCCACCCTGCCGGAGGGCACCCTTCCCCTCCTCGTCGATGAGCACGGCTCGGTGCTCGAGGCGTCGCGGGCCAACGTGCTCGCGGTGCGCAACGGCGTCCTCCTGACCCCCCCGCTCGATGGCCGCATCCTGCCTGGCGTCACACGCATGCGAGCGATCGAGCTCGCGGGCGAGCTCGGCATCGAGGCACGCGAGGCACGCCTCTCTCTCAACGACCTCGTGGCCGCCGAGGAGGTCTTCCTGACCGGCTCCGTGCGGGGCATCGAGCCGGTCGGCGCGATCGACGGAACGGCCCTCGTCACGGCTGGGAACGTCACTTCGAAGCTGAGCGCCGAGCTGCGGCGGACTTGGGTTCGCGCCAAGGTTGGATAGGGTTCCGCGCCGCAATGCGCTTCTACGAGTACGAGGCACGCAAGATCGTCGAGCTGGCGGGAATCCCCGTCACCAAGTACGGCTTCTGCCAGACCGCCGACGAGGCACGTAAGGCCGCCGAGGAGATTGGCGGGCCGGTCGTGATCAAGTCGCAGGTGCTGAGCGGCGGGCGGATGAAGGCGGGCGGCGTCAAGTTCGCCGACACTCCCGACGAGGCCGCCGAGCACGCCGAGGCGATCCTGAAGCTGGAGATCAACGGCCACATGCCGCGCGGCGTTCTCGTCGACCCCAAGGCCGAGGTCAAGCAGGAGTACTACGCGAGCGTCGTCTGGGACGGCACCGCGAAGCGCCCGCTGATGCTCTTCAGCGACATGGGCGGCATCGACATCGAGGAGGTCGCCGAGACCCACCCCGACCACGTCGGCCGCGGCCACGTCACCAACCTGATGCCGATCCCCGACTTCGAGGCCAAGCAGACGATCGCCGCGACCGGCGTCACCGGCTCGCAGCTGAACCGCGCGACGCCGATTCTCGCCAAGCTCGCCCGCCTCTTTCGCGACTACGACATGACGCTGGCCGAGATCAACCCGCTGGCCGAGCTGACCGACGGCAGCTTCGTCGCCCTCGACGCCCACATGGAGATGGAGGCCGAGGCGGTCGGGCGCACAGAAGGCGCTGCTGCGCAAGCACCTGGAGATCGCCGAGGACGACACGCGCGAGACCTATGAGCCCTCCGACTTCGAGCGCAACGTCGCCGCGATCGACGCCGCCGACCACCGCGGCGTGATCCAGGGCAAGGACCACGGCTTCGAGGGCAACCTCGGCCTCGTGATCGGCGCCGGCGGCGGCTCGCTGACCCTGACCGACGCGGTCCGCAGCCAGGGCGGCAAGCCGGCCAACTACTCCGAGATCGGCGGCAACCCCTCCGTCGCCAAGGCCTGCGGCCTGGCCAAGGAGGTACTGGAAAAGGACGGCGTCGAGAAGATCGCCGTGATGATGTCGATCGTCTCCAACACCCGTGTCGACATCGTCGCCCGCGGCGTGATCAAGGCCTGCCTCGAGCTGGGTAAGGATCCGGGCGAGACGATCGCGATCTTCCGCATCCCCGGCGCCTGGGAGGACGAGGGCTTCAAGATCCTCGATCGCTACGGGGTCGAGTACTGCGACCGCTCGGTCTCGATGTGGGAGGCGGCGGGACGCGCCGTCGCCAAGATCCAGGGAGCGCTGGCATGACCGGGTCGTCGGGCGCCTTAGTCGTCCATAGGACGACAAACGCGCCCGGGAGGGTCGCGTGAGCATCTTGCTGAGCAAGGACACCACCTTCATCGTCCAGGGCATCACCGGGCGCGAGGCGGTCAATCTGACCCGCGAGTGCCTCGACTACGGCTCCAAGGTCGTCGGTGGCGTCACCCCAGGCCGCAAGGGCCGCGAGGTGCACGGCGTACCGGTCTTCGACACCGTCGCCCAGGCGGTCGAGAACTACGGCGGGCCGATCGACGGCTCGGTCGTCACCGTCCCCCCCGCCTTCACCAAGGATGCCGTCTTCGAGGCGATCCTCAACGGGATCAAGCTGATCGTGATCGTCACCGAGCGCATCCCGCGCCGCGACGTCGCCCAGATGGTCGAGCTGGCAAACATGGAGGGGGCGCGGATCATCGGCCCCAACTGCCTCGGCCTGATCGTCCCCGGGGTCTGCAAGATGGGCGGCATCGGCGGCCCCGCCAAAGACGCCGCCAAGGCCTACGCCCCCGGCCCGGTCGGCGTGATGAGCCGCTCCGGCGGGATGACCACGGAGATCTCCTCCTCGCTGACCCAGGCCGGCCTCGGCGTCTCCACCGCCGTCTCGATCGGCGGCGACGCGATCATCGGCTCCACCTACGCCGAGCTGATGCCCTACTTCGAGGCCGACGAGCAGACCCAGGCGATCGTCATCTACACCGAGCCCGGCGGCCGCATGGAGGCGCAGCTATCCGCCTGGGTCAAGGAGAACGACAGCCGCCTGCCGATCATCGCCTTCATGGCCGGCAAGTTCATGGACGACGAGGAGATGAAGGGGATGAGCTTCGGCCACGCAGGAACCATCGTCGAGGGGGTAGAGGACACGGCGACGGAGAAGATCGCCCGCCTCGAAGCCGCCGGCATCCGCGTCGTCGAGCGGATCGACGAGATTCCCGACGCGGTCAAGCAGAAGCTGGGGGCGGCAGCCTGATGGCCGAGACGCTGAACAAGGTCTTCATCGATGTAGAGGTAGACGCCTCGGTGGCGGGCGACGCCGAGCTAGCCAAGAAGCTCGAAGAAGTCTGCCCCGTCGACATCTTCGCCGCGAGCGATTCGGGCGTGGAAATCGTCGCCAAGAATCTCGACGAGTGCGTGCTCTGCAACCTCTGCGTGGACGCGGCTCACGACGGCGCGGTTCGGGTCATCAAGCTCTACGAGAGCTGAAGGCCGCCGGACCCGGCTGGGTGACGGACGTCACGGTCCGCACGGCCGCTGAGCTAGAGGCTCTGGTCCTGCCGTGACCTGGATCGCCGACCTGACCTGGAAGCATCCTAGGAAGGTCCTCGTGGCGGTGGGGATCTTCACCCTCCTCGCCTTCGGCCTCAGCAAAAACGTAGAGCAGCATCTGAAGGCGGCTGGCTTCAGCGACCCGGCCACGGAGAGCGCGCGGGCGCAGAGCCTGCTGATCGAAAAGTCCGGCAGCGAGAGCCAGCCGGCGATCATCGTGCGGGTCATGCCGTCAGCGGAAGGCGGCGCGCATCTCCGACTCCACTCTCCAGGCCTGCGCAGGGAAACGAGGCGCCTTACTGTCGGGCTGCGCTCGCTCGAGGGCGTCGCCCGCACCGAAAACCCCCTTTCCGGAGGCTCACAGCAGCTGATCGCCCCTGATCGAAGCTCCCTGCTGCTGACCGCCTACTTCTCCAGCGACGACGTGCAGGTCCTCTCCAACGCCGCCGACGAAGCATCGGAACGGCTGACGTCGGCGAAGTACGACGTAACCGTTGGTGGCCTCGCCGCCGGCTTCAACGAGGTCAACGACACCGTCCACTCCGACCTGATCCGGGCCGAGCTGATCGCCTTCCCGCTGCTGGCTCTGCTGCTACTGATCGTCTTCCGGGGCGTGGTCGCCGCGTCGATCCCGCTGCTGGTCGGGATGGTCTCGGTCGGCGGCACCTTCCTCGCCCTGCTGGTGATGTCGAAGTTCGTCGACACCTCGGTCTTCGCCCTGAATATCACCACCGCGATGGGCCTCGGGCTGGCCGTCGACTACGGCCTGCTGCTCGTCACCCGCTACCGCGAGGAGCTCGAGCGCGACGGCCCGAGCCGCGAGTCGCACCGCCGCCTGGTCGAGTCCGCCGGGCGCACGGTGATCTTCTCCGGCCTCACCGTCGCCTCGGCCATGGCGGCAATCACGCTTCTACCCCAGCGCTTCCTCTACTCGGTCGGCGCGGGCGGCGCGATCGTCGCCATCTTCGCCGCCTTCGGCGCGCTGCTGATCGTGCCTTCGCTGCTCGCCGTGCTCGGCGAGCGGGTAAACGCCCTCTCCTTGCGGCGGGGGCCGGCCGTCTCCGACGAATCGGGGGGCTGGTACCGGCTGGCCCGCGGGGTGATGCGCCACCCGGTCAGCGTGGCGCTGGTAAGCGCGGGGCTCCTGCTTCTCCTCGCCGCCCCGATGCTGGGGGTCAAGCTGACGATTCCCGGCACCGACAGCGTCCCCGCCGGCAAACCCTCACGCGAGGTCGTGGTTACCGTCGATCGCGACTATCCGGCCACGCTCGGCACCCCGGTCTCGGTCGTCGTCGACGGGCGGGCGAGCAACGCTCAACTGCGGCGCCTGTCGGGAAGGATCGCGGCGGTCAAGGGAATCGGGGGCCCGTCCCCCTTCCAGCGCATCTCCCCGGATCTCGCGCTGGCCAACTTCGGCTTGCGCGGAACGGCGGACGACGCGCTCACCGGTGAAACGCAGGACGCCGTGCGGACGATTCGGGCGATGACGGGGCCGGCCCCGATGCTGGTCTCCGGCTTCACCGCCGAATTCCTCGACCTGAAGCTGAGCCTGGCCCACAACCTGCCCCTCGTCATCGGCGTGATCGCCCTCACCACCCTGATCCTGCTGTTCATGCTGACCGGCTCGGTGGTGCTGCCTCTGAAGACGTTGCTGATGAACCTGCTCACCCTGGCGGGGACGCTCGGGGTGATCGTCGCGGCGTTCCAGTGGGGGCTACTCGACGGCCCGCTCGGCTATTCGGGTCCCAAGGGGATGGAGACCTCGACCCTGGTGCTGATGTTCGCGGTCATCTTCGGCCTTTCCACCGACTACGCCGTGCTGGTCCTCGCGCGGATCAAGGAGATGCACGACTCGGGCCTGCCCAACGAAGAGGCGGTCGCCCGCGGGATCGCTCGAACCGGCAGGGTGATCACCGCCGCCGGGATCTGCCTGGCCGCGGTCTTCCTCGCCTTCACCACCAGCTCGATCTTCTTCATGAAGGAGGCGGGAATCGGCTATGCGGCAGCGGTGCTGATCGACACGACCCTCGTCAGAGCGTTACTGGTACCGGCGCTGATGCGCCTCTTCGGCGACTGGAACTGGTGGGCGCCGGGGCCACTGCGGCGCTTCCAGCAGCGCCACGGCTTCTCCGAGGTCGCCTAGCGGCCTATCTACCCTGCCTCTACGGCGTCCGCTGATGCCGACTTCGCTTGTACTCATCCACCCATTGACGAGTCGAATACCAGTTCCTTCCATACTTGTTAGCCCTAAGCCGGCCACGCTGAGCAGCCGCTACAAGCGCTGAGCGGGATAGCTCCTCATCGGCGAGCCCAGCCAGCGGAACAACGCTGAGTGGCCCCGCCAGGCTAGGCATGAGAAAACGATAGATGCCGTCTCGCACCGATCTCGCGAGCAATTCTCCGAGCGGGCCAGGGTCGCCATCATCGGCCTTTTGAAGCATCTGCAGGTATCGCCTTCTCTCTTCCTTGTAGACGATCGCAGGGGGATATCCGTGTCGGACCAAGAGCAGGGAGAGCACAAGCCGTCCAACCCGACCATTTCCATCTGGAAAGGGATGGATTCGCTCGAATTTCGCGTGCAGATCAGCCAAGTGCTGAATCAGATGACAACCCGCCGGTGGGTTGCCCACCGCTTCGCTCAACCAGTCGGCGACAAGAGATGGGACAAGGCTCGGTGGGGGCAGCTGCAGCCCGGTCCGCAGGGGTTCAATATCACCGCTGCGGTAGCTACCGGGCATCTCGTTGGAACGGAGCCCCTCTGGCGGGAAATGCACCCAGACCGACTCCACCGTTATGTGGTGAATCCGTCGGATGTCCCCCTCGCTGATCGTCTCTTGCTCCTTGAACTGGCTCCGGTACGCCTGTTCATAGGTCCACCGCGCAGCCTCGCCGTAGGCTTTGGCCTCAACCCACTCCCTCAGCTCATGGGCGCTGCCGGTGACGACGTTGTCCTCCAGCAGAAGCTGAACCTGGCGCTTACGCAACGTATTGCCCTCGATGGCGGTTGAGTTGTGCGTCTCCTCAACCCAGATATCTGCCCAGACATCTTGGAATACGGTCGGCTCAGGCAGGCCGCCGATGATCAATAGATCTTCTCGGGCTTGGTCGAGAGATTCAAATACCTGTTGTCTGCTAGGACGACCCGCTGGCATGGTTTGTCCAGGATAGCTGAGAAAAATACAACCTAGACAAGTACTGGTTGTCAGGTATGCACCGAATCAATTGCACCTGGACAAATTGAGAGGAAGCGGCTCTGTGCAGCAGGTCACATAGACCTGGACATAGATCGATGTCTCGGTTAACGTTACATCGATCCATGTAGCGGGTATTCGCGGCGGGAGGCATTGCAGCCCCTGCACGCCTTGTATCTCACTTCAAACCCTGCACGCCTTGTATCTCACTTCAATCGAAAGGCATCGACGTTGACTGACAGTCCCCGTCGGGTCGCCATCGTCGGCGGCAACCGAATCCCATTTGCGCGCTCGAACTCGGTCTACTCGCGCGCCTCCAACCAGGACATGCTCACTGCCGCGCTCGACGGCTTGGTCGAGCGCTTCTCGCTCGGCGGCGAGGCGCTCGGCGAGGTCGCCGGCGGCGCCGTGCTCAAGCACTCGCGCGACCGCGACCTCACTCGCGAGAGCGTGCTCGGCACCCGGCTTGCCCCCGAGACGCCCGCCTACGACGTGCAGCAGGCCTGCGGCACCGGGCTGGAGACGACGATCCTGGTCGCCAACAAGATCGCCCTCGGCCAGATCGACGCCGGCATCGCCTGCGGCGCCGACACCACCTCCGACGCGCCGATCGGGCTCAACGAGGACCTGCGCGAGGTGCTGCTCGACGCCAACCGGGAGAAGTCGACGGCGGGGCGGTTGAAGCAGCTGACCCGGCTGCGCCCCGGCCACGTCGTCCCCTCGATCCCGCGCAACGAGGAGCCCCGCACCGGCCTCTCGATGGGCGAGCACTGCGCCGTGATGGCTGCCGAGTGGGGCATCGGGCGCGAGGAGCAGGACGAGCTCGCGGTCGCCAGCCACCACAATCTTGCCGCCGCCTACGAGCGCGGCTTCATGGAGGACCTGGTCAACCCCTATCTCGGCCTCGAGCGCGACCAGAACCTGCGCCCGGACTCCTCTGCTGAGAAGCTGGCCAAGCTCGGTCCCGTCTTCGGCGGCGAGGACGGCACGATGACCGCCGCCAACTCGACCCCTCTCAGCGACGGCGCCTCGGCGGTGCTGCTGGCGAGCGAGGAGTGGGCGAAGGAGCGCGACCTCCCCGTCCTGGCTTACTTCGTCGACGGCCAGACCGCGGCGATCGACCACGTCCACAAGCGCGAGGGGCTGTTGATGGCGCCCGCTTACGCGATGCCACGCATGCTCGACCGCAACGACCTCGCCCTGCAGGACTTCGACCTCTACGAGATCCACGAGGCCTTCGCCGCCCAGGTGCTCTGCACGCTGCGCGCCTGGGAAGACGAGCGCTTTTGTCGCGACCGGCTCGGCCGCGACAAGCCACTGGGCGCGATCGACCGCGACAAGCTCAATGTCAACGGCGGCTCGCTTGCCGCCGGCCACCCCTTCGCCGCGACCGGCGGCCGGATCGTCGCCTCGCTCGCCAAGGAGCTGCACGAGCGCGGCTCGGGCCGCGGTGCGATCAGCATCTGCGCCGCCGCCGGCCAGGGAGTCGTCGCGATCCTCGAGGCCCCAGGAAAGGACGGGAAATGAGCGACCTCTACGCACAGCTGGTCAACTCGCCACCGGGCAAGCTGATCGCCCCCCGCGTCGGCCTCCCCCGCCCCACGCAGCTGCGGCGCCACGGCGCCGCCGAGACCAAGTCGACCGGCGCCGTCCTCTCCGCCGCCGCGCCCGGAGGGCGTCTCGACAAGGCGATTGAGCGACTACTCGGGGACCTCGGCGCGGTACGCCCGGAGAAGTCCGACAGCCCAGTCGGCGCGCTCGTCTTCGACGCGAGCGGCATCTCCGACTCGACCGAGCTGGTCGAGCTGCAGCGCTTCTTCCACCCCAACGTGAGGCGGGTGGAGCGCTCCGGCCGCGTCGTCGTGCTGGGCACGCCGCCGGCCGGACTGCCGCCTCGCGCGGCAACCGCGCAACGTGCTCTGGAGGGCTTTACCCGCTCGCTGGGCAAGGAGATCGGCCGCGGAATCGCCGTCCAGCTCGTCTACGTCGAGGCGGGCGCCGAGGAGCAGATCGACTCGACCCTGCGCTTCCTCCTCTCCCCCCGTTCCGCCTACGTCTCCGGCCAGACGATCCAGATCGGCGCCGGCGTCGCCGAGGCCCCGAAGCTGGAATGGCAGCAGCCCCTGGACGGGATGCGGGCGCTGGTCACCGGCGCCTCGCGCGGGATCGGCGAGGCAATCGCGACCGTCCTGCACCGCGACGGCGCCGAGCTCGTCCTGCTCGACGTGCCGGCGCTCGCCGCGGATCTGAAGGCCGTGGCGGACCGGCTCAATGCCGAGACGATCGAGCTCGACATCACCGACGACGACGCCCCGGCGACGATCGCCGAGCAACTCTCCGGCGGCGTCGACATCGTCGTCCACAACGCCGGTGTGACTCGCGACCGCACGATCGCCAAGATGCCTGAGGACCGCTGGGCCTCGCTGATGGAGATCAACCTCTCCAGCGAGGAGCGGATCGACGACGAGCTGCTGCACCGCGATCTGTTGCGACGCAACGGCCGCATCGTCTGCGTCTCCTCGATGAGCGGCATCGCCGGCAACTCCGGCCAGACCAACTACGCGACCTCGAAGGCCGGCGTGATCGGCATGGTCGAGGCGCTCGCACCGGAGCTGGCGAAGCGCGGGGCGACGATCAACGCCGTCGCGCCGGGCTTCATCGAGACCCAGATGACCGACGCGATGCCGATCACGGTCCGCGAAGCCGGCCGCCGCATGAACAGCATGTCGCAGGGCGGCCTGCCGGTCGACGTCGCCGAGGCGATCGCCTGGTTCGCCAGCCCCGCCTCGACCGGCGTCAACGGCAACGTCGTCCGCGTCTGCGGCCAGAGCCTGTTGGGAGCGTGATGGCAACGCGGACCCTCGACAGCTCGCCGTCCATCCTGCCGCTCTACGCCCGCGCGGCGGCGCCGCTGATCCCCGGCGCTTCGCGACTGCCGTTCGTACCGGGCCGGGGCAAGGACGTGCCCGATCTCGAGCTCAGCCTTGCCGGCGTGCGTCCCGACCCCGACACCATCGCCGCTTACAGCCGCGTCTGCGGCTTCACGCTGCGCGACCAGCTCCCGCCCACCTATCCGCATGTGCTCGCCTTCCCCCTGCACATGGCGGTGATGGCCGACGGCAGCTTCCCTTTCGGCGCGGTCGGCCTCGTCCACGTCGAGAACCGGATCGTCCAGCACCGGCCGATCGGGCTCGATGAGGAGCTTAAGCTCACCGTGCGCCCGACCGCGCTGGAGCCGCATCGCAGCGGCCGCACCTTCGGCCTCGGCACCGAGGTCTGGGTCGGGCGCCAGAAAGCCTGGGAGTCGGTGAGCACGATGCTGCGCCGTGGTGCTGGCAAGAAGCAAGCCGGCCAGAAACGGACGGCGGAGCCAAGCGACGACGAGCCTGGCCTGACCGCAAGCGCCGAGTGGCGCTTGGGTGCCGATCTTGGCCGACGCTACGGCGCCGTCTCCGGCGACCGCAACCCGATCCACATGCACTCGCTGACTGCGAAGCCGCTCGGCTTTCCCAGTGCGATCGCGCACGGGATGTGGACCAAGGCGCGCTGCCTGGCGGCGCTCGAGGGGCGCCTTCCCGACGCCTTCGCGGCCGAGGTTCGCTTCCGTAAGCCGATCCGGCTGCCAGGCAAGGTCGAGTTCCTCAGCGACTCCGGCAACGAGGAGATCCACTTCGCCGTGCGCGACGCAAAGCGGTACACGCCCCACCTCGACGGCACCGTCAAGCCGGTCGAGACGAAGACTTCACCCAACAAGAACAGCGGGAGGAATTCAAAGTGAACGGCAACGACAAGGGAGTGGCCGAGCGCAGCATGGGCATCGGCCTGCGGGCGCTCAACTGGCTCGCCGGCTCGGACCTGCTCGACCGGATCCGCGCCCGCAAACAGATCGAGCGGGCGCTCTTCCAGGGCACCAAGGGCGGCTTCCGCTCGGCGACCGCCGCCGGGCGCACCTTCAAGGCAGCGCAGAAGCTGACCCGACCGGCGCGCCAGGCGACGGGCAAGCCCCGCGCCCTCTTCGACATCAGCCCCGACGACGAGCAGGAGATGTTTCAGGAGGCGGTGCGCGACTTCGCCGAGGCCAAGGTCCGGCCCGCCGCCCAAGGGGCCGACGCGGAGCGCGCGACCCCGGCAGAGCTGCTGGCCCAGGTCAACGAGCTCGGCGTCAACACGCTCGGCATCCCCGAGGAGCTCGGTGGCGTGATGCACGAGCAGGCGGCGACGACCAGCGCCCTGGTCGGCGAGGCGCTCGCCCACGGCGACATGGGGATCGCCTACGCCGCGCTTGCCCCCGGCGCAGTCGCCACCGCGATCGGCCACTGGGGGACGCCCGAGCAGGAGGCCACCTACCTGCCCGCGTTCAGCGGCGAGGACGTGCCCGCCGCCGCCCTGGCTCTGCTCGAGCCACGGCCGCTCTTCGACCCGCTGAAGCTGGAGACGACGGCACGCCGCGACGGCGAGGACTGGGTCCTCACCGGGGCCAAGTCGCTCGTCGCCCGCGCCGCCGAGTGCGAGCTGTTCCTCGTCGCGGCCGAGGCCGAGGACCTGGGCCCGGCGCTGTTCGTGATCGAGTCCGGCGCCAAGGGCCTCTCGGTGCAGGACGAGCCGGCGATGGGTCTGCGGCCCGCCGCCACCGGCCGCCTGCTGCTGGAGGACGTCCGCCTGCCCGGCACCGCGCTGCTCGGCGAGGGCGATCGCGACTCCTACGTCGAGTGCGTGCAGCGGGCGCGGATCGCCTGGTGCGCGCTCGCCGTCGGCGCCTCGCAGGCGGTCCTCGACTACGTCATCCCCTACGTCAACGAACGCACCGCCTTCGGCGAACCGGTCTCCAACCGCCAGGCGGTCGCCTTCGGCGTCTCCGACATCGGCATCGAGAGCAGCGGCATGCGGCTCGCCACCTACCGCGCCGCCAGCCGCGCCGACCAGGGTCAGGAATTCGGCCGCGAGGCGGCGTTGGCGCGCAAGCTCTGTGCCGCCAAGGGCATGGAGATCGGCTCCGAAGGAGTGCAGCTTCTCGGCGGCCACGGCTTCGTCAAGGAGCACCCGGTCGAGCGCTGGTACCGCGACCTCCGCGCAGCGGGCGTCATGGAGGGCGCCCTGCTCGTCTAGCCCACCCGGCCGAGCGAAAGGCAGAACGATGATCAATCTCGAGATACCGAAGAAGTTCAAGCCCCTGGCCAGCCAGGCCAACCAGGTCGCGACCGAGGTCTTCCGACCGATCTCGCGCAAGTACGACGAGGCCGAGCACTCCTACCCGAAGGAGCTCGACATGCTCGCCTCGCTGATCGACGGGATGAACGAGGGCTCCGACATCGGCCGCGCCGGCGCGGCCGGGGTGCGCCGCGAGTCGAGCGACAATGGCGATAGCGGCAACCGCAACGGCTCCAACCTCTCCACCGTGCTCGGCATCATCGAGCTCTGTTGGGGAGATGTCGGCCTGCTGCTCTCGATGCCACGTCAGGGCCTCGGCAACTCGGCGATCGCCTCGGTTGCGACCGAGGAGCAGCTCGAGCACTACGGCGGCAAGTGGGCGGCGATGGCGATCACCGAGCCCGAGGCCGGCTCGGACTCGGCGGCGATCCGCACCACCGCCGATCTCAGCGGCGACGAGTACGTGCTCAACGGCGAGAAGATCTTCGTCACCTCGGGCGACCGCGCCGATCTGATCGTCGTCTGGGCGACGCTCGACCGGTCAGTTGGACGGGCGGCGATCAGGTCTTTCATCGTCGAGCGCGACAACCCCGGCCTCAAGCTCGACCGGCTCGAGCACAAGCTCGGCATCCGCGCCTCCGACACCGCCAACTTCACGCTGCAGGACTGCCGGGTGCCGAAAGAGGCGCTGCTGGGCAGCGCGGAGATCGAGACCAAGCAGGGGTTCGGCGGGGCAATGCAGACCTTCGACAACACGCGGCCGCTGGTCGCGGCGATGGCTGTCGGCGTCGCCCGTGCCTCGCTCGAGCGGGCGCGCGAGTGCCTGACCGAGGCCGGGGTCGAGTTCGACTACGCGGTGCCGGCGCTTTCCCAGCCGGCTGCCGTCTCGCGCTACCTGGAGATGGAGGCCGACTACGAGGCCGCCCGCCTGCTGACCCTACAGGCGGCCTGGATGGCCGACAACGGCAAGCCCAACTCGCTGCAGGCCTCGATGGCGAAGGCCAAGGCGGGGCGCACCTGCGTCGACGTGGCGCTCGGCTGCGTCGAGCTCTGCGGCGCGGTCGGCTACGGCGAGGACGAGCTGCTGGAGAAGTGGGCACGCGACGCCAAGATCCTCGACATCTTCGAGGGCACGCAGCAGATCCAGCTGCTGATCGTGGCGCGCCAGCTGCTCGGCAAGAGCTCGGCCGAACTGAGGTAGAGGCTCAGGCGGCGGCGGGTTCGGCGTCGCCGACCAGGGCAAGTGCCGCCTCGCGGAGCCGCTCGGGCAGGACGACCATCGCGCGCAGTTCCTCCAGCGCGCCCAGGTCCCCCTCGATCTCGATGTCCTGCTCCGCCGCCTCGCCGGCGACGAGCGCCGCCAGCACGTCGGCGGGCTCGCCGGCCAGGACCAGATCGGCGTCCTGCGCCTCGCCGCGGGAGGCCGAGATCCAGCCGTCCTCGATCCGCAACCAGTAAGCCTGCCCGCCGCTGCGCAGTCCGATCGTCAGCCGCGCGTCCGGCGTAGGCTGGGCGAGGACGCGTATCGCGTTGGCAAGCGACGTCGGCGCGAGATGGACGACGTCGTCGACCCGCTCGAAGTGCAGGCCCCAGCGGCCCAGCTCGACCATCGGCCGCTCCAGCCCCCAGCCGACCTCGGTCAGCTCATAGGCAACCCCGGTCGCCGGCGGGTCGAGCTCGCGGCGGCGCACGACGCCGTGGCTCTCGAGGTCGCGCAGGCGCTTGGTGAGGACGTCGGTGGGCGCGTTGCCGACGTTACGCACGAGATCGGAGAAGCGCAGCGGGCCGAGCGAGAGCTCGCGCACGATCAGCAGCGACCAGCGCTCGCCGATCCGGTCGAGCGCGCAGGCGAGGCTGCAGGACTGGTCGTATTCGCGACGCGACATGCACCGATGGTAACAGCGTTAATTTGAATTTCAAAGCAACTACTTTGATATCTGGTACGGTCCCGAGCGGCTTACGTCCGTCCCCTCGCGTTAGGACTCCGATGACCAGAATCGCCGACCTCACCTGGAACCATCCGAAGCGGGTCCTCATCGCCGTGGCGATATTCGCCGTTCTCGCCGTCGCGATCGGCCACAACGTAGAGCAGCACCTGAAGGCGGCCGGATTCACCGACAGCGCCTCCGAGAGCGAGCGGGCGACGAAGCTACTCGACGAATCGCTCGGCTACAACCCGAACCCGGCGATAGTGCTGGTCGTCCGCGCCCCCGGCGGCGGACACCTCGACCTCGGCGACCCCGCCGTGCGCCGCGAGGTCGACCGGCTCAGCCGCGGCATGTCGAAGGTCGAATACGTCGGCCGGGTCGTCAACCCGCTGCACAACCACCGCGCCGGCGCCGAGCTGATCGCTCGCGACGGCGAATCGCTGGCGATCGCCGGTTACCTCTCGACGACGGACATCGAGGACAAGGGCGGCATCGCCGCCGAAGGCGTCGAACCGCTGGTCGCTTCCAGTCCTCTCGACGTCCAGATGGGCGGATTTGCGGCGGGCTTCAACGAAACCAACGACCAGACCAAAACCGACCTGACCAAGGCCGAGCTGATCGCCTTCCCGATCCTGGCGCTGCTGCTGCTTTTCGTCTTCCGCGGCGTCGTCGCCGCGGCGATTCCGCTGCTGATCGGGGGCGTCTCGATCGTCGGCACGCTGTTCGTGCTGCGCCTGATGGCCGGCATCACCGATACCTCGGTCTTCGCCCTCAACATCGCCACCGGGCTCAGTCTCGGACTGGCGGTCGACTACGCCCTGCTTCTGGTCTCGCGCTATCGCGAGGAGATAGCAAGCGATGGTGCGTCGCGGGAGGCGCACCGCCGCACCGTCCAGACCGCCGGCCGCACCGCGCTCTTCTCCGGGCTCACGGTGGCGGCGGCGATGGCGGCGCTGATCGTTATGCCGCAGCGCTTCCTCTACTCGATGGCGGTTGCCGGCGCTTCCGTTGCGGTGCTGTCCTCGGTGATCGCGATCCTCGTCGTGCCCTCGCTGCTGGCGCTGCTCGGAACGCGCATCGACGCACTCTCGATCCGCCGCGGCCCAGCGGTCTCAGATGGCTCCGATGGCTGGTACCGCCTGGCGCGCGGCGTGATGCGCCGCCCGGTTGCCGTCGCCCTGGCCAGCTCGGCGCTGCTCCTGGCGGCCGCGGCGCCGCTGCTGTGGACGACCCTGACCGGCCCCAGCGCCGAAGCCGTGCCGCCCGGCAAGCCCTCCCACGAAGCCTACGATTACCTCGAAGCGCACTACCCGCGCGACGTCACCGAGGCGGTTACCGTCACCGTCGACGGACAGGCGAGCAATGCGCAGCTGGCCAACTTCCAGCAGCAGATCGAAGCCGTCGGCGGAGTCGCCGGCGGCACCCCCTTCACCCGCGCCTCCGGCCAGGTCGCCTTCGCCAACTTCGCCCTCACCGAACCGGCCCTCCATGCCGGCGCCCAGGACTCGGTGCACGCGATCCGCGACCTCTCTCCACCGGGCGCCTCGAGCACGCTCGTCTCCGGCAACACGGCGGGCTTCATCGATCAGAAGCAGAGCCTGATCGACCACGCCCCGCTCGTCGTCGGGATCATCGCCCTGACGACGCTCGTCCTCCTCTTCCTACTCACCGGCTCGATCCTGCTGCCGATCAAGACCCTGCTGATGAACTCCTTGACCCTGGGCGCGACGCTCGGCATCCTCGTACTTGGCTTCCAGGCTGGCTGGCTCGATACCCCGCTCGCCTACACCGGACCGGGAGCGATCGAGGTGACCAGCCTGGTCTTCCTCTTCGCCGTCATCTTCGGCCTCGCCACCGACTACGCGGTCCTCGTCATATCGCGGATCAAAGAGCAGTACGACCTCGACGCCGACAACGAGGAGGCGGTCGCGATCGGGATCGGCCGCACCGGCCGGGTGATCACCGCGGCGGCGCTGGCGATCGCGATCGTCTTCCTCGCCTTCGGCGTCAGCACCGTCTTCTTCGTCAAGCAGATCGCGATCGGGATGGCCTTCGGGGTGATGATCGACGCGACGATCGTCCGCGCCCTGCTGGTCCCCTCGCTGATGCGCCTGCTCGGCGAGTGGAACTGGTGGGCACCGAAGCCCCTGCGCCGCATCTACCTCCGCCTCGGCATCTCCGAGGCCTAGCCCCGGCGCCAGATGAAGCCTTGAGTCCCCTCCAGGGGACACAAGGCTTCACGATCGCCTGAAAGACTGCCGCGCGTGAACTTCGTCGTGGACGTGATGGAACGCTCCCCTGCATCGCGGCTGGGGATCGTCGCGGTCGACGCCGAGGGGAACAGGCGCGACTGGCACTTCGGCGAACTGATCGCCCGCTCGGCCGGGCTCTCCGGAGCCTTCGCGGCGCGGGGGTGAAACGCGGTGACGTCGTGATGACCTTGGTCGGCAACCGGATCGAGTGGGCGCTGACCCTGCTCGCCTGCTGGCGGATGGGCGCCGTCGCTCTGCCCTGCAGCCCGCAGCTGCGCCGCCACGACCTCGAAGCGCGGGTGAGGGTCGCCTCGCCGGCGCTCTGCGTCGCCGGCGAGGAACTGCTGGGCGAGCTGCCCGACGAGGTCCCGGTGATGACCCTCGCCGAGGTCGCCGCGACCCTCGATGAGGACCGACCGCAGGAGACCCCGGCGGAAATCGAGGCGATGGACGACGAGGACCCGGCGCTGATCGTCTTCACCTCCGGCACCACCGGCGAGCCACGCGGCGTCGTCCATGCCTACCGTTACTTGGTTGGACAGCAGACCCAAGCCGAACACTGGCTCGGCTCCCGCCCCGGCGAGCTGGTCTGGTGCACGACCGCTCCCGGCTGGTCCAAGTCGGCCCGCAACGTCTTCCTCGCGCCCTGGCTGACCGGCGCCGCGGCGGTAATCCACGACGGCCGCTTCGACCCCGCCGAGCGACTCGACATCGCCGAGGCGCTGGATGTCAATGTGCTCTGCCAGGCGCCGACCGAGTACCGAATGTTGGCCAAGCGCACGCCGCTGCGTCCCCTCCCGGCGATGCGCCGCATGGTCTCCGCCGGCGAGGTGCTCGAGGCCGAGACGATCGCCGCCTTCGAGAAGGCGATGGACCTGGCCCCGGCCGATGGCTATGGGCAGACCGAGACCGGCCACATCTCCGGCAACCTCGCCGGCGAACCCGTGCGCCCCGGCTCGATGGGTAAGCCGCTGCCCGGGATCGAGGTTCGCATCCTCGACGGGGAGCTCCAACTCAGGGCCTCCTCCTCCCCCACCTTCTTCTCGCGCTACCTCGACGGCGAGCGCTTCGAGGGCGAGTGGTGGCCGACCGGTGACCTGGTCCGTCAGGACGACGACGGCCGACTCTGGTTCGAGGGTCGCAACGACGACGTGATCGTCTCCTCCGGCTACCGGATCGGGCCGGTCGAGGTCGAGGCGGCGCTGCTCGCCCACCCGGCCGTCGCCGAGGCCGCTGCCGTCGCCGCCCCCGATCCCGAGCGCGGCGCCGTCGTGCGCGCGATCGTCGTCCCGCGCGACCGCGAGCCGAACGAGGAGCTGGCCCGCGAGCTGCAGGAGCACTGCAAGCGCGAGACCGCCCCCTACAAGTTCCCCCGCATCGTCGAGTTCGCGACCGAACTGCCGAAGACGGCCAGCGGAAAGATCAAGCGCGCCGAGCTGCGCAGCTGAGGGGCCAGCGGCGGGATGGTGGGTGCGCCTCTGCGGGAATTGAGGTCGCACGCGCTTCGCGCTTAGCGACAGAGATTGAGCGCGGCTTTCGCCGCGCGGCGAAAGCCGCGCTCCTCATCCACCCCACGCGCTTTGCGCGTGGGGTTCAATTCGACTGCAGGACGGCCAGTCTTCCTCGGTGGGGGCAGTGGAGTCAGTCAGGGCTAGGCGGTCTTGGCGAAGGCCTCGTCTAGACCGACGGGACGGCCGAGGTGGTAGCCCTGGGCCATGTCGACGCCGTACTCGCGCAACATCTCGGCCGTCTGGTCGTCCTGGACGTACTCGGCGATCGTCGTCTTGCCGAGGCCGCGGGCGATCTGGACGATCGCCTGAACGGTGAGCTGGTCGGCATCGCTGCGCGGCAGGTCGCGGATGAACGCGCCGTCGATCTTGATCAGATCGAAGGGGATCGTCTTCATGTAGTGGAAGGGACCGAAACCTGCGCCGTAGTCGTCGATCGCGACCTGGCAGCCGAACTCGGTCAACCGGTCGGCGAAGCCGGAAGCCGCGTCGAGGTCGTAGACGTTCGCCGTCTCGGTGATCTCGAAGGTGCATTTGGAGGGGTCGGCATCGCCTTCGTCAAGCCTTCTCTCGATGAACTCGAGCACCGAGATGTCGGCCAGCGAGGCACCGGAGAGGTTGACGTGCAGCGACAGCGGCGCCCCCTGACGCTGCCGCTCTCCGAGCAGCTCCAACGCCTGTCCGACGACCCAGCGGTCCAGCTCCTGAACCATCCCGGCGCGCTCCGCCGCGGCGATGAAGGAGGCCGCGGGCAGCAGCTCCCCCTCCTCGTTGGTCATCCGCAGGAGCAGCTCGTAGCGCTCGATCCCACCGGAGGCGAGGCTGCGGATCGGCTGGGTGTGAAGGCTGAGGCGGTCGTCGGTGAGCGCGTCGCGGATCTTCGCCGCGGTCGTCTGGCGGCGTTCGGGGTCGCGCTGTGGCTCGCTCGGATCGCGGAAGAGGGCGATCTGGTTGCGCCCCCCTCCTTCGCCCGGTACATCGCCTGGTCCGCGGCGACCAGCACCGCTTCGGAGCCGATCCCTTCTCGCCGCCACCGAACATCGTCACACCGACGCTGATCGTCGCCGGCTCGGAGTCGGAGGTCGGCTGGACGCTGTCGGCGACCTGGGCCCGCAGGTCCTCGCCCAGCTGCATCGCGCCCTCGACGTCCGTCTGCGGCATCAGGATCGCGAACTCGTCGCCGGAGAGGCGGGCGACTATGTCGGTGGCGCGCACCCTTTCCCGCATCACCCCCGCCACCTGGCGGATCAGGTTGTCGCCGGCGTGGTGGCCAAGCGAGTCGTTGATGCCCTTGAGGCCGTCGATGTCGACGATCATCACCGCGCCACGGCCGCCATAGCGGGCGCTGAAGGAGACGTACTGGTCGAGCTCGGCGCGAAAGCGACGGCGGTCGAGTAGCCCGGTCAGCGAGTCGTGGTCGGCGAGATAGCGAAGCTCGGCCTCGGTCCGCTCGGCCCGCTCCAGCGCCGCCAGCACAACCGCTCGGTCGTCGTCCTCGAGCTTTTGCAGCACGGCTTCGATCGCCGGCTCGCTCTGCGCGGGGGTCTTTTCCTTCGCCACTGGGAGGAAGGTAGATATATCCGGCTGTCTATTCCCTAAAACAGGCGTGTATTCCGCACCTCGACCTAGTTTCGGCGAGCACCGCCACCCAATAGTTGGCCTTGGTGTCCCGCGGGTAGTGTGAGCGCATGGCCAACCGCTTGGCGGAGGAGACCAGCCCCTATCTGCTCCAGCACCGCGACAACCCGGTCGACTGGTACCCGTGGGGAGCGGAGGCGCTGGCTCACGCGCATGAGCTCGATCGCCCGATCCTGCTCTCGGTCGGCTACTCGGCCTGCCACTGGTGCCACGTGATGGAGCGCGAGTCCTTCGAGGACGCCGAGACCGCCGCTTACATGAACGAGCACTTCGTCAGCGTCAAGGTCGACCGCGAGGAGCGACCCGACGTCGATGCCCTCTACATGGAGGCGGTGCAGGCGATCAGCGGCCACGGCGGCTGGCCGATGACCGTCTTCTGCGACCCCGACGGCGTGCCCTTCTACGGCGGCACCTACTTCCCGCCCGACGAGAGCCGCGGCATGCCGAGCTTCCGCATGGTGATGGAAGCGCGTCCTCGACGCCTACGAGAACCGCCGCGAGGAGCTGCGCGAGCGGGCCCCCGAGACGCGGGTGCGGCTGGGGGCGATCGGCGCAATCGAGCCCTCCGGCGAAACGCCCGGCGCGGAGCTGCTGGAGACCGCGATCGCAACCCTGATGGAGGCGGCCGACATGGAGCGCGGCGGCTTCCGCAGCGCTCCGAAGTTCCCGCCCGCATCGGCGCTCGAGCTGCTCCTGGCCCAAGGCGTCGACGAGCCAGTCGAGCGGACGCTCGACGCGATGATGGCCGGGGGCATCTACGACCAGATCGGCGGCGGCTTCGCCCGCTACTCGGTCGACGCGAACTGGCTCGTTCCCCACTTCGAGAAGATGCTCTACGACAACGCGCTGCTCGCGAGCGCCTACCTGCACGGCTGCCAGGCGCTCGGCCACGAGCGCTACCGGCGCGTCTGCGAAGAGACGCTCGACTGGGCGCTACGCGAGATGCGCGGGCCCGAGGGCGGCTTTTACTCGGCCCTCGACGCCGACTCCGAGGGCGAGGAGGGGCGCTTCTACGTCTGGACGCCGGAGGAGATCGACACTGTGCTGGGCGACGGCGCGGAGGCGGTCGCCGAGTTCTACGGGGTTAGCAAGGCCGGCAACTTCGAGGGCAGCAACATCCTCCACCTGGCCGGCGGGGCGGCGGGGCCCGAGCCAGAGGGGCTCGACGCGGCGCGCCAGGCCCTGTGCGAAGCGCGGGCGCAGCGAGTGCGCCCAGGGCTGGACGACAAGCGCCTCGCCGCCTGGAACGCGCTGATGCTCGGGGCCCTTGCCGAGGCCGGCGCGGCGCTCGGTCGCGAGGACTACCTCGACGCGGCGCGCGACTGCGCCGAGTTCATCCTGCGCGACCTGCGCGATGGGGACGGGCGCCTGCTGCGCACCTATAGGGACGGCAAGGGCCGTCTCAACGCTTACCTCGAGGACCACGCCTTCCTGCTGGAAGCGCTGCTGACGCTGTACGAAGCGACGTTCGAGCAGCGATGGTTCGAGCGGGCGCGGGCGCTCGCGGACACTATGATCGCTCGCTTCGGCGACCCCGAGCGGGGCGGCTTCTTCTCGACCTCCGACGACCACGAGGAGCTGATCGCGCGCCGCAAGGAGATCGGCGACCACCCGATTCCCTCCGGCAACTCGGCCGCCGCCCTCGGCCTGTTGCGACTCGAGGCGCTGACCGGGGAACGCTCCTACGGCGACCGCGCGGCGGGCGTCCTGCGCCTCTTCGCCAACGCGACTCCGCGCCAACCCGACGCCTTCGCCCACCTCCTCCGCGCGCTTGACTTCCAGCTCGCCACGACCAAGGAGGTGGCGCTGATCGGCAACGACCTCTCCGAGCTCTCAGCCGTCGTCCGCTCGGGCCACCGCCCCCACCTCGTCCTCGCCGGCGGGCCCGCCGGAAGCGCCACCCCTCCCCTCCTCGCCGACCGTCCAGAGGCGAACGGCACGGCTGCCGCATACGTGTGCGAGAACTTCAGCTGCCAAGCTCCGGTGACCACTCCGAAACATCTGGTCGAACTTCTCTGAAAGGATGCGCGCAGTGCGTGGCTCGTTCTTCACCTTCGCCGCAGGTCGCCGGGCGAAGTGGATCGTCTTCGCGATCTGGTTCCTGGCGATCTTCATAGCCGCCGGCCCGGCCAACCTGCCGGCCAAGTTCGAAGACGCCGAAAGCAACGAGGCGACCTCCTACTTGCCCGGCTCGGCCGAATCGACCAAGGCGCTGAAGGCGACCGAGTCGCTGCAGAACGGCGAAATCGCCCCCGCCGTGATCATCTTCAGGCGCGAGTCCGGCCTGACCGCCGCCGATCACCGCACGATCGTCGAAGACGTCGGCAAGATGACCAGCGGAGAACGCTTCCCGGGTGTCGTCGCTGACGGCCAAACCGCGGCAGCGGGCGGCAAGAGGCCGGATTCGGAGGCAGCGACCTTGCCAAAGGGCCTGCCGCCCGGGTGTGCGACCCCGACCCAGGCGGTTCCCGGCCAGCCCGCTGACTACGCACCCTTCGTCGGCCCGGTCTGCTCGCCCGACGGCAAGGCGGCAATCGTCACCTCCTACATCAAGGGCAACGGCGAGGGCGAACGGATCCTCGATCCGGTCAAGTACTGGCGCGAACAGATCGACGACCCGCCGCCCGGACTCGCCGTGAAGGTCACCGGCGGCGCCGGGTTCTCGGCCGACGCGATCGAAGTCTTCGAAGGCATCAACGGCACCCTGCTGCTGGCCGCGGTCAGCCTGGTGATCTTCCTGCTGATCGTCATCTACCGCTCGCCGATGTTCTTCCTCATCCCCCTGGTCGCGGTGTTGTTCGCCGAGACGCTCTCGCGCTCGATCGGCTACGGGGTCTCCGAGCTGGGGGTGACGATCAACGGACAGTCGAGCTCGATCATGTCGGTGCTTGTGCTCGGCGCGGGCACCGACTACGCGCTGCTTCTCGTCGCTCGCTACCGCGAGGAGCTGCACCGCACCGCCGACAAGCACGAGGCGATGCGCACCGCGCTGGCCTCCGCCGGGCCGGCGATCTTCGCCTCGGCGGCGACCGTGATCGCGGCCCTGCTCTGCCTGACCATCGCCAAGGTCAACGGCACCTCGGGCCTCGGCCCGATCGCCGCGATCGGCATCGCCTGCGCGGCGCTCTCGATGCTCACGCTGCTGCCGGCGCTGCTGACGATCTTCGGCCGCCGCGCCTTCTGGCCCTTCGTGCCGCACACCGAGCAGACCGCGCCGCAGGTCTCCGAAGTCTCCGAGCGGGCCCGGCGCCGCATCGTCGACGGGTCGGCGCTCGGGGCGATCGTCCGCGTCATCCTCGCCTCCCTGCTCGTCTTGGTCCTGCTCCCGCTCGTGCTGCTCAACTGGATCCTGCGACGCCTCAGCGGCAGGCGCATCCCATCGTTGATCGTCGGCCCGCTCGACCGCGCGGTCTTCAAGCCCTACGAGGTCCGAAGGCACAGTCTCGAGCACACCGCTGACGCAACGCATGGCTTCTGGGCGCCGCGTCGGCAACCGCGTCGCCATCTCGCCAACGCGGATCATGGGCGGCGCGATCGTCGTCCTGCTGATTTTCTGCTGCGGCTTCGCCACCTTCTCCACCGACCTGACCAGCGAAGACAGCTACCGCACCGAAGTCGAATCGGTCGAAGGCCAGCACCTGCTCGACAAGAGCTTCCCCTCCGGCGCCACCGCCCTGACCGACGTGGTCGTGCAGAACCGTGCCGACGTCCCGGCCGTGCGCCGCGCCGTCGCCGGGGTCGAAGACGTAGAGGCGGTCTCCGGCCCGGTGAGCGAAGGGCCGCCAGGGACGCTGATCCAGGCGACGCTGGCGATCAGCCCCTACTCGACCGAGGCGTTCGACTTGGTCGAACCGATTCGAGAAGCGGCCCACGAGGTTGCCCCGAGCACCCTCGTCGGCGGCCCCACGGCGGTCGAATTCGACGTCCGCGATGCCGCCGGCTGGGACTCGATAGTGATCCCACCGATCATCCTCGTCGTCGTCTTCCTGATCCTGATGGGACTGCTGCGCGCCGTAGTCGCGCCGCTGATCCTGATCGGCACGGTGATCCTCAGCTTCCTCGCCGCCCTCGGCGTCGGCTATTTCTTTTTCGACGTCGTCTTCGGCTTCCCGGGCTCGGACCCCTCGTTACCGCTCTTCGCTTTCGTCTTCCTGGTCGCCCTGGGGGTCGACTACAACATCTTCCTGATCGCCCGCGCCCGCGAGGAGACGATCAAGCACGGCTCCCGAGAAGGGATCCTCCGCGCTCTCGCGGTCACCGGCGCGGTGATCACCAGCGCCGGCATAGTCCTCGCCGGCACCTTCTCCGTCCTCGCCGTCCTCCCCCTCACCTTCCTCACCGAGCTCGGCTTCGTAGTCGCCTTCGGCGTCCTCCTCGACACCTTCCTGGTTCGCAGCATCCTGGTCCCAGCTATAGCCCTCACGGTCGGCGACAAGTTCTGGTGGCCCTCAGCCCTTTCCAAAGGGGAACGCGCTACCGGGTCCGGGTCTCCCGGCGAGTCCCAGCCCGAACCGTCCCGCCCCTAAAGCACTCCTCCCGCGGGTGGCACAGGGGAAGGGGGTGTTCGGACGGGTGAGTCCGCTAACACCCCCTTCCCCTGTGACAGGACCCGCGGCCGAGGCCTCAGAGAACGGGCAGGAAGTTCTCGATCTCATACGGCGTGACCTGGACGCGGTAGTCGTCCCATTCCTGCCGCTTGATCTCGACGAAGCGGCGGAAGGTGTGCTCGCCGAGCGTGCGCAGGACCAGCTCCGAGTCGGCGGCGATGTCGATCGCCTCGCCGAGCGTCTCCGGCAGCTGCTCGATGCCGCGCTGGGAGCGCTCCTCCGGAGAGAGGTGGTAGAGGTTCTGCTCCATCGGCTCGGGCAGCTCATAGCCGTGCTCGATCCCCTCCAAGCCGGCCTGCAGCATGCCGGCGAAGCAGAGGTAGGGGTTGCAGGCGGGATCGGGACAGCGCAGCTCGGCCCGCGTCGCCGCCTCCTTGCCGGGGTGGTAGAGCGGCACGCGGATCAGCGCTGAGCGGTTGCGGCGCGACCAGGCCAGGTAGACCGGCGCCTCGAAGCCGGGGACCAGGCGCTTGTAGGAGTTGACCCACTGGGCGAAGAGCGGCGATATCTCGCGCGCGTGGCGCAGCTGGCCGGCGATGAAGGCCTTCGCCGTGGCCGAGAGGAAGTAGGGGTCGTCGGCGTCGAAGAAGGCGTTTTTGCCGTCTTTGGCCAGCGACTGGTGGACGTGCATCCCGGAGCCGTTCTCGCCGAACAGCGGCTTCGGCATGAAGGTCGCGTGCCAGCCGTATTTCATCGCGTACTCCTTGACGACGATGCGGTACGTCATGCAGTCGTCCGACATCCGCAGCGCGTCCTTGTAGCGCATGTCGACCTCGTGCTGGGAGGGGCCGACCTCGTGATGGGCGTACTCGACGTGGATGCCCATCTTCTCCAACGCCAGGATCGTGTCGCGGCGCACGTCGGAGCCGGCGTCGAGCGTGGTCAGGTCGAAGTAGCCGCCCTCGTCGAGCACCTCGGGCACGCCACCTTCCGGCTTGGCCGAGCGGAAGTAGAAATACTCGAGCTCGGGGCCGATGTTGTAGGTGTCGAAGCCCATGTCTTCGGCCCGTTTGAGCGCCCGCCGCATGATCCACCGGGGGTCTCCCTCGTAAGGATCGCCGCCGGGCACGCGGATGTCGCAGAACATCCGCGCGACCGCGTTCTCCTCCTCGGGCCGCCAGGGGATGATCGCGAAGGTCGACGGGTCGGGCATCGCGATCATGTCCGACTCCTCGATCGGGTTGAAGCCGGTGATCGAGGAGCCGTCGAAGCCCATCCCCCCCTCGAGCGCGTCCTCCAGTTCGGCGGAGTTGATCGAGAAGCTCTTCAGCTGGCCGAGCACGTCGGTGAACCAGAGTCGGATGAAGCGAACGTCGCGCTCCTTGACGATCTCGGCTACATCGGCGGCACTCGTTGGTTGCTCGGCCATTCCCCGGTCTCCTTCGTGGCTGTTTCGGCGTCGTTGGGGCAAAGATAGGCGAAGTGAACCGATGGGGTGAGAAACCCCGTATTACGGGTATGTGACGTTGGACGCAGAGGGGTTGCGGGAGCGTCCGGATCCAGGTATAACTTACTTCGCGTAAGTTAATGGCTTAAAGTAAAGTAAAGGCCACGTAAAGGCTCTGTGAAGCGGAATTCCGTCAATCCGAGCTAAAGGCGGGATGCAAGTGACCGTAAAAACGGCAGTAAGCAGATTCCAGATCCACGACGAGTTGACGGCCCCTGACGAGAGTGCTCCCTTGATCAAGAGCATTCAGGCGGCCGGCGGCGCGGTGACCAAGTTCGTCGGCGTGCTCGCCGGCGCTCCCTCCGTGCTGCGTGCCTACACCCGGATGCGCTCCGAGCTGCGCGGCGGCGTCTTGCCGCAGGCGACCCGCGAGCGGATCGCCCTGGCGGTCGCCGAGTACAGGCACGACTCCTACAGCACCGCCCAGCACGCGAAGTCGGCGCGGCGCGCCGGACTCGGGCTGGACGAGGTCTCACGAGCGCGGAGCTTTGGCTCCGGCGACGCCAAAGAGGCGGCGCTGCTCGAATACCTCAAGGCGACGCTCGAAGCCGACGCCTACCCCCCCCACCACCTGCACGAGGAGGCGCGGGAGATCGGCTGGAGCGACGAGGAGATCCTCGAGGCGGTCGCACACCTGGCGCTGAACGAGTTTCAGAGCCTGATTGCCAGCGCGGCAGCCTTGCCCAAAGATCAGGCGACGCCTGAAGTACTTCCCTCAGCGGCTTAAGCCGCTGAGGGCTCAGTCCTCGACTACGGTCGCCGTGTAGAGCAGTCGTGCGGTTGAGTAGCGGCAGCCGTAGGTGGCGCGGGTTCCTACCTTTTGTTGGGGCTGACCCTGGCGGACGTCGGTGGTGTTGGTGCATTTGCCCTCTTCGCGACTGGCGCGCCAGGCGTTTTTCGAAGACAGGTTCTGGGCGAAGGCCGGGGCCCAGGTCGGGATCGTGATGCCGACTATGTCGCCCTTTTCGACCTTCAGCGAGGCGCCGAACTTGACCGTCTGGCCGAGGTAGGGGCTGAGCACGTGGATCGAGCCCTGGCTGCGCAGGACGTAGCGCGGGGGCTCGGTGCCGGGCACGCGGCGCAAGATCGCCAGCCGTGCCTCGGGCGGCGTGCCGAAGAAACCGTTGAAGAACGAGCGCTGCTTGCTGGTCGGCTCGGACAGGGTCAACGTCCACGCCTTCACCTTGCCGTTGCGCCGCACATTGAAGGGAAGCCCTCCCTGGTCGGTGCTGACCTGGAAGCCGGTGACGCTTCCCACCGCTTGGCAGGGCAAATCCGGGCAGGAAGGATCGGGCACGGTCGCGGTGGCGCCCAAGACGACGGTGGTGCGCGAGTTGGTCGCGGCGCCGGCGCCGGCGACCATCAGGACGAGCGCGAGCAGGTACCCGGCCAGGGCGGCCAGCACGGTAAATCGACCGCGTCCTGCGAACCGATCAGCGACTCCGGCTCTCTGGGAAAACCTCGACATGCCCGCGCTCCTCTCGTAGAAAAGTCCTGCTTAGAGGCGGAAGACTAGCCGGAATCGCGGCTGTCAGCCGGTGGTGTGGCGCGCGCCGGCGCGCGAGCTCCGCGCATATTCGAGCGAGACGGCAAAGCGGAGCCGATCGGCGCCCGACTTTTCGAACTGCAAGGCGCTCGCGGCGGCCTGGGTCAGATCCCAGGCGTTGCCGCGGCTGTAGGGGCCGCGGTCGATCACCTGGGTGACGATCGAGTGGCCTTGGTAGACGAACTTGACCGTGGTGCCGCAGGGAAGACTGCGGTGGGCGACGCCGATCGTTTCCGGACCGAGGATCTGCCCGCAGGCGGTGCGGCGGCCATACAGGCCGGGGCCGTACCAAGTGGCAGCGGCCCACTGCATCGGGGCGAAGGCAAGTTCGCTTCCCGCCTGGGCGCCGCTGTCGGCGACCGTCGAGGCGCCCCCGGTCGAAGCCTGGGCAGCAGGCGCCGCGGACGCGGCGAGTGCCGCCACGAAAAGCAGCAGGGCAGGCCAAGCTCGGGTTTTCCGCCAGGGGCGGTTTGCGTTTGTCTTCATCGCTCTTTCGAACGCTTACGGGGTTAGCTGACGGGCTCGCGCTGAAAGAGCTGCGCTACGTGGCGGATGCCGACGATTCGCCCCAACTTGTGGGTCCCCCGCTCCCCGCGATATGTGGCGGAGATTCAGCGGAAGTTGGCGGCACGTTAGCAAACGCTAAGACAGAAAATTGTGAAGAGGTTGGAAAGGCCCCCTTTCGGGGGCCTTTCCGTAGCGGGCCTGTAAGCCGGATCCTGTCGAGAGCGACCATCTATCTCACCGGGACCGAAGCCCCGAGGGGCCGCCGAAGCGGCCCTGCGGCCTACCTGGATCTCGCCGGGCAGGGTCGACGATCCTGTTTGGCCTTGCACCGGGCGGGGTTTGCCTGGCCGCCGCGTCACCGCGACGCCGGTGCGCTCTTACCGCACCTTTTCACCTTTGCCTGTACGCAGCTCACGTGTGGCTGCGCCATCGGCCGTGTGTTTCTGTGGCACTTTCCCGCGGGTTTCCCCGGGTGGGCGTTACCCACCGCCCTCGCCCTTTGGTGTCCGGACTTTCCTCGAGGGGTTGTCTCTCCCCCCGCGGTCGCTCGGCCCGCAGGGCAATGGTAGACCTTCGGCAGCCCGCTGCAAACCGGCGCATCTCGGCGTCCTCGGTCGGCCGTCTCGCTCACGCACAAACAAGTGCGCTCGCTTCGCCGGCCTCCCTGCGTCCACCGACCTGCTTGGTTTTCGCGGGCGTGCGAGGGATTGCATCGAATATCCTGCGCGGATGCCGGTAGCCGTCGTCACTGGAGCGGGCGGTGGTCTCGGCCGCGCGATCGCCCTCGATCTCGCTGGCCGCGGCTACCTGATCCAGGCCACCGATATCGATGCCGACGCCGCGGCCGCGACCGCGGCTGAGATCGGTGTTGGTGCCAGCTCCTCGGAGCTCGACGTCACCGACCAAGAGGCTTGCCACGCGATCGCGACGACTGCCGCAACAAAGTCCGGAACGCTCGATCTCTGGGTCAACAACGCCGGAGTGCTGGTCACCGGCCAGTCTTGGGAGCAGGGCGAGGCGACGCGGAGGGCGATGCTCGACGTCAACGCGCTGGGGACGATGAACGGCACGATCGCGGCCCTGGAGAAGATGCTGCCCGCCGGGCGCGGGCACGTGATCAACGTGATCTCGCTGGCGGGGCTGGTTGCGGCGCCAGGGGAGGTGAACTACTCGGCGAGCAAGCACGCGGCGATGGCCTTCACCCTCGGCACTCTCTTCGACCTGCGCCGTTCCGGCATATCCGGCGTGCAGCTATCCGCCGTCTGCCCCGACGGAATCTGGACGCCGATGCTCGAGGACAAGCTCGACGACCCCGCGGCGGCCGGCTCCTTCTCCGGCCAGCTGCTCACCCCCGGGGAGGTCGCGACCGCGGTCGGCAAGCTGACCTAACGCCCGCGACCGCTGCTCGTACTGCCACGCTGGCGCGGTCCGCTGCTGCGCCTCTTCGACCTCTTCCCCCGCCTCGCTCTGCGGCTGCTGCCGCTGGTGATGCGCGATGCGCGGCGAAGGCAGCGCCGCTACAAGCGCCTTATCGAATCGGGAAAGTGGCCCTAGGCCGGGTCAAACTTTTCTTACGACGCCGATCACGCGACCGATGACGCTTACCTCGGCGCTGCGGATCGGCTCCATCGTCTCGTTCTCGGGCTGCAGGCGGATGTGGTCGGATTCGCGGAAGAAGCGCTTGACGGTCGCCTCCTCGCCGATCAGGGCAACGACGATCTCGCCGTCGGTCGCGTCGTCGGTCGGCCGGACGATGACGTAGTCGGCCTCGAAGATTCCCGCTTCCACCATGCTTTCGCCACGTACCCGGAGGACGTAGTCGCCTTCCTCGCCGCCGACCACATCGGGGATCTCGATGTATTCCTCGATGTTCTCTTCGGCCAGGATCGGCGCACCGGCTGCGACGTGGCCGAGCAAGGGCAGGCCGGACTGATCGGGCCTGATCGTCTTCTTCGCCTTGTCGATGAGCAGCTCGATCGCTCGCGGCTTCGATGGGTCGCGGCGCAGCAGCCCGATCTTCTCGAGGTTGGCGAGGTGCGCGTGCACGGTCGAGGAGGAGTGCAACCCAACCGCTTTGCCGATCTCGCGAACGGTCGGCGGATAGCCGGTTTTCTCCGCATAGCGGCCGATGAAGTCGAAGATCTCCTTCTGCCTCTTGGTCAGGTCCAGGTCCACCGGGTAGTCCTCCTCGTCATCAAATCAAGCGAAGGCGTTCGAACACTTGTTCGCAGCGTACCGCCCGATTCGGACGCGTGCAAGCCAAACCAACGCGCGCAACAGCCGATCCCGGCGCACCACAAGCCTCGTCACCGCCAAACATCTAGAATCGCCACCCCCGGGCGGCTGTGGCGGAACTGGTAGACGCGCAAGCTTGAGGGGCTTGTGTCCTTTACGGGACGTGATGGTTCGACTCCATTCAGCCGCATCGAAGACTCGCCGCATGACCAAACTCGCCAAACCCCGCTTCGCGATCGTGCTTGCACTGGCCATCGGGGTCGCTCTCGGCGCCCTGCTCCCAGCCGCCTTTGGCAAAACGGAGGCCGCGCCAACGGCGATCCGCAACGCGCTGGCACAGACCAGCCATGTTCAGGGTGCACCCGGGCGCACGATGGTCCTCAGCCGGGTGGTTGTCGAACCGGGGGCCAAGCTGGCGACCCACCACCACCTCGGCACCCAGATCGCAAGGGTGCAGACAGGCGTTCTCACTTACACGGTCAGGCGCGGCTCGGCGGTCGTGCGGAGCGGGGAATCAGACCGGAATCCGACCTTGGTTCGCAAGATCGCCGCCGGTCAGACTGCCGCGATCCGCGCCGGACAGTGGATCGTCGAGCAACCGTCCGACATTCACGAAGCGGCGAACCGCGGTCCCAATCCCGTAGTTCTCTACCTGGCGACTCTGCTGCAGCAAGGTGCGTCGCCCTCTACCCCGGTCGAACTCCCCCCGGCGCCCTAGAGGCACCAGGCTAAGCGGGTTCGGCCATCGCTTCGACGCGACCGGCGTCGACCGCCGCCTGGAGCGCCGCGTAGTCGCGTTCGCTCTGGTCGGCATAGCTCTCGGCGAACTCGACCATCGCCTGATCGAAGACTTCGCTCTTGCCGAGGTAGGAGCCGATCGCGATCCGGTCGCCGCCGCGGGCGTGGGCGTGGGCCAGGGTCATGCCGCAGATCTCCGCGTAGGCGGTGAGACCTCGCGTGTCCATCGCCTCGACCCGCACCGAGCCCTTCCAGTCCCAGAGCTGGCGCACATAGAAGTCGCGGTTCTTGCCGTCGATCCCCTCCGATCGCACCCAGCCAAGCAGGGTGTCGCTTGCCGCCTGCATCAAGCGCTGCCCGTGGACAACGCGCTCGCCCTGCAGGTCGAACTCGCTCGGCGCCGTGTAGGGCTCGAGCACCGAGCGTTGCGCCTCCTTGATTTGCAGGAAAAGCGGGTCGCGTTGGTCGCGACCGAGCAGCAGGGCGATCCAGGCCCGGGTGCCGACACTGCCCACGCCGACTACTTTGAAGGCGACATCGATCAGCCTGTAGCCGTCGATCAGGGCGCGGCGCTCGACCGGGAGCGAGTCGCGGTAGTCGGAGAGGACGTGCCGCACGAGCGCCACGATGTCCGCCCCATCCGCCTCCTCGACGAGCTGCTCGATCGGCACGATCAGAGGCGGGTTGCTGATGATTCGCAGCTTCCCGTCGACCTCTTCGACGAGCTTCGAGAAGGCTCGCTCGCTGTCCTTGGCGCGTGCCTTTGCCACGTTGCGCTCGAACGCCTTGCGCTGCTTGCCGCCGACCGCGCTGGCCCAGCCCGCGGCGATCGCATCGGCGTCGAGCTGCTGGTACCAGGATTCGAGATTGCCCATCTGCGCCAACCGCCGCATCGTCTCGCGGTATTCCCGCGCCGCCGCCAGGACGATGCCGCGGCACTCGTCCTCGCTGCAACCACGGTCGCGACCCGCCAGCGTAAAGCTGGCTACGAGCCGCTTCACGTCCCACTCCCAGGGCCCCGGCAGCGTCTCGTCGAAGTCGTTGAGGTCGAAGACGAGCCGTCGCTCCGGCGAGGCGAAGGCGCCGAAGTTCGAGAGGTGGGCGTCGCCGCAGAGCTGCGCCTCGAAGCCCGAGCGCGGGGTCGGAGCGAGGTCGGCCGCCATCACCGCCGCGGCGCCACGGTAGAAGGTGAAGGGAGAGACCAGCATGCGGCCGTAGCGCAGTGGCACCAGCTGCCCCACTCGCGAGCCGGCCTGGTGCTCGAGCAGCTCGACGGGATCGGTCCTGTCGGCGGCAGCCTTCCACTCGCCGTGGGCAGAGCGCGGCGCGGCGGTGCGGGCCGCCTTTCCCGCGGCGGCACGCTCGTCGGGCGACCCTGGATGACTCTGGATCGAATCGGCCATCGACTCAGACAATCGCAGGTTCGGCGAGAGGTGGATCGGGACCAGCCTGAAGTTCGTCGAAGCGCTGCGTCGGCAGGCGCCGGGTGGTCCAGAACGAGGCGAGAACGAGGAAGGCGGCGAAGAGGAATGCCGTCTTCAGGGCCTTCAGCTGCGCGTCTTCGTAGTTCTCGACCAAGGCATCGACGGTCGCCGGATCGACTCCGGCCTCCGTGGCGCCGGCCTTGACCTCGTCGGCGGCGACGAAGCTGCCGCCGGCGCTCAGCTGCACCTGCACCTGGTCGCTGACGTCGCTGGAGATGCGCGAGTCGTCGGCGATGTTCGCGGTGAAGGCGGCACTCAGCCCGGTGATCACGATCGCGCCGAGCAGCGCCGTCCCCAACGACGAGCCGAGCTGCTGCGCCGTGGTCTGCAAGCCGCCGGCCTCGCTGCGGTCGGCGTCGCCGACCGCCGACTGGACCACGTTGCCGAGCTGGGAGACGATCATGCCCATGCCGACGCCGAGCACTCCCATCGCGACGAGGAAGGGTGCGTTGTCGAGTTCGGGCTCAATCGTCGCCAGCAGCATCACGGTGGCCACGAGCACGATCAACAGGCCCGCTCGCACGAGGCCTCGCGCCGCGAACCGCGACGACAAGGCAGAGCCCGCGATCGCGGTAAGGAAGAGACCGGCCGAAGTGGGAAGCATGCGCACGCCGGTTTCGAGCGCGTCGAGGCCCTGGACTATCTGCAGGTAGAGCGGGATCGTGAAGAAGATCCCCATCAGGATCAGGTTCTGGGCAAGCAGCATGGAGACCCCGCCGCGCAGTGGGCGGATGCTGAGCAGCCGCAGGTGGACCAGCGGGTCGAGACCCCGCTCCTCACGCCGCTGCTCCCAGGCCCAAAAGC
Organism: uncultured Solirubrobacterales bacterium; assembly: GCA_963824705.1. GTDB lineage: Bacteria > Actinomycetota > Thermoleophilia > Solirubrobacterales > 70-9 > VRUE01. The sequence continues at coordinate 1,779,857 of CAWGQE010000003.1, forward strand.
CGGCGAGGACCAGCGCCCCCGCCCCGATCACGAACGGAGTCAGCGAGAAGCCGAACGGCTCGATCGGCGAGCTGCGCGGCTGCAGCCAACCCCAGTTGCTCGCCTGCAACACGCCGAAGACGATCAAGGCAAGGCCGGAGGCGGAGAGGATGCCGCCGACCCAGTCGAGTTCGGGCGCGGGTCCCTCCCGCTTCGCCTCGCGCAGCAACCGCGCCCCCAGCAGGATGCCGATCGCCGCCACGACCTCGCCGACGAAGACCAGCCGCCAGGTGAAGTCGGTGGTCATCCAGCCGCCGAGAATCGGGCCGACGGCGATCGCGGCGCCGGCGATGCCACCGAGGACGCCATAGGCGACGGCACGGTCGGCGCCCTTGTAGGAGCCGGCCACCAGCGCGAAGAGCGCCGGCAGGACCAGCGCGGCGCCGATGCCCTCGAGGATCGACCAACCGAGCACCAGGCTCGGCACGTTCCAGGAGGCGGCAGTCAGGCCGGAGCCGACGCCGTAGATGCAGATCCCGACGGTGAAGGCGCGGCGCCGGCCCCAGATATCGCCGAGCTTGCCACCGATCAGCATCAGCGCCGCCATCACCAGTGCGTAGAGGGCGATCACCGCCTGGATCGTGGTGACCGTCGTGTCGAAGTCTTCGACCAGCTGAGAGATCGCGACGTTCATCACGGCCTGGTCGAGGACCATCAGGAACTGAGCCACTCCTAAGACCCCGAGAACTCCCCACTTGGCCATGAGCGAAGACTATGGTGACTGAAGCCCGAAGGGGATACTGCCGCCATGGGGCAACCGGCCGAACGAAACGGTGCGATCGAGATCGAGGGGCGGCGGCTGGCCTGGCGATCGGTCGGCGATGGCCGACCTCTGCTGCTGATCAACGGCTACTCCGCGACCTCGGAGGGCTGGGACCCACGGTTCGTGTCGTCCCTGGCGCGATCGTTCGAAGTGATCTGTCCCGACAACCGTGGCATGGGTCGCTCACAGCTCGGGGAGCTGGACGGACCGCTGACGATCGAGGCGATGGCGGCGGACATCGAGACCCTGCTCGACGCGCTGAAGATCGACCGCCTGCCAGTCGCCGGCTGGTCAATGGGCGGCTTCATCGCCCAAGCGCTGGCGATCCGCGCGCCGGACCGCGTCGAAGCGCTGGTGCTGCTTTCGACCAATCCGGGTGGCGCGGCGACCGTGCCCGCGGATCGGGTCGCCTTCGCCCAGCTCATCGACCACTCGGGGACGCCGCGCGAGCAGGCGACCCGGCTGATCGCCCTGCTCTTCCCACCCGACGTGGCACCCGAGATGGACCGGCAAGCCGGCAACCTCGTCGCCGCGGCGCGCGCGGAGCTGTCGCCGGCCGCGCTCCAGGCCCAGCAGGGCGCGCTCGTCGCCTGGGGCACGACGGAGCCACCGCGGGCGCAGACCGACCCCCGGCTCCCCGTCCTTGCCGTCAGCGGCAGCGAGGACGTCGTCATCCCGCCCGAGAACCTCGACCGCCTTGCCGCCCGTTGGCCCGGCTGCCGGGTCGAGAAATTCGAGGGTGGCGGGCACTCCTTCATGGCCCAGGAGCCCGACCGGCTCGCCGATCTGATTACTTCTTTCCTCGATGAATGAGCCCGGTCAACCCGCGATAACGCTGCGCTACGCGGACAGCGCCGAGGAGATCGACGCCGTCGAGCCGATGTGGAACGCGCTGCAGGAGCACCACGTGCGGATCACCCCCGAGCTCGACCCGCGAACCCCCGGGCGCGATCTCGCCGACGCCTGGCGGATGCGCCGCTCCAAGTACGTCCGCTGGCTCGAGGACCCCGAGGCCTTCTTCGCCATCGCCGAGGACGAGAGCGGGCCGATCGGCTACGCCTTCGTCACCGTCGGACCGGGCTACGCCTCATGGCTCACCGGTGAGCGCGCCGCTGCGCTGGAGACCCTCTCCGTGCTGCCGGACCGTCGCAGCGGCGGCGTCGGCGCGGCCCTGATCGAGGCTGCCTGGGAACGCCTGGGAGAGCTCGGCGTCGACGATATGGCGATCACCACGACCAAGACCAACGTCGACGCCCACCGCTTCTACGAGCGCATGGGCTTCAACCAGGGGTTCGTCATCTACCACGGTAAGCGGCCGCGGGCGTAGCGCACGACCTCCAAAGCGCTAGCCGGCCTGGCCCAGCGCCTCGTCGACGAAGGGGCCGAGCAGCTCACCCGTGCGAGCGGCGATCTCGTCCGGCGAATCGGCCGGGGCGGTGACGTGACTGATCGCCAAGCGGACCAGGGACTCGGCCAGGAGGCGGGCCTTCGGCGGCGGTGCCTTCGGCCAGCCCTGCTCGATCGTCGCCGCGAGGCGCGCCGTCGCCCACTGCACGACCGGTGCACCCTGGGTGGTGACGAAGGGGAGCAGCCCGGCGGTGCCGTCGTCGCTGAGCAGGATGCGGACCAGCGGGTCCTCGCCCGCCGTGCGCAGGAAGGTCTCGAGCGCCGCCCCGATCGCTGCGCGCGGATCGTCGAGGTGCTCGCGCACCGCCGTGTCGACGGCGTCGAGAAAGCGTTCGCCCTCGTGGATGACCAGCGCCTGGGCGAACTCGTTGCGGCTGCCGAACTCCTTGTAGAGAGTCTGGCGGCTGACTCCCGCCGCGGCGGCGATCTCGGCCATCGTGATCTCCGACCAGGCGCGTTGCTGGACCTCGTCGCGAGCCGCGGCGAACAGGGTCTCGCGCAGCAACTGCCTGGCCGCCTGGGGATAGGGGGTGCGCGCCTCCACGACGCCGCCAATCGTCGCAGCGGCAGCGGTCATTCGTCGCCTACGTCAGCCGGCTCGAAATCAACCTTGTCGCGCACGCCGCAGTCCGGGCAGTGCCAGTCGTCCGGCACCTCGCTCCACTGCGTCCCCGCCGGGAAGCCCTCGCGCGGGTGGCCGGCGTCCTCGTCGTAGACGTAGCCGCAGCCGGGACAGCGAAAGGCGCTCACGAAGCGGCTCCGCCGTAGCGCGCCAGCACCCGCTGCCTCGCCCGCGGCTGAATGTTGGCGCGGCTGAGGTCGCCCCCATAGTGGTCGAGCAGGCGGCGGTCCATCACCCGGCGCCAGAGCGGCGGAATCCAGGCGAGCACGATCATCCCCGCGTAGCCGGTCGGCAGCTGCGGCGCCTCGTCGACGTGGCGCAGCGCCTGGTAGCGGCGGGTCGGGTTGGCGTGGTGGTCGCTGTGGCGCTGCAGGTGGTAGAGCAGGACGTTGGAGGCGACGTTGTTGCTGTTCCAGCTGTGCTGCGGCAGGCAGCGTTCGTAGCGACCGTCCTCTTTCTTCCCGCGCAGCAGCCCGTAGTGCTCGAGGTAGTTGACGACCTCGAGCAATGAGAAGCCGAGCGCCGCCTGCAGCAGCAGGTAGGGCAGCACGATCGGGCCGAAGACGATCGCCAGCAGCGCGAAGAGGCCGACGGTCATCGCCCAGGCCTGCAGGATGTCGTTGTGGATCGACCAGACCGAGTGGCCCATGCGCTCAAGCCGGGCCCGCTCGATGCCCCAGGCCGAGCTGAGGCTGCCCGAGACCGTGCGCGGCAGGAAGGCCCAGAAGCTCTCCCCCAACCTCGAGCTCGCCGGATCCTCGGGGGTGGCGACGCGGACGTGGTGGCCGCGGTTGTGCTCGATGAAGAAGTGGCCGTAGCCGCTCTGCGCGAGAGCGACCTTGCTCAGCCACTTCTCCAGGCTGGCGCGCTTGTGGCCGAGCTCGTGCGCGGTGTTGATCGCAATTCCGCTGACCATCGCCATCGTCAGCGAGAGGCCGATGCTGTCGACAGTCGAGAGGCCGCCGTCGGCCCAGAGCCAGCAGGCGAAGATCAGGCCCGCGTACTGGACCGGAATGAAGACGTAGGTGCACCAGCGGTAGTAGCGATCTTGTTCGAGCCACTTGATGGTGCTGTCGGGCGGGTTCTCGGCGTCCACCCCGACGAGGATGTCGAGCACGGGGAAGATCGCGTAGACGAGGAAGGGCCCGAAGAACCAGAAGGCGCCAAGGCCGGTCAGCTCGACCAATGCCCAGGCGATGAAGGGCAGCGACGGCACGATCAGCCCGAGCAGCCAGGCGTAGCGCTTCGGGTCCGTCCAAGTGGCGGGATTCAGATCGATGTCGTCTACGTGGTGATGGTGGTCATGCGCGGCAGCCTCCATGGGCGCCTCCTCCTTGTCAGATAACGAGAAATCGTCTGCTTGATTGACAGAGTAGCCCAATTTGTCAACCAAAGCAACATAATTCCTGATTCTGTCTGGGATCCGCCGTGCGGCGCCGGCCGCTACCATTCGGCGCGTGTACACGTTCTTGGCCGTCCTCCAAGTGATCATCGCCGGCATCGTGATCTTCTTGATCCTGCTGCACTCCGGCAAAGACGCGGGTCTCTCCGGCGCCTTCGGGATCGGCGGCGGTGGCAGCTCCTTCGGCGGCGGCTCGATGGTCGAGCGCAACCTGGATCGCGCCACGGTCTTCTTCGCGGTCCTCTTCGCCGTCAACACCGTGGTGCTGCTGAAGATCTAGTCCCTTCGGGTGTGCCGGCTACCAGCCGCGCGCCAGCCGGGCGACGAACGGCGAGCCGGTCAGCGGTACGTGCGGCGCGCCGAGAAACGAGACCGCGAGCGAGCCGGTCCAGCTCTTCGCGTTGCCGGGGCCCTGCTCATAAGCGCCCGTGCCGCTGAATGGTGCGGGCGGCTTGACGCTCGCGCTGGAGAGGATGCTGTCGACGCTGAAGACGGACGGGTCCGCCTCGGTCTTGACGAAGCGGATGACGCCGATCGACCCTTCGCTGGCCGACTCGAGGGCAAGGAGGCGCAACGGGCCCCGACCGCGTGCCTGCGCGGCGAAGACCGTTCGCGTCAGTGGAGTTTTGTGGTCGACGAGCAGGGTCGTGGGCTTGGGGCCGCGGCTGGGATGCGTCCGCACGCCTGGCGTTTCCGGGCTTGCCCGGCGGACCCCCACGTCAGCACCCGGTAGATGAAGGCCCCAAGGCAGCTTCGGCGCCGCGAGCACCGCCTGATGGCCATGAGGCGTCGCGCCGAAGAGGCAGGCGACCAGCGCACTGAAGTCGACCGACCGCCCGGGAACGCGGTGAACCTCGGCGGAGGTGAACCCGCCCTCGCCCTGGAAGCGCAGCTCGCCGGCAAAGATGCCGAAACGGGCCAGGACGCCGCCGCCCGGCCTCTTGCAGCCCGCTTTGTGCGTAGCGCGGAGCTTCCGCCCCGATGGCTGGAAGCGAACATCGATCCGGCCACGGTCGCCGAAGGAGGCCGCGATCGACGTCGGGGTGACCTTGCCATGGGCGAGATAGGTCGCGGTTGAAGCGGGGCTGCTGCCTTTCCGCCGGCCATGAGCGTGGGTGATGCTGAGGGCAACGCTCTGGCCGTAGGCGACGACCGTGATCGCGTAGCCGTCGCTGTTCTCGAACTTGAGTTCGGAGAGGGCCTGGTCGCCCGGCAGGCCCAGAGCACTCGAGCCCTGGCCCAAGAGCGCCAGCTCGCCATTCAGCTGGGAGGCCCCGGCCAGGAGCGCGGGCGCGGACGGCGCGGGCTCCGCGGCAGCGGGTTGGGCGCAAAGGAGCGCCGCGAACAGCGCGAGGCAGGCACACGCAAGACGAGACTTCATCGCACCCTCGCGGCGCGCGCGTAGAGCGCGTGCACCGCTTCGCCGAAGTAGGCACCGAAATCGGTGGTCGAGTCGTCGCCGTAGCCATAGTTGGTGACCCCGTTCAGCACGTTGCCGTGGATCGTCCAGCCGCCGCCCGAGGCGCCGCCCGTCACATCGCAGGTCAGCGCCAGGTTGAGCGGGCCCGGCCAGAGAAACGACGCGAGGTCGTGGCCGAGGAACGGGGTGCCGGAGCAGAGCCTTTGAGTCGCCCCGTCGAAGGGCTTTTCCACCGGGTAGCCATGGACGTCGAACACCTGGTTCGGCGGCAGGTTCCAGGCGATGTCGTCTCCGCCCACAGCGGCCCCCAGGCGCTGGCCGCGTTCATTGCGCGAGACCACCGCGGCGCCGACGTCGGCATTCTCGCTGCCGCCCTTGATCCAGGGCGCGGTGGCGCCGAGCCACTTGGCGACAAAGACGCCGAAAGGCCGCACGCCGTCGTGGTAGCCGGGCACGAAGACCCAGTCCTGGTTGAACCAGTGGCCGGGGCCACCCTCGTTGACGCAGTGCCCGGCGGTGATGACCACGCTGCGGTTGGCAGCGTTGACCGAGGTCCCGGAGCAGCGGCCGAGCCCGAAGCCTCCCGGCAGGACGATGAAGATCACGCCGTTCTGCCTGAACCCCGGTGCGGTGGGGTCGGCGACCGCGGCGAACTCGGAGCGCGCCCGTGCGTCCGATTCCAGGCCCCGCACCGGATCGACCTCGGCTTCGGCGGCGGATTGCCTTGCCAGGCCTCCGCCCTTGGGCCTCGGCGTGTCCAGCGGTCGAGCCTGGCGCATCCGGGCCGGCGTCCAGAAGTGCAGCGCCTCGCGCGCTGTCGCAGCCCCGGGGGATGCCGTCCAGCCGGCTGTTGCCCGCGCGGAGGAACCGACGATGAGCGTCGTCAGAAGCACCAAGAGCAGACCCAGGGCCGAGTTGCGCAGATGCCGTCGAGTGCTCATATCGTTCCCAGACTAAACCGGTTCGGCCGGCTGCTCCGAGTCGAGGATATCGACCGCCTCCTTGCGCAGCTCGGCGTCGAGCAGGGCGAAGTCCTCGTCGGAGAGCTTGCCGGCGGCGTGATCGAGCTCGGCGTCGCGGATCTCGCGGTACTTGGCTTCCTTCAAAGCCTCGAGCTCCGTATCCGCGGTCGGGCGACGGCGGGCTCCACGGGCCGGCCAGATCGCGATCAGGGCGCCGGCGAGGGAGATCAGCCCACCGATCCAGATCCAGGTGACGAGCGGGTTGACGATGACGCGGAAGGTTGCGGTGGCGTCTTCGGCCAGATAGCCCTGGGCGATCCGCTGGGCCGTCGCCACCTGCAGGCTTTCAATCTGGGCCAGCGCGGTGGGGCGCAGGCGGGGGTTGGCAGCCGCCGCCCGCATCAGCTGCGATACCGCCCGGCACTGCGGCGGCGTGCCGGGCGCTCCCGACACGCACGCTTCGAAGCCCTGATCCGCGGCGCGGGCATGGCGCTGTATGCCGACGATGCTCGGCTGCAGGGCGGTCCAGAAATCCCTGAGGAAGCCCGCCTTCAAGCCGATGTCGCTGTCGGATTCTCCGGCGAAGTAGTTGGAGATCGTCCCCCCTTCCACCCCGGTCGGGCGGTAGAAGCGGCGGGTCGGGTGCAGCAGGAAGCTCTTCCCGTCCTTCTCTATGCGCAGGGTCGCACCGGCAGTGAAGGCGAGTGGGTCGACCTTGGCCGTGGGCCGTACGTAGGTCACGGTGTACCCGTCGACGACCGCGCTCTGCCCGGGGCGCAACCGCACGTCCTGCTTGGTCTGGAAGCTGGAGGAGGCGGCGATGCCGATCAGCAGCACGGCGACGCCGGCATGGACGACGTAGCCGCCGTAGCGTCGACGGTTGCGCGCGACGACCCCGACCAGCGCGGTGGGCATCGAGCCGCCGTGCAGCGAGCGCCGCGCCGCCGCGCCGCGCCAGAACTCCTGGGCCAAGCCGGTCAGGGCGAACGCGGCGAAGGCGAAGAGGGCAAGCGCCCAGGGCTTGCCGGCCGCATCGGTGAACATCGCCAGACCCAGGCCGGCAAGGGCGCCCACGATCGCCGGCACAAGGAAGACCCGCTTCGCCGAGCCCCAGCTGACCCGCCGCCAGGCGAGCAGCGGGCCGATCCCGGTGAAGAGCACGAGCACGATCGCCAGCGGCGTCGTGTAGCGGTCGAACCACGGGGCGGCCAGCGAGGACTTGTCGCCGGTGAACAGCTCCGAGATCAACGGGAAGAAGGTCCCCCAGAAGATCGCCACGACGAGCGCGACCAGGAGCAGATTGTTGACCAGGAAGACCGACTCGCGCGAGGCGAGCGAGTCGATCCGCTTCTCGGAGCGCAGGTCGTCGAGACGGGAGACGATCAGCGCGGTCGAGCCGATCAGGACGACCGCGATCAGGCCGAGGATGTAAGGACCGACGGTGCTGTCGCCGAAGGCATGGATCGACTGCAGGACGCCGGAGCGGACGAGGAAGGTGCCGAGCAACGCCAACGAGAACGTGGCCACGATCAGGCAGGCGTTCCAGACTTTCAGCATCCCCCGCTTCTCCTGAACCATGATCGAGTGCAGGAACGCGGTCCCCATCAGCCACGGCATCAGCGCTGCGTTCTCGACCGGGTCCCAGGCCCAGTAGCCGCCCCAGCCGAGCTCGGTGTAAGACCAGCGGGCGCCGAGCAGCAGGCCAAAGCCGAGAAAGGCCCAGGCGATCAGGGCAAAGCGACGGGTCGAGCGAATCCAGGCAGCGTCGAGGCGACGCGTGATCAGAGCGCCGATGGCAAAGGCGAAAGGGATCGTGAAGGCGACGTACCCCGAGTAGAGCATCGGCGGGTGGATCATCATGCTCGGGTGCTGCAGCAGTGGGTTGAGGCCGATCCCGTCGGCCGGCGCCGAGCTGAGTTTGGCGAACGGGTTGACGCCGCCGGCGAACAGCATCAGGCCGGTGAAGAAGCCGGCGATGCCCGCCATCACCGCGGTCGCGTAGGGGACGATCTCGCGCAGCTTGTCGCGGGTCGCGTACAGGGCCAGCGAAGACGCGATCGAGAGCACCCAGGCCCAGAGCAGCAGCGAGCCTTCCTGGCTCGACCACATCGCCGCCAGCTTGTAGAAGGTCGGCGTCTCGATCGAGGAGTGCTGCTGGACGATGTTGAAGGAGAAGTCGTCGCTGGCGAAAGCGATCTCGATCATCACCACGCAGAGCGTGAGCAGGGCGAAAAGGCCGTAGACGGCACGCCGCGAGATGTCGACCCAGCGCCGGTTGCCCTTACGCCCGATCAGCGCGGCAACGGCGGCGAAGATCGCGGTCAGGAAGGCCAGCGCCAGGACGGCGCTGCCGAGGCCTGCCGTCATTCGCCGGAGCTACTGGTGGTGAACTTCGACGGGCACTTGGTGACCAGGGTGTCGCGTTCGCCGACGAAGACGCCGTGCTTCATCGTGCCCGCCAAGACGATCTCGCGGCCACCGCGGAAGGGGTCGGGGATGGTGCCGGTGTAGGTGACCGGGATGCTCTGAGCGGCGTTTTCGCGATCGGCGACGCGGAAGCTGATCCCCTCGCCGTGGTGGCGGACCGAGCGCTTCACCACCCGGCCGGTCACCTCGTAGCTCCCGCCCGAGGAGACGCCGATCAACTGCGAGGGTTCTTTCGCCTCCGAAGATGCGCTGAACGAGGTGTAGACGAGCGCAACGGCAAGCAGCACGGCGACGCTGAGCGCCACCACGAGCCGGATCTTTCGCTTGCGGCTGGGATCCACGAGACAGGGATTATCGCAAGGCGGGTGGGGGGGCGATTGCGTGGGGGTCGGCGGACGCGCTTCGCGCTGAGTGTCCGCCGACCCCCACGCAATCGCCCCTCGAGGCTCGGAGTGCGAAACTCCACGCATGAGCGACAAACCAGTGCTGCTCATCACCGGAGCTTCCAGCGGGATCGGTGCCGCGACGGCTCGGGCTGCAGTCGGAACGCACCGGCTGGTGCTGGCCGCGCGGCGACTGGAGCCGCTGCAGGAGCTGGTCGAGGAGCTTGGCGGGGCCGAGCGGGCGATCGCGGTGCGCTGCGACGTCACCGAGTGGGAGCAGGTCGAGGCGATGGCGGCCGCCGCCCTCGACGCCTTCGGCCGCATCGACGTCGTCTTCGCCAACGCCGGCTTCGGCGCCACCCGGGGCTTCCTCGAGGAGTCGCCGGAGCACTGGCGCTCGATGATCCTCACCAACGTCTACGGCCTCGCGCTGACGATCCGCGCCACCCTCCCCCACCTGCTCGAGCGCGGCGACGGACATTTCCTCGTCACCAGCTCCGTCGCGGGGCGGCAGGCGCTGCCCGGCTCGCTCTACTCGGCGACCAAGTGGGCGGCGACGGCGATCGGCGAGTCGCTGCTGGGCGAGCTGCGCCAGATGCACGAGAACCACGGCATCAAGGTGACCCTGATCGAGCCGGGCATGGTCGACACGCCGTTCTTCGACAACCGGCCCGGCAAGTGGGCGCTGCAGGACGACGACATCGCCCGCGCCGTGATCTACGCCCTGGAGCAGCCGGCCAACGTCGACATCAACGAGATCTTGATTCGGCCTACTGGTACGCCGGCTGACTAAGGACCATTCCGGCGGGGTTTCACTTAACTTTTTCGGTGTCTTGCGGATGGGCTGACGCCCGATAGGCCTCAGCGAAAAAGTACAAGACGTTTCACCCCTACCGGAATGGGTCTTAACCCAGCAGAAGAAGGACCGTGCGCCAGTAGGTGCGGAGTAGAAGGCGAGCTGGGAGGGAGCGGGCTATCCCTGGGATGAAGGGCGAGTCGAGGTCGGGGGTGAGCGAGCTGGCGAACTCTGAGGCGCTGATAGTGCGCGTGGCTTGCACTTGGCGGCGCTCGTGGAGTAGGCGGGGGAGCCAGCGGATTACTTCGCCTATCGCGGCGAATTTCTGCTTGCCCCAACCGGCGGCGATCGCGGCGGGGATGAGGGCCAGCTCGGTTGCGATCAGTGCCGGCGCCAGCAGCAGCAGCAGGCTCGTTGGGTAGACGCGGATCAGGAACGCCCAGCGGTTGCGCTCTAGCCAGCGCCACTTGTGCTCGCGGGCGCCGAACTCGTAGTCGTGGTCGACGATCGCCGCCGGTTCGATCCCGAGCGCCCCTCCGGCCAAGCGCAGCCGCAGCGAGAGGTCGACGTCCTCGTGGTAGAGGAAGAAGCGCCCGGGGAAGCCGCCCGTCTGCTCCCATCCGGTGCGGGGAATCGCCAGGCAGGCGCCGGAGAGGGCGGCGACCTCTCCGGCCGCCGGTGCGGTCGCGATCGGGTTGCCGTGTCCACCGGCCCAGACGATGCCGGTGAAGTGGACCGGGTTGCCGGCGGAGTTGATCGTCGTCCCGTCCCCCTCGGCGATGAGGGCCTGCCAGGCGACCCAACCGCGCCCTTCGAGCCAGGGGCGCCGGATCGCCTCGCCGAAGCCGGGCCGGGGCGCCGCGTCGGGATTGAGCACGACGAGAAGGTCGCCGCGCGCCTGCGCGGCCCCCTCGTTGCAGCCGGCCGCAAAGCCGGCGTTACGGCCGGTCTGGACGACCTTTGCGGCGGGCGCCAGCGTGGCCACCGCGTCGGCGGTGCCGTCGCCGGAATCGTTGTCGACGACGATCAGCTCGTCCCCGTCCTCCAGCTCAGGCAACAGGGCAGGCAGCGTCCGCGCCAGCTCCTCGCGGCTGTTCCAGGCGACGATCAGGACCGAAAGCGTCGGGCGCACCGACGCCGGAGGCTATTTGTTCTTCTTGGCGCCCTTGTGCTTCTTGCCGCAGGAGAGCAGCAGGCGTGGCCGCATGTTCCGCTTCTTGCCGTTCTGGCCCTTGAACCGCACGACCACCCGCTTGCCGCGTGCCTGCCTGCGCTTGTGCGCCTTGCTCGCCTGTGCGCCCTTGCCCCCATGCCGTTTCTTGCGCGGGCACTGGCTCTGCGAGTTGACCAGCAGGCCCCGCTTGCCGCCCCGCAGGGTAAGCACGAACCTGGTCACCGGCACGTCGGGGACGACGTCGAAGGTGTTGCGGATGCGACCGTGGGAGCTGTCGGTGCGGCTGTCGAGCTCGACTTCGACCTGTCCGCGCAGGTCGGCGACCAGATCAGGCAGGACGTTGTCGGAGGAGCGCAGGTAGACCGGCCCCTGCAACGGGTCGTCGAGCAGCGGCGAGGTCGCGACGGCGTTGCCGTAGATCGAGTCTTTCGGGCAGTCGTTCGCGGCGAACTGGACGCGCGTGCAGACGTTCGCCAGGTTGCCCTGGTCGAGGATCAGCGAGCGGGGCAGGATCGTCTGGGCGCGGGCGATGTTCGCGTCTCCCGGCCGCGGCGTGAGGACAGCGCGCAGGCGGGGATTCTTGGCGCGTCGCATCGCCCCGCTCAGGCGCAGCGAGAGCTTGGGCCGGAAGCTGAGCTTGTCGCAGCCGCTCGCTTCGAACGGCGCCGAGACGGGCGATCGGGTGAAAGCGGCGGGATCGACCGGGTTGGCGCCACCGCCGAGCAGCGCCCCGCCGAAGCTCAACTTGGAGCAGTTCGTCGGGTTGAGCGTGAAGTTGTCGCGGTCGAGCTTGATCGAGACCGAGCGGACGTCGAGCAGGGAGCCACCGTAGACGTGCGGGATCGGATCGGAGACGGCGTGCACCTGCGCGGTGCGCGGTTCGAGCGAGAGCGCCACCCGCACCACGACCGTGCCGAGATCGAACGGCCCGGCCGTGGCGGGGGTGACTACCGCCAGGGAGAGAGGCGCGCCTTTGTAGCGCCCCGAGAGGAAGACCTTGCCGCTGACGTGAAGCGGTGCGGGGCCGCTGCCGGCGACGATGTCGGCGTGGCCGATCAAGCTCGAGCCGGGACAGCTCGGGTCGGCTGCCTCAGCCACGCCGCTGTTGGCGGCAGCCGCGGCCAGCACGCTTCCGGGGCAGTACTTGACCCCGGCCAGCTTCGCCACCAGGCCCGGCGGCAACGTCACGTCGACGCCTTTCAGCTCCTGGCTTCCGTCAGTGCGAGCTACGTTCATGTGCAGCGGGCTGAACTCACCCGCCGCCGGCTTGGCCGTGTCCGCGGCAAAGCTCGGCGCGAAGGGCCGGGCGGCGAGCGTTTTCGGGCAATTTCCGCCCCCTGGAGCGGTACTGAGTGAAAACTCGCCGGAGGGAGTGGCCGGAGCGTTGCCCGACCACGGCGTCATCACGGTCGTGGCCTTGTTCGGCCCACACGCACCGGGGCTGGTCAGCACCGCGTGCGGCCCGTCGTCGAAGTCGAGCTTGAAGGAGCTGAAGGGGACCTGTGGCAAGCCACCCAGCTCCTTGTCGTCGAAGGTGGTAGTCAGCTGCCCCGTGGTCGGGTCGGCGCTGACGTTGCCGACGAGGCGGGCGGAGATCCCGTACCGGCTTGACTCGACGTCGACGAAGATCCGGTACTCGAGGCCAGACGTCGGGTCGCGGCTGAGTTGCTGACCGACGTAGACCGGGCCGCTCAACGAGCCGTCGGGCAGCGGTGGCGTGTTGATCGTCGCAACGCCCACTTTCGAAGCCGCCGGGCAGGCAACCGGCCTTCTCGACCCCTTGCCGAACTGCGTTTCGGTGCAGGTCTGCAGCCCCCCGGTTGCCGCCGAGGGGTTGATCCCCATGCCGAGCGGCAGCGTCACCTTGGCCTGCTGGGTCTGCGAGCTCTCGCGCGAGCCGCCTCCGAGGATGTGGGGCACCTGCACCTCCGCGGACAGGCCGGCGGGCGAGTCGGTCTGGGCCGTCCCCGCCGCGACGCCGAGCGAGGGGTTGTACGGAACGCCGGCGCAATCGATCGGCTTTTCCCCCGGTGGGAGCGGCGATTCGAATGCCGGAGCCGCGCTCTGCGGGAAGGCGTAGCCGGGCTGGGCCTCTTCCTCATAAGAGCCAGCGAGCAGGTAGGTCGAGTAGACGTTGAGGTGCGGCGCCCGTTCGGGGTCGAAGCAGGTGCTGGGGGTGGTGATGAAGGTCCCGTCGCCCGAGCGGCCGTTGAATACCAGGCGGTTTTTCAGGATCAGCCCTTCGATCAGCGGTTCGAGCTTGGGGGCTTCCGGGACGTCGATCGTGAAGCCCTCGTGGTAGTCGCCGTCCCAGGCGAGGTCGGCTCGCAGGTAGACGTTGTTGCCGGCGAGGTTGAGGCCGAACAGGGCCGGTTCGCCGTTGTCGGGCACGAGGTTGAAGACGGGGACGCTGGTCACGCCCGCCAGCGGGGGCACCGGTACCCCCAGCGCCGATGCCGTCACCTCGCTTTCGCCGACTTTCGTGTTGCCGGGGCAGCCGCTGGGATTAGCGACGTCGATGCATTGCGGCGTAGCCTGCGGATTGACGCTGAGGCCTCTCGGCAGGTCCACCCGGACGGTCTGCAGTTCGCCGATCGGCGCTTCCGGCCCGATCGTTCCCGGTTCGTTCTTGACGATGAACTGGGTGAAGCCGACCTGCGGATGGCCGGCCGCTTCCTTGAAGAATTTGTCCGGCGTTTCGACCGTGCAGGTGGGCGTATCGGTGATACAGGTGCCCGCCTGCCAGCCATCGCCGGCCGTGTGGGGATTGTGCTGCGGGGCGATGATGCCCGCCGTGTCGGCCACTGCGGAAGGCACTGAGAAAGTCGCCCCCAGAGCCAAAAGCGCCGCAAAGACAGTGGTTCTCATTCGCGCTCCCCTGCTCATCCGAATCCCCTTCCGCTGGGTCGTCACAAAGCTAGATTACCCGATTTTGATGATCTGAGCTATTATTTTTAGGTATTCCCCAGTCAACGAAAGTGAGGTAGTTGTGAATTGGGAACGCCTAGCTCGTGCCAATACCCACCCACTCCGCGTGTCAATCCTGGAAGTGCTGAGCATCGATAAAGGCCGCACGCTGTCGCCAAAGGACCTCAGCCTGGAGCTGCAGGCACCGCTGAGCACCGTCAACTACCACGTGACCGAGCTGCGGCGCTCCGACCTGGTCAAGGTCGTCGACGAACGCCAGGTCCGCGGCGCGATCGAGCACTTCTACCGCGTGATCGAACCGAGCGAAAACGGATCGGGGCGGAAAAAGAGCCGCAAAGCCGCGGGCAAGGCACGCGCCTGAAGAGTCAGGTGGCAGGACCGTTTGAGCAGCGCGAAATCGCGTAGTCCGGGGCGCAGACGGTCCTGCCTCGCCAACTTTCTTCGAATTCCGCTATGAACTCGGCGAAGGCCCGCTGTTCTTCGGATTTGCTGCTGGTTTCCTTGCGAATCCGTCTGGAGAGATGCCATTGCAATCGCGTGCTGAGCATCTGGATCTCGACCCGTTCGTTCACATCGCGGCGCGTGTAGCGGGCTTCCTTCAAGAACCCGCGGAATTCAGCGCCGTCCTTGAAGCTTTCCCTCCTGACCTTGGCCACTTCGCGCGAGACTTGCCAATGGGTGACAGAGATGCCCCATTCGGCGGGCCAGCCCCACTATCCAGGCTCCTTCGAGCAGGCTCTTGAGGGCGGCGACCTTGCTTTTCTTGTATCCCGCGTCCCGGGGCGCGGGCGCGGATCTGCGTCCTGCCGATACCGCCTCCAGCAGCAGGGCGTGCTGAAACTCGGGCTTCGTGATCCTTCCGCGTGGGCCAGGCACCGCAGGGACGACGGCGACCACGGTCGCGGGCAACTCATCGGGGTCCGGCAGCACGGCCGAACCGCTCGCGCTCCCACCACCCAGCGCCAGCAAGGCAACCGCGCTCGTCGGCACCACGAAGCCCCAGATCGTTCGAATCCCCCGCACCATTCTGGGAGACAATATCGTGGAGATGGCGGTCTCGGACGAAAGTAGGCTGCGGGCCTCGGACTCAAGATCGAAGCCCGCCTTGGACTACCATTCTCGTTTCAATGCGACTCGCGAGCCGTCTTACTGCAGGGGTTGCGCTGGCGATAAGCGCCTGCTGGGCGCTGGCGCTCGCTTTCGACGGCTCGACTGACGTTCTTCTCTTCCTCGCCCCGGCGCTTCTTATCGCCGCTCCGCTCGTGGCCGGCCGATATGTCGGCGAGGGGCTGATCGTCAAGCTCGCCACCAAGCGGACCCGCAAGTTTCGGCGAGCGCCCGCGCCTGCCTCGCCCCCCTCGCGGCCTCCAGCGACCTGGCTGCCCCGAGGCACCGGCCTCTTGGCCTTCTCGCTGGCCAAGCGCCCGCCGCCGCCGCGCCCGCTCACCGAGTTCTAGCGCGGGCGGCTGAGGATATTTCGGTCGTCGCGCACGACCGAAAGGAAATAACTCGTGCGAAAGCACTGGACGGCACTTGCCGTCATTGCCGCTTTGCTCGTCCTCATACCTGCCCCCTCAGCCCTGGCGCATGCGGGAGGGAATCCCAACTACCGCTCGGTGATCGACCGGGTGACGCCGAACGTGCCCGGCGTCAGCTTCGAAGTCCTCGCCTATGACGCCTACTTCGAACTGCGCGACCAACACGGCCACGAAGTCCTCATCTACGGCTATGAAGGCGAGCCCTACGCGCGCGTGCTGAAGGACGGGACGGTCCAGGTCAACGAACGCTCGTCCGCGTATTACCTCAACGACACGCGCTACCCGACCGCGGAAGTGCCGGCGATCGCCAACCCCAAGGCCCCACCGAGATGGAAGACGGTCGGCAGCGACGGCACCTTCCTCTGGCACGACCACCGGATGCACTACGGGTCGACCGCGGTCCCTCCCCAGGTCACCGACCAGCATCGCAAAACGAAGGTCTACGACTACGAAATACCGCTGCGGATCGACGGTCGCAAAGGGGCGATCGACGGCACCCTGTATTGGGTCGGCAGCCCCAATCCATCAAAGCTCCCGTTCATCGTCGGCGGGGTCGCGTTTCTGGTGGTGGGCGGCGCCCTGGTGCTCTTCGTGCGCCGGCGGCGAGGGCCGGGGGACGACTCCAAGGACGAGCCGGCGAAAGAGGCTTGGTAGTGCGACGCGGGACGTCGGCCGCCTTGGCCGCGGCTCTCCTGCTGGCCCTCCTAACCCCCGCGAACGCGCTCGCGCACGCGCAGCTCGAGGGCACCGTCCCCCTGCGAGGCGCGGTCGTCAAGCACGAGCCGCCCGCGGTCATCTTCCGCTTCGACGAGCCGGTCGAGGGCAACTTCGGCGCGGTCCGCGTCTACGACGCCAACGGCTCGCGGGTCGATGAAGGCGACGCCTTCCACCCTGACGGGGAAGGCCCGCGGCTCGGCGTTCACCTCAAGCCCGGCCTGCCCGACGGCAGCTATACCGCCACCTATCGGGTCATCTCCGCCGACGGCCACATCGTCTCCAGTGGCTTTGTCTTCTCGATTGGCAAAGCAGGAAAGACGCCGAAGGAGACCGTCTCCGAGCTGACGGCCGGCTCCGGCAGCGGCCCGATCACCGAGACCGCCTTCGGCCTTGCCCGCGGACTTCAGTACGTGGCTATTGCGCTCGCCGTCGGCGGCCTTGCCTTCCTCCTGCTCGCCTGGCTGCCGGGGCTGGCGCTCGTGGGAAGCGAGGGCGAGGGCTGGTCGCGGGCGGCTGGGGCATTCGCGACGCGCCTGCGGCGGGTGGCGTTCCTCGCCGCGACCCTCGGCGCGATCAGCGCCGCCGCCGGGGTAGTTCTGGAGGGAGCCGAGGCGGCTGGCATCTCCGGCTTCTCCGCACTGAAGGAGACGATCGTGCGCGAGACCCTGGAAACCAAATTCGGCACGGTCTGGGGCCTCGCTGTGCTGGCCTGGATCGCCTTCGGGCTGCTGGTCGCAGTGCTGCTGCGGCCCGCCGGAGGCAGGTCGTTCGGCTGGGGCCGAGCTCTGCTCTTGGCGGCTCCGCTCGTCTTCCTCGTCCTCGTGCCGGCGCTCTCCGGGCACGGCAGCACGCAGTCCCCTGTCCTTCTGAACTTCCCGGTCAACGTCATCCACGTCACCGCGATGGCGGTCTGGCTCGGCGGTCTGGCGACGCTGCTCTTCGTCACGCCGCGCGGAACTCGGGAGCTGGAGCCCGGCGATCGGGGTCGGCTGCTTGCCGCCGCGCTGGCGCGCTTCTCCCGGGTGGCGCTGATCTCGGTCGGGGCGATCCTGCTCACCGGCCTGATCCAAGCCTACGTCTACGTCCGCCGCCTCGATGCCCTGATCGAAACCGGCTACGGGCGGGCGGTGCTGATCAAGTTCATCCTGCTGATGGTCCTGATCGGGATCGGCACCTACAACCGCCGCCGCTCGGTGCCGCGCTTGAACCGGATCGCAGCGGGCGGGGAATCGCCGGGGCGAGCCGGGCTGCTCCTGCGTCGCGCCCTGCGCGCCGAGGTCGCCCTGCTCGTCGTCGTGATCGGCGTCACCGCCGCCCTTGCCAGCTACGCGCCTCCGATCAGCGCTCAATCCGGCCCCTTCTCGGCCGAAAGCACCTTCGGTCCGATCCAGCTGGAGATGAGCGTCGAACCGGCGAGGGTCGGCGCCAACCAGATCCACATCTACCTCTTCGATGCCAGGAGCGGCGCCCCATTCGCCAAGGTCAAACAGCTCGAGGCGACCGCGGCTCTCCCCGAGAAGAACATCTCCCTGCCGCTGGAACCGCAGCTCGCCGGTCCCGGCCACTACACGATCCCCGGCGCCCTGCTGAACGCGAGCGGGGAATGGCATATCACGCTCACCGTCCGGGTTTCGGCCTTTACCGAGTACGCGAAAACGACCGAGGTGCCGGTCCACTGAATTGGCGCCCAAGAAAGGAATACCCGATGCGACGAATTCCCCTCGCCGTCGTGGCAGCCTTCGCACTGCTGGTGCCGGCAGCCGCGCAGGCCCATGTGAGCCTGCATCCCAACGAGGTACCCACCGGCTCCTTCGCCACCCTCGACATCCGGGTGCCAAACGAGATGGAAAGCACCAACACGGTCAAGCTCGCCGTCCAGGTGCCTCCCGGCTTCCTCGACATCTCGACCGAATACATGCCGGGATGGACCTCCAAGGTTCTGACCAGCAAGCTCGCCAAACCTGTGCAGACCGACGACGGCGAAGTCACCGAACAGGTGCGCGAGATCGTCTGGACCGGCGACGGCAAGCAGGGCCTGATCCCACCGGGACAGTTCCTCAACTTCCCGATCTCGACCGAGATCCCCGGGAAGGCCGGTGAAGAGCTGACCTTCAAGGTCCTGCAGTACTACGACAACGGCGAAGTCGTGCGCTGGATCGGCGGCCCGAGCTCGGAAGAACCGGCGCCCAAGATCGACGTCACCGCCGAAGGCGGGGTCCTTCAGGACGTGGCCGGCAGTGAGACGGCACCGCCAAGCCCCTCTGCGCCATCCTCCGCAGGCGGCGAAACGACGAGCAGCTCCAGCTCGGGCGACAGCGCCAGCAAGGGCCTTGGCATCGCCGCCCTGATCGTCGGCGGGCTCGGTCTGATCGCCGGTGGCGCGGCGCTGATCCGATCTCGCCGGACCGCATAGGGACCTGGAATGAGAAGAGCCCTGCTCCAGATACGACACATACAGCCGGTACGCGTGGCGGCGTGCGCCGCTCTTCTCTGTGGGATCGCCTCTGGTTGCGGCGGCACCTACAGCGGCATCAGCAATATGGCGGCGCCGCCGCGCTCGGACTTTCCCGCCGCCGCGGGGAAATCGCTGACCGACCTGCTCGCGCAGTCCGACGGCGAAAGCAAGCTCGTCGTCGCGCCAACCGGGGTGGTCTTCGACAAGGGCAGCGATCGCTACGGCTTCGGTGTCTTCACCGCCGGGCGGCAACCGATCACCGACGCCAAGGTCGCCCTCTACTTCGCCCACGGCGAAAAGGGCAAGGCGCTCGGCCCCTACCCGGCCCGGGTTGAATCCCTGGCGACCGAATCCGCCTACATCGCCCAGACCACCGGCGACGACCCCCAGGCCGGCAAGGTTGTCTACGTCATCGACGGCGCGCCGTTTCGGGCAAACGGGGAATGGCGCGTCCTGGCGCTGATCGACGAAGGCGGCTCGCTCAAGGGAACGATCGCGCAGAGCGCGGTCGTCGGCCACTTCCCCCACCCTCCTCCCGGCGTGCCAAAGAGCCCCCCAAACCCGCCCGATGTGGGAGAACCCGCCCCTCGCGTTCACACCCCGACGGCCGCCGACGTCGGCGGAGATCTGAGCAAGATCGACACCCGCATCCCGCCCGACCAGATGCACAAGGACGACCTCGCCGAAGTGCTCGGCAAGGAGCCCGTGGTCCTTCTCTTCGCCACGCCGCAGTTCTGCCAGAGCCGCGTCTGTGGGCCGGTCGTCGATGAGGCCGAACAGGTCAATCAGACCGAGGCCAAGGGCGTCGCCTTCATCCATATGGAGATCTACAAGGACAACAACCCGAGCCTTGGAGCGCGGCCACAGGTAAAGGCCTTTCGCCTGGAAAGCGAGCCCTGGCTCTTCGTGATCGACCGACACGGAATCATCCGCACGCGGATCGAGGGCGCCTGGAGCATTCCCGAATTGGAACAGGCGGTGCGACAGGTGTCCCCGTCGGAATAAAGCTCCGACAAAAGCGGACGACGGGTCTCGAACCCGCGACCTCGAGCTTGGGAAGCTCGCGCTCTACCAACTGAGCTACGTCCGCATCGGTGCCTGATTCTAGGGCCCAGTCGGGAAGGCGCGAGGGCTAGTGTTCCCTCCCCATGGGCACTCGCGCCTTCCTCGCCACCCTTGCCGTACTCGCTGTCATCGGCCTGCTCGCATTCGGCTTGCTGAGCAAGGGCGAGGCGAAGATCGCCGTCGGCGAACCGGTGCCCGACCGCGAGCTGCCGGTCCTCGGCGGCTCGGGTCAGGGCTCGATTGCCGACTACCGCGGGCGCTGGGTGCTGGTCAACCTCTGGGCCTCGTGGTGCATCCCCTGCCGGCAGGAGGCGCCGGTGCTCGATCGCTTCGCGCGGGAATACCGCAAGCGCGGCGTCAGCGTGCTCGGCATCAACGTGCAGGACAACAGCGACGACGCGCTCGCCTTCGTCCGCGACTACGACATTCAGTACCCGCAGCTGCGCTCGATCGGCGACGAGCGCAGCGCCGCCTTCGGCTCGACCGGGGTTCCCGAGAACTTCCTCGTCGACCCGCGCGGGCGCCTTGCGTTGATCTGGCGCGGGCCGGTCGACCAGAGCTTCCTCGAAAAGCAGGTCGTGCCGATCGTCGAAGGTCACTCATGAGCCGGGCAGCGGCCGTGATCGCCGGGGCGCTGGCGCTGCTGGCGCTGGCCTCCCCCAGCCTCGCCGCGACGCCGCGGACGAGCGTCAACGACGTCGAAGGCGAAGTGATGTGCCCGATCTGCGGCACCCTGCTGGAGCTGGCCGAATCGCCGCAGGCCCAGCGCGAGCGCGTCCTGGTCAAGCACCTGATCGCCGAAGGCAAGACCAAGGGCGAAGTCAAGGACGCCTTGGTCGCCCAGTACGGCCCGGCGGTGCTCGCGCTGCCGAGTGGCTCAGGATTCGACCTCTCCGCCTACCTGGTGCCGGTGATCGCCTTCGTCGTCGCCGCGCTGGCGCTGGCCTTCGGTGTCCTGCGCTGGCGGCGGGCGGCGAAGCCGAGCGGCACAGCGGTGAGCGGACCGCGGGGCGAGGACGCCGAACGGCTGGACGCCGATCTCGCCCGCTACGACCTCTGACCGGGGCCTTGGACTACGAGACCGGCGGCCGGGCCGGGAAGGCTCGGGGGCGGCATGCCACGCTCCGACCAGACGAGGGTGGCCTCGGCGACGGTCATCGCGGCGAGCAGCTCCGCCTCCCGACCGGGAGGCGGAGCGTCGATCACCAGCAGCTCGTAAGCGTCGTGGAGGCCCGCGACGGCATGGCGGAATTGCTCCGAGTTGAGCAGGACAGCCCCGTCGGCCGCCGGCCGGCCCGCGACTACACAGACCAATGGCTCGCTCGCCCGGGCAGAGCCCGGTCCCGCCAGGGCGACCGGCTTGATGATCTCCCCCGAGTCCGCGATCCCACGCAGGTACTCGTGCAGCCCGGGGGCAGCGGCGAGGCCGAGCGCCTCGGCAAGTCCCGGCTCCGCGAGATCGCACTCGAGCAGCGCCGTGCGAGTTCCAGCGGCCGCGGCCGCGGCCGCCAAGCCGGTAGCCGCCCCTCTCCTGCCCGGCGCTTCTCCCGTAACCAAGACCGAGCGGGCCGGGCGCAGCTCCTCCAGCAGGCCGCCATACACAGCGAGGTCGGCGCGGCGCAGCGTCCCTGTGCGCAGCTCGGACGAGGACCGGGCGGGGATCTCCGCCAGGACTCTCACATCTGCTCGGGGGCGGAGATGCCGAGCAGGCCGAGCGAAGCGGCGATCATCTGCTGGGTGAGCCGGCAGAGACCGAGGCGCGAGCACTCGACCCCCTCTCCCTCGGCGCCGACGACCTGGCAGTCGCGATAGAAGGCGTGGAAGTCGGCGGCGACGGTGGTCGAGTAGGCGCAGATGCGGTGGGGGGCGCGCCGCGCCGCCGCTTCGCGAACCTGCTCGGGGAATTCGAGCAGGCGCTTGACGAGATCGCGCTCCGCCGGCTGCAGCGGCGTGCCCGGAGTCGGCACCCCCGCCTCCCCCGCCTCGCCGCCGGCTTTGCGCAGGATGCTGGCGATCCGCGCATGGGCGTACTGCACGTAGTAGACCGGGTTCTCGCTGGACTCCCGCCGCGCCAGCTCGAGATCGAGATCGACGGTGGTGTCGTGGCTACGCCAGAGCATGAACCAGCGCGCCGCGTCGACGCCGATGTCGTCAACCAACTCGTCGAGCGAGACGAAGTCGCCGCTGCGCTTCGACATCTGCGCCCGCTCGCCCGATTCGACGATGTGGACGAGCCGCATGATCAGCGCCTCCAGCACCTCCGGGTCGGCGCCGAGCGCGGCGATGGCGGCGCGCAATCGCGGCGCGTAGCCGTGGTGGTCGGCGCCGAGCACGTTGATCAGATGCTCGAAGCCACGCTCCAGCTTGTCGCGATGGTAGGCGACGTCGGCAGCGAGGTAGGTCGGCTCGCCGCCGGCCCTGATCAGCACCCGATCCTTGTCGTCGCCGAAGTCGGTGCTGCGCAGCCACAAAGCGCCGTCGGTCTTGTAGGTGTGGCCACGCTGCGCCAAGCGCTCGAGCGCGGCGTCGACCTCGCCCTTCGCGTACAGGTCGCGCTCGGAGAACCAGCTGTCGAAGCCGACTCCGAAGCGGTCGAGAGTGGCGCGCACGCCGTCCAAGATCAGCTCGATGCCGCGGCGACCGACCGCCTCTATGTCGGCCGGATCGACTCCCTCCACCTTCATCTGCTCGGCGAGATCGGCGACGTAGGAGCCTTCGTAGCCACCCTCGGGCCCCTCGGCGCCGGTCATCGCGGCGGCGATCGAGGCGGCGAAGCGCTGCACCTGCCCGCCGGCGTCGTTGACGTAGTACTCGCTCTCGACCTCGTGCCCGACCGCGCGCAGCAGGCGGACGAGGGCGTCGCCGTAGGCGGCGTGACGGCCACCGCCGACGTGGAGCGGGCCGGTCGGGTTGGCGGAGACGTACTCGACCAGGATCCGTTGCGGGTTGAGGACAGGGGCCGGGCCGAGTCCCGAGCCGGCAGCGGCGAGCTGGGCCATCGCCTGCCGGTACCACTCGTCGGCGAGAAAGAGGTTGACGAAGCCGGGCCCGGCCACCTCGACTCGATCGAGATGGTGCGCGGCGCCCAACTCGCGTTCGAGCTCGACACCGAGACGTGTCGCAACCTCGCGCGGAGCTTCGCCCAGCGGGGCCGCCAGGAGCATCGCCGCGTTCGAGCTGTAGTCGCCAAGCTCGGGCTTCGGTGGGCGGTCGAGGGTTGGCTCCGGGCCGGTCGGCTCGCCGTCGCGCAGGGCCAGTGACGCGCGCTGGACGGCGACGCGCAGCTCGGCTATCGAGTCGGTTGCACTCACCGGTCCATCGTATGAGCCAAGGGCGGGCCGGGGTACGCTGGCCGCCGTGCGCGTAGCCGTGATCAGCGATATCCACGCCAACCTACCCGCCCTCGAGGCGGTCCTCGGGGCGATCGACGGTGCCGGAATCGAGGAGATCTGGTGCCTCGGCGACGTGCTCGGCTACGGCGCCGAGCCCGACGAGTGCGCCGACCTCGTGCGCAAGCGTTGCGCCATCTGCCTGGTCGGCAACCACGACCTCGCGGTGTTTGGCGCCCTTGACATCGCCGCCTTCTCCGAGGCTGCCGCCGAGGCGGTCGCCTGGACGCGAAAGAACGTCTCCGAGCGCAGCCTGGCGCCGTTGCGCGAATTGGAGCCCGCCGGCGAACGGGAGGGGATCGGCCTCTTCCACGCCTCCCCGCGCGACCCGGTCTGGGAGTACGTGCTCTCCGCCGAGCAGGCCGACGCCTGCTTCGACGTGCAACCGACCCGGATCGCCCTAATCGGCCATTCGCATGTCTCGCTCTATTTCGCCCGCCCCACGGCGGAGGAGGAGGGTGAGGAAATCCACGGCTCCCAAGCGAGCGACGACACGCTGCTCGACCTCGGTTCAGGCCAGTGGCTGATCAATCCCGGCAGCGTCGGCCAGCCACGCGATGGCGACCCACGTGCCGCCTGGCTCGAGCTCGACACGGGTGAGGGGGCGGCCCGCTTCCACCGCGCCCGCTACGACATCGATCGGGCCGCCGCTTCGATCGTCGCCGCCGGGCTTCCGCGCCGCCTTGCCGACCGCCTCCAGGTCGGCTCATGAGGCATAGACTCATGCTCAGATGCAGGGAAATTCTGCGCTTAAGACTGTTCTCTAGACTCGCCCGGATGCCTCGCCTTCCCTTACCGTTGCTCGCCATCGGGTTTACCGCTACCGCCGCTCTCGCTCTCGTCGCCTGCGGCGGCGAAAACGCCAAACTGCTGCCCGGCGAGACCGCGCGGGAGATCACCGCGAACCTCGACACCGTGCAGCAGCTTTCCGACGAAGGAGACTGCCTTGGCGCCGAAAGCGCCGCCCAGCAGGTCGGCGAACAGATCGAAGCGCTGGAAGGGGTCGACATCAAGCTGAAGCGAGCACTCGAGGAAGGGGCGGTGCGACTCGAAGAAGTGATCGCGAGCTGCGAAGAATCGACCACCGAAGCGATCGCCCCCGCGCAGATCCCGACCGAACCGGAAGAAGTCGAAGAAAAGGGCCCAAAGGAAAAGCCGGGCAAGGAAAAGGAAGAGAAGCCCAAGGAGGAAGAAGAACCAGCGTCGGAAAGCCCTCCGGCGCTGCCGCCGCAGGCCAAAGGCGAAGGCAAAGGTCTCGAAAACGGCCAGGGCCAGCCCGTCGAAGAAGAAGGGTCTGAAGAAAGCTCGTCCGGCGGAGTGGGCCCCGGTACCCCGGCGGAAGGAGGCGACTGATGGAGGCCGGGACCCTCTCGGGCCGCTACGAGCTCGGCGACCGCCTCGGCTCCGGCGGGATGTCGAACGTCTATCTCGCCACCGACCTGACCCTCGAGCGCACCGTCGCGGTCAAGATCCTCGCCGAGCACCTCTCCGACGACGAGCGCTTCGTAGCCCGCTTCCGCCGCGAGGCGCTCGCCGTCGCCAAGCTGATCCACCCAAACATCGTCCAGGTCTACGACACCGGGATCGACGACGGGCGCCACTACATCGTCATGGAGTACGTCGAGGGACGCTCCGGGGCGCAAATCCTGCAGCGACAGGGGGCGATCGGCCCAGAGACCGCCGCGGAGGCCGGCATCCAGGCCTGCGCCGGCCTCGATTACGCGCACCGGCGCGGGATCATCCATCGCGACGTCAAGCCCGGCAACCTGATGGTCGTCGGCGGACCGGTGGGCGGCGGCGCGATGACGGTCAAGCTGACCGACTTCGGCATCGCCCGAGCGCTCGCCCAGACCCGCATCACCCAGGTCGGCTCGGTGGTCGGCACGGCCGCCTACCTGGCCCCCGAGCAGGTGCGGGGCGAGGAGGCGACGCCGGCGACCGACGTCTACGCGCTCGGCGTCGTCCTCTACCAGTTCCTCACCGGGCGCCTGCCCTACGAGGGATCGACCCTGGCCGAGCTGGCGGTGCGCCAGCAGAACGAGCGACCGCTGGCCCCCAGCACGTACAACGACGCGGTCCCCGAGCCTCTGGGCGGGGCCGTCCTTCGGGCGCTCGAAGGCGACCCGGTGCGACGCTACGCCAGCGCCGACGAGCTGGCCGGCGGCCTGCAGCTGGGCCTGCTGGGCGAGGACGTGACCCTGCCCTTCGACGACGAGGGCACGGCGGCGACCGGCGTGCTTGGAGGGGAGACGGCGACGCGGCGTCTCGACCAGACCGAGCGCACCGAGCTGCGCCCGTCCTCGCCGAGCCGCCGCCCGGTCGCGCGGGCGCCACAACAAGCTCCATACTCGCCGCCACCCGCTGCCACCCCAGCTCCCAAGAAGCGAGGCGCCTTCTCCAGATTCGCCCGCTTCGTCATGGCAGTCGTTGCTCTAGTCCTGATTGCCGCCGCCGTCGCAGCAGCGGTAATTCTCGCCACCGACAAGGCCACTGGAGTGCACGCCACCGAAGTGGCCGGGGATTCCGTGCACAAGGTCGTCGAAGAGTTCAAGGAACTCGTCAAGAAGAACACGGAATAGACGCTCACGCCTGCCAGGGTGCGGTGCCGCTCAGGACCGCGGTGGAGTAGGAGCCGAAGGTTCCAGCGCTAATGGCGGTGCGGGCGTGGGTCACCAGCTCGTTCATGTAGGTGAGGTTGTGGAGGCAGAGAAGGCGGACGGCGGTCAGCTCCTCGGCCCGCGATAGATAGCTGAGGTAGTCGCGGTCGTGGTGCTGACAGGCGGGGCAGGGACAGCCGTCGGCGATCGGCTCGCGGTTGCCCTCCCAGCCGGCCTTGCGCAGGTCGAGGCGGAAGCGGTTGGCAGGGTCGGGGACGAGGGCGGTGCCGTGGCGGGCGAGGCGGGTCGGGATCGCGCAGTCGAAGACGTCGAGGCCGAGGGCGATGCCGCTGAGCAGGTCGTCGACGTCGCCGATCCCGAGCAGGTGCTTCGGTGCCTCCTCGGGCAGCAGCGGCGCGGTCATCTCGAGCACCCCGCGCATCTCCTCCTTGTCGCGGCCTAGCGTCCCGCCGATCGCGATCCCGTCGACGCCGGCAGCGGAGACAGCCTGTGCCGACTCGCGGCGCAGGTCCTCGTGGACCCCGCCCTGGACGATCCCGAAGACCGCCTGCCGCTCCGGGCCGTGCTTCCCGTGCCACTCCAGGCAGCGATCGAGCCAGCGGTGCGTGCGCTCCATCGACCGCGCGGTGTAGTCGCGATCGGCGTGGTACGGCGTGCACTCGTCGAAGACCAGAGCGATGTCGGACCCCAGCTTCGCCTGGACCTCCATCGAGACCTCGGGCGAGATGAACAGCGCCTTCCCATCCTTGTATGACTTGAAGCGCACGCCCTCCTCGCCGATCGAGACGACCGACCCATGGTCTCCTCCCGGCCGCCCCTTCCCCTTCACCTCGTCAGCCACCCCGCCGTGAGCCAGCGAAAAGACCTGAAAGCCGCCCGAGTCGGTGATCAAGGCTCTGTCCCAACCCATGAACCCATGCAGCCCCCCAGCAGCGGCGATCCGGTCCGATCCCGGCGAGACGAACAGGTGGTACGTGTTGCCCAAGATCAGCTCATAGCCGATCTCCGCGACCTCGCGAGACTCCAAACCCCGCACGGTCCCCTTCGTCGCCAGCGGAATGAAAGCCGGCGTCCGCACCTCTCCATGAGGCGTATGAAGCACCCCGGCGCGGGCGGCGCCGTCTTTCGCCTCAATCTCGAAGCTCAACCTCTCCGGTTCGTGCCTCATGCGCTCGAGTGGACTATTGACCACCGAATGCGGGGGTCAACCGTTCATTCAATGACAAGGGAGTGTCCCGTCATCGCCCCCGGCTGCGGGATGCCCAGGAGCTCAAGCGCGGTGGGCGCGACGTCGGCGAGGATGCCCTGGTCGCGCAGTTGGAGACCCTCGGCGGTGACTACCAGCGGTACCGGGTTGAGCGAGTGGGCGGTGTTGGGCGAGCCGTCGGGCTCGAGCATGTGGTCGCAGTTGCCGTGGTCGGCAGTGACGATGCAGGCACCGCCCTTGGCCTCGACCGCGGCGACGACGTCGCCGAGGCAGCCGTCGACCTCCTCGACCGCCTTGACGGCGGCCGGGATGACGCCGGTGTGGCCGACCATGTCCGGGTTGGCGAAGTTGATGATGCCGAAGCGGTAGTCGCCCTCGGACCACTGCGAGACGAAGGTGTCGGCGGCGGCGCGGGCGCTCATCTCCGGCTTGTGGTCGTAGGTGGGGACGTCGCGGGGCGAGTCGACCAGCCGGCGCTCCTCCCCCTCCCACTCCTCCTCGCGGCCGCCGTTGAAGAAGTAGGTGACGTGCGCGTACTTCTCGGTCTCGGCGACGTGCAGCTGGCGGCCCCCGGCCTCGGAGACGACCTCGGCCAGGGTCGTCGTCGGGCGCGCCTCGGGAAATGCGACCGGGTACGGCCAGCCCTTGCGGTAGGCGGTCATCGTCGTCAGGTCGAGCACGGGACCGCCGGCGCGGGGGAATTCGTCGAAATCCGGATCCGCCAGGGCGCGGGTCATCTCACGGGCCCGGTCAGGCCGGAAGTTGATGAAGATCGCCACGTCGCCCTCAGCGGCGCCGTCGTAGTCGCCGATCACGGTCGGCACGACGAACTCATCGGTGGCGTCGCACTCATACGAAGCGTCGATCGCCTCGGCCGAGCCGGCCGCGTGCTGGCCACGGGCGTGGACGATCGCGTCGTAGGCGAGCTTGACCCGCTCCCAGCGCGTATCGCGGTCCATCGCGTAGTAGCGGCCGCTGACCGTGGCGACGCGGCCCGCCTGGCGCAGCCAGCGCTCCAGCTCGCCGAGATAGCCACGCCCGCCGTGGGGCAGCGTGTCGCGACCGTCGGTGAAGGCGTGGAAGACGACGTCGGGGACGCCCTCCTGCGTGGCCAGCTCGATCGTCGCCTCGATGTGCTCCCAGCCCGAGTGGACACCGCCGTCGGAGACGAGGCCGAGCAGGTGTAGGCGACCACGCGGGCTGCGGCGGGCCCGGTCGCAAGCGGCAAGCAGCACCTCGTTTTCGAAGAAGCTCCCATCGGCGATCGAGTCGTCGATCCGGGCGAGGTCCTGCTTGACGATCGCGCCGGCACCGAGGTTGAGGTGGCCGACCTCGGAGTTGCCCATCTGGCCATCGGGAAGGCCGACATCGCGGCCCTGGGCGGAGAGCTGGGCATGGGGGTAGCGGCCCCAGAGAGAGTCGAAGACCGGCGTCTGCGCCAGGGATATCGCGTTGCCGGGGCTGGACGGGGCCAGTCCCCAACCGTCGAGGATGACCAGCGCCAGCGACGGGAGGGGAAGCTGGATCAAGCTAACCAGCCGCCTCCACGATCGCGGCGAATTCCTCGGGATCGAGGCTGGCGCCACCGACGAGCGCGCCGTCGATGTCCGGCTGGGCCATCAGCTCGGCGGCGTTGGCGGGCTTGACCGAGCCGCCGTAGAGGATCCGCACCGCGTCGGCGACCGCACCGCGCTCGCGCAGCACGTCGCGGATGAAGGCGCATACCTCCTGGGCCTGGTCGGCGGTGGCGGTGCGGCCGGTGCCGATCGCCCAGATCGGCTCGTAGGCGACGACGACCTCGGCAAGCTTGCCCGACTCGACCGCCGCCAGGTCGACCTGCAGCTGGCGCTCCAACACGCCCTCGGTCTGGTCCGCGTCGCGCGCCTCCTCGCTCTCGCCGACGCAGAGAATCGGCTCGAGGTCGGCGGTGAGAGCGGCGGGCACCTTGCGGGCCAGCGCCTCGTCGGTCTCGCCGAAGTACTGGCGCCGCTCGGAGTGGCCGAGGACGACCGCCTCGACATCGAGCTCGACCAGCATCGACGCTGAGACCTCGCCGGTGAACGCGCCCGAGCCCTCCTCGTGCATGTTCTGCGCCGCGACCTTCACCGCGGTGCCGTAGCGCCGCTCGACCACCGCGGTGAGCGCGGTGAACGGCGGGCAGATGACGACGTCGCTCTGGGTCGCAGCGATCCGCGGCAGCAGCGTGTCGACGAATGCGGCCGCCTCGGCGACCGTCTTGTGCATCTTCCAGTTGGCGGCGATGTAGGGGGTGCGCTCAGGCATCTCTCAACGCCTCCACTCCGGGCAGCTTCTTTCCCTCCAGCAGCCCCAAGGACGCTCCTCCTCCGGTCGACACCCAATCCACTTTCTCAGCCAGGCCGAACTGGTGCAGCGCTGCCACCGAGTCGCCACCGCCGACGACGGTGGTCCCCGGCGCGGCGGCGACCGCGTCGGCGACAGTTCGCGTCGCGGCGGCGAACGGCTCCAGCTCGAAGGCGCCCATCGGCCCGTTCCAGAGCACGGTCCCGGCGGCGGCGATGCGCTCGGCGTAGGCGGCCGCGGTGCGCGGGCCGACGTCGAGGCCCATCCAGCCGTCCGGCACCTCGACCCCGTCGCTCTCGCGTCGCTCGGTCGCCGCGTCGAAGCTCTTTCCGAGCACCAGGTCGACCGGCAGCATCAGCTCGCAATCCGATCCCTCCGCCTTGCGAAGCGCTTCCTCGGCGAGCTTCACGCCCGCCTCATCGACCAGCGAGTCGCCGGTGGCGATCCCCTGCGCGCGGAAGAAGCTGAAGCACATCGCGCCGCCGATCAGGATGCTGTCCGCGACTTCGAGGAAGCGGTCGATGACGCCGACCTTGTCGCTCACCTTGGCGCCGCCGAGCACGACGACGAGCGGCCGCTCGGGAGACTCGACCACCTTTGTCAGCTCGTTCACCTCACTCTCCAGCAGCAGGCCGGCATAGCCGGGCAGACGGTGGGCCACCCCCTCGGTGCTGGCGTGGGCGCGGTGGGCGGCGCCGAAGGCGTCGTTGACGTAGAGGTCGGCGAGCCGGGCCAGCGCCTCGGCCAGCTCCGGATCGTTGTCCGTCTCGCCCGGCTCGAAGCGGATGTTCTCGAGCAGCAGCACATCGCCAGGGCTCAACCCGGCGGCCATCGTCTCGACGTCCGCGCCGACCACGGCGGGCGCCTGCTTCACCTCGGCGCCGAGCAGCTCGGCGAGGCGCTCGCCGACCGGCTTCATCGAGAGCTCCGGCTTGACCTCCCCCTTCGGCCGGCCCAGGTGGGAGACGAGAACCAGGGCGGCGCCGTTCTCGCGCAGCAGCTCGATCGTCGGCAGTGCCGCCCGGATCCGCGTGTCGTCGGCGACGCGACCGCCGTCGAGCGGCACGTTGAAGTCGACCCGGACCAGCACCCGCTTGCCGGCGACGTCGGCGTTACGGATGCTCTGCTCAGAGAAGCCCAATGCTCGCCCTCCGGACGGCGCTCAGAGGACCTTGCCCGCCAGCTCGACGCAGCGGTTCGAGTATCCCCACTCGTTGTCGTACCAGGAGACGGCCTTGATCAGCTTGCCGTCGCCGATCGCCATCGTCTGGCCGGCGTCGAAGATCGACGAGTGCGGATCGCCGACGATGTCGGTCGAGACGATCTCATCCTCGGTGTAGGAGAGGATCCCCTTCAGCGGGCCCTCCGCGGCCTGCTTGATGGCAGCGTTGACCGCGTCCGGATCAGTGGGCGTGGAAGGCGTGAAGACGAGGTCGACGACCGAGCCGGTGATCACCGGGGCCCGCATTGCCAGCCCGTTCAGCTTGCCGTTCAGCTCCGGCAGGACGAGGCCGACGGCCTTGGCGGCGCCGGTCGTCGTCGGGATCAGGTTGACAGCGGCGGCGCGCGCCCGGCGCAGGTCCTTGTGCGGCATGTCCTGCAGGCGCTGGTCGGCGGTGTAGGCGTGGATCGTCGTCATCAGCCCCTGCTCGATCCCGAAGGAGTCGTTGAGCACCTTGGCGAACGGCGCCAAGCAGTTCGTCGTGCAGGAGGCGTTGGAGATGATGTGGTGGTTCTCACGGTTGTAGTCGCTGTCGAAGTTGACCCCCA
Source organism: uncultured Solirubrobacterales bacterium (assembly GCA_963824705.1). GTDB lineage: Bacteria > Actinomycetota > Thermoleophilia > Solirubrobacterales > 70-9 > VRUE01. The sequence goes on from CAWGQE010000003.1 coordinate 1,811,261, forward strand.
GTGCCACGGTCACGTCCGGTTCGGAGGCGGGAGCGGAGATGATCACCTTCTTGGCGCCCGCGGCGAGATGCTTGGCGGCGTCCTCGCGACCGGTGAAGAGCCCGGTCGACTCGATCACGACGTCGACGCCGAGGTCGCCCCAGGGCAGCGCCGCCGGGTCGCGCTCGGAGAGGACCTTGAGCTCCTTGCCGTCGATCGTCAGCGAACCCTCCCCCGCCTCGACCTCGCCAGGGAAGCGCCCCAGGATCGAGTCGTACTTGAGCAAGTGGGCAAGCGTGCCGGTGTCGGTGATGTCGTTGACGGCGACGAACTCGAGATCCGCACCCGCCGCGTGGGCGGCGCGGAAGAGATTGCGCCCGATGCGGCCGAAGCCGTTGATGCCGACCTTCACAGCCATGAAGTCATGCCCTCCTGGATCGATTCGTTTGTCTTACTGAGGCTAGTCACTGCCGATCGTCACCTCTATTTCGTACCCGTCCGGGTCCTGCAGGAACGCCGAGTAGGAACCGGAGCCGTGCGAGCGCCGCTCGCCGGGCTCGCCGACGGGGTTGCCACCGGCCTTCACACCCTGTTCCCAGGCCGCCTTGACGGCGACGATCCCGAGCCCCGAGAAACTGAGCAGGCCGAAGCCCGGTTTGGCCGGGTGGTGCGCGGCGATGAAGAAGACCGGCTTGGCGATGCCCCAGCCGATCGTCTCGTCTTCCTCGAAATGGCGCCGCCAGCCAAGCGGCGCGAGCAGCGCGTCGTAGAAGGACGCGCTCCGCTCGAGGTCGGAAACCTCTAGAAGAACGTGGTGCAACATCGGGCTGGGGAGGCTATAGGGGCCACCGGGCGCTCCGTCGCCCGCCCTCGTGCGGGTCAGCCGCTGCGCGGGGTCCAACGGAAGTAGCGAACGGCGAGCAGCAGGCCGACCACGCCCCAGATCGCGACCACCGCGAGGTTGTCCCACGACACGGCGGCGCCGCCGGGGACGTAGGCGTCGAAGAAGGCCTCGAAGAAGTGACGGATCGGGAAGGCGTCGGCGAAGTGGATGACGCCGCTGGGCAACTGGTCGTCGGGGATGAAGACGCCGGAGAGGAAGTAGAGCGGCAGGAGCAGGGCGTTGACGATCGGCGCCGCCGCGTCCTGGCTGGGAATCGCCGCCGTCAGGGCGATGCCGAGGCAGCAGAAGGACGCGGCACCGACGACGAGGGTGAGGACGATCGCGGGCAGGCGGTCCCAGGGGATGTCGACGCCGTAGGCGAGGCGGCCGATCGCCGCGAGCAGCACCAGCATCATCAGCGCGACGACGATCGAGTTGCCGATCCGCCCGGCGATGAAGACCCAGGGGGGCATCGGCGTGCCGCGACCGCGCTTCAAGCGGCCGTCCTCGCGCGCGATCACCAGCGACATCGCCAGGGACTGCATCGTCGCCGAGATCACCGAGAGGGTGATGATCGCCGGCACGTAGTAGGTGGTCGTCTTGATCCCACCCCGCACGTCGACCGTCTGGTCGCCGAAGACGGTGGCGAAGATCAGCAGCAGGACGACCGGGAAGGCGACGGTGAAGAAGACCGAGGCCGGATTGCGCCAGAACGCTTTCTGGTCGTAGCGAAACTGATGCAGGACGAGGCTCATGGCTGTTCGGTCAGCTCCAAGTAGACGTCCTCGAGGCTGGGCCTGACGACCTCCAGCCCTTCGAGGTCCCTGCCCTCGGCCAGCGCCCTGCCGGTCAGCTCGTTCAGGGTCTGAACCGGCGTCGTCGTCTCCAGCTCGACCTCACGGCCCCCCTCGCGGTAGGTGATCCGGGCCGGGCGGTTCTCGCGGTCGCCGAGATCCTCGGGAGTGCCCCGGGCAACGATCTCCCCGGCAGAGATGACCGTCACCCGGTCGGCGAGCCGCTGCGCCTCGTCCATGTAGTGGGTGGTGAGAAAGACGGTCTTGCCGAGGTCGCGCAGGCCGGCGATCGTCTCCCAGGCCTGCCGCCGCGCCGAGGGATCGAAGCCGGTCGTCGGCTCGTCGAGGAAGAGCAGCTCCGGATCGCCGATCAGCGCCATGCCCACGTCGAGCCGGCGCTGCTGGCCGCCGGAGAGCGAGCTGGCCCGCGCATCGGCCTTGCCGGCGAGGCCGACCTGCTCGATCGTCTCCTCGATCGGCCGGGGCGCGTCGTAGTAGCCGGCGTAGAGAGCAAGCGACTCGCGCACGGTCAGGTAGGGGTCGAGGCGGCAGGTCTGCAGAACGATGCCGATCCGCTCGCGCCAGGCGCGGCCGGCGTGCTCGGGGTCCTCGCCGAGGACGCTCACCTCGCCGGCGCTGCGCTTGCGGTAGCCCTCGAGGATCTCCACCGTCGTCGTCTTGCCCGCACCGTTTGGCCCGAGGAAAGCGAAGACTTCCCCCCGCTGCACCTCGAGATCGATGCCGCGCACCGCCTCGACGTCGCCGTAGCTCTTGCGCAGGCCACGGATGGAGATGACGGGCTGGGAGTCCTCGGACAAAGCCGACGCAGTCTACGAGCCTAGGACTCCAGGTCGCGGTGCTTGACCCTGACGACGACGCCCTCGCGTCCCTCCAGCGCCCGGCGGATGCGATCGGCGACGGTCACCGAGCGGTGCCGGCCGCCGGTGCAGCCGACGGCGATCGTCAGGTGGCTCTTGCCCTCGGCGACGTAGGCCGGGACGAGGAACTCGAGCAGCGGCAGCAGGCGGCCGTAGAACTCGCCCGCCTGCGTGCCCGACTCGACGTAGGCGCGCACCGGCTCGTCGAGGCCGGTCTGCGGTCGCAGCTCGTCGATGTAGTGCGGGTTGGGCAGGAAGCGCACGTCGAGGGTGAGGTCGGCGTCGCGCGGCGGCCCGTTCTTGAAGCCGAAGGTGAGCAGGGTCAACGCCAGCTTGCCGCCGTCCTGGCCACCCAGCATCTCCTCGGCGATCCGCCGCCGCAACTGTCCGCCGGTCAGGTTGCTGGTGTCCATCACCATGTCGGCGCGGGCGCGCAGCGGCGAGAGCAGCTCGCGCTCGGCCCGGATCCCGTCGACGATCCTGCCCTCCGGGGCAAGCGGGTGGCGACGGCGCGTCTCCTTGTAGCGGTCGAGCAGCACCTCCTCGTCGGCCTCGAGGAAGAGCAGCTTCGGCTTCAGCCCATCAGTGCCGAGCTCGTCGAGCACCTGGATCAGCCCCTCGAAGTACTCGCCGCCCCGCACGTCGGAGACGACGGCGGCCTTCTCCACCCCGCTGCCCTCGTGGCGGAAGAGCTCGCCGAGGCTGCCGATCATCCGCGGCGGCAGGTTGTCGACGCAGAAGTAGCCGCCGTCCTCGAAGGCCGCGATAGCTTCCGACTTGCCCGCCCCGGAGTGACCGGTGATCAGGATCAACTCGACTTCGCTGGCCACTAGCCGCCCGTCCTGTGCAGCTGCTCGTGGATCTCGCGCGCCAGCTTGCCTGGTACGCCTGGCACGGCCTCCAGCTCCTCGCGACTCGCGCCGAGGAACCGCTCCGGCGTGCCGAAGTGCTTGAGGAAGGCGCGCTTGCGGGCCGGGCCGACGCCCTTGAGGTCGTCGAGCACCGAGCCGGTCATCGCCCGGTCGCGGCGCCCGCGATGGTGGTCGATCGCGAAGCGGTGCGCCTCGTCACGCACCCGCTGCAGCAGCTTCGAGGCCTCCGAGTCGGCGGCCAGCTCGATCGGCGACGGTCGCCCCGGGACGAAGACCTCCTCCTCGCGCTTGGCGAGGGAGACCACAGTCGTGCCGCGCTCGACGAACGGACCGAGAACGCGCATCGCGGCGCTCAGCTGACCTTTGCCGCCGTCGACCATGACCAGCGACGGCAGCGCGGCGAAGCTCTCGTCGCGTTTGCCGTCGTGCGGGGAGAGGTCGACCTGCTCCTCGTAGCGGTTGACGCGACGGCTCAGCACCTCCTCCATGGAAGCGAAGTCATCGGACCCGTTCGCGCGCTCGCCACGCACGCGGAAGCGGCGGTAGTCCGACTTCTTCGTCGCGCCGCCCTCGAAGACGACCATCGAGGCGACCGTGTGCTCGCCGCCGAGGTTGGAGATGTCGAAGCCCTCGATGCGGATCGGCAGCTCCTCCATCTGCAGCGCCTCGCGCAGGTCGGCGAGCGAATCGACCCGGCGCTGGCGCCGGTGCTCGCGCCGCAGCCGGTCCTGGTCGAGGGCGAGGCGGGCGTTGCGCTCGGCGAGCTCGCGCAGGCGGCGCTTGTCGCCGCGCTCGGCGACCCGCACCTCGACCGGCGAGCCGCGCCGCTCCCCCAGCGCCGCCGCCAGCAGCTCGGCGCGCTCGCGCAGGTAGGGGCCGACGACGATCGTCCGCGGCATCGCCGGTGAGGCCGAGTAGTACTGGCCGATGAACTCCTCGGCGACCTCGGCGAGGTCGCGTTCGGCCTGGTTGTCGAGGTAGAAGCTCTGCCGCTCGGCGAGGATGCCGTCGCGCACCTGGAAGACCTGGGCGTTGGCGTCCTGCCCCTCCGCCGCGACCCCGATCATGTCGGCGGTGCCGACCGAGCCGCCGGCGACCCGCTGGCGCTCGAACAGCGACTGGATCGCCTTGAGCCGATCGCGATGCAGCGCCGCGCGCTCGAACTCGCGCGCCGCGGCGGCCTCCTCCATCTTGCCCTGCTCGTCGGCCTCGACCTGCCGGTAGCGACCGGAGAGGAAGTCGACGATCGCGTCGATGTTGCGCCGGTACTCGTCCTGACTGACGTAGCCGACACAGGGCGCCCCGCAGCGCTTGATGTAGTAATCCAGGCAGGGGCTGCCGGAGCGGCGGCCCGGCTCGGCCCCCTCGCAGGTGCGGAACTGGAACAGCTTGCCGAGCAGGTCGAGCGTCTCCCGCACCCGCTTGGCGCTGGAGAAGGGGCCAAAGTAGGCACGGCCGGAGCGGTGCTTCTCACGCGTGAAGTAGACCCGCGGGTAGTCCTCGTCGAGGCTGACGCAGACGTAGGGATAGGACTTGTCGTCGCGCAGGCGGATGTTGAAGCGCGGCCGGTGGCGCTTGATGAAGCTCTGCTCGGCGAGCAGGGCCTCGGCCTCGTTGGCGGTGACGAGGACGTCGATGCGGTCGACCCGCGAGGTCAGCCGGCTCTCGCCGCCCGAGAAGTGCGAGGCGACGCGCTTGCGGATCGAACGCGCCTTGCCGACGTAGAGCAGCTCGCCGTTCTCCTCGTAGAAGAGGTAGACGCCCGGGGAGTCGGGGAGCTCGCGACGCTGCTGGACCAGACGTTCCGCGCGCGAGGTCTCTCGGTTGCTTTCGCTCACAGGCCAAAGGGTAGGCTCCTGGCCAGTTGGCCAACCTTCCATATGGAGACGGAGATAGCGAGATGACCACCGAGACGATCAGCCCGCCCGAGCTAAGCACGCTGCGAATCGAGATCGACGGCGAGATCGGCACCCTCACCCTCGACCGCGCCGAGAGCTTCAACGCGATGAGTCCCGAGATGATCCTGGATCTCGGCACCGCCTTCGCCTGGTTCGCCGACCAGGCGCCGCTGCGGGCGCTGATCCTTACCGGCGCCGGTAAGGCGTTCTGCTCCGGGGGCGACATCAACACCTTCAAAGCCGGGGTCGAAGACGACTTGATCGACCTGCCTGCACAGGTACGGCGCGGCGCCGAGGCGTTGCACACGGCGATCGTCGACCTGCGTCGCATCCCCTATCCGGTGATCTGCGCGCTCAACGGGCCAGCCGCCGGCGCCGGCTTCTCGCTGGCACTTGCCTGCGACATCAGGATCGCCTCCGAGGAGACCTTTCTCGCCTGTGCCTACGGTCGAATCGGAGCATCTCCCGACGGCGGCATGACCTACTTCCTGCCCCGCGTGGTCGGACCGAGCCGGGCGCTGGAAATCCTCCTGGAAGACCCCAACCTGAAGGCGCCCGAAGCCCTCGAGGAGGGACTTGTCTCCGAGGTCGTCTCACCCGACGCACTGATGGATGCCGCCCGCGCGAAGGCCGAGAAGCTGGCCGCGAAGGCGCCCCACTACGTGAAGATGGCCAAACGGCTCTGCGGGGTGAGCGTCGAGAACAGCATCACCGAGCACCTGCAGCTGGAGCGGCACGGAATCGCCGACAGCATGGCGACCGAGGACCTGCGCGAAGGCGCGATCGCCTTCTTCAGTGGCGAGAAGCCCGAGTTCAAGGGCCGCTGAACCGGGCGGCGCCATCAGCCGTATTCGAGCTATAACCATCTAGAGTCACACTGAGCATTCCTCCCCTAGGAAAGGATCCGGTCCGATGAAGAAGGTTGTCGCCCTGTTCGTCCTCGCACTTGCATCCGTTGCCCTCGTCGCCTGCGGAAGCAGCAACTCGACCACGACGACCTCGAGCTCCAGCACCGAAGAAGCCAACGGTGGGGCGGCGTCCGAAAGCGGCAAGGAATCCGGCGGTGGCGAAGGCGGCGGCTCGACGGTCGCGTTCGAAGCCGACCCGAACGGAGAACTCGCCTACACGACCACCGAAGCGTCGGCCAAGGCCGGCAAGGTGACGATCGACTTCAAAAACCCGCAGAGCCTCACCCACGACGTGGCGATCGAAGACTCCAGCGGCAAGGAAGTCGGCAAAACCGAACTGGTCGGCGAAGGGGAAACCTCGACCACGGTCGACCTGAAGCCGGGCACCTACACCTACTACTGCACCGTGCCGGGACACCGCGAAGCCGGCATGGAAGGCACGCTCACCGTCAAGTAGGACGGTTAGCCGAGGCGCCCGTCAACCGGCGGGCGCCCTGGTTCTGAGCAACTGCATGGAAGCCAGGGGAGAGGAGCTGCGCAATGAGCAATAGGCATTCGACCCAGGGATCCGATCGGGACAGGCGTATCGCTTTTGTTCAGTCGTGCTGGCACAAGGATCTCGTCGACCAGAGCCGGACGGCTTTCCTCGCGGAGATTGGGCAGCTCGGCATCCCGGAGTCGCAGATCGACTTCTTCGAGGTGACTGGCGCCTTCGAGATCCCGCTACACGCCATGCGGCTCGCTGAAAGCGGGATCTACGACGCAATCGTGGCGGCAGGGCTCGTCGTCGATGGCGGCATCTACCGTCACGAGTTCGTCGCCGACGCGGTGATCGGCGGGCTGATGCGGGTCCAGCTCGACACCGACGTCCCGGTCATCTCAGCAGTTCTCACTCCACATCACTTTCACGAGCACGAGACTCATCGCGCCTTCTTCTTCGAGCACCTCGAAACGAAGGGAGTCGAGGCCGCACGAGCTTGCGCCCACACGATCGACGCTCTCGAACAACTACCCACCTCCAGCCTCGAGCCCAAGGAGTAGCCGGGCGCCGGGAGCCAGACCCCGGCCTCACCGGGAGCTGTCAATCAGTCGGCGCCATCACCCGCGTCACCGAGTCGCCGACGAAGCACGGCTTCTCGCTGCCCTCGACCTCGAGGGTGAAGCGGGTGACTACCTCGTACCAGCCGCCGCCCTTCTCCTCGATCGAGACGACCTCGGCCTTGCCGCGGACCTTGGAGTCGACGGGGACCGGCGCGGGAAAGCGGATCTTGTTCCAGCCGTAGTTGACGCCGAGGGCGAAGCCGGTTGAAGAGATCAGATCCTTGCGAAAGCCGTCGACCAGAGACAGGGTCAGGTTGCCGTGGGCGATCGTCGTGCCGAAGGGACTCTCGTTCTTCGCCTTCTCGACGTCGACATGGATCCACTGATCGTCGCCCGAGAGGTCGGCGAAGGTGTTGATGTCCTCCTGAGTGACGGTGCGCCACTCGCTCGGGCCGATCTCCTGCCCGAGCAGCGACTGCATTCCCTCGACTCCCTGTACCTCGACGGTGGCCATCAGCGGCAGTCTAGACGGGGTGAGTCGCCGATGAGGAGGCGAGCCGTAGAGGTGCGTGGCGCGCGATGACCTGGAAATCCGTGTCGCAAGCGAGGAGTTCCGCCTCGTTACGCATTGCGACAATCGCAATCAGACAGTCCGTCAGTTGACGCGGCGTCTCGCCTGCTCGGCGACAGAGCCGGTATAGCTCGGCGGCACTCTCGTAGTCCGCCGGCCCGGTCACCCCCAGGAAGCGATTCCCATAGAGAAGGCGCCGCAACCAGTCACGCTCTGCCCGATCCTTGGCCCCAGCCAGGACCTCCATCATCACGACGTCGGTAGTGGCCAGCTCGGCGCCCTCGTCCAAGGCAGTCTTCAGGCATAGATGAACCGGGCTTCCAGTCGCTCGCAGCAACTCGATCCATGCAGAGGTGTCGGCGAGGATCACAGCTCCGGTATCTCTTCGCGCGAACGAATCTCGTTGAGGTCGCCGCCCCAACCGACTCCCTCCATTGCGAGCATTTCCTGACGGCTCATGGGTTCCCCCGCGAGCTTTCGCAAAGCCAAATCAACGGCCTCCCGTTTACTGGGGAGGCGATAGATCTGCATCACGCGCTCAATCAGATCGTCGTCGATCTCGATGTTGGTCCGCGTCACTACCCCATCGTACACCTCATGGTGTAGAAAGGTGGAATCAGCGATCGAAGCGACCGGCGCCATCGACATCAGGCCACCAGCCTCACTTCGAAGCTGGGGACGACGAGGGCACCGGCGCCGCCGAGGAGGGCGAGGATTCGGCTCACGTATGCCTGGGTCTCGGGATACCCGGGCACGCAATCGCAGGCTTCGACCGGTGCGGGGCCAGCGTTGTAGGCGGCGAGGGCGAGCTGAGGGGAGCCGAACTGGCGGATCAGGTCCGACATCAGGTGGGCTTGGGCGTCGATCGCTTCGTCGGGGTCGAAGGGATTCTTCAGCCCGTAGGCAGCGGCTGTGCCGGGCATGAACTGGGCGATGCCCTGCGCTCCCGCTGGCGATCCCGCGTAGGGATTGAAGTTCGACTCGGCCATCAACTGTGCCGCCAACAGCGCGGCGGAGACGTTCCAGTGCGTGGCGGCCTTCAGCAGCGGCGCCCGGAACCTAGTCGGAACAAAAGACGGCAGCCCGTCGCCGGTAGCCAGCGAGCCATCGCCCCCGCTCCCGCCGACCGCGTTACCGGCCTCCGAGCAGGGCGCCGGTGGACGGTCGTAGCCGTAGTGCCAGGCCTCCCAGGAGTAGCGCTGGACGAAGCCGAACCTGGAGGCGTTGGCGGCGAGCCAGCCGTAGGCGGATTCCGGCCCGAGGTCGAGCTCGGTCGCGCAGCGATGCAGCGAGTGGCCCGGCGGCGCCACCCAGGTCGGATCGGGGTGGGCGGCGAAGAGCGCCGCCTGTTCGGCGTCGGAGCGAAAGCCCGAATTGACGACGAGGGTGAGCCCGACGTGGGACGCGGCGGCAGCCATCCGGTCGAAGGCGGCGGCCACATCGGGCCGCATCCCCTCCCCGGTCCGGTAGACGAGCGGACCGCCGTAGCCACCGCCGCTGGCCGCTGCCGGCATCGAGCCCGTGGCGCTGCTGGCGGGTGCGGCTGCTTCGGCCACCGCCGACGCCTCGACATCGGCACTCCCGCCCTTGCCGGCGCCTCCTCTCAGAACGAGACTGCCGGTCACGACGGCCTTGACGCGGACCGGCGCGAACGACCCGGCGTCGGGAAAGGTGATCTTCAACCGCGCGGTGCCTATCTCGTTCGCTCTCGCCACGTCGGACGCGGCGGCCCGGGCCCGCGCCAGGTACTCGACCTTCTCCACGTGGGCTGGATTCGGCAAGCCGTTGGGGAGCACGGCGGGCGCCAACAGCAGCGGCAGGTCGTCGCGCATCGAGCGTGCCGCCGAGATCGCGGCGAGGTCAGCCGCTCGCTGCGCTCGCCCCTTTCCCGTCACCGCGCCGGCGATCGCGACCAGGGCCAGGGCCCCGACGATCAGTGCAAAAGCACCTCCAAACGCCAGCAACACCGCTTGGCCGTCCTCTCTACGAGCGTCCATGCGCCGACGCTGACGCGCGCCGGCGCGCGTGTGGTGCGCTCAAACGAAAATATGTGCGATCGAACCGATACGCAATTGCGTCCGTAGACAGGGCAGACCGATTTCGACCCGAGGAGCGTTCATGCCGCAGTCACCAAGCAGCCATCGCCCACGTCATCTGAGCATCGCGATCGTCGCTGCGGTCGCCGTTCTGGCCGTAGCCGCGCTCTTCAGCTCCCTCGCCGCCGCCAGCACGACCAAGCGCGTGGTCAAGGAGGCTCACAGCAGCTCGCTCGGCAGCACCGTCCTCACGGCAAACAACGGCCTCACCCTGTACAGCCTCAGCGTCGAGAAGAACGGCAGATTCATCTGCACCGGCTCATGCCTTCAGACCTGGCACCCGCTGGTGGTCGCGGCCGGCGTCAAGCCCGCCGGTCCCGTGTCGCTCGGCACCGTCAAGCGCCCCGACGGACGCCGTCAGGTGACCTTCGAGGGCCGCCCGCTCTACACCTTCGACAGCGACTCCAAGAAGGGCGAAGCGAGCGGCGAGGGGATCAAGGACGTCGGCACCTGGCACGCCGCCACCCCGTAGGAGGGCAGCCGCCCGGGACTCACTCAACCTGGATCAACAACCTCGATCAGGTTCTCGAGGCCACGGAAGTCCTTCGGGTTGAGCGTGTAGAGCGGCAGATCATGGGCGAGGGCGGTCGCCGCAATCATCAGGTCGATAGCGCGCGAGCCTCGCGGCTTCCGGCCAATGCGTTCGACAGCAGTGTAAATCTGAGCCCATGCGCGAGCGCAGGCGAGGTCGAATGGCAGCGCTTCGATCCAACCTTCGATCTGGAGTAGATGCGCCCTGCGACGCGCTCGCATGAAGTCATTGCTCGCCGTGTGCAATCCGACGAGCAGCTCAGCAAATGTCAGTGCCGAAATCGCTACCTCTAGGTCGCTCGCGATAGAGGCGAGGGAATCTCGATCGACCGCTACAGAGGTGTCAGCCAGTCCACGCTTGCTAGTCGACCCAGTAGCGAGGCGTAGGGTCTTGGTCGACGACGGCGTCGATATCGGCTCGGAGCTGCTCATAGTCGATGGAGGGAACGTCGGCGAGGGCCTTGACGAGCTCCCTGGCAGGTACGAACTGACGGCGTTTGTCGGGCTGTGACTCACCGCCGCCCCCACTCCGGCTGGTTCTCTTGTCGCTCACTTCTCGTTTCATCCTTTCCATCGTACCACTGGCGAAACCTTCTGTCTTCAGTACGCAGCATGCGTTCGAACGGCCTGGAGGAGAACGCCTGGCGGCCCCTTGGAATGGCTCCAAGCCGTGCGGCACAAGCAGCCGGCAAGCCAAGCGGACGTTTGACGACCCCCACCTGCAGCCCCTCGGCCATCAGGTCGCGCACCGCAAGCGCCGTCAGGGCGCGATCCTCGGTGAGATCTGCACGCAGCAGCACGCCCGTAGATCGGATGCGCGCATCGCCGAGCACCGCCCGTAGCAAGACCGGCGGCAGGTGGATAATTGCTGCCGACTCGCGAGCGAGCGGCAGGGCGGCGGCCAGCGTCTCGGTTCCCTCGTGCTCAGGTGGGAGCTTCAGGTGACAGATTCGCCCGCGTGAGGCGATCGTCGCATCCGGCAGGTGCGCCGCCATACGGTCCTCCAGTGCCCGCGCCCCCGCAGTGGCAATCAGGGTCGGGCGAAGCGCCTTTCCCTCTTCCAGGTCGACCAGCAGCGCTGCCCGGTCAGACTCGGATGCAGCGCAGGCCAGAGCCGCAGCCACGGCTCGCGAGCCCTTTGCCGCGCCGACCCGACTGACCAGGACGACCGGGCTCATCTGGGCCTCGCAGCGGCGGATGATGTGACGGCGAGCCGATCGGCAATCGCTGAGAATGGCGACGGCGGTCGCAGGCGAACGGTGACGCGGTCGCCTCTGACCGACACGTCAACGTCATCGCTGGCCCAACCGGGCAGCGCCGCGCGAGCCGCGTCGGCCGCGGGCCGCCCGGACGCGAGTGCCAGCGCCCCCGCCTCGGCGGCGCCGTCGGCCAGCGTCAGCGCGTAGCCGGCGACGAGCAGTTGCAGGGCCAACAGGGCAGCCAGGACGAGAACGGGCAGGGCCGCGACCAGCTCGACCGTGCTCTGTCCCCGCTCCTCATCCATCGCCGGACTCCAACGCCGCCTTTGCCCCAACCGTCAGCGACGGCAAGCCCGGAAGCAACATCGGGATGCCGACGCGAACCGAGACCGCATCGCCGGTTCCTATCTCCGCTCCGCCCCGCATCGACGCCGGTAACGCTCCCCGGGCTGCTACCTCGGCGTCTCCTCCGACCAGGGCCGCACGCGCCCCGGCCCGCGCCGCGATCCCCGCCGACCAGAGAGCCGCTCCGGCAAGCCCGAGCTGTGCCGCGACCAGGACCGCCAGTAGCAGGAACGGGACCACGGCGACCATCTCGACCGACGCGGTCCCTTCCTCCCTGCGAAAGCTGCTGGCGGCCTGGCGCGACACCCACCGACCGTCCCAGGGCAGGGCGCGCGTGTGGCGCGCTCAAACGAAAAGTTCCGCGACGACTATGTGCAACGACTCAGTAGGTATTGGCCTCGGTCCAGACCTTCCAGATCGCCGCCACCGCGGCACCGAGCAGGAAGATCCAGGCGAGCGTGCCGCCACCACTGGCGAACATCTCGTCGCTGCCGGCGATCAGCAACGCGATCAGACCAAGGCCTCCGTAGAGGATCGCGCGGCGCCCGTCGCTCAGCGCCGCCAGGGTGAGCTGGTTCTGGCGACTCAGAACGAACACGGTCCAGGCGATCGCCGCCAGGAAGCCCATCGTGATCGCGGTCAGGATCGCGTCCGCCGCGTTGCCGCCATGAGGAGCAAAGGCGACGAGCAGGGCGAGCAACATCACAATCACGACGTTTCGCAGGTTCCGCATAAAGAAAATTGTACGGGCGAGCGGCTACTTGCTCGTCATTACGACGATGCCGAACACAACCGCGGCCAGGGTTGCACCAAGGGCCAGCACGCTGACCGCCACTGATGCCGCCGCCGCGACGGGCCGGCCGTCACGACTGAAGTCGACGAAACGGGCCCCGCCCCAGATCGCCACCGAGAAAATTGCGGTCACCCCGACGCCCGCGATCAACGACGCGATCACCGTCTCTACGAGCTCCTTGGTCTCGACGATCGTCGCCATCGTCGCCCCCTCAGCTCGCCGGCATCGGCGCGCCTTGCTGGGAACGCCGCGCGAAAGCCGCCACGACGAGGGCCACTGCCATCAGGGTGACCAGGATCGGTCCCAGCGCGCCGGTGCCGAAGATCCGCGTCAGCCCGTAAGCGGCGGCGCCGATCGCAGCCGCCGCCGGCAGCGTCAACAGCCATGCGACCATGATGTTGCCCGCTACGCCCCAGCGCACCGCCGAGACCCGCTTTCCCGCGCCCGCTCCCATCACACCGCCGTTGATCACGTGCGTGGTCGAGAGTGGGAAGCCGAAGTGGGTGGAGGCGAGGATCACCGCAGCGCCCGCCCCTTGTGCCGAGAAGCCCTGCGCCGCGTCCATCTTGATGATCCTGCTGCCGGTCGTGCGGATAATTCGCCAGCCGCCGATATAGGTGCCGAGGCCGATCGCCGTCGCCGACGAGACGATCACCCAGAGCGGCGGGTCGGCGCCCGCGCCCAGGGTGCCGTTGGCGATCAGCGCCAGGGTGATCACGCCCATCGTCTTCTGCGCGTCGTTGGTCCCGTGCGCCAGCGCCAGCAGGCCACCCGAGATGACCTGGCCGTAACGGAAGCCACGTGTGACCGGGCCGGGCCGCTGCCGTCCCGCGATCCGGTAGGCAAGCCCGATGCCCAGCCCGGCGACGATGAAGGCGACCAGAGGAGCTATCACGGCGGGGATCAGGACTTTGCCGACCAAGCCTTCGGCGATTACCGCATCGAGGCCCGCGGCGGCAACCGCTGAGCCGACCACGCCGCCGATCAACGCATGCGAGGAGCTGGATGGCAGCCCGAACCACCAGGTGATCAGGTTCCAGGCAATCGCCCCGATCAGGCCGGCGAAGACGATCGTCGGCGTGATCACGGCGGAATCGACAACATCGTTGGCGACGGTCGCTGCAACCGAGATCGAGATGAAGGCGCCGACGAAGTTGAGCAGGGAAGCGAACCCGATCGCCACCTGCGGTCGCGCCGCACCGGTCGAGATCGAGGTGGCGACGACATTCGCCGTGTCGTGAAAGCCGTTGGTGAAGTCGAACGCCAGCGCCGTCCCGACGACGATCACCATGATCGTGTCGGAGCTCACTGGTGACGCGCCCCAATCGTTGCCAGACAAGGACGCAGGGAGCGTGGCGTGCTCTGCACGCGAGCGACCGAGGACGCAGTATGGCGACGATCTGGAGCCGTCACGAGTTTTTTATGACGATGCCCTCAAGAATTTGCGCCGCGGTCTCGGTCGCGTCGATCGCGTTCTCGAGCACCTCGAACATGTCCTTCCAGCGGATCACCACCATCGGATCGATCCCGTTGGAGAAGAGCGAGGCAACCGCATCGCGGGAGATCCGATCGCCCTCGTTCTCAAGCCGGTGGATCTCGATCCAGTAGCGGTCGAGCCCCTTCAGCTCGCGCAGGTGCTCGAGCCCCTCGGAGAGCTGCTCGCAGGCGCCGACGAGCACCTTGGTCAAGGCCTGAGCCTGCGCCATCGGCGCTTCGATCTGGTAGAGGCCGAGCAGGTCGGCGGCTTCCTCGGTGTAGTCGACGATGTCGTCCATCCGGGTCGCCAGGCCGTAGATGTCCTCACGGTCGATTGGCGTGACGAAGGTCGAGTTGAGGCGTTTGATGATGTCGTGGGTGATCCGGTCGCCCTCCTGCTCGGCCTTGAGGATCTCCCGCGACAGGTCGGTCTCGTCGGGCCAGATGCCCATCATCTCGTCGAGCAGACGAGCCGCGTGGAGGGTGTTCTGCCCAGCCTCGATGAAGAGGTCGAAGAAGGCACTGTCGCGTGGCAGGAGCGAGAGGCGGACCACGCGGCTCATCCTAGTGGTCGGCCAGTCCGCAGCGGGCTCAGCCAGGCGCCGCCGCGAACTGCTCGCCGGCGCGCGCGCTGTGGCGCGAGCGCAGCTCCTCCTGCACGCTGCGGCGCGCCCCAGCGGGCGCCTCGAGCCGGGTCCAGACACCGTCGCTGTCGAGCTCCCAGGCGTTGGCGTTCTCGCCGAAGCAGAGCTCGAGGACGTCGAGCAGTTCGGCCCGCAGCGCCTCGTCTTCGATCGGGGCGACGAGCTCGACCCGGCTGTCGAGATTGCGCGGCATCAGGTCCGCCGAGCCGGTCAGCACGCGGGCCTCATCGCCGCGCAGGAAGGCGTAGATGCGCGAGTGCTCGAGGAAACGGCCGACGATCGAGACGACGCGGATGTTCTCCGACACTCCCGGTACGCCGGGTCGCAGGCAGCAGACACCGCGCACGTTGAGGTCGACCCGGACCCCCGCCTGCGATGCCTCGTAGAGAGCCTGGATGCAGCGCGCGTCGACCAGCGCGTTCATCTTCAGGGCGATCCGCGCATCTTCGCCGGCGCGGTGCGCCTCGACGGTTGCCTCGATCTCGCCGAGGATGCTGTCGCGCATCGTCGTCGGCGAGACCAGCAGCTTTCGGTAGCCGGCCGGGCGACCGTAGCCGGTGAGGAAGTTGAACATCTCGGCGACGTCGGCGCCGATCTCCGGATCGGCGGTGAAGAGGCCGAGGTCGGTGTAGAGCCGAGCCGTGGTCGGGTTGTAGTTGCCGGTGCCGATATGCACGTACTCGCGCACCCGGTCGCCCTCGCGACGGGCGACGAGGATCGCCTTGACGTGCGTCTTCAGTCCTGGGATGCCGTAGACGACGTGAACTCCCGCCTCCTCCATCGACTTCGCCCAGTGGATGTTCGCCTCCTCGTCGAAGCGGGCTTTCAGCTCGACCATGCAGACCGCCTGCTTGCCGCGTTCGGAGGCGCGGATCAGCGCCGGAACCAGCGGCGAGTCGTCGCTGGTCCGGTACACCGTCTGCTTGATCGCCAGCACGTCGGGGTCGGCGACCGCCTGCACGACGAAGCGCTCTACCGAGCTGGAGAAGGAGTCATATGGATGGTGGACGAGGATGTCGCCCTGTCGGATCGCGGCGAACATGTCGGCCGGCTCGCCGTCCTCGCCTTGCAGGCGCGGCTGGGTCACCGGGGTCCAGGGCTCGTAGCGCAGCTCGGGGTGGCTGCCGGCGGCGTCGACGACGTCGCCCAGGTCCGCCAAGTCGATCAGGCCGTCGACGTCGTAGACCTCGCGGTCTTCGAGCCCTAGCGCGTCGATCAGCTGGCCGCGCAGCTTGGCGTTCATCCCCGCCGCCACCTCCAGCCGCACGACCTCGCCGAAGCGGCGGCGGCGCAGCTCGTCCTGGACCGCCTGCAACAGGTCGTCGGCCTCGTCAGAGATCGTGAAGTCGGCATCGCGGGTGACGCGGAAGTAGCCGTGGTCGACCACCTCGGCACCGGGGAAGAGCGCGTCGAGATTGGCCGCGATCGCCTCCTCCAGGGGCACGAAGACCTCGTTGCGCTCGCCCACCCGCAGGAAACGGCCGAGCAGCTCCTTCGGCACCTTGACGCGAGCGATGATCTCGGTGCCGCTGTCGGGGTCGCGCAGCAACACGCCGAGGCTGAGCGAGAGATTGGAGATGTAAGGGAAGGGGCGGCCGAGGCCGACGACGAGCGGGGTCAGAGCCGGGAACACCTGCTCGTGGAAGCGGGTGTCGATTTCACGCCGCTCCTCCTCGCTCGCGGTCTCCAGCGAGACGATCCGAACTCCCTGCTCTTCCAGCGCCGGGCGCAGCGCCCCGTTGAAGCAGCTGTGCAAGCGGGTGTCCAGCTCCAGCACCCGCGGCTGGATCGCGTCGATCTGCTCTCTCGGCGGCAGCCCGTCGGGCCCGTGGGCGTCGATCCCGGCGTCGAGCTGGTCGAACAGCCCCGCCACGCGGACCATGAAGAACTCGTCCAGGTTGGAGGCATAGATCGCGCAAAACCTGACTCTCTCCAGCAGCGGCACCTGCGGGTCTTCGGCCAGCTCCAGAACGCGCTGGTTGAAGTCGAGCCAGGAAAGCTCGCGGTTGAAATAGAGGGCGGGATCGTCGATCGGGCAATCGTACTGCCGCACCCCTCCCCCTCCCCTGTGCCTCAGGCCGCTCGGGAAGGAGCTTGCCTGCTCGCCGCGGGCTCGGCGAGAGCCCGCCGGTAACCGTTCCCGAGCTGCTCCATGGCGCGTCCCCAAGAGCGGGTCGCGGCCACGCCCTGAGCCGCCTCGCCGAGGCGGCTGCGCAGCGCCGGAGATGCGGTGAGCTGCAGTACCGCCCCGGCCAGGTGATCGGCATCGGGCTGACAGAGAATCCCGGTGTGGCGGTTCTCGATCAGCGCCGCCGGCCCCCCTTCGCCGACCGCGACGACCGGTAGGCCGCTGGCGCCCGCCTCCAACACCACCTGGCCATAGGTGTCGGTGCGCGAGCAGAAGAGAAAGAGGTCGGCGCTGGCATAGGCGCGAGCGAGGTCGTCGCCCTCGAGCCAGCCGAGGAAAGTCGCGTGCTCGCCGAGCCGGGCGCGCAGCTCGCCCTCCTCGGGACCGCCGCCGGCCAGCAGCAGGTGCAGGCGCGGCTCGACGACACGCGCTCGCAGGAAGCTCTCGGCGAGCAGGTCGACTCCCTTCTCGCTGGTCAGGCGACCCGCGTAGAGGACCCGCAGCTCACCGGGAAAGGCGCCCCGCTCGGCCTTCTCGGGGGTGAAGCGGTCGGTGTCGACGCCGCGCTCCCAGCGGTCGATCCGAGCCTCCGCGGCGCCGAGGCCGAGCAGCGAGCGGTCCGCGGCCGGACTCGGCGAGAGGACGCGCGAGGGGGTCGTGTAGAAAGCACTGAGAGCAGCCCTGGAAATCGCCTCCAGGCCGCCATCGCCACTGCGCATGCCGGCGTAGACGGCGAGCTCGGTGTGGTAGCTGGCGAGGAGCGGCGTTGCGGAGATCCGGCTGAGCAGCGAGGCAGCGACGCCGGCTGGACCGGGCGCGGTGACGTGGACCAGGTCGTAGCGACCCTCGGCGAGGGTCTCAGCCAGATCGGGCAGGCCGGGCACCCCGAGAGTCATGCCCTCGTAGAAGGGAACCTGCAACGACGTGGCGGCGGGCAGCCGCCGGTCGACCCCGGGATCGGTGCCGACCACCTCGACCTCGAAGCCGGGCACGCCACGCTCGCGGATCTGCTCGATCGTGTGGGTGACGCCGTGCATCGCCTCGATCCCGTCGGCGATCAGCGCGACCCGTGGCCGCTCGCCGGAGCGCCCGACCAGCTTCGCCTTCTCGGCGCCAAGGAAGACAGTCGGCGGCGCGTAGGGAATTGCCGGCAGCAGCGCTTCGAAGACGCCGCTCACGGCCGTCTGCACGTCACCCTGGCCAACCGCTTCCGTCCCCGCGGAGATCGCGCTGCGCAGGCGGCGATCGTGGATGCGACGGGCGCGGCGGTAGAGATCGGCGTGCGAGAACTCATCCGCCTGAAGGTGGTCGATCAGCTCGCGGCCGCGCAGCTCGATGCCGATCGAGCGCAGCCAGGAGTCGAGCAGCGCGCGGGCATCCTCGGGGCCGATATCGGCGGCAACCGCTCCCTCGCGGGCGGCGCCCTGGCCGACCACGCGCTGGGCGATCTTCAACACCGTGGCCGGATCGGGCGCCCGATCTCCGGAGGCCGTCGCATCGAGCGCCAGCGCTCGGGTCGCCAGCGCCATCGCCGCGTGCGCCCACTTGGCGGCGCTGCCCTGTTCGCCGCGTGCGGTCGCCTCGCCGCGACGCATGCGCGAGAGAAACTCTTCCGGCGTGGAGGCGGCCGGCACCTCGGTGTAGGTGCGACCGATGTCCACGCCGGCGTGATCGTCGGAACCGCCGATCCCGGTGCTGCCGTGGGTCTCGACATAGACCACGGCGGGCATGTTCAGCTCCGCGGCGCGCGAGCCGTTGCGCACCTCCCAGATCGGGAAGAGCTCGGCAAGACGACGACGGTGGCGGGGTGTCAGCGGCGCCGCGACGTTGTAGAAGGGATGCGCCAGGGCGCAGGTGATCTCCTGAGCGTGAAGGTATGCGGCGCAGGCGTCGACGTCGCCGGCGTGTGCCTGCAGCCACTCATGGTCCCCGGGATCGATCCCGTAACAGAGGATGTGCACCGCCTGGGGCTCGCCGGCGAAGCGGGCGGTCAGCTCCTCGGAGACGAAGCAGTCGGGACGGCCGGCCAACTCGAGGCAGCCGTCGATCGTGTCGTGGTCGGTGATCGTGACGAAGGCCATCCCCCGTCGCTTGGCCAGCGTGTAGACCTCCTCGGGCGGCGTTGCGCACTCTGGCAGGCCGAGGGAACGCTGGACGCCAAGCCGCGAGAGCTGCGAGGCGGTGGAGTGGCAGTGCATATCTACTCGGGAAGTCATCGGTGCCTTCCTCTCTATCTATCGCTTAGGTCACCTCCAGATTCGCCCCTGAGCAGGGAAAAAGTGTGAAGAGTCGGTGAAACCTCCCACCAGAGATCGCTGAACTGACGGAAGAGCAGCTCGCGGCGGGTGTGAAGCAGAGCGCACAGCGACTCGATGCCTTCCCCCCGGGCCAACATCACGTCGCAGTCGTGGATCTCACCCAGCACGCCCTGCAGCCGCTTGGCGGTGTCGCGGATGGCCTTCGCCTCCGGTCCGGAGCACGGTCCGGTGATCTCCAGCACATAGCGCAGCCGCTTGGCGGCGATCCGCATGTCGTGCTGGGCCGTCGCCGCCGACGGCTCCAGCGCGGCCGGGGCCAGCGAGAGCAGCTCCTCGAGGCGCGTGCGCACGATCCGCTCGGCGTTGGGGCGCAGCGGCGCCGCCGGATCGAGGCCCTCCACCTCACGCGGCTTCAACTGGCCGCCGCCTTGACCAGCTTGCGCAAGCGGCAGCGCAACTTCTTCAAGCGCTTGCCGACGAGAAAGGGCGCCAGTTCCTTGTTCGCCTGGCGCTGCTCCCGGCGCAGGCGCTCGATCAACGCCTCGAGCGCCGCGCGGTCGGCCTCGGGCGCGTCGTCGGCGAACTCGGCCAGAAACTCAATCGCAACATCACGGTCGCGTCGCTCACCAAGCGCGTCGGCCAGCGCCTTGACCTTCTTAAGCGCCTTGCGGTGACGCTTGGCCGGAAAGCACGGCGCAAACACCTCGAGCGCGGCGCGCAGTCGCCGCGTGGCGACCCGCATGTCGTGCAGGGACTCGATGTCGCCCATATCGAGAACACCCTCCGAGTGAGCAAAAACCTCCGCAGACCGCACCGCGACCACACGCTTCGCCGAAGCCGAGAACGACTCCTCACAATCGAACCCGGGAACCTCACGCGCTCTTGCCACACACTCAGGCTAACCACTGTCGCCAGTCCCGGTAGGGCTGAAACGTCTTGTACTTTTTCGGTGTAGGCCGCGGGCGCCAGCCCACCGGCGATTCACCGAAAAAGTTAAGTGAAAGCCCTACCGGGACTTGCGACTACGCAGCAAGCCTGACAGGAGAGGAGCCGTTGGCGTTGCCGTTGAGCTGGTCGAGGACGACGCCCTCGCGCAGGCCACCCTTGCCGATCTGCAACGGCTGCCCAAGCAGCTCGGAGAGTTTCTCCAGCAACAGCACCCCGGTGGCGAGGATGCGCACCCGTTCAGGGTCGAGCTCGAAGCGACGCGCCACGTCGGCGGCAGGATCGCCGCAAAGGACACGTACCCCCCGCTCCAGCGTCTCGTACTCGAGCACCGCCCCGACCAAGCGGCGCAGCGAGGTCGCGCTGCCGCCGACCGCGACGGCCTGAGTGGGCTGCTCGATCTCCACATCGGCGAAGAGATCGTCGATCCGGTCGCGGATCTTGCGGACCTCGGCCGCCGAGGGCGGGTCCGAGGCGATCAGCTCGTCGGCCAGCACGCCGGAGCCGACGCGCCAGGAGCGGACCTCCCGCACGCCGCCGGGAACGGTGCCGAGGATGACCTCGGTCGAGCCGCCGCCGACATCGACGACGCCGACCAGTCCGTCGACCGGATGGCCGAGCGTTTTGGTGGCGCCGATGAAAGAGAGTCTCCCCTCCTCCTGCTCGGAGAGAATCTCGACGGGAACGCCGGCCCCGTCGCCGATCTGCTTGGCGACGACAGCGCCGTTGCTCGCTTCGCGGACGGCCGCCGTCGCGACAGCGCGAATCGTCTCCGCTCCCAGCTCACGCGCCAGCCGCACCTGGGTTGCCACGACCTCGGCTACCTCGGCGGCCTTCTCGGCCGGAATCTCGCCCGAATCGCGGATCGCCTTGTTGATCCGCGTATAAGCCCGCTGCTCCATCACCTTCTTCAACTGCCCATCGACCGGCTCGGCAACGAGCAGGCGGGTGGTATTGGACCCAATATCTATGGCGGCGCAGAGCATCCGGGACTCAGTCGTCATGTTCCCAGACAGCCCGGATCTCAACCCAGACGCGCCGAGGAGACGACGCCGGGGGCCCCTCCCGGCGGCTTGTACTTTTTGGGCGCCGCAATCCACGGACAACCGCTCCGGTCCCACCCAAAAAGTTGAGCCGGGAGGGGCACCCGGCGTCGTCTCCCCTACACGCTCGGATGCGAAGCGTCCTCGAACTCCCGAAAGAGTCCCGTGACCACAAAGGCGACCTGCTCGCCGATGTCTACCGCGTTGTCGCCGATGCGCTCGATCGCGCGGGCGGCCAGCAGCATCGTCATCGCCCACTCGCGACGGTCGGGATCGTCGCCGATCTCCAACGCCAGGCCGAAGCATTCGCGGTTGAGGGTGTCGACCACGTCATCCTGGCGAACGAGATCGCGCGCCATCTCGACGTTGCGGTCCTCAAAGGCCCGCTTGGACTGGCTGATCAGCGTGCGAGTCTGCTTGCCCATGGCGAGAATCAGCCGCACCATCTCCTCATCGGCGGGCGGCTCGTTGCCGGTCAGCGGGATCACCTTGCAGATGTTCACGCACTGGTCGCCCATCCGCTCGACATTCTTGAGCACGTGCAGAAGCGCCGAGATCAGGCGCAGGTCGGTGGCCACCGGCGACTGCGTGGCGAGCAGCGTGATCAGCGCCTGGTGCACCTCCAGGTAGCGGCCGTCGATGCGGTCGTCGTCGGCGATCACCAGCTGGGCCAGCTCGACGTCCTGGTGCTCGACCGCCTCCAGCGTCCGCCCCAGCGCCGCGGTGACCAGGTCGAGCCCGCCGAGGGCGCTCGCCTCGAGTGCGTCCAGGTCCTCTTGGTACTGGGTCCTGGTCTCCGTCGCCATCAGCCGAACTTCCCGGTCACGTACTGCTCGGTGCGGTCGTCGTCGGGGTTGGTGAAGAGCTTGTCGGTAGGGCCGACCTCGACCAGCTCGCCATCGAGCATGAACACCGTGGTGTCGGCGACGCGAGCCGCCTGCTGCATGTTGTGAGTGACGATGACGATCGTCACCTTCTGCTTGAGCTCGGCGATCAACTCCTCGATCCTCAGCGTCGCGACCGGATCGAGCGCCGAGCAGGGCTCGTCCATCAGCAGCACCTCGGGGTCGACCGCGAGCGCTCGGGCGATACAGAGGCGCTGTTGCTGGCCGCCGGAGAGTCCCACGCCGGGCCCCTTGAGCCGGTCCTTGACCTCGTCCCAGAGCCCCGCCCCGACCAGGGCTTCGCGGCCACGATCCTCGAGCTCGCCGCGCGAGGCGCCGGTCAGGCGCAGGCCCGCGGTCACGTTGTCTATCACCGACATCGTCGGGAACGGGTTGGGCTTCTGGAAGACCATCCCGACCGAGCGCCGCACGGCGACGATGTCGATACGGGGGTCGTAGAGGTCGAGGCCGTCGAGCAGGACCTGGCCCTCGGATCGAGCCCCGGCGATCTCCTCGTGCATGCGGTTGATGCAGCGCACCATCGTCGACTTGCCGCAACCGGAGGGACCGATGATCGCCGTCACCTTGGCCGAGTCGAAGGCGAGGCCGATGTCGCGCACGGCGTGATTGGAGCCGTAGTAGGCGTTGAGCCCCTGCAGCTCTACGTTGCCGACCTCGCGGCTGCGCTTCGCCGGCTTTGCCGCGGATTCGCCTCCCACCGAGACCATCGGGCGTGAACGGCCGAGGTCGGTCCCGGGGTCTGCCTGGGGCTCTGGATTCTGTTCGGTCACGGTGGGGCTCTCAATCGGGTGTCTGGTGTCCATCCTAGGACTCCTCGGGTGGGGGGTCAGGCTCCCATGCGCTTACGGGAGCGGGCGTAGAAGGCGCGGGCGACGATGTTGAGGACAAGTACGAAGGCGATCAGGATCAACGCCGCGGCCCAAGCCTGGGTGTGCGCCTCCGGGCTGGGGGACTCGGAGGCCTGAAAGATGAAGATCGGGATCGAGGCCAGGGCTTGGCTGGGTTCGGTGAGGACGCCGGGGGCGAAGATCGAAGAGAGCAGGATCAGCGGCGCGGTCTCGCCCGCCACCCTGGCGACGGCGAGCAAGGCGCCGGTCAGCAACCCACCCGCGGCGGTCGGCAGGGTGACGCGCACGGTGGCGCGCCAGGGAGCTATGCCGAGCGCGTGGGCGGCCTCCTTGAGCGTGGCCGGAACCAGGCTCAGCACCTCCTGCGCCGTGCGGGCGACGATCGGCAGCATGATGATCGCCAGGGCGATCGACGCGGCGAAGCCGCTCTGTTGCTTGCCGGCAACCAGCAGCCCGTAGACGAAGATGCCGGTGATGATCGTCGGCACGCCGTTGAGGACGTCGAGCACGAAACGGATCGGATGGGCGGTGCGGGGCGAGGCAAACTCGGTGGTGTAGATCGCGACCAGCAGGCCGACGGGGATGGCCATCAGGGCCGCGAGCCCGACCATGATCCCGGTGCCGACGATCGCGTTGGAGATGCCGCCACCCGATTCGCCGAACAGCGCCGTCGGCGTGGTCAGGAAGTGGATGCTCAACGCCCCGACGCCCTTGATCAGCACCGACCCGACCACGATCAACAGCACGGCGACGGCAAGCAGCGCGGCAACGGTCGAGGCCGCGCTGACGATTGCGCTGAGGCGCTTTCGCCGTTTCAGATGGCCGCGATCAAGCAGCAGCGAGTGACCGGCCGGCCCGTTCACAGGGCCTCCACCTCGGTCGGGGTCATGTCGACGTCCTTCAACGATCCCCGCTGGACGATGACTCGGGCGATGACGTTGACGAGCACCGCGAACACCAGCAGGATCAGCCCCAGATAGGCAAGGGACGACTTGAACAGCTCTCCCGGGGCGCCCTGGAACTGCGACGCGATCTGGGCCGCCAGGGTGCCGCCGGTATGGAAGAGGGATACGTCGATTCCGGTGGCACCGCCGATCACCTGAGCGACCGCGATCGCCTCGCCGATCGCCCGGCCGAGGCCGAGGATCGTCGCGCCGACGATCCCGGCGCGCGAGTAGGGCAGCACCACCTGCCGGATCATCTCCCAGCGGGTCGCGCCGAGCGCGTAGGAGCCCTCCTTGAGGTCACCGGGCACCGTCTCGAAGACCTCGCGGGTGACGCTGGTGATGATCGGCGTGACCATTATCGTGAGGATCAGGGCGGCCGTCAAGTAGCCGAAGGCCGAGGGGTCGCCACTGAAGATCGGCAGGAAGCCGAGCACGCTCTTCAGCGCCGGCTCGATCGTGTCGTGCATGAAGGGCCCGAGGACGAGGATTCCCCAGAGACCGAGGATGACGGTGGGAATCGCGGCGAGCATGTCGACCAACGTCGCCACCGGACGCCTCAACCGTGACGGCGCGAGCTCGGTCAGGTAGATCGAGATCGCGATCGATAGCGGCGCCGCGAAGAGCAGCGCGATCGCCGACGTAACCACCGTTCCATAGAGGAACGGCGCGGCGCCGAAGGTTTCCGTGACCGGGTTCCAGTCGTTGGTCGTGACGAAGCCGATGCCGAACTTGGAGATCGCCGGACTCGAGAGGTGGATCACCTCGTAGACGATCCCGACGATGACGAGCACGGCGACCGCTGCCGCGAGGCCGGAGAGGCCTCGCAACAGCGGGTCGCCGATGCGATCTACACGGTTGCGCCGGGCCCGTAGAACAGGGTTCTTGAGGGCGCCGGCCTCCACCTAGGAACCGATCTTGGCGATCGCCTTCTTGCCGGCCGCGACAACCTGCTTGGGCAGCGGCGCGAAGTCGAGATCGGGGCCGAATTCCTGGCCTGGGCCGATCGCGTAGGTGATGAACTTCTTCAGCGCGTCGGCCTTTTCGCTTTCGAGCGGCACGATCACGTAGGTATAGGTCGAGATCGGGTACGCGTCCGCGGCCGACGACGGTAGGTCGGCAAGCGAGATTTCGTTGTTCGGGCCGATCTTGCTGACGGCGTCCGCCGCGGCTTCGACGCTTTCGACGTTCGGTTCGGGGAAGTTCCCGGCCGAGTTTTCGATCAGCGGCATGCTGAGTTCGTTGGAAAGCGCGTAGGCGAGGCCGACGTAGCCGATCGCGCCATCGGTCTGGGAGATCGCGGCGGAGACTCCGTCGTTCTTTTCGGCGCCGACGCCGGTCGGGAACTTGACAGTCGTCGAGGTGCCGACCTTCGACTTGAATTCCGGGTCGACCGTCGAGAGGTAGTTGGTGAACGCGTAGGTGTCGCCGCTGCCGTCGCTGCGGTAGACCGGCGTGATCTTCGTGCTCGGCAGGCTGGCACCGGGGTTGAGCTTGGCGATCGCCGGATCGTCCCACTTGGTGATGTTGCCGAGATAGATGTCGGCAAGGACCTCGCCGCTCAGTTTCAGGTTGCTGGGCGCGCCGCTTACGTTGTAGGCGGGCACGGTGCCACTCAAGGCCCAGGGAATCTGCTCGACGCCGTCGGCTTCTTCGAACTGTTCTTCGGTCAGCGGTGCGTCGGAGGCGCCGAAATCGACCGTGCGCGAGGTGATCTGGTCGATCCCTCCGCCACTGCCGATCGCGCCATAGGTGACCGTTTCTTCGCTCTTGCTGGCGTAGTCGGACTGCCATTTCGACATCAGCGGGGCTACCAGGGTGCTGCCGGCGCCGACGAGCGGCGAGCCGGAGGAGCCACTGCTGCTGTCCGAGGACGAGCTGCCGCAGGCGGCAACGCCGATCGTGAGAGCCAGGGCCATCACGACGCTGAGAAGTCTCTTGGTCACGCGCTTCTCCTTAGATTGAGTGGTATGTGGGGCCACGGTCTCAGCGGCCCGCTGGCAGCTTGTTGCCTGCCTGTAACGAAGATGTGAAAAAGATGTAAAGCGCCGGGGAAGGAGCGCCTATGCGGCCGTAAAGGCATCCGAAACCCGCGCCGGCTCTACATCCGACTGGGGCTCGGTGGGCGGCGACGCGATAGCCATGTCCCCGGCAAGTGGCTCGGGATCGAAGCGATAGCCGACCCCAAAATGGGTGTGGATGTAGCTCCAGCTCGGCGAGAGCTTCTCCAGCTTCTGGCGCAGCTTGCGGATGAAGACGTCGACGGAGCGGTCGCCGTGGGCCATCGCGTAACCCCAGACTCGCTGGTAGATCGCCTCGCGCTCCAGCACCTGCCCGGGTGAGTCGGCAAGCAGTTGCAGCAGCTCGAACTCGCGCCGGGTCAGGTCGAGGCTGACTTCGCCGGCGAAGGCCTGGAAGCGATCGGAGCGGATCTCCAGCTCACCCGCGACCACCGGTCCAGCCTCGACCTGCGGGCGGGCACGGCGGCGACGGCGCGAGACCGCTTCGAGGCGGGCGATCGCCTCTTCGGGATGGCACGGCTTCGTGATCCAGTCATCGACCCCGAGGCGCAGGCCACGAACTCGCTGGGCGACCGTTGAGCGGCTGGTGCAGACGACCACGCCGAGGTCGGGGAGCATCCCGCAGACGCGCTCCAGGTAGGCCCACGCGTCTTCGCCCAGGACCGCGGGGTCGACCAGCAGCGAGTTCAGCTTCAACGCCACCAGCTCCTCCGGCGGGATCGCCCCGGCGAGGGTGCGCTGCTGCCAACCGGCGGCCTCGGTGCGCTTGGCCAGAACCGTGACGAAGCCGCTGTCGTCGTCGATAACCGCGAGCCTGGTGGTCTGCTGTGAGTTCACGTTTGGCGCCGCTGTGGCAGACGGGCACTTTGGTCATCAAGCTGCCCACACCCGTCAGACAAAGCGATTGTATGCACACCGGTCGTCGGACCACCGGACGAAATCCCTGCTTTCACAGGATTTTCACAGGTCAAAAGTCGTAATTTGCGGGAACGACGCCTGAAACGCCCTCCAGCGCTTATCGAAATGTTCACCCATCGCCATCAGACGACGGGCAATATCGACCTCACGAGACTCCTCTCTCGTCGCAAGCGGCCCACCTGCCCTGGGCCGCTTGCTCTTTTAGAAAGTGGCTGGACGGAGCCCGGTGGCGATGATCAACAGGACCGCCACCCCCACCGCGAAGCGGTAGTAGACGAACGGCGCATAGGACGACGTGCGCAGGAGGCGGAGGAGGAAGGCGATCGCCAGGTAGCCAGAAATCGCCGCCGCGAGGGTGCCGACGATCATCGGGCCGGCGACGCCGCTGGGCAGCCCTTCGTGAATCGCACTGGCCGCCTTGAAGACCGTGGCCCCGGCGACGATCGGGATCAACAGCAGGAAAGAGAAGCGCGCCGCGGCGTCGCGGTCGAGGCCCAGGTAGCGGGCAGCGGTGATCGTGATCCCCGAGCGCGAGGTGCCCGGCGCCAGGGCGAGGACCTGGGCGAGGCCGATGTAGAGGCCGTCCTTGACCGTCGATTCCTCCAACCTCTTGCGCTCGGGAAGGCGGTCGACGTAGAGCAGCAGGGCGCCGAAGACGATGAGCTGGATCGCGATCATCCATGGCTCGCCGAGGTGGTCTTCGATGAAGCCGGATGCGAGGCCGCCGAAAATGACGGCGGGAACGGTGCCCACAGCGATCGCAACCGCGAGCCGCTGATCGGGACTCTCTATCGCCCGGGCCCGGGCCGACGCGAGAAAGCTGCGAATGAGCTGCACCACCTCGTGGCGGAAGTAGACGATCGCCGCAACCAGCGTCCCGGCGTGCAGCGCCACGTCGAAGGTCTTGTTGAAGTGAGGGTGGTCGATCAGGAACGTGTAGTCCTGCAGCCAGGGCACCAGGATCAGGTGGCCCGACGAGGAGATCGGCAGGAACTCGGTAAGCCCCTGGACGATTCCCAGCAGCAGGGCCTCTAGCTCGGACATTGGCGGGGCATCCTATGGACAGCGGAGGCCAGGGCCGGGCGTCCCCCTGCGGAAACCCGCAGGCAAGAGCCGGGCATCCCTCCGGAAACCCGCATTGAAGCGGCCTTCAGGGTTCTTGCCGGGGAGGGCTCCAATGTTTCCTCCGGGATGCCCGGCTCTTGCGCTAGATTGCGCTTCATGGTCAAGCTCTCGCGCACCCGTAGTGCTGCCGCGGCCCTGATGGCTGCGCTGACGATGCTGCTGTTGGCGGTGCCGGTTGCTTTTGCTGAGAACGGGGTTGGGCTTGCTGGACCTACCACCGACAAGACGGTGACCTTCTTCTGCTTTGGTGTGATCGCCTTCTTCGCGATCCTGGTCATCGTCATGTCACTCATTCAGGGCCGACTGGAGAAGCGCAAGGACATGCGCAAGCACACGCTTGACCGCCTCGGCTAGTCCAGTCTGAATCCAGTTAGAAGGCGTTTCTCGGTCTCGCCCTCGATCTTGGCGGCGACTTCGACCCGACCCTCCAGCGGAGTTCCGCGGATCTTGGTCGCGAGCAGGTCGTCGACCTGGAAGATCCCGGCCGAGTTGTTGAGCTCGATCTCGATCCGCACCGGCCGCTCCTCCCCCGCTTCGATCCGCACCTCGTCGACGGCGGCAGCGGAGATCGAGTGGATCCCCTCCTGACCCGCCTCGAGCGGGATCCTGGTGCGGCCCTGAGCCATGTCGAGGGCGTCGGCGACCCTGACGACGCCTGCCTCGAGCGTGTAGGGCTCGCCCCGCCGTCTATGTCCGATGATCGAGTGCAGAATCTCTGACGCGACGATCGTCCGTTTCGGCTCCTTGTAGGAGCCCGCAAGCAGCCTGTCCAGCGCACCGTTGGCCAGGAACAAGCTGTAAGCCTCGTGATCGGCCCGATGGATCGACATGCCGACATCGTGCAGCAGTGCCCCTCCCGCAACCACGACCTCTGCATCTCGAGCCGACATGCCGTGGTCGGCGACGACAGCTGGCTCAACCCCACCCTTGACCAGCAGTCGCAATAACCGCAGCGAGATGTTGAGCACGATCTGGGTGTGCACCCAGGAGTGATCCGACATTCCGAGCCGTTCAGCGTGGACCTGAGCCATGTACCACCAGGTCCGAACCTGCTCGTCACCGTTGACGGCATCCAGGAACTGCTCCAGCTTCCGATTCCCCCGCGACGGCGCCCGAACCCTCGCCTCAGCTATCGCCTCCTCCGGAAGCTTTCGACTCGGTCCCTTCGGATCCGGTGCGGGCACAGCCTCGTCATTCACAGGCCCATCCTAAGAAGGAGATCGGGTGTCCCCCCGCCGGAACTTGTGAGCCGGCGAGACTTGGACCCTCGCGAGCGATTCGACGCGGGTTCCGCCGGGGGGATGCCCGATCTCCTTCTCTTACAGGGCTAACCGCAGACAGGCCAGGGACTCGAGCCCGACTGGGCGTACAGGAGAGCTGCTCGGTAGTCCTGCTCGGCCTCCGAAGCTGCAGCCGGGTCGCCCGAGCCGCCAACGGAAGCCCAGGTGCCGTAATCGAACTGGTACTTGCCCCGATAGGTGCCATCGGAGGAGACGGCGGTCGGGTCGCCACCGGACTCGCAGGCGCCAATCGCGTCGAGGGTTGCTTGCGAGACACCGTCCGGGAGGGTTGCGAAAGCTTCGCGGTGTTCGCGGCGCAGCTTGGCGATCCGGGCATGACGGGCCGCACGAATGCGATGGACGCTGGCGCGGATCGCTTGGTGGAAGCTCCGCACCGGCTCGGTCAGCACGGACAGCGCCGCCGGCTGCGCGTCGGCGAGGCCGATCCGCTGGGAGCCACCGCCGTCGGGGGCTGCCAAGGCGGCCGCCGGAAGGGCGAGTGCGATCAGTAGAAGGGGGATGAGATATGTGTGCTTGGAATATGTGCGTTTTGTGAGCAAGCGCGGAACCGTGGCGAGGTTCCGGACGCGGCAGGGTGACTGGGCTCACAGAGCTCACATAGTGCGTGCGCATCGGTACTAGCTCAGGCACGAATCGCAAATTGCGGATTCGGCGACGAAAGCGATCCTGCGACCCCAGCCGCAATCATCTCCGCATCGACGACCGACTTCCCACCTCGCGGTTGCTGCTTGCCTGCCCCGATCGGCCCGGTCTTATCGCCGGCGTCAGCGGCTTCCTCGCCGACGCCGGTCGCAACATCGTCGACGCCGATCAGCACTCGAGCCGCGAGGGGCGCTTCTTCATGCGGATGGCCTTCGACCCTGCCCCAGAGGGCGAGCGGGAGGCGCTCTACCTTCGCTTCGAGGAGGAGATCGCGGGGCCGCTGCAGATGGACCACCGCTTCGCCGAGTCGAGCGAGCGCAAGCGCGTGGCGATCATGGTCTCGCGCGAAGACCACTGCCTCTCCGATTTGCTCTGGCGCTGGCGCAGCGGCGAGCTCGGCGCTGAGATCGTCGCAGTCGTGTCGAATCACGCCGACCACGCCGACCAGGTCGCCTCGCTCGGCCTCCCCTTCCACTACGTGCCGATCGCCGGGAGCGAGAAGAGCGCGGCGGAGGAGCAGGTCCTGGAGCTGCTCGCCGGCGAGATCGACCTGCTCGTCCTCGCCCGCTACATGCAGATCCTCTCCGCCGACTTCCTCGCCCAGCTCGGCGCCCCAGCGATCAACATCCACCACAGCTTCCTGCCCGCCTTCGTCGGCGCCGACCCCTACGCCCGTGCCCACGAGCGCGGTGTCAAGCTGATCGGCGCCACCGCTCACTACGTGACCGAGGAGCTGGATGCGGGACCGATCATCGACCAGGACGTCACCCGAGTCAGTCATCGCGACGAGGTAGACGACCTGATGCGTATCGGGCGGGATATCGAGCGCCTCGTTCTTGCCCGCGCGGTGATGGCCCACCTCGACGACCGCGTATTGCTGGATGGCGCCAGGACCATCGTCTTCTGAGCCATCCTGGCTGGCTGGCCAGTTTTCGCGTAAGGTGCCGGGACGATGGAGCAGGCGACGCTTTCACGCCCGGCCGCACTGAGCCCGGCCCAGTTCCCACCGGGGTCCAAGTTGCCGGCGATTGCGCAGGCGATCCGATACGTGCGGGCGCCGCTCGGCTTCCTTACCGAGCTTCAGCGCCGTCACGGTGACATCTTCTCGGTCTCGTTCCCGTATTTCGGCAAGGTCGTCTATGTCGCCGACCCGGCCCTGGTCAAAGCCGTCTTCACCGGCTCGCCCGAGCAGTTCCACGCCGGTGAGGCGAATGCGACGGTCTTGGAGCCGGCACTTGGCCCGAACTCGGTCCTGACTCTCGATGACGCCGCCCACATGCAGCAGCGCAAGCTCCTGCTGCCTCCGTTCCACGGCGAACGGATCCAGCGCTACGGCGAGCTGATGCGCGAGGTCACCCTGCGAGAGATGGAGAGCTGGCCGGTCGGCGAGCCGTTCGCGCTGCGCCGCCACACGCAGCGGATCACGCTGGCGGTGATCATGCGCGCCGTCTTCGGCGTCCACGACGAGCAGCGTCTCACCCGCTTCGAGGGTCTGATCGAGACGTTCGCCAACCGGGTCAACGCGATCACCGCCTTCCCGATGCTGCGTCGCAATCTCGGTCGCTGGAGCCCCTGGCCACGCTTCCTGCGCGCCCGCGAGGCGCTCGACGAGTTCATCTACGAGGAGATCGCCCTGCGGCGCGATGAGGTCGAGTCCGGCGAGGAGGAGCACGACGACGTGCTCTCGCTGCTGCTCTCGGCGCGCCACGACGATGGCAGCCCGATGAGCGACGAAGAGCTGCGCGACGAGCTGGTGACGGTGCTCGGCGCCGGACACGAGACCACGGCGACGGCGCTCGCCTGGGCGATGGAGCGGCTGCTGCGCACGCCGCGGGCACTGGGGGCGCTGCGCGAGTCGCTCGCGGCCGGCGAGGACGACTATCTCGACGCGACGATCAAGGAGACGCTGCGCGCCCGGCCGGTGATCGTCGACGTGGCACGCAAGCTCACCGCGCCGGCGAGCATCGGCGGCTACGAGCTCCCCGCCGGCACCTTCGTAATGCCGGCGATCGCCGCGATGCACTACCGCGAGGACCTCTTCCCGAACCCCGAGGAGTTCCGTCCGGAGCGCTTCCTCGACGGCAAGCCCTACGCCTACGTCTGGATCCCCTTCGGTGGCGGCGTGCGGCGCTGCATCGGCGCCGCCTTCGCCGAATACGAGATGCGGATCGTCCTGCGCGCGATCCTCGAGCGGGCCGAGCTCAGCGCACCGGACCCGAAGCCGGAAAAGGTCAAGGTCCGCAACATCACCCTCGCCCCCGGCAAGGGAACGCTGGTCAGCCTGGCTCGGCCGTTGCGCTGACCTCGGCTTCGGCCTGCTCCCACTGCTCATAGAGATCGACGACCGCCTGCTTCGCCGCGGCGTGCCGCACTTCGGCCCGCTCGGCCCGGCCGGGACTCGACCAGGCTTCGGGGTCGGCAAGCTCCTCCTCCAGCGCGCGTAGCTCAGCCTCCGCCTGCTCTATCCGCTCGGCGAGGCGGCCGGCTTTCCGCGCCGCTTTCTTCGCCGCGCGGCCGGCGTTGCGGTTGGTCGCCGCGGGAGGCGGCTTGGCCGCCTGCGCCGCCGTCTCGGTGACGGCTTCTTTTTCGTCGCGCTCGCGCTGGTAGGTGGCCCAGCCCGTCGGGTAGCTGCGCAGCGCACCGTCCTCACAGACGAGCGTGCGGGTCCCTACCGCCTCCAGCAGAGCGCGGTCGTGGGAGACGAGGACCACCGCTCCCTCAAACGCCGAAAGGGCGTCCTCGAGCGCCTCGCGGCTCTCGATATCGAGGTGGTTGGTGGGCTCGTCGAGGATCAGCACGTTGGCGCCGGAGGCGACCAGGATCGCCAGCGAGAGGCGCCGCTGCTCGCCGCCGGAGATGTCGCTGAGCTGCTTCTGCGCATCGGCGCCGGAGAAGAGGAAGTTGCCGAGCAGGTCGCGGGCCTTCTGGCCGCTGAGGCCGGTCTGGCGCTGCGCCGCGTCGAGCACGGTCCCCTCCCCCGCCGCCGTGTCGGCGTGCTGGGAGAGATAGCCGACCTTGACGTTGTGGCCGAGCCGCACCGAGCCGGTGGCAAGCTCGCGACGCTCGGCGAGGGTCGCGATCAGGGTCGTCTTGCCGGCACCGTTTGGGCCGACGAGGACGATGTGCTCGCCGCGCTCGATTTCGAGCCGGGCATCGGCAAGGAGGGTCCGGCCCGGCACCTCGATCCGCGCACCGACGAGCTTGAGGACGATCCGGCCGGGCCGCTCGGGCTGGACGAAGGAGAAGCGCAGGTTGCGGCGGTCGCGCTGCTCGGCCGCGACCCCGTCGCGCTTGATCTTGTCGATCTGTTTCAACCGCGACTGCGCCTGCCGCGCCTTCGTCGCCTTGTAGCGGAAGCGCTCGACGAAGCGCTCCATTCGCTCGATCTCGGCCTCCTGTCGCTCGATCGCCTTGCCACGGGCGATCTCGCGCGCCGCCTGCTCCTTGCGCCAGGCGTGCCAGGGGCCGGCGAAGAAGCGCGCCCGCTTCGCCTCCAGCTCGAGCACCGAGGTGCCAACCGCCTCGAGGAACCAGCGATCGTGAGCGACGAGGACGACGGCGGCGTCGAGGTCGCGCAGGTAACGCTCCAGCCACTCCAGCGAGGGAATGTCCAGGTGGTTGGTCGGCTCGTCGAGCAGCAGCAAGTCCGGCCAGGTCGCCAGCGCCCGCGCCAGCGAGGCCCGGGTCAGCTCGCCGCCGGAGAAGGTGGAGAGGGAGCGCTCGGCCTCCTCGCCGTCGAAGCCAAGTCCTCGAAGCACAGAGAGGACACCGTCGCGCCAGCGGTAGCCGCCGCCATGCTCCAGCCGTTGCTGAGCGGCAGCGTAGGCATTCAGCGTCTCCTCGCCGGTTTTCCCAGCCGACATCGTCGCCTCCAGCCGCTCGAGCTCCGCCTCCGTTTCGAGCATCTCGATGCGTCCGGAGAAGACGTAGTCGCCGAGTGAGATCTCTGTTTCGCGCGGCGGGCGCTGATCGTGCAGGGCGACGCGGGCCCCTTTCTGCAGGACCAGACTGCCCGCATCCGGGGCGAGCTCGCCCGCCAGCATGCGCAGCAGAGTCGACTTGCCCGCGCCGTTGCGACCGGAAAGGGTCATCCGCTCGCGCGGCTCGAGCTTGAAGGAGACGCCTTCGAAGAGCAGCTTGCCGCCCATGTGGACATCTAGGGAGGTTGCGGTGGCGATCGCCATCGGGCTTACGTTACGAGACTGGGTTTGGGACTCGCCCTGGTAAGGCTTTCACTTAACTTTTTCGGTGTATCGCCGTCGGGCTATCGCCCACAGGCGTCAGCGAAAAAGTACAAGACGTTTCAGCCTTGCCGGGCGGGTCTTCACGTGAGCAACGCGATGATTCCCCTGACGATCATCAGGATGCCCAGAGCTGATGCGATTCGTATACCCCAGATGCGGCCGCGTTCGCTGAGTCTGTGCTTGAAGCGCTCGATTGCCTTTGGGGTCCAATCGGGGGCGAAGGTGTAGGCGAGGAGTGGGATCTCGAGCAGCATCAGCATGATCGCGTTGAAGGCGAGCACGACGAGGACCGTGAGCGGATCGGCGAGGTTCGCGTCGGAGATCCGGTACAGAGCAGTGATGTAGGTGGCGCCGGGCAGGGTGAGCAGAGCGCCGACGACGAAGGTGGTCCGGGCCGAGCCGCGACCGAGTGCCTGTTGCCATCGCGGCGGCCCCGTCTTGTCCTTGCCCTTCGCCGCTTTGCGCTCGCGCCGGCGCTCGACCAGCTTCTGGTCGCGCCCCGAGCGGAGCACAAACGCGATCACGAGCGCCAGGCAGCCGAGGGCAATGTCCTCGCCGGGCCCGAGCGAGACCTGCGTCGTCTTCGTCAGACCCGCGTGGCGCAGCGCGAAGACGATGATCAGGCCGAGCGTGATGCTGGTCATCGCCGCGCCACAGAGGTAACCGAGCAGCAACCGCTTCGGATGCGGCAGCAGCAGCATCACCGTCGTAGCGGCAAGCAGGCTCGGGTAGAGCGCAGCGAGGAATGCAAGGAGGAAGACGTCGCCCACGGGAGGTTGAACCTACTGGGCCGACCCACGTACTCTCAAGCAATGGATCGCGACGCACTCAAAGCCACCCAGGCGCCACTGAAGGAGCGCTACACGGAGGAGCCCGAGGAGGCGGTGGTGACGCTGAAGGCAAGCGGCAGCCTCGGCGAGGGCATTTCCTGCTCGGTCGACACCGGCCGAGCCCTGGCCGAAGCGGGGCTGCACCCCGCCTCCGGTGGCGACGGCACCCAGCTCTGCTCAGGCGACATGCTGCTCGAGGCCCTGGTCGCCTGCGCCGGCGTGACCCTGCGCGCGGTCGCGACTTCGCTCGGGATCGAGGTCGAGGCCGGCACGGTCCGAGCCGAGGGCGAGCTCGACTTCCGCGGCACCCTGGCCGTCGACCGCGACGCCCCGGTCGGCTTCCGCGCGATCCGCCTCAGCTTCGACCTCGACACCGACGCAAGCGAGGACGAGCTCGCGACCCTGCTGAAGCTGACCGAGCGCTACTGCGTCGTCTTCCAGACCCTCAGCACGCCACCGCAGCTATCGGCGTCAATCGCAACGAAGTCGTAGCGAATATTTTTGAATTAGCGCGCCACTCGCGCGTCGACCCGCTCTACGGTGGCGCCATCTTTCCGGTCGACTCAGAAAGCACGCGCGGACTGCTCGAAGGCCTGATCGCAGCCTTCTCCGTTCTGGGCGGCTGCATGGCCTACCTCAGCGGCTACTACGCAAGCCAAGCCCTCGCTCAGGACCAGCCACCCGAGTACTTATCTCAGCAGGTCAACGAAGGCCTGGGTCTTGGCTTTCGATTCGGATCTCCGCTCTCGATCATCGCTCTTATGATCATGATGTGGAGTTGATGAATCGCCTTGCCAAAACCCCGCGCGGCGCATCCGTCGCCGGCGTCGTCACTGCCGCGATAGTGGCTTTGGCGGTCTTCGCTCTCGGAGCGCCTGGCTGGGTGCTACTGCCGATCATGTTCGCTGCCGTAGCCGCGTACGCAGAGTTGGGCTCTAGGGTCGATCGCCGACTCGGCCGGCGACACTGATCCGGGCTAGCCGAAGTATTTGGCGGCGATCTGGTCGATCGTGCCCCTCGTTCTGATCGTCATCGATCCGAGAATCGTGGCGAGCGCTTTCAGGTCGAGCTCGGAGTCCGACATACGCCCCTGCGGCAGCCAGTAGAGCTCGCGACATTCCACCGCCAGGCGGTCGGCCTCGGTCGAGAGGGCGAGCGCGCTCTTCCCCACCTCAGCCGTCGGCTTCTTCGTCAACAGCGCGATCTGAAGCTTGCCGGTTGAAGCGTCGAGAGCCTTTGCGTCGAATGGCTCGTGCGCGGCGATCGCGAGCAATTCCTCCGCTGAGCGCAAGAAGACCGGCACCTCGTAACCGAGTGCCTCGGCGAGGCCGTCTTCGAGTCGCGCGGTCAGCTTCGCCGTCGACTCGCCATTCGCCGCGAAGACCACGTTGCCGCTGGCACGGAAGGTGGCGACCTCCTCGCACTCCAGCGCCTCGAAATGCGAGCGCAGATCGTCGTTGGTGATGCGGCGGTTGCCCAGATTCATCCCCCGCAGGAATGCGATGTAGCGATCCATGTTCGATGGAGGCGGCCGGAATTGAACCGGCGTCTCTGGCCGTAGCGCGAAGGTTTCTACAGGTTTAGCCGGCGCTTGATTCTCGTCTCCCGGGGTCCGCGCCGACGGGCACTGCGGGAGATAAAGCCCTCTGAAATGTCCCCTGACAGACGGGGCGATCCGCCTGGGTAAGCCCGCAATTGAAGCCGGTGCCCCCCTCCGCGGGCGGGAGAGGGCCGACTCTCACTCACTTAGATCTAACTAAGCAGCGAGGGCGAACTCATGGTCCGCACGTATTGGTTGGTGCCGGGGTTTAACGAGGCCTCCGGCAACCTCGACCTGCAACCGTTCGCACGGATCGACCAGATCGAAGCCTGTCGCCCCCGTGCTATGTGGCATCGATTGTACGGTGCCGGGTAGGGATGGCCAAATGAGCAAGAAAGAATTCGACGCGATCGTGATCGGCGCCGGCGCGCCGGGCGAGGTCTGCGCGGGCCGCCTGGCCGACGGCGGGCTCTCGGTGGCGATCGTCGAGAGCCACTTGGTCGGCGGCGAGTGCTCCTACTACGCCTGCATGCCGTCGAAGGCGCTGCTGCGCCCCGGCGGTCTGTTGGCCGAGGCACGCCGGGTGCCTGGAGTCACGGTCGGCGCCGGCCTCGACCCGCAGGCGGTCCTCGACCGCCGTGACGAGGTGATCCACGACCTCGACGACTCCGGCCAGCTGCCGTGGCTGGAGGAACGTGAGATCGAGCTGTTTCGCGGCGAGGGGCGACTCGACGGCGAGCGGCAGGTCGTCGTCGGCGAGCAGACGCTGATCGCCCGCCGGGCAGTGGTCGTGGCGACCGGCAGCGGCGCGGCGATGCCGCCCATCGACGGCCTCGACTCGGTTCGAACCTGGAACAACCGCGACGCGACGACCTCCAAACGGGTGCCCGAGAGCATGATCGTGCTCGGCGGAGGCCCGGTCGGCTCAGAGCTGGCCCAGGCCTGGTCGACGCTCGGAACCAAGGTCACCCTGGTAGAGGGCGAGAGCCACCTCCTGTCTCGCGAGGAGCCTTTCGCTGGCGAGCAGGTCGCCGCCTCGCTGCGGGATTCCTACGGAATCGACGTGCGCACGGGGGTCCTCGCCGAGCGGGTCTCCTCGACCGCTGGCGGAGTCGCGGTCGAGTTGAACGACGGCAGCCGAGTGGAGGCGGAGGATCTGCTCGTCGCGGTCGGGCGCGTCCCCCGCACCAGGGAGATCGGCCTCGAGTCTGTCGGCGTAGAGCCCGGAGAGCATGGATTCCTGGACACCGACGCGCGATTGCGAGTCAGCGGCCACGAGTGGCTCTATGCCGTCGGCGACGTCAGCGGTCGCGCCCTCTTCACCCACATGGGCAAGTACCAGGCCTGGGTCGCCGCCGAGAACGTGCTCGGCCGCGCGGTCGAGGCGATCGCCGAAGACATCGGCTCGCCGCGCGTAACCTTCACTGACCCCCAGGTAGCGGCAGTGGGCAAAACGCTCGCCCAGGCCGAAGAGGCGGGTATCGACGCGCGCGCCGTAGACGTCCCCACCGACGGCACCGCGGGCGCAAGTTTCCAGGGCAAAGACACCGGCGGAACCTCCCGCCTGGTCATCGACCAGAGCAAGCACACCATCGTCGGTGCCACCTTCACCGGCTTCGAGACGGCGGACTTCCTACACGCCGCAACGATCGCAATCTTGGGAGAAGTGCCCCTCGGTCGACTCCGCCACGCGGTAGCTGCCTACCCCACGCGGTCCGAGGTCTGGCTCAAGCTCCTCGAGAGCTACGGACTCTGAGAGCCCACCCGGTAGGGGTGGAACGTCTTGTACTTTTTCGGTGTCGGCTGCGGGCGTCAGCCCACAGGCGATCCACCGAAAGAAGTTAAGTGGAACCCCTACCGGGTGGGCTCTCAGACCCGGGAACGCCGCTTCAAATCTTCAGCGAACTCCCTGGGCAGGCCGGGAATCTCGTCCAGTTCGTCGATCGACTGAAAGCGACCGACCCGCTCGCGGTGAGCGAGCAGGCGGGTCGCCTGGGTCACGGAGAGCCCGTGGGCCCTGAGCTGCTCGAAGCTGATGTTGTTGAGTTCGATCGTCTCGCCTACCTCTGCCGCGGCGGGCGGCGCCGGCGGGGGTGGAGCCGGCGGGCCGGGCTGGGGCTCGGGCTGCGGTGGTGCCGGAGGCGGTCCTGGTTGAGGGTCCGGCGCGGGTGGCGGAGGCTCGGGAGTCGGCGGCTGAGGCGTGGGTGCCGGGGGCGGCTGCGGGGTGTCCAGTTGCGGTGAGCGCTCCACGGGAGGTTCCGGCGGCAAGGGCTGGGGGTTAAACGAAGCCGTTTCGCCACCCTGCACCGAACCGAGCACGGCCCGCTCGGCCGCTTCGGCACGGCGCTCGGCCTCGCGGGCGCGCTCCTCGGCCTCGGCGACGCTTTCTTCGATCTCGCGCAGGCGTTGCTGGCGCTCTGCTTCCTGCGCTTTCAGCTGCCCGAGGCGCTCGGCCTCCGCGGCGCGCCGTTCTGCCGCCTTGGTCCGCTCCTCGATCTGACGCAGACGCTCTTGTGCCTCGGCGAGCGAGCGCTCCTGCGCTTCGCGCCCCTGCTGCAGGTGGTGCTCGGCCGTCTGCAGGTCCGGCGCCAGCGACGGCGGGGGCGGCGGTGGGACCGCGGCCATGCTCTGCGTCGTCTGCCCAACCTCGGCTTGCGCCCGCCGCGCCTCGGCTTCGCGCTGAAGTCGCTCTGCCTCCTCGATGCGCCGATCCGCCTCGGAGCGGATCCGCTCCTCCTCGCGCTGGATTTCGGCCACCTTGTCCTGGACGCGCTGTTCGGCCACTGCGGGGTCGTATCCCCCGGGCGTGAGCGGCGGGGCTCCCGCCGGCGGTGCCGGTGGAGGCACGGGTGGCGGCGGCGCGGATGCGGCGGCAGCCGGAATCGGTGGGATAGGCGGCGGTGGCAACGGCGGAGCCTGGCCGGGCGGCGGTGGAGCGACCTGGGGCTGTGGCGGCTGGGCGAACTGCTGCCCCGGCGGAGTCGGAGGCTGCTGAGCGGTCCCCGCGCTCTCCTGCTCGAACAGCGCCCGCTCCTGTGCGGCACGCGCCGCGGCGATCTCGCGCTCGGCCTTCGCCGCGTCCTTCTTGCCGCGACGCCCGCCTCGGGCTCCCCCGCTCGGCTTGCCGCGGCGTTCGGCTCGTTTCCTCGCCCGCTCTTCGCGGCGCCGCTTCGCTTCTTCCTGGCTGCGCTTGCGATGTTCGGCGCGGGCGGAGCGTTGTTGGAGGCGGGCCTGCTTGCGTTTCTCCTTGGCGCTCAGCGGCTTGCCCGACGGAGGCGGCGGTGCCGATGGCACGGCTTTCGGTGCCGATGACTGCAACGGCGGCGCTGCCTGAGCCAGCGGCGGCGGCGAAGATGGCGTCGGAGCCGCCCCCGGCTTGCCTTTCTCCTTTTCCTTGCTGCGACGCTGGACGACGCTGATCACAAGCAGCAGAAGCAGGACAGCCACCACGAGTCCGGCGACGAGGTACGCGACATGGTCGCTGACGAAGTTGGCGAAGACCATACGGAGCTCCGACGCTACCTCATTCGGCCCTTGAATTCGCGCTCGACCTCGCGGCGCACGTCACGGTCCGCGATCTCGCGGCGGCGGTCGCGCCCCTCCTTGCCCTGCGCCAGCGCCAGCTCGACCTTCGCCCGCGCGCCCTTGAAGTAGATCCTGGTCGGGATCAGGGTCAGCCCACGCTCGGCGGTTTTGCCGACGAGGCGCTCGATCTCGGCCCGGTGCAGGAGCAGCTTGCGCGGTCGCTCCGGCTCGTGGTTCTCGCGGCTGGCCGGCTCGTAGGGCGGGATGTGGAGGTTGCGCAGCCAGACCTCGCCGTCGTTTATGACCGCGTAGGCGTCGGTCATCTGCGCCTTGCCGTTGCGCAGCGACTTGACCTCGGAGCCGCGCAGCACCATGCCGGCCTCGACCCTCTCGATCCACTCGAATTTGTGCCGGGCACGGCGGTTGGTGGCCACATCGCCCGAAGCCGGATCGCGTTTCTTCTTGCCCTTCTTGGCCACGGCTCAGTCCACCGCCGGCTCCAGGTCGGCGCGGCCACGCGCCGCTTCGACCCCGCTCACTTGGACGGATATCGGATCGCCGAGCCGCAGCTTGCGCTTGGACTCCTGGCCGACCAGCGCCGTCTCGCTCTCGTCCAGCTCGAAGCGCTCGGCACCGCCGAGGCGGCGGGCGGGCAGGAAGCCCTCGTAGACGTCGCCGAGCTCGCCGTGGAAGCCGACGAAGGCACCGGCGCGGATCAGGCCCGAGACCTCGCCCTCGAAGGCGGTCTCGGCGCCGCGCTCGCGCAGCTCGCGCTCGAGCAGGAAGGCGGCGCAGATGTCGTCGGCCCGGCGCTCGACCTTCATCGACTCGCGCTCCCGCTCGCTGCAATGCGCGGCCACCTCGCGCGCCTCGGCGGCGCTCGGCGCCGGCTCGCCCTCCCCCAGCGCCGCCAATAGGGCGCGGTGGACGATCAGGTCTGGGTAGCGACGGATCGGCGAGGTGAAGTGACAGTAGGCAGCGCTGCCGAGCCCGGCATGGCCGCTGTTGCGCTCGCTGTAAGACGCCTGTTTGAGTGAACGCAGCACGAGCGATGTATACGCGGCGCGACCGTGCCCGCGTCGTGCCGCCTCCTTGGTCACCAGCCGGCTTGCATCCGCCGCCAGCTGCGCCGATTGGCTCGGCGACGGCGTGCCGCGCAGCGGCGGGGTCGGCACGTCGAGCGCGTGCAGCTTCGCAATCAGGTTTTCGATCCGCGGCGGGTCCGGGCGGGCATGGACCCGGTAGATCGCCGGCACCCGCTTGCGCTCCAGTAGCTGCGCCACCTGCTCGTTGGCGAGGATCATCAGCCGCTCGATCAGTCGGTGGGACTCGGTCTGGGCGACGCCGTGCGCGGCGACGACATTCCCGCGCGAGTCGAAGCGAAACTCGGGCTCGAAGGACTCGACGTCGAGGCTGGTGGCCCCGCGCCGTTCGCCCAACGCCGCCGCGGCCTCGCGGGCGACCGCGAGCGACTCGGCGACTGCCTCGGGCGCTTCCGCCCGGCCCGAGAAGACGACATCGAGCTCGTCGTAGTCGAGCCGTGCGTCGGAGCGGATGCGACTGCGGTAGAAGGCGGCGGCGCCCGGGCGTCCATCCGCACCGAGCTCGATCTCCGCCGTCACCGCCAGCCGTTCGACTCCCGGCGCCAGGCTGCAGGCCTCCTCGCTGAGCGCGTGCGGCAGCATCGGCTCGACCGCGCCTGGCGCGTAGGTGCTGTTGGCCCGCCGCAGCGCCTCGATGTCGAGCGGCGAGCCCGGCGGCACGTGGGCGGCGACGTCGGCGATGTGGATCCATAGTCGCGTCGTCTCGCCCTCGCGCCGCGCCGAGACCGCGTCGTCGAAGTCGCGCGCCGTCGCCGGGTCGACGGTGAAGGTGGGCAGGTCGGTCAGGTCGCGGCGCGGACCGCTGCGAGACTCGGCCACGGCACCGGCCTCGGCCGCCTCCAGCTCGAGCGAGGCACGGAAGCCGCGACCGCCCAGCTCTTCGCGCAGCAGCGCCTCAACCGCCTCGCGGGCGTTCTTCGGAGCATCCTGCCTGCGCCCGCGCCCACGGGCGCGCTGTCGATCCCTGTGCCGGCGCCAGTTGCCGTCTGAGCTCTTGCTCACTGCGCCGACAGTACCCCGAGGGCGCGTTCCAGACCCTCGTCGCGCGCCGTCCCCGGCAGGTTGGGAGCTTGCACGTCGGGGTGGATGCCCTTGCCAGCCAGGTTGGTGCCGTCCGGGGTGAAGTACTCGCCCACGGTTAGCTTCAGCGCACCGCCGTTGGAGAGGTCGATCTCCTGCTGGAAGACGCCCTTGCCGTAGGAGCGCGTGCCGACCGTCTTCGCGCCGGCATCGTCGGCCAGCGCCGCGGTGAGGATCTCCGCCGCCGAGGCGGTATTGCGGTCGATCAGGACGACGATCGGCAGCGACGGCAGGTTGTCGCCCTTGGTCTTGTAGACGGCGTGGCCCTGGCTGCGCGAGTCGGTCGAGACCACCGTTTCACCCTTGGGCAGGAAGATGCTCGCGTTCAGCACCGCCTCCTCGAGCAGGCCGCCGCCGTTGCCACGCAGATCGAGCACCAGCCCCTGGGCCCCCTTCCCCTGCAGCTTGCGCACCGCCCGCCGCAGCGCGACGCTGGAACCTTCGCTGAAGGTCGCAAGGCGCGCGTAGCCGAGCTTCTGCCCGTGCACGGTCTCGAGCTTGCTGCTCACGACCGGCAGCGAGATCTGCGCCCGGGTGAGGCGCACCTGCCGGGTCTTACCGCCCTTCGGACCGCGCACCCCGACCGTCACCTCGGACCCTTCGGGCCCTTTGATCAAGTCGGTGGCGGCGTTCGAGTCGAGACCGGCGATCGAGCGTCCGTCGACCGAGATGACCGTATCGCCGACCTC
The DNA here is from genome assembly GCA_963824705.1 of uncultured Solirubrobacterales bacterium. Classification (GTDB taxonomy): domain Bacteria; phylum Actinomycetota; class Thermoleophilia; order Solirubrobacterales; family 70-9; genus VRUE01. Next base: position 1,854,258 of record CAWGQE010000003.1, read on the forward strand.
GATCCCGCCGGCGTCGGCCGGCGAGCCCTTGAAGACGCGTTCGACCCGCAAGCCCTCTTTGTCCGCGGTCACACTGAGCCCGATCCCGGAGAAGTGCCCCTCGATTTCCTCGTTGAAGCGGGCCAGCGCTTCCGGCGAGAAGTAGTCGGAGAAGCGGTCGCTGTAGCGCCGCCGCAAGCCCCGCACCATGCCCTGCAGCGAGGAGTCGATCAGCTTGCCCTGCGAAACCGGCCGGTAGTAGTTGTCTTCGATCAGCTCGGTAGCTTCCGCGGTCAGCCCCGCCGATTCGTCGACGAAGACATCACGCAGCGCTTCCGGCATCTTCGCCGGATGGCCACCGATCCAGAGCCCGGCGGCGAGCACGACGAGGAACGCAGCCGCGAGGCTCAGCGTCCGCGCGGCCCTCACACCTGCCTCGGCACTAAACCTTGAGAAAGCGACGCAGGGTGACGCCGGAACCGACCGCCGAGACCAGCACCGCGGCGGCGAAGAGGATCGCGACCAGCGCCGGGAAGGAGAGCGTGGTGGCGTTCTGCGCGGCGAGGAAGCCGATGCTGTTGCTCAGGGGGTCGACGATCGTCAGCTTGCCCAGCCACAGGATCAGTATGGCCACCAGGCCACCGAAGAAGCCGACCACCACCCCCTCGATCATGAAGGGCCAGCGGATGAACCAGCGGGTGGCGCCGACGAGGCGCATCACCTCGACCTCGCGGCGACGGGTGTATATCGAGAGCCGGATCGTGTTGCCGACCAGCATCAACGAGGCGATGATCAGCAGCGCAGTGATCACGGTCAGGACGATCTTCAGCGCGCTCGTCACCTGCTCGATCTTCTTCGAGTCTTCCTGGCGGTTGAATTGATCCTGGATGATCGGCGAGATCGGCTGCGGCTTGCCATTCGGTCCTGGAGGCGTTATCGCCGTTTCGACCGAGTCGAGGTTGCTCGCGTCGTCGGCCTTGACCGAGAAGTTCGCCGGCAGCGGATTCGCGTGCAGCTGGGTCAGCAGTTCGCTGCTCTTCTTCTTGCCGAGGTCTTCGGTCAGTTCGTCGAGCGCTTCCGCCTTGCTGATCAGCCGCATTGAGGCGACGTGGGGGATCGCCAGCAGCTGATCTTCCAGCTTGGCGATTTCGGGCTTGGTCGCGTCGTCGAAGATCGCCACTCGGGTTTCGAGGCTGTCGCGGACCTGGTTGCTCTTCGCCTGCGTCGTCTGGAAGATCGGGATCAGCACGCCGAGCAGGATCACGGTGACGACCGTGGTGACGATCGCCGCCATGCTCGGCGCGCCGTTGCGGCGCAGCGCTCGGAAAGCCTCCTGAGTGAAGAAGAGAAGTCGTGACATGGCTCGTTAGAAGAGAGAGTCGTGGGCGTGGCCGTTGGTCTGCCCCTCGGGGCCGACACCCATCTCGGCCCGCATGCGCAGGCCAAACTCCGACGTCGACTCCTCGGTGTAGCCGCCGCTGACCTCGTCGCGGACGACGCGGCCCTCGTAGAGCTCGATCACGCGGCGGCGCATGTTGTCGACCATCTCGCGGTCGTGGGTGACGACGACGACAGTGGTGCCGGTCTTGTTGATCCGGTAGAGCAGCTGCATCACGCCGATCGAGGTGACCGGGTCGAGGTTGCCGCTGGGCTCGTCGGCAAGCAGCAGGGGCGGGTGGTTGACGAAGGCGCGGGCGATGGAGACGCGCTGCTGCTCGCCGCCGGATAGCTCGTCGGGGTAGCTGTGCAGCTTGGTCGAGAGACCGACCAGGCGGAGGATCTCCGGCACCTGGCGGCGGATTTCGCCGCGGTGGGCACCGATCACCTGTAGCGCGTAGGCGACGTTGTCGTAGACCGTGCGGTCGGGAAGCAGCTTGAAGTCCTGGAAGACGGTGCCGATGTTGCGCCGCAGGTGCGGGATTTTCTTCTCCGACATCGCGCCGATGTCGCGGCCGGCGATACGGACACTGCCATCGGTCGCCTCGAGCTCGCGGATCAGCATCTTGATCAGGGTCGACTTGCCACAGCCGGTCGGGCCGACGAGGAAGACGAACTCGCCCTTGTCGATCGCGAGCGAGACGCGGTCCAGCGCCATGTGACCGCCGGGATAGACCTTGGTCACGTCGCGCATCTCGATGATCGGGGCACCGCCTTTGCGATTGCGCCGCGGTTGCGGCTCGCCGCTCGTCTTCTTGTTCTTCTTTTTGCGCAGGGCCATGGTCGCGGTGGTCCTTCTCCGGTTACAGGGTGACTCCTGCGTGCCGAATCGCGCGCAACACCCCGCCCAGAAAAACGAAGCTGAGATTAGCAATCTATTAGCAAAGACACATATTTGGGAGGGAGCTAGAGCCGGCCGAGCTCGAGTCAAGCTTTGGCGGAGAACTCCGTCTCCACAGGGCCCCGGGCAGAGAACGGTCGCCGCCACCGCGAGCTGCGTAGCTCCGCCCGCAACGCTTCGCCGAGGGAGAGCTGGAAGGCCTTGGCCGCTCCATAGGTCGCGTGCCCCGGCACCGAGTAGAGGGCGATAGCCGAGGAAACGAGGAGGATCGCCCCGGCGCGGCGCCTCGCCATCGCCGGCATGAAGCCGCGACAGAGATCGACAACCGCGGGCAACGCCCGGCGCTGCCCGGGGTCCGCCAGATCGCAGGCCAGCACCTCGGCGCGGATGCCGTGGGATCGGCCAGCGCGCCGGCCAGCTCCCGCAGGCGCTCTTCGCGCCTCGCCACAAGCACGACCCCGTGACCGCGCCCCGCCAGCTCGTCGGCGATCGCGGCACCGATCCCCGACTAAGCCCCCGTCACCAGGCAGCCCCCGGCAGGATGCGGCGGGGGAAGCAGGCTCATTCGGGTTCCCGTCCGGCCGCCACCCGCTCGAGCCCGGTCCAGGCCAGCTCCAGCAGCCGCTCGACGACCTCCCTGCGCGACACCTCGGGGTGCTCGTACCACCACGCGGCGAGGCCGTTCTGCGCAGCCTTCAGGCCCTCGGCGAACATTTCCGCCGCCCGTTCGGGGTCGTCGTATCCGGAAAGCGCGCCGCTGTCCCCACTTTGCAGGAAGACCGCAATCGCCGCCGTCGCGCGCTCGTTCAGCTGCCGATAGGCGGCGGCAACCTGGGGGTCTGCGGGAGGATCGCGGAAGAGCAGCCGCCAAGCGAAGCGATGGTCCTCGACGTAGCCGAAGAACGCCTCCACGCCCGCTCGCATCCGCTCGGCCTGACTATGGGCCTCCGCGTCGAGGGCGGCGGCGACGTAGCGCAGCAACGCCTCGGTCTCGCGCGCCAGCAGCTCGATCGCCAGCTCGGCCTTGGAGCCGAAGTGATCGTAGATCACCGCCGGCGTGATCCCAGCCTCACTCGCGATCGTCCCCATCGAGGCGGCCTCATAACCGCGCTCGGCGAAGACCTGCATCGCCCCCTTCAAGATCAACTCGCGTCGCTCTGCCGGGGCAAGGCGACGTCTTCCCTTCTCAGCGGTAGCCATGTCCTGGAGATTACCAAATGAACATTTGGTAATCTGCCAAACGTCCGTTTGGTAACAGCGCTGACCCGGAGGACCAAAATGCCGATGATCGACTTCACCTATCCCGAGGGCGCGCTCGAGCCTGGCGCCCTTGCCACCGCAGTCGACCGCCTCACCGAGTCGCTGCTGCGCAACGAGGCCGCGACCGACAACGAGCGGATCGATACGGATGCCGACCTCGCCCGTCGCACGCTGGGCGAGCACCGGGCGAAGCTTGGAGTCGCTGCCGGTGGTTGAGCGCCTGGACCGCTGGAGCGAGCATGTCGACAACGTCCTCGCCTCCGACCGGGTCGTGATGCTCGTATACGCAACGCCGGCCTCCGGCGCCGTGTTGCTGCCCGTCAACAACTTCGCTCTGCGCGACCGGGCCGCGGGAACGATCTCCGCCGTGAACAGCTCGGTCGGCGCCTGGCGCAAGCTGGAGCGGATTCGCCGCGAGCCGCGGATCGCCCTCGCCTACCACACGCGCGCCCACAGCGAAGGCGAGGATCCCCGCTTCGTCCTCGTCCAGGGGCGCGCCGCTCTCGGCCCGCCGGTGCCCGAATACCCGAGCAAGCTCGGCGAGCGCTGGGAGCGCTTCGAGCCCTGGTCACGCACCCCCGCCCTATGGCGACGCTGGCAGCGCGCCTACGCGCTGCGGGTGCAGATCGACGTCACGGTCGAGCGGATGTCGGTCTGGCCCGACCTCGCATGCGCAGGCGTGCCCGAGGTGACGGGCGCGCCACTCCCGGTCGCCGCGCCCACCCCCCAGCGACCCCCGGCCAAAGGCACGGCCCCACGCCTCGACTCCCGCCGCGCGGCGAGGCGCGCGGCGCGGCTTCCACACGTCCTGCTTGGCTGGGTCGGCGCCGATGGCTACCCCGCGGCGGCGCCGGTCGAGATCCTGGGGGGCGACGACGAAGGGATCGAGCTGCACGCGCCGCGCGGGCTCGTACCACAGGGCGCCCGCCGCGCAGGCCTCACCGCACACTGGTTCAGCCGCGACTCGATCGGCCAGAACCAGCGCAAACACACGGGCTGGTTGCAAGCCCCGCACCCCGACGAGGCGCGCTTCCCGCACGGCGGAGCCGGCAAGCGCCTGCTCTACGCCCCCCATACCCAGAGCAACTACCGCTTCCCCCGCCTCACCGACGCTCTATCGGCTGTTCACCGGTGGCGCAACCCGCTGGGGCTTGCGCCGCGCCCGTCGCGCCGGGTTCCTCGACGCAGGTGAAACGTAGGCTCGGAAGATGGGCGCCGCCCGCTCCTCCCTCCCCTTCAGCGACGGCCTGCGTCCCGGCGAGGCCGAGCTTGCCTTCGCCTGCGACCGCCACCTGCCGGAGGCCGAGGACGCCTACTTCCGGGCGATCGACGTGGCCGCGACGGCGCCTGTCGTCTTCCGCCGGCTCTGCCAGCTGCGCGTCGCCCCCTACAGCTACGACTGGCTCGACAACTTCGGCCGCCGCAGCCCGCGTGCGCTGACCCCAGGGCTCGAGCAGCTCGAGCTTGGCCAACGTTTCATGACGATCTTCGAGTTGGTGGGGTTCGAGCCCGACTCCCAGATCACGCTGCTCTGCACCCACCTGCGCCGCGCCTTCGGTGAGGTCGCCGGCACCTATCTGATCGTCCCAGAGGAGCGCGGCGGCTCGCGTTTGATCGTCAAGCTCGTCGCCAGCCACCCCGGTCGCCGGCTCGAGTCCGCCGCGCGCCGCCACCTTCTGCCCTGGGGCGACCTGGTGATGATGCGCAAGCAGCTGCGAACCCTGAAGGCGCTGGCCGAATGGGACGAGCGCGCCGCAGGACGCTGAGGACAAGTCAGCCCAGCGTCTTCTCGACCGCCGTGGCGATGCTCGCGGCGTCGATGCCGGCGGCGCGCAGGAGATCCTCCGGCGGGCCGCTGGAGGGGCGCTCGGTGACGGCGAGGCGGACGAGCGGGGCGCTCGCTGCCGCTTCGGCGAGGACGCCGGCGACGGTCTCGCCGATGCCGCCCTCGGGCCAGTGATCCTCGACAGTGACGAGCGCCTTGGTCTCCCTCGCCGCGGCGAGGATCGCGTCGGCGTCGACTGGCTTGACCGAGTAGAGGTCGATCACCCGCGCGGCGATCCCTTTGCCGGCGAGTTCGTCGGCCGCCGTGAGGCATTCGCGCAAGGTGATCCCGGCGCCGATCAGCGTCGCTTCGTCAGAATCGCCGGAGCGCACCGTGCGGCTGCCGCCGATCTCGAAGGTCTCGTCCGCCTCGTAGAGGACCGGCGTCGCCTCGCGGGTCGTGCGCATGTAGCTGACGCCGCGGTGCTCGCGCATTGCGTCCAGCAGGGCGACAGCCTGGTTGGCGTCGCTCGGGTAGAGCACGACGCTGCCGAAGACGGCGCGGAGCGAGGCGATGTCTTCGAGCGCCATCTGCGAGGGGCCGTCGGGGCCGATCGAGACGCCGACGTGGGAGCCGCAGAGCTTCAGGTCGGCGGCGGAGATCGCTCCCATGCGGACAAAGTCATAGGCGCGACTGAGGAAGGCGCCGAACGACGAGGCGAAGGGCTTCCAGCCACGCGTCTGCAGGCCGACCGCGGCGGCGACCATCTGCTGCTCGGCGATGTACATCTCGAAGAAACGGTCCGGGTGCTTGGCGGCGAAGCGTTCGGCGTAGGTCGAGTTGCCGACCTCGCCATCGAGCGCGACGACCTTCTCGTCGATCGAGCCGATCCAGGCGAGGGCGTCGCCGTAGGCGCCGCGCGTCGCCACCTTCTCGCCGACCTCGTAGGTGGGCCGCTCGACCGCCGCCTTGGCGATCTCATACGACTGCGCCTGCGGGGGCGAGTGCACCTCGACCCGCAGCGAGCGGATGCCGCCCAGCTCCTCGACCGCCGCCTCGGGGTCGGCCAGGGGCTTGCCGTGCTGGTTCGGCTGGTCCTCGACCGCCGCCACCCCCGAGCCCTTCTTGGTGCGAGCGAAGATCACCGCGGGGACGTCGGCGGCGAGTGCCTGCGCGTAGGCCGCGTCGATCGCCTCGATGTCGTGCCCGTCGATCTCCTGCACGTCCCAGCCGCAAGCCGCGGCGCGGGCCGCCAAAGAGGAGGTATCCCACTCGTGCATCGTCGGGCCGCGCTGGCCGAGCCGGTTGACGTCGACGATCGCGATCATGTTGTCGAGGCCGGCGACGCCGGCGTGCTCGAAGGCCTCCCACATCGAGCCCTCGGCCAGCTCGGAGTCGCCGCAGAGCACCCAGACGCGGAAGTCCGCCGACTCGAGGCGCTTGCCGGCCAGCGCGATCCCGACCGAGATCGGCAGGCCCTGGCCCAACGACCCGGTAGCAACGTCGACCCAGGGGATTTCCGGCGTCGGATGGCCCTGCAGGCGCGAGCCGAACTCGCGGAAGGTGAGCAGCTCCTCGTCGTCGATCGCCCCGGCCAGCTTGTACATGCCATAGAGCAGCGGCGAGGCGTGGCCCTTGGAGAAGACGAGGTGGTCGTTCGCGCGGTTCTCGGGCGCGTCGAAGTCGTAGCGCAGGTAGCGGGTCAGCAGGACCGCCATCAGGTCGGCGGCCGACATCGAGGAGGTCGGGTGGCCGGAATTGGCGGCGGCCGCGGCGCGAACGGAATCGACGCGCAGCTGTTGCGCCAACTCGTGCAGCTGCTCGCGATCCAGGGGGTCCGCGGACGTCACTTGGGCCATGTTCCGGACTTTATCTGGGACTAACCGATCGAGACCATGCGCTCGATCGGAACCCGTGCCCGCGTGGCAATCTCGGCCGGAACGCTCACCTCGAACTTCGTCTCGCGCAGGGCGTCGCGCAGTTTCGGCAGCGTGATCATCTTCATGTACTTGCAGTAGGCCATCCGGTTCGCCTCGATCAGGCTCGCCCTCGGGGCGGCCTGCTGGAGCGGGTGCAGCATGCCGTTCTCGGTGGCGACGATGTACTCGCCATCGGGCCGCTTCTGCACGTAGTCGAGCATCTGCCCGGTGGAGAGCATGTGCACGCCCTCCTCGTCGACTTCGCCGGCGGCGACGAACTCCATCACCTGGGTCACGCAACCGCACTCGGGGTGGACGAGGAACTCGGCGTCGGGATGGGCGGCCCGCTGCGTCCGGATGTCGTCGGGCCGGATGCCGGCGTGGACGTGGCACTCACCGGGCCAGACGTGCATCGAGCGGCCAGTCTCGCGCTCGACATAAGAGCCCAACCACATGTCGGGGCCGAAGAGGATCTCGGTGTCGGGGCCGTGCTCGCGCCGGATGTGCTCGACGACCTTGACCGCGTTGGAGGAGGTGCAGCAGTAGTCGGTCTCCGCCTTGACCTCGGCCGAGGTGTTGACGTACATGACGACGACGGCGTCGGGACTGTGGCGCTCCTTCCACTCGCGCAGCTCCTCGGCGGTGATCGCGTCGGCCAGCGAGCAGCCGGCGTCGGGGTCGGGGATCAGGACCGTCTTCTCGGGGGAGAGGATCGAGGCGGTCTCGGCCATGAAATGGACGCCGCAGAAGGCGATGACCGAGGCGTCGGACTCGGCCGCCACGCGCGAAAGGCCGAGCGAGTCGCCGGTGTAGTCGGCGACGTCCTGCACCTCGGGCACCTGGTAGTTGTGGGCGAGGATGACGGCGTCGCGCTCGCGCGCCAGCTCGCGCACCTCGCGCGCCATCTCCTCGACCTCCTCTGGCGAGAGGTCGAGCATCGGAACCGGCTCGTTGATCGTCGGCAGCTCTCTCATTATGTTCGCTGGCATGGCCTAGGCCTGAGTCCAGTCGAATGAACTAGCCGGAAGTCTACTCTCTCGGCATGCCCGAGCTGCCGGAGGTCGAGATCACCGTGCGGCGCCTCGATACCGCGTTGCGCGGCGCTTCCGTCGAATCGGCGCTGGCGCCTGGGATGAATGTGATGAAGACGTTCGACCCGCCGCTCGAAGAGCTGGTCGGGCTCGAGATCACCGCGGTGCGGCGGGTCGGCAAGATGCCGGTCGTCGAGTTCGGCGACCTGGCGCTCCTTATCCACCTGATGTCGGCCGGCCGGTTGCGCGTCTTCGACAAACGGGCCTCGCCCAAGGACCGTGCCTCGCGAGTGCTCGTCAGGCTCGAGGACGGCCGCGAGCTGCGCCTGCGCGAGTTCGGCACCAAGCAGCGCGCCTGGGCAAAGTTGCTGGCAGCCGGGGCGGTGGAGGAGGACGAAGCCGTCGCCACGCTCGGGCCCGAAGCCTGGCCCCCGCCCCCGCTCGATGCCTTCGCGGCGGCGATCGACCAACCCCGACACCTGCACCCGCTGCTCCGCCATCAGCGCGACATCGCCGGGATCGGCCGCTCCTGGGTCGACGAGATCCTCTGGGAGGCCCGCCTCTCTCCCTTCAAGCAGGGCTCCGAGCTGAGCGAGGAGGAGATGGAGCGCCTGCGCGCGGCGCTGCGCGTGCTCGGCGACGCGATCGACCACTACGAGAGGACGGTCGGCGAGGAGCTACCCGACAAATTGCCGATGCCGCTGAAGGTCCACAAGCGCGAGGGCGAGCCCTGCCCGCGCTGCGGGACGACGATCGAGGCCGTCTTCTTCGCCGAGCACCAGACCAACTACTGCCCAAAGGAGCAGACCGGCGGACGCGTGCTCAAGGACCGCCGCCTCTCCCGCCTGCTCAAGTGAGAGGGCGGGCACCCCTCCGCCGTAACCCGCCGCCCGCAGCTTGCCGGGGTTCGGGCGCCTTGCTGGCTCACAAGTTCCGTCGGAGGGGTACCCGCCCTCTTAGATCGCCTCCATCAAGAGGCTGAAATCCAGCGCCGGGGCAGAGTGCGTCAGCGCGCCGATCGAGATGTAGTCGACACCCGTATCTGCAATCGCGCGCACGGTCTCCAGGGTGACGCCACCGGAGGCCTCCAGCGGGGGGCCATCGGCGCCGCGCTCGGCATCGCGCAAGGCGACCGCTTCGCGCAGCTCTTCAGGCGTCATGTTGTCGAGCAGCAGCCGGTCGGCGCCGGTGCCCAACGCGTAGCCAGAGTCCAGGACGGTGCGGCACTCGACCTCGACCGGCAGATCCGGACGCGCGTTGCGAGCGGCATAGACGGCCTTGGCAAGACTTCCCGCCAAGGCGATGTGGTTCTCCTTGATCAGGATCGCGTCGTAGAGGCCCATGCGGTGGTTCTGGCCACCCCCGGCGGCGACGGCCGCCTTCTCCAGAGCCCGCAGCCCTGGCGTCGTCTTGCGGGTATCGAGGATGACCGCGCCGGTTCCAGCAACCGCCTCGACGAAACGCGCGGTAAGGGTCGCGATGCCGGAGAGATGGCCGAGGAAGTTGAGTGCAGTCCGCTCAGCGGCAAGCAAGCCCGCCGCCGATCCACTAGCCAACAGGACCTCCGCCGGCACGTCCTCCCACCATTGGCCCTCGACGACGAGGCTGTCGACGTCCTCCACCCCGCACTGGCACATCGTCTCGGCGACAACAGCCAGCCCGAAGACGACCCCCGGCTGCTTCTGCACGATCCGTGCTCTACCACGAGCACCCCGAAGAACGGTCGCCTCCGAGGTCACATCCCCAGCTCCAAGATCCTCGGCAAGCGCGCGAGCAACCATCTCGTCGAGATCGACCATCTCAGCACCCTAACCAGGCAAGCGCGGTCGACGTTTGCTCCGGATAGCGCACCCAACCTCGACCGCGCGCCTCGTATGGAGAGTCGAGTGTCCCTCCCCGGGAGGCTCAAGAGACCACGTTTCGAAGCTCAGCAAACGATCTGCTGCGCAACGGCCTCCCGGGGAGGGACACTCGACTCTCACACCCGGCGGCCCCGGAGCGTTTAATCCATAGGTGACCGTGCTGCCCCCTTTCCAGACCCTCCTAGACGAGCATGCCGCCGACGTGATGGCGATTCTGCGCGGCGCGGTTGGCCGTAGCGACGCCGAGGACTGCTTCCAGGAGACCTTCCTGGCGGCGCTGCGGGCCTACCCGAAGCTACGCGACGACAGCAACCTGCGCGGTTGGCTGCTCACCATCGCCCACCGCAAGGCGATCGACCACCACCGTGCCAACGGACGCCGGGCGCTGCCGATCGCCGATCCCGATGAGATAGCCGGTGTGACCGCGGAGCCCGAGCTGGACGAGGGGATCTGGGCCTTGGTCGGCGCCCTCCCGCCGAAACAGCGAGCCGCGGTTGCCCTGCGCTACGCCTGCGACCTCCCTCACGCCGAGATCGCCGCGGCGCTGGGCTGCTCGCCCGATGCGGCGCGACGCAGCCTGCACGAGGGAATCAAACGATTGAGAAAGGAGCTGGCATGAAGGCAAGCCTCGAACATCTAGCCGAGCGGGCGGCCGCCGAGGGCCTGCTCGACGTCGCCTACGCCACCGCCGATTCTCCCTTCGGGCCCCTGCTCATCGCCACGACCCCGAAGGGCCTGGTCAAGGTTGGCCTGCCGAACTACGACTCCGAGGAGACGCTGGAGGACCTGGCGGCGCGGATCTCCCCCCGGATCATGGAGGCACCCGCCCACCTCGACGATGCCCGTCGCCAGCTCGACCTCTACTTCGACGGCCGCCTGCATGAGTTCGACCTGCCGCTCGACTGGCAACTCAGCAAGGGCTTCCGCCGCCGCGCCCTGCGGGCCATCGATCGCATCCCCTACGGCAAGACCCGCAACTACACCGAGATAGCCCGCAGCGCCGGCAACGAGCGCGCGGTGCGCGCGGCGGGCACGGCCTGCGGCTCCAACCCGATCCCGATCGTCGTCCCCTGCCACCGGGTTCTGCGCAGCAGCGGCGGCCTGGGTGGATATGGCGGCGGACTACCGATGAAGGAGGCTTTGTTGCGGATGGAGGGCGTGGGAACGCACTGATTTGGCTAAAGGGGGCGCCATCTCAAGCCGATGGATGCCCGCATGCCAAGCAAGCTTCAACTCCTCGCCGTCCCGCTTGTTCTGGCGATCCTCCTGTTCGCGGCGAGCGCGGCGCATGCCGCTCCCGTAACTCCGAGCGTCACGCCGCTTGCCTTCGAAGAAGAATTCGCAGCCGAAGAAGAAGGCGGAGAAGACGAAATCGAATTCGAAGAAGGCGCCTGCGAAGAAGCTGAAGAAGAATTCGAAGAAGGCGAACTCAGTGCCGGCGAAGTCAAGGAAATCTGCGAAGAAGAAGACGCCGAACGCCGTAAGAAGGCCGCAAGCCCTGGCACTGTCGCCCCGGAAGAGTGCATCCTGCGCAGCGCCCACGGCCAGGCCATTGCTTCAGGGAATGGCGACAAGCTGAAGCTGACCATCGGCTACACGACCTATGAGCCCGCCGCCGCAACGCTCAAGGTCGGCCACTTAGACACCGTGCACCGTCATCTGGGCCGCAGCGGTGTCCTTCGCCTCGTCGAGGACCTGCACGGTCACGACGACCCGAAGCATCTCGCCGTTCAGATCGACATCCCCTCGGCGAAGAGCGCCGGGTGCCCTTTCCGCCGGCTCGCGCTTTCCCCGCGCTAGATCCCGGCGAGCCACAGCGCAGCGTCTGCCAGCTGCGTGCGATCGATCTGGTGCCCGAGGCCCGACTCGCGGTACTCGACCTCGAGCCCGGCGGCCGTGAGCAGGTCTTTTGCGCGGCGACCGAAGCCGACCTCTATCACCGGGTCGGCACGACCATGGGCGACGAAGGCTCTGGTCTCGCGACGGTCCTCCAGCTCCGGCTCCCACCCCTCGACGACGGGGACGAAGCCGCTGAAGGCCAGGATTCCGGCCGCAGGCGGCCGATCGGCGCCCAGGGCCATCGCGTAGCTCATCACCGCCCCCATCGAGAAGCCGCCCAAGACGGTGCGCGTGGGCCCAAGGCCGGTCTCCTCCCAGATGCGGTCATGGAGCTCGGCAAGGGCGGCGCGGGCGGCGCGAAAGGTATCGGGGTCGGGATAGCCGACCCGCGGGACCAGGTACCAGTGATAGCCCGGGGAGCCAGGCAGCGTCAGCGGCGCACGCGGGGTGTACACGTGCAAACGCCGCCCCGGGTCGAGCGCGTCCGCCAGGCCGAGCAGATCGCGCTCGTCGGTCCCGCGGCCGTGGTGGAGGACGAGAAGGCCCTCTGCCCCGTTCGCGGCCGGCCGCTCGAGATAGGTCAGAGGCTCGCTCGCCGGCATCGCGCCTAGTTCGCCGAGGAGGCTGCGGTCTTGTTCAAGTAATCCCTGATGAAGTCGTCGATGTCGCCGTCCAAGACCCGCTGAGCATCGCCGACCTCGTGCCCCGTGCGGTGGTCTTTGACCCGTTGGTCGGGGTGCAGGAAGTAGCTGCGGATCTGCGACCCCCAGGCGACTTCCTTGACCTCACCGCGCTCTTTAGCCAGCGTCTCCGCCCGTTTGCGCTCCTCCAGCTCGATCAGCTTCGAGCGCAGCAACTGCATCGCGACGGCCTTGTTCTGGGTCTGCGAGCGCTCGTTCTGGCACTGCACGACGACGCCGGTCGGCAGGTGCGTGATCCGCACCGCCGAGTCGGTCTTGTTGACGTGCTGACCGCCCGCGCCCGAGGCACGATAGGTGTCGATGCGCAGATCGGTGTCGTCGATCTCGACCTCAACCCCTTCGTCGACCAAGGGCCCGACATCGACCTGGGCGAAGCTGGTGTGGCGCCGCGCCGAGGAATCGAAGGGGGAGATCCGCACCAGCCGATGCACGCCGCGCTCGGCAGCGAACAACCCGTAGGCGTTCTCGCCGCGGGCGATGAAGGTCGCCGACTTGAGGCCGGCCTCCTCCCCCGGCGAGGCCTCCTTCATCTCGACCTCGAAGCCGCGACGCTCGGCCCAGCGCAGGTACATGCGCAGCAGGATCTCGGCCCAGTCCTGGGAATCGGTTCCGCCGGCACCGGCGTGAACGGTGACCACGGCGTCGCCGGCGTCGTATTTGCCGCTGAACAGGCGGGCCTCTTCGAGCTCGGCCAGGTGCCTTTCGACCGAGGCCATCTGGGTCGCCAGCTCGGCGGCCATCTCCTCGTCTTCGGCTGCCATCTCGGCCAGCTCACCAAGATCGCCGGCTTCCGCTTCCAGCTCCTCGAAGGTCTTCAGCTTGCGCTGGGCGCGGGCATGGGCCGCCGAGACGCCCGCCGCCTTCTCCTGGTCGTCCCAGAAGCCGGGACAGCCCATCTCCTCCTCCAGCCGCTCTGCTTCGTCCTGCAGCGAAGCGGGGTCAAAGGTAGTCCGAGAGCAGCTTCAACTGCTCGCGGATCTCGGCGAGCCGCGCCGGTACCGATTCGGTCGAGGCGACGTCGGCCATGCCGACAGCCTAGTGGGCGCGGCCCTCGAGCAGCAGTGGTGCTCAGGGCGCGCTGGCGCCGACGATCCAGGTGGAGGCCGGGGCAATCACACCGTCGGGGCCGTCGAACTCGGCAAGCGCCTCGCGCAGATCAGCGGCGATCTTCGGGCGGATCTCCTCGACGCGGTCCCCCCAGAGCCGCAGCACCTCTCCCGCCGGGCCCAGCGACATGTTGAACTCGACCGCGTGCTCGAGGTCGTTGCCGATCTTGATCGGCAGGTCGCAGCGCCGCAGCGAGATCCCCTCGAAGCCGGCGATCGAGAGCTGCTCGCTCACCGTATCGGCGTCAGCCATCGAGAACGGCCCCGGCCCGCAGGTCGGCTCGTCGGTCTCCTCGGGACGCTCGAGGTACCCCTCGACGACCTGCTCCGCGCGGTTCAGCCAGGCGTTGTCCAGCTTGCGCCGCCAGACGATCGCGCAGAACCGCCCGCCGGGCGCCAATGCCGATCGCACGTTGCTCAGCGCCTGCACAGGGTTGGCGAAGAACATGATTCCCATGCGCGAGAAGGCATAGTCGAAGCGCTGCTCGAACTCGGTCACTTGAACGTCCGCCGCCATGAAGTTGACGTTCTCCAGGCCGGTATCCGCCAGATCCCGACGGGCCTCCTCGATGAAGGGCTCCGAGACGTCGACCCCAACCGCCTCGCCGTCGGGATCGACCAGCGCCGCTATCCGCTGCGTCGTGTCCCCGAAGCCACAGCCGATGTCGAGGGCTCTGTCGCCAGGCCGAGGCGGATGAACCTCCAGCGCCTCCTCCCCGTGCGCGCCCAGACCGGCCGTGACCAGGCCGCGAAACTGGACGAAGCGGTCGAAGAGCGGCCCGCTCCAAGCGTCGGTCGCCTCCCTATTGGATGCCGCGATCAACTCCATCGCGTAGATGGTACGCCTGCCAAGCGGCCTCACGGTCTTCAAAGGGACGCCAGCTGCGCACCCGATGATCGTGCAGCTCGAAGAGCCAGGCTATCTCATCCTCCCCGGCCGCCGAGCCATCCTCGTCCCAGCGCCACACCCTTCTGATCAGCGCCAGCGCCGACCCACGGCCGGACTCGGTCCCGTCCTCGAAGAGCTCGTCCAGCTCGATCGTCTGCTGCACCCCGCCGGAAGCCCGGGTCGCCCAGAGCCGAGCCGCGTCGCGACCCTTCCGCAAGCCCTTCATCGAATGCAGCTCAATCCCCGCATCGAGCACCCCAACAAACGCGTCAAGGTCCCGCTCGTTGAAGCTCCGGATGAACTCTCTAACTGGATCGTGGATCACGAGCGCTGGTCAAGAGCCCATCCGGTAGGGGTGGAACGTCTTGTACTTTTTCGTCGACACCCTCGGGCGCCAGCCCGACCGCGATCCACCGAAAAAGTTAAGTGGAACCCCTGCCGGATGGGCTCTTGGTGATCTCAAGCCCCATGACACTTCTTGAACTTTTTCCCCGACCCACACCAGCACGGGTCATTCCGGCCGATTTCTTTCTCTCGCTCGTCCTTGACCACGGTCTCGATCACCTCGGGTGCGGGAGCGCCGTTGCCGCCGGGCACCGCGGTCCCTTCGGTGACGCTGACACCCGCGGCCACCTCCCGCAGGGCCGACGGCTGGGCGTCCGGAGTCCCACCGGAGTAATCGAGCGCGGTCGGCGCGCCGCCGCCGTTACCGGCGAACGAGCCTTCTTGCACCTGCGAGGGGTCGATTTCGATCTGGGCGTTGAAGATGAGCTTGCTGAATTCCTCCCAGATCGAGTTCATCAACTCCTCGAACATGCCGAAGCCTTCGTTTTTATAGGCGACGAGAGGATCGATCTGAGCGAAGCCACGCAGGTGGATGCCCTCGCGCAAGTAATCCATGTCGTAGAGGTGCTCGCGCCAGCGGCTGTCGATCACCTGCAACAGGATCGAGCGCTCCAGGTGGCGCATCAGCTCCTCGCCGAGCGTCTGCTCGCGATCGTCGTAGGCGCTCATCGAGTCTTCGTCGAGGGCATCCTTGAGCTTTTCGCGGTCAACCGTCTCCGGAGACATCGAGCCGACATCGATCCCTACCGGCCAGATCTGCCGCAACTGCCCCTCCAATCCGGCCAGATCCCAGTCTTCGAGGTCGTCGCCGGGGGTGTACTCGTCGACCAGGCGCTCGATCACCCCCTCCAGCTCGTCGCGGACGATGTCGGACATGTCCCGCCCCTCGAGGATCTCGCGGCGATATTTGTAGACGACGCGGCGCTGCTCGTTCATCACGTCGTCGTACTCGAGCACGCGTTTGCGGATCAGGAAGTTCTGTTCCTCGACCTTCTTCTGCGCCCCCTCGACCGTTTTGCTCAGCATTTTGGCCTCGAGCGGCATCTCCCCACCCTCCTCATCGACGGGGCCGAGACGGTCGAGGATTTTGTAGATGCGATCACCGGCGAAGAGGCGGATCACGTCGTCTTCGGCGGAGAGGAAGAAGCGCGTCTCGCCGGGGTCCCCCTGGCGGCCGGAGCGGCCGCGTAGCTGGTTGTCGATGCGGCGCGATTCGTGGCGCTCGGTGCCGCAGATATAGAGACCGCCGAGCCCGCGCACCTCTTCGGCCTCCGCCTTGCACTGCGGCTCCATCTCGACGATCTTCGCGGCCAAAGCCTCCTCATAACCCTCGTCACCGTGACCGAGCCCCTGCTTTTTCAGCTCTTTCATCGCGAGGTGCTCAGGGTCGCCGCCGAGCTTGATGTCGACGCCGCGGCCGGCCATGTTGGTGGCGATCATCACCGCGCCCTTACGCCCGGCTTCGGCGATCCGCTCACCCTCTTTTTCCGCGTGCTCTGGCTTGGCATTGAGCACGGCGTGCTCGACCCCGTGCCGTTTCAGCTCGCCGGAGATCATCTCCGAGACCTCGACCGAGACGGTGCCGACGAGGGTCGGCTGGCCTTTCTCGTGGCGGGCGAAGATCTCCTCGAGCACGGCCTTCCACTTGCCGTCTTTGGTTTTGAAGATCTGGTCGTTGTGGTCGGCTCGGACCATCGGCCGGTTGGTCGGGATCTCGACCACGGGCACTTTGTAGATTTTCATGAACTCGGTGGCCTCGGTCAGCGCCGTGCCGGTCATCCCGCCGAGCTTGTCGTAGAGGCGGAAGTAGTTCTGCAGGGTGATCGTTGCCAGGGTCTGGTTCTCCTCGCCGATCGCCACCCCCTCCTTTGCCTCGACCGCCTGGTGCAAGCCCTCAGACCAGCGCCGGCCCTCGAGGATGCGCCCGGTGAACTCGTCGATGATCATCACCTGGCCGTCGACCACGGCGTAGTCCTTGTCCTTCTTATAGAGCGACTCGGCCTTGAGCGACTGGCCGAGGTGGTTGACGAGGGTGCCGTGCTCGCTCAGGTAGAGATTGTCGACGTCGAGGAACTCCTCGGCGCGCTTTACCCCGCGCTCGGTCGGCGAGACGGTCTTGTGCTTCTCGTCGTATTCGTAGTCGTAGTCGGCCTCGGAGGTGTCTTTCGATTCGCCCAGGGATTTCAGCCGGTCTTTGGCCTGGACGCCCTTCATCTGCCGCGCGAGGCGAGCGAACTGGTAATAAATCTGCGCCGCCTGTTCGGGGGCGCCGGAGATGATCAACGGCGTGCGCGCCTCGTCGATCAGGATGTTGTCGACCTCGTCCACGATCGCGAAGTGGTGGCCACGCTGAACGCATTCCTCCAGCGATCCCGACATGTTGTCGCGCAGGTAGTCGAAGCCGAACTCGGAGTTGGTCCCGTAGGTCACGTCGCAGCCGTATTTGACCTGCCTCGCCGCGTGATCGTCGGAGTCCTGGATCGCGGCAACGGTGACGCCGAGCGCCTCGTAGACCGGCGTCATCCATTCGGCGTCGCGGCGGGCGAGATAGTCGTTGACGGTGACGACGTGGACGCTGTCGCCCGCCAGCGTGTTGAGGAAGACCGCCAGGGTCGCCGTCAGCGTCTTACCCTCTCCCGTCTTCATCTCGGCGATCGCGCCCTCGTGGAGCGCCATGCCGCCGATCAGCTGCACGTCGAAGTGGCGCTGGCCGATGCTGCGCCGCGCCGCCTCCCGGGTCAGCGCAAAGGCCTCTGGCAGAAGGGAATCCAGGGCCTCGCCGCCGCGCGCACGCTCGCGCAGGGAGTCGGCCTCGGCACGCAGCTCCTCGTCGCCGAGCAGCTCCATCTCGGGCTCGATCGCGTTGATCTTCTGCGCACGCTTCTCATACGCCTTGAATTTCCTACCCTCGCCCACGCGTAGAGCACGCGTGACCATGTCCCGTGCATTGGCCATCTCTCAAGGGTAGCTGTCTCGGGCAGAGAGATCGGGTGTCCCCTCAGAGGAACTTGTGAGCCGCTGGGAAAAGGGCGCCTCCGCCCGGAATCCGACGCGGGTTCCGTCGAGGGGACACCCGATCTCTCTGTCGGTGGAGCTCAGCTCACGCTTCTGCGGTGCGGCCGCGGACCTGATTCACGAGCTTGCGGGTGCGGCTGCGCTTGCGGCGCTTCTCGCGGTGCTTCTTGACTTGGCGGCGGATGTCCTCGGCAAGTTCGTGGACGCTGTGGGCCATCTCCGGCGCGCACTCCTTCGCGTGCAGCGTCACGCCTTTCAGCCGCAAGGTCGCCTCGGCTACTTGGCTGTCAGCGATCGCGGGGTTGCGCTCTTCCCAGACCGTCACTTCAAGCGTCGCCAGCTCAGAGACCTGCCTGCCAACGCGGCGAAATCGCTTGAAGATGTGTTCCCGCAGCTCGTCATCGATCTCGACGTTGCGCCCACGCACCTCAATCCGCATATTGGCCTCCTCTGTCTGGGTCTACATCGATGCTACGCCGCTACCCGGTCCACGACAAGTGGAACTTCTACGGATGTCACAAGCGCCTCGTGAACGTGATCGCTGTGACCCGGATGGCGCCGGCTGAGCGCAAGGCGCGGGCGCAGGATGAGAGCGTGGCGCCGGTTGTGAGCACGTCGTCGATGAGCAGGACGCTGCGGGGGACTTGGCCGCGGGCTTGGATCAGTGGTGGGTGGCCTATGCGCTCCGAGCGGCGCTTGCCCACCTGACGACCGCCTCCCCTGCGGGCCAGGCAAGCCTGGACGGGCAGCTCGGTTCGCTCGGCCAGTGCTGTCGCTATCTCGGCCGCCGGGTCGAAGCCGCGGAGGGCCGAGCGCAAGGGTGCGGTTGGGACGGGGACGATCGTGCCGCTCAAGATCGTGCTGGGCGCAAGCCACTGGATGCGGTCGGCGATCAAGTCGGCGACGGGAAGCAGGCGACGGAACTTGAGTGCCGCCACCAAGTCGCGGGCGACGCCCCCATGGGAGGCTGAAGACCAAGCTCGGTCCAGCCCTGGAGCGCCCCCGCCCTCCAGCGGGTCGGCTTCGGCAAGCCGTCGCGAGCAGCGCGTGCAGAGCGTCGCCTCGGGGCGGCAGGTCCGGCCGCAGGCTGCGCAGAGCGGCGGGACGATGGCCGTGGCAACCGCGTGGAGGAGCTTCATGGCCCGATCGTCCGGGCCCGCGGCGCGCGTGTGGCGCGCCGAATGTCAATTCTTCGTCAAGCCTCTTGCGCGTGAGCCGCGATGCCGCCTACCAGGATCGACCTCGGTGGCAGCTCGGTCCCCTCGAGCAGGATCGAGTCGCGGACGATCGAGCCGTCGCCGATCCGGCAGCCCTCACCGACGATCGCAGGACCCTCGATCCGCACGTCGGCGCCGATCTCCACCTCGCTCCCGACCAGGACGGGCGCGGTCACCTCGACGCCGTCGAGCGAGCTTGCCGCCCGCACGCCCTCGGAGACCTGCGGCGCGCCGGGCTCCACCCCGACCGCGCCGTGCAGCGCGTCGAGGTTGCCCTGGCGCAGCTCGTCGAGGTTGCCGATGTCGTTCCAGTAGGCGTCGATCTCGTGCGAGTAGAAGGGCACATCAGCCTCGAGCAACGCTGGGAAGACGTCCTTTGCCCAGTCGGCGAACTCGGGCGGGTCGTCGGGGCCGGCGTCGTTGCTCGTCCCCGGCGCGGGAAAGTAGTCGAAGACCTCGGCACGGAACATGTAGATGCAGGTATTGGCCAGGTCGGAGAGCGCCTCGGCGGGGTCGGGCTTCTCTTGGAAGCCCTGGATCCGCCCGTCGCCCGCGGCGATCACGACGCCGAACTGGTCGGTGTCGGCAACTCGTTTGGTCGCCATCGTGACCAGGCCGTCGTGGGATTCGTGGAACTCGCGCATCGCCGTGAAGTCGATGTCGGTGAGCGCATCTCCGGCGACGACGAGAAACGAGTCGCCGAGGAAGTCGGCGACGTTACGAACCCCGCCGGCGGTCCCCAGCAGCTGCTCCTCGTGGCTGTAGGAGAGCTCCAGGCCAAGGTCCGAGCCGTCGCCGAAGTGGCCTTCGATCAGCTCCGGGAACCAGTGCAGGTTGGCGATCGCCTCGCGGAACCCGTGTCGAGCAAGCAAGCGGGCCGCGTGCTCCATCACCGGCCGGTTGAGCACCGGCACCATCGGCTTCGGCATCCCGTAGGTGATCGGTCGCAGGCGGGTGCCGAGCCCCGCTGCGAGGATCATCGCCTTCATCGAGTCGGGTGCCCTGGGACTAGTAGCGGTAGTGATCGGACTTATAGGGGCCCTCGACCGGGATGCCGAGGTAGGCGGCCTGCTCCTCGGACAGCTCGGTGAGGTCGACACCGAGCGCCGCGAGGTGCAACCGCGCGACCTTCTCGTCGAGGTGCTTGGCCAGCACCGTGACGTCCTTGGCCGTGAACCCGTCGGGTTGGCCGTAGAGCTCGATCTGCGCGATCACCTGGTTGGTGAACGAGTTCGACATCACGAAGCTCGGGTGCCCGGTCGCGTTGCCGAGATTGAGCAGGCGCCCCTCGGAGAGCAGGATGATCGAGTGGCCGTCGGAGAAGCGCCACTCATCGACCTGTGGCTTGATGTTGACCCGCTCGGCCGGCGAGGATTCGAGCCCGGCGACATCGATCTCGTTGTCGAAGTGGCCGATGTTGCCGACGATCGCGTTGTGCTTCATCCGCGCCATGTGGTCGGCGGTGATGATGTCCTTATTGCCGGTGGCGGTGACGAAGATGTCGGCCGTCCCGACGACGTCGTCGAGCTTGCGCACCTCGTAGCCCTCCATCGCCGCCTGCAGCGCGCAGATCGGGTCGATCTCGGTGACGATCACGCGGGCGCCCTGGCCGCGCAGCGACTCGGAGCAGCCCTTGCCGACGTCGCCGTAGCCGCAGACGACGGCGACCTTGCCACCGATCATCACGTCGGTGGCGCGGTTGATCCCGTCGATCAGCGAGTGGCGGCAGCCGTAGAGGTTGTCGAACTTCGACTTGGTGACCGAGTCGTTGACGTTGATCGCCGGGAAGAGCAGGTCGCCGGTCTCGGCCAGCTGGTAGAGCCGGTGCACGCCGGTAGTCGTCTCCTCGGTGACCCCCTTGATCGCCTCGGCAAGCTGGGTCCAGCGCTGCGGGTCGGACTCGAGCGAGCGCTGCAGGGTCTCGAGCACGACGCGGAACTCCTCCGAGTCGGCCGAGGCGGGGTCGGGCACAGCGCCGGCCTTCTCGAACTCGACGCCCTTGTGGACGAGCAGGGTGGCGTCGCCGCCGTCGTCGAGGATCATGTTCGGGCCCTCGCCGTCGGGCCAGAGCAGGGCCTGCTCGGTGCACCACCAGTACTCCTCCAGGGTCTCGCCTTTCCAGGCGAAGACCGGGATGTCGGCGGCGGCGATCGCGGCAGCGGCGTGGTCCTGCGTCGAGAAGATGTTGCAGCTGGCCCAGCGGACCTCGGCTCCGAGGGCGATCAGGGTCTCGATCAGCACGGCGGTCTGCACCGTCATGTGGAGCGAGCCGGTGATCCGCGCGCCCTGCAGCGGCTGCTCCGCCGCGTACTCCTCGCGGGTCTGCATCAGGCCCGGCATCTCCACCTCGGCGAGGCCGATCTCCTTGCGTCCGAAATCGGCGAGGCCGATGTCGGCGACTTTGTAGTTTGAGGTGGCGGTTGCCATCGAATCCCTTTCAGTCTCTATTGGTCCCGGCGAAGGATACGTAGAAAGCGTCAGCCGGACAGAGAGGCCTTGAGCCGGTCGATCGCCTCGATCGGCAGCGGCTCGACCCCGTGGACCGCGGCCAGCTCGAGCGAGACCAGGTCGCCGAGCATCACCGTCCAGAGCAAGCGCTCGGTGCGGCTCTCGCCCGCCGCCTCGATACGGACCGCGGTAGCTCCGTCGCGTTCGACCTCTGCCGCGGTCAGCTCGAAGCGCAGCTGCTCACGTGGGTGCTGGTCGCGGTCTTCTAGCAGGACAGCGGCTAGCTGGGCGGCGCTTGGCGCCTCCCAGATGCAGATCTCGTTGTGGTTGGCCTCCGGCAACTCCGAGGAGAAGGCAGGGAGCTTCGCGTTCTCGTTGATCTGCGTCTTCCAGCGCCGCGCCACGGCAGCGGTCGGACCGGCGCCGTAGACGACCGGCACCCGCTCCCCTATCGCGCCGGCGACCTCGGCGGCACGGTGGCAGAGGTCGTCACGGCCAGCCTCGAGGAAGCTTGCCGCGGCCTCGATCTCTTCCGCGATGCGCGGCGCGATACCGGCGGCGGCGGCAACCTCGAGCGCGCAGACCAGCATGTAGGCGACGGCGGTGCGCGGCGCCGGCAGCAGGCCGGGCAGACCGATCACCGAGACGCCGGCGGCGCGGGCGCTCTCGGCCAGAGCGCCGCCGGTGCCGGCGACGACGCGGCGCGCACCAAGGGCCTCGGCGGCAGCGAAGCAGGCCAAGGTCTCCTCGGTTTCGCCCGAGTAGCTGGAGCAGAGCACCGTCCACTCGGGGCCGGCCCAGCTCGGCAGCCCGTACCCGCGCACGGTGAGCAGCGGCCCGGTGAGCCGCTCGCCGAGCGCTGCAGCGGCGAGATCGCCGCCGATCGCCGAGCCACCCATGCCGCAGACGAGGAGCCCGGCGGACTCGGCCCGCTCCAGCCGGGCGGACTCGACCCTCCAGAGAGCGTCGCGAAGGTGATCGGGGATTGCCAGGACGTCGTCGAGCATCAGCTCGAGAGTCTTTCGCCCTCGGCGGCGACTGCTCCTTCAATGACCGCGTCGGGAGGCACCTCGGCTCGCGGCGAGAGGATCGAGTCGATGACGCGCGCGTTCTCGCCGACCGTGCAGTCGTCGAGGACGACCGACCCCAAGACCTGCGCCCCCGCCCCAACCCGGCAACCCGGCCCGATCACGGCCTGTGGCCCGATCTGCGCCGCCCCGTCGACCTGCGCGCCGGGATCGACCAGGATGCCCTCGCCGGTGGGCTCGACCCGGGTCTCGACGCGGCCCTCGAGGATGTCCCAGCTCGCCTGCCGATAACGCTCGGGGGTGCCGATGTCCACCCAGTAGCCGTCGAGGAGCAGGCCGTGCAACCCCTCGCCGACCAGGCGCGGGAACACGTCGCGCTCGATCGAGACGTTCTCGCCGGGCGCAATCAGATCGAGCACGGAGCGCTGCAGCACGTACATCCCCGCGTTGACCTCGCCCGGCTTGCGCTCCCCCGTCTTCTCGAGGAACTCGAGCACCGCGCCACCGTCGTCGCTATGGACCAAGCCAAAGGCCGAGGAGTCCTCGACCGGATGCAGGCCGATCGTCGCCGCGGCGTTCCAGTCCTGGTGCGCCCGCAAGAGCGCGCTCAGGTCGAGGTCGGTGAGCACGTCGCCGTTGAGAGCGAGGAAGCGATCCTCGAGCTCATCTCCCAGCGCGTCGGCGGCGAAGCGGATCGCCCCAGCGGTGCCCAGCGGCTCGGGCTCGGCGACGTAGCGGATCCGCACCCCGGCACGGTCCTCCTCGCCGCTCAGCGCCGCCTCCAAAACGTCGGGCAGGAAGCCGCAAGCGAGCACCACTTCGGTCACCCCGTGCCCCGCCAGCCACTCGATCATGTAGGCGAGGAAGGGCCGGTCGACGAGGGTCAGCGCCGGCTTCGGCACGTTCGCGGTGAGGGGCCTCAACCGAGTCCCTTCGCCGCCCACTAAGACAATCGCTTGCATACGTCAGTCGGCGGTTGCCGCCGACGGCGCATCGACCGGCGCCCTGCCGATCCCCTCATATTCGAAGCCTGCAGCCTGGAGCACCTTCGGATCGAGGAAGTTGCGCCCGTCGACCAGCAGCGGCCGCGCCATCCTGCTTGCGGCCTCGGACCAGTCCAGCTCGGCGAACTCGGGCCACTCGGTGACCAGCACAGCCGCGTCGGCGCCGGTGAGCGCCTCCAGGGCCGAGTCGCAGAGCTCGACGCCGTCGAGCAGGTCGCGTGCCGGACCGGCCGCGACCGGATCGTAGGCCGCGACCTCTGCCCCTTCGCCCTGCAGTCGCGCCGACAGCACGAGGCTCGACGCCTCGCGCATGTCGTCGGTCTGCGGCTTGAAGGCGAGGCCGAGCAGCGCCACCCGGCGCCCGACCAAGGAGTCCAGATGGCCGACCAGCTTCTGCACCACGCGGCGCTTCTGCAGCTCGTTCACCTCGATCACCGCGTTGAGCAACTGGAAGTGGTAGCCGGTGTTGCCGGCCAGCATCTTCAGCGCGCTCACGTCCTTGGGGAAGCAGCTGCCCCCGTAGCCGATCCCGGCGCGCAGGAACGAAGGGCCGATGCGCTGGTCGAGCCCCATGCCCCGGGCGACCTCGCCGACGTCGGCGCCGACCTCCTCGCAGACGTTGGCGATCTCGTTGACGAAGGAGATCTTGGTCGCGAGGAAGGCGTTGGAGGCGAGCTTGATCATCTCGGCGCTGGCGACGTCGGTGTGGACGATCTCTCCCCCCAGCGGCTCATAGAGGCCGGCGACGGCGTCGCCGCCGGCCCGGTCGCCCGCATCGGCGCCGATCACGACGCGGTCGGGGTGGAGGAAGTCGGCGACCGCCGAGCCCTCCTTGAGGAACTCGGGACAGGAGACGTAGGCGAGTCCAGGGCGGTCGCGACGGATCGCCTCACCGGTGCCGGCCGGCACGGTGCTCTTCATGATCAGCACGTGCCCGCCATCGGCGGGCAGCTCCTCGACCACGGCGCGGACCCGGGAGAGGTCGGCGTCGCCGGAGCGGGTCGGCGGCGTGTCGACGCAGACGAAGAGCAATTTGGCCGAAGCGAGCAGCTCGTCCATGTCGGTGGTGAAGGTGAGCCGCTCGGCGTTGCGCTCGAGCAGGTCGTCGAGCTCCGGCTCGTGGATCGTCGTCTCACCCCGCGAGAGCGCGGCGACCTTCTCCGGGAGGATGTCGCGGGCGACGACCCGGTGGCCAAGATCGGCGAAGCAGGCCGCCGTCACCAGGCCGACCCAGCCCACGCCGATCACGCCGATCGGCTCTCTGCTCTCCATCATGGTTGCGCGCTCCCTCGCTTCTTCGTTGGTTTCTTCTTGGGAATTATCACCCTGGCCGACCGCGCCATGCCCAGCATCTGATCGTTGGTCAGGGACTGCAGCAGGCTGTTGGAGACCCAGTAGGTGTTGTCGCCCCGGTGCCAGGCAATCATGCTGACGCGATCGCCGTCGATATAGATGTCGTACTCGCGGCCATGGATCGTCCGCGTTTCGCTCGGGTTGTCGAGGATCGGAGGATCGCTCCAGCCCTGGATGCCCTGGACCCCGAAGTACTGGGTTTCGTATTCGGGCCCGTACTCGGCGACCATCCGATAGGCGGCATGGCGCTTGCCGTCGGTGTCCTTGAAGTGGTACACGCGCGGGTCCTGCACGTGGTAGTAGCTGTTGCTTTCGACGTATGACGCTTCCGCGGGGAGGCGGCTCGCGTAGAAGACGGGGAATCCGCTGCTGACCCTGCGGGCGACCGACTTGCCCTCGAGTTCACCCGCTTCCCCGGCGGCGACGAGCCCGTCGCTCCCCGGCGGCTTCGCCTTCACCCGTGGCTTGGGATGAGGCTTGCCCTTCCCCTTGCCCTTCTGCTTCTCCTTCGACTTGGGGTGTTCGCCGGCTTCGAGCGAGCCCCGTGGGCCCCCGCTGGCTTCGATCCCGAGGAATTTTTCGACCGCTTCGCCGATCGCTTCCGGCGTCGCGTAGACGAAGCTGGGGCCGAGTTCGGCAGGGAAGTGGACCTCCTTGATTTCCGCGTTGCGCGAGGCGACGAACAGCTTCAGCACTTCGAGCATCGTCTGCGTGTCGCTGATGTCGGAGGTCGTGTACTTGGTGAAGATGTCGATCAGTTCGTTGCGGCCGAGCACGAGCTGATCGATCGGCACCCGTTGACGCGCATCGCTGATGAAGTCCTGCTGGCGTGCCGCCCGGACCAGGTCGGTATCGGTGTGGCGGTAGCGCACGTACTCCAGCGCTTTTTTGCCACAGAGCAGCTGGTAGCCCGGCTGGACGTTGATTTCGGCATATTCTTCGGAAGGCGGCACGCCGACGTTGGAGTGGTAGTAGCGGCGGTCGACGTCGACGTAGACGCAGTTGATCGCATCGACCGCCTTCACGAAGCCGAGGTAGTCGACGTTGACGACGTGGTTGATCGGCAGGCCAGTCAGTTCCTTGACGACCTGCAGGGTCAGCTTCGGCCCGCCGTAGCTGTAGGCGGCGTTGAACTTTTCCGTGCCGAAGCCGGGGATTTCGACCTTGAGGTCGCGCGGGATCGACATCAGCGCGATCGCGTTCTTCTCGGGATCGAGCCGCAGCAGCAAGGTGGTGTCAGAGCGCCCGGGGTCTTCGGGTTCGCTGGCGCGCTTGTCGGAACCGATGATCAAGATGTTCTCCGGTTCTCCCCCGTGCGTCTGGGCGAGAACGCGCTCGACCTTGTTCTGCAGTTTGTTGTTGTGGGAGAGCGCGGTGGCGATGCTGCCGATGTAGAGCAGGATGCTGGCCGCGGTGGCCGCTGCGACGACAGAGACGATCGTGACCGAGGCCAGAGTGAAGCGCCACCAGTAGCGCTTGCGCTTCGGCGGCGGCTCGTGGTCGCCCTCGGGTGGCGGTTTCTTGAAGACCGGCTCGATCATCGCCCGGTCCCTAGCCTTCGAGCCGGTCCGGGATCGCTCTCAGGAAGCCTTCGAGCGCTTGCCGGTAGGCCACCAGCGAAGGCACAGACACCCACTCGGCGGGACCGTGGTGGCCTTCGCCGGCCGGGCCGAACTCGACCGCCGGCACCCCCACACGGAGGAAGGAGACGGCATCGGAGGCGCCGTCGCGGCCGACGCTCATCGGCTCCCCGTCGTGGTGCTCGGAAGCCGCCTCCCTCAAGCCCTGGACGAAGGGCGAATCGCGGTCGACGACCGCCGGCGGCCTTGTGAAGAGCGGCGTCACCTCGGCGTCGGGAAGGCTCCGCACCTGCTCGAGCACAGTCTCGGGATCCTGGTCGGGCAGGTAGCGGATGTCGACGTCGATCGCGCATCGGTCAGGCACCTTGTTGAGCGCGTCGCCGCCCATGATCCGGCCGAGATTGATCGAGGGGCGGTCGAACAGCTCCGAGCTGTGCCGGGCAAACGGTAGCGACTCGATACTGCGGAAAACGTCGTGTGCCTTCAGCACCGCGTTATCGCCCAGCCACGGCGTCGCCCCGTGGGCGGCGACGCCGCTGACCTCCAGCCGCAGCGCCAGCACCCCCTTGGCCTCGACGCCGATCTGCAAATCGGTCGGCTCACCGGTGATAGCGAAGTCGCCGATGAAGCCGCCATCGACGAGATGATCGCTGCCGCGATCCGCCTCCTCCTCGGACTCCTCGTCGCCGACGATCCCCAACCGCACCCGCACCCGCTCCGAATCGCGCATCGAAGCGGTGGTCAGCAGCATCGCCGCCAGCGCTCCCTTCATGTCATATGCGCCGCGCCCATAGAGCCGCTCCCCATCCACCTGGGGATCGAACTGCCCCGGCCGCCCCGGCACCACATCCAGATGCCCATGCAGCACGACCGTAGGCGCATCCTCCGGCCCGACTTCGCCCTTCAGCACCGGCAGCCCCCGCACCTCTTCCGTCGCCACCTCAATCCCGCGAGCTTCCAACCAGCCCTCGACGAATCCAGCAGCTTCCAACACCCCGTCCGCCTCGGAAGTGTCGTACCCAATCAACCGCGTAGCAAGCGCAACCAGCTCCTCACTCATCGACCTCTCCCGCCTTTATTGAAGGATTGTGCCCCCTCCAGGGACCACAATCCTTCATCTGGCGAAATTGGGCGGTGTAGCGAGAGGCGCGTCGGTGCGCCTCCCTCATCCCTGCGCAATGGCAAGAAACGCTTCGGCCCTGTCACGATCTTTCTGCGCCCGGGTCTGCTCCCCACTCTTGTCCTCCGCCTCAGCGAAGCGCTGTTCGGCGTCGGCGAGCTGCTCTTTGAGCGCCCCGGCATCGAGGTCCTCGGGCGCGATCGCCTCCTCGACGAGCAAACGGGCGTGGTTGCCGAAGACCTGCAGCCAGCCGTGCGCCTGCGCGAAGCGGCGCGGCTCGCCGTCGCCCTCGAAGAGGCGCAGCTCGGTCGGCCGCAGCGCCGCCAGCAGCGGCGCGTGGTTGGCGAGGATGCCGATTTCGCCCCCCGCGGTGCGGGTCGAGACCTGGCTCACCTCGCCGTTGAAGACCTCACCCTCGGGGGTGAGGATCTCAACCTCGAATCTGTCCTCGCCGGCCAAGCTCGCCTCTACGCCGCCGCCGCAGAGGAGGCGTTCTCGGTGACCTGGTCGATCGAGCCCTGCATGTAGAAGGCGCCCTCGGGCAGGTCGTCGTGCTCGCCGTCGAGGATCTCGCGGAAGCCGCGCACCGTCTCAGCGACCGGCACGAACTCGCCGGCGCGACCGGTGAACTGTTCGGCGACGAAGAACGGCTGCGAGAGGAAGCGCTCGATCTTGCGCGCCCGCGAGACCGTCTGCTTGTCCTCGTCGGAGAGCTCGTCGATACCGAGGATCGCGATGATGTCCTGGAGCTCCTTGTAGCGCTGCAGCACCTCCTGGACCTCGGTCGCGGTGCGGTAGTGGTCCTCGCCGACGACGTCGGGCTTGAGGATCGTCGAGCTCGAGTCGAGCGGGTCGACGGCCGGGTAGATCCCTTTCTCGGAGATCGACCGCGAGAGCGCCGTGGTCGCGTTGAGGTGGGCGAAGACCGACGCCGGGGCCGGGTCGGTGAAGTCGTCCGCGGGCACGTAGACCGCCTGCACCGAGGTGACCGAGCCGCGCTCGGTCGAGGTGATCCGCTCCTGCAGTTCGCCCATCTCGGTCTCCAGCGTCGGCTGGTAGCCGACCGCGGAGGGCATGCGGCCGAGCAGCGCCGAGACCTCGGAGCCCGCCTGGACGAAGCGGAAGATGTTGTCGATGAAGAGGAGAACGTCCTGCCCACCCTGCTCGCGGTAGTACTCGGCCATCGTCAGCCCGGAGAGGGCGACGCGCAAACGGGCGCCCGGGGGCTCGTTCATCTGGCCGAAGACGAGCATGGTTTTGTCGATCACGCCCGACTCTTTCATCTCGAGCCAGAGGTCGTTGCCCTCGCGCGAGCGCTCGCCGACGCCGCAGAAGGCAGAGAGGCCCTCGTGCTCCTCGGCGATCGAGCGGATCAGCTCCTGGATCAAGACGGTCTTGCCGACGCCGGCGCCGCCGAAGAGCCCGACCTTGCCGCCCTTGGCGTAGGGAGCGAGCAGGTCGATCACCTTGATCCCGGTCTCGAGGATCTCCTGGGTCGGGGCGAGGTCTGAAGCCTGTGGTGCCGAGCGGTGGATCGGCCAGCGCTCCCCCGCCTCGATCGGCTCGCCGTTGTCGATCGGCTCGCCGAGCAGGTTGAAGATGCGGCCGAGGGTCGCGTCGCCGACTGGAACCGAGATCGGGCCGCCGGTGTCGACCACCTTGTCGCCGCGCTGCAGGCCGTCGGTGGCGTCCATCGCCACGGTGCGGACGCGGTCGTCGCCGAGGTGCTGCTGGACCTCGCAGACCAGCTCCGTCGCTTCGCGATCGTCATCGCCGGCCATCTCGATCTTGACCGCCGAGTAGATCTGCGGCAGCTGGTCGGGGAAGACCGCATCGACGACGACGCCGGTCACCTGCTCGACTCGCCCTACATTGCTTCCGTTGCTCTCAGCCATTGGTTCCTTTTCCTGACTTTCTTTTTGAAGTTCTCTACCCGAGCGCCTCGGCGCCGGCGACGACCTCGAGGATCTCCTGGGTGATCTCCGCCTGCCTGGCCCGGTTCATCTCCAGGGTGAGGTCGTCCATCATCGTCTCGGCGTTCTCCGCCGCGTTGCGCATCGCCGTCATCCTCGCCCCCAGCTCTGAAGCCGCCGACTCGAGCAGCGCCCGGTAGACCGAGATGTTCACGTACTCCGGGATGAGCTGCGCCAGCAGCTCATCGGCATCGGGCTCGTACTCCCACAGCGCTCTGCTGTGGGCCTTCTCGATCTCGGTCTCCTCGGCGTCCTCTTCCTCCTCTTCGGCGCCCGAGCCGATCACGTCGGCCTGCTGGAGAGGAAGCAGCGTCTGCCGCCAAACGTGCTGGGTAAGGGGCGAGACGTAGCGGTTGTAGACCAGCTCGACCCGGTCCAGCTCCTCGTCGACGTAACGCGCGGTCAGCTCCTCGCCGATTTCGCGGGCGTTGGCGAAGCCGGGCCGGTCGGTGAAGCCGGTGTAGGAGGTGCGCACTTCCTGCTTGCGAAAGGTCAGCGCTCCGACACCCTTGCGGCCGACCGCGGAGAAGGCCGTCTCGGCACCCTTCTCCCGCCACTCGTCGCGCAGGCGCAGACCGTCGCGGATCACGTTGGTGTTGAAGGCACCGGCAAGGCCGCGATCGCCGGTGACCAGAACGATGCCGACGCGCTTCACGTCCTCGCGCTCGGTCAGCACCGGCACGCGCGGCACCCCGCCGGCCTGCTCGGCGGCACGGCGGGTCAGCTTGCGCATGCCCTGGGCGTAGGGCCGCAGCTGCGCGATCCGCTGCTCGGCCCGACGTAACCGCGCCGCGGCCACCATCTCCATCGCCCGCGTGATCTTGTTGATGTTCTTGATCGACGCGATGCGGCTCTTGACGTCCTTCTGGGAAGCCATGGGCTAAGTACGACCGCCGTCAGGCGGGGGTCGGCTCCTTCTCCGCGTCGTTCTCGGCTTCCTCGGTGCGACTCGGCTTCGAGCGCTCCTCCTCGGACTTGACCCGGTCCGATTCGCCCGCCTCGAGCGGATCGCCGTGCTCGTCGAAATCGGCGCCGAAGTCGTCGACGAAGTCGCGAATCGAGGCGCCGAGCTCCTCCTCGTCGGCCTCCTCGAGCTTGCCGGTCTCGGAGATCCGTGCCAGCAGCTCGGACTTCTCGGAGTGCAGGTGGAGCTTCAAGTCACGCAGGAACTCGCCGACCCGCTCGGTTTTGATCCGGTCGAGAAAGCCGCCGGTGCCGGAGTAGATCGCGGCGACCTGGTCGGCCATCTCGAGCGGTTCGCGCTCTTTCTGTTTGAGCAGCTCGACCAGTCGTTCGCCGCGGTTCAGCGTTTTCTGCGTCTCCGGATCGAGCTCGGAGCCGAACTGAGCGAAGGCCTCGAGGTCACGGTACTGGGAGAGGTCGAGGCGCAGTTTTCCGGCGACCTTCTTCATCGCCTTGGTCTGGGCGTTGCCGCCGACCCGCGAGACCGAGATGCCGACGTTGATCGCCGGCCGCACACCTGAGTTGAACAAGTCGGACTCGAGGAAGATCTGACCGTCGGTGATCGAGATCACGTTGGTCGGGATGTAGGCGGAGACGTCGGAGGCCTGGGTCTCGATGATCGGCAGCGCCGTCAGCGAACCGCCGCCGAGCTCGTCGTTCAGTTTCACCGCCCGCTCCAGAAGGCGCGAGTGCAGGTAGAAGACGTCGCCCGGGTATGCCTCGCGGCCGGGCGGGCGCCGCAGCAGCAGCGACATCTGGCGGTAGGCGTAGGCGTGCTTGGTCAGGTCGTCGTAGACGCAGAGAGCGTGTTTGCCGTTGTAGAGGAAGTGCTCCCCCATCGCGCAGCCGGCGTAGGGGGCGATGAACTTGATTGGCGCGGCCTCGTCGGCGGGGGCGGCGACGATGATCGTGTTCTCCATCGCGCCGTTCTCCTCCAACACCTCCTTGAGTTGGACGACCGTCGACATCCGCTGGCCGATCGCAACGTAGATGCAGATCATGTCCTTGTCGCGGTTGTTGATGATCGTGTCGATCGCGATCGCCGTCTTGCCGGTCTGACGGTCGCCGATGATCAGCTCTCGCTGGCCACGCCCGATCGGGATCATCCCGTCGATCGACATCAACCCGGTCTGCACCGGCTCGGTCACCGGCTGGCGCTCGACGACACCCGGTGCTTTGAACTCGGCCGGGCGGGTCTGATCGGTGGCAATCTCACCCTTGTTGTCGAGCGGGCGGCCGAGCGGGTCGACGAGGCGACCGAGCAGGTGGTCGCCGACGGGGATCCGCAGCAGGTGGCCGGTGCGCTTCACCGTGTCGCCCTCGACGACCTTGTCCCACTCGCCGAAGAGCACGGCGCCGACGTTGTCGGCCTCGAGGTTGAGGGCGAGGCCGGTGACTCCGTGTGGCAGCTCGAGCATCTCCAGCGCCATGCAGTTGTCGAGGCCGTGGATACGGGCGATCCCGTCGGCCACGGACAGCACGGTGCCGACCTCGGAGAGGTCGGCACTGCCGGTGTCCAGTCCCTCGATCCTCTCCCTGAGGATGGATGCGATCTCGTCGGGCTTGATCTCCATTGGGGTGCTCTACGCCTCCTTACGCCGCTTGGGCGACGCTCTTTCGAAGTTTGTCCAGGCGGCTGCGGATGCTCGCGTCGAGCACCATGTTGCCCACCTGCAGGACGATGCCACCGAGAATCTCGTCGTCAACACGGCTTGCCAGCTCGACCTTCTGCCCGGTCTGCCGCTCGATCTCCTCGCCGACTTTGGCCACCACGGCCGGGTCCAGCTCCACTGCGCTGGTCACGGTCACGTCGATCCGCTTGTTCTCCTTCTTCCACATCTCCTCGAACTCGCGACTCATGCGGAAGATCTCCGTCATCCGCCCCTTCTCGATCAGCAGCCCGAGGAAGTTGACCAGCTCCGGATCGACACCGGAGAGCGCCCGTCCGAGCCCCTCGACCTTCTCGGCCGAGGAGAAGTGCGGGCTGAAGAGGAAGACCTGCAGATCGCGATTGCCTTCGACGGCGTCGGCGAACTGGGTGAGGTCGGCGCCGATCGCGTCGAGCTTGCCCTTCTCCTTGGCGACGTCGAAGAGCGCCTCGGCGTATACGCGAGCTGCGTCCTGCATCTCTAGCTCTCCGCCCCTGAGAGGCTGGTGAAGTCGACTTCCGAGAGCGCCTCCTCGACCAGACGGCGTTGATCGTCGGCGTTGAGGCTTTTGCGGGTCACCTTCTCGGTCGCCAGCACGGTCAAGTCGGCGACCTCCTTGCGGATCTGCTGCAGCGAGCGCCGCGTCTCGGCTTCGATGTCACGCGTGGCAGCCGCGACCAGCTCCTCGCGCTTCTCCTTGCCGGCGGCGGTCGCCTCCGTTTCGGCGGTTTCCGCCGCTTTGCGGGCACGGGCCATGATGTCGTCGGCCTGCTCGCGAGCCTCGGCGAGGCGCCCGCGGTACTCCTCGAGCAACTCGTCGGATTCCTTGCGCTGCCTTTCGGCCGCCTCGATCGACTCGGCGATCGTCTTGGCTCGCTTGTCCAGCGCCTCCTGGATTTTCGGGAAGGCGACCTTGCTCAACACCCACATCGTGAAGAGGAAGAGGACCAGCGTCCAGATCATCAGGCCAAGGCCCGGTGAGACCAGGAAGCTGCCGCCTTCTTCCTTGGCGGCCTCTGCCGCGAGTGGGATCAAGCCCGTTATGTGGCCGAATAGCTCCACTTGACCGGCCTAGAGGAAGAAGGCGATCAGGCCGAAGATGAAGGTGTAGAAGGCGACCGCCTCGGTCAGCGCGAAGCCGAGCCAGCGGATGCTCTGCAGCTCGTCTTTCATCTCGGGCTGACGGGCGACCGACTCGATCTCCTTGCCGAAGATGAAGCCAATGCCGATACCGGCGCCGATCGAACCGAGGCCGGCACCGACGCCGAGGGCGATTGCCTTGCCGGCTGATTCGATCCCTTCGTCCGAGATCGCGGCGACTACAGGGGACAGATCCATTGAGAACAGGCTCCTTTTCTAGTGACTGGCGGAGGTCGCTCCGCCAAGGTAGATCGCGGTAAGGGTCGAGAAGATAAATGCCTGAAGGGTCGCGATAAGACCAACCTCGAGCACGAAGAAGAAGAATGCGAGGGGGAAGGTGAGGGCGCCGAGCGCGGCGATCCCGAGCAGCACCGCGAGCCCGCCGCCCATGAAGAGCAGCAAGAGGTGGCCGGCGAGGATGTTGGCGAAGAGCCGCACCGAGAGCGAGATCAGGCGGGCGAAGTGCGAGATCGCCTCGATCACGAAGATGAAGGCCTTGCCGATCGGGTTCATCTCCTCCAGTCCCGGCGGCAACCAGCTTGCCAGATAGGGGATCAGGCCCTTGGAGCGAACCCCTTCGAAGTGGTAGGAGAGCCAGACGACCAAGGTGAGGACCAACGGGATCGAGAGGTTGGCGGTCGCCGCGTAGATCGCGAAGGAGGGGATTTCGAGACCGAAGACGTTGACCGCGTGCTCGGTGTTGGTGGGCAGCGGCAGGAAGCCGAGCATGTTCGAGAACCAGATCCAGAAGAAGAGTGCCGCCAGGAAGGGGAACCAGCGCGAAGCCATCTTCGGCTCGAGGTTGCCGCCGGTGATCGTGTTCTTGGTCATGTCGTAGGCGACCTCGATCGCCGTCTGCACCCGGTTCGGCTTCTGGGCCATGCGGCGAGAGATCCAGACCATGACGAAGATCGTCAGGGCGCTGGCCAGCACCAGATAGAGCACCGCCTTGTTGATGCTCAGGTCGATGCCCGCGAGATGGATCGAGACCCACGGTTCGAGCTTGAACTCGTTCTGGGGCTGGAACGATTCGTCTTTGCCCGAGCTGCCGAAGATCAGCAGCATCAAGATCGCGACCGCGAAGTAGGCGCCGATCCCGATCAGGACTTTGGTTTTGGTCTTCACCCCGCCTGCCCTTCCGGCTCGAAGAGGTAGGCGATTCCCTGGGCGACGAAGGAGATCGTGAAGAGGCCCAGCAAGAGGAAGGCGGCGGCGAGCCCGGCTTCGCGCTCGGCCAAGCCGGCCAGCAGCACGGCGGTGACCATCAGCCAGACGCGGCCGAGCGTGGTCGCGGCAACGATCCCCATGGCCCGCTGGCGGTTGCCGGCCGCGAGCTCAGTCGCGGTGCGGCGTCCCGCGAGCACCTGAATTCCCCGCTGCGCGAGCCAGGCCCCGGCGGCTACGGCGTAGCCGAGCAGGGGCAGCCCACCGAGCACGAACACGGCAAGGGCGGCGGCTAGCACCAGGAGATCGACATGCTTGGGAGGAGACATAAGTCTGCAACAGCCGCCTCGTCTCATCTGAGCGGGCGGACGAGCGACTATATCCGAAAGGGCCGACGATTGGCTTTCTAGAGCCAGTTCGTGCCCCTTGTCACAACCTCGCACAAAGTCGGAAAAGCCCGTTTAGCGGTCTGGTTCGACGGCCTCGAACTCGCCCGTCTCCGGGTCGATTGCGGGGAAGTTGCCGGTCTCCAGCTCGCGGGCGACGGCGAGGTCGACCTGCTCGGCCTGTGGCACCGGGCGACCCGCGTCACGACGGACGCTGACGAGCTGGCGCAGGCGCATGTTGCGCAGGTTGAGGATCTCGAGCACCTCGACCAGATAGACGCTCGCCCCGAGGGCGAGCAGGCCGAAGGCGGCCATCACGGCGGTCCAGAAGACGTTGAAGTGGCCGTGGTTGTCGCTGTAGGGGACGAAGCGCAACGCCAGGGCGACGGCGGCCATGACGAAGGTCCAGCCGTAGAGGTAGGCGAGCGTGCGCCGCTGCGAGAAGCCGATGTCGGCCATGCGGTGGTGAAAGTGCCAACGGTCCGCCCGGTAGATCGGGCGGCGGTATTTGAGCCGCTTGGCGACGACGAAGCCGGTATCGAGGATCGGCACGGTGAGGATGATCAGCGGCAAGAACAACGCAATCACGGCGTTGGTCTTCAAGGCGCCCTGCACCGCGACGACGCCGAGCAGGAAGCCGAGCAGGTTGGACCCGGTGTCCCCCATGAAGGTCTTGGCGGGTGGGAAGCCGTGGCGGAGGAAGCCGAGCGAGGCGCCGG
Organism: uncultured Solirubrobacterales bacterium; assembly: GCA_963824705.1. Taxonomy (GTDB): domain Bacteria; phylum Actinomycetota; class Thermoleophilia; order Solirubrobacterales; family 70-9; genus VRUE01. Next base: position 1,889,991 of record CAWGQE010000003.1, read on the forward strand.
CGGTGAGTGCGGCGAGGATTCCGGCTGCGTTGCGCTCCAGCGAGAGCGCGATCACGGCAAGCGCGACCCCTGAGATGACGCAGACCCCGGCGGCGAGGCCGTCGACGCCGTCGATCAGGTTGATCACGTTGATCACGGCGACGATGCCGATCACGGTGCCGACGTCGCCGAGCGAGATCGTGCCGCCGCCGGGCAGGCTCAGCAGGTCGACCGAGCCGGGGTTGAGCTGGCCGAGGAAGGGGAAGGTGAAGCTTTCGACCGTGACCCCCGCCGTGACCGGGATCACGACGGCGACGGTCTGACCGAGGAGCTTGGTCGCCGCGCCGAGGTCGTAGATGTCGTCGAGAACGCCGATCGCCGTTATCGCCACTGCGCCGGCGAGGATCGCCCGCGTCTCGGCATCCCACGGCAGCCAGATCAGGGCCGAGATCAGGACCCCGGCGAAGATCGCCAGGCCGCCCAGTTTCGGCGTCGGCACCTCGTGCAGCGAGCGCACGCCGGGCAGGTCGATCGCGCCGGCGCGACGGGCGAGGCGGATCGTCGACGGTACCAGGAGCAGGGTCAAGATCCCCGCAACGAGGAAGGCGAGGAGGGCTTCGACCGACGCCGGCATCGATCCAGGCTAGTTCGCGTACCTGTCGAACCAGAGCGTGAAGGCGATCAATCCCCAGAGCTGACGGCTGAGGTCCTCGCGGCCGGCGCAGTGGCGGTCGAGCAGCGCGGTGACGGTTGCGGGGTCGAGCCAACCCTGTCGCGACAGGGTCTCCGCCGAGAGCGTTTCGCGCGCGAAGCCCTGCAGCGGCCCGCGCAGCCAGGCGGCCACCGGAATGGAGAACCCCTGCTTCGGCCCGCTCAGAACCTCCTTCGGCAGCAGCGGCGCCAGGGCCTGTCGCAGCAGCCGCTTCTTGGCCAGGCCACGCACCTTGAGCGGGGTCGCCAGGCCGAGCGCCATCGCGGCGACCTCGTTGTCGAGGAAGGGGACGCGCAGCTCCAGCGAGTGGGCCATGCTCGAGCGGTCGGTCTTGACCAGCAGGTCGTCGACCAGGTAGATGCCGAGGTCGACGTCCTGCAGGCGGGCGAGCGGTTCCGCGCCGGCGGTCTCGGCGTAGCGCTCGCGGTAGACGTCGACCGGGTCCCAGCCTGGATCGCGATCGCCCAGCAGCGAGGACTGAAGCTGCCGCGAGAAGATCTCCTTCCAGGCGTGGTGGCGCTCCAGCGGCGGCAGGCCGGCACCGCGCGCGAAGCGCTTCGCTTTGTAATCGAGGCTGACCTTGGCGCTGGAGCTCGGCAGCATCTCGGCGAGCGGCGCAGCAAGGGCAGCGAGACGGCCGACGCGCGGCGCGAGCAGGTCGGCGACATAGGTGTAGTAGCCGCCGAAGAGCTCGTCTCCCCCCTCCCCTGAGAGGGCGACCTTGACCTCGCCGGCGGCCAGCTCGGAGACCAGGTAGGTCGGCAGTGCCGAGGAGTCGCCGAACGGCTCGTCGAAAGCCTCGACGAGCTTCGGGAAGAGCTCGACGGCGTCGGGGCGCAGGACGATCTCGTGGTGGTCGGTCCCGTAGCGGCCGGCGACCAGCCGCGCCCGGTCGAGCTCGTCGAAGCTCGCCTCCTCGAAGCCGACCGAGAAGGTCTTCACCGGATCGGCCTGCTCGCCGGCGGCGAGGGCGACGATCCCGGCCGAGTCGACCCCGCCGGAGAGCAGCACGCCGACCGGGACGTCGGCGACGAGGTGGGCACGGATCGAGTCGCGCAGGGTCTCGCGCAGCTCATCCGCCAGCTCGTCCGCCGGACGGCGTCTGGTCTTGGCGGCTGGGACGGGTTCGGGGCGCGCGTACCGCGTCTGCTCGACCTCGCCGTCGTGCCAGATGAGCAGGCCGCCGGCGGGAAGCTTGCGTGCCTCGGTGAAGATCGTCAACGGCGCCGGGATCGAGTTGAAGGCGAGGTAGGCGGCGACGGCGCGAGGATCGATCTGGCGCGAGAAGCCGGGCTGCTCGAACATCGCCTTCAACTCGGAGGCAAAGGACAGCGTGCCCCCGGCGAGCCGGTAGTAGAGCGGCTTGATCCCGAAGCGGTCGCGGGCGAGGAGCAGGCGGTGCGAGCCCGAGTCCCAGAGCGCGATCGCGAACATCCCCCGCAGGCGCTCGACGAAGCCGTCGCCGTGCTCCTCGTAGAGATGGACCAGGACCTCGGTGTCTGAGTGCGTCGCGAAGCGGTGGCCGCGCCGCTCCAGCTCGCCGCGCAGCTCGCGGTAGTTGTAGATCTCGCCGTTCTGGACGACGGTGATGCTGCCGTCCTCGTTGGAGATCGGTTGGTCGCCGTGCTCGAGGTCGATGATCGAGAGTCGCCGCATCGCCAGCGCAACTCCATCGCCCTCGAAAACCCCGTCGCTGTCGGGCCCACGGTGGACGAGGCGCGCGTTCATCCGCCGAACGGCCTCGATGTCCGCGGCCCCGGGTCCGGCCACACCACAGATCCCACACATGGCGGGCAGTCTCGCAGGAGCCTCCGAGCCCAGACGGGCGGACGCCGCTCAGCCGGGGGCGGCGGGGCCGCGGCCAAGGACCTTGACCACAGTGGCCAGGAGGACGCTGATGTAGAGCGGCACCGAGCGGTCGGCGATGTACTCCATGTCGTGGGCGAGCTTGTCGGCCCAGGACTCCTCGCGGGTCATCCGCGTCTGGGCGAAGCCGGTGACGCCGGGGCGAACCACGAGCCTCTGCCAATACTGCGGGATCTCGCGGCAGAGCTCGGTGAAGAAGGCCGGACGGATCGGTCGCGGCCCGACCACCGCCATGTCCCCGCGCAGGACGTTCCACAGCTGCGGCACCTCGTCGAGGTGGATCTTGCGCAGCGCCCGCCCGATCCGCGTCACCTCTTCCTCGGTGCGCCTGGTCAGCTCCTCGCCCAAGTAGGGGCCGAGGCGGTCCTCAGCGTCCGGCTTCAGAGTGCGGAACTTGTACATGCGAAAGAGCCGCCCGCCCCTTCCCACGCGGGCGCCGTGGTAGAAGAGCGGCCGTCCCGAGGTGAGCACGATCGCCAGCGCGGTCAGCAGCAGCAGCGGCGAGAGGACCAGCAGGAAGGCTGCCGAGATGAGCACGTCGAGCCCGCGCAGGACGGTGTCGACGGGGCGCGACTCGCCGTCCCCGGCGAGCGCGATGAAGTGCTCCAGCTCGGCCTGGACGTCGGCGGGCAGAGCGAGGGAGTCAGCTTGGGATGTCGGTTGCCGCGACGGGATGATCTGCTCCGACCGTACCGAGGATCGTCTCGACCAGCAGACTAGGGTCCCGCCTGGTCGGAGCGGCGTCCGCGGTGCGCTTCTCGAGCTCGATGGCGCGCGGGTCGGTCAGCGGACGAAGACGACCCGAGCGGATCAGCGCTTCGTCGACGCCGCCGAGGCGCCCGCCGTAGGTCGTGTAGACCGGAACGCCGAGCGCCGCCGCCTCGCGGTTCATCGTGCCCCCGGCGGAGACGACGAGGTCGGCGAGGGCGACGAGACTCTGCGCCTCGACCGCGCCCGGCGGCAGGATCAGCGAGGGCAGGGCGAGGCTCTCGACCAGCTCGCGCTGGGCCTGGGTGCGGGGCAGAACGATCGCGTGCACCTTCTCGTCGGTGCCCAGACGTTGCAGGACTTTCGGGAAGAGCGGGTTCGACTTGCGGTGATAGAGCGAGACGTCGGGGGGCGGGCGGACGATGACGACGACGCGCTCGGTGTCGACCGCGAGGCGCTCGAGGGAATCGGGGTCCGGCTCGAAGTCGTAGAGGTAGTACTCCTCCTTCAGCCCCGGGTAGGGGAAGAGCTTCTCGGGCCCGACGCCGAAGCGGCGCAGGCGCTCCGCCGGCACCGTGTCAGGGAACATCACCCGCTTGGCGAGGCGGCAGCCGATCCGGTGCTGGGTGACCGCGTACTCGTAGTCGTGCATGTTGGCCTCGGGGACGCCGAGCAGCCGCGCCGCGATTGCCAGGTCGTTGGACCCGTGGGCGAGGGCGAGGTCGAAGGAGCGACCGCGGCCGAAGCGGATCATCGCCGTCGTCCGAGCCCCCAGGCGCATCGCCTTGCGCACCCGCGAGGCGCCGCCGTGACGGCCGATAGGCGTGTGCTCCATCCCGTGCAGCTCGAGCAGCGCCTGCGTCTGCGCGTAGTCGCGCGAGGTGACCTCGACGGTGTGACCCTGAGCGCGGAGGCGCTCGATGATCGGGCGCAGGACCAGCACGTGCGCCGGCGCGCTCATGTCCACCCAGATTTTCAGCGAGTCAGACAGCTGCCGCGGCCAGCTCGGGGTACAGCGGGTAGCGCTCCATCAGCATCCTGGTGCGCTCGGCGAGCGCGGCCTTCTCGGCATCGAAGTCGTCGCCGAGGGCGGTGACGATCACCGACGCGATCTCGGTCAGGTCCTCCTCGACCAGGCCGCGAGTGGTCAGCGCCGGGGTACCGATCCGCAGGCCGGACGGGTTCATCGGCGGCCGCTCGTCGAAGGGGATCGCGTTGCGGTTGACCGTGATCCCGACCTCGTCCAGGCGCGCCTCGGCCGTCTTGCCGTCGAGCCCGCTCGGGTTCAGGTCGACGAGGACGAGGTGGACGTCGGTACCGCCGGTGAGGACGGGCACGCCACCGGCTTCGAGTCCGGCGGCGAATGCCTGCGCGTTGGCGATCGTCTGCCGCTGGCGGGCGGCGAAGGGCTCGCTCGCGGCGATCCGCATCGCAACGGCCTTGGCGGCGATCGTGTGCATCAGCGGACCGCCCTGTTGCCCGGGGAAGGTCGCTTTGTCGATCGCTTTGGCGTACTCCTCGCGGGAGAGGATCATGCCGCTGCGCGGCCCGCAGAGCGTCTTGTGGATCGTCGTCGTGACGACGTCGGCGTGCTCCACCGGGTTGGGGTGCTCGCCGGCGGCGACGAGACCGGCGAAGTGCGCCATGTCGACCATCAGCTTGGCGCCGACCGAGTCGGCAATAGCGCGGAAGGCGGCGAAGTCGAGCTGGCGCGGGTAGGCCGACCAGCCGGCGACGATCAGGGCGGGCTTGTGCTCCTCGGCGAGGCTCGCGACCTCGTCCATGTCGACACGCATGTCATCGCGACGCACGTGGTACGGCACCGGGTTGTAGAGCTTGCCGGAGACGTTGATCTTCATCCCGTGGCTGAGGTGACCGCCGTGGTCGAGCGCCATCCCGAGGAAGGTGTCGCCCGGTTCCAGCAGCGCCATGTAGACAGCGTTGTTGGCCTGAGCCCCAGAGTGCGGCTGGACGTTGGCGTGCTCGGCCCCGAACAACTCCCTGGCGCGGTCGATCGCCAGCTGCTCGGCGACGTCGACCTCCTCGCAGCCGCCGTAGTAGCGCTTGCCGGGGTACCCCTCGGCGTACTTGTTGGTCAGCACCGAGCCTACGGCTTCGAGCACTGCCTGCGGGACGAAGTTCTCCGAGGCGATCATCTCCAGCGTCCCCTGCTGGCGCCGCAGCTCGGCGTCGAGCACAGCGGCGATCGCCGGATCGACCTCGGAAAGGGGGGCGCTTTGAATGCTCTCTGGCAGCTCGCTCACGGTTCAGCGACCTTACCAACGCATCGGGATAGCCTGACGGCGATGAAGGTCAGCATGCCCCTGGCGGTCGCCGCCCTTTTCCTCGCCCTGGCTGCGCCGAATGCGGCCGCCGCGGTCGCGAACCCCTGCGAAGGCCCGGAAGCCCGGCATCTGCTCTGCCCCAATCTGAGGATCGGCAAGCCGAGCGAAATCTACGTCTCGAGCTATGGCGGCAGGGTGCTGCTGCGGGCGACGAGCGACGTAGAGAGCCGCGGGGTGGGCCCGATGGAGCTGCGTGGCCGGCGCGACGGCTGGCACACGATGCGGGTCAACCAGCGGATCCACCGCAAGGGCGGCGGCCGTCTCGTCCTGCGGACCGGCGCCAGCCTGCACTTCACCGACGTCGGCACGTACTTCGGCGGCAGCTACTGGAAGGTCCACCAGCTCGCCCGCTTCGAGCTGCGCCGGGTCGGGCCCGACGGCAAGATCGGTCCGGTCCTCCGCACCAGTCCAAAGCTCAACTACTGCCTGCGCGACCTCGAGCGCACCCGTCCCGGCAAGCGCTCGCCGAGCGTCCGCCACTACCCCGGCTGCGACCAGGACCCCTATACCAGGGCGGTCACGCTCGGCACCTCGGTCGGCTGGTCGGACATCTACCCCGCCGACTACGACAAGCAGTGGATAAACGTCAGCGGCCTGCGCGGCTGCTTCGCCTTCACGATGACCGTCGACCCGAAGGAGCTGCTCTTCGAGTCCAACGAGCGCGACAACACCTCGCGCCGCCTAGTCCGGCTCCCCTATCGCGGTCAACCGGGCTGCTAGGTCTCCGAGGGAGAGCCCTCCCTCGCGCAGGACGTCCCACTCGCCATCCGCGTCGAAGCCGGTGAGGTCGACGACGGTCGACGGCAGGCCGGTCAGCGCGCCACCGTCGATCGCGAGGTCGACCGCGGCGACGATCTCGGCCGGAACATCCTCGAAGCGAGACGGCGCCGGCTTGCCGCTGAGATTGGCCGAGGTCTGAAACAGCGGGCACATCGCGCCGGCCAGCGGCCCGCCGATCAGGCGAACTCCGAGGCGGGCCCGGTCCTCGCGGCAGGCGAGCGGGTAACGGCCTTCGGGATTGGCGACCACCAGCGTCACCGGGCCCGGCAAGAGGGCGGCAAGCACCAGGCGGGTACGCGGCCCGAGCCCTTCGACCAGCTCGCGCATCGCCAGTGGCGAGAGGTACATGACCGCCGAGGGCTTGCCATCGTCGCGGCCCTTGAGCTCGTGGATGCGCGCGATCGCCGCTGCATCGAGCGGATCGCAGGCGAGCCCGTAGAGGCCGTCGGCGGGAAAGACCGCGACTCCGCCGGCGGCGATCGTCCGCTCCAAGGCGCTGCGCGCCGCCTCCGCCTCGTCGCGCCCGATCGAGACGAGCTCGCTCACCGGCGTCCCCAGACGATCCGCGGGATCCCGGCCAGGTCGGGACGGGTCTCGACCTTCGCGAAGCCAGCCTCGAAGAGCAGCTCGCTGACCGCCGGCGCCTGTTCCGCGCCAACCTCCAGCCCCAGCGCCGGCGCCGCTGCCGCGGCGACCTGGATCGCGACGCGCAACACGTCGAGCCCATCCGGTCCCGCGAGCAGCGCCTCGCGGGGCTCCCACTTGGTCACCTCGGGCTGCAGGCCTCCCCACTCCGACTCGGCGACATAGGGCAGGTTGGCGACGATCAGGTCGAATCCGCCGGCGTCCAGCGGCAGCATCCCCTCGACGAACTCGACCCGATCGGCCAGGCACAGACGTTCCGCGTTCGTCCGCGCGACGGCGAGCGCCGCAGCGGACGTGTCGGTGGCAATCACTTCACAGGAAGGCAGCTCGTCGGCGATCGCAAGCGCGATCGCACCCGAGCCGGTTCCCATGTCAAGCACGCGTTGCGGGGGGCTCTCCAGCGCCAACTCGACCAGCAGCTCAGTCTCGGGACGAGGAATCAGCACGCGCCGATCGACCGTCAGCTCGATATGGCGGAATCCTTTGCGGCCGAGGATGTAGGCGACCGGCTCGCGCCGCAGCCGCCGCCGCACCATCTCTCCGAACTTCCTCGCCGCAGCCGCCGGCACCTTGGCCTCCGGCTCCGCGGTCAGCCGCGCCCGCTCCCACCCCATCGCCTCCGCCAGCAGCAGCTCGGCGTCCAGCCGCGGACCGTCGACACCGGCAGCCCGCAGTGCGTCCACGGCAGACGTCAAAGCTTCCCGAACACTGCTCATCGCGGGAGCGGCAATCGCGCCAAGAACCTATCCCGGTAGGGCCGGAACGTCTTGTACTTTTTCGGTGTCGGCTTCGGGCGACAGCCCATCCGCATTCCACCGAAAAAGTTAAGTGGAGGCCCTGCCGGGATAGGTTCTCAGGCCGCAGCCGCCGCCTCCAGCCTCTGCCGCTTCTCCTCTGCCGCAAGCGCGTCGCTGAACTCGGCGAGGTCCCCAGCCAGGACGGCTTCGATGTTGTGCGACGTGTGCTTGATCCGGTGGTCGGTGACCCGCCCCTGGGGGAAGTTGTAGGTGCGCACCTTCTCGGAGCGCTCGCCGCTGCCGACCTGTGCCTTGCGCTCGGCGGCGACCTTTGCCTGCTGCTCGGCGAGCTCGCGCTCGTAAAGTCGCGCCCGCAGCACCCGCATCGCCTTCTCGCGGTTCTGCAGTTGCGACTTCTCGTCCTGCATCGAGACGACGATCCCGCTCGGCTTGTGGGTGATCCGCACCGCCGAGTCGGTCGTGTTGACCGACTGGCCGCCCGGCCCGGAGGAGCGGTAGACGTCGATCTGCAGGTCGTTCTGGTCGACCTCGACCTCGACCTCCTCGGCCTCGGGCAGCACCGCGACCGTCGCGGTCGAGGTGTGGATGCGGCCCTGGGACTCGGTCTCGGGCACGCGCTGGACGCGGTGCGTGCCACCCTCGAACTTGAAGATCGAGTAGGCGCCCTCGCCCTTGACCGCGAAGGTCACCTCCTTGAAGCCACCGACCTCGGCCGCCGATTGCGAGAGGACCTCGGTGGAGAATCCGCGCTCCTCCGCGTAGCGGGTCAGCATCTTGTAGAGGTCGCCGGCGAACAGCGCTGCCTCGTCCCCACCGGTGCCGGCGCGGATCTCGACCAAGACGTTTTTGGCGTCGTTGGGATCGCGCTCGACCATCGCCAGCCGGATCCCCTCTTCGAGCTCCTCCAGCCTCTCCGGCGCCTCGGCGACCACCTTGCGCAGCTCAGCGTCCTCACCCTCCTCGAGCAGCTCCCGAGCCCCCTCAAGATCGTCCTTCAGGGTCCGCCACTCCGCCGCCAGCACCCGAGCCGGCTGCAGTTCCCGATACTCCCGCCCGACATCGGCATAACGCTCCCGATCCGAAATCACATCGGGATCCGACATCAAGCTCTCCAGCTCCGAGAACCGGCTCTCAATCTGTTCGACAAGCGCCTCGATCATGAAAGAAACATAGAGGGAAGGAAGTCAGGTGCCCCTCCGGCGGAGGCTCAGGGACGAGCAAATCGAACTCTGTAAGGCGATCAGCTGCGCAACGGCCTCCGACGGAGGGGCACCTGACTTCCTTACGCCTAAGCGACTATCTCAATGGGAGACTCGCCGGCCTCAAGCGGCTTCTCCTCCGCCAACACCTTGTCCAGCGCCGCAATCGCCACAGCGAGTTGTTCTTCGTCGGGCTCGCGCGTAGTCAGGTTCTGCAGCATCAGGCCCGGCCACATCACCGCCCGGACCCAGCGTTTGCGCCTGTTTTTGCCGGCCCACTTGATCACCTCGTAGGAGAGGCCGGCGATCAACGGGATGCCGAGGATCCGCGAGGCAACCAGCCAGTACCAGGCCGGCAGCCCGATCGGGGCAAAGACGAAGATCGCCAGCACCATCACGATCAGCAGGAAGCTGGTGCCACAGCGCGGGTGCAGGCGCGAGTAGAGCTTGGCCCGCGCCGGGACCAGCTCGTCTTCGGCCTCATAGCAGGAGATCGTCTTGTGCTCGGCGCCGTGGTACTCGAAGACCCGGCGCAGATCCGGTAGGCGGCTGATCGCGGCGATGTAGGCGATGAAGATCCCCGTCCGCAGCAGTCCCTCGATAAGCCAGAAGAGGAAGGGCGAGCCGAGCTGGTCCTTGATCAAGCTGGTCAGCCCCACCGGGACGACGAAGAAGAGCCCGATCGCCAGCACCATGGAGAAGACGATCGTCAGCCCCCAGACCCAGCCGCCGATCTCCTCCTTCTCCCCCTCCTCGTCCTCCTCCAGCTGGGCGTTGGCGGAGATCGCCAGGGCGCGGAAGCCGATCTTCAGCGACTCGCCGAGGGCGACGACGCCGCGCAGCACCGGCACCCGCCAGAGGCGGTGACGCTTCGCCCAGGGCACCAGTGGCTCGGAGCTGAGCTCGACCTGGCCCTCCGGATTGCGCACCGCAACCGCCCAGGTGGAGACGCCGCGCATCATCACGCCCTCCAACACCGCCTGTCCGCCGACCGGCGCGTCGCGTTTCGCGACCAGGGCACCATCGGGCATGCGCAGCGGGTCTGCCCCGTTCGAGGAGATGCCTTCAGCCTGCGGAGAGACTGTCTCCGCGTCCATGGCTTACTTGGAGGCCTTGGCGTGCTTGGCTGCGCGCCGCTGGAACCGCTCTACCCGCCCACCCGTGTCGACGAGCTTCTGCTTGCCGGTGTAGAAGGGGTGGCACTCCGAGCAGAGCTCGACGTGCAGATCCTCCATCGTGGAGCGCGTGTAGAACTGGTTGCCGCACGAGCAGTGCACGTGAGCGAGCTTGTAATCGGGGTGAATTCCTGCCTTCATCGTCATCCAAGTCTAGAGAAGTGCGCAAGCACTCTGTTCGAGGCTTGGGAAATGGGCCCGAACTGCCGATAGCTTGGGCATGACCACGAGGGAACCGGCGGCTGACGACAGCGCCCTCGCGCGCCTCCTGCGCGCGTCCCTTGCGATCCTGCTCCTCGGCGGCACTCTTCTCGTCGCCCTTCACTACTGGCTCGGCATCGGCGACAGCCTCAACTTCGCGATCGGCAGCGTCGTCTACGACGCGGTCGTGCTGGGCGCCGGGGTTGCTTGCCTGGTCAGAGCGTCGGCTTTCGGTTCCGAGCGCCGGGCGTGGGTCCTGATCGGCATCGCGATCCTCACCTGGGGTACCGCCGAGGTCTACTGGGCGATCTTCATCGAAGGCAACGCGAACGCTCCCTACCCCTCCCCCGCCGACGTCGGCTATCTCCTCTTCTACCCCCTCGCCTATACCGGGCTCGCCCTTCTGGTCCGCGCCAGAGCCCACGAGATGAACTGGCGCCTGTGGATGGACGGCGCCATCGCGGCGCTGGGCACCGCCGCCCTCGGGGCCGCCTTCGTCTTCGACTTCGTTGCCAGCAAGACCGAAGGCACCCCGCTGCAAGTTGCGACCACCCTCGCCTACCCCCTGGGCGACATCGCGATGGTTGCGATGGTCGTCGGGGTGGTTGCGCTGACCGGCTGGCGACCGGGACGGACCTGGTCGCTGCTGCTCGCCGGCCTCTCGGCGCTCGTCATCGCCGACATCGCTTACACCCTCCAATCGACGGGAGAAGCCATCCCGGACGGCAACTGGATCGACCCGATCTATCTGATCGCCGCGGTCTGCCTCGGCGCCGCCGTCTGGCAGCCGGCGGCAGCCGCCGAGATCACCGCGCCGGAAAGCGACCGGCGGCGGGAGATGATCGTCCCGCCGGTCTTCGCCGGGGTGATGATCGGCCTCTTCGCGATGCAGTACTTCAGCGCCACCAGCGGCCTCTCGACCGTCCTCTGGGCAGCGACGATGACGGCGGTGATCGTGCGGCTGGCGATGAGCGACCGCGAGAACAAAGCGCTGCTCGAGCAGGTGCGGACCGACCCTCTGACCGGGCTTGCCAATCAAGGACGGATGCAGGTCGACCTGCCGACCAAGGTCTGCCGGGCAGACGAGGAGCACCCGGTGATGCTGTTGCTCTTCGATCTCAACGGCTTCAAGCACTACAACGACACCTTTGGGCATCCTGCCGGGGACGAGATGCTGAGGAGGCTCGGCGGAGCGCTGCGCGACGCGGTCGGCGAGGACGGGACCGCGTACCGCATCGGCGGCGACGAGTTCTGCGTGCTGCTGACCTGTGCGCCCGATCGCTTCGAGGCTGTGAGCCGCGCCGCGACCAGCGCATTGACCGCGATGGGACCAGGGTTCGACGTCAGCTCCGCCTGGGGCGCGGTCGAGGTACCCGGCGAGGAGAAGGAGCCTTCCGCCGCGCTGCAGCTCGCCGACGTGCGGATGTACGCGCAGAAGGAGTCGCGCCGCCTCGCCCACGCAGACATCATGGAACCGGCGGTGACCGAGGCTCCTCAGAAGCGAGAGCCAGACCAAGCCTCGGCGCTTCGCGGGCCGGCTACGCGGCGCTGAGCCCGGCGAGGAGAGCGTCCAGCGTACGGCCGACTTCGGCCCGCATCCGCTCGGGGTCCTCGGCCCGGGCGACCAGCATCGCCGCCTCGTCGAGAGCGCCCATCAACACGTGGGCGAGCGGCCGAACGGGCTGCTCGGCGATCGCGCCAGCCTCGATAGCCGCCTGCAGAGTCGCCTCGATCAGGCCGAGCCCGTGCTCGGTGGCGATCTCCCTCCAGCGATCCCAGCCGAGCACCGAGGGCCCGTCGAGCAAGACGATCCGCTGCGCCTCGGGCTCGGTGGCGACCTGCAAGAACATCTCCGCACCCGCCCGCATCGCCTCCAGCGGCGCGGCCGCTCCCGCGCTGAGAGCCCCGCCGGCGATGCGCTGCGCGAGCTCGATCTCGATCCGCTCGTAGACAGCCTCGAAGAGGTCGCGCTTGCCGTCGAAGTGGTGGTAGAGCGCCCCGCGGGTGACGCCGGCCGCGCGCACGATCTCCTCGGTGCTGACGGTGGCGTAGCCGCGCTCGGCAAAGAGGAGCCGCGCCGCCGCGATTAGCGCATCGCGCGTCGCTTCCGAGCGTTCCGCTTGGGTCCGTTTGACATTCATACAGTCTGTATGTAATTTACCAGCCTCATCGGCCGGAAACACTTCCCGAGGAGGATGCAATGAGCCAGCCAGATCAGCGCCGCGAGATCGACCTGCCCGCCGGAAAGGTCCGCTACCGCGACGCCGGCGAGGGCAAGCCGGTCGTCTTCGTCCATGGCTACCTCGTCGACGGCCGTCTTTGGGACGGCGTCGTCGACAACCTCTCCGACGGCTTCCGCTGCCTCGCCCCCGACTGGCCGATCGGCGCCCAGCAGGTGGCGATGAAACCCAATGCTGACCTCTCCCCCTACGGGGTCGCGGCGATCATCGCCAGCTTCCTCGAGGCGCTCGACCTGAACGACGTGACGATCGTCGGCAACGACTCCGGCGGCGCGATGTCGCAGGTCCTCGTCACGCGCCACCCGGAGCGGATCGGCCGCCTCGTCCTGACCAACTGCGACCTCTACGAGAACTTCCCGCCGGGGATCTTCAAGGCGATGCCGGCGATCGCCAAGCTGCCAGGCGGAATGACGATGCTCTCGGCGCCGTTCCGGATCGGCGCCCTCGCCCGCGCCGCGTTCAAGCCCTTCTCGAAGAACCCGATCCCAGCCGACCTGGTCGCCTCCTGGATGAGGCCCGCCCTGCATGACGCTGGGGTCAAGCACGACACGAAAAAGGTGACCGTGGGGATGAACAAGCGCTACACGCTGGAGGCGGCGGAGAAGCTGCGCACCTCGGAGCTACCTGTGCTTCTCGCATGGGCCCCCGAGGACCGCCTCTTCTCGATCGAGTCAGCGAAACGCCTCGCGGCCGAGACCCCCAACGCCCGCCTGGTCGAGATCCCAGACGCTGCGACCTTCGTCTCCTTGGATCAACCGGCGCAACTTGCGGACTTAATTGCCGATTTCCGCTAATTGCACTTTTTTTCGTCCGATAGACGCGCGAGGGTTATGTCAACGCCCCCTACAGGACGGAGAGGGATTCATGCCCCAGGAAATCTTCGACCAGGATCGGCCCACGAGGAGAAGCGCGATGGCGAAGCGGCTCGACGAAGCCTTCGCAGGCTGCGAGCAGTGGACCCTCGCACCGCCGGCTCAGCGGCGCAGCGAGGCCGTCTTCAGCCCGCGACTGCCGAGCTCCTCGAGAATGATCGGCAGGGCCGCCACGGTGCGCACCCAGGAACCGGGGGCACTGTAGTAGTCGGCGTCGTGTAGGAGGACGATGTCCCCGGGGCGGGCCGACTTGGTCGCCTGACAGGCGATTGATCGCGCGGTGGCGCTACCGCGCCAGTCCCTTCCCCATTGCGACCAGAGGACCGGGCGCCAGCCACGCCGCTGGCACGCCCGCAGGCTCGCCGCGCTGTAGATCCCGTAGGGCGGACGGTGGTCGGCGATCGCCTGTCCGCCCGCCTCCTCGATCGTTGCCCGTGCCCGTTCGGCGTCGTCCAAGAACATGCCGCCGGTCAGCCTCAGCGCGTTGCGGTGGCGATGACAGTGCAGCTCGACCCGGTGGCCGGCGGCGACGATCTCGGCCACCAGCGCGGGGCGGCGCTCGACCTGCTCGCCGACGAGGAAGAAGGTTGCCCGGGCCCCAGCCTCGCGCAAGATCTCGAGCACGAGCGGCGTGCCCTGCGGGTGCGGGCCGTCGTCGAAGCTGAGCGCCACGCCGCCGACGCCGTCCTGGCGCCGCACGATCCCCAGCATCGACCCCAAACCGGGAGCCAGCGGAGCGAGGGCCGGCGCGGCATGCGCCGCGACGCCGGCAACCGTGCCGGCGGCCATGAGCCTGCCGATCAAGGCCCTTCGGTCGAGGCCGCGCCGTGCGCGGCTGCCGGCTGAGCCGCCTGCACGGCGGGTGCGGCCACGGCGTCTTCGTCCTTGCCGAAGTGGATGCGACTCTCCAGCGGCTTGGCGACCACCCGGTAGGGAGTCTCGCGATGGATAACGGCAAGCAGCATCACGGCGGCGACGGCGGCTACGCTGACGGCGGTCGCCACGCGCTCCATCCGCAGCCGCCACACCGGCTGTGGCTTGATCCGCGGTCGTGCGGTGAGCACGCGCGAGGCGATCGACGGCAGCGAGGCGAAGGAGGAGTCGGGCGAGCGGCGTTCCCGCGTCAGGTGCCGCAGCGTCGAGGTGAGCTCGTGCTCGGAGCGCGCCACCTCGGCCAGGCCGAAGCGCTCGAAGGCGGCGTTGTTCGCGCGCAGGTGGCCGGCCGAGAAGCCGTAAGAGACGACCGGGCAGCCGCGGATGTGGGCCTCGAGCACGGTCAGGCCGGCAGTCGAGTGGACCATCGCGTCGGCGGCCGCCATCCAGTCGCTCATCTGCTCGGTGAAGCCGAGTACCCGGACCCGCTCGTTGCCCGCGTAGTGCTGCTCCAGCTTCTCGCGGGCAGACTCGTTGCGACCGGCGATGCAGACGACGAGCGTGTCCTCACCGGCGAGGGCGGCGTCGATCGCGCCTTCGAGGTCGCCTATCCCCCAGCCACCGCCGGAGACGAGAACCATGCGGGCATGAGCCGGCACGCCGAGCGCCTCGCGCGCGGCGGCGCGCGTACGCGGCATCAGGAAGTCGCGTGCGATCGGCGGTCGCATCCACTCGACGCTGCCCGGCCCGACCAACCGCTCGACCTCCTCGATCGACTCGGGGTGGGTGACGAAATGGAGATCGACTCCGGGGTGCGCCCAGTAGCGCAGGCCGGCGAGGTCGGTGATCGCCGACTGCACCGGCACCAGCAGGCGCCTGTTCTCGCGCAGCATCCCCAACACCGCCGTCACGCCGGGGTAGGTGGAGACGACAACGTCGGGCTGGTGTTGCTCGACGACCCGCATCAGGCCGCGTGCGCCGACCAGGTAGCTGAGGTGGTGCATCAGCCAACGGGTGGGCGCGAACTTGGTGATCAGCCAGTACTGGAGATCGAACAACCAGGGCATCCAACGGAAGGTGAGACGGGATCCGTCGCGTGCCACCGAGGAGGAGATCCGCCCCATCGCCTTGAGGCCGTCGACGATCTCGACCGTGGCGCCGGGAATCTCGCGCTCGACGTCCTCCTTGATCATCCGGGCGGGAAGGTCGTGGCCCTCGCCGATATCGGCGGTCAGCACCAACACTCGCGGTGGGCGCTCGCCTGTCTCCGTCGAGGCACCCTCGAGCAGCGATCCCGCCGCGCGGCCGTTGCCATTTCCGTTGCCGTTGTGGCTCAGCACTGGCGTCAAGCTGGGGATCGGGTCGGGCGGCCTGGTCGTGTTGCGCACCCACTCGACGTAGCGGCGCACCCCCTCGCGGAAGCTCGTCTCCGCCTTCCAGTCGATCTCTTCCAGCGCCCGCACGTTGGAGATCTCCTTGCCGGGGAAGTCGCCCGGACGGGGCGGCGTGTGGACGATCTCGCAGTTGTCGGTGTTTTCCTGCACCCGCTCGGCGATTTCGAGGATCGTCACGACCTCGTCGCCCGAGAGGTTGTAGGTGCGGCCCGCGGCCTTTGGAGCCAGAGAAGCAACGATCCCGTCGGCGAGATCCTCGACGTAGATGAAGCTGCGAGTAGTGCTGCCGTCGCCGGCGATCGTCAGCGCCTTGCCTTCGAAGGCAAGGTCGGTGAACTTGGCGACCACGCCGGCCGCGCGGGCGCGCGGGCCGTAGGGGATGCCGAAGCGCAGAACGGTGTACTCGAGGTCGTAGAGCTCGGCGTAGCCGGCGCAGTAGGTCTCCCCCGCCAGCTTGGTCGCGGTGTAGAGGTGGCGCGGGGCCGGAATCGGCGTTTCCTCGTCGACCGCCTGCTCGGTGCAGTCGCTGTAGACCCAGGTGGTCGAGCCATAGACCACCCGGCCCACCTCCGCCCGACAGGCGGCCTCGAGCACGTTGAGCGTGCCACGCGTGTTGACCTCCTCCGCCAGCACCGGGTCGGCGAGAACGTGGGAGACGTCGGCGACCGCGGCGAGGTGGATCACCGCGTCGCAGTTGCGCATCGCCAGGTCGAGGTTGGCGGGGTCGGTGATGCTGCCGGTGAAGGTCTCGACTTCGAGCGGCGAGTGGTAGGGAGAAGCGCTGAGGTCGAAGATCCGCGGTGTGTGGCCGTCGCGCATCAGCCGGTCGACGACGTGCGAGCCGATGAAGCCACCGCCGCCGGTTACCAGGACCCTCATGCTTCCTCCTTTGCGAGGACGTCGTCCCGGCTCTCCGGGCGGTAGTAGAGCGGCACGCACCAGTGGTTCTCGGCCACCCAATCGGTGTTGGGAAGGTCGTCGTCGCGGCCCATGATCCGGTGGCAGGGTTCCTCGTAGACCCGCCCGGTCGACTTCTCGATCGGTGCGAAGACTATGTACTTGTAGAGACCGGAGGTCATCCCGGCGGGAAGCTCGGGCCGCGCCGGGTGCAGGGCGTCGAGGTGCTCGGCTGCATAGGCGTTCTTCCAGGCGACGATCTCCTCCATGCGGTCGGCCTGGACGAGGCCGAGGGCGGCGGTGAACTCGCTCATGCGGAAGTTGAGGCCGTCGACCTCGTGCTCGAACTTGCCGTAGTTGCGAAACTTGGCGGCAAACTCGATCAGCTCGGGGTTGGCGGAGACGAGCACTCCCCCCTCTCCGGTGGAGACGGTCTTGGTCGCGTAGAGCGAGTAGACGCCGGCGTCGCCGAAGCTCCCCGGCCTGCGCTCGCCCCACTCGGCGCCGTGGGCGTGGGCGCAGTCCTCGAGCAGGAAGATCCCGTTCTCGCGGCAGTAGGCGGCGATCCGCTCGGAGTCGAAGGCGATATGGCCGCCGATGTGGACGAGGATCGCGGCCTTCGGCTTCAGGAGCTCCGCCTTGCGCTCGAAGTCCTCGAACGACATGCAGAGGTCGCCGCGGTTGCAATCGACGAACTCGACCTCGGCGCCGGCGCCGATCGCCGCCAGCGGCGAGGCCATGAAAGTGTTGGACGGGCAGAGCACGGTCTCGCCCCGCACACCGGCAAACTCGAGCGCGGCGAGAGCCCCGCCGGCCCAGCTGGACAGGCCCAGGCTGGGCAGGTCGTTCCACTGCGACCAGCGCTGCTCGAAGGCCTCCAGCATCGCGCCCTCCGACCACTGCTCGGAGTCGAGCACCCGCGTCCACAGCTCGAAGAGACGGGCGCGGTCGCGATGATCGAACCCGATCGCGAACTTGCTCGCGTCGAGCGGAGGGCTGACTGGGGGAGCCAAAGCCGCGTCAGGCTAGCAGCGAAAGCGGTCAGTTATCTAAATGTGCACTGTCGATCACGACACCGACCGCCTTCGACCCGGCCAAGAGAACGGTCCCCGCGACAGCAAGACCCATGAAGGCGACAAGGGCGACGCCACCGAGCGGCGTGCCGCCCCAGGACTCGCCGAAGATCAGCGGTGCCAGCAACACCGGGACGAGGATCTGGACCGCGAACATCGCCGGTGCCACGTGGGTGGCTGCGCGCCGCTGCAGGGCGCTCATCTCGCTGAGCAGCGCCAGGCCCTCGGACGCCGCGGCGGTGCCGAGCCAGAGGGCGGCGACGACTATCGCCCCGGCGGCCAGCTCGTCGGTGAGCAGCTTGCTGGCAATCGCGGTCCAGGCGTAGCCACAGCCCGCGCTGATCACCACTAGAGCGCCGACCACACTCGTTCGACGGCGCAGGAGATAGGGAAGAGCGATCGGGATCGCCACGATCGCCAAGGCGGCAGCGATAGCCACGGCCCCAGCGTGGTCGGTCGTTCGCTCCGGGGCCGCCCAGGCGACGCCCCCGACGCCGGCGACGATCGCGGCGACGGCGACGAACTCACGCCTTCCCGGCGCCTCCCCCAGCCGCGTGGCGCCGAGCCATAGCAAAAGGATCAGGCCGCTCGCCAGGCACGGCTGCACCACGGTCAGCGGCGCCAGCAGAAGCGCGGCGATCTCCAGCGGCCAACCCGCCAACCCCAACGCCGTAGCCCCCAGCCAGCGCTTGTTCCGCACCAAGCGCCCGATCAGCGACAGCCGCAGCGAATGCTCCCCCGGCACCTCCCGAGCCTCCAGCGCCTGCAGGGCAATCGAAGTGTTGTAGAGGACCGAGGCCCCGACAGCCGCGACTATGCCCAGCGTCAGCACGGCCGGACCATAACCGGCCCCTGCGAAATGTCAGCGACGACGGTGGTGGGTGACCCAGCGGTAGCGCTTGACCGCCAGATAGTTGGCAAGGCCCCCCATCGAGATAACGAAGACCATTGCCAGCGCATAGGCCGTGCCATCAGCATGGAGAGACGCAAGCGGCAGACACACGACCACTGTCAGCAACATCATTCCAGCAAAGATGAACCACAATGCCTTGTTCATATTCATGGGATCATCCTAACTCAAGCACGCAGACAATACGACGACAAATATGGCCACGGCAAGCCCGAACAGACCTCCGACCACTGTGATCGGGCGCAGCTCTTCTTCGGGTGTGCCGGTCAGAGCGGGACCAGCGTGAAAGATGAATCCGCCGACCGCAATCCCCGCTGCCATGAGCCCGGCGCCCGTAGCGAACTGATTCAGCAGCGTCGTCCCAACAACCATGCTCCGACTGTAGCCCTGCCTGACGCACGCGTGGCGCGCAATTTGAGCCAACTCTGAAATACCTCTCGCGCAAGGTCCCGCCAGGAGGTCGGGTGTCCCTCCCCAGGAGGCTCCCGGACGGGCATTCCGAACCCTGACCCCGCAATCAAGCTGCGCAACGGCCTCCTGGGGAGGGACACCCGACCTCCCCCAAGGGCCCCTTAAGTCTCTTGGTAAAGCGGCCCGTCCCCGCCCTCGGGCAACGTGAGGCGGCCGCCCTTGGCGGTGATCGCGCCGCACTGCACGCAGTTGGAGGCGGTGACGTGGACGTCGACTTCGGCGGCGCCGTTCTCGAGCTGCTCGTCGGGGATCTCGTAGACCTGGGCCGGGCACATCGAGACCCAGGTCTGGGCGATCTCGCGCGGAACCTTGGTCTGGATGCGAACGTGGTTGGGAGCGTCGTCGCGGGTCGCGTTGCCAGAGAGGAAGACCGAGTCGAGCTTGTTGAAGGTGACCTCGTTGTCGGGCTTGGGGTAACGGCTGGCGGCATTGCCGAGGTGCATCGCCGGCTCGGCGTTGTCCTCGACCTTCATGTGGCCGGGTGGGAAGTTGCCTTTGCTGGCGACGAGCATGTTGGCGACGATGCCGCCGCGGATCAGGCCCTTGGTCAGCGGCTGCTTCATGTTGCGCGACTTGTAGAGGTCCTTCTCGATCACCGAGTTGCGGATCGCCTCGTCGTAGGACTCGAAGTTGACCGAGTTGATGTCCTTCTTCAGCGACTCGACAATCGCTTCCGCCGCGTACATGCCGGCGTGCATCGCGTAGTGGACGCCGGCGAGTTCGGCGATGTTGACCATCCCGGCGGCGTCGCCCGCGACCAGCATGCCGGGCACCGAGAAGCGCTTGGGGAGCGACCAGTAGCCGCCCGAGGGGATCGTCTTCGCGCCCCAACCCACACGCTTGCCGCCCTCGATGATCTTGGCGATGAAGGGATGCGTCTTGAAGCGCTGCAGCTCGTCGTGGACCGAGAAGGTGGCGTCGGTGTAGTCGAGGCCGACGACGAGGCCAAAGCAGACCTTGTCCTCGCCCATCGGGTAGATGAAGCTGCCGCCTGCCTCCTTGTATTTGGCGCCCCAGCGCAGCGGCCAACCGAGCGTGTGGATGACCCGGTCGAGCGGCTTGGGGACCTCCCAGATCTCCTTCACCCCGAGCTCCCAGGCCTGCGGGTCGGAGCCGTGCATGTCGAAGTAGTCGTAGGCCGAGTAGGTGAGGTGGCCGATCGTGCCCTCGGCGAGGACGGTCGCCTTGGCGACGACGTCGGAGCCGGGCTCGAAGTTGCCGAGCTCCTGTCCCTCCTTGCCGCGGCCGCGATCGCCCGAGCGCACGCCCTTGACGATCCGGTCCTCGACCAGCAGCTTGGTCGCGGCGGTCTCGGAGAGGATGTAGACGCCAGCCTCTTCGGCTTTGTCGGCGAGGAAGCGGCCCAGTTTGGAGACCGACATCGTGTAGGTCCCCTCTTTGCGGAAGTTGGGCGGCGGCGGCTTCAGCGGGATCGCGGCCTTGGAGGTGAGGAAGTAGGTCGCGTCCTTGGTTACCTCCTGGTAGACCGACGGCCAATCGCCCGGGTCCATGTCCGGGAACAGCCGCGTCATCGCCGAGGGGTCGACGTTGGCTCCGGAGAGCAGATGCGCGCCCGATACTTTGCCCTTCTCGATCACCGCGACCGGGACTTCGCCGAGCTTCTCGGTCAGCTCCGGCTCGTCCTCGAGCAGCTGCATGATCTTGTTGGCGCAGGCGAGACCCGCCGGGCCGCCGCCGACTATCGCGATCCCGACCTCGATCCGGTCGTCGACCGGATCGGTCGGCGGGCCGATCACGTCGGCGGAGTCGAACGGGGGCGGGTAGTCGATCGGCTTTACGGCGGGCATCGCTTGCTCCTTTGTCGCGGACGAGAGGTGAGGCCGAGCCGGGGCTCAGCCTCCCTTCTTCGCCTTGATCGCCTCGGTCAACTTGGGGACGATCTTGTGCAGATCGCCGACCACGCCGAGATCCGAGAACTCGAATATCGGCGCGTTCTGGTCCTTGTTGATCGCGAGGATGTTCTCCGAGCTCTGCATCCCGACCTTGTGCTGGATCGCACCGGAGATGCCGGCGGCCAGGTAGAGCTTCGGCGCGACCGTCTTGCCGGTCTGGCCGATCTGGGCCGCATAGGGGTACCAGCCGGCGTCGACCACGGCGCGGGTGGCGGCAACCGCCCCACCCATCGCCTCGGCCAGTTCCTCGCACTGCTTGAAGCCCTCCGCCGCACCGAGACCGCGGCCGCCGCCGACGAGGATGTCGGCGTCCTCGATGTTGACGTCGGCACCGCGCTGCTCGCCACGCTGGACCAGCGTCGCCTTGGTCGACCAGGACGAGAGCTCGACGTCGACGTCGACAACCTCGGCGCTTCCGCCGCTCTCCTTGGCGTCGAAGGCGTTGAGGCGGCCAATGATGATCCCCGGCTCTGAGACGTAACCGACGTCGGCGATCTGGGAGTCCTGCAGGATCGGGCGCTCGACGACGAGCTTGCCGTCCTGCACTTTGACCTGCGTCACCTCCATCGTCACGCCGGCGTTCAGGCGCGCGGTCAGCCCGGCGCCGATCTCGAAGCCGAGCAGGCCACCGCCGAAGAGCGCGTAGCCGAAGCCCTCGTCGGCGATGACCTTGGCCATCGCGTCGACGATCGGCTGGGCCAGGCCCTCGGGCACGCTCTTGGCCCGGTAGACCTTGGCCGCGCCCCAGTTGCCGAGCGCGGCGCAGGCGTCGTCGGCAACCTCGCCTACGACCAGCGCGGCGGCCTCGCCACCGATTTCACCGGCCAACTTGGCCGCCTCGGAGATAGCCCCGAGCGAGTTTTTGTTGAAGTTGCCCTCGTCGTCGTGGAGGGCGTAAACCAGGATGCCTGCCATCTAGATCAGCTTCCTCTCGTCGAGCCAAGCGACGATCTTTTCGACCGTCTCGTTGGTGTCCTCGTCCTCGATGATCTCGCCGGCCTGCTTGGCGGGCGGTGGGTTGAGCGCGAGGACCGCGGTCTTGGAACCCTCAGCGCCGACCATGCCGGCTTCGATGCCGACGTCGCCGGTCGCCTTGCCGTCGAGGGGTTTTTTCTTCGCCCCCATGATCGCTTTGAGGCTCGGGTAGCGGGGCTCGTTGATCGCGTCGCCGACGCTGATCACGGCCGGCAACTCGATCTCGACCGTGTCGTATCCGTACTCGGCCTGGCGCTCGCAGCGCAGCTTGCCATCGGTGACGTCGATCTTGATCACCTGCGTCAGCGAAGGCATCTTCAGGTGGTCGGCGACAACGGCACCGATCGTGTAGCACTCGCCGTCGTCGGACTGCTGGCCGAGCAGGACCAGGTCCGGGCTCTCGGACTCGAGCACCTTGGCGAGCGAGTAACCGGTGGCGCAGACGTCGGAGCCCGACAGCGCGTCGTCGGAGAGGTGGACCGAGCGGTCAGCGCCGAGCGCCACCGCCTTGTGCAGCGCGCGGACCGCCGAATCGGGGCCCATCGTCACCGCAACGACCTCCTCGACCGGGATCGCGCCGCCCTCCTTGATCTGCATGGCGGCCTCAATGGCGTGGGTATCGAAGGGGTTGAGGTTTTTCTCGCCGCTACGGTCCAAACGCATCGTCGTGGAGTCGATGCGCTTCTGGACGGCGGCGTCCGGAACCTCCTTGACCAGGACGCAGATCTTCAACTTTCAAGCCTCCTTGGCTGTTGCTTCAGGCTGTTGACTGACCAGTCAATCAGTCTATCTATACATCAGGACATGTGCAGGTTGGCGTGACCTCAATCACGCTTGAAATCAAGCTTCTTCCCGCTGATGGCGCTCTTCGGCGCCGGAGCGGATGAAATCGACGATCTCGTCGGTGCCCGAACCGGGCGTGAAGACGGCCGCGACCCCCAACTCCTTCAGCTCGGGGATGTCGTCGGCCGGAATCGTGCCCCCGACCGTCACCAGGACGTCGTCGACGCCCTGCGCTTTCAACAACTCGACCACCCGCGGCACCAGCGTCATGTGGGCGCCGGAGAGGATCGAGAGGCCGACCGCGTCGGCGTCCTCCTGGATCACCGTCTCGGCGATCTGCTCGGGCGTCTGGTGCAGGCCGGTGTAGATCACCTCCATGCCCGCGTCGCGCAGCGCCCGGGCGATGATCTTGGCCCCGCGGTCGTGCCCGTCCAAGCCAGGCTTGGCGACGACGACGCGGATCTTGCGAGCGGTTGCTGCCTCCATAGCGGTCGGGAGACTAGACGACCGAACCGGGACAGGGGAGAAATCGCCTCGCTGAACCCTTGACCACCGTATGCGTGGGTCAAATGACCAGTCGAGGGACGTGCTCGGGCGCAATGCAGCGATCTGGGCTTTGGTGAAGCAGCAGCACGGCGCGATCGCGCGCTGGCAGCTACTGGAGCTAGGACTCGGGCCGCGCCAGGTCGAGCGGCGGATCGCCGCCGGGCGGCTGCATCCCGTGTGGCGCGGCGTCTACGCCGTGGGACGGCCGCTACTGGGTAGACCAGGGCGCTGGATGGCGGCGGTGCTGGCCTGCGGGCCGGAAGCGGTGCTGAGCCACGGCAGCGCGGCGGCGCTATGGGAATTCGGAACCGAGCAAAGAGGCCTGATCGATGTTTCTGTGCCGTCGAAGAGACGCGCCCGACAGCCCGGAATCCGAGTCCATCGGCGTACGCGGGCGGTGATGGGCGAGGTCGGCCTCCATGAAGGGATTCCCCTTACCTCGCCCGTACGCACGTTGGTCGACCAGGCGACACGGTTGAGGCCGATGCAGCTCGAGCGCGCCATCAACGAGGCCGACAAGCTCAACCGGGTGAGAGCGGACGTGCTACATGCATCGCTCGAGGGCCACCGCGGTCAACCCGGCGTGGCGCCCCTGCGAAAGCTCCTCGACCCCCTCACCTTCCGACTCAGCGACTCTGAGCTCGAGCAGCTGATGCGGCCCGTCGCACGGGCCGCCGGCCTCTCGACGCCAGAGACGAAGGCATGGGTGAACGGCTACGAAGTCGATTTCTTCTGGCCCGAGCTGGGAATCGTGGTGGAGACAGACGGGTTGAAGTATCACCGCACCGCATCCCAACAGAAGCGAGGCTTGGAGCGCGATCAGGCGCATCTGGTGGCCGGCATGTGGCCGCTGCGCTTCTCCCACTGGCAGGTCAAGCACGAACCAGCGGAGGTTCGGCGGATCCTACGCAGCACAGTCGAACGCGCGTCAAGACAAGGTGGCTGAACCCTTTACCACCGAATCCGGGGGCAAAGTGACCACTCGGCCGCTAGAAGACGGGCGACTCGGTGTAGGTGCCGAAGACCTCTTGCATGGCGGAGATCATCTCTCCCTCGGTGGTGCGAGCGCGGGCAGCCGCGATGATCGGCGGCATCAGGTTGGCGTCGGTCGCGGCGGCGCGTTTGAGCTCGGCCAGGGCCGACTCGACCGCGACGCCATCGCGGCGGGAACGGGTCGCCGCCAGGCGATCGGTCTGCTTGCGTTCGAGGCTCGGATCGATGCGCAGGATCGGCGTCGGCTGCTCGTCCTCCTGGACGAAGTCGTTGACACCGACGACGATGCGACTGCGCTCGTCGACCTCGCGCTGGTAGGTGAAGGCGGCATCGGCGATCTCGCGCTGGGGGAAGTTGCGGCGGATCGCCTCGACCATCCCCCCCAGCTCGTCGATGCGTGCGAAGTAGTCGTAGGCGGCGGCCTCCATCTCGTCGGTCAGCTTCTCGACGAACCAGGAGCCGCCGAGCGGGTCCGGCGTGTTCGGCGCACCCGACTCGAAGGCGATGATCTGCTGCGTGCGTAACGCCACCCGGACAGCCTCCTCGGTGGGCAGCGCCAGCGCCTCGTCGAAGGAGTTGGTGTGCAGCGACTGGGTGCCGCCGAGCACCGCCGCCAACGCCTCCAGCGAGGTGCGCACGACGTTGTTGAGCGGCTGCTGGGCGGTCAGCGAAACGCCCGCCGTCTGCGCGTGGAAGCGCAGTCGCATCGACTCCTCGCGCTTGGCGCCGTAGGTGTCGCGCATCTCGCGCGCCCAGATCCGCCGCGCCGCCCGGTACTTGGCGATCTCCTCGAAGAAGTCGATGTGGGCGTTGAAGAAGAAGGAGAGGCGGGGGGCGAAATCGTCGATATCAAGGCCGCGCTCGAGCGCCCGCTCTACATAGGTGAAGCCATCCTTGAGCGTGAAGGCCAGCTCCTGCTGGGCGGTCGAACCAGCCTCGCGGATGTGGTAACCGGAGATCGAGACCGGGTGCCAGCGCGGCATGTTCTCCGTGCACCACTCGATCATGTCGGTGACCAGGCGCATCGCCGGCTCGATCGGGAAGCACCACTCTTTCTGCGCGATGTACTCCTTGAGGATGTCGGTCTGGATCGTGCCGCCGAGCTTGTCCGCCGACACGCCCTGCTGCTCGCCCACCAACACGTAGAAGGCGAGCAAGATCGCCGCCGGCGCGTTGATCGTCATCGAGGTGGTGACACCGCCGAGCGGGATCCCGTCGAAGAGCTGCTCCATGTCGTCGAGGCTGTCGACCGCGACCCCCTCGCGCCCGACCTCGCCGAGGCTGCGCTCGTGGTCGGAGTCGTAGCCCATCAGGGTCGGCATGTCGAAGGCGGTCGAGAGCCCGGTCTGACCGTGATCGAGCAGGTAGTGGAAGCGCTCGTTGGTCTCCTCGACCGTGCCGAAGCCGGCGAACTGGCGCATCGTCCAGAGCTTGCCCCGGTGCATCGACTCGTACGGACCGCGGGTGAAGGGGTACTCGCCCGGGCGGCCGATTGACTCCTCGGGCTCGGTCGGCGCCAGCTCGGGACCGTAGAGCGGGGCGATCGGGTGTCCCGACATCGTCGTGCGCTCCGCCTCGCGCTCTTCCAGCGGCTTCTGCCGCGGTTCGGTCGCCATGCGCAGAGTGTAGATGCGGCCTGATTCAGCGGCGCGCCGCGAAGCGGCGGGGTGGCGGCTTGCGGCGGGCGGCTATGCGCGATGCGCCGAAGCCGGCGATCGTCGCCAGCAGGGTGACGGCGAGGGCGACCAGGCGGCGGCCGAGCTGCTCGAAGCGCATCGTCTGCCAGCCTTCCTCGCGGGCGATCTCGGCCAGCGGCGGATCGGGATTGACGGCAACCGCGTGGCCGACCGCGCGCAGCATCGGCAGGTCGGAGATCGAGTCCGAGTAGGCGTAGGAGGCGGCGAGGTCGATCCCGTGCTCGGCGGCGAACGCCTCCATCGCCTCGACCTTGCCCGGCCCGTAGACGAAGGGCCCGTCGAAGCGGCCGGTGAAGGCGCCGTCCTCGCCGACCTCGTATCGCGTACCGATGCCTCCATCCATTCCCAGCACGGCGGCGAGCGGTTCGACCACGCCGTTGCCGGCGGCGCTGACGATGAAGGTGGCGCGGCCGGCGTCCTGGTGGGCGTAGACCTCGTCGAGCATCTGCGGGTAGACGCGCGGCAGGATCGCCGCCATCACCTCCGGGTTCATGCGCTCGAGGCTGCGGGCCGGCACGCCGGAGATCAGATCGCGAGCGACGCGCAGCACCTCCGTGGTGCGCTCGTCGGTGGTGCCGCGCAGCCGGTACCGCAGGTGCTCGACCCCCCAGCTCGCCAGCAAGCGGCGGGACACGATCCCGTGCCGCGTCGCGACGCGGGCGAACTGCATTCCCGAAGATCCCGCCATCAGGGTCTTGTCCAGGTCGAAGAAGGCAGCCGCCCGCTGCACCAGCTCAGACCTCGATGACTATCGCGTCGCCCTGGCCGCCACCGCTGCAGATCGCGGCAACACCCAGGCCGCCGCCACGGCGGCCCAGCTCGTGGACGAGCGAGCCGACGATGCGGGAGCCAGAGGCGCCGATCGGGTGGCCGAGCGCGATCGCGCCGCCGTTGACGTTGACCTTGTCTTCGTCGACGCCGAGCATCCGCATCGAGTTGAGCGCGACCGAGGCGAAGGCCTCGTTGATCTCCCAGAGATCGACGTCCTCGGGGCTCTTGCCGATCTTCTCCAGCGCCTGCTTGGCCGCGTTGGCGGGGGTTTTGGCCAGGTAGGGGAAGTCGTCGGCGACGGTGCCGTAGGAGAGGACCCGGGCCAGCACGGTGCGGCCTTCCTTCTCGGCCCAATCGCTGGAGGCGACGACGATCGCGCCGGCGCCGTCGTTGACGCCGGGGGCGTTGCCGGCGGTGTGGGTGGCATCGTCGCCACCGATCGCCCGCAGGCCGGCCAGCGTCTCCACCGTGGTCTCCGCGCGAATCGCCTCGTCGGCCTCGATCGTGTTCTCGCCCTTGCGCGACTTGACCGTGACGCCGACGATCTCGTCGGCGAGCCGGCCCGCGTCGGTCGCCTCGGCAGCGAGCCGGTGCGAGCGCTCGGCGAATTTGTCCATGTCGGCGCGGGTGATCTCCAGCTCGTTGGAGACCTCACTCGCCTCGTTGATCATCTGCTTCTCGGTGAAGGGGTTGGTGAGGCCGTCGTGGACCATCGAGTCGATCGTCTCGACGTGGCCCATCCGGTAGCCGAAGCGGGCGCCGGGCAGCAGGTGGGGCGCACCGCTCATCGACTCCATGCCGCCGGTGACGGCGACCTCGGCGTCGCCGGCCCGGATCGCCATGTCGGCGATCCCGAGCGAGCGCATGCCCGAGGCACAGACCTTGTTGATCGTCTCCGAAGGCACCTCCTTGGGGACCCCGCCCTTGATCTGGGCTTGGCGCGATGGGATCTGACCCTGGCCGGCCTGCAGGACCTGGCCGAAGACAACCTGGTCGACCTGGTCGGCGTCGACGCCGGAACGCTCCAGCGCCGCGGAGATCGCGTGGCCACCGAGGTCGGTGGCGTCGAGTGAGGAGAGGGTGCCGCCCATCTTGCCGAAGGGCGTGCGTGCGGTTCCAAGAATGACGGTGCTGGGCATCTGGCGGCCTTTCTACGTCGTTTTATGCCGGATCTCGGCTCGGGACGGGCCGCAAGGCCCTGCCAGGAACGATAGCGGGCGAGCCCCGCAAGTTGTGGTTCCTTGGTCACGTAATAGTTGACTAAAGGAATCACGCGACGGGAGTTCATAGACTCGCTCGCCATGAGAATCGATGTCAGTCAGATCCAACCCACCGAAACCGACGCCGATCTACTCGCCGTTGGGCTCTACGAGGGCGAGCAGCTGCCCGCCGAGCTGGCCGGAGCGCCAGGCGCCGGAGACACCAGGGCGGGCTTTCAGAAGCTGACCCTGCTGCGTCCCGAGCAGCCCGGTCGCGTGCTCGCGGTCGGCCTGGGCAAGCGCGACGAGGCCGACGCCGAGCGGATCCGCCTCGCCGCCGCCGTGGCCGCGAAGGAGGCCACGAAGCTGGAGGTGACCTCGCTCGCCTGGCTCCTGCCGGAGTCGGACGAAGACGAGGCGACGGCCGAGGCGCTGGTCACCGGCACGATCCTCGCCGCCTACCGCTTCGATCGCTTCCAGAGCACCGACCCGAAGGACCCTCCCCCACCGCCCCAGATCGAGTCGCTGACCCTGCTCGCCCCGGCGGGCGCCGCTGTGGCAGCCGAGGGCGCCCGCATCTGCGCCGAGGCCCAGAACCGCGCCCGCGACCTGCAGAGCCTGCCCTCCAACGTCGCTACCCCGTCCTTCCTCGGCCGGCGGGCGCGGGAGATCGCCTCCCACCACGAGGGGGTCAGCGCCGAAGTCCTCGGACGCGAGGAGATCGCCGCCAAGGAGATGGGTGGGCTCGTCGCAGTCAGCCAGGGGACGGCGGAGGATCCGAAGCTGATCGTGCTGCGTTACAAGGGCGGCGGCTCCGGCCCCACCCTGGGCCTGGTCGGCAAGGGCGTCACCTTCGACACCGGCGGCATATCGCTGAAGCCCTCCCCCTCGATGCACGAGATGAAGATGGACATGTCCGGCGGCGCCGCCGTGCTGGAGGCGGTCGGTGCGATCGCCGAGTTGGGCCTCGAGCTGGACCTGATCGCGGTCGTGCCCTCGACCGAGAACATGCCCTCCGGGACCGCAATCAAGCCCGGCGACATCATCACCCAGTACAACGGGGTGACCGTCGAGGTCAACAACACCGACGCCGAGGGTCGCCTGATCCTCGCCGACGCCCTCGCCTACGCGGTCGAGCTGGGAGCGGAGCGGATCGTCGACCTGGCGACGCTGACCGGTGCGGTTCTGATCGCCCTCGGCTCGACCTACGCGGCGGTGATCTCCAACGACGACGATCTCGCCTCCGAGGTCGCCCGGGCCGGCGAGACGAGCGGAGAGCTGGTCTGGCGCCTGCCCCTCCACCCTGAGTACAAGGAGCTGACCAAGGGCACCGTCGCCGACCTCACCAACGCCTCGGCGAAGCGCAAGGCTGGGACGATCTACGCCGGCTCCTTCCTCGAGGAGTTCGTCGGCGACACCCCCTGGGCCCACGTCGACATCGCCGGGACCGCCTGGGACGTCGGCCGGCCCTACGTTGGCAACGACGCCAGCGGCTTCGGCGTCAGGCTGCTGGTCGAGCTCGCGCGCAGCTTCGCGGCGTAGCCGCCGCGAGGGCTCAGGCTTCGAGGATCATGCAGGTGGCGACGCCGTGCGCGAGCAGTTTGCCGCTGTCGGCGGCGGTCAGCTTGGCTTCCGAGGTCGCCTGTTTACGGCCGCGGTAGAGGACGTTGGCCTCGCAGAGGACCCGGCCGGTGTCGCGGGTGATCGGACGCACGAACTTGGCCTCGAGGCCGAGCGACGTGTAGCCGACGCCGGCCGGCAGAGTCGTGTGCACGGCGCAGCCGAGCGCCGAGTCGAGCAGGGTCGCCGCGTAACCGCCGTGGACGACGCCGATCGGGTTGTAGTGCTCCTCGCCGGGTTCGCCCGAGAAGACGGCCCGCCCCTCTTCCACCTCGATCGGGCCCATCCGCATCGTCACCGCGATCGGCGGCGGCGGGACCTCGCCGGCGACGATCGCCTCCATGTACTCGATGCCGGTCATCGTCGCGCCGGCCGCCGCGGTCGGGACCGGGTCCTGCCAGACCAGGGTGCGGTTGCGGCTCGTCTCCGGGCTCGACTCGGCGAACGCCAGCGCGGAGTCGACCGCGGTGGCGCCGTTGGACTCGCCGCTCATCGCGCCCCGCGCCTGCCGGTTGCCGCAGGGCTTCCGCCGCCGGGGCGGCGACCCGCCGGGTAATGCAGGTCGGCGGCGATCTCCGCCTGGCTGATCGAAATCCGCGGGGCCTTCGTTCGTTGCTGGTGCCTGTGTCGTGAAATCAGCCTCATCTTGTGCCTCCAGTCGGCCAAGGTTGCTTGAAGCAACCATTGATTGGAGCCACCCTAGCCGACTCGGTTGCTTCACGCAACCTTGTGTGCCAAGATCACTCTCATGCTTGGTCACGAGTATCCGGGGCAGGTCTGCTCGATCGCCAAGGCGCTCGAGGTGGTCGGCGAGCGCTGGAGCCTGCTGATCGTCCGCGACGTGATGAACGGCAACCGCCGCTTCGGCGAGCTGCAACGGGGCCTCGGGATCGCCCGCAACGTGCTCTCGGCGCGGCTGCAGCGGCTGGTCGAGGAGGACATCCTCGAACGGCGCCCCTACCAGTCGAGCCCCGAGCGCTACGAGTACTTCCTCACCGAGAAGGGTCTTGACCTCTGGCCCGCCCTGGTCGCCCTGCTCGCCTGGGGCGACCGCCACTCCCCCGAGCCGGACGGCCCGCCGATGCTGATCGTCCACAAGGAGTGCGGCGGCGAGGTCGACGACCGCGGCATATGCGAGAGCTGCGGCCAGCTCCTGCACGCCCGCGACGCCCGCGCGATGCCCGGCCCCGGCGCCCTGGCGCGACAGGATGGACACTTGTTACCCCTATAGGGGACACAATGCTTCAATCGACGTGACGCGGGACAACCAGGAGGAGCGAGATGGCGACGGCGGCTGAAGTACAAGTGCGAGACAAGGTCTTCATTGGCGGCGAGTGGGTCGAGCCGCAGGGCGGCGAGACGATCGAGGTCGTCAACTCGACCAGCGAGGAGATCATGGCGACGATTCCGGCCTGCACGCCGGGAGACGCCGACCTCGCGGTGCGTGCCGCCCGCGACGCCTTCGACTCCTGGTCGCAGACCTCGCGCGAGGAGCGGGCCGGCTACCTGGCGGCGATCTCCGCCGGGCTCGGCGAACGCAGCGACGAGATCGCCGCGACGATCTCCCAGGAGCTGGGAATGCCGCTGACGCTGAGCCGGATCATCCAGGCCGGCCTGCCGATCGGCCAGTTCGGCGCGATGCCGGGGCTGATGGAGGAAGTCGCCTGGGAGGAGGAGATCGGCAACTCGCGCGTGCTGCGCGAGCCGGCCGGCGTGCTCGGTGCGATCACCCCCTGGAACTACCCGCTCAACCAGATCGCCGCCAAGGTCGCGCCGGCGCTGGCCGCCGGCTGCACGGTCGTGCTCAAGCCGAGCGAGGTGGTCCCGCTCAACGCCTTCATCCTCGCCGAGGTTGTCGAGGCCGCCGGCCTGCCGGCGGGAGTCTTCAACCTCGTCACCGGCACCGGCCCGGTCGTCGGCGAGGCGATCGCCGGACACCCCGGCGTCGACATGGTCTCCTTCACGGGTTCGACCCGAGCGGGCCGGCGGGTGAGCGAGCTGGCCTCGGCGACGGTCAAGCCGGTGGCGATGGAGCTCGGCGGCAAGTCCCCGAACGTGATCCTCGACGACGCCGACCTTGCCAAAGCGATCCCGGACGGGGTCGGCAAGTGCTACCTCAACTCGGGCCAGACCTGCAGCGCCCTGACCCGGATGCTGGTGCCGCGCGAGAAGCTGGCCGAAGCCGAGGAGCTGGCGAAGTCCGCCGCCGAGGCCTTCACCCCCGGCGACCCTTTCGAGGATTCGACCCGGCTCGGCCCGACTCGTCTCCGAGGTCCAGCGCGAGCGCGTCCGCGGCTACATCGAGAAGGGCGAGGCCGAAGGGGCCAAGCTGGTGACCGGCGGTGCCGCGCCTCCCGAGGGACTCGAGCGCGGCTACTTCGTCCGCCCCACGGTCTTCTCCGAGGTGACGCCCGAGATGACGATCGCCCAGGAGGAGATCTTCGGCCCGGTGCTTGCGATCCAGCCCTACGACGACGAGGACGACGCGGTGCGGATCGCCAACGACACCGTCTACGGCCTCGCCGGCGGCGTCTGGTCGGACGACCAGGACCACGCGATCTCCGTCGCCAAGCGGATCCGCACCGGGCAGATCGAGATCAACGGCGGCGCCTTCAACCCACTCGCCCCCTTCGGCGGCTACAAGCAGTCGGGGCATGGGCGCGAGAACGGGCGGTATGCGATCGAGGAGTTGCTGCAGGTGAAGTCGCTGCAGCTGTAGGCGTCAGCGCGCGGGTCCTGTCACGGGAGGAGGGGGTGTTAGCGGACTCACCCGTCCGAACACCCCTCCTCCCGCGCCACCCGCGCGAGATGCGCATTAGGCTGCCGCGCATGAACTTCGACCTGACTGACGAGCAAAAGCTTCTCCGGGACACGGTGCGTGAGTTTGCGCTCCAGGAGGTCAAGCCTGTCGCTGAGGAGCTGGATCGGGAGAAGCGGTTCCCTTACGAGATCGTCGAGAAGCTCGGGGGGCTTGGGCTTATGGGTATTCCTTTCCCGCAGGAATACGGCGGGGGCGGCGCGGACACTCTCTCCTACGTGCTCGCTGTTGAAGAGCTGGCCAGGATCGACTCCTCCGTCTGCATCACCATGGCCGCCCACACCTCCCTCGGCACGATGCCTATCTACCTGTGGGGCAGTGACGAGCAGAAGGACGAGTGGCTGCCCGTCCTCTGCAGCGGCAAGAAGCTCGCCTCCTTCGGGCTTACCGAGCCAGAGGCAGGATCAGATGCGGGCAATGTCCGCACCCAGGCAAAGCTTGCCGACGGCGAGTGGACGATTGACGGCGCCAAGCAGTTCATCACCAACTCCGGCACCGATATCTCCGGCTGCGTCTCGATCACCGCCGTCACCGGCAACACCGACGGGCGCAAGGAGATCTCCAACCTGATCGTTCCCAACGGGACGCCCGGCTATGAGGCCGGCGAGCCCTACCGCAAGATGGGCTGGAACGCCTCCGATACCCGACCGCTCAGCTTCGAGGACTGCCGCGTCCCCGAGGTCAACCTGCTCGGCCGCCGCGGCGACGGCTTCAAGAACTTCCTCCACATCCTCGATGGCGGCCGCATCGGCGTCGCCGCGATGGGCGTCGGTCTCGCCCAGGGCGCCCTCGACGAGGCGATCTCCTACGCCAAAGAGCGCCGGGCCTTCGGCCAGCCGATCGCCAAATTCCAGTCGATCCAGGCGAAGATCGCCGACCTCTCAGCCCAGATCGAGGCCGCCCGCCTGCTCACCTGGCGCGCCGCTCTGGAGAAGGACGCCGGCCAGTCGTTCACCCTCACCGCGGCGCAAGCGAAGCTGATCACCGGCCGGCTCGCCGTCCGCGCGACCGAGGAGGCGGTGCAGATCCACGGCGGCTACGGCTACATCGAGGAGTACCCCGTCTGCCGCTTCTACCGCGACGCCAAGATCCTCACCATCGGCGAGGGCACCGACGAGGTGCAGCAGATGGTCATCGCCCGCCAGCTCGGCTGCTGAGCACCGCCGACGGCCGGCTTTTTAGCCGAAGGTGAAGGCGTAGCCGCTGATGCCCGGTTCGGGGATCAGGCGAAGCGTGCGGTGTTCGACCTTGGGCAGGTCGACGAGGTTGTAGAGCCGTTGCGCGGAGACCGTGACGACTCCGTCGTGGACGTCGGACCCGGCAAGGCTGGCTGGGATCGGGCGGCCGTCGAGCAGGACCCGCATCCGGCGGCTGTGCCCGGGGGAGCCCAGCACCAGGTAGACGCGCCGTGCCCCGAAAGAGAGATCCAGCGCCGCGCCGCCCTCCGCCGTCGCCGAATCGAGGCTGATCCTCCATCTGCCGCGGTAGGCGAATTCGTTGTCCGGCGGCGATTCAGGGTTGCCAAAGTCATGGCTGCCGGGCGAGAGCATCGGGTTGACGAAGCGTTCGGCACGGGCCGCGCCGAGATAGGTCTCGGGAGTGGTCACCGCGGGCGACGGGGCTACCGCTTTGATGCGCGCGGGGGCCTGCTTCGGCGCCTTCCCCGCTTCGGCGAGCAGCTCGCGGATCACCTTTTCTTTCTCGCCGTATTCGCCCTCGCCGAAATGGGCGAAGCGGACCCGTCCCCGGGAGTCGATGAAGTACTCGGCGGGCCAGTACTGGTTGCCGTACGCGTTCCAGGTCGCCAGTTCGTTGTCCTGTGCCACCGGATATTCGATCCCGTTGCGTTCGATCGCTTCTTCGACGTTGCTCGCCTCTTTCTCGAAGGGGAACTCCGGCGAGTGGACGCCGACGATCGTCAGCCCGTCCTTGCGGTAGCGCTTGTCCCAGGCGGTCAGGTAGGGCAGCGTGCGCAGGCAGTTGATGCAGCTGTAGGTCCAGAAATCGACCAGAACCACCCGCCCGCGCAGCGAGCGCAGCGTCAGCGGCCGGTCGCCGGGCGTATTGAACCATTGCTGGTTGTCGACGAATTCAGGCGCCTTCCCGTATACCGGCAGGCCCGAGCCGGGGCCGGTGGCTTCTTCGGGCATCGGCGCGGCTTCCGCCACCGCTTCGCCCAGCCCCCCACTCGATCCCCGCACTTCCGCGAGGGCGTCGTGGGCGGCCGCCGTGTCCTCCAGGGGCTTCGACGGGTTGACCAGGAAGCTGGGCAGGCTGCTTGCGATCTGGTTTTGGAATTTGACGTCGTAGTTGCGCAGCATCGCCAGCGCCACGACGACCATCACGGCGCCCATGGCGATCTGCAGGCCGACGCCGCGGCGGGCGAGCGGAGCGATGACGCGGCGCCCACCCAGCATCAGGAAGTAGAGGACGACGGCCGAGCCGATGCCGTAGCTGAGTGCCACCGCCAGCCGGCCCGCCGTGAACGACTGCGAGGCCGAGACGGTGATCACCCCGGCGAGGATCGGCCCCGCGCAGGGCGCGTAGACAAACCCGAGGCTGCCGCCGACGGCGACTCCCGACCAGAAGCCGTCGCCGCCGCTGCGCGGCCCACCGACCAGGCCGGCAAAGCGACTGAGCCAGGCCTCGAGCCGGGCGGCGAGCGGCGGGATCATCAACGAGATGCCGAAGCCGAGCAGGACGAGGATCGCCAGCTTGCGCAGCAGGTCATTGGGCAGGCCGAGGGCCGAGATCACGTAGACCAGCGCGACGGTGGCGAAGGTGAAGGAGACGGCGAGGCCGGCGACGATGCCGAATGGCCGGCGCCGCCCGCCGGTAGCGCCCGCGGAGAGCGCGATCGGCAGCACCGGGAGCACGCATGGGGAGAGCGCGGTAGCCGCACCCGCCACGAAGCCGAACAGAATCAGCAGGACCATTCGCTCACTCTTCCACCTCCTGATTACGAAGAGATGAAGTCGATCGGTTCAGCCCGATGCAGGCTGGGCGGTGACCGAGGCTTCGGAGCGACCGACGACTTCGGCGTGGCGACCGAGTTGCTCGCCCACCCCGTAGTGGGTGCAGATCGCGACCTCGTGCTCGCGCAGCAGCGGCCGGGTCGGGTCGACTGTGGGTGCCGCGAGCATCGTGTCGCGCCCCTGGGCAGTCCAGACGCGGCCCGGCATCGCGGCGCACTCGCGCAGGGGCACCACGAACGTCTTGGCGCGTCGCCGGCGACCGGTGGCGACCACCAGCCAGACTGGGTTGCCCGCCTCCGAGTCGGCGTAGACCCCCTCGACCCGGCCGACGGCCTTGCCGCCATTGTCGTCGAGCTCGCATCCGGCCCAACCGAGCGCCTCGGCGAGGCTCGGCAGCGTTCCCGCCTCACTCACCGGACTGCCGCTCCATCAGCTCGCTCGCCGCGCTCGCCGGGTCGAGCTCGCGGCGCACGACCCGGTCCAGCAGTGCCGCCGTCTCGGGATCGGCCGCGGCAGTCGCCTCCATGCGGCGCCGCGTGCGCGAGGTCGCGATCCCCAGCACCTCGTTGCGCAGGTTGCGGGCGCGGCGCTGCTCGAGCGTGCCCTCCGCCTCGATGTGGGCGCGATGCTCATTGATCTTCACCGC
This sequence comes from uncultured Solirubrobacterales bacterium, assembly GCA_963824705.1. Taxonomy (GTDB): domain Bacteria; phylum Actinomycetota; class Thermoleophilia; order Solirubrobacterales; family 70-9; genus VRUE01. Next base: position 1,926,025 of record CAWGQE010000003.1, read on the forward strand.
CAGCTCCTCGACTCCCTCGCCCCGCGCCGCCTCGGTGCGCAGGGTCGGCACTTGCCATTCGCCGGGCCGATGCGAGAGGGCGAGCACGCTGCGGACCTCGCGCACCATCGTGTCGGTCATCGGGTGGTCGGCCTTGTTGACGACGATCACGTCGGGAATCTCCATGACCCCCGCCTTCAGCGCCTGGATCGAGTCGCCGGACCCGGGCATCAGGGCAAGCACGATCGTGTCGGCGTGGTCGACGATGTCGATCTCGGCCTGGCCGACGCCGACGGTCTCGATCAAGACGTCGTCCTTGCCGGCCGCATCCATCGCCAGCGCGACTTGGAGCGCTGCCTCCGAGAGGCCGCCGAGCGCACCGCGCGAGGCCATCGAGCGGATGAAGACACCCGAATCGAGGAAGTGATCGGAGAGGCGGATGCGGTCGCCGAGCAGGGCGCCGTGGGTGAAGGGGCTCGAGGGATCGATCGAGAGCACCGCGACCTGACGCTCGGCCTTGCGCAGCTCGGCGGTCAGCGCCCCGATCAGAGTGCTCTTGCCGACGCCGGGTGGCCCGGTGAAGCCGACGATCCGCGCCTTGCCGGTGCGCGGGTAGACCTCCCGCACCAACTCCCAGCCGGCCGGGTCGTCGGACTCGATCAGCGTTATCGCCCGCGCCAGCGCTCGCTTGTCGCCCGCAACGAGGCGCTCGGCGAGTGAGGTGGATTTGGCGGCGTCGGGCATTGGCGGCGGAGTCTAAAGTCCCCGCCGCCGTGATCCGACTGATCCGCTTCTCCGCGCGCAACGGGATGCTCAGACCCGGCTACGCGCTGCTCGCGCTGCGCTATCTGTGGCGTCGCCTCCTCACCCGCGCGGGCTGGCGCTGGCGCACCGACGGATTGCTCTTCCTCGGTCCCCGCCTCGAACTCGAGATAGGGCGCAAGGGGCAAGTCGATTTCGGTCGCTTCGTCTGGATCGGCCACGGGACCAAGATCCGCTGCCACGAGGGCGTGGTCGAGATCGGCGCCAAGACCGTGATGGGACAGGAGTGCACGATCTCCGCTTACAAGCGGGTGCGGATCGGCGAGCAGTGCGTCATCGCCGACCGGGCGATGTTCATCGACTTCGATCACGGCGTGGTCGAGGTCGAGCGGCCGATCCGCCAGCAGGGCATCTACACCCGCGAGGTCGAGGTCGGCTCCAACGTCTGGATCGGCTACGGCGCCTGCATCCTGCGCGGCGTCAGCGTCGGCGACAACTCGATCGTCGGCACCAACTCGGTCGTCACCAAGGACGTCCCGGCCAACGCCGTCGTCGCCGGCGTCCCGGCCCGGATCGTGCGCATGCGCGACGCCCCTGAGCAGCTGCGCTGGCCCAATCCGGTCGAGCCCGACCCAGAGGCCTGGACCACGCTCCCGCAGCCCGATTGATTACGGCAGCGCCGGAACCAGGTCGGTCTGGGGGAAGTCTTTACCCGTGAATAGCAGCGGGTGCTCCGCGACCTTGGCGGTTGCGTAGGTCATGCAGTCGCCGTAGTTGAGGGCGGCCGGGCGACGACCCTTGCCGTAGTCGATGAAGGCATCGGCAGCGGCGCGTCGATGCGCGTCCTGGAAGGCAATCACCTCCACGTCGTTCCGCTCCAAGAATTGTGCGACGAGCGACTGACCCCGCGAACCGGAGCGACCGATCATCACCATCTCGACCTCCACCAAGGTCGGAGCGCCTATCGCGACCTCCGCTGCATCCGCCACTGCGTCGAGGAGTCGCTCGTGGCCCGGCTCCTCGATGATCATCGACACAACTGCCGAGCTATCGAGAATCAATATCCCTCCGGTCCATAGCCAAGAATCTCTTCTCGTTCAGCCTTGGTTATCGATTTACCCCGGAGATCGTCAGGGACATGCGGCCAGATCTCTGTCTCCATGAACCGCCGCAGATCCTGACGCCGTCTCTCTTTACTCGCGCCCCCTTCGAGCTCAAGCCGGTCTCGACGCTGACGCAACGCCTCGCGCACCGCCCCGGTCTTGCTCTCGCCGGTGAGCTCTGCCACCTCTGCCGCCAATTTCTCCGTCTCCAGATCCTTGATGTTGAGTGCCATGGTGTAATCGTACGCCGATTACACCAGTGACTTGTTGTCTGCAAAATTTATATCAGATCCGCGCGCTATTGTCTGTGACACAATGAACCTCCATCTCAGAGACTCGGCTTCTCCCGACTGGAGGCTGTAGATCCTGCGGCTCACAGACAAGAGAATCCCGGCGATGGACGTCGCCCGACGCTTCGGCGAGAACCTGCGCCGATGCCGGCGGCGCGCCAACCTGTCCCAGGAAGAGCTCGGCCTGCGCTCGTCGCTGCACCGGACCGAGATCGGCCTGCTCGAGCGCGGAGCGCGTGTCCCCCGCATCGACACACTGATCAAAATCTCAAGCGCCCTGCAGATACAGCCGGTCGAGCTGATCGAAGGCATCGAGTGGACGCCGGGCAACACGACAAGCGGCAGCTTCTCGATCGCCGCCAAAGGGGATCCGCAGTCGAACTAGCCTTGGGGACCCTCGCTGGTCGCCTAAGCAGGACTAGGGTCGCCGGCGAGTTCGGCGTAGACCATGGCGGTTCGCTCGGCGACGTCGCCCCAGTCGAAGCGGCGCAGGTGCTCGTAGGCTTCGGCAACGAGGCTCTGGCCGAGTTCGTCATCCCGAAGCACGCGGATCGCGACCTCGGCGAGGGCTTCGGGATCGTCTGAGCGAAAGCGCAGGCCGACATCCTCATGCGGAACGACCTCGCGCAGGCCGCCGGTGTCGGCGACGATGCAGGGGCATTCCGAGGCCATCGCCTCCAGCGCGACCAACCCGAAGGGCTCATAGATCGAGGGCACCACGGTCAGATCGGCGATCCGGTAGAGCGAGTGGAGAACGTCGTCGCCTATCCAGCCGAGGAATGTGCCGTGCTCCATCAAGCCCAGCTCCTGCGCCTGGCGGTGCAGCTCCTCCTCATGGGTGCCGGAGCCGGCAACCAGGAAGCGCGTCCCCGGTGCCTCCTCGATCACCCGCGGCATCGCCTCCAGGGCAAGCTGGAAGCCCTTCTCATAGACCAGTCGGCCGATCAACAGCACCAGCTTCTCCTCGGGCGCGGCGAACTCGGCCCGCATGCGCTTCAGCTCGGCCGGGTCCTGGACCGGGAGATCGTCGGGATCGATCCCGTTGGGGATGACGCTGACCCGCTCCTCCTCGACCCCGAAGATGTCGACGATCTGCTCACGCATGTAGTGCGAGCAGGCGATCGTGCGCTCCGAGCGGTTGGTGATCCAGCGCTCGACCCCGTGGATATAGCTCTGCGGGTGCTTGTCGACCCAGCCCTGATGACGGCCGTGCTCGGTGGCGTGAATCGTCGTCACCAGCGGCGCCTCGAAGCGCTTCGCCAGGTGATCGCAGGCGTTGGCGACCAGCCAGTCGTGGCCGTGCACGAGGTCGAAGCTGTAGCGGTCGCCGAGCTCGACCCCAGCGGCGAGCATGTCGGAGTTCATCCGCTCGACCCAGGCGACGAACTCGCCCAGCTCTGTGGGCCGCCGCGGCTCGCGGATGCGGTGGATGCGGACGCCACCGCGGCGCTCTTCGGCCGGCGACTCCTCACCGCCACGGGTGAGGACGTGGACCTCGACGTCGCGCTCGACCATGGCCTCTGAGAGCTTGCGCACGTGCCGCGCCAAGCCGCCCTCGATCAGCGGTGGGTACTCCCAGGAGAGGATCAATACGCGAGTCATCCGACGAGGGAGATCTAGGGCTCCAGCAGGGGAGCGAGGCTCAGGTCCGGGGCTAGTGCTCGCATACGCGGGTCGCTGCTGGCGGCAGAGTCTATGGCCTCCAGCAACGCCTCGGCGTGATCGGTGACTCGGCGGAAGGGGTAGTCGCCCGCCTGACCGCGCTTGTCGAGAAAGGCCCAGTCGCTCGCCTGGACGGCGAGCAGCTCGCGCGCCGCCCGCAGCGCGGTGGGTCCGCGCAGGCCCTGCGCAAGTGCGCGCAGCAGGCGCAACTCCAGGCGCCGAGCGCCCCAGGCGAGGTCGGCGACCGGCGGCGAGTCCCACGTCCGCAGGTCCTTGTCCTCGCCCCAGGTCGAGGCGGCCAACGGCCGCTCGACCGGCTCGTGCTCGGCCAGCGCCTGCGGCGCCGTGAGCAGGCGGACGCCGGCCGCGGCGGCGCCGGCAAGCACTTCGCGCAGCCAGAGTGCGCCCTCCGACCACCAGTGCCCGAGCAGCTCGGTGTCAATCGCGAAGACGATCAGGCCGCGACGCCCGCGCTTCGCGGCGAAGTCGCGCAGGCGTGCCGCGATCGCGCCCAGAAACTCCCCCGCCTGGCGACGCGCCACCGCCTCGGCGACGGCGGGCTCGTAGGCCCCACCACCGACCTTCCAGATCCTCACCCCGCGCAGCGATTTGCCCGCGAACTGGGCATGGGCGGGGTCGGAGGGGTAGCCGTCCAGCGACCAGAGCCACTGGATCGCCTCCCAGTCGATCGGCAGCGCCACCGGGCCGGCGTCCGTGGCCAAAGGGGTAAGAGCGTCAAACGGATCCTCGTCGTGTGCGCTCTGGTCGACGCAGAACCAGCGCACCCCTTGCTCGGCCAGACGGTGCTCCAACCCCGGCGCGTAGGCGCACTCGGGCAGCCAAAACCCACCATCCCAGTCGAAGCGGCGCTGGTGCGAGCGGACTCCGGCGTCGAGCTGCAATCGCAACCCCGCCCGAGTCGCCAGCAAAGGCAGCACTGCGTGCGTCGCGGACGAAGCAGCCAGCGCGATCCGTCCCTCGTCAGCCGCATCCTGGAATGGCCGCAGCGGATCCCCGCCGGCTGCGTCCAGTAGCTCCAGCGCATGCCGGTAACGCACCAGCTCCCCCTCACAGGCGGCCCGGCACTCGGGCGCGACCTGGGGAGCGTCCGCCTCGGCCGCCCCGATCCGCCACTCGAGCAGGAACTGCCGCAGTCGCTCCGCCGCTCCGCGGTCCTCGAGCTGATCGGCCAGCACCGGCGTCACCGTCATCGTCAGGTCCCGTGCCACCTCGAGCACGGGCAAGTAGGACCGGATCACAGCGTCGAATAGCCACTCCTCGCCAAACGGATAGGTCCCGAACCCCTCGACGTAGGGCATGTGCGAGTGGAGGACGATCGCCAGGTCACCGGCGCTCTCAGCCGAGCTCCTAGCCACGACAGACGGCCAGGAAGTCCAGCGCCCGGTCCAGATCGTCACCGCGCAAGGTGAAGTCCGAGGCGGCGATCGCCGGAGTGAAGCGATCGTAGAAGGGCTTGGTCAGCCGCAGCGCTTTGTGAACGTGGTCCCAGCCGAGCCCGATCGCGATCTCGTGCAGGCGCAGCTTGCGCGCGTGGAAGAGCCCCAGCATCCTGACCTGCTCGAAGTGGTCCTCGCAGAGCGCCCGGAACTCCGCCGCGCGGTACTCGCGCACGTGCCAAGGGTTGTCGGACTTCTCCGCTCCGGGGGGGGCCAGCGTCAGCAGGTTGGGGGTGGAGACGTAGGCCACACCGCCCGGTGCCAGCATCGACTTGAAGTGCTCGAGGATCGCACCGGCGTCCTGGACGTGCTCGATCGTCTGCAGGAAGACGACCGCGTCGCAGGGCTCGGAGAAGCTCTCGACCAGGGCCCGCTCGTAGCGCAGGTTGTCGCGCACGTAGCGCAGCCGTGCGTGCTCGTGTGCCTCCGGATTGGCATCGACTCCGACCACGCTCGCCGCGTGCGCGGCAAGCACGTCGGAGCCGTATCCCTCGCCGCAGGCCATGTCGACAACTCGCCGGCCGGCGACCCGGGCCGCGATCCATTCGTAGACGGCGAGGTGGCGGCGGAACCAGTAGTTCTCCTCGGGCACGTCGGGCAGCGTCCGCTCGCCGGTCAACGGCAGCGGCGGCACCCCTGGGGGCTGATTATCTTGGAGGTACTCACGTGCCACGATCGGGGACGCTATTGCGGCTCCACGCCATGTGCGTTGCGCCGATCCATGTACCGTTCCCGCCCCATGCCGGCCTCCCCCACCGCCACGCCCGACCACATCAAGGACGTCAACACCCGCTATCACGACGCGGCGGCAGACGAATACGACGCCAAGTGGGGCATCGACTTCGGCGCCACCGGGCAGCGCCAAGTCCGGCAGAAGCTCGCCAAGGCACTCGGCGGCTTGGATGGGCTCAGCTTCGCCGACGGGCTGGAGATCGGCTCCGGCACCGGCTACTTCTCGCTCAACCTGCTGCAGATGGGGACGATCGAGCGGCTGACAGCGACCGACATCTCGCCGGGAATGCTGCGGCGGCTATCCGAGACGGCCGAGGGCCTGGGACTGGAAGCCGAGACCGTGGCGACCGAGGCGGAGGAACTGCCCTTCGAGGACGAGAGCTTCGACCTCGTCTTCGGCCACGCCGTCCTGCACCACATCCCCGACCTGGAGCGCGCCTTCGCGGAATTCCGCCGCGTGCTGCGACCCGGCGGTGCAATCGCCTTCTGCGGCGAGCCCTCCCGCTACGGCGACCGCCTGGCGGCGGCACCCAAGCGGGCGGGGATGATCGCCGCGCCCGCCTGGCGCCGCCTGGTCGGGGCGCATCCCCGCGCGGTGCCCGAGATGGAGCAATCGAACGGACACTCCCTCGAGGGCGAGGTCGACGTCCACGCCTTCGCCCCCGCCGACCTGCGGCGGCTGCTGCGCGACAGCGGCTTCGAGCAGCAGCGGGTCGGCGGCGAGGAGCTGCTCGCCAACGCCTGGGGCTGGGGACTGCGCACGGTCGAGGCAAGCGCCGAGCCGGACTCGGTCTCCTGGGGCTGGCGCCGCTTCGCCTTCAACAGCTACATCGCCCTGCAAAAGGTCGACACCCGCGTCTTGGAGCCCTACCTCCCCGCCGAGCTCTTCTACAACCTCCTGCTCTCCGGCCGCAAGCCGGCCTGACCCCCCCCAGGCTCCAGATGAAGCCTTGTGCCCCCCAGAGGGGATACAAAGCTTCATTTTGCATCGAAGAGACGGGCTGCGACGGCGGACAGCGTTGCTCTTACGCTCTGCGGTTCGTCGCGGACTTGGCTTTCCGCCACGCGCAGCGTCGTCAGGCCATCTCTCGTGTGCGTATGGTCGCGGCGGTAGTCGGTCGCCTGCTGGCCGGGCGTGCGGTGATAGCGCCAGCCGTCCGCCTCAACGATCAGCCCCAAATCGGGCCAGTAGAAATCAACGCGATAGCCGTTCACCCATGCCTGGGTTTCCGGACGAGGCAACCCGGCAGCTCGCACGAGGCTGAGGAACTTGCGCTCGAGACCGGAGTCCGTGAGGGCATCGAGACCGAGCAGGCGACGCAGGCGAGCCATGCCGGGCCTGGGCGGCAGTGTCGGAATGGTGGCTCGCAAGATCTCGGCATTGACCAGATCGAGTCGATCCGCCTCGTTGATCGCCCGCTCCACTCTCCATTCGACCACGCAGGACGCTAGATCGACCAACGTGGAGATGGGGTCGGTCAGAGGAATTCCCGTCACCTCGCGACGGTGCTCCGGGCTCAGGTCGGCGCGCCGATGCACGCGAACGCCAGAGCGACGACGGACCGCTGTGCGAGGCACGACGACTTCAACCTCGGCCTCGATGGAGGCGTCCGCGAGGCCCCACAACACTGCGGCGCTGCGATGACTCAGCAGCGCCGCCGGCCCACAGCTAAGCACCGCAGCCATCCAGCGGCCGTGTCGGTCGACACCGGGACGGCCGACCGCGTAGACGCCCTTCCCAAGCCGGTGCAACCGTCCTGTCCGAATGCGATGCGCAATTGCCTTGGGTGTCAGCCCATGGCCCATCAGCTGTCCCCGCGCCACGACTCCATGCTGAGACTCGGCCAACTCCCACAGCTCACCGGCAAAATGAAGCTTTGTGTCCCTCATTGGGGATACAAGGCTTCATCTGGGCAAACTCGCCCCCCCTTGGGTGGCGTTAGGTGCGGTCTTGGCGGCGGGCTCGGTAGAGCTTGGTGCGGGAGTCGAAGCCCTTGAGGCGTTTCTCGCCGGCGTAGGAGTAGTCGAAATCCCCTCCCGCCGCGGCCTTTGCCGCGGCGTCGAGCAGGACGCTGCCGGGTTTGGCGATTCCGGTCAGGCGACTGGCGAGGTTGACCGGACGGCCGTAGTAGTCGCCAGCCTGGACGTGCACCGAGCCATCGGCGATGCCTGCACGCAAGCGGGGGAACTCGTCGCCTTCTTCGTCGGCCGCCTCGACCATCCGCAATGCCGCCTCGACCATCGCCGCCGCGTCGGTGGAGACGAGCATCGCCGCGTCGCCGATCAGCTTGACCAGCCGGACTGGGGGTTCTGCCACTGCCGTCGCAAGCTCGTCCAGGCGACCGGCGATCAGGCCGAGCTCTTCGGTCTCGACCTGCTCCCCGAGCTTGGTGAAGCCGACCAGGTCGGCGAAGCAGACAGCGACGTCCGTTGCCGTTCCCGGCTGCCCCGAGGCGATATCCCCGGCGCCGAGTACATCGCGGCGGATCTGCTCGAGCATGTGAGCGCGGAAGGCATAGGAGAGGGTCGGCTCGAACAGCGGCAACATGTGCTCGGCGGCAGCGGCAAAGCGCAGCGCCAGATCCTGCTCGGTATCGCCAGGCTGCATCAACGTGCGGATGACCAGGTCGCGGTTTGCCTCGGCAATCCGCGCCGTCGCCATTCCCACCGTTCGCGCTACCTGCATCATTCCGTCTTCAGGCAAACCAGCGTCGTAGAAGGCTTTGACCCGCTTTGCGGCTTCCAGATCCGCCTCGGTCACAGAGCGCTCGTCGGGGTCGGGATAGGGAACGCCGAAGGCGAGGCTGGTGCGCTGGAGGATCTCGAGATCGATCCCGACCTTGTCGGCTATCTCCCGCGGCGTATAACGGGCGCCGTCGCCGGCGACTGCGCGCTCGACCGGCAGCAGGGCGAGGCGCCCGCCTGCGACCGCCTCGCGCAGCTCCTCCAACGGTACGCCTTCACCGGAGAGGCGTTCAAGCAGCTCGCATCGTGCCTGGCGCGCGTCGCCCTCGACGCCGTCGAGCAAGCCCTCCGCCTCGAAATCGATCTTCATGCGACCGCCACGCTACCGCCGCGGCGCGGATCGCCGCCGCCGCTCAGGGCGCCCGTCGTCCGATCCCGGGCGACTGCCTGCACGCCACCGAAGAAGAGGTTGATCCGCGGCCGCCTCAGAACCGGGATGCCGCGCGCCTCGATCCGCGCCAGCGCCTCCTCGTCGATCCCGGGCTCGGCCTGGACGACGCCCTGCTCGAAGTGCAGGCGAGGCGCCCGCACCGCGTCGCCGGCGCCCATCCCCTGCTCGACGGCACGCACGACCGTCTGCAGGATCGCCGAGCGGATCCGGTTGGAGCCGGCGCTGCCCAGGCCGAGCTCGATCTCGCCGTCGCGGCGCACCACCGTCGGTGCCATCATCGACGGCACGCGACGCCCCGGGGCGATCGCGTGGAAGCCGAGCGGGTTGAGGTCCTCCTCGCCGAGCATGTTGTTGAGGATCACACCCGTGCCCGGAACGAGGACGCCGGAGCCGGAGCCGTTGGAGCAGGTGACGCTGGCACACATCCCGTCCCCGTCGAGCACCGCGATGTGGGTGGTAGAGCCGAGCAGATCGCCCGCCTTCAGGTCGAGGCGCCCGGGATCGAGCAGTGCGCTCTCCAGACCCTCCCCGTACAGGCCTTCGGCGAACTCCTCGCCACGGGCGCCGTTGGCGGCGTCCATCGCCGCGACCAGATGCTCGGGGCCGCTCGTCTCCCCCAGCCGCTCGAGCAAGCCAAGCGAGTAGGCGATCAGGATTCCGCCCGAGGAGGGCGGCGGGTTGGTGAGGACTTCGGCACCGCGGAACGGGGCCTGGATCGGCCGCCGCTCGATCGCTTCGTACTCGGCCAGGTCGGTGGCACCCAGCGTTCCGCCGTGCGCGGCCACATAGCCGCTCAGCGCGGCGGCGACCTCACCGCGGTAGAAGGGCTCGGCGCCCTCGGCACTGAAACGTTCCAGCGCCGCGGCCAGCTCCGGGAAGCGGAAGACGTCCCCTTCGCCCAGCGGTCGCCCCTCGGGCGCGTAGAGCTGCCTGGTCTCGGTCAGCCGCCGGTGGATCGGCCAGAGGATCTCGAGGATGTAGGCCTGCTCGGCGTTGACCGGAGCGCCCTCGCGGGCAAGCTTCACGCCGGCTCGCGTCAGATCGGCCAGCGGCGCCGTGCCGAAACGCCGCAACGCCAGCTCCAGGCCCGCCGCGGTCCCCGGCACGCCGCAGGAGGCCGGACCGACGTAGAACGTCTGCACGGTCTCCTCGTCGAAGTGGACCGGGACGGCGGCAAGCTCCACCCCACGCTCGGTCCCGTCCTTGCCAGGCGCCGCGACGAAGAAGTCGATCAGGACCGTCTCCTTGTCGCGGCTGACCATCATGAAGCCACCGGCACCGAGGCCGGTCAGGGGACTCTCGACGGCGAAGGAAGCGAGGACGGCCGCGACAGCGGCGTCGACCGCATTGCCGCCGGCGCGCAGGACGTCGACCCCCGCCTCGGCGGTAAGGGGGTGCCCCGCCGCGACGACGCCAGCCATGGCGTGGATCCCCGAGCTAGCCGGGGAGGAACTCGGGGACGTCGAGGCTGCTCAGCTCGCCGGCCTTCTCGTTGCGCGGGGGCCGGCCACGGCCGGTGTCTTTGGTGCGCCGGATCATCGGCTCGGCGGCTCGGCGCGGCGCGGTCTGTCCGTCGAAGCGGGTGGCGACGACGGTGACCCAGATCTGGTCGCCCAACTCCTCGTCGATGTTGGCGCCGAAGATGATGTTGGCATCGGGGTGGGCGGCCTCGCCGACCAGCTTTGCCGCCTCGCTGACTTCGACCAGCGAGAGGTCGGGACCGCCCGTGATCGAGAGCAGGATCGCCCGCGCACCCTCCATCGAGGTCTCCAGCAAAGGCGAAGAGATCGCTTTCTCGGCGGCCAGCAGGCCGCGGCCCTCGCCGCTGCCCATGCCGATCCCGAGTAGCGCCCGACCGGCATCGGACATGATCGTCCGCACATCGGCGAAGTCGAGGTTGATCAGCGCCGGCAGGGTGACCAGGTCGGAGATTCCCTGCACCCCCTGGCGCAGCACGTCGTCGGCGACCTGGAAGGCCTCGACCATCGAGGTGTGTTGGTCGAGCACCTCGAGCAGGCGATCGTTGGGGACGACGATCAGGGTGTCGACCTCTGCCGCCAAGTCCTCGATCCCCCTGCCGGCCTGGTCGCCGCGCCGCGAGCCCTCGAAGCTGAACGGCTTGGTGACGATGCCGACGGTCAGCGCGCCGACCTCACGGGCGAGGCGGGCGATGACCGGAGCGGCGCCGCTGCCGGTGCCGCCGCCGGCGCCGGCAGCGACGAAGACCATGTCGGATCCCTTGAGCAGGCGCTTGATCTTGTCCTGCTCCTCGAAGGCGGAGCGGTGGCCGACCTGCGGGTCGGCGCCGGCGCCCAGACCGCGGGTCTGCTCGTCGCCGATGTGGACGGTGACGTCGGCGACACAGAGCTGCAGCGACTGAAGATCGGTGTTGACGGCCATGAACTCGACCCCGGGCACGTTCGCGTCGACCATCCGGTTGACCGCGTTCACTCCGGCACCCCCCACACCCACGACTCGAATCACAGGCTGATGCGGCTCGCCACTGCCGGGCGGCTCGTACTCGGGTTCCTCCCGGCCATACCGGGGCGTTTCAGAAGCTTGTTCAACTCGCGGCGCGGGCTCCTCAGAGAAGACCCTCTTCAGTCTTTCGGGTGGTGACTCGGTCGACCCCTCAGTCTCGGGCGCTTCTCCCGTGGGTGGCGTGGGGTCTGGGGTCTCCGGCGGGTGAGCCGGGGACCCCTGCCCCGCGACAGGACCCGCGGCTGAGGGCTCAGAGCCCTCGTCGTCAGACGTACTGCGGAAAAGGTCCGAAAGAGGACCCTCACGCATGCTCGCCCGCTTACGCCGACTCATGTGCCAAAACCTCCTCAGCCAAGTCTCGATAGTAACCCGCGGCGTTGCTCTGCGGATCGTACTTGAGCACACTGGCACCTTTGACCGGGGCCTCGGCGAATTTGATCGCCTTGCGGATGCGTGAGCGGAAGACGAGGTCGCCGAAGTTCTCTTCGAGGATCTCCACCGCCTCCTTGGCGTGGACGGTTCGCGAGTCGAGCATCGTCGGCAGGATGCCCTCGATCCGCACCTCGGGGTTGAGGTTCTCCTGAATCATCTTCAGCGTGTTCTGGAGCTGGACCAGTCCGCGCATCGACAAATACTCGCACTGAACGGGGACGATCACCTTGTTGGCGGCGGTCAGCGCGTTGATCGTCAGCAGCCCGAGGCTGGGCGGCGTGTCGATGCAGACGAAGTCGTAGTTGCCGATGACCTCTTTCAGCGCCTTCTCCAGCGAGCGCTCGCGGCCGATCTTGGTGCTCATCGCGATCTCCGCGCCGGCCAGGTCGATCGACGCGACGGCGATGTCGATCTCGCGGTGCTGGATGATCTCGCTGATCGGCATGTCGTTGACGAGCACGTCGTAGAGGCTCTTCTCGACCTTGTCCGGATCGATTCCCTGACTCATCGTCAGGTTCCCCTGCGGGTCCAGATCGATGCAGAGAACCCGGTACCCGGACTCGGCGAAGGCAACGGCAAGGTTCAAAGTGGTGGTCGTCTTGGCGACCCCACCCTTCTGGTTGGCGAAGACGAAGACGTCCGCGTGCTTGGTGGGCACCTCGGCGACGGGCTCTTCGACTACAGCTTCGTGACGTGACGGAGCGATCAAATCTCTCGGCATGAAACGTTCGGGCCCGGGATCCTCCACAGGCGCCTCATCCCGCTCAGCCTCAACCACGATGGTCGACGTCCTTACCTCCGGTGCTGGAGCCTGAGACGCAGGCGTCTCTGCCGTGGGTGGCGTGGATGAGGGGTCATCGCCCGCAGCTTGCGAGGACGAAGACCCCTCGTCCGCAACAGGACCCGCGGGCCGGGGGCTCTCGTCCCATGACGTCTCAGCCTGAGACCTCTCGGGGACGGCGTCCTCCATCTGCCTAAGCTCTTCGACGATCGGATGGTCGTCTTCGACCGGGGCGGGGGCGGGCTTGGACTTGTTCTTGCGGCTAAGGAATCCCATTGCGCGGGTATTCGCATGACTGCTCGTTTTTCCTGCCACCCCTCGAAATTGCTAGGAATCACCCCAATCCCCGAACTACTCGACAAGCGACTGGTCTTCGTGACCGGCAAGGGAGGAGTCGGCAAGACCACCGTCGCGGTCGCGCTGGGGCTCCGGGCTGCCGAAGCCGGCAAGCGCACGATCGTCTGCGAGGTCTCCTCGCAGGAGAACGCCTCGCGGATCTTCGACCACACCGAGGTCGGCTTCCACGAGGTCGAGATGGCGGAGAACCTCTGGTCGATCTCGATCGACCCCGACGAGTCGATGCGCGAGTACGTCCTGCTCCAGCTCAAGGTCCGGGCGATGCGCGACCTGCTCTTCCGCAGCCGCATCTTCTCCTACCTCGCCGCCGCCACTCCCGGCCTCAAGGAGCTGGTCACGATCGGCAAGATCTGGGAGCTGGCCCAGCTCGACCGCAAGGTCAAGAGCGGGCGCAAGTACGACCTGGTGATCGTCGACGCCCCCGCGACCGGCCACGGAATCGGCTTCCTGCAGACGCCGCGCACCTTCGCCGCGATCGCCCGCGTCGGCCCGATCCACTCCCAGGCGCAGCAGCTCGACCGCCTGATCACCGATCAGGAGCACACCGGGACCGCGATCGTCGCCCTGCCGGAGGAGATGCCGGTCAACGAGACCGCCGCGCTGGAGAGTGAGCTGCGCTCCGAGGTCGGCGTTGCCGTCGACCGCATCTACCTGAACGGGCTCTACCCCGAGCGCTTCTCCAAAGAGGAGGCCGAGCGGCTCGCCGAGCTCGCCGAGGGCGAGGACGGGAGCATGCGTGCAGCCGCCCGCGCCGCCACCTCCGAGCACGGTCGCGCCCGCTCCCAGCGGGCCCAGCTGGCCCGCCTACGGCGCCGAGTGGAGGCGCCAGTGAAGACCCTCCCCTTCCTCTTTGAGCCCGAACTGGGCGTCGAGGCTGCCCAGCGGCTCGCCAAGAGGCTGGGCTGATGCCGGCCGTCGACGAGATCCTCGAAGGCAAGGACATCTGCATCTGCGCCGGCTCCGGCGGGGTCGGCAAGACGACGACCTCGGCAGCGATCGCTGCCGGCATGGCGGCGCGCGGGCTGCGCGTCTGCGTGCTGACGATAGACCCGGCGAAGCGGCTCGCCGACTCGCTCGGCCTGCGCGAACTGGGCAACGAGGCAACGCGGGTCGACCCGGAGCTGTTCGAGCAGCACGGGATCGAGATGAAGGGCGAGCTGTGGGCGATGATGCTCGACGCCAAGGCGACCTTCGACGAGCTGGTCGCCCGCCAGGCGCCCGACGAGGAGTCGCGCGACCGCGTCCTCGACAACCGCATCTACCAGCAGATCTCCAACGCGCTGGCCGGCTCGCAGGAGTACATGGCGATGGAGAAGCTCTTCGAGCTGCACACCGAAGGGCGCTTCGACCTGCTCGTCCTCGACACGCCACCGACGCGCAACGCCCTCGACTTCCTCGATGCGCCGCGACGCCTCACCCAGTTCATCGAAGGCCGCTCGCTGCGCGTCTTCATGAAGCCGACCGGCCTGGCGGCGCGCGTGGCCGGGCGCGGCGCCTCGGTCGCCCTCTCGGTCTTCAAGCGGATCGTCGGCTTCGACCTGCTCGCCGACCTGGCCGAGTTCTTCAACGCCTTCAGCGGCATGGTCGACGGCTTCCAGGCCCGCGCCAAGCGCGTCAACAACCTGCTCGCCGACCCCCACACCTGCTTCCTCGTCGTCTGCGGGCCCCAGGGCGAGCCGATCGACGAGGCCGTCTACTTCCACCGCAAGCTGGTCGAGGCGAAACTGCCTTTCGGCGGAGTCATCGTCAACAAGGTCCACTACCCGGCCGAGCGCCTGCGCGGCAACGGAGACGACCTCGAGGCGGCACTCGGCGAGAGGCTGGGAGATGAGGACCTGGCCGGGCGAGTAACCGAGAACTTCGCCGACTACCAGGCGCTGGCCGAGCGCGACGCCCGCAACATCGAGCACCTGGCCAAGGAGTTGCGTGCCAAGGGCGTGATCCGCGTCCCTTACTTGGACGAGGACGTCCACGACCTCGGCGGCCTCGCCGAGATAAACCGCTACCTCTTCGCGAGCAGCGAGCAGCGCATAGAGATCGCCGCCGGCCGGGCTTAGCTCGCGCTGCGGCCCTCGTAGTGGTCGTACTTGAGCTCGCGGACCTCCCAGTCGGCGTTCTCGGGGACCGGGAAGAGGTGGCGCACGCGGGGGGTGTCGATCCGGTCGCGGTGGGAGACGTCTCCCTCGATCGCCGGGAAGTCGAGCGTGCTCTCCTCCACCTCGACCTCGTCGAGCCAGTTGGTTGCGGTGATGCGAATCTCGTGCTCGGCCGGAACCGGCTCGAGGATGCGAGTGTCCTGGTCCATGTCGTGCTCCTCCTCGATGGTCGGCTCGGGACGATGGAATTCGGGCTCTGGAATCGGCGTCGGGTCGGACTGAGGCGATCGGGCTGGCTCCGGGATCGGTGCCGGCTCCGGCTCTGGGGCGACATCCTGCGCGACCACCGCGATCTCGACGTCGCCGGCGCCCAAGCCGGTCGCAATCAAAGTCTCGTCGGCCGCCTCATTGAGATCGGCGCCGAGCTCGCCCAGCGCGGCTTCGCGGAGGATCCGGCGCACGCATTCCTCTGCCCAGCCGGCAAGCTCGGTGGCGCTCTCGACCGAGGCGCCTGACATCTGCGCGCGCTCCAGCTCCTGAACTGCTTCGACCCGCTCGCGGGCGCCGAGCCGGTCGGTCGAGCCGTCGGCGATCAGAGCCGCCGCACGCATCGGCAGCGAGGCGCCGACCGGGCCCTGCCCGTCGAGCACGGAACGCAGGGCCAGAAGGTGGTCGCTCAGTCCCTCCGCCGGGGAAGGTCGCTCACAGCCCAGCTCGAAGCGACGCACCGCCCAGGCCAGGGGGCCGGCCGGGTCGGGCCTGGCCTCGAGCGTCTCGGCGAGCTCGACCAGTTGGGTCGTCTCCTCTTCATCGAGCTTGTAGCCGTCGGGGCGCGGTGCCGGGGCGCCGGTCGCGATGCGGCGCCAGCGACCCTCGCCGGTGGGCGCGAAGGCGTGCGGCCCGAGGCCGACCCCGCCCGCCTTGAAAAGACGCATGACGCTGATCAGGTCTTCCAGCTGCTGCAGCGCCGCGGCGGCGCTGTCGACCCCCTCTTCCTGCTCGGCGATCGCCAGGAACTGCGGCTCCCAGGCGGCGCGGCCCATGCCCTCGCTGCGCATCGCCTCGATCGGCGCCTCGAAGCTGTCGGCGCGGACGAGCTGCATGCCGTGCGGCAGCTGCAGCCGCGCGAGCGGCATCTGCAGACCGACGAGTGGCACGACGACGATGTCCGCCTCGTCGACATCTCCGGCCTCGGCATCGAGCACTGAGAGGGCACTCTCGAGCCGGTCGCGGTCGAGCGAGAACTCGGTGCAGCCGTCCCAGAGCCCGGCCATGAAGACGGTGAGCATGTGCGCTGCTCGCTCGCCGGGATCCGCGGAGACGGTCTCGCCGCGCTGCTCCAGGTAGGGCGCCGCGACAGCGGCCAGCGCGACCGAGTTGCGCGCCGGCTCGAAGGCGGGCAGCGAGCGCAGCTCGGCCTCGCGCTCGCGCACGAAGCGCGCCGTCAGCGGCACATAGCTGTGAAAGAAGGCCTCGTCGGGCCCCGCCTGCTCGTCGACATCGAAGGGAATCTGCTCTCCGCCGGCCACCAGCATGGTGAAGCGAGTCGCAGCCTCGGCAGCCAGCCGTCGCAAAGCCTCATTGAGAAGCGGATCACGCACGCCCCAGCCTTCCCCCCTCCCCCTACCCCTCCTCTATCTGCAACTCACCTTGCAAGACGGATCGGGTGTCCCCTCGCCGGAACTTGTGAGCCGCTGGGACAAGAGCCCAAGCAGGCGATTCGACGCGGGTTCCGCCGAGGGGGCACCCGATCCGTCTTGGCGCTACGCGGGTACCGCAGCCGGCTCTTCGAGCAGCCAGTGAGTGCCGTAGCGCCGCATGTCCTCGATCAGCGGCACCAGCGCCTTGCCCTTCTCGGTCAGCGCGTACTCGACCCGGGGCGGGACCTCGGGGAAGGTGTTGCGTGTGACGATCCCCTCCTCTTCCAGCGCCCGCAGGCGCAGCGAGAGGGTGCGCGGGCTGATGCCCTCCAGCGAGCGCTCGAGCTCGCAGAAACGGCTGCAGCCCTCGGCAAGGTCACGGATGACGAGGAGCGTCCACTTGCCGCAGACGACGTCGGCGGTGCGGCAGACAGGACAGCGGGAGTTGCTCTCGGCGCTCATTTTGGTGCCTACGGTAGGAGCCAGCTTCGGGGTTCGATCGGCTCGCCAAAGCGAGTTTAGCGCCATAGCTTCACTTACTGAAGCTATGGCATCGAAGGAGCCGAGCCGCTGGGCACAGCAAAGTCCGCGCGAGAGGAGCGCCGGTCGCCGGCCTTGCCCGCCCAGACGGAGTCGATATTCGTCACCTTGATCCTGTAAAGCACCTTGTCCGGCCCATAGACGAGTTCCAGCGGGAAGCCCGGTTCGATTTCCAGCAGTTCGCAGGTGCCGCTCGGCGTGCGAGCGACACAATCGAATTCGCCGTCCAACGACTGAACGTCGTTGGAGATCAGCCACACCGCCTTCCCAGTGTGGAGGTTGATGCTCATCGACGTGACGACCGGCGCTTTCTTCCCCGGCAGCTGCGTCAGCGCGCGAACGTTGTGACGGACTTCGGGGTCGCTCATCTTCTGCTCGCCGTCGGCGGTCGTTTCGGTATGGGACATCTGCACGTCGAGGACGAATTCGAAGAGGCGCACGCCTTGGGTCTGGCCCTTGCTGGGCGGATTCCCGCCGGATCCGTTCGAAGAGCCACCGCCGTGGGAGCCAGCGGACGAATCGCCGCCGCCGGTTTCTACTTCGATTTCGGTACTTTCGGCAGCAACCGATCCGGAAGAGGAGGATGAGGAGGCTTCCGGCGAGGAGCCGCCTTCAGAAGAGCCCGAGCCGCCTGCCGATCCCGTGTAGCGCTGCACGAATGGATCGGTCGCGACCCGACCGCGCAAGCGCTTTCGATATTCGCGCAGTCCCGGCGTGGCCTCTACAACGGTGAGCTTGGAGGTCTTTTCGGCTGGCGCCCCCAGCGCAGCGGCGCCGGATTCCGGCAGCGTGGGCTGTTCGACTTCGCCGCTCAGCAGGAAGGGCACGGCCGCGATCGCCACCACCACCAGGGCGACCAGCGGCAGCAGTCGCCGGTCGCGCAGGTCGTAATAGAGGTCCGCGAGGAAGTCCGGGACCTTCAGCTCGGGCATCTTCAGCTCCGGTCCCTTTTTCAGCCCCTTCATTGCGCCACTCCTCCGGTCGTGGTCGAGGCCGGGGTCGCTTCGGTCGTTCCGAGGCTTTCCGGCGAGACCCCGCCGGTCAGGCCCTCACCCGGTGGGGTCAGGTAAGTGGTCACGGAGAAGGTTGCTTCAAGCGTGGGGAATTCCGCTTTCGTCGGTTCCTGCAGGGAGAACCCGTTGACCGTCAGAAGTCGCCCGTCGACAGCCACTTCTTCGTTCTTCGTCTTGACCAGCGAGTCGAGGCCCTTGATGAAGTCGGCGACGTGGAAGAAATTGCCGGTGAAGGTGAGCGTGTAGGGCATCACGCCGAGGCCGGCTGACCCGATGGTCGCTCCCAGTGGCATCGTCGAGGCCGCCACCTCAGTCGGGGAGGCCGGCGTGCCGGAGGAGGTTTCCGCGGGGGGCGGGGGGGTTTCAGCGGCTTCGCCGCCTTCCCCCGGCGAGAGGGCGAGGGTGCTGAAGCGGACCTTGGCGTGATCGGCGATGTGATTGACCTGAACCAACAGGGAGGCCGTGTCGTCGTCTCCGGGCACCGCCTTGCCCAGCACGACGAGGCGCTGGTATTCGGCAGGGAATTCGGCTTTCGCTTCTTCGGCCGTGGTGATTTCAGCTTCGTGCTGGGCCAGGGAGCCTTTGACCTGTTCGACCTGGGTTTCGAGCTTGCTCGCTTCTTCGCGCTTCGGGCTCAGCGCCATCGCGTAGAAAGCGACCCCGAGCACGACCAGGAGGAGCACCGCGACGACCGTCGCGTTGGATGAGCTGAGCTTCTTCACCTCAGCCGCCTTCCGTGCTTTCGGAGGATTCCGCCGAAGTGGATTCGACCGGTGCCGCGACCGTCGATTCGGACGATTCGGTCGATACGGGCGCGGCGTCGAAGGCAACGACGAGGGCGAATTTGGCGATGAAGGCGTGGGTGCGACATTCGCCGCCGGTCGAGCCGGTGTTGGCGCCAACTTCGGTCGAGGCCGCTTCCCCTTCTCCTCCGCCTTCTTCTTCGCCCAGTTCCGAGGATTCGACCCCGACCCGCGTGACGCCGTCGATGTCCTTGAGCGCGGTGACGAAGTCGGCAACCGCGCTCTGCCCACTGGCGCAGCCGATCATTTCCAGTGCGGGGCCGGGAACCTGTGCACGCAGGGAACCGCCCGAGCCACTGCCACCGTCGACGGTGACTTCCGGCGAGGCGGTCGCCGTGAGGCCGGTCAGCCAAACGCTGCTCGGCAGGACCAGCGCGAGTTCGCGCATCACGCGTTCCCAGTCGAAGCGGCTGTCGGCGAGGCTCTGAACCGTCGCCACCCGCTGTTCGCTCATGTCGCGAAACTGGGTGTAGGAGGCGAGCCTCTGTGCCTTGGCGGCGGCGGTCGCGTCTTCGCTTTCCAGCGTCGCAACTTCGCTCTTGCTTTCACTGATCTGGTTGCTGACCAGCACCAGCGCGGTGACCCCGACCAGGATGGCAACCAGGGCGCCAAGCAGGATGTAGGGGAGCGGGCCGGTGCGAAGCGGGGCGTGCTCGCCACGGCGATCCTCAGGGGGAATCAGATTGACGGGGCGCACGTCTCAGTCCTCCAATGCGAGGCCGAAGGGAACGGTGAGCCTTGCCGCCGATGCCTCGTCGAACCCGCCGAGAGCAGGCGGGCGAGCGACGGAGATAGGTATGCCCAAACTGACTTCAAGCCGCGCCGGCAGGCCGGAGAGAGCGCTGCCTGGACCGCAGAGGACGATCTTCTCGACCGATAGTGTCGCTTCCTGAGCGCCGTAGTAGTCAAGCGACAGGCGCAGCTCGTCCGCCAGCGAGCTGACGCCGTCCTCAAGCGTGCGGCGTGCCTCGGCGACGGTCTCGGTGTCGCCGTCGAGAGTTTCGATCGGGGCCTCGAGCCCAACATAGGAGAGCCACTGGGCGGTGTGCTCGGGGCTGAGCCCGCGGGCCGCGGCGAGACGTGCCGAAATCGACTCCAGGCCAACGTGGGAAACACGGGTGAATAGACAGGCCCTGCCCCTCGCAACGGCGAGGTTGGTGACGTCGCCGAGGCTGCAGTAGAGCACCGCGGCACTGGACTGATCACCCGACTCGGCGACACCGGGCGACTGCGCATCGCCGCTCGCGAGGGCCCGGATCATTCCGAAGGCGGCGAGGTCGATCCCCACTGGATCGAGGCCAGCGCGACGGATCGGCTCCACGAAGGAGGCGATCATCTCGCGGCGTGCGGCTACGACGACAACGTCCACCTGGGCGGCTCCGCCCTCCTCGGCTGCCACACCGCCGACGACCTGGTGCTCGAGAACCGCCTGGTCGAGCGGCATCGGCATCTGCTCCTGAGCCTGGAAGCGGACCGCCGCCTCCATCTCCTTGGGATCCTCGATCGCCGGCAGGCGCATCATGCGGACGACGAGCCGCTGGTTGCCGATCCCGATCCGCACCCGTTTGGAGAGCTTGTGCTCGGCGAAGAAGGACTTCAGCGCCGCGGAGAGCGTGCCCGGATCCAGCACCTCACCCTCGTGAAATGCACCGGGATCTAGGGGGCCGATAGCCGAGGCGGTCACCTGCGCCGTACCGTTCACTGCGACCTCGGTCGCAGCGATGCTGCCGGCCTCGATGTCGAGGCCGACGACCGGGCCGGCCTTGGGCTTGGTCAGGGAGAACTTGGGCTTGGTCAGGGCAAAGGAAGGCACGCCAAACCTGAATCGACAGAAAGGCGCCAGACCTTTCGCCCTGCAACTACTCATTTATAGGAAAACTTGAGAGGGATCCGCGAGGCGGGTGGAGACCTTAGAACGTGCCGAGATACCAATCGACGATCTGTTCGCCGGCTAGAAGCCCGACCACACCGCCGAGGGCAAGGAACGGACCGAAGGGAACCGCCTGCTTGCGCGCCGCCGCCCCGTGACGGGCGATCAGTGCCAGACCGAAGACCGAGCCGGCGGCGAACCCGATCAGCAGCGCCGGCGCCACCGAGCGACCCAGATATAGACCCATGACCGCGGCGAGCTTGACGTCGCCCATACCCATCCCCCGCGGATAGGCAAAGGCGATCGCGAAGAGCAGTCCGCCCGCCGCAGCGGTGGCGATCGCCCGTTCCAGCAAGCTCGAAGGGTCGAGGCCAGCAGCCAGCGCAACCCCGGCGATCGCCGAGACGAGCAGGATCTTGTTGGGGATGATCCGCAGCTCGAGGTCGGTCAGCGTGATCGCCGCCAGCGTCGCGACGAAGACCAGCCCCAACACGAGCTGCGCGGGGTCACCGTGCAGGACCAGCACGGTCACGGCAAAGAGCAGGCCGGTGGCGATCTCGATCAGCGGATAGCGGACCGAGATCCGCTCATGGCAGTGCCGGCAGCGACCTCGAAGCAGCAGCCAGGAGAGAATCGGGATGTTGTCGTAGGCGGCGATCTGGGCACCACAGCTCGCGCAGCGCGAGCGCGGCCCGACGATCGACTCGCCGCGCGGCACCCGGTGGGCGACCACGCTGAGGAAGCTGCCGGTCACGGCGCCACCGAAAAATCCGATTGAAGCTATCGCCGCCATCTGCACGGGAAGGAATCGGCGCGGCAGCACCGATCCTTGAGAATCAGCGAAAGACGCCCGTTGCTACGGGAAGTCGAGCGTCTCGCGCTGGATGTGCCAGGACGGCTCGACCGGGTTGAGGAAGTTGGGGGGCTCCATGTAACGCAGGCGGTCGTCGTATTCGTATTTCTTCAGGTAACCGTAGCCAGACGTGATCCCGACTGGACCGCGGTATTTCTGCGAGATCGCGCCCTTGACCGTCAGCGTCCCCAGGCTTTTGCTGCCGCAGTCGTAGTGATCGACGATGAAGGAGTGTTCGATCGCCAGGATCGCGGCTTCGACCTTGGGGTTCGTAAGTTCGGCGCCACCGCATTCATGCTTGATCCGGACGAAGTTGTTCGCGATCAGCCCGAGCAGTCCCTGCGAGCCGCTGTCGCGGGTCAGGTCGCCTTCGATCACGATGTCGCCCACGGCCGCGATCGTCAGTTCTTTCGAGTAGTGACCTTTGACGTAGACGATTCCGCAATCGGAGCCCGGGGGGTAGCTCGCCGTGAAGGGCGAGTATTCATTTGCCCCGCAGGTCGGCCACTGACTGCCCGGACAGGAGCCGGCCTTCACGTAGAGCACGCCGCTGCTGGGGAATGCGACCGAGCTGGTCGAGGTGCTGTTGCTGCCGTTGTTCCTGGTCACCTTGTAGGTGGAGCCTTCGAGGTTGATCTTGGTCTGGCAGGAGTAGGTGTAGGTCGAGCCGGCGATTTTTTCCAGCTTGCCATTGGTGGTCGGAGGCTTGAGCACCGGCGCAGTGGTGACCAACGGGCCGGTGAACGTGGGGGCCGCCCCACTCGGGGAGGAGCACCCGCCGGGCGTCCAGCCCGGTTCGGAGGCGCCGACCTCGATCACGTCGGCGGGGCTGCGGCCGAATTCGGGCGTGCCACAGATCGCCAGGTCGTCGTTGGTGTGCAGCGGCCCTTCGATGTGGTCGCCGCTGACGAAGACGATCTTGTTGCAGTATTCCCCCCCCGAGCCGGGGATCGGCTGGCTTTCGCGCCCTTCGCGGCGGAACTTGGCGCACTGGGCGTAGGCGTTGTTGAGCCAGCTCACGTTCCCGTAGGTGATCGGGTCCGAGGTCTCGTACTGGGTGAAGTAGATGTAGTCGAGGAAGCTGGCCCGCTTGTAGGTGGCGACGATCGAGACTTCTGCATCCCCCGCATATCCGTTCGAGCGGATGCGGAAGGATCCGGTATTGGTCCCGCCCTGCTCGAGCATCGATTCGACCGGCTTCGACGTGTTGCATTTGCCTTCGGCGAAGCTGGATGAGGGCAGCAGTTCGATCGCGTAGCTGGCGTCGGTCGCACCGGGCACGTTGCGCTTTTTCAGTGACGAGGCGCCCCGCTGGTTGACCGCGCTCGGTTCCGGCACAGTGGTGCAGCGCGCCCAGTAGCTGTTGTCGCTATTGAGATGGAATGAGTAGTTGGCGACGCCCGCCTGCGCCGCGGCGGTGGCGCGCCTGAGGTCGACGTCGCGCTGGGTCAGGTTGATGTCGCCGTTGGTCGCGGCCAGGGTTGCCGCCGAGAGCATCGAGACCAGCGAGATCGCCCCGATCACGGCGATCATCGTGTAGCCGCCCTCTCCGGAGAGGCGCTTCTTTACAGCGCTCAGACGCATGGCAGGTTGGTTTGGGCGCTGTCCTCAGAAGCGGGTTCGATCCGCAGCGTCGTCGCATCGGTCAGGGTCACCGACGCGCCCTTGGCACTTGCGGAGGCCACGCTGGGCGCGACCTTGAAGGCTATGTTCACCTGCACCGTCTTCGCCGCGTTCGTCGCGCTCAATGGCGTCGGCAGAGGCGACGTCGCCACGTGGCCGCCTTCATAGGCGTAGTAGCGGAAAAGCGGCACGCTTTCTGCCGGTTCACCGACTTGCACGGGGCTGCTCACGGCATCGAGAAGCAGGATCGGGCTCGACGGTACCCCGAAAGTCCAGTCGGATGCCTCGGTGCCGCTACCAACCGCGACGGTTTCGGTGAGCTTGCCTTCGGCGAAGGAGACGACATGCCGGTCGGGCACAGGGCTGACAGCCGAGCCGCTCTTCGTGTAGAGGATCAGCGAGCTTTCGGTGCTGCCTTCACGGACCGGAGCCAGACCCGGCGAGACGCAGGCGGAGTTGAGCATGTTGATCAACCGGTCCATCGCCGGCCGCCCACGCTGGTTGGCGATCACGTGCTGGGAGATCCGGCTCTGGTTGCCGGTGGCGACCTGAACCATCGCCAGGATCGCCCCCAGGATCACCAGTGAGACCATCGAGCCGACCAGCAGCTCGACCAAGGTGTAGCCGCGCTCGTCTCTCATGGGCACGTCAAACTCCCAACGGTTTCCGAGGAGGAGCCGAAGTAGACGTTGAGGGTCGTCCCCGCTTCGAGTGCCGCCGCACTCGATGGCACCGTGACACCGGTCTTGGTCAGATGTTTTTTGGTACTGCTGTTGTAAATGCAGATCGTGTAGGTGCTGTAAGGAAGGCCAGGATCGGGAAGGTGTCCTTCGGAGTCGGTGGTCATGGTGAGCGGCTGCGCGCCTTGACCGCTGCACTTGGTGTCGGTGATCTTCACTGGGGCGTTAGCCAGCACCGAGCCGGGGCTCGATTTTTTCCCGGTCCACGCGGTGAAGTTCAACGGCGGCAGCTCGATCGTCATCGTCGCTTTGCCGCCGGGCTGGATTTCGGGTTCGCCGAATGCTTCGTCCGGCGCCGATAAGCCGGGGTTGTCTTCTTTGCAGGCGCCGGCGTAGAACGAGTAAGCGGAGGTGAAGGGGAAGAGGGGCCTCGCTTCGACTTTCACTTGGCGCGTTCCGGGCGTGCCGAACACCCTCGGTACCTGCATCCCTTCGTTGGCGGCAACGATTGCGTCCGCCGTCGATTCGACCTGTTTCCCGCCCACCGTCGTCACGAAGCTTGCCACCGCTTCGCCGGCTTTGTCGTATTGGAAGGCTTTAGTGCTGGTGCTTTCCCCGACGACGCTGAGCCCGGTTTCGGTTTTTGGCGGTTCGCCGTTCTTGTCGATCAATTCATTCCCAGGGATCGTCGACGTCAGCGTGTAGGTGTTCCCGGCAGGCAGGTTGCCGAAAATCACGCAGCCGGTTTCTCCAGTGATGCCCGAGAAGGTCGCGGGTCCGCCACCGCTCAGCGTCACCCCTTCGATACCGTTGTTTTCCGCGTCTTCGAACTGAATCGCCAGGGCGCCGCTGTTTTCGGAGATCGAGCCGTTGGGGGGCGCCACCAGGCTCTGCTCGACCACCGGGTTACGAGTGCCGAGCGATGGCCAGGTGATCGTCGAGCGGATCTGGATGTAGTCGGCCGAGGAGGTGCCTTTTTCACAAGAGGCGGTCCCGGTTTTATCGGTCTCGTATTCGGCCACCGAGGTGACCGTGTAGGGCGTCTTTTCGATCGTCACGACCTTCGCTCCGTGCAGGTTGGAGAGGTCGGAGATCCGCATCGTCCGCATCCGGGTCAGGTCGGCCTGCGCGAGCCCCTCCGCCTGGGCGCGATGACGCTCCTCAGCACTGGCGCGCGTACCGGCATCGAAGGCTTTGAAGACACCGACGGCGGCGATCACGAGCATGATTCCGCTGACCAGGGCCTCGAGCAGGATGCTTCCCCGCTCGCTGTCGATCTTGCTCATAGTTCGGCGCACCCGCTCTCTATCGGCGCGCGGTGCCAGCTCCTATAGCCGAAAAGACGAGTTTCCTGGACGTTTGATCCGCGGACGCGCTGGGCGTAAAGGCGCAAAGAGGGCAAAACGAAAAAGGGCGGGCCCGAAGGCCCGCCCTTTTTCAATCCAATTGGCATGGTTCTGGCCAACCTTCAGGTCAGGCGACTATTTACTCCAGTCGCCGCCTTTGGGGCAACCGGCTTTTTCTTCGGTGGAACAGGAGAACAACACGGTTCCAGCCGCTTGCCGTTCGATGTTGAATTTGTTCCCGGTGGCCGCGACGGACGTCACCTGGAAGACTTTTTCTTCAGCTTTCGGAACTTCGATTTTGTTGTTGCCGGTCGTCTGCAACGTCGGCTCGATTTTGTTCAGGATGGTCGGCGTTGCACCGGCGTAGCTGCCGCCGTTTTCGGTGGCGTACGTCTCCATCGCCGTCTCAGCGGTCCGCGCCGCGGACTTGGCCTGAGCGTCGGTTGCCTTTTCCCGCTGGTTGAAGAAGGCGGGGATGGCAATGGCGGCAAGGATGCCGAGAATGAGCATTACGACGAGGAGCTCGATCAGCGTGAAGCCGGCCTCACTCTTTTCGCCACTGAGCCGGGCGCCTACTTTGGCCCGGAGATTCTGGAGAAACATTAGTGACCTCCTATGGTCCTAATCGTTTGCGCCAGAGCCCCGTGTGAAGCCACGTGGTGTCTGTCGACCCCGGTGGTAGCCCGGCCGACTCCCCGAGGGGAGTTCCGACGGCTTTGCGCCCCCACCTCACAGCGGGTTTGCCTTTGGCACCGAAGCACTGGCAGATTCATCACAGACCCCTAATCGACCACCCACCAGATCCCTTAATCCCCGAAATTTGGGCTTCATCCGGCAAAAACTCAGATCACCGACTCCCTACGGACCGATGGCCTACCGGATAATTCGTAGGTCACCTTCAAAGGCAGACACGAAGCCCACAGCGGGTACTGCTAAGCGCTAGCGGATCTTTTCGTAGAGGCTGAAGATCGGCAGGTACATCGAGATCACGATGAAGCCGACGACACCGCCGACGAAGACGATCATGATCGGCTCAATCAGGGAGGTGAGGGCTTTGACTTTGGCGTCGACCTCGGTCTCGTAGAAGTCGGCGATTTTGGAGAGCATGTGCTCGAGCTGGCCGGTTTCCTCGCCGACGGCGACCATGTGGCCGACCATCGGCGGGAAGATCGGGTCGCGCTCAATCGGGCCAGCCAGCGATCCGCCCCGCTTGGCAGCGGCGTAGAGGTCCTCCATCGCCTTTTCGATAACGACGTTACCCGCCGTTTCACCAGTCAGTTTGATCGACTGCAGCATCGGTACGCCGGCCGAGACAGATCCGGAGAAGGTGCGCGACCACCGAGCCAGCGCGACCTTTTGAATCACGTCACCGATCTGCGCCGGCAAGCGCAGTTTGAAGCGGTCCCACATCTCTTTGCCACGGTCGGTCTTCTTCCACTGGAAGAAACCGACGGTGAGACCGACGCAAGCCGGGATGAGAATGAACCAGTAGCCGGTGATCGCGTGAGAGGCCGAGACGCAGATCTGGGTGGGTATCGGCAGGCCACCTTCTTCTTCAGGGTGTTCCGCGGCCAATTCTTCGAAGACACCGGCAAAGACGGGGATGACGAAGGCGACGATCCCGATCAGTGCCATTGCCGCGAAACCGAAGACCAGCAGTGGATACATCATCGCCGATTTCACCTGACGCCTGAGAGCGTCGGATTTCTCCACCTGGAAGGCGACCTGGTCGAGCGCGTCCTCGAGCCGGCCCGACTCCTCGCCGGAACGGACCATCGCCCGGTAGAGGCGATCGAAGACATCCGGGTGGCGCTGCATCGCCTGCTCCAGGGTGCTGCCGGCCTCGACATCGGCCCGCACCCCCGCCACCGCAACCTTGATCTTGTCGTCCTGGGTCTGTTCCTCGAGCGTGTGCAGGGTGCGCAGCATCGGCATTCCGGAGGCGACCAGGGTGGCGAACTGGCGCGAGAAAACGGCCAGCTCGCGGACGTCGACCTTCTGCCAGCGTTTGAACAGATCCTCGATCGCGAACGGCGCCTTCTTCTCGCTGACGTCGAGGACGATCAGGCCGCGCTGGCGCAGCTGCTCGGTGACCTGCGCCTTGGACTCGGCCTCAAGCTCGCCCGTGGAGGCGGCCCCGGCGACGTCCAGCGCGCGGAAGGCGAAGGTGCTGGCGCCCGCCATCGGCTACGCGCCCCCGCTGTAAAGGGGTTGCGCCGGCGGAGCCGCCGCGGCTCCGCCGTCCTGCATCGAAGCGGTCGCGATCGGCGCCGAGCCGAGCAGTCGTTTGAGCTCCTCCGGCACCGAGGCCTGCTGTTCGGCCAGGGCGCGGGTGATCTTCCCTGACCGCACGAGCCGCGCCAGGTCGGCGTCCATCGTCTGCATGCCGACCGCGCCCGAGGTCTGCACGGCGGCGTAGATCTGGTGCGTCTTGCCCTCGCGGATCAGATTGCGGATCGCCGGGGTCGGGATCAGCACCTCGGTGGCGACCACCCGGCCCATCCCATCGGCCGTCGGCAGCAGCTGCTGGGTGACGATCCCCTGCAGGGCGATCGAGAGCTGGGTGCGCACCTGTCCCTGCTGCTGGGGGGGAAAGACGTCGATGATCCGGTCGACCGTCTGCGCGGTCGACTGGGTGTGCAGGGTGGCGAAGACGAGGTGGCCGGTCTCGGCCGCGGTCAGCGCGGTGGAGATCGTCTCCAGGTCGCGCATCTCGCCGACCAGGATCACGTCGGGGTCCTCTCGCAGGGCGGCGCGCAGGCCGAGCGCGAAGTCGGGCGCGTCGGAGCCGACCTCGCGTTGGTTGACGATCGAGCGTTTGTGCTGGTGCAGGAACTCGATCGGGTCCTCGATCGTGAGGATGTGGTCCTGCTTCTCTTCGTTGATCACGTCGAGCATCGCCGCCAGGGTCGTGCTCTTGCCCGAGCCGGTCGGGCCGGTGACGAGGACGAAGCCGCGCGGTTTGGCGCAGAGCTCGCGCAGCACCTGCGGCACCTTGAGCGAGTCGAGCGAAGGGATGTCCTGGGGGACGAGGCGGAAGGCGGCGCTGACCGAGCCGCGCTGGAAGAAGCAGTTGACGCGGAAGCGGGCGACGCCGGGGATCGCGTAGGCGAAGTCGAGCTGTTTGCCCGTCTCGAAGCGTTTGCGCTGATCGTCGTTGAGGATGCTGTAGACGACCTCGCGGGTCTCCTGGCCGGAGAGGACGTCGAACCCCTCCATGTGCACGATCTTGCCCTTATCGCGCATCGCCGGCGGCACCCCCGGCGTGATGTGCACGTCGGAGGCACGGCTCTCGACCATGCGACGAAGAACCTCTGCGAAATCGAAGGCCATGGCGGTTTAGATCGACTCCCCGGCCCAATCCCTGAATACCGGGTACCGAGTACCGCCGTGCCTAGGCGGTGACACGGACTACCTCTTCCAGGCTGGTCAGGCCGGCGCGGACCTTGCCCAGGCCGTCCTCGCGCAGGGTCAGCATTCCCTCTTCGCGCGCCATGGCGGCGATTTCGGCCTCCGGGGCTTGGGCGACCACCATCTCCTTGATGTGCTCGCTCAAGGCCATCACCGAGTAGATCCCGACCCGGCCGCGGTAGCCGCTCTGGTTGCAGCGCGAACAGCCGACCGGTTCGTAGGCCTCGACCTCCCCCCCGACCCGGATGTCGGCTTCGGCGAGGACATGCGGGGGCACGATCGTGCGCTTCTTACAGTGACTGCAGAGTTTGCGGGCCAGCCGCTGGGCGACGACGCAGTCGACCGCCGAGGCGATCAGGAAGGCCTCGATCCCCATCTTGGTCAAGCGGGTGATCGCGCCGGGGGCGTCGTTGGTGTGCAGCGTGGTCAACATCATGTGGCCGGTCAGCGCCGCCTCGATCGCGATCCGCGCCGTCTCGCCGTCGCGGATCTCACCGACCATCACGATGTCGGGGTCGGCGCGCAGGATCGAGCGCAGCCCGGTGGCGAAGTCGAGCCCCGCTTTGCGGTTGACGTTGATCTGGTTGACGCCGGCCAGGCGGTACTCGACCGGGTCCTCGATCGTGATGATGTTGCGCTCGACTTCGTTGATCTCCTGCAGCGCTGCGTAGAGGGTCGTCGACTTACCGGAGCCGGTCGGGCCGGTGACGATCACCGCGCCATAGGACTTATGGAAGGCGTCCTCGAAGCGCGTCCGCCCGTCTCCGTCCATGCCGAGATCGTCGAGCGAGCGCTGCGCGTTCTCTTTGTCGAGGATGCGGATCGTCGCCCCCTCGCCACGCTGGGTCGGCAGGGTCGTGATACGCAGGTCGACGCGGCGATCCTCGACCGTGACGCTGACCCGGCCGTCCTGCGGCACGCGCTTCTCGGCGATGTTGAGGTCGCTCATGATCTTCACCCGCGAGACGACCGCCGTGACCATCCGCTTCGGCACGTGCGCGGCCTCGCGCAGCACGCCGTCGACACGGAAGCGGACGCGCATCTCGTCCTCGCCGGGCTCGAAGTGGACGTCGGAGGCCCCCTCCCCCACTGCCTGGCCGAGGATGCTGTAGACGAGCTTGATCACCGGCGCGTCCTCGGCGCTGACTTCCATATCGGCGACCTCGGCCAGTTCTCCTTCTTCGCCCTCGGCCTCGCCTTCGGTGACTGCCTCGCTGACGGCGCTCTGCAGCGTGTTGAGCCGGCCGATCAGCGATTCGATGTCTTCCTCGGCGGCGACCGCGACGCGGCAGTCGAGCGCCGTGGCGATCTGGATGTCGTCGACCGCGAGCACGTTGGTCGGGTCAGCCATCGCCACCAGCAGGGTCTCTTTGTCGACGAAGCCGACCGGCAGCGCCCGGTAGCGGCGCGCCGTGTTGACCGAGATCAGGTTGGCCGCCGCCATGTCCACCTGGTAGGTGGAGAGGTCGATGTGGTCGAGGCCGTAGCGCTCGGCGACGGCACGCGAGAGCTGGTCGGCGGTGATCGCCCCCTGCTCGATCAGCAACCGCTCCGGTGGCCGGCCGGCCGTGCGCGCCGCCTCGATCGCCGTGCGGGCGACATCGTCGGGGACGTAGCCAAGGTCGACGATTACGTCGGTGACGAAGCCGCTATGGCGACCGCGGACCTGCGGTGGCGTCAGGCCGGGAGTGCCGCTGGCCGCCGGATCGAGCGCTGGTGCGGCGGAGCCGCCGGAGTCGGGGACCGGCCGCAGGTGGCTCGGGAATTCCCGCGAGTCCATGTCAGCACATCACGGGTGATAGTCGAGGGTCTTGCCCTTGTAGCCGGCGTCGATGACGGCCTGGGCGACGCTCTGCGGGCTCTGGAAGCCGTAGAGAACCGAGGCGGTCGGGACGGTCTTCTTCAAGTGCTTGGGCGTGACCACGACCAAGGCCGGCACGCGGTCGACCCCGACGCCCTCCGTGATCGCGGCGTAGCGGGCGATCTTGGCCGCCGGGACGACGAAGATCGCGGCGTCGCGGAAACCAGCCAGGCCGTCGGTGGCGGTCTTGACCAGGCGGTCGTCGATGCCACCGTCGCGGACGAAGAGCAGGACGAGGGTCTGGTTCGCCTTCCAGGCATCGAGGACCGGACGGGGGAGCGGCGGCGCGGTGGTCGCGGCCTGGCCGACGGCGGAGAGCGCCGAGGAGAGCGATTCTCCCCCGGCCGCTTCGGTCGCGGCTTCGACCGCGCCTTCGACGGCTTCGCCCGGGGTCGCCCCAGTAGCGGTTCCGGTCGCGCTCGAGCCGGCCACGCTGACGGTCGCTTCGGTGGAGCCGGCCGATTCTTCTTCTTCCTTGCCGCCTCCGCTGGAGGAGAGCAGGAAGAAGCCGACGGCGACGATCAACACGCCGACCACGGCGAGCTGCGCGAGCGGGTTGCTGTTGAGCTGCTCCCTCATACGTTCGCCTACTAGCTCGGCAACATGGGCTCGAGGCTTGAGCCCCCGCACGTTCTCGTGCGGGGCGAGCGTGCCTGTCCGAGGCGGACAAAACTTGCTCTGTTCCCAATAAAGGCCTATACGTGTCACAATTAGCACAGCCTATGGGAGGCAATTCAGGGTGAGCAAAAGGACTATGCGCGCGGGTGCGCGACTGCTGATGATGGCCACGGATCCGATCAACCGTGGGATCCTGCGGACCGCGCTGGAGCATCCGGTCGAAGTGGAACCCGGTCGCGCGTTCCGGGTCAGCAGCGGCGGCCGCGAGGCGCTCTTCGTCGCCTTCGTCGTCGAGCGCTGGCTGCAGAATGCCCCGCGCGGTCCGGTGGACTTCGACGGCCCCGAAGCGGAGGGGACCGTCGCCGCGCTCGCCGAAAGCTGGTCGGCGACGGTCGTGCACATG
Source organism: uncultured Solirubrobacterales bacterium (assembly GCA_963824705.1). GTDB lineage: Bacteria > Actinomycetota > Thermoleophilia > Solirubrobacterales > 70-9 > VRUE01. The sequence goes on from CAWGQE010000003.1 coordinate 1,957,954, forward strand.
CTCGCCCGCGAACCGATGACGCTCCCGGAGCTGGACGCCGCGATCGAGGGCCTCGGCCGCCGCGCGGTGGGGCGCCACCTCGAGGCGATGCAGGGCACCGGGCAGGTCGAGGCTCTCACCGAGAGCGGCGAGGCGATCTACGCCTTGACCGACTGGGCTCGCGCCGGAATCGCTCCGCTGATCGCGTCCGCCCGGCTGGAGCGGCGCAACCCGATGGAGGGGATGGCGCCGATCGACGCCCTCGACGTCGACGCGGGCTTCCGGCTCAGCTTGCCGCTGCTCACCCTCCCGAGGGAGCTCTCCGGCATGTGCCGACTGGGGCTGAACCTCGACGAGTCCGAGAGATCCGCCATGACCGGCGTCACCGCACGGATCGAGGAGGGGCGTGTCGTCTCCTGCCATGACGGCCTGGACATCAAAGCCAACGCCTGGGCGGCCGCGACCGCGGCCGACTGGCTCGACACCGTGGTCGAGCCGGACGCGAAGCGAGTCCGCACCGGCGGCGACCGCTGGCTGTCCGGTGCCCTGCTCGACAGCCTGCACAAGACCTTGTTTGGCGTGCCGGTCAGCTGAGTCGTGACCGACATGGCTGAAAACGGCGCCGGCGAAGGCGGGTTCAAGGCGCGTGCCGGTGCGCTGACCCTGATGTATCTCGCCAGCCCGATGGATCGCGACACCCTGCTGACGCTGCTGGCGGAGGCGACCACGGGGGCCCAGGTCCTCGGCGAGCTGGAGCTCCCCGACCTCGACGATCCGGACACGATCCTCGCCCTCTTCAGCGACTCCTACCTGCTCGAACCAGCCGATCCAGACCATCCCCCGGGCGCCCCGATCGGCCCGGACACGATGATGCGGCCGACCCCGGCGGGTCGCGAAGTGCCCTTCGTCGGCATGATCCTCCAGCGCTGGCTGGATCGCTGCCCCGAGGAACCGCTCGAACTCGGCCCGGGGGCGGGGCCCGTCCTGGCGCCGCTCTTGACCGGCTGGTGCTCGATGGTCACCCACGCCCTGGCGGCCAAACCGCTCACGGCCGCCGAGACACACGAGGCGATCCAGGTCCTCGACCTCGACACCGTCGAAGCTCGGATCGAGTCGATGGAGGAAGCGGGCCAGGTCGAGGCGCTCCCCGGCCCCGGCGATGAGCCGCGCTACGCCGTAACCGAGTGGCTCCGCATGGGGATCGCCCCGCTCGCCGCCGCGGCGAGGATGGAGCTCCGCCATCCCCCCGGGGACACGGCGGCGGTCGCCGCCCTCGACGTCGAGGCCTCCTTCCTGCTGACACTGCCGCTGCTCGAGCTGCCGGCTGGCCTCTCAGGCTCATGCTCGCTGGCGGTGGAGCTGGACGAGGGCGTCAACGGCAGCCCGGCCGGCGTCACCGCGCGGGTCGAGAACGGGCGGGTCGTCTCCTGCGAGCGGCGCCTCGACGAGGACGCCGACGCCTGGGTCGCCGGCTCCGCCGCCGAGTGGCTCGACACCTTGATCGAGCGCAAGGCCAAGCGGGTGCGCTCCGGCGGCCAGCGCGCCCTCGCTCGCCGGCTGCCCCAGGAGCTGCACAAGACCCTGTTCGGCTGACCACGTCAGCCGAAGCGATCGGAGTCCGGAGACCCGAGCCTGGCGTGCGCTGCACCACCGCCGCAGATCGCCCATCGTCCGGTAGAGGTGGGGAAGCGCATCGCTGCTGGAGTCGATGCCGTAGCGCCTCATGTAGAGCCCGACGCCCTCCTCGACCGAAATCGCCCCCTCCTCGTCGATTGCCTTGACGTCGAAGTAGTCGCGCATCTCTCCACGCTCCGCCATGACCTTGAGCAAAAGCGCCCAGCCCGCCGAGCAGGACCTTGATCTCGCCCAGATCCACCACCTGATGGACTAGGCGGGGGGCGTTCGGGCCGCTTTACACCCTTGAGAACCGGGTCGAGGTCTGGCCAGAGGGGATGTCGTCCCAGCGCGCGGCGCACACGATCAGCCTGGAGCGGCGTGAAGGAATAGCGCCCGTTTGCCTGCCGCGTCGACGCTCAACTGCCTCGCGGCCTGCGTGACACGCGGCACCGAAGGGCCGAGCCCACGGGCCGGCGCTGCTGCTGAAATCGTGTCCATTTCATTAATGAAATCTTCCATCGCCATCACGGAGCTCACCTATTCCCAGATAAAACTGATTAATGCCATAATGCCGATGCTTGACTGCGAACACGGTCAACGGGGGCGGAAATGGGGCGCGCTCCGGAGCGCAGACCCTTGTCTTGCTCGGCACGCCACTCAACGTATTCCTCCTGGAGGCCCTTGCCGACGGTCCGCGACAACAGAGCCAGCTGCGCCGGGCCTGTGGCTCACCCGCCCAGACCACCCTGCGGGCACAGCTCAAGCGACTAGCCGAGATCGGCGCGATCGAGCAGCGACGGCGGAACCGCTTCCCCGGGGTACTTGAATACGAGCTCACCTCGTCCGGTCATGAACTCATCGCCGTGCAGGAGGTCGTGCGTCGCTGGCTTGCCCACAGCCCTGGTGGGGAGCTGACCCTGGGCAGTGGCGCCGCCAAGGCCGCGGTCAGGGCTTTGGCCGAGGCCTGGTCGACCACCATGCTGCGCGCACTTGCGGCGGGGCCTCTATCCCTCACCGAGCTCGATGGCGTGATCTCCGCGCTTAGCTATCCGTCACTTGAGCGGCGCCTCGCGGCGATGCGATTGGCCGGCCTGATCGAGGCCCGTCCCGGCAACAGCCGTGGCACCCCCTACGCGATCACCGACTGGCAGCGGCTGGGGATGGGGCCGATCGCCGCCGCGGCGCGCTGGGAGATGCGCAACCTGGCGCGACGATCCGCGCCGATCTCCCGCCTCGACGTGGAGACCGGGTTCCTGCTCGCCACGCCCCGGCTGTGCCTCTCCGAAGAGCCGTCCGGCACCTGCCGTCTGGCGGCGGAGGTGCCAAGCGGCAACGACGGTGGGCTCGCCGGCGCAATGGTACGGGTCGACCCCGATGGCACGATCGGGTCCTGCACGACGAACTTGCGCGGCAACCCGGACGCCTGGGCGATCGGCACGCCGGCCGCATGGCTCAATGCGGTGATCGAGCGTGACCTCGACGGGCTCGAGCTCGGCGGCGACCGGGCTCTCGCACGCACCCTCATCGAGAGCCTACACAGCACCCTCTTCGGGCTTTCGTCCAGATCTGCCCTTGACTCGGAGCATACGATCAGAGATGATCGATCGAATTGATCTTTTCTTAAGATCAGGAACCACAATGTTTATTGGGAGGATTACATGATCCAGTTGAAGACGCTTACCCGTCTGCTCACCGCAGTCGGTGCGGCGATCCTGGCGGTCGCCCTGTTTGCGCCTCTCGCTCAGGCGAAAGAAGAACCGCAACCCGGTTTCACCCAGTTCAGGGGTTGCCCTCGCCCTGAAGAAAAAGCGTTGGCATTCTGCGTCCGCTCGGACGTAAAAGGTGGCCACCTCAAGATGGGCAACAAGAACGTGCCCATTGAAAAACCGCTTACCCTGACGGGTGGGACCAACGCATTCTTCGGAGAATTCAGCGCCAACTCCGAAGGTGGCCTGACCAAAGTCAAACAGAAAGTCCCTGGCGGGGTCCTCGGACTCACCGGCCTCACCTGGCTGCTCGAATTCTTCGGCAGCGAAGCGCTCACCCTGTACGCGGTGACCGAACTGGCCGGCATTCCGAGCAACTTCACCTTCTCCACGGTGACCTTGCCGATCAAAGTCCACCTCGAAACCCCGTCCGGGGTCCTCGGGAACAATTGCTACATCGGGTCGGTCGGCACTCCGATCGTGCTGAACAACACCACCGGCACGACGAACCCGCCGCCGCCCAACAAACCGATCAGCGGCAAAGAAGGCGAATTCAGTGAAGTCGGCGAAATCGTCCACTTCAACAATGGCGTCTACGTCGACAACGCGTTCGCCGTACCGGGCGCCAGTGGCTGTGAATTGAAACTGTTCGGGTTCATCCCCATCAGTCTCAACGGCTTCGTCAACTCGCAGTCCGGACTCCCGTCCGCAGCGGGTAACAACGAAGCTGAACAGCAGATCAACATCGAAATCGCCCAACAAAGCTCCGTCTACTAGGCGCTTTCGGCACTCCGATTCGAGAAGGGGCCGGGCTTAGCCCGGCCCCTTCTACGTGTAGGGGAGCTCACCCATGTCGTGCAGCTCGTGGCGAAGCGAAATGCTCGGGCGACCCTTCAGTACCAAGCCCTTGACTTGGGCCGGGCGATCGAAGAGGATGGATCGAATTGTTTTTCCTTTTTTGTTCAGGAACTTCTATGTTTATGGGAGGAATCACATGACCCAGCCCAAAGCGCTTGTACGCCTGCTGGCCGTTGCAGCCACGGCACTCCTCGCGGTTGCGCTGTTCGCCCCCCTGGCCCAGGCGAAAGAAGAACCACAACCTGGCTACACGCAGTTCCGTGGCTGCCCCCGCCCTGAAGAAAAAGTGATGAGGTTCTGTCTCCTGTCGGAAGTCACCGGCGGCCATCTTCAGTCCGGCAAAAAGGACGTGCCGATCAAAAACCTGATCACCCTAACGGGTGGGACCAACGAATTACTCCAAGAATTCACCGCCAACTCCGAAGGCGGCTTGAGCAAAACCAAAGAGGAAGTCCCCGGCGGCGTCATCGGCATCACCGGGCTGGATTGGCTGGTCAACTTTCTCAACGCCGACGCGCTAAAGCTCTACGCGGTAACCGAATTGGCGGGCCCACCGAGCAACCTCGCGGTCAACTCACTCGCCTTGCCGATCAAGGTCCACCTGGTCAACCCGGTCCTCGGGAACAGTTGCTACATCGGGTCGAATACCAACCCGATCGTGCTCAACCTGACCACCGGCACGACGAGCCCGCCGGCGCCCAATGAACCAATCAGCGGCAAAGAACCAGAATTCGTCGAAGAAAACGAAATCGCCTCATTCAATAGCGGCGTCTTTGTCGATAACTCGTTCGCGGTACCGGCCGCCGGCGGCTGCACGCTGACGCTGCTCGGCTTCATCCCCGTCAGCCTCGACAGCGTCGTCAACTCACAGGCGGGTCTTCCGGCTGCCGCCGGGACCAACGAGGCGGTGCAGGACCTGAATATCCACATCGCCCTACAGGAAACCGTCTACTAACCCTGATTCACGGTTCTCACCTCCGCGGGTGTAGTTCGCTAGCGTGAGGCAGAAGTACAGCCCAGGGCGGCTCAGTGGAACCGCCCTGGGCGCTTCTCATGGTTGATCGGCCTCCTCCTGGTCCCGTCCTGCCTATCCTCGATCCACCGTTTTCACCTCGCAGGGTGCAATCGGCTGACTTGAGGTAGGTAACAGCGCCGGGGCGGTTCCTGAGAACCGCCCCGGCGCTTCTTTCGAGGCCAGGCCCTCGGGCGAATCGGAGTACCGGCGACCCTTCGCGGGCAGCCGGGATCGGCAGGTGCAACGAGGAGGGGTTGCAGCCGGGAGCGAGCCTGGGCTACGGGATCGCGGCCGGCAGCGCCCGCAGCCGCGCGAAGGCCGCCACCAGAGCCTCGGCCCACGGCCAGCTGCGCGGCAGTCGCAGCGCCACCCGCCGATCCGAGTGCACCAGGCGCCCGGCGACGTGCAACAGGCGCTGGCGCACCCGCTTGGGCTCGGCAAGGGCAAGCTCTCCATCCAGGCAGAGCCGGGCCGCCCACCGCAGCAGGGCCTGGGCCGCAAGGGAGACCTCCAGCCAGGCCTGGTTGTGCTCGAAGGCGGCGAAGGGCATCTTGCGCATTCCGGTCTCCTTGGCGACGCGGATCGCGTCCTCGACCTTGGCTCGGCGGCGGTGGCGCAGCTCCAGGACGGCGATGTCCGCATCGGCCTGGTCGGTGATGAAGGCGGTGTGGCGATAGCCGGTCTCGCAGTCGAGGACCGAGAGCTGGGCGCCGGGATGGGGTCGCTCGCGGCGGACGATCAGCCGTGTTCCCTCGGGCCAGCTGGAGAGGTCGACGTGGTCGGTGAGCTCCGTGACCTGGGCGCCCTCGCGCTCGGCCCCATCGCCGTCGATCGCGCTCCGCCATGCCGATTCGGGCAGCTCGACGATCGCTCTCGCGCACCCGCTCGTCGACCTCGTAGCCGACCGAGAAGCGGATGCCGGCGTCGCGGCAGTCCGGCGGTGAAGGCGTGGGTGCGCCCGCCGATGTCGGCGCGGGCCAGGATCTCGCGGTGAAGGTCCTCCGCGGGCAGCTTGCTCGAGCGCCAGTTGCAAGCACCTCGAAGTGATCGGCAGCGGTGTGGGCGGCGGCGTTGCCGGGGCGCAGGATCGCGGCCAGAGGCTCGCCTGTCTCGGCCAGGTAGCAGAGCAGCGGGTGAAAGCCGAAGCCGCCCTTGTAGTTGCCGGCGGCACCTTGCTTCTCGGAGTGGGCGGTGAGCAGCGAGGCGTCGATGTCGAGGATCAGCTCCTCGGGTCGAGCTCCGCGCATCCCAGGCCCTGGCCAGCGCCACGGCGCGGGCGGCGCGGATCGCTTCCAGGAGATCCGCGCCGATCGACTTCAGCACCCGGTGGGCCGTCGTCTCTGAGGCCACCGGCCCGAACAGCGCCTCCTGGCCGCGCAGCACGCCAAGGTCAGTGACGTGATCGCCGCCGTCGGCGATCGCAACCGCGAGGTCGCGCAGGACGACGCCGGGGTCGTGGGCGGAGCGGCGCTCGCGGGTCGGCGCCATCGCCGCAGAGAGCTCTTTGGTGAGCCCGAGCCGGTCGGCCAACTCCACCAACAGGAAGGCCCCCGCGTGGGAGACGAGCCCCTCGCCGTCCGCCCTGACTTCTACGGTTTGGCGCGTCGTTTGTGTCTTCACCTTCCGGGTGTCCTCCTGGGTCGTTGCGAATACGTCGGCAAACCGCATTCTCAAGACCCAAGAGGACGCTCCCGGATGGCTCCTCAGCTGCTTATCGGTGGATCAGGGCTATATGGCCAACGACTGGTGCTACGAACCGCTGATTTCGACTGTGTCCGCGGCGCCGCCGCTGGTCTTGCCTCCGACCGTCACGCCGGGGACTGTCTGTTTCGCCGTCGTGGTCGAGGTCCCTGATGGGCAGAGGATCGAGTTGCGTTCCTGGGTGGCGTGGATGCCGACCACTTCGCCCTCGAGTACGAGGTTGGGGTGGACGTCTGTGACGTCAAGTCCCTCCAGGCCTACCTGCGGTGGGATTTTCAGTGTGCAGAGGGCTTTTTTTTCGTTGTGGAGCGCCAGGCTGCCGTAGATGTGAATTTCGATTTCTTTGCCCGCCGGACAGACGATGTCGGTTGTCACGTGGTAGTGACCCGGCGTGAACACTATTGCGTTGTAGATCTCGAAGTCGCAGCCGTTCAGTGTCACTGTCGCCCTCAGGTTACCGGTGGCCGTGCAAAGCGGCCCGTATTGGGGTTCGACTGTGAGTCGTTCCGCCGGGGTCGCCGTCAGTGGGGTGTGGTATTTGCTGGTTTCGCATTCGACCGAGGCTCCGAAGGCGTCGAACTTTTCGCCTGAACCGATGCCGGTGCTGCCTTCGAGTGTCACCGGCGAGGTGGCCGATGTCAGCTTGCCTGCCGCCTGCGCTCCTGATGCCGCAACTGCGCTCATCGCGAGCACGGCTACCAGGGCGAGGCCCATGATCTTGAGCTTGCCAATCATTTGATTCCTTTCCCTATCTGTTTCCCGGCGCCCGCCTTCCGGACGGGCGCCCGTCTCGATTTGCCGAGACGCCCAGACTCTTAGCCAACGCCGTTCTTCACTCAAGGTAAACGCACTATTTTGTCTTACTGTCTGTAGCAAGATCGACCTCACGGACGAAAAAGGTCCTGCAAATCGACGTCTGGCAGATCGGCGCGCACGCAATTTCGCAGGCGCGGTCATTGGCGCGCTGGGGGCTCTGGGCCGAAATGGACTACAGGCCAGCGGCTTGTCGCCGAGCTGGGCCGAGCCGAGGCCGGAGAAGCAAGGAGATCCGCAGTGAGGTCAGTGACGCCCGGGGCGCTTGCGCCCTTTGCCACCGCACCTAACCTGCAGCGGCGGCTTGGCCAGACTCGAGCGACCGTTTTGGCCCAGCAGGTCGACATGGGCACGGTTTTCGCGCAGGCAGAGATTGGTGCTGTTGACGAAGAGGCCCTTCTGGCCGCCCTGCATGTCGACGACCGCCCTCGAGACCGGCGCGTCGGGGAGGCCAGCGGCGATCGCCCGCAGGCCCCCGTGCACCGAGTCGATGCGGGTGTCGACTTCGATGTGGATCGGCAGGCTGGGCGGCCCCTGCAGGGCGAGCACCACGTCGGGCAGATTGTGGCTGGAGGAGCGTAGGTAGATCGGGCCCGTCAGCGGTTCTGAGAGCAGCGGCGTCGAGACCTTGGCGTGGCCGTATACCGAGCCCTTGGGGCACTCCGCACCGTGGCCAGCGCCGGCTGCGAACTGCACACGGGTGCAGATCGTACGGATGTGGCCCTGTTCGATGAACTCTGAATGAGGCAGGCGCAGCGCCAAGTGGGCGAGATTCGCATCGCCGTGACGCGGGCGGAAGACCAAGTGGAGCCCCGGGAACTCGGCCCGCTTGGTTCCCCCTTTCAAGCGCAGCGACAGTTGTGGCTTGAAGCCGAGCCGGGCACAACCCGCCGCCTGGTAGCGGGCGGCAAGGGCGACCGGGGATTCGGGTAGCGGTTCGAGTGCCGTACCCCCGCCCCACAGGGTCGCCCGCGCCCGCTCCCCTTCGCAGCTGGTGGCATTGAGGGTGAATTCGGGCCGATCGGCGTAGACGCGCAAGTCCCTGACGTTAAGCGGGATGCCCTTGAGGATGTGAGGGATCGGGTCTGAGGCAGAGCCGTCTGCTTCCGCTTCCCCCGTCCTCGGATTGAGGGTGAGCGCCACCCGTACGACCACCGTCCCGGCGTCGAAGGGTCCGGCGACGGCGGGGGTGACCGAAACGACCGAGAGCGGATCGCCATGGAAAGGCCCGGCCAAATAGAGGAATCCGGGCACGTAGGTGAGCTGGGAGCCTACCCCAGCGCCCCCCACCGTGCGGCCGATCCGCGAGGCGGCCGGACAGGAGGGGTCGGCGAGCTCTTCGGCGCCACCGTGCACACCCTGTCGCGACTTCGCCCGGGCGATACCCGCCTCGGGGCAGTAGGGGATACCGGCGACCTTGCCGACAACGCCCGGGGGCAGGACAGCACTGAATTTGGTCATGTCCTGTTCGCCGTCCGCCCGGGTCAGGCGCATGTAGAAGGGGGAGTAGCGGCCGGCAGCGTTACTGACCGTGCCGGCCTGGAAACCGGGGTGGAAGGGTGCGGCGCCGGCGGGGCAGGGGGCGCCGTTCGGCCCGCTGATGATCTGGAAGCTCGAGGTCGAGCTGACCGGCGGATTGCCCGACCAGGGATAGAGTTGGGCCTCGGTCTGGAAGGCGCCGCACCCGGGTGGGCTGATCAACGGGCTGCGGGCGCCTTCGCGGAAGTGCAGGCGGAAGTGGGAGAAGGGCAACTGGGGCATGTCTTCGGCGGTCGAGATCAGCTGCCCGGTCCGCGGGTCGGGCTCGACCTTGATCGGCTGGACGATGAAGATCCCAAGCCCCGGATCCTTGATCACGACGTAGAGGGCGATCAGCGAGCCGACCTTGTTCTGATAGGGCGTCGCAACGAACAGCGAGCCCTTCAGGATCGTTTCTTTCAGCAGCGGCGTTTCGATTTCGATCGTGCCGATCTTCGAGGCCTGCGGGCAACCCGCGCCGGGCACCGAGAAGGCGCTTTCGCGTTCGAGCTGAGCTTCAGAGCAGGCCAGCAGGCCTTCGGCCTGAGAGGGGTTGACGCTCATCCCCCGAGGCAGGGTGACCACGGTCTTCTCGATGTCGGAGTCCGAGTGCCCGCCAGAAGAGGTGAGCCCTTCGTCTTCGACGTCCAGGGAGAAGTCCAGGCCGCTGGGGCTCTGGGCCGCCAGCGTGGTCGGCTTGGCGGCAATCGTCGGCGCGAAGCCAAGCTTCTCACAGCCCCCAAGCGCTGCCGCGGAGGCGGACACGGGGCCGACCCAGGCGCCGGGGTGCTGCCAAGAGTCCGCTTCGAAGAGCATGCTCAACTGACCGTTGCAGCTGGTCGGTAGGGTGAGGAAGGGGACTTCGGGCAGACCGACTTCGCATTTTTTGCCCGTGGAGAGAGGGGCGCAGTGGCCGCGATCTTCGTCGTGTGCGGGGTTGGCGGGAACCCCCCAGAGGGTCAGCCGCGAGCCGTAGAAGAGCGCCCCTTGGGAGATGTTGGTGACGTGACCCTGCAGGTTGTATGGGGGGGCGGGGTTGACGCCGTTTTCGATCGTCACGTTGAGTCCGGTGATATAGGTGAAGCCGATCTTGGAGGCCACCCCCGGAGGCGGGACGAGGTTGTAGACGGGTACGGCTGGCAAGTTGGTCGCTTCGTAGGGTTCTTCGCCGGGGTGGATCGCGGTGGTGCCGGCGGCGATTTCGACCGACCCCACCGCAGTCGAGTCGGGGCAGGCGTTCTCCAGTGATTCGGCGTCGAGGAACTCGGCATCGGTGCAGCGCGGCACCGGGGTCGGGGTGCCCGCCAGACCGGTCGGCAGGTTGACCTCGAGGTCTTTGAATTCTTCGTCGGGGACCTCGAATTTTTCACCGGCGAACGTCAAGACCATGGTCTTGACGTCGAAGTTGGTGTGAAAGGCGAAGGGATGGGAGCCGGCCTCGGTGGCGGGCGAGCCGTCGGCTTCGCGGAAGCCGACTTCGCTGAGTTTGAAGCCGAGCGAGGCGGCGGCGGGACTGGCGCCGAGCAGGATCGCGGCGAAGCAGGCCGCGATGGTCAAGGCGAGGCGTCTCATTTGGCTGCCCTCCCGTTGCTGTGGTGGTCGGCGTGGCGCCTGTGGTGGCGCGCACAATGCGCGTTGCCCGCTCTATTTGCCAGGCGCTTTGCCTTCGGGCAGCGGCGCGACTTGCGCGCCTTGGCGTTCCCCGGCCCTTCGAAGGCCGCCGAGGCCGGGGTCGGGTCCTCGGGCCCCCCGCGCGGGGACTGACAGGCTTCGCCTTCGCAGGCGGCGGCCTGGGTCGGCTGGGGGAAGCCGCCGCCTTCGCGGGCGTCATAGACGTCGACCAGGCCTGGGTCTTGGGGCAACAGGCTCGAAGCGGTGGTGAAGAAGACGTCGCGCCCGTCGGCGGAGGCGTCGACGAAGGCCGAGTCGGAGGGGCTCTGGCCCGAGGAGATCAGGCTGAGGCAGCCGGCGGAGGCAGAGACGTAGAGTTCGGCGCCGAGCGCTTCGCAGCCCGCCTGGCTACTCCCGCCCCGCTCCCACTCGTAGACGTCCTGGGTGCCGTTGGTGTCGCGCAGCACCAGCGGCTCGAAGCTCTCGAAAAAGAGGCGGTTCCCGTCGTCCGAGAGCACCCGTGAGGCGTGCAGGTTGTACTCCCAACCGGGGATCTGGGCAGCGATCGGGCCGTTGACGATCCCCTCCTGTTGGATTATCCGCCCCGCCGGCCGCGCCCCGGCCGGGTTGCAGGAGACGCAGGTAAGCCTGGCGTCGGCGGCATCGTAGAGGTAGACCTCCGAGTCGGCTTCCCCCGATGCCTGGTCGGTGTTGTCAAAGCCGGTCAGGCTCGCCCGCGACATGAAGGCCACATGCATCCCGTCGGCGCTGACCCGCGAGACCCGCAGGTAGGGTTCCTCGCTTGCCGCCCCTTCTTCCCCACCCCCTCGGTCGGCGCCGCTGAGCGTGCCGAGGAAGGCGAAGGAGGCGGCTTTGCCTTCCTCCGGTGCCCGGTAGAGGAAGAGGTTGAGCGCTCCCGGCACTGCGCTTTTCCCCTCGCTGTTGGGCGTCGCCGTAAGCGCTTCCCTGGAGACGAGGTATACGCGCGAGGCGTCCTCGCTCATCCCGACCACTCCCCCGACCTCTCTCGCGAACCGGTGCCTGTGGACGCTGAGCCCTCCACCCGTTTCTTCCACTTCGGCTTCCCACAGGTCGGCTTCGCCTTCGTTGTCCTTGAGCGAGCCTTCCGAGTAGATCGCCCGGGTGCCGTCCGCCGCCGCCCCCCAGAAGAAGGACTGCCCGGTCGAGAGCGCGACCGTGCAGGCCCGGTCCGCTTCGCAACCCGCCGAGGCGCTCTTCGCCGCCGTCGGGTTGGCGCGCAGGTAGATTTTTCCTTCGCCGCTTTTCGCTGCCGACCAGAAGACCCGCCGCCCGTCGATGGAGACCGCATTGAAGACGCTGTCGCCGCGCACGCTCTTTCCGCTGGTCCCGCTTCCCAGCACGCATTCACCCGGGTAGGTCGATCCGTTCGGTAAGACGCAGATCGCCACCAGCCCGGTCGCTCCGCGCGTGTGCGCATAGAGCGACGCTTCGGTCGTTGCCTTCCCTTCTTCCACTTCTTCCAGCGAGGCCGTCAGTGCTCCCGGCGAGGCGAAGACTGCCAGCGACCCGTCCGCCGAGATCCCCTTCACCGTCGGCGGGAAAGACTGAAACGCCTGGCCACTACCGAATTCGCTCGGATCGACTTTCGGTTCAGCTGTGCTCAGCGCTTCGAAGCCCCCCGTCCCCGCGCCGCAGTTCTGCCGCCGGTAGAGGTTCGGGTATTCGGCGATCGCCCCGGGCGCCAACAGTGGTTTGCCGCCCTGGATCGTCCAGCCGCTACAGAGGTCTTCGGTGAAGGCTTTGTAGTGGGCGTCGCGGCTTTCCAGTGGTTCGATGCCTTCCTGCGGTGGGGTGATCGCCTCGGTGGACCAGCCCCCGGCCCCGCGTGCAGACAGGTACTGAGAGGTGTACGGAGCAGAGGTGGGGGCACCGAAGGCGCGCTGTGAGGAATAGGTGACCAGGCCGCCGTCGACGGCGGCCTGGTCAAGACGCGCGGGCCTCACCACTTCATCGCTACCCAGCACCGCAATGCTGCCGCCGTCCTTGTCCACCGGGCTGACCAACTCAAATGCCCGGCAGTCGGGCAGGAACGCCGAGGGGCCGCCGCGGAAGGCCTGGTTGGGGCAATCGGTCTTGGGGCTCGGCGGCGGCGGGTAGGTCGTGAAGCTCGCTTCTTCGCCCACGACCGGGCCGCTGTCCTCCCCTGCGCCGAAGTGGTTTTCGGCGACGAAACGGAAGTGGTAAGTGGTCTGGGGCAAAAGCCCGTCGAGCGGGATGCGCTCGCTGGGGATCGGCGCGTTCTGCGCCCCGCCGCCGAGCGGGCCCGACGGCAGCGCCGTGCTCGTGCAGCCGCCTTCGTCGCAGCGCCCCGTGCCGTACTCGACGTGGTAGGCGGCCCCTTCCCAGAAGTGGGAGTTGATCTGCGCCTGCACGGTCGCGTCAACCGAGCCCACCGCGGTCGCGAAGGTGGCGCCGACGTCTGGCGCCAGGCGCGGCGGTTCGCAGACCGTCGGATCGGGTGGGGGGCCGTAGGCGCGCACGAAGCTGTCGGCTTCGGTCGCGTTGCCGACGTACAGGTCGGCGCTTTCGAGCCCACAGGCTTCGCTCGTCGCGATCCCCGTCGTCTGATCGAAGCCGTCGTGGAAGGGGAAGCTCGAGTCGCTGGTTCCCGCGCAGTTGGGGCCGAACCTGCGGAATTCGATTTCCGTCACGACGCTCTTCCGCCCACTGGCGATATAGAAGTTTCCCGCCGCATCGGCGGCAATCGCCCGCGGTTCTACCGGCGCCGATTCGGCCCGGCAGAGCTCTTCGCCTTCATCGTTCAACTTCAGCACCCCCGCCTCGGTGTGTTCGCCTTCAGTGAAGGAGAGGTAGAGGTTTCCGGCAGCGTCGGCGGCGAGCGCCCGCACGTTCTTGTCTTCGGCGAGCTTTTCCGCGAAAAGGCCTTCGGGGTCGGGCAGGTCGCCGAGATATTCGCCGCCGGTGTCGAACTCCTGCACCCTGCCGACGTCGCCGACGTAGACGGTTTCCCCGCCCGAGCCGGGGGCGATGGCGATGAAGCTGCCCACTTCCGCACCGGGAGCCGGTTCGGCGAACTGGCCGCTCCCCGTGCCCGTGCTGCCAGCCTGGCAGACGTCGCCCGGGTCGACCGGACAGAGGTTCTCTTCGGCTTCGCTCGCCCCCCCCGCTTCGACCTTCGTCCTGTTCACTTCGCCGCCGGACATCGAGACGAATTCCGCTTCGTCCCCTCCGACCCCGGCCGTGGGGTCGAACTTCTCGACCCGGTGGTTGCGTTGATCGACCACGTAGACGTCGCCACTCTCATCGACCGCGACGCCCTCTGCTTCGGTATTGAGCTGACCGGCTCCTCCTCCGGCGTCGCCCGCCCGGCAGAGCCCCGGTTCGGGTTCGAGCTCGGGTTCGGTCGGGCCGCAGCTCTGCAGCTCAGGCGAGCCGTCGTTCACACCCCAGCCCCAGGCCTTGACGAAAGCTCCCCAGATGCTGAACTCGTCGATCCGGTTATTGAGACTGTCCGCAAGGTAGAGGTCACCGCTCGTCGGGTCGGCGGCGATGCCGCGAGGTATCGAACACTGCCCTGCCCCCGAGCCGCTCGGGCAACCCGTCCACAGGGTCGGCGGACCCTGTGCCTCTGCGCCGGAAGCGCCTGCCGACAACGCCAAGCCTACGAGCGCAAACAGCGCCACCGCGATCGGTCTCGCCACGCCCCTCCTAGCTCGCATCCACTTCCTCCTGTCCCTGACGTTTCACCTGAGACTTTGCCTGGCTTCCCACAACCGGGCCTCCCACCGCATCCTCCACCTTGACATTACCAAATTCAGATCGCGCTCGTACCCAACGAGGGCTAATCAATGACGAGGGGGCCGGATTTCCGGCCCCCTCGCTCAGCTATAGAAACGCCGATAGAACAGCTCTAGCCGCTGATTTCGACTGTGTCCGCGGCGCCGCCGCTGGTCTTGCCTCCGACCGTCACGCCGGGGACTGTCTGTTTCGCCGTCGTGGTCGAGGTCCCTGATGGGCAGAGGATCGAGTTGCGTTCCTGGGTGGCGTGGATGCCGACCACTTCGCCCTCGAGTACGAGGTTGGGGTGGACGTCTGTGACGTCAAGTCCCTCCAGGCCTACCTGCGGTGGGATTTTCAGTGTGCAGAGGGCTTTTTTTTCGTTGTGGAGCGCCAGGCTGCCGTAGATGTGAATTTCGATTTCTTTGCCCGCCGGACAGACGATGTCGGTTGTCACGTGGTAGTGACCCGGCGTGAACACTATTGCGTTGTAGATCTCGAAGTCGCAGCCGTTCAGTGTCACTGTCGCCCTCAGGTTACCGGTGGCCGTGCAAAGCGGCCCGTATTGGGGTTCGACTGTGAGTCGTTCCGCCGGGGTCGCCGTCAGTGGGGTGTGGTATTTGCTGGTTTCGCATTCGACCGAGGCTCCGAAGGCGTCGAACTTTTCGCCTGAACCGATGCCGGTGCTGCCTTCGAGTGTCACCGGCGAGGTGGCCGATGTCAGCTTGCCTGCCGCCTGCGCTCCTGATGCCGCAACTGCGCTCATCGCGAGCACGGCTACCAGGGCGAGGCCCATGATCTTGAGCTTGCCAATCATTTGATTCCTTTCCCTATCTGTTTCCCGGCGCCCGCCTTCCGGACGGGCGCCCGTCTCGATTTGCCGAGACGCCCAGACTCTTAGCTGCCGCTTTCCCTTTGGTCAAACTTAATGAAAGATTATTTCTGTTTGTTTGCAGCCACCAGGCTTGCTTTTAGACGAAAAGCCTGCAATCGGCGTCTGGCAGATCGGTGCGCGCGCAATTTCGCGAGCGCGGCTATCCGTGCGATGGCTCCATTCCACGGTGAGTGACTTTGAACGATTTCGTTCAGATTTGTTAAAGTAATCTCTCTAGGTACCTGCAAAATGGAGGAGGAGAGATTTGACTTCCCGAGCTTGGCTTGGCGTAGCGGCGATAGCCGTCGCGGGGTTGGCCTTGGTGTGGGCCGGATGCGGAGAAGGAGGCGGGAACGGCGGCGGTTCCAGCCCCAGCCAGCCGGCTGAAGCAAGCGAATCGGGCGGGACGGTGACGACCTCCTCGCTCTCCAGGGCCACGTACGCCGAGCAGGCGACGGCGGCCTGCCGACGCGAGGGTCAGCGGATCCTGGCCGGACTTGCGACCCAGCACACCAAAACGAAGCCTGGCGAATTCGAAATCCCGGTGAGCGAAGAACTGAGCGACTCGGTGCTGATCCCCTCGGTCGAAAAGGAGCTCGCGGAACTGCGAGAACTCGGCGCTCCAGAGGGAAAGCAGGTTGGAACCGAAGCGCTCCTGAGAGCCCTGCAAACCGGGATTGAAAGCGACAAGGAGCGAGAAGTCTCGTCGCTCGCCGACTTCGGCAAGGGCTTCAGGCGCTTCGACGAAATAGCGCGCAAGCTGAGTCTGTCCGGATGCATCTTCGGCTTAGGATAATTCTCCAAATCAAATCGCAATCGTTCCGAAAGCATTACGATAGGTTTTCAATACCCGGGAATGGGACCCGGCCGGAACCTCTACAGGGAGGGAATCGATGTTCTCATTGCTACGCAACCGCTTCGGCATCCCGGGCGTGATCTCAGTGATCGCGCTCGTGTTCGCGATGTTCGGCGGCGCTTACGCCGCGACCAACGGCAACCCGCTCGCCGGCGCCTCCAAGCGCAACCACAAGAAGTCCAGCAGCGGCCTCAACAGCAAACAAAAAACGGAAGTCAAGAAGATCGCCAAGGGCTTCCAGGGCACCGGCCCTGCCGGCCCGCAGGGGCCGCCCGGCTCCGCCGGCGCCAAGGGGGACAACGGCAGCAACGGCGCCAAGGGAGATACCGGCGCTCCGGGTA
Source organism: uncultured Solirubrobacterales bacterium (assembly GCA_963824705.1). Taxonomy (GTDB): domain Bacteria; phylum Actinomycetota; class Thermoleophilia; order Solirubrobacterales; family 70-9; genus VRUE01. The sequence continues at coordinate 1,974,623 of CAWGQE010000003.1, forward strand.
CTCCGGGTACTCCGGGTACTCCGGGCTCCCCCTGGACGGTCGGTGGCACGCTGCCTCCGAACGCCACTGAGACGGGCGCATGGAGCGCCGATGCCGCACAGGCCTTTCCAGGTAATGGAAAACTCTCGATTTCCTTTCCGGTCCAACTAGAAGCACCCCTAGACACGGACCATGTCCGATATGTCGGCGAAAAAGGGCACGAATGGAACGCGGTCGGAGAAGAACTGACCACTGCGGAAGAAGAAGCAAATCCGAACTCCGCTTTCTTCCAGTGCGAGGGCAGCCCCGCTGCGCCGGAAGCGAATTCGGGCTATCTCTGCGTATACGCCACCCGGGAGAGCCACGCCATCGGCGGGGTCGGAGGGCTCCTATTCAGCAATCCGGAAGCCGTGTCCCAAGGCGGCGCTTCGGTCGCCGGAACGCTGATGCAAATCATCGAAACCGGTTCCGAACCGCTGGCTTTCGGAACCTGGGCAGTTACTGGGTAACCAGCGCTGATGCAGCTTCTCTCCACCAGGAGGGCGAAGCTGTTGCACTGGCCCGGATGGCATTGCGCCGTCCGGGCCATTTTTGAAGTGAGCCACATGCGTCGCCCTCGGCTCGGGCCAACCCTCGCGCTGACGACGGCGCTCACCGTCCTCGCCCTTGCCTCCTGCGGTGGCAGCGAAATGCAGAAACCGGCTCGCCTGCAGCCGATCGAACTGACGCTCGACTTCCGTCCGACCGCCGATCACGCAGGCATCTTCATGGCGAAGAAGCTCGGCTACTTCGAACAAGAAGGCCTCGAACTCTCGATCCACACGCCGATCACGCCGCAAAAGCCGATCGAATACATCGCCGACGGCGCCGTCGACCTGGCCATCTCCCACGAGCCGGAGTTGCTCGCGGCCCGTGCTCGGGGCAGGGAACAGGTGGCCGTCTACGCCCTCGTCCCCCGCCCCCTGACCTCGCTCATCTGGCTGAAGCGCTCGAAGATCAAGGGAATCGCCGGGCTACGCGGCAAGACGATCGCCACCACGGGGCTGCGCTATCAGCGCGCGCTGCTAAAGGCGATCCTGTCCCGAGCCGGCCTGACCCTTGCCGACGTGCATACGATCGACGTGGGCTACAACGCCGTCCCTGCGCTGCTCAACGGTCGCGCCGCTGCCGCCTTCGGCTACTGGAACCTCGCGGGAGAAGAACTCCGCCTACGCGGGGAGCACCCGGTCGTCACGCCGGTCGCCGACCTCGGCGTGCCGCCGTACGACGAGCTGGTGGTGATCGCCAGGAAGAAGCGGCTCGAACAGGACCCGGCGTCGATCCGTCGCTTCCTGAACGCGGTCGCGCGGGGAACGGCAGCCGCGGCCGCGCGGCCGGCAGTCGCGACCAAGGCGCTGCTCGAAGCGGAACCCCAGCTGAATCCGAAGCTGACCGCGGCCCAGGTGAGGGCGACCCTGCCACTGCTCTCCCGCCAGGGCTCGATGGATCCGTCGGCGTGGCGCCGCTTCTCCTCCTGGATGCATGCCGAAGGCCTGATCTCCGCGCAGCGGGCGACCGGCGAAGCCGTGAGCGACGCCTATCTACCGAGCACGGAAAATTGACTAATATGATCTGCCAATACAATGACCTGTCGTCTTAAAGCTAAAGCGCTGCTCGCCCTCGGGCTTACCCTCGCCGTATTCGCCCCATCCGCCGCGGCACAGGCCAGGGCCGTGTTCACCGTTCCCGAATACGCACTCCTCAGCTCGAAGAGCCCGACCGCCGGCGGCTTCGTCGCCGGCGGCATCGCCAAAGAATGCGACAAAGTCACGCTCAAAGGGATCCTTCACGGAGAGGAAACGGAATCGGAGTCGATCGAACTCGAACCGGGGTACGAACGCTGCAGGGCCAAGGCGCTGGACGGGCTGGCGGTCAAGTTCGTGTTCGGCAGGTGCAACTTCCGGGTGCACGGTCTTGCCCCGATCGGCGGGGAGGAACGGTGGAAGGCGCTGATGGACATCGTCTGTCCCCCGCAATACAGCTTCGAGTGGAACGTCTATGAAGCTGAGCGAAGATTTAGCGAAGGCCACGCCGCTTGCAGCACAGACATGCCCCCCCAGGCCGACCTCCCGGGCGTCGAAGTCGTCAACCTGCGCAACTCCGGAGAGCTCGCGATTCACTGGCGACTCAAAAACATCGCCTACCGCGCATACGGCCTGGAGCTTCTCTGCGGCTCCCCCTTCGGCGCGCTCGAGCACGGCGCCAGCCTCAGCGGCAGCGCCACCCTCGTTGCGACCAACTACAGGAAACGCCACCTGGATTTCGCGGTGCGCGATGGCCGATAGGGCCTTCCGCCTCGTCCCGTTGATCCTCCTCGCCGCGGCTCTCGCGGCGATTGCCGCCGGCTGCGGCGGTGGCAGCGGAGGCTCGGACAGCACGGCGGCCTTCGCCAGTTCCAAGTTCGGGCAGCAGGTCGAATCGATATGCGCACGGGGACGGCTTCGGGCGCTGCGCTACCAACCGTCTCGGCGCGCCGGTCGCACCGAACTCGAGGCGGCCGCCGATCTGATCAAGACCGACGTAATCCCGTCCCTGCAGACGATGATCGGGGAAATCGAAGCCCTCGACGCGCCCACCGAAGACCAGGAGCCACTCGAAGCGCTGCTCGCCGCGATGCAGCGGTCGGTCGACACGGCGAAGAAGGCAGGCGAGCCGACGCTCGACCAGATCGATCGACTCCTGGGCCAGAGCGGCCACTTGGCGAAGCAGGACGGTCTGACGGCCTGCATTCTCGGCTGAGCGACCGGTCGCGTCAGGCCTCTCGCGTTGGCCGTATACGGATGTAGAGCGGGCTCGCCATCACCAGGGTCATATTCTGACCCACGGCGACGTAAGAAACCTGGGCGAGGCCTTCGCAGGGCGCGCCGTTGTGCAGGTCGACGAGCCCGGGCGCGTCGAGCCATCCGTCGCCGGCGAACAGCCTGTACATCGAGAGCGCCGTGTCCGGGTGGCGACCACGGCGTGACTCCAGCGCGCCCGCATCAGGGGCGGGCAGCTCGGCGGCGCCGCGCTCTTCCCAGGCGCGGCAATACTCCGTCCACTGGATGAAGAGTTGCCCGGTACCCGAGCCGGAACGACTGCCGACCGCGCCGAGCAACTCCGCCGTGCGGTATGGAGGTCGGACATGGTGGGCCGAGCCGTTCATGATCAGCCCCGGCACCCAGAGCCCGGGGCGAACGGGCTCCGCGTCAACGGCGATCAGCGCTTTGACCTCATGGGTCGAGTCGTCGCAACCGACGCCGAAGCGCAGCGGACGATGGAAGCGGATCCAGTGGCCCTCATCCGGGTCACCCTCGCCGGCCTCGAGGTCGCACATCCCGTGGCGGTGGAGCCGGTCGGTGATGCGGTCGAGCAGCCGCACCATCTGCCGCTCCCGCTTCCCCGGGTCGACGTGCCGGCCGCGTGCGGACGCCCGGAGGTGGGCCTGCGCACCGGGGGGCCCAAACGCAAGACCACCCTCCGCCTCGACATCGACGCAGGGCGCCAATGACCCCGTCCTCATGCCCCATCCCGCGGCGAGTTCGATCAGCTTGCGGGGGGAGACGTAGACCAAGCCACCCGAGGAACGGGAGGTGCGGTCGCGACGACCTTGCAATCTCAACCCCATCCGTGCCTAAATCTATCCGAGTGAGTACCGAAGGCGAGAGGATCCGGCGAGAGGGCTTCGAGGAAGGGCGACGCTTCGAGCGCCTGCAGGGCCTGTTCTTCCCCGGCGTGCCAGGATGCCGACCGTGGACAGACGGGGTGGCCTTCGAACCGGCGGACACTCTGTTCGAGTCCCAGGTCGCCTACGAGCGCGACCTCCGTACCGAGCGGCGGCGCCTCCAGCGCGGCCTCTGGCTACTGCGCAAAGACGGCGAGAGCCCCGAGCGGCTCGAGCCGCTCGAAGAGGCAGACCGCGCGATCGCAGGCGAGCTGGCCAAGGCGAAGGGCATGGTGGACGAGGATCTCCGCGACGCTCGCCGCCCGCCCTATGCCGTGGCCGCGATGCGCTGCCTGCCCCAACGCCCCGCGCACGTCGTCGAGCTCGAGAGCCTGGGCGCCTTCGTCGCGTCCGACGAGCGGCGCAAGCTGCCGGACGGGCCGCAACGCGAAGATGCCGGAGGGGCAGACTTCGGAGCCGACTGGCAGCGCGAGAACCCGTTCCGGCGCTGGGAGACGACCTCGTGGCGACTCTCGTGGTTGTGCACCGGGGAGGAACCGACACTCGAGGTCTACGCGCTCGAGCTGTTTCGGTCGGGGCTGCGAAGCGGACGCCGGACCGGTCGCGTCTGGCTGCTCGGCTCGCTTCCTGGCTGGTGGGCCGCCAACGAGACGCTCGCGGTCCTGCAGCTCGATGCGCAGCGGGAGCGCAACTCACTCGTTCTCGCCGCCGAAGCAGTCCGCGCCGCGGCGCGCGACGAACCGGTGGCCGACCTGGCGCGACGCCTCGCGCTGGGCTGAGCCAGAAGCCCACTCGCCCTCTCTCGGGTACAGCCGCAAGTCTCAACTACCTCCCGCGTAAGGGAGTTCCCCAGTGTCGTGCAGCTCATGGCGCAGCGAGTTGATCGTCGCTCCCGCCAACAGCGCCAAGCTCAGCAGGTAGAACCAGAGCAGGGCGATCAGCACGAAGCCCAAGGTCGATCCGAAGCGCGAGAGGCTCGAGACGTTGGCGAGGTAGAAGGGGAAGGCCCAGTTGGCGATGCTGACCGCGACGGTGACGAATGCGGCGCCGGGCCATACGTCGCGCCAGGGCATGTGCCCTTTCGGCACCGCCCAGTAGATGACGCAGCAGATCGCGAAGACGATCAGCACCGCCAGACCCAAGAGCAGCGCCGTGTCGATCGCTTTGATGTCGGAGAGGCCGAGCGGCAGGCGGTCGGTGCTGGAGACCAACGCAGCCTCGATCGCCGGCAGCAAGATGCTCGCCGCGATGAAGAGCAGCACCACGCCGAGCATCGCAAAGGAGAAGCGCTTCTGCTCGACCCAGCCGCGCGTCGGCACGTGGTAGATGCGACCGAAGGCGGTGTCCATCGCACCCCAAAAGGAGGCGCCGATCCAGAGTGAGCCGAGAAAGGCGGCGATCCCGATCGTCGTCGAGTTGTCCTCGATCCGTTTGAGCGCGTCGGCCAGGGTTGCCTGCTCAGCATTGGGGAAGAGCCGCTGTAGGTCGTCCAGGACGCCCGTTTCCACGCCCTTGATCTTCAGCACCTGGCCGAAGATGAAGAGCACCAGCAGGGCGAAGGGGAAGACGGCGAGCATCAGATTGTAGGCGACCATCGCCGAGAGCCCGGTGACGTTCTCGCGGTATGCGCGCTGCCAGAAGGCGCGCAACCAGGGACGTGGATTTGCCGTGAGCTTGGACACAGACAGTCTTGACTTCAAAAACTGAAGCGCCTATCATGCGAACAGACGTTTGAGGCCTTTCTAGACGTGCAGGGCCCTATATCTACTTCGCGGACCGCGTCGCCGGTCCGCTTTTTTGACGCAGAAAGACGGGTGCAGATTAATGCTGGTTGCAGAGCTTCAGGAGCTCGAGGAGGTCAAAGGGCTGATCCACAGGGGTCAGCAGCTGGGCGTGCTCACCTTCGGCGACATCGCCACCGCGGTGTCTGAGGTCGATCTCGACGAGTCCGACGTCGAGGACCTCTACGGCCATATCGAGAAGCAGGGCATCGAGCTTGTCGAGGACATGGATCCGGCCCAGAAAGCGGCCGCCGACGCGATGCCCGCCGACACCGGCCGCAAAGGCCGCCGCCGCGCCAAAGCCGCGATCGACCTCAAACCGGACATGACGACGGACAGCCTGCAGCTGTTCCTCAAGGACATCGGCAAAGTCCGCCTGTTGACCGCGCAGGAGGAGGTCGAACTCGCCAAGCGGATCGAGCGCGGCGACCTCGACGCGAAGCAGAAAATGGTCGAGTCCAACCTGCGCCTGGTCGTCTCGATCGCCAAGAACTACCGCAACCAGGGCCTCCCCTTCCTCGACCTGATCCAGGAGGGGACGCTGGGCCTCGTCCGCGCCGCGGAGAAGTTCGACTACCGCAAGGGCTTCAAGTTCTCCACCTACGCGACCTGGTGGATCCGCCAGGCGATCGCCCGCGCCCTGGCAGACAAGGCACGCACGATCCGCATCCCGGTCCACGTGGTCGAGAAGCTGAACAAGATCGGCCGCGCCGAGCGCAAGCTGGTCACCGAGCTCGGCCGTGAGCCGACCCCGGAGGAGATCGCCGAGGTCACCGGGATCGACCCCGAGGAGGTCGACTCGATCAAGCGCTCCGCCCAGGCTCCGGTATCGCTCGAGAAGCCGGTCGGCGACGAGGAGGAGTCGGAGTTCGGCCAGTTCATCGCTGACGAGAAGGCCGAGTCCCCCTTCGATCGAGCCGCGGACCTGCTGACCAAAGAGGCGCTAAAGGAAGCACTGGAGAACCTCTCCTACCGCGAGCGCCGAGTGCTCGAACTTCGCTACGGGCTCGGCGGCGAGCACCCTCGCACCCTCGACGAGGTCGGCCGCACGTTCAACGTCACCCGCGAGCGGATCCGCCAGATCGAGAACCAGAGCCTCAAAAAGCTCCAGCAGCTGGGCGAAGCGCAAAAACTGCGCGAAGTTACCTGACGCGCAGGGCCGCAGTTGCTATAAGGTTCCTGATTGATGGGAACCGCAGTCGAAGTCCCGCCTGACTGGTACCGCTCGGGCTTCCCGCCGATCACGGCGGCGATGCCCTGGGCCGACAGGACCGAGGCCGAAGTCGACCGGGCGATCATGATGCTGCGGCCCGAGGGTGGCGAGCGGGTCCTTGACCTGGCCTGCGGCATCGGGCGGCATGGCCTGGAGCTTTGCCGGCGCGGCTTCGAGGTCGTCGGCGTCGACATCTCGGGCGAGCTGCTGGAAATCGCCGCGGGCGAAGCCGAGATCCAGCGCCTCGACAAGATCGAGTTCATCGAAGCTGACCTGCGCGAGCTCGACCTGCGCGACGAGTTCGACCTCGTACTCAGCCTCAACGACGGCGCCGTCGGCTACTTCGAGACCGACGCGGAGAACTTCCGCACCTTCGAGGTAATCGCACAGGCTCTGCGCGACGGCGGCGGTCACTTGCTGCAGCTGCCCAACGTGCTCCACGCGGAGAAGAACCTGCCGCTGAAATCCTGGATCGTCGGCGAGTCGACGCTCGAACTCTCAGACCACCACTGGAACGCCGAGGACCGCTACATTGAAGGCGCCACGGTGCCGATCCGCATCGGCGAGGTCTTCGAGAAATACGAGGAGATCCCCTTCCGCCAGCGCCTCTACGGCGCCGAGGAGCTGGCTGAGATCTACGAGTTGGTCGGCATGCGCCTGGCCAACACCTTCGCCGGCAGCGGCAAAGCCCGCAAGCCCAAGCCCTCGCAGTTCGAGATCTTCGTCGAGGGCCGCAAGTAACAGGGTTAGCCGACCGCCTCGATCCAGTCCCAGCGCTGTCCACAGAGGCGTTCGGCTTCGTCCGCCGGGACGGAAACGATCGAACCCTCTTCGTCTCCGGCCGGGGCAAAGAGCAGCGGGCCGGTTTCAGGCCGGGGAAGCCGCCGCTGCCGGGGTGCAGGTCGGCACCGCCAAAGCGAAGTTCGGCCTTGTGGGCGCCGGCGCCGAGCCTCGTCTCCCCCATGTACATGTAGCCGCCTTCGTTGTTGAGTTCCTGGCGCGCTTCGCCGACCTTGCGGCCGTCGACCCAGAGCTCGTCGGCGCCGCGTGCCGATCCCTTCAGCCAAGCGGCGTAGTCGCCCGCCCGCGGCACTTCGAGATCGCCGTCGGTTGCGTCATAGACCGGGGCGTGCCGGGCGGCGAGGAGATGGGCCGGCTGGCCGTTGCGCGCTTCGGCGCGCCGGGCGAGGGCGATTACTTCGCCGCAGGCAGGCACCGCCGAGGGTTCGTATTCGCTGCCCAGGGGCAGGTGCTCGAAGGCCGGCTCAGCCTCGCTTTGGGGCCGCTGCCAGACTTCGTAGGTCTCACCACGCCAGACCCGCCGGTAGGGCGACGGGGGGCGGCTGCGCACCGGCGAGCGGCGCAAGACGAGGGTGCGGAATTCGAGCAGGCCGCCGAGGTCGAGTTCATCGGTGTCGACCGAGTAGCCCTTTTCGACCTCACCGCCGCCGCGCAGGGGCACCGTGCGTTCGCGCAGCTCCGAGGCCCCTTCGCCGTCGAGGTTGCGGAGGAAGTGGCGGGCGCCGTAGGGGTTGTACTCGGTCATCAGCGCCGGTCCCTGGCCGGCGAACTCCTCGCCTATCTGCTGCAGCTCGTGCAGCTGCTCGTAAGGGGCAAGGCTGACGCCGCCGTAGGCGAGCACGCCGGACCACAGCACGCCGCCGGCGACCACCGCGATCAGGATGCCGCCGACGAAGCGGTCGGCGCGCAAGGCGACGATCGCCCCGGAGATCGCCAGGGCCAGCGCCACCGGGGAGGCGGTGGCGAGCGCCTTGCCGCCGGCCCAGGGCGAGCCGACGATGACGATCGCCGCGCCGGCGAGGAGGCTGGTCGCGTAGAGCGCCAGGGTGGCGTCGCGACGCCGCTTCGACCAGGCGACCCAGAGGCCCGTGAGCGCCGCGACGAGCGTCAGCGCGATCAGCACCACGGTGACGACGGTCCCGTCCGGATCGAAGCGAAAGTCCCCGGAGGGCCAGACGCCGAGCACCTGCAGGACGTTCAGTGGGCCGCGCAGGTTGCCTTCGGCGTTGGGGTCGGTGAGTGGCGAGGAGGTGGGCGGCACCAGGCCGGCGCTGACCACCGGCAGGACGAGCAGCGCAAGCGGCAGGACGAAGGCAAGGGCCTGGAAGGCGGCCGGGCGGGGCCCGAAGCGGCGCCACGCGAGCACCGCCAGCACGGCCAGCATCGGCGCCAGCCAGATCAGGCCGCCGAGGCTGAGCACGCCGACCAGGGCGGCGGCGGGCAGGGCAAGCAGGGCGGCGTCACGGCGCGAGGCAGCGGCGCGCACCGCGGCCGGCGCCAGCGCCACGGCCAGGGCTATGCAGGCCGCCGCCCCCACCTCCTTCACCCCGCCCCAGAGCGCGTAGCCGAGGAGCAAGGCCGGCTGAGCGGCGATGAAGGCGGCGAGGGCGCGCAGGCCGGGGCGGCGCAGCACCCCGCCGAGGATCTGCCAGAGGCCCAGCGAGAGCATCGCGGCGAGAAAGCTGACGTAGGGCTGGAAGACCCAGGCCAGATCTCCGCCGACCAGCTTCTGGGCCGTGCCGAAGGGAATGAAGACGCCGACCGGGTAACCGCTGGCGAGGTTGAAGTCGAGCGTCGCGCGGTAGGTGGAGGGTTCGAGGCCGGAGAGGCTGCGACCGTGCTCCATCACCCGGTCGGTCATCGCGAACCAGGTGGCCGTGTCGTCGAGCTTGATGAAGCCGGCGAAGGTCGGATGGCCGGAGAGCAGGACCGGCGCTCCGAAGAAGAGGAAGACGGCAAGGGCGACGGCCGCCGGCCAGAGCGCGGGACGGCCGAAGCGCCAGGGCAGGGAGAGGCCGGCGCCGAGGATCGCGAGGACGACCAGGACCGGCACGGTCAGCTGGGCCGTCGCGTCGCTCCAGGTGGTGAACTGGCCGACGAGGACCATTCCCGCCAGGCCGGCCGGCGGCACCAGTGCACCGGGCAGGCGGCGGCCGCAGAGGACGTCGACCAGGAGGCCGAGGCCGACGCAGAGCGCCAGCAGGACGAGGGGGAAGACCGCCCAGGCCGCAAAGAGGCTCACGCGCGCCGCGCCGAGGCCGGGGTCAGCCGACCGGGCGCACCTTGGCCGAGAGGGCGAGGCTCATCGCCCGCTGGGCGTCCGGGTCATAGACCTCGACCTGCACGCTGCCGTCGGAGCTGGCGAAGTAGACGCTGGTCGGCTTTTCGACGCTGGTCACGACTTCGCGACCGTCGGCCGAGCTGCGCGTGATCGATCCCTTGCGTCCGGCGAAGCCTTCCACCGCCGCGATCGGATCGGGGAGCGGATAGCTGCCGATCGTGAGCACACTTGCCCCGCCCCCACCGGCTTCCGTTCCCTCATCCAGGTAGCGAACCTGGAAGTCCCCCTGAGCGGTTTCGCTCGCCTCGATCTCCTTGCCGGGCACCGGGCCCGCCCAGTAGACGGCGTGCTCCGCCGAGGCGGCGAGTTCTTCGAGCTCCTCGCTGCTGACGATCTTCGCTTCAAACCCCGTCGAAGGCGCCGCGGGCGCGGTGTCGCCGTCGTCCCCCCGCGTGGCCAGCCAGGCGATCAGGCCGACGAGCAGCGCGAGGGCGACGATCCCAACACGAAGAACGCGACGTTTGCGCGCCGCTTTGTCTGCCTCTGGAGCTGCCTCACCCTCCATCGCCGCGCATCATATGCTTGCCTACGGCGCCAAAGGCGCGGCTAATGGAGCCGCGTCTCGCGGCCGATAAAGGCCGGGATGTTCGAGATCGACTCAGCGCTGCGCACGCTCGTCGAGCGAGGTGGCTCAGACCTTCACGTCAAGGTGGCCGCGCCGCCGACCATTCGCCTGCACGGCGAGCTGACGGCGCTGGAGGGCCATGGGCCGCTCAGCGGCGAGGACACCGAGAAGGCCTTCCACGACATCGCCGAGGTCCGCTCGCTGACCGAGTTCGAGGAATGCGGCGAGGCCGACTTCTCCTACGCCATTCCCGGCCTCTCGCGCTTCCGCGTCAACGTCTTCAAGCAGCGTGGCTCGACCTCGATCGTCTGCCGCGCGATCCCCTTCGAAATCCGCTCGGTCGAAGACCTCGGCCTGCCCGAGGTGGTCACCAACCTGGCCGAGGAGCAGCGCGGGATCATCCTCGTCACCGGCACGACCGGCTCGGGCAAGAGCACGACGCTGGCGGCGATGATCGACCACATCAACCGCACCCGGGCGCACCACATCGTCACGCTCGAGGACCCGATCGAGTACCTGCACGAAGACAAAGGCTCGATCGTCAACCAGCGCGAGGTCGGCTCGGACACCGAGAGCTTCGCCCGGGCGATGCGCCGCGTCCTGCGCCAGGACCCCGACGTGATCCTGATCGGCGAGATGCGCGACGAGGAGACGGTGCGCACCGCGCTCTCCGCCGCCGAGACCGGCCACCTCGTGCTCTCCACCGTCCACACCCTCGACGCAACCGAGACGATCAACCGCATCATCGACTTCTTCCCCCCCCACCTCCAGCACCAGGCCCGCGTGATGCTCTCCTCGACCCTGAAAGGGGCGATCGCGCAGCGCCTCGTCCCCGACATCACCGGCGAGGGCCGGGTTCCCGCCTCCGAGGTGCTCGTCGTCACCGGCCGTGTCCAGGACCTGATCCTCAACCCCGACGAGACCGGCAAGATCACCGAGGTGATCGCCGAGGGCGAGTACTACGGCATGCGCACCTTCGACCAGTCGCTGCTGCGCTACGTGATGGAGGGCAAGATCGCCGAGCAGGTCGCGCTCGACTACGCCTCGAGCCCACACGACTTCAAACTGATGCTGGCCGCCGGCGGCCAGCGCGCCAGCGGCATCGAGCAGCTCGAGAGCGCCTAGGCTCGGCGGCCTGACCGCCTCGCGCAGCCGGTTTATCATCTGATTTTCTAGATAAGTCGCTATCGTATGAGCGATGAGGGGGGCAAGGCGCTTCTGGTGGTGCTTACGCTGGCGATCGGCGCTCTCTCCACCGCGACGGCCCAGGCGGAAATCGCCTTCAAGGCGCCCGGCGGTTATTTCCTCGAAGGCGAACGGCGGGGCGAGGATCGACTCCCTGCCGCCGGGGTCGAAAAAGACTGCGAAGAAGCCTCGTTCAAGGGCAACATCGTCGACGGCGCACGATTTATCGAAGTAGAACCGCGGTACAACAACTGCGTCGCCAGGATGTTGACCGGCCTGAAAGCGAAGTACGTCTGGGGCGGGTGCCTATACCGGCTGCGCGACCTCGAGCGGGCGGGCGCGGGCGAGAGTTGGAAGGCGCGCGTCGATCTCGTCTGTCCCAGCGTGTTTGGGCTGGAATGGAACATCTACGAAACCGAAGAGCGGTACAGCACGGGCTCTCCCATCTGCGTCACATGGGCGCCGTCTCAAACCGGCATCGGCACCGCTACGCTGCGCAACCTCGGTGGCTCGCCGGGGAAGATCGCGATCCATTGGGACCTTGACGAAATCGAATACCAGGTCACCGGATCGGGCCTGGTCTGCGGCTCGACGCCGGTCGGAGGCAAGGCCCTCGAGTCCTACGAAGGCGAAACCGTGCTCGCCGCGAAAAACGCCGCGGAAAAGTTCGTCGACCTGTCGATCTCCGGCTGAGCCCTTAGATCCGTGGGACGGCATGGTCACCGCAAGCGGCTGCTTCTCCTCTCCTTCGCCTTGATCGCCGCGGCAAGCTGGAGTGGATGCGGCGGCGACAGCGCTCAAACGGTCACGGCGGCGTCGCTCAGCAAGGGGGCCTTCGAAAAGCAGGTCGAAGCGATCTGCAAGCGCGGCCGCTTGCGCGCCACCCGCTACCGGCCGGCCGGCGACGCCGGGGGCTCCGAACAGGACGCGATCGCCGCGGCGATCGAAGATTCGATCCTGCCGGCGATCGAAGACGCGATCGGCGAAATCTACGCTCTCGGCGCCCCGCCGGCAGAGGTGGCGAAAACCGAAAAGCTCCTGGTCGCGCTTCAGAAGGGGGTCGATGCGGGCGCCGAACTCGACTCGCCTTCGCTCAAAGAACTCGAGGCCCTGCTGGCGCCGTCCGGTGGGCTGGCGCGGAAGGACGGCCTCGAGTCCTGCGTGTACGGCTGACCGGGGCGCGTAGCCGCGGTCAGTCCTCGCGGCCGGGGTCCTGGCCGCCCTCGTCCTCGTCGAGCTCCTCGTCGCCCTGTTCGAGCGCGGTCTCGGAGACCGATCCGGTCGAACCGGGGTGGTAGTGGGTCTGGAAGGTCTCCAGCGCCCGGTCGCGGCGGTCCTCGTCGACCGGAACCTCGTCGGAGATACGCACCCAGTCGGCGCCCTCGTAGTCCTCGAGGTTGAAGACCTCCTGGTCGAGCGAGGTCGAGTCGTCGACCACTACCAGCACCTCGGTCTGCGGGTTGAAGTAGGTCCCGGGCTGGTTGAGCAGCTCCTCGACCTCGTAGAGGTTGTCGCGGTCGGCGGCCATCGCTCCCTCGATCCTACAAATCCGCGAGCTGGCGTTCCATCTCGGCCTCGACGTCGAGCGGGGCCTCGCCCCGGCGCATGCGGCGTTCGTTGCGGGCGACGACCAGCTGGCGCACCTCGGCGCGCAGCTTCTCGTCGATCGCCGGGCCGGCTGCGCCGGGGGATTCGAGCAGCCGCGTCACCTCTGTCTCGACATCGAGCGGCGCTTCGCCGCGCTGCCGGCGCCGGTAGGACTTCGCCTCCAGCATCTGCCGCGCCTCTGTCTCCTGCAGCTTGCGGTCGACCGGCGCTTCGGGCTGGGAGAGACGGCTCGGCGGCGGCATCTCCTGCTCGATCGCGAAGGGCCCTTTGCCAATGCTCTGCCAGAGCGGCCCGCTGCGGGCAAAGGCGATCAGGGCGACGGGCAGGGCGATCAGCGCGATCAGGGTCAGCACGTAGCCGGCCTGGATGTTGATCAGATCCCCGAAAGGAACCATTGCAACCAGACTAGCCGCCGATGGGCCTAAATGGGACTCCGGCTCCCCTTTTAGGCCCATCGGCCGGGTTTGCGGGCATCCGCTACCCTTTTGCCTTGGTTGACTGACCAGTCAATCGGCCCTCTCCCACCGAGAAAAAGGAGCTTCGAGCAGTGGTTGACTTCACCCTGACCGACGAGCAGAAAGACCTGCGCGAGCTGGCGCACAACTTCGCGGAGAAAGAGATCCGCAAGGTCGCCTGGGAGTACGACAAGGACGGCACCTGGCCCCAGGAGATCATCGACAAGGCCTGGGAGGTCGGGTTGATGAACACCCACATCCCCGAGGCCTACGGCGGACCGGGCCTCGACTACCTCTCCGGTTGCCTGATCGAGGAGGAGATGGGCTGGGGCTGCTCGGGCATCGGCACCTCGCTGATGGCCAACGGCCTCGCCTCGGCACCGATCACCCTCGGCGGTTCCGAGGAGACCAAGAAGAAGTACCTCGGGATGTTGACCGAAAGCGCCAAGCTGGCCTCCTTCTGCCTGACCGAGCCCGACGCCGGCTCCGACGTCTCCGGGATGAAAACCCGCGCCGTCAAGCAGGGCGACAAGTACGTCATCAACGGCTCCAAGTGCTTCATCACCAACGGCACCTACGCCGACTACTTCACCGTCTACGCGAAGACCGACCCCGAGGCCGGCCATCGCGGCATCAGCGCCTTCGTCGTCGACGCCGACCTCCCCGGGGTCACCGTCGACAAGAAGGAGGACAAGATGGGTCAGCGGGCCTCCAATACCGCGACCATCTCCTTCAACGACGTCGAGATCCCGGCAGAAAATCTCATCGGCGAGGAGAACAAGGGCTTCAAACTGGCGATGATGACCCTCGACCGCACCCGCCCGGGCGTCTCGGCGATGGCCGTCGGCATCGGCCGCGCGGCGCTCGAGTACGCCGTCGACTACTCCAAAGAACGGGTTCAGTTCGGGGTGCCGATCGCGATGCACCAGGCGATCCAGTTCATGATCGCCGACATGGCCACCAAGGTCGAGGCCGGTCGCCTGCTGGTCTGGAACTCGGCGGTGATGCTCGACCAGGGGCAGCGCAACAGCCGCGTCTCCTCGATGGCCAAGCGCTTCGCCGCCGACTCGGCGATGGAGATCACCGTCGACGCCGTGCAGGTCTACGGCGGCTACGGCTTCATCAAGGAGTACCCGGTCGAGAAACTGATGCGCGACGCGAAGATCATGCAGCTCTACGAGGGGACCAGCCAGATCCAGCGCCTGGTCATTGCCAAAGAAGTGCTGCTGCCGCGCAACGTCGACGAGCCCACCCCGGAGGCCGAAGCCGCCAAGGCAAAAGCCGCCGAGGAAAGCCAGTCCGAGCAGGCCGCGGCGACTGTCTGACGCAACTCACTGGTCACTTTGCCCCCAATTCCGTGGGCAAAGTGACCAGTCGCCGTTCCGACGGCTTCAGGTGGCGCGGGCTAACTGGCGCGCTGTCTTCTGGCGCTTGTTCTTGTCCAGCTCCACCTTGCGCAGGCGGACCGAGTCGGGCGTCACTTCGACGCACTCGTCGTCGCGCAGGAACTCGAGCGCGGCTTCCAGCGAAAGTAGTTTGGGCGGCTCGAGGCGGACCAGGATGTCGGCGCTGGCAGCACGCACGTTGGTCTGGTGCTTCTCCTTGATCGCGTTGACGTCGAGGTCGTCGGAGCGGGCGTTCTCGCCGACGACCATGCCTTCGTAGACCTCCTCGCCGGGGCCGATGAAGAGCGTGCCGCGATCCTGCAGGTTCATCAGCGCGTGGCTCGCGCTGGAGCCGCGCCGGTCCGCCACCAGCGAGCCGGTCGGGCGGGTGCGCAGCTCCCCCGCCCAGGGCTCCCAGCCGTCGAAGACGTGGTGCAGGATCCCCGAGCCGCGAGTCTCGGTGAGGAACTCGGTGCGCAGGCCGATCAGCCCGCGGGCGGGGACCAGGTAGTCCATCCGCACCCAGCCGGTCGAGTGGTTGACCATGTGGTCGAGGCGGCCCTTGCGACCGGCCAGCAGCTGGGTGACGGCGCCGACGTGTCCCTCGGGCACGTCGATCGCCAGCCGTTCGACCGGCTCGTGGACCTTGCCGTCGATCTCGCGGGTGATCACGCGTGGCTGCCCGGCGGTCAGCTCGAAGCCCTCGCGACGCATCATCTCCAGCAGCACGACCAACTGCAGCTCGCCGCGCCCCTGCACCTCCCAGGCATCGGGCCGCTCGGTGTCGGTGACGCGGATCGAGACGTTGCCGACCAGCTCGGCGTCGAGCCGGTCGCGGACCTGCCGCGCGGTCAACTTCTTGCCCTCGGTCCCGGCCAGCGGCGAGGTGTTGATACCGACCACCATCGAGAGCGACGGTTCGTCGACCGCGATCACCGGCAGCGCCTGGGGATCGTCCGGGTCGGCCAGCGTCTCGCCGATCGTCACCTCCGGCAGTCCGGCGACTGCGATGATCTCGCCCGGTCCGGCCTCGGCGGCGGCGACCCGGTCGAGCGCCTCGGTCACGTACAGCTCTGAGATCGCCGCCCGCTCGATGCTGCCGTCGGACCGGCACCAGGCGATCTGCTGCCCGTTGCGGACCTTCCCGTGGCGGACCCGGCAGAGCGCCAGGCGGCCGACGTACGGATCGGCATCGAGGTTGGTGACCAGGGCCTGAAAGGGATGGTCGGGGTCGTATGTCGGCGCCGGGATCCGCTCCAGCATCAGGTCCATCAGCGGCGTCAGGTCGGTCCCCTCGGCGCCTTCCTCGAGCGCGGCCCAGCCGGCTTTGGCGTTGGTGTAGACGATCGGGAAGTCGACCTGCTCGTCGTCGGCGTCGAGGTCGAGGAAGAGCTCGTAGACCTCGTCGACGACCTCGGCGATGCGGGCGTCGGGGCGGTCGACCTTGTTGACGACGAGGATCACCGGCAGCTTCGCCTCCAGCGCCTTGCGCAGGACGAAGCGGGTCTGCGGAAGCGGGCCCTCGGAGGCATCGACCAGCAGCAGCACGCCGTCGACCATCGTCAGGCCGCGCTCGACCTCGCCGCCGAAGTCGGCGTGGCCGGGGGTGTCGATGATGTTGAGCTTGACGCCCTCGTAGTTGACGGTCGTGTTCTTGGCGAGGATCGTGATCCCCTTCTCCCGCTCCAGGTCCATCGAGTCCATCACCCGCTCGGCCACGTCCTGGCCTTTGCGGAAGGCGCCGCTCTGCCACAGCATCGCGTCGACCAGGGTCGTCTTGCCGTGGTCGACGTGGGCGATAATGGCAATGTTGCGTAGATCGTCTCGGGTGGTCATCTCGCAGGCAGGGTAGGGGGCGGGGCGAAAAAAGAGGCCCGCCGTGAGGCGGGCCCCGGTGCAGCTAAGAGCGGTGCGCTACTACGAGGTCTGCTGGACGCTCGCGGCGGCCGGGCCCTTGGGGCCTTCTTCGGACTCGTAGCTCACCTTCGAACCCTCGGTCAAGGACTTGAAGCCCTCGCCCAGGATCGCGCTGTGATGAACGAAGACGTCCTTAGAGCCGTCGTCGGGCGTAATGAACCCGTAGCCCTTGTCGTCGCTGAACCACTTGACAGTTCCAGTTGGCATGAATTGCCTCCACTTCATGTGCTGCGAACGCGGCACATGCGGTGAAGCAACGACGCGAGCGCTAGACACAACTTTTGCCGGATCTTCCGGCCTATCGCCGAGGACCGTAGCAGGGTCGGCAGCCGGGAGGCACGCCGCACCTATGCCTCGGCGGCGCGGTTCCCTTATGAGAGCTATGCGTGACAAAAGAACCGCGCGATGACCGTTTTAGGACGAAGCACGGGTGGCCGATACCTTTGGTGCTGATGCCTCCCCGGATTTCGCCCCGCTTCCGGCCGGGACCATACGCGATCGCCTTCCTCTCGCTGATCTGCGCCGCCGCGCCGGCGACGGCCTGGGCCGCGGCAAGCCGCCCGGGCGAAGGCGACCTCTCCCCCAGGCTCGCCGAGCTGGCCAAGCCCTCGGTCCGCTCGGCCCCGCAGGCCAAGCAGGCCGAAGAGCTGAGCCTCGCCCCAGAAGGCCCCGGGAGCCTCCTGCGCGAAGGCAACCGCGTCCTCGTCGAAGTGCGCTTCGACAGTGGTGCCGCGGCTGCCGTCGACGACCTCCGGGCCACCGGGGCGAAGATCGTCAACGTCAGCCCGCGCTACCAGACGGTCACGGTCGCGGCGAAGCCGGCCGCGCTGCCGGCCCTCTCCGGCGTCCCACGGGTCGCGGGCGCCACCGAGGTTCTGACCCCCTTCACCGCTGAATCGACCTGCCCCTCCGGGGTCGAGGTCTCCGAGGGGGACGCGCAACTCCGCGCCGACGAGGTGCGGGAACCGCCGTTCTCGGTCAACGGCAGCGGCGTCAAGGTGGGGATCCTCTCCGACTCGTTCGACACGGCGACCAAATCCGCCAACGGCGCTCAGCCGATCGCGACGAAAGCGGCCGAAGACGTCGAAACCGGCGACCTGCCCGGAGAAGCCGGGGAAGGCAACACCTGTCTCGGGCAGG
The DNA here is from genome assembly GCA_963824705.1 of uncultured Solirubrobacterales bacterium. Taxonomy (GTDB): domain Bacteria; phylum Actinomycetota; class Thermoleophilia; order Solirubrobacterales; family 70-9; genus VRUE01. The sequence goes on from CAWGQE010000003.1 coordinate 1,992,696, forward strand.
CAGGCCCGGTCAACGTCCTTGAAGACTACGAACCGATCGATACCGAAGAACCCGAACCGGGCGACGAGGGACGCGGCATGGCCCAGATCGTCCACGACCTCGCGCCGGGAGCTGGGCTCGCCTTCGCCACCGCCTTCACCGGCGAAACGGCCTTCGCCGAAAACATCGAAAAGCTCGCCGCGCCGGGGCCGGAAGGCGCAGAAGCGAGCGTCATCGCCGACGACGTCAGCTACCCCGGGGAGCCCTTCTTCCAGGAAGGGCCAGTCGGCGTCGCGGTGAGCAAAGTCACCGGCGAAGGAGTCACCTACTTCTCGTCGGCCGGCAACAACAACCTGTTCGATGCGGACGGCAACGAAATCGGCTCGTGGGAAGCCCAGCAGTACCGCGACTCAGGCTCCTGCCCGCCGGCGGTCGCCTCGCTCGCCGGGTTCCGCGGAACGCACTGCCTCGACTTCAACCCTGGCGCCCCTGTCGACAGGACCTACGGGATCAAAGTGGCACCGGGGGCGACGTTGACGGTCGACCTGCAGTGGGACGAACCCTGGCTCGGGGTCACTTCCGACTTCGACGCTTTCTTGCTCAACTCGACTGGGGGCTTGATCGGGTTCTCGGCGGACCACAACGTCGAAATCAGTCAGAAACCGGTCGAGGTGCTGCAGTGGCCGAACAAAAGCGCGTCCCAGCAGACGGTCCAGTTCGCGGTGAACCGCTTTACCGGGGGCACCCCTCGAATCAAGCTCGCCCTACTCGAGAACGGCTCCGGGGTCACGGCCGTCGAGTACCCCCGCTCGACCGGCACCGACGTCGTCGGCCCGACGATCTTCGGACACAACGGCGCCGCCGATGCGGTCTCGCTCGCGGCGGTGCCCTTCGACAACAGCGCCGAAGCGGAGGAATACTCCTCGCGAGGACCAGTGACCCACTACTTCGACCCGGTGAACGGAACGACCGTCGCCGAACACTTGCTTTCGCCCGAAGTGCGGTCCAAGCCCGACATCGCGGCGACCGACTGCGGCAGGACCACCTTCTTCGCGTCCTTCTCCCTCAAAGAAGGGGTGTGGAGGTTCTGCGGGACGTCCGCGGCGGCCCCCCACGCGGCGGCTGTCGCGGCGCTCATGTCCGAGGCCAAACCCACGGCCGAACCAGCGGAAATCAAGGCAGCCCTGCTCGCCGGCGCCGTCCCGGTGGGCGAATTCGGCGGATGCGCGGTGGGCACGGGATTGGTCAACGCCGTGGGGGCGGTCGAAGACCTGCTGACCCCGGTGCCTCCCGTCGAGCCCAGTTGCCCTGTTCCAAGCCCGCAAGGCTCGATCGAAGAAGCGCGAGCGCCGGGCAACTGGGGCATCGAAGCGCTGCCGGTCCCGCCGCCTCAGCCCCCGGTGGACAACACTCCCCCCGAACCGCCACCGGTCGACGCCACCCTCCCGGGCACCTCCTTCGGCAAACGGCCGCCGAAGGTGATCCGGACGACGCTCGGCAACGCCACGGCGGTCTTTGTCTTCCGCTCAGACGAGCCCGGCGTGACCTTCCTCTGTCGGGTCGACCAGGGCCCGTGGCGGACCTGCCCGGCGCGCTTCGTGCGCCGCTACCGCGTCGGCAAGCATGTCGTGCGCGTGGTTGCCCGCGACGCCGCCGGCAACTCCGACCCGACCGCGGTCATCTACGGCTTCCGGGTCAAGCGAGTCGACTAGCGCGGCTACCCTCCCGCCTCGCCGAACCCGCCTCGTTGCACCGCCCAGTGACCGACGAAGAGAAGGGCCAGGAGCGCCGCGGCGCTGCCCAGGACCAGGGGATCGGTGAGGCTGAGGCCCTCGAGGCGGGTGCCGAAGTAGACGGACAGGGCGGTGATCGGCAGGTAGCCGACCACGGTCGTCCAGGCGTAGCGCCAGAGCGGCACGCGGGCCGCGCCGGCAGCGTATGAGACGAGGCTGAAGGGGACGATCGGGATCAAGCGGACGGCGAGCAGCAGAGTTGCGCCACCGCGTTCGATCGCCGCCTCCATGCGCTGGAAGCGCTCGACCCCGAACCAGCGGTCGAGCAGCGGCCTGGCGACCGAGTGGCCGACGGCGTAACAGAGCAGCCCGGAGAGCAGCCAGCCGAGCATCGTCAGGGCCAGCGCCGGGAAGAAGCCGTAGACGAAGCCGGCCGCCGCGTCGACGATCTCGGCCGGGTAGAAGACGACGGTGTGGATCAGCGTCAGGCCGAGAATCAGCAGCGGGCCGGCGACGCCGAGGTCCTTGACCTTGCTGCGCACCTCCGCCGTGTCGCCTCGCACCGCCGCCTCGAACGCTTCGCGCAGCTCCGGGATCGCCAGCACGAGCAGCGCCAGCAGCGCGATCCCGCCCAGCGTGACGGCAACGGCGGCGAGCGATGGCTTGGGCGACTCCATGGCGATCGTGAAGGATTGTGGCCCCTATGAGGGCCCCAATCCTTCATCTGGGCGCGGTGGCCTCGCGTAGGCGCTCGGCCAGGGCCGAGTGGCGGGCGCCGCTGTCGTCGCGGCGGACCGCCATCTCCAGCGCCGCGGGGTCGCCGATCAAGACGCAGCTGCTGCGCGCGCGGGTGATCGCCGTGTAGAGCAGCGGCCGGGTCAGCATGCGGGCGTGGGAGCGGTGGCAGACACCGACCACGACCGGCACCTCGCAGCCCTGCGCCTTGTGGACCGAGATCGCGTAGGCGAGCCGTAGCGTCGCCGTCTCCCCGTAAGGAATCGTCAGCGAGCCGCCCTCGTCGGTGTCGACGACGATCGCCTCCTCCGCCGGGTCGTCCTCGCGCAGGAAGACGATCGAGCCGTTCATCAGCCCCAGCTCGTGCGAGTTGCGGGTCTGGATCAGCCGGTCGCCGATCCGAAAGCGCTCGCTCACAGCCGCCCGCCCATCCGGGTTGAGCCGCGCCTGCAGCCGCTCGTTGAGCGCGTCGATCCCGACCGCCCCCTTGTACATCGGCGCCAGCACCTGCACCTCGCGGATCGGATCGACGCCGAAGCTCGCCGGCGCCCGCTCGGCGACCACCTCGACCACCGTCTCCAGCGCCCGCTCGGGGCTCGGCCGGTCGATGAAGAAGAAGTCGTGGTCCTGGTCGCCCTGCGGCTCCAAGTGCGGCGGCCGCCCCTGGTTGATCTCGTGGGCGGCGGTGGTGATCATCGAGCGCGCCGCCTGGCGGAAGATCTGGGTGAGGCGGACGACGGGCGCGACGCCGGAGGCGATCAGGTCGTCGAAGGGCTTGCCGGCACCGATCGGCGGCAGCTGGTCGGCGTCGCCGACCAAGACCACGTGGGTCGACTCGGCAAGACCGCCGAGCAGGACCTCGATCAGGCGCAGGTTCAGCATCGAGGCCTCGTCGACGATCGCCAGGCCCGCCGGCAGCGGGTGGCCTGGCCTGAAGCCCGGCTCGCGGCCGGGCATCCACTCGAGCAGCCGGTGGATCGTCTGAGCCTCGTGGCCGGTCGCCTCCTCGAGCCTGCGGGCGGCGCGCCCGGTCGGCGCGCAGAGCGCGATCGGCACGTCGGCCCGCGCGGCCTCGGCGACGATCGCCCTCGTGCAGGCGGTCTTGCCGACGCCGGGCCCGCCGGTCAGCACCGAAATCCGCGCCGCGAAAGCGCCCCGCACCGCGGCCCACTGCTCGTCGGTCAGCTTCGCCTCGTCTTCGTTGTCCTCGGGCGGCAGCTCGCCGGGGTCGTGATCGAGATGAGCCGGCGCGGCGACCCGCTCGGCCAGCGTCGCCGCTACGGCCAGCTCGCTGGCGTGGGTCGGCTCGCGGTAGGTGCGGCCTTCGTCGAGCAGCAGGCCGCGGGCCATCGCCGGCACGTCGGGATCGGGCTGCAGGCCGATCAGCTTCGCGGTGCGCCGGTTGAGCTCGTCGACCGGCAGGTAGGTGTTGCCCTGCTGCTCGGCTTCGGTGAGAGCGAAGACCGCGGCTGCCTGGGCACGCCGCTCGGACTCGAGCGGCACATCGGCGGCCAGCGCGATCTTGTCGGCGCGGGCGAACCCCACCCCGGCGACCTCGGTGAGGCGATACGGGTCCTCGTGCAGGATCGCCATCGAGCGCTCGCCGAAGCGGGCGTGGATCGGCGCCGCCAGGTGCGCCAGCCCGTGCGGCGCCAGTTGGACGTGCAGGTCGCGGACAGCCCGCGAGGCGTGCCAGGAATCGGCTGCCGCGACAGCCTGCTCGGCGCTGACCCCGCGCAGCCCCGCGAAGACCCCGGCCGGGTCGGCGGCGATCGCCCCCAACACCCCCTCGCCGTGCTCGTCGACGAGGCGTTCGGCGCGAGCCGGGCCGATGTGGCGCAGGCTGGTCAGGTAGGCGACCTGCCCCGCGCGGTCGGCGGGGTCGAGTGGCAGTGCGCCACGCGCCTTCAACTGCCGCCCGTAGCGCGAGTGCGTCTGCCAATCGCCGCTGACTTCAGCGCGGTCGCCGGCGTTCAGGTGGGCGACCGGGCCAACCAGGGCAAAGCCCTCGCCCGACTCGGCGTCCTGCACCTCCAGCACCGCGTAGCCGTCGTCTTCGGCGCTGAAGATCACCCCGAGCACCTCGACCGTGCCACTGAAGGCAGCAGCATCGGCATCGAAGAGGGTCGCAGCGTCGCTCATGGAGCAAAGCTAGCCGGAGGCGAGGCGGTTCGCCGTCCGCCCTATGAGAGGGAGCATTGCTTGGAAATACAAAGTACGACAAGATGCCAACGATCCGGCCCAACCGGGGCCGCACGAATCGGGAGGACGAAGCAGATGAGCACTTATGCGGTTAAGAGGATCGACGACATGGAGGCTGTCTTCGGGGGAGCCTTCAAGCGGGCCCGGGCCGAGCTCGGGGTCGAATCGTTCGGCATGCAGATCATCGACATGCCGGCCAACTACGACAACTACCCCGTGCATGACCACGAGCAGGACGGCCAGGAGGAGGTCTACGTGACCCTCAGCGGCGGCGGCGAGATCGAGATCGAGGGAGAGCGCTTCCCGCTCGACGCCGACCACGTCGCCCGGGTCGGCCCCGGCGTCACCCGCAAGGTCTGGCCGGGCGATGCCGGCATCCGCATCCTCGTGCTCGGCGGCAAGGTGGGCGAGGCCTACGACGCCCCCGACATCACGAAGCTGGGCGAGCCGGACCCGATGGCGGCGAGCTAGCGGCAACTTTCAAGGCGCGGTCGAGCTTTGGGTCGCATAGGGACTCAAAACTCGACCGCGCCCCCGACTCGAAGCTGTTCACGCCGCTGTTCGAGGAGTCGGGCGACACGTTCGATCACTTTCCGGGGTTCGCGATCGAGGCGATGGCCGGTGACTCGCATCATCTCGATCCCCGCAAGCTTCAGGTTCTCCTGGCGCAGGCGATCGTTCTCGAAGGCCTGATGCGAGCCGTGAGTCTCATAGGTATCGAGTTCGACCGCGAAGCGCGCGTCGGGCCAGTAGACGTCCAGCTCGTAACCAGCCTCGACGAAGCTCGTGACGGGGCGAGGCAGGCCTGACTCGAGGACCAGCTCCCAAAAACGCCGCTCCAAACCCGAGCGCGTGAATGGAGGCGGCCGGTACAACTCGAGCGAGCGACTTAGACGACCGACACCCGGGTGACCCGCTGTGCGACCGAGCAGATCCTCGATCTGGCGCAAGTCGAAAAGGCGAAGCTCCTCCGCGCGCTCGAGGAGTCGCAAGAGCGACTCCGGCTTGAGTGTCGCCGCAAGGTCGAGGGCAGTGCGGGGAACAGACGTGACCGGGATTTGCTCGATCAGATCACGGTCCACCGCAGTAAGAACACGGCTGTGATGCAGTCTTATTGGAGGTCTTTGAGCACGGCGGCCAGGGACTGTGACCGAGAGCGGAATGGGGGACCAGCGCGCGATTCCCCAGAGCCAAGCCGCTGAGTGATGGCTGAGCAGCCCGCCCGGGCCACAGGCAAGCACAGCCGCGAGACATCTTCCGTGCAGCGAGAGGTCGGTATGGCCGACCGCGTAGACCCCGCGATAGAGACGGTGCAACCGCGCCGCAGCGGTGGCACGCTTCACCCAGCACCGCGAGTAGCCCAGCGGTCCAACCAGCTGCCGGATCGAGACCACTCCATGCTGCCGTCTCGCCAGTTCGGCAAGCGCCCCGTGCGAGGACTCCAGCCGCTTCCTGGAATCCGGCTGCGGTCGAGTTTTGGGTCGCATAGCGACCTAAGGCTCGACCGCGGCGTCCTCTCCCCCCTTCGGCTCGTATCCAGGGCAGGCGAGGACCGGTACCCGCGGGTAGCGCGGGTACGCCGGGTCCTCGCGGGAGCGCCGGCAGAGGCTGAAGACCGACCCCCGCGTGTTGGGCACCAGCTGCTGATGGACGCAGCTGTCGCAGAGGCCGCTGTTCGAGTGGACCATGCGTTGACGCTATCGCTGGGCGGGTTGCATGTCACTCCGATCCGGTCTAGGTTGTTTGAACGGAAGCGGACCAGTACACGACTCGGAGGGGACCCGGATGAGCCTCGACGTCTACCTGCACGGAGAGTTGATCGGCGGGCTGTTCCCCACCGGCGAGGACGATTATCGCTTTGCCTACAGGCCGGAGACGGTCGAGGAGATCGGCGCCGGCGGGGTCCTGCTCAGCAACTCGCTGCCCGTCCGCGAGGAGCCCTTCAGCGCCGGCGCCAGTCACGCGTACGTGGAGGGGCTCCTGCCACAGGGACGCCGGCGCAGCGCGATCGCAGCCGAGCTGGGGCTCGATCCCGGCGACGGCTTTGGGCTGATTGCCGAGCTGGGCGGCGACTGCCCCGGCGCGGTCGTCTTCCTCAGACAGGGCGAAGACCCGGAGTCGAGCGAGACCGCCTCGCCCGCCTGGCTCTCCGAAGAGGAACTCGAGGAACTGCTCCAGCCCCAGCCCGCGCAGCTCTTCGACCCGGCCAACGAGCGGCGAATGCGCTTTGCCCTGCCCGGCGAGCGACACAAGCTCGCCCTCTCATACGACGAGGAGACCGGCGGCTGGGCCTGGCCGGAGCCCGGAGCGCCCAGCACCCACATCGTCAAGCCCGAATCGGACGAGCGCCGCGGCCTCGTCGCCAACGAGATGACCTGCACGCTCGCCTACCGCGAACTGGGCCTCCCGGTCGCCCACACCTCGGTGGAGAGGATCGCCGGGCGGACCTGCCTGGTCAGCAAGCGCTTCGATCGCTGGGAAGGCGGATTCGAGACCGAGCGCCTGCACCAGGAGAGCTTTGCCCAGGCCCTCGGCATCGCGCCGACCGTCGACGGGCACGGTCGGCAAGGGGAGACGCCCGACCTGGCGGAATCCTGCGGCCTGCTGCGGGCGATCGGCGAAGAGCACGGGACCCGCACGCTGATGAGCGCCGTCCTCTGCGACCTGGTGATCGGCAACTGCGCCGCTCGCGGCGCCAACGCGGCGCTGCTCTTCACCGGCGACGGCCCGATCCTCGCCCCCTTCTTCGGCATTGCCGCGACCGAGATCTACGGCGCGGAACGGCGGCGCCCACCGGTCGCGGGCGCGCCCCCGGCGCCCTTCCTGGTCGACATTCGCCGCACCGCCTGGGAATGCGACTTCGAGTTCCAACCATCGCTGATGGAGGCAGTGGCAACGATGGGCAAAGCCTGCGCGTCCCTGAACGCCGCGATCGACCTCGCCCGCGAGGAGGGTTGGTACTCGCGCGTGGCCGACGAAGCCCTGCAGTGCGCGATCGAGCGCAGCATCGGCTTCAAAGATGAAATGGAGTACCTGCGGCCGCCCGGCGGCGAGCCGCTCTAGCGGACGCGCCGGAGAGCGCTTGGGGCCTTAAGGCGAATCGGCGCGCATCTGGGTGCAACGCTGATCCCAGAGCCCGATCAGCTCCTCCGGGAAGAGCTTGAACAGCGGCTCGTGCTCGTCCGTCTCGAAGAGCGTTTCCATGTCGAACTCCCAGGCGAGGATCTTGGTGTCGAGGTCGACCGGCTGACCGAGGTCGATGTCCTCCTGCACGAGGACGTAGCCGTCGCGCGCCGCAACCACGTTGGCGATCTTGTCGGCGGCGAAAACTCGCTGCGCCTCGATCCCCGTCGCGGCGACTCGATCGCGGAGCTCGCGCTTGCGCTCCTCGTAGCCCTCGATCTCGAAGTCTTCGCTCAGCGCGCAGACGATCATCGCGACTTTCATCCCGAAACGTTCGCGCAGGGGACCGAGTCCGAGGTCGGTGTACTCGAGCGCGTCGTGCAAAAGGCCTGCCGCAACCAGCTCGTCGCCGAGGTCGTACTCCACCAGCAAATCGGCGACCGCCAGCGGGTGCTCGATGAAGGGAACCTCGTCGCCGACATCGCGAACCGCCCCGGCGTGAAGCTTCCGCGCCGTCTCGAGCGCTTGGCGAACCAGCTCGGAGCGCTCCGCTACCGCCTCGACCCTGCCTGAGGGGACCATCGAGTCCACCGTAGCGCACTTCGGATCCAGACGAAACCCCTCGAGTACCTCCGACCTAGTGCATGGACGGATTCTCAGCTGCCGACCACGACCACGACGATGAAGGCGACGTAGAGCGTGAACCAGCCGACGACCGCCGGCAGCTCGAAGCGGCCGCGGCGGTGCAACGCCTCGTAAGCAAGGAGGCCGCCGGCGAGGCCGAGCGCGACCGAGAGGGCGGCGTTGGCGCTCAGCGACCAGCCGGTGAAGAGCAACCCGATGCCGAAGGGGATGGTCGACTGGAAGACCATCGCGCCGGTGATGTTGCCGAGCGCCAGCGAGTCCTTGCCTTCGCGCACCCAGAAGAAGCTGTTGACCTTCTCCGGCAGCTCGGTGGCCAGCGGCGCGAGGATCAGAGCGAGGACGACCGCCTCGACGCCGAGGTCGGCGGCGATCTTCAGCAGCTCTTCGACGAAGAGGTGGGCGCCGCCGACCATCGCGCCGAGGCCGACCAGGAGCTGGACCACGCAGAGCAGCGGGCCGGGGGTCATGCGGCGCTCGGCGCGGCGCTCGAAGATGAGCGGAGCGAGCGTCCCCTGATCCTGCACCTCTCCCCCCTGCCGCAGGGTGCGCCGGATGTAGAGCGGGTAGGCGAGTAAGACCAGGATCCCGACTGGGATCCGCAGCGCCGCCGGCGCCCCCCAGGCTAGCGCCAGCGAGAGGGCGAAGAAGGCGAGGAAGAAGAGTAGGTCGCGCTCCAGGGTCGGCCCGTGGGCGCGCAGCTCCAGCCCCTGCTCGCGGCGATCCCGGTAGAGGTAGGCGAAGAGGCCGACCAGACCCATCGCCAGCGTGGCGAGCAGGAAGGGCGCGCCGACGATCGCCCCGATCGCGACCTGATCGCCACCCTGCTTGGCCCCCAGCAGGGCGACGATCGCGACCAGCGTCTCCGGCATCGCCGTGCCGACGGCGGCGAGGACGCTGCCCACGGCCCCTTCCCCCAGCTGCAGGCGATGGCCGATCCACTCGACCGCGTTGGTGAAGAGCAGCGCTCCGGCGAGGATTACGGCAAAGCTGACGAGCAGGAGTAAGACGTTCACGTCACGCGTAGTAAAACGCGAGACCGAGCACCGCGTAGACGGCGAGGAGCTGGACCCCCTCGAACCAGGTCGACTCGCCGTCCTGGGTGACGTAGTTGGCAATCAGGACGGCGAGCAGCAGGGCGCCGAGCTCGAAGCCGTTGAAGACCAGGGCCAGCGGTCCCGGGCCGACGAAGATCGAGGCGAGTACCAGCACCGGGGCGACGAAGAGCGCTACCTGCGCGCTGGAGCCGATCGCGATGTTGACCGCGAGGTCCATTTTGTCCTTGCGCGCGACCAGGACAGCGACCCAGTGCTCGGCCGCGTTGCCGACGATCGCGACGACGATCACGCCGATGAAGAACTCGGAGAGGCCGGCCGCCTGGGAGGCCTCGGTGATCGAGCCGACCAGGACCTCCGACATCACGCCGACCAGGACCCCGGCGATCGCCAGCGCGATCACCGAGGTGCGCACCGACCAGCCCCAGCTGTCCTCGTCGGCGTACTCGGGATTGAAGAGGTCGCGGTGGGTTTTGAGCGAGAAGACGAGGCCGAGGACGTAGGTGGCGATGAGGACGATCGCGACGGCGAAGGAGAGATGCTCGACGGTCGAGCCGTAGTCGACCAGCTCGGCGCCCGGCATCGGCAGTCCCTTGCCCTCGACCAGCTCGAAGATCGCCGGCATCAGCAACGCCGCCGCCGCCAGCAGCAGCATCGAGGTCTGCACGCTGGCGCTGGTCCGGCTGAAGGTCTGTTTCTCGCGGCCCAGCCCGCCGGCGAGCATCGCGGCGCCCAGCACGAGCAGGATGTTGCCGATGATCGAGCCGATGATCGAGGCCTTGACCACCTCGTGCAGGCCCTGGCCGAGGGCGAAGAGGGCGATGATCAGCTCCGGTGCGTTGCCGAAGGTGACGTTGAGCAGGCCGCCGATCCCAGGCCCCGAGCGCGCCGCCAGCTCCTCGGTGGCGCGTCCCATCAGTGCCGCCGTGGGGACGATGCCGAGCGCCGAGGCGGCGAAGACCACCGTCGCCGGGCTGCCCGCCATCTCCAGGACAACGGCGACCGGTATCAGCGGGGTCAGCAGGTAGGGCCAGCCATCGGCCCCCCGCAGGAAGCTGCCTAGTTTGACTGGGATTCGCCCAGCCCTTTGAGCAGATCGCCGAGGCTTTCGCCGCTTTCTTCGCCCTGCAACAGGCCGAGCAGTTCGATCGGGTTGATGCCGAGCTTGAGGAAGAGCTTGCTCAGCGGCTTGGCGTTGACGGGCGCGGTGATCGTCTGTTCCTCGTTTACTTCGGTCAGCTTCAGGTCGAGTTCGATTTCGACGCTCTTGGGGCCGCTGCCGCCATTCTGGGGTTCGATCTGCAGCTGGGCCGAGATCTGGCGCACGATGTCGTCGTCGCCGACATAGACGTCTACGTGGGCGTCCTTCACGGACTTGGTCACTTCGGCCTCGGCCTTGTCGACTTCCGACTTCGACGGAAGCGGGCCGGCGGCGGCGAGCTGGGCGCGACAGGCCTGGCTTTCGACCACTTCGAGCACCGAGTCGATCGCGCCGGAGACGTCGAGGTCGCCGCTGACTTTGGTCGTGCTCGTGCCGCCGACGTCCGCGCTGCCTTCGTTGCTGCCGTTTTCGAGGAAGTCGGCGACTTTCAGCCCGCCGAATTCTTCCTGACAGGCGGCCACGCCATCGGCCCCGGTTTCGGCCCCGCCTTCGCGCTGGGCCTGGGCGAGCGCCGATTCGACGAAGCTGAAGGTCGTCGGGTCGACTTCGTACTCGGTCCCTTCGTAGTTGACGAAGGCCGTGTTGGGCAGCAGGATGAGCCCTCCGTCGAAGTCGATGTTCTTGCCGTTGAAGTTGCCCTTCGCCTTGGCGTTCATGTCGAGCTGCGGCAGGCTGCCCTTGCCTTCGCCCTGGAAAGGACCGGAGAGGCTGACGTTGAGATTGCCGCCTTCGGGCCCCTGAGCCTTGACCCCGAGGGAGAGGTCTATGTCGCCGCTTTCGATCCCCTGCAGAGTCGCTTCGTCGAGGACCGTCTGCGGGCTCTCGCTGCTCTTGTCGCTCCCCCCGCCGCAAGCGGCCAGGACGATGCTTGTCGCAATCAGGGCAGCGGCGGCGGCGATGACGTAGAGGAAGCGAAGTCGACTCAAGGCGTGGGCCCTCCTGGCATTGGACGCGGATACAGGCGTGGCGCGGGATGGTAAGGCTAGCGCCAGTCCCTTAAAGATCGCCTCAGCGGTTCTTAAGCTGCGGTGGCGTGCTTTCGGTCAGGTTGAGCGCCAGCGGGAAGAGGAAGGCGCCGAGGAAGATCAGCGCGATACCGGCGGCGACCAGCCAGCGCAGGCCGGTCAGGTGGCCGAGAATGCCGACGGCAAAGCCGATCAGCATCAGGGCGATGTAGGGGCCGGCACTGTGCGGGAGCAGGGCGGCGAAGGAGAGAACGAGGGCGAGGTCGGGCACCGGCGCGGATTATCATCGCCCGATGGCCGAGGCGCAGGCACCCGCATCCGTAGCCGAGACGAAGGAGGCGCTGGCGTCGGCAAGCTACCTCGCCGACGAGTCGGCGGCGCTGGTCTCCTTTCTCGCCCAGCGGCTGGGCAAGCCGGTCCTGGTCGAGGGCCCGGCGGGGGTCGGCAAGACCGAGCTGGCCAAGGCGCTCTCGCGAGCCAGCGGGCGCGAGCTGATCCGCCTGCAGTGCTACGAGGGGCTCGACGAGGCCAAGGCCCTATATGAGTGGAACTACCGCAAGCAGCTGCTGCGCATCCAGGCCGGCGGCGCCCAAGGTGGCTGGGACGAGGTTCAGGACGACATCTTCAGCGAGGAGTTCCTGCTCGAGCGGCCGCTGATGCAGGCGATCGCCAGCCCCGAGCCGGTCGTCCTGCTGATCGACGAGATCGACAAGACCGACCAGGAGTTCGAGGCGATGCTGCTCGAGCTGCTCTCCGACTTCCAAATCACGATCCCCGAGCTGGGGCAGGTCTCGGCGACCTCGATGCCGATCGTCGTCCTCACCTCGAACAACTCGCGCGAGCTGACCGAGGCGCTGAAGCGGCGTTGCCTCTACCTCTGGCTCGACTACCCGGAGATGGAGCGCGAGATGGAGATCGTCCGTCTGCACGCACCGGACCTCTCCGAGGCCCTGACCCGGCGGCTGGTCGAGGTGGTGCGGATGGTGCGCGCGCTCGACCTCAAGAAGCCACCCTCGATCGCCGAGACGATCGACTGGGCGCGGACGCTGCTCTTGATGGGCGCCGAGGACATCGACCGCGAGACCTTCGAGCAATCGATGTCGATCATCGTCAAGCACCGCACCGACATCGACCTGGTCGCCGAGCGGGTGGGGATGAAGCTTTCGGCGCCCACGCAGGCAGGGTGAGCCCCGCGGCCTCTCCCTATGGGCCGCGCGCGGAGACCGGCCCACCTGGGTTGGCGGCGAAGCTGCTCGGCTTCTGCGAGGAGCTGCGCGGCGAGGGCGTGGCGGTCGGCACCTCGGAGATCCTCGACGCATTCGCCGCGCTCGAACAGGTGCCCTGGGAGTCGCGCGACGACTTTCGCGAGGCCTTGGCGACGACGATCGCCAAGTCGCAGGAGGACCGGCGGCTGTTCGAGCTGCTCTTCGAGCGCTGGTTCTTCCGCGCCGCCGAGGCGGAGGCGATCGAGCGCGAGATCGGCGAGACCGAGCAGCGCCACGAGGGCGCCGAGCGGCTCGACATCGACGAGCTGCGCGAGCAGATCCGCCAGGCGATCGTCGACGGCGACGAGGGCCAGATGCGCGATCTGGCACGGCTGGCGATCGCCGCCTTCGGCCAGCAGGGCGAGGGCTCGGGCGTGGTCGGGGTCGACGTGCAGCGAATCCGTCGCACGCTGGAGCTCTCCGCCGGCACCCAGCCGCAACCGGCCGACGGCGCCGCCGAGCTGCCGCCGATCGACCGCGACCAGCTCAACCGCTTCGAGCGCCACCTGCGCCGCGAGCTCGAACGCGACCTGATCGAGCGCACCGAGACCCTCCCCCCTCCCGCCCGCTGGCCGAGCTCGATCGGACGCTGCCGACCAGCCCCACGCAGGACCTGGCGGCGGTCCACCGGGCGGTCTCGCAGATGAAGCGCCGCCTGGCGACGTTGGGCCACGAGCAGCGCGGGCGACGCAAGGCGCAGACGGTCGACGTGCGGCGGACGATGCGCGCCTCGCTGGAGACCGGCGGCGTGCCGATGCACCTACGCTACCGGCCGAAGCGGCCGCGGCGGCCGGAGATCTACGTCCTCTGCGACGTCTCGACCAGCGTCACCTCGGCCAGCGTCTTCTTTCTCTCCGTCCTGCACGCATTGCACGACTCGTTCCGCAAGCTGCGCAGCTTCGTCTTCATCGAGCGGATCTCCGAGGTGACCGAGATCTTCGAGCACGAGCGAGACTTCCGCGAGATCGCACGGCGCATCTCCAGCGAGGGCGGCGTCGCCGACGTCTCCGGCTACACCGACTACGGCCGCGTCTGGCTCGAGTTCCTGACCGAGATCTCCGACGAGCTCGACCCGCGCTCGACCGTGATCGTGCTCGGCGACGCCCGCACCAACGGCCGCGAGCCCCACGCCGAGGTCTTCGCCCAGGTGTCAGAGCGCGCCGGTCGCCTCTTCTGGCTCAACCCCGAGCCAAAGCTCTACTGGAACTACGGGGACTCGGTGATGGCCGCCTACGAGCGCTACTGCGACGGCGCCTTCGAGTGCTGGACCACGCGCCATCTGGAGAACTTCGTAAATGTGGTGGCCGGCGGCGTTCCTGCAGCGGAGTAAGGCACCCGGACGCTACGCGGCAAGCGCGGGGGCCAGGTCCTCTGCTGAGGTCTCAAGGGGCGCAAGGCCTGCATAGGGCCCAGGAATCGAGATAGTGATCCGCCCATCGCGCTCGGCCAGCCATTTCGCATTTACGACGGTGGTGCCGATGATCTCACCCGCATCGTTGAGCATCACAGCGTGGCCCTCCGCGGAAGCCAGCGTTCTTGCCGCTGCAATCGGCTTCCCCTTGTGCATGTACAAGACATCTCCCACGGCGTCATAGACCACGTCGTCGAACGCATGGCTTCCCATTCGAACGGTCATCGTTGCCCCTTGCCATGCGGATCGGGGAACCGCGGAAAAGCCGTGACTACACGGTCGAACTCCCCGGCAAACTGGAGCACGACGCAGATCCAACGGTCTGGGCCACCCCGCCTGAACAACCGCTCGCGACCCGCCTTGGCGTCGGGCTCTCGATACTCGGGATGTTCGATAGTTAGCACCACGGCCGACAAGAAACCAGTCATGTGTGGATGGCGTCGCCAAATGTGATTCAGGGCACGCCAATCGAGTTTGACGGGACGCCCATCTGGGCCTCGGACAAGAAGTATCACACCCGGCGACGCTAGGAAGCGCCAACGCGCGTGTGGTGCGCAGATTCAAAGAATTGCGCGCCGACTTTGTGCCAAAACTCGCATTCCGCCGATGGGTCAGCGATGATCGCGTTTCGCCAACTCGCGAAAGGGGAGAAGCATGGAGACGAGCATCGTGGCGCCCAGCCCGAACCAATACCCGGTCACGTTCTCGGTCGACTACCCGGAGCGGCAGCTGAACCGGCTGACGACCTTCTTCCGCATCTTCACGTTGATCCCGATCGCGATCGTCATCGGCCTGCTGCCGGGCGGCAGCGTCGGCAACTACGGGGAATACGGCGCCATGGTCACGGCCGGCAGCCTGATCTTCGCGCCGATCGTCCTGATGCTCCTCTTCAGGAAGAAATACCCGCGCTGGTGGTACGACTGGAACCTCGAATTCCTGCGCTTCGGCAACCGCGTTGGCGTCTACCTGGCGCTGATGGACGACGAGTACCCCTCGACCGACGAGATGCAGGCGGTCCACCTGGACTTCCCCTATCCCGACGCCGAGCGCCTCGAGCGGGGCCTGCCGCTGGTCAAGTGGCTGCTCGCCATCCCCCATTACATCGTGCTCTTCTTCCTCTCCATCGGCGTCTTCTTCGCCGTGATCGGCGCCTGGTTCGCGATCCTCTTCACCGGTCGCTACCCGCGCGGCATCTTCAGCTTCGTAGAGGGCACGCTCCGCTGGGGCAACCGCGTAACCGGCTACGCCTTCACCTTGGTGACCGACCAATACCCGCCGTTCCGCTTGAAGCCCTAGTGCGGCTCCCAGACCTCGGGCTCGCGCGTCAGGCGGAGGATCTCGGGGGGTAGCTGACCCCTGGCTACGTCGGCCAGGGTCACCGACTCCAGGACCGCGCGCATGTTGGCGCGGAGCGCGACCCAGACGTCCTGCAGCGACGCCGCCGCGCCGGAATAGGTGAGCTCGTCCGGCCGCTCGGAGCGGATGCTCGCGATCGGCCCGTCGACGGTGCGGATCACGTCGGCGATCGTGATCGTCTCCGCCGGCCGCGCCAGGCGGTAGCCACCCTCTGACCCACGCTGACTGCGCACGAGCCGCGCGTGACGCAGCTCGAGCAGGATGTTCTCGAGGAAGCGGAACGGCACGCCCTGCGCGGTCGCGATCGCTTCGCCCTTGACCGACCCCCCGTCCGCGGCCGCCAGCTCGACCATCGCCCTGACGGCGTAGTCGACCTTGGCGGTGACCTGGACCGTCGGCCCGATCATCTAGTGCCCCGAGTCATGAAGGGCACTAGTCGCCACTCGTTTCTCCGAGCAGCTCGGGCGCGAAGGAGGCGGTTTTTTCGTCGCCCGCGAGGCCGAGGTGCTCGAGACCGAAGAGGTCCTCGGTGGTGCGCAGGAAGGAGTACGGGTCGTAGGTCGTCGCGTCGGTGGACCCACTGCTGAGGAAGCGTGAGACCAGCAGGGTCCCGACGTGCAGAGGGTTGTCGGCAGGTGCCGTCGTCGGCGTCGGCGCGGGTGCGGTTTCGGAGGTCGTGGGGTTGGTGGCCCCGAAGGTGACGACCAGCAGGCCGTCTTCCTTATAAGCCGGAGACGCGAGGATCTGGGGCACCCATTTGGCGAGGAAAGCGTCGGCCGCGTCCGCGCCTTCGACCGAGCCGGGTGCGCATTGCCCCGCGGCACCGGAGTCGCACGGGGTCGGGGCGATGTAGGAGTAGTTCGGCGTGTTCGTGGCCTTGCCCAAGTCCTTCGGCAGCTGTTCGAGCGGGACGTCGTTGGTCGCGCAGTCGCCAAGGTCGAGCAGCGAGTGAAAGTGGACAAAGGGATTCTGCGCGGAGGCGTACGCCCCTGGTGGGGGAGCATCCGTGGCGTCGGCATCGGGATGAACGCAGTTCGCCGGCTTGCCGGTTTCGTCGACCATCCCCTCCATGTAGCCGCGCCAGCTGAAGCGACCGCTGGCGAGCTGGTCGGAGATCGTCAGCGTTTCGACCGGGTAGACGCAGCCGGCCCCCGAGACGACACCATTCGCGGCAACCTTGGCGCTGGGCGGAAATTCGGTGTAGGTCGAGCAGTTGGCCTTGGTCGAGGCGTTCGGCGGCTGGCCGCTGACCGCCGCTACGCCGTTGGGAAGGGTGGCGGGGTCGAGCAGCGCGTAGCCGCTCAGCAGCTCTCCCTTTGGCTGCAACTGCGTCGCCAGGTACTGCATCTGCGACGTTTCGCCGAAGGTCGCTTCGTAGCCGGGGCTGGTCAGCGAGATGACGAAGACGTGCTTGATCCGGCCTGCTTCGGGAAGGGTCGGAGCCGGGGGCGGCGGTTCGCTGCTCGGGGCGCTTTTGGGCGGCGGCGCAGCCGGTTCGGGTGAGGCCAGGGGCACGCTGCTCGGCGCCGCCGAGCTTGCTTCCACTGGTGCCGGTTCGCTGCCACCGCCAGCGAAAGCAGAGCTTTCCGCCGGGGGGCCGCTGACCACCGGAGCGCTGCGGGCGGAGAGATTGTGAGCGAGCAGAGCAGCGAGGGCATCGCTGTTGCCGGTCCCGGTCATCGCACTTGCGACGATCGCCGACGTCGCCACCACCGAGGAGGCGACGAGCAGGCCGAAGCGTTTCCCGGTCAGCGTCGCGGCAGCCGCGACGGCGCGGTCGAATCGCCCACGCAGGCCGTTCATGGAGCGGCCTCCCCCGGCACCAGCACGTGGCCGCACTGGCCGCAGAAACGGACCGCCGGGCCAAAGGGCGCGCCACAG
Organism: uncultured Solirubrobacterales bacterium; assembly: GCA_963824705.1. Classification (GTDB taxonomy): domain Bacteria; phylum Actinomycetota; class Thermoleophilia; order Solirubrobacterales; family 70-9; genus VRUE01. Next base: position 2,010,205 of record CAWGQE010000003.1, read on the forward strand.
CTGGGGCACATCCCGGCGGCATCGGCACGCTCCAGCTCGAGCAGGCGCTCGACCCCGAGCAGCTCGGCGTCGACCCGCTGCAGCTCGGCGGCCTTGCGGGTCAGGACGTCCATCCGCACGTGGTCGCGGATCGCCATCTCGTAGAAGGCGCCGCCGAGGTCGGCCTGCATGATCGTGAACTTCTCGAGCAGGCGATCGCGCTGGGCGACCAGCTCGGCGCTCTCCTTCTCCTCCGGCTTCTCGGCGGGCACGGCCGGTTTTGCCTTCGGCTCCTCGGCCGGCTTCCGCGGCAGCGGTGCTCGCCGCAGCATCTCGGCAAGCCCGCTCATGGCTGGCTCCCCGCGGTCGGGGCTGCAGGTGCAGAGCCGGGATCGCCGCCGACGACGATCACGTCGGGCAGGTTCTGCTGCGCCTTGATGTAGGTCGAGCCCGTCTGTTTGACGTTGCCTTCGACCAGCTTGGTGTCTTCTTCGGTCTTCTGCGTGCTCGGTTTGAAGCCGGTCACCTGATGGACGGTGCCGTTGCTGGTCTTGGCGACCACCTTGCCGTCGCCTTTGCTGGCGGTATTTCCGGCCTGCTTTGACTTGCCTTTCTTCGCGCCGGTTGCCGCCGTCGTGGCGCCGGCCGAGGGCGTGGCCGCGACCGCGGCGTTGTTCTGATTACGCAGCGCCTGGAGCAGCGCCTCGTTTTCGCCACTGTCCGAGCCGCTGCGGCCGACGACCACGCCGATCGCCACCGCGATCGGCAACAGGGCGAAGAAGCCGACCGCCGCCGCACGACTGCCCGATCCGGTTTTGGCCACGGGCCGCGCCACCGGCCGTCGGGCGCGTTTGCTCATCGCGGCGAAGTAGCGGGACGAAGGGTTGGCGCCGTTGCCACGCCGCGCCGCGCATTCGACGCAGTAGCGCTGCTGTGGGTCGAGCGGCGCGCCGCACTCCTCACAGGGCTCGTACTGAGCCGGGCTGCTGACAGTCGGTTGATGCTCGATCTGGGTCTTCATCGCTCGCGGCCTCCGTGGTCGTGCGATTTCGATCGCTGTTTTTGTCTCTTCTCGCGGGCCTCGAGGATGCGCTTGGACTGCGCCTGCTGCTTGGCCGCCTTTTCCTGGGTCGTCGAGCAGCCCGCGAAGGCGCCGACGAGCAGCAGCCCGCAGACGGCGAGGATCCCGACCCGCGAGATGTAGGGGCTAACCGAACGCACCGCTCACGTACTCCTGCGTCCGCTGCTCGCGAGGCGAGCCGAAGAGCGCCGTCGCGCTGCTGTACTCGACCAGCTCGCCCAGGTACATGAAGGCGACGTGGTCGGCGATCCGGTAGGCCTGCTGCAGGTTGTGGGTGACGATCACGACGGCGACGTCGTCGCGCAGCTTCACGATCAGGTCCTCGATCACCTGGGTCGACTGCGGGTCGAGCGCCGAGCAAGGCTCGTCGAGCAGCAGCACCTCGGGCTCGGCCGCCAGCGCCCGGGCGATGCAGAGACGCTGCTGCTGGCCGCCGGAGAGCTTCAGCGCGGGATGGTCGAGGTTGTCCTTGACCTCCTCGAAGAGGCCGGCCCGGTCGAGGGCGCTGTGCACCTTGGGCTCAAGGGTCTTCTTGCGCTGCCGCCGCGACCCCTGCTCGCGCAGGACGTAGGCGATGTTGTCGAAGACGCTCATCGGGAACGGGTTGGGCTGCTGGAAGACCATCGTCACGCGGCGTCGCAGCAGGGTCGGCTCGATCTGGGTGATGTCGACGTCGTCGAGCAGGATGCGACCGCGCAAGGTGGCCGTGCTGGTCAGCTCGGTCAGCCGGTTGAGCGAGCGCAGCAGCGTCGTCTTCCCACAGCCGGAGGGGCCGATCATCGACAGCACCTCGCCCTGGCGGACCGGCAGCGAGACCGATTTAACCGCTTCGCGGTTGGAGTAGGAGACGGAGACGTCGTCGATCTCCATGCGGCGGATCGAGAACTGCGGCGCGCCGATCGAGCGGCGGGCGCCGGTGAAGCCGCCTGGCGCGGCGGCGACACTTCCGTTGCCATTGCCGTTCTGGGCGGGCGGCGCAACTTGCCGCGCCGTTTTTACGTCCTCGAGCTCCAGCCGCCGGATCGGCGGCGGGGGTGGCGTTACGAACTCCATGCCCCAACCTTTCGTGCGCGGCGGTGGACGACGTCGACGGCCGCGTTCAGGGCCAGCACCATCAGCAGCAGGACGAAGGCCGCCGCGTAGGCCTTCTGCGGCTGGTTGAGGTTCCCCGTCGGAGAGGCCTCGTAGACGAAGTTGGTCAGCGTGGTGCCGGCGCCGCGCAGGTAGTTGAACGGGAAGGCGGCGCCTTCGACCGGGGCGAAGTTCTGGGTCGCGCCGAGCAGGACGACGATGATCGCCGTGTCGCCGATGATCCTGCCCAGGCCGAGCATGGCCCCGGTCGCGATCTGCGGCCGGCTGGCGGGAATCAGGATCCGCCGCGTCGTCGCCGCCTTGGTCTTGCCGACGGCGTAGGAGGCCTCGCGCACGTGGCGGGGGATCGAGTTCAGCCCCTCGCGGGTGCTGGCGACGACCAGCGGCAGGGCGACCAGAGAAAGCATCACCGAGGCGGCAAAGAAGGAGCGGCCGAAGACAACTCCGTCAGAGGTGCGGCTGAGGAAGCCAAGTGCCGTGCTGGAGAAGATCACGGTGCCGAACAGGGCCAGGACGATCGAGGGAATGCCGGCGATCGCCTCGATCGTCGACTCGGTGACCCGGGCGAGGCCGGCGGGCCGGCCGTACTCGACCAGCCAGACCGCGATGCCGATGCCGATCGGCAGGGCAATCGCGATCCCCATCGTGGCGACGATCATGGTGCCGAAGAGGGCGTCGGAGAAGCCGCCGCTTTCGCCCTGCGTGAACCCCGCCGAAGCCGGCGTGACCAGCATCGACGGACGTAGGTACTTGATCCCCTGCAGGAACAGGTAGACGGCGATCGCGACGGCGATCGCGCAGAAGAGCAGGCCCAGCGCCCAGCAGATCGCCAGGCCGATGCGATCGGTGAGCCGCCAGGTGGCACTGCCCTCGACCGCCGCCTTGCGCGGCTGCGGCGGGGGCCCACCAGGCGACGGAGCAGCGGGTGGCGTCGCGACCGGCGCGCCCATCAGGCCGTCGCCCCGTATTTGCGCATCGCCCGCCGCGCCGCCCAGCCGGTCAGCGAGAGCAGCGCGGCCGAGAAGAGCAGCACCGCGGCAATCGCGAACAGCGTCGCGTTGGCCGGTGGCGAGCTGAGCTGGTCGATGTTCTTGACGATCGTCGGCGCCAGCGGGCGCGAGGGCTCGAAGATGAAGATCGCGCCGTCGGCGGGGTTCGGAGCGAAGCCGACCGAGCCCGAGATCATCGCCAGCATCACCGCCTCGCCGATCGCCCTCGCCACGGCCAGCACCGTGCCGGCGACGATCGCCGGGCGGGCGGTGCGGACGGCGATTTTCCAGGTGGTGCGCCAGCGGTTGACACCCAGGGCGAGGGAGCCCTCCAGCCACCCCGGCCGCACCGCGCGCAGGCCGTCGGAGAAGATCGAGACCATCAGCGGCGCGATCATCACCGTGAGCACGGTGACCGCGGCGAGCAGGCTGTAGCCGCTGAGCGAGATCACCCCGGCGACCGAGGCCTTCTGCGACTCGCTGACCAGGTGGTTGCCGATGAACGGGACCAGGACCAGGACGCCGAGCAGGCCGTAGATCACCGAGGGGACGCTGGCCAGGAAGCGGACGACCGGTTGCAGGATGTTGCTCATCCACTCGGGCGCGAACTCGACGATGAAGACGGCGACGAAGAGCGCTGAGAAGAGGGCGATCGTGACAGCTCCGCCGGTGATCAGCAGCGTGCTCCAGATCAGCGGCCAGGCGTGGAAGGTGTAGATGTATTCGGCCCCGGCCTGACCGGAGAGGAAGATCGCGTTGAGTTGGTCGTCAACGTTGCCGCCGGGCCCGAACCAAGCGAGGCCGTTGTGCGCGAACGACGGCCACGCTTTGACGAAGACGATGACGATCATCGCCAGCAGCAGCGCCACGACGGCGCAGACCAGCGCGCCGAGCATCCGCTCGACGCGCCGGTCCGACCACCGTGGGCCGTACTCCTCGGGGTAGGACTCCTCCACTACTTCTTCTTGTTGAAGGCGGCCACTCCGCCGGCTTTGGCGATCACTTCGCCGGCGACCGGGTCACGGCGCGCCCAGTCGACGAACTTCTGTACCGCCGGGTTCGGGTTTTCGGTCGGCAGGACGATGAAGATGTAGCGCGAGAGCGGGTACTTGAGCGGCTCGACGCTGATCTTCGAGGCCACGCAGGGAACACCGTTCACTTTCAGCGCCTTCTGTCCCTTGCCCTGCCAGGCAAGCCCGTCGTAGCCGATCGCGTTCGGGTCCTGCTTGACCGCGTTGACGACGAGGCCGTCGGCGGTCAGCGCGTTGACGTTGGACGCCGGCGGTTCGTTGTTGAGGACCGCCTGCAGGAAGAAGTTGTACGTCCCTCCGTTGGTATCGCGACCGACCGGGTCGATGGTCGTGTCGAGCCCGGAGCCGGGGATCCCGCTCCAGTTGGTGATCAGGCCCCGGTAGATGTCGTGGGTCTGCTGGATGCTGATGTCGCTCAGCTTGTTCTTCGGGTTGACGTCGATGCAGAGCCCGTCGAGGTAGAGCTTGACGTAGGTCGTGCCGGCATCGCTGGGGAGCGGCGTGCGGGCCTGCCCGGCGAACTGGCTGGTTCCGTTCTGGACGTCTTTGACGCCGGCGTTGCCGCCGTTGGCGGTGTAGACGAACTTGACCTTGCCTTTGGTCACCTTCGTGTACTGGGCGAACAGGGCCTGCAGCACGGGCTGCGCTGCAACCGAGCCAGACCCGATCAGGGTCTTGGCGCCGGCAGACGCCGGCACGGCGAGCCCCAAGAGGGCGATCACCGTTAGGGCGAGGGTCTTGCTTCTCATGCGTATTTACTTCCTTTCCTGCCGGGTTCTGGAGCTTGTTGAGTGCCTTACTCGACAAGACCCTACCAGCTTCTGTACTTTATTGACCTCTTTACTAAAGAAGGCTCCCCGGCAAGCCCTGAACACGGAGGTTCCATTGCTCAACAGAAGACTGTCCAGGCCCCGCGCGGCACTAGTGGTCGCGGTCGCCGCGGCACTTGCCGTCGTCGTCGCCGCCAACCCCTCGTTCGCCGGGTCCTTTCTCACGAGTCAGAAAGCGGCGCACCTCTACATCACCAACAAGAAAGGCAACGCGCTCTATCTGAAGAAAAAAGCAGCGGGCAACATCTACGTGAAGAAGGCCGACGCGCCGTTGACGCCAATCGTCGGCATCGCGGCCGGGACCGCCCCCTTCATCGCTCAGGCGACGACGGCCGGGTACATCCCCACCGCCTTCACCTCGTTCGCGACGAAGGGGATCGCGCCTACCGTGATCACCTTCTCCGGGACGGCGACGTGCCTCGCGGACAAACCGGTATCCGAACTCGCCTGCCCGATCCAGATCCTGGTCGACGGGCAGTCGACGGGCAAAGTCAACTTCGCCCCTGCCACCCCGACCTCCGAAGGCTCCAAAGCCGCGGCGCTGGTCCACTCGGTGACGCAGACGACGGTGCTGGGCAAAGGCGGGCACACCGTCGCGGTCCAGTACGCCGGCGCGGCGAAAGTCGCCTTCGTGCTGAAGGGCTGGAACCTCGCGGTGCAGGCCTACCCGCAGCCGCCCGAAGCTCCGGCAACCACCGAAGCTCCCCCGGCGAAACCCGCCAGTTAGTCGAGCGGCCGGGTCGGATACGGGCCACAGCGGCAACGTTTGCTGTGGCCCGTATCGCGCTTGGTCATCGGGCCCCCGCTCAGCGAGTGGGACGAGCCAGGGAATCGCCGAGAATCAGACGGGCCCGGTAGTAGAGGGCCTCGTCGACTGAGGACTGGCCCGGGCCACGCTGGGCGGCGCGGTTGGCCCGGTTGGGGCCGCCGACTCCGATCTCGTCGCGGACCAGGCCGGCGAGCCGGCCCCTCGAGGTGAACTTGGTCGTGCTTTTCGAGCTCATCGCGTCTCCTTTCTGGAGTTTGTTGAGTTTCAAACTCAACAATAGCAGGGGCGTGGAAAGAATGGATTCCGGGAAGGGGAAGCAAATGACCGACCTTCTGCTCGGCCCACTGCTCCGCTACGTCTCGGAAACCGAGGCGACGATCTGGGTCGAGACGAGCGAGCGCTGCGAGGTCGAGGTGCTGGGGCGCCGCGAGCAGACCTTCGGCGTCGGCGGCCATCACTACGCGCTCGTCCGCCTCGAAGGCCTCGAGCCGGGCGGCTTCTACGAGTACGAGGTTGCCCTGGACGGCGAGCAGCGCTGGCCGGCGCCCGATTCCGACCAGCCGCCAAGCGCGATCCGCACCTTCGAGCCCGGCAAACCGGTCGACATCTGCTTCGGCTCCTGCCGCGTCGCCGTCCCCCACGAGGAGCCGTACACGAAGACCAAAGACGAAGACGAAGACGGCCACGAGCTCGACGCGCTCCACGTACTCGCCGAGCAGATGGTGCGCGACGACCGGAGCGAATGGCCCGAGCTGCTCTTTCTGCTCGGCGACCAGATCTACGTCGACGAGGGATCGCCGGCGACGCGGGAGCGCATCCGCGCCAAGCGCGACACCGAGCAGCCGCCCGGAGAGGAGGTGACCGACTTCGAGGAGTACACCTGGCTCTACCACGAGTCCTGGCAGGACCCGTCGATCCGCTGGCTGTTCTCGACCGTCTCCACCTCGATGGTCTGGGACGACCACGACATGAGCGACGACTGGAACATCTCCCGCTCCTGGCACGACGAGATGGACCGCAAGGAGTGGTGGCACGAGCGCGCGGTCGGCGGGATCATGACCTACTGGACCTACCAGCACCTCGGCAACCTCTCGCCGCGCGAGCTGGACGACAACGACGTATACGAGCAGGTGCGCGGCGCGGCCGACGCGACCGAGGCGCTGCGCGAGTGGGCCAAGGAGATCGACACGACGGCCGCCGGAGTCCGCTGGAGCTTCTGCCGCGACATCGACGGGGTGCGGGCGATCTTCATGGACTCCCGTGCCGCCCGCGTGCTCACCGACGAGCGCCGCTCGATGTTCGACGACGAGGTGTGGGACTGGATCGTCGACCACGCGAGCGGCGAGTTCGACCATCTGGTGATCTCGACCACCGTGCCCTACCTCCTCTCCCCCGGCTTCCACTATCTGGAGGCCTGGAACGAGCAGCTCTGCGACGGCGCCTGGGGTGGGCTCCTCGCCCGCGGCAGCGAGAGGCTGCGCCGCGCCGTCGACTTCGACCACTGGGCCTCCTTCCAGTTCTCCTTCCAGCGCCTGCGCGAGCTGCTCGAAGAGGTCGGCTCGGGCAAGCGCGGCAGCGCTCCGGCCTCGATCGCGATCCTCTCCGGCGACGTCCATCACGCCTACCTCTGCGACGTCGCCTTCAGACCCGAGGCAGACATGAAGAGTGCGGTCCTGCAGGCTGTCTGCTCGCCCTACCGCAACCCGCTGGATGAGCGCGAGCGAAAAGTGGTCCGGGCCGGCTTCTCGCGCCCGTTCGGGGCGCTGGCGCGTGGCCTGGCCCATGCGGCCGGCGCACCGGATCCGGGCGTTCGCTGGCGCCTGCTCGAGGGCCCTTACTTCGACAACCAGGTCGGAACCCTGCGGCTGGACGGTCGCGAGGCGACCGTGCGGCTCGACAAGACGGTCGCCGGCGAGGAGCACGAGAAGGCGCTGGAGAAGACCTTCGAGCGGCGGATAACGTAGGTGACGAGATGGGGCGGGGCGCCACCCGGCAAAGCGCGCCCCGCCCCGTCGCCCCTTCAGGCGGCTGCAGTTACCTCTGCGTCGTCGTCGTCCTGACCGTCGCGGGGAGTCGAGGCCCCACTACCGTCGGACGACGGGACATCACCGCTGAAGCTCTTGAGCTGGCCCGGGCGCAGGTGGACGATCTGACCCTCGCGCAGCTCGAGCTTCTGCAGCTCGGCGCGGGTCAGCTGCGCCCAGACCTCGGTGCCGTCGCCGAGCACGAACTCGACCCGGATCTCGAAGCCGAGCGCGACGATCCGTTGCACCATCGCCTCCTCGGTCCGCTCGTCGGCGTCGAGCACGACTTCCATGTCGTGCGGGCGCACGAAGTGCTCGCCGAGCCGGTTGACCTCGCCGACGAAGCTCATCACGAACTCGTTGGCGGGGTGGTCGTAGAGATCGTCGGCCGTGCCGGACTGCTCGACCCGGCCCTCGTTCATCACGACCAGCTGGCCGGCGACGTCCATCGCCTCCTCCTGGTCGTGGGTGACGAAGATCGTCGTCACGTGCATCTCGTCGTGGAGGTGGCGCAGCCAGGTGCGCAGATCCTTGCGGACCTTGGCGTCGAGCGCGCCGAAGGGCTCGTCGAGCAGCAGCACCTGGGGCTCCACAGCCAGCGCCCGGGCCAGCGCCATGCGCTGCCGCTGCCCGCCGGAGAGCTGGGACGGATAGCGGTCGGCGAGCCCGTCGAGCTGGACCAGGCTGAGCAGCTCGTGCACGCGAGCCGAGATCTTCGCCTTGTCCCACTTGCGGATCTTCAACCCGAAGCCGACGTTCTCGAACACCGTCATGTGCTTGAAGGCCGCGTAGTGCTGGAAGACGAAACCGACTTCGCGCTTCTGGGTCGGCTTCTTGGAGACGTCCTCATCGTCGATAAGAACACGGCCTGCATCGAGCGTCTCGAGCCCGGCGATCGCGCGCAGCAGGGTTGACTTTCCGCTGCCGCTCGGGCCGAGCAGTGCGGTTAACGAGCCATTCGGCACGTCTATCGAAACGTCATTGAGGGCCTGAAAGTCACCGAAGCGCTTAGTGGCTCCCTCGACTGAGATTCCCATCAGGCGTCCTCCTTTCTCTTTAGGACGTTCATTGCCAGGAGGGTCGCCAGGGCAAGCATCGCGAGGACCACAGAGGCCCCGAAAGCACCGGCTTGGTTGAAGTTCTGGAACTGCTTTTCGACGAAGAGCGGCAGGGTTTCGGTCTCGCCTGAGATCTGGCCGGAGACGATCGAGACGGCACCGAACTCGCCAAGGACCCGGGCGGTGGTCAGCACCACCCCGTAGGCGACCCCCCAGCGGATCGCCGGCAGGGTGACGCGCCAGAAGGTCTGCCAAGCGTTTGCGCCCAGGGTCGAAGCCGCCTGCTCCTGCTCGGTGCCGATCTCCTGCAGCACCGGCACCGTCTCGCGGACGACGAAGGGCAGCGAGACGAAGATGCTGGCGAGGACCATCCCCGGGACCGAGAAGAGGACCTTGATCCCCGCTTCGGCCAGCCCGGGGCCGAACCATCCTTGGGTCCCGTAGAGCAAGAAAAGCGAGAGGCCGATCACAATCGGCGAGATCGCGAAGGGAAGGTTGATCACGGCATCGATCAAGGCGTTGCCACGGCGACGGTGGCGGACGAGCAGCAGCGCGCAGCCGACACCGAAGACCGTGTTGAGCGGTACCGCGATCGCAACCATCAGCAGGCTCAGCTTCAGCGCGTGCAGGCCGTCGGAAGAGGTGATCGCTTCCAGCGGCGGCCCCAAGCCGTGCTCGAAGGTCTTGTAGAAGATGGTCACCAGGGGCGCGAGCAGGAGCAGCGCGAGATAGCCGAGCCCGAGCGTTCGCAGCCCCCAGCGGCTGCGCTTGCCGTTAGCGGCCCTCATCGTCGTCCCTCTCAGCGGTGAAATCCTCGCCACTCATCGGCATCACGGTCAGCCCCGCCCCACCGCTGCGTTCGTGCCGGCTGCCCCAGCGCTGGATCAAGCTGATCGCCGCGAGCATCAGCAGCGAGGCGGCGAGCAGGACGACCGAGACGGCCGCCGCCCCGACATTGTTGCCGGACTCGATCTGCTGGCGGATGAAGACCGATGAGACCGTCGTGTTCGGCAGGCCGCCGGCGAAGAGCAGCACGGAGCCGTACTCGCCGAGCGCGCGAGCGAAGGCAAGGGCGACTCCGGCGGCGAGCCCGGGCAGCAAGTTGGGGAAGATGATGCGGCGGAAGACGGTGAATCCGCTCGCGCCAAGGGAGGCCGCCGCCTCCTCCATCTCTCGGTCCATCTCGATCAGCAGCGGCTGCACCGCGCGGACGACGAAGGGCAGGGTGACGAAGAGCAGGGCGACGACCACCGCAGCCTGCGTCGCCGCAAGATGAATGTTGAACGGGCTGTCGTTGCCGTACAGCGTGATCAGGGTGAGGCTGGCGACGATCGTCGGCAGCGCGAACGGCAGGTCGATCACCGCATTGACGATCGACTTGCCGGGGAATTCGTCACGGACGAGGAGCCAGGCGATGATCGTGCCGAAGACCGCGTTGATCGCGACCACGATCAGCGACGCGACGACCGTCAGCTCGAGCGACCTGACCGCCTGGGGCGTGGTGACCTGATGCCAGAAGGTGGAGAACCCGTCTTCGAACGCCTGGTTGGTCAGAGCCGCCAGCGGCAGCAGGACGATCACGCTCAGGTAGAGCACGACCGTCCCCCGGCCGAGACCGGCACCGACCCAAGGCAGGCGCATGCCTGCCTTGGGTCGGGGTGCTGCCGGGCTTGCTGCGTGAGCCTCCATGCCTAGCCGGAGGTGGAGACCCCGAGTTCACTCTCGATCTTGGCAACTGAGCCGGATTCGTCGTCGAAGAATTCGTCGTTGACCTTGCCCCAGCCACCGAACTGGCTGATCTTGAACAGATCCTTCGGGGTCGGGAACTGCTTCGGGTCGACCAGCTTCGGGTTAACCGGGCGGTAGCCGTTTTCAGCCCACAGTTCCTGGCCTTCGTCGGACCAGAGGAACTTGAGGAAATCTTCCGCCGCGGGCTCCGGAGCGCTTTCGGTGACGGCAATCGGCGTTTCGATCTGAATCGTCGAGGGCGGAATCACGTATTCGACGTCTTCCCCCTCGTTTTCGGCCTTGATCGCCTCGTTCTCGTAGCTGAGCAGAACGTCGCCCTGGCCCTGGGTGAAGGCCGCGAGCGAGTCGCTGCCGCTTCCCGGCTGCGTCACGGTCTTTTCAAGCACGGTCTTGACCGCTTCGAGCGCCTGGGCGGGCGACTTGCCCTCGTTCAGGGCCGTGCCGTAGACGGCCATGATGTTCCAGCGGGCCGAGCCGGAGCTGAACGGGTTGGGGGTGACGATGCCGACGTCCTTGGTCTGCAGGTCGTCGAAGGAATGGATCCCCTTCGGGTTGCCCTTGCGGACCACGAGGACGACCACCGAGTCGGTGGCGATGCCGCCGTAGGGCTGCTTTTCCCAGTCCCTGGAGACGAGTTCGCCTTCTTCGACCAGGCGTTCCATGTCGCCGGCTTGAGAGAAGTGGACGACGGAGGCAGGCTGGCCGGCCACGACCGCACGACTCTGGTCGCCGGAGGCGCCGAAGGAGTTGCTGAAGCTGACGCCTTTGCCCTCCGAGGTCTTTTCGAATGCCGGCTCCAGGGCTTCCTGGTAGACGGATTCGGGGGTCGAGTAGCCGACCACGTCGAGCTTGCCACCGCCCGAAGAGCTCGAGTCGTCGCTGCTGCTGCCGCAACCGGCCACCGCGAGGGCGACCAGCGCGAACAGGGCGGCCACAAAGCCCAATCCGATCGTCTTCCTGCCCTTACCAGGGTTCGTCATCTAACCCCTTCCCTTCTTTCTTGATGAAGTTGATTAGGAATGAAGGCGCGCACCTTAGCAGAAAGTCGATCAGCAAAGTCAGAAAGAGATCGAAAAAAAGGGCTAGCGAGCGGCCCAGGCGTCGGGCTGAGCCGCGAGGTCGCGAATATCGCTGGGGAGCTCGCCGGCCACGAGGTCGGCGAGAGTGACGTGCTCGAGGACGGTGCGGAGGCTGGCGCGCACGGCGATCCAGACCTCCTGAAGGTGCTCGGCGTGGCCCTTGTACTCGATGTCCTCGGGGGGGGACGACTGCACGTGGGCAATCGGCCCCTCGACCGCACGGACGACGTCGGCGATCGTCACCTCCTCGGCGGGCTTGGCGAGCCAGTAACCCCCCTTGGCGCCGCGGCGGGCGCGGACGATTCCGTGGTGCTTCAGCTCCAGGAGGATGTGCTCGAGGAACTGCAGCGGGATGTCCTGCGCGTCGGCCAGCCGCTCGCCCTTGACGGGCTCGTCGCCGGCCGCGGCAAGCTCGGCGGCGGCGCGAACGGCGTAGTCGGCTTTTGCTGAAACGCGCATAGAGCTAGTTAATCAGGCACTCGGCACGCGGGTTAGCCGCTCGATTCGAGCGCAAGCTCCGCTGCTTCGCGCTGGCGGCGCCGGTGGAGGATGCGGGGTGCGGCGAGAATCGCACCCAGGCCGATTCCCGCGATGAGAGCAGCTATAGGCCAGACGTTCGGGTCGCCCTTCTGGATCGTGACGATGCCCGAGCCGACCAGGACCAAGCCCAGGGCGGTGCGGATGAAGCCCTGCGGGGCCTTGCTGGAGAGGGCGGCGCCGACGATCACTCCCGGGACCGAGCCGATCAGGATGTTGCCTGCAAGGCTGAAGTCCACGTTTCCGCCGACGATGTGGGCGAGGCCCGCAGCCCAGAGCAGCACGGCCGCGTGGAAGACGTCGGTGCCGACGACTTTTTTTGGCGCCAGGCGGTAGACGGCGATCAGCAGGATCGCAATCACGGTGCCCGAGCCGGCCGAGGTGATGCCGATCACGAAGCCGGTCGTCGCGCCGATAAGGACGGCGGCGACTTTGTGGCGGCGTTCGACGTCGAAGCGGTCGCGCTCGTCGACCAGGTTGCGCAGGATCAGCGCTCGCGCCAGGGTGATGATGCCGACCATCAGCAGGGTGCCGCCGAGGACTCCGTAGACGAGCGAGTCGAGCCGGTCTTCGCCGACGTGGTTCTCGATGATCGACACCAGCGCCACCCCGCCGACCGCCGCCGGGACGCTGCCGAGAGCCAGCCACTTGACCAGCTCCATGTTCACGGTCTTCATCCGCAGGTGGCGCCAGCCGCCGACCGTCTTGGTAACCGCCGAGTAGAAGATGTCGGTGCCGATCGCCGTCGTCGGCTGGATCCCGAAGATCAGGATCAGCAACGGCGTCATCAGGGATCCCCCACCCATGCCCGTCATGCCGACGAGCACGCCAATGCCGAGACCGAAGAAAATGATTGCCGGGTCCATCGATCGATCTCACCCCTGACTTTCCTACTTTCTCGACTGGATTGGTCAGGAGCGAGGAGTACGGGAGAATACCAAGGTGCCCGCCATGGTTTCGATTCGTGGCCTCAGCCACTCCTACGGCGAGCTGGAGGCGATCGAGCGCCTCGACCTGGAGGTGCCCGCGCACGGCGTGCTCGGCCTGGTCGGGCCGTCGGGCTGCGGCAAGTCGACCCTGCTCGAGTTGATCGCCGGCCTGCAACAGCCGAGCGCGGGCGAGATCGAGGTCGGTGAGAGCAGCGATCCGGCCGAGCGCCTCGCCCGCTGCACCTTCATGCCACAGCGCGACATGCTGCTGCCCTGGCTGTCGGCGATCGACAACGCAGCCCTGGCGCTGCGCAACCGCGGCGTCCGCCGTCGCGCGGCCCGCGAACAGGCGGGGCTCCTCTTCGAGCGCTTCGGCCTCGCCGGCTTCGAGCGCACCCGGCCGGCGGAGCTCTCGGGCGGGATGCGGCAGCGCGTCGCCTTCCTGCGCACGCTGGTCGCCGGCAAGCCGGTATTGGCGCTGGACGAGCCGTTCGCCTCGCTCGACGCGATCACCCGCGCCGAGATGCAGGCCTGGCTGTCCGAGGCCCTGGCGGCGGACCCGCGCACGGTGGTCCTCGTCAGCCACGACGTCGAGGAGGCGCTCTACCTCTGCGATCGCGTCGCCGTCCTCTCGGCGCGGCCGGCGCGCGTGGTCGAGGAGCTGAGCGCGCCGGCGCCGCGAACAGCCGACCGCGACGTCGCGGTCACCGACCCCGAGTTCGTCGCCGTTCGCGAGCGGGCGATGGCCGCCCTGCACAGGGGGGTGCGATGAGCCGCTGGGCGCTGCCGCTTCTCGTCGTCGCAGCCTTGATCGGCGCTTGGCAGATCGCTGCCAGCAGCGGCGCGCTGGCCGATCTGCTCGGGCTCGAACCGTTGCTGGTCCCATCCCCCGCCGAAATCGCCTCCTCGCTCTGGGAGAACCGCTCGCTGCTCGCCGAAAACGCCTGGGTCACGCTGCAGGAGATCCTGCTCGGCTTCCTCTGCGGGCTCGCGGCGGGCCTCGCCTTCGCCGTCCTGTTGCGCCTCTCGGCGACGCTGCGCCGAGCCCTCTACCCGCTGATGGTCGCCTCGCAGGCGATCCCGATCCTCGTCATCGCGCCGATCCTGGTCGTCTGGTTCGGCTACGGGATCGGGCCAAAGCTCGTCGTCGTAGCGCTGATCTGCTTCTTCCCGATCGCCGTCAACGCCACCGACGGGCTGCGCTCGGTCGATCCGGAGGCGACCAAGATGATGCGCACGCTCAACGGCTCCCGTCTGCAGGTGCTGTGGCGGGTCGAATGGCCCACCTCGCTGCCCTTCGTCTTCAGTGGCGCCAAGATCGCCGCCACCTTCGCGCCGATCGCCGCCGTCTTCGGCGAGTGGGCAGGCGCCAACTCCGGCCTTGGCGTCCTGATCCGCGAAGACAGCGCAAACCTGGAGACGGCGCGCATGTTCGCCGCCGTCGCAATCCTCACCGCGATCGCGCTCGCGCTCTTCGGCCTCCTTGCCTTCGCAGAGCGCCGCATCGTCACTTGGCGATAGAAAGCAGGGGATGAAGTTCCCCCGACTGCCGGCGATCGCCCTCGCCGTCGCCCTGCTCGCCCTCGCTCTGGGGCTGGCCGCCTGCGGCGAGAAGAGCGACGACACCACCGGCACGGCGACCGAACCGCTCAGCCTGACGCTCGACTTTTACCCCAACCCCGACCACGCCGGCATCTACATGGCGAAGAAGCTCGGCTACTTCCGCGAAGCCGGCCTCGACGTCTCGATCCAGACCCCCACCGACCCGGCGGCGCCGATCAAGCAGGTCGCAGCGGGACAGACCGACCTGGCGATCTCCTATGAGCCCGAAGTGATGCTGGCCCGCGAACAGGGCCTCGACGTGGTCGCCGTCGGCGCCGTGGTGGACCGCCCGCTGACCTCGCTGATCTGGCTGAAGAAGTCAGGTGTGAAGGGGGTGGCTGACCTGCGTGGCAAGACGATCGCCACGGCCGGCATCTCCTACCAGGACGCCTACCTGAAGACGATCCTCGCCCGCGCCAAGCTGACCCCCTCCGACGTGAAGACCGTCAACGTCGGCTACGGCCTCCTGCCGGCGCTCGTCGGCGGCAGCGCCCAGGCGATGCTGGGCGGGTTCAGCAACGTCGAGGGAGTCGACCTGCGGCTGCGCGGCAAAGACCCGGTCGTCACCCCGGTCGACAAGCTGGGCGTGCCGACCTACGACGAGCTCGTCCTCGTCGCCCGCCGCGACCGGCTCGAAGAAGACCCGCAGGCGATCCGCCTCTTCCTCGGCGCGCTGGCGCGGGGCACCGCCGCCGCGATCAAGAGCCCCGGTGCGACGACCAAGGCACTCCTAGAAGCCAACCCGAACCTCGATCCGAAGCTGACCAGGGCCGAGGTCGCGGCGACGCTGCCGCTGCTCTCCAAGCGCGGCACGATGAACCCCGCCGAGTGGAAGGCGTTCATCGCCTGGATGAACGAAAACGGCTTGATCTCCGGCCGCCAGCCGACCGCCGAAGTGCTCAGCAACGCCTACCTGGCCGGAGAGATCCCGGAATAGAGGCCCAGATGGCCGATTCCCGGGCCGATCCTGCCAGAGCAGGGGTTGACGGGATGGCGGGTGCGCCTCTGCGGGAATTGATACCCCAGCGCTCCGCGCTGGGGTGAACCTGGAGCGCGGCTTCGCCGCGCAGGAGCCGGATTGCATTTCGCCGCTTCGCGACATTCCCACAGAGGCGCACCCGCCATCCCGTCAAGGCATCCGAGCTTCGATCCTCTCCTGGAGCGCCTTGCTCGACTCCAAGGGTCTCATCAGCTTTTTTTGAGAGCCCAGAGATCGCCGCGGAGCCCGAGCCGTGCTTGCCGCCGCGTAGCGAGCAAGACCGGCCGTCCTGCAGGCGAATGTCGCGAAGCGGCGATATGCAATCTGTTCTTCGCGCGGCCGCAGGCCGCGCTCCTCATCCACCCCGCGCGCTTTGCGCGTGGGGTTTCAATTCGACTGCAGGACGGCCGGTCTTGCTCGCCCCCGAACCGGGGACCGACCATCTAGCGCGCCAAGTCGCCGATTAGCTCGAAGCCCCCCTCGCGCAGCAGGCTCGTCACCTTCTGCGGTGCGAGCGGGCGCGAGAAGAGGTGGCCCTGGGCGTAGTCGCAGCCGAGCCGGCGCAGCTCCGAGAGCTGCGCCTCGTTCTCGACCCCCTCGGCGATCGCGTCGAGCGAGAGGGCGCGGGCCATGCCGATCACCGCCTCGACGATCGCCGTGCGCTCCTGTTCGACGCCGAGGCCTTCGACGAAGGAGCGGTCGATCTTCAGCGCGTCGAAGGGAAAGCGATTGAGGTAGGCGAGGGACGAGTAGCCGGTGCCGAAGTCGTCGAGGACGAGGCGGACGCCGATCTCGCTCAGCGCCTCGAGGGTCGCGGTTGCGCTGGCGGACTCTTCGACCAGGACGCTCTCGGTCACCTCCAGTCTCAGGTTGACCGGGTCGAGGCCGGTGCGGGCGAGGATCTCGCGCACTGAGTCGGCCAGGTCGCGGTGCGCCACCTGGCGGGCGGAGAGATTGACGGCGACGTCGAGCGGCCGCTGGTCGGGACGCAGGTCGTGCCAGCCGAGCGCCTGGCGGCAGGCGGTCTCCTGCACCCAGCTGCCGATCGGCTCGATCAGGCCGCTGTCCTCGGCGATCGAGACGAACTCGCCGGGGTCGAGCATGCCGCGCTCGGGGTGGTTCCAGCGCACCAGCGCCTCGACGCCGACGATCTCGCCGTTACCCAGGGCAACCACCGGCTGATAGTGCAGCTCGAGCTCGTCGCGGTCGAGCGCGTGGCGCAGCTCGCGCTCGGTCTCGAGGCGGCGCACGGCGCGCGCCCGCATCTCGGCGTCGAAGACCTCGCAACGCCCTCGGCCGCGCTCCTTGGCCCGGTACATCGCCGCGTCGGCATCGCGGATCAGCAGCTCGGCGTCGACCGGCTCGCGACCTGTGGGCCGGGCGACGGCGATGCCGATGCTGGCGGTGACGAAATGGTCGGCACCGCCCATGGAATAGGGCTCCGCGAATGCGCCCGCCACCCGGTCGGCAATCGCCAACGCCTCCTCCTCGTCGGTCAGCCGGTCGACGAGGATGCCGAACTCGTCGCCGCCGAAGCGGGCGACGATGTCGCCCGGCCGCAGGTGGGCGCGCAGGCGCGGTGCCACCGCCCGCAACAGATCGTCGCCGGCGTGGTGGCCGATGCTGTCGTTGATCAGCTTGAAGTGGTCGAGGTCGAGGAAGAGGATGCCGACCGGCGAGCCCGAGGCGATGCTGCGGCGCAGCGCGTCGCGCAGCGAGTCGACGAAGCTCGGCCGGTTGGGCAGACCGGTCAGCGAGTCGTGCAGGACCCGGTGGCGCAAGGCCTCGTCGGCGCTGTGACGCTCCAGGGCGTCGGCCAACACGTTCGCCGAGGCTTGGACGAAGTGGACGTCCTGGGGGGTGAAGTGGGTGGGCTCGGTGGAGTGGATGTCGAGCACGCCGAAGGGGCGCTCCTTGCCGGCGATCGGCACCGCAAGGCTGCTGCGCACACCGAGCACCCGCAGCGCCGGCGGCATCGAGAAGCGCCGCTCGCTCGACCAGTCGTCGACGATCACGTGCAGGCCCGACTCCAGCGCGGCGCCCGCGTGCGAGTCGCGGGCGGCCGAGGCGCGGCGCTCCGCGCCCCCCTCCCGCTCCTCGAGTCCGGCGCGAAGGTGTAGTCGGCGCCCCTCGCGGCCCGCTTCCCAGACGCAGGCCGCCTCGACCCCGTCGATCTCGGTCATCAGCGGGACCGCCTGCTTGGCCAGCCGGGTCGGGTCGCCGTCCTGGAGCGCATAGCGGCCCAGCCGCGCGACCGCCGCCTGCTGAGCGGCGGCTCGCTTCAGCTCCTGCTCGGCGATCTTGCGCTCGGTGATGTCGTAGAGGACGCCGTGCCAGACAGGGGTCCCCTCGGCGTCGGGCTCGAGCACCGCCTCGTCGAGGATCCAGACGGTGGCGCCCTCGCGGGTGATCATCCGGTAGTCGACGGGGGGGGCGCCACCTTCGGCAGCCACCTTGTGGGTCTCCTGCTCGAGCGCGCGCTCGCGGTCGTCTGGATGAAGCCGCTGCGCCCAGAGCCCGGGGTCCGCCATCCACTCCTCCGGGCTGTAGCCGAGGATCTCCTCGATCTGGGGACTGACATAGCGCCAGCGACCCCGCTCGCCGAGCTCGCAGGAGTAGACGATCGCCGGCAGGCGCTCGACCAGGCGGCGGTAGTCGTCCCCCGCCGAGGAGATCTCGTCGAGGAACTCGGAGACCCGCTCTTCGGGCCAGCCCTCACCCCTTGAACCGCCCTCGCGTGCCATGCGGGCCTATCGGCAAGGTCGGTGGTTCCTTGAAGCCTGCGTCTATCTATACAAGCCGATCGTCCACAGGCCGGCGAGGCCGCGGAACGGCTCATACGGTGCGTAGAACTCCTCGACCTCCTCGACCGTGGCACGGCGGCCGAGCCGGGCGAGGCGGCCGACCAGCTTCAGGTAGATCAGATCGCCGGCCGGCAGCGAGTCGGGGTCGCCGCGACCGAACAGGCCCAGGCACTGCACGGTCCAGGGGCCGATCTCGGGGATCGCGAGCAGTCGCGCGTCCCCGGTGGGGTCGCCGGGAGACACGCGCCCGGCGGCGATCTCGCGGGCGACCGCGCGCAGGGCGATCGAGCGACCCGGCGAGAGATCCATCGAGGCGAGTTCGGCCGGCGCCCGCCCGGCGATCGTCTCCGCCCCTGGCATATCGCGCAGCGCCCCACGATCGCGCCCCAGGCGCAACCCCCAGCGGCCGACGATGCGGCGCTGGATGACCGCCGCCCGCTCGCTCTCGATCAACTGCTTGACGACGGCCCAGGCGAGCGCCTCCCAGGCCCAGGGGCGGCGGCGCGGGCGCAGCCAGGGACGGCGGCGCAGAAGCGGCCCGAGAAGCGGGTCGCGACGGAAGCAGCGGTAGGCCTCCCCGAGGTCGTCGTCGACACCCAGCGCGAAGCGCATCCGCTCCACCGCCAGCCGCAACTCTGCCGGGCCGGCGACCTGGCTCGGCGCCACTGGGATCGATCTCGGCGCGCTCACCGCCGTCGGATCGACCGGCTCGGCGCGCAGCTGGACCCGACCCTTGGCCGGTTCCCAGGCACGCACCAGGACAGGGCTCCGCTCGACCCGCAGCAGGCGCGAGAGAACCCCGTCGCGGACGGACATGGTCCGGTCCTCGCTGCTGTAGGCCGGCAACCGGAAGGGCGAGGGCGGCCGGACCTCTACTTCGTGGACCCTCACCTGCCGAGCAGGTGCACGTCCACCAAGAACGAGCGGCTGGCAACGACGTTCGGCTGGCGCTTGCGCCGCGGCAGCAGCCTGCCCTGCTTCGCCGCCGCACCGACCGTCCGCACCACAGCAACCGTCGCGGCCCCGGCCAGAACCCCGCCGACAGCGGCGATAGCCGCCGTACGCGCCTCGCTTCTCAGCACAAGCGCAGCAGGCGCGTCGCGCGGAAGCACGCGAACGCGAACCGGCTCAAGCTCAAACTCACTCACCGGCTCGACCTTAACGATCCGATCAGCTCGATCGACCCACAAAGCCGGAAACTGCGCCGTTAACCGACCTGGGAGCCATCGCGGTAGGGGTGAAACGTCTTGTACTTTTTCGGTGTCGGCCTCGGGCGACAGCCCACCCGCGATCCACCGAAAAAGTTAAGTGGAACCCCTACCCGGACGGGCTCCAGACGACTAAAGGGTCTTCTCGTAGATCCGGTACTTCTTGACGACCTCGCCGCCCATCCCCTTCATCGCCCGGTTCATCGGCTCGTTGGTCTCGAGGATCCAACCCATCTCGCCGCCTTCGATCGTGCCCGGCTTGCCGGCGGTCTCGAGGTGCTTGAGGTAGAGGCCGGCGGCAACCCCGCTGTGGTGGTACTCGCGCTTGACGCCGAGCGCGAAGACGCGCAGGCGATCGATCTTGCGCTTGCCGAGCAGGAAGCGCAGCCAGCCGAAGGGGAGCAGCCGCCCGCCGAGCTTCGCCATCACCTGATTGATGTCGGGGAGGGTGAGCGCGGCGCCGATCGCCTCGCCGTCCTTTTCGGCGATGTAGGCCCAGTCCTCGTCGAGCACCTGCTTGAGGTTCTTGGCGTGGAACTCGATCTCGGCGTCGGTCGCCGGCACGAAGCCCCAGTTATCGGACCAGGCGTCGTTGTAGACGGGGGTGAAGAGGCGCATCTCGCGGGCCAGGTTGCCCTTGTCGATGTTGCGGATCGTCACCCCTTCCTCGCGCAGCGCCTTCTCCGCGGCGGCGTGGATCGCGGGGTCGAATTCCTCGCCCTCCTTGAGGCTGCCGAGCTCCAGCTGCCACATCAGCAGGTCCATCGCCTTGCCGAAGCCGTGCTCCTCGAGCAGCGTCTTGTAGAAGGGCGGGTGCCAGTTCTCGAGGATGTAGGGGCGCAGCTCGTAGCCCTCGATCAGGATGCCGACCTCGTCATTAGTGGTGAAGTCCATCGGGCCGAGGATGCGGGAGCGGCCGCGGGAGGCCGCCCACTCAGTGGCGGCGTCGAGCAGGGCCGCCGCGACGGCGGGGTCCTCGACCGTCTCGAAGAAGCCGAACATCGCGTCGCTGCCGCCCTGGGTCTCGTCCCAGAGCTCGTCGGTCTGGGCGGTGATCCGCCCGACCGGCTCGCCGTCTCGTTCGGCGATGAAGTACTCGGCCTCGCCGTGCTCGAACCAGGGGTTCTTGCCGCGGTTGAGGAAATCCATCCGCTCGAAGATCAACGGCGGCACCCACTGCGGATGGTCGCGATGGAGCCGGAAGGGGACCTTGACGAAGCGCTTGAGGTCGCGCTTGCTCTGAACGGAGCGGATTTCGACGCTTGCCACGAGAAGCGGAACCTACACTCTTGGGCATGAGCGAAACCGCGAAGGCCCCCGTCGACGTCTTCGAGAAGGCTCGCAGCCACGATCGGCTGGAGCAGCTCGAAGCAGCCAAGCAGCACGATCTCCTTCCCTACTTCCGCCTGCTCACCTCGCAGGCCGGCCCGGTGGTCGAGATGGAGGGCCGCGAAACGATCATGCTCGGCTCCAACAACTACCTGGGTCTGACTGGCGACGAGCGCGTCAAACAGGCGGCGCGCGACGCACTGGAGACCTATGGCACCGGCGTCACCGGCTCGCGTCTGCTGAATGGGACGACGCCGCTGCACGTCGAGCTCGAGCGCGAGCTGGCGGAGTGGATGGGGACCGAGGAGGCGATCGTCTTCACGACCGGCTACCAGGCGAACGTCGGCTGCATCGGCACGATCCTGGCGCCGGGCGACACGGTGATCTGCGACTCCGGCGACCACGCCTCGATCCTCGACGGCTGCAAGCTCTCCGGGGCGAAGCTACGTCCCTTCCGCCACAACCGCATGGACAAGCTGGAGAAGATGCTGCAGCGGGCGGGCGAGGACGGCGGCGGGGTGCTCGTCGTCGTCGACGGGGTCTTCTCGATGGAGGGCGACGTCTGCGACCTGCCGCGGATCGTCGAGCTCTGCCGTGGGTACGGCGCGCGGCTGATGGTCGACGAGGCGCACGGGGCCGGCGTGCTCGGCGCGCGCGGCGCCGGCGCGAGCGAGCTGTTCGGGCTGGAGGACGAGGTCGACCTGCGGATGGGGACCTTCTCCAAGAGCCTTGCCTCCTGCGGCGGCTTCATCGCCGGGCCCGCCGACGTGATCGAGTACCTGCGGATCTCCTCGCGCTCCTTCGTCTTCAGCGCCTCGGCGGTACCGGCGGCGGTCGGGGCGGCTCTGGCCGCCCTGCGGGTAATCCGCTCCGAGGGTCCGCGACTGTTCGAGCATCTGCTCGGCAATGCCGAGTACCTGCGGGAGGGACTGCGCGACCTCGGCTTGAAGGTGGTCGAGCCGGGCACGCTGCCCGATGGCTCGATCGCCACCACGCCGGTCGTCCCGGTGATGGTCGGCGACGACTGGCAGGCGGTGCTGCTCTGGAAGGCGCTCTTCGACGCCGGCGTCTACACCAACGTCGCGATCCATCCGGCGGTGCCGCCGGGCGGCGCCCTGCTCCGCACCAGCCTGATGGCGACGCATGAGCGTGAGCACCTCGACCGAGCGCTGGAAACCATCTCCCGCACCATTGAGGACTTTCCTGAGCTTCCACGTACGTGAGTGGTTATGCATCCCCCTGCGGGGGTAGTTTCGGCCTTGTCCAGAATTGGACAAGGCGCGCGCAGCGAGAAAAAGATGCTCTTAGCGACCGCGCCGGAGGCTGATTGTTGAGTTCGGGTTGACGCTCGCCGCCCTCAACGCGTAGCTTGCCTACCTCGCCGCGCATCCGGGTCAGGAGGACGCGGCGCAGTCAGTTCAACTCGACCGGGCAAGGAAGTGCCGGCCCGGTGCATGAAACCAGTCAATACCCCTATGGGAGGAGCCCCTGTGGAAGCTGTTTCGATCGCCCCTGCCTCGCCGAGCCCAACTCCGGTGCGGACGCCGCAACATATGCAGGCCCTGGCACGCGCCAACCGGGTACGGCTCGCCAGAGCGGAGCTGAAGCGATCGATCGGACGGGGCGAGGTGGACGTCGCGGAGGTGATCCGCGACTGCCCGTGGGAGACCGAGAGCATGACCCTGGCCGAGCTGCTGACCAGCCAGCGTCGCTGGGGCCGCACTCGCGCCCGCAAGCTGCTGCAAGCTGTTGCGCTTAGCGAGAACAAGCGGATCGGGACGCTTACGCCGCGCCAGCGGGCGCTGCTGACTAGCGCCCTCGGTTCACGGGCCCGGGACGCGGTGCTGGTGTAGGACGCCCTTCGGTCGGGGGCATCCGGGTAGGGGACTCCACTTAACTTTTTCGGTGGGTCGCGGTTGGGCTATCGCCCGAAACCGACACCGAAAAAGTACAAGACGTTCCGCCCCCTACCCGGATGCCCCTGCTCCGGCGCTTGTCCTCTGCTCGGCTATCCCCTTAGGCCGCCGGCCTTGAAGGAGAGTCCTCCAGAGGCTTTTTGGAAGGCGCGGCGCAAGAAGTAGAAGGAAGCTGCGAAGCATGCTGCGCCTGCGGCTAGGCAGGCGGCGAGGATCAGGCCCGCGAGGTAGAAGAGTCCGCCGGTGACGATTACGAAGACGGTGCCGGCCAGGAGGGTCGTGTGTGAGCGGTAGCCGGCGAAGTGCTCACGGGCGGAGACCTCTAGACCGCCCAGGGCGGCGAGGACGACGCCGACGCCGATCGTCGTCGGGCTCTTGCTGACGACCCCGGCCACCAGGGCGATGATGCCCGCGAGCACGCTCAGCTCGGCGAGCGGGAACGACCCCCACGGCGCCGGCGGACGTTCGTCGGCGCGTGGAGCTCTCTTGCTGCCCTTGGGTTTCTCGCTCAACGGCCGCAAGCCGCCCGGATAACGGGCATCCGGAGGAGACCTTGACCCGCCACCAGCCCATCAGCATGCCGAGCGGACCGAGGCGCGGGCGGGAATGCCAGTGGCCACAACCAGGCTCGCCGACGTCGGCGCGGGAGATCCGCAGCCACTTGTGCTCGGCCGGAGCGCTCAGCATCCGCTCCAGCAGCTCGCGATTGCGGGTCTCGAGCTCGGCCCGATCCTGCAGCCGTCGGCGCGCTTCGCCGATCCGGGTCGCCAGCGAGTCGCGGATGGCCTCGAGATCGCCGAGACCCAGCGTCCGCGGCTCGCTCGAGAGGGCACCGATGCCGGCGTCGATCTCGACGCGGGGGAAGGCGTCGGCGAAGAGTGAGCCGAGCTGCGCCTCGAGACGGCCGATCTGACGCCGCAGCTCAACTCTGGCGAGCCGCTCGTCGCCGTCTATGCGAAGCGCAGTGCGTCTGTCTCGGTAGAGCAGATCCGGCATAGCCCAAAGCGAGTGTAGATCACACAACCGATCCAATCGCAATCTTCCGGTTAAGCGCTTGTCCCTATGCGGCCCGCAGAGTCGTTGCGACCATCCAAAGGGCCTCGTCCACGGCGATCTGAGGGACGCCGTCGACCTGGATGGCGGCGATTGCTATGCGATGGGTAGCGCGGCTGACGTCGCGACCCTCGCCGGTGGCCCCGAAGAGCAGCCCGGCTGGGCCGCGCTCGTCGGCGATCACCAGGGTCCCGTGCGAAAGCTCTCCCGGCCGACCCTCGAGCGACTCGCCGGGCGCCGAGTCGCGGATGCAGAGCGCCCCTTCGAGCCGCTCGGCGTCGAAGGCGCGCAGCGCGATCCCGGTCTCCACCGTGGCGATCGTAAGCGCGTCCGCCGGCAGGCCGTGAGTCTTGAAGCCACCGTCCTGGAGACGATCGAGGGCGAGTTGCTCGACCGGGGTGCGAGTGCGGTCGGGGTCGAGGCCGATCTGGCGGAAGAAGACACGGTAGGCCCAGGGAATCGGCCGTTCGCGCAGGTGGATCGCGTGGGCGCCGTAGAAGCGGTCCGAGGTCTCGCTGAGGCGACGCTCGACCGGCTGCGGGCTGCGCCCAGGGCGACCATCGAGCTCGATCCAGGAAATCCCCAGCCCGGGGAACTCGGCGGCGAGGTGGGGAGCCACCCAGCCGTATGTCGGCGCGGGCTCCCGGCCCAGGTCCGAGCCAGCCGCTCCAGCGCCCACCTCAGCTCGCCCCCGCGGCACGGCTGGCACTCAACAGCCGCTCGATCCGTTCGCTCAGCCCGCCCACGTCGAGGTTGCCGATGCTGGCGCTCTCCAGCGTCCCGCCGGGATAGACATAGGCGAACGTCGGGCAGCCACCGACGCGATAGAGGCCGGCGACGGCTCCGTCGCGGTCGTAGCCGACCGGCATCTTCCAACGGCGGCTGCGGATCAGCCCGCGGACGGTTTCGCGGTCGTCGCGAATGTCCAGCGAGAGGAAGTTCACGCGTCCACGGTAGCGCGGGTAGACCTGGCTGACGACGTCCTGTTGGTCGACGCAATCGCCCCCTTTGCTGAACCAGAAAGAGATCACCGAGGGACGACCGAAGAGATCGCAGACGCGGAGCGCACCGGGCGTGCGAACCCGGCAGGCAGGCGAGCGGCGGGAGCCCGAGGGACAGGGCAGCTCCCCCGCCGAACAGTCGTCCTGGGCGATATTGGCGTCGCCTTCGAGCCTGCCGGCGGCGGCCGGGACAGCGAACTCGGGCAGGGCCCAGCGGGCCGGCTGCTTGTCGAGCCCGAGCGTGCCGCCCCCGCCGGGAACGCCATGAATCAGCGCCACCACGACGATCGCGGCGAAGAAGATGCCGACCAGGATCGAGTAGCGGTCCCTCACCTTTCCGCCTCTCCCCTCCCCCAGCCCTCCGTCCAGACGAGCGCCGCGGGCAGCGCCACGATCACGCCCAGCAGCGCGACCGCGAGGTCGATCACGGTGACGAAGCCGAACTGGCGCAGCATCCCGACGTCGCTGGCGATCAAGACAGCGAAGCCGGCGATCGCCGTAACCCCCGATGCCAGCACCGCAGCGCCGGTACGAGCGTAGGCCTGATGCAAAGCCACCCCAAGCTCACGCCCAGCCCGGCGCTCCTGGCGGAAACGCGCAGCGAGGAGCACGCTGAACTCAGTGGCGATAGCGATGGTCAAAGCACCCAGCGCGGCAGACATCGGGTTGAGCGGAACGCGCGTCAGCCAGAGCACCAGCGCCGACCATCCCGTAGCCAGCACGATAGGCACCAACGGCACCAAGGCGCGAGAGAAAGAGCGGTAGACCAGAAGCAGCACCAGCGCCACAGCGACCAGCCCAACCAACGTCAGCAGGTAACGACTGCTCGACAGATCAGAGGCAGCAGACGCAGCAATCACCGGCAGCCCCGCAAGCTCGACTTCAACCCCCGGCGGCGGCCCACCCTTGGCTCCAGGCTCGCCTATCTCGCCGCGAATCCGATCGATCAACGCCTGCTGCGCATCCAGCGATTGTGCGCGAATGCCAAAGCCGAGCAGCGCGGTTCCGGCAGGCAGCCCGGTCTTTGGATCGACGGTCGCGACTTGCCGCAGATCGTAGGAAGGGATCTGACCCAGCGAAGCTCGAATGCTGCTGCGAGTCAATGGCCCCTCAGTGCTCGCAGTAAGACCGCCGCCAGTGACGAAGTCCGACAACGCGGGCCCCGGACAGACTTCTGCCTCTTGGCAGCTTGGATTGGCGCCAGAGAAGCCGCCCGCCCTGAGAACGCGGCGCTTGAACGCGGCCATCCACTGAATCGTCGCCGGATCCGTGAGATCTGGGGCCTTGACGCTCACGTCCAACTCACCGGAGACCCCGGTCGCATCCTGCAACTCATTCAGTTCGCGCACGGCTTCGACGTTCTGTGGCGCCAGCTCCTGAATGTTGGTCTGGGTTTCGATCTGAGTACCCACGCCCCAGCCAATCACCGCAAGTGCCAGCCCGATGCCAAGGATCCGCATCGGATGCATCTGAGCGATGGCGAGAGCCCGGGCGATGAGGGGCGGGAGCGCCGGGTCCCCCTCCGCGCGCTGGGTTTTTCGCCTTGCGGCGAACTTCTCTCGCCAAGCTTGCGGTGCGAAAAACAGGACGCCGCGCGTCTCCGGGGGACCCGACACTCTCGCCCTGTCGGGGCGCAGGCTGAGGGCTGCGAAGCCAGCTACGAAGGCCAGGGTGAGTGCGATGGCTATGCCGACGATGAGGAGCAGGCCAAAACTGCGAACCATCGGGGTCGGCGACAACTGAAGGGCGAGGAAGCCGGCACCCGTAGCCAGGCAAGCGATGGCGATAGTCGGGCCGCCGCCAGATGCGGCGAGGCGAGCAGCATCGGCTCCAGGGGTGGCGCCGATTGCCAAAGCCTCGTCATAGCGAGCCTGGAGCTGGATGGCGTAGTCAACCGCGAGCCCGATCAGAATCGGAAGCACCGCTATCGAGGCCATCGTCAGCGAGCCTCCGACCAGGCCGAAGAGCCCAAAGGTGAGAGCGGAAGCCGCTAGCGCGATGCCGAGCGGTAGCAACCGCCAGCGAGAGCGGAAGACGAGCATCAAGGTCGCGGCCATCACGACCAAGGCCACGCCCAGCAGGACCAGCAGCGCGTCCTTGAGAGCTCGCGTCACACCGTCGATGACGACGGGCACGCCAGAGATGACGAAGCGGCCGCCGTGTAGCTCGAAGCAGCGCTCCGGCTTGCCTTTGAACTTGCACTCGGGACGAGCCACGGGGTCGTGGACGATCGCCTTGATCGTTTCTATTGCTTGGTGACGCTCGGCTTCGCTGAGGTCGGGGCGCAGGCGCAGAATGATCTGAGCCGAGTGCTTGTTGGGGAAGAGGTAGGAGAGGCGGGCCTTCGGGGTCCCCCGCGACTTGTGCAGGTCGAAGACGATCGCGGCTAGGAAGTCGGGGTTCGAGAGGCTCGGCGCGCTCGTGATCCCGTACTTGGCGGCTACTTCGAGCAGCAATTCGCGCAGCTGGGCAGGTGGAACCGTGGCGACGAGCCGGTTCAGCTGCCGCTGGATCTGGATCACCGCCTCGTTGAGGAAGGTGGCGGGACCGACGACCGAGCGGACCGGATCCTGTTCGGCAAGTTCCGCACAAGGCCCCGGAATAGGTTCAACCCCCTTTGGCGCCTTGCCCGACAGACAGCCCTCCAACCGCAGCAAGCGTCCGAGATTCGAGGTCAGAACCAGCCGCTGTAGATCCCCCTCCGCAAGGATGACCACGGGTTCTTCGCCGAAGTCGCTCTTGACCTGTTGGGTGGCCTGGTAGCTGGCGGTATCCGAATCGACCAGCGTGTTCGTGGCCGCATCGGTAGGCAGCTGCGTAGCGACCACCCCAGCTCCAACCGCGAGGAACAAGCAGACCGCAAGGATCGGCTTCGCACGACGAACCGACCACGCAGCTATCGCCGCCATTCAGCTCCCCTCGGGCGGGTGGCGCCGGGGGCGGGTGTCCTCGCGGCAGCGGCGTCCTCTTTTTCGCCCCAGCCACGACCTCGGACGACCGTCAGCGCCGCAGGCGAAAAACCCAGCAACGCGAGGACACCCGCCCCCGGCGACAGGACCCGCCCGCCGAAAACGCTCAATCCATCGAGAGCGGGCCGGTTACGTCAGCGTTGAGGAACTGGTGGACGAACTGGTTTTCGGAGTCGAAGAGTTCCTCTTTCGGGCCCGACTCGACGATTTTGCCGTTCCAGAGGACGGCGATGAAGTCGGAGATCCGGCGCGCCGTGTTGAGGTCGTGGCTGATCACCAGGTAGCAGCCGCCGTTCTCGGCGTGGACCTCGCGGATCAGCTCGCAGAGCAGCGCCGTACGGACCGGGTCGAGGCCGGAATCGGGCTCGTCGAACATGACGATCGCCGGTTCGAGGACCAGCGCGCGAGCGAAACCGGCGCGCTTGCGCATGCCGCCCGAGAGCTCGTTCGGCATCTTGTAGATCGCCTCGATCAGGCCGACCTCCTTGAGCCGCCGGTTGACGATCTCGCCGATCTCCTCCTCGCTTTTGTCGGTGTGCTGACGCAGCGGGAAAGCGGTGTTGTCGTAGATGTTCATCGAGCCGAAGAGCGCCCCGTCCTGGAACAGCAGGCCGAACTTTTTGCGCACGTCGAAGAGTTCGTCGTCGGTCATCGCCGGGATCGATTCGCCGTGCACGAGCACGTCGCCGGAGTCCGGGTAGAGCAGGCCGACGATGTGCTTGATCAGGACGCTCTTGCCCGTGCCCGAGGGGCCGAGCACCATCGAGACCTGGTCTTCGGGCAAGCCGAGGTTGAGCCCGTTGAGGATCCGCGCCCGGCCGAACTGCTTGACCAGGTTGATGATCTCGATCGCGTCGGTGCTGCCGTGGTCGCGCTTGCGTCCGGTGTGGAAGCGATAGGGATCGGACTCGGTCGGGTCGACGCCGGGGATGACGAAGTCGCGGCCCATCGTCGCCCCGTCCTCGCTGATGTAGGGACCGCTGGTCGCCGGTTCAGCCGCCGCCTCTTCGGCAAGCGCCTGTCCCTCTTCTTCGTCGCGAATCTGGCTCGGCTCATCCATGGACATAAGGGTACTTAGCCTCCTATTGGCGCTCGCGGGTTGGCACCCCAGAAGACCAGCGTGCCGAGCATCCCGATGATGTGCACTAGAACGATGTTGAGGACCATCGACTTGGCGGTCGCGGTGCCGACTCCGACCGGTCCGCCCGAAGCGGTGTAGCCGTAGTAGCAGCCGACCATCACGATCGCGGTCGCCATGAACATTCCCTTGATCAGACTGAAGATCAAGTCGGGCGGGTTCTGGAACATCCAGAAGATCAGCAGGTAGCCACCGGAGGAGACGTCGCCGATCTGTTCGACGACGGCCAGGTAGCTGGCCAGGTACATGATCCCGATCCCGACCAGGTACATGAAGGGGAAGGCGATCCAGGCGGCGAGCAGACGGGTCGCGGCGAGGAAGGTGACCGGCGGCACGCCCATCACCTCGAGCGCGTCGATCTCGTCGGAGATCCGCATCGCGCCGAGCTCGGCGACGATCCCGGTGCCCACCTTGGCCGCCAGCATGTAGCCGAAGGCGTAGGGCATGATCTCGCGCAGGTCGCACCAGGCCGAGAAGACGCCGGCGTAGGCCGGGGCGCCGTTGGCGCGCAGCAGGTAAGCGCCCTCGATCCCGCACTGCAGGCCGAGGATGAAGACCAGGCCCCAGATGATCACGGCGGAGCCGAGGATCAGGATGCCGGCCTGGCGCAGGGTCTCGCCGAAGAAGCGCAGGACGCGGCCGGAGTAGACGAGGCCGGCGACGCGCGAGCCAAAGCGGGCGATCTCGCCGAAGGAGTCGAGCCAGCCGCGCGGGACGTCGAGCCAGGCGTTCATCGAATCGTCTGCAGGTCGGGGTTCGTCGCCAGCAGGGTCTGGGTGAAGACGTAGTTGAAGGCGAAGACGCCCATGAAGGAGATCACCACCGCCTGGTTGACGGCGCGGCCGACGCCGGCGGCGCCTCCGGACGCAGTCATCCCCTTGTAACAGCAGACGACCGAGATGATCGCTCCGAACAGGGTGCACTTGATCACCGAGCCCCAGAGATCGGTGATCGAGGCGTTGGTGAAGAGCGTCGCGAAGAAGCCGCCGAGCGGCTGGTTGTAGAGCATCTCGGTGAGGATGCCGCCGCTGATGCCAAAGATCAGCGCGTAGATGTCGAGCAGGCCGGTGATCACCATCAGCGCCAGGAAGCGCGGCACGACCAGGTTCTTGATCGGGTCGACGCCGAGCACCTGCAGGGCGTCGAGCTCCTCGCGGATCTTGCGGGCGCCGAGGTCGGCGGTGATCGCGGTGCCGGCGACGCCGGCGACGACGACAGCGGTGACGAAGGGGGCGAACTCGCGGATCGAGGCGAGGACGAAGAAGCCGCCCAGCCGATCCAGCGATCCGAAGAGGGTGAGGAAGTTGGCCGCCTGCAGGCCCGGCGCGCCAAAGCCGAAGGCGACGGTGGAGACCAGCAGGGGGAACCAGCAGAGCTGCAGGGCGAAGAGGAACTGGCCGATGAACTCCTCGCCGTAGGGGTAGGGGGGCCTGACCGCAGAGGCCATCGTCCGTGCGGTGAGGATCATCATGTCCCCTACCTGCTCGAAGAACGACTTGGCGGGTGCGATCCTCCTGCCTATGGATGCGGCTGCTTCCATCTCTCCTCCGGCAAAGCGGGACCGCATCGGGCGGCCCCTGCTCCGAGCTTTCAGTGTATGGGATGGGCCAGCGACCTCGGTTAGCCGAGTGTTGAGATCCGACTAACCCCAGCGCAATGGGGTTCGAGGCAGGCGGAGAGGTGGAATCCCCGTGGTATGTTCCGGCCGCTTTGGGGGGGTACCGAAGATACGGTCGGCGTTCCCGCCGGCAGGCTCTGACCGCAGGCATCGCGGCCGGGTTGCTGACGGTCTCGATCGCCGCCTGCGGCGGCGACGAAGCGTCCTCGGACTCGAACGAGCCGGCCGGCAAGTACCCGGTCAAGATCGTCACCGCGGAATTTCCCACCAAGCAGCGACTCGGGGAAACGACGCTGCTGCGGCTCGGCGTCCGCAACACCGGCCACAAGACCCTGCCCAGTCTGACCGTGACGATCTCAGTCGGCGGCAAAGAGGGCCGTGACTCGACGCTGCCCTTCGGCTACCGCGACCCGGCACCGGGCCTCGCCCAACCAGACCGGCCGGTCTGGGTGCTCTCGGCGCGCTACCCGCAAGCGAACGGCTCGGCGGAAACGGCCGGGGCCGAAACCTCGAGCCCCAAGACCTTCGCTTTCGGGCCGCTGAAGCCGGGTAAGACGACCGAAGCGGTGTGGAAGGTGAACGCGGTCAAAAGCGGGAAGTACGACGTCTTCTACGAAGTTGGCGCCGGCCTCAGCGGCACCGCGAAGGCCGAAACCGCACCCGGGACCCAGGCGGGGGGTTCATTCGCCACCGAAATCACCGCAGTCCCACCGGAAACGGAAGTGAAGGACAATGGTGAAGTCGTTGAAATCGAAGGGAAGACGCACAGCGGTAAGTAGCGCTCTGGCGCTGCTCCTGGCGCTGGCGCTGCCGGCCTGCGGATCGGCTCGGCCGCCCGATGAAGCGGCGCGATCCGCGGCTCAGGGCATCGGCCTGAAGCAGATCGGCAGCTTCGAAAGCCCGGTCTACGTCAGCGGCGCACCCGGCTTCCCCAAGCTGCTGTTCGTGGTCGAGCAGGGTGGGACCGTGCAGGTGTTGCGCAGTGGGCACAAGCAGGCGCATCCCTTCCTCGACATCCACGACCTGATCTCCTCCGGCGGCGAGCGCGGCCTGCTCTCGATCGCCTTCCCTCCCGACTACAAGAGCAGCGGTCGCTTCTATGTCTACGACACCGACCCCCGGGGCAACATCAGGATCGACGAATTCAAACGGAGAAGCGCGACGCAAGCCGCGCGGGGCTCCCGTCGCGCGATAGTCCGGATACCCCACCCGGTCAACTCCAATCACAACGGCGGCCAGCTCCAGTTCCTCGGCAACTGGCTCTACTTCGGCACCGGCGACGGTGGCTCGGGTGGCGATCCGCCGAACAACGCCCAGAACCCGCACAAACTGCTCGGCAAGCTGCTGCGGATCGACCCACGACGCGCCGACGCCAAGCCGCGGATCTACAGCATCGGCCTGCGCAACCCCTTTCGCTTCTCCTTCGACCGGGTGACGGACCCGGGACAGCCGCGGCTCGCGATCGGCGACGTCGGCCAGAACCGCTTCGAGGAGGTCGACTACACGACGGTCGGCGCGGCGCAGGGCGCCAACTTCGGCTGGGACGCCTTCGAGGGGTTCGCCCCCTACGAAGATGAAAACAGCGGCACGCCGGATCCGGGCGGAACGGTGAAACCGATCTTCGCCTATCCGCACGAACGCGGCGGCGGCAGCTGCGCGATCGTCGGCGGCTATGTGGTCGCCGATCCGCGCCTGACCTCGCTCTACAAGCGATATGTCTACGCCGACCTCTGCGAGGGGGAGCTGCGCAGCCTCGTCCCGCACCTGCATGGGGCGAGCCGAGAGCACAAGCTCGGCCTCAGCGTCGCATCCCCCACCTCCTTCGGCGAAGACGACCGCCATCGCGTCTACGTCTGCTCGCTCGACGGTCCTGTGTACCGGCTCGTCCCGCGTTAACAGCAGCGGAGGCCACACGCGGCTACTCTTGGCTGACCAGCCAATTTCTTTGAAGGGAGCGGTCAGGTGGAGAGCGGAACGGCACCGAGAGTCGACGAGGCAGTGAACGGCGCAAGCGCCGGCGAGGCAGCGGCCGAGCGGATCGAGGTCCTCAACCCCGCCACGGGCGCACCAATAGGCAGCGTCACGGTCGACTCCGCCGAGCGCGTCGCCGAAACTGTCGCGCGCGTGCGCGGCAACCAGGCCGAGTGGGAGGCGCTGGGCGTCGCCGGCCGCTACCGCTGGCTCGGCGAGCTGCGCGATTGGCTCTTCGACAACCACGAGCGGGTGCTCGACACGATGCAGGCGGAGACGGGCAAGGTCCGCGGCGACACCGCCGCGGAGACGGTCTACCTCACCGACCTGATCAACTTCTACGGGAGCAAGGCCGACAAGTTCATCGGCGACGAAACGGTCAGGCCGCACTCGGCATTGGCGGCTTCCAAAAAGCTGATGGTCCAGTACCGGCCCTACCCCGTGGTCGGCGTGATCAGCCCCTGGAACTTTCCCCTGGCGCTGGCGCTCGGCGACGCGATCCCCGCCCTGCAGGCGGGAGCGGCGGTGGTCGTCAAGCCCTCGGAGTTCACGCCGCTGGGCCTGGCCGAGATCGTCGAGGCCTGGAAGCGTGAGATCGGCGGCCCGGACGTGTTCGACTGCGTGCACGGCACGGGTGAGACCGGTGGAGCCTTGGTGGACAACGTCGATTTCGTCCAGTTCACCGGCTCGGACCGCACCGGCCGCAAGGTGATGGCGCGTGCCGCCGAGACGCTGACCCCGGTCAGCCTCGAGCTCGGCGGCAAGGACCCGATGATCGTGCTCTCCGACGCCGACGTCGACCGCGCCGCCAACGCCGCAACCTGGGGCGGGATGTTCAACTCGGGCCAGGTCTGCCTCTCGGTCGAGCGGATCTACGTCGAGGAGCCGGTCTACGACGAGTTCGTCGCCAAGCTGACCAAGGCGGTCGGGGCGCTGCGCCAGGGGGCCGATGGCAGGACGCCCGAAAAGGACGTCGGCGCGATGACCTCGCCGAACCAGCGAGCGATCGTCGAAGCGCAGGTCGAGGATGCGATCGCCAAGGGCGCGAGGGCGGCGACCGGCGGCAAGAAGGTCGAGGGCCCGGGCGACTACTTCGAACCGACCGTGCTCGTCGACGTCGACCACTCGATGACGGTGATGCGCGACGAGACCTTCGGCCCGGTCGTCGGGGTGATGAAGGTGCGCGACTCCGAGGAGGCGCTGCGCTTCGCCAACGACACCCGCTACGGCCTCGCCGCCACGGTCTTCGGCGAGAAGGAGCGGGCCGAGAAGGTCGGCCGGCGGATCGAGGCCGGCGCGGTCAACGTCAACGACGTGATCGTCAACTACGTCCTGATGGACGTGCCGATGGGCGGCTGGAAGGAGTCGGGGATCGGCTTCCGCCACGGTGAGTACGGGATCAAGAAGTACTGCCGGCCGGAGTCGATAATCGTCGCCCGCTTCGGCGGCAAGCGCGAGCCGACCTGGTACCCGTACACGAAGGCCCGCCGCAGCCTGATCGGCCGCGTTGCCCGCGCTGCCAACGCACGCGACTGGCGCCGCCGCCTCGGCCTCTGAGGCCATGTGGACGCGCCTGGCGGCGTCCTCAGTCGTTCGGATCGGGTCACGCACGGAGTGCGCTCCCCTCACCTCACTCCCTGCGTCCTTGCCAGCCACGCCCACATGGCCTCAGGATGAGTGAATAGCCTTCTGACATATGGCCGACTTCGCTGACTACTACCGAGAGATCTATGTCCGTGGCCTCGGTGGCGAGGCGCCGGCGATTCCGGTCGCCGTCGCGGAGCTGGAGGAACGGGCCCGCGAGGCGATGGAGGAGCGCGCGGCCAACTACGTCTTCGCCGGAGCCGGCTCCGAGCACACGATGCGCGCAAATCGCGAGGCCTTTGGGCGGTGCAACATCGTGCCGCGGATGCTGCGCGACGTAGCCACGCGCGACCTCTCGACCGAGCTGCTCGGGACGGCGATGCCCGCGCCGTTGCTGCTCGCCCCGATCGGCGTGCAGAAGGTGCTCCACGAGGACGGCGAGCTGGCGACGGCGCGGGCAGCCGCGGCCGTCGGCGTACCGATGATCGCCAGCACCAACTCGCATTTCACCCTGGAGGAGATCGCCGAAGCGGGCGGCGTTGCACCGCGCTGGTTCCAGCTCTACTGGCCCAACGATCGTGACCTCGCGGAGAGCTTCGTCAAGCGCGCCGAGGCTGCCGGCTACGCAGCGATCGTGCTCACCGTCGACACCTTCATCCCCGGCTGGAAGCCGCGCGACCTGCAGCAGGCATGGCTGCCCTTCCTCAACGGCATGGGTGTGGCCAACTACTTCAAGGACCCGGTCTTCCGCGCTGCCCTGGAGAAGACCCCGGAGGAGGATCAGGGCGCCGCAACCGGCCACTTCCTCGGCGTCCAAGCAAATCCGGCGCTGAGCTGGGACGACCTCGAGTGGCTGCGCGATCTGACCTCGCTGCCGATCGTGATCAAGGGCATCCAGCACGTCGACGATGCCCGCGAGGCCGCGCGGCGCGGCATCGACGGCATCCTCGTCTCCAACCACGGCGGCCGCCAGGTCGACGGCGCGCTCGCCTCGCTGGATGCGCTGGCGCCGATCGCCGAGGCCGTCGGCGACGAGATCGCGATCCTCTTCGACAGCGGCATCCGCAGCGGCGCCGACGCGCTCAAGGCACTCGCCCTCGGCGCGGACGCCGTCTGCCTCGGCCGCCCATATGTATGGGGGCTGGCGTTGGACGGACAGGCGGGAGTCGAAACGGTGCTGAAGATGGTCCTCGCCGAGCTCGACCTGACGATGGCGCTGTGCGGGTATACCCGGCCCGATCAGCTTGGGCCCGATGCGCTTGCGTGAAGGTCATCCCGGTAGGGCTGACCTTTAAGTCGGGGGCTCGATCTTCGGGAACAGGGGTGGGACTCGCTCGACCCTTTGGCCGCCAGGTCGGGCTCCTAGCTCGTTGAGCTGACGTGATGATTCGCCCAATGCAGCGAGCAGCTGCTCGCTGCTCCGCGGCAGGTAGGGAACGAGCAGTAGCGTCGTCACCCGCAGGCCCTCGACGAGGTTGTAGAGGACTTCGTCGAGGCGCTCCGGGTCGGCCTCGTCCTTGGCCAACTCCCACGGGCGGGTCTCCTCGACGTAGCGATTGAGACGGCGGACCAGCTTCCAGGCCTCCTCCAGGGCCTGGGTCAGCTCGGCCCGGTCGAGCAGCTCGCTGAAGCGGCCGACGACGCCTTCGAAGTCCTCGGCCAGCACGGCATCGACCTGGGCCTCTGGGACGACGCCGTCGCGGTAGCGCTCGACCATCGCGAGTACGCGGCTGGCGAGGTTGCCGAAGTCGTTGGCCAGCTCGGTCTCATAGCGGGCCTCGAAGCCTTCGGTAGAGATCGAGCCGTCCTGGCCGAAGCTGACCTCGCGGAAGCAGTAGAAGCGCAGCGCGTCGGCACCGAAGCGCTCGATCGCCTCGAAGGGGTCGAGCACGTTGCCGAGCGACTTCGACATCTTTTTCTCGCCCATCATCAGATAGCCGTGGATCGCCATGCGCTGCGGCGGCTCGAGGTCCGCCGCCCAGAGCAGCGCTGGCCAGATCACCGCGTGGAACTTGAGGATGTCCTTGGCCATCACGTGCAGGCTCGCCGGCCAGAAGCGCTCGGTCAGGTCCTCCCCCTCGCGGGCGAAGGTGAGCGCGGTGACGTAGTTGAGCAGCGCGTCGAACCACACGTACATCCGCTGCTCGGGGTCCCAGGGCAGCCGCATCCCCCACTTCAGCTTCGGCCGCGAGAGCGAGACGTCCTCGAGTCCGCCCTTGATGAAGGAGACGGCCTCGTTGCGGCGGAAGTCGGGGACGACGAAGTCGGGACGCTCCTCGTAGAGCGTTTCGAGCCGCTCCTGAAACGCGGAGAGGCGGAAGAACCAGTTCTCCTCGCGCACCTTCTCGAGCGGGATCTCGTGGATCGGGCAGGTCTGGCCAGGGCCGAGCTCGCGCTCGGTTTTGAAGTCGGCGCAGCGCGGGCAGTACCAGCCTTCGTAGGTGCCCTTGTCGACCCAGCCGTTGTCGTAGACCCGCTGAATGATCTCGGCGACCTTCGCGGCGTGACGCGGGTCGGAGGTGCGGATGAAGAAGTCGTTGGTCGCGTCGATGATCGGCATCAGCGCTTCGAACTTGGCCGCGTTGCGGTCGGCCAGCTCCTGCGGCGTCACGCCCTCGCGCTCGGCCGCCAGCTCGACCGGCTCGCCGTGCTCGTCGGTGCCGGTGAGGAAGAAGACGTCCGCCCCTCGCTGGCGCATATGGCGGGCGAGGACGTCGGCCGCCAGCGTCGAGTAGGCATGGCCGAGATGGGGCTCGGCATTGACGTAGTAGATCGGCGTGGTGACGTAGTAGGCCATCTACCCCAGGCTATCTGCGCGGTCCACGGCCGGGCCGGCTCCGATCAACGGACCCGTCGCAGCAGCTCACGGCATCGAGGTGATCTACACCCATCCAACACTAATTTGATAAATACAATAGTACGTAATTTCCAAGCATTTTCCGATAGTGTGCCCCGCGATTCAAGATCTTTGAACGTTGCACGGTGCGTAAGCAAGTGCACATACGAGGGGGAGAAATGAGGAAGCTGCTAGTCGGCTTGACGATGTCCATCGCCGGTCTGCTCTTAGTTCCACTGTCGGCAAGTGCCGCCGAATTTGAAACCTTTGTCGGCTGCGATGCATTATCTGCGAACCCGGTTCCGGCGGAAGTGTGTGTGCTGGGAGATTCCCCGGGTGCTTTCTTCGAATCAGATACCGAAGTGGAATATGAAGTCTGCGTCGAATTGCCAAACGGGGAAGAACTCTGCAGCGAAGAAGAACTTGCTGAAGCAGCAGTCCTGTACGTCAACGAATTGCCCAGCAGCCAGACGGGCAACTACTTCGTCTCCTGGTGGGTCGAAGGCGTCGAAGTCGATTTCTGGGAATTTCGGGTCGACTCGCCACCGCCTCCGCCACCCCCACCGCCAGTGATTACGTCCGCCCCCGCGCCCGCACCGGTGATCTCCCCGCCACCCACCGTTCCTTCCGGTCCCTCCGCGGCGTGCCTGAAGGCTCGGCACCGTGTAAACAAGCTCAAGAGCCAGCTGCGGAAAGCCGAGGGACACAAACGGATCGTCAAGATCCGGGCAGAGCTTCGAGGCGCGCAAGCCGGGATAAGGCGCGCATGCTGAACGAGGCGCCGCAGACTGATTACTTGCGTGGCTCGCGGCCGGTCAGCGCCCGGTAGAGATCGTTCGCCCGCGTGCCGGTCAGCGCCGCGACGACGCTGGCGGCGGCACGGGGGCGGGCGCCCGACTGGACCAGGTGACGTAGCGCGTCGACGGCGAAGCCGACGTCTTTGTCGTGGTCGTCTGCGGATGCGGGCGCGATCACCAGCACGATCTCGCCTTTGACGTCGCCACGGAAGCGACGGGCCAGCTCGGCCAGCGTGCTGCGCGAGACCTCCTCGTGCATCTTGGTCAGCTCGCGGCAGACCGCGGCCGGGCGGTCGGGGGCGATCGCCGCCAGGGCGGCGAGCGAGTCGCCCACCCGGCGCGGCGACTCGAAGGCGACCACCGTCTCGGTCGAGCGCAGCACCCGCTCCATCTCACCGGAGCGCTTCGGCAGGAAACCCTCGAAGCGCCAGCGGTCGGTGGGCAGACCGGAGGCGACCAGGGCAACCGGCACCACCGAGGGGCCCGGCAGCACGGTCACCTCGAGGTTGCGTTCGATGCAGCGGCGGATCAGGCGGAAGCCGGGGTCGGAGATCGCCGGCATGCCGGCGTCGGAGACGAGGGCGACGTTCTCGCCGCGTTCGATCCGCTGCGCCAGCTCGATCGCCCGCGGCGCTTCGTTGCCCTCGTGGATCGAGATCAGCTGCGGGGCCGGCCGGATGCCGAGCTTGTCGAGCAGGCCGCCGGTGCG
Source organism: uncultured Solirubrobacterales bacterium (assembly GCA_963824705.1). Classification (GTDB taxonomy): domain Bacteria; phylum Actinomycetota; class Thermoleophilia; order Solirubrobacterales; family 70-9; genus VRUE01. The sequence continues at coordinate 2,048,866 of CAWGQE010000003.1, forward strand.
GCGCGTGTCCTCGCAGGCGATGTAGTCGGCGGCGACCAGCGCGTCGCGCACGCGGATCGTGATGTCGTCGAGGTTGCCGATCGGGGTCGGGCAGACGATCAGCGACCCCGGCATCAGCCTTCCTGCTCCGCTTCCAGCTCGATCCGCGCCATCGCGGCGGCGCCGATCATCCCCGCGTCTTCGCCCAGCTCGGCGGGGACGACCGGGGTGCTGTTCATCGGCCGCAGCGCCCGCGCTTCGAGCTCGCGGCGGGCGGGCGCGAGCAGCAGCTCGCCGGCGGCGATCACGCCGCCGCCGATGACGATCACTTCCGGCTCGAAGATGTTGGCGAAGCTGGCGAGGGCGACGCCGAGGCGGCTGCCGACCAGGTCGAAGACGCCGATCGCCGTCTCGTCGCCTTCCTGGGCCGCGACGGTGACCACTTTGCCGTCGATCCCGCTGCCCGCGGCGAGCAGCTTGCCCAGCGCGGAGTCAGGGTTGCTTTCCGCGGCGGCGCGGCCTTCGCGGCCCAGCGCGGTTCCGGAGGCGAGAGTCTCGACGCAGCCGTGACCGGGACAGTTGCCCTGACAGGCCGGGCCGTCCAGTTGGATCGCCACGTGGCCGAGCTCGGCACCGGCCCCGGTCGAACCGCGGTAGATCTCGCCGCCGAGGATGAGCCCGCCGCCGATCCCGGTGCCGATCGTCAGCATCACCGCGTTCTCGGCCCCGCGGGCGGCGCCGAAGAGATGCTCGGCGAGAGCGGCGACATTGGCGTCGTTGTCGACGAAGGTGGGCAGGCCGGTCCGCTCGACGACGAGATCGCGGATCGGCAGATTCTCGATCGGCAGGTTGACCGCCGCCACCGCCAGGCCCTTCTCGTGGTCGATCGTCGCCGGGATTCCCATCCCGACCGCTTTGATCCCGGGCCGCTGCGACCGCGCCTCGGAGACCTCGCGAACCAGTAGCTCGACCAGCTCCCCCTCGCTCTCCCCGGCGGAGCGCTCACGACTCTCCCAGACCGTCTTGGAGTCGCCGTCGAGGACGCCGAGCAGCATCTTAGTGCCACCCAGATCGACCCCTATCGCTTCGGCCTGGCTCATCTCTTTTCGCAACTCTTGGCGCGGGCGACCGCGGTCATCGGCATGATTCCGGAGTCTTTCATGGCAAACGATGGCGAGCAGCGGCCCCCCGAGCCGCCCGACTACAAGGTCTACCGAGCCCGCCGGGGGTTCTTCTCGCGCTTCCGCAAGCCCGACCTCTCCGGCCTGCGCGAGCGCGACTGGCATGCACCGAAAATGCCGAAGCTGCCCGACCGGCCCGGGCGCGAGCGCGGCCCGCGGACGCCCCGCCCCGGCCTGGGGCGGGCGCTGAAATGGGTCGGCCTGGCGGCGCTGGGCTGGATCCTGCTCAGCTTCCTCGCCTTCGCCGTCTCCGCCCAGCTGCAGACCTTCAAGCTCTCCGGCGAAGCCAAGTCCGCCCTGCACGGCAATCCCTTCCTGCTGCCCAGCGCGCAGACGATCCTCGTAATGGGCACCGACGCCCGCCCGCCCGACACCAAGGAACCCGGGGCTGCGCCCTCGCAAGAATGCTTCGAACAGCAGGAGCACGGCGACTCGCCGCACGGGCACTGCTCGCAGGGCGAATTCCGCGCCGACACGCTGATGCTGATCCGCGCCGGCGGCGGCGCCTTCCGCAAACTCTCGATCCCGCGCGACAGCTATGCCGAAATCCCCGGCCAAAGCCCGCAGAAGATCAATGCCGCCTTCGCATTCGGCGGGGCGAAAGCGCAGATCGAAGCGGTCGAAAACTTCCTCGGGATCGAAATCGACCACGTCGCGATCGTCGACTTCACCGGCTTCGAAGACCTGATCGACGCGGTCGGCGGCGTCAAGGTCGACGTGCCCCACAAGCTCTGCGCCGATATCGCCGGCGGCGCCGGGGGCGGCCAGGGCGGCTTCACGCTGCGGATGGGAAAGGGCGAGAACACCCTTGACGGCGAAAAGGCGCTGATCTACTCGCGCATCCGCGAGCCCAGCGAATGCCCCGGCCCCGGCAAGAGCGCCTACACGCTCGGCTACGACGACCTCGACCGCGAGAAGGCGCAGCAGGCGGTGATCGCCGGCATCAAGGACCGTCTCACCGACCCCCTTCGCGTCCCCTACAACTTCATCCACGGCCCGATCATCGGCTGGGACGCGCCGAAGGCGTTCGTCAGCGACATGGGCTTCTTCACGATGCCGCAGCTGATCCTCTCCGCGGCGATCAGCGGCGAAGGCAAGGCCGACGTCCTCTGCAGCGGCGCCAACTCCGGCTGTGAGCCGGGACCGGACGGCTCGATCGAAGTGCCGGACTCCGAGCGCCGCCGCGCCGTCAAGAAGCTGCTCGGCGAATAAATCGACTTCTGTCTCCTTGATGACCCCATAGGGTCAAAAAGGCGACAAATCTCCGCTCAGTCGGAGGTCGCCGTGGTCGTCGGCTTCGAGTCGCTCGACTTCGACTCCGAGGGCTTCGAGTCGGAGGAGTCCTTCGAGCTCTCGGTTGAGCCCCCCTCGGATGAGCTGCCGTCTGAAGAACTGCCGTTAGCTCCGGTCTTCTTCTTGCCGTAGTCGGTGTTGTGGAAGCCAGAGCCCTTGAAGTGGATCGCTACGGGGTGCAGGACGCGCTCGGCGGGGGCGCCGCACTCCTGGCACTCGGTCAGCGCCTCGTCGCTCATCCGCTGGATCACGTCGAAGACGTGGCCGTTGGTGCATTTGTACTCGTAGATCGGCATGAAGGTGGGCGATTATCGCAGCCGGTACGGTTCAGCCATGGCAAGCGCCGGGCAGGAGACGCGCAGCACCGAGACCTCGATGGAGGAGATCGTCGCTCTCTGCAAGCGGCGCGGCTTCGTCTTTCCCTCCTCGGAGATCTACGGCGGCCTCGGCTCGACCTACGACTACGGCCACTACGGCGTGCTGCTGAAGAACAACGTCAAGGCCGAGTGGTGGCGGGCAATGCTGCAGGAGCGCGACGACATCGTCGCGCTCGACTCGGCGATCCTCCAGCACCCGCGGGTCTGGGAGGCATCGGGCCACCTGGAGGGCTTTACCGACCCGCTGGTGCAGTGCCTGGGCAAGTGCAAGCGGCGCTGGCGCGAGGACCATCTGCACGAGGCGGTCGAGGCGGAAGGTGGCGATCCCACCGCGGAGCTGCGTTGTCCGGAGTGCGGCGGCGAGCTGTCGGAGCCACGCCAGTTCAACCTGATGTTCGAGACCCACGTCGGTCCGGTGGCGGGCGAGGGGTCGGAGGTCTACCTGCGGCCGGAGACCGCGCAGGGCATCTTCATCAACTTCAAGAACGTGCTCGGCTTCGCTCGCAAGAAGCCGCCGTTCGGGATCGCCCAGATAGGCAAGTCCTTCCGCAACGAGATCACCCCCGGCAACTTCATCTTCCGAACGCGCGAGTTCGAGCAGATGGAGATGGAGTTCTTCGTCCCCCCCGCCGAAGCCGAAAAGTGGCACAAGATCTGGATGGAGGAGCGCGAGCGCTGGTACACCGACCTCGGCATCCGTCCCGACCTGCTGCGGGTGCGCGCCCACGGCGCCGACGAGCTCTCGCACTACTCCTCGGCGACGAGCGACATCGAGTACCTCTTCCCGATCGGCTGGTCGGAGCTCGAGGGGATCGCCAACCGCGGCGACTTCGACCTCACCCAGCACGCCAAATTCAGCGGCGAGAAGCTCGAGTACTTCGACCAGCAGACCAAAGAGCGCTACGTCCCCCACGTGATCGAGCCGGCCGCCGGCGCGGACCGGGCGACGCTCGCCTTCCTCGTCGACTCCTACGAGGTCGAGGAGGTCGAGGGGCGCGAGCGCACCGTACTGCGCCTCCACCCCCGCCTGGCGCCGGTCAAGGTGGCGATCCTGCCCCTCGTCTCCAAGCAGGGCATGCCGGAGAAAGCCCGCGAGATCTTCCAAGAGGTGCGCCGCCGCATGCCCGCCGAGTTCGACGAGGGCGGCTCGATCGGCAAGCGCTACCGCCGCCAGGACGAGATCGGCACCCCCTGGGGCATCACCGTCGACCACCAGACGATGGAAGACGACACCGTCACCCTCCGCGACCGCGACTCCCTGGAGCAGACGCGGGTCCCGATCGAGGGTCTGGCTGACGACCTCGCGAACCGCCTCGCCCAGCCCTGGCGCAGCCCAAAGCTTGACTGAGACGCTGGTCGTACCGGTCTAGAGATTGGTTGTTACCAAATGATAGGTTGGCGCCATGGCGCTTGCCTTGGAGAACCTCGACGAGTCAACCCGCGAGCACATGCTGGCTGAGCTTGATCGGGACGAACAGACGTCTGGAGAGCCCTACATCAGTCCCCGGTTGAGCCCAGCCGGGGTCGAGGCGTACCCGCAACTCCTCCGCGATGCGATTGCCCGCGGCGACGACAGTACGCTCGAGGCGGAACTGTCGGCACCCGGGTTCTTCAACGCAACAGAAGCCTACGGACCGGGAAAGCGAAGACGCGCAAAATGAACGTCAGGGCTCCGCAGATATTGGCCGAGGGCGAGTTAAACCGTTTCTTCATAAGAGGACTTTGCGCCTTGCTCTGCACAAACGGCGGGGCAAAGTAGAGGTCTACAGGGCGCGCCAGTCCTCTTGGGCACGGCCCGAGTCGGAGGGCGATGATTGGCACCCTCATTGATGCGACAGAGCTCCTTGACGATCTTCGAGGGCATGCGGGAGAGGCACCGTCCCTTCTCCCGGACGTCACTCAGGGCTGAGCGTTCGCCTGCGCTGAGATCCGAAAGCGCTGTGGCCAAGCGCCTTAGTTCAAGAAGCGGGTGACGTCGGCAGCGTCGGCCTCGAGCGCGGTGGCGGTCTTCACCGGCAGGGGCTGCAGTGGCTGAAGCTTCACCTCGCCACCGGGGAAACCCCACTTGGCGACCGCTTTGCCTTTGGCCAAGGCAAACGGGTGGAAGATCCCGTTGCGGGTGACGAGTTGGGTGTGCGGTCCGAGGATGTCTTCGCGGGATGTCCAGCCGAGCAGGACCGGGTCGAAGGCGCCGAGCAGGCGTGGGGGCGGAAGCTTCTCGACCGGGGGTCGCTTGACGAGACTGACCAGCCCACTTTCCCCCTCCTTCAACTCGGAGCCGATCGCCTGCAGGCCAGCGCGGGCGTCGCGCAGCGGCAGGCCGGCCCACTTGGCGAGGTCGCGATCGGTTGCAGGTTGGTGGCCCACCAGATATCGACGGGCCAGTTCGGCCAGGGCCTTCTCACGGTCGATCGCCGACGCCTCGCCCAGCCAGTCGCGCACGAGGACGTAGGCATGCTGCTTGCCGATCATCGGCCCGCGCACCACAACCCCACGCAGCGCAGCGAGGAAGAGCAGGTGGATCATCGCCTGGCCGTCGGTTCGCACGCCGGCTGCATCTATCCGCTCGCGCAGCTGGACCCGCGTCAGCGGACCCTCGTCGCCGAGCGCCCGCTCGATCGTCTCGACCGCCCGCTCGGCCTTGGCCTCGCTCACGCCCTCCTGCCGTAGCCGGCGGACGCTGGAGGTGAAGAGCGGTGGCGTGGTCAGGGACTGCAGCAGCGGGTAGTCCTCGCCGCGAACCAGATGCAGCGTTCCGCGGTTGAGCCAGGTGACGATCAGCTCGCGCTCCGTCAAGGCACGCTCGACGTCAGCCGCAGTCAGCCCTTCGGTGCGCGCCCGGATGGCGAGCCTGAAACCGCGCGGATCCTGGCCCTGCACGGCGAGCAGTCGCTGGGCTACGGCAGCGGGATCGGCCAGTGGCGGCCCGGAGAGGCCCTGCGCCGTCAGGCGCTCGGCAACGGTCGCTCTACTTGGTGGCTTCAAGCAGGTCGATCACGAACACGAGCGTTTCGTTCGGACCGATTGCGGGTGGAGCGCCGGTTTCGCCGTAGGCAAGTTCGGGCGGGATGATCAGCTCGCGCCGGCCGCCGACCTTCATTCCTTCGACGCCCTGGTCCCAGCCGGGAATCACTTCTCCCGCCCCGAGGGTGAAGCTGAACGGTTCGTTGCGGCTCCAGGAGGAGTCGAATTCCTTGCCGTTCTTGTAGTTCACGCCGACGTACTGAACGGTGACTTTGTCGCCCGACTTCGCTTCGGCGCCGCTGCCTTCTTCGAGTTCCTTTGCTTCGAGCTTCTTCGGCGGGGCGCCCGTCGGCACAGTGACCTTCGGCTTGGTCTTTTCGCCACCGGCATCGGCGGACGTCGATTCGCTCGTCGTCGCGCCGGTCGATTCGCTCGAGCCGGTCGAGGAATCGCTGCTGCTGCCGCAGCCGGCAACCACAACCAGGCCGGCGCACAGAGCAATCATGAGGATCAGCTTCTTCACCGCGGACATCCTAAGCAACCTGGTGCCGAGACCGCTCAGCCCTTGCCGGAGATCAGGTCCCAGGCGCGACTGAGCTTGCTCTGCCGCTTGCCGCCCACGAGGTCGGCGGGGTTGACGTCGAGCGTCCCCGGGTTGGCGCTCGGCTCAGGCAGATTCCGGGCTTCTGCCGCGTCGATCGTCAGCACCACGCCGCGCTCGAATATCTCGGCGACCTCGGGAGCGTCGACAAATCGGTGACCCCCGGGCAAGACGCTGGTGTCGAGGACGATCCCGTCGAAGATGTCGACGTTCGGAGCGGAAAGCACGTACTCGACCTTGCCGATCTCCTCGCCATCGCTGGAATACACCGACACCCCCTTGGGCAGGGTGAGAAAGGAGATTGGCGCGCCGAGGTCGTCCATCGCGGATCCGAGCCTAGCGGTACGCAAGCCCACTCGCACCCGGACCGCTTGCTCGTCGCACAGATCGCGGGCTATGCTCGTCCAGTCTTCAACCGGAGGAGAGAACGATGGCAATCGGACTGAGACTCAAGTTCGTGGGTGGGACCCAAGAGCAGTACGACACGCTCCACAGCCACATGGGGATCGACGACAACCCGCCCGAGGGGCTGATCTTCCACGCCGCCGGCCCAATCGAGGAGGGCTGGGGGATCATCGACTTCTGGGAGTCCCGCGATCACTTCGACCGCTTCCAGCAGGGTCGCCTCGGGCCCGCGATCGGGGAGCTCGGCGATCAGGCGCCACAGAGCCCGCCGGACATCAAGGAATTCCCGGTGCACCACTTCACCAGGTCCTAGGCGAATCGCCGTGGTTCTCAACCTCGCATCGCTGCTGACCGAGAGCGCCGGGCGTTCGCCCGGCGCTCCGGCGATCCGCCTCGGCGAGGCCGAGTTGAGCTACGGCGCTCTGGACGACGGCAGTGCCCGCTTGGCGACTCTGTTGCGCGAAAAGGGCGTGGGGCCGGGCGACCGGGTCGGGGTGATGTTGCCCAACGTGCCGGAGTTCCCGATCGCCTACTACGGCGTGCTGCGCGCGGGGGCCATCGTCGTGCCGATGAACGTGCTGCTGAAGCGACGCGAGATCGCCTTCTACCTGGAGGACTCCGGGGCCGAGCTGCTGCTCGCCTGGCACGGCTTCTGCGCGGAGGCGTGCGACGGCGCCGCCGACGCGAACGTCGAGCTGATCGAAGTCGAGCCGGGCTCCTTCGCCGAGACCCTGGAGCAACTCGACCCGACCGTCGGGCTCGCCGAGACCGCCGAGGACGACACGGCGGTGATCCTCTACACCTCCGGCACCACCGGCAAGCCGAAGGGCGCCGAGCTGACCCACGCCAACCTCGCCCGCAACGCCGACGTCTCTGCCCGCACCACCTCCGAGATCGGCGCCGGCGACGTCGTCCTCGGCGCCCTCCCCCTCTTCCACTCCTTCGGCCAGACGGTCGCGATGAACGCTTCGCTCAGCGTCGGCGCCTGCCTCACGCTGGTGCCCAAATTCGACCCCGGCGAGGCGCTGGCGACGATGCAGCGCGACGGCGTCACCCACTTCTACGGCGTGCCGACGATGTACGGCGCCCTCCTCCACCACCCCGAGCGCGAGAGCTTCGACACCTCCGCGCTGCGCATCTGCATCACCGGCGGCGCCTCGATGCCCGTCGAGGTGCTGCGTGGCTTCGAAGACGCCTTCGGGGCGAAGGTGATGGAGGGGTACGGTCTCTCGGAGACCTCGCCCGTCGCCTGCTCCAACCACCCGGACAAAGAGCGCAAGGCCGGCTCGATCGGCACCCCGATCGAGGGAGTCGAGATGCGGGTCGTCAACGAGAGCGACGAGCCGGTCGCCCAGGGCGAGGTCGGCGAGATCGTGATCCGCGGCCACAACATCATGAAGGGCTACTGGCAACGCCCCGAGGCGACCGAGGAGGCGATGCGGGGCGGCTGGTTCCACAGCGGCGACATGGCCCGCGTCGACGAGGACGGCTTCTTCTACATCGTCGACCGCAAGAAGGACCTGATCATCCGCGGCGGCTACAACGTCTACCCGCGCGAGGTCGAGGAGGTCCTCTACGAGCACCCGAAGATCCGCGAAGCCGCTGTCGTCGGCGTCCCCCACGACCAGTGGGGCGAGGAGATCGGCGCCGCGGTCGTCCTCCACGACGACGAGGAGCTGAGCCCCGAGGAGATCAGCGCCTACGTCAAGGACCGCATCGCCGCCTACAAGTACCCCCGCCTCGTCTGGCTCATCGACGAGCTCCCCAAGGGCCCCACCGGCAAGATCCTCAAGCGGGAGATCGAGACTCCCGCGGCTGTGTGAGCGACTTCACCCAGCCTAAACTGGCTGCATGGCCAGGATCGCGGTAACCTGCCCACAGCCGCCCCGACCCAAGGAGAGAGATGAGCGTCGCATCCCAGAGCCTGATGGACAACGTCACCTACGTGGATCTCTACAAGCGTTGGGAGCAGGGCAACTGGAGTGCCTACGACATCGACTTCTCGGAGGATCGCAACGGCTGGGAGGCACTCAGCGATATCCAGCGCCGCTCGGCGATGTGGATCTACTCGATGTTCTACTACGGCGAGGACCGGGTCGCCGACACCCTCGCCCCCTACATCAACGCCGCGCCGACCGAGGAGCAGTCCTACTTCCTCGCCACCCAGCAGGTCGACGAGGTTCGTCACTCGATCTTCTTCCACCGCTTCTTCAAGGAGGTCATCGGGGTCGGCGGCGACTCGATCCAGCAGACCCTCTCCTCCACCATGCCGCAGCTCAACTGGGGCTATCGCGGCATCTTCGACCGGCTCGACAAGATGGCCGAGGAACTGCGCAAGGACCGCTCGGTGCCCAAGTACGCGCAGGCGATCACCCTCTACCACCTGATCGTCGAGGGCAGCCTCGCCCAGCCCGGTCAGCACTTCATCGAGGACTTCTTCGCCTCGAAAGAAACGATGCCCGGCTTCAGCGAGGGCATGGGCAACGTCTCCAAGGACGAGCAGCGCCACATCGGCTTCGGCGTCAAGGTGCTCTCCGAGCTGCTGGGCGAAGGCAACCCGGGCTGGGAGGAGAACCGTGCCGCGGTCATCGAGCTGCTGCGCGAAACGCTGCCCTACGGGCCGGCCGTGTTCTACCCGCCCAACTTCGATCGCGAATACACCGAGTGCTACGGCTTCTCGCTCGAGGACATCTTCGCCTTCGGTCTGAAACTGATCCGTCAGCGCTGGCGCACGATCGGTTTCCCGACCGAGGAGATGCCACCCGGCGTCTTCCCCTTCGATCCAGAGGCCTCGGCCGAGGAAGTTGCCGAGCGCCAGGTGAAGCTGATGGGCGCCGGCGTCCTCGGGCCGCCCGACGGGCCGATCCCCGATGCCTCCCTGGAGACCCAACGCCTCTACTTCGACGTGATCAAGCGCGTCGCCAACCCCGCTGCCGCCAACGGTTCGCCGCTCGTCTACCAGTACCGCTTCAGCGACGCCAGCCCCTGGCACCTGACGATCGACAACGGCTCGACCAGGGCCGAACCGGGCGAGGCTCCCAACCCGACGCTGACTATCGAGGCGGACTGGGCCGACTTCGTCGCCATGGGCAAACCGGAAGCGAAGCCGCTGCAGATGATCCTGCAGCGCCGCCTCCGCCCCCGCGGCAAGGTGCGCGAGATCGCCCGCCTGCGCAAGGTCTTCCGCTGAACGGCTAGGAGATCGGCGGGCGCTTGTCCGCCCAGGGCCGCTCGGCCTCGAGCTGGGCGGCGAGGGAGAGCAGGGTCGCCTCGTCGCCGGGGCGACCGACGATCTGAACGGCGAGCGGCATGCCATCGGCGGCGAAGCCCGCCGGCACCGACATCGCCGGGTTGCCGAGATGGTTCCACGGCACGCAATAGGGATAGAAGCGGCTCATGCCGAGGATCGTCCACAGCGCCCCCCGGCCCTCCCAGCGTCGCACCGGCAGCGCCGTGCCCCCCATCACCGGGGTCATCAGGACGTCGTGGTCCGCGAAGATCGCGTTGACGCGCGCCGCGTCGGCCCGGCGACCGCGCATCGCCCGCTCGAACATGCCGTCGGTGATCAGTCGGCCCAGCTGGGCGAAGCCGCGGGTGCGGCGTTCGAGTCGCTCGGGGCGAGGGACGGTGGCGAAATCTTCGGCGAGCCCACGCAGGTAGCGGGGGGTGATGTTGTTGCCGATCCCTCCCCAGTCGGGATCGCCCCGCGCCGTCTCATGGCCCAGCGACCGCAGTAGCTCGGCGGTCTCGGCGACGGCATTTTTCGCGACGTCGGAGACAGTGGGGGGAGCGGCGGCGCGGGGCGGCGCGGTCGAATAGGCGATCCGCAGCTTGCCCGGCGAGGTGCACGCCGACTCGACGAAGGGCCGCTCGGGCGGCTGTGGCGCCTCCGGGTCAGCCGAGCCGCCGCTGACGACGTCGAGCCAGAGGGCGGTATCGAGCACGCTGCGACTGAGGCAACCGGCCGCCGAGAGGCCGTTCCAGTGCTCCGCCAGAGGCGCCAGCGAAACTCGGGCGCGCGAGGGTTTCAGGCCGAAGAGGCCACAGGAGGACGCGGGGATGCGAATCGAGCCGCCGCCGTCGGAAGCCGAGGCGATCGGGACGAGGCCGGCGGCCACCGCCGCGGCGCTGCCGCCGCTGGAGCCGCCGGGGGTGCGCTGCGTATCCCAGGGGTTGCGCGTCACCCCCCACGTCGCCGACTCGGTGAAGCCGCAGATCGCCAGCTCGGGCAGGTGCGTCTTGCCGACGACGATCGCCCCCGCCTCGCGCAACCGACGGACCATCTCGCAGTCGGCGGGCGCCGGGTCGGGATAGGCGTCGGTGCCGTGCGTGCTCAGCTCGCCGGCGAGGTCGACTTCGTCCTTGAGCGCGATCGGGACCCCCAACAGGGGCCGCTCGTCGCCGGCCTTGAGCCGCGCCTCGGCCTGCTCGGCTTCGAGCAGGGCCCGCTCGGCGAGCACCACCCGGAACGAGTTCAGATGAGGATCGAGCCGCTCGATCCGGTCCAGGTAAAGCTCCACCAGCTCACGCGGCGAGACCTCCCCGCTCCGCACCATCTCCGCCTGCTTCGCCGCCCCCGCGAAGGCGATCTCCTCGCTCATGGACGGGAGGGTATTAGGCCTTGGCCGGCTCGGGATCGGCGCTGCCGCTCTCGAAGGAGAAGTCGGGCAGCAGGCGGTCGAGCCAGGACGGCATCCACCAGTTCCAGCTGCCCAGCAGCTTCATCGCCGCCGGCACCAGGATCAGCCGCACCAGGGTCGCGTCGAGGGCGATCGCCACGGCGCAGCCGAGGCCGAGCTCTTTGATCGAGGGAACGCCGGTGAGGAAGAAGACGGCGAAGACGCAGGTCATGATCAGCGCTGCCGAGGAGATCGTGCGAGCGCTGGAGGAAAGGCCCTCGGCAACCGCGCGTTCGTTGTCGCCGTGCTCCATGTAGCGCTCACGGATGCGCGACATGAGGAAGACCTCGTAGTCCATCGAGAGGCCGAAGACGACGGCGAAGATCAGCGGCACGTTGATCGTGTCGAGCGCCCCCTGGCTTTCGAGGCCGAGCAGGCCGTCGAACCAGCCCCACTGGAAGATCGCGACGAGGACGCCGAATGCCGCCCCGATCGAGAGCAGGTTCATCAACACGGCCTTCAGCGGCAGCAGCAACGAGCGCAGCATCGCCATCAGGACGAGGAAGCTGAGCGCGAGGACGAAGAGGATGATCTTCCACATCGAGCCGCTGATCAGCTGGCGCACGTCGTGGCTGCGCGCCGTCTCACCACCGACATTGACGGTGGCCACGCTCGCCAGCCGCGTCGAAGGCACGACCGTGTCACGCAGGCGATCGACCAACGCCGCCGCCGCGTCGGACTCGCTCGGAGCGCTCGGCGTCGCCTGGATCAGGACGCTGCCGGCGGCGAATGCCGGTGGCGCCACGGAGCTGACGCCAGGCGTCGCTTCGACCGTGCGGATGAAGCCGGGGATCGCGGTGCGATCCACCGGTCCGTCGAATGCGGCGACGATCTGCACCGGATCGGTACCGCCGCCGATCTGCTGGGAGGCAAGTTCGTTGCCGACCCGCACGTCGCTGTCCTTGGGGAACTGGCTGAGTGCCTGGGTGCCGGTGGTCAGCGAGAGCACCGGGATCGCGAGGAAGAGAAGAACGGCGCTGACCCCGATCACGGCGGTCCAGGGGCGGGCCATGACGCTGGCCGTCCAACGCTGCCAGAACGCCGATTCGGCGGCTGCCGGCCGGTCGGGCCGACGAAACACGCGGTGCTTGAAGAAGGAGAGCACCCGCGCCACGATTCCGCCCGGCAGCACGCGGTCGCCGAGCATCGCGATCAGGGCGGGCAACAGGGTGACCGCGGTGAGGATCGAGACGGCGACGACGGTCATCGCCCCCAGTGCCATCGAGCGCAATGCCTGGTTGTCGACCATCCAGAGTCCGGCGAGGGAGACGATCACGGCCAGGCCCGAGAAGGTGACCGCGAGGCCCGAGGTCGCCAGGGCCTCCGCACGCGCCTCCTCCTCGCTGCGCCCCGCCCCGCGCTCCTCGCGATAGCGGGCGAGGATGAACAGCGAGTAGTCGATCGCGACCCCGATCCCGATCATCGAGGCCATGTTGGTGACGAAGACCGAGGTCTCCATGTTCAGCGAGATGAAGTAGATGAGGGCGCCGGTGACGATCACGCTGATGAAGCCGAGTGCCAGCGGCAGCGCGGCGGCGGCGAGCGACCCGAAGACGACGAGCAGGATCAGCGCGACGATCGGGAAGCCGCCCGCCTCGGCCTTCGATAGATCCTTCTTGGAGAGCTCCTGCATGCCGGCCCAGATCGTCGGCTGGCCGGCGAGGTACGTCGTCACCCCGCCATCGACGGTGCCAGGATCGAGGTCGCCGCGCAGCGTCGTGGCGGAGTCGATCAGCAGGTCGGAGGACTGGTCGCTGCGCAACGGCAGCATCGCGACCCCGGTCCGCTGCAGTTGCGCCTCGGCGCGGCGCGCAGCCGCGGGTGCGAGCGTCACCCGATCGAGCCCGGCAACGGAGCGGCGCACGCGCAGGACCGCGGCCGTGCGCTGGGACGGCGACGCGTCGGGCTCGGCCTTGAGCAACACCCCGATGCCATCGGCGTTCGCGGCGAAGTTCTGTTCGAGCGAGTCGCTGACGGCCTTCGACTGGCTGCCGGGAACGTCGAAGCCGCCGCCGGTCAGGTGATCGGTCTGGTGCGAGGCGATCGGCAGCGCGATAACCAGCGTGGCGATCCAGGCGACCAACACAAGACGCCGCCTGCGTCCCAGGAATCCAGCGAGCTTGGTCATCGACTCACGCATTGGCTGGTTAGCCAGCTTTACGCAGCCGGACCCAGGGGTCTGTGAGGAGGATCACTCGCTCGCGAGCAGGAACCGGGCGGAGGCCGCGCCGACGGCAAGAGCGGGGCCGATGTCGCGCTTGGGGTCGGAGAGCGCCTGCAGCGCGAAGCCATCGGCCACCGCGAACAGATAGGCGACGATCGCATCGGCCTCGTAGCGCAGGCTGAGCACGCCCTCGCGCTCCTTGGCCTCGAGGATCTCGGCTACGTGAGAGCGGGTGCGATCGAACAGCTGGCCCACCTCACGCTGGATCTCAGGATTGCGCCGGCCGGCGCTGAAGAGCTCGTAGAGGAGGAGGAAGAAGGCGGGTTCGTTCTCGATCAGGTCGTTGAGGCTGGCGAGCAGAATGTCGATCACGTCGTCAACCGTCTCGGCCTTCGCCAGCGGTTCGTCGAGCCGGGCGACGCGGATCTCGGAATCGCGGCGGACAACCTCGACCAGCAGCCGCTCCTTGGTGCCGAAGTAGTAGTGGAGGAGCCCGCGGCTGACCCCCGCCTCGCGGGCCACATGCTCAAAGGTCGAGCCGGCGGCACCGCGCTTGGCGACGCTCTCGCGCATCGCGTCGATGATGCGCTGCGCCTTTTCCCCGCTCAGCTCGCGCTCTTTGGTCGCTGCCTCCATCTGGTCAGTCTAGTGCCGACTGACCACGGCTATGACGGCGCCGGGCGCCGTCAGCTGCCGTTGATGCTGGTCGTGCTGGTGTACTCGAACTCCTCCTCGGCACCGAAGAGAGCATCCAGCACGGTCTTGCGAGCGTCCTCGCTGACGATCAGAGCGATCGCTCCGCCGATCAGGGCGAAGAGGACGAGGCGCCCGAGGCGGCTCTTCTTGCGCTTCTTCGGCGCCTTCAGGCGCTCTGAGGCCTCGCGAAGGCTCTCCGCGGCCGTGCGTAGATCCTTCTGCACCTTCTTGTCGCTGCCCACGGCCTTGACCGGGCCCTTGCTGTTGTCGGTCGCTCGGCCGTAAGCGCCCCGTGCGGCCTCGAAGGCGTCGCGGAGGCTGTCGCGCAGCTCTTCGTCCTCGATCAGGCGCTGCACGTAGGGGTTCTCACGGGCAGTCGAATAGAGGTCCGCAGCCTGGTTCGCCTTCGTCTTGGTCATGCCATCTCCTCGCTGGGGTCTTTCAAGTTCCCGCTGAGGATAACCCCAAACCAGACCAGGGCGTGCCAAGCGGGTCACGGTGGGCCTATGCCGTCGAGAAGCACACCGTTGCTGGGGAAGTTGAGATCGGCGTCGCGGATCCGCCGCAAGCGCAGGTGGGCGAGGTCGGGGCCGGGCAGCGCGTAGCGCCGCACGTAAAGGCGGCCTACCTGTTCGTAGCCGACCTGGCGGAAGCGGGGGCCCAGCGAAACGGTCGGGACGGGCGGCGCGGGGCCGTCGGAGACGAAGTCGACTTCGTGCACGCTCCAGGCAAAGCCTTCGGACGATTGCGCCTGGAAAGAGCCGGTCGAGAGGTAGTAGCGCAGCGATGCCGCTCCCAGCGTCCAGAGGACGATTGCCCGCGGCGCCGCCGGCTCACCCAGCCGCGCCGCCACCGTGTCCCAGTCGGGTCGCTGCCAGGCCGGCGAGAGGCTGACCCAGACGCAGAAGCCGAGCGAGTAGGCGACAAGGACGGTCGCGATGACCATGCCGGCGCGCCGGGCGCGCCGGGCGGTCACGCCGATCGCCACCGCGACCAGCAGCGGCAGCAGCGCCGGCAGCAGATTGCGCGCGAGGACATAGTCCTTGTCGGGCGCGACGAGCGCCAGCGCCAGCGGCCCGACGACAGTCACCGCGGCAAGACCGAGCATCAGCCCTCCCGCTCGCCGCTCGCCGCGGTCGCCGCGCAGCGCGAGGAGCAGCAGACCCGCCAGGACGGCGAGGAGCGGCAAGACCGCCGGTAGCACGGTCTCGGGTCGGGAAACGATGTCGCCGGTCTCGCCGAGGACGAAGGTCACACCCGCCTCCCAAACCCGGTGGCCGAGGCTGCGGCCGCCGATCCACTCGGCGTGGCCCAGCGACATCTGGTGGATCGCCAGCGGGGCGAGCGCCAGGCCGGCGAGGAGGACGATCCAGAGCCCGGCCACCGCGTCGCGTCGGCGGCGCCACAAGAGCCAGACGGCCTCGAGCGCGATCGGGAAGATCGCGAAGTAGTGGGTCGCGAGCGCGAGCGCCGAGAACACGCCCCAAAGCGTCAAATTCTTCCGCCCCGAAGACGTGCCTCTCGGCACGTCCCCCAGGGCGCGGACGAAGTAGAGCGCCGCGACTGCCGTCGACAAGACGAGTAGGGCGTAGCTGCGGGCCTCCTGGGAGTACCAGAGCAGCATCGGGTTGACGGCGACCAGCGCCGCGGCGACGATCCCCGCCCGGCGGTCGCGCGACTCGGCGCCAAGTAAGTAGGCGACCGGCACGGTCGCCACCCCGGCCAGCGCCGAGACCGAGCGCAGGCCGACCTCACCGGTCCCGGTCAGCTGTGTCCAGACCCAGGCCAGTGCGTAGTAGAGCGGCGGCGCCGACTCGCTGAAGCCGACCGCTTCCATCGCATGCCAGAAGCCGCCGCGCAGCACGCGGCTGGCGGTGACGATCTCATCGTGGTGGTAGGCCTGCGCCCCCAACGTGGCGAAGCGCAGCGTCGCCGCGAGGACGGTCAGCCCGGCGACTACCCAGAAGGTCCGTGAGCGCGCCCGCACCGCCCCGCGAAGCGCCTCATACAACGTCGACAGGTTGCCCCTGCCCAGGGCTTCGGCTGCCTCCATGGTCGTTATTTGAGGGCGGCGTCGATCGCCTTCGAGACCTCGTCGGCGTAGACGAACTCCAGCGCGCTGCGCTCGTGCTCGGGGATCTCCGCGACGTCCCCTTCGTTGCGTTTCGGCACGATCACCCGCTTGATGCCGGCCCGCTGGGCCGCGAGCGACTTCTCCTTGAGCCCGCCGATCGGCAGCACCTGGCCGGTCAGGGTCACCTCGCCGGTCATCGCGACATCGTTGCGCACGGGTCGGCCGGAGACCAGCGACGAGAGCGCCACCGTCATCGCCACGCCGGCCGAAGGCCCGTCCTTGGGCACCGCGCCGGCGGGAACGTGGATGTGAATGTCGTGCTCGGCAAACCAGCCCTCGTCCAGGGCGGGCGCGATATCGCGCCAGTGACCGCGCACATAGGAGAGCGCCGCCTGCGCCGACTCCTTCATCACATCGCCGAGCTGACCGGTGATCGTCAGCTTGCCCGATCCCGGCATCGCGGTCGCCTCGATGAAGAGCACATCGCCGCCGGCCGGCGTCCAGGCGAGCCCGGTGGCGACGCCAGGGTCCTTCGTGCGCCGCCGCTGCTCGGCGAAGACGCGACGGCGGCCGAGCAGCTCGCGCGCCCGTTTCGCCGAGACCTTCAGCTTGCCTTTGCCCTTTTTGCCCTCGGCGACGTCGCGGGCGACTTTGCGGCAGATCGTGCCGACCTGGCGCTCGAGGTTGCGGACGCCGGCCTCACGCGTGTACTCCTCGACGATCGCGGTGAGTGCCGAGTCGGAGAACTCGATCTGGGAGGGCTTCAACCCGTTGGCCTCGACCTGGCGGGGAACCAGGTAGCGGCGGGCGATGTGGCGCTTCTCCTCCAAGGTGTAACCCGCCAGCTCGATCGTCTCCATGCGGTCCTGCAACGGGCCGGGGATCGTGTCGAGAACGTTCGCGGTGGCGATGAAGAGGACCTCGGAGAGATCGAACTCGAGGTCGAGGTAGTGATCGCGGAAGCTGTCGTTCTGAGCCGGGTCGAGCACCTCGAGCATCGCCGAGGAGGGATCGCCGCGGAAGTCGGCGCCCATCTTGTCGATCTCGTCGATCATGAAGACGGGGTTGCGCGAGCCGGCATCGCGCAGGGCGCGGACGATCGTCCCCGGCAGGGCGCCTATGTAGGTGCGGCGGTGGCCGCGGATCTCGGCCTCGTCGCGGACCCCGCCGACCGAGATGCGCTCGAACTTCCTGCCCAGGGCCTTGGCGATCGAGCGCCCGAGGCTGGTCTTGCCGACCCCCGGCGGGCCGACGAAGCAGAGGATCGGCCCCGGTGAGTCCGGCTTCAGCTTGCGCACGGCCAGGTACTCGAGGATGCGGTCCTTGACCTTCTCGAGGTCGTAGTGATCGGCGTCGAGCACCTCACGGGCGTGGGCGATGTCGAGGTTGTCCTCGGTCCATTTCGACCAGGGCAGCTCGACCAGCCACTCGAGGTAGCCGCGGATGACGCCGTGCTCGGCTGCCGCCGGCGGCAGTTTCTCCAGCCGTGAGAGCTCGCGCTCGGCGGCTTTGAGCGCCTGCTCGGGCAGCTCGGCTTCCTCGACTCGCCCGCGCAGCTCGTTGACCTCGGCCTGCTGCTCGTCGCCCTCCCCAAGCTCGTCCTGGATCGCTTTCAGCTGCTGGCGCAGGAAGAACTCGCGCTGGCCTTTGTCGACTTCGGACTGGACCTGGGACTGGATCTGGCTGCCGAGCTGCACCACCTCGAGCTCGCGGGCGAGGATCTGCGAGAGCCGGCGGAGGCGCGCGGCGACGTCGATCTCCTCCAGCAGTTGCTGCTTTTCCTCGGTGGTGATCCGCAGCGCACCGGCGATCAGGTGACCCAGCGCCGCCGGATCCTCGATGTTGGCCACCGCCATCTGCAGCTCCTCGGGCAGGTAGGGGATGTGCTCGACGATCTCCGAGAAGGTGCGTTGCACGTTGCGGGTCAGCGCCTCCAGCTCGGGACCCTCGTCGGTCACGTCGGGCAGCTCGGCGATCCGCGCGACGAGGTAGGGCTCCTCGGCGACGTAGGGACCGAGGCGCACGCGCTGGGTGCCCTGGACGAGGATGCGCAGCGTCCCGTCGGGGACTTTGAGCATGCGGGCGACGACGCCGACGACGCCGACTTCGTAGAGCCCGTCCGGCCCCGGCTCCTCGTCCTCGGGGTCGCGCGCCGCGACCATCGCCAGCATGCGATTGGCGCCGAGCACGTCGTCGACCAGCTTGATCGAGCGCTCCTGGCCCACCGCGAGCGGCGTAAGGGTCTCGGGGAAGGTGACCGTCTCGCGCAGCGGCAGCACCGGCAACGCGTCGGGCAGGGGCTGACTGGCGCGGATCGCGTCCTCGGCGTCGAGCTGGGACTCGACCACTTCGAGGACAGGCGTGCCCTCCATCGCTACTCGCGCCCGATCGGCACGCGCCGGGTGCTCTGCGCCGGATCGCGCAGCGGCAGGTCGATCCGCAAGATTCCGTCCTCGTAGGTCGCTTTGGCCCGGTCGGCATCGACGTCGACCTGCAGCTCGACCACGCGGCGGAAGGGACCCGAGGGGATCTCGACCTGCTGGTAGACCCGCCCCTCGGTCTCCTGCACTGGCCGTTCGCCGACGATCGCCAGCTGCCTACCGCTGACCTCGATCCCGACCTGATCGAGATCGACCCCAGCTAAATCCACCTTCACGACCGCTCGCTGCGGATCGCCGCAGTAGTAGACGTCGACGTTCGGGGAAAATCCGCTGCTCCTACGACTGACGTAGGTCGTACGCCCCCAGGCACCACCGAGCATCTGATCCATCTCACGCCTCATCCGGGCAAAGTTCGCAAAGACATCGCGCTCTGGCATAGGGGAAACATAGCCAGCGCTCTCGTCCCGCGAGTCCTGTTGCCAGCTGTCGATGGCCAGGCGGAATCGCCTCGACGATGCCTCGCGAAGCGGCCCCGGCAGGGTGACTCCAGCCGCGTAGCGGCACCAGATTCCACCGCCGCAGGCGGTGGTGGGCACTCGACGAGGCGATTCCGCCTGGCCTACGCCGCCGTGGTCTGGGCGGCCCAGCGAGGAGGCCTCATGAGCAGGACCGGCTGGCGCGGGGGAACGAGGCCCTCCGGGCGGTTGGGCCGGAAGGTCGTGCAGGGCTCGTCGAGCTGCAAAGCGCAGAGCTGGTTCTTGCGGAAGTAGCAGTCGTCGCAGGTCGGTGGCTTGGGCTTGCGCGGCACGGCGGGCATCTTGGCAAGGCCGTGACACTTCCGTGATGCCTGATTCCGCAAAGCGCAACGTTCTTGACACAGAGTCGTCACATCTTCCCCGCGTCTTGCGAGGGTCGGCTCCACCCGTCGCTACCATTGGGGCGAATGGAGGCACACGACCGCACCAACAAGCTCGCGGCCTCGCCGCAGCTGTTCGAGAGCGAATTCCTCAACTTCTTCTCGCGGGTCCACCCCTCGATCCCGGCGATCATCTTCGTGCCCGCGATCGTCGCCATGGAGTGGCTCGCGGCCGATCAGGGCAAGGCCGCCTGGCAGCTCATCCTGCTCAGCCTCGCCGGCGTCGGCATCTGGACCCTCGCCGAGTACTGGCTGCACCGACTGGTCTTCCACTGGGAGCCCGACAACGCGTTCGGGCGCCGCATGCACTTCATCATCCACGGCATTCACCACGATCATCCCAACGACAAGATGCGGCTGGTGATGCCGCCGGCGGTCTCGATCCCCCTCGCCGCGCTCTTCTTCTTCGCTTTCACGCTGATCTTCGGCACGCCGGCGGCCTACCCGCTCTTCGCCGGCTTCCTCGCCGGCTACCTCTTCTACGACTACACGCACTACTACGTGCACCACTTCGTGCCCAAGAGCGACCTCGGCAAGCGCCTGCGCGAGCAGCACATGCGTCACCACTTCCAGGATCACCGCTACGGCTACGGCGTCTCCTCTCCCTTCTGGGACGTCGTCTTCCGCACGCTGCCTAAAAAACGACGCAACTAAGAAGAGGGAGCTCAGCTCCCTGCGACGAAGCGTCGGCGGCCATAGAGGTCGAACAGAGCCAGCGCGAGGGCTCCTATCCAGACGATGGCTGAGACCAAAGCAAAGCGCTGAGCCAAGCCGTAGTGGCCGCCGAAGCCCTTGCCGGTGAAGAAGAAGAGGCCGCCGAATATGACGATCGCGATGATCCCCGCGCCGAAGGCGAGCACGTCTGCCCTTCCCCAGCGGGGATCGCCGCGGAAGCGCCAGGCCATCGCGAACACGGACAGGAGCAAGGCGGCACCGCCGAAGAAGTAGGCCCAGCCGTGGGCGTAGTGCTGCCAGGAGAGTTCGCCGGCCAGTTCCCGGGCATGGCAGCCGGCATCGATCGTGCGGCGACAGTCGGCGGGAAAGGGAAAGCCGTCGAGGATCTGAGCCACCCCCGTCGTCGCGATCAAAGCCGGGCCAAGACGCCCGCGCAGATTGCGCGGCGCATCGAGCACAAGCGCAGCCGCAAGCGCAATCACGGAGATACCCGAGATCGCGACCACGGTGTCGAAGACCCAAGGGCTGGCCGCGTCACGCGCACCCAGAAAGCTGACCGCGTCGCGGATCTCGCTGTAGCCCGGCTCCCACAATCCCCCGAGCGCAACGAAGGCCAGCCAGGCCAGCTGGCCAGCGAGCGCAATCATCGCCAGGCGCCGAATCGCCACCGTCCGCTCACTCACGCGCATAGGGCATCTATATCGCGAGACGAGGCCAACGGAGGGAGCCCGGCGGGTCGGCGGGCGAATGTCGCCGAAGGCGGGCGGAAATGCAATCCGATTCAAGCGCGGCGAAAGCCGCGCACCAACACAGTCGCTAAGCGCGAAGCGTGCGACATCAATTCGCCCGCCGACCCCGCCGGGCTCCCTTCCCGATACCTCAAACGGGGATCCACACAGTCCACATGTTGAACACGCCGATGGTGTGGGAAGGTTCTGTCTAATTAGTCAGTGTGTAATTGGCCAATTCGGCCATGTTTCTGTTTGTAGTGAAAGTGCCTCTGCGAGACTGCCGTTGGACTATGCAACACTGCGGTTCGCAATAACTTGCTTACCAGTATTCGGTGCGCAACGTGCGGCCGGACGAAAGGAACGAGATGCCAAGCACCACTCACGTACTCGACGAGGCTCGCGATCTGGTCAAGAAGCGCCTTGCCGAGCTGGACGACGAGCGTCAGCGCCTCGAGCGCGCCCTCGCCGAGCTGGGCGGGAAAGCAACCGGTCGCACCGGTCGCCGTCCCGGCCGTCCCCCCGGCTCCGGGACGAAAGCCGCCGGTCGTCCCCCCGGTCGTCCGAAAAAACGGCGCCGTCGCAGTGGCACCCGTGCCGACCAGGCGGTCGGCCTGGTCGAGGGCAGCCCCGGCATCAGCGCTTCGGACATCGCGAAGCAGATGAAAATCAAGCCGAACTACCTCTACCGGGTACTTGGTGACCTCGAGAAAGAGGGTCGCGTCACGAAGAAAGGGCGCCAGTACTTCCCCTCAAAGTAGGGGCGCCCTGAAGGGCCGGATCCGGTAGGGCTTTCACTTAACTTTTTCGGTGAATCGCTTTCGGGCCAGCGCCCGATTCGCGTCGGCGAAAAAGTACAAGACGTTTCAGCCCTACCGGATCCGGCCCTAGACGAGGCCCAGGTTGCTGACTGCCTGGCGCTCTTCCTTTAGCTCAGAGATGGTGGCGTCGATGCGAGGCCTCGAGAACTCCGGCACCTGCAGTCCCTCGACCACCTTCCACTCGCCGTTCGAGCAGCTGCAGGGGTGGCCGGCTACTACGCCCTCCTCGATTCCGTAGGAGCCGTTGGAGGGCACGCCCATCGATACCCAGTCGCCCTCTGCGGTGCCGAGGACCCAGTCGTGGATGTGGTCGATCGCGGCGTTGGCGGCGGAGGCGGCACTGGAGGCGCCGCGCGCGTCGATGATCTCGGCGCCGCGTTTGGCTACCCGTGGGATGAACTCCCCGCCAATCCAGGCCTCGTCGTCGACCGCGTCCCAGGCGCTGGCGCCGTCGACCTTGGCGTTGACCAGATCCGGGTACTGCGTGGTCGAGTGGTTGCCCCAGACCGTCATGTTGCTGACGCTGGAGACCGGCTTGCCGAGCTTGTTGGCGAGCTGTGCGATCGCCCGGTTATGGTCGAGACGCATCATCGCGGTGAAGCGCTCGCGCGGCACCCCGTCGGCGTTGGACATCGCGATCAGGCAGTTGGTGTTGGCCGGGTTGCCAACCACGAGGATGCGCACATCGCTGGCCGCCCCGGCGGCGATCGCTTCGCCCTGGGGCTTGAAGATGCCGCCGTTGGCCTCGAGCAGATCGGCGCGCTCCATGCCCGGTCCGCGCGGACGGGCGCCGACCAATAGGCCGACGTTGCAGCCGTCGAAAGCGGCATTGGCGTCGTCGAAGATGTCGATCTTGCGCAGCAGCGGAAAGGCGCAGTCGTCGAGCTCCATCGCGGTGCCCTCGGCGGCGGTAACCGCATCGGGGATCTCCAGCAGGCTGAGCTCGACGGGGGTATCCGGCCCAAGCATCTGACCGCTGGCGATGCGGAAGAGCAGGGCGTAGCCGATCTGGCCGGCGGCGCCGGTGACGGTGACTTTGACGGGGGTGCTCACGTATTCGTCTCCTGAAGTCGTGGTTTGGGGTGGTGAAGCATTAGGACGCCATGGCGCTCTTTAGGCGCTCGTCAATCGCGGCGAGGAACTCCTGCGTGGTGAGGAACTGCTGGTCGGGTCCGACCAGAAGCGCCAAGTCTTTGGTCATCTTGCCGCTCTCGACCGTCTCGATGCAGACCTGCTCCAGGGTTGCGGCAAATTGCGAGACCTCCGGAGTCTCGTCGAGACGGCCTCGGGCGGCCAGACCGCGCGTCCAGGCGAAGATCGAGGCGATCGGGTTGGTGGACGTCGGTTTGCCCTGCTGGTGCTGGCGGTAATGACGGGTGACGGTGCCGTGCGCCGCCTCGGCCTCGACCGTCCTGCCGTCAGGGCTCATCAGCACGCTGGTCATCAACCCCAGCGAACCGAACCCCTGCGCGACGGTGTCGGACTGGACATCGCCGTCGTAGTTCTTGCAGGCCCAGACGTAGCCGCCTTCCCACTTCAGCGCCGCGGCAACCATGTCGTCGATAAGGCGGTGTTCGTAGGAGATTCCCTTCGCCTCGAACTCCGTTCTGAACTCGCTCTCGTACACCTCGGCGAAGAGGTCCTTGAAACGACCGTCGTAGCGCTTGAGGATCGTGTTCTTGGTCGAGAGGTAGACCGGGTAGCCGCGGTCGAGGCCATAGCGCATCGAGGCGCGGGCGAAGTCGCGGATCGAGGCGTCGAGGTTGTACATCGCCATCGCTACCCCCCCGCCCGGGAAGTCGTAGACGTCGAGCTCGACCGGCTCGGAGCCGTCCTTGGGCGTGTAGGTCAAGGTCAGCGTCCCCTCGCCGGGGACGACCATGTCAGTGGCGCGGTACTGGTCGCCGAAGGCGTGACGGCCGATCACGATCGGCTTGGTCCAGCCCGGGACCAGGCGCGGGATGTTGGAGATCACGATCGGCTCGCGGAAGATGACGCCGCCGAGGATGTTGCGGATCGTGCCGTTCGGCGAGCGGTACATCTCCTTCAGGTCGAACTCCTCGACCCGCGCCTCGTCCGGCGTGATCGTCGCGCACTTGACCCCGACCCCGTGCACCTTGATCGCTTCGGCCGCTTCGACCGTGATCCGGTCCTCGCTCGCGTCGCGGCTCTCGATACCGAGGTCGAAGTAGTCGAGGTCGAGGTCGAGGTAGGGAAGGATCAGCTGCTCTTTGATGAACGACCAGATGATCCGGGTCATCTCATCGCCGTCGAGCTCGACCACCGGGTTCTTGACTTTGATCTTCGCCGCCATTCGCGCGGCGATGCTATCGATGCGACAATCCGCTCGATGGCCACCGCCGAGCGCAGGACTACCCAGACGCACGAGGTCTTCAACCAGGCGACCCCGCTGGAGGACTACAACTCCTTCGACGCCGATCGCGTCCTGACCGAGGCGCTGCAGCGCGAGGGCGGCGGCTGGGCCGAGGAGAAAGCGCGCGAACTCGGAGCCATCGCCGGCTCCTCGCAGACGATCCGCTGGGGCTTCGAGGCGAACGAGAAGAAGCCTCAGTTGCGCACCCACGACCGCTACGGCCACCGCATCGACGAGGTCGAGTTCGACAGTTCCTGGCACGAACTGATGCGGATCGGGGTCGACTACGGCTTGCACGCCTCACCCTGGCGCGAACCG
This sequence comes from uncultured Solirubrobacterales bacterium, assembly GCA_963824705.1. Taxonomy (GTDB): domain Bacteria; phylum Actinomycetota; class Thermoleophilia; order Solirubrobacterales; family 70-9; genus VRUE01. Next base: position 2,073,492 of record CAWGQE010000003.1, read on the forward strand.
GGTCCCGGTGCCCACGTCGCCCGCGCGGTGATGTTCACCCAGCTGATGCAGGCCGAGAGTGGCGTCGGCTGCCCGATCTCGATGACTTACTCGGCGATCCCGGCGCTGCGCAAGCAACCCGAGCTGGCCGAGGAGTGGGAATCGCGTTTCCTCTCGCTCGACTACGACGAGCGCTCGCTGCCCGCCGAGCGCAAGCGCGGCGCCCTCTGCGGGATGGCGATGACCGAGAAGCAGGGCGGCTCCGACGTACGCGCCAACACGACGACCGCGACGCCCCTCAACGGCGGCGGCCCGGGAGCCGAGTACGAGCTCGTCGGCCACAAGTGGTTCTGCTCGGCGCCGATGTGCGACGCCTTCCTCGTCCTCGCCCAGACCGACTCGGGCATCTCCTGCTTCCTGATGCCGCGCTGGACGCCGGACGGCGAGCGCAACAGCTTTCAGATCCAGCGGCTCAAGGACAAGCTCGGCAACCGCTCCAACGCCTCCAGCGAGCTCGAGTTCCGTGGGGCCTGGGCCCGCATGGTCGGCGAGGAGGGTCGTGGGGTGCCGACGATCATCGAGATGGTCAACCACACCCGGCTCGACTGTGTGATCGGCGCCGCCACCGGCTTCCGTGCCGGAGTCGCCCAGGCGCTCAACCAGACTTCCCAGCGCGCCGCTTTCGGCAAGGAGCTGATCGACCAGCCGCTGATGCGCAACGTCCTCGCCGACCTCTGCGTCGAATCGGAGGCGGCGACGATCGCGGCGATGCGCCTCGCCCGCTCCTACGACGAGGTCGCCGCCGGCGACGAGGACGCGCGCGAGTTTCGCCGCCTCGCCAACGCCGTGCTCAAGTACTGGATGTGCAAGCGCCAGCCCTGGCACGCTGTCGAGTGCCTGGAGTGCTTCGGCGGTAACGGCTACGTCGAGGAGTCCGGCATGCCACGCCTCTACCGCGAGGCGCCGCTTGCCTCGATCTGGGAGGGCTCGGGCAACGTCCAGTGCCTCGACGTGCTGCGGGCGATGGTCAAGAACCCGACCTCGGTCGAGGCCTTCTTCGCCGAGGTGCTCGAGGGGGCTGGCGCAGAACCCAGGCTAGATGCCTATGTCAGCTCTCTACGCAAGGAGATTCCAGGCGACGTAGACACGCTCCAAACCCGAGCCCGTGGCATTGTCGAACGGATGGCGCTTGCGCTTCAAGCTTCGCTGCTCGTTCGCTACGGCGATCCCGCTGTCGCGGACGCTTTTTGCGCTTCCCGCCTCGGTGGCGATTGGGGCTACGCCTTCGGCACGCTGCCAACGGGCACGAACTTCAGCTCCATCATCGAGCGCCACCGCCCACAGGGCTGAGGCCTCACGAAGCTGCGTCGCGGAGCGCTCGCCCGACCTGCTCAGCGGTAATGACGCCGGAGAGCTTGCCGTCGGCGTCTACAGCGAATACGGCACCGAAGCGGCGCAGGGAGCGGTTGGCCAGAAGCGTGTCGAGGGGGGCGTTGTCGCGGACCTGGAAGGTGCCGTCGTCGCGCTCGAGGACATCGGACACGAGGGACGTGGTGCGGGATGTCTCCGGCACCTCGTCGGCTTTGTCGCGGACGACGAGGCCGAGGAAGCGGTGGGCGGTGTCGATCACCGGGAACCAGGGCCAGCGGTAGCGGAGGAAGTACTCGTCGAGGGCCTGCTCGACCGTGAGCTGGTCGGAGATCGTCACCGGCTCTCGGTCCATGATGTCTGAGACGACCAGCTTGCTGATCCCGCTGGTGATTGCCGTCTGGGCGGTGGCGGCCCTGGCGGAGCCGTTCACCACGAACCCGATCAGGGCCAGCCAGACACCGCCGAAGACGTAGCCGTCGAAGACCAGGAGCAGGCCGGCGGCGATGAACAGGTAGCCGAAGACGCGGCCGAGGTTGGCGGCGAAGCGGGTCGCCGAGGCGCGGTTCCCCGTTCGCCACCAGGCGATCGCACGGACGATCCGGCCGCCGTCCATGGGGAAGGCGGGCAGCAGGTTGAAGACGAGCACGAGGAGGTTGATCGAGGCCAGCCATGCGACCATCGCGAGGACGCCCGAGGTGCCGCTGTTGCTCTCTACAAGGGCGGCTTTGCGGAACTCGTCCCAGCCGGCGGCACCGAGGCCGATCGCGGTCAGGACGATGACCAGAGCGAGCGTCACCAGCGGACCCGCGATCGCCACCTCGAACTCGGTCCGAGGCGAGTCCGATTCGCGATTCATCCGCGCCATCCCGCCGAAGATCCAGAGCTGGATGCTGGAGATGCCGATGCCCCTGCGCAGCGCGACCATCGCGTGGCCGAGCTCGTGCAGGACGATCGAGCCGAAGAAGCCGAAGGCGCTGAGCAGGGCCAGCAGGAAGGGCGTCGAGGCGGAGCTGCTCTCGCCCAGCACGTCGCCGTAGAACTGCGAGAGCCAGAAGATGACGAGGAAGAGGACGAAGAACCAGGACCAGTCGACGGCTATGCGGATGCCGCGGACGTGGAATAGCGTGATTGGTTTGCCGCCGAACATCTGGCCTTTCATGGTACGGGGGCGCCGGGGTGGGGCCTTCACTTAACTTTTTCGATGAATTGCGGATGGGCTGTCGCCCAAGGCCGGCACCGAAAAAGTACAAGACGTTTCGGCCCCACCCCGGCGCCCCCGTATAAGTTCCGGCGATGTCCGTCGACAAAAGCCGCCTTAGAAGCTGGCTGGAGGAGCTGGAGCGGATCGATCGGCCGTCTGCTTCGGAGGGTGAGCGGCGGGCTGCTGAGTGGTTGGTCGGACGCTTTGGAGAGCTTGGGGCTGAGGCACGGATCGAGGCTGAGCCTGCCCATGGCACCTACTGGTGGCCGCTGGGACTCGGTGCTGTGCTGGGGGCGCTCGGCGGAATCCTCGGTCTGCGTGGACGACGCCTACTCGGCGGGGCCCTGGCAGGCGCTGCGGCGGCCGGCATGGCTTCGGACTTTCCGCCGGGGAAACGGCTACTGCGCCGTCTTCTCCCCCGCCGCACCACCTACAACGTCCTCTGCGAGCTGGGCCCCGCCGACGCCGAGCGCACCGTCATCGTCATCGCCCATCACGACGCCGCCCACTCCGGTCTCGTCTTCCACCCCGAGCTGCCCAACATCGCCGACCGCCTGGGGCTGATCGAGCGCACCGACACCAGCCCGGCGCTGATGGCACCCGTGGTTGGCGGCCCGGTACTGGCCGCACTCGGTGCGCTCACCGGCAGGCGAGCGCTGGCCAAGCTCGGCGTCTTCCTCGGCCTCGGATCGGCGGCGGCGATGGCGGAGATCGGGTCCCGCAAGGTCGTTCCCGGCGCCAACGACAACGGCACCGCGGTCGTATCGCTGCTCGCCCTTGCCGAGCAGCTGATCGAGCGGCCGCCCGAGAATCTGCGCGTGATCCTGCTCTCGGTCGGCTCGGAGGAGTCCTTCAGCGAGGGCATCAAAGCCTTCGGCGAGCGCCACTTCCCCCAACTCCCCCGTGAGAGCACCTTCTTCCTCTGCCTCGAGTCGACCGGCTCGCCACACCTGCTGGTCCTGCGCGGCGAGGGCTTCCTGAAGATGCGCGAGTACCCGGCCCGCTCCCTGGCGCTGATGAACGGGCTCGCGGAGGAGCTCGGCGTCGGCCTCTTCCCCAACCTGCGCCTGCGCAGCGGCACCGACGGGCTTGAGCCCCTCGCGGCCGGATACGAGACCGCCGTCCTCTGCAGTTGCACCGATCTCAAGCAGCCAGCCAACTACCACTGGTGGCACGACCTTGCCGAGAACGTCGACTTCGACACGGTCGCCGACGGCATCCGCCTCTCTGCGGCCGCGATCCGTCGCCTGGACGAGCGCTGGCTCTAGGCATCGAAATCCGACTGCGGGGTCGGATTTCGGCTCTATAGAGTCCGCGCTCGTGCCTACGCATGACGTATTGGTGATCGGCGCCGGACTTGCCGGACAGAGGGCCGCCTTGGCCGCCGCCGAGCAAGGAGTCTCGGTCGGGATCCTCAGCAAGGTCCACCCGGTCCGCTCCCATTCCAACGCCGCCCAGGGCGGGATCAACGCCGCGCTCAACCCCGGCGACTCCTGGGAGTCGCACGCCTTCGACACGGTCAAGGGCTCCGACTACCTGGGCGACCAGGACGCGATCTCGATCATGTGCGAAGAGGCGCCGGAAGAGATCCTTCACCTCGAGCACCTCGGCGTCACCTTCCACCGCAACGAGGAAGGCAAGCTCGGCACCCGCGCCTTCGGCGGCGCCTCGGCCGCCCGCACCTACTACGTCGCCGACATCACCGGTCAGGCGATCATGCACGTGCTCTACGAGCAGCTGATGAAGTACTCCGACGACGTCACCCGCTACGAGGAGTGGTTCTGCACCGCCCTGGCGATGGATGAGAACGGCGAGTGCTGCGGCGTCGTCACCCGCAACGTCGCCGACGGCTCGATGCAGCTCTTCACCGCCAAGGCCGTGATCCTCGCCTGCGGCGGCAACGGCCAGGCCTGGAAGCCGACCACCAACGCGCTGATCTGCACCGGCGACGGGATCGCGATGGCCTACCGGGTCGGGGCCAAGCTGATGGATATGGAGATGATCCAGTACCACCCGACGACGCTCGCCGGCAAGGGCTTCCTGATCACTGAGGGCGCCCGTGGCGAGGGTGCCCACCTGCTCAACGCCAAGGGCGAACGCTTCATGGAGCGCTACGCGCCGAACAAGATGGAACTTGCCTCGCGCGACGTCGTCTCCCGCGCCGAGCAGACCGAGATCGACGAGGGCCGCGGCTTCCCCGACGGCACCGTCGCGCTCGACATCACCGTGGTGCCGAAGAAGCGCATCCACGAGGCGCTGCGCGAGATCGTCCTCGTCGGCCGCGACTTCGCCGGCGTCGACATCACCAAGGAACCGATCCACATCAAGCCCGGCAACCACTACACGATGGGCGGCGTCAAGACCGACGTCGACGGCCGCACCGAGGTCCCCGGCCTCTACGCCGCCGGCGAGACCGCCTGCGTCTCGGTCCACGGCGGCAACCGGCTCGGCGCCAACTCGCTGCTCGACACGCTGATCTTCGGCCGCCGCTCCGGCGCCGGCGCCGCCGCCCGCGCCAAGCGGATCGAGGGCTCGCGGCCGTCGGGGGGCACGCTCGAGGCCGAGCAGGCGACGATCGACGCGATCTCCGCCCGCGAGAAGGGCTCGGGCCGCCGCGTCTCGGAGATCAAGTTCGACCTCGGCACGGTGATGGACAAGCAAGTCGCCGTCTTCCGCGACGAGGCCGGCATCCAGGGGGCGCTGGAAAAGGTCCGCCAGCTCAAGGAGGAGGCCGAGTCCGCCTACATCGACGACAAGGGCAGCGTCTTCAACCAAGACCTGCTGGGAGCGATCGAGCTCGGCTACATGCTCGACAACGCCGAATGCACCTGCGTCGCCGCGCTCGAGCGCAAGGAGAGCCGCGGCGCCCAGTACAGGACCGACTTCCCCGAGCGCAATGATGAGGAGTGGCTCAAACACATCGACCTGCAGCAGGGCGACGAGGAGCCGGAGATCTCATACTCCGAGGTAACGATCACCCAGTGGGAACCCGAAGAGAGGAAGTACTAGGACCATGGCCGAGTACACCTTGAAAGTCCGTCGCTACCAGCCGGAGAGCGGCCAGGGGCCCTTCTGGGAGGAGTTCAAGGTCGACCTCGACCCGACGCTCTCGGTCCTCGACGGGATCCTCCAGGCAAAGGACCGCGAGGACGGCTCGCTCTCGGTCCGCTGCTCCTGCAAGGCGGCGATCTGTGGCTCCTGCGGGATGAAGATCAACGGCCAGTCCGGCCTCGGCTGCAAGACCCAGATCGGCGAGGCCCAGGAGCTCGCCGACAAGAAAGCAAGCGTCGGCAACGGCGAGACCAGGGACAACGCGATCGTCGTCGAGCCGATGGGGAACATGCCCGTGATCAAGGACCTGATCACCGACATGGAGTCGACCCACTGGGAGAAGATCCGCCGCGTCACCCCGTGGCTCCTCCCCCACGGCGAGGCCCCCGAGCGCGAGTACGTGGTCGAGCCCGAGTCGATGATCGACATCACCCAGTCGATGGCCTGCATCCAGTGCGGCGCCTGCGTCTCCTCCTGCCTCTCGATGGAAGCCGACCCCGACTTCATCGGCCCGGCGGCCCTGGCCAAGGCCTACCGCTTCGTCGGCGACCCGCGCGACGCGGAGACCAAAGAGCGCCTCCACGATCTGGCCGAGGACCCGCACGGGATCTACGACTGCACCCACTGCTTCAGCTGCGTCGACGCCTGCCCCAAGGGCGTCGCGCCGATGGACCAGATCATGCGCCTGCGGCGCAAGGCCGGAGAAGAGGGGATCGACGACCCCCACAACGGCCACAACCACGAGATCGCCTTCACCAAGATCATCGAGAAGAAGGGCACCCTCGACGAGGCCCTGCTCCAGCAGGAGTCCTACGCGCCCGGGGTCAAAGGCAAGCTGAAACCCAGCAAGGGGGCGATCGAAGGCCTGGGCAAGTCGCTGCCCACCGTCTTGCGCGCGATCAAGAGCGGCAAGGCCCGCTCGCTGTCGAAGCTGATCCCCGGCGTCCACCCCAAGCTGCCCGACGGCGCCCAGGACGAGGTCAAGGCGATCTACAAGCACGCCGAGGAGCACCGCGAGGAATTCAACATCTACATCCACGGCGAGGACGACGTCGAACCCGAGCCCGACGAGCCGACCGACGCAGCCTTGACGGACGAGGCGAAAGCCGCAACGGAGGAGAAGGCATGAAGCTCGCTTACTGGCCCGGCTGCGTCTCGCGCGGCTTCACTTCCGAGCTGCACGGCTCGATGGCGTTCACGGCGGAGAAGCTGGGGATCGAGCTGGTCGAACTCGACCGCGCCAACTGCTGCGGCGCCGGCGTGATCGCCGAGCACAATCAGGAGCTCGCCGACACGCTCAACGCACGCACCTTCGCCCTCGCCCAGCAGACCGGGCTGGCGATGATGAACATCTGCTCGACCTGCCAGGGCGCGCAGTCGGAGTGCCAGCAGCGGCTCGACGCGGACTCCTCCTACCGCGCCCACATCAATGAGGTGCTGAGCGGCCAGGGCCTCGCCTACGAGAAGGGCAAGGACGGCTTCACCAACAAAAACTTCCTCTGGCTGCTGGTCGAGGACTACGGCCTCGACCGCCTCGCCGAGAAGGTCGCCCGGCCGCTCTCCGGCCTGCGCGTCGGCCCCTTCTACGGCTGCTACGTCGTCCGCCCCAAGGAGCGGCTCGGCTACGACGAGTTCCCCGATCGCGACATCTACCTGGAGAAGGTGATCGAGGCGCTCGGCGGCGAGGTCGTCGAGTACGACGGCGCCCGCAAATGCTGTGGCTTCCCGGTGATCACGATGAACAAAGAGACCTCGCTGCGCCAGGCCGGCACCCACGTCGGCGACGCGATCGACGCCGGTGCCGACTGCCTGGTCACGCCCTGCCCGCTCTGCCACCTCAACCTCGACATGCAGCAGCCCGAGGCGGCCAGGATCGTCAACCGCGACCTCGGCCTAGCCGTCCTGCACCTGCCCCAGCTGGTCGGCCTCGCGCTCGGCGGCGAGCCCAAGCAGCTCGGCATGAGCAAGCACATCGCCTCGACCAAGTGGGTCGAAGAGCGCTTGGCCTCGGTTCCCGCCTGAGCGGGGCGCTGCCCTTTAGGGCAACTCGCAGTTGACGAAGACGTTCGGCCCGCTGCCGCCGTCGCAGAAGTCAGCAGCGCCATATCCGTTGGCGGGCGCTTCGTTGTCGCCGTCCAGCTTGTCCGCGCCGTTGCCACCAAACAGTTCGTCGTCAGCCGATCCACCGAGGATCTTGTCGTCGCCGTTTTCGCCTTCGAGCACGTCTTCGCCGTTCTCGCCGACGACGTGATCCTTGCCGTTGCCGCCGCGGATCAGATCGTTGGCGGGGCCTCCCCAGAGATTGTCATCATCGTTGCCGCCTTCGATCATGTCGTTGCCGGGGCCTCCGATCGCGTGATCCTTGCCGTTGCCGCCGCAGATCTTGTCGTCGCCGCCCAAGCCGTAGATCAAGTTGGTCCCGTCGGGGGCGACGATGACGTCCGCCCCGGCGGTGCCTTTGATCGTCGTCACTTGGGTTCCCGGGTCAAAAGAAGAGGTCGCGGTATGGGAGTCCGCCGCTCCGAAGCAGGTTACGGCCGCCCCGGCCGAGGGCACGGCAACGACAACCGAGCTGACCGCTACAGCGGCAAAGCCCACACAGACGAAAAGCTTTCGCATTCTTCTCTCGCTCCAATGTTCGTTTAGACCCGGATGCAAAGGGCTGACGCTTTGATATATGACCGCGATCGCGATGTCGATCTTCAGGGGGTCTGATTTTCGGCCAGTCTTTGCCTCGCGACGTTCGGCGCTGGCGAGCACGGACTTATGAAATCCGGAAATACGCGGCCCCCGGGCGGCCTGGCGAGACTAGACTCGCGCCCTTGTCTGTCACCCCCATCCTGCTGCTGTCCCTGCCACGCAGCGGCTCCACCTTGGTGCAACGCGTCCTCGCCGCGCACGACGAGGTGGCCACCGCCTCGGAGCCCTGGTTGCTCTTGCCATTGCTGTTGCCGCTGCGCGACGACGTTCCCGCTCCCGGCGGTTGGCAGCCGCAGATCCACGAGGCGCTGAGCGACTTCTCCCGCACCCTCCCCGACGGGGTCGGCTCCTACGAGCGGTCGGTCGGCGACGCCGCTCGCAGCATCTACGAGGAAGCGGCCGGCGGCGCTCGTTTCTACCTCGACAAGACCCCGCCCTACTTCCTCGTGATCGACGAGATAGCGCGCACCCTTCCCGAGGCACGGATCGTCGTCCTCTGGCGCAACCCCCTCGCCGTCCTCTCCTCGGTGGTCGAGACCTTCTGCTCGGGTCGCTGGCGCCCGCAGGACTACCCGACCAGCCTCTTCGGCGGCCTGACGCGGCTCGTCGACGGGGTGCTCCGGCACGGCGAGCGGATCCACACGGTCCGCTACGAGGACCTGATCGACGGCAGCGAGGGGGAATGGCGGCGCCTGGCCGAGTTCATCGGGCTCGAGTTCGACCCCACCGCGCTGGCGCGCTTCCCGCAGGTCGAGCTCGACGGCGCGATGGGCGATCCGGTCGGGACCAAGGCCTACTCGCGGCTGGAGCAGGGGCCGACCGAGAAGTGGCGCGAGACGATCTCCAACCCGGTCCGCCGCCTGTGGGCGCAGCGCTACCTCGATTGGATCGGAGCCGAGCGGCTCGAGGTCATGGGGTACGACCATGCAGAGCTCAGCGCCGAGCTCGCCGGCACCGAGATGAGCCTCGCGCGCGCAGCCCTCGACACGGGCGACGCGATCGGCTCGATCGCCCGCGACGCGCTCAAGGCGAAGCTCTCCCGCAACAGCGCCCCCGTCAGCGCTTGGGCGGAGCTGCTGCGCGGCCGGCCGAGCGGGGCTCCAGCCTAGCCCCCGCCATGGCGTTCCGTCTCGAGATCGGGGAGCGCTGGCCGAACCTGCTCGCCTGGCTGTTCAGCATCGCGATCGGCCTGACCGTCTTCTCGGGGAACTGGCGAGCGCTCGGTTTGCCGGGACTGGTCTCGCCCGACCGACTGATGCTGATCGTCGCCCTCTTTGCGTTCCTGATCTGCGATCCCGCCCTCGGACAGCGCCCCTATGTGCGCCTCACCCCGACCCACGCCGTGCTTCTCGTCGCGGCGGCGTTCGCGATCTGCTCGGCGGTGGCGGCGGGGACGATCGGCGAACGGGCGACGATCTTCCCGCTGATCGACCGCTTCGGGCTCGCGCCCTTCGCGCTCTTCCTCGTCGGCCCCGTGGTCTTCGCCGGCGCGCAGCAACGCCGCATCCTGCTCGGGACCTTCCTCGTCGTCGGCGCCTACATCGGCCTGACCGCGCTGTTCCAGGGACTCGGCGTCCACGCGCTCGTCTTCCCCAAGTACATCGTCGAGCTCAGCACCGAAGTCCAGGCCGGTCGCGCCCGGGGGCCGTTCCTCGACGCCGCCATCAACGGCGTCGCGCTCTTCTTCTGCGCCGTCGCGGCGGCGATCGCCTATGTCTCCTTCTCGAAAACCTGGGTGAGGCGAGTCGCCCTGGCGATCGCCGTGCTGTGCCTCTTCGACCTGATCTTTACCCAGGAGCGATCGGTATGGGTGGGGGCGGTCGCGGCGACGCTCTGCGCGGCGGCCGCAGCGCCGGCGCTGCGACGCCGGCTGGCCCTCCTCCTCCCCCTGGCAGCCCTGGCGCTGGTCGCCGCCTTCCTCTTCGTTCCCGGGCTGTACGAGCAGACCAGCGAACGGGTCGGCGACCAGCGGACCGAATGGGACCGCCTCAACCTCGACAAGGCGGCGGAGAACATGGTCCTCGCCCGCCCCCTGTTCGGCTTCGGCCTCGGCACCTTCCAGGACCGCAGCGGGCCCTACTTCGAACAGAACGAGAACTTCCCCCTGACCAACACGAACGGCGAACTCCACAACCTGTTCCTCTCCCTGGCCGCGGAGCTGGGTCTGGTCGGGGCCTCGATCTGGCTGCTCGGCCTGGTCCTCGCCGTGGGCGGGGCGATGCTGGTCCGCGGCCCGCCTGAGCTCTACCCCTGGCGAATCGGCCTGATCGCGGTTGCGGTGATGTGGCTGATCGCCGCCAACCTCGTTCCCATGGTCCAGGCGTTCCCGAACCAGGTGCTCTGGCTCTGGGCCGGTGTCGTATGGCCCTGGCGCTACAGCCTGGTCGAGGCGCCTGCCGACACCGCGCCCGCGCCTCAGCCGGTTCCGGCTACCTGAGGCGCGGCCGAGCGGTCCGCCCGGGCCTGCGCCTCGAGCAGGTGCACGAGGGCGAGGAACATGCAGGTCTCCGTCCAACGCATGTGGGGCACGCGGTTGATCCAGTGGCGGCGGCGCTGGAAGTAGAAGAGGCCGTCGTCGCGGCGCATGTTGGCCATCATCCAGTCGAACACCTTCCAGGCCTGCTCCAGGCAGGCGGGATCGTGCTCGGAGGCCAGCGCCAGCGTCTGGATCCCCTGCGCGGCGCTCTGCGTGTCGATCGGGTAGGGCTCGTTGTCGTAGTACTTGGGCAGGCCATCGTCGCCGAACAGGTTGGCGCGCCAGTACTCGAGGCCTCGGCGCCAGGCGGGCTCGGCCCGGTCGTCGACGCCGGCGTCGGCGCAGACCCGTATCGCGTCGAGCACGTAGCCGGTGTGGAAGCCGTCGACCCAGTCGAGGTCCTCGCGCTCGCCGTAGGGCCAGGAGCCGTCGGGGCGCTGCCGCTCCAGCGTCCAGGTGAGGCCCTCGCGGATCGACTCCCTGTACTCCTCGGAGCCGTGGGCGACGAGCCGCGCCAGCAGGGCGCAGACGTGGGTGTTCGCGTTGTGGATCGGGCTGGCGTCGCCGACCAGGTAGCCGAACCGCGCCCCGGGGGGATCCGCGGTCTGGGGCACGTTGGCGACGAGGAAGCGGGCGGTGCTGCGGGCGAGCTCGAGCAGTTGCTCGTCCCCGGTGACCTCGAAGGCGTCGATCAGGGCCATCCCGGCGAAGGAGGTGGCGATCGTGTTGGGGTCGGTCTTGGCGTAGAAGAAGACGCGCGACTGAGTGTCGAAGGGATAGCTCCAACAGGCCTCCTCCCAGTCCGGCAGCCGCATCGAGACGAGCAGGGCGACGGCCTGCTCGAGCCTTTGGCGCTGCAGGTCCGCGGGCAGGAAGGATTCCCGTGCGTAGGCCGACACCGCCCAGGCGACCGTGGCCGCGTTGCGCGTCGGCGTGATGCCGAGCAGCGGTCGCAGGTCGAGCGGAGAGCGCTTGACCACCTGCATGACGATGCGCCGCCCCAGCGGGGTTCGCCGCGGTAGGGAGATGAAGCGCGTCGCGTTCAATCCCTCGTAGGGGTCCGGCCCGATCCAGCCCTGGCGGTTGCCGTGGTCCTCGAGCAGGCGGACCGCGCCGTGCAGGCGGTCCACCCGCGCGGCTTCGCCTTCCACCCGTCCGCGATCGCCGCTTCGCCCTCCACCCCGCAGGCGTCCCAGGGCTCCTCCCAAACGGGCCCGTTGCTCGGCGCGGACGAAGGCACGGAACTCCGGGTCTTCCACCTTCGGCACCCCTCGCAGGGCCGCACCGGCGTAGCCGCCCAGGAACCAGAGGCCGGAGAGGCCGTAGGGCCGGAAGCGCAGCGAGACCATCAGCGAACGCAGCAGGATCCAGGTCAACGAGTAGTGGACGATGTACTGGTAAGTGCCGTGACGGGCGCGGCCGCGCAGCGCTCCCTGCGCGGTGCCGATGTGGCGAAGATGACGCACCGAGAGCTCGGCGAAGGTCGCCGTGCGGTAGCCGCGCAGCTTCGCGTAGGTGGTGGTGATCACGTCGGCGCCGAGGCGTTCGGGCATGCCGCCGATCGCCTCGAAGCAGGCACGGCTGTAGATCCGCGCGGGAGCGGTTACGTGGTCGGGCGGGGTGCGAAGGGGGCGCCAGGCGTCGCCCTCCGCCTCGAGGATCGCGCCTCCGGCCATGCCAAGCTCGGGGTCCTCGCGAAAGCGCTCCAGCATCCCTGCAATGAACTCCGGCGGCATGACGATGTCGCCGTCGAGCTTGCCGAGATGGGTGAACTCGCCCGCGTCGACCTGGCGCAGGCCGAGGTTCCAGGCCCGATCGGGGGCCGCCGCGGCGAGCCGGTCGCCGTTGTCGCGGGTGAAGCCCGCCGGTGTGGCAACAACCCGCAGGTAAGGCAGGTGGACGGCGTGGGCGTCCAGCTTCTCCCTGGTCCCATCAGTGGAGCCGTCGTCGACGACGATCCACAGATCTGGGGGTCGAGTCTGGGCCTCGACCCCCGCGACCACCGCGTCGATGTGCTTCCCCTCGTCCCTGACCGGGGAGATCAGCAGTACCCGCTCGCTCATCAGTTGCCTTTCGAGGCCCTCGGTTTCCCCTGGAATGCGACAGCATAGGCGCAGCGGAAGGTCTCGGCCTTGCCTACCGGCTCCCCCCCGGCGAAGCCGCCTATGTTGTGGTTGTCGTAGACGGTGACGTAGTCGAGCGTTTCGGGGACGGGGTTGGCGGCCGCCGGCACCGGGTCCGGTTCTCCCTGGGCCCCATTGCCACGTGCCCCCGGGGTAACCCCCTCGGAGCCGGCCGCGTCGGACCCTGCCGTGGTCGTGAAGAGGTCGCCGCTCATCTCGCGCTTGTCCTTGATGCCCCGTGCCGCTTCCGGGAATTCTTCGGTTCCGGACGTCGCCGGGTTGTCGTCGAGCGTGCTCTGCAGGGCGGCCTTCGGCGCGGCGCCGATCAACTGCGCGGCGCTCGGTAGCCAACCGCCTTCCTTGGCGCAGGTCTGGGCGGCATAGAAGTAGTCGTTCCCTCCGACGTCTTGGGGTGGGATCACGTGCGGCGAGGCTTCCAGGCACCAGGTGCCGAACTTGATCGCGTTGGTGATCGGGCAGCGGACCGTCAGCTTCGCCAGCTGCTTGGCGAGGCCACCGCCCTTCTTGGCCGAGGTCGTCGCCGGCGCCCGCTCCGCCGGCGCCTGACCGACCACCGAGAAGACGAGGGCTACGAGGGCGACCAGCAACGCCGCCACCGCCAGCGGGTCGCGGCGTCGCGGCGTCGCCGTGGTCGAGGTCGGGGTGCTCATCGGTACCTCCTGTTTGAGTTTGCCTGGAAGACGGGTTGTGCCCGCGGTCGCCGCCCGCCGATGCCCGCAGCCGCGGCGGCGGCTGCGATCAGCAGCAGCACCGGCACCAGCCGGGGCAGACCGCTGCCGTGACTTTCTCCGGCGGTCAGGGGGACCTGCGACGGGCCCGGCGAGGGATGGGCGGTCATCTGCGAGACGAGGTCGTACGCCTCCTCCTCCTCCTCTTCGCGCTCGGTCGCCTGGACCTGCGAGGTACCGCTGGGTGGGGTCGGCTGTACTGCCGGCGGGGGCGGCGGGGGCACGATCGCGACCAGCGGGATCGGCGGTTGAGTCGGCACCGGCACGATGGGCGTCGGAGTAGGGGCGGGAACCGGCGCCGGTTGGACCGCGGGCGCGGGGGCAGGCGCGGGGGCGATCGGCGGGGGCGGCGGAGGGGGCAGGGTCGGCGCCGGAGCGGGCGCCGGTGACGGAGTGGGCGCGGGTGCCGGCGCGACGGGAGCCGCGGAGGCCGGTTCGATCGCGGCGCGGTTGCGCAGCGGCGTGGTCCCGCAGGGCCGCTGCACGCTGCCCGCCAGCACAGTCACCTGCTGGGAATAGGAGAGACCGCCAGTCGAGACCGTCACCGTCGTCGTGCCGGCGTTGAAGGCACAGAGCAGGCCCGAGTGGGAGTCCAGCACGGGCTTTTCCTTGACCAGCAGCACGTTGCGCGGGTTGGGCGAGCCCGGGTCGGGGGCGACGAAGTCGGCGACGTCGGGCTCCGAGGAGGTGAAGGTGTATTCGGGGAAGAGGCTCGTCGGGCAGCTCGCGCCCTGGCAGCTGGACGGGATGTGGACGTAGGGCGTCGGGCTCAACAGTTCGCAGGGCCGCGGCGCCGAGCTGCCTTCGCAGCGGGTTCCTGCCAGCGGTCGGCGGGCCAGGGCTTCGAACAGGGCCGGCTGACTGCGGCGCAGCAGGGTGCCGTCGGCGGCGTCGAGAGCCAAGCCGTCGATAGAAGGCACCAGGCGGACGCCGACCGGAGCGATGTTGGTCGCTTTATCCCGGTCTTTCGCGTTGACCGAGACGAGCAGGAAGCCCGAGTCGCCGGCGAAGTCGGTCTCCCGTGCCGTCGGCGGCGTCACGTAGCCGAGGGTGCCGCTGCCGTAGGCAGGGATCGAGCGCCCAGCCGCGCTCAGCCGGTACGCCCTGTTCTCTTCGGGAAAGTAGAAGAGGTAGGCCGAGGCCGCCGTGGGCGTCGCGGCGCAGCCCGCCGGCGCTTCGGCGCCGACCAGGATCGGCACCACCTGCCCGGCGTCGGCGGCGGCATTGGCCGAGGTCTGTCCGGCGAGGTCGCGCTCGCCGACGACGATCGCCGGCGTCGCGGCCTGCCCCGCGGCGGCGAGCTGACCGGCGAGCCAGCAGCGCTGTTCGTCGCCCAGCGAGGGAGCCGAGTAGTCGAGCACGATCACCCGCACCGTCCCCCCTTCCCCGGCCGAGTCGAACGCGTAGTAGGCGTGGCTCGCGTCCGCCTGGGAGAGCGGCGCGATCCCCCGGCCCGGGGGGCCGCCCCCCTGTGGGGCGCCGTAGCCGGAGAAGGCCGCGCCGAAGGTCGCGGTCGAGCCGGATCGATCGAGGTCGGATTCGGCGGCGGCGGCGAAAACCGGCAGGGAATCCGCCGCGGCGCCGAGCCGGTCGGCGTAGAAGACCTCCTCGCGGGCGAAGGAGAGCGGGTCGAGCGAGGCGCTCAGCGGCACTTCCCCTTCGCCCGCGGCGACCCCCGGCCCGGCGTAGAGGAATGCGTGCAGGCCCTGGATCTGCCCCGCCGTGCCGACCGCCGCCCGCAGCCAGCGGTCTGGCCCGATCCCGACGCCGCTGAGGTCGGCGCAAGCGCTCGCGCATTGCGCGCCGGCGCCGAGGGCAAAGTCGGCGGTCCCCGGTTCGACCGGGATCGGCACAGTCGAGGCGTTCGTGGGCGGCGCCGCGCTGGGCCCGTAGCGCATCACCCCGGCCGTCTGGATCGCTTCGCCGCGGAATCTCACCGAGCTTCCGGTCACCCCTCCGACCGCCCAGCCTTCACCGCCGTCCGGGGCGACGAGCAGAGCGAGGACCGGGTCGGGCTGTCGCGGCAGGTCGTAGGACACCTGGCCGGCGACGTGCGGCGGCAACGGGAAGTTTTCGTGCTGTTCGTCGCGCCAGCCACTTCCCGTCTGACGCACGACGAGGCCACCGCTGGGAAGCCCGTAGGGATCGGTCAGCAACGGCGCCTGGCCCGGCGGCGGCTGTTGGAGGACCTGGTCGGTATCGGTGGCGAGGTCGGCGCTGCCCTGTTCCGCCGCGGGCGGCACCGAGAGGATGGCGCGGACCTGGCCCGCTTCGCGCACCGCCGCCAGCGCCGTCGGGTAGCCGGGGAAGCCACCGGGCGCCGCTTGCCACGCTGCCCCCGGGCCCTGGCGCTCGATCACCATGGGCGTCGCCGTGGCGCCCCCTTCGAGGCCGAGCGAGGCGATCACCGCGCCCCCGTCGGGCAGGCCGGCAACCCGCTGCGGCACCGCGCCGCCGAGCGCTGCCTGAGCGCCCTGGTCGACCTGCCAACCGGAGCCGTCGTTGGACAGGACCCCGCCGCTGTAGACGACGTTGGTGTTGCGGGTGATGGGGAATTTGTAGGTCGCCAGCGCTTCGTCGCCGGCGAAGGCGATCGAGCTGAAGTTGGCTTCCGGCGGCACCCCCGGAGGCAGCGCTTCCTGCGTCCAGCGCCGGCCGAAGCCGAGCAGCAGCCCCTGCTTGCCGACCGCATAACCGCGACTCGGCTTGTTCGGGTCGAAGGCGATCCCGGTGAAGTTGGCACGGGTCAGCGTGCGGGGCTTGGCCGGGTCGGGCTCCCAGAGCGCCGTTGCTTTCTGCCAAACCCACATCGCGCCGGCGTCGCCGACCGCGTAGGCGCGACCGGGTTCGGGCCAGGCGACCGCGCGCAAGGTCGGCGTCGCCCGTTTGCCCGAGGCCCTCAGCAGCGATTCCGGTTCCCAGCCTCGGTCGGGCAGGTAGCGGGCGACCTGCCCCACGGCACCGACCGCGAGCGCTTCGGAGTCGAGGGCGCCGACGGGCGCGCCGGGCTCGGGGACGACCGCGGTCAGCGGGCGGCGGAAAGGGACCGGCCACGGCTGCAGGTGCGCCGATTCGGGGTTGCGAGTCAGGTGGACGGGCGGCGTCGCCCCTAGCCAGCCTTCGTCGGGGGCGCTCAGGGCGGCGCCCTGCTTGCTCCCGGCGCCTCCGCCTGCGAGCGCGATCCGGGTGAAGGCGGTGCCTTCGAGGCTGAGGATCGCGCCGGTGCCGATGCCGGTGATCGCCCGCTCGCCGTAGGGCCCGCCGCTGGGCCAGGCGAAGCTGCGGGCTTCGCCGGCGGGCAGCTCCGAGCCAAGCGTGAGCTGACAAAAGCCGGCGGGTGCGGCGAGATCGCACCAAGAGCCGGTCACCTTGCCCTGAGCGATGTCGTAGAAGATCGAGGCGTCCGTGCCGCCGCTGCCGTCGTTCAGCACGGCGTCGACCCAGACGCCGGCTTCGGTCACGGTGAGCGGCTGCCCCTTTTCGCGCGGCGAGATCGTGACGCCGAGCGATTCCGCCTTTGCGTAGAGCGCACCAAGAGACCCCGGCGCCCCGAGTGGCTGCTGCCGCCAGACCGGCGCCCCGCCGCCGGCTTCCCGCCTGAACAGCTCGACCCCGTCTTCGGGGAGGGCGCCGCGCCCGAGCAACCAGGCTTCCCCACCGCCGGCGTCGATCGCGATGGCGCGGAAGCCGGATTCCGGAGACGTGCAGCCGGGCTTCGCTTCCAGGCAGATTTCCTCATGCGACCATTCCAGACCGTCGAAGGCGAGCACCAACCGCTGCCCTTCGGGCACGACGAACGCGCCCGTCTTGCCGCCGCCCGCGTCGTTCGCCGCAAGCAGGCGGCCGGCGCCACTGGCACCGAAGAGCCCTTCTCCCGGTTCGAGCAGCGCCCCCGGAGAGGGAGCCTCCCGCGCCGCGCCGCCCGGATCGCGCACGACGAGGACTTCGCCTTCGGCGTCGGCGCCGGCGACGACGACTCCCCCGCGCGGGGTCGTGCGTCCCGCCGAGGCGTCGGTCGCGAGGGTCAGTTCGTCCGCCGCCTCCCCGCCCGCAGCGGTCGGCTGGGGCAGCGTTTCCCAGCCGACGGCATCGGTGTAGCGGGCCAGCGTCTTGTTTCCTTTTGCAGTCGCCCACACCTCTCCCGGAGCCTCCTGAGGAGAGGCGCCGAGGAAGCTTTGGGTCGGCGCCGCCTGGAACGGCTGGGCAACGAGTTCGCCCCCACCCTGCGCGCCGGCACCGCCGGGAGCACCCCAGGCGATGCTCAGCGCCGCGACCGCGAGCGCCAGCCCGACCAGCCCGCCGCGGCGGCGCGGGAAGACGCTCATCTCGAGCCTCCCTTGACCGAGTGGGCCTGGAGGTCGAGCTTGGTCGGCCAGCGCTTGGGGTCGAGCCGCAGCCGCAAGCTGTGGCGCCCGCGGGTGAGCGTGTAGCGCTTCGTCTTGGCGACGACGCGGCCTTGGCGCCGGGCGAGCAACTGCACGTGGGCCTTGGTCCGCAGGGTGAAGCTCAGCTCGAGGATCCTGCCGTGCAGCAGCCGTTGCTCGATCTTCGACAGCAGTGCGGGACGCCGCTGCGGGGGCAGTTCTTCGAATTCGGGCAGCGGTTCTTCCTGTTCGGAGACCCCCGCTTTGGCTTCGCTGCCGGAATCGTCTTCGGGAAGGCTGATCGGCGGCACGATCGGCAGGCTGTTGTCGCGAGGCCGCACGGTGATCGTCGGCGGGTGCATCGCCGGGTCGTGATTCGGTTCGGGGTCAGGGCCGAGGTGGAAGAGCCAGCCGAGCTGCGTCGCCATCCAGCACTGTTCGGCGGCAGCGCAGGCGATCGGACCGGCCGGACCGGAGCGTTCGATCCCTTCGCCTTCGCCCGGCAGGACGACCTCCGGGCCGACGCTGCCGTCGGCGTCGATGCGGGTCAGCAACGCCGGCGTCGAGGCCGCCCGCGATTCGCCACCGTGTTTGAAGCCGATCCAGGCATCGCCAAGGCCGGGCTCGGCGGCGACCCCGCCGACCGAGTCGCCCGGCTCCAGCACCCCGTCGGGGTCTTCGAGCGGCAGTTGGGCCAGGCCCTCTTCCCCCAGTCGCAGCACCGTGACCGTCGCCAACGGTCCCGTGGCGCCGGAGATCGCCCATAGCCGCTGCCCGTCGTCGCTGAGGCGGAAACCTTCGAGTTCGCTCGCTTCGGCGGCGGCGCCGAAGTCCAGAGGCGCCGCGGCGAACAGCGACTGGAAAGGCGTCGCGGCGCCAGCTTGGACCCGGTGGAGAACGGAGGCTTCGCTCCCTTCGCTCGCCACGGGAGAGTCGCCTTCGGCGACCCGCACCCCCTCGTAGAAACCGCCCTGGTGGACAGCGAGACCGGTTACCGAACGGCCCGGGTCGAGCAGTTCGCTCTGCTGTTCGCTGAGCGACGGCACCGGCCGCACCGAGGTCCCGTCCCAGTGCAGATGGAAGGCGCCCTGGTTGACGGCGCTCGGCAGCCGCACGCCCGCGAACCAGCACTCGTTCGGGCCCGAGCAGGCGGCGGCGGCCATCGCCATGTAGGAGCCCTGCACCCCGATCGGCTCGCCGTAGGAGGCGACCACCCTGCCGTCCTTGAAGTGACAGAGGGAGATGCGGAAGCGCTGGGTCGGGTTTACTTCGATTTCCTGACCGAGCTGCTGGTCGGAGATCGTCCAGAACTCGTCGGGCCCGGCCCAGGCGATCCGCCCTTCGTGACCGCCGCAGACGGTCGAGTAGCGGTACCAGCCGGCGCCGTCGAAGGCGAAGAGCCCGGCGGCGACGCCGCCGTTCCCCGGCGTTATCAGCATGCAGCGGTTCGGTTGCCGGCACTCGACATCGCCGACTTCCCCCAGGTTGGAGAGGAAGCCGCCGTCGCCGAGTGGCTGCTCCGAGCGCCATTCGGCGGCGCCGGCGTGGGCGACGGCACCGAGCAGGACGGCGAGCAGGACGCCCGCGAAGGCCGCCCGCCTCATCGGAGGCTCCCCTTGCGCTTGGCTGGGTGGACGTGGAAGCGCACCTGCAGCCGGCCACGCAGGACCCGGTGGCCGCGCCCGTGGAAACTCACCCGCGCCATCGCGTAGACGCCTTCGCGCGAGTGGGCCAAGGCACGCAGCCGCGCGGGCAGCTCCAGGGTCAACGGAACCGGCCCGCTGTGGCGCGGGTGGGCGCGTGCCCCGCCGAGCCGGCGCGGCCCCCCGCTTCGACCGATCGCGGCCGCGACGCCTGCGTGCACGCCGCCCGGGGCGGGCACCACGGCCACCAGCCGTACCCCGCCGTCCGGCAGCGAGAAGGCGCTCAGTCGCAGGCGCCAGCGGGGCCGGCGACGGCGCTGCGACGGGGCCGGCGCGATGCTCGTCGCCCCGGCCACGCGTGGCGCTACATCGTCGGCGACGGTGAAGGCGTCGCCGGCGTCGTTGCCGTCGCCCGGGACCAGGTTGGAAGCGATCGAGCCGAAAGCGATCAGGTCGCCGCCGAAGCTCGGCGAGCCCGCACCGTCACCGTTGGAGACGCTCAGGTTCGAGCCGGCGGGAGCCAGCGAGGGTTCGCTCTCGCCGCTGAAGCCGTGGGTTACCCGTCGCAGCGTCTCGCCGTCGCGGTCGAGCAGGTAGAGCTCGACCATGCCAAGTCGGGAGGGGGGCGCGCCGATCAGGTTGGGCGGCGCCAGCGGGAAGCGCTGGCGCGCAGTGGCGAAGGCGATCCGCCGTCCGTCGGCCGAGATCGCCAGGTCGAAGAGGTGGCCGTCGAGCGGGATCGTCTGTTTCGAGTTGACTTCTTCGCCTGGGCCGAGGGGGATCTCCTCGGTCAGTCGGCGGATCGCCTGGCCACCGCCCGTATCGTCGCCCATTTCGACCAGGAAGAGGTTCGCCGGCAGCGTCGGATTGCCAATCAGGGCGACGGTGCGCCCGTCGGCGCTGAGCTGGGGTATCCCGTCGACGTGTTGGAGGCCCAGCCAACCTTCGGCCTTGTTGAAGCCGGTGTTCTTCTGGGTCAGCAGCGGCAGCAGCGCGGCTGCCCCTTCGCCGGCGACGATTCGCCGGGTCGGCGCCTCGGGGCCGTCGCCGATCCGCCGCCAGAGCGGCTCCGCGTAGGGGAACTGGCCTTTTTCGTCGAGTTCGTCCATCTTTTTCGCTTCCCCGGCGGGCAACGGCACCTGGGCCGGCAGATGGGCGCCCATCCAAGCGACGGTCGTGCCGTCGGCGCTGAGCGCGGCCCCGCGCAAGAGCGGCAGACTCACATCGGCGGGAAGGAGCGCGCCCCCCGCCACCGGGCGGCCGGTCATCACCCCGGTTTCGGGATCGCGTTCGGCGCTGACCAGGATCGTCCGTCTGCTGTCGAGATCGCGCACCGCGATCTGGCCCGCCGGCGTTTCGGTTTTCGTCGTGTCGCCGGTCAGGTTCGAGGTCGCGGTGGTGAAAAAGGCCACCTTGCGCCCGTCGGCGCTGAGCGCGACCCTGCCGGTGGCTTCCGAGCCACCGGCGGTGCCGTAGGTGAGGCCTGCCGAGCTGCCGTCGAGCGCCGAGGCCAGCACGTAACCCGGCGGCGAGGAGGCCATGTCGGCTACGTAGACGTCCCTCGAGCCGGGCTGAACGTCGTCGCCGGGGTCGAGCTGGACCGCCGTGGTGAAGGCGACGTAGCGGCCGTCGGCGGAGATCGAGGGGGCGGTGGCGTCGCTGCCGGGAGCGTTAGCTTCGTAGGCGCTGCCGGCGAGGACCGGTTGGACGGCGCCGCTCTGCAGGTCCTTGCGGAAGACGCCCTTTTCGCCGCCGATCGTGCCCTGAAAGGCGAGATAGCGGCCGTCGGCGGAGATCGCCGGCGCCACCGCTTCGCCGGCCTGCTGCACGGCGCTGCGCGAGACGAGGCGAATCGGGCCGAATTCCGCCGCGGCCGGCGAGGCGCCGGTGCCGACAGCACCAAGCGCGAGCAGAATCGCCGCGAGCGTGTGAAGGGGGGCCCTCATGGCACCCGCACCTCGAAGCGCCGCGTCACCCGGTTGCCGACCCGGTCGCGAGCCCGGACGAAGACCGTGTAGGTACCGGGGGCAGAGTAGACATGGTGGAAGCGCCCACCGCCGTGGGCCATGACGCCGTCGCCGAAGTCGACCGACGTCGCCTTCGCCTTCAGCCCCGAATCCGCATCGCGGACCCGCACTGCGACTCGTGCGGACGGGCCAGGTTCGCTCACCGTTACCAGCGGGGCCTCGCCGTCGACCATCAGCCCGACCGGCTTGCTCAGCATCTGCTGGCCGAATCGGTCGGTGGCGAGCACCCGCGCCTGCGTCCTGCCGTTGCCGAGCGACGCGGGGCGCGGGCGGAAGCGGTGGCGGCGAAGGCCCTGCTTGACGGTCCGGTTGCCGAGCAGCACCGAGTAGGTGAGGCCGGTGACCGCGCTCCTCGCCGTGGTCCAGCGGAGCCGCACTTGAGTCGGCCTGCTCCAGCCCTTGGGACCCTTGAGCTTGAATTCCGCCGGCGGCGCGGTGACCGCGTCGGCGACGATCTGGAAGCGGCCGGGTTCTCCCTGGCGAAAGGCGATCAGCGCGTCGCCCGAGCCCGAGGGTCCAATCGCGGGCTCGGCGATCGGACCGCCTTCGGTGCCCGCAAGCAGGCCAACCTGGGCGGCGCCGCCGGGGACCTCCTGTCGCACAGCGAGCGCCTGCTGCCCGGTCGAGTCCAGCGCCGGGTAGGCGACCACGCCACCGCCTTCGGGGTCGAGCGCGGCCTGTGCTTCGGCGCCCTGCACGGCGGTGGGCCCGGGCGGCAGAGGAAGGGAGACCATCGCCCCGCTCTGATCCGCCTCCACCTCGCGAAGCTGGTTTCCGGCGACGAAGACCAGCTTCAGCAGCCCTTCGGCGCCGCCTTTTTCATAGGCCGCGACGCCGGGGGCGCCGACGCCGGGCAGCGAAGCGCTCGCCGCGGTGAAGACGGGCTTGACGCCGATCAGCGCGCTGGAGGGTACGGCGAAGCCCGGCGGCAGCGTGTTGAGGAGCAGTCGCGAGCGACCGGGCAGCGAGTTGGGCGCGAGCCGCATCGCGATCCTCGCCTGGTCGAGTGGGGTGACGGCCAGGGAGAAGGCATCGACGTCACCGCTGACCGACGCCCCTTCCCAGCTCGTCGGACTCGCTTCGAGGATCGGACCGAGGGTCGTGCCGAAGATCCGCCGCACCCAGATCCGCGCGGCGCCGCTCTGGTCGGGCTCCTGCCAGGCGACGACCGCGCCGCCGTCGACCCCCGCGCCCACCTTCGGCCCGTTGGTCGAGCTGGGCGGGCGCATCGAGCTTTCCGGGTTGCGGTTGATCGCGCCGAGCTGCGACCAACGATCGTCCTTGAGTCGGGCGAGCCGGATATCGGCCATCACGTCGCCGGGACGCAGTTGCACAGCCGTCGAGGCCGACGTCCCGTTGAAGTTGAAGGTGATCGCCCGGTAGGCGACGATCGCCTGTCCGGAGGCCGTCGCCGAGACCGAGGGGTCGACGCCGATCCCTTCCCCCACGTCCGGGTCGACCGGCTGCGAGGGACCGAAGCTGCCCGCGCCCCTCCCGATCGACGCGGAGAACAGCCCGTAGCGAACCCTGCCGTGCACGGTGGCTACCTGGGTAACCCAGACGACCAGCAGTTCCCCGCGGGGCCCGGCGGCGACGCGCGCCTGGCTCGCTTCGAAGGGCTGGTCCCAGTCGACTCGGATAGGACCGCTCCATTCGTTGCCCGTGTAGCGGTTGGCGAAGACGTGCGGCACGCCGGCGACGGCCTTCGTGTAGACGACGCCACCGCTGCCGTCGGGCGCCATCGCCACTCCGCCGAAATCGACGATGTCCGAGGAGGGACCGGCGAGGGTGACCGGGGCCGAGACCAGGGCCTGGACCGGCGCGGGGCCGGCAAGTGCGGCAGCGGCAAGTGCCACGGCGATCCAGGCCCATGGCCTACGCCGGTTCAGCCCCTCCCCCTTTGGGACCGGTGCCTGCCCGGGTGGCGCTTCGGCTTGACCTTCGCGCCCCCCTTTGCCTTGCGTTCGCATCGGGCCTTGGCTCTGCCCTTGCGCTTGCGGCATTTCCTCAGCGCCCCTTTGAGCTTTTCGGCGTCGGTCGGCCCGGCAGCGGGCTGATCCCCGCCCGGCGGCAAAGATTCGGTGGAGCCGGACGCAAGCGCGTCGAAGGCGGCGTTCACCGTCTTCGCCGCGTCAATCGTGACCCGGCACGCGTGCGTGCCGGCGCAGGCCCCACTCCAGCCCCTGAATTCGGAGTCGTCCGCAGCGGCCGCCGTGAGGGTCACTTCGCTGCCGTGGTCGAAGCCCGCCGCGCAGTCGGCGCCGCAATCGATCCTCGCCGGCGCGCTGACGACCGTCCCGGCGCCGCTGCCGCTCTTGGTGACCGAGAGCTGGTGCTGTTCGAGGGCGAACCGGGCGCTGACTTCGGTCGCCGCACCGTTCAGCGTGACCTCGCACTCGGTCGGGCCGGGTTCGGAGGCGCAGCCGGTCCAGGCGACGGAGGCAATCGTGTGGGAGCCGAACGAGGACACCTCGAGGGTGACCGTCTCCCCTTCCTCGATGCCGGTGGTTTCGCAGGTGACTCCACAGTCGATGCCCGTCGGAGAGCTCGTCACCGTGGCCACCCCGCCGCCGAGCTTCCTCAGCTTGAGCAGGGAGTGACCGGGGATCAAGTCGAATTTCGCTGTCACCGCCTTGTCGGCGTCGAGCGCGACCTTGCACTGTTCGCCGACGACGCTGTCGCAGCCGGTCCAACCTTTGAATTCGGAGCCGCTGTCGGGTGCTGCGCCCAGCGTTACCTCGGTGCCCTGCTCGAAACCCGCCTGACAGGTGACGCCACATTCGATGCCCGTGGGCGAGCTGGTGACCACGCCCGCTCCGCCGCCGATGGTGTCCACAGTGAGCTGATGCTGCTCCAGCGTGAATTCAGCCGTCACCGACTTCGCCGCGCTCATCGTCACTCTGCATTCGCTCGGGCCGGGTTCGGAGGCGCAGCCGGTCCAGGCGACGGCTTCGGTGCTTGGGCCGAAGGAGGCGGTCAGAGTCACTTCGGCGTTGTGGTTGAAGGCAGCCGAGCAGGTCGTGCCGCAGTTGATTCCGGTCGGGGAGCTGGTCACCGTGCCCGTGCCGTTGCCGGTTTTGGTGACGCTCAGCTGGTGCTGTTCGAGGCTGAATTCGGCACCCACCGATTTGGCGGCGCTCATCGTCACTTTGCAGCTGCCGGTACCGCTGCAGGCACCGGACCAGCCTTTGAATTCGGAGCCGGCTTCGGCGGCGGGGACCAGGATGACTTCGGCGTTGTGGACGAAGCTCGCCGAGCAGGTCGACCCGCAGTTGATGCCCGCCGGGGAGCTGGTCACGGTGCCGGTGCCCGAGCCGGTCTTGGCGACCGAGAGCTGGTGGGTTTCCAACCCGAATTCGGCCGTCACCGATTTGGCCGCGCTCATCGTCACTTTGCATTCGCTCGGGCTTGGTTCGGAGGTACAGCCCGTCCAAGCGACGGCTTTAGTGCCGGTGCCGAAGGAGGCGGTCAAGGTCACTTCGGCTCCGTGGTTGAAAGCGGCGCCGCAGGTCGCGCCGCAGTTGATGCCGGCCGGGGAGCTGGTCACCGTGCCGGATCCCGAGCCGGTCTTGGTGACCGAGAGCTGATGCTTTTCGAGCGTGAATTCGGCGCCCACCGATTTGGCCGCACTCATCGTCACCTTGCAGGCGCCGGTGCCGGAGCAGGCGCCGCTCCAGCCTTTGAATTCGGAGCCCGCTTCGGGGTTGGGAGTGAGGGTCACTTCGACGCCGAAGTCGAAGCTCGCCGAGCAGGTCGACCCGCAGTCGATCCCCGCCGGGGAGCTGGTCACCGTGCCGGCGCCGTTGCCGGTCTTGGCGACGCTCAGCTGTCGTTTTTCGAGCGTGAATTCGGCGCCCGCCGATTTCGCCGCGCTCATCGTCACTTTGCATTCGCTCGGGCCGGGTTCGGAGGCACAGCCGGTCCAGCCGGCGAATTGCGAGCCGGGGGAAGCCGCCGCGGTCAGGGTGACCACGGCGCCTTCGGTGAAGCCGGCTTCGCAGACACCGCCGCAGGAAATCCCAGTCGGGGAGCTGGTCACGGTGCCCGTGCCATTGCCGGGCTTCGACACTTCGAGCAGGACTTTGCCGGGGATCAGATCGAACTTGGCTTCGACCGCTTTCGCGGCGGTAATCGTGACTTTGCATTGACCGCCGACAACGCTGCCGCAACCCGTCCATTCCTTGAATTCGGAGCCACCCGACGCGGTGGCGGTCAGGGTCACTTCGGTTCCGTGGTCGAAGCCGGCCGAGCAGACTTCGCCGCATTCGATCCCCGCCGGGCTGCTGACAACCGAGCCGCCTCCCCCACCACCCTTCGTAACCGAGAGCTCGTGCTGTTCGAGTGCGAAGGTCGCGGTGACGGCCTTGGCGGCGGACATCGCGACGACGCATTCGTTGGCGCCGTTGACGCTGTCGCAGCCGGACCATTTGACCGCGGCCGTGTGGGTGCCGGGCGTCGGCGTTCCAGTCAAAGCCACCGGGCTGCCAACGTCGAAGCTCGCCGAGCAGGTCGACCCGCAGTCGATCCCCGCCGGTGAGCTGGTCACGGTGCCGTTGCCGGTCTTGGTGACGCTCAGCTGCCGTTTTTCGAGCGTGAATTCGGCGCCCACCGATTTCGCCGCGCTCATCGTCACTTTGCAGCTGCCGGTTCCGCTGCAGGCACCGCTCCAGCCTTTGAATTCGGAGCCCGGGTCGGCGGCGGGTACCAGGGTGACTTCGGCGTTGTGGGCGAAGCTCGCCGAGCAGGTGGCGCCGCAGGCGATCCCGGCCGGGGAGCTGGTGATGGTGCCGTTGCCGGTCTTGGAGACGCTCAGCTGGTGGCTTTCCAGTGCGAATTCGGCGCCCACCGATTTGGCCGCACTCATCGTCACCTTGCAGGCGCCGGTGCCCGAGCAGGCGCCGCTCCAGCCTTTGAATTCGGAGCCCGGGTCGGGGTTGGGAGTGAGGGTCACTTCGACGCCGAAGTCCAAGCTCGCCGAGCAGGTCGACCCGCAGTTGATACCCGCCGGGGAGCTGGTCACCGTGCCGGCGCCGTTGCCGGTCTTGGTGACGCTCAGCAATCGTTTTTCGAGCGTGAATTCGGCGCCCACCGATTTGGCGGCGCTCATCGTCACTTTGCAGCTGCCGGTACCGCTGCAGGCACCCGACCAGCCTTTGAATTCGGAGCCGGCTTCGGCGGCGGGGACCAGGATGACTTCGGTGCTTTCGGGGTATTCCTCTTCGCAATCGCCGCCGCAGTCGATTCCGGCCGGAGAGCTGGTGACTTTGCCGTTGCCGGCTTTGGAGACGGTCAGCTTGAATGATTTCCCCGGCGAGCCGATGTTGAAGCCGCGTTCGACCGGCGCCGGGTCGCCGAAGGGCGGGTTGAGCAGCTTGATTTCGAGCCTGACCGTCACTTTGGCGGCGCTCGAGTAGACGTGGGTGACCGTCGCCGGCGCTTCTTCACCTTCTTTGGCCGGGCCGACGGCTTTTTCGGTGCCATCGCCGAATTTCCAGATCAGTTCCCTGCGGAAGCCGCCGAGCAGTTCCGAACCTGCGGCGCTGAAGGTGACCGTTTCGCCGGGGTTGACGGTCGGTTCTTCGCCTTCTTTTTTGCCGTTGATCGTGAACTTGGCCACCGGTTCGGCACAACCGGTGCCGCCCGAGCCGAAGGTGATGACCTTGAGGCCGTAAGTCGGTTTGTCGCCCGGTTTGACGGTTTCGGCGCCGGTGTCGAGCATGGCGAGGTTGCCGCCCGCGGTCGTCGCCAGGGCGGCGTTGGAGGTGGTGATCTTGCACCGCGTCGTGCCACCCCCCCAGATCGCGATGCTTTCGCCTTTGGTCAACGAGTAGCCGCGGACGAGCAGTTCGCCCGGTTCGGAGGGAAGGCCGGAGTTGAGCTGGTATTCCTTCCAGTAGAGCGTCGAGCCGTCGGCGGAGATCGCCAGCTGCGGCCCGCCGAAGGCCGCTTCGACTTTGCTCTCATGGCCCAGCGCCCAGCCCTCTTTTTCAGCGGCGACGGCGAAGCCTGGAACCGCTTCGAGAGCCGTGAGGCTCGGTGTGAACTGCCAAGCCCGCGTGATCGCCGACCCGGGCGTTTTCTGGCCGATCATCGTGTAGGCGACTCCGCTGGTGGAGACGGCCAAGGAGCTGGCGAAGCTGTCTTCGCCGCCGCCGGTCGACGGTTTCAAAACGTCGCTGGTGTCGGTGAAACGGGCGCCGAGGACTCCGGAGGAACTGACCCGCTGCACGACCTTGTGGCCGGCGATTTCTTCGCCGAGGATCAGGATGTCGTGGTTGGAGGGGTCCACGCTGACCGCCTGTACGTTGTAGATCTCTTTTTCGCCTTCGGGCAGGGCGATCGTCGGCGTGGTTTTGTCGGGGACGAGTTTCCCGGCTTCCGGAGTCGTCGAGTAAGCGAGGATCTGCCGGGCGGCGAGCTTGGCACCGAGTTCCTTGCAGGTGAAGTTGCCGCCGAGGGCCCCGACGCGGCAGGATTCGACCATGTAGATGCGACCGAGGCCGTGGTCGACCGCCATGCCCTGCAGGCCGATGATTTTTTTCGCCACGGGGAAGCGTTTGATTTCGGCCGAAGCTTTGAATTCGCCGCTTGCCGAGAGCTGCTGGATCCGGTAGTTGGAGGCTTCTTTGGAGAGTTCGCCGGTGTAGTCGCCGGTGTAGACGGTGCCGTCGACGGGGTCGGCGCCGAACATCGCCGGGTTGAAGAGCTGGCCGTTGCCGGTGCCTGGGGTGCCCCAGGATTCGCCGATCTGGCCGCCGCCTTTGGCGGAGGCGGACTGGGCAAAGAGCCCAGTGAGGGCGAGGGCGGCGATCACGATTGTCAGCACGCGGTTGCTTTTGCGCACTGATTTGTCCCCGGCGCTCATCGGCATGGACATAGTTCCGAGACCGCCGCGCAACCATGTGAACATCGGGAAAAGCGCTAGCTACGGAAATGTAACGAGAAGCAATCCGGTGTCAGATCCGGTCAGTAACCGATCGCCTTCGCCGCTTTTCGGGCCGCGCCGAGTACGTCGAATTTGGATTCGGCGGAGCTCGGCAGGCCGCTGTAGAAGTTGCCGGCGACCGCTTCTTGAGCGACCGGCTGCGGCACGTAACCGAGGTACCCGGCGGTGGTGATCTCCTGGGCTTCGGTGAATCCGGCGGCTTTGTAGCCATGGAAGGCGAGGTCGTAGGTCAGCGTGCACAGTGGGTAGCTTTTGCCGCCCACCGTCGGCTTGGCGCCGAAGACACCAGACCAGTCGACGTCGGTGCCGGTGCTCAGCTTGAACCCGGTGTAGACAGTGCCACCGCAGTTCGCGGTCGAGCCCGAGGCGGCGTTGGCGAAGCCGGCTTCGCCGCCTTTCTTCTGGCCGTTGTTCTGCAAGGCCAGGATCGTCGTGGTGCCCGAGATGCCTGCTTTGGCGTCGGGCAGGGCGGCGTAGCCGATGCTGCCCGCCGTCGCGTTGACCTTGGCGACCTCTTCGCCGCCGCCGTTGCCGGCCGGGCGGGCGACCGTGCTCAGCGCTTTCCCGCTGCAGCTCTCGGGCCAGTCGGTGTTGGGGTGGGCACCCGCTCCGATCGGCTCCGCTTCCTGCCAGCTCAGCTTGCCTTCGGTGCCGCCCGTCGTGCAGAGCAGGCCCTTCTTGTAGGTCTGGAACAGGTAGTTCTTCAACTGGTAGGTCGTTCCCGAGCCATCTCTGCGGACAACGCGGGTGATCGGCGAGTCGCAGGTGCCTTCGACCCCTTCGAGCTGGCTCCATTTCGAGATCCGGCCCTCGAAGACGCCGGCCAGGTTGGCGTTGGTGATCAATTCGACTTCGCAACCGGCGGGCGGGTTGGCGAGGATCGCGATCGAGGTCTGGGCGACCGGGATCACCGCCAGTTGGGCGCCGCCGGCTTTGCTCTCGATGTTGGCGATCTGCGCCGCGGTCGGGGCGTCGTCGGTGCCGATGAAGCTGAGGCCGGTGTCGATCGAGCCTTTGGCGCCGTCGAAGTTCCAGGCGCTCATCCCGGCGCCGGAGCCGGTCGATTCGTATTCGATTTTGAGACCGGGACAGAGCCCCTCGAAGGCCGGTGCCCAGACTTTTGCCTGGGCGATGCCCTGCAACGAGGAGCCGGCTCCCTTGATGTTGGAAAGAGAGCAGCCCGAGGACGAGGAGGGAGGCCTGCTGAAATCGGCCAGCAAGGCGTTGGTGAAGGCCTGAATGCGCGGGTCCGCGACCTGCCCGGTCGCCCTTGAGCCGTTATAGCTGTCGAGCATGTTGGCGAACATGTTCGATCCGGCAGAAAAAACGCTGCCGTCGCTCGCCGCGGTGAAGGTGACCGCGTCTGCCTCGCCTTCTTTGCCCGAGCTCGGCAGCTGAAAGAGCACCTGCAGCGGCGGGGTAGCGCAGCCGGGCGTGACCGCATCCCACTCGTAGCCGACGGCTGCGTGGATCGTGTCGCCGGGTTTGAGCCCGGCGGCCAGGATCCACGGATTCGACGCGGCGGCCGCGGTGACGGCGTAGTCGCGCTGCCCTCCGTGGCTCGTATGGTCGTCGTACTGCACACCCTCCAGTTCACACTCCGGTTCGGGCGGTACCTGATCGCGGAACCTCTTGGTCGGCGGAGACACGGGATCGCGATGGCCCTTGTAGCCGACCAGCGTCCGCCCGCCGTCCTCGTATCGAACCAACCACGTGCCGATGTCGCCCCCCATGAAGATCTCGTTGTGCCCGGCGGCAAGCGCCGCGTCCCAGCCGTTGCGCATCGCCGCGGTCCAGTACTCGTCGTGGCCGAGGGCCATGTCCACGCGGTGTTTCAGCAGGATGCCGGGGTCCCGGTCGACATCGGCGTCGGTTACGTAGGAGACGTCGTAGCCCTCGCGCTCGAGGAAGCGGACCGCCTGCACCTCCCGCCCGAAGACCGGCTCCTGGTAATAGGACGAAGAGGTGGTTTCGGGCCGGATCGTCAACGGGCGATTGAAGGACACCTTCGTCGCCGCGCCTTTTTCGCCGCTGTTCGAGTTGTAGAGGCTGCGACCGGCGGCGCCCCCCGGCCAGGGGTTGTACGCCTGCCAGGTATTGATCGGCACCTGTACCAGGATGGTCGATTCGTTGCCCGTGGGAGGGGTTACGACAAACGGGTACCACGCCACATCGCCGGCGTCGGGCCCCGAGGTGACGACGAACTCGGCGACGTAATAGCCGGAGGCCCAGCCGGCGCCGATCGACACGGTGTCGGTGACGGTCCAGTTGGCATCCAACCGCCCGCTGGCTTCATCGACGATCGGCGAGTTGGGCTGGGAGACGGGAGGCTTGCTTTCCGAGCAACCGGGAACGCACGCCACTCGTCGCCCCCCAGCCCCGCCGTACCAGCCGAGGCGGTTCACCTCGACGCGGTAGCTGCTGGCCGGACTGTCGATATGGAGATGAAGCGTCCCACCTGGGGCAACGCTCGACTCCGAGGAATACCCCTGAATCGTCGAAGCGGGGGCGAGGTGTTCGTAGGAAAGCCAGTGGCCATCGCCGGCCAGCGCGTTCTCGGTCGTGATCGGGTTTGCCGCCGCCCCGTCCGCCAAGCCGCTGAACAGACAGACGACCAACGCAAGTCCAAGCAGGAGGCGGGCAGGAGGAACCGTCGTCACCGACGCATTCTCTCGAAATCTCCCGCTTCCGTTTTGCTCGGCCTAGAAGCTGATGCTCGACGCTGCCCAGCGCGCCGCGCCGAGGACGTCTGATTTCGGTTCCGCCGCAGTCGGCAGGGGGCTGTAGAAGTGGCTCGCGACCGCTTCCTGGCCCGCCGGGCGGACCACGTAGCCATTCAGGTAGTCGCGGGCGGTGATCTCCTGGGCTTCGCTGAACCCGACCGCCCCATAGCCGTGGAAGGCGAGCGCGTAGGTCAGCGTGCACAGTGGGTAGCTTTTGCCGCCGACCGCGGGCTTGGCACCGAAGACGCCCGACCAGTCGACGTCGCGATTGGTACCGAGTTTGAAGCCGGAGTAGGCGATGCCGCCGCAGTTGGCGGTCGCGCCCGAGGCGGCGTTGGCGAAGTTGGCTTCGCCGCCCTTCTTCTGGCCGTTGTTCTGCAGGGCCAGGATCGTCGTGGTGCCGGCGACGCCTGCCTCGGCATCCGGCAGGGCGGCGTAGCCGATGCTGCCCGCCGTCGAGTTGACCTTGCTCACCTCTTCGCCGCCGCCGTTGCCCGCCGGGCGGACGACCGCGCTCAGCACTTTTTCGGTGCAGCTTTCGGGCCAGTCGGCGTTGGGGTGGGCGCCATTGCCGATCGGCTCCGTTTCCTGCCAGCTCAGCTTGCCTTCGGTGCCCCCCGTGGTGCAAGGCAGGCCCTTCTTGTAGAGCTGGAAGAGGTAGTTCTTGAGCTGGTAGGTGGTGCCCGAGCCTTCCTTGCGGACGACGCGGGTGATTGGCGAATCGCACGTCCCTTCGGCGCCTTCGAGGCTTTTCCAGCTGGCGATGCGGCCTTCGAAGACACCGGCCAGGTTGCTGTTGGTGATCGCTTCGACTTCACACCCCGACGGCGGGTTGGCGAGGATCGCAATCGAGGTCTGGGCGACCGGGATCACCGCCAGCTGGGCGCCGCCGGCTTTGCTCTTGATGTTGGCGATCTGCGCCGCGGTCGGGGCGTCGTCGGTGCCGATGAAGCTGAGGCCGGTGTCGATCGAGCCTTTGGCGCCGTCGAAGTTCCAGGCGCTCATCCCGGCGGCGGAGCCAGTTGAGTTGTAGGTGATCGTCGGGTGAGTGCCGCTGTTGCAGGTCGAGCCCTCGAAGCCCGGCTTCCAGACTTCGGTCTGGGCGATCCGCTGCAGCGAGGAACCCGCACCGGTGATGTTCGCACCCGTGCAAAGGGCTTCTTCGAAGGTGGCGAGGACTTCCTTCGCGGTCGACATCGCCACTTTGCATTCGTTGGCGCCGACGATCGAGTCGCAGCCGGTCCAGGTCAATTTGCTGCCCGGGCCGGGCTCGGCGCTGAGCGTGACGGTGGAGCCCCCGGGGAAGGCGGCGGAGCAGACCGAGCGGCAATCGATGCCCGCGGGTGAGCTGGTCACCGGGCCGTAGCCAGAGCCCGCCTTCCTGATCGTGAGCAGGAAGCTCGAGGTGGCGGCGAATTCGGCACTGACCGATTTCGCCGCGCTCATCGCGACTTTGCAGGCACCGGTACCGGTGCAGGCGCCGCTCCAGCCTTTGAATTCGGAGCCCGATTCAGCCGCGGGGGTGAGAGTGACTTCGGTGCCGTGATCGAAGCTCGCCGAGCAGGTCCCGCCACAGGCGATCCCTGCCGGGGAGCTCGTGACCGTACCGGCGCCACTGCCGGTCTTCGAGACCGAGAGAAGGTGTTTTTCGAGAGCAAATTCGGCGCCCACCGACTTGGCTTCGCTCATCGTCACTTTGCAAGCACCGGTGCCTGAGCAGGCGCCGGACCAGCCTTTGAATTCCGAACCGAGTTCGACGGTCTGGCTGAGAGTGACTTCGGTGCCTTCTTCGAATTCGGCTTCGCAGATGCCACCGCAGTTGACCCCCGACGGCGAGCTGGTGACGGCTCCCAGCCCGGAGCCCACCTTGGTCACTTTGAGTTTGAATTTCGGTTTGACGGGCGTGCCGACGGTGAAGGTCCGTTCGACCGGGTCCGGGTTGCCGAACGGCGGGTTGAGCAGCTTGATTTCAAGCTTGACGGTGACTTTGGCCCCGCTCGAGTAGACGTGGGTGACGGTGGCCGGAGCTTCTTCTTCTTCTTTGGGCTGCACCACCGTTTTTTCGGTGCCATCGCCGAATTTCCAGATCAGTTCCTTGCGGAAGCCGCCCAGCAGTTCGGAGCCGGCGGCGCTGAAGGTGACCGTGTCGCCCGGTTTGATACCAGTCGGTTCTTCGCCTTCTTTTTTGCCGTTGATGGTGAATTTGGCCACCGGTTCGACGCAGCCGGTGCCGCCCGCGCCAAGGGTCATGACCTTGAGGCCGTAGGCTGGTTTGTCGCCCGGTTTGACGGTTTCGGCGCCGGTGTCGAGCACAACGAGGTTGCCGCCCGAGCTGGCTGCCAGCGCAGCGTTGGAGGTGGCGATCTTGCATTTCGTGGTGCCACCGCCCCAGACCGCGGTCGTTTCGCCTTTGGTCAGCGAGTAGCCGCGAACGAGCAGTTCGCCGGGTTCGGCCGGAGTGCCCGAGTTGACCTGGTATTCCTTCCAGTAGAGGGTGCCGCCGTCGGCGGAGATCGCCAGCTGCGGGCCTCCGAAGGCCGCTTCGACTTTGCTCTCGTGGCCCAGAGGCCAGCCTTCTTTTTCAGCGGCGGAGGCGAAACCGGGGACGGCTTCCAGGCTGGCGAGGCTGGCGGGAAGCTGCCAAGCGCGGGTGAAGGTAGTGCCCGGCGTCTTCTGCCCGGTCATCGCGTAGGCGACTCCGCTGGTGGAGACGGCCAAGGAGCTGGCGAAGCTGTCTTCGCCGCCGCCGGTCGACGGTTTCAAAACGTCGCTGGTGTCGGTGAAACGGGCGCCGAGGACTCCGGAGGAACTGATCCGCTGCACGACCTTGTGGCCGGCGATTTCTTCGCCGAGGATCAGGATGTCGTGGTTGGAGGGGTCCACGCTGACCGCCTGTACGTTGTAGATCTCTTTTTCGCCTTCGGGCAGGGCGATCGTCGGCGTGGTTTTGTCGGGGACGAGTTTCCCGGCTTCCGGAGTCGTCGAGTAAGCGAGGATTTTGCGTGCCGCCAGCTTGGCGCCCAGTTCTTTGCAGTTGAAATTGCCGCCAAGGACTCCGACGCGACAGGATTCGACCATGTAGATGCGGCCGAGGCTGTGATCCACCGCGATCCCCTGCAGGCCGATGATTTTTTTCGTCGCCGGAAAGCGTTTGATCGTCGTCGAGGCTTTGAATTCGCCTGCGGCGGAAAGCTGCTGGATCCGGTAGTCGGTCGTTTCTTTGGAGAGTTCGCCGTTGTAGTCGCCGGTGTAGACGGTGCCGTCGACGGGGTCGGCGCCGAACATCGCCGGGTTGAAGAGCTGGCCGTTGCCGGTGCCCGGGGTGCCCCAGGATTCGCCGATCTGGCCGCCGCCCTTGGCGGAGGCGGACTGGGCGAGGGCTGCAAAGAGCGCGAGTGCCGCGAAAAGGGCGATCAGCGCCTGGCTGCTTTTGCGAGCCAAAAGAACCCCATCCAACGACGACAAGCCTTCCATTCGCGCACCCTTTCCACTCGAGTCCATCGGTTGCAGTCGATGCTTTCGAGCTGACGAGTGTCAGGTGTGAACATCCAGGGGAGCGAAGGCGACAAAAGGGTTAAAAAAGAGTGAAGGCCGAGCTTTCGCCCGGCCTTCACGCTCTTCAGGGAACCGCCCCTGATTCAGGACGGCCTGAACATCCGATCGGCTAGAAGCTGATCGTTTTCGCCGCTTTGCGGGCAGCACCGAGAACGTCGAATTTTGGTTCGGCGGAGCTCGGCAGGCCGCTGTAGAAATTGCTGGCGATGGCTTCCTGGCCGGCCGTCTGGACGATGTATTCGTTCAGGTAATCACGGGAGGTCAGGAACTGCGGTTCACTGAACCCGGCGGCTTTGTAGCCGTGCAGGGCCAGGTCGTAGGTCAGCGTGCACAGCGGGTAGCTTTTGCCACCCACCGACGGCTTGGCGCCGAAGACGGCGGACCAGTCGACGTCGGTACCGGTGCTCAATTTGAACCCGGAGTAGGTGATTCCGCCACAGTTGGCGGTCGTACCCGAGGCGGCGTTGGCGAAGTTGGCTTCGCCGCCTTTTTTCTGGCCGTTGTTCTGCAGGGCCAGGACCGTCGTGGTGCCGGCGATGTTGGCGTTGGCATCCGGCAGCGCGGCGTAGCCGATCGAACCGGCGGTGTTGTTGACCAGTTTGACCACTTCGCCGCCGCCTTTGCTGACGGGGTGGATGACGGTGCTCAGGGATTTTTCGGGGCAGCTTTCGGGCCAGTCGATGTTCGGGTGGCTGCCCGCTCCGATCGGCTCCAGTTCCTGCCAGCTCTTCTTGCCTTCGGTTTCGCCTTCGGTGCAGGAGAGACCTTTTTTGAACAGCTGGAAGAGGTAGTTCTTGAACTGGAACGTGGTGCCCGAGCCGTCCTGACGGACGACGCGCGTGATCGGCGAGTTGCAGGTGCCTTCAGCGCCTTCGACTTTGGACCATTCCTTGAGCCGGCCTTCGAAGATTCCGGCCAGATCGCTGTTGGTCACCAGTTCGACTTCACATCCCGCAGGCGGGTTGGCGACGATCGCGATCGAGGTCTGGGCGACCGGGACGACCGCCACCTGGGCGCCGCCGGAGGTTTTCTCGGCGTTTGCGATCTGGGCCGCAGTGGGAGCGTCATCGGTGCCGATGAAGCTGAATTCGGTGTTCAGCGGACCTTCGCCGTCGTTGAAGTTCCATTCCGCCAGCCCGGCACCGGAGCCCGAGGAGACGTAGGAGACGGTCTTGCCGGGGCAGAAGGCTTCGAAGCCCGGGGCCCAGACTTTGGTTTGGGCGATGTTCTGCAGCGAGGAGCCTTTGCCGGTGATGTTGGTGCCGGCACAGCCGGGCGCAGCCGCGGCGCTACCCGCGTTGAGGGCGCCGAGCCCGAGGGCGGCGACAGCCGCGCCGGAAAGCAGCGCGGCGCGAACGCCGGCTCTTCCGGAGGACTTCCTTTTGAGACGCAACATGGATTCTCCTTGAGATTCGTTCCCCGCATTTCACCCAGCGGGACTAAGCCGCGATCCTCGTCCTCTTCGTCGTCGGTCCTGTGAACGTCAGGGGAACTCCTGGTGAATTTGGTGCAACCGTTTCGTTGCAAAACGGTACGGCCGCGGTCGTGGCTTTTCACCCTCATTACAACCTCTTTACATGGCTGACCTCACAAGCGGAGATCGTCCCCACCTTCAGCGCCCCGGCGCTCACGCCATGTCCAATCCCCGCCTCGCAACGAACAAGCAGCGCCGCTCCCTGGGTGAGAGGGCAGCCGCGGTGCTGGGCCCGGTCTGGCGTCTCGTGCGCCGCGACCCGCTCTCGACCTTCCTGCTGATCGCCTCGGCGGTGCTGCTGATCACCTTCTTCTCCCTGCTCGGCTCGCTGGGCCCGGAGGGCGCGGGTCGCAAGGTCCCCCTCTCCACCGTGACCCAACTGGGCGAAGGTGAGTTGCTGCGCAGCGCGACGCTGCTCGACTATGACCACCAGGTGGTGGTCGAAACCGCCGGCGGGCTCGAGCTCTACGCCGACTACCCGGCCTCGGACGCAGCCACCCAGCAGATCTTCGCCGAGCTGACCGCCGGCAACACGCGAGTCGCGGTAAACCCTCAATCGGGCAAGTCCGAACGGGTGCTCGTCGTCCAGTTCCTGCTGCCGATCCTGATCCTCGTCTGCCTCTTCGCCTTCTTCATCCGCCAGCAGGCGGGCGACGGCTCGGGCGGTGTCGGCGCCTTCTCTGTCTTCAAGGGCAAAGGCAAAAAGCGCAAGAAGGGCGAGAAAGCGGCGATCACCTTCGACTCGGTCGCCGGTGCCGGCGAAGCGCTGGCCGAGCTGAAGGAGATCCGCGACTTCCTCGCGGACCCCTCCAAATACCTCGACATGGGCGCCGCCGCGCCGAAGGGAGTCCTCCTGGTCGGGCCCCCCGGCACGGGGAAGACGCTGCTCGCCCGCGCAACCGCCGGGGAAGCCGACGCCGCCTTCTTCAGCGCCTCGGGTGCTGAGTTCGTCGAGTCGCTGGTGGGAGTGGGCGCAGCCCGCATCCGCGACCTCTTCGCCAAGGCCCGCAAGTCGGCCCCCTCGATCATCTTCATCGACGAGCTCGATGCCGCCGGGCGCAAGCGCGGCGCCGGCGTCGGCCAGGGCAACGACGAGCGCGAGCAGACGCTGAACCAATTGCTGGTTGAGATGGACGGCTTCGGCGGCGACGCCGGGGTCTGCGTGATGGGCGCGACCAACCGCCCCGACATCCTCGACCCCGCCCTGCTGCGGCCGGGCCGTTTCGACCGTCAGGTCACCGTCGACGTCCCCGACGTGCACGGCCGCTTCGAAATCCTCGAGCTGCACGCCAAAGGCCGCAGCTTCGCCCCGGGCGTGGACCTCTCGGAGATCGCCAAACTCTGCCCGGGATTCAGCGGCGCCGAGCTCGCCAACCTGGTCAACGAGGCGGCGCTCTTGAGTGTCCGCGAGGGCTTCTCGGAGATCGACCAGGCCACCCTCGAGGAGGCGATCGACCGTGTCGTCGCCGGACCGGCCAAGAAGACCCACGTGCTGAGCGAGGAGGAGCGCTGGCGGATCGCGATCCACGAGTCCGGCCACGCCGTCGCCACCCGCTCGATCGGCCAGGTCGTCAGCGCCCAAAAGCTCTCGATCGTCGCCCGCGGGCGCCAGCTCGGCACCGCCGCGCACATGCTCACCGACCGCGACGCGGTGATGCACGCCCAGTCGGACCTCGAGCGCCACTTGGTCGCGATCCTCGCCGGCACCGCCGCCGAGTGGGCGGAGTTCGGCGAGGGGTCGACCGGCGCAATGGACGACCTGCACGCGGCGACCAAGCTGGCACGCAAGATGGTCACCTCCTACGGGATGAGCCCGGCGCTGGGCTCGGTGACGATCGGCGAGGCCGGCGGCGAGGTCTTCCTCGGCAACTCCCTGCAGGACCTCGGCTCCGTCGGGCCCCACACCCTCGACACGATCGACGACGAGACCGAGCGGCTCGTCGAGGAGGCGAAGGACAGAGCCCTGCACGTGCTGCGAGTCAACTGGAACGCGGTCCAGGAGACGGCGCGGTCGCTGCTCGAGCACGAGACCCTCTCCGGCCACGCCCTCGATGCGGTCCTTGCCACCGTCGGAGAGATCGACATCGAGGAGATTCCCCTCCCCGAGCAGAGAGAGCGAAGTCCCGAGGCTTGAGTGAGGCGGCGGCGGGCAACCGCACGCGGCCTTGGATCCTCAGAGGAGGTCTTCGTGCGAGCCGGTTGGCAGGCTTGCCAGCAGTCGCAGCCAGCCGGGAGAGAGAAGCACCTGTCGCTCCTCTTGCCACGCCGGGTGCACCATCACCTCGACGTCTTCTCGGCGGGCAAGGTCCGCCAGGCAGTCGAGCCCTGTGCCACCCAGATCCGGATGCAGATCCCGCAGGGAAACGAAACGCACCGAGCGAAAGCGGCGGCCGAGGACGAGGTTGATCGTGCCGCGATAGGCGCGCTTGGCGGTCGACCGCCCGCCGGCGAGGAAGCTCTGGGCGCGGCGCAGGCCGTCGAGGCGGCACAGCGCGGGCGCGAGGAGCACGGTCGGGCAGACCTGGATGTGCTGGTGGCCGTCCGCGTGACGGGCTTGCCTGCCCGTCGACTCGGCAAAGGCCTCGAGCTGGTCGGCGATGCAGGAGTCGATCGACCCACGGGCCCGTGGGTCGAAGAGGAGACGGCGGCGCCCCGGGCCGGCGAAGTAGGCGACGGCGTGCTCCTGCCGCCGCCGACGATCCGGCGGCGCGTCCGCGGCTGTGAACGGGGTGGTCAGGTTGAGGTGAAGCCCGAGCGGCAGGCCCTCCCGCGCCGCAAGCTCGAAGGCCCGGCCGCTGTCCTCCATGTGGACCATCGCCGAGGCGCTGGTTATCGCCCCGGCCCGTTGGCACTCGAGGATCGCGTCGGTGACCTCGGGGCGCAGGCCCCAGTCGTCGGCGTTGACGATCAGCACGGCCGCTCAGTCCCAGCCGAAGTCGCGACCGACGAGCTCGTAGAGACGCCGGTTGTGCGGCTCGAAGGCGGCCCTCAGGTCGGTCCGCGTCCGCTCGTCGATCGGCGCGTAGGTCCGGGCGTTCTTGGCGGAGAGATCGGCGGGCGTCTCCACGGCGAGGCCGAGGAACTCCTGCGCCTCGCCGACGATCCTGCCCGGCTCCGCGAACAGGTCCTCGGCACTGAGGACGAGCAGCCGCTCGCGGTCAAATCCCTCGAGCCAGCGCTCGAGCTGCTCGGCGTAGCAGCCGCGGCTGATGTAGGAGTGGTGCTGGTAGGCAAAGGAGCGGTAGCGTGGCTCGCTCGCGAGCCGCTCCTCCTCTCCCGCCAGCCGCCGCGGCTCCGCCGCGATCGCCCGCTCGAAATCGAGGTCCTCGAAGCCGAGCGCACACTCATGGTTATGGTGCGAGAACGCCCGATCGACCGGGTCGCGGAGGAGGACGATCAGCTTGCAGTCCGGCAGCACCTCGGCGGCGCGCTCTGGGGCCAGGGGGTGAAAGAGGTAGTAGGGGGTGGACTCGCCGCTGAGGGTGCCTCCGCCCTTTTCCCGCTGAAAGTGTGCGCGATACCAGTCCGTACCACGGTGAAACTCCTGATCGAAGAAGTGAACCTCCTTCTTAGCCGCGGCGGGGATGCGCGAGTGCTCACACAGATATGCGTGCAGCGAGGTCGTACCGGCCTTCTGCGCGCCGATGATCAGGAAGTCCGGGAGGGGGCGGTCCGCCGCACTGGCCTGCCGCAGGATGTGTTCCCCCGAACGCCGCACCCTGCCGATCTGCCTGCGCCCGATCTCCAGAGGTGTGGCCATACCCTGCAGGTAAGCTACCGGTCTCTTTGATCGTCATACGAGACGACAGCAAGATGTTGGCTACTCCTCCTCCCACGGTGAACCTGTGGCGAGCGATGCTCTGGAACTGGTGGGTCGTGCTGCTCTCGGTCGTCGTGTTCGTACTGATCGGAGCCGGTTTCGCCCTGCTGCGCACGCCCACCTACACGGCGACGGCGCGCCTCGCCGTGGGTCGAATCGACATCACCTCTCCCGGCGCGCTGTCGGGATACGCGGTCGCGACCCAGGCGCTGGCTACCGGATACAGCCGCACCGCGACCGCGCTGGCGGTCGCGAAGCCGGTGTCCGCCGAAACCGGCATCTCGGTCAAGGACGTGCAGGACCACGTTTCCGCCACGCCCGTGGCAGAAAGTCCCGTCTTCCGCGTCGAAGGGACCTCGCCGAACGCCGACCAAGCAATTTCGCTGGCCAACCACACCAGCCGCGCCCTGATCCGCTACGCGGCGAGGCTCAACCAGGACAACCCCGACAGCCTGCGGCTCTACCGCCAATACAAAGCGGCGGTCGTCGACCGCAAGCTGGCCCAGCAGCAACTGGGCGTCGCCGCCGTCGAAGCGAAGGCCGGCTCGACCCCGTCGGCCGAAGAAGAACTCGATTCCGCGCGCAGCGAAGTCGAGGCGGCGTCGCTGCGGGTGGACGCGCTCGGCAAGGCCTACACGGCGAGTATCCAGAGCCAGGTGGCAACGCAGCTGATCCAGGTGATCTCCCCCGCCACCGAAGCGACCAGCGATCGCCGCTCCCGCTTCATGATCCTCGCCTTCATCGGGCTCGTCGTCGGGCTGCTCGTCGGCGGGGCGCTCGCCTTCTTCCGCGAGACGAGGCTCGAGACGAAGGCGGCGTCCTAGGAGGCGGCGTGTCCCTTCCCAACTTCTTCATCATCGGGGCGGCGAAGGCGGGCACCTCGAGTCTCCACCACTACCTCGGCCGGCATCGGGAAATCCAGATGTCGGCGATCAAGGAGCCGAACTTCTTCTCCGGCTCAGCCAACGGGATCCCCTTCCCGATCGGCAAGGTAGTCAGCGATCGCGACGAGTACGAAGCCCTCTTCGACTCCAGCTTCGCGGTCCGCGGCGAGGCCTCCGTCGGCTACTCGAACCACCCGCGGCGCAGCGGCGTGCCGGAGCGGATCGAGGCGATGGTGCCGGCGGCGAAGTTCGTCTATCTGGTGCGGGACCCGGTCGCGAGAACCGTCTCGCACTACCGCTACAGAGTCGCGATGGAAGGCGAGCGGCGATCGATCCGCGAGGCGCTCGGCGATCTCTCCGACCCCTACTGCGTGTACCGCGGTCCCAGCCTCTATGCGACCCAGCTCGACCTCTACCTCGAGCGCTTCCCCCAGGAGCGGATCCTGGTTGTCGACCAGGCCGACCTGCTCGGCGAGCGCGCCGCGACCCTGGCGCGGATCTTCGCCTTCCTCGGCGTCGATACCGCCGTCGACCCGGCGGCCTTCGAGGAGGAGCTCAACACCGGCGAAGGCAACCGCGCTTACCCGCTGGCCTACGTTCGCCTGCGCA
The DNA here is from genome assembly GCA_963824705.1 of uncultured Solirubrobacterales bacterium. Lineage (GTDB taxonomy): Bacteria > Actinomycetota > Thermoleophilia > Solirubrobacterales > 70-9 > VRUE01. The sequence continues at coordinate 2,115,187 of CAWGQE010000003.1, forward strand.
AAGGGCTCGCCGCCTCGCCGTTGCGGGTCCTGCCGCGTGGCCTGAAGCGAAAGCTGCGCGGCTCGCTCGAGCGCGCTGCCTGGTCCGAGGTCCCCCCCGCCACATTGGACGACGACTTGCGCGGCAGCCTCGAGGAGCTCTTCGAGCCAGAGGCGAAGCGCCTGCGCGCGCTCACCGGCGAGAGCTTCCCCGCCTGGAGCGTTTGAGCCGGCGGCCGACAGTCGCGCTGCCGGCCCTGGCGCTGCTCTGCCTGGGCTTGCTGACGGGCGGTTGCGGCAGCGACAGCCTTCCGCAGACCACGCCGGCGGAAAAGGAAGACCGGCCCGCCACCTCCCCCACCCACTTCCGCTTCTTCTCCCCGACCAGCTTCTGGAACACCCCGCTCCCCGACAAGGCCCCGCTGGACCCTGAATCGGCTCGGCTGACGAAGGCCTTCGACGCCGAGGTCGAAAGCGAGCAGGCGACGGGAGACGGCCCCTGGATCGGCACCACCCGCTACAGCGTGCCGATCTACACGGTCGGGGCACAGCAGCCGACGGTGCAGGTGCGGCTCGACAGCCAGTTTGCGGCCCCGGCCCTGCGCTCGGCCTTCGAAGCGGTCCCCCTGCCACCGGGGGCGCGCCCCTCGGGTGGCACCGACGGCCACCTGGTGGTCTGGCAGCCCTCCAGCGATCGCCTCTGGGAGTTCTGGCGACTGCGGCGCACGCCGGAAGGCCCGCAGGCCTCCTGGGGCGGGGCGATGCGCGACGTCTCGACCAACCCCGGCGTCTATGGCCCCGAAGCCTGGCCCGGCGCAGGCCCCTACTGGGGGGCCTCGGCGACCTCGCTGTCGATCGCCGGAGGGGTGATCACCCTCGAAGATCTCGAACGCGGCGAAATCAACCATGCCCTGGCGATGCCGATCCCCGAAGTGCGTGCCGGGGTCTACTCGTCGCCGGCCAAGCGCGGCGACGGCGAATCGACCAATCCCCTGGCCCTCCCAGAGGGTGCTCATCTGCGCCTCGACCCCGACCTCGACATCGCCGCCCTGCACCTGCCGCGGACGACGCGCCTGATCGCCGAAGCGGCGCAGCGCTACGGCCTCTTCGTGCGCGACGGGGCGAGCGTGGTCAAGCTGATCGCCCAGGACCCGGTCACCGCCCCCAGGAACCCCTACCTGGGCCTGGACGGCTACTTCGAAGGCAAGTACCCCAGCCAGCTGCTGGCGTCCTTCCCCTGGGACCGCCTGCAGCTGCTGAAGATGGACCTGCATCCGGTCGGGTAGGGGCGGGACGGATGATCGTCCAAGGCGTCATGCGAGGGTTGTGAAGTCCCCCTCGACTGCCGATACCGGACCTTCCGATGGCTTCCCGGTCCACTTCCACGGCGAGGGCGCTTGCGCCGATCGCCCTCCTCGCCTGCGTAGCTCTGCTCTGCGCCGCCCAGCCGGCGGCGGCGGTGTCGGTATCCGCGGCAAGGGCTCTGAACCGGGCTACCGTCTCGGCCACCTCCCCCACCCACTTCCGCTTCTTCTCCCCGACCAGCTTCTGGAACACCCCGCTCCCCGACAAGGCCCCGCTGGACCCTGAATCGGCTCGGCTGACGAAGGCCTTCGACGCCGAGGTCGAAAGCGAGCAGGCGACGGGAGACGGCCCCTGGATCGGCACCACCCGCTACAGCGTGCCGATCTACACGGTCGGGGCACAGCAGCCGACGGTGCAGGTGCGGCTCGACAGCCAGTTTGCGGCCCCGGCCCTGCGCTCGGCCTTCGAAGCGGTCCCCCTGCCACCGGGGGCGCGCCCCTCGGGTGGCACCGACGGCCACCTGGTGGTCTGGCAGCCCTCCAGCGATCGCCTCTGGGAGTTCTGGCGACTGCGGCGCACGCCGGAAGGCCCGCAGGCCTCCTGGGGCGGGGCGATGCGCGACGTCTCGACCAACCCCGGCGTCTATGGCCCCGAAGCCTGGCCCGGCGCAGGCCCCTACTGGGGGGCCTCGGCGACCTCGCTGTCGATCGCCGGAGGGGTGATCACCCTCGAAGATCTCGAACGCGGCGAAATCAACCATGCCCTGGCGATGCCGATCCCCGAAGTGCGTGCCGGGGTCTACTCGTCGCCGGCCAAGCGCGGCGACGGCGAATCGACCAATCCCCTGGCCCTCCCAGAGGGTGCTCATCTGCGCCTCGACCCCGACCTCGACATCGCCGCCCTGCACCTGCCGCGGACGACGCGCCTGATCGCCGAAGCGGCGCAGCGCTACGGCCTCTTCGTGCGCGACGGGGCGAGCGTGGTCAAGCTGATCGCCCAGGACCCGGTCACCGCCCCCAGGAACCCCTACCTGGGCCTGGACGGCTACTTCGAAGGCAAGTACCCCAGCCAGCTGCTGGCGTCCTTCCCCTGGGACCGCCTGCAGCTGCTGAAGATGGACCTGCATCCGGTCGGGTAGGGGCGGGCGCGGGCGGCGCCCTTCCTACGCCGCGGCTTCTTCTCGGCGAGCGCCAACCAGACGCGGGTGTAGCGAGTCCTCGAGAAGCCCCCGACGGGGGTGAAGGTGACGCTGAGGGGAGCGACGACGACTCCGTAGGTCGCCAGGAGGGCGCGCGTGCGCCGACGCGGCTTCACCCTGATTTCGACCGGGGTCAACTTCCCGTTCGCCTGGCCAGGCACGTTCTCGGCGACCCGGCGTTCGAACACCTTGCGGCCCGCGACCACCACCGTGCCGGGGCCCGGCAGGAGGATTTCGAGTCGCGCCGTGCCGCGCCGCTTGTTCTTCCTCACCTCCCCCAGCCGGAACACGTTCGAGGGAGGCGGGGGCGGAGTGGCAGCGGGCCCACGACCGGGGCTCGCCGAGCCAAGGGCGTCGACCGCCACTCCGCAGGGGTGCCGCGCCCCTTCGGCGAAGCGCTGGTCGACGCCGGAGCCGTCGAGGTTGGAGCGGCCGATCGTGTCGGATGCGGAATTTGCCCAATACAGGTAGTTCGCGTCGACGGCGACGCCGCAGGGGGACAGTGGCGCTTCGACGATCGGCGTCGGCGGGCCTCCGTCGAGCGTGTCCCGCTCGATCCATCCATCGCCGGTCGCCCAGTAGATGTGGGCGGCATTGACGGCCACGCCGCAGTTATCGGCGGTCGCCTCCGAGATCGTCACGGGGGACCCGCCGCCGAGCGGAGCGCTGTACACCCCCGAAGCGGTGGCCCAGTAGACGCTGCCGGCATCGACCGCGATCCCGCAGCCGTGCCCCGTTCCGGGCGACATCCAGGCGGCCTGGACGTTCGAGCCGTCGAGCCCGGCGCGGCCCAGCTTGCCGCTGGAGTTGCTCGCCCAGTAGAGATGGCTGGCGTCAGCGGCGACGCCGCAGGCCCAGCCGCTCGGCAGGACGATGAAGTCCTCGTCGACGGCGGAGCCGTCCAGATTCGCCCGGCCGATCGTCCCGTCTCGGCTCGTCCAGTAGACGTGGGAGCCGTCGACAGCGACCCCGCAACCCGAAGCGAGCCCCGGAAGCCAACCGTCGCCGGGGTTGGCGGCGCCACTCAGCTCCGCCCGCCCGAGCGAGCCGGCCCCGGCGTCGTCGGACCAGTAGACGTAGGCATTCGCCGAAGCCGCTCCCCAGGCGAGGGCGGCGGCAAACAGGGCCAGCGAGAGCACGGCGGTCCGCGGCGTCCGACCCCACCTTCCCTTGCCGATGCGCGAGCGGAGCCGAGCCCGCAGGACGCCGATCCGCTCCCGATCGCGGCGGTTGACGCCGCCGCCGAGGATCAGGACAGCGACGTAGGCCAGGGTCCCGGCGGCGAGGCAGAGGGGCAGCGCGGCAAGCGACGGCGCGGCCTGCTCGACCCCGTGAGCCGCGCCGAAACCGGCTGCGTAGGCGACGAGGAGGATGGCGCGCTCGCGAAGCGGCCAGGTGCTGCGCAGCGGCCGGGTCAGATGCCTGCGCAGGGCAACGCCGTAGAGGACAACCGAGACCAGCATGCCGGCGAGCAGCGCGATCGCGGGACCGGCGAAGTTCATCCCCGGCGTCAGGAGGACCAGCAGGACGATCGTCACGGCGAGGCGAGCCATCGCGACGATGCTGGTCAGGCCCGGGCGGTCGACCGCCCAGAGGGCCTGGGTCTGGGTGATCGCGATCGAGGCCAGAACCGGGAAGAAGAGCAGCAGGACGAGCGCTGGAACGGCCGCGCTGAATCCCGGCCCGAAGATGTCGAGCACGGAGTGAGCCGCCCCGCCCAGCACCGCCGCGAGCAGCAACATGCCGATCACTTCGTAGCGGATCGAATCGATCAGCGCCCGGTCGAAGCCGTGACCGTCGCCGGCGCCGTGGCGCCCGACCAGCGTCGGGAAGAGGACTTCGGTCACCCTCATGCTCGCCTGCTGGACGTTTTTCGGGATGACCATGGCGCGGCTGAACGCTCCGACCGCTGCCACCGGTGCGACCAGCCCGACCGCCCAGATGCCGCCCTGCTGGCTGATGCCGAGCGCCATCTGCCCCGGTGCCGCCTTGAGGCCGAAGCGCAGCAGCCCCGGCAGCACGTCCAGGCCCTTGCGGTATTCGTCGCGGCTCAGCCGGGGAACGGCGAAATGCCGGGCGAGGACGGCGCGGTGAACCAGGGCGATCGCCGAGGCCCCGATCGTCGCGATCACCAGCCCCCACACCGACTTCCAGGTGAGGCCGAACGCGGTGACCAGGACGATGAAGCTGATCGATTCGTTGAGGCGGACGTGGAAGAGCTGCCGCCCCGCGACGAACGCCGAGAGGATCGAGTCGAAGTTCCAGCCGGTGTTGGTCACCAGCGTGTATCCGGCGATCGAGACCAGCGCGGGCGCGAGGAGCTGGGGGGCGTCCAGCGGCCCGGGAAAGACGAAGCAGCAGACGATCGCGGCGAGCAGCGCCATCGTCGCGGTCAGCCCGACGGAGAAGGTGAAGACCGCGGCAAAGAGCTGCGTGACCCTGGGCTCGCGCGGGGTGAGGCCGGCGATCTCCTTGATCAGCGCCTGCTGCTCTTTGATCGTCGAGAGCACCCAGAGCGCCGCCACGGGAGCCCAGACGAGCGCGTAGTCGCCGATCGTCTCGACTCCGTAGAGGCGTGCGGTGAGGACCGTCGAGGCGAAGCCGAGGCCGATCGCCACGCCGAAGCTGAGCGTGCCGAAGAAGAAGCCGGCGCGATAGCTGCCCCGCTGCCCTTTCGGTCTTTCCGCGTCTGACGACCCGGCTGGAGGAGATCCGGTCATCGCCGACCGGAATTTAAACCACGGCTCAGGGCGGGGAAAGCTCGCAATTGAGGAAGGTGTTCGAGCCTTTGCCGCCGTCGCAGAAGTCTTCGGTGCCGAAGCCAAAGGTCGGTTCGGCGTTGTCGCCGTCGAGCTTGTCGTTGCCGGCGCCGCCGAAGAGCTGGTCATTGGCGGAACCGCCGAGGATGTTGTCGGCGCCGGCTTCTCCTTCGAGCCGGTCTTCGCCGTTGCCGCCGACGATGTGATCGTCCTGGCTGACGCCCTTGATCAGGTCGTTGCCCGGGCCGCCCCAGAGGTTGTCGTCCTGGTTGCCACCGGCGATCTGGTCGTTGCCGGGCCCGCCGATCACGTGGTCGTCGCCCTTCAGAGAGCAGATCTTGTCGTCACCGCCCAAGCCGTAGATCAGATCGGGGCCGTTCGTGCCGAGGATCACGTCGGCTGCCGGCGTTCCGGTGAACGTCGTTACTCCCGTTTCGGAATCGAAGCTGGAGGTGGCGGTACCCGAGTCGGCCGAGCCTCGGCAGGTTTCCGCAGCCGCCGACTGAGCCGCAAGCGCAAGCGTGAAGACGATGGCCACAAAAGGAACTCCACGGATCAACGACCTGCCCATGCTCCCCTCCCTACTCCTAGTCCAACTTTCGTCGAATCGAACGATCTAGCTGGATCGTGTGATGTACATATCGGGGGTTAACCCCCGAGTCAACGGCGGGGGTATGAAATTCGGCCAAATAGTTGTGCCAGCTGTGCACCGGAATCGCGCACGTCGAACTCGGCGACGACCTTTTCGCGACCGCGCTCCCCCAGGCGGCTTCTCAGCTGGGGATCCCGCGCCAGCCGGTCGAGCGCGGCGGTCAGCTCGTCGATCCGCCCGGGTCGGATCAGCAGCCCGCTCTCGCCGTCGTCGACCAACTCGGAGATCCCCATCACGCGCGTCGTCACCACGGGCAGCCGCATCGCCATCGCCTCCATCAACACGACCGGCACCCCCTCGGCGAAGGACGGCAGGCAGAAGGCGCTCGCCTCCGCGTAGTGGGCGCGGATCTCGTCCTGCCCCACCGCGCCGGCGACGGCGTCGTCGAGGCCGAGCTCGTGCGCGCGGCGTTCGAGATCGTTGCGCGAGGGACCGTCGCCGATCAGGGTCAGGCGGGCGTCCAAGCCCGAGCGGCGCAGCGAGGCGATCGCCTCGATCAGCAGCGCCTGGCCCTTGAAGGGAACGAGCCGGCCGACGCAGAGGACGCGGAAGACGTCCCCTGTCGCCGCGGCCTCGCCGCCGTCGAACTCGGTCGGGTCGAGGCCGCAGTGGACCACATGCAGGCGGGGCCAGACCTCTTCTGGCACGAAGCCCATCACCTGGCTGCGCGCGAAGTCGCTGATGCAGACCACCGAGGCGGCGGAGGAGGCCTTTTCGGCGAGCCGGAATCGCGAGACGTCGTAGAGCTCGTTGGGGCCGTGCATCGTGAAGCTCCAGGTCCAGCGCGGATCGGCGCCGGCGGCATTCGCGTAGCGGACGGCAAGCATCGCGGCATCGCTCGCCTGGTTCAGATGATGGGCGTGGAGATGACGGACGCCGCGACTGCGGCAGTGCCGCCAGAGCATGATCGCCTCGACGAAATAGAACAGCTGCCAGATTCGCCCCTTGATCCCGGCGGGCCCGCTGCGCAGAGCGTGGGCCAGCGTCGACAGGTAGGCGGCGGGCGAGGCAAGCGCGCTCAGATGCGCGGCGAGGAGCGCGCCTAGCCGCACCGGCAACAGGGCGTAGGTGCCCTTGGCCTCGGCGCGGTCGGCCGCCGAAAGCGCGTCCTCGGGACGCGCGCGGTGAATCGAGACGGTCTCGACCCGGGCGCCCGCGGCGCGCAGCGCCATCACCTCGCGCTGGACGAAAGCGTGGGAGACGGCCGGGTAGCGACCGACGACATACGCGACCGCGACGCCTTCGTCCGGCTTTCTCACGACCGTCACCTCATCTACGGCGAGGCCGACTAGGGTGGCGGCGATGGCGCGCGTAGTCATGCTCCTCGAGAACAATCCCTACCCGCAGGACGTGCGGGTGCGCAGCGAGGCGGAGAGCCTCGCCGCCGTGGGGCACCGGGTCACGGTGGTGGCGCCGCGGGCCGCGGGCCAGCCCCGCCGGGAGCGGGTCGGCATGGTCCACGTGCGGCGCTTCCGCCTTCCGGAGACGCCGGCCAGCCCCGCCGGATTTGTGGTCGAGTACACGATCGCGAACGCCAACCTCTATCTGGGCGGCGCGATGGAGTTGCTGCGGGGAGCGGACGTCGTCCACCTCCACAACCCGCCCGACACCCTCTTCGTCATCGGCCTGCTCGCCCGACTGCTGGGCCGACAGGTCGTCTTCGACCACCACGACCTCGCCCCGGAGCTGTTCGAGGCGAAGTTCGGCAGCTCCCCCGTGAGCGGCGTCCTGCGCCTCTTCGAGCGCCTCACCTTCGCCGTTGCCACACTCGTGCTCGCCGCCAACGAGTCGCACCGCGAGGTGGCGATCGAGCGGGGACGGGTGCGGGAGGATCGGATCGAGATCGTCCGCAACGGGCCGCCGCGCGCGGCCTTCGAGGCCGCCGGAGAGCCGCGGGGCGGCTCGCTGGAGGACCCCCACCTGCTCTTCCTCGGCAGCATGGAGAGCCAGGATGGTGTCGACTCCCTGGTGCCGCTGCTGGAGGTGCTCGGCGACCGGCACGGGCTGCCGGGCGCACGCCTCACTGTGGTCGGCGAGGGCTCGCGGCGAGAGCCGCTGCGCGAAGCGGCCGCCGCAGCCGGGCTGGACGGACGCGTCCGCTTCACAGGGCTTGTGCCCCATGCCGAGGTGCCGGCGCTGCTCGCCGCGGCCGACATCTGCCTCGACCCCGCGCCCCGCACCGAGCTCAACGACCGCTCGACGATGATCAAGGTCGCCGAGTACATGGCCGCCCGTCGCCCGATCGTCGCCTTCCCGCTGCTCGAGACCAAGCGCACGGCGGGCGACGCGATCGCCTACGCCGACGGCGACCTCGATTCCTTCGCCGCCCAGGTGGCGGCGCTGGCCAACGACCCCGCCAAGCGCCTCGCACTGGCCCAGCGCGGCGCCGAGCGAGCGGTCTCGCTCGGCTGGGACGCCTCGGAGGCGCGGCTGCTGGCGGCCTACCGGGCCCTCGAGACGCACTAGCGCGTTCCGCTCAGAACCCTGGTGAAAGAGCGACGATCTCCCAGGCGGTCGTTGTCCCGGCCGCTGTAGTAGGTCGCCTGGCGCTCGTCCTGGGGCACCGCCTCGATCTCGTCGAGCAGCGGCATCGTCTGCTCGAAGAGGGTCCAGCCGTAGGCCAGAGCGCGCCGGTAGACGTCCTCGACCTCGTCGTGCTCGGGATAGATCGAGTAGCTGAGCTGGGCGACGATCGGACCGTCGTCGATCCCGGGTGAGATCTCGTGGATCGTCACCCCGTGGCTTCGCTCGCCGTTCTTCAGCGCCCAGTTGATCGGCGAGACCCCCCGGTAGCGCGGCAGCGGCCCGTTGTGGATGTTGATCGCGCGGCCGAAGCCGGCGATGAACTCGGCCGGCAGGATGCGGTCGTAGAAGACCGAGACCGCGAGGTCGGCCAAAGGCCGACCAGGCTCGTGCGGCAGGTCCGTCCAGTGTCCCGACTCGACCCGGGGGACCCCGTTCTCGCCCGCCCAGCCGGAGAGGGATTCGGTCCAGTCCGGCTCGGGCACCACCGGCACGACGTGCGCCAATCGCCACCCGTCCTCGTTCTGAAACCACTCCGCCACCCGAACGGCGAGGTCGCCCTTGCCCAGCAGGACCGCCGTCCGCACTTAGTTGACCCCCCGCTTGAGCAGGACCGCCGGCAGCGTGCGCAGCATCAGGCTGATGTCGGTCCAGAGCGACCAGTTGGTCACGTAGAGGTAGTCGAGTTTGACCATTTCCTCGAAGGGGATGCTGGTCCGGCCGAGCACCTGCCAGAGGCCGGTTATACCCGGCGTCAGGTCGATCCGGGCCCGCCGCCAGCCCTCCAGCTGGCGATCCTCATCCTCGACGATCGGCCGCGGGCCGACGAGGCTCATCTCGCCCTTGAGGACGTTCCAGAGCTGCGGGAGCTCGTCGAGGCTCGAATGGCGCAGGAAACGACCCACCCTGGTCACGCGGGGGTCGTCGTCGATCAGGAGCCAGCCGGGATCCTTGCTCTTCGCCAGCAGAGCGGCGCGCTGCTGCTCCGCGTCGGTGCACATCGTGCGGCACTTGAGCAGGCTGAAGCGACGCCCGTAGCGGCCGATCCGGGTCTGGCGGAAGAACACCGGGCCCGGCGAGTCGAGCTTGATCGCGATCGCGATCGCGGCCAGCACGGGTGCGGCGATCAGCAGCATCAGCCCGGCGCCGAGGACGTCCATCGCCCGCTTGAGGAAGCGCGAGGAGCGCGGTAGCACCGGCGGCGTGATCCCGAGCACGGTGACGCCCTCGACGTCGTCGAGCTCGACCGACGGGCCGAGCGCGTCGAAAAGCTGCGGAAGCACGCTCAGCTTCACCCCCAGCTCACGACAGCGACACAGCAGGCCGAAGAGATGGCCGTCGTCGTAGTCCTTGTGCGCGGCGACTATGCGCTCGACGCGATGATCGGCCACCACCTCGTCGAGGTCGAAGTCGTCGAGCGTGCCGAGCAGCGGCAGGTGGTTGTCCGAGTGCGTCGCGCCCGAGCGGGAGATCAGGCCGACCGGCTCCACGCCGTACTCGGGGTGCGAGGCGAGCTTGCGTGCCAGGGTCTCCACCTGCGGCCCCTCGCCGAGCAGCAGGACCCGTTCGGGGCCCAGCAGCGCCGTGCCGGCCCGCGCCGCCAGCGCTCGCAAGGCGGTCACCACAAACATGGCGATCACCGCGAAGCTGGCGAGATCGCTCAGTTCGATGCTGCCCGCGGGCGTCAGGCGGAAGAAGCCGAGCAGGAGCAGCGTGCCGAGCAGCATCGCGTGGAAGAGCCAGGGCAGGTCGTCGATCGCGCCGTGATTGATCCGCTTCGCGTCGCGGTCATAGAGGCCGTAGGCCTTGAAGACCACGATCCAGGCCGGCAACGAGACGACCCCCCAGAGGAACTCACCCGGGTGGTATGAGATCAGCAGCGTGGCGATGGCGAGGCTGGCGCCGAGCCCGACGAGATCGGCGAGGAGCAGCATCCTGCGCAACTGCGAATCGCGACGGCTGTGGCAGCGGGCAACGACCCGCCGACGCAGGCCGACACCCTGCCTAGGGCTTTGCAGTCGCGACAGGGCACCCTCGCCGAGCGCGGTGGCCGAGGAGGCGCCGAGGTCGACGTCGACACCCGGCCGGCTCATCCGAGCGCGAGCCTTTGCTTGGAGCGGACGAAGATCTGCTCGTCCGCGTCGGGCTCGATCGCGATCTCCACGCCGCCCTGCTGCAGGGACTCGTCGGCGGCCTCGACGAGGCGCACGACGTCTGTCGCCATGCGGGCGCTTGCAACGGTCTCGCCCCCACTCCGGATCGCCCCGGCGAAGTCCCTCAGCTCTTCCATCAGGGGCTCGTGGGTGTCGATCTTCGGCGAGAGGATGTCGCCGGTGCGGTAGGAGAGCTGGTACTCGCCGAACGTCTCGGGGTCCTTGTAGACGACGCCGTGGTCGAAGATCCGCACCGGCTCGGGGGCGCCGTCCTCGTAGACGACCATCTTCTCGCTGCCGACGAGCACGGTCCGGCGCAGCTTGCTCGGGCGCCAGCCAGCTCAGCTCGACGTTGGCGACGATGCCCGACTCGTAGGTGAGGTTGACGAAGGCGACGTCGGGGATGCCCGGCACGATCGAGTCGCGGCCCGACGGCGCGCACGGCTCGGGGCATCTCGTCGAGCCAGTAGAGGAGGATCGAGAAGTCGTGCGGGCCGAGGTCCCAGATCACGCTCACGTCGCGGCTGGTGCAGGCCGAGGTTGACCCGGCTGGAGGAGACGAAGAAGATCTCGCCCAGCCCATCGGCGTCGAGCAGGCTCTTCACCGCGCGCACCGGTGGGCTGTAGACGAAGGTGTGGCCGCACATCAGCACCCGGTCCTCGTGCTCGGCAAGGCGCATGAGCTGTGCCGCCTCCTCGCCGGAGGAGGCCAGCGGCTTCTCGACGAAGGTGTGCTTGCCGGCCCGCAGCGCCTGGAGGCGAGGTCGAAGTGGGTGAAGACGGGCGTCGCGATCACCAGCGCGTCGACCTCGGGGTCCTCGAGCAGCGCATCGACGTCCGTGGTCTGGGAGCTGCCGGGGTAGCGCCGGCCGAACCGCTCGAGACGCTGAACGTCGAGATCGCACAGCCATTTCACCTCCGCGTCAGGCATGTCGGCCAACACGCGGAGCAGGTTCGGTCCCCAGTAACCGAGGCCGATCAGCCCGAAGGTCAGCGGTGTCTCGGTCGTCTCACTCATGCTCAGCTGCCTCCATGGCTTCCTCCAGCCCCCGTGTGACATTTGAGATCTCCGCCTCGGACAGCTCGGCGAACATCGGCAGCGAGAGCTCTTCCTCGCTCCAGCGAACGGCGTTGTCCAGCGTCCCGCCCGGGGAGTCGCCCTGAGCGAACGGCGGTTGAAGATGCACAGCGGGCCAGTAGTGGACACCGGTTCCGATGCCGGCGTCGCCGAGCAGCGCCCGCACGGCGTCGCGACGCTCGAGCCGCACCGGAAAGAGGTGGTAGACGCACTCTTCGCGGCGATCCTCCGCGAGCATTCTGCAGCTGCCTTCGAGCTTCTGCCTGTAGGTCGCCGCGGCTGCCCGCCGCGCGGCGTTCCAACCGTCGAGCCGCCTCAGCTTGACTCGCAGCATCGCCGCCTGGATGCCGTCGAGCCGCTCGTTCATGCCGGCTTCGACATGCACTCCCTTTGCCTTCTGCCCGAGGTTGCCGAGGCGACGGGCTCGTGCCGCGACCTCGTCGTCGTTCGTGCAAATCGCCCCCCCGTCGCCGAGTGCGCCCAGGTTCTTGCTCGGGTAGAAGCTGAAAGCCGCCGCGCTGCCGAAGGACCCGACCCGCTTCCCCCGCCAGCGAGCCCCGTGCGCCTGCGCGGCGTCCTCGACGACGGCCAGCCCGTTGCGTTCGGCAAGCGCGCCGACGGCATCCATGTCGCAGGCCTGGCCATAGAGGTGGACCGGCAGGATCGCCGCCGTGCGCTCGCTGAGAACCGCGGCGGCCGAGTCCACGTCGAGCAGGCCGGTCTCCTCGCTGACGTCGCAGAAGATCGGCTGCGCGCCGGCGTGGCGCACCGCGAGGGCGGTGGCGATGAAGGTGTGAGCCGGCACGATCACCTCGTCCCCCGGGCCAATCCCGCATGCCATCAAGGAGACGGTCAGCGCGGCGGTGCCGGATCCGACCCCGACGCAGTGCCCGACCTCGCAGAACTCGGCGAACTCGCGCTCGAAGGCCTCCACCTCGCGTCCGAGCACGAACCCGCCGTCCTCGAGCACGCCGTCGAAGGCCCCGCGCAGCTCGTCGGCAAGCGGCAGATGGTCGCGGCGTAGGTCCATGAAGGGCACCGGCGCGGCAAGCGTCTCGAGGGCGCCAGCGGTCATGCCCCGCTCCCCGCCAGCGCCCGGTCGCCCGCTACGTCAGCTTCCCCGTCCTGCCCATAGAAGAGCAACCGCGTCGCCGGCTCGTCAGGGTTCGAGAGCACCGCCGCCGCCTCGCTCCGCGATCGCACCGAGAGCTTCGCGAAGGCCGAGGTCAGGTGGCTCTTCACCGTGCTCCGCGAGATATAGAGAGTCGCGGCGATCGCGTCGTTGGTCATTCCCCCGACGGCGAGCCTGAGCACCTCGCGCTCTCGATGGGAGAGCACGACGGGACGGGCGTGGCGATACTGCGATTGGGGCAACGAGATCTGGCCCACCGTGGCGGCGTGCACCGTGGCGACGAGCGCCTCCTCGAACCGGGAGCCGAGCAGCACCCCCTCCGCGTTTGCCTCCAGCGCCTCCCGCACCGCTTGGTTGGTGTTCCTATCGTCGACGAGCACGACGACCGGGACCCCGGGCAAGCAGCGCTTGAGCGCGGTGACTTCCTGTCCCACCTCGCTAGACGAGGGCACGCAGGAGAGAACTGCCGCATCCAATTCCAACTCCGGCGACGTGTCCAGCCGGTCCAGAGAGGGGACCGTCTGCGCTACATGTACCTCGCCTTTTTCAAGAACCGCGACGATCCTCCCCATTTCCCCCCGGGCCCTGGCTAGAACTACGGCGGTGAGGGGCACGGAAGACATTGGGACGAGGCTAGGCTCCGCTCTTCCAGCAGGTGTTTGCTTCTTGTTTAAATCTGGAATCAAGCATGGATCGACCACCCATGCCCCCAAAAGGAGGTGGCCGGGTCCCCTGTGAGATCAGGAGTCCTCCCCGCAATAAACGAGAAGTTATCCCATTCGTTACAAGCTTGTCGCAAATCGATGCAACTGATCTGTCATACATTCGTCTAGCAAGCGTTCCTAGCCGTCGTTAAGACCGGCTCGGCGGGCCAGCCAGCGTGCGCCGACGGTGTCGGTGAGTCCGTGGGCGACGATCGAGCAGATGATCGCTATCGCGGCAACGTCGAAGATCAGCTCTCCGTGATCCACCCCCGACTTGAGGACGAAGAGCGCAAATAGCATCGAGGCGACGCCCTTCGGCCCGAACCAGGCCATGAACCTCTTCTCCGATCGCGGCAGACCGGTTCGCAGCAGGGCGAGCAGGACCGCGACAGGGCGGGCGATCAGCAGGGCGAAGGCGACAAAGGCGATCAGCGGCGGGATGCTGTGGTCGAAGCCGGTGGCGACGATCAGGGCGCCGAAGACGAAGAAGGTCAGCACCTGGAAGATCGTGCTGGCGTTCTCGGCGAACTCGACGAACCCCTCCGGCACCTCGCGCTCGCTCGCCGCCATCGCGATCCCGCAGACGAAGGCGGCGATCAGCCCGTTGCCGATCGTCACTTCGGACAGGCCGAAGGCGACGAGGGCGAACCCTACCGCGTAGATCCCCTCGTAGCGCGCCGTCATGCCGCCGCCAGGGAGGTGATGGTGGAGGCGACCACCGAGGGCGCCGAGAGCGGCTCCGATCGCCCCGCCGGCCAACGCCTCGCCAACCAGCTTCGCGGCTTCCTCGCCGGGGCTGCCTCCCGGCGTCGCGAGAACCAGGAAGAAGAGTACGAAGGGCAGCGCCAGACCGTCGTTGAGGCCGGACTCGAGGTTGAGCGTGTGCCGAACCGCGCTCGGCACGAGCCGCGAGGTGACCACGGCCGAAGTGACGACGGGGTCGGTAGGCGAGAGCACCGCCGCCAGCAGAAAGGCCTCGGCCCAGTCGAGGCTCGGGAAGAGCGCCTTGGCCGCCAGGGCCAGTAGCACCATCGTGATCGGCATCGCGATCGTCAGCGCCCGGGCCACCGGGCTCCAGTGACGGCGCAGCAGCTCGCGCTCGACGAACATCCCGTCGGAGAAGAGGGTGAGGATCAGCGCCAGCTCGATCAGCTCGACGATCGACTGATCGCCCGCGTCGACTTCGACGACGCCCACCGCGGCCAGCCCGATCCCGAACGCCACCGACAGCACCGAGGCCGAGAGCACGGTCCCCTGGATCAACCCGGAGAGCGCGGCGACGACCGCGAGCAGCCCACCGAAGAGCAGAACCGCTTCGCCAAACCCGATGCCCATGCGAAGGCTTATATGGGTTCCCGGCGCGCGCTGCCCGTCCGGGGGGAGAGATTTCGCCGCTGTCGACTTTTCCCGGTCGATGACCCGGGCAAAGTCGGATACGCGCGTGCGCGCCTGGGCCCTTGCGAGGAAGCAGCATGGAGTTGTGGCCCGGCGGCAGTTGCTGGAGCTTGGCTTGGGCGACGAAGCAATCGAACATCGCCTCGCGAAAGGGCGCCTCCATGTCATCACGAGGGGCGTCTATGCCGTCGGCTGGCCAGAGATGACTCGCGAGCGTCGCTGGATGGCAGCGCTCCTCATATGTGGGAAGGGGGCCGCGCTGAGCCACCGTAGCGCCGGAGCGCTCTGGGGAATCGCGCGGGAGCGAGAGGATCGGATCGACATCAGCGTGCGACGGCGCTGCGAGCATCGGCGCGAGGGGATCCGAGCGCGAAGTCGACCTTCTCTGTCGGGCGAGGACCTCGTGGTGCGAAATCGCCTCCCGGTTACGACGCCGGCGCGGACCCTCGTCGACCTCGCCACCGAGCTTGACGCCACGGCGGTGGAGAGAGCGGTGAACGAAGCCGACAAGCTGGATCTCATCGATCCGGTCGAACTACGCGCGGCGTTGGCGAGCTTCGCCGGGGAGCCTGGCGTCAAAAGGCTTCGCTCCGTGATCGACCGACACACCTTCTGCCTCTCGGACTCCAACCTGGAGCTCTTATTCCGTCCTATCGCAGCCGCCGTGGGACTCCCCTCGCCGCTGACCAAAGTTTGGGTCAACGGCTTCGAGGTCGACTTCTTCTGGCCCGACATAGGACTGGTGGTGGAGACCGACGGCCTGCGATATCACCGAACCGCCGCGACCCAGGCCCGCGATCGCCTGCGCGATCAAACCCACACAGCGGCAGGTCTGACGACGCTCCGCTTCACCCATCGGCAGGTTAAGTTCGAACGCCAACACGTCAAGCACGTGCTGGCTGCAACCGTGCAGCATCTTCGGGATCCGCTGTCGGATTTGCCCGGGTTGACGCCCGGGTAAATCCGACAGCGCCGGGATAGGAGGGCTAGGCCAAGAGGCCGCGCTCGACCAGCAGCTCGGCAACCTGGACAGCATTGGTCGCAGCGCCCTTGCGCAGGTTGTCGCCCGCCACCCAGAGGTTCAGGCAACGCTCGTGGCCAGGGTCGCGGCGGATGCGGCCGACGAGGACGTCGTCGCGACCCGCCGCGTCGATCGCCAGCGGGTAGCGGCCGGAGCCCGGCTCGTCGACGACGGCGACGCCGGGCGCCGCGGCGAGCAGCCGGCGGCAATCGTCGGGTGAGAGATCCTCGCGGGTCTGCACGTTGATCGACTCGGAGTGGCCGGTGAAGACCGGCACGCGCGCACAGGTGGCGGAGATCCCGACCTCCTCGCCGAGGCCGAGGATCTTGCGCGTCTCGGCCATCACCTTGCGCTCCTCGGTGGTGTAGTCGTCGCCGTCCACGAACACCTCGACTTGTGGGAGAACGTTGAATGCGATCCGGTGTGGATAGACCGAGGCGGGCGGGTTCTCCTCGCCCTCCAGCACAGCCTTCGTCTGACTGCGCAGCTCTTCGATCGCCTTCTGGCCGGTACCGGACACCGCCTGGTAGCTGGAGACGATGATGCGCTCCAGCCCGGCCGCGCGGTGAATCGGCCCCAGCGCCATCATCGCCACCATCGTCGTGCAGTTGGGGTTGGCGACGATCCCTTTATGGCCATCGGCGGCCTCGGGGTTGATCCCGGCGACGACCAGGGGCACGTCCTCGTGCATTCGCCAGTAGCTGGTGTTGTCGACGACGACGGCACCGGCCTCGACCAGCTTCGGCGCCCACTCGGCGCTGACCGAGCCACCGGCCGAGGAGAGGACGACGTCGAGGTCTTGAATCGACTCCTCGCTCAAGGCGCGGACTTCGAGCGCCTCACCACCGGATTCGATCGACTTGCCGGCGGACCGCTCGGAGGCGAACGGAACCACCTCGGAGGCCGGGAACTCGCGCTCGGCGAGCACCGCGAGGATCGTCGAGCCGACCGCCCCAGTGGCGCCCAGTACTCCGACTCTGTATCCGTCGCTCGCCATCGGGTCGACAGGGCGGGCGCTCAGCCGCTGACCGTGGGCCGGTGTGCGCCCATCGGGTCCTCGGCACGAACCGCATCGGCGCCCAGCTCGAATGCCTCGTGCAGCGCCCGGACGGCGTCGGGAACGCGATCGGCGGAGATGACGCAGGAGATCTTGATTGGCGAGGTGGAGATCATCTCGATGTTGATCCCCTTCCCTCCGAGCACCTCGAAGACCTTGGCGGCGACGCCGGGATGTGAGCGCATGCCCGCGCCGACGATCGAGACCTTGCCGATCCGCTCTTCGCTGCGCACGCCCTGGCTGACGTCGAGTCCAGCCACGGTGTCGGTTGCCGCGGTCAGGTCGGAGCGGTCGACGGTGAAGGAGAGGTCGGCCAGCGCGTTGTCGCCGACGGGCTCGTTCTGGATGATCACGTCGACGTTGATGCCGGCCTCGGCCAGCGCGGTGAAGATCCGGCCGGCGACGCCCGGTTCGTCGCGGACGCCGGTCAGCGTCACCCGCGCCTCGCCGTCGGAGTGGGTCACTGCGGTTACGAAAGGTTGCTCCACGCTCTCCTTCTCGCTTTCCTCTTCGCTGACCACGAGGGTACCGGGGCCATCATCGAAGCTGCTGCGGCAGTGGATCCGCACGCCGTTGTTGCGCGCGTACTCGACCGAGCGCAGCTGCAGCACCTTGGCGCCCGAGGCCGACATCTCGAGCATCTCCTCGTAGGAGGCAAACGGCAGCTTGCGCGCGTCGGGGACGATGCGGGGGTCGGCGCTGAAGATCCCGGCGACGTCGGTGTAGATCTCGCAGACGCTCGCGTCGAGCGCGGCGGCGAGGGCGACGGCGGTCGTGTCGGAGCCACCGCGGCCCAGGGTGGTCACGTCGCTGTTGTCGGTCGAGACCCCCTGGAAGCCGGCGACGAGGACGATCCGGTCCTCTTCGAGCGTCGTGCGGATGCGCTCGGCGCGAACGTCGATGATCTTCGCCCGCGTGTGGGAGGAGTCGGTGACGATGCCCGCCTGGGAGCCGGTCAGGGAGATCGCGCTGTGCCCCATGTCATGGATCGCCATCGCGCACAGCGCGCAGGAGATCCGCTCGCCGGTGGAGAGCAGCATGTCCATCTCACGCGCCACCGGACGCGCGGAGATCTCCAGCGCCTGGGCGACGAGCTCGTCGGTCGTCTTGCCGCGCGCCGAGAGCACCGCGACGACCCGGTTGCCTGCTTCGCGCGCGGCGACGATCCGCCGCGCCGCGCGCTTGATCTCCTCGGCGCCGGCGACGGAGGTGCCGCCGAACTTCATCACCACGATGTCGGAATCTGCTCCATTCATGGAACATCTGAGGATAGTCCGGGGCGCATACAGGCGTGAGTTGTTACCAAATCTTCTCAACTTCGAAACAGAGAGTTCACTGCTTGGAAGCGCTGTTCGGGCAGGGTCCGGTTTCATGCTGGTCGAACCGCCGGCTCCCCAGTCACCCCATACGCCGCTGCGAATCGCGAACCTTGAGGTCCGCCCTGCCGAGCTGCAGGTTCTGGTCGAGGAGCGCAGGGTCGGTTTCACCGTGCGCGAGTTCCAGCTCTTCTTCCTGCTCTTCGAACGGATCGACAGCGTCGTGCAGCGGCCGGAGATCTACGAGGCGATGTGGGGAGGCGAGATGCCCCGCCGCAATCGCTCAGTCGACGTGCTGGTCCGCAAGGTGCGGGCGAAGCTGGAGGAAGCGGCGCCCGACTGGCAATACGTTCACACCCACTTCGGCATCGGCTACCGCTTCATGCCGGAGGAGCTCCCCTGAGAGGAGTCGGCCCGCCGCCCGGCGACCGGGCGTTTGGCGACGGTCGATTCTTCCGGCGAGGCGTCGAACAGCGAGGCTTCGAAGCCGGTTAGGGTCGGGTCGGCCGCGTAGCCGAGCGGTTCGAGGCCGAACAGCTCCTCGACGCTGCGCAGGAAGGAGAAGTGGTTGTAGTAGGCGCTTTCTTCCACCGTGCCCGGGGCGAGGTACGGAGAGATCATGAGCATCCCCACGCGGCCGCCGCCGCCGGTCGGTTTGATCGGCCCGGTCGCGGGCGGTTCCGTGCTCGGCGGTGCCGGGGGGGCGGGCAGGTTCGGGTATTCGGGCGTAGCGCAGCAGGAGCTGGTGTCCGGTTCCGGGGTCGTCTGGGGCGCCTGGTCGAAGGTGATCGCGATCAGACCACCTTCTTCCTGATAGGCAGGCGAGGCGGTGATCTCAGGGATCGTGGTTTTTAGGAAGTCTTCGGTTGCGGCCAGGCCGGCGGGCTGTTCGGGTGCGCACGGCGTTTCGCTGCCGTCATGGCAGGCGTTGGGCACGATGTAGGAGAGCGACGGCGTGTCTTCCGCTTTCTGCAGGTCCAGAGCGAGCTGGTCGAGGCCGACGTCGCTTTCGCCGCATTTGGGGTCTTCGGTGAGGCCGGCGAAGTAGACGAAGGGGTTGCGCCAGGTCTGGAAGGCGTCCCCTTGGAGCGGGGCCGCGTTGGGATCGGCCCCGCCGAGGGCAGGATGGCGGCAGCTGGTCGGCTGGCCCGCGCCGGCGCCATTGGCGATGTCCTCGACGTACGCCTTCCAGGTCAATTTGGCTTCGACCAGCTGCTTGGGAAGCGTTTCGGTCTCGGCCGGGTAGACGCACCCTTGCCCTTCCACCTGTCCTTCCGCGTTCACGGTGCCCGGCGCGATCGCCGTGTATTCGGGACAGTTCAGCGCCGTCTGCGGCGTCGGCCCCTGACCGCTGAGCAGAGCGATCTCGTTGGCCAGCCCGCCCTGGGCGACCGCGTAGTAGTTGGAGAGCAGCTTGCCTTCGCCGGCCAGGGTTTCGGCCAGGTAAGGCGCAGGCGATTCTTTGCCGAAGGCTTCTTCGTAGCCGTGACCGTCGAGCACGATCAGGAAGACGTGTTTGATTTCGGGCAGCGCTTCTTCCCCTTCTTCGGGGTCGAAGGGCACCGGGTTGGGGGTTGGGGCCGGTGCGGCCGCCGGCGCCTCTTCTTCGAGCGGGGCTTCCAACGGCACTTCGGGAGCGGCGGCGGCGCTCGCCGCTTCGGCGACCGGTTCCGGCGCTTCCGCGACGGGTTCTTCGACTTCGGAGGGTTCTGAGCCACCCATTTCTTCGAGGATGATCGCCGCCGACCCCGCCCCCTGGGCCAGTGGGTTGGTGACCGATCCGAGCACGACGCCGGCCGCCAGCAGCGCCATCACCGCGATCGCGGCGACCTGCGGCGAGGGCATGAAGCTCCAGCGATCGTCCCTCTCGCCGTCATCGTCGCCCGCAGCCAGACCGGCGGGCGCCGCGGAGGGTGACGCGCCTGCATCCGCCTCCCGACCGCGCTCCTTCAAGGCGGCCACGCGGCTCGCCACGACGGCGGGAAGGGGGCCGTTCCTGCTGCCGCACTCCAGGCAGTAGCGCTGGCCGGGCCCGGTACGGGCGCCGCAATCGCCGCAGCGCTCGGCCGCCGTCTTGGCAGAACCCGCCTCGTCGCCCGGAACAGTCACTCGACCCCCGATTTTCGCCCTCCGAGGGACCCGAGTTGTGAACATCCTGAGTACAGCCGTTAACAACTGATCTGGCCGATTAACAACTCGGAAACATTTTGGGCGGGGCTGCCGCGACAATCCATGCGAGTTGACCGACGTCTCGATGCCACCCGCATCACAGCCCGATATCGCTGCTTCCTGGCCTGGGGCCGCCCCCGTTCCGAATGAGCTGGAGGCACCCACGGTTCAGTCCGCGGCGGTGCAGAGCGGCGATCACTGCCCATCGTGTGGGGCGATGATGGCGAGCGATCAGCGCTACTGCCTGAATTGCGGCCAGCGGCGCGGCGATCCGAGGCTTCCCTTCATGGACGCGGTCGTCCTGATGGATGCCGTCAACAAACCCGCACAAGCCTCCCCTCCGCCGCCGAAGAAAAAAAAGCGGTCGGGCGTCTCCCCCAACGCTGCCCTGATCGCCGGCGTCGGGACGCTTCTGCTCGCTCTTGGCATCGGGGTGCTGATCGGGCGCTCCGGCCACCAGGAAGTCGCCCAGACGTCGTCCGCGCCGATAGTGATCCACAGCGGTGGCGGCGAAGAAACGGCGACCGCCTCGTCCAAAGGCAAAACCACGACGGGCGGCGGCGCGGCGAACGCGAAGACCAAGAAGCAGAAAGAAGCCGCGGCGAAGGCAGCGGAAGCGCACCCCGCGGCTGAAGAAGTCATCAAACCGACCAATGGCGTGAAGCTGGCGCCGCCGACGGTCAAGCCCGGCGACAAGTGCGAAGCGGGGGCCGCCGGCTGCGAAGGCGGCAAGTTCACCGGCAACTTCTTCGGCGAATGAGCATCCTGCCGAAATCCCTGCGCAACCCCCGGCGCGCCGCCAAGCCGGCATCCAACGGCTCTTCTCCCGCCGCCGCGACCAACGGCCACGCGCCGGCACCGGCGCAGAATCCCGCGACGCCCCAGAGGCCGGCGAGCCCAGCCATCGGCCAGGAGCTGCTGGTCGACCTCGAACGGAGGCGCGACCAGCTGGTCGCCCGAGTCGCCGAGCTGCAGTGGGACCTCGGCGGGCTCGTCTACGAGATGGCGATCCGCAACCAGATCAAGGTCGAGGTCCTGGTCAAGCGGGCGGTCGCCCTCCAGGACGCCGACGCCGAGCTCAGCGAGGTCGAACGAATCGTCCGCACCGAGGAGACCGGTACCGCCGGAACCTGCTCCAACTGCAGCGCCCCGCACTCGAGCGGTGCAACCTACTGTTGGCAGTGCGGTCAGCCATTGCTCGCCCAAGTCTCAAGCGACTCGATCCTGCGTCGCTGAGCCTGTCGCCGGCTACTAAGGCCGTCTGACCAAGCAGATCAAGGACGCAGGGAGTGCCGTGTGCTCTGCACACAAACGACCGAGGACGCCGAGATGCGCCGGTCAGACGGCCTTAGCCGAAGCGGCCGCTGACGTAGTCGCGCGTGCGGGGGTCATCCGGGTGACTGAAGATCTTCTCGGTATCGGCGAACTCGATCAGCGTCCCCGACGGCTCGCCGTGGCTCGAATCGAGGCTGAAGAAGGCGGTCCTGTCGGCGACTCGCGCCGCCTGCTGCATGTTGTGGGTGACGATCACGATCGTGAAGCGGCCTTTGAGGCTGTGCATCAGATCCTCGATCGACGCGGTCGCGATCGGGTCCAACGCGGATGCGGGCTCGTCGAGCAGCAGAACGTCAGGCTCAATCGCGATCGCGCGGGCGATGCAGAGGCGCTGCTGTTGGCCGCCGGAGAGACCGAGGGCGCTGTCCTTGAGCCGATCCTTCACCTCTTCCCAGAGGGCCGCCCCACGCAGCGCCTCCTCGACCCGCTCGTCCAGCCCCTTCTTCATACCGAGGTTGCGCGGCGCCCAGGCGATGTTGTCGTAGATCGACTTCGCGAACGGGTTCGGTTTCTGGAAGACCATTCCGATCCGCCGCCGCACCTCCACCCGGTCGACGTCGCTCGCGTACATGTCGTGGCCGTGGTAGAGGACCTGGCCCTCGATCCTGAAGCTGGCCACCGAGTCGTTCATCCGGTTGAGGCTGCGCAGGAAGGTCGTCTTGCCGCAGCCCGAGGGACCGATCAAAGCCGTTATCCGGTTGCGCGGGATGCGCAGGTTGACTGCTGCGAGCGCCCGCTTGCGCCCGTAGTAGACCGAGACCTCGCGGGCTTCGAAGACCGCTTCGAGCCCGGCCTCCCGGCTCGTCGCCCCGCTGGCATCGCCGGGAACCACGACCGGCCCGCTCTGAATTCGAACCCGGCCGGGCACCGAGGGCGCATCCCGCTCGAAGCCAGCAAAGGAGTCGAGATTGCTGCTCATCGCGTCATCCTCGCACGGCTGCGCGCCAGCAGAGCCCGCGCGCCGAGGCTGGCGAAGAGGATCGCCGAGAGCAGGACCAGCGAGCAGCCCCAAGCGCGAGTGAAGCCTTCCGGGTTCGCTTCCTCGGAGAGGGTGAAGATCGTCACCGGGATGTTGGGGATCGCTTCAAACGGATTGAGGCTGAGTTTTCGCGCGTCGAAAACGGAGCAGACCAAGATCAGCGGCGCCGTCTCACCGGCGGCGCGGGCGACGGCGAGCACGGTCGAGGTGACGATGCCGCCGAGCGCGGTCGGCAGGATCACGGTCAGCACCGAGCGCCAGCGGCTGACGCCGAGCGCATCGGAGGCTTCGCGCAGGCTGTTCGGCACCAGCAGGAGCACCTCCTGGCTGCCGCGGGCGATCAACGGCAGCTCGATGATCGCCAGTGCCAGCGAGGCGGCAATGGCCGATTGGGTCTGGGTCGGTTTGACGAGCAGCGCGAAGATGAAGAGGCCAATGATGATCGAAGGCAGCCCGTTCATCAGGTCGAGCGTCGAGCGCACGAATCCCGAGACCCGCGAGCCGGAGAACTCGGTCAGATAGACCGCGATGAGGACGCCGATCGGCATCGCGATCACGGTGGCAATGAGCACGATAAGCCCAGTTCCAACGATTGCCGGTCCGATCCCGGTCGGTTCGCCGGTGAAGAGGAAGTCGAGGCTGATCGCCTTGGCGCCGCGCGAGACGACCGTGTAGGTGACGATGCCGAGTACGACGACCGCGACCACTGCGGCGGCGGTCGCGCCGCTCTCGGCGAATCGGCTGACGATCCGGCGCCTGCGCAGGTTGCCCGAGGCAGTCAGAGGGGCGGTGGGATCGAAGCCCGCCGCGCTCACTTCGCCACGCTCCGCGAGTAGTCGAAGCGGCGGCCGATCCACTGGGCGAGGAGGTTGGAGATCAGTCCGATAACGAGCAGGATCACGCCGAGGTAGTACAGCGAAGCAGCGTGCATGTCGTTGAGGAAACCAGGGAATTGATTAGCGATGCGCGCTGCCAGCGTGTCGCCCGTTTCGAACAGGTTGGCGTTGATCTTCGAGCCGGCGCCGATCACCTGGGTCACCGCGATCGCCTCGCCGAGCGCGCGGCCGAGGCCGAGCAGCGAGGCCGCGGTGACGCCGGAGGCGGTGGTCGGCAGAACCACACCGCGCACGACCTCCCAGCGCGTCGCACCGAGGGCGCTGGCGCCGTCCTGCATCTCGTGCGGGACGGAGAGGAAGAGGTCGCGCGAGATCGAGGCGATGATCGGGATGATCATGATCGTCAGGATCAGACTGGCGGTGAAGACGCTGGCGCCGGTGGTCTGCGGCGGCCCGAAGAGAGGGATGAAGCCGAGCGTGTTGTGCAGCCAGGGCTCGATGTCGGACTGGACGAAGGGAGCGAGGACCAGGATCCCCCAGAAGCCGAGGATGACGCTGGGGATCGCCGCCAGCATCTCGACCAACGGCGAGATCACTCCGCGCACGCCACTCGGCGCCAGCAGGCTGAGGAAGAGGCCGATCGAGACCGCGATCGGCCCGCCGATCGCCAGCGCGACAAAGGAGCTGACGACGGTGCCGAAGATGAGCGTGCCGGCGCCGTAGACGTTGAAGTTGGGCTGCCAGGTGGTGTGGGTGAGGAAGCCGAGCCCGAACTTGGAGATCGAGGGGCTGGCGCCGTGAATCATCTGGTAGGCGACCAAGAGCAGGACCACCGCACCGAGCAGAGAGGCGAGTGCGCAGACGCCGAAAAGAAGACCGTCACCAAAGCGATCGATCCGGCGGAGCCTGCTCGCGGCGCGCGCGTCTCGCCCGTTGTCTCCTGCCGGCATGTAGGCCGGATTCACCGTGGTGCCACTCATCGGCGCGCAGCGTAGAGGAGATTCAATGCCCCTGACAGTGCACAACCTCCTTTTTCACAACTTAGTTACAACTCAGTAACAAGTCAGCAACGTGACCCTCTTCGTTGGGCACCGACCGTGCGATGCATCTCTTTCACAAGATTGAAACATGTGTGGGTTGCCCCGACCCCATGCTGTGCCTGCTCGGGCTGCTCCTTGCGCCCGCGAGAGACATCGAAACGAGTCGAAAGGAATTCTCTTGAATCGCATCAGGTTGCTTGGCGTGGCCATCGGGGCCGTGCTGGTAATGGCGACGGGAGTGGCCAATGCCTCCGCCGCCGGCCTCACCGGAGCTGGGTCATCGCTGGTTGCGCCGCTCATGGCCAACTGGATCAGCGGCTTCGAAATCAAAGAAGGCATCCCGGTCAAATACGCCTCTGTGGGCTCCGGGGCGGGCATCGCCCAGATCACCGCCCGCACGGTCGACTTCGGCGCCTCCGACGCGCCCCTGACGCCCGAACAGGCCGGCGCTTGCAACAGCTGCGTTCAGATCCCGTGGGCGCTGACCGCCACCGGCGTCGGCTTCAAAATCCCGGGTGTAAAAAAACTCAACCTCACCGGGCCGATCCTGGCCAGCATCTACTTCGGCAAGATCACGCAGTGGAACGATCCGAAGATCAAGGCGCTCAACCCAGGTGTGAAACTGCCCGGACTGAAGATCACCCCGGTCTTCCGCAGCGACGGCTCCGGTGACACCTACGCCTTCACCAGCTACCTCTCCAAAGTCAGCAAGGCGTGGAAGAGCGAAGTCGGCGCCTCGACCACCGTTCAGTTCCCTCCCGGTGGTGTCGGCGCCAAAGGTAACTCCGGCGTGACCTCGACGGTCACCTCGACCAACGGTTCGATCGGCTACATCTCCGCCTCGTACCTGATCGCCGCGGGCCTCGGTGCCGCCGCGCTGCAGAACAAGGCGGGCAAGTTCGAGCTGCCGAACCTGAAAAACATCGAATCGGCTGCGTCCTACGTGACGCACCTCTCGAAATCCAACACGGCCAGCATCGTCGATCCGCCGGCGAAGGCCTCGATTGCCTACCCGCTCTCGACCTTCACCTACGCGATCGTGCCGCACAACGCCCCCCAGAAGGGCTTCCTGCAGCAGTTCCTCAACTACGCGACCACGACCGGTCAGAAATACGGTGCGGCGCTTGATTTCGCACCGCTGCCCAAAGTCGTCACCACGGCGGCCAAAAGCGCGATCGGCTCCCTCTAGGAGCT
This sequence comes from uncultured Solirubrobacterales bacterium, assembly GCA_963824705.1. Taxonomy (GTDB): domain Bacteria; phylum Actinomycetota; class Thermoleophilia; order Solirubrobacterales; family 70-9; genus VRUE01. The sequence goes on from CAWGQE010000003.1 coordinate 2,141,011, forward strand.
GGACCCGACGCCGCGTCGGTCAGGCAAACGCCTGGCTGGCGCGGCGGCGCAGGTCGGCGTTGAGCATCCCGGTCACCTGACTGGGGCTCTCGCCGGCGGCGGGGATCGCGTCCCCGATCAAGCCGCTGGCACGGAAGCCGTAGAGCGGCGCATCGAAGCCCGCCGCGCGGATCTTGCGGACCAGCTGCACCGCGGAGGGCGTGTCGGCGCCGGGACCGCAGAGCACGATCGCGGTCGGCTCGAGAGCACCGAGAGCGCGCTCCATCCGCTCCTCGCCGAGCTCGTCGGAAAGCATCAGCACGCGGAAGCCGGCCCGGCGCAGAGCGAGGTCGAGCGCCTGAGCGTGAACCGCCTCCAGCTCGGAGCCACGGCTCGAGTCGAGCAGCAGGATGCCGGCGGGCCGCGACGCGGCGGAGGCAAGGCGTCGGGCGCCGTGCAGCCAGCCGGTGGCCCAGCGCGCGGCGAACTCCAGCTCCGCCTCGCGCTCGGGATCGGCGGCAAGAGCATCGATAGCGGGGAGCAGCATCTCCTCCACCGTCCGCTCCAGCGGCCGCACCGCGAGGCTCTCCTCGACGGCGCGGTCGGCGGCGTCCTCGTCGAAGCTCTCGAGCGCGACCCGCAGGCTGTCGCCATTGGCAGGCGCCTCCTGGCGCTGGCGTGCCAGCTCGATCGCCGAAGAGATGTTGCCGGTGGTCGCGAGGGCGTCGCGCAGCGTCTGCAGCTCGACCAGCTCGTAGTTGCGGTGGTTGCCCACGGTGCGCTTCGGCACCGGGTAGCCGTAGCGTCGCTCCCAACTGCGCAAGGTGTTGGGACTGACGCCCAGCACTTCGGCAGCGGCATTGGTTCGGATTCCCGGCATGCGCAGCATTCTGGCACCGGAATCCCGGGTTTACAGCAGTTATGGACAGATTTCAGGAATCTGTCAGCGATCTTGCAAGAGCCCGGAAGCGCTCACTCGGGCTGAGGCTCCAGCGCGCCGACACCCACCGGCTGCCCGACCGAACGCGCCCGCCACATCGCCTCGTCGGCCCTGTGAAGAAGCTGGTCGGCGTCGCTGCCGTGGCCCGGGCAGGCGACTACGCCCGCCGAGATCCCGATCCGCAGGCCCCCCGCTCGCTCGAGGTCGTCGAGCTGGCTGAGCAGCCGCTCCGCCATCTGCACGCCGCCGACGGTGTCCTGGCCGGGAGCGAGCACGCAGAGGGCGTCCTCCTCCAGCCGGAAGGTCTCGTCGACGAGCCGCACGCTCTCGCTCAGCGCCGCGCCGACCACGGCAAGGGCCGTCTGTCGACCGCCACCGGCATCGTCGTCACGCGTCCCGGGCCCCTCGACGTCGAAGACGACCAGGGCAAAAGGCTGCTCGTAGCGCCGGTGGCATTCGAGCAGCTGGTCGAGCCGGCGGCGCATCTGGCCGGCGCGGTAAAGGCTCGGGTGCTCGTCCTCGACGACCCCGCCGGCGCCGTTCTCCCAGAGCGCGCCGACAGCGGTCGCCGTGACCGAGCCGAACTCCTCGGCCAGCCGCTGCGCCGCGGCGGCGAACAGCTCTCCGTCCCGTCCAGCCATCTCCTCGTGCAGCCTGCCCAATAGCGAAGCCTGCAGCGTCGAGACCTCGCGGGCCAGCTCGCCGGCGCCAGAACGCTCTCCCGACCCGTTGCGGATGCGTGTCTCCGTGGCCACGCCGAAACCTTGGCGATTCGGGCGGACGCCAGGCCGCCAAAAACTCGCAAATTGCGGCCTGACACCCGTCTAGGCGAAATGTTTAGTCACTCCTGCTGAGACAGGCCTAGGGCCCGCTGAAGCTGCCCGCGAAGCAGGGGGCACCGCCGCAGTCATCGCCGGCCTGAATCGCCCCTTCGAAGAAATGGGAGACGAGCTGTTGCTCGGCCGGGGTGGCGCGCGGAGCGCCGTGCGGATCTTCCCCTTCGCGGTTGGGCAGGTTCTCGTACGGGGGCGGGGGCACGCCGACCGTCGTCCCGGAGCCGGCCGGTTCTTCGCGCACCGGGCCGATGTCCCAGTAGTAGATCGCCGAGCCGGCGTACGGGTAGTCGCGAATCGAGGGCACGCCCCCGAGCACATCGGTGTCCGGCCAGCGACCCGGGAAGAGAACCGGCCGGTGGGCGGCGGCGCCGACCGTGCGAGCCTCGACGTCGGCCTGGTAGTCGCTCACCTGGTGATCGCCGAAGGCGACGTCCATCAGCACCTGGTGCGCCGGAGTGTCCGGTAGGGGATTGTCGGTGATGCGATGCGCGTAGCCGTTCGGCTCGCCACGATCCCAGAGCATCTGGATCAGGTCGAGGACCAGCGGGCGGGCCGTTTCGTCCGGGTAAGAGGGGTAGAGAACCTGGGCGAACTGGTCGAAGTCGACCGAGCGAGGGAGCAGGACCGAGTAGTTCATCGCCGGCACGCCGAGCGAGGCGCGGGTGAAGTCGGGCGCCACCGCAGTCAGGGCACCGCCCATGATCCCGCCCTGGCTGTTGCCGTTGTAGTAGAGGTGGCTGGTGTCGAGCACCGAGCCGCTGCCGAGCGTCCCGTCCTGATGGAAGGCGGGGTCGGTCGTGAAGCCGGAGGAGCTGATCATCGCCCTCCCCAGGTACAGCTCGTCGAGCAGGCCCTGCTGGAGGCGGTCGGGGATCGCCGGAAAGCGCGAGAGGTCCTGCAGGGCGAAGACCGCCAGCGGGACGTCGCTTTCGGACATCCCGATCTCGTCGGTCGCGCACTGGACGATCCCGTGTTCCTGGCTGAGGCTGCGCTGCGGGCTCGAGCCGACCTCGGAGGCGCTGCCGAAGAGGCCGTGGCCGTAGAGCGAAGGCCGCCCGGCCTCGGCCGGGCCACTGGCGACCGAGGCGGGGACGATGCAGTCGAAGTTGGCCGTCCAGGTGCCGTTCTGGATCGGCGACCCGCCCGCGTCCAGCTGGAAGGTCCCGCCCGGCGCACAGCTCGGGAACAGGTAGCAGGGAACCTCGAAGGTCCCTTTCACCCGGCGGGCGACCTGGCCCGGATTCGGTTCGTCTTCGACGCTGAGCACTTGAAAGCTCGGCGAGCTGCCCTGGGGCACGCCATCGGCGAGGTCGGTGTCGCCGAGCTGGGCGAAGGCATCGTTGCGCATCGCCAGCTCGCGAGCGGCGTTGCTCTGGTCGCTCGCCGCGGTGAAGTCCCAGGCGAGGTAGAGATCCTTGCGGCCGATGCCGGACTTCTTCAGCCGCTTGAAGATTTCCTCGAAGTGGCCTCGACGCGCGTTGATCTCGGGCTGCTTGGACGGCACCCGGTCGCGGTAGTAGCGAAAGGCGGCGGGCGCTTCAATTCGGGTCCCGGCAGCGTTGCGCAGGTGGCGCAGGGCAACGATGTAGCGGTGCCCCGAGGCGAAGTTGACTGCCGGGTGGATCTCCAGCGCCGCCTTGGTCGGGTCGGAAGCGGTCGAGTCGATCTCGACCCAGATCGGCCAGCGCCTGCCGGTTTCGGCGTCGATCACGACGACCGGCGTGTTCCATTGCCTGTACCTGCCGATGTGGTTGACCGGCACGGCCCCGGTGGCCTGCACATCGGCCTCCGTTTCGATGCCCGGCACCTTCAACAGGATCGTCGCGCCCTGGCTGAAGCCGTCGGAGGCGTTGTAGGGATCGGCGACGATGTGGGAGCCGAGCACGTTGGCCGGCATCCCGGCGGTTTTGAAGTCGATACGGCGCCCGGTCGGGCTGCTCGGGTCGGGGGTCGTGTAGTAGTCGTCGGGGAAGGGCAGCATGCAGAGCGAGCTGCCCGGTTCGGCGATGAAGTCGCAGTTGGCGGCGTTCGTCATGTCGATCGGCGGCAGCCGGTTCGGCTTTCCATGCGAGTGGTGCGGCGGGCGATGGGAACGGTGCGACCTGCCGTGCGCATGGCCGTGGGAGTGCGAATGGCCTGCGTGCGAGTGCGACGACGGCTTGGCGATCGCGGCTCCGCTCAAGACGGCCGCAAGGACCAGGATGGCCGTCGCGGCCAGGCCGATCAAGCGAATCCTCATCGATATCCCTCCGAAGCTCGGAGGTCGGCCCCCTGCCGGCCCCGTCGCTCGAGACGTGCCGGACCTCGTTTCCTACGCCTCCCTACCCGGATGCGACGCGTCCAAACGCCGCCTCTAGGATGAACCGACCGTGACCGGCGAAGGCAAGCAAGTCAACTGGCGCGCCTGGATCGTCGGCATCCTGGTCGCGATCGTCGTCATCGTCGCCCTGCAGAACTCCCAGCAGGTGCGGGTCGACGTCCTCTTCGTCACCGTCGACGCCCCACTGATCGTCACCCTGCTGGCGGCCGTGGCGATCGGCGCCTTGATCGGCTACGTGACCCCGGTCGTCCGTCGCCATCGCCGCGACGAGCGTCGCCAGAGCTAGATCTGAGAGCCGGCCGTAGTGGGCTGACGATCTCAGTCGAGGGTGCGGCGGCCGGTGAAGGCGTTGCCGAGGGTGACCTCGTCGGCGTGCTCGAGGTCGGCGCCAATCGGCAGGCCACTGGCCAGGCGGGTAACGGTGACCTGACCGCGCAGCTGCTCGGCGATGTGGAGAGCGGTGGCCTCGCCGGTGGTGGTCGGGTTGGTCGCGAGGACTACCTCGCGCACGTCGCTGCCGGCGACCCGGCGCAGCAGCTCGGCGATCTTGAGGTCGCCGGCGTCGATCCCGTCGATCGGCGAGAGGGCGCCACCGAGCACGTGGTAAAGGCCGCGGTACTCGTGCGTACGCTCGATCGGGATCACGTCGGCGGGCTCCTCGACCACGCAGATCGTCTCCTGGTCGCGGTTGGAGTCCATGCAGATCCGGCAGAGGGGGCCCTCGGAGAGGTTGAAGCAGCGCTCGCAGAGGCCGACCTTCTCCTTCACCTCGCGGATCGCCGCGGCCAAAGCCGCGGCCTCTTCGTCAGGCGCGCGGAGAATGTGGAAGGCGAGGCGCTGCGCGGTGCGCTGGCCGATCCCCGGCAGCCGCGAGAGCTCGGCGACGAGTCGGGAGAGCGGCGCCGGACCCTCGGCGCTCACATCCCGGGAAGGCCCGGCATGCCCCCCATACCCCCGGTGATCCCACCCATCTTCGAGTTCTGCAGCTCCTGGGCGGCGCGCAATCCCTCGTTGACCGCCGCCTGGATCATGTCGGCGAGAATCTCGGCCTCCTCGGGGTCGATCGCCTCGGGGTCGATCGCGATCTCGCGCAGGGTAAGGTCGCCGCCCATCTTCACCTTGACCATGCCGCCGCCGGCGCTGGCCTCGACCACCTCGTCTTTGAGTGACTCCTGCGCCTCGAGCATCTGCTGCTGCATCTGCTGCGCCTGTTTCATCAGCGCGTTCACATCGAAGCCCCCCGGGCCACCGCGTGCCATCAACCGACCTCCTCAGCGTTGAATTCAGTCCTGATCTTCTCCCCAAGCGCATCGTGGTCGACGCCGCCGTCCTCGGCCGACTCGGCCTCAGCCGGAGCCGTCTCGCCGTCGAACACGTCAAAGGTCGGGCGAACCTTCTGACCCAGAACCGTCTCCAGCGCCCCAGCCAGTTGCTCCCGCTTGTCGGGAGCTTCGGCCTTGCGCTTGTTGAAGGTGTGATCGGCGGGGAAGCCGACGGTCACCGCTCGCTCCTCAACGTCAAAGGCAACAGGCCGCGCACCCTCGAACGTCGCCGCCAGCGCGGGCGCGGTCTGCATCAGCTGATCGAGCACAGCGGGCCAGACCTTCGTCACCTGCTCGATATCCAGCCGACCAGCTTGGCCCGCGGGCCCTGACCCCGAGTCGGGGGTGTCCGAGCTGCCGCTGGGTTGCTCGCCAGAGGACTGCTCCTCGCTCGCTGACTCAGTGGGGCGAGCAAGAGGACGCCGCGACTGCTCGGACACCCCCGACTCGGCGCCACCCGCGGGAGAGTCCCCAGCTTCAGACTCCGAGGGCTCGGGCGGAGACTCTTCTTCCGCGGGTGGCGCGGGAGGAGGGGGGGTTTGGACGGGTGAGTCCACTAACCCCCCCTCCTCCCGTGACAGGACCCGCGGCCGAAGGGCTTCCGTCCCTCCCTGCTCGAGTCTCTCGATGCGCCTAAGAAGCCCCTCGGTGCTGGGGTCGAGGTCGGGCCTTGCTGCTTTGAGCAGGGCGATCTCTACTGCCATGCGAGCGTCGTCGCCCTCGCGGACGGCGGTGAGAGCTGCCGATAGCTCGTCGATGGTGCGGACGAGAGTTGCCGCTCCTATCGCCTCAGCTTGAGCTGACAGCCGTCCTTCGTCGGTCGCGGTGACGACGAAGGTGTTGGGCACCTCGCCGACCGTTTGAGTGACAAGCAGGTGGCGCAGGTGGGCGAGCAGGTCGCGGGCGAACTGGGAGGGGTCGCGGCCGGAGCGGGCCATCTCCTCTACGCCAAGCAGGACAGCCTTGGGATCCTCGGCGATCACCGCGTCGACGGCGCCGAAGAGCAGCTCGGCGTCGGCCGCGCCGAGCAGCTGCAGCACATCTTCCAGCCCGACCTCGTTGCCTCCGTAGGCGACAAGCTGGTCGAGCGTGCCGAGCGCGTCGCGGAAGCTGCCCGAGGCCGAGCGGGCGATCGTCGCCACGGCGCCCTCGTCGACCTGGACCTCCTCCGCCACCGCGACCCGGTTCAGCACCTCGGAGATCTGCTCCAGCGAGGGGCGCTGGAAGTCGAAGCGCTGGCAGCGGTCGGCGATCGTCGCCATCACCTTGTGCGACTCGGTGGTGGCGAGGACGAAGACCGTGTTCGGAGGTGGCTCCTCGAGCGTCTTCAGGAAGGCGTTCCAGGCCTCTTTGGTCAGCATGTGCGCCTCGTCGAGGATGTAGACCTTCCAGCGACCGCCGGTCGGCGCGTAGGCAACGCGCTCGCGCAGATCGCGGATGTCGTCGACGGAGCGGTTGGAGGCGGCGTCCATCTCGATCACATCGAGGGAGGTGCCGGCGGCGATCGTCAGGCAGGACTCGCATTCGCCGCAGGGGGTGACGGTCGGGCCACCGCGCTCGCAGTTGAGCGAGCGAGCGAGGATCTTCGCCATCGAGGTCTTGCCGGTGCCGCGCGAGCCGACGAAGAGGTAGGCGTGGTGGACCTTGCCCTGCTCGACCGCGTTGCGCAGGGTGCGGACGACGTGCTGCTGGCCGACCACCTCGTCGAAGGAACCGGGGCGATGGCGGCGATAGAGAGAGGTCGAGTCGCTGGGCGAGGGCACTGTGGCCAGTGTATCCACGGGCACCCGGCTCCCCGGGGACGGCACCGGTAGGTTGCGCCGGTGCCGCCGAGGGCCCGCACCTGGCTCAGTCCCGCCGCCTGGGTCGCCGCCGTCGCGGCGCTGCTGCTGGCCATCTTCCCGCTCGGCTTTCCCAACTACGACACGATCTACGCACTGCTCTGGGGAAGGGAACTGGGCGAAGGGTTCGACCCAGACCGCGGCGCCGCGCTACCCCCCACGCCACACCCCCTGGCCGAACTGTTCGGCCTCCTCACCTCGCCGCTGAACGGTGGCGCGATCGACCTGACGATAGTCGTCGCCTACGCCTCGCTCGGCCTCGTCGGCTACCTCGTCTACCGCCTGGGCTCGCTCTGGTTCGACCGCCCGATCGGCGCCCTCGCCGCCCTTTTCGTCCTCACCCGAGCCCCCTTCCTCTCCAACGGCCTGCGCGCCTACGTCGACCTCCCTTATATAGCCCTGGTCCTGGGAGCCCTCGTAATAGAGACCAAACGCCCCCGAGCCGGCTGGCCCGTCCTAGCCCTGCTCATTCCAGCTGGATTGCTCCGCCCGGAGGCCTGGCTGTTCTCCTTCGCCTACCTCGCCTATCTAGTCCTGGATCTTGGGCGTCCATCCCGCAGCCGGGGACACGAAGAGCCGGTAGGGGTGCCCCTCGAACCGGCGGATACTCAAAAACGCGGCCTAATTAGGCCGCGTTTTGTCGGAGCGAGGGGCACCCCTACCGGCTCTCCCCACCGCATTGCAACCCTGGCCGCCCTTGCCCTTGCCGCCCCGGTCCTATGGGCGATCTATGACTGGATAACCGCCGGCAGCCCGACCTACTCGTTCACCGGCACGCGCGAAACGGTCGAAACGCTCGGCCGCCATACCGGGCCGGTCGACCTCGTCCTCTATGGGCCGCGCGCGCTCGGCGAAGTCATGCAGTGGCCGGGGATGATCGGCGCGCTGGGGGGCGTCGTCCTCGGCTTCCTCTTCCTCCGCCGCCGCTCTGAGATCGGCATCGCCGCGGCCGTGCTCGCCCTCGGCGCCTTCGCGATCCTGGCCTGCGCTGGCCTGGCGATCATCGCCCGCTACACGATGCTCGCCGGCGCCGTGCTCGCGATCTTCGTCGCCGTCGCCCTGCTCGGCTGGCGATTGCTCGACCGCGGCCACCCCTGGTGCCGTGCCTGGCAGATCTTCGCCGCAGTGGTCGCGCTGATGTTCGTCGTCTGGGCGCCGAACCAGTACGACCTGCTCTCGCAGGTCGACACCGACCTGACCAACCAAGGCGAAATCGAGTCGGATCTGAGCGCCCTCGCCGACTCGGGTGCCTTCAAACCGCTCTGCCTGCCGATCTCGGTCCCCAACCACCGCGCCGTCCCACGCCTCGCCTTCGACCTCGGGGTGAGGCCGTCGCACATCGTCAGCTCCTCGGAGCAGGCGCACCAACCCCGCCGCGGCTACTTCCTCGACCCGACCGGCCCCTTCGTCATCCACAACTTCATCCTCGATCCCAACGACCCCTCCCGCTTCACCACCACCGTGCCACCAGGCTTCCACCGCGTAGCGAGCAACGACTCCTGGCTCCTCTACCGCCGCTGCTGAGAACTTCTGTCGCCTTTATGACCCCATAGGGATCAAAAGGCATCAGGAGTTGCGCTCCACCGCATTCACCGCGGCGTGGGTCGCCGCCGCCAAGTCGGGGTCGCCGAGGTCCACCGTCGGCGGAAGCTCGATGTGCAGCTCGCTGGAGGGATCGAGCCTGGCGCGTAGCCCGTTCGAGCGCGAGGCGAGGACGTGGCCGCCGCGGCTGCAATCGGCGGAGATGAAGTGGAGGTGGTAGCCGCTGACCTCGATCCCCTCGACGTAGTCGGGGAAGCGGAAGCCAAGCATCGTCCCCTCGATGTCCGAGAGCTCGAAGACGTGCTGTTCGAGGACGACCTCGGTCAGCGGGCGGTAGGGCGGCGTCTGTCTGGGAACCGAGCGGGCGCGGACCAGCTCGAAGCGCCCGTCGAGACGAATCGCGCACGAGGCCGCCTCCGCCGGAATCAACTCGTCCAGTTGCGCCAGCAGCTCCATCTGGTCGAGCGGACCGCCGATCGTGCGGTCGATCGTCGGCTCGAAACGGGTCACCACGGCGAAGGGGGTCCGAGCATCTGGCTCGACCTCGTCGACCTCTCCGTCGACGTCGGCCCGGTAGAAGCCGCCGTCGAGGGCGATCATCTCGCCGTCGAGCCCGTTCAGCGTGCCGAGGCCGAGGTCGCCGTGCTCGGCCAGCTCGGCGAAGCTGAGGTCGCCCTCGTAGGCGCCGTCGAGCAGGGCGCCGATCGTCGAAGCCTGGAAGAGGACATGGTGCTCGCGCTCGGCGTGCAGCTCCTGCTCGCGCATCGTCTCCACGTGCAATGTCCTGATCCAGCGCTCGTCCAGCATGGCGGGCAGTCTTCCATGCAAGCATGGCGGCCATGGCGGCGATCGAACTACGCGGCGTGGTCAAGAGGTTCGGCTCGATCACGGCTGTCGACGGCCTCGACCTCGACGTGCCCGAGGGCATCTGCCTCGGCCTGCTCGGGCCCAACGGCGCCGGCAAGTCGACGACGATGCGGTTGATCACCGGCCAGGCACTGCCCGACGCGGGCGAACTGCGCGCGCTCGGCCACGAACTGCCCGGCGACTCGAAGGCGGCACGCGCCGAGATGGGCGTCGTGCCGCAGCTCGACAACCTCGACGTCGACGTCACCGTCGAAGACAACTTGGCCGTCTACGCCCGCCTCTACCGGGTCCCCGACGTCGGCGCCGCCGTCGACCGGGCGCTCGACCTCGCCCGCCTGCGCGACCGCCGCCGCGACGCCGTCGACGAGCTCTCCGGGGGCATGCGCCGACGCCTGCTGCTCGCCCGCGGCCTCGTCCACGAACCGAAGCTGATCCTGCTCGACGAGCCGACCGTCGGCCTCGACCCGCAGATCCGCACCGAGCTCTGGACGCTGATCGACAACCTGCGCTCGGGCGGCACGACGATCCTGATGTCGACCCACTACATCGAGGAGGCCGAGCGCCTCGCCGACGAAGTCGCGGTGATGACGCACGGCAGGGTGATCAGCCGCGGCAAGCCCGCCGAGCTGATCGTCGAGCACGTCGGCCGTGAGACGGCCGAGGTCTACGGGCCGCCGGATCGCCTCGCCGCGGTCCGCTCCGAAGCCGAGGCCAGCGGGCTCTCGGTGCGCCCGGCCGGCCCGGCGATCGCCATCGTCGGCTCCGAGCGCGCCGAGAACGGGGCGATCCCCGACGACGCCGTGGTGCGCGCCGCCACCCTCGAGGACGTCTTCGTGATGCTCACGGGAGAGGACGCAGAGTGAGGCGCCTGGAACCGGCAGCAATCAGTGGCGTGATGAGCCGCGAGCTGGCCAACTTCCGCACCTACTGGCGCGGGACGACCTTCTCCAGCGTGCTCGAACCGATCGTCTACCTGCTCGCCTTCGGCCTCGGCCTCAGCGCGACCCTGATCGACGAAGTTCAGGGCGTCCCCTACGTGCAGTTCGTCGGCACCGGCATGGTCGCCACCGCGGTGATCTTCTCCAGCGCCCTGCCGGCGATGTTCGGCACCTTCGTCAAGCACCGCTTCCAGAACACCTACGAAGCGATCCTCGCCGCCCCGGTCGACGTCGAGGAGCTGGTCAGCGCCGAGATGCTCTGGATCGGCCTGCGCGCCAGCGTCTACGGCTGCGTGCCGCTGCTGGTGACGATGCTCTTCGGGCTCGACCCAGCCTGGGGGATGCTGCTGACGCCGCTCTTCTGCCTCGCCACCGCGCTCGGCTTCGCCGGCTTCGGCATCGCGATGGCGGCGACCGTCGCCAAGATCGACCAGTTCAACTACGTCACGGCGCTCTTCGTCACGCCGCTCTTCCTCGTCTCCGGCGCCTTCTTCCCGATCGACGAACTGCCCGAGGGCGTCCAGGTCGTCGCCCAGCTCAACCCGCTTCACCAGCTGGTCGAACTGGTCCGCGGCGGCGCCTTCGGCTACGAGGCGATCGACCTGGTCCGCTTCGCCGGCCTCGTCGCCTTCGCCTTCGTCATGTGGCGGATCGCGATCAGCCGCATGGAGTCGCGGTTGATCGACTAGGTCACCGCGGGATAGCCTGCGCGGCCATGTCGGGCGGCTTCAGGCGATCGTCGCGGTTCGGGCTCATCGGCGTCTTCGTCGTCGCCGCGATCGTCGTCGTCATCGCCACCACCACGGGCCAGGGAGAAGCCAACCCGAAGACGACCCTGGCGCTGATCTTCGGCGTCCTCGCGGTCTTCTTCGTCATCCTCTTCGCTCTGCAGCGCGCCGACCTCGATCGGGTCTCGGGCGCGGACGCTCAGGGCAGCGCCCGGGCCGCCGCCGAAGGCGGGCGCGAGGTCGACAACCCGATGACGATGGCCGAGCCCGACCTGTGGGCGGCGATGGCCGTGGCGCCGATCGACGCCGACGCGCTCGAGGCGCGCAACGAGATGTGGGCATCCGGGCGGCGCAGCCTGCGGTTGGGGATGATGGTTACGGCGCTGATCTTCGTCGCCGTTCCCGCGACCTATCTGCTCGAAAGCTTCCTGCCACTGCTGATCGGCGCGGCGCTGATCGTGATCGTCGCGCTCTGGGGCAGCATCCGGACGCTCGCGCCCGGCGGCGAGATGGATCGCGGCTACGACAACGTCAGCCGGGCGATGGCGCCGCTCGGCCTCGAGGTGACCGAGCGACCGAAGGTCAACATCGAGACCCGGGAAGCGACGACCGGGCGCGTCGGGCCGACGGTCAGGGGTGCCCTGGTCCTCAGCGGCGAGCGCCACGGGCGCCCCGTCTCGATCCGGCTCGGCGGCGAGGAGCGAACCGGCGCCAGCGAGATCAGCGTCACCGCACCCGCGCCGGAGTTCAGCGCCAAATCGCGCGACGGTCGGGTGCGTCCCGGCGACGGCGCACCGGAGACCGTGGTCGCGGCGCTGAAAGCCATTCCAAACTCGACCCGCTGGAAGAAAGTCACGGTTGTCGGCAGCCCGGAGGGCATCAAGGTCGCTCGTAAGAGTGGCGAGCAGTCCGACTGGCTCTGCGACCTCTGGCTTGCCGAGCGGCTCGCCGCGTGCTGAGGGCCGGGCTGCAGAGCACCCGCGGTCGCCTCGTCATCCTGCTCGGCGCGGTCGGGGCCATCGTCCTCGGCAGCGCCGCCCTTGCCCACTTCGCCTTCGACCTCTTCGGCAGCTACGGCGAGGCGCTGTGGTCGGCAATCCTCCACCTGCTCGACCCCTCGAGCCTGCACGACGACGAGGGTGGGGCGGCGAGAACGATCGGCGTCTTCCAGGTCGTCACCGGACTAGTCCTCCTGGTCGGCCTGCTGTTCACCTTCGTCTCGGAGACGGTGGGTAGCTCGCTCGAGCGCCTCGGCCAGCGCGATAGGCCGGTTCGCTCCAGCGCCCACCTGCTGATCGTCGGCGGCGCCGACCTGATCCCTGTGGCCGGCAGAGCGGCAGCCGAGGCGATCGCACTCCGGCCCAGCTTCGAGCAAATCGTCGTGCTTGCGCCCGAAGCCGATCGCGAACATCGCGGCCGACTCCGCGCCGAATTGGAGGAGGCGGCTGGCAAGGACCTGCGGGTCGAGCTGGTCTTCGGCGATGCGGCCGGTGACAGCGGCTTCGAGCTCGCCGCCGCCGATCGCGCCGCCGCGATCCTGCTGATGCCGCTCTCCAGCGGGCCGGTCGCGGCGGAGATGGCTGATGTTGAGACGGTGCAGACGGGACTCGCCCTACGCGACTACTTGGACGAACGCGGCGCCAAGCCGCTGGTCCGCCTGCTCTTCCGCCGTGGTCGCAACGTCGATGCCGCCTGGGAGATGCTTCCCGACGATTGGGATGCGCTGGTCGGCGATCGCGCGGTCGGCGCATTGCTGCGCATCGCGATCACCCAACCGGAGCGTCTGGCCGACCTCCCCGAGGTAGTCGACGCCCACGTCCGGGCGGGCCCGGACGCCCAGCTCGTGCACGCCGCCTGGGCAAAGGCAAAAGACGAGAGCCGCCGGCTAAGGCTGGCGATCGTCGGCTGCGGTTTCAACGCGCCGGCGCTGCTCGAGGACCTGGCGGCAGTCGGGGCCGATCGCTTCGACGTCACCGTCCTCTCGGGTCGTCAGGTCTTCGAGAGCTACCTCGGCGAGGGCAGCCACTCGGGGGTCGCGGTCGAGTTCGTCGAGACGCGCCAGGACGAGCCCGAGCGCCTGACGGAAGACCTGCGACGAGTCGCCGCGGACATCGTCCTCGTCACCCCCAGTCCCCGCAACTGGGATCTGCGCAGCTCGGATGCCGAGGCGATCCTGACCTTGCTGCACGTCCGCCACATAGTCGACCCCCGGACGCCGTTGCTCGCCGAGCTCTTTCTACCCGATCACGCCAGACGGCTGCCAGACGACCCCAACCTGTTTGCCGTCTCCAGCCTCACGCTGATCGCCACGGCGACCGCCCTCAGCCTCGTCGACCCCCGGCAAGCCGCGGAGCTGGAGCGCCGATTCTCGGCACAGGCAAGCAAGTGAAGGATGAAAATGGACCGTGCAGCCGCCTTCGAAACGAGGTCCCCGGGCGTGTCCGTCGCATTTGGCTCGAGCCGGGCTTACCTGCGGCACCCGCGGCATCCGCTTAAGGCTGCTTCCTTCCGGACCTGACCTGATTCACGTGCCCACGTCGCGCAGGACCCGGCCGTCAACGCCGCCCGCGACGCACTGACCCCGAAGGCCGGCCCCTCAGAACGGTATTCGGCCCCGCTAGAGCGGATTGCGGGTTACAAGGCACCGCTGATTCCCCGCCTAGCACGGTCCGCGCACGATCCTACCCGGCGGCGGCCGTAGGATCATCCCCGCCTTGATCCACATCGACACCGACTCCTTCTTCGTCATCGTCACGATCGCCGCTGTCGCCGCGGTCACCGTCGCAGCAGTTCCCGCCCGCTTCGCGCCGCCGGTCGTCGTCGTCGAGCTGTTTCTGGGGATCGTCGTCGGCCCCGAAGTCCTCGATCTTGCCGGGACCGACAGCTTCATCGAATTCTTCTCCAACCTCGGCCTGGGGATGCTCTTCTTCTTCGCCGGCTACGAGATCGACTTCGAGCGGATCAAGGGCCGCCCGATCGAGCTGGGAGCCCTCGGATGGTTGCTCTCGATCGCCCTCGCCTACGGGATCGGCGGAGCGCTCGCCGCCGCCGGCATCATCGTCTCCTTCCTCTACACCGGCTCGGCGATGGCGACGACGGCGATCGGCACGCTGATCCCGATCCTGCGCGACAACGGCGAGCTGAAGACCAAGTTCGGCACCTACCTGCTGGCGGCGGGCGGGATCGGCGAGTTCGGCCCGATCCTGCTGGTGACGCTGGTCCTCTCGACCACCAACCCGCTGCACGAGAGCGTGATCCTGATCGGCTTCGTCGCGCTGGCGCTGGCGATAGCGCTCGTCTCGGTGAAATTCGCGTGGCGCGGTTGGCCGGCGCTCGAGCGGACCTTCGAGACGAGCAGCCAGCTCGCCGTGCGGGTCACCGTGGTCCTCGTCTTCGGCCTCGTCCTGCTCGCCAGCAAGCTCGGCCTCGACGTCTTGCTCGGCGGCTTCGTCGCCGGGATGATCGTGCGCCTGGCGCTGCAGGGGCACGAGCTGAAAGTGTTCGAGTCGAAGCTGACCGCGGTCGGCTTCGGCTTCTTCGTCCCCTTCTTCTTCATCGTCAGCGGCATCGAGTTCGACCTCGCCGCGCTCGGCTCGGCCACCGCGCTGCTCAAGCTGGCGATGTTCTTCTGCCTCTTCCTCGTCGTCCGCGGCGCGCCGGCGATGCTGCTCTACCGCAACGTCCTGGGGACCCGCCAGCGCGCCGCCCTTGCCTTCTATTCGGCGACCGAGCTGCCGCTCGTCGTCGCGATCACGACGATCGCGATCGAATCCGGACACATGAAAGCGTCGACCGCCGCCGGCCTGGTCGGTGCCGCGATGCTCTCGACCCTGGTCTTCCCCTTCGTCGGCCGCGCCCTCTTGGAACGCGCCGCCGCGACGGGCGAGGCTGGCCCGTCCAGTGGCGCGCTGCTAACTGGAGAGCAAGCCACCGCCTAATATCCGAGCCCTCCCGGGCGCGTAGCTCAGTGGGAGAGCGCTCGCCTCACACGCGAGAGGTCGCTGGTTCGAACCCAGCCGCGCCCATCGGACGAACTATCGGGCCGGAGCCCCGCCTATTCTTGCCGGCACGTGGGGGACACTTGCGCGGAGAGGAAGAAGGCGACCGAACCCGAGAAAGCGGTCGAGGTGATGCTGGCCGAGTTCAACGCCATGCGCGCCGAGAAGGTCAGCTACCTGACCGGACAGGCGGCGATCGTCGCTCTGGGCATCACGGCCCTCGGCGTGGTCGCGAGCTTCGCCGTCAAAGACGGCCATGACCGCCTGCTCCTCGTCGTTCCGCCGCTGGTGATGCTCGTCGTCCTCGGCTACGTCGCCGGGTCGTACCGATCGAACGAGATCGGCAACTACATTCGCGACAAGCTCTGGAGGGAGCTGGAAGCGAAGGTCGGGGCCTTGCCGTCGTGGCAACACTGGATCGCCCGGGAGCGGCTGAAGCCAATCGCGATCTTCAGAGTGCTCTTCCTCGACCTGCCGCCCGCAGCGCTCTTCATCGCGGCGAGCGTCTACGCCCTTCGCACCGTCCCCGACCATGAATTTCTCTGGTGCGCGGGCCTGGTCATGACGGCAATCTCCGTGACGGTGCCGATCGTGGTTCTAGGCAAGATCATTGCCACTTCGAATGGGGGGCAGGAACGAGAGACGTCTAAGGCTGCTGGAGCACCGACAAGATGTTGCCCGCCGGGTCCTTGAACCAGGCGACCATCGGACCTGGGCCCCGGGCTATGCCCTTCTCGTCCTGCTCAAAGCCGTCGTAGCGCTCGAAGCTGACGCCCCGCGAGGAGAGATCCTCCACCTCCGCGTCGACGTCGTCGACCTCAAAGTTGAGGATCGTGTAGGTGGCCGGGGCGAAGTCCGGTTTGCGGTAGAAGAAGACATCGCCGCCTTTGAGTTTCAGGGCCATGACGCCGTTCTCCTCGTCGAACACGGCGACCTCCAGGCCAAGGGTCTCACCGTAGAATCGCTTTGCCTCGTCCGTGTCGGGAACCGCGAAGCCACTGGTTGCTTTTGCCTCGGCAAGCATGCCGCTCCTTTCATCGCTGGTCTCTTTCTCGAGCCTACCCGGACAACTCGGGGATGAACCGATCTACATGCTCGGCGATCGTGCGCCGGACCCATTCCTGGGTTGCCGAGTCGGCCATCCGGTAGCGACCGAGCAGCATCTTCTGGTCGTCGAGCGGCAGGCCGGCGATCTCCCAGCGCACCGCGAGGCGCTCGAAGAGCATCTCCGAGCGCCGGTGCCAGGCGTCCTCCCGCGTCGTCGCCGCGGTCGCCGGCCCGTCGCCGAGCTTGGCGATCGTGCCCGCGCTGAGCGATTGGCGCAGGGTGAGGACGTTGCCCTCGGCATCGCCGTAGTCGACCGTCGGAGCCTTTTGCCGCGACTTTCGCTGCCTTCGCTTCGCCATCTCCTCAGTCTGCCAATCAGTCTTCCGCCGCGGGCCGGCGACGGGTGCGCTTGCGCTCGCCAACCAGGCGCTTGCGGTCGAGCCGACGCCGACGAGCCGCGCGGCTCGGCTTGGTCGGCCGGCGGCTGCGTGGCACGGCGAGGCCCGCCGCGATCTTCTCCGCCAGCCGCTGCAGCGCCAGCTCGCGGTTGCGCGCCTGACCGCGCGACTCCTGAGCGACAGCGGTGACGACTGCGCCGGTGCGCCCGATGAGGCGAGCCCGCTGCGCTTCGTCGAGCACCCCCGAAGCCCGGACGTCGAAGACGGCTTCCACCCTCGAAGCGGTCACGTTGGCGTGCTGCCCCCCGGGGCCAGAGGAACGACTGGCACGCAGCTCGATCTCCCTCAGCGGGATCGAGAGGCGCTCGTCGATCTTCAACTCGTCGGCCACCCCGCAACGGTAGCGGCGGCGGTTACCTCAGACCAGCGCGTCGATCTTCGCCGCCAGCTCAAAATCAGCCGCCGTCACCCCGCCGTCGGAGTGGGTGGAGAGCGAGACGGTGACCGTGTCCCAGGAGATCTCCAGATCGGGGTGGTGGTTCATCGCCTCGGCCGGCTCGACCAGGCTCTGGACGAAGTTGACCGAGCCGACGAAGTCGCTCCGGCCGAAGCTCTTGCGTATGGCGGAGCCGCTGCGCTCCCAGCCGGGATGCTCCGCCAACCTCGCGTCCACCTCCGAGTTGTCCAGTGGCGTCATCGGTCCCTATGCTGACACAAAGCCGGTATCCAAACGATGAGTGAATCCCTCCCCACCCTCTGGCAGATCGACGTCTCCCACTACAGCGAGAAGGCGCGTTGGGCGCTGGCCTGGAAGGAAGTCGAGCATCGCCGCCACTCGCCCGTCCCCGGCGCCCACATGGCCGTTGCCCTCTGGCTCACCCGCGGCGCTCACTACACCTTCCCGGTGCTCAGCATCGACGGGCAGCGGATCGGCGACTCGACCGCGATCGTTGCCGCGCTAGAGGAGCGCTACCCCGAGCCGCCGCTCTACCCCGCGGACATCGCCGAGCGGCGCCGCGCGCTCGAGCTGGAGGAGTTCTTCGACGAGGAGCTGGGGCCGTACGTTCGTCAGCTCGCCTGGTACGAGTTCGGCAACGACCCGGAGAGCTTCGCGAAGCTGATGGAACAGACCGCCCCCAAGCCCTTGGCCAAGTTCAGCGGCCCGACGGCCGCCTACGCCCGTGCCTACACCGCCCTGCGCTTCCGCGCCGGCGACGCCGCCGAGGCAGAACGAGGGCGCGCCAAGGTCCTCGCCGGCCTCGACCGACTGGAGGCCGAGCTCGGCGATGGCGAGTACCTGGTCGGAGACCGGTTCAGCGTCGCCGACCTCACCGCCGCCTCGCTCTTCTACCCCCTCGCCCTTCCCGAGGAGGGCCCGCTCAACGCCGACTCGCCTTCGGCGAAAGGGTTCGACGCGTTTCGCCAACCGCTCGAGCAGCGCCGCGGAGTCAAATGGGTGAAGGAGATGTTCCGCCTCCACCGCAAGCCGGCGAAGGCGCCCGCCGCGGCGATGGCGTCGAGCTAGGCACGCGCGGCGCCCAGGAACGCTCAGCCACCGATCGGGGCCCGCGGGCTGGGTCCCCAGAAGACCACCGTCCCCAACATCCCGATGATGTGGACGAGGATGATGTTGACGACCATCGACTGGGCGGTGGCGGTACCGACACCGACCGGTCCACCCGACGCGGTGTAGCCGTAGTAACAGCCGACGACGACGATCGCGGTCGCCATCACCATTCCCTTGGTCAGGCTGTAGAGCACGTCCACGGGATCCTGAAACATCCAGAAGATCAGCAGGTAGCCGCCCGAGGAGACGTCGCCGATCTGATCGACCACGGCTATGTAGCTGGCGAAGTACATGACCCCGATCGCGACCAGATAGATGAACGGCAGGGCGATCCAGGCACCGAGCAGGCGGGTCGCGGCGAGGAACGTCACCGGCTGGATACCCATCACCTCGAGCGCGTCGATCTCGTCGGAGATCCGCATCGCGCCGATCTCGGCGACGATCCCGGTGCCGACCTTGGCCGCGAGTATGTAGCCGAAGGCGTACGGCAGCGCCTCGCGCAGGTCGCAGTAGGCCGAAAAGAGGCCAGCGTAGGAGGGCGCGCCGACGGAGCGGTTGAAATAGGCGCCGATCACGCCGCACTGAAGGCCGAGGATGAAGACGAAGGCCCAGATGACCAACGCTGAGCCGAGGATCAGGATCCCGCCCTGGCGCAGGCTCTCGCCGAAGTACCGCCCGACGCGCCCCGAGTAGACCAGCCCGGCGACCCGCGAGCCGAAGCGGGCGACCTCGCCGAAGGAGTCGAGCCAGTTGCGGGGGACGTCGAGCCAGCCGATCATCGCTGAGCGCCTCTCACCGGATCGACTGCAGTTCCGGATTACTGGCGAGGAGCACAGCGGTGAAGACGTAGAGGAAGAAGAAGACGCCCATGAAGGCGATCACGACCGCCTGGTTGACCGCCCGACCGACTCCCGCCGCGCCGCCGGTCGCGGTCATTCCCTTGTAGCAACATACGACCGCGACGATCCCGCCGAACATCGAGCACATCAGGACGGAGCCCCAGACGTCGGTCGTCAGCGCATTGGTGAAGAGCGTCGCGAAGAAGCCGCCCAGCGGCTGGCCGTAGATCAGCTCGGCGACGATGCCGGCGCTGAGGCCGAAGACGATCGCGAAGACGTCGAGTAGCCCGGTGATGAGGATCAACGCCAGGAAGCGCGGCACGACCAGGTTCTTGATCGGGTCGACGCCGAGCACCTGCAGGGCGTCGAGCTCCTCGCGGATCTTGCGGGCGCCGAGGTCGGCGGTGATCGCGGTGCCCGCGACCCCGCCGACGACGATCGCGGTGACGATCGGGCCGATCTGGCGCACGGCGATCACGACGAAGAAGCCTCCCAGCCGGTCGAGGGCGCCGAAGAGATGCAGGATGCCGGCGGCCTGCAGCCCCGGCGCACCCAGGCAGAGGGCGAACGTGGAGATGGTCATCGGGAACCAGGAGAGCTTGAGCACGAAGAGGAACTGGCCGACCAGCTCCTCGCCGTATGGGTATGGGGGCCTGATCGCGGAGATGATCGTCCGCGCGGCCAGGATCATCATCTCCCCGACCTGCTCGAAGAAGGACTTGGCGGGGAGAAGGGCCCGCGTCACAGCTTGTGCCGCCACCAGCTCGTCGCTCGCTCGAGCGGGCTCGCGTCCTGTGCTCTTTCGCGCCCCGTCTGCCGTGCGCGTTGCTCGGCGGCCCGCTGGGCTTCGGAGAGCTGCGCGATCAGGGTGTCGCGGGTCTGCTCCAACTCCTCCACCCGGGCGACGTGAGCGCTGGCGCGGCGCGGCGCCGTCGGCAGGTCGCGCGGCAGGTCGCGCGGGTAGGTGGCCAGCTCGGCCTCGAGCCGGGCGATCTGACGGCGCAGCTCGTGCCGCACCTCGATCGCCTCCCCCTCCTCGGTCAAGTCGGGAAGCTCGCTCGGTGCCGTGGTGGGGACGTCGTCCAATCCCCCCGGCATGCTTGCGCAGGCCGAAGCCACGACCGCAAGCTGGCGCGGGCTGAGACCGGCATCGTGGGCGCGGCGCAGCGCATCGGTTGCGATCTCCTCCAACTGCGCGGCCGGCTCGATGCCCTCGGCGACGAAGGTGCCCTGACCCTGGTGACTGACGACCAGCCCCTCCTGCTCGAGCCCGGCGTAGACCGCCCGCACGGTGTTCACGTTGACCCCGGCCCAGTCCGAAAGGCGGCGGAAGCTGGGTAGCCGTTCGCCGGAAGCGAGGTGACCGGTGGCGATCAGCGCCCGCAGGCGCCAGGTCAGCTGCAGGCCTACGGGAAGCTCATCGTCGGGATCGATCGAGAAAGGCGTTAGATCGCTCGCGGCTTGCTGTGCCATTGCGGGAGCACAATAGTCCACAATAGTGTGCCAGTCAACTAGTACAGTCAGACTTGCCAAGCATGGCACAGGCTCCGCTGGTCCAGCCATTTTCGGTATGCGAAAGCAGCAGGCCATAACGACGGCCAATCTCGGTTGGCAAACCACAAGCCGCGGAGTCATGGGCGCTATCCACGGAAATAACGCTGCCGGGCTCGATCCCCCCGCCACTCTTATAGACACGCTGCACCTGGTAGCGGTAGAGCGCCCTTTGGCGGTTCTGCGGAACCACCTTCAGCAAGCGCCCGGCGATGGCCGCGTCAGCCCCCTTCATCGCCTCGCTCCGCGAGATCGGCGCGCACGAGCAGGCCTGGGCGCCCGTGGCGAAGACCAGGGCGCCCAGGACGACGACGATTGCCGCAACGGAAAGTCGCCTCCCTCGCACCGATCAAATGTAGAGAGAAACGCCGAATTTCACAAATCACGGCGTCAAAACTATCTTCAGAGCCTCGCGATTGTCGTAGAGCTCGTAGGCCTCCGCCGCCTGGTCGAGCTTCATGTGGTGGGTGACGAGCGGCGCTGGGTCGAGCTTGCCGGCCTCGAGCAGGCCGAGCACGCGGTCGACGTGGGCAATCACGTTGGCCAGGCCGAGCCGCAGCGTCAGGCCCTTGAGCCAGGCGAGGCCGAGGGGCACCTCGCCCTTGCCGGCGTAAGCCCCGATTCCCGAGACGGTGCCGGCGTCGCGCGCGAGGCTGACCGCCATCGACAGCGGGCCGGGGTCGCCGACGGCGTCGACGACGACGTCGACGCCACGACCCTCGGTGGCTCCACGCACTGCCCGCTTCGGCTCGTCCTCGCCAAGGTGGAGAGGGACGGCGCCGAAACGCTCGGCCATCAACAGCCGCTCCCCGACCGAGTCGATCGCGAAGACCTTGGTCGCCCCCGCCGCCAACGCCGCCTGTACCGCGCATAGCCCGACCGGTCCGAGACCGAGGACGGCAACGGTGTCGCCGGCCCGCGTGCCGGCGTGGGCAATCGCGTGGTAGCCGGTGCCCATCACGTCGCCGGCGAAGAGCGCCACCTCGTCGGACATCCCCTGCGGAACCCGCCGCAGGGTCAGGTTGGCGCGCGGCACCAGCAGCTGCTCGGCCTGGGCGCCCTGCAGGTCGCCCAAATGCGAGCCGTGACCGAAAGTCCGGCCGTGCTCGCAGCGGTGGTAGTCGCCGCGCAGGCAGGCAACGCAGGTGGCGCAAGCGGTGTGAAAGCAGCCGAGCACACGGTCGCCGACGGCGACGCGCTCGACGTCGGCGCCGGCGGCGAGCACCGTGCCGACGAACTCGTGCCCGATCGTGAAGCCAGGCTCGACCGGAACGCGGCCGTGGTAGATGTGGAGGTCCGAGCCGCAGATCCCACTCGCCTCGACCCGTACCACCGCATCGTCGGCGGCGACGATCTCGGGATCGGCCTTCTCCTCGATCCGAACCTCTCCCGGCGCTTGAAAAGTAACGGCGCGCATGCGCCGCCAACCGTATCCGACCCGGCTCTAACCGACCGGGACGCCGGCGACCTGGAAGCGGCCCGAATCGACACCGGGGTTCGCGGTCTCGGCGATCCGGGCTTCCAATGACAGCTCTTTCTCGAAGTCGGCCTCCTCGCCGTGGCGGAAGGAGACGTCCTGGTCCTCGATCAGCTCGATGAAGACCTCGACGAAGCGGGCGTCAAGCTGCTTGCCGGAGACGCGGCGCAGCTCCTGGATCGCCTCATAGCTGGAGGTCGGGGTGCGGTAGGAGTCGCGCGCGGTCATCACGTCGTAGGTGTCGGCGACGGAGATGATCCGGGCCAGCTCGGGAATGTCGTCGCCTTCCAAGCCGCGCGGGTAGCCTTTGCCGTCGATCCGCTCGTGGTGGGCGAGGATGATGTCGGCGACCGGGCCGTAGCCGTCGAGCGAGGAGACGACACGGGCACCCTGCTGCGGATGACGGCGGATCAGCATCCAGTCTTCGTCGGTCAGCGGCACGTTGGCCTTCAAGATCCGATCGGGAAGGATGAACTTGCCGATGTCGTGCAGCAGCGCCGCGATGTGGACGAGCTCCTCCTCGCGCTTGGAGAACCCGGCGCGCTGGGCGATCGCCCGCGAGTAACGGGCGACGGCTGCGCTGTGGCGGGCGGTCATCTGGTCCCGCAGGTCGAGCGTGCGCAGCAGCGCGCTCAACATCCCGACCTGGAAGCTGGCCAGCTGGTTGGTCCGCTCCTCGAGCTCGCGGGCCCGTTCCTGCGACTTGAGCAAGGCCCCGAGCAGGTACTGGAAGGTGACGAGCACGATGCCGAAGAAGGCGACTCCGGCGAGCCCGATCTGGACGTAGATGAAGGCGACACCGCAAGCCATCAGCGCCGCCGCGAGCTCCGAGGGGAGCAGCGGGATCATCACCGTGCGGATCTTCGGGATGAAGGGGGTTCGTTCGACGTAGCTGGTGTAAGCGCCGATCATGACGAAATTCATCAAGATCCCGCTGGCGAAAGCGCCGAAGACGAAGACGTAGAAGGCGAGGTCGGCGGAGGTGATCTGGGTCGTCTCGAGTAGCTGCTGGAACCCCACGCCGACCAGCAGCGGGAAGGCCATGAAGGTCAGTGCGTTGACGAGAAGGTCCTGGAAGCCTTCACGGAAGCGGATCCACCCGATCAGGATCGAGATCAGTCCGATCAACGCCGCCGGCGTCCCGCCCAGGAAGACGATCGCGGTGATCAGGGCGAGGAAGTTGGCCGAGATCTTGAGCCGCGATTCGGTTTCGATCGACATGATGTCGCTGAACGCCGAGAAGGCAAGCAGCGTCGCGAAGAGCTGCCAGTCCCAGTTGGCTTTCGGCGCCTCCCAGACGGCGGCGGCGACGACCCCGACCAAGGCAATCGCCAGGACCACGGTGCTCAACCTGGTGGGTCGCTCTGTCTGCATGGATCGCGCCTGGGTCTTCCGTCGTGTACGACTCAGCCATGAAGTTTCCCGCCCGACAAGCGATTCCTGCGACTGGGGGCCAAGTCCGCTACAACGGCAACTTCGCTACCAAGGTAGACGCTTGGCATGCGCCGGGCAAGCCGCGTGGATCAACTGGCCAATACTTTGCATTTCCGCAAATAGCGGATCCCAGGTGCCAAAAAATGCAAAGGACGCCTATCGGCGCCCTTTGCAAAGCTCGTGCAGCACCAAGTACATGCTGCGTCAACTGGGAAAGTTTCTATCGTTTGAAGACCATGTCCATACCCCTTCGTCGAAGCCCGGAATACTTGCCCCCGCACAAGTTGCCGCGAGGAATGTCTTGATCTGCTGGCAAGTTTGTAGCACAAGTTCGCGAAAAGTTGTGCATCTGCAAGGAAAGTTGTGCATAAACGTTGTAGGACTTTGACTTAGAAATGAGTAATCCACGCCTGCGCGACCCCCTGCGACGACCCGCATTCCGCCGGCTGGCGATCTCCTACGGGGTCAACGAGATGGGCGACTGGCTCGGCATCGTCGCCCTCTCAGTGCTCGTCTTCGAGCTCACCGACAGCGCCATGGCGACGGCGTTGCTCTTCATCGGGACCGGCTTCCTGCCGGCGTTGATGACGCCCTTCTTCGTCGCTCGCCTCGAGCGCCCGCCACCCCGCTTCGTCCTGCCGGCGATCTACGCCATCGAGGCAGCGGCGTTCGGGGTCCTCGCCCTGCTCGCCGATCACTTCTCGCTGGCCGCGGTCGTCGCCGTCGCCGCGATCGACGGCGCCCTGGCGCTGACCGCGAAGACGCTGACCCGCGCCGTCACCGCCGCGATGCTCGAGCCGGAGGGCGAGCTGCGCGCCGGCAACGCGGTCCTCAACATCGCCTTCACGGCCGGGGTCGCGATCGGTCCCGCGATCGCGGGTGCGGTGGTTGCGGCCTTCGGCGTCCAGTCGGCGCTGCTGCTGGACGCTGCCTCCTTCTATGTGATCGGCTGCATCCTGTTGACGGCGAAGCCGCTGCCGCAGCCCGAGCCGGACCCGGAGGCGGGACTACGGGAACGCGTGCGTGCCGGGCTCGGCTACATCCGCCGCAACCCGACCCTGCGGCGCCTGCTTGCCGCCGAGGCGGGGGCGCTGATCTTCTTCTCGGTCGTCGTCCCGGTCGAGGTGATCTACGCGAAGGAAACGCTCGGGGTCGGAGCCACGGGATACGGCATCCTGCTCGCCAGCTGGGGCATCGGGATGGTGTTCGGCAGCGTCGTCTTCGCAAGGCTGCGTCGCGCCTCGCTGCCGGTTCTCCTCTTCTTCAGCACCGTCGCGATCGGTGCCGGCTACCTCGGCATGGCGGCCGCGCCGGCGCTTGCCGTCGCCTGCGTGGCCTCGGCCATCGGCGGCCTTGGGAATGGCATCCAGTGGGTTGCCGTGATCAGCGCCGTGCAGGAGCTGACCGCGCCGGCGATGCAGGCGCGCGTGCTGGGCACGCTCGAATCGTCCGCCTCGGCAACGCCCGGCATCGGCTACGTGCTCGGCGGGCTGATAACCACGCAGTGGGGCGCGCGAGCGGCGTTTTTCGTCGCGGGGGCCGGGGTGATGGTCATCGTCATCGTCTCGGCCATGGTGCTGGGCAGGAATTGGCCGCTGGACAGCGCAAAAGAACGTCCAGGGGATTTTGACGCCGCCGCCGACGAGATTATGGTGGAGTTAATTCCCGCAGAGCCCCTGCCCAGTCCACAACGGAGGTCGTGACGTGAGGAAGCTGCGTGCAGCTCTTGCTGTAGTCGGACTGGCGGTAATTGCTCTCAGCCTCGTGTCGTGCGGTGGAAGCTCCGGCGGCAAGGAAGGGGGCACGCTGACCGGCAGCTACGCCTCGTTCCCCGACTACCTCGACCCGAGCATCTCCTACACCGCCGAAGGCTGGACGGCGATGTACGACACGTACCTGCCGTTGCTCACCTACGCCCACGCCAGCGGCGCCGCGGGCAGCAAAGTGGTCCCGGCGCTCGCCGAGAGCCTGCCCAAGGTCACCAACGGCGGCAAGACCTACACGCTGACCCTGCGCAAGGGGCTCAAATACTCCAACGGCACTCCGGTCAAGGCCTCTGACTTCACGAGCACGGTCGAACGCGTCTTCAAGCTCAACTCGCCCGGTACGCCCTACTACTCGAGCATCGTCGGCGCGGAACAGTTCGCCAAGACCAAGAGCGGCGGCATCTCCGGGATCAAGACCGACGACAAGACGGGCAAGATCACGATCGACCTGACCCAGCCGCGCGGTACCTTCACCAACGAGCTCGCGCTGCTCTTCGTCGCGCTGGTGCCGCCCGACACGCCGGACAAGCCCCAGAGCGCGAATCCGCCCCCGGCCACCGGCCCCTACGAGATCGTCAAGTCCGAACCCGGCCGCGGCTGGTCCTACGCCCGCAACCCGCAGTGGACGAAGACCAACGGCAAGCTGATCCCCGAGGTGCCGAGCGGCCACGTCGACAAGGTCGATATCAAGGTCGTCCGCAACGGCGCGACCCAGGTCAACGAAATCGAACGCAACAAGACGAACTGGATGCAGACCATCGTGCCGGCCGACCTCTACAACAAAGTCAAGGACAAGTACGAGGGCACCCAGTTCCGGGTCGAGCACCAGATCAACCTCTACTACTTCTGGATGAACACGACGAAGGCGCCCTTCGACGACCTCAAAGTGCGCCAGGCGGTCAACTACGCCGTCGACCCCGCCGCGCTGGAACGGATCTACGCCGGCTCGCTCGTCGCCGCCCACCAGATCCTGCCCGAAGGCATGCCCGGTCATGAGACGTTCGACCTCTACCCCCACAGCATGGCCAAGGCCAAGGCGCTGCTCGAGGAAGCCAACCCCTCCGACCGCGACATCACCGTCTGGACCGACAACGAAAGCCCCAACAACGAAGCCGGCGCCTATTACCAGGACGTGCTCAGCAAGCTCGGCTTCAACGCCAAGCTGAAGACCATCAACGCCGACAGCTTCAGCCAGGTGATCGGCAACGAAGCCACGCCCGACCTCGACACCGGCTGGTTCGACTGGTTCGTCGACTACCCGCACCCGAACGCCTTCTTCCAGCCGCAGCTGGCCGGCGAAAGCATCTCCCCGACCAACAACTTCAACTTCGCCCGCATGGACGACCCGAAGTTGAACGCGAAGATCGCCAAGCTCAGCGCCGAACAGCTCGGTCCCAAGCAGGAATCCGAATACGCGACGCTGGACAAGGAATACATGGAACAGGCGCCCTGGGTCCCCTACGGCAGCAATACGACCTCCACCTTCGTCGACAACGAAATCGACCTCGACAAGGTTGTCTTCAACCCGACCTTCGGCCAGGACCTGACCAGCTTCCAGTTCAAGTAATGACGGGGCGCAGTCCCTGGTATCTGGCCTACCGGCGGCTGCGGCGCAACCGGGTCGCAATCGCCTTCGGCGGCCTCTTCGTCGCGATCGTCGTCTTCGTCCTGGCGGCGCCGCTGTGGGCCAATGACGTCGCTCACACGACGCCGAACGCGACGCACACTCTGGAGAAGGTCGAAGTCGACGGCGAACAGCGCGAAGTCGTCAACCGCGAAGGCAAGCCGGTCGGACCGCTCTGGTTCGGTGCGGGCGGCAAGTTCTTCCTCGGGGCCGACGGCCGGCTCGGCCGCGACGAGATGGTCAGGCTGATGTACGGCGGCCGCATCTCGCTCTTCATCGGCTTCCTCGCGACGCTGATCGCGACGCTGCTGGCGACGACCCTCGGCCTGCTCGCGGGCTACTACCGCGGCTGGGCCGACGCGGTGATCTCGCGGACGATGGACGTGATCTGGGCCTTTCCGGTAACCCTGTTGGCGATCGCGCTCGGGCTCTCGCTGGCGACCGGCGGCCTGAAGATCGGCCCGCTGCACCTCTCCGGCAGCTCGATCTGGATCCCGATCCTGATCATCGCCTTCGTCTACACGCCCTACATGGCGCGGCCGATCCGCGGCGAGGTGCTCGCGCTGCGCGAGAAGGAGTTCGTCGAGGCCGCCGTCTCCCAGGGCGCCGGGCCGCTACGGGTGATGTTCGGCGAGCTGCTGCCCAACCTCGCCTCGACGCTGATCGTCTTCTTCACCCTCGGCGTCGCCAACAACATGCTGCTCGAGGCGACCCTCTCCTTCCTCGGCGTCGGCGTGCAACCGCCGAACACCTCGTGGGGGACGATGATCGGCGGCGGCTTCGAGCTGATCAGCACGGCGCCGCTTTTGACCGTGATCCCGGGCACGATGATCCTGCTCACCGTGCTATCGATCAACGTCTTCGGCGACGGCCTGCGCGACGCGCTCGATCCCAAATCGAAAGTGCGGCTCGAGGCGCACGCGGGCATCGCCGAGCCCGAGGGGACCGCGGTCTGATGGGCCGCTTTATCGCCCGCCGGCTGGTCGGGATGGTGCTGGTGCTGTTCGCGATCTCGGTGATCGTCTTCCTGATCTTCAACGTGATCCCCAGCTCGGATCCCGCCCAGCGGATGGCAGGAAAAGAAGCCTCCCCCGCCCTGATCGCCAGCATCAACGAAGAATGGGGATTCGACGACTCGCTGCCGCAGCAGTACCTGACGACGATGAAGAAGATCTTCAGCGGCGACTTGATCTCCTACGAAGGACGGGAAAGCGTCGACGACCGGATCGTCGAAGGGATCCCCGCGACCTTCTCGCTCTGCATCGGTGCCGCGGTGATCTGGATGTTCTTCGGGATCCTCTTCGGCTACCTCTCGGCGGTCAGGGCGGGTGGGCTGCTCGATCGCGCGCTGACGATCGTCGCCGTGGCGGGCATCTCGATGCCGGTCTTCTGGCTGGCGGCGATCTTCCTCAACTACCTCACCTACCAGCTCGAACTGTTCCCTTCGGGCGGCTACATCCCCCTGACCGAAGACCCGATCGAGTGGGCGTACCACCTGATCCTGCCCTGGGTGACGCTGGCGATCGTCTACGT
Source organism: uncultured Solirubrobacterales bacterium (assembly GCA_963824705.1). Taxonomy (GTDB): domain Bacteria; phylum Actinomycetota; class Thermoleophilia; order Solirubrobacterales; family 70-9; genus VRUE01. Next base: position 2,169,558 of record CAWGQE010000003.1, read on the forward strand.
CGGCCTCTACAGCCGCGTGCTGCGCTCCAACATGCTCGACGCGATGGACGAGGATTACGTGAGGACGGCGCGGGCCAAGGGGCTGAGCGAGCGCCAGGTGATGACCCGCCACGTGCTGCGTAACTCGCTGGTCCCGATCATCACCCTCTTCGGGCTCGACTTCGGCGCCCTGCTCGGCGGCGCGATCCTGGTCGAAGCGGTCTTCGACCTCGAAGGCATCGGCCTCTACACCTACGAATCGCTGGTCAACTTCGATCTGCCGCCGGTGATGGCCGTCGTCCTCTTCGGCGCCTTCTTCGTCGTCCTCTTCAACACCCTGGTCGACATCGCCTACGCCTACCTCGACCCGCGGGTCAAGCTGGGGACATCGGCGCAGTGAGCGAGGCGCTGCTCAGCGTCAGCGACCTGCGGGTCGGCTTCGCCACCGAAGGGGGGCCGGTGCAAGCGGTCGACGGCGTCTCCTTCGAGCTCGTCCCCGGCGAGGTGCTGGCGATCGTCGGCGAGTCGGGCTCGGGCAAGAGCGTCACCGCGCAGACGATCATCGGCCTCACCCGTTCGCCCAACGCGCGGATCGAGGGCTCCGTGCGGCTCGGCGACAGCGAGTTGATCGGCGCCGGCGAGGAGACGCTGCGCGCCGTCCGCGGCGAGCGGATCGCGATGGTCTTCCAGGACCCGATGACCTCGTTCAACCCGGTCTACCGGGTCGGCGCCCAGCTGGTCGAGGCGATCCGGGCACACCGCCCCGAGGTGAGCCGGAGCGATGCACGCGGGCGGGCGGTCGAGCTGCTGGGTTCTGTGGGCCTGCCGGATCCCGAGCGCCGCGCCGACCGCTACCCGCATGAGTTCTCCGGCGGGATGCGACAGCGGGCGATGATCGCGATGGCGCTGACCCTGGAGCCGGAAGTGCTGATCGCCGACGAGCCGACGACTGCGCTCGACGTGACGGTCCAAGCGCAGATCCTCGAGCTGCTGAGGCGGCTGAACCGCGAGCGCGGCCTGGCGACGATCCTGATCACCCACGACTTCGGCGTCGTCGCCGAAATGGCCGACCGGGTGCTGGTGATGCACGAGGGCAAGATCGTCGAGCGGGGCGATCTCGACGACGTCTTCTACGCGACCAAGGACCCCTACACGCGCAAGCTGCTCGGCGCTGTCGTGCGGCTTGACCAGGCTCCGCCGCTGCGCCCCGGCAGGAGGGAGGGACCGCTGCTCGAGGTCGCCGACCTGGTCAAGCACTTCCCGGTCAAGCGCGGGCTGCTGTTCGACCGTGAGGTCGACCGCGTGCGCGCCGTCGACGGGGTCAGCTTCAGCGTGGAACGCGGCGAGACCCTCGGCCTGGTGGGAGAGTCGGGCAGCGGCAAGTCGACCCTCTCGCGGGCGGTGCTGCAGCTGCTGACCCCGACCTCGGGCTCGGTCCGCTTCGACGGTCGCGAGATCGCCGGCCTCTCGCGCCGCCAGATGCGCCCGCTGCGCCCCGACATGCAGATGGTCTTCCAAGACCCCTATGCCTCGCTCAACCCGCGTAAGCGGATCGGGCAGATCGTCGGGGAGCCGCTGCGAGTGCAGGACCGCGCCTCGGGCGTCGAGCTGCGCCGTCAGGTCCAGGAGCTGCTGGAGAGGGTCGGCCTCTCCCCCGAGCACTACGACCGCTACCCGCACGAGTTCTCCGGTGGCCAGCGCCAGCGGGCCGGGATCGCCCGTGCCCTGGCGCTGCGACCGAAGCTGATCGTCGCCGACGAGCCGGTCTCTGCCCTCGACGTCTCGATCCGCGCCCAGATCCTCACCCTGCTCTCCGACCTCCAGGAGGAGTTCGGCCTGACCTACGTCTTCGTCGCCCACGACATCGGCGTCGTCCGCCACGTCTCCGACCGGATCGCCGTCATGCACGACGGCAAGATCGTCGAGCAGGGGGCCGCCGACCAGGTCTGCGAGCGACCCTCCGATCCCTATACGAAGACCTTGCTCGCAGCGGTGCCCGTCCCCGACCCGCGCGAGAGCCGCGCGCGTCGGGCAGACTTCAGGGTGTGAAGCTCCCCCTCTCGCCGCCGATCAAGCCACAGCTGGCGCTGACCCGCAAAGAGCTGCCGCTGGGCGAGGAGTGGGCCTACGAGCAGAAGCTCGACGGCTTCCGCGCGATCGTCTTCGTCGACGGCGAGGACGCCTACATCCAGTCGCGCGGCGGCAAAGACCTGACCCGCTACTTCCCCGAGCTGAGCTTCGCCCCGGGCCGTTACGTGCTCGACGGCGAGCTGGTCATCCGCGACGCTGAGGGCAACCTCGAATTCGACGCCCTGCAGCAGCGCATCCACCCGGCCGAGTCGCGGATAAACCTGCTGTCGAAAGAGATCCCGGCCGGATACGTCGCCTTCGACCTGCTCGCCGAGGGGGACGAGGCACTGCTGGAAAAGCCCTTCGGGGAGCGCCGTGAACGTTTAGAGGCGCTGGCGCAACAGACCGGCGCGGAGCCCTCCAACCTGAGTCCGGAGCCAGAGCAAGCGGAGCAGTGGCTGCGCACCACCGAGGGAGTGATGGCCAAGCAGCTCGACGCCCTCTACATACCGGGCAAGCGCAAGGGGATGGCCAAGGTGAAGCGCGAGCGCGAGATCGATTGCGTTGTCATGGGCTGGCGGCCCGGCAAAGAGGAGGGCACCGTAGGGTCTCTAATCCTCGGTCTCTATGACGGTGACGAGCTGCGCTCGGTGGGCCACATCTCCGGCTTCAGCGCCGAAGCGAAACGGGCGATGCCAAAGATGCTGGCCCCGCTGGAGACGGGTGACAGCGGCACGGCTGAGCCCAGTCGCTGGACCGGCGGGCGAGACCTGGAGTGGGTGGCACTGCGCCCCGAGCTGGTCATTGAAGTGGGCTACGACCACGCAGCTACGGGACGGATTAGACACGGCGCCCGCTTTCGCCGCTTTCGAGACGACAAAGACCCCCGCGAGTGCACGTTCGACCTGCTGGATCAGGGGGACTAGAACAGGGGTTGTTGGCCGGCGGGTCCTGTCACGGCGGCCCTCCCCCATGTGCTCGGACGCGCCTTCGCGCGTCCTCCGCTATGGGGGTCCCCCGCCGCCGTGCCACCCGCCGGAGGGCGTCTGCTGCTCCTCCCCCAGCCGCGAACGCCGCGGGTAGCTTGCTTGCGTTGCTCGGGGCGCATGTTGGCGCGGCCGTTGGCGTATAGCTGCTCGTAGCGCGGAAGGAGGTCGGGGCGTTTGGTCTCCAGCCAGGCGAAGAAGACGTCGCGGACCTCGTTGCGGAGGTGGAGGGCTACGCCACCCAGGAAGGAGGCGTTGGCTTGTTTTGCTCGATCGACGATCGGTTGGACTTGGTCGGGGCTGTCGTTGATGCCCGGCATCAGTGGAGCGATCAAGACGCCCGAGTCGATGCCACGGCTGCGCAGCTCGGCCACGGCGTCTAGGCGGGCTACCGGGCTTGGCGTATGCGGCTCAGTCGCTCGCCAGGCGTCCTCGTCAAGAGTGGGGACGGAGAGGTTGACCGAGACGGGCAGGTGCTTCGCCATTCGCTCGTAGAGGTCGACGTCGCGCAATGCCAGCGGCGACTTGGTCAGGACCGAGACGGGGGTTTCGGCCTCCTCCAGCGCCGCCAGGATCTCGGGCATGAAGCGGTAGCGGCTCTCGACCCACTGGTAGGGATCGGTGTTGGTTCCCAGCGCCACCAGGTCGCGCTTCCAGCTCGGCCTGGCCAACTCGGCCCGCAGCACCTCCGGCACGTTGACCTTGACGACGATCTCGCGCTCGAAGTCGCGCCCGGCATCGAAGTCGAGGTAGGTGTGCGAGCTCCTGGCGAAGCAGAAGACGCAGGCATGCGTGCATCCCCGGAATGGGTTGACCGTGTAGCTGAAGCCGTAGCGACCGCCAGGGACGTGGTTCAGCGCAGAGCGGGCACGGACCTCGTGGAAGTTGATCCCCATCGCCTCCGGGGCATCGAAGGTCCGCACGACGGTCCCATCGCCCACACCGGGCAGACGCAAATCGTTCTCGGGTCGCTGCTCATCCCAGCGCATACGAACATATGTTCGCACACGCCTATGACGACACCGATTGCAGCATTTCCCACCCCATGGCGGGGAAAACCCTGCAACTTACGCCCCGGCTAGATGCTGGAGCCGGTCTCGTCGCGCTTGAAGGTCTCGAGCTGGTCGAGGGCTTTGGCGCGTGCTTTCGAGCGCAGCGGCGGCAGCAGAGCCACCAGGGTGCCGCTCGGGCCGAGCGCCTGCCTGGCCCAGCGGCGGAAGTCGAACTCGTCGACGTGGTCGACGATCTTGCCGTCGGCGAAGCGGAACTTCGCCTGGATGTCGTTGACGACGGGGCGGCCAGTGGAGAACGTGTAGCGGGCGATCCAGTGCGCCGAGCCCGACTCCTCGTCGGCGTCGTGCTCGTGCAGCTCGATCTTCAGGTCGGTGGCGCGGCTGGTCAGCATCCGCCACATCGCGCCGATGTCGGTGCCCTCGAGATCGCCGAAGGCGGGGTCGCGGAAATGGGCGTTCTGGGCGTACTCGGCAGTCATCGCCGCGCCGTTGCACTGCCCGAACGCTGTGTAGAAGCGCTCGATCGTCTCGCGGTTTGCGTCAGCCCCCACGCGCCCACCCTAGCCGCTACCGGGGCAACTTGCCCGCGATCACGTAACGCAGCAGGTCGACCACCTGCTCGGGGGTGCGGGCCGTGCCCTGCGCCGCCCGGTCGACCTCCTTCAGCGCGTGGTCGAGCTCGGCGTCGTGCAGGGTGATGTAGGGCTTGCCCAGCGCCGCGGCATAGCCCGCGTCGAAGGCGGCGTTCCACTGACGGTATTTGTCGCCAAAGCGGACGACGACCAGGTCGGCGGCGCGGAGCAACGTCTGGGTGCGGATCGCGTTGACGCCGGCCCCCATGTGGTCGCGCCAGAAGGGCTCGCTCTCCTCCCCCAGCGTGCCGACCCCGGCGTCGTCAGAGGCGGCGTGGTCGGTGACCGGTGCCGAAAAGGCGACCGGCAGGACCGCGTCGCGCACCCCGACTTCGATCCGCTCGCGCCAGTCGGAGTGGATCTCGCCGGAGAGGTAGACGCTCCAGGTTCGCTTGGCCACGGCGGAATCCTAGCCCGGCGGCAAGTGCGGTCGACCTTTGGTGCGCTATCCGACCCAAAGCTCGACCGCGCTTGCTAACGTATTTAACGTGAACGTAAGAAATAGATTTGCCGGGCGCGCCGGGGTGGCCGCCGACCACGAGCACTACAAGTGGTGGGCGCTCTCCTGCACCAGCCTCGGCATGCTCCTCGTCGCCACCAACTCGGGCACGCTCGTCATCGCCCTGCCGGACCTCGAGCGTGCGCTGGGGACCAGCCTGCTCGAACTGGTCTGGGTGATCCTCGCCTACATGATCGCCTCCACCGTGCTGGTCCTCACGGCGGGCCGCCTCTCCGACCTCTTTGGCCGCAAGAACGCCTTCGTCGCCGGCTTCCTCGTCTTCGCGGTGGCCTCGCTCGGCGCGGGCTTCTCGGCCGACGGCACGCAGCTGATCCTCTGGCGGATCGTCCAGGGCATCGGTGGCGCCTTCATCTTCGCCAACGGGCCGGCTCTGGTCACCGACGCCTTCCCCAAGGAGGAGCTGGGGCTGGCAATGGGGACCAACACGATGGTCGCCGCGGTCGGGCTCGTCCTCGGCCCGGTCCTCGGCGGCGCCCTGGTCGCGATCTCCTGGCAGTGGGTCTTCTGGTTCAACGTGCCGCTCGCCCTGGCCGGAGCCGCCTGGAGCGCGCTCGTCCTGCGCGAGCTCTCCCGGCGCGACACCGTCCGTGGCTTCGACCTGGCCGGCACGGTGACCTTCGTCTTCGGCCTCACCGGCCTCGTCTACGGGATCTCCCGCGGCGGCATCTCGGGCTGGGACGACCCGTTGGTGATCGGCAGCCTGATGGTGGCCGCCGTGCTGCTGCCCCTCTTCGTCCTGATCGAGCACCGCGGCCGCGCGCCGATGCTCGACCTGACGATCTTCCGCAACCGGATGTTCGCCGCGGCGACCGCTGCCGCCTTCATCAACGGCCTCTCCCGCTTCGCCCTGCTCTTCGTCTTCGTCTTCTACTTCCAAGGGGCCCAGGGCGACGATCCGATCACCGCCGGGATCAAGCTGGCACCGATGGCGCTGGGGATGCTGGTCGCCTCGCCCCTGGCCGGGATCTGGGCCGACCGCCACGGCTCGCGCGCCCTGGCGGCGCTGGGCATGCTGGTCAGCGCCGTCGCGCTTGCCCTGATGACGACGCTCCAGGCCGACAGCCCTTACTGGCAGAGCATGCTCTGGCTCGCCCTCGTCGGGATCGGCTCGGGGATGTTCAACTCGCCCAACACCGCGGCGATGATGGGGACCGTGCCAGTCCAGCGCCGCGGCATCGCCGCCGGCGCGCGCACGATGCTGCAGAACACCGGCGCGGTGATCTCGATCGCCTTCGTGCTGGCGATCGTCACCGCCGCCGTGCCGCAACCCGTCCTCTTCAAGATCTTCTCCGGGCTCGCCGCCGGCCTCTCCAGCGCCCAGCTCGACCCCTTCATCCACAACATGCACACCGCCCTCTGGGTGCTGGCGGCGACCTCGGTCGTGGGGGCGGGCGTCTCGCTGCTTCGACCCCGGCACGAGATCGGCGCGGAAGGGCCGCCCATCCGCCCCGCCCAAGCTTTCGGGGAGGCGGTCGCCGAGGAGATCGAGGCAGTGCCGTGACCGCGGGGGGGGACAACGGCACGCTGCGGATCGGCGACGTCGCCCGCCTGGCCGCGACGACGCCGCGGACGATCCGCTACTACGAGGAGCTCGGCCTGCTGAGAGCGGCGAGCGAGCGTGAGCCCGGCACCCACCGCACCTACGCCGAGGCCGACGTCGAGCGCCTGACCGAGCTTTTGCGCCTCAAGGACCTGCTCGGCGTCTCCCTGGAGGAGCTGAAGGCTCTGGTCGAGGCCGAAGACGCGCGGGCGGCGCTGCGGCGCGAGTGGCAGGGCGGGGTCGAGGATCCGGTCCGCCGCCGAGAGATCCTCGACGAGTCGCTCGGCCACATCGGCCGTCAGCTCGAGCTGGTGCGGCGTCGTCGAGACGAGATCGTCCGCCTCGAGGCCGAGCTGGTGGCGCGGCGGCGACGCGTACGCGAACGCCTGCGCGAACTGGAAGGGCTAGAAGAGCGGGTCAGTTAACGGATCGTCCGACTCGGGCTCTTTGTCTGCCGAGCCTTCGGGCACGGACAGACCGGCGACCTGCTCTTGGAAATGTTTGCTGAGCATCGTCTCTTGGCCTTGGTAGTTCGAGCCTAAATCCATGCCGTAGAGCCGGTCGGGCTTGGAGGCCATTTCCTCAAATGCGAGTTTGCAGACGGGTTGCCTGTGCTCGATCATGAATGGGACATCGCGGGCACGCACCTCAAGCGCTGCCCGGCTGCCATGCCGCATGTGTTCCGGATCCCAGCCAAAGCCGGGGTCAAAAAAGCCAGCGTAGTGAGTTCGCAACTCCCCAGCGGTCGGGTCATAAGCCATCATCTCGGCCGCGAGGTGTGGAGGAATACAGGCACCCTCAGCCGACAGCAGCAGGTAAAAAACCTCGGGCTCGAGGACGATCCGACCCCCACGCTCGGGGCGAACCGGATCCCAAAAGTCACCCCACGCATATGAGTGGCTACGTGACAGGTCGATCGGCTTACTGTTTTTCTTGGCCCGGTATCCGACAATTCGATCCTCCGGCCCCGAAAGATCAACGCTCAGAAAGAGCCCATCGGCAAGGGCCAACTCAGACTCCCGCAGGGCATGCGAGTCCATGTAGAGCAATGGGATCTCGCTCTGAAGAGCTCTCAGCGCCTTGTCGTCGAGACGAGCGTCGCCACGGACAAGGCGCAGTTGGTTAAGCGACTGCCCCGCGGTAACCCGGATCGCGAACGACCGAGGTACCACCTCTAGGTAGAGAGCCCCGTGATAGCCAGGTTGAATCTCGTCAAAGCGGTGCTGACGATCGGTCAGAACCCGCGTGAAAACGTCAAGGCGCCCCGTGGAACTCTTCGGATTTGCCTTCGCTCGAATGTCAGGCGGAAGCGCCAGCCCCTCCCTCAGCTGAACAAGGTAAGGCCGGTCCCGCTCAAGGACGACACCTTCGCGAAGATCTACTTTGTCGTCGAATGCAACGTCACCCAGCTTTGCCTTCACGGATGAGCTGCTGTCCGGGAGAAAGCTGCATCGTAGGGGCCAAGCGAAATCGCCGAGCCGCAGGTCGATGCTCGCGGGCTGGATGTCCTCTGGGCGAATCCGGTAATCACCCGACGTAATCCATTCGTTCTCGATCGCCAAGGCGAGATCCTGCGATGGGAGAACTCCGCCCGGCCGCTCAAGGCCCTCTCCGGCTATTGCATCGTGGACCGCACTAGTGGCTTCGCTCATCGAGAGGAGATTATGCGGCGCGCCTCGGCTGCACCAAGGTACGGAGTGAGCGCAAACTCGGCAAGTTCCGGGAAGAATCGCTCGAGGCGGGTCGTTTCACCGGCGAGTACGCGGCGGCCGAGCAGGGAGGCGATGCCGCCGACCACTGCCTCGTCCGCCGCCCCCGGCGACCGGCCGGCATTGGTTCCCTCCGGAGCGCGGTCGCGCAGATAAGGAACGAAGCTCTCGACCGCGACCTGGAAGCGCCCGGATACCTCGGGCCCGGCGCGCAGACCCTCGACCAGCAGCAGATTCGCCCGCCCCGGCTCGGCGGTGAGGCCGGCGAGCGCCGCGCCGAGCCCGGCGCACACCCCCAGGGCCCACTCTCCCTCACCTGCGCAGGCACTCACGACGTCAGCACGCAAACGCTCGACGGCCTCGTCGTAGGCCGCGAAGAAGCACTCGTCCTTGCTGCCGAAGTGACGGTAGAAGTCGCTCTTGGAGACGCCGGCCCGGCCGGCGATCGCGGAAACCGTCGTTCCGTCGTAACCATGCTCGTCGAGCGAGTCGGCGATCGCGGCCAGCAGACGCTCCCGCTGGTGCTCCGCGATGAACTCTCGGGAGAGGCCGTGACGACCACGTGGAAGCGGCTTCATGCAGTACTAAAGTCTGCCAGTGCTAAGCGCTTCTTGTCTGCCGGCCTGGCAGCCGCCCCCCGCTACTCGGCCAGGCCGGCACCCAGATAGGGCGCCATCATGAACTCGGTGAGTTCGGGCAGAAGGTCCTCGGCCCGCTCGGCCTCGCCGCGACGAATCTGCTGGTAGACGATCCAGGCGACACCACCGACCAGCGTCTCGGCGATCGTGTCGGGCAGCCGCTCGTCGCGTGGCAGTGTCTGCCTTGTCAGCCCGACGAAGGTCTCGAGCGAGTCCTCATAGCGCTTGGTTGTCGCCGGTGTGGCGGAGAGCGCCTCGATCATGCACATCCGCGCCAGCGTCGGCTGCTCGGCGACGAAACCGAGAAAGGCGGCAAGCCCGGCCTCGACCCGGTCCTGCCAGTCCTCGTCACGGTCGGCGCCCGCTTCCTCGACGCGGCGAAGAACCTCGTCCCGGGCGGCGTCGAAGGCGGCGAGGAAGACCTCCTCCTTGCCCTCGAAGTTGTCGTAGAGCGTTTTACGGGCGACGCCGGCTCGCTTGACGATGTCGGAGATCTTGGTTGCCTCATACCCCTGTTCGGCGGTCAGCTCGGCCAAGGCGTCCATGATGCGCCGCTGCTTGTGCAGCGCGATGAACTCGCGCGGAAGCGGCGGACGGACGGACGGGGCGGGGCGTTTTTGCGTCTGCCTCTCCTGCGTCCCCCCTTTTCCCCGTGGCGTCATAAAACAAGGATACCCGTGGTCGCCGAATTTCCAATGCACGTCGGCGACTTTTCTGGTACCCTTGGAGGGCCTGCATATTTTCTAAAAGAAACGCGTAGGTTCCTTATGGCACTAGAGAGGGTAATGCTCAGCAGGGAGAAGCTGGCGGATGCGGTTGGAGACCGCTGGTCAGACTCGGAACTCAGCGAGGCCCTGGCCCTGCTGACTCGCGCTGACGGCCGTTTCCCGGCCGGGGTCAGGACGCTGTCGGCGGATCTGGTCAAAGCGGTCCAGCGCGAGCGCCTGCTGGCGGCGATGATCGGCGCGGCGACCGAGATCGGCTACAACAACCTCACGGTGCAGAATGTACTTACCCGCGCCGGCATCTCGCGGCCGACGTTCTACGAGCAGTTCGGAGACAAGGAAGACTGCTTCCTCGCCGCCTTCGACGCCGCGGCGGGCCGGATGCGAGCGCGGATCGAGGCGGCCGGCCTCGACGCCGGGCCCACCTGGCGCGACCAACTGCGCTGCGGCATCGCTGAGCTGCTGCGCTTCATCGTGGACGAGCCCGAAGAGGCTCGCATCGTGATCGTCGAGGCGCGGGCATCGAGTCCAGCGGGGCTGCGACGCCGCGACGAGCTACTCGACCACTTCGCCGGCTGTGTCGACGCCTTGGTCAGGGAGGACCTGGACGATCCCCCTTCGGCAATCGCCGCTGCCGGGGTCGTCGGTGGGATCGAATCGGTGCTCTACGCACGCCTGCAGAAAGGCGAGACCGAGGATCTCGACGCGCTCCTCCCCTCGCTGATGTATTTCGCCGTCCTCTCTTACGTCGGCCGCGAGGCGGCCGGCGAGGAGATGGACGACGCGGCCCTTGCCTAGGTCCCAGGCGCTCAGCGCTTGCCGCGCTTGCCTGAGCGCTTGCTCGGGCGAGCGGCGAGCCGCAGAGTGCGCTCGCTCTCCTTCTCGACCGCCTCCCCCATCGCGATCTGGAAGGTCGCCAGCAGAGCGCCGGCGGCGAGCGGCCGCATCCGTTCGAGCGCCTCGCTCATCCGTGGCCAGTCGCGCTCGGGCCGGCCGGCCCGATCGAATGGCTGCCACACCTCCTTGACGAAAAGATCGACGAAGGCGCGCGCGGCGCCGTCGGCATGGCGGCGCAGTTTCTCCGCGGTTACGAGGGCGCCCTCGGCGCCGACTCCGAGCTCGGCCAGCTCGGCGGCGGCGCGCAGCAGTTGGGGACTGATCACCTCGACACGGCCGTCAAGCAGGGGGCGGAAGATTCCCAACTTCTCCGCTCGACGCATCAGCTTGGCGTCAACGGGATCGCCCCAGATCCTCGCCAACTCGTCGGCGTCGACGATCTCCGGCGCCTCGTCTTCGAAAGGGGCACGGAGGGCACGGGTGAAATCGAAGATCGCCGAGGCCGAGCCGTCACCGCTGTCGAGCACGCGGCGTATCGCCTCCAGGTTTAGCCCGTCCGCCTGCATCTCACGGGTCAACTCGATCCGCGCGACGTGCTCCTCGCCGTAGTAACCGGTACGCCCGCGAACCGTGGGCGGTGGCAACAGTCCTCGCGTCTGGTGGGCGCGAATGTTGCGGACGGTCATCCCGGTTCGCTCCGCAAGCTGGCGGATCGTCATCTCGCCCTCGGCGGGCTTGGCACCCTTGGAACCGTTACCGCTCATCTGAGTGCATGGTATGCGGCTAACCACTGAGCGGCAGGCGCTGGCCGTTCATCTCCTCAGCGGCATCGGAGCAGAGGAAGGCGATCGCCGCTCCGATGTGCTCGGCCGGGGTGAACGAAGAAAAGTCCCCGTCGGGGTTCTCCTCTTTCATCTGCTGAGTGAGGATCGCGTCGATGACGACGATGTTGGCCGTCGCGGCGGTGCCGGTAAAGCCGTCGGCGAGGGCGAGCGTCCAGGCCTCGGCGGCGGCCTTGGCCGCGGCATAGGCGGCGTTGGAGTTCGATGGCGCCTGCGCCTGCTTGGCGGAGACGAGGACGAAGCGGCCGCGCTCAGAGTCGAGGAGCGCATCGTGGAAGGCGCGGGTGGTGTGCTGGACGGTGCGGATCAGGAGGTCGTGGAGCAGAGTCCAGTCCGAGAGCGGCGCCTCGTGCAGCGCCTGTCCCCCACGCCAGCCACCGACCAGGTGCAGCAGGCCGTCGACCCGGCCGAAGCGCTCGAGCAGCGCCGCACACCAAGCCCGCGCCGCGTCCTCGTCGAGCAGGTCGACCCCGCGCCCGTCCCAGCGCTCGGCCGGCAATCCCAGCTCGGTCCCGACTTCGTCGACGCGGTCCTGGGTGTGGTCAGCGGCTGCGACGGTCGCACCGTCAGCCGCCAAACGCTCGGCCACGACCGGCCCCAAGCCACCGCCGATACCGGCGATGGCGAAGACACGGCCGTCGAGGGTGCTCATATGGGGGAGGCAGGATTCGAACCTGCGTAGGCATAGCCAACTGGTTTACAGCCAGTCTCCTTTAACCACTCGGACACTCCCCCGAGGCGGTGCGAGTTTATCGGGGGAGCGTCAGATCTCGACGCCCAAGCGGGCGGCCATCTGCTCGTTGAAGGCGGTGAGGGCCGACATCGGGCGCATGAAGACGGTCAGCTCCTTGACCAGGCCCTGCTCGTCGAGCTCGAGGAAATCGATGCCCTCCAGCTCGCGGTCGCCCACGCGGGCTTTGAAGCGCAGGACGACGGTGCGCTCGTCGGCAAGCTCGTCGAGGTAGCGGAAGTCCTCCAAGGTGGCGGCGACGTGGGTGAGGACCTGAGTCACGATCTCACGGCCCTCGAAGCCACGAAAGAGGATCGGGCTGTGCAGGACGACGTCCTCGCGCAGCGTCGCCTCGGCGGCATCCAGGTCCTTGGCCTCGACAGCGAGGCGGAATGGGTGCGGAGCAGCCATGCACACACACTACCTGGGGCGACTTAGTGGTCCTATAGGACCACTAAGTCGCCCCATTAGCGCGGCTCGAGCACGAACAGCGCGATGTCGCGGTCGGTGCGTGCCTCGTATTCGTCGAAGCCCGAGTACTGCTCGTTGTGCTTGCGCCAGAGATCGGCCCGCTCATCTCCCTCCGCCACCCGTGCCCGCACCGGCCGGCGGCGGCGCCCCACCTCCACCTCGGCCTCCGGGTTGGCCTTCAGGTTTAGCGACCAGGCGGGGGTGCGGTTGTGGCCGGCGTTGGAGCCGATCACAACCAGGCTCTCGCCGTCGGCGAGGTAGACGACCGGGGCGGTGCGCGCCTGGCCGGATTTGCGGCCGGTCGTCGTCAGCAACAACACCGGCGCCTCATTGATCTTCCCTCCGATACGCCCACCAGAGAGCCTGTAGAGGGGGATGTTGAGCTTGCCGGTCCAACGCAGGCCGGTCGCGCCCATCAACTGCGAGGCACGCGAATAGAACTTGTCCCCGGAAGGCACGGCGACAGTATGCCGTCAGGACGCTTCCCGGAGCATTTGAGCCTCGGGAAGGTGCTGAAGTTTTTTCAGCGTGTTGTTCTCGATCTGGCGGATCCGCTCGCGAGTGACGCCGAACGTGTTGCCCACCTCCTCGAGCGTCAGTGGCTCCAGGCCGGTGAGGCCGTAGCGAAGCTCGATCACCTGCCGCTCGCGCTCGGGCAACGCCGAGAGCGCTTTGCGCACGCCCTCCTTCTGCATGTGTTCGCTCGCCTCTTCGAAGGGCTCGGCAACGGTGTCGTCGGCGACGAAATCGCCGAGCTCGGAATCGTCCTCGTCACCCACCGGTTTCTCCAGCGAGACCGGCAGCTGCGCGACGCGAAGGATCTCCCGCACTTCGGCCAGCGGCCAGCGCAGCTCCTCCGCGATCTCGGCCGGCTCCGGCTCGCGACCGAAGCGCTGCACAAGCTGGCGCTCGACGTGGGCGACGCGGTTCAGCTTCTCGACCATGTGCACGGGGATGCGGATCGTCCGCGCCTTGTCGGCAATCGCCCGGGTCACCGCTTGCCGGATCCACCAGGTCGCGTACGTGGAGAACTTGTAGCCACGCCGGTAGTCGAACTTCTCCACGGCCCGGATCAAGCCCAGCGAACCCTCCTGGATCAGGTCGAGAAAGCTGAGGCCGCGACCCAGATAGCCTTTCGCGATCGAGACGACGAGCCGCAGGTTGGCCTCGACCATCTGCCGCTTGGCGATCATGTCGCCGCGCTCGATCCGCTTCGCCAGTTCGACCTCCTGGGCGGCGGTGAGCAGGTCGACCCGGCCGATCGAGCGCAGGTAGAGACGCAGAGAATCGAGGCTTGGTTCGATCGTCAAGTCCAGCTCCTGCTTGCGCCCCGCGCCGTTGGTGGACTCGGCGCGTTGCTCCTTGTAAGCGCTGACGCCGTCCTCGGCGATCACTTCCACACCGTGCTCGACCAGGTGGGCGTGCAGGCCGGCGACCTGCTCCTTGGTCACCTCCACCTCCTCGAGTGTGGAGGCGATCTGCTCGAAGGTGAGATACCCGCGATCGCGGCCAAGCGCAACCAGCGACTGGAGCTCCTGTGGCCCCGCCGGCTGCTCGCTCGAATCCTGATTCAGCCCCTGAGGGACCGTCTCCAACGGCTCGATATCACTGCCTCCACTGCAACCCTGTTCCCCTCCCGGGGGCCGGCCCCATCGCTCCGACCCTCGGGAGTATAGGGAGCAAATCGCCTACGCTTCATGCTCATGGCAACCCACTCCACCACCCCTCTGGCAGCGACCACCCCCGATGTGCAGTCCGGAACCCCCGACACTCAGGTGAGCCTCTCGCGGGTCGGTGTTACCGGAGTCGAGAAGGTGATCCGGGTCAAGTCGAATGGCACCGAGAACCTCTACCACGCGGATTTCGAGTGCTTCGTCGACCTCAACCCGCGCCAGGCGGGCGTCCACATGTCGCGCTTCGAGGAAATCGTCGGCGAGGCGATCGACGAGGTCGTCCTCGGCGAGGCCTTCCACGCCGAGGTGCTCGCCGCTCACATCGCCCAGCGGGTTCGCGAGCGCCAGGGCGGGCTGCGAGCCGAGGTCTCGGTCACCGCGCGCTACCCGGAGACGGTCACTACCCCGGTCAGCGGCATCAGCACCCAGGAGATCTACGTGCTGCTCGGCACCGCGGTCGACTCCCTGCGCGGCACCCGAACGCTGACCGGCGTCCAGGCCCAGGGGATGACCGCCTGCCCCTGCGCGCAGGAGATGGTCGGCGGCCTCGCCCGCGAACGGCTCGCCGAGCGCGGCTTCGACGCCGAGCAGATCGAGACTGCGATCGAGGCGGTGCCGATCGCCACCCACAACCAGCGCGGCATCGGCACCCTCCATATCGGCTGCCCGGAGGGCGGGCCGGCGTGGATCGACGCACCCGAGCTGCTGCGGATCGTCGAGCAGTCGATGAGCTCGGAGATCTACGAGTTGATGAAGCGCCCCGACGAGCTGGCGGTCGTCGCCAAGGCGCACTCGCAGCCGCGCTTCGTCGAGGACTGCGTGCGGGAGATGGTGCGCCGGGTCACCAGCGACTATCCGGACCTGCCGGGCGACGCCTTCGTGATGGCCCGTCAGGAGAACCTCGAGACGATTCACCGTCACAACGTCGTCGCTGAGCGCTACGGCAAGCTCGACGACCTACGCGCGGAGCTTGCCAGCGGCGAGCACCAGCGCCGCCACACGACCATGCGCGAGTGGCTAGAGGCCCCGGCGAGTTAGTCCGCCGGACCGCGCCTCCCGCTCTTCCTCCAGCCGGCGCCGTATGCCCAAGAAGTAGTCAGCGCCACTGATCAGCGTCGCGGCGACCGCGACGTAGACGAGCACGTTGACCCAGGTCGGGGCCGGGTTGGCGGCGATCAGGGCAAATATGGCCGCGATCTGCAGGACCGTCTTCAGCTTGCCCATCCAGCTGGCGGCGATCACGACGCCGCGCTCGGCGGCGATCGCCCGCAGTCCCGTGACGGCGATCTCGCGGGCGATGATCACCATCGCGACCCAGGCCTGCAGGCGGTTCAGCGAGACGAGCGAGACGAGCGCGGCGGTGATCAGGAGCTTGTCGGCGAGCGGGTCCATCAGCTTGCCGAAGGTGGTGACGGCGTCGCGCGAGCGGGCGAAGTAGCCGTCGAGGCCGTCGGTGAGAGCGGCGAGGGCGAAGACCGCGGCGGCCAGCTCGTCGCCGTTCGGCGTCTCGCCGAGCAGGGCGACGACGACGACCGGCACGGCGAGGATGCGAAGCAGGGTGAGCGCGTTGGGCAGGTTGAGCGGGAACACCGCTCAATCGGCCTCCGCGGCGGCCGCGGCGTCGCGCTTGGCGAAGAAGTCCTCGCCCTCGATGCTGATGTGGGGGACAAACCGGTCGAGCCAGCGCGGCATCCACCAAGCCCAGCGGCCGAGTAGAACCATCACGGCGGGGACCAACAGGCAACGGACCAGGGTCGAGTCGATCGCGATAGCCACCGCGAGACCGACCCCGAACTCCTTCACGATCGGGTTGCCGTTGAGGACGAAGCTGGTGAAGACGCAGACCATGATCGCGGCCGCCGAAGTGATCACCCGCCCGGTGTTGGCCAGCCCTTCGATCACCGCCTCCTTCTCGTCTTCGTTCTGACGGTAGTGCTCGCGCATCTGGGTCAGCAGGAAGACCTCGTAGTCCATCGAGAGGCCGAAGAGGATCGCGAACATCAGCAGCGGCACGAAGCTGACTATCGGGATCGAGTGGTCGAGCCCGATCAGCGAGGACCCCCAGCCCAACTGGAAGACCGCCGTCACCACTCCGTAGGCAGCGGCAACCGAGAGCAGGTTCATAGCCGCCGCCTTGACCGGCACCAGCAGCGAGCGGAAGGCGAGCAGCAGGACGATGAAGCTGAGCCCGACGACGATCGCGATCATCAGCGGCAGCTTGTCGGCAATCTGCGTGGCGAGGTCGATGTAGCCGGCGGTCTGGCCGCCGACGTAGGCGACGGCTGCGGTGCCGCGCAGCGTTTCGGGGATCGTCGTGCCGCGCAGCCCTTCGACCAGGCTGACGGTCTCGTCGGCCCAAGGCGCCGATTTGGAGATCACCGTGAAGACCGCGACCGTCCCCGCCTCGTCGAAGCTCGGCTCGGCGACCGCGGCGACGTCGCCTGCCGCGCCCACCTGCTTCTCCAGGCCGGGCAAGACCTTCTGGGCTTCTGCCGGGGTCTTGAACTTCGCCGTGACGAGAAGCGGTCCGTTGAGGCCGGGACCGAAGCCCTTGGTCAGCTGGTCGTAGTTCTGGCGGGCGGTGGTCGACTTGGGCAGGGCGCTGAGGTCGTTCTGGCCGAGCTCAAGCTGGAAGATCGGCAGCGCCAGGACGATGAGGATGACCAGCGCCGCCAGGGCAGAGCGCCAGGGCCGCCGGGCGACGCCGCGTGCCCATTTGCGCCAGCCGTGCGGCTCGCTGTCGTCCGGGTCGGCGCTCGTCCCGGGCACGCGCATCGAGTTGATGTGCGGACCGAGCGCGCCGAGCATCGCCGGCAGCAGGGTCGCCGCGGCACAGACGGCGACGACGACCGCAATCCCGGCGGTGAAGCCGAGAGTGCTGACCAGGGGGATGCCGGCGAACGAGAGCGAGCAGAGCGCGATCACGACGGTGAAGCCGGCGAAGACGACGGCGCCGCCGGCGGTCGCGGTGGCGCGGGCGATCGACTCGCGCAGGTCCATCCCTTCGGCGAGCTGCAGTTTGTGGCGGGTGACGATGAACAGGGCGTAATCAATCCCCACGCCGAGGCCGATCATCGTCGCCAGGGTCGCGGCGACGCTCGGCACTTCAATCGCGTTCTCCAGCAGGCGGATGACCGAGAGCGAGATCGCCAAACCGATGATCGCCGAGCCGATCGGCATCACCATCGCCGTCGCGGTGCCGAAGGCGAAGAGCAGGATGACGATCGCGGCGGCGATCCCGATCGCGTCGCTGATCCCGGTGTCGGGCTTGGAGAGCTGCTGGCCGACATAGGCGCCGACCGAGGGTTCGAGCCCCACCTTCTCGGCGGGGTCGGCGGCGTTCAGCACGGCCTGGGCCTGCTCTTCGGTCAGTTCGCCCGGGCCGACGCCGAGGACCACAGGGATATAGGCGACGGTCTTGTCTTTGCTCAGCAGGCCGGCTTCGGCGCCCTCTTTGCTGAGCGGGCTGATCGCCGAGTTGACCTCGTGCATGGCCGCCAGCCGTTTGGCGGTTTCTTCGATCGCCTTTGCGTACTTCGGTTCGGTCAGCGGACCGGCCTTCGATTCGAAGGCCAGCGGGTTGCTGCCGTAGGCCTGTTCGGGCAGGTTGTCTTCCAGCAGTTCGGTCGCCCTGGTCGAGCCGGTGCCGGGCAGGGTCAGGTTGTCGTTGGTCTTGTCGCCGGAGGCCTGGCCGAGGATCACCAGTGCGACCGCGACGATCACCCAGACGGCGATCGTCGGCCAGTGATGGCGCGAGCAGAAGCGGCCGATCGCGTAGAGAGGGGCGGTCACGCGGGGATCATCCCCCACCGTCCGGCAGCACCGCAACGTGCCCACCGTGCCCGGCGGCGAGCCAGGCGTCGAGCATGCGCGGCGCGGCCGTGTACAGGCGGGCAGCCTGGTCCACGTAGAAGTCGCGGGCGGCGCTTTCCAGGCCATAGGCGAGAGCGAGGAAAGCGGCCTGGTCCTTGACCCGTGAGAAGTCCAGCTTTTCCGCCGTAGCTTCCGTGTCGCCGCCCAAGCCGCGGATCGCCTTGGTCAGCGCATCGACGTATTCCTGCTCTTGGGCGCGCAGCTGCCGCCCGAGCACCCGCTCGCGGCCGCGCAGCAGGCCGTTGCCACGGGTGTAGGCGTCTAGCGCCGTCAACTCACGCGAGAGGCCTTCGTTCAGGATGGCGGCGTCGCTGCCCTTTTCGGGGTCGGTCTCGGCGCCGTGGCCGCTGTCGCCGCAACCGGCAACAGCCAGCGCAAGCGCCGCCGCGAGGACGAGGGCCAAAAGGGAGGCGGCGCGACCGAAGCCGCGCCGCCTGCCATAGCCACCTGCTGACGAATCGGTGCCCACAGGCCGACAAGCCTATGGGCTGTGGATTGCTGGGTACGCCCGGTGAGTCCTCTTACTTGCGGGCTTTGGCTTTCGACTTGCCTTTGGCGGACGCTTTGGCTTTGCGCTTAGGCAGTTTCTTTGCAGCTTTCTCCGGCACCTCGTAGCCGAGCATCGAGACGGACATGTTGATGCCGTCTTCCCCTGACTTGGCAACCCGTTTCACGCTGGCGGCCTGAGCTTTGAGCACCTGCTTCAGCGCAGCATCGAGGATGCCGTTGATCTCTACCCATCCCTGCTCATCGACCATCATCGGCGTCCAGCTCATGTGCCGGTCCTCACGTTCGTCGAAGACTTCGCCCTCGAGCGAAGCGACGACATCATCGAGGATCATCTGGAACAGATCCGCGCTCATCGCCACCCGAGCGGATTTGGGCAGCTCGTGCCAGTCCCGATCGGTGAGGTAGGCGCGTGAAGTGGCGCGGTAGTAGTGCTCGACCGCGCCACGACGGGGCTCGGTTTTGACCAGGGTGATGACTTTGTAGTCCTTGAGGACTTTGACGTGGTAGCTGACCTGACTCAGCCCTTCGCCCAGCTCCTTCGCCAGTTCGTTCGGGCTGGCCATCCGTTCGTTGAGGATCGCCAGGATCTCGGCGCGAAGTTCATGCGCGAGCGATTTGACCAGATCCTGGTTTACCCCTCGTTTGGCTTTGGGTCTTCCTTTACCTCTTTTATTGCCTTTGGTGCTTTTCGTCTTTGCAGGCATAGCGACTCCTCCGATCGTTGCTGGTGGCTTAACCACTCCATCGTATTGATCACAAAGGCGGTTTTCCAGCCCAAATGAAGACTATTCGCTTCCTCTTCGCGAAATAGTGGAACTTTCTCCAGTAATCAGCCGGTCCGCCGGAATGCGCTCATAGCGCAGGGAGAGTTCACAGAGAAAGTCCGTGGAGGGGGTGAAGCAGATGAAGATCGCCGCATCAGAGGCAGTCGTTCCGATGGTCTCGGTCCACAAGGTCGGCTAAGGGCTCTGGCAGAGCAACTAGCTTTGCGGGGCTCACCCAAATTCGCGGGTGGGCCCCGCGTGATTCAGTTCGGGCCGATGGTCGCCAAGCCCAAAGGTCCGCTACCGGGGAAGGAGCGTCTCGAGCAGCTCGCCGCGGAGATCCATTGCTGCCGGCGTTGCCCTCGCCTGGTCGAGTGGCGCGAGGACAGCGCGGCAAACCCTCCCCGCCGCTTTCAAGGCGAGAAGTACTGGGCGCGGCCCGTTGCCGGCTTCGGCGACCCGGATGCCAGGCTTGCTCTCGTCGGCCTCGCCCCGGCGGCGCACGGCGCCAACCGCACCGGCCGGATGTTCACCGGCGACCGCTCCGGCGACTGGCTCTACGCCGCGCTGCACCGCGCCGGCTACGCGAACCAGCCCACATCGATCGGGCGCGAGGACGGCCTGCGACTCCTCGGCGCCTACGTCACCGCGGTCGTTCGCTGCGCGCCACCCGCCAACCGGCCGACGCCGTCCGAGCGCGACAACTGCCTTCCCTATCTGGCGCGGGAGCTCGAACTGCTCGGCAATTGTCGGACGATTGTCGCGCTGGGCGGTTTCGCCTGGGACGGGGCGCTGCAAGCGCTGAAGGACCTGGGCCAGCCGGCGCCCCGGCCCAAGCCCCGATTCGGGCACGGCGCCGAGGCCGGCGTCGGCGCCTGGAAGTTGATCGGCTGCTACCACCCCAGCCAGCAGAACACTTTCACCGGCCGCCTCACCGAGTCGATGCTGGATGAAGTCCTTGCCCGAGCGCGCGAGTTGAGCCGCTGAGAACCGCTACAGCGCCTCCGTGTGACCCACTTCACCCTGGGAAGCACCCCAGGCGGTTTCAAACGAAGCCATCACCAGTGATACCGAAATCCCTGGCTCTGCTGACTCCTTGCGACGTTTTGCGCTCCGCTCCTGGATCGCCAGGAAGCGATCGAGGGCCGCTTTCACCGCCCGCATCAGTTCCTTCCAGCCGCGCTCGTCTACCAACAGCCAGCTCTGGCTCAGATGCCTGTTCCGTGCATCGAAGGAGCCGGACTCGAGGGCATCGGTCAGCCCCTCGATGATCTGCCGCAACATTTCGCCGCTGAATGTCGAGCGAATTCCCAGCGGCAGCTTCATCCAGTCCGCGTCCTCGAAGTAGAAGGCCGGGGAGACCGGCTCATAGAAATGTTCGTCGACACCGCGACGGGGCACCTTCCGCACAAGCCGAATCAGATTTCGCTTTTTGAGAGCCCGGAAGTGGTAGCTGACTTCGGTCACCTCGAGATCCAGTTCGTCGGCAATCTCCGTCGGACTGACTTCTCCCCTTTCGAAGAGTGTCACCCAGATATGACCGCGCAGCGGGTGCGTGAAGGCTTTGGCCACTGTCGGATCGATGACCTGTTTGAGTTTTTTCCCATGCAAGCTGGCCATGGCGACCCTCCCGTCCCTGTTGCCGTGTGGTTTCCGGTGGTGGCGTCACCTTAGTACCGTTTGCGGACTTCATCTGATCCTTAATCCGCAGGCAACTCTCCGGAGCAACCAGTGCCACCGCTATTAGCTGAAACTCATTAAAGCAATCGCGTGGTCCCAAGCGGGACTTCGACCGGAGGGTGGACACGTGACAAGACCGAGGATCAAGCGCACGACCGAGCAGATCGAAACGCCAAACGGCGATCTCTACCTGCTGCGCCCCAGCGCCGGGGCCGACATCCAAATCGAGAATCCCGACGCCGAGGGACGAGCGCTGCTCGCCGCCCTCGACGGGAGCCTCACCCGCGAAGAGCTCGAGGAGCGCTTCGGGGAGGAAGCCGTCAGCGACCTGCTTGCGCAGCTCGAGGAGCTGGGCCTGGTCGAGGACGCCGTGGACGACGACCTGATCCCGGCGGCGGTCGGCCGCCGCTACGACCGCCAGCTCCGCTACTTCAGCGACATCACCACCGGACCGCCGCCGTCGCAATGCCAGGCACGGCTGGAAAGCGCCCGGGTCGTCATCCTCGGGGTGGGCGGCCTCGGCGGCGGCTCTGCCCTCTCGCTCGCCTGCTGCGGGGTCGGCAAGATGCTGCTGATCGACGGCGACCGGGTCGAGGAGACGAACCTGAACCGCCAGATCCTCTTCGCGGAGCACGACATCGGCCGGGCGAAGGTCGACGCGGCCGCCGACCGCCTGAGTGCGTTCAACTCGCGGGTTCGCCTGCAGACGATCGCCGAGCGGATGGACGGCAAGGACGCGATCGCGGAGGTCATCCAGGGCTTCGACCTGGTCGTCGACGCCGCCGACTGGCCCACCCACGACATCGAGGAATGGGTCAACGAGGCCTGCTTCGCGGCGGAGATCCCCTACATAACGATGAGCCACTTTCCGCCGGTGGCCCGCGTCGGGCCGATGTTCGTGCCCGGCGTGACCGGCTGTTTCGCCTGCCAGGTGGCCGCTTACCGCCGCAACTACCCGATGTTCGACGTGGCGATCGAGCAGCGCCGCGCCAAACAGTCCCCGGTGGCGACGATGGGGCCTGCGTGCAACCTGATCGGCGGCCAGGTGGGGCTCGACGTCATGCACTACCTGACCGGGCTGGCCGAGCCTTCGACCCAGGGCGTCAGCCACATCTACGACCTGCGCACGATGGAGGTCGAACGCGAGCCGGTGGTGCCGGAGCCCGACTGTCCGGTCTGCGGCCACCTGCCGACCGCGGTGCCGCGTGGCGAGGGCGAGACGAAGGCAGGGCGCAAGTAAGTTACGGAGGCGATGCGCGCCGCTCGCCTCCTCGTCCCCCTCGCCCTTGCCGCCCTCGCCGTTACTGCGGCGACCGGCTGCGGATCGAACGGCGCCGAGCGGGGTTAGCCGGACGGCTGCGAGCCATGCCGATGGCTGACCCGGCGCCCGACCGAGTCGAAGAAGAGCGCCAGCCAGAGGAACGGCGCGATGTGGGGGTCGAGCAGCGCCACCGGGATCGAAGCGAGGAAGACGGCGGCAATGACCAGGGCGCGCCGCCGGCCTTCCCGCGCCTCCTCGGGGGACATCTTTGCCAGGCCGGCGCGCCGCGCGTCCGTCGCCATCAGCATCCCGACCAGCGTGATCCCGGCGAGGTTGAGCGCGTAGAGGACGATCGCCGCAGCGTCGCCGGCATGGTCTCCGAAAACCTGCGCGCTGAAGGGAAAGAGGGCGATCCAGCCGAGATAGAAGAGGTTGAGGCCGAGCAGGCGCCCGTCGAAGCCGACGACGCTGGAGAAGAAGCGGTGGTGAACCACCCAGAAGCGCCCGATGACGGCGAAGCTGATCGCGTAGGCGAGGAAGTCTTGGCGCTGTTCCCAGAGGACCTCGGTGAGGTCATCGCCATGGATGTGCTCCGGCACGCTGAGGTTGAGCACGAGCAGCGTGATCGCGATCGCGAAAACGCCGTCGCTGAAGGCGACGATGCGCGAGAACTCGACCTCGTTCTCCTCCCGCCGTCGAACCGTCCGCTCTCGAGACACAGCCCTATGATCGAGGCTCCGCGCGACGGAACCGCGATACCTAGAATGACCCGAGCGCCGGCGTAGCTCAGTTGGTAGAGCACTTCATTCGTAATGAAGGGGTCCCCGGTTCAAGTCCGGGCGTCGGCTTCTTCGCAGGGCTCAGGGCCGGCTAGTTGAGCGGGCTGCCGGCGAGGCTGGCGACCTTCCAGTCGCCGCCTTCGTTCGCCATCGCCATCGCGTAGATGATGTGACCGCCGGCGGTGTAGATGACGAAGGCCTCTTCGCCTTCGGTTCGCAGCGAGTGGACGTCGGCCTGTTCGGCTTCGGCCTTCATCGCCCCCTTCGCTGCCGGATTCGTCAAAGCTTCGAGGGTCCTTGCGCAACTGGTGCTCTGCCCTTTCTGGGCCTGAGCGGCGAGTTTTTCGAACGATTCGACGACCCCCTTCGACATGTACTCGCAGGCGGCCGCCCAGTTGCCTTCGGCCCGAGCATCGAGGAAGTTGTGCACGGCTTCGGCAGCGGCGTCGAACTCGGAGGCATCAGCCTCTTCGCCGAATTCCTGGATGCTGTTGTCGCCGCCCTTGGTGCGAAGCGGCGCGGAGCCGCCGCCGGAGTCGCTGTGGTGCTTGGGGGTAAATTCGCTGGCGCTGGGGCCGGAGCCAGACTTGCTTTCGCCGCTCTTGGCACCGCTCTGCTTCGAAGCCTGTTGGCTCAACGTGCTTTCCGCCTGCCCCTGCTCAGCGCCGGCCGTCGTCGAGCTGGAGCTGTCGCCGCCCCCGCAGGCAGCCAGGCCGACAGCTATTAGCAGCACGGCGAGCGCCACAGCAAGCGTCTTCGATCCCCCCCTCACCTGACGCATTCTAGGGAAACGTGGCCCAGGGTCTGGGACAGGCGGCTAGGGTCGAGGCTGATGGCAGAGGGAATTTCGATTGTTCTGGCCGATGACCACACGGTCGTGCGACGGGCGCTACGCCTGTTGTTGGAAGAGGAGCCCGGCTTCGAGGTCGTGGCCGAGGCAGAGGACGCCGAAGGGGCCATCCGCTACCTGCGCGGCCACAAGCCCGACGTCCTGATCCTCGATCTGAACATGCCCGGACGGCCCAGTTTGGAGGCGATCGGGGAGATGCGCGAGGCCTCGCCGGAGACCAAGATCGTCGTCCTGACGATGCAGCAAGAGACCGCTTTCGCGCGGCGCGCGTTGCAGCAGGGAGTGCTCGGCTACGTGCTCAAGGAGGCGGCCGACGACGAACTGGTTCAGGCCGTGCGCAGCGCCGCGGCCGGCGAGACCTACCTGCAACCGGCGCTCGGAGCGAAGCTTGCAGCCGAACCGGAACAAAGCGCCGCAAGCGACCTGAGCGAGCGCGAGACCGATGTCCTGCGCCTGATCGCCCTCGGCCACACCAACGCCGAGATCGCCGAGAAGCTCTTCATCAGCGTGCGCACCGTGGAGACCCACCGGGCCCACATCCAGCAAAAGCTCGGGGTGAGCAGCCGCGCCGAGCTGGTTCAGAGCGCGCTATCCCGAGGCCTCGTCGAAACCTGAGCCGGCCGTCGCGGGGACCAACGGCACGGAGGCCATCACCCTGGTGCCGGCGCCTGATCCGGATTCGATCTGCAGCTCGCCCCCGGCGAGCTCGACTCGCTCGCGCATCCCGGTCAGGCCAAAGCCGCTGTATCGGCCCACCGGGTCGAAGCCCTGGCCATCGTCGGAGATGAGGACATCGAGGCGATCTTCCCTGCCCTGGATCTGCAGATCGATACGGTCGGCGCGGGCGTGCTTGACGATGTTGGTCAGGGCCTCCTGCACGAGCCTGTAGACGACCGTTTCCAGCTCGGTGTCGAGGCGCTCCGCGTCGAGCCGCAGGTCGGTCACCAACTCGATCGCGGCGCTGTGGCGCACCCGCTCGGCCAGATCCTCCAGGGCAGCGACCAAGCCCAGCTGGTCGAGCGTCGCGGGGCGCAGCTCGGTGATCAGCCCGCGCAGATCGTCGATGTCGCGCCCCACCTCGCGCAGCCCCTCTTCCACCGCACCGGTGAGCCGCTCCGGGTCGCCGCTCTTGAGCGCCGAGGAAAGGAGCAAGCGGCGGGATCCCATCCCCTGCAGAACCGAGTCGTGCAGCTCCCGCGCCCAGCGCGCCCGCTCGCGCTCCGCCGCCATCAGGTTCTGGCGCAGGCGCTCCTCGGTCACCGACTGGACCGTCGCCACCGCGGTCGCGGCGCTGGTCGCGGCAGCGGCCAGCAGGCGCTCGTCTTCGGGGTGGAAGCGAGGACCTTCCTCAAGCCGGTCCAGGGCGACGATCGCACCCAGCCTCCTGCCGCGAAAGTCGAGTGGCACGACCAACGCGGCGCGCGCGTCGAGCCCGATGCCCTGTGCCGCGCCCAGCCCCTCCTCGGAGCCGACCCGCTCGACCGTCACATAGCGACCCACGGGCGCATCGCCACACTCACCAGCCGCGGCGACCACCTCGCTGCGACCGCTGTCGCGCAGCAGGACGAGCAGCGAGCGGGCACCGACCAGCGTACGGGCCCGCTTGGCGATCGTCTCCAGCACGCGCGCGCGGTCGGTCTCGCCGCCGACGGCCCGGGCGATCTCGGTCGTCGCCTCGAGCCCGTGCACGGCCCGCTCGAGAGCGCCTCGCTCCTCCTCGGACTGTCCGTAGAGGCGGATGTTGAAGATCGCCACCGCGGCCCATTCGGCGAGGATCGTCGTTGCCTCCTCGTCGGCGGCATCGAAGTCGCCGCCACCCTCCTTCGCGCTCAGGTAGAGCTTGCCGTAAACCTGTCCGCGCACGACTATCGGGACGCCGAGGAAGTCGGGCTTCGGGGGACGTCCATGGATGAAGCGCTCGCGCTCGCGCCCGCCCTCGTCGAGGATCCCAAGGGCGGCGTAGCGCGCACCCGTCAGCTCCCGCCCCACCTCGACCACCTCGCTCAGCACCGCCTCGAGGTCAAGCTGGGCGACCAAGCCCCTGCCGACGTCGATCAGCCGGCGAAGACGATGCTCGTCCAGAACATCGCGGTCCACTCTTAAGAAATTACCGCAAATGACGAGAAACGACCGGGTGAACTTCGCGGCCGTGATTAATAGATCAGCGCAGTGTTCTAAGGTCCACGTGATCTTTGCCAGGGGAACAGCGACCCTTGCGCTGGCTGCCGCGCTGGTGCTGACTCTCGGTTGCGCATCCGCGTCGCCACAGGGTCAGGTCGTCGTGCACGGAGCCGCCTCCGGCTCTCACCTCAAGTTGAGCATGAGCGGCAACAACCTGGTCGTCCACGGGTGGATGGGGCCCAAAGCCGGGGCCGGGTGTCGCCTCACGCACCATCGCAACCTTGCAACCTGCCGCCTCGCCGGCGCCGGCGGGGTCGAACTCGACATGGGCCCGTCTGGCGACTTCGTCGAAGTGCAGGACAAGCTGCCGGTCCCCCTGACCGTCCACCTCGGCGACGGCTCCGACAAATTCATCGGCAACGGCGAGCCCGACACCTGTTACTCGGAAGGGGCGCGGCGCAACCGCTGCATCGGCGGCGGGGGCGACGACATCTGCATCACCGGCGAGCAGAACAGCGACTGCGTCGGCGACGCCGGCGACGACTACTGCCAGACCGGCGCCGGCAGCGACGGCTGCTGGGGCGGCCCGGGTGACGACGTATGCCGGATGGGACCGGGTCGAGACGGTTGCCACGGCGAAGGCGGTCACGACGAGCTCTACGGCGGCCCCAGCGCGGACCAGCTCTATGGCGGCGACGGCTATGACGCCTGCGACGGCCTGCCCGGCTGGGGGCGTTCGCACGAATGCGAGACCGGCCCCCAACGCTGACCGGGTCCTGCCCGCGGGTGGATTTCCCTGCCGTGTCGATTTCGCCGTTTGCCGTTCGTCGTAGGGGTAGAGACACCCAAACTCAAGGAGGACGACGATGCGATTCATGATGCTGATGTACCCGGGGATCGACACCGACGCGGAGAGCTGGGAACCCAGCGCCGAGGACGTAGGGGCGATGACCAGGTTCAACGAGGAGCTGAACAAGGCCGGCGTGCTGCTCTCGCTCGACGGCTTGCGACCGCCGGGGGACGGTGCCCGGGTCCGCTTTGGCGGCGGCACCCCGACGGTCACCGACGGTCCCTTCGCCGAGGCCAAGGAGGTCGTCGGCGGCTACTGGCTGATCCAGGCGTCCTCGAGGGAGGAGGCGGTCGAGTGGGCCACGCGCTGCCCCGCCAACGAGGGCGACTTCATCGAGGTGCGCCGTGTCTACGAGATGGAGGATTTCCCCGAGGACGTGCAGGCTGCCGGGCAGCTCTCAAAGAGGCCGCCCGAGCAGACGTGAGCCGCGGCCCCGAGACGGGCTCCGATGCCGGCCGCGCGATCGAGGCCGTCTGGCGAATCGAGTCGCCGCGGCTGATCGCCGGCCTGGCGAGGATGAGCGGCGACGTCGGCCTCGCCGAGGACCTGGCGCAGGACGCGCTGGTGGCGGCGCTGGAGCGGTGGCCGGAGTCGGGCGTCCCGGATAGCCCGGGCGCCTGGCTCATGGCCACGGCGAAGAACCGGGCGATCGACCTGGCGCGGCGCGGCAAGCGCTTCGAGGATCGCCGCGAGCTGCTGGCGCGCGAGGCGGGGATGCGGATGGCGATGGACGCCGCCGAGCACGAGGCGGCGCTGGGCGGCCTGGGCGACGACCTGCTCGGCCTGATCTTCACCTGCTGCCACCCGTTGCTCTCGACCGAGGCGCGGGTGGCGCTGACGCTGCGCCTGCTGGGTGGCCTGGGGACGGAGGAGATCGCGCGGGCGTTCCTCGTCTCGGACTCGACGGTTGCGCAGCGGATCGTGCGTGCCAAGCGCACGCTGAAGGAGGCACACGCGCCGTTCGAGGTCCCCCAGGGCGCGGAGCTCGACGAGCGGCTGCCCTCGGTGCTGGAGGTGATCTACCTCGTCTTCAACGAGGGCTACGCGGCAACCGCGGGCGAGAGCTGGATGCGGCTCGACCTCTGCGAGGAGGCGCTGCGCCTGGGTCGAGTCCTCGCCGGCCTGGTGCCGAAGCAACCCGAGGTGCACGGCCTCGTGGCGCTGATGGAGATCCAGGCGTCGCGGGCGAGGGCACGCATCGGCCCGGGCGGAGAGCCGGTGCTGCTGCTCGACCAGGACCGAGCGCGCTGGGATCCACTGTTGGTGCGGCGTGGTCTCGCCGCCCTGGAACGGGCCGAAAAGCTCGGTCGCGGCAGCTTCGGCCCCTACACGGTGCAAGCGGCGATCGCGGCATGTCACGCGCGGGCTCGGCGTGCCGAGGAAACCGAGTGGGGGCGGATCGCGGCGCTCTACGATGCGCTCGCCCAGCTCACCCCCTCCCCCGTCGTCGAGTTGAACCGCGCCGTCGCGGTTGGAATGGCGTTCGGGCCCGACGCGGGTCTGGAGCTGGTCGATGCACTGGCGGCCGGGGAAGAGCTGGGCGGCTACCACCTCCTGCATAGCGTCCGCGCCGACCTGCTCGCCAAGCTCGGCCGCCCCACCGAGGCGAGGGACGAATTCGAGCGCGCCGCGGCGATGACCGAGAACGCCCGCGAGCGCGATCTGCTGCTCGAGCGAGCTCGTATAGTCGGCGCGTGACCGAGGTCGCCTACGACCGCATGGGGATCGGCTACAGCGCCGTCCGGCGGCCGGAGCCGCGGATCGCGGTGCGGATCGAGGCAGCCCTGGGAGAGGCGAGCAGCGTGCTCAACGTCGGCGCCGGCACTGGCTCCTACGAGCCCACCGATCGCGACGTGATCGCACTCGAGCCCTCGCGGGAGATGATCGCCCAGCGCCCGCCGGGATCGGCGCCAGTGGTCGAAGGCTTTGCCGAGGATCTGCCCTTCGAGGACGACAGCTTCGATGCGGCGATGGCGCTGATCACGGTCCATCACTGGACCGATTTGCAAGCCGGCCTGACCGAGATGGTGCGGGTGGCCAGGGAACGGGCGATCGTCCTCACCTTCACCCCGGTGCCACCCGAGGATCCTTGGATGAGGCGCGATTACTTCCCGCGAATCCTCGATTTCCACACCCGCGTGATGCCGCCGATCGACGAGCTGACGACGATGCTCTCCAACGCCTCGGTCGAGCCGGTACCGATTCCAAACGGCTGCGCCGACGGCTTCTGGCTGGCGATCTGGGATCGGCCCGAGATGCATCTCGATCCGGACGTCCGCCGTGCCAGCTCGAGCTGGCACCAGATGCCTGCGGACGAAGTCGAGCGCGGTCTGGCGAAGCTGGAGGCCGACCTGGAGAGCGGTCGATGGGACGAGCGCAACGGCCACCTGCGCGAAGCGCCGCAGCTGGATGTCGGCCTGCGCCTGGTGACCGCCGAGCTCGGCTAGACGGTCGGGTCGGGCGCTACCGGGGGCGGCGGGGGCGTGGCGGTCTGGGTGCCTTGCTCGATCTCCCGCAGACCGAAATAGATGACCGCGGCGACGAGCGCCACGACGGGCGCCGTGATGGTCGAGCTGATCACGTTGAAGAGGATCAGAACCCCGAGGCTGCCCGAGATCCCGCTGCCGATCGCGCCGAGGATGCCCTGAACGACGGCGACGATGATGAAGACGACGACGATCACACCGAATACCTGCCAGCCGTTGCCGCGGACCAGCTGCCGCGAGCGGCCGAAGGCGTCAATGGCGCCGCTGCGCTCGACCACGATCACCGGCGCGATAACCGACCAGATCGTCAGCAGGATCAGGCCGGGGACGATGAGGACAAGGAAGCCGATCCCGATCCCGATCCCGGCCAGAATGCCAGCCCCGATCAGCGACAGGATCACGGGCCCCGTAGAACGCACGAGGTCCTCGACGGAGGAGTCGCGGCGGCCGTCCTGGACGTCGCTGACGAGCCCGACGACCATCCCCTGGTAGAGCGTCCCGGCAACGACGCTGACCGCAAGCGCGAGCGGCACCAAGATGAGACTGCCGGCGAGGATCGCGTTGATCACCGCGACGATCAGGAAGAGGCCGAACGCAACCGGCAGAAGCACTCCCGCCTGTGAGCCGTAGATGGAAAAGGCCTGACTGAGGGTGCCGCCGACATCGAGCTTTCTGTTCATGGCGGTCTGCTTCGACCCCACCGTGCTCGACCCTTCCGGTGGGCGCAACAAAGCGGAGGGGGTGGGATTCGAACCCACGAGCGCCTTGCGACGCCAACGGTTTTCGAGACCGTCCCGTTCAACCACTCCGGCACCCCTCCAGGGAACTCGGCGCGGCGGCTGATTCTACGGAGGGCGGCGCGAGCCGGGCGCGCTTGCGGGAACCGCCGTGTTTTTCATCGCTCAAGACCCGGCCGGTCGGCGTCGATGAAAAAGCGTGCAAAGCAAGGAGCAGACCCGCATCGGGCGGTGGTTCGACCGCCACCCCGTGCCGCTGCGTGCGTTTGCGCTCTGTGCGCTGGTGTGGGGCATCGGCTACCTGATCTGGAGGATCGGCTGGAGTGGCGAAGGTGCCAGCCCCGTCGCCTTCGCGATGCTGCTGGTGACCGAGATCTACGGGCTCTGGGCGCTCGGCACCCTCGCCTGGTACTCGTGGTCGCAGCCGCCCGCCGTGCGCCCGCCCGCCACGCCAGGACGCAAGATCGACGTCTACGTCTGCACCTTTGACGAGCCCTTCGAGGTGGTGGCGGCGACGCTGGCCGGCTGCCGCGCGCTCACCTACCCGCACACGACCTACCTGCTCGACGACGGGCGGCGTCCCGAGATGAAGGAGCTGGCGAAGGTCGCCGGCGCCGAGTACCTGACCCGCCCCGACAACTCCCACGCCAAGGCGGGCAACATCAACGCCGCCCTGCCTCGCACCGATGGCGAGCTGGTGCTGATGCTCGACGCCGACCACGTGCCGATGCCCGACGCGCTCGACGCCATGGTCGGCTACTTCGACGACGAGCGGGTCGCGCTGGTGCAGAGCCCGCACGATTTCTTCAACCATGACTCGGTCCAGCATTACGTCGTCGGCCGCCACGAGCAGTCGCTCTTCTACCGCGTCGTCTGCCCTGGCAAGGACCGCCACGGCGCCGCCTACTGGTGTGGCTCGGCGGCGCTGCTGAGGCGCCAGGCGCTGCTCGAGATCGGCGGTGTCGCCACCGAGACGATTGCCGAGGACTTCCACACGACGATCCGCCTGCTGCGCCACGACTGGAGCAGCCATTACCACGACGAGGTCCTGGTTCAGGGCCTCGCCCCGCACGACCTCGACGGCTACCTGCTGCAGCGCGATCGCTGGGCGCGCGGCAACCTCGCCGTCTTCACGCTGCCCGAGTCCCCCCTGCGCGCCCGTGAGCTGCGCCCCGTTCAACGCCTCTCCTACTTCGTCAGCCTCGCCGCCTACCTGGCACCGCCGATGCGCCTGCTGCTACTGGCGACGCTGGGGCTGGTGATGTGGACGGGCGAGCTACCGATGAAGATCAGCGTGGTGGCGCTGGCGGCGCTCTGGCTGCCATCGGTCAGCCTCAACCTGCTCGCCGGCTCGGCCCTCACCCGTGGCTACATGAAGATCGGTGAGACCGCCCACTACGAGCTGCTGACGATGGAGATCTACACGCGGGCGCTGCGCTGCATCGTCCGCCCCGGCCGCACTGCCTTCAAAGTGACGCCGAAGCAAGGTGCTGACGGTGGTGGAATCGCGGCCGTTCGCAAGCTGCACCTGGTGGTCCTCGCGGCGATCGTCCTGATCGGAGGCACGGCGCTGCGCCTGCTCGACCTCGCCGGCGTGGGCCCACTGCCCGACCTGCCCGGGATCGCGGCGGTGATCGTGCCGCTGCTCGGCCTGATCGAGCTGCGCCGCGTCCTGCGCACTCTGCTCGCCGTCGGCAAGCGCCAGCAGCGCCGCCAGATCTACCGCTTCGAGGGCGAAGCTCCGGCGCACTGCTTCGCCGCCGGCGGCCACATCGGCGGGCAGCTCGTCGACGCCAGCGCCGCAGGGGTCGGCCTCGTCCTCGACGCACCGGTGAGCGTCGGCGAACGACCGGCGGTCCTGCTCGAGCTGGAGGAGGCGACCGGGGAGGCCCACGAGGTTGCCGCCCAAGTGGAGGTCCGCTCCTGCCGCGAGGTCGATGGCCGCTTCTTGGTCGGGGCGACGATCGAGGCGATGGACCCCTCTTCGCGGATGCGCCTGATGGAGTGGTGCTACGTCGTCTGCAGCCACGAGCGCCTGCGCGGCCACCGCCCCGCAGCCCCGGCACCGGAGTCCGAGGCGATCGTGATGCCGCTCGATGCGGCTCCGGCGCCGAAGCCGGCACTCGAGCAAGCTCCGGAAGCCGCTTGAACGGAGAGGGTGGGATTCGAACCCACGAGGCGGGTTAACCCCGCCCACGCGATTTCCAGTCGCGCTCCTTAAGCCACTCGGACACCTCTCCGGGGTCCTGCTCGAAGGGTATTGGCTCCGCTATCTCCGAGCTGCGAAGAACTCGCGCAGCAGCGCTGCGCACTCGTCCTCCATCACGCCCCCGCTCACCCGCGGGCGGTGATTGAGGGCGGGCTCGGCGAGGATGTCGAGGACGCTGCCGGCGGCTCCGGCCTTGGGGTCGGGGGCGCCGTAGACCACCTCGGGGATGCGGGCGAGGACGATCGCCCCGGCGCACATCGCACAGGGCTCGAGCGTCACGTAGAGGGTCGTGCCGGGCAGGCGCCAGCCGCCGAGCAGCTCGGCGGCCGCGCGGATGGCGAGGATCTCGGCGTGGGCGGTGGGGTCGCGGCGCAGTTCGCGCTCGTTGCCGGCGGCCGCGAGCGACTCCCCGCCGCGGGCGATGACCGCCCCGATCGGGACGTCGCCGTGCGCCTCGGCTTCGCGAGCCCGCTCGATCGCCAGGCCCATCAGGCGCTGCCGCTCGTCGTTCGGAGTCACTTTCAAAATCAGCGCGAGACCGAGGAGGTCGATGACCAAGCGGGACGGACACGAGACGACTCCCGCGTAGCAGCGCTACGCGGGACGTCGGGGAGGGGCCGTATCCGCGCAGCGTCATTCGGCCTCCTTCGGGCCGCGATTATTTTGAAAGGGGCTCTTAGGGACCCGTCCGGCATCGATCCGAAAGTATGTGCCACCGACAACTTCAGCGGTGGGCCGGTGTTGAAGCGATAGCTCGCTCAGAACCAGGCCTCCGCCGGCAGCGACGACACAGATGATCCGAAGAGCTCCGATACTTGCCGCTGTCGCGCTGCTCGCGACCGCCGTTGCCGCCGCCCCCGCCGGTGCCGTGACCGGCATCTCGCCGGCCCACGAATTCACCCCCGGCCAGGTGGTGCTCAAGCTGCGAGGGCAGCGAAGTGGGCGCACCGTCGACCTCCCCCCCGGCGTCGGCGTGCGGCGGGCGGCGAGCGCACTGCGGCGCAGCCCGCGAGTTGCCTACGCGGCACCCAACTATATCGCCACGGCCTCGAGCGCGAAGACTCCGCTTCTCGCCTCCGCAATCCCCAACGACCCGGGGCCGCTCTCCACGCCCCCCGGGCCGCCGGGGGGCTGGGTCTCCCTGCAGTGGAACTTCCTGCCCTGGCAAGGCGCCGCAACCGCGCTGCTGCCGGTGTCGCCGGGGGGGATCGACGCGGTCGCCGCCTGGCAGCATCTGATTGCCGCCAAACGGCGCGGCGCCCGCGGCATCACCATCGCCGTCCTCGACACCGGTATCGCCTACCGCAACGACGGCAGCCGCTTTCGCCGCAGCCCCGACTTCGCCGCCGGCCAGTTCGTCAAGGGCTATGACTTCGTCGACCACGACAACATCCCGCTCGACGAAAACGGCCACGGCACCCACGTCGCCGGCACGATCGCCGAGAAGACCGACAATGGCGTCGGCCTGGTCGGGCTCGCCTACCGGGCCAAGCTGATGCCGGTCCGCGTTCTCGATCGCAACGGCAGCGGGCAGGCAGGCGACATAGCGCGGGGCATCCATTTCGCCGTCGCCCATGGCGCCGACGTGATCAACATGAGCTTCAACTTCGGCTGCGGCAAGAACGTCCCCAGCATCGACGAAGAGCTGCGCGATGCCTACCGGCACGGGGTCGTGACCGTGGCCTCGATCGGCAACCTGGGCTCCGAGGCCTGCGTCTCGCCACCGGCCACCGGCCCGCACACGATCGGCGTCGGCGGCACCACCGAGGGCGGCTGCCTCGGCAGCTACTCGCTGCTGCCAGGCGCTGGGGTCGACCTGCTTGCGCCCGGCGGCGGCTCCCCCGTCCCCGGTTGCCCCTCGGTGTCGAACCGCTCGATCTACCAGGTGACGCTGAAAAACGGCAATCCGCGCCGCTTCGGGGAGCCGGGCAGCTACATCGGCACCTCGATGGCGGCAGCGCACGTCTCCGGGGTCGCCGCGATGATCCTGGCCAGCGGCGTCCTCGGCAAGGACCTCTCGCCGGAGGGCAAGGTCAACGCGGTGTTCCACCGCCTGCGCAGCACCGCTCGCGACCTCGGCCTAGAGCCCGAGCGCCAGGGCGCCGGCCTGATCGACGCGGGAAGGGCTACGGAATAGCAGACACGGACGCACCACCTGAGGTCGTCCGACCAAGCAGATCAAGGACGCGGGGAGCGTGGCGTGCTCCGCACGCGAGCGACCGAGGACGCCGAGATGCGCCGTGTCAGACGGCTTCAGGTGGTGCGGACGATTATTACGCTGCAGGGAGCGTGATGGGAGACGTTGTTGGGGACGCTGCCGAGCAGGAAGCGCCGGGCGCCGGTCATTCCCTTGTTGCCGACGACGATCAAGTCGGCTTTGGTCTCCTCGGCGACACTGAGGATCGCCTCCGAAGGCGCGCCCTCGACAGGGTGGGTCTGCACCTCCACCCCCTCCTTTTTGGCCGCGGCGGCGGCTGCGTCGAGGACGAGGTTGACGTCCTCGCGCGGGCCGATCTCGTACTGGACATCCGCGGGAGCGTCCTGCTGCTCGCCCTCGAGGCGGCGTTTCGAGACCGGTTCGAAGGCACTGACGATGCTGAGCTGGGCGCCGGCGAGCTTGGCCAGGTCGACGGCCTGCCGCACGGCCTCGGCGGCGGTCTCCGACCCATCGGTTCCTACGACGATGCGAGTGAACACGCCGCGATACTAACGCCCGGCATGGCGGGCGGGTAGCCCCCGAAAGCCGTCGCCGAGGATTTCGGTCGGAGTCGTCGCCAGGCGGACGATCGCGATCGCCATCGCCGCGACCAGGCAGGCGACCAGCACGACCATCCCGGCTTTCCAGTGAATCGGCATTTGGCCGGGAGCCTAGCCGGGGTACGCTGGAGCCATGGAGAGAGTCGCCGACGGGGTCTGGCTGCTGCGGGGCGACCTGCGCAAGGGGATGAACATCTACTTCATCGAGGACGGCGACGGCGTGGTCCAGTTCGACGCCGGCAGCAGGGCGATGACGAAGAAGGCGCGGGCGGCGGGCGAGGAGCTGGGCGGCATCAAGAGGATCGTCCTCGGCCATGCCCACGCCGACCATCGAGGCACCGCGCCCGGACTTGACGCGCCGGTGTTTTGCCATCCCGGCGAGGTGAGCGAAGCCGAAAGCGACGCCGCGCTGTGGCCCTACCTGGATCTATCTCAGCTACCGGTGGCGCCGGTGCGCTGGATTTACCCGTTCCTGCTGCGCCGCTGGGACGGCGGCGCGGTGAAGATCGACGGCACCGTCTCCGAGGGAGACGAAGTTGCCGGGTTCAAGGTCATCCACTTCCCTGGGCACGCCCCGGGGCTGATCGGCCTGTGGCGCGAGAGCGATCGCGTCACGCTGGTCAGCGATGTCGTCTACTTCGTCGACTCCACCCGGCTGAAACCGCTCCCCCACGGCGAGGCCAGCGTCCCCCATCCCGCCTGGGGCTGGGATCACGCCAAGGCGAAGGAGTCGGTGCGCAAGCTGGCGGCGCTGGAACCGAGGGTCGTGGCAGCCGGGCACGCCGAGCCGCTGCGCGGCGAGAACCTGCGCGAGACGCTCGAACGGGCGGCCGAGAAGTACTGAGAGCCGCCGGTCTCGCCGCGCCACGGGGGGCGGCTGACATAGGTTGCCCTCTCTGATGATCGGGACCTACGTCTCGGCGGCGCTGATCTGCGTCGCCTCGCTGCTCGTCGGGCGCGCCCTGCTCCTCATCTCGGGGCGCGGGTCGTGGTCGTGGCTGGAGCCGGCGGTCGGCCTGGCCGCCATACTGACGGTTACCGGCGTCCTCGCCCGTGCCCCCGGCCACGGCACCTCGGCGACGGTGGGCTTGGCCCTGCTCCTCCTCGCGGCCGGCGCCGTCGTATTCCTCCTCCCCCCCGCCCCAGCCGAGGAGCCTCCACGAGAACAAATAGGAGGCTCCGAGGCCCATCGGCGGTGGGAGGCGCTGCGCTGGGGACTGCCGGTGGCGATTGCCGTCGCCCTCGTGCTCTCGATCCCATTCGCGGTGAGCGGGCGCTGGGGCCTGCTGGGGGTCGGCTTCAACAACGACCTCGGCCTCCACCTCGCCTGGGCCGAGTGGCTGCGCAGCGGCGCCGGACCGGTCCCTGATGCCGGCTACCCGCTCGGCCCGCACGGCCTCGCTGTCGCCACCGCGGCGGTGCCGGGGATCGGCCTGGGCCAGGCCTTCGTCGGCGAGATCTTCGCGATCGGCATCCTCACCGGGCTGACCGCTCTGGCTGCCTTGCCGGGCTTCGGCGCCGGGCGGCGGCTGCTGACGGCGACGATGGTCGCTGCCTCCTACCTCGGAGCTTCGTATTTCGCGCAAGGCGCCTTCAAGGAGCTGGCCGAGGCTCTCTTCGTCCTCGCCGTCGCGGTCAGCCTGCGAGAGATCGAGACCCAACGGGCTGGGTACGTGCCGACGGTGCGGTTGGCGTTGCCCTGGCTGGCGCTGGCCGGGGGC
The DNA here is from genome assembly GCA_963824705.1 of uncultured Solirubrobacterales bacterium. GTDB lineage: Bacteria > Actinomycetota > Thermoleophilia > Solirubrobacterales > 70-9 > VRUE01. Next base: position 2,206,521 of record CAWGQE010000003.1, read on the forward strand.
ATCTTCTTCTCCTACAGCTTCGCCGGCCTTGCCTGGCCGGTGGTGACGGTTGCCCTGTGGAGCCTGACCCTGCCCGAGGTGCGGCGGGCGCTGGCGCCGCGGGCGCTGCTGCGCTTCCTGCTGCGACCGACGACGCTGCTGGCGATCCTCACCCTGATCGCGCTGGCAACCGCAGCCACGCTGATCGGTCCCTTCGGTTTCGTCCACAGCTTCAACAAAGTCGCCGGGACGAACACCTACGGGCCGGTCTCGCCGATCGAGGCACTCGGGGTCTGGCCGACGACGAACTACCGGCTCGAAGCGCCCGGCGGCGCGCACTTGACCGCCCTGGCCGGAGCGATAGGCGTCCTCGCCTTGATCGCCGGCACGGCCTGGTGGCTGCGGCGCCGCGAGCCGGCGGTGCCGATCGCCCTCGGTGCCTGCGTCGCCCTCTACCTGGCCGCACTGCCGACCAGCGGCGACTACTCGCATGCCAAGGCGCTGATGATCGGTGCGCCACTGGCAATGCTCGTGGCTATCCGCCCGCTTCTCGCCGAGCTCGGCCCGCGCGGTCGTCGCTTGTCGCCCATTGGGAAACAAGCGACGACCGCGACCGGATTCGCTCGTGTGGCCTGGTCCGCCCTCGCCGTTGTCTTCGTCGCCGGCGCCGTCTACTCGAGCTTCCTGGCGCTGCGCAACGCACCGGTCGGGCCGCCCGGGCACGGAGCCGAGTTGCGGGCTTTCATGCCGATCGTCCGCGGCAAGCCCGTCCTCTACGCCGGCCAGGACCGCTACGCGGCCTACGAGCTGCTGGGCGCCGACACCCACGTGCCGCTGGTCGAGTTCCCCGATCCCGGCGTCGCCGAGAACCCGGAGAAGCCGTTCGACACCGGCGACGCCTACAGCCCGATCGATTTCGACTCCTTCTCGCGCGGAACGCTCGATGGCTTTCCCTACGTGATCACCGGCCGCGCCGCCTGGAACAGCCAGGCTCCGCCCGGCTTCAAGCGCATCGACGCGACGCCCTCCTTCCTGCTCTGGGAACGGACCCACGACGTGCCCGAAAACCGCCATGTCCTGCTGGAGGGAACCAACGCCGGCGCCCGCGCGGGCTGCATCTCGCCCGAGATCCGCATCCTCCTCGCCAACCGCGGGCGTGCCTCGCTCTTCCCCGGCGTGACGATCGGTCCCAAGGCGCACTGGGACGAAGGCAGCCAACTGCGGACCGGCGAGAGCACCGCGCAGACGCTGGCGTTGCCGGCGGGCCGCTGGCGGCTCTCCATTCAGTACTTCTCGCCGTTCGGGCTGACGCTCTCCGCTCCCGGCTTCCACCAAGCCCTCGCCGCGGCCCTGGACGGCCAGCGTCCCAACACGATCAGCCTCGCCAACGACGGTCAGTTCTGGCCGGCCGGTAGCTACCTCAGCCACGGCGGCCGAGTGCGCTTCACGGTCGCCGCCGCCGAGCCGAGCTTTTTACAGCGACTGAGCGGCTATGACGACCTCGCCTACGTAGGCAACCTGGTCGCGGTCCGCGCCGGGAAGAGGAGGATCGTGCCGCTGAAAGCGGCCTGCGACGGTTGGATCGACTGGTACGAATCGCCCGTGTCCCCGTAACCAAAAAAACCGATGATGTTCAAAGCTGGGCCACAGTGCCTGACCCAGGCTCAACAGGCGCGCGCCTGTTGACTACCTTAATCATCTCTACATGATCCACTAGCCCGTAAACGCTAGAGTCTCTAATGCGGACGTAAACAGTCCGGGGGGTCTTAGGGAGGCCTCCGGTTGCCGCTACCACCGCTGTTCAAGAATTCGGGAGATTCGGCGACGGGTGAACACGATCGAGGCAGCACCGAGTAGAGCGAGGCACCAGGAGTGGCTGGAAGTGATCGCCGACCCGGTCCGCCTCTACATCTTGAGAACGCTCAGTCGGGTCTCCGACGCCACCGTCGCCGAACTGATCGCCCTCGGGTCAGCCAGCAATCAGACGCTGCGCCGGCACCTCGAAGATCTGGTCGCGGTTGGCGTGATCCATGAGAGCCCGGGCGAAAGCGACGGCGAAACACCAGGGCGGCCCGCGGCCCGGTTCAGTCTCCGGGCCGATGTCCGCGAAAGCGTCCGCTCGGTTTTCTGGCTTGCGCAGTAGCGCACTTGGCTTCCGCCAGGTCCAGCGCCTTGCGCGAACCGATGAACGGCGCTGTGGCTATGTAGAAAATCTGAGGAGCCAGCGCCTGCGCCCGCGCGGACCGACCTTCGACTGTCAGATGGCGCATCGGCTCGAGAATCGCACCCGCGATCGCCTCCGAGCACAGTCGCGGCAGGCGTTCGGCCTCCGGCCGCTGACGGTAGCCATCCTCCAAGAACAGCGTGAAAGCCATCCGCGCCTCGAAGGAACGGCGAATCGCGGCGTTCCCGGCCGCATAGCTCTCGACAAGGTCGAGCTTGGCCAGGTCGGGAACACCGGCGAAGTACTCGAGTAACGCCTCGAGGCCGTTCCAGACTCGATCTGGCCAAGGCTGCTCGCTGAAGAAGCTGCCTGCGGACCGGGAAACGCTCATTTCGAGCGCGTATGCCTGAGCGGAGAGAAAAGCGTCTTCCTTGCTGCGAAATTGCGCGTAGAACACCTCTCTGGCTACCCCGGCAGCCGAGACGATGTCGGCGACGGACATCGCCATATACCCCTTCTCCGCGACAACCTGGGATACCCCCGCGAGAACACGCTGGCGCTGCTCGCCCGCAACCAGGGCGGGGGGCAAAGAGGAACGCCCGCGGGGCAGGTGATCGTCCAGGGGGCTCGGTTCGGGCTCGGCTGGGTCCCAGATCCCGCTGCCCAGCCCAACCCAGCCCTCCCGGCGGAGGCGGGGATCCGACGTTGTGTAGGAACGCAGCCACGTTTCCAGGTCGCCCCGCAGGCCGGCCAGCCTGCCTGCCTCGCCTCGGAATACCCTGATCGCGACGACGTTGCCGATTCCACCGAGCAACGCCCGGGCCGGGATCTCGAGCCGCGACCTTCCACTGGGAGCCCTGTCCAGAAATGCGTCCAGCAGCTCCTCCATCACGCCAAGAAACTCTTCGTGCTCGGCCCGCACGACGGGGCCCGCGGCAAGCGCCTCGATCAGAAAGACACGAGCCGCTGCCGGTTCGCGGTCGGCGCTCTCGAGCAGCCGTTCGAGGATCTCCCCCGGATCGACGACCTCCCCCCGCTCCGAATCGAGCATCTGGATGTGCCCCGCGATCCGCTGCGCGACCTCGCGGTAGGCGGCCAGAAAGCATTCCTCCTTGCCTTCGAAGCACTCGTAAAAGGTGGCGCGGGACACGCCGGCCTGGGTAATGACCCGTGCGACATTCGCCTCTCGGTAGCCATAGCGAGCGGCGGTGACGGTCATCGCCTCGACGAGGCGCTCTCGCTGGCTTGGCTTGGATTCCGTCATCGCCCTTGACGGTAGCCGAGCCCGTGCACGCCGGGAGATCGCTCAGACAGGCTCTTAGGTGACAGCTTTGGTGGCAATGCGCTGAGGTGAAACCCTGACCACGTCCCAGACGAGCCCGGCCTTCTCGAGGCCGTCGATGACGATGGCCGAGACGTCGACCTGCCAGCGACCGAGACCATGGACGGCGGAGGTCGGGAAGGCATGGTGGTTGTTGTGCCAGGCCTCTCCCAGGGTCGGGATCGCGATCAGCGCCAGGTTGCGCGACTCGTCCGTCGTCTCGAAGTCGCGGTTGCCGAAGACGTGGCAGAGCGAGTTGATGCTGTAGGTGAAGTGGTGCAGGACGAAGACGCGGACCAGACCGCCCCAGAGCAGGCCGGTAACCGCGGCGAAGAGGGTGCCGCCGACAACCCAGCCGAGCGCAAAGGGAACGAGCAGGCCGAGGATCGCCCAGTAGATGAAGGTGCGGTCGACCCAGTTGATCGTCGGGTCCTTGATCAGGTCGGGAGCGAAGCGCTCCTTGTTGCCGCGCTGCGTATGGATGAAGAGCCACCCCATGTGGGCGTGGAAGAGGCCGCGCATGGCGCCGCTCCAGCCGTGGCCGTGATCGACGTGGGGGCTGTGCGGGTCGCCCTCTTCGTCGGAGAAGGCATGGTGCTTGCGGTGGTCGGCGACCCAGGAAATGACCGGCCCCTCGATCGCCGCCGAGCCGAGGATCGCGAGCAGGCCGTGCAACCAGCGCTTCGCTTTGAAGCTGCGGTGGGTGAGGTGGCGGTGGAAGCCGACGGTGATCCCCAGCCCGGTCAGCACGTACATGCCGACGAAGAGGAAGACGTCGCTCCAGTGCAGCGCCTCGCCCCATACCTGCCAGCCGGCGAAGCCGAGGGCGACGAACGGGACCAGGGTGACGAGGCCGGTGATTATCCGGTCGCGGGTCTCGTTGGCGACCGGTTGAATATCGGATGGAAGAGGTCCCGCCACGCGCGTCGATCATACGGCGCAGCGCGACCGAAAGCGGTGGCAGCGCCCCGGTAGGGTTTCGACGATGCCTTTCGCAAGCACCGCGACGCTGCGCCGAGAGATCGACGCGCGTATCCCGGAGCGCCCATTCACTGTCGAGTTCTGGGACGGGACCAAGCTGCCCGCCACCGACGGTGACGGTCCCACCTTCTTCATCCGCTCCCCGCGAGCGGCCGCCCACGCCCTGCGGGCGCCCGGCCAGCTCGGTCTCGGCCGCGCCTACGTCAGCGGCGAGATCGAGGTCGACGACATGGACGCGGTGATCGCACTGCTCGACACCTGGCAGCCGCCGCCGCTCGACCGTGGCGACATCGCCCACCTGGCGCTGGGCGCGGTGCGCGCCGCCGGCGTCCAGCGCCCGCCGCGGCGGCCAGCCGCGGAGCTGGTGCTGAGCGGCCGCCGCCACAGCAAAGAGCGCGACGCCCGCGCCGTCCGTCACCACTACGACGTCTCCAACGACTTCTTCGCCCTCTTCCTCGACGAGTCGATGACCTACAGCTGCGCCTTCTTCGCCGCCGGCGCCGAGACGCTGGAGGCCGCACAGGAGGAGAAGCTGGAGACGGTCGCACGCAAGCTGGCGCTGCAGGAGGGCGACCGGGTGCTCGACGTCGGCTGTGGATGGGGCGCCTTGCCACTGCGGGCGGCGACGAAATACGGCGCCAGCGTCGTCGGCATCACCCTCTCCCCCCCGCAGGCGGAGCGGGCGCGCCAACGGGCCGAGCAGGCCGGCGTCACCGACCGGGTCGAGATCCGCGTCATGGACTACCGCGACCTCGCCGGCGAGCGCTTCGACGCGATCGCCTCGATCGGCATGGTCGAGCACGTCGGCGAGGAGCAGATCGACGTCTACGCCCGCACCCTCGCCGGCCTGCTGGAGCCGGGCGGCCGCCTGCTCAACCACGGCATCGCCCGCCTGCGCCACACCGATCCCGACGCCGGCGCCTTCTCCGAGCGCTACGTCTTCCCCGACGGCGAACCGCTGCACCTCTCGCGCGTGCTGCTGGCCCTGGAACGGGCGGGGTTCATCACCCGCCACGTCTCCGAGCACGGCGCCGACTACGCCGAGACGCTGCGCCACTGGGCGAGGCGCCTCGACGAGAACCTCGACGAGGCGATCCGCCTGGCGGGCCCCGAACGGGTCCGCGTCTGGCGCCTCTACCTACGCGCCGCGAGAAACGGCTTCGAGAACGGCTTCCTCTCGATCTACCAGGCCCGCTGCAGCCTGGTCTAGATCCCATCCCGATGGCCGCCCTGCTGGCAATCAGCGACCTGCACGTCGGCCACGCCGCGAACCGGCGCTTCGTCGAGGATCTGAAACCGGGCTCGGACGGCGACTGGCTGATCGTCGCCGGTGACGTCGGCGACTCGCTCGAGGACGTCGAGTGGGCACTGACCCTCCTGGCGCAGCGCTTCGCCAAGCTGCTCTGGACACCGGGCAACCACGAGCTGCTCAGCCCCCGCGACGGCGACGAGCCGCGGGGCGAGGAGCGCTATCGCCGCCTGGTGGATATATGCCGGGCGCTCGGCGTGGTCACTCCCGAGGACCCCTACCCGGTCTGGGACGGGCCCGGAGGGCCGGTGGTGGTGGCGCCGCTGTTCCTCCTCTACGACTACTCCTTCGGCGACAACGTCGGCGCCGACAAGGAGGAGTCGCTGCGGCGCGCCTACGACGCCGGCGTCGTCTGCGTCGACGAGTTCCTCCTCGATCCCGATCCCTACCCGAGCCGGGAGGCGTGGTGTCGGGCCAGGGTGCGGCAGACCGAGGCGCGGCTCGGCGACCTGCCGGCGGAGGCAACGACTGTCCTCGTCAATCACTTCCCCCTGACCGACGCGCCAACGCGGGTCCTCCGCCACCCGGAGTTCGCGCAATGGTGCGGGACGCGGCTGACCGCGGACTGGCACCGCCGCTTCCGCGCGACGGCGGTCGTCTACGGCCACCTGCATATCCCGCGCACCACCCGACAGGACGGTGTCCGCTTCGAGGAGGTCTCGCTGGGCTACCCGCGCGAGCCGGGCCACCCGATGCGGGTCTACTCGGGGCCGAGTCAGATCCTGCCGGCCGGGATCGCGGCATGATCGAGGAGATCGTGCCCTCGTCTGCGGTAGCGGTCGACGTTCGCGGCGATCGCACCGAGGTCCAGCTCTTCCCGGAGGAGGAGGAGATCGTCGGACGCGCGGTGGGGAAACGGCGCCGCGAGTTCGTGACCGGGCGCGCCTGCGCCCGTGAGGCGCTTGGTGGCCTAGGCATCCCCCCCTGCCCGATAGCCGCCGGTAAGCGCGGTGAGCCACTCTGGCCCGCGGGAGTGGTCGGCAGCATCACCCACTGCAAGGGCTACCGGGCCTGCGCGGTAGCCAGCACTACGGACCTACTGACGCTCGGCATCGACGCCGAGCCGAACGAGCCGCTGCCCGAAGGCATACTCACCAGCGTCGCACGCCCCGAGGAGCAGCCGGGCCTGGCCGAACTGGCACGGGCCGAACCGGAGATCCACTGGGACCGGCTGCTGTTCAGCGCCAAGGAGTCCGTCTACAAGGCCTGGTTTCCGCTGGCCGAAGCCTGGCTGGGGTTTGAAGACGCGCGACTGGAGATAGACCCCCGGGGGGGCTCGTTTGCGGCCCGCCTGCTGGTCCCGGGCCCAAGCGTGAACGGGGTGGCGCTGAGCGGCTTTCAGGGGCGTTGGCTCGTCCAGGACGGCTTGGTGCTTACCGCAATCGCCCTATCCACCTGAGCGCCTCGCGGCTTCAGGCGGTTCCGCCGACGGCGCGCTCCGCAGCCGCCTTCTCGAGAAAGCCGAGGATTGCCGCCTCGGTCTCCGCCGGCGACTCCCAGAGCACGTTGTGGCCGTTGGGCACCGCGGCCATAGTCAACCGAGAGCCGAGGGCCTCCCGGTAACGCCGGTCGTCGGCGCGGCTGTGGATCGCCGACGTGACCGGCCGGACCAACAGGGTCGGCACGTCGGCGACCCGCGGCGGGGTCAGCGCCAGCTCGCTCCAGGCGGCGACGACGGCGCTGGGGCTGTACCTAAAACGGAGGCGCCCGTCAGGGCCCGGGCGGACGTCGTCGGCGACGTAGGCCCTGACCACCTCCTTCGGGGCGGCGACGATCGAGTCGGAGCTGAGCAGCGCGTTGACCGCCCCGTCCATGGACGCGAAGCTCCAGTCGAGGCGATCCATTTCGGCTGATTTGAGCGCATAGTCGGCGGGAACCTCGAGCCCAGGATCGAGCAGAACGAGGCCCTCGACGCGCTCCGGCGCGAAATCTGCCAGCGCCGCGATCATTCGCCCGCCGAAGCTATGCCCGATCCAGGTGGCGCTCTCTATCCCGAGGGCGTCGGCGGTCTCGAGTAGGTCGGCGACGTGCGTCCCGGTGGTCCAGGGCGGCTCACGACCCGAGTCGCCGTGCCCGCGTAGATCGACCGAGACGACCCGACGACCGTCCTCGGCGAGGCGCCGACCGAGACCCTCGAAGATGCCGCCGTGTTGCGTGAGGCCGTGCACGCAGACAACGGTCTCTGCGCGGTCTCCTCCCCAACTCCTCGTGTGAAGCCGCATCGAGGCAGACCTTAATGCTCGGGCTCGAGCCGAGCCGCCCAGGCATCGATCGCCTCGGCGGTCTGCTCCGCGGTCTCGCCGATGACCTCGAAGTGGTCGCCGGGGACGTCGACCGTATCGGTGGTTCGCTGCCAGGCGGGCAGCTCTTCGCCCTCGATCAGCGCCGCCCGCTCCCCTGCCGTAGCGCGGACCATCAGGTCGGGCACCGCTATCGATCCGGGCTCCCATTCGGAGATGGTCCGCATGTACCCCCCCATCGCCAGAAGGTGGTCGTCGTCGACGGCGATCGCCTCGTTGCCCATCTCAAGCAGGCGGCCGATATCGGCCGCGAAGAGCTTCCCGATCCCTTCCCCCAGTGGAATGTAGGCGTCGATCAGGACGAGGCCCAAGGGAGCGCGCTGCATCGCCTCCAGTCTTTCCACCAGCCCGCGGGCGATCGCGCCCCCGCTCGAATAGCCGGCGACGACGAAGGGGGCATCGCCGGCCGCTCGCAGAGTCGCGTCCGTGAGGACCTCCATCGCCGCCCCCCAGCTGGCCGGCAAAGCGTCGCCGCGGCGCGATCCCGGCAGAGCGAGTGCCGTGAGGGGCCGGCAATCGCTCAGTGCGCGCGCGATCCGCACGAACTGGTGTGGGCCCGATCCGACAATGAACGAGGGCACGCAGACAAGGCGTGCGCCAGGACCACTGTTGCCAATCGCGGCCGCTGAGACATGCGAGCCCAGCTCTGCCGCGTCGCGGAACGAGGGGCGGAATTTCGAAGCCTCCGCCAGCAGCGGCAGAACACCGGCGGACCTGCCTTCGGCGTGCGAGTGGACGAGCAACGTCGCCAGGGTCGAAGACCCCGGCGACGCATCGGGGCTCGACCCCTCCGTCCCTCCGCTCGACAGTCGTTCACCCAGGAGCCGCGCCAGCGCCGCAGGGGAGGGATACTCGAAGGCCGCCGTGGGCTCGAGCTCGATACCGGTGGCTACAGCGAGGCGATTGCGCAACTCAAGCGCCCCGAGCGAATCGAGACCGAGCTCGAGCAGGGTTGCGTCGGGCTCCACGGCCTCGGAGGAGGCATAGCCCAGCACCGCGGCGACTTGCGCGCGAACCAGGCCGAGCACGGCCTCGGTCCGCTCAGCCTCCGGCAAGGCAACAAGCTTCCGGCGCTGCGCGGCCGATGCCGTGGCGCGGCGCCGTCGCCGAGCGGGCATGAGTCCTGAGATCATCGGAGGCAGCAGTCCGGCACTCACCAGGGGACGCAGCGCGGCCCGGTCGATCGCCATCGCGAGCAGCATCGGCTCGGCCTGGAAACGGGCCCGATCGAGTAGCTGCAGCCCTTGCTCGGTCGCAATCGGCGCAATCCCGAAGCGGGCGAGGCGCTTGCGGTCGGCGTCGCCAAGGCCGCCTGTCATGGCGCTCTCGGCCTCCCACATACCCCAGGCGATCGAGGTGGCCGGCAGGCCTTCGGCACGGCGCCGGCATGCGAGAGCGTCGAGGAACGAATTGGCGGCGGCATAGTTGCCCTGGCCAGGGCCGCCGAGGACGGCGGCAGCAGAGGAATAGAGGACGAACATGTCCAGATCCATACCCGCGGTCAGCTCGTGCAGGTGCCAGGCGCCACCCGCCTTCGGGGCGAGGACTCGCCCGATCCTCTCGGCGTTGAGGTCGGCGGTCAGGCTGTCATCGAGAATGCCGGCCGCGTGCACAACGGCGGTCAACGGCTGGTCGTCCGGCACTCTGGCAAGCAGCTCTTCGACTTGGTCGCGGTCCGAGACGTCACAGGCGACCGCGCTCGCCTCGCAACCCAACTCGGCCAGATCGGCGATCAGCTCGGCGGCTCCCGGAGTGTCAGGGCCGCGGCGACCGGCAAGGAGGATGCGCTTTGTGCCATGGGACCGCGCGAAATGGCGGGCGGCAATCGCGCCGAGCCCGGAGAGCCCCCCGGTGATCAGCGTCGTCCCACGCCCGCCGGGCGCAACCGAAGGCTCCTCAACCTGGCCTCCAAACGGTTTCAAGCGGGGCGCAAACGCGGCCCCGTCGCGCAGTGCAAGCTGGGGCTCAGTGCCCTGCGCAAAGGCGGCTGAGAGGACGCCGCGGGAGGCTTCGCTTTCGTCGCAGTCGACCAGGACGAAGCGACCGGGGTGCTCGGATTGCGCAGAGCGCGCCAAACCCCAGACCGATGCCGCGACCGGATCTGCCGGCTCGCCGTCGCTCACGGCCACCGCCCCCTTGACGACGATCGCCATCCGATCCCCGACCCGGCTCTCATCGGAGAGGAAGGTTTGGATCGCGCTCAAGGCCTCGGCCGTTCGGAGGTGCGCCGCCGCCGCGAGGTCCCCGTTCTCCGTGGAAGCGCACTCGAAGACGTCAAGCGACGGCTCCTCCAGCTCGGTGAGGCTCGTCATGTCCACCTCGCGCCAATCCAAGCGGAAGAGGGCGTCCGGCTCCCGGGCGGCTACTTGCAGGTCGGCGGAATCGACCTGGCCGAGCACGATGGCGTCGATCGAGACGATTGCGTTTCCACTCTCGTCGGCGGCATCCAAGCGGATACCTGCCTCGCCGGGGACGATCCGCACGAGCAGCTGGGAGGAGCCGCGTACCTCGCCCAGGGAGATGCCGAGGAAGCCGGTCGGCATCCGCATCCCCTCCGCAGGGGTCGAGTCGAGTCGGAGGGCCTGCCCGGCCGCGTCCAGGAGCGCGGGGTGCACTCCGAAGCGCTCGGCTTCCTGGCTTTGCTCCTCGGCCAGCGATACCTCCGCGTAGAGCTCCTCGCCCAGCCGCCAGGCTGCCTCAAGTCCCTGGAAGGCGGGGCCGTACTCGAGGCCGATCTCGGCGACCTCGTCATAGAAGTCCTCTGTGGCGATCGGCTCGGCGCCTTCGGGGGGCCAGACGGTCGCATCGAAGCCGACAGGCGAGTCCCCCCCCACCCTGAGAACGGCAACGCCATTGATCCGCCAAGAGCCCTCATCGAGCTCCTCCTCATCCTCGACCAGCTCGGGACGGGAATGAATCGTCAGCTCGAATCGCTCGGGATCCTCTTCGTCGATCGAAAGCACCGCCTGCAGTAGTAGGGCGCCGGAGTCCGGAAGGGCGAGCTGCGCTCGCACCTCGAGCTCCTCCAGATACTCCGCACCCACCTCCGCTCCAGCGGCGAGCGCCATCTCGGCAATCGCCGTCCCCGGCAAGATCACCGTGCCGCCGACCACGTGGTCTTTGACCCAGGGATGGCTCTTCTGGGAGATCCGCCCGGTGAAGATGCGGGTGCCCTCGGTGGCAAGGGAGATCGAGGCGCCGAGCAGGGGGTGATCGGTTGCGCTTTGGCCCAGAGCAGAGGCATCGCCTGAGCCTGCCATTGATTCCAACCAGTAGCGCCGGCGTTGGAAGGGGTAGGTGGGAAGCTCGGCGGGAGCCTGTGGAGGCTCTGCGAGCAGGACCTTGAAGTCGGGCTTCGCGCCCGAGGCATGCATCGCGCCCAGGGCGGCGATCAAGGAGGTCGGCTCTGGAGCGTCCTTGCCCAGGGAGGGAGCGAAGGTCGCCTCTTCCTCTTCTACCGTCTCCGCGGCAAGCGCGGTCAGGGTGGTTCCGGCTCCCAGCTCCAGGTAGCGACCGACTCCCTTGTCCTTCAGGGATTCGATGCCCTTGGCAAAGCGCACCGCCTCTCTTATCTGGGAGGCCCAGTAGGCGGGGGATGTCGCCTCTTTCTCGCTCAGCTCCTCTGCGGTCACGTTGGAGACGATCGGGATCCGCGGGGCTTTGAACTCGAGGGTCGAGGCGAGCTGCTCGAACTCCTCGAGCATCGGCTCGATCAGTTGGGAGTGGAAGGCGTGGGAGACGTCGAGGCGCTTGGTCTTCTTGTCTTGCTCTTCCTGAAGCGCTTCCCACTCCTCGAGCGCCTCTTCCTCTCCTGAGACGGAGACGGAGCTCGGCGAGTTGACCGCGGCGATCGTCAGGCCTTCGAACTCCGCGAGGCTTTCCTTGACCTCTTGCTCGCTTGCCCTGATCGAGGCCATCGCCCCGCCTTTGGGAAGGGCGGCCATCAGGGTTCCCCTTGCCGCGACGAGCTTTGCGGCGTCTTGGAGAGAGAGGACGCCTGAGAGGTGGGCCGCGCTCAGCTCGCCTATCGAGTGGCCGATCAGGTAATCGGGGGATAGGCCGAAGTCAGAGATGAGATCGAAGAGGGCGACCTGCAGGGCGAAGATGGAGGCCTGGGTCACGTCTGTGCGCGAGAGGGTCTTTGCGAGCTCTGTTCCTTCATCGGCAAACACGGCGTCTTTGACCGAGAAGGGCAGGTGCTCTTGGAGTGCCTCGCATGCTCGATCGAATGCCTTTGCGTAGGTCGGGAAGGCCTCGTAGAGCTCTTTGCCCATCTGCGCCCTTTGGGAGCCCTGTCCCGAGAGCAGGAAGGCTGTCTTTCCCTGCGTTGCCTTGGCGGTTGCGAGGCCCCGGTGGGAGCTGCCTTTGACCAGTGCGTCGAGGCCTTGCAAGAGCTCCTCCTTGTCGCTTCCGACCACGACTGCCCTGTGGGACAGCGATGCCCTTGAGGAGAGCAGGGTGTGGGCGACGTCGATCGGGTCCTGGTCGGTCTTCTCGGCGTGGGCGGCGAGCTTTCCCGCGTAGTCCCGCAGGGCCTCGGGGGTTTTCGCCGAGATCGCCCAGGGGATCGCCGGGGGGCGGGCTTCCTCGTCGCGCTGGGGGGATGGAAGCTCGGGTGGCTCCTCGATGATCACGTGCGCGTTGGTGCCCGAGATGCCGAAGGAGGAGACGCCCGCTCTTCTCGGTCGCCCGCCGCGCTTCCACTCCCTGGCCTCGTTCAAGAGCTCGATCTCCCCGGTGCTCCAGTCGACGTGGGGAGTGGGCTCTGATGCGTGCAGGGTCGGGGGCAGCTCTTCTTCTCTGAGCGCCATCACCATCTTGATCACGCCGCCGACTCCCGCGGCCGCCTGGGTGTGGCCGATGTTGGACTTCAGCGAGCCGAGGGCCAATGGGCCGTTGTCCCGCTCTTGTCCGTAGGTGGCCAAGAGGGCCTGGGCCTCGATCGGGTCGCCGAGGACGGTTCCCGTGCCGTGCGCCTCGACCGCGTCGACCTCGCTCGGCTTCAGGCCCGCGTTTGCCAGGGCCTGGCGGATGACCCTTTCCTGCGATGGGCCGTTGGGGGCGGTCAGTCCGTTGCTCGCTCCGTCCTGGTTGGTGGCCGAGCCCTTGATCACCGCGAGGATGCGGCGGTTGTTGCGCTTGGCGTCGGAGAGGCGCTCGAGCAGGAGCAGGCCGCAGCCCTCCGACCAGCCGGTGCCGTCGGCCTCCGCGGAGAAGGACTTGCAGCGGCCGTCGGGGGCGAGGCCGCGCTGGCGGCTCATGCCAACGAAGATGACCGGTGACGCCATCGTCGTCACCCCCCCGGCCAAGGCCATCTCGCACTCCCCCGAGCGCAACGCCTGGGCGGCGAGGTGCATCGCCACCAGCGAGGAGGAGCAGGCGGTGTCGACCGTCACCGCCGGGCCCTCGAGGCCGAGGGCGTAGGAGACCCGGCCGGAGGCGACGCTGCCCGCGATGCCGGTACCGCCAAACGTTTCCAGCTCGGAGGAGGACGCGGTGCTCCCACCGCCGCCGTAGTCGGCATACATGACACCAGCGAAAACCCCGGTAGGGGTGCCACGCAAGGAGGCCGGATCGACCCCGGCGTCCTCCAGCGCCTCCCAGGCGCCTTCCAGCAGCAGGCGCTGCTGGGGGTCCATCACCAGCGCCTCGCGCGGGCTGATCGAGAAGAAGGCGGGGTCGAAGTCGGCGGCATCCTCGAGGAAGCCCCCGTGACGGACATAGCTCTTGCCGGCACGCTCCGGGTCGGGATCGTAGAGCCGCTCGACGTCCCAGCCGCGATCCTCGGGGAACTCGACGATGCCGTCGACACCGGACGCGAGCAGAGCCCAGAGGCCCTGCGGCGAGCCTACCCCTCCGGGGTAGCGGCAGCTGATGCCGACGATCGCGATCGGCTCCTCCGTAAACCTGGAGGCACGCACCTCCACCGCCCCGCCGGCCTCGCCCTGCGCCCGTTCGAGCAGGTAGCCGGCGATCGCCTCGGTGCTCGGATAGTCGAAGACCAAGGTTGCCTCGAGCCGCATCCCGCTCGCCCGGGCGAGGCGGTTGCGCAGCTCGACCGCACCGAGCGAGTCGAAGCCGAGGTCTTTGAAGTTCGCGGCGGGGTCGATCGCCTCCGGAGAGTGGCCGAGCACGGCGGCTGTGTGCTCACGCACCATGGTCAGAACCGTCACCTCACGCTCCGCCTCAGGGAGGGTCGCGAGATGGCGGGCCAGCGACCCCGTGGACGCGGCTGGGCGACGCCGAGAAGCCGGGACAAGACCTGAGAGCAGCGGCGGCAGCAGACCGGCGTTGGCGGCGGCGCGCAGGACCCTCTTGTCGACCGGGATCGCGGCTCTGAACGGCGCCGGCTGGGAGCAGGCTCGATCGAACAGCTCCACGCCGTACGAACCGGAGATCGGCGCGGCGCCCATCCGAACGAGGCGGTCCCGGTCGGACTCGCTCAAATCTTCGGTCATCCCGCCGCTCTCCGCCTCCCACATCCCCCATGCGATCGCCGTCGCAGGCAGGCCCATAGCGCGGCGGCGGCGGGCCAGCGCATCGAGGAAGGCATTGGCGGCTGCGTAGTTGCCCTGTCCAGGGCTACCGAAGACGGCGGCCCCAGAGGAGTAGAGGACGAAGGCAGCGAGATCCATCTCTTGGGTCAGCTCGTGCAGGTGCCAGGCGCCGTCGGCCTTGGGAGCCAGGACGGTGTCGATGCGCTGGGGCTCGAGCGCCTCGATCGTGCCGTCATCGAGCGCCCCGGCCGAGTGGACGATGGCGGTCAGGGAGTGCTCGGCTGGGATCGCGGCGAGCAGAGCCTGCAGCTGGGAGCGATCGGAGACGTCGCAGGCGATGGCCTTCGCCTGACAACCCAGCCCTGCCAGCTCGGCGATCAGCTCCGGCGCGCCAGGGGCCTTTGGGCCGCGACGGCTGGTGAGGAGCAGGTTCTTGACGCCGTGAGAGCCGGCGAGGTGGCGGGCGGTGATCGCGCCAAGACCGGAGAGGCCACCGATGATGAGCACGGTGCCCTCGGGGTCGAGCGAGGGGAACTCCGCCTCGGCATCGGCCTCGGCGGGAGCCAGCCGCGGCACCGAGGCAACCCCCTCGCGCAGAGCCAGCTGGGGCTCCTCCACCTGGGCGAGAGCCGCGGCGAGCGCCTCCCCGGAGGCATCGCTGCCGTCGCTGTCGATCAGCAGGAAGCGGCCAGGGTGCTCGGATTGGGCCGAGCGGACCAGACCCCAGACAGCGGCGGCCGCTGGGTCTGGGGATTCGCTATCTGAGAGCGCCATCGCCCCTTCGGTGAGGATCGCCAGGCGGGACTCTGCTTTGCCCTCATCCGCGAGGAAGGCCTGGATCGCCGCGAGGGCGGCGGTGCTCAGCCGATGTGCCGCCTGGGCTGGGTCCTCCCCTTGGGCGGAGGCGGACTCGAAGATCTCCATCTCCATCTCCATCTCCACCTCCACGGTCTGTGCGCCTTCGCCCGGCTCAACCTCGACCCAGTTGAGATCGAAGAGGGCATCGGGCTCCTTTGCGTCCGTTGCCTGCAGCTGGGCGGGGTCCAAGGGGCGGACGAGGAGCGAGGCGATCGAGACGGCGCCGACGCCTTCGCGGTCGTTGGCGTCCAGTCGGAGGCGATCGCCCTGGGCAGAGATCCGTACGCGCAGATCGGAGGCACCCGCCGCCTCGCCGAAGTCGACCCCAGAGAAGCCGAAAGGCAACCGCACGCCTTCGGCCGGATCGGCTCCGGCGAGGGCGGCGTGGCCCGCCGCGTCCAAGAGCGCCGGGTGCACCGCGAAGCGCGATGCTTCGGAGACCTGCTCGTCGGCCAGCGACACCTCCGCGTAGAGCTCCTCGCCCAGCCGCCAGGCTGCCCCCAGGCCCTGGAAGGCGGGGCCGTACTCGATGCCGATCTCGGCCACCTCGTCGTAGACGTCCTCTGTGGCGATCGGCTCCGCTCCCTCGGGGGGCCAGGCGCCTACCTCGAAGCCGGCCGGACCTGAGTCCTCGCTGGTGAGGACCCCCGAGACGTGGCGGGTCCAGAGCTCGGTGTCTGAATCGGCTTCTCCTTGGCCTTGCTCGGCCCGGGAGTGGATCGCGATTTGGAGGCGCTCGGGGTCCTCCTCTTCGGCGAAGAGGGTGACCTGGATCTGGGTAGCCCCTGCCTCGGGGAGGATCAGCGGCGCCTCGAGGATCAGCTCCTCGAGGTGCCGCGCTCCATGCTCGGCTCCAGCGGTGAGCGCCATCTCCACGAATGCCATTCCGGGCACAAGGACGTTGCCGGCAATCACGTGGTCTCCAATCCACGGGTGGCTCTTCTGGGAGATTCGCCCGGTGAAGAGGTGGGTGCCCTCGGTGGCGAGGGAGATCGAGGCGCCGAGCAGTGGGTGATCGGTTGCGCTTTGACCGAGGGCAGAGGCATCGCCCGAGCCGGCCGTGGACTCCAACCAGTAGCGCTGGCGTTGGAAGGGGTAGGTGGGAAGCTCAGCGGGAGCCTGTGGAGGCTCTCCGAGCAGAGCCTTGAAGTCGGGCTTTGCGCCCGAGGCATGCATCGCTCCCAGAGCGGCGATGAAGGAGGTCGGCTCTGGGGCGTCCTTGCCCAGGGAGGGGGCGAAGGTCGCCTCTTCGTCTTCGAGCGTCTCCGCGGCAAGCGCTGTGAGAGTCGTCCCCGCTCCCAGCTCCAAGAAGCGGCTGACCCCTTTGCCTTCGAGGTGTTGGATGCCCTTGGCAAAGCACACCGCCTCCCTGATCTGGGAGGCCCAGTAGGCGGGGGAGGTTGCCTGTCGGTCTGTCAGCTCCTCTGCGGTCACGTTGGAGACGATCGGGATCTGGGGGGCGTTGAACTCGAGCGTGGAGGCAAGCTGCTCGAACTCGGCCAGCATCGGCTCGATCAACTGGGAGTGGAAGGCGTGGGAGACGTCGAGGCGCTTGGTCTTCTTGCCCGCTTTCCCCTGAAGCGCTTCCCACTCCTCGAGCGCCTCTTCCTCTCCTGAGACGGAGACGGAGCTCGGCGAGTTGACCGCGGCGATCGTCAGGCGGCCTTCGAAGTCCTTTAGGGACTCCCTTGCCTCTTGCTCGCTTGCCCTGATCGATGCCATCGCCCCGCCTTGGGGAAGCGCGGCCATCAGGGTTCCCCTTGCCGCGACGAGCTTTGCGGCGTCTTGGAGAGAGAGGACGCCTGAGAGGTGGGCCGCGCTCAGCTCTCCTATCGAGTGGCCGATCAGGTAGTCGGGAGATGGGCCGAAGTCAGAGATGAGATCGAAGAGGGCGACCTGCAGGGCGAAGATGGAGGCCTGGGTCACGTCGGTGCGACTGAGGGTGCTCGAGAGCTCTGTCCCGGCCTCGGCGAAGACGGCGTCTTTGACCGAGAAGGGAAGGTGCTCTTCCAAGGCAGCGCAGGCGCGATCGAATGCCGCCGCGTAAGTCGGGAAGGCCTCGTAGAGCTCTTTGCCCATCTGAGCCCTTTGGGAGCCCTGTCCCGAGAGCAGGAAGGCTGTCTTTCCCTGCGTTGCCTTGGCGGTTGCGAGGCCCCGGTGGGAGCTGCCTTTGACCAGTGCGTCGAGGCCTTCCAGGAGCTCCTCCCTGTCGCTTCCGACCACGACAGCCCTGTGGGACAGCGATGCCCTGGAGGCCAAGAGGGTGTGGGCCACGTCCACGGGGTCCTGGTCGGTCTTCTCGGCGTGGGCGGCAAGACGCCCGGCGTAGTCCCGCAGGGCCTCGGGGGTTTTCGCCGAGATCGCCCAGGGGATCGCCGGGGGGCGGGCTTCCTCGTCGCGCTGGGGGGATGGAGCTCGGGCGGCTCCTCGATGATCACGTGCGCGTTGGTTCCCGAGATGCCGAAGGAGGAGATGCCTGCTCTCCTCGGTCGCTCGCCGCGCTTCCACTCGCGGGGTTTGTTGAGAAGCTCGATCTCGCCAGAGCTCCAGTCGACGTGGGGAGTGGGCTCTGATGCGTGCAGGGTCGGGGGCAGCTCTTCTTCTCGCAGCGCCATCACCATCTTGATCACGCCGCCGACTCCCGCGGCCGCCTGGGTGTGGCCGATGTTGGACTTCAGCGAGCCGAGGGCCAATGGGCCGTTGTCCCGCTCTTGTCCGTAGGTGGCCAAGAGGGCCTGGGCCTCGATCGGGTCGCCGAGGACGGTTCCCGTGCCGTGCGCCTCGACCGCGTCGACCTCGCTCGGCTTCAGGCCCGCGTTTGCCAGGGCCTGGCGGATGACCCTTTCCTGCGATGGGCCGTTGGGGGCGGTCAGTCCGTTGCTCGCCCCGTCCTGGTTGATGGCAGAGCCCTTGATCGTCGCGAGGATGCGGCGGTTGTTGCGCTTGGCGTCGGAGAGGCGCTCGAGCAGGAGCAGGCCGCAGCCCTCCGAGAAGCCGGCGCCGTCGGCATCGGCACTGAAGGACTTCGAGCGGCCGTCTGGGGCCAGGGCGCGCATGTGGCTCATGCTCAGGAAGATCATCGGCGTGCTCATCGCCGTCACCCCACCCGCCAGCGCCAGCTCGCACTCCCCCGAGCGCAGCGCCTGGGCGGCGAGGTGCATCGCCACCAGCGAGGAGGAGCAGGCCGTGTCGACCGTCATCGCCGGGCCCTCGAGGCCGAGGGCGTAGGAGATGCGGCCGGAGACGGCGCTGCCAGTTGACCCGGTGGCGAAGTACCCAGCCAGCTCCGCGAGAGCGGGCGAATCGCCGGAGAGCGGATTTCCTTCGGCGCCGAAGTCGCTTCTCGTCACCCCCGCGAACACCCCTGTGCTGCTGCCTCGCAAGGCCGCCGGGTCGACCCCGGCGTCCTCCAGCGCCCCCCAGGCGCCTTCCAGCAGCAGCCGCTGATGGGGGTCCATCGCCAGCGCCTCGTTGGGAGAGATGCCGAAGAAGGCCGGATCGAAGTCCACTGCCTCCCGCACGAAGCCCCCCTCGCAGGCATAGGCCTTGCCGAACTGCTCGGGGTTGGGATCGTAGATCCGCTCGAGGTCCCAGCCACGGTCCTCGGGGAACTTCGAGATCCCGTCGCCTCCGCGAGCGACCAGGTCCCACAGCCCCTGTGGAGAGGTGGCATCGCCCGGGAAGCTGCAGCTGAGGCCGACGATGGCGATCGGCTCATCGCTCCCTCGCGCCGCATGGACGACGACGTCGCCGCCCTCTTGCCCTTCGACCTTGTCGAGCAGGTGCCCGGCCACGGCCTCGGGGGTCGGGTAGTCGAATACGAGGGTCGCGTCGAGAGTCACGCCGGTAGCGGTGGCGAGGCGATTGCGGAGCTCCACCGCGCCGAGGGAATCGAATCCCAGGTCTTTGAAGTTTGCTCCGGCATCGACCCCCTCGGTGGAGCTGTGGCCGAGGATTTCGGCGGCGTGCTCGCGCACGACCTCCAGCACGACGCCGCTGCGCTCTGACTCGGGAATCGTCGCCAGGCGCCTGGCCAGCGATCCGCTCGCCGCCTTGCGGCGGCGCGAAACCGGGACGAGCCCGGAGAGGATCGGGGGAACCATTCCGGCCCTTGCCGCCGCGCGGAGAGCTCCACGATCGACCGGCACCGCGATCCTGAACGGCTCCGGTTGGGAGCGGGCGCGGTCGAGCAGCTCCAGTCCCTGCTCGGTGGAGATCGGCACGATTCCGGCGCGGGAGAACTTCGATCGATCGGAGTCATCCAGCTGTGCGGTGATGTCGCTCTCCTCAGCCCAAAGTCCCCAGCCGATCGAGGTGGCCGGCAGCCCTTCGGCCCGCCGCTTGGCGGCGAGGGCGTCGAGGAAGGCGTTGGCGGCGGCGTAGTTGCCCTGTCCGGGGCTGCCAATTGTCGCTGCTCCAGAGGAGAAGAGGATGAAGGAGGTGAGCCCCTCCGCATCCCGTGTCAGCTCGTGCAGGTGCCAGGCGGCATCTGCCTTGGGGTCGAACACGGACTCAAAACGGTCGGGACCGAGACTCTCGATCGTGCCATCGTCGATGGCGCCGGCGGAATGCACGATCGCGGTCAGTGGGTGCTCGCGCGGGACCTCGTCCAAGAGCGCCTCCACCCGGGAGCGATCGGAGACGTCGCAAGCTATCGCCCTCGCCTCGCAGCCAAGATCGGCCAGCTCGGCTACGAGCTCGGCTGCACCCGGCGTGTCGGGGCCACGACGGCCGGCCAGGAGCATGTGCGCTACACCGTGGGCCTTTGCGAAGTGGCGTGCCGCGATCGCGCCGAGCCCAGACAGCCCCCCCGTGACGAGGACCGTGCCCTCCGAATCGAGCGGCTGCGGAACGGTGAGCACCGCCTTGCCGACGATGCGTGCTTTGCTCAGCGCTCGGAACGCCTGTGCGGCCTCACGCACATCCCAGATGGAGATCGGGCTGTGGACGAGCTCACCTCGGTCGACCATCGCGACAAGCTCCGCGAGGATCTGGCCGATACGGTCCGGCCCGGCTTCGGGCAGCTCGAGGGCTCGGTAGACGACGCCTGGATGCGATGCGGCGATCTCCTCCGGGTCACGGATGTCGGTCTTGCCCATCTCGAGGAAGCGACCTCCCCGCGGCAGGAGATCGAGCGAGGCGTCGACGAACTCCCGAGCCAGGGAGTCGAGCACGACGTCCATGCCCTCCCCCGCGGTCGCGTCGAGGAACTTCTGCTTGAACTCGAGGTCGCGGGAAGAAGCGATGTGCTCGTCGTCGAGGCCCATCGCACGCAGGGCGTCCCACTTGGCGGGGCTGGCGGTGGCGAAGACCTCGGCGCCCAAGTGGCGGGCGATCTGCACCGCGGCGGTGCCGACGCCGCCGGCGCCGGCGTGGATCAGGACCCGCTCGCCGGCGCCTAGCTTCGCCAGGTCTTTCAGCGCGTAGTACGCGGTGACCGATGCGCCTGGCATCGCGGCACCCTCGGCGAAGGACCAATCCTCGGGCAGGCGGACCAACATGCCGGCCTCGCCAATGGCAAGCGGACCGAAGGCATGGAAGAAGAGGCCGAAAACCCGATCGCCGGGCACGATGCCCTCGACTTCGGGGCCAGTCTCGACCACGATTCCCGCCCCGTCGCCACCCATCGTCGAAGGGCCCGGATACATGCCGAGGGCGACCAGAACATCTCGGAAGTTGATGCCGGCGGCATGGATGGCCACCCGGACCTCCTGGCCCTGCAGCTCGCGCTCTGCCTCAGGGGAAGGGACGGCCTGAAGGCCTTCGAGCGTGCCCCCCTCTCCAGCCTCCAGATACCAGGGGCCGTCTGGGACGACGAGCGATTCGCCCTCGCTCATGGCCGCCAGCCTCGGCGCGGCTGCCGCACCTTCGCGAAGCGCCAGCTGGGGCTCGGCCTCCTGTTCGAGTGCCGTGGGCAGAGCCTCCGTCGATGTCTCGCTGCCATCGACGTCGATCAGCAGGAAGCGACCGGGGTGCTCCGACTGAGCGGAGCGCACCAGGCCCCATACGGCGCCGGCGGCGGGATCTGGTTCCTCCGTATCGCTTACCGCCACGGCCCCTTCGGTGAGGACCGCAAGCCGAGCATCGGCATTTCCCTCGTCAGCGAGGAAGGCCTGCAGACGCTGCAGGACAGCGACGCTCATCGCACGCGCGGCCGCCGCCGGCTCGAGCCCGGCAGGGCGGTCGAGCCTGAAGCACTCTGCCTTCGGGACGCCGGACTCCCTCAGCTCTACCTCGATCCACTCGAGCTTGAAGAGGGCATCTGGCTCTGCCCCGCCTGTCTGAAGCTGAGATGCGCTGACGGGCAGAATCGAGAGCGTTTCGATCGCGGCGACCGCAACCCCCGCCGGGTCAGCCGCTTGCAGGGACATCCCCGTGCCCTGGGATCTGACCCGAACCCGCAGCGAGGATGCGCCTCGACCCTCGCCCAAGGAGACCCCCGCGAAGTTGAAAGGCAACGCAACGGTGGGTTCGGCGCCCGACGCATGAGCGGCGAGGATTCCTGGGTGGAGGGCCGCATCCAGGAGTGCCGGGTGGATTCCGAAGCGAGCCGCTTCGGAATCCTGCTCCGAGGCGAGGGAAACCTCCGCGAAGAACTCCTCGCCAAGCCTCCAAACGGCCTCCAAACCCTGGAAGGCGGGCCCGTACTCGATCCCGATCGAAGCGATGTGATCGTAGAACTCGTCGCTTGGCACCGGCTCCGCTCCGGGCGGGGGCCAGGCGGTGGCGTCGAAGTCGAGGACGAGGGCGGTTTCCTGAGGCGAAAGGACTCCCTGGGCGTGGCGGGTCCAGGGGATCTCCGGCTCCTCGTCCTCGCTCGCCCCCAAGGGAACCTCATGAGGCTCGACTCGCGAGTGGATCTCGACTTCGAAGCGCTCCACATCCCCTTCGGTGGCGGAGACGCTGACTTGCAGTTGCACGGCTCCCTCCTCGGCGATGATCAGCGGGGACTCCAAGACGAGCTCTGCGAGGTGCTCCGCGCCGACCTCCGCGCCGGCCCTGAGCGCCATCTCCACGAAAGCGGTACCGGGCAAAAGGACGGCGCCGCCGACCGCGTGGTCTTTTACCCAGGGATGCGTCTTTTGGGAGATGCGCCCGGTGAGCAGGTGCTCTCCCTCACCCGAGAGGGAGATCGAGGCTCCCAGGAGGGGGTGAGCGCTGTTGCTTTGACCGAGTGCGTGGGCGTCGGTCGCACCCGTCCCCCCTTCGAGCCAGTAGCGCTGCCTTTGGAAGGGGTAGGTGGGCAGCTCGGCGAGGGCCGGCTCGAGGCTCTCGAAGAGCGGTGAGAAGTCGACCGCGACTCCGTTTGCGTGAGCCTGGCCGGCCGAAGCGAGAAAGCGCTTCAGCCCACCTTCGTCTCGCCTCAGGGTGTGCAGGGCGAGGGCCTGGGCGTCTCGGGCCTCGATCGTGCTCTCGATCGCCATCGAGAGCACCGGGTGGGCACTGATCTCCAGCAGGGCACCGTGGCCGTCTTCGAGCAGTCGCTCGGTCGCCGCCTCGAAGCGCACCGGCTCCCTGAGGTTGCGGTACCAGTAAGCGGCATCGAGCTCCTCGCC
This sequence comes from uncultured Solirubrobacterales bacterium, assembly GCA_963824705.1. Taxonomy (GTDB): domain Bacteria; phylum Actinomycetota; class Thermoleophilia; order Solirubrobacterales; family 70-9; genus VRUE01. Next base: position 2,229,486 of record CAWGQE010000003.1, read on the forward strand.
GGCGATCGGCTCGCCGCTGACCGTGGAGTAGAAGGGGATCCGGGCCTCGCCGGGTGAGATCGGGGCGAGTGCCTCGAGGACCTCTTCGCGGAGGAACTCGACGTGGTGGGAGTGGGAGGGAATCGTCGCCGCAACCTCGCGGGCGCGGATGTCTCGCTCCTCGCAGTGGGCCAGGAGCTCTGCCAGCTCCCCCTCGCCGCAGGCCACGGTGACGGCGCTCGGGCTGTTCACCGCGGCGAGCGCGACTTTGCCCTCCCACTTCTGCAAGAGCTCCTCCGCCCGCTCGGCCGAGAGGGCGAGTGAGACCATCGCTCCCTTGCCGGCGAGTTTGGCGATCGCTTGGCTGCGCAGGGCCGCGAGCCTTGCTCCGTCGCCCAGGGAGAGAGCCCCGGCCACTACCGCGGCGGCGATCTCGCCCTGGGAGTGACCGACGACGGCCGCGGGCCGCACACCGTAGGAGCCCCACAGCCGCGCCAAGGCGATCATCGTCGCGAAGAGGACCGGCTGGACGGCCTCGATGCGCTCCATCCACCCTCCGTCTTCTGAGCGGAGTGCCTCGAGCACCGAGAAGTCGAGGAACTCGCCCAGCGCTTCGTCGCACTCGGCCATGGCGGCGGCAAAGACCGGGCTCTCCTCGAGGAGGCCCTTGGCCATCCCCGCCCACTGCGATCCCTGACCGGGGAAGACGAAGGCGACCTTTGAGTGAGAGGAGGCATTGCCCTGAACGAGGTTGGGCGAGGCCTTGCCGATCGTCAAAGCGTCGAGTCCTTCCAGCAGCTCGGCCTTGTCGGCTCCAACCACGACAGCCCTGTGGGGCAGCGATGCCCTGGAGGCCAGGAGGGTGTGGGCTACGTCCACGGGGTCTTGGTCGGTCTTCTCGGCGTGGGCGGCGAGCTTTCCCGCGTAGTCCCGCAGGGCCTCGGGGGTTTTCGCCGAGATCGCCCAGGGGATCGCCGGGGGGCGGGCTTCCTCGTCGCGCTGGGGGGATGGAAGCTCGGGCGGCTCCTCGATGATCACGTGCGCGTTGGTTCCCGAGATGCCAAAGGAGGAGACGCCGGCTCTTCTCGGTCGCCCGCCGCGCTTCCACTCGCGGGGTTTGTTGAGAAGCTCGATCTCGCCAGAGCTCCAGTCGACGTGGGGAGTGGGCTCTGATGCGTGCAGGGTCGGGGGCAGCTCTTCTTCTCGCAGCGCCATCACCATCTTGATCACGCCGCCGACTCCCGCGGCCGCCTGGGTGTGGCCGATGTTGGACTTCAGCGAGCCGAGGGCCAATGGGCCGTTGTCCCGCTCTTGTCCGTAGGTGGCCAAGAGGGCCTGGGCCTCGATCGGGTCGCCGAGGACGGTTCCCGTGCCGTGCGCCTCGACCGCGTCGACCTCGCTCGGCTTCAGGCCCGCGTTTGCCAGGGCCTGGCGGATGACCCTTTCCTGCGATGGGCCGTTGGGGGCGGTCAGTCCGTTGCTCGCCCCGTCCTGGTTGATGGCAGAGCCCTTGATCGTCGCGAGGATGCGGCGGTTGTTGCGCTTGGCGTCGGAGAGGCGCTCGAGCAGGAGCAGGCCGCAGCCCTCCGAGAAGCCGGCGCCGTCGGCATCGGCACTGAAGGACTTCGAGCGGCCGTCTGGGGCCAGGGCGCGCATGTGGCTCATGCTCAGGAAGAGCATCGGCGTGCTCATCGCCGTCACCCCACCCGCCAGCGCCAGCTCGCACTCCCCCGAGCGCAGCGCCTGGGCGGCGAGGTGCATCGCCACCAGCGAGGAGGAGCAGGCCGTGTCGACCGTCACCGCCGGGCCCTCGAGGCCGAGGGTGTAGGAGATGCGGCCGGAGATAACGCTGTTTGAGATTCCGGTGGAGATAAAGCCAGCGAGCTCCGGAGTGGCCAGGTTGCCGCTCTGGGCACCGAAGTCGGTCACCGTCACCCCCGCGAACACCCCTGTGCTGCTGCCTCGCAAGGCCGCCGGGTCGACCCCGGCGTCCTCCAGCGCCCCCCAGGCGCCTTCCAGCAGCAGCCGCTGATGGGGGTCCATCGCCAGCGCCTCGTTGGGAGAGATGCCGAAGAAGGCCGGATCGAAGTCCACTGCCTCCCGCACGAAGCCCCCCTCGCAGGCATAGGCCTTGCCGAACTGCTCGGGGTTGGGATCGTAGATCCGCTCGAGGTCCCAGCCACGGTCCTCGGGGAACTTCGAGATCCCGTCGCCTCCGCGAGCGACCAGGTCCCACAGCCCCTGTGGAGAGGTGGCATCGCCCGGGAAGCTGCAGCTGAGGCCGACGATGGCGATCGGCTCATCGCTCCCTCGCGCCGCATGGACGACGACGTCGCCGCCCTCTTGCCCTTCGACCTTGTCGAGCAGGTGCCCGGCCACGGCCTCGGGGGTCGGGTAGTCGAATACGAGGGTCGCGTCGAGAGTCACGCCGGTAGCGGTGGCGAGGCGATTGCGGAGCTCCACCGCGCCGAGGGAATCGAATCCCAGGTCTTTGAAGTTTGCTCCGGCATCGACCCCCTCGGTGGAGCTGTGGCCGAGGATTTCGGCGGCGTGCTCGCGCACGACCTCCAGCACGACGCCGCTGCGCTCTGACTCGGGAATCGTCGCCAGGCGCCTGGCCAGCGATCCGCTCGCCGCCTTGCGGCGGCGCGAAACCGGGACGAGCCCGGAGAGGATCGGGGGAACCATTCCGGCCCTTGCCGCCGCGCGGAGAGCTCCACGATCGACCGGCACCGCGATCCTGAACGGCTCCGGTTGGGAGCGGGCGCGGTCGAGCAGCTCCAGTCCCTGCTCGGTGGAGATCGGCACGATTCCGGCGCGGGAGAATCGAGTCAGCTCAGCGTCGCTGAGACCCATTGTCATTTCGCTCTCCTCTTCCCAAACTCCCCAGCCGATCGAGGTGGCCGGCAGCCCTTCGGCCCGCCGCTTGGCGGCGAGGGCGTCGAGGAAGGCGTTGGCGGCGGCGTAGTTGCCGACCCCGGAGCTTCCAAACGTAGCCGTCCCCGACGAATAGAGGACAAACGCGGCGAGCTTCTCTTCCTTGGTCAGCTCGTGCAGGTGCCAGGCAGCGTCCGCCTTAGGCCCAAGCACGCGCGAGAGACGCTGGGTGTCCAGCGCATCGATCAGGCCATCGTCCGTCACCGCGGCGCAGTGCACGATTGCGGTAAGCGGGTGCTCCGTCTGAACCCGGCCGAGCAGCGCTTCGACCTGAGCACGATCGGAGACGTCGCAGGCCAGCGGAATCGCCTCGCAGCCCAACTCGGCAAGCTCCCCGACAAGCTCGGAGGCTCCCGGAGTCTCGGCGCCCCGCCGGCCGACGAGCAGCATCCGGGTCACACCGTGGGTCTCGGCGAAATGGCGGGCGACGATCGTTCCGAGGCCAGCGATCCCCCCGGTGATGAGGACGGTTCCGTCGGGGTCGAGGTCGGGCCCTCCGCCGTCGCCCGTCTCGGTGTCGGACGCCAGCCTCGGCACCCAGACGGCTCCCTGCCGCAACGCGATCTGAGGCTCGACCTCGGTTCGCAACGCCACGGCAAGGGCGTCCGCCGAGGCTCCGCTGCCATCGGTGTCGATCAGCAGGAAACGACCGGGGTGCTCGGACTGCGCAGAGCGAACCAATCCCCAGACCGCGGCCGCGGCGGGATCGGGCGACTCTCCGTCCGCGGTCGCCATTGCCCCCTGCGTGAGAAACGCGAGCCGGTTTCCTTCGCCCATCTCCTCGTCGGCGAGGAATGACTGCAGGCGCTTCAGCGCCTTGGCACCGACGTCATGCGCGGCTTGGGCTGGGCTGAGATCCGCGTCATAGCGGCACTCGAAGACCTGGACGGCGGCATCGGCGGTCGCCGAGCCGCTCTCTGGCGCCCGATCCTCGAGCGGGACCTCGATCCAATCGAGCTTGAAGAGCGCCTCCTGCTCTGCGACCGGGCGCTGCAGTTGAGTGGAATCCACCGGGACGAGCGCGACAGACTCGATCGAGACGACATGCAATCCGTCCCGGTCAAGCGCGTCGATGCGAAGACGCTCGCCGGCCGTCGAGAGCCGCACGCGCATGTCGGATTGACCCTGGGACTCGCCAAGGGAGACGCCTATGAAGCTGAACGGCATGCGCAGGCCGCCGTCCGAGTCGGCCACCGCGAGCGAAGCATGGCTGGCGGCGTCGAGGAGCGCAGGGTGCACCCCGAAGTGCGGTGCTTCACTTTCCTGCTCGGGGGCGAGGACGACCTCCGCGTAGAGCTCCTCCCCCAGCCGCCAGGCAGCCTCCATGCCCTGGAAGGCGGGACCGTACTCGATGCCGATCGCGGCGATTTGATCGTAGAAGTCCTCCGTGGGGATCGCCTCGGCTCCGGGCGGTGGCCAGGCGGTGACGTCGAAGCCGGGCTGGACGGGCTCTCCCTGGGCGGTGAGGATGCCGGTCGCGTGACGGGTGAAGGGTACGGCGAGCTCCAGCTCTTCTTCTCCGGTTGACTCGGGGCGGGAGTGGATTTCAAGCTCAAACGCACCTGGTCCTCGCTCGCCAGGGCGCAGGGTGACCTGGACATGAGCGGCTCCCTCCCCCGCAAGGGGAAGCGGGGACTCGAGCACCAGCTCCGCCAGGTGGGTGGCGCCAACCTCGGCCCCTGCCCTCAGGGCCATCTCGACGAAGGCGGTGCCGGGCAGGATCGCGGTCCCGGTGACGGCGTGATCTTTGACCCAGGGGTGGGTCTTCTGGGAGATCCGCCCGGTGAAGAGGTGCTCGCCCTCCTTGGCGAGGGCGATCGAGGCGCCGAGCAGAGGGTGCTCGGCGGCGCTTTGCCCGGCGGCCCGAAGGTCGCCGGGACCGTTCGCCGCCTCGAGCCAGTAGCGCTCCCTCTGGAAGGGGTAGGTGGGCAGCTCGGCCGGGGCGGGGGGCGGGCCTCCGAGCAGGGGCGAGAAGTCGACCCCCACCCCGCTAGCGTGGGCCTGGGCCAAGGAGGAGAGCAGGCGCTTTACGTCGCCTTCGTCCCTTCTCAGGGTGTGCAGGGCAATCGCCTGGCTCTCTTCCTTGGCGAAGGTCTCCTCTAGCGCCATCGCGAGGACCGGGTGGCAGCTGATCTCCACGAAGGCGCTGTGGCCGTCCTTTAGGAGGGCTTCTGTGGTCTTCTGGAAGTGAACCGGCTCCCTTAGGTTGCGATACCAGTAGGCAGCGTCGAGGGCCGTGGTGTCAATTTGCTCGCCGGTGACCGTGGAGTAGAAGGGGACCTGAGCCTCTTTGGGCTCGATGGCATCGATGCCATCGATCAGCTCCTCCTCGATCTGCTCGATCTGGGCGCAGTGGGAGGCGTAGCCGACGGGGATGATGCGCGCCCTGGTCCCTTCCTTCTCGCATGCATCGACCAACTCTTCGAGCGCCTTGGGCTCTCCGGAGAGGACTGTCGAGCGGGGTCCGTTTTTGGCGGCGATCGAGACTCTGTCGCCATAGGGGGCGAGCTTGCCTTGGAGCTGATCGGCCGAGAGCGCTAAGGAGGCCATCTCGCCCTTGCCCATCAGGGGGATCAGCGCCTTGGCGCGCAGGGCGGCGAGCTTTGCCCCGTCTCGCAGGGAGAGAGCCCCGGCTATGACCGCCGCGGCGATCTCGCCTTGTGAGTGGCCGACGACGGCCGCGGGCCTGACGCCGTAAGCGCCCCACAGCCTCGCCAGCGAGACCATCGTCGCAAAGAGGGCGGGCTGGACCGCCTCGACCCTGGCGAGCCATCCCTCGTCTTGGGATTCGATCGCCTCAAGGACTGAGGTGCCGAGGAACTCGCCCAGCGCCGCATCGCACTCGGCCATAGAGGCGGCGAAGAGCGGACTCTCCTCGAGCAGCGCCTTGGCCATCCCCGCCCACTGCGATCCCTGACCGGGGAAGACGAAGGCGACCTTTGAGTGAGAGGAGGCCTTGCCCTGAACGAGGCCGGGCGAGGCCTTGCCGATCGTCAAAGCGTCGAGTCCTTCCAGCAGCTCGGCCTTGTCGGCTCCCACCACGACTGCCCTGTGGGGCAGCGATGCCCTGGAGGCCAGCAGGGTGTGGGCGACGTCGAGCGGGTCCTGCTCTGCCTGCTCGGCGTGGGCGGCGAGCTTTCCCGCGTAGTCCTTCAGAGCCTCGGGGGTTTTCGCCGAGATCGCCCAGGGGATGACCGGGGGGCGAGCTTCCTCGTCGCGCTTGGCAACCGGTGGCTCGGGCGGCTCCTCGATGATCACGTGCGCGTTCGTGCCCGAGATGCCAAAGGAGGAGATGCCGGCTCTTCTCGGTCGCTCGCCTCGCTTCCAGGGCTTGGGCTCGCTTAGAAGCTCCACGTCGCCGGAGTCCCAATCGACGTGAGGGGTCGGCTCAGTTGCGTGCAGGGTCCTCGGCAGCTCTTCTTCTCTGAGCGCCATCACCATCTTGATCACGCCGCCGACTCCCGCCGCCGCCTGGGTGTGACCGATGTTGGACTTCAAGGAGCCGAGGGCCAATGGGCCGTTGTCCCTGTCTTGTCCGTAGGTGGCCAAGAGGGCCTGGGCCTCGATCGGGTCGCCGAGAACCGTTCCCGTGCCGTGTGCCTCGACCGCGTCGACCTCGCTTGGCTTCAGACCGGCGTTTGCCAATGCCTGGCGGATCACCCTTTCCTGGGATGGGCCGTTGGGGGCTGTGAGGCCGTTCGATGCCCCGTCCTGGTTGGTGGCCGAGCCCTTGATCGTGGCGAGAATGCGGCGATTGTTTCGCTTGGCGTCGGAGAGGCGCTCCAAGAGGAGTAGCCCGGCGCCCTCGGACCAGCTCGTGCCGTCGGCCGCCGCCGAGAAGGACTTGCAGCGGCCGTCGGGGGCCAACACCCGCTGGCGACTCATCTCGACGAACGCCAAGGGAGTCGACAAAACGGTCGCCCCGCCGGCCAGCGCCAACTCGCACTCGCCGGATTGCAGCGCCTGCGCCGCCAGGTGCATCGCGACCAGCGAGGAGGAGCAGGCCGTGTCGATCGAGACGGCGGGGCCCTCGAGGCCCAGCGCGTAGGAGACGCGGCCCGAGGCGACGCTGCCCGAGAGGCCGGTGGCAATCAGTCCGCCGTACTCCTCCGACGTTATGACGTCGGAGCCTCCCGTGTAGTCGGTTCCCATCAACCCGGCGAAGACTCCGGTCGTGCTGCCGCGCAGCGACTCGGGGTCGATGCCGGCGTCCTCCATTGCCTCCCAGGCGCCTTCCAGCAGCAGCCGCTGCTGGGGGTCCATCGCCATCGCCTCGCGCGGGCCGATCGAGAAGAAGGCGGGATCGAAGTCCGCCACGTCGGCCATGAAGCCGCCGTGGCGGACATAGCTCTTGCCGGCCTTGTCGGGATCGGGGTCGTAGATGCCGCCGACATCCCAGCTTCGGTCCTCGGGAAACTCGACGATGCCATCCCCTCCCGTCGCCAGCATCCGCCAAAGTGCCCCGGCGGAAGAAACGCCGCCCGGATACCGGCAGCCGATCCCGACGATCGCGATCGGCTCGTCCGATCCCCGCGCGGCCTTGACGACGACGGCGGAGCCGACGTCTCCCTCCACTTGGGCCAGCAGGTAACCGGCAATTGCCTCGGCGTTGGGGTAGTCGAAGACGAGGGTCGCGTCGAGGCGCACCCCGGTCGCCTGGGCGAGGCGGTTGCGCAGCTCGACCGCGCCGAGCGAGTCGAAGCCGAGGTCCTTGAAGTTGGCGCGGGGATCGACGGCCTCGGCGGAGTCGTGGCCGAGGACCGAGGCGGCCTGCTCGCGAACCAGGTCCAAGACGATGGCCTCGCGCTCTGGCTCGGGGACGCTCGCCAGCTTGCGGGCCAGCGAGCCACCCGCCGCCCGGGAGCGGCGGCGGGTGGCAGGGACGAGCTTGGAGAAGAGGGGTGGCAGCAGGCCGGCCCTTGCCACCGCACGAAGGGCTCCGACGTCGAGGGGAATGGCGAGCGAAACCGGCGCCGAGAGAACGAGGGCGCGATCGAGGATCCGCAAGCCCTGCTCCGCCTCGAGTGGAGCTGCTCCGGTGCGAGCCGCACGTGCCCGGTCGGCGTCGCTCAGCTCGCCGGTCATCTCGCTCTCCGCCTCCCACATGCCCCAGGCGATCGAGCTCGCGGCCAGGCCCTCGGCATGGCGCCGAGAGGCGAGCGCGTCGAGGAAGGCGTTGGCGGCAGCGTAGTTGGCCTGGCCGGGCGTGCCGGCGACGCCCGCCGCCGACGAGTAGAGGACGAAGGCCGCCAGATCCGCGTCGTGGGTCAGCTCGTGCAGATGCCAGGCGGCATCGGCCTTGGGGCTCATCACCGTGTCGATGCGCCCGGCGTCGAGCGTCTCGACCGTGCCGTCGTCGATCGTCCCGGCGCAGTGGATGACGGCGGTGAGCGGATGCTCTGTGGGGATCGCTGTGAGCAGCGCTTCGACCTGTTCGCGGTCGGAGACGTCGCAGGCAACCGCGGTCGCCTCGCAACCGAGCTCGGCCAGCTCGGCGATCAGCTCACTCGCACCCGGCGCATCGGGGCCACGACGGCTGGCGAGGACGATGCGCTTGGCGCCGTGGGTCTCGGCGAGATGGCGGGCGGTTATCGCGCCGAGTCCCGAAAGCCCGCCGGTGACGAGGACCGTGCCCTCGGGGTCGAGCTCGGATGCTTTCTCTGCCCGGTCCCCATCGGGCGCCGGCGAGAGCCGCGGCGCCTTCGCGACCCCCTCGCGCAGCGCGAGCTGGGGCTCTTCCTCTTGGGCCAGAGCCTTGGCGAGGGCCTCCCCTGAATCCTCGCTGCCGTCGCTGTCGATCAAGAGGAAACGGCCGGGGTGCTCCGATTGGGCCGAGCGGACCAGGCCCCAGACAGCGGCGGCAGCCGGATCGGCGGAGTCGCCATCGGCCGCGGACATCGCTCCCTGGGTCAGGAACGCGAGGCGCGACTCGGCCTTGTCCTCGTCGGAGAGGAAGGCCTGCAGGCGCTCCAGCGCCTGGGCACTGAGCGCGTGGGCCGCCGTAGCCGGAGCGAGATCTGGATCGGGAAGGCACTCGAAGGCCTCAACCCGGTCGGGCCCGTCGGTCTCCCCAGACGACAGATCGACCTCGACCCAATCGAGCTCGAAGAGGGCGTCGGGCTCCTTGGTCGCGACTTGTAGCTGGGCGGGGTCGACCTCGCGAACCGCGATCGAGGAAATCGAGATCGCCGCCGCGCCGTCCTCGTCCATTGCTTCTAGCCGGGGTCGGCTCTCGCCCCCCGCAACCCGCACACGCAGGCGCGATGCCCCGCGAGCCTCGCCGAGACCGACGCCGACGAAGGCGAAGGGCAGGGCAACGCCGTTTTTCTCGAGTTCGGCATCGAGGATTCCCGGGTGCAGCGCCGCGTCCAAGAGCGCCGGGTGGATCGCGAAACGCCGCGCTTCGCTCTGCTGCTCGTCGGCCAGCGATACCTCCGCGTAGAGCTCCTCCTCCAGCCGCCAGGCGGCCTCCAGGCCCTGGAAGGCGGGGCCGTAGTCGAGGCCGATCTCGGCGGCACGGTCATAGAAGTCCTCGGTTGCGATCGGCTCGGCTCCCTCGGGGGGCCAGACGCTGACGTCGAAGCCGGCCGGACCTGACCCCTCGCCGATGAGGGTTCCCGAGGCGTGGCGGGTCCAGGGGAGGCGCGCCTCGTCTGGCTCTCGATCCTGCTCGGGACGGGAGTGGATCTGCATCGCGAAGCGCTCGGGGTCCTCCTCGGTGGCGGTGAGGGTGACCTGGACCTGGGTTGCCCCTGCCTCGGAGAGGATCAGCGGCGCCTCGAGGATCAGCTCCTCGAGGTACTGGGCGCCGAGTCGTGCCCCACTGGCCAGCGCCATCTCGACAAAGGCGGTCCCCGGCAAGATCACCGTGCCGCCCACCGCGTGGTCTCCCACCCAGGGGTGGCTCTTTCGGGAGATCCGCCCGGTGAAGAGGTGCTCGCCCTGCTTGGCGAGGGAGATCGAGGCGCCGAGCAGCGGGTGATCGGCAGCGGAGAGACCAAGCGCCGAGGGATCCCCCGTGCCCCGCCCCGCCTCGAGCCAGTAGCGCTGACGCTGGAAGGGATAGGTGGGGAGCTGGGCCGGCGCCGGGGGCGGGTCTCCGAGCAGAGCCGAGAAGTCGACCTCGGCCCCCGAGGCATGCATCGTCCCCAGGGCGGCGATGAGGGAGATTGGCTCTGGAGCCTTCTTTTGCAGAGTCGGCGCGAAGGCGAGCTCTTGGTCTTGGTCCTGCAGGGTCTCCGCGGCAAGCGCGGTCAGGGTGGTGCCCGCACCCAGCTCCAGGAAGCGACTTACTCCCTTGTCCTCGAGGGATCGGGTGCCTTTGGCAAAGCGCACCGCCTCCCTGATCTGCGATGCCCAGTAGGCCGGGGAGGTCGCCTCCTTCTCGGTCAGCTCCTCGCCGGTCAGATTGGAGACGATCGGGATCCGCGGGGCGTCGAAGACGAGCGTCCCGGCGAGCTGCTCGAACTCCTCGAGCATCGGCTCCATCAGCTGGGAGTGGAAGGCGTGGGAGACATCGAGGCGCTTGGTCTTCTTGCCCTGCTTTTCCTGGGCCTTTTCCCACTCCTCGAGGGCCTCTTCGTCCCCTGAGATGGAGACGGAAGTCGGCGAGTTGACGGCCGCGATCGTGAGCCTTCCCTCAAAGCCCTCCAGGGACTCCCTTGCCTCTTGCTCGCTTGCCCTGATCGAGGCCATCGCTCCCCCTTTGGGAAGCGCGGCCATCAGGGTGCCCCTTGCCGCGACGAGCTTTGCGGCGTCCTCCAGTGAAAGGACGCCCGCGAGATGGGCCGCGCTCAGCTCGCCTATCGAGTGGCCGATCAGGTAGTCGGGGGTGAGGCCGAAGGCGGAGATCAGCTCGTATAGGGCGACCTGCAACGCGAACAGAGCGGCCTGGGTGACGTCGGTGCGCGAGAGGGTCTTCGCCGGCTTGGTCCCCTTCTTGGCGAAGACGGCGTCTTTGACCGAGAAGGAAAGGTGCTCTTCCAAGGCAGCGCAAGCGCGATCGAATGCCCCCGCGTAGGCGGGAAAGGTCTCGTACAGCTCTTTGCCCATCTGGGCCCTTTGTGAACCCTGGCCCGAGAGCAGGAAGGCGGTCTTTCCCTGCCTTGCCTTGGCCTGGGCAAGGCCCGGGTGGGAGCTCCCCTTGACCAGTGCGTCGAGACCCTGCAACAGCTCCTCTTTGTCGCTTCCCACCACCACCGCCCTGTGGGGCAAAGACGCCCTGGAGGACAAGAGGGTGTGGGCGACGTCTACGGGGTCCTGGTCCGCCCCCTCGACGTGGGCCGCAAGGCGCCCGGCGTAGTCCTTCAGCGCCTCGGGGGTTTTTGCCGAGATCGCCCAGGGGATGACGGCCGAGCGGTTGTCCTCGACGCGCCTTGGCGCGGGTAGCTCCGGGGGCTCCTCGACGATTACGTGCGCGTTAGTGCCCGAGATGCCGAAGGAGGAGACGCCGGCTCGACGGGGGCGATCGCCACGCTTCCACTCGCGGGGCTCGTCGAGAAGCTCGACCTCCCCCGCGCTCCAATCGACGTGAGAAGTGGGCTCCTCCGCGTGCAGGGTCCTCGGCAGCTCTTCTTCTCGCAGCGCCATCACCATCTTGATCACGCCGCCCACCCCAGCCGCCGCCTGGGTGTGGCCGATGTTGGACTTCAAGGAGCCGAGGGCCAATGGGCCGTTGTCTCGCTCTTGTCCGTAGGTGGCCAAGAGGGCCTGGGCCTCGATCGGGTCGCCGAGGACGGTTCCCGTTCCGTGCGCCTCGACCGCGTCGACCTCGCCTGGCTTCAAGCCGGCGTTTGCGAGGGCCTGGCGGATCACCCTTTCCTGGGATGGGCCGTTGGGGGCGGTCAGTCCGTTGCTCGCTCCGTCCTGGTTGGTGGCCGAGCCCTTGATCACGGCGAGGATGCGGCGCTTGTTTCGCTTTGCGTCCGAGAGGCGCTCCAAGAGGAGTAGCCCGGCGCCCTCGGACCAGCTCGTGCCGTCGGCGTCCGCCGAGAAGGACTTGCAACGCCCGTCGGGGGCGAGGGCTCGCTGGCGGCTCATCTCGACGAAGGTCAGCGGCGTCGAGAGCACCGACGCGCCCCCCGCCAGCGCCATATCGCACTCCCCCCCACGCAGCGCCTGCGCCGCCAGGTGCATCGCGACCAGCGAGGAGGAGCAGGCGGTGTCGACCGTCACCGCCGGGCCCTCGAGGCCGAGCGCGTAGGACACCCGGCCGGAGATGATGCTGCCGGAGAGGCCGGTGGAGAGCAGACCCCCGAACTCACCCGAGGTGAAGATGTCGGAGTTGGCGGCGTAGTCGGTTCCCATCGTCCCGGCGAAAACCCCGGTGGCGCTACCGCGCAACGACTCGGGGTCGATGCCGGCGCTCTCCATGGCCTCCCACGCCCCTTCCAACAGCAAGCGCTGCTGGGGGTCCATCACCAGCGCCTCGCGCGGACCGATCGAGAAGAAGGCGGGGTCGAAATCGGCGACGTCGGCGAAAAAGCCGCCGTGGCGAGCGTAGGTCTTACCGGGTGCATCCGGATCCGGGTCGTAAATGCCCTCGTCCCAGCCCCGGTCGTCCGGGAACTCGACGATCCCCTCGCCGCCTTCCGCGACCAGCGCCCAGAGCGCCTCCGCGGAGCGGACCGCCCCCGGATACCGGCAGCCGATCCCGACGATCGCGATCGGCTCGTCCGATCCCCGCGCGGCCTTGACGACGACGGCGGAGCCGACGTCTCCCTCCACTTGGGCCAGCAGGTAACCGGCAATTGCCTCGGCGTTGGGGTAGTCGAAGACCAGGGTCGCGTCGAGGCGCACCCCGGTTGCCTGGGCGAGGCGGTTGCGCAGCTCAACCGCGCCGAGCGAGTCGAAGCCGAGGTCCTTGAAGTTGGCGCGGGAATCGACGGCCTCGGCGGAGTCGTGGCCGAGGACCGAGGCGGCCTGCTCGCGAACCAGGTCCAAGACGATGGCCTCGCGCTCTGGCTCGGGGACGCTCGCCAGCTTGCGGGCCAGCGAGCCACCCGCCGCCCGGGAGCGGCGGCGGGTGGCAGGGACGAGCTTGGAGAAGAGGGGTGGCAGCAGGCCGGCGCGGGCGGCGGCGCGGAGGGCCGCGGTGTCGAAGGGGGCCGCGACCGCGAGCGGTGCGCTCAGCCTGCCGGCGCGGTCGAAGAGCGCCAGGCCGAGGTCGGTCGAGATCGCCGAGACCCCTGTGCGGCCGAGTCGTGCCCGGTCGGCGTCGCTCAGCTCGCCGGTCATCTCGCTCTTCGCCTCCCACATGCCCCAGGCGATCGAGCTCGCTGGGAGGCCTTCGGCGCAACGGCGCATGGCGAGCGCGTCGAGGAAGGCGTTGGCGGCGGCGTAGTTGGCCTGGCCAGGGTTACCCGCCACGGCCGAACCGGAGGAGTAGAGGACGAAGGCCGCCAGATCCGCGTCGTGGGTCAGCTCGTGCAGATGCCAGGCGGCATCGGCCTTGGGGCTCATCACCGTGTCGATGCGCCCGGCGTCGAGCGTCTCGACCGTGCCGTCGTCGATCGTCCCGGCGCAGTGGATGACGGCGGTGAGCGGATGCTCTGTGGGGATCGCTGTGAGCAGCGCTTCGACCTGTTCGCGGTCGGAGACGTCGCAGGCAACCGCGGTCGCCTCGCAACCGAGCTCGGCCAGCTCGGCGATCAGCTCACTCGCACCCGGCGCATCGGGGCCACGACGGCTGGCGAGGACGATGCGCTTGGCGCCGTGGGTCTCGGCGAGATGGCGGGCGGTTATCGCGCCGAGTCCCGAAAGCCCGCCGGTGACGAGGACCGTGCCCTCGGGGTCGAGCTCGGATGCTTTCTCTGCCCGGTCCCCATCGGGCGCCGGCGAGAGCCGCGGCGCCTTCGCGACCCCCTCGCGCAGCGCGAGCTGGGGCTCTTCCTCTTGGGCCAGAGCCTTGGCGAGGGCCTCCCCTGAATCCTCGCTGCCGTCGCTGTCGATCAAGAGGAAACGGCCGGGGTGCTCCGATTGGGCCGAGCGGACCAGGCCCCAGACAGCGGCGGCAGCCGGATCGGCGGAGTCGCCATCGGCCGCGGACATCGCTCCCTGGGTCAGGAACGCGAGGCGCGACTCGGCCTTGTCCTCGTCGGAGAGGAAGGCCTGCAGGCGCTCCAGCGCCTGGGCACTGAGCGCGTGGGCCGCCGTAGCCGGAGCGAGATCTGGATCGGGAAGGCACTCGAAGGCCTCAACCCGGTCGGGCCCGTCGGTCTCCCCAGACGACAGATCGACCTCGACCCAATCGAGCTCGAAGAGGGCGTCGGGCTCCTTGGTCGCGACTTGTAGCTGGGCGGGGTCGACCGGACGGGCCAGCAGCGAAGCGATCGAGACGGCAGGCCGGCCCTCGCCGTCGACCGCGTCGAGACGGGGGCGCTCGGAGTCGGTCGCGATTCGCACCAGCAGTCGCGAGGCCCCCCTTCCCTCGCCAAGCGACATCCCGCCGAAGCCGAACGGCAGGCGCAGCCCGTCGGCGGGGTCGGCGACGAGGACGCCGGGGTGAAGCGCGGCGTCCAGCAGCGCCGGGTGGATTCCGAAGCGCTCGGCTTCGCCCGCCTGCTCGTCCGCCAGCGCGACCTCGGCGAACAGCTCTCCCTCACCCTGCCAGGCCGCCTCCAGGCCCTGGAAGGCGGGGCCGTAACCAAGGCCGATCTCGGCGACGCGATCGTAGAAGTCCTCGCTGGCGAGCGGCTCCGCCCCAGGAGGCGGCCAGGCGCCGGCGTCGAACCCGAGCGGCTCGGCGCCGCTGACGGCGAGGGCGCCCGAGGCATGCCGCGTCCAAGTCGGCTCCGCCGCCTCCTCGGACGGCTCCCCGACCAGCTCCGGCCGCGAGTGGATCGCGACGTCGAACCGCTCCGGGTCCCCGTCACGGGGGGAGAGCGTCACCTGCAGCTGCACGGCACCACCCTCCGGCATGACGAGTGGCGCCTCGAGGATCAGCTCCTCCAGGTGCTCCGCCCCAGCCTCCCGCCCCGCCCTCAGCGCCAGCTCGCAAAGGGCGGTGCCGGGGACCAGGACGGCGTCGCCGACGACGTGGTCCGCCAGCCAGGGAAGGCCCTCCCGCGAGAGGCGGCCTGTGAGCAGGTGCGAGCCCTCGCTGGCGAGCGCGATGGCGGCCCCGACCATAGGGTGCTCGGTGGCGGCCTGACCGAGGGTGACGGCGTTGCCCCCGCCCTGGCCGAGCTCGATCCAGTAGCGCTGTCGCTGGAAGGGGTAGGTGGGAAGCTCGGCAACAGCCGGCGCGTGACCCGCGAAGATCGGGCTCCAGTCGACCTCCCCGCCGGCGCAGTGCAGGGCGCCGAGGGCAGCGACGAAGGAGGTCGCGTCGTCGCAGTCGCGGCGCAGGGTCGGAGCGAAGACCAGCTCGGATTCCCCCTCGACGCTCTCCTGACCGAGCGCGGTCAGGACGGTTCCCGGGCCGAGCTCCAGGCAGCGACCGACACGCTGCCGCTCGAGATGGGCCACGCCATCGGCAAAACGCACCGGCTGACGGATCTGGGCAACCCAGTAGGCGGGCGAGGTGGCCTGCTCGTCGCTCAGCTCCTCGCCGGTCAGATTGGAGACGATCGGGATCCGCGGCGCCTCGAAGTCGAGGCTCGCGGCGACCCGCTCGAACTCCGCGGGCATCGGCTCCATGCGATGCGAGTGGAAGGCGTGGGAGACGCGCAGACGCTTGGTCTCGCGTCCCGCCCGCTCCTGGGAGGACTCCCACTCGGCGAGCGCGTCCTCGTCCCCGGAGACCGAGATCGAGCGCGGGGCGTTGACCGCGGCGATCGCCAAGCGCCCCTCGTAAGGCGCGAGGCTCTCGGCCACTTCGGCCTCGTCTGCCCGAACCGACGCCATCGCCCCGCCGGCTGGGAGCCCCGCCATCAGCCGGCCCCGCGCGGCCACCAACTTGGCCGCATCCTCGAGCGAGAGCACGCCGGCGAGATGGGCGGCGCTGACCTCGCCGATCGAGTGGCCGAGCAGGTAGGCGGGGGCGACCCCGAAGGAGGCGAGCAACTCGAAGAGCGCCACCTGGACCGCAAACAGCGAGGCCTGAGTCAGATCGGTGCGATCGAGGCTCGCCGCCTGCTCCGTCCCCTCGGCCGCGAAGACGGCGTCGGCGACCGAGGTGCCGAGCTCCGCGCCGAGCAGCTCGCAGGCGCGGTCGAAGGTCTCCCGGTACACGGAGAAGGCGTCGTAGAGGCCGCGGCCCATCCCCGCTCGCTGCGAGCCCTGGCCGCTGAGCAGGAAGGCGGTCTCGCCATGGGTCGCCTTGGCGATCGCGACGCGCGACGACGCCTTCCCCGCGGCAAGCGCATCGAGGCCGGCCAGCAGCTCGGCGCGATCGCCGCCGGCGACGACGGCGCGGTAGGGAAGCGATGCCCGCGAGGCAAGCAGGGTGCGAGCGACGTCGAGCGGGTCCTGCTCGTGGCGCTCGGCGTGTGCGGCGAGCCTGCTCGCGTACTCGACGAGCGCCTCCGGAGTCTTCGCCGAGACCGCCCAGGGGATCGCCGGCGGGCGCTCCTCCCCACTCGAATCCCCGGCCGGCTGAGCCGGCGCTTCCTCGAGGATCAAATGCGCGTTGGTGCCGCTCATGCCAAACGAGGAGACACCGACTCGGCGCGGCCGCTCGCCCTTCCGCCAAGCGCGGGGCTCGTGCAGCAGCTCGATCTCGCCGGCGCTCCAGTCGACGTGCGAGGTCGGCTGGGCGGCGTGCAGCGTCGGCGGCAGCTCTTCTTCGCGCAGCGCCATCGCCATCTTGATCACGCCGCCGACGCCGGCGGCGGCCTGGGTGTGGCCGACATTGGACTTGAGCGAGCCCAGCGCCAACGGCACGCCGTCGCGTTCCTGACCGTAGGTGGCGAGCAGGGCCTGGGCCTCGATCGGGTCGCCGAGGGGGGTGCCCGTTCCGTGCGCCTCGACCGCGTCGATCTCGCCCGGCTTCAGGCCGGCGTTCTCGAGCGCCTGGCGGATCACCCGTTCCTGCGCCGGCCCGTTTGGCGCGGTGAGACCGTTCGAGGCGCCGTCCTGGTTGACGGCGGAGCCGCGGATCGTGGCGAGGATGCGGCGGCCCTTGGCCCTGGCATCGGAAAGCCGCTCGAGCACCACCAGCCCGGCGCCCTCGGAGAAGCCGGCGCCGTCGGCGTCGTCGGAGAAGGACTTGCAGCGGCCGTCGGGGGCGAGGCCGCGCTGGCGGGAGAACTGGACGAAGACGCCGGGGGTCGCCATCACCGTGGAGCCACCGGCGAGCGCCAGGTCGCACTCGCCCGAGCGCAGCGCCTGGGCCGCGAGGTGAATCGCCACCAGCGAGGAGGAGCAGGCGGTGTCGACCGTTACCGCCGGGCCCTCGAGGCCGAGCGCGTAGGCAAGCCCGCCGGAGACGATGCTGGCCGAGCCGCTGCCGCCGGCGTAGGCCTCCAGCTCCGGGGGCAATCCGGCGGGACCGGCCATTCCGTAGTCGTGGTACATCACACCGGCGAAGACGCCGGCCTCGGTGCCACGCAGCGCGGCTGGATCTATGCCCGCGTCCTCAAGCGCCTCCCAGGCGCCTTCCAGGAGGACGCGGCCCTGAGGGTCCATCCCTGTCGCCTCGCGCGGGCTGATCGAGAAGAAGGCCGGATCGAAATCGCCCGCGTCCGCGAGGAAACCGCCCTCGCGGACATAGGTCTTGCCCGCCGCCTCGGGGTCGGTGTCGTAGAGCCTCTCCGCTTCCCAGCCGCGGTCGTCCGGGAAGGGCGAGATCGCGTCCCGCCCACTCGCGACCAGTCGCCAGAGGTCGGCCGGGGTAGCCACCCCACCGGGGTAGCGACAGCCGATCCCGACGATCGCGATCGGCTCGTTGCCACGCGCAAGCAGCTGCTTGTTCTGCTGCCGCAGGCGGTCGGCCTCCTTGACCGAAACCCGCAGGGCCTCCGCGACTCGGTCGTTCGAAGCCTTCATGCCTACACCCCCTCCGATGCCTCGAGCGTCTTGCGCACGAGGTCGTCGATGTCCATTTCGTCAATCTCGCTGCCGCCGGATCCCTCAGCCCCGCCGACCTCCGCCCCGTCGCCGCTCGTGAGGGCGAGCAACATCTCAAGCAGCCCCGACTCCTTCAGGCGGGCGACCGGTATCGCCGCGAGCACGCGGCGTACATCCGCGTCCTCGGCGTCGGCGGGGTCGGCGGCGGGCCCACCCGCCTGGGCCAGCAGGTAGCCGGCGATCGCCTCGGGGGTCGGATAGTCGAATACGAGGGTCGCGTCGAGGCGGACTCCGGCCTCCTCCGCCAAGCGATTGCGCAGTTCTACCGCGCCGAGCGAGTCGAAGCCGAGGTCTTTGAAGGGAGCCGAGGGGTCGATCGCCCTCGCCGAGTCGTGGCCGAGGACGGCGGCGACGTGGTCCCGCACGAGGTCGAGCACGAACGCCTCCCGCTTCGCCTCGGGCACCGCCGCGAGGCGACTCTCGAGCGAGACCTTGGCGCCGGGCGAGCGGCGGCGCGCCGCCGGCACCAGGGCGGAGAGGATCGGCGGCGCCAGGCCGGCGCGAACGGTGGCTCGCAGGGCAGCGGGGTCGATGCGCACGGCCGCCAGGAAGGCCTCCGGCCGGCCTCGTGCCCGGTCCAGCAGCCGCAGGCCGAGAGCGGCGTCGATCGGCGCGATCCCAAGCCGGCGGAAGCGCGCCAGGTCCGCCTCGCCCAGGCTCGAGGTCATCTCGCTCTCCTCCTGCCAGTGACCCCAGCCGATCGAGAGCCCAGCCAGGCCTTCAGCCCGGCGGCGTTGCGCGAGCGCGTCGAGGAAGGCGTTGGCGGCGGCGTAGTTGGCCTGGCCGGGGCTGCCGAGAACCGCCGCGCCCGACGAGTAGAGGACGAAGGCGGAGAGCCCGGCTTGGCGGGTCAACTGGTGCAGGTTCCAGGCACCGGCGGCCTTTGGAGCGAGCACGGCGGCGAGGCGCTCGCGGTCGAGGGCGAGCAGTGTCCCGTCGTCGATCGTGCCGGCCGAGTGGACGACCGCGGTCAGTGGCTGCTCGGCGGGAATCGCCGCGAGCATCGCCTCGACCTGGCGACGGTCGGCGAGGTCGCAGGCAACCGCACGGGCCTCGCAGCCGAGCTCGGCCAGCTCGGCGATCAGCGCGCCGGCGCCCGGCGCGTCGGGGCCGCGGCGGCTGGTCAGGACCATGTGCTTGGCGCCGGGGGCGCCGGCCAAGTGACGCGCGGTCAGCGCCCCAAGGCCAGAGAGGCCGCCACTGACCAGGACGGTGCCCTCGGGGTCGAACTCGGCCGCACCTGCTTCGACCGGCTCGTCCGCCGGGGGCGCGCCAGCCGCAAGGACCGATACGAGGCGGGGCACCGAGGCACTGCCCTCGCGCAGGGCCAGCTGCGCTTCCCCTTCCTGCGCGAGCGCCGCCGGCAGCGCGCGCCGCGAGGCCTCGGAGCCGTCGCTGTCGAGGAGAACGAAGCGACCCGGGTGCTCGGACTGAGCCGAACGAACCAGTCCCCAGAGGGCCGCGGCGGCCGGCTCCGGCAGCTCCCCGTCGGCCACCGCAACCGCCTTCTCGGTGAGAAACGCGAGCCGCGACCCGGCGGTCCGCTCGTTCGCGAGAAAGGCCTGAATCAGCTCCAGCGCCTCGCCGGTCAACGAGAGCGCCGCCGCCGCGTCGTCGTCCTCCCCGGCGCCGGCCGCCGGAGCGAAGACCAGCAGGCCGGCGTCCTCGTCAGCCGCAAGGGCGGCACGGAGGTCGGCGGCGTCGCCGATCGGCTCGATCGCGTCGCCTCCCGAAGGCAGCTCCATCGCCCTCCACTCGATCCGGAACAGCGAATCGGGCTCCGCCGCCCTGCCGCCGAGCTCGGCCGGGTCGACCAGCCGGGAGATCAGCGAGGCGATCGACACCGCCGGGAGGCCGTCCTCGTCTGCGGCGTCGAGGCGCGGCCGCTCGCCCGCGGCAGAGATCCGCACTCGCAGCCGCGAGGCGCCACGCCCCTCGCCGAGCGAGATGCCTTCGAAGCCAAACGGCAGCGGCACGCCATCCTCGCCGACGGTGTCGATCAGGGCAGCGTGGCCGGCGGCATCGAGCAGCGCCGGGTGCACGCCGAACCGGGCCGCTTCGGCTTCCTGCTCCTCGGCGAGCGAGACCTCGGCGAAGAGCTCGCCGTCGCGCTTCCAGGCCGCCTCCAAACCCTGGAAGGCGGGGCCGTACTCGAGGCCTGCCGCGGCGGCGCTGTCGTAGAAAGCGTCGACCGGCAGCGGCTCCGCCCCCGGTGGTGGCCAGGCGGTCGCGTCGAAGGCCGGCGGGAGCGGCTCGGCGGCAGTCAGGACTCCCGACGCATGGCGGACCCAGGGCAGCTCCTCGTCGTCCTCGGGCCGGGAGTGGATCGCGACGTCGAAGGTCTCGGGACTGTCGGGGCGAGGGACGAGGCTGAGCTGCAGTTGCACCGCACCAGCCGCCGGAACCTCAAGCGGCGCCTCGAGCAGCAGCTCGTCGAGCCGGCGAGCCCCGACCGCCTCGCCGGCGCTGAGCGCCAGCTCGCAGAAGGCGGTGGCCGGCAGGATCGCGACTCCGCCGAGGACGTGGTCCTTCGTCCACGGATGCGTTCGCTGCGATAGCCGGGCGGTGACGACATGCGACTCGCCACCGGCGACCGAGATCGCGGCACCCAGCAGCGGGTGCTCGGATGCGACCAGCCCGACGGCGCCGAGGTCGCCCACACCCGGCGCCGGATCGAGCCAGTAGCGCTGTCTCTGGAAGGGGTAGGTGGGCAGCTCGACCTGAGCCGGCGAGGCGTCCTCCAATAGCGCGGACAGATCGACCGCGCCACCGCTCGCGTGGAGGGCCCCTAGGCCGGCGACGAAGGCGACCGGCTCGGGCTCCTCGCGGCGCAGGGTGGGTGCGACCGTCAGCTCCAGCGCGGACTCCTGCAGGCACTCGAGCGAGAGCGCGGTCAGGGTCGCGTCCGGGCCAAGCTCGAGGAAGCGGCCGACGCCGCGGTCGGCGAGGGCGGCGATGCCGTCGGCAAAGCGAACCGCCCCGCGGACGTGGGCCGCCCAGTAGGCGGGCGAGGTTGCCTGCTCGTCGCTCAGCTCCTCGCCGCTGAGGTTGGAGACGATCGGGATCGTCGGTGGGTTGAAGTCGAGCCGCGCCGCGGTCTCGGCGAACTCCTCCAGCATCGGCTCCATCAGCTGCGAGTGGAAAGCGTGGGACACGCGTAGGCGCTTCGTCTTGCGCCCCGCCTCGGCCTGGATCGCCTCCCACTCGCTCAGGGCCTCTTCGTCGCCCGAGACGACGATCGCGGTCGGCGCGTTGACCGCCGCGATCCCGAGCCTGCCCTCGAAGGGTCGCAGACCCTCTTCGACCTCCTCCTCGCTCGCCCTGATCGAGGCCATCGCCCCGCCGGGAGGCAGGTCCGCCATCAGCCGCCCCCGCGCGGCGACGAGCTTCGCCGCGTCGTGAAGCGAGAGCACGCCGGCGAGGTGCGCGGCGGTCAGCTCGCCAATCGAGTGACCGATCAGGAAGTCGGGGCGAGCGCCGTAGGAGGCGAGCAGGCGGAAGAGGGCGACCTGTAGGCAGAAGAGCGAGGCCTGGGTGAGGTCCGTCCGGCCAAGGCCGTCCGAGAGCTCGCCACCGGCCTCGGCGAAGACGGTGTCCTTGACCGCCAGGCCGAGCGCCGCCTCGACCGCCATCGAGGCCTCGTCGAAGGCCTCCCTGTAGACGGGGAAGGCGTCGTAGAGGCCGCTGCCCATGCGGGCGCGCTGCGAGCCCTGGCCGCTGAAGAGGAAGGCCGTCTTGCCCTGCGTCACCTTGGCGCGAACGAGGCTCGGCGACGCCTTGCCGCCGACCAGGGCGTCGAGGCCGGCCAGCAGCTTGTCGGTATCGGCTCCCGCGATCACGGCCCGGACCGGCAGCGAGGCGCGGGAGGCGAGCAGGGTATGGGCGACATCGACCGAGTCGCTGCCGGAGCGCTCGACGTGGGCGGCGAGGCGGCCGGCGTGGTCGCGCAAGGCCTCCGGGGTCTTCGCCGAGATCGCCCAGGGGATCGCCGGCGGTCGGCGGCGGTCGGCGGGTGGGGTCGGCTGCTCGGGCGGCTCCTCGAGGATCAGGTGTGCGTTGGTCCCAGTCATCCCGAAGGAGGAGATGCCGGCCCGGCGGGGCCGCTCGCCCCTCTTCCAGGGAGAGGGCTCGCTCAGCAGCTCGATCTCCCCGGAGCTCCAGTCGACGTGTGGGGTCGGCTCTTCGGCGTGAAGGGTGCGAGGCAGCTCTTCCTCGCGCAGCGCCATCACCATCTTGATCACGCCCCCCACGCCGGCCGCTGCCTGCGTGTGGCCGACGTTGGACTTGAGCGATCCGACCCTCAGCGGGACGCCTTCCCGTTCCTTGCCGTAGGTGGCGAGCAGAGCCTGGGCCTCGATCGGGTCGCCGAGCGTGGTGCCGGTCCCGTGCGCCTCAACCGCGTCGACGTCCTTGGCGGACAAACCCGCGTTCGCCAGGGCCTGGCGGATCACCCGCTCCTGGGAGGGACCGTTGGGGGCGGTGAGGCCGTTGGAGGCCCCGTCCTGGTTGCTGGCGGAGCCACGGATCGTGGCGAGGATCCGGCGGCGGTTGCGCCTCGCGTCGGAGAGGCGCTCGAGCAGGACCAGTCCCGAGCCCTCGGCGAAGCCGGCGCCGTCGGCATCCACCCCGAAAGCCCTGCAGCGGCCGTCCGGGGAGAGCACCTGCTGGCGCGAGAACTGGGTGAACATCCGCGGCGTCGGCATCACCGTGGCCCCTCCCGCGAGGGCCAGCTCGCACTCGCCCGAGCGCAAGGCCTGCGCCGCCAGGTGCATCGCCACCAACGAGGAGGAGCAGGCGGTGTTGACCGCCACCGCCGGGCCCTCGAGGCCGAGCGTGTAGGCGATGCGGCCGGGAGCCACCCCACCGGCGCCGCTGCCGCCGAGGTAGGGCTCCAGCTCGGGCGCGACTGGACCGTCACTCCAGCCGTACCCCTCGAGCATGATCCCTATGAAGACCCCGGTCATGCTGCCGCCCAACGCCGTCGGGTCGACCCCGGCGCTCTCGATCGCCTCCCAGGCGCATTCGAGCAGCAGCCGCTGCTGCGGATCCATCGCCAGCGCCTCGCGCGGTCCGATCCCGAAGAAGGTCGGGTCGAACTCGGCGGCATCGGCGAGGAAGCCGCCATGGCGGGTGATCGTCTTGCCGGGCTGTTGCGGGTCCGGGTCGTAGATGCGCTCGACCTCCCAGCCGCGGTCGTCGGGGAACTCGCCGATCGCGTCGCGCCCGGCGGCGAGCAGCTCCCAGAGTCCGTCCGCCGAATCGACCCCGCCCGGGTAGCGGCAGGCGACGCCGACGATCGCGATCGGCTCCTCGTTGGCGCGGGCCGGACGGACGGCGACGGCTTCAGCCCCGGCTTTGCCGTCGACCCGGTCGAGGATGTGGCGGGCGACCGCCGTCGGTGAGGGGTAGTCGAAGGCCAGGGTCGCCTCGAGGGGCACGCCGGTCGCCTGGGCGAGCCGGTTGCGCAGTTCGACCGCGCCGAGCGAGTCGAAGCCGAGGTCCTTGAAAACCGCTTCGGGCTCGATCGCCTCCACCGAGGGGTGACCCAGGACCGCGGCGACGTGCTCCCTGACCAGATCCAGCACGATCTCCTCCCGGTCCGCCTCGGCAACGGTCGCGAGACGGCGGGCGAGCGATCCCCCCGCGCGCGAACGGCGGCGTCCGGCCGGAACCAGGTCAGTGAGCAGGGGTGGCAGAAGGCCGGCACGGGCCGAAACCCGCAGCGCCTGCAGGTCGAGTGGCGCGGCGAGAGCATGGGCGCGGGCGAGGGGCGGCACGCGGTCGAGCAGCTCGAGGACCAGCTCCGTCGACAGCGTTCGAAAGCCGTCGCGGCGCAGCCGCGCCAGGTCGGACTCCCGAATCTCCGCCGCGGCGGCCAGCTCGCTGCCCTCCAGCCACGGGCCCCAGGCGATCGCGGTCGCCGCCAGCCCGTCGGCGCGGCGACGGCGGGCGAGCGCGTCGAGGAAGGAGTTGGCGGCGGCGTAGTTCCCCTGGCCCGGGTTGTCGAAGGTTCCGGCGATCGAGGAGAAGAGGACGAACCGGCTCAGCTCCATGCCCGCGGTCAGCTCATGCAGGTGCCAGGCGGCATCGGCCTTGGGCGCGAGGACGGTGTCGAGCTGCTCGCGGCTGAGGTCCTGGACCAGGGCGTTGTCGGCGGTCCCGGCCGAGTGGAAGACGGCGACGAGCGGGTGCTCTGGCGCGACCCCGCCCAGCATCGCCGCGACCTGCTCGCGGTCGGAGACGTCGCAGGCGACGGCCGTGGCTTCGCAGCCATGCTCGGCGAGCTCAGCGATCAGCTCCGCCCCCCCGGGCGCCTCGGCCCCACGGCGACTGGCAAGGAGAAGATGACGGACGCCCCCGCTGGCGAGATGGCGGGCGGTGAGGGCGCCGAGCCCGGTGAGGCCGCCGGTGACGAGCACCGTGCCCTCGGGGTCCAGCGCCGCCGGCTCCCCCTCCTCGCCGGATCCGATCGCCGCCAACCGCGGGACCGACGCGACGCCGCCGCGCAGGGCGAGCTGGGGCTCCTCCTCGATCGCCAGGGCTCGTGCAAGTGCGTCCTTGGAGGTCGCGCTGCCATCGGTGTCTACCAGCAGGAAGCGGCCGGGGTGCTCGGACTGCGCCGAGCGGACCAGGCCCCATACCGCGGCGCCGGCAGGGTCGGGGGCCTCGCCCTCGTCCACGGCCATCGCTCCCTCGGTGAGGATCGCCAAACGCGAGTCGGCCTTTTCCTCCTCCCCGAGGAAGGCCTGCAGCCGCTCGAGGACCTCGGCACACATGGAGTGGGCGGCGTGAGCAGGGTCGGGGGAGGCGGGGGGAACGCACTCGAAGGCCTCGACCGCCCCGGCGGCCTCGGAGTCCCGACCGGGATCCTGCGCCGCGGGCAGCTCGACCTCGCTCCAGCGCAAAGCGTAGAGCGCGTCGGAGCCCGACCCCTCGTCGATCCGCAGTTGGGAGGGATCGACCCGGCGGGCGGCGACCGAGGCGACGGTGAAGGCGGGGACCCCGTCGGGGTCGGTGGCCTCGACATGGATTCGCTCGTCCTCGACGACCACCCGGGCCCGCACCGCCGAGGCGCCCCGGGCCTCTCCGAGGGCAAGGCCGGCGAAGCTGAAGGGGAGGTGCACGCCCTGGGCCGGATCGACGTCGAAGAAGATCGGGTGATGGGCCGCGTCCAGGAGCGCCGGGTGCACCCCGAAGCGATCTGCCTCCTGAGCCTGCTCCGCGGCGAGCGATACCTCGGCGAAGAACTCGTTGCCCAGTCTCCAAGCGGCCTCCATGCCCTGGAAGGCGGGGCCATACTCGATCCCGATCTCGGCAACGTGATCGTAGAAATCCTCCGTGGGGATCGGCTCCGCGCCGGGCGGCGGCCAGGCGGTTGCATCGAAGGCGACTCGGAGCGGCTCTGTCTCGGGCACGAGGGCGCCCGAGGCGTGGCGGGTCCAGGGGGAGGGCTCTTGGCCTTCCTCCTCCCCTGGCTCGGGGCGGGAGTGGATCTCGAGCGCGTAGGCCTCGGGGTCCTGCTCGCCGGCGCGCAGGGTGAGCTGGATCTGGAGCGCCGCTCCCTCGGGAAGGTGAAGCGGGGTCTCCAAGACGAGCTCTTGCAGGCGCTCCGCCCCCACCTCCGCCCCTGCCCTCAGCGCCATCTCGACGAAGGCGGTACCGGGCAGGATCACGGTCCCGGTGACCGCGTGGTCCTTGGTCCAAGGATGGGTCTGTTGGGAGATGCGCCCGGTGAAGAGGTGCTCGCCTTCCTTGACGAGGGCGATCGTGGCGCCCAGCAGGGGGTGATCCGCGGCCCTCTGGCCAGCGGCTCCCAGGTCGGCGGATCCCCTTGCGGCATCGAGCCAGTAGCGCTGTCTTTGGAAGGAGTAGGTGGGCAGCTGTGCCGGTGCGAGGGGTGGTTCTCCGAGGAGGGGCGAGAAGTCGACCTCGACGCCGTCGGCGTGGGCCTGGGCGAGGGAGGTGAGGAAGCGCCTGGTGTCGCCCTCGTCCCTTCTCAGGCTCTGCAGGGAGATCGCCTTCGATCCGGCGGCCTCGATCGTTTCCCGCAGGGCCAGGGAGAGGACCGGGTGGCAGCTGATCTCGACGAAGGCGGTGAAGCCGTCGCTCAGAAGCTCCTCGCTTGCCTGCTGGAAGCGCACCGGCTCCCTGAGGTTGCGATACCAGTAGGCGGCGTCGAGCTCGGTCGTCTCGAGCGGCTCGCCGCTGAGGGTCGAGAGGAAGGGGATCTCGGCAGCCTGGGGCTCGATCGTCTCGATCCCGGCTTTCAGCCCTGCCTCGATCTGCTCGATCTGGGCGCAGTGGGAGGCGTAGCCGACGGGGATGATGCGAGCCCTCCTCCCTTCCTCCTCGCAGGCGGCGACCAGCTCTTGGAGTGCCTTTGGCTCTCCGGAGCAGACGGTCGAGCGGGGGCCGTTGTGGGCGGCGATCGAGACTCTGTCGCCGTAGGGGGCAAGCTTCTCTTCGAGCTCATCGGCCGAGAGCGCGAAGGAGGCCATCTCCCCTTTACCCATCAACGGGATCAGGGCCTTGGCGCGCAGGGCCGCGAGCCTCGCTCCGTCCTCGAGGGAGAGAGCCCCCGCCACGACCGCGGCGGCGATCTCGCCCTGGGAGTGACCGACGACGGCCGCGGGCCTAACCCCGTAAGCGCCCCACAGCCTCGCCAGCGAGACCATCGTCGCGAAGAGGGCGGGTTGGACGAGCTGCACTTCGCCCAGCCATTGCTCGGAATCCGAGCGGATCAGATTGAGGATCGAGGCCTCGAGGAACTCGCCCAGCGCCTCGTCGCACTCGGTCATGGAGGCGACGAAGAGCGGGCTCTCCTCCAGGAGCCCCCTGGCCATCCCCGCCCACTGCGATCCCTGGCCGGGGAAGACGAAGGCGATCTTGGTGTGCGAGGTGGCGTTGCCCTGAACGAGGTTGGGCGAGGCCTTGCCGGCCCTCAGCGCATCGAGGCCCTCCAGGAGCTCGGTCTTGTCGTGGCCGACGACCACCGCTCTGTGAGGAAGCGATGCCCTGGAGGCGAGCAGGGTGTGAGCGACGTCGATCCGGTCTTGGTCTGCCTGCTCGGCGTGGGCGGCGAGCTTTCCCGCGTAGTCCTTCAGTGCCTCGGGGGTTTTCGCCGAGATCGCCCAGGGGATGACCGGGGGCTTGTCTTTCTCATCCCTTTGCGGAGCCGGACGCTCCGGAGGCTCCTCGATGATCAGGTGCGCGTTGGTTCCCGAGATGCCGAAGGAGGAGACGGCCGCTCTTCTTGGTCGCTCGCCGCGCTTCCAGGGCTTTGCCTCGCTGAGCAGCTCTACCTCGCCAGAGCTCCAGTCGACGTGAGGGGTCGGCTCCTCCGCGTGCAGGGTCCTCGGCAGCTCTTCTTCTCTGAGCGCCATCACCATCTTGATCACGCCGCCGACTCCCGCCGCCGCCTGGGTGTGACCGATGTTGGACTTCAAGGAGCCGAGGGCCAGGGGGCCGTTGTCCCTGTCTTGTCCGTAGGTGGCCAAGAGGGCCTGGGCCTCGATCGGGTCGCCGAGGACCGTTCCCGTTCCGTGCGCCTCGACCGCGTCGACCTCGCTCGGCTTCAGGCCGGCGTTTGCCAGTGCCTGGCGGATCACCCTTTCCTGCGATGGGCCGTTGGGGGCTGTGAGGCCGTTCGATGCCCCGTCCTGGTTGGTGGCCGAGCCCTTGATCGTGGCGAGGATGCGGCGCTTGTTGCGCTTTGCGTCGGAGAGGCGCTCGAGCAGGAGCAGGCCGCAGCCCTCCGACCAGCCGGTGCCGTCGGCATCGGCACCGAAGGACTTGCAGCGTCCGTCCGTGGCGAGGGCTCGCTGGCGGCTCATCCCGATGAAGACGATCGGCGTCGCCATCGCCGTCACCCCACCCGCCAAGGCCAAATCGCACTCGCCCGAGCGCAGCGCCTGGGCGGCGAGGTGGGTCGCGACCAGCGAGGAGGAACAGGCGGTGTCGATCGAGACGGCGGGCCCCTCCAGGCCCAGCGCATAGGAGACGCGGCCGGAGGCGACGCTGCCGGCGATGCCGGTTCCGCCGAACGCTTCCAGCTCCGGCGCCCCGGCGCCCGCCCCGCCGGCGTAGTCGTGGTACATGACGCCGGCGAAGACGCCGGCGTTGGCGCCGCGCAGCGACTCGGGGGCGACGCCCGCATCCTCCAGCGCCTCCCAGGAGGCTTCCAGCAGGAGGCGCTGCTGCGGGTCTACTCCCAACGCCTCACGCGGCCCGAAGGAGAAGAAAGCCGGGTCGAACTCGGCGAGATCCTCGAGGAAGCCGCCGTGGCGGGTGTAGGTCTTACCGGCCCGCTCGGGGTCGGGGTCGTAGATCCGCTCGACATCCCAGCCGCGGTCTTCGGGGAAAGGGCCGATGCCGTCTCGGCCCGAAGCGAGCAGGCTCCACATGCTCTCGGGCGAGGACACACCCCCCGGGTAGCGGCAGCTGAGGCCGACGATCGCGATCGGCTCGTCGGCGCCGCGTGAGGCTCGCACGACGGTCGCCCCACCGGCCTCGCCACGGAACCGGTCCAACAGGAAGCGGGCGACGGCCTCGGGGGTCGGGTAGTCGAAGACGATCGTCGCGTCGAGTCGCACGCCGGTCGCGGTGGCGAGGCGGTTGCGCAGCTCGACCGCGCCGAGCGAGTCGAAGCCGAGGTCCTTGAAGCTGGTGCGCGGATCGACCGCATCGACGGATGCGTGACCCAGCACCGAGGCGGCCTGCTCGCGCACGATCTCCAGCAGGGTCG
The DNA here is from genome assembly GCA_963824705.1 of uncultured Solirubrobacterales bacterium. Classification (GTDB taxonomy): domain Bacteria; phylum Actinomycetota; class Thermoleophilia; order Solirubrobacterales; family 70-9; genus VRUE01. The sequence goes on from CAWGQE010000003.1 coordinate 2,258,155, forward strand.
ACTCCCACTCCGCCGCAGGCATTGCCGCCAGGCGACCGGCAAGGGCGCCACCGGCAACACCGGTCCGGCGACGTGCCGACGGCGCCAGACCGGTCAGCAGGGGCGGCAGCAGTCCAGCCCTCGCGACGGTCCGCAGCACATTGCGGTCGAAGGGAAGCGCGGCGCTGAAGGAGGCGGGCCGGGAGAGGGCGCGGTCGAGAAGGCGCGTCCCCGCCTCAGCCGCGATCGGCGCCAGGCCGGCCCGCGCCAGGCGAGCCCTGTCGGCCTCGTCCAGCTCCGCCGTCATCCCGCTCTCCGCCTCCCACATGCCCCAGGCAATCGCGTGCGCGGGTAGGCCTTCGGCGCGGCGGCTCTGGGCAAGCGCGTCGAGAAAGGAGTTGGCGGCGGCGTAGTTGCCCTGCCCAGGGCTGCCGAGAACGGCGGCGCCAGAGGAGTAGAGGACGAAGTCGGCCAGCCCGGCACCGCGGGTCAGCTCGTGCAGGTGCCATGCGGCATCGGCCTTCGGTGCGAGCACGGCATCGAGGCGGTCGGGGTCGAGCGACCCGATCGTGCCGTCATCGACTATCCCGGCGCAATGCACGACGGCGGTAAGCGGGTGCTCCGCGGAGACCTCCGCCAGCAGCGCTTGGAGCTGCTCGCGATCGGAGACGTCGCAGGCGACGGCCGTGGCCTCGCAGCCGAGCTCGGCCAGCTCGGCGATCAGCTCGCCTGCGCCCGGCGCCTCGGAGCCACGGCGACTGGTGAGGAGAATGCGCTCGACGCCGTGGGCGTCCGCGAGGTGACGAGCGGCTATCGCCCCCAGGCCGGAGAGCCCACCGGTGATGAGGACCGTGCCATCGGAAGCCAGCTGGGGAGGGTTCTCGTCGGCCCCTTTTGCCGGAACGAGCCGCGGCGCCATGGCGATTCCCTCGCGCAGGGCGAGCTGGGGCTCCTCCCGTTGGGCCAGAACCCCGGCCAGCGCCTCCCCGGATGCCTCGCTCGGGTCCAGGTCGACCAGCAGGAACCGCCCGGGGTGCTCCGCCTGGGCCGAGCGGACCAGGCCCCAGACCGCGGCGGCGGCGGGGTCGGGGGCATCGCCCTCGGAGACGGCCATCGCCCCCTCCGTGATGAACGCCAGGCTGGCATCGGGCGCCTCCTCGTCGGCCAGGAAGGAGTGCAGCCGCTCCAAAGCCCGGGCGGTGAGCGCGTGGGCCGCCGCGGCCGGGTCGAGGTCGGGATCGGTGCGGCACTCGAAGGTCTCGGCCCGGCTCTCGCCGTCGCCCGGCTCGACCGCGATCCACTCCAGGGCCAAGAGCGCGTCGGGCTCCATGGTCGCGACTTGCAGCTGCGTGGGGTCGACCTCGCGGACCGCAAGGGAGGCAATCGAGCAGGCGGGAGCCCCGTCGGGGCCGGCCGCGTCGAGCCGGATGCGCCCTTCCTCGTCCACGATCCGCAGCCGCAGCCGTTTCGCCGCCCCGGCCTCGCCCAGCGACACGCCCGCAAAGCTGAAAGGCAGCCGCAGGCCCCGCTCGGGATCGGCATCCAGCATCGAGGCGTGAAGGGCCGCATCGAGCAGCGCCGGGTGAAGGCCGAAGCGCTCGGCTTCCCCCTGCTGCTCCTCGGCGAGGGAGACCTCCGCGTATAGCTCCTCCCCCAACCGCCAGGCGGCCTCCATGCCCAGGAAGGCGGATCCGTACTCCAGGCCGATGTCGGCGACGCGGTCATAGAAGTCCTCGACGGCGATCGGCTCGGCTCCGGGGGGCGGCCAGACGGTGGCATCGAATGCGGCCTGGAGCGGTTCTGCCTGTGGCGCGAGGGTGCCGGAGGCATGACGGGTCCAGGTGGAGGGCTCTTGGTCTTCCTCCTCCCCCGGCTCGGGCCGGGAGTGGATCTCGATCTCATAGGCCCCAGGGTTCTGCTCGGTTGGTCGCAGGGTGAGCTGGACCTGCACGGCTCCGTCCTCGGGCAGGACGAGTGGAGCCTCGAGGATCAGCTCCTCGAGGCGCTCAGCCCCCACCTGCGCTCCCGCGGTGAGCGCCATCTCGGCGAAGGCGGTGCCGGGGAGCAGGACGTTGCCACCCACCGCGTGGTCTTTGACCCAAGGGTGGCTCTTTTGGGAGATCCGCCCGGTGAAGAGGTGGGTGCCCTCGGCGGCGAGGGAGATCGAGGCGCCGAGCAGGGGGTGATCGGCGGCGGAGAGACCAAGCGCCGAGGGATCGCCCGCTCCTTGGCCCGCCTCGAGCCAGTAGCGCCGTCGTTGGAAGGGATAGGTGGGTAGCTCGGTGGGAGCCTGTGGAGGCTCTCCGAGCAGGGCCTTGAAGTCGGGCTTTGCGCCCGAGGCATGCATCGCGCCCAGAGCGGCGATGAAGGAGGTCGGCTCTGGAGCGTCCTTGCCCAGGGAGGGGGCGAAGGTCGCTTCTTCCTCTTCGAGCGTCTCCGCGGCAAGCGCTGTGAGGGTGGTGCCGGCTCCCAGCTCCAAGAAGCGGCTGACCCCTTTGCCTTCGAGGTGTTGGATGCCCTTGGCAAAGCACACCGCCTCCCTGATCTGGGAGGCCCAGTAGGCGGGGGAGGTTGCCTGTCGGTCTGTCAGCTCCTCTGCGGTCACGTTGGAGACGATCGGGATGCGGGGGGCGTCGAAGCTGAGCTCGGAGGCGATCTGCTCGAACTCTTGGAGCATCGGCTCGATCAGCTGGGAGTGGAAGGCATGGGAGACGTCGAGGCGCTTGGTCTTCTTGCCCGCTTTCCCCTGAAGCGCTTCCCACTCCTCGAGCGCCTCTTCCTCTCCTGAGACGGAGACGGAGCTCGGCGAGTTGACCGCGGCGATCGCCAGGCGGCCTTCGAAGTCCTTTAGGGACTCCCTTGCCTCTTGCTCGCTTGCCCTGATCGATGCCATCGCCCCGCCTTGGGGAAGCGCGGCCATCAGGGTTCCCCTTGCCGCGACGAGCTTTGCGGCGTCCTGGAGAGAGAGGACGCCTGAGAGGTGGGCCGCGCTCAGCTCTCCTATCGAGTGGCCGATCAGGTAGTCGGGAGATGGGCCGAAGGAGGAGATCAGCTCATAGAGGGCGAGCTGCAAAGCAAAGATGGAGGCCTGGGTGACGTCTGTGCGAGCGAGGGTGCTCGAGAGCTCTGTCCCGGCCTCGGCGAAGACGGCGTCTTTGACCGAGAAGGGCAGGTGCTCTTGGAGTGCCTCGCATGCTCGATCGAATGCCTTTGCGTAGGTCGGGAAGGCCGCGTATAGCTCTTTGCCCATCTGAGCCCTTTGGGAGCCCTGTCCCGAGAGCAGGAAGGCTGTCTTTCCCTGCGTCGCCTTGGCGGTTGCGAGGCCCCGGTGGGAGCTGCCTTTGACCAGGGCGTCGAGGCCTTGCAAGAGCTCCTCCTTGTCGCTTCCGACCACGACTGCCCTGTGGGACAGCGATGCCCTGGAGGCCAAGAGGGTGTGGGCCACGTCCACGGGGTCCTGGTCGGTCTTCTCGGCGTGGGCGGCGAGCTTTCCCGCGTAGTCCCGCAGGGCCTCGGGGGTTTTCGCCGAGATCGCCCAGGGGATCGCCGGGGGGCGGGCTTCCTCGTCGCGCTGGGGGGATGGAAGCTCGGGCGGCTCCTCGATGATCACGTGCGCGTTGGTTCCCGAGATGCCAAAGGAGGAGACGCCGGCTCTTCTCGGTCGCCCGCCGCGCTTCCACTCGCGGGGTTTGTTGAGAAGCTCGATCTCGCCAGAGCTCCAGTCGACGTGGGGAGTGGGCTCGGCCGCGTGCAGGGTCGGGGGCAGCTCTTCTTCTCTGAGCGCCATCACCATCTTGATCACGCCGCCGACTCCCGCGGCCGCCTGGGTGTGGCCGATGTTGGACTTCAGCGAGCCGAGGGCCAATGGGCCGTTGTCCCGCTCTTGTCCGTAGGTGGCCAAGAGGGCCTGGGCCTCGATCGGGTCGCCGAGGACCGTTCCCGTGCCGTGCGCCTCGACCGCGTCGACCTCGCTCGGCTTCAGGCCCGCGTTTGCCAGTGCCTGGCGGATGACTCTCTCCTGGGATGGGCCGTTGGGGGCGGTCAGTCCGTTGCTCGCCCCGTCCTGGTTGATGGCAGAGCCCTTGATCGTGGCGAGGATGCGGCGGTTGTTGCGCTTTGCGTCGGAGAGGCGCTCGAGCAGGAGCAGGCCGCAGCCCTCCGAGAAGCCGGCGCCGTCGGCATCTGCGGAGAAGGACTTGCAGCGTCCGTCGGGTGACATCGCTCGCTGGCGGGAGAATTGGACGAAGATCCCTGGCGTCGCCATTACCGCCGCCCCGCCGGCCAGCGCCAGGTCGCATTCCCCTCCCCGCAACGCTTGCGCGGCGAGGTGCATCGCGACCAGCGAGGAGGAGCAGGCGGTGTCGACCGAGACCGCCGGGCCCTCGAGGCCGAGCGAGTAGGCAAGACGGCCGGAGGCAACGCTCGTCGTCCCGCCAACCCCGATCATGCCTTCGACCGCGGCATCGGCAGCGCCACCGGTGGCGCTGCCGCTGGCGTAGTCCTGAGATGCCAGGCCGGCAAAGACCCCGGTCAAGCTGCCATGCAGATCGAGTGGATCGATCCCCGCGTCCTCCAGCGCCTGCCAAGCGCTTTCGAGCAGCAGGCGTTGCTGGGGGTCCATCGCCAGCGCCTCGCGTGGAGCGATACCGAAGAAGGCCGAGTCGAACCCAGCGGCATCCTCCAGGAAGCCGCCGTGGCGCGTCGAGGTCTTACCAACGGCGTCGGGGTCCGGGTCATATAGGCGACCCGTGGGCCAGCCACGATCGTCGGGGAGCTCCACGATGCAGTCGCGACCCTCGGCAGCCACCTCCCAAACCCCCTCCGGGGACGAGACGCCGCCGGGGTAACGACAGGCGGCGCCGACGATCGCGATCGACTCGGACCCCTGCCGTTCGAGCTCGTGTATGCGGCGATGCGCTCCCTGCAACTCGCCGGTGACTTTCCTCAGATATTTACGGAGTTGCTCTTCGCTCACGCCGAACCGAGCTCCTTGTCGATGAGCTCAAACAGCTCGTCGTCCGAGGCAGAGTCGAGGTAGGCGCCGGATGACCCGTTGCCGAGCGCATGCTCCGTGTCGGCGGCGTCCTCGAAAAGCTGCTGGAAACGCGCATTTAGGGATCGAAGCCGCACGGCGACCCGCTGGCGCTCGGCAGGCTCCACTGTTCCCAACAGCGATTCCAGCCGATCGAACGCATGTTGCATCGAAGACTGAGCTGGCTCGCCGCCCACCACCTGGTTGAGCACGTGCTCTGTCACGGCCTCCGCTGTGGGGTAGTCGAAGACAACCGTTGCCTCGAGCGCCACCCCCGTCGCCTCGGTGAGGCGGTTGCGCAGCTCGACCGCGCCGAGCGAGTCGAAGCCGAGGTCCTTGAAACTCGTTTTTGGCTCGATCGCCTCGACGGTGGCATGACCGAGGACGGCGGCGGCCTGCTCGCGCACCATTTCGAGAACGGCGGTTGCGCGCTCCGACTCAGGGATCATCGCGAGGCGACGGGCGCGCGCGCCGCTGGTCCTCCTCGAGCGGCGGCGGTCGGTCGAGACGAGATCCGAGAGCAGCGACGGCAGCGTCCCGGCTCCGGCGGCGGAGCGGAGGGCGAGACGATCGAGCGGGACGACCACTCGCAGTGGGCCTGGCGCCGCGAGGGCGCGATCGAGGAGCTCGAGGCCTCGGCCGGTGGCAATCGGGACGATGCCGTTACGAGCAAGGCGAGCCCGATCGGCCTCGCTGAGCTCGCGGCTCATTTCGCTGTCGATCTCCCAGGGCCCCCAGGCGATCGAGTTGGCGGGCAGGCCTTCCGCACAGCGTTGCTGGGCAAGCGCGTCGAGGAACGAGTTGGCGGCCGCGTAGTTGCCCTGGCCCGGACTGCCGATCGTGGCGGCGCCCGAGGAGTAGACGACGAAGGCAGACAGGTCCTTCTCGGCGGTCAGCTCGTGCAGGTGCGAGGCGGCGTCCGCCTTGGGGGCAAACACCCCGTCGAGGCGTCCGGCGCCCAGCGACTCGATCGTGCCGTCGTCGAGCACGCCGGCCGAGTGGACGACGGCGGTCAACGGGTGCTCGGCGGGAGCTCGGGCCAGCAGCGCCTCGACCTGCTCGCGATCGGAGACGTCGCAGGCAACGGCGGTCGCCTCGCAACCGACATCGGCCAACTCAGCGAGCAATTGGGCGGCACCGGGGGTTGCGGGACCGCGGCGGCCGGCCAACAGCAGGCGCTTGGTCCCATGGGAGGTGGCGAGGTGACGGGCCGTGATCGCGCCAATGCCGGTGAGCCCCCCGGTGATCAGCACCGTGCCCTCGGGGTCGAGAGACTGCGGGACGGTGAGCACGGCCTTTCCGACGAGGCGGGCCTGACTGAGGGCGCGAAATGCGGTGGTCGCCTCGCGGACGTCCCAGGCGGTGATCGGCAGGTGGGCAAGGCAACCGCGCTCGAAGAGCCCGACCAACTCGGCGATGATCTCGCCGAGCCGCTCGGGGCCTGCTTCGAAGAGGTCGAAGGCCCGGTACCTCACCCCGGGATGGATCTCGGCGATCTCCGCGGCGTCGCGGACGTCGGCCTTGCCCATCTCCAGGAAGCGCCCACCCTGGGGCAGGAGGTCGAGTGAGGCGTCGACGAACTCACGTGCCAACGAGTCGAGGACCACCTCGACACCCTCCCCCCCGGTGACTCCCAGGAACTTCTCCTTGAACTCGAGGTCTCGCGAGGAAGCGATGTGGTCCTCGTCTAGACCCATATCTCGCAGCGCGTCCCACTTGGCGGGGCTGGCCGTCGCGAAGACCTCGGCGCCGAGGTGGCGGGCGATCTGGATCGCGGCGGTGCCCACACCGCCGGCGCCAGCATGGATCAGCACCCGCTCGCCAACCTTTAGGCCCGCGAGGTCGACGAGCCCGTAATAGGCGGTGGCGAAGGCGATCGGAGCCGAGGCGCCCTGGGCGAAGGTCCAGTCCTCGGGCAGAGGGGCGAGCATGCGGCGGTCGGCGACGGTGAGTGAGCCGAAAGCTCCGGGCAGCAGCCCGAAGACGCGAGCCCCGGACACGATGTCCGAGACCCCGGGACCCACCTCGACGACGACCCCAGCTCCCTCCCCCCCGATCTCCGCGTCACTGTCCGGATACATCCCGAGGGCGACCAACACGTCGCGGAAGTTGATGCCGGCTGCGCGGATCGCGACGCGTACCTCGCCAAGCTGTAACTCACGCTCTGCCTCGCCGGCCTCGACGACCCGCAGGCTCTCGAGTGCCCCGGCCTCGCCGGCCTCCAGGCGCCAGGGCGCCTCCGGTGTGCTCAGCTCCTCTTGGGGCCGCGCCGGACGGAGACGAGGCACGTGGGCAACGCCGTTACGCAGGCCCAGCTGTGGCTCCTCCTCGACCGCCAACACTGTGGCGAGCACCCGCGCGACGGTCTCCCCGGCATCGACGTCGACGAGAACGAAGCGGCCGGGGTGCTCGGACTGGGCGGAGCGCACCAGGCCCCAGACCGCCGCCGACGCGGGGTCCGTAGCCTCGCCCGGCAACACGGCCATCGCCCCGCGAGTAAGGAAGGCGAGGCGGCCCTCGGCACCGTGGGCGAGGAACGCCTGCAAGGCCTCCAGGGCTGCAGTGCTCAGTGCGCGGGCGGCATCCGCCGGATCCAGCCCCGGATCCGGGACGCACTCCAAGACCTCGACTCCGGCACTCTGGCCGACGGGCTCAGGCAGGTCGATGGCCTCCCACCCGAGCCGCAGCAGGTCATCGCCCTCGACGCGACCCTCGGTCGCAAGCTGAGACGGGTCGAGCCGGCGCATAGTGAGAGAGATGGAGCAGACGGGCACGCCGTCGGAATCGGCGGCGTCGAGCCGGATGCGCTCGTCCTCAACCGCGATCCGCACCCGCAGGGCGGTGGCGCCATGCTCCCCTCCCACCGACACGCCACTGAAGCTGAAGGGCAGCCGCGGGCCCTGCTCGGGGTCGGCATCCAGCATCGATGCGTGAAGCGCCGCATCGAGCAGCGCCGGGTGAAGGCCGAAGCGCTTGGCCTCCCGCGCCTGCTCGTCGGCGAGGGAAACCTCCGCGAAGAACTCGTTGCCCGCTCCCCAGGCCACCTCTAGGCCCTGGAAGGCGAGGCCGTAGTCGATGCCGATCGCGGCAGCGCGGTCATAGAAGTCTTCGGTGGCGATCGGCTCTGCCCCGGGCGGGGGCCAGGCGGTGGCGTCGAAGGCAGCTTGGAGCGGCTCCGCCTGGGGCGTGAGGGTGCCGAAGGCGTGGCGGGTCCAGGGGAGGGGCTCTGACTCCTCCTCGTCCGTTGGCTCGACTCGCGAGTGGATCTCGACTTCGAAGCGCTCCACATCCCCTTCGGTGGCGGAGACGCTGACTTGCAGTTGCACGGCTCCCTCCTCGGCGATGATCAGCGGGGACTCCAAGACGAGCTCTGCGAGGTGCTCCGCGCCGACCTCCGCGCCGGCCCTGAGCGCCATCTCCACGAAAGCGGTACCGGGCAAAAGGACGGCGCCGCCGACCGCGTGGTCTTTTACCCAGGGATGCGTCTTTTGGGAGATGCGCCCGGTGAGCAGGTGCTCTCCCTCACCCGAGAGGGAGATCGAGGCTCCCAGGAGGGGGTGAGCGCTGTTGCTTTGACCGAGTGCGTGGGCGTCGGTCGCACCCGTCCCCCCTTCGAGCCAGTAGCGCTGCCTTTGGAAGGGGTAGGTGGGCAGCTCGGCGAGGGCCGGCTCGAGGCTCTCGAAGAGCGGTGAGAAGTCGACCGCGACTCCGTTTGCGTGAGCCTGGCCGGCCGAAGCGAGAAAGCGCTTCAGCCCACCTTCGTCTCGCCTCAGGGTGTGCAGGGCGAGGGCCTGGGCGTCTCGGGCCTCGATCGTGCTCTCGATCGCCATCGAGAGCACCGGGTGGGCACTGATCTCCAGCAGGGCACCGTGGCCGTCTTCGAGCAGTCGCTCGGTCGCCGCCTCGAAGCGCACCGGCTCCCTGAGGTTGCGGTACCAGTAAGCGGCATCGAGCTCCTCGCCGGCGATCGGCTCGCCGCTGACCGTGGAGTAGAAGGGGATCCGGGCCTCGCCGGGTGAGATCGGGGCGAGTGCCTCGAGGACCTCTTCGCGGAGGAACTCGACGTGGTGGGAGTGGGAGGGAATCGTCGCCGCAACCTCGCGGGCGCGGATGTCTCGCTCCTCGCAGTGGGCCAGGAGCTCTGCCAGCTCCCCCTCGCCGCAGGCCACGGTGACGGCGCTCGGGCTGTTCACCGCGGCGAGCGCGACTTTGCCCTCCCACTTCTGCAAGAGCTCCTCCGCCCGCTCGGCCGAGAGGGCGAGTGAGACCATCGCTCCCTTGCCGGCGAGTTTGGCGATCGCTTGGCTGCGCAGGGCCGCGAGCCTTGCTCCGTCGCCCAGGGAGAGAGCCCCGGCCACTACCGCGGCGGCGATCTCGCCCTGGGAGTGACCGACGACGGCCGCGGGCCGCACACCGTAGGAGCCCCACAGCCGCGCCAAGGCGATCATCGTCGCGAAGAGGACCGGCTGGACGGCCTCGATGCGCTCCATCCACCCTCCGTCTTCTGAGCGGAGTGCCTCGAGCACCGAGAAGTCGAGGAACTCGCCCAGCGCTTCGTCGCACTCGGCCATGGCGGCGGCAAAGACCGGGCTCTCCTCGAGGAGGCCCTTGGCCATCCCCGCCCACTGCGATCCCTGACCGGGGAAGACGAAGGCGACCTTTGAGTGAGAGGAGGCATTGCCCTGAACGAGGTTGGGCGAGGCTTTGCCGGTGGTCAAAGCGTCGAGGCCCTCGAGCAGCTCGGCCTTGTCGGCTCCCACCACGACAGCCCTGTGGGACAGCGATGCCCTGGAGGAGAGCAGGGTGTGGGCGATGTCGATCGGGTCCTGCTCGCTCTTCTCCGCGTGGGCGGCAAGACGCCCGGCGTAGTCCCGCAGGGCCTCTGGGGTTTTCGCCGAGATCGCCCAGGGGATCGCCGGGGGGCGGGCTTCCTCGTCGCGCTGGGGGGATGGAAGCTCGGGCGGCTCCTCGATGATCACGTGCGCGTTGGTTCCCGAGATGCCAAAGGAGGAGATGCCTGCTCTCCTCGGTCGCCCGCCGCGCTTCCACTCGCGGGGTTTGTTGAGAAGCTCGATCTCGCCAGAGCTCCAGTCGACGTGGGGAGTGGGCTCGGCCGCGTGCAGGGTCGGGGGCAGCTCTTCTTCTCTGAGCGCCATCACCATCTTGATCACGCCGCCGACTCCCGCGGCCGCCTGGGTGTGGCCGATGTTGGACTTCAGCGAGCCGAGGGCCAATGGGCCGTTGTCCCGCTCTTGTCCGTAGGTGGCCAAGAGGGCCTGGGCCTCGATCGGGTCGCCGAGGACCGTTCCCGTGCCGTGCGCCTCGACCGCGTCGACCTCGCTCGGCTTCAGGCCCGCGTTTGCCAGTGCCTGGCGGATGACTCTCTCCTGGGATGGGCCGTTGGGGGCGGTCAGTCCGTTGCTCGCCCCGTCCTGGTTGATGGCAGAGCCCTTGATCGTGGCGAGGATGCGGCGGTTGTTGCGCTTTGCGTCGGAGAGGCGCTCGAGCAGGAGCAGGCCGCAGCCCTCCGAGAAGCCGGCGCCGTCGGCATCTGCACTGAAGGACTTGCAACGGCCGTCTGGGGCAAGCCCACCTTGCCGGCTCATCTCGGTGAACATCGACGGCGACGCCATCGTCGTCACCCCACCCGCCAGCGCCAGGTCGCACTCGCCCGAGCGCAGCGCCTGGGCGGCGAGATGGGTCGCGACCAGCGAAGCGGAGCAGGCGGTATCGACCGTCACCGCCGGGCCCTCGAGGCCGAGGGTGTATGAGATGCGGCCGGATACCGCCCCCGTGCCGCTTCCCGTTAGCCGCAGGCCGTCGAGATCGGCCCCCGCGGCGTTGGATAGGGCGATGTAGTCCTGGAACGCGAGTCCCGCGAAAACCCCGGTGCTGCTTCCGTGCAGCGAGGCGGGGTCGACCCCAGCGTCCTCCAGCGCCTCCCAGGCTCCTTCCAGGAGGAGGCGCTGTTGGGGGTCCGTCGCGGTCGCCTCGCGCGGGGGAATACCGAAGAAGGCGGAATCGAAGTCGGCGGCGTCGCCCAGAAAACCACCCTCGTGGGCGTTGGTGGTGCCGGCCTGGTCGGAATCGGGGTGGTAGAGGCGCTCGATGTCCCAGCCCCGGTCCTCGGGGAACTCGACGATTCCATCCCCGCCATTGGCGACGAGCTTCCAGAGCCGTTCAGGAGAGGAAGCCTCACCCGGATAGCGGCAGCTCATGCCGACGATCGCGATCGGCTCGTCGAAGCCGCGGGCCGCCCGCACGACGATGTCCGAGCGGGCGCTTCCGACGATCTTTTCGAGCAGGTGCCCGACAACCGCTTCCGGGTTGGGGTGGTCGAACATCAGGGTCGCCTCCAGGCGCACCCCCATCGCCTCGGCGAGGCGATTGCGCAGCTCTACGGCGCCGAGCGAGTCGAAGCCGAGGTCCTTGAAATTGGCGGCGGGGTCGATCGCCTCGAGGGAGGAGTGGCCGAGCACGGCGGCGGCGTGCTCGCGGACGACCTCGAGGACGGCGGCCTCGCGCTCTGCCTCTGGGATCGCCGCCAGGCGGCGGGCCAGGGAGCCGCTGTTCGCCTTGGTGCGGCGGCGTCCCGAATGGACCAGTTCCGAGAGCAGCGGCGCCAGCATCCCGGCGCGTGCCGAGGAGCGCAGGGCGGCGCGATCGAGCGGCGCCGCTACCAACGCGGGGGCGGACAGGAGACCGGCGCGATCGAAGAGCTCGAGTCCGTGCTCGGTCGCGAGGGGCTTGAAACCCGCCCGAGCGAGACGCCCCCGCTCGACTTCACCGAGGCCCTCGGTCAATTCGCTGTCCTGCTCCCACAGACCCCAGCCGATAGCGGTGGAAGGAAGGCCCGCCGCGTGGCGAGCGTGCGCGAGGGCGTCGAGGAACGCGTTGGCGGCGGCGTAGTTGCCCTGTCCCGGATTGCCGGCGGTGCCGGCGCCCGAGGAGTAGAGGACGAAGGCAGAGAGATCCATCTCCCGGGTCAGCTCGTGCAGGTGCCAGGCGGCATCGGCCTTGGGAGCGAGGACGGCGTCGAGGCGCCGGGAGTCGAGCGCATCGATCGTGGCGTCCTCGATCGTGCCGGCCGAGTGCACGACGGCGGTGAGCGGGTGCTCGGGTGGGATCTTGGCGAGCAGGGCTTCGAGTTGGGAGCGATCGGAGACGTCGCAGACGAGGGCCTTTGCCTCGCAACCCAGCTCGGCCAGCTCGGCGATCAGCTCGGTTGCACCCGGGGCATCGGGGCCACGACGGCTGGTGAGCAGCAGGTTCTTGGCGCCGTGGGAGGTGGCGAGGTGGCAGGCGGTGATCGCGCCCAGGCCCGAGAGGCCGCCGGTGACGAGGACGGTGCCCTGGGGGTCCAACGGCTGGGGGACCGTGAGCACCGCCTTGCCGATGAGGCGGGCTTGGCTGAGGGCGCGGAAGGCACGGGGGGCGTTTCGCAGGTCCCAGGTGGTGAGCGGCAGGTGGGTCAGGGCGCCTTGCTCGAAGAGGTCGAGCAGCTCCTCGAGGATCTCCCCGATTCGCTTTGGCTCCACTTCGAGCAGGTCGAAGGCCCGGTAGGCGACCCCGGGGTGGGACTCCGCGACCCGCGCGGCGTCGCGGATGTCGGTCTTGCCCATCTCCAGGAAGCGACCTCCCCTGGGCAGGAGGTCCAGGGAGGCATCGACGAACTCGCGGGCCAGCGAGTCGAGCACTACGTCCATGCCTTGCCCGTCGGTCAGCTCGAGGAACTTCTCCTTGAAGTCGAGATCGCGCGAGGAGGCGATGTGATCGTCGTCTAGGCCCAGCGCTCGCAGCGCGTCCCACTTGGCGGGGCTGGCGGTGGCGAAGACCTCGGCGCCGAGGTGGCGGGCTATCCGCACGGCGGCGGTGCCTACCCCGCCGGCGCCGGCGTGGATCAGGACCCGCTCGCCGGGCTCGAGGCCGGCGAGGTCGAGGAGGCCGTAGTGGGCGGTGGCGGTGGCGATCGGAACGGAGGCGCCCTCCGCGAAGGACCAGCTCCTGGGGAGCGCCGCCAGCATGCGGCTGTCGGCGACCGCGAGCGGCCCGAAGGCGCCGGCGAAGAGTCCGAAAACACGGTCGCCGGGGGAGAAACCCTCAACCTCCGAGCCGACCTCGGTGACAACGCCGGCGCCCTCGCCGCCGATCGTCGTCTTACCCGGGTACATCCCGAGAACGACGAGCACGTCGCGGAAGTTGAGCCCGGCGGCGTGGACGGCGACCCGCACCTCGTGGCCCTTCAGGTCGCGTTCGGCCTCGGGAGACTCGACCGGAGCGATGCTCTCGATCGTCTTTTCCCCGCCGGCTTCGAGATGCCACGCGCGGACCGCCGAAACAGGGAGGCTGCCCCGGCCGGCCACCCCCAACCGCGGCACCGAGGCAACCCCCTCGCGCAGGGCCAGCTGGGGCTCCTCCACCTGGGCGAGAGCCGCGGCGAGCGCCTCCTTGGAGGCATCGCTGCCGTCTGCGTCGATCAAGAGGAAGCGGCCGGGGTGCTCTGCTTGTGCCGAGCGGACCAGCCCCCAGACAGCGGCCGCTGCCGGGTCGGGGGACTCGCCGTCGGAGACGGCCATCGCCCCCTCGGTGAGGATCGCCAGGCGGGCCTCGGCTTTGTCTCGATCGGCGAGGAATGCCTGGATCGCCTCCAGGGCCGTGGCGGTGTGGGCGTGGGCTGCCCGGGCTGGGTCCTCCCCTTGGGTTGGGGCGGACTCGAAGATCTCCGCCTCCGCGGTCCCCGCGAGATCGCCGAGCTCCACCTCGGTCCAGTGGAGCTCGAAGAGGGCGTCGGGCTCCTTTGCGCCCTTTGCCCGCAGACGGGAGGGGTCGAGGGGGCGGGCGAGGAGCGAGGCGATCGAGACCGCGCCAATGCCCTCCGGATCGTTGGCGTCCAGTCGGAGGCGATCGCCCTGGGGTGCGATCCGTACGCGCAGATCGGAGGCACCCGCCGCCTCGCCCAGCGTCATCCCGCCAAAGCTGAAGGGCAGCCGCACGCCTTCGGCCGGATCGGCCCCGGCGAGGGCGACGTGTCCGGCCGCGTCCAAGAGCGCGGGGTGCACCCCGAAGCGCCCGGCTTCCCTCTGTTGCTCCTCGGCCAGCGATACCTCCGCGTAGAGCTCCTCGCCCAGCTTCCAGGCTGCCTCGAGACCCTGGAAGGCGGGGCCGTACCCCAGGCCGATCTCCGCAACGTCGTCATAGAAGTCGGTGACCGCGATCGACTCGGCTCCCTCGGGGGGCCAGGCGCTTGCATCGAAGCCGGCCGGGCTCGACTCCTCGGTGGTGAGGGTCCCGGAGGCGTGGCGGGTCCAGGGCTCGGTGTCTTTCTCGTCTTCCTCTTGGCCTTGGTCTGGGCGGGAGTGGATCGCGACCTGGAAGCTCTCGGGATCCTCCTCGGTGGCGCTGAGGGTGACCTGGATCTGGGTTGCCCCTGTCTCGGAGAGGATCAGGGGTGCCTCGAGGATCAGCTCCAGCAGGTGCCCTGCCCCTTCTTTGGCGCCCGCGGCCAGAGCCAGCTCGGCGAAGGCGGTGCCGGGGAACAGGACATTGCCCGCAACCGCGTGGTCCTTGACCCAGGGATGGCTCTTCTGGGAGATCCGCCCGGTGAAGATGCGGGTGCCCTCGGCGGCGAGGGAGATCGAGGCGCCGAGCAGGGGGTGATCGGTGGCGCTTTGCCCGAGGCTCGATGGATCGCCCGTGCCCCGCCCCGCCTCGAGCCAGTAGCGCTGGCGCTGGAAGGGGTAGGTAGGTAGCTCCGCGGGAGCCGGTGGCGGGTCTCCGAGCAGGGCTTTGAAGTCGGGCTTTGCGCCCGAGGCATGCATCGCCCCCAAGGCGGCGATCAAAGAGGTCGGCTCCGGGGTCTCCTTTTGCAGGGTCGGCGCGAAGGTCGCCTCTTCGTCTTCGAGCGTCTCGGTGGCAAGCGCGGTGAGAGTCGTCCCCGCTCCCAGCTCCAGGAAGCGGCCGACTCCCTTGTCCCCGAGGTACTCGATGCCTTTGGCAAAGCGCACCGCCTCTCTTATCTGGGAGGCCCAGTAGGCGGGGGAGGTCGCCTCATTCTCGCTCAGCTCCTCGCCGGTTACGTTGGAGACGATCGGGATCTGGGGGGCTTTGAACTCGAGCTCAGAGGCGAGCTGCTCGAACTCCTCGAGCATCGGCTCGATCAGTTGGGAGTGGAAGGCGTGGGAGACGTCGAGGCGCTTGGTCTTCTTGCCCGCTTTCCCCTGAAGCGCTTCCCACTCCTCGAGCGCCTCTTCCTCTCCTGAGACGGAGACGGAGCTCGGCGAGTTGACCGCGGCGATCGTCAGGCGGCCTTCGAAGTCCTTTAGGGACTCCCTTGCCTCTTGCTCGCTTGCCCTGATCGATGCCATCGCCCCGCCTTGGGGAAGGGCGGCCATCAGGGTTCCCCTTGCCGCGACGAGCTTTGCGGCGTCTTGGAGAGAGAGGACGCCTGAGAGGTGGGCCGCGCTCAGCTCTCCTATCGAGTGGCCGATCAGGTAGTCGGGAGATGGGCCGAAGTCAGAGATGAGATCGAAGAGGGCGACCTGCAGGGCGAAGATGGAGGCCTGGGTCACGTCGGTGCGACTGAGGGTGCTCGAGAGCTCTGTCCCGGCCTCGGCGAAGACGGCGTCTTTGACGGAGAAGGGGAGGTGCTTGTCGAGCTCTTCGCAGGTCTGCTCGAAGGAGTCCCTGTAAGTCGGGAAGGCGTCGTATAGCTCCTTGCCCATCTGGGCTCTTTGGGAGCCCTGGCCACTTAGGAGGAAGGCTGTCTTTCCCTGCGTCGCCTTGGCGGTTGCGAGACCCGGCTGGGAGCTGCCTTTGACGAGGGCATCCAATCCAGCGAGGAGCTCCTCTTGGTCGGTGCCAACTACGACAGCCCTGTGGGGCAGCGATGCCCTGGAGGTGAGCAGGGTGTGGGCGACGTCGAGCGGGTCTTGATCTGCCTGCTCGGCGTGGGCTGCAAGGCGCCCCGCGTAGTCCCTCAGGGCCTCGGGGGTTTTCGCCGAGATCGCCCAGAGGATGACCGGGGGGCTTTGCTCATCGCGTTGGGCAGCGGGTTGCTCCGGTGGCTCCTCGATGATCAGGTGCGCGTTGGTTCCCGAGATGCCGAAGGAGGAGATGCCTGCGCGACGGGGGCGCTCGCCTCGTTTCCACTCGCGAGGCTCGTTCAAGAGCTCGATCTCCCCCGCGCTCCAGTCGACATGGGGAGTGGGCTCCTCTGCGTGCAGGGTCGGGGGCAGCTCTTCTTCTCGCAGCGCCATCACCATCTTGATCACGCCGCCGACTCCCGCGGCTGCCTGGGTGTGGCCGATGTTGGACTTCAGCGAGCCGAGGGCCAATGGGCCGTTGTCCCTGTCTTGTCCGTAGGTGGCCAAGAGGGCCTGGGCCTCGATCGGGTCGCCGAGGACGGTTCCCGTGCCGTGGGCCTCTACCGCGTCGACCTCGCTCGGCTTCAGGCCCGCGTTTGCCAATGCCTGGCGGATCACCCGCTCTTGGGATGGGCCGTTGGGGGCCGTCAGGCCGTTGCTCGCTCCGTCCTGGTTGGTGGCCGAGCCCTTGATCGTGGCGAGGATGCGGCGGTTGTTGCGCTTGGCGTCGGAGAGGCGCTCGAGCAGGAGCAGGCCGCAGCCCTCCGACCAGCCGGTGCCGTCGGCCTCCGCCGAGAAGGATCTGCTGTGCCCGTCGGGGGAAAGCACGCCTTGGCGCGAGAACTCGACGAACATCCGCGGCGTCGCCATCACCGTCACTCCGCCGGCCAGCGCCAGCTCGCACTCCCCCGATCGCAGCGCTTGCGCCGCGAGGTGCATCGCGACCAGCGAGGAGGAGCAGGCGGTGTCGACCGACACCGCCGGGCCCTCGAGGCCAAGGGTGTATGAGAGGCGGCCCGAGACGACACTTCCGGCGCTGCCGATTCCCACCAGTCCCTCGTACTCGGCCGGAACCGTGACCATGCCACCCGCGCCGCCGTAGTCGTGATGCATGACCCCGGTGAAAACGCCGGCGTTGGCGCCGCGCAGCGACTCGGGGTCGACCCCCGCGTCCTCCAGCGCCTCCCAGGCGCCTTCCAGCAACAGACGTTGCTGAGCGTCCATCGCCTGCGCCTCGCGGGGGGCGATTCCGAAGAATGCGGGGTCGAAGTCGCCGGCATCGTGGAGGAAACCTCCCTCGCGCGTGTAGCTGGTGCCGGACCGCTCCGGATCGGTGTCGTAGAGCTGCTCGACGTCCCAGCCGCGGTCCGAGGGGAATTCCGTGATGCCGTCGGCCCGCTGGGCGACCAGCTGCCAGAGCCCGTCGGCGGACTCGACCCCGCCGGGATAGCGGCAGCTGAGGCCGACGATCGCGACCGGCTCGTCGCTCCCGCGCGCGGCGCGCACGACGACGCTCTCACCGATCTCGCCGCGCACCTGGGTCATCAGGTAGCCGGCGACCGCTTCGACACTCGGGTAGTCGAAGACGATCGTGGCGTCGAGCCGCACACCGGTGGAGGCGGCGAGGCGGTTGCGCAGCTCGACCGCGCCGAGCGAGTCGAAGCCGAGGTCCTTGAACCCCGTCCGCGGGTCGATCGCATCGGCGGAGGCGTGACCAAGCACGGAGGCGGCGTGCTCGCGCACCAGCTCGAGCACCGCTGCCTCGCGCTCCGCGTCGGGGATCGTGGCGAGACGGCGGGCAAGCGATCCGGTTGTGGCCCTGGAGCGACGCCGGGCGCTCGGGACGAGGCCCACGAGCAGCGGCGGCAACAGCCCGGCGCGAGCGGCCGAGCGCAGCGAAGGTATGTCGAGCGGAGTCGCGACGATGTGTGGATCGCGCCGCGCAAAGGCGTCGTCGAAGAGCGCAAGAGCCTCGTCCGTCGGGAGCAGGCGGAACCCCTCGCGAACGAGCCGCGACCGATCGGCTTCGCTCAGCTCCTCGGACAGCTCGCTCTCCTCATCCCAGAGGCCCCAGGCGATCGAGGTGGCGGGCAGGCCTTCGCAGCGGCGCTTGTGCGCAAGCGCGTCGAGGAATGCGTTGGCCGCCGCATAGTTCCCCTGACCGGGGTTTTCGAAGGTTCCCGCTATCGAGGAGTAGAGGACGAAAGCCGCGAGCGTCTCTTCCCTGGTCAGCTCGTGCAGGTGCCAGGCGCCATCGGCCTTCGGGGCGAGAACGGCATCGAGGCGGTCGGGGCTCAGGTCCTGCAGCAGGCCGTTGTCGGCGGCGCCCGCGCAGTGGACGACCGCAGTCAGCGGACCCTTGGCCAGCACCTGGCCGACGAGGCCGACGACCTGCTCGCGATCGGAGACGTCGCAGGCGGCGGCCATGGCCTCGCAACCAAGCTCGGCCAGCTCGGCGATCAGCCCGTCCGCGCCGGGCGCATCGGGGCCACGCCGGCTGGTCAGCACGATGCGCTTGACGCCGTGAGACGTCGCGAGGTGACGGGCGGTTGTCGCGCCGAGGCCGGAGAGCCCGCCGGTGATGAGGACGATGCCTTCTGGGTCGAGATCCTTTGGCCCATCCCCGGTCTCGCGCAACGGCGAGAGCCGCGGCGCCTTCGTCACTCCCCCGCGCAGGGCGAGCTGGGGCTCCTCCACCTGGGCGAGAGCCGCGGCGAGCGCCTCCTTGGAGGCATCGCTGCCGTCTGTGTCGATCAAGAGGAAGCGGCCGGGGTGCTCCGCCTGGGCGGAGCGGACCAGTCCCCAGACAGCCGCAGCGGCGGGGTCGGGGGCATCGCCCTCCGAGACGGCCATCGCCCCCTCGGTGAGGAAGGCCAATCGTAAGTCGGCTTTCCCCTCATCGGCCAGGAAGGAGTGCAGGCGCTCCAGTGCCTGGGTGGTGAGGGCGTGGGCCGCGGTGGCCGGGTCGAGGTCGGAATCGGGGTGGCACTCGAAGGTCTCGGCCTGGCTCTCGCCCTCGCCCGGGTCGATCTCGACCCAATCCACGTCGAAGAGCGCGTCGGGCTGTTTGGTCGCGCCCTGTAGCTGAGTGGGATCGACCTCGCGAACCACGATCGACCCGATCGACACGAGGGGCGCGCCGCTCTCGTCGGTCGCCACGAGGCTGAAGCGCTCTCCCTCGCCCACGACCCGCACCCGCAGGCGGGAGACGCCGCCGCCATCGCCAAGCGAGACGCCGCCGAAGCTGAACGGCAACCGCGTCCCGGCGGCCGAGTCGGCATCGATGAAGATCGTCTGTCCGGCGGCATCCAAGAGCGCCGGGTGCACCCCGAAGCGCCCGGCTTCTTGGCTTTGCTCCTCGGCCAGGGAAACCTCGGTGTAGAGCTCCTCCCCCAGCCTCCAAGCTGCCTCAAGCCCCTGGAAGGCGGGGCCGTATTCGAGACCAAGCCCCGCGACCTGCTCATAGAAGTCCTCGACCGCGATCGGCTCGGCGCCCTCTGGGGGCCAGACGATGGGGTCAAAGGCCCCGAACGCGGGCTCCTCGCTCGAGAGAGTGCCCGAGGCGTGGCGGGTCCAGGGCTCGGTGTCTTTCTCGTCTTCCTCTTGGCCTTGGTCTGGGCGGGAGTGGATCGCGACCTGGAAGCTCTCGGGATCCTCCTCGGTGGCGCTGAGGGTGACCTGGATCTGGGTTGCCCCTGTCTCGGAGAGGATCAGGGGTGCCTCCAAGATCAGCTCTTGGAGGGCTTGGGCGCCGAGCTCAGCGCCGGCGCTGAGGGCGAGGTCGAGGAAGGCGGTCCCCGGCAAGATCGCGGTGCCGCCAACCGCGTGGTCCTTCGTCCAAGGGTGTGTCTTCTGGGAGATCCGCCCGGTGAAGATGCGGGTGCCCTCGGTGGCGAGGGAGATCGAGGCGCCGAGCAGGGGGTGATCGGTTGCGCTTTGCCCGAGGCTCGATGGATCGCCCGCGCCTTGGCCCGCCTCGAGCCAGTAGCGCTGTCTTTGGAAGGGGTAGGTGGGAAGCTCTGTCGGGGCCCGTGGCGGGTCTCCGAGCAGAGCCTTGAAGTCGGGGCTTGCACCCGAGGCATGCATCGCGCCCAGGGCGGCGATCAAAGAGGTCGGCTCCGGTGTCTCCTTTTGCAGGGCGGGGGCGAAGGTGGCCTCCTCGGCTTCCACCGTCTCCGCGGCAAGAGCGGTGAGGGTGGTGCCGGCTCCCAGCTCCAGGTAGCGACCGACTCCCTTATCCCCCAGGGATTCGATGCCCTTGGCAAAGCGCACCGCCTCTCTTATCTGGGAGGCCCAGTAGGCGGGAGAGGTCGCCTCTTTCTCGCTCAGCTCCTCTGCGGTCACGTTGGAGACGATCGGGATCTGGGGGGCGTTGAACTCGAGCGTGGAGGCAAGCTGCTCGAACTCGGCCAGCATCGGCTCGATCAACTGGGAGTGGAAGGCGTGGGAGACGTCGAGGCGCTTGGTCTTCTTGCCCGCTTTCCCCTGAAGCGCTTCCCACTCCTCGAGCGCCTCTTCCTCTCCTGAGACGGAGACGGAGCTCGGCGAGTTGACCGCGGCGATCGTCAGGCGGCCTTCGAAGTCCTTTAGGGACTCCCTTGCCTCTTGCTCGCTTGCCCTGATCGATGCCATCGCCCCGCCTTTGGGAAGGGCGGCCATCAGGGTTCCCCTTGCCGCGACGAGCTTTGCGGCGTCTTGGAGAGAGAGGACGCCTGAGAGGTGGGCCGCGCTCAGCTCTCCTATCGAGTGGCCGATCAGGTAGTCGGGAGATGGGCCGAAGTCAGAGATGAGATCGAAGAGGGCGACCTGCAGGGCGAAGATGGAGGCCTGGGTCACGTCGGTGCGACTGAGGGTGCTCGAGAGCTCTGTCCCGGCCTCGGCGAAGACGGCGTCTTTGACCGAGAAGGGAAGGTGCTCTTCCAAGGCAGCGCAGGCGCGATCGAATGCCGCCGCGTAAGTCGGGAAGGCCTCGTAGAGCTCTTTGCCCATCTGAGCCCTTTGGGAGCCCTGTCCCGAGAGCAGGAAGGCTGTCTTTCCCTGCGTTGCCTTGGCGGTTGCGAGGCCCCGGTGGGAGCTGCCTTTGACCAGTGCGTCGAGGCCTTCCAGGAGCTCCTCCCTGTCGCTTCCGACCACGACAGCCCTGTGGGACAGCGATGCCCTGGAGGAGAGCAGGGTGTGGGCGATGTCGATCGGGTCCTGCTCGCTCTTCTCCGCGTGGGCGGCAAGACGCCCGGCGTAGTCCCGCAGGGCCTCTGGGGTTTTGGCCGAGATCGCCCAGGGGATCGCCGGGGGGCGGTTGTCCTCGTCTCTGTCTGGCGCGCGAAGCTCGGGCGGCTCCTCGATGATCACGTGCGCGTTCGTTCCCGAGATGCCGAAGGAGGAGACGCCTGCTCTTCTCGGTCGCTCGCCTCGCTTCCACTCGCGGGGTTTGTTGAGAAGCTCGATCTCGCCAGAGCTCCAGTCGACGTGGGGAGTGGGCTCTGATGCGTGCAGGGTCGGGGGCAGCTCTTCTTCTCTGAGCGCCATCACCATCTTGATCACGCCGCCGACTCCCGCGGCCGCCTGGGTGTGGCCGATGTTGGACTTCAGCGAGCCGAGGGCCAGCGGGCCGTTGTCCCGCTCTTGTCCGTAGGTGGCCAAGAGGGCCTGGGCCTCGATCGGGTCGCCGAGGACGGTTCCCGTGCCGTGCGCCTCGACCGCGTCGACCTCGCTCGGCTTCAGGCCCGCGTTTGCCAGGGCCTGGCGGATGACCCTTTCCTGCGATGGGCCGTTGGGGGCCGTCAGGCCGTTGCTCGCCCCGTCCTGGTTGATGGCAGAGCCCTTGATCGTGGCGAGGATGCGGCGTTTGTTTCGCTTGGCGTCGGAGAGGCGCTCGAGCAGGAGCAGGCCGCAGCCCTCCGACCAGCCGGTGCCGTCGGCGTCGGCGGAGAAGGACTTGCTGCGCCCGTCGGCCGACAGGCCGCTTTGACGGCTCATGCCGACGAACACCCCCGGCGTCGCCATCACCGTCACTCCGCCGGCCAGCGCCAGATCGCACTCCCCGGAATGCAGCGCCTGGGCGGCGAGATGCATCGCCACCAGCGAGGAGGAGCAGGCGGTGTCGACCGTCACCGCCGGGCCCTCGAGGCCAAGGGTGTACGAGAGGCGTCCCGAGGCGACGCTGCCGGCCACGCCGGTGCCGACGAAGGCCTCCAGCTCCGGCGCCACCTTGGCGGTTCCACCACCGCTGTAGTCGTGATGCATGACGCCGGCAAAGACCCCGGCCTTGCCACCTCGGAGACCCGCCGGGTCGACCCCCGCGTCCTCCAGCGCCTCCCAGGCGCCTTCCAGCAGCAGGCGTTGCTGGGGGTCCATCGCCAGCGCCTCGCGGGGGCCGATGCCGAAGAAGGCGGTGTCGAAGTCCGCCGCCTCTCGCAGGAAACCGCCGTGGCGCGTATATGTCTTGCCCGCCCGGCCAGGGTCCGGGTCGTAGATGCGCTCGACGTCCCAGCCGCGGTCCTCGGGGAACTCGGCGATGCCGTCGCCGCCCGAGGCGACCAGGTCCCAGAGGCCCTGCGGGGATCCGACCCCGCCGGGGTAGCGGCAGCTGACGCCGACGATCGCAACCGGCTCATCGCTCATCCTGCCGACGCGGACGACGGGAGCATCCGCGGCCTCGCCCACCGCCTGCGCCAGCAGATGCGTGGCGACGGACTCGGGGGTCGGGTAGTCGAAGATCGAGGTCGCGGGCAGACGGACACCGGTCGCCTGGCTGAGGCGGTTGCGCAGCTCGACCGCGCCAAGCGAGTCGACGCCAAGGTCTTTGAAGCTGGCCCCGGCCGCGAGCGCACCCGGCGAGGAGTGGCCGAGGACGGCGGCCGCGTGCTCGCGCACCAGCGCCAGGACCACACCCTCCCGCTCGTCCTCGGGCACGCTCGCAAGCCGTCGCGCGAGCGAAGGGGCCTGCCCGGCGCCGCGGCGCCGGACAGCCGGGACGAGGTGAGAGAAGAGGGCGGGCAGCAGGCCCTCGCGGTCGAGCCCACGCAGCGCGACGGCATCGACCGGCGTCGCCACGGCCAACGGAAGCGCGGAAACGAGCAGGCGATCGAGCAGCTCGAGCCCTCGGTCGGGCATCAGCTGGGCAAAGCCGCTGCGCCCCAGCCGAGCGCGGTCGGTCTCCTCCAGGCGAGAGGCCATCCCATCCACCTGCCCCCAGAGACCCCAGGCGACGGAGGTGGCGGACAGGCCTTCCGACGCACGCCGCTGAGCAAGCGCATCGAGGAAGGAGTTGGCTGCCGCGTAATTGGCCTGGCCGGCATTGCCGGTTACCGCGGCAGCCGATGAGTAGAGGACGAATGCCGAGAGATCCATCTCCCGGGTCAGCTCGTGCAGGTGCCAGGCGGCATCGACCTTGGGGGCGAGAACGGTGTCCAGGCGCTCCGTGTCGAGCGACTCGATCGTGCCGTCGTCGATGCTGCCGGCGCAATGCAGGACCGCGGTGAGGGGGTGTCCCGCGGGAATCTCTGACAAGAGCGCGGAGAGCTGACGGCGATCGGAGACGTCGCAGGCTACGGCGCTCGCCTCGCTGCCGAGCTCGGCCAGCTCGGCGATCAGCTCGGCCGCACCAGGTGCGTCGGGGCCGCGGCGGCTGGTGAGGAGCATGTGCTTTGCCCCATGGGCCTTTGCCAGGTGGCGGGCGGTAAGCGCCCCAAGGCCGGAAAGCCCGCCCGTGATGAGGATGGTGCCCCCGGGACCGAGGGGAGCGCTGCTCCCTCCTGGATCGCCGGCGACCGGGGTCAGCCGCGGTGCCTTCGCGAACCCGCCCCTGAGGGCGAGCTGGGGCTCTCCGTCTACAGCCAGGGCGTTGGAGAGCGCCGTCAGCGACGCACCGCAAGCGTCTGTATCGATCAGCAGGAAGCGACCCGGGTGCTCGGACTGAGCAGAACGAACGAGGCCCCAGACCGTGGCGGCGGCGGGATCCGGAAGCTCATCGGCCTCGACGCACATCGCGCTTCTGGTGAGGATCGCCAGACGGCTCTGCGCGAGGCGCTCGCTGGCGACGAAGGCCTGAAGCAGCTTCAGCACCCGGGCGCCCTGAGTATGAGCGGCGTCGGCGGTGCCTTCGTAGAGAGGTGTCGCGCAGGAAAGGACGAAGAGCTCCGGAACGACCTCTTTCTCGCCCTCCATACCGGCGGCGCCCTCTAGCCCGGCGGCATAGAGGAGGAGATCCTCGACCTCCGTGTGTATCTCTACCTCCACTCCCACCGATGCCGGCAGCTCGACGTCCTCCCAGACGACCTCGAAGAGATCCCCGCCACGGCTGCTCACGTCGCGCAGCTGCGCGGGATCGAGCTCGCGCAGCGCGACCGACTCGACCGTGACGGCGGGGCGACCACTCCGGTCGGCGGCGTCGAGGCGGAAGCGCTCTCCCTCGCCCACCATTCGCACCCGCAACCGCGAGGCGCCGCGAGCCTCGCCGAGGGACACACCGGCAAAGCTGAAGGGCAACCGCGTCCCCTGGGCCAGATCGGCATCGATGAAGACCGTTTGTCCGGCGGCATCCAAGAGCGCCGGGTGCACCCCGAAGCGCCCGGCTTCCTGGCTTTGTTCCTCGGCCAGGGAAACCTCGGCGTAGAGCTCCTCCCCCAGCCTCCAAGCTGCCTCCAGCCCCTGGAAGGCGGGGCCGTACTCGAGGCCGATCCCCGCAACGTCGTCATAGAAGTTCTCGATTGCGATCGGCTCGGCTCCCTCGGGTGGCCAGGCGGTGGCATCGAAGGCGGCCTGGAGCGGCTCTCCCAGTGGCGCAATGGCGCCGGAGGCGTGGCGGGTCCAGGCTGAGGACTCTGGATCCTCCTCCCCCGGCTCGGGCCGGGCGTGGATCTCGAGCTCATAGGCCTCGGGCTGGGCCTCATGGGGGCGCAGGGTGAGCTGGATCTGAACCGCTCCCTGAGCGGGGATCGCCAGGGGAGCCTCGATCACGATCTCCTCCAGGCGCTCCGCTCCCGCCTGCGCGCAGGCGGCAAGCGCCAGCTCACAAAAGGCGGACCCAGGCAGCAGGACGTTGCCCGCAACCGCGTGGTCTTTGACCCAGGGGTGTGTCTTCTGGGAGATCCGCCCGGTGAAGATGCGGGTGCCCTCGGTGGCGAGGGAGATCGAGGCGCCGAGCAGGGGGTGATCGGTTGCGCTTTGCCCGAGGCTCGATGGATCGCCCGCGCCTTGGCCCGCCTCGAGCCAGTAGCGCTGTCTTTGGAAGGGGTAGGTGGGAAGCTCTGTCGGGGCCCGTGGCGGGTCTCCGAGCAGAGCCTTGAAGTCGGGGCTTGCACCCGAGGCATGCATCGCGCCCAGGGCGGCGATCAAAGAGGTCGGCTCCGGTGTCTCCTTTTGCAGGGCGGGGGCGAAGGTGGCCTCCTCGGCTTCCACCGTCTCCGCGGCAAGAGCGGTGAGGGTGGTGCCGGCTCCCAGCTCCAGGTAGCGACCGACTCCCTTATCCCCCAGGGATTCGATGCCCTTGGCAAAGCGCACCGCCTCTCTTATCTGGGAGGCCCAGTAGGCGGGAGAGGTCGCCTCTTTCTCGCTCAGCTCCTCTGCGGTCACGTTGGAGACGATCGGGATCTGGGGGGCGTTGAACTCGAGCGTGGAGGCAAGCTGCTCGAACTCGGCCAGCATCGGCTCGATCAACTGGGAGTGGAAGGCGTGGGAGACGTCGAGGCGCTTGGTCTTCTTGCCCGCTTTCCCCTGAAGCGCTTCCCACTCCTCGAGCGCCTCTTCCTCTCCTGAGACGGAGACGGAGCTCGGCGAGTTGACCGCGGCGATCGTCAGGCGGCCTTCGAAGTCCTTTAGGGACTCCCTTGCCTCTTGCTCGCTTGCCCTGATCGATGCCATCGCCCCGCCTTTGGGAAGGGCGGCCATCAGGGTTCCCCTTGCCGCGACGAGCTTTGCGGCGTCTTGGAGAGAGAGGACGCCTGAGAGGTGGGCCGCGCTCAGCTCTCCTATCGAGTGGCCGATCAGGTAGTCGGGAGATGGGCCGAAGTCAGAGATGAGATCGAAGAGGGCGACCTGCAGGGCGAAGATGGAGGCCTGGGTCACGTCGGTGCGACTGAGGGTGCTCGAGAGCTCTGTCCCGGCCTCGGCGAAGACGGCGTCTTTGACCGAGAAGGGAAGGTGCTCTTCCAAGGCAGCGCAGGCGCGATCGAATGCCGCCGCGTAAGTCGGGAAGGCCTCGTAGAGCTCTTTGCCCATCTGAGCCCTTTGGGAGCCCTGTCCCGAGAGCAGGAAGGCTGTCTTTCCCTGCGTTGCCTTGGCGGTTGCGAGGCCCCGGTGGGAGCTGCCTTTGACCAGTGCGTCGAGGCCTTCCAGGAGCTCCTCCCTGTCGCTTCCGACCACGACAGCCCTGTGGGACAGCGATGCCCTGGAGGAGAGCAGGGTGTGGGCGATGTCGATCGGGTCCTGCTCGCTCTTCTCCGCGTGGGCGGCAAGACGCCCGGCGTAGTCCCGCAGGGCCTCTGGGGTTTTGGCCGAGATCGCCCAGGGGATGATCGGGGGGCGGGCCTCCTCGTCCCTTTGCGGAGCGGGAAGCTCGGGCGGCTCCTCGATGATCACGTGCGCGTTCGTTCCCGAGATGCCGAAGGAGGAGACGCCGGCTCTTCTCGGTCGATCGCCTCGCTTCCACTCGCGAGGCTCGTTTAGGAGCTCGATCTCCCCCGCGCTCCAGTCGACGTGGGGAGTCGGCTCGGCCGCGTGCAGGGTCGGGGGCAGCTCTTCTTCTCTGAGTGCCATCACCATCTTGATCACGCCCCCCACTCCCGCGGCCGCCTGGGTGTGGCCGATGTTCGACTTCAGCGAGCCGAGGGCCAGGGGGCCGTTGTCCCGCTCTTGTCCGTAGGTGGCGAGCAGGGCCTGGGCCTCGATCGGGTCGCCGAGGACGGTTCCCGTGCCGTGCGCCTCGACCGCGTCGACCTCGCTCGGCTTCAGGCCCGCGTTTGCCAGTGCCTGGCGGATGACCCTTTCCTGCGATGGGCCGTTGGGGGCGGTCAGTCCGTTGCTCGCTCCGTCCTGGTTGGTGGCCGAGCCCTTGATCGTGGCGAGGATGCGGCGTTTGTTTCGCTTGGCGTCGGAGAGGCGCTCGAGCAGGAGCAGGCCGCAGCCCTCCGACCAGCCGGTGCCGTCGGCGTCGGCGGAGAAGGACTTGCAGCGGCCGTCGGGGGCGAGGCCGCGCTGGCGCGAGAACTCGACGAACGGCCGCGGCGTCGCCATCACCGTTATCCCGCCCGCCAGTGCCATCCCGCACTCCCCCGATCGCAGCGCTTGCGCCGCGAGGTGCATCGCGACCAGCGAGGAGGAGCAGGCGGTGTCGACCGTCACCGCCGGGCCCTCGAGGCCCAGTGAATAGGCGATCCGCCCGGTGATGACGCTGCCGATGTTGCCGGAGCCCAGCAGGCCCTCCAGCTCGGGCGCTGCATGGCCGGCAGCCAGTCCCACTGCGTAATCCTGGAACGCCGTACCGGCGAAGACCCCCGTGTCGGTCCCTTGTAGCGATTCGGGGTTGACGCCGGCGTCCTCCAACACCTCCCAGGCGGCTTCGAGCAGCAGCCGCTGCTGTGGGTCCATCGCCAGCGCCTCGCGCGGGGAGATGCCGAAGAAGGCCGGGTCGAACTCGGCGGCGTCGACCATGAAACCCCCCCGGAGGACATAGGAGGTGCCGGGATGGTCGGGGTCGGCATGGAAGAGCGCCTCGTTGGCCCAACCACGATCCTCGGGAAAGTCCGTGACGCCCTCGCCGCGAGCGGCGATCAACCTCCAGAGCCCTCGGGGGTCGTTCACACCCCCCGGAAAGCGGCAGCTCATGCCGACGATCGCGATCGTCTCCTCGCTGACCGCCGCCGGCAAGATCGAAGGCGAAGGCGTCGACGCCAATCCCAGCGCTGTGGATCGCAAATGGCGGGCCAGCTCCTCGATGGTCGGGAAATCGAAAGCGACCGCGGCCGGAAGGTCCAGTCCCGTCGTCTGAGCAAGCCGGTTGCGGAGCTCGGTGGCAATCGCCGAGTCGAGGCCAAGATCGCGAAAAGGCAGCGTGACGTCGAGCTCGTCAGGATCTCCGTGCTCGAGCAGGCGCGCCAGCTCGGTCCGCACGAGATCCGTCGCGAGGCGTTCCTGCTCTGACGAAGGCTTGCCCTCGAGCTGGACTCGCAGCCGGGACTCCGGGCCACCCTGCGCGGGCTGCGGTCGCCCCGCTTCGGGCCGGCCCGCTGGCAACGGGGGTGGGATCTCGACCGTAGTCGCGTCCCGGCCGGCGAGCAGCGTGCTCCACTCGACGGTCGCACCGCGGACGTATGCCGAGGCGAGCGAAGCGACCAGGCAAGGCTCTTCTCGCTGTCCGCGACGCAGGCTGCCGATCGCCGCCGCGCCGCACTCCTCACCGGTTTCGAGGATCGCGCTGGTCAGCAGCGGGTGCGGGCTGGCCTCGATGAAAGTGCGGTGCCCGTCCCGCAGGGCCGCTCGAACCCCTTGTTCGAAGAGGACCGGCTGCCGAGCGTTTGCGGTCCAGTACGCCGCGTCGAGCGAAGCGGCATCGATGCGCTCGCCGACAACGCTGGAGTAGAACGGCACCGCTGCCGCCCCGGACGCGATCGGCTGGAGATCGGCAAGCATTCGCTCGCGGACGCGCTCGGCCTGGGATGAGTGCACGGCGGCAGTGGCGGCGGCGATGGTCCCACCCCGGACACCCTCTGCCGCCAACTGGTCGAGCAACTCCCGGATCGCCTCGGCGTCCCCCGAGACGGCCGAGGATCGCGGAGCGTTCAGGCCCGCGATCTCAATCCGTCCCCCCCAGCGCTCGAGACGCTGTCTCAGCTCCTCCTCGCCAAGCCCTACGGAGGCGATCGTGCCCGACCCGCCGATCGCCTTCTGGGCCCGTGCCCACCGAACCGCCAGGCATCCCGCGTCCTCGAGAGTCAGCGCTCCCGCGACACAGGCGGCAGCGGCCTCGCCGATGCTCTGTCCGACGACCGCGCGCGGCTCGACCCCGTGGGCGCGCCACAGCTCAGCGAGAGAAACCATGACGGCGAAAAGGGCCGACTGCACGAACACGGGGTCTCCCCAAAGGGGGTCGTCCTCCTCCGCTGCCAGGGCCTCCATGAAAGGCCACTCGAGGTGTGGCTGCAGAGCGCCGGCGCAGGCCAGCATCCGGTCGTGGAATACCGACGACGTGCGCAGCAGCCCGAGGCCCATTCCAGGCCATTGCGAGCCCTGACCCGGAAACACGAAAACGGGGCCCGCGTCTGCGACCGCCGTTCCAGCGATCACGTTCGCGGCGGGCCGACCCTGCGCGAACGCCTCGAGGCCGCCGAGCAGCTGAATGGGGTCCTCGCCAATCGCCACCCCCCGGACCGGGCCGACGCAGGGGCGAGAGACCAGCGAGCGAGCCACGTCGACCGGCCGCGGCTCCCGCCCACGGAGCCATCGCGCCAGCCGCTCGGCTTCTTCGCGCAGGCCGGCGTCGTCACCCGCCGATATCGGCCAGGCAACCATCCCGCCGTCGGCTTCCCGCGGCCGGTGCCGATGCCGAAGCCAGCGGCCGAGCCGGCGCATCAAGCTCTCGCCTCCTCCGCGGCGGAAGGGGGGTTGGCCCTGCCACCCGGCAACAGCCGATCCAGCCAGCGCGGCATCCACCAGGCCCGTGGGCCGAGCGCTCGCATCACAGCCGGGATCACCACCAGCCTGACGGCAAACGCGTCGATCGCCACGGCAACCCCCTGGGCGACCCCGAAGTCGCGGATCGTCGAGAACGACGAGGTCGCGAAGGAGAGGAAGACCGCGATCATGATCACCGCGGCGCCGGTGACGACCGGGGCGGTCCGGTCCAGACCCTCGACGATCGCCACCTCAGCCGATCCCGTGCGCAGGTACTCCTCGCGCATCCGGGAGAAGATGAACACCTCGTAATCGATCGCCAGCCCGAAGATCACGATGATCGTCGCCGGGATCACGGTGGTATCGACGTAGCCAGGCCCGCCCAGGAACGAGCCGTCGAAGAACAGGGCCAGGAGCCCAAAGGTCGCGGCGACCGTCAGCACGTTGAGC
Organism: uncultured Solirubrobacterales bacterium; assembly: GCA_963824705.1. GTDB lineage: Bacteria > Actinomycetota > Thermoleophilia > Solirubrobacterales > 70-9 > VRUE01. Next base: position 2,288,086 of record CAWGQE010000003.1, read on the forward strand.
AGGGCGGCGATCACCGGGACGATCAGCGACCGCAGGAGCGGGACGAGGATGATCACGGTGACCAGCGCCAGGATCAACCGGGCCAGCGGCGCCTGGTCCCTGAAGGCATTGTCGACTTCGAGCTGGTCCGGAGTCGCGCCACCGACGACAACCGTCGTGCCGGTTCGCCGCGCGAGCCGTGCCGCATCCCGCTCGATACGGGCCTGGGTTTCCCCGGCCTCCGGATCGGAGGGGGTATGGCGGGGGATGACCAGCATCCGCGCCGCGTGCCCCCCCCGGTCCAGGCTGACCAGGAAGCCGGCGCGGCCGCGGCGCTCGGCGGAGCTGCCGTCGATGCTCGCCAGATAGAAGTAGCCGGAGCGGAACATTCCCTGCGGAGGAGTCGCCGATGCGCCGCCGCCCGCCTGGCGTTCGACGGCGGAGCCGATCTTCCGCAGGCCCCCCGCGAGCAGCTTCGACTTCTGAGCCCCGCCGCCGAGTCCGTCGGCAAGCGCCGTGGTACCCGTGCGCAGTTGTCCGAGGCCGCTCGCGAGCTGTCCCGCCCCCGAGCTGAGCCGCTGGATGCCCGGAGCCAGAGCCTGCCCCCCCTGCGAGAGGCGGTCGATCCCAACGCTCACCTGGTGGCTGCCGTCCGCCAGCTTGGCGAGGCCGCTGTCGAGTCGAGACGAGCCGCGAGCCAGCTTCCTTATCCCATCGCTGGCCTGACGACCGTTCTTCCGGAGGCGCCGCGAGAGATAGGTGCCCAGGCTGAACTGCCCGCGGGCTCCATCGATGCCGGCATTGACTCCCTGTGCATCGGCCGACGGGTCGCCGCTTGTCGGATCGGTTCCGGTCAGCGAAGCGGTCGCCGCTTCCGCCGCTTCGAGCGCCGTCGCGTATTGGGGATCGGCGCGACCCGAGCTCATTGCCCTGAGGGCGGCGAGGCTCGCGGCCAGCTGCGATTCCGTCGTCGCCACCGTCGATTCGAGCCCGGCCAGTCGGCTATCCCCCAAGTCCATCGCGTTTTCGAGCACACGCGCGCTGCTGGCCATTTCGCCCGTGCGTTCCTGCGCCCGCGAGAGGCCGTCCGAAAGCCGGTGGGCGCCGCTGCTCGCTTTGACGGCTCCGGCAGCCAGCGAGCCGCTTCCTTCGCTGGCCCGGTCGAGGCCGCCGGAAAGACGAGTGGAGCCGGCGCTCGCGGCCGTCAGGCCTCCGGCCAGCCGACCGGCGCCGCTGCCGGCCGCGAGCACGCCGGTGTCCAGCTGCCGAGCGCCGTCCGCCGCCTTGAGCAGCCCGTTCGTGTTGAGCACCGCGCCTTCGTGCGCCCGCCCGAGGCCGTCGCCGAGGCGCTTCAGATCCTTCTGCTGATCCGCGAGCCGGCGCCCCAGGCCGCCGAGCCGTCTTGTCGCGCGCTCGATGCCGGCAAAACCGGTCATCGAGGCGACGCCCGGATCTTCTTCGACCGTGCGCTGGAAAGACGCCAGCTGGTGCAGCCGGGCCGGCGTCGTCACCGGCTCGTTACCGCCCTGCATGACTATCTCGTAAGGCGCGATCCAACCCGGCCCGAGAGCGCGCTGGACGTCTTCCTGCTGGCGCCGCCCGGGGTCGTTCGCCGGAAGCAGCGCGACGGAGCCGACGCCGGTGTCGAGCGAGAACGCCCAAAGGGCCAGGGCGAGCAACGCCACAACAACGGGAAGGACGACCGCCCGTGGCCGCCTCGACAGTCCTTCGGTCAGGCGCAGGACCCTCCCCCGGTCGCTCGCGCGCCGGGGCCAGGCCCAGCGGTCGAGCCGCGGGCCCAGAAGGAGGAGGATCGCCGGCACGACCAGCACCGCCGAAAGGACGCTGAGAACCGAAGCGGTCACCACCGCGATGGAGACCGACGTGACGACCCCCCCGGGGAGCAATTGCGAGGCGGCGACCATCGCCAGCGCGAGTCCGGCGCCGGCCGTCGCCACCGTCGGTCCGGTCAATTCGATCGTCCGCCCCACGGCCTGTGCAGGGGCGGCACCGCGAGCGACCTCTTCGCGGTAGCGGGAGACGACCAGCAAGGAGTAGTCGACGCCCAGCGCCAGACCCATCATCCCGACCGCGCCAAGCGCGAACGCGTCGATTTCGACGACCCCGAGGAGCAGGTCCAGGATGCCGCGCGTCGCGGCCACCACCGCGCCGCCGATGACAACCGGGATCGCCGCGGCGATCACCGAGCGGAAGACGAGCAGGAGGATGATCAACAACAGCGGAATCGCGATCCGCTCGCCCATGGCGGCCGCCCGCTTGGTCGCCTGCATGAAGGCGTCGCCGATCGCCGGCGCGCCCGCGACGCTGGCGCGAACAGGCGACGCTATGGAACGGTCGACTTGGTCGCGAACCGGCTCGATGCCTTTCGTCACGTCTTCATCGCCGGCACTCCTGACGTTGACGACGATCGCGGCGACCCCGGGGGATGGCATCAGTCCCTCGATCCCACCGCCGGAATCCCAGGGCGACATCACGAGCGTGCCGGGTAGCGCGTCGAGGCGCCGCTCGAGGAGCTTCCCCTGCCGCTCCACGTCCGCACGGGGTCCGCGCAGCAGCACGATCAGCGCATTTTCGCCGCCGAATTCGCGCAGGACGAGCTCGTGCTCGCGCTGCGCCGCCGTGCCCTCCGCGAACAGCGGGCGGGAAGCAAGCTTGCCGTCGACTCCAAGGCCGAGCAGCGCCAGCAGCCCGGCAACCAGCAGCCAGACGAGGACCACCCGGCGCGGCGCTTTCGTGACGATCGAAGCGATCCGCCCGAAAGGCCGGCCGGCCCCACCGCCGCTTCTAGCCATGCCCTCCTCCTGCGGGCGGCGCGGAGGCGTGGCTCGGCGACTCCGACTTGCATGCCGGCACGCCAACCGCGACCCTGACCACCCGGAAGGCGCCGTCTTGGCCTTCGAGGCCGGCCCGTCCCGTTTCGCGGTCCCGGCCCGCGCAGGGGTCGTGACGCAGCGCGAGAGCTCCACGCTTGCCCCCGTCGAGCCGCATGACGAACTTGGTCAGCGGCAAATCCGGCAGATCGACGAGTTTGGTCTCGATTCGACCGTCCTCGAGCGATGCGGTGCTGCGGGTCTCGAGGCGAATCCCCTCACCCCTGATGTCGGTCCAGAGGTCCGGCAGCCCCGCGCCTTCCGGCTGGACCACGTAGATCGCTCCCCGGAGCGGACTGCGGGTCAATGGCGAGCGGGCATACGCCGCCCCCACCGACGAGTTGGCAGGGCATGCTCCCTCACTCGCGTCTCGCCGAGAGCAGATCGCCCGCAGCCGAGATCCATCGAAGGAAAGCGACGGGGGAAGGAGGATGTCGGCCGCGCGGAGGTTCGTGTCGCCCCGCCGGGAACGGACCGCGATCTGCAGACCGGCGACGTCCCCCCGCCCGCGAGACCGACCGGTCAAGCGCATCGCGACCTGGGGTCGGAACCCCAGCTTCGCGCAGCCCCTGATGGCAAACGGGCTGCTCGGCTTGGCCAGGGCGCCGCTGGCCGACGTCACCGTTGCCGCAACCGCGGCTCGCTCGCATGAGGTCGGATTGCGGATGAAGCCGGGCCGGTCGATGTCGAGCCCGATCGCGTGGAAGCGAACCGGCAGACCTTCGATCGCCTGCGGCAGGGCATCCGTCTCGACTGCCACCCGGCCGCTGAGCGGGTCCAGCCGGACTCGCGCCCGGACGACTAGCTCGCCCAGATCGAACGGTCCGAGCTTGGCGTCGAAGGCCAGGGCCATGCCGAAGGGCGCGCCCCGATAGGGACCGGTGAGAAATACCCTGCCCGCGAGGGCGGCGGGATCGGCTGCCGAGCCCACTTCGGCGACCGCGGTTCCGATCCGGCTGCGCTCCGAGCAGCTCCCCAGGTCGGCGGGACCCGGCGTGCACGGTTCCACCGACCCGAGCCGTGCGCTCAGTCCGGGCGGAAAATCGATGCGAAGGCGTTCGGGCGATTGTTCCCCGTCGGCGCGCCGCAGAGTCGTCGAGAAGCTCGTTGGATGGCCCGCCCGAGCATCGGTGACACCCGCGACGAAACCCGGGGAGAAGGGCGGCGGGCCCACGCAGTTGGCCCCACCGATGGTCACCTTCGCGCTCGAGCTCACAGGGGCGCCGCCGCTATATGGAGCGAAGCTGGCATCGGCGGCAGCCGGGCCACATGCCAGGGGGTCGACGAGGAGCGCGCGACCACCCCCGTCGAGGCGCAGGACGAGTCGATCGAATCCCACCTGCGGCAGATCCCTGAGCACGGTCGTCAACCGTCCGGTCGACGGATCGGGGCGAAGCGAGCCGACGACCTTGACGGTCGTTTCCCCGCGCATCGCGACGACGAACAGGCGAAAGCGGTCGCCAGGGTGTTCCTCTCCGATGAACACGTCCCCGTTCAGGGGTTCGGACAGCGATGGGCCCGACAGCTCGACCGAGCCGATGCGCGACCGCGAGGGACAGGTCGCCCTCTGCCCCTCGCCGAGGCCCAGCTGGGCGTCCGTACATGCCTGCAGGTCAGCTGCCCCGCCAGGGGACACGGTCATCCCAGCGGGCATCGAGACGGTCGCCGACCTCAGCTGCGAGCTGGCCGGTCCGTCGGGATCCTCCCTCTGCGGCACGCCGATCTCGATCTGGGCGCCAGTCGGCACATCCGGCTCGAGACGCGAGAGGTCGAAGCCGAGCTGTGGCTCGAACGCGAGAGCTTCGCACCCTTCGAGCGGTTCGCCCGTAGTCGCCGAAGCGGAGAGCCAGGATGCCAGCGGCTCCCAGGACCGCACTTTCAGGGTCAGTCCCAGCGGCGTTCCACACCTGGTCGGCAGCGTCAGGAACGGGCGCCGGGGAATCGACGTCCCTTCCTGGTGATCCGCCGGCACCCCCCAGAGCTCGAGCTGCACGCGCGAGACGATCAGGACCTGTCCGAAGTCGGATTGCACGATGTCCATGCCGTAGTCGGTGGGCCTGAGCGTCACCGTCATCGGGAACTTGCCGAACAGGTTGAAGCCGAAGGTCGCCAGCTCGCCCGGCGCCGGCTGGATGCTGAAGATAGGTACTTCGGAATCGCCGCTACCCTCTACCGTCAGCGTCGCGATACCGATCTGGGCGCTCGCCGGACATTCCGACGCCCCGACGATTTTGTCGAAGAGCTGGCGTGGACAAGGGGGTACGGCATTGGGGTCGCCCGACACGCCGGGTGGAAATTCGACGACCGCGTCCTTCATCGCCGTGCCGGTGCCGGCGGCGTTCTCCGCAAAGTCGACCCGCATCCGATCCGGATGGCTCCCAGCGCGGTTCTCGGGTTTGCCGGCCTTGTCGAGCGTCTCGATCGAGAGGCTTCCCGGCACGATTCCGAACCCCTCCGCCTGAGCCGTACCGGCACCGACCGCCACGCCGAGGGACATGACCGCGAGCAGCGCGCAGCAAAGCCTCACCGTCGGCCTCCAGCCGCTCGCAGTCGGACGAGCCTCGTGGTCTGCACTTTCCCTTGACGTATCGTGAGTCGCAGTCGCACGTCGTTGCCCCGGGAAAGGAGCCGCCGCACGATCCCTGCGAAGCTCAGCGGCACGGAGAGCGGCCCGGCCCGCACTGCCCCGGCGCTGCCCCGCGCCACCGTCCGGGCCTCGCCGCCGACGGTCGTGCGACCGATCGCCACCACGGGGCCCGGAGCAGGGACGCGAATCAGCGCCAGGGCTTCGCCGGTCCGTGCGAGGCCCGCCGGCTCCAAGCGGCGAAGCCGCAGCCTTCCGTGACGACCTCGAGCGATGGGTCCCAGGCTTCTGAGGGCCGGCCGTCCGGAGCCGGGCCCGGTGGGTGGCCGGGGGCAGTCCGCGTCGCACTCCGATGGACTGCGCGGCTCTTCGAAGCCGCCGCCGATCCGAGCCGCGTAGACGTCGTTTTCGCCGGCATCCTGGTCGGCGGGCAACAGGCTCGCGTCCGTATAGAACATCGCGGTGCGACCGTCTTCCGTCGCGCCGTAGAACTCGACGTCTCCCGCCGCCGTTCCGGAGCTGACCAGGGCGACGCCGGCGGCGGTCCACTCGTAGACGTCGGACCATTCGTTGACGTCGTCGGCGACCAATCTCTCCCGGGTCGTAAAGAACACATGAGCGCCGTCGTCGGAGAACGGATGTGGATCCATAGGCACCATGCCGGCGAGATTGATGAACCTGGTCGTGGCAAGTTCCGCGGGAAATGGGCCATTGCCACCTTGGGGGCCGGTCGAGACGCGAGCGAACCGATCCGCGCCGGCGTCGTAGCGGTAGACGTCAACGGCTCCGTCGGTGTCCGTGGCTTCCAGCGCCTGGTCCGTCGCCAGCACGGCGGAACCGCCATCGGCGGCCGACAGCACCGTCGTTTCCGGCAGCGAGGCCAGGAAACGCAAACCTGACTCGTCCGCCATGTAGAGATTCGTGCCTTCTTTGGCCCCGAGGCCGGCGACAAGTCGGCCGGCCGCGTAGAAGTAGACCCGCCTGCCGTCGTCCGAGGTGGCCAGGACTCCACCCGTGACCGCAGCCGTTTCTTCTCCCCCGCCGGAAAGCAGCTCGAGCTCGCCGTCGGCGACGTCGAAGCGGTACAGATCGGCGGCTTCGTCGGTGTCGGCATTGACGAGCTGCTGGGAGGTGACCAGGAAAGCCGCCGATCCGCTCGGGGTGGCGCCAGCCAACCCCACGTCCCGAGGCGCGTTGCAGTCGAGCCGCGTGCACTGGGATGCGCTGATCTCCACCGTCTTGGTCCCCGCTTCGCGCAGATAGACGCGGGTCGGCCCTGCGCAGGCCGGCCCGGAGGTGGTGAAGAAGATCCGCTGCCCCGATTCCGATACAGCGTGCGGCGCGCCGATCGTGGCCCCGCAGGACGACAGCTCCTGGTCGCTGTCGTCGACGTCCACGAGACGCAGTTGCCCACCGGCCGCTTCGTAGATCGATTCGCCGCTGCCACGACCCGCGTCCCCGGGCAGAAAGTGAGCATACGAGGCGAAAATGACGCGTTGGCCATCGTCCGAGATCCGCGCATAGGTCGGCTCTTCGGAGCCAAAGGAGGCAAGCAAGACGAAGCCTTCCGCCGGAGTTCGGCGGTAGAGCGCCTGAGTGCCTGCCGGAGGCGCCCCGGGTGCGAGGGGCACGCTGGCCCGCCAGACCGACGAGCCGAACCCCGGGGTGAAGACGAGCGGCAAGACCGGGGTGAGGCCGGCGTCGGGATCGCTCGCGTATGGCACCGAGAGAGGGATGTTGCTCCACCCAGCCGCCCCTCGTTCCGCCAGGTTCGATGCAATCAGGTCCCCCGCGGCGGCACCGGGCATCGGACCTGCGCTCAGGTAGGCCAGTTTGTCCCCGTTCGAATCGATCTGAAAGGGCCATCCGATGATCCCGCCGGCGGGCTGGGCGGGCGTCACGAGCTCCCAGGTCCGCCCGCTCCCCGGGACGGTGGCCTCGGCCATCGTCGGGGTCGCGACAGCTGCAAGGAGTGCAGCGGCAGCAAGGAAGCGCGACAAGGCGCTCACGATGGGGCGACCTCCGCGTGGACGAAGTTGGCGAACTCGATCGGCCTACCGGCGATGTCGCCGTTGGGACGGCGCAGGTACATGACTTCTTGGTCGGGGGCTCGGAGGTGACTTTTCACAGCGAGGCCGCAGTTCCCCAGAAATGCGGGCAAGGCCTCGGGGTCGAAGCCGGAGAGAAATCGCTCGCCGCTCCGCTCGACCAGGAATCGCGCCCGGCGAGCACCGCGCATCCTCCGGCCACGACGCCGATAGAAAGCACGATCGTAGTAGTCGAAGCCGATAGAGCTGCCGCGCGGGTGCCCGGCAACCCATCTCAGCACATCCTCGACCGACTCCGCCGGCAGGTACATAGCAACGCCGATCCACAGCACGAGCACGGGAGCTGCCGGGTCGAACCCGCTTGCCGCCAAAGGCTCGGCAGGAGATTGCTCGGTCAGGTCCGCGGACACGTAAGAGACCCCGGCCGGCGGTTGGCCGAAGATCCGCTGCAGACATTCGCGCTTACGCGCGGCGGTTACCGGATGATCGACCTCGAAAACCCGGACGTCGCTCAGCTCGGAAGCGAATCTGTAGGGGCGCGAGTCCAACCCTGCGCCGAGGACGACCAGCTGGCCGACCCCTGCGGACGCCTGCTCCAAGAGGATCTCGTCGAAGTGCTTGACGCGAGCGATCTCGCCCCAGTAGGCGCCAGGCGTCACCCTGGTCAAACCCCACCGGCAAGCGGTATACAGGGGGGGAATGCGTGCGGCCATCCGGAGTCCGACGCGGGCCGTCGGAAGGTCGGCGAGGAATTCTCGCGCCATGAAATCGGGATTGCGCAGCTGCGGCTCGCGGTCGATGGCGCCGAGCGCCCGCGCGAATGCCGTCTTTTCGGCGCTGCTCTTCAACATGAATCGACCCTTGCGGGTCCCGTCCAACCCCACCGCTCCCCCAAACCTCCCCATGGCCGATCCAACCCCTCAGGCTCAGAGAAGCTACGCTCGCCACCCCGGCACGGCAATGGTTATTCCCAAAGGTGGGAAATACGGTTTACGCGCTCGACTCTGTGAGCCGGGTTTCAGATGGGAAACCCGGCGCTGACGCTCGACAGAGCCCAATCGGCTCCCGCCTCGCGCAGCTGGTCCACCGTGTAGCTGCCGGTTGCCACCCCGACGACCTGGATCCCGGCTCCGTGCCCTGCCTTGACGTCCCGCGGGGTGTCGCCAACCGCGATGCAGGCGGCGCCTTGCAAGACGCCGCCCGAAACCAGCTCTCCGCGCCGCAGCGCGGCCCTGGTGACCTTCGTGCGGTCGGCGGAATCGGAGCCGTAGCCACCGAAGCTGAAGAAGCGGTTGAGCCGAGCGCGGGCGAGCTTGATGTGGGCGGCGGCCTCGATGTTGCCGGTGACCAGGCCGAGCAGGGCGCCATCCTCGATCAACCGGTCGAGCAGCTCCTCCACCCCCGACATGACCCGGTAGCCGTCGGATTCGGCGACCGCGTCGGGGAGGTGCTTGAGGTAGCAGCCGATCGTCTTGGCGCGCTCTTCGGCGCTGCCCTCGCGGCCGATTACCTCGCGGAAGACGATCGCCGCGATCTCGGGGTCGGTCATGCCGGCATCGGTGTGCTCGGCGACGTTGGCTTCGACCCCGTATAGCTCCTCGAAGCCGCGCTGCCAGGCGACGCCGCCCGCCCCCCCGGTGACGAGCAGCGTGCCGTCGATGTCGAACAGCACCGCGCGGATGCCGGTTGCCTCACTCACTGAGCAACTCCCGCTGGCTCAGCCAGTAGAGCAGGCCGAGCGCCGGCAGGACGACGATCGCGGCGATGACGAAGACGATCAGCACGGCGTCGAGGGTCGGGCCGGGGGCGGCCGCCTGGTCGATCTTCAGCGAGGTGGGCAGCAGGTAGGGGAACTGGGCGACGCCCCAGCCCCAGATCACCGCGACCACGGCGCCGGCGGCCAACGGGCGGAGGCCGCGCCGTCCGCGACCGAGCAGCAGTGCAAGGACACCGAAGCCGCAGAGAATCGAGACGATCACCAGCGGCAGTCCCTCGCCGATCAACCGGTCGTAGACGTAGTGGGCTTCGCTGTGCAGGGCGATGAGGCCGAACAGAGCGACCGCGCCGGAGACCAGCCCGGCGCCCAACGCACGAGCGGAGAAGTAGCTTTCCATCTCTTCGTCGTCGATCCGATGGGCGTCGGCGAGAAGGTAGATCGCCGCCAGGTAGGCGCCGCTGGCGACGAAGAGCGCTCCGGTGAGCAGCGGAAGCGGTGCCAACCAGCTCGAGAAGGCGTCCCCTCTCCCGTCGGCCGGGACGTTGCCGGCGGCGATCGCGCCGACCACCGTCCCCATGAAGAAAGGCGTCAGCACCGAGGAGATCGCGAAGGCGGCGCCCATCGCCCGGCGGTACTCGAGTCGCCGCACCGATTTGCGAAAGGCAAAGCCCGCGCCGCGCAGCACGATCCCAACCGCGGCCAGGGCGATCGGCACGTAGAGGGTCGACATGATCGCTCCGAAGGCTTCGGGGAAGGCGGTCCAGAGGACGACGAGGATGAAGATCAACCAGACGTGGTTGGCCTCCCAGACGGGGGTGAGCGAGCTCTGGATCAGCGCCCGCGGCCGCTCGCCGCGCTCGGCGTCACCGGCGATCAAGTCCCAGAGCCCGGCACCGAAGTCGGCGCCGCCGAAGAGCGCGTAGAGCGTTGCCCCGGTCCAGAGGATCGCCGCTGCAAGATCGGCGCGGCTCATGGCGCCGCCGCCTCCTGGGGTCCGTAGGGGACTTCGGCCTCGTCGCTCTCCTCGTCGCGCCAGCGCCGCGACATCGCGCGCAGGACGAGGATCGCCCCCGTCCCCAGGCCTGCGTAGAGGATCAACACACCGCCGAAGGCAAACCAGATCCCGTGCGCCTCGGTCACGGCTTCCTCGGTGCGCATGTAGCCCTGCACGATCCAGGGCTGACGGCCGACCTCGGTGACGATCCAGCCGAACCAGAGGGCGAGGATCGCGCCGATGCCCGAGACGGCAACGGCGCGCAGGAACCAGGGCGTGCGCGGGATGTCGCGCCACCGCCACCAGGCCCAGGCCAGCCAGAGGCCGAGCAGAAGCAGCGCCGAGCCGATCCCGACCATCGCGTCGAAGGCGAGGTGGAGCATCGTGTTGGCGGGCGGGCGTTCGTCGGCGGGAATGTCGTTGAGGCCGGTCACGTCGGTGTTCTTGCTGAAGCCGACGAGGTAGGAGTCGAGGTCGGGGATCGGGATCGACGCCTTGACGCCGTCGCTCGTGCAGATGCCGCCGATGTACTCGGTCTGGTCGTCGCCCGTTTCCTGGATGCACTCCATGCCGGCGAACTTGGCGGGTTGGTGGTCGGCGACTTCGCGCGCCGCAGTGTCGCCGACGAAGAGCTGGATCGGGGTGACGACGCAGGCGATCGTAAGCGGGATCAGCAGGCCCAGCCGGTGCAGGCGGTCGCGCCGGCCGCGCAGCATCCCGACCGCGTAGATCGAGGCGACGAGGAAGCCGACGACCATGTAGGCGGCGAGGATCATGTGCGGGACCTCGTAGCTCCAGGCCGGGTTGAAGAGCACCTTGAAGGGCTCGGTTTCGACCACCTTCCCGGCGGCGTCGAGAGTGAAGCCCTGCGGCGCGTTCATCCATGAGTTGGCGGTGACTACCGAGAAGGCGCCGCCGATGCCGGTGATCACCATCGGCACGCCGGACCAGAAGTGCGCCCAACCGCTGAGCCGCTTCCAGCCGTAGATGTAGATCGCGAGGAAGATCGCCTCGGTGAAGAAGAAGAGCCCCTCGACCGCAAAGGCGATCCCGAAGGCGTCGCCGAAGCGGGACATGAAGTTCGGCCAGAGCAGGCCGAACTCGAAGCTGAGCACCGTGCCGGTGACGGCGCCGACCGCGAAGGTCACGCCCATCGCCTTGGACCAGCGCCGCGCCAGCCGCATCGCGTCGGGATCGTCGCGCTTCAGCCCCAGCCAGTTGGCGGTGAGGATCATCGCCGGCAGGGCCACGCCGAGGCAGGAGAGGACGATGTGGAAGGCGAGCGTGAACGCCATCAGCTCGCGCGCGGCGAGCAGGTTGGACTCCGACGCCGCGAGCGGGAGGGCGTCGATGCCGGGCACTCCTAGGCCTTGGCCCTCGCCTGGCGATAGCGGCGGATCAAGGCGTTGGTCGAGCTGTCGTGCTTCAGCTTGGGCTCCTCGCCGGCCTGCAGCTCGGGGATGATCGCGACAGCGAGCGCCTTGCCCAGCTCGACCCCCCACTGATCGAAGGAGTCGATCCCCCAGATCGCTCCCTGGGTGAAGACGCTGTGCTCGTAGAGAGCGACCAGGGTGCCCAGGGTGAAGGGGTCGAGGCGCTCGGCGAGGATCGTGTTCGAGGGCCGGTTGCCCTCCATCACCCGGTGCGGCACGATCTCCTCCGGCGTGCCCTCCGCCCGCACCTGCTCGGGCGTTTTGCCGAAGGCGAGCGCCTCGCTCTGCGCGAAGACGTTCGACATCAGCAGGTCGTGGTGGTCGCCGAGCGGGTTGTTGCTCTGCATGAAGCCGATGAAGTCGCAGGGGATCAGCCGCGTCCCCTGGTGGATCAGCTGGTAGAAGGAATGCTGGCCGTTGGTCCCCGGCTCGCCCCAGAAGATCGCCCCGGTGTCGTAGTCGACGTGGGCGCCCTCGAGCGTGACGTGCTTGCCGTTGGACTCCATCGTCAGCTGCTGCAGGTAGGCCGGGAAGCGGTGCAGGTATTGGTCGTAAGGGAAGACGCCGTAGGTCTGGGCGCCGAAGAAGTTGCCGTACCAGACCGAGAGCAGCCCCATCAGCATCGGCAGGTTGCCGGCCGCCGGGGTCTCGCGGAAGTGCTCATCCATCGCGTGGAAGCCGGAGAGCATCTCGGCGAACTGGGCGGGCCCGATCGCCAGCATGGTCGAGAGGCCGATCGCCGAGTCCATCGAGTAGCGGCCGCCGACCCAGTCCCAGAAGCCGAACATGTTCTCGGTGTCGATGCCGAACTTCGCCACCTCCCCGGCGTTGGTCGAGACGGCGACGAAGTGCTTGGCGATCGCCTCCTCCTCGCCACGCAGCCCGGCCAGCAGCCACTCGCGCGCGGTGTGGGCGTTGGTCATCGTCTCCAGCGTCGTGAAGGTCTTCGAGGAGATCACGAAGAGGGTCTCCGCCGGGTCGAGGTCACGCGTCTTCTCGGCGAAGTCGGTGCCGTCGACGTTGGAGACGAAGCGGAAGCTGAGATCGCGGTGGCTGAAGTGGCGCAGCGCCTCGTAAGCCATCACCGGCCCGAGGTCCGAGCCGCCGATGCCGACGTTGACGACGTTGCGGATCAGCTTGCCGGTGTGGCCGGTCCAGGCGCCCGAGCGCACCCGCTCGGCGAAGTCGCCCATCCGATCGAGGGTCTCGTGCACCTCCTTGACCACGTCGACGCCGTCGACGATCAGCGAGCGCTCGCGCGGCATCCGCAGCGCCACGTGCAGCACGGCGCGGTCCTCGGAGACGTTGATGTGCTCGCCGGCGAACATCGCTTCGCGGCGCGCCTCGACGCCGCACTCGCGGGCCAGCTGACCGAGCATGATCAGAATCTCGTCGGTGACGAGGTTCTTGGAGAAATCGAGATGGAGCCCGGCACCGTCGGCGACCAGGCGCTCGCCGCGGTCGGGGTCAGCGGCGAAGAGGTCGCGCAGGTGAGTGCCGGCGATCTGGGCGTGGAGGCGCTCCAGCGCCGGCCACGCCTCTCCCTGGCGCAGGGTCGGCGCGGGGTCGCTCACGCCGGCGCCCCGGCCTGGGACTCGATCGTCTTCAGCATCTCGTCCCAGGACTTGGCAAAGGCGACCTTGCCCTCCTCTTGCAGGCGCGCCGCCAAGGCCGCGACATCGACCCCGGCGCTCTCGAATCGGGCCAGCACCTCCTCGGCGTCGCCGCCGTCGACCGGCACCGGGTCGCCCACCTCGCCGTGGTCGGCGAAGGCGTGCAGCGTCGGCTCGGGCATCGTGTTGACCGTGAAAGGCGAGGCGAAGCCCTCGATGTAGAGGGTGTCGGAGGCATCCGGGTCCTTGGTGCCGGTGCTCGCCCAGAGCAGCCGCTGCGGGCGGGCGCCCTCGTTCATCAGCCGCTGCATGCGCGGCGAGTCGAGCAGCTCGCGGTAGGCGCGGTAGGCGCGACGGCCGACCGCCAAGCCGAGCCGGTTGCGCAGCTCGTCCGGCACTTCCTCGGCGACGGCGACGTCCCAGCGGCTCATGAAGATCGAGGCGACCGAGGCGACGTCGGGGTCGAGCCCCGCCTCGATGCGCCGCTCGATCCCGCGCAGGTAGGCGTCGGCGGCGGCCAGGTACTGCTCGCGGTCGAAGAGCAGGGTGACGTTGATCGGAATGCCGGCGAAGATCGACTCCTCGATCGCCGGCAGACCCGCCGGGGTGCCGGGGATCTTGATGAAGAGGTTGTCGCGCTCGGCCTTGGCGTGGAGCTCGGCGGCCTCCTCGATCGTCGCCTCGGTGTCGTCGGCGATCAACGGCGAGACCTCGAGCGAGCAGAAGCCGTCGACGCCCGCGGTGCGCTCGTGGATCGGGGCGAAGAGGTCGGTGGCGTCGCGAAGGTCCGCGAGAGCCAGCTCGAAGAAGATCCGCTCGGTGGGAGTGGCGCCGATCCCCTCCTCGGTGATGGCGCTGTTGCTGAGCTCGGCGATCTGCTCGTCGTAGGCGTCGCCGGCGGAGATCGCCTTGTCGAAGATCGTCGGGTTCGAGGTGAGGCCGGTGACGGAGAGCTCGTCGATGTAACCGGCGAGCGTGCCGTCCCCCAGCATCGTGCGGGTGATGTTGTCGAGCCAGAGGCTCTGGCCCAGCTCGTGCAGCTTCGCGGTCGGCTTCATGAGAGCAGCTCCTTTGCGGCTTCGGCCACCCGGTCGGGGGAGAAGCCGAACTTGTCTTGGACATCCTTCAACGGCGCCGAGGTGCCAAACGTGTGCATCCCTATCTTGACGCCGGCGGGGCCGACATAGCGGTCCCAGCCAAGCGTCGATGCCTCCTCGATCGACACGCGAGCGGTGACGCTCGCCGGCAATACTTCTTCCTTGTACCCGTCCTCTTGGCGGTCGAACAGCTCCCAGCAGGGCAGGCTGACGACGCGGGAGCGCACGCCTTCAGCGGCGAGCTCCTCGTGCGCGCCGAGCGCCAGCGCCACCTCACTGCCGGTCGCGATCAGGATCAGCTCGGGCTCACCATCACCGACTCCGTCGGTGATGGTGGAGTCGGCCAGTATGTAGCCGCCGCGCCGCAGCCCCTCGGCGGACCCGTACTTCTCACGGTCGAAGATCGGCACGTTCTGGCGAGTGAGGACGAGGGCGACCGGCTGGTGGGTGCGGTCGATCGCCACCCGCCATGCCTCGGCGACCTCGTTGGCGTCAGCGGGACGGATCACGTCGAGGCCGGGGATCGCGCGCAGCGAGGCGAGCTGCTCGACCGGCTGGTGGGTCGGGCCGTCCTCGCCGAGGCCGATCGAGTCGTGGGTGAAGAGGTGGATCACCGGCAGCTCCATCAGCGCCGAGAGGCGGATCGCCGGGCGGGCGTAGTCGGAAAAGGTCAGGTAGGTCGACCAGAGCGGCCGCAGCTTGGAGAGCGAGAGGCCGTTGGAGATCGCCGCCGACTCGTGCTCACGGATGCCGAGGTGCAGCTGGCGACCGTCGTAGGCCCCGGGCTCGAAGTCGACCGCGCCGTCGAAGCCGAGCCGGACCGAGGTCGAGTCGGTCAGGTCGGCGGAGCCGGCGAGCAGCCAGGGCACCCGCTCGGCGATGGCGTTCTCGACCTTCTGCGAGGCCTTGCGCGTGGCCAGCCCCTTCTCGTCGGGCTGGAAGCTGGGGATGTCGGCGTCCCAGCCGTCGGGGAGCGCGCGCCTCTGCGTCGCCTCGATCTCGGCGGCGAGGTCGGCGTTGTCGCCGGCGTAAGCGGCGAGCTTCGCCTCCCAATCGGCGCGCGCCTCGGCGCCACGCTTGCCGACGCCGGCGGCGAAGTTCTCCTTGACGCCGTCGGGGACGAGGAACTGGGCGTCCTCGGGCCAGCCGTAGGCGCGCTTGGTCTCGCGCACCTCCTCCTCGCCGAGCGGCTCGCCGTGGGCCGCGGCGGTGTCCTGCTTGTGCGGCGAGCCCCAGCCGATGTGGCTATCGACGACTACCAGCGTCGGTCTTCCCTCCTCGGCCTTGAACTGCCGAAATGCAGAATCAATCCGATGGAGGTCGTTCGCGTCTTCGACACGGACGATGTTCCAGCCATAGCCCTCGAAGCGCAGGGGCACGTCGTCGCCGTAGGCCAGCTCGGTGCGGCCATCGATCGTGATGTGGTTGTTGTCGTAGATCCAGCAGAGGTTGTCGAGCTTGAGGTGGCCGGCGATTGAGGCGGCTTCGTTGGAGACGCCCTCCATCAGGCAGCCGTCGCCGGCAATCGCATAGACGTCGAAGTCGAAGAGCTCGGCGCCGTAACGGGCCCCCTGCCACTTGGAGGCGATCCCCATGCCGACGCTGGTCGCGATCCCCTGGCCGAGCGGGCCGGTGGTCGTCTCCACACCCGAGGTCCAGCGGTACTCGGGGTGGCCGGGGGCGCGCGAGTCGAGCTGGCGGAAGCTCTTGATGTCGTCGAGCGAGACCGAGGGACGGCCGACGACCTCGTAGTCGGGTTCGACCGCCTGCACCTCAGCCAAGAAGAGCAGCGAGTAGAGCAGCATCGAAGCGTGGCCGGCAGAGAGGACGAAGCGGTCGCGGTTGGGCCAGATCGGGTCAGCCGGGTCGAAACGCAGGAAGCGCTGCCAGAGCGTGTAGGCGACGGGCGCCATCGCCATCGGCGTCCCGGGATGGCCCGAGTTGGCCTTCTCGATCGCGTCGATCGACAGCGTGCGAATCGTGTTGATGCAGAGCTGGTCGATGTCCTGCGCCATGCCGGTGGCTTCGATCCTAGTGATTACCGCCGGCGATCCTGTGAACGACTCAGGGTTCGATGCGGGTGACCGTTCCGTCACCGTTGTTGGCAACCCAGACGGCTTCCTTGCCGACCGCGATCGCGCCGGGATTCGGGCCGACGGAGATCGGGTCCCCTTCCGTCTCGCCGCTTTCGATGCCGATCCGGCTGACCGTGCCTTCCGCCGAGTTGGCGACCCAGACGCTTTCCGTGCCGGCGTCGATCCCGCCGGGCCGTTCGCCGACGGAGATCGGCACGCCGAAGAGGGTGTGGGTCGCGGGATCGACCCGGGTGACGCGGTCCACGCGGCTGTTGGCGACCCAGACCAGGCCGCCACCGACAGTGACGCCGGCCGGGCCGCGACCCGCCGGGATCGGCGCACCTGCTGTCGCGGTGCCCAGGTCGACCCGCCGCACGGCGCCGGTGGAGGCGCTGCTCGCCCAAACGGCGCCCGCACCGACCGCGAGGCGAAGAGGCGCGGCATGCGGCGGGATGTCGCGCTTGAAGATCCGTCCCCCGGCCGCGTCGATCGCCGTTATCCCGTTGCCCGCATCGTCGGCGACCCAGACCCTGCCGCCGCCGAAGACGATCGCACCGGGGCGGCCGCCGACGTCGACCCTGGCGATCACCCGTCCACCAGCGGGGTCGACCCGCAGGACCTCGCCACGGCGCGGGCTGGAAAGCCAGACCGAGCCGGCGCCGGTCGTCACTCCCGCGATTCCTTTTTCGAGACGAACGGGCCGGCCCGCGACGGCGGCGGTCCCGGGATCGACCCGGGAGAGGGTGCCGTCCGGGGCGCTGGTCACCCAGACGGCCTGCGGATCGACGGCGAGGCGCAGCGGCGGGTGGCCGATATCGATCGGCGCCGAGACGGAGGGGCCGTCGCCGCCCAGCAACAGGAAACCCAGCGAGACCGCGCCGACGAGAAGCGCGACCGCGGCCCCAAGCCACTGCTTCGTCCTCGTGGTGAGCCGGCGGCGGGCGGCGGGCGGGGCGCCGCCCAGGGGCAGAGTGGGTTGCTCGAGCGCCTCGGAGAGCACCAGCGTTGCCGCCGGTGTCGCCCCCTGGCGTTCGCGGGCGGCCTCGATCAGCTCGCCGGCGGTCCCGTAGCGCTGGGCGGGATCCTTGGCGACGGCGCGTTCGATCACCGTGTCGAGGCCCTGGGGCAGTTGGGGCTCGGCGTCGCCGCCGCGGCGCGCGTAGGGGACGACCCCGGTCAGCGACTCGTAGAGGACACAGCCGAGCGAGTAGATGTCGGCCGCCGGGCCGACCTGCTCGCCGCGCCACTGCTCGGGCGACATGTATTCGACCGTGCCGACGACCGAGGTGCCGCTGAGCACCCCGCTGTCGCCGAGCGCCTTGGCGAGGCCGAAGTCGGTCAGGTAGGCACGCTCGCCTTCGAGCAGGATGTTGTGTGGCTTGACGTCGCGATGGACGATGCCGGCGGTGTGGGCGGCGTCAAGGGCGGCGGCGACTTGGCCCAGTAGCTCGACCGCCTCGGCGGCCGGCAGCGGGCCGCCGTCCTTGATCCGCTTCTTCAGGTCGCCGCCCGCGATCAGGCGCATCGCGACGATCAGCTCGTCGTCTTCCTCGCGCGCGTCGAAGATCGGCACGACGGCTGGGTGGTCGAGGCTGGCGGCGAGGCGCGACTCGCGCAGGAAGCGGTCGCGGAACCCCTCGTCATCGGCGAACTGGCGCGCGATCACCTTCAACGCGACGGGACGGTCCAGCGCCAGGTGGGTCGCCCGGTAGACGACCCCCATCCCACCCCGCGCGATCAGCGCATCGAGGCGGTAACCCGCAAGCGTGGACCCGATGACAGGTTCTGCCACGCGGCGGTTATATACCGCCGCGTGGCGTCCCCTATCGGCGCCGTCCTAGCGGACCGGCTGCCATGCGATCACCGGACCGATGACAGTGCCGTCTTTTTCGGAGGCCTCGAAGCCTTCCGCGAGCTGGGTTTGACGGCGGTTGGCAACGTCGATCGCGACCAGCGACTGCTGTTCTTCGACCGCGACGAACGCCGCGACCTGGCGCCCGTCCGAGGAGAAGACGCCGTTGGTCTTCGAGCCGTCCGGCAGCTGGGCGAGCTTGCGCGCCTTGCCCGGGCCGATCCGCTTCGACCAGAGACCCTGGTCGCGGCGGAAGAGGACCGTGTGGCCATCGGGCGAGACGTCTTCGACGTAGGCCGAGCCGACGCCGCGGATCAGCGGCCGCACCCTGCTGCCGTTGCTGCGCATCGTGTACACATCGGCGTAAGCGGCCGGGCCTTCGCTGCTCTCGCCGCGGCTGAAGACGATGCCCTCGTCGTCGGCGAAGTAGCCCGGTGCGAACTCGTCGAGCCCGGCGGTGTGGGTCAGCCGCCGCAACCCGATGCCGGCCGGTTTCACCGAGAACAGGTCGTCGTTGCCGGCGGCGTCGCGGACGAAGGCGATCATGCGGCCGTCGGGCGAGAACGTCGCTTCGCGCTCGTCCGCCGCCGAGGAGACGAGTGCGTGCGCCCCTCCCCCGGCGATCCCGACCGTGTAGAGGTCGCGCGGGGCGCCCGCCGCCGCACGCCGCTCGAAGACGACATAGCGACCGTTTGGCGCGACGAGCGGACGCCCGTCGATCTCGGCCCCGCTGGTCAACTGGCGCTGGCCAGAGCCGTCGGGACGGATCGAGTAGATGTCGCCGCCGCGGACGAAGGCGATCGTGCGGCCGTCGGCTGAGAAGGCCGGTTCGGTGTCGGTCGGGTCTTCGGTGATCTGATTGAGGTGACCGGACTTGACGGCAAAGAGGCCGCCCTTGACTTCTTTGCCGACCGTCGTCGATTTGGAATAGACGACGGCGCGGGGCGAAGCCGCCCAAGCCGCGGTCGCCGAGACGGCGAGAGCGAGCAGGGCGAGGATCGAGATGAGCAGTGATCGGTGGCGCATGGCAATTCCTTTCGTTGATGGAACCTGCGCCATCGATGCTGCGCGGACGAAGCGAACGCGCCAACGACAACAGCGCCCCTCACCGAGCCACGTCTGGCCCACCACGAGCCACGAGACCGCAAAAACCCGTCTTGAAGAAGGGTTTTTGCGGTCTCGGCGTATCTCGGCTTACTTTGGGCGGTCGAGGCCGAGCTCGATCACGCGGGCGGCGATCAGGCGGGGACGCTCGCGGCCGGTGTCGCCGGGGACGTCGAGCTTGGCGGCGAGCGCGTCGAGGCGGCGCTGGGCGGTGCGCTCGCTGACGTGGAGCGCCTCGGCGAGCTCTGCGCGCGTCGCGGGGCGGCCAGCGAAGGCCCCCTCGCTGCGGTAGGGGGCGACGAGCGCCGCCGCGGTCGCCCGCTCCTCCTCGCTGAGCGCGACCGAGGGCTCACTCGCGGCGACGGTGGCCCCCGCCCGGCCGGGGGCCGGATCGGAGACTTCGAGCCGGTACTCCGCCACGGTCAGCACGTCGCCGTTGCGGAGGCGCCGCGGCCGGTCCAGCGGCTCACCGTTCAGGGCGGTTCCGTTGCGGCTGTCGAGGTCGGTCGCCATCAGCACACCGGCGCGGCTCTCGATCTCGAGGTGATGCCAGGAGACGGCCTTGTCGTCGATGCAGACGCCGGCCTCGGGGTCGCGCCCGACCGTGGTCCGCGCCCCCAGCGCGACCGAGCGCGGCTCCGCGCCCTTTCCCGTCAACCAGACCCGAGCGTCCATCGCTCCGCGAGCATAGAGTCCTCGCCCGTGGGAGCCGACGACGAGAAGCGGATCGCCGCCGAGGCCGCGGCGGCACTGGTCGAGGACGGTATGACGATCGGCCTCGGCACCGGCTCGACCGTTGCCCACCTCCTGCCGGCGATCGCCGCCCGCGGGCTGAGCGACATCCGCTGCGTCGCCACCTCGGTTGCGACCGAGCAGCAGGCGCGTGAGCTGGGCATCCCGGTAGAGGAGTTCAGCGAGCTGGAGCGACTCGACATCGCGATCGACGGCACCGACCAGGTGACCCCCGACGGCTGGCTGATCAAGGGGGGCGGCGCCGCCCACCAACGCGAGAAGATCGTCGCCGCCGCGGCCGAGCGCTTCGTCGTCATCGCCGACTCGAGCAAGCCGGTCGATTCGCTCAGCGCGCCGGTGCCGCTCGAGCTGCTCGCCTTCGGCCTGCGCTCGACCCTTGCCCGTCTAGGCCCAGAAGTCGATTTGCGCGACGTACCGCCCAGCCCCGACGGGGGCGTCATCGCCGATTACCGTGGCGAGATCGGCGACCCTGCAATCCTCGCCGCCCGCCTCGAGGCCGACCCGGGAATCTCCTCGCACGGCCTCTTCCCCCCGGATATGGTGAGCGAGGTGCTGGTCGGGGCAGGCGACTCAGTGAACCATTTGACGTTGAGCTAGCTCTGCACCGCTTTCCACACCGACCGAGGAGACCGAGATGACCGACTTCACCGGGCTGGCGCTCGCCGGCCGGATCGCCACCCCCGACGACTCCGACTGGGACCAGGCGCGGCTCGCCTGGAACCTGGCAGCCGATCAGCGGCCGGTTGCCGTCGTCTTCGCCGAGAGCGCCGAGGACGTCGTCGCGACTGTCGGCTTCGCCGCGACACACGACCTCAAGATCGCCGCCCAGGGCACCGGCCACGGCGCCGCGCCGCTGGCCCCGCTCGACGGGACGATCCTGCTCAAGACCGAGCGGATGCGCGGAATCGAGGTCGACCCCGACGCCGGCACGGCGCGCCTCGAAGCGGGCGTCCTCTCCCTGGAGCTTGCCGAGGCGGCGGGCGAGCACGGGATGTGCTCGCTGCCCGGCTCCTCCCCGGACGTCGGCGTCACCGGTTACACGCTGGGAGGCGGCCTGAGCTGGCTCGGCCGGCGCTACGGATTCGCCTGCAACCGCGTCGGCGCGGTCGAGCTGGTCACCGCCGAGGGAGAGCCCCGCACCGTCGACGCCGACAACGACCCGGACCTCTTCTGGGCGATGCGCGGCGGCGGGGGCGGTTACGCCGTCGTCACCGCCCTTAGCGTCAACCTGCTGCCGATCGACGAGATCTACGCGGGCGCGCTGGTCTTCCCCGCCGAGGTCGGCGCCGAGGCCGTCCGCGCCTACCGCGACTGGGCGGCCGGCGTTCCCGACGAGGTCACCTCGGTGGTCCGCTTCGTCACCCCGCCGCCGATCCCCGACGTGCCGGAGCCGATCCGGGGCAGACCGCTGCTGACGATCGACGGGGCCTGCATCGGCGACCAGGCCGAAGGCGAAGCGATGTTCGCGCCGCTGCGCGAGATCGGCGAGACGATCATGGACACCTTCGCCTGGATGCCCGCCGCGGGGCTGTGCCGGATCCACATGGATCCCGAGAACCCGGTGCCCGGGGTCGGCGAAGGAGGGACGATCCGCGACCTGCCGGACGAGGCGATCGACGCCTTCGTCTCGGTCGCCGGGCCCGGCTCGGGCTCGCCGCTGCTGCTCAGCGAGCTGCGCCATATCGGCGGAGCGCTCGGCCGCCGGGACGAGAGCGGCGGCGCCCTCTCGCACCTCGACGCCGGCTTTGCCATGTACAGCGTCGGCATGCCGATGACGCCGCAGCTGGGCGAGGCGATCCCCGCCCACCTGGCCAAGATCGCGGAGACGATGCGCCCCTGGCGGGCCGACGGCGGCTATTACAACTTCTCCGAGGCCCCCTGCGACGTCGACGCGATCCTGCCGCCCGACGTCTGCGCCCGCCTCGGCGAGGTCAAGAGCAAGTGGGACCCCGAGGGACGAGTGGTCGCCAACCACGCCGTCTCCCTGGGCGAGGTCTGAGCGAGGGGCAACTCAGACCGAGAGGGCTTTCAGCTTCTCGACCGCGGGGTCGTCCTCGCCGATCAGGTTGGCGATCGTCAAAGCCGCATCCTCGATGTCCTCCGGCGTCGCAACGGCGATCGCCTCGATGTCGGCCCAGTCCTTGGTGCGGTCGAAGAAGGCCTTGAAGATGACGAGAGAGGCGCAATCGAGCACCGGGATGCTTCGCCCCTCGAGCTGGACCCACACAACCGAGGACGCCACCGCATCGTGCAACGGGATGTTGTTGAGGAAGACGTCGATCGGGGTTCCATCCCAGTCGAGACGAGCCTGGCCATCGCGCTCGACTTTGGAGATGTCTTTTTTTCTCACCCGCACTCCCTTTGGCAGCGAAGCGAGGACCGACCTGGCCTCGGCGGCGTCGATGAAGATGTTGACGTCGAGGTCGCGCGTTCCGCGAGGCTCCTCGACACAGTAGGCAAGGGCGATCGCCCCACCGAAGGCATGAGGGAGGCCGGCGTCGGTCAGCGCATCGTGGATCTCGAACAGTTTTTCGACCAGCTCGCTCATCCGGCGGATCCTTGTCTTGCGATTCGATCCGACAAGCTCGGATAGCCAAGCTCGGGCCGCGGGCGGAACGGCAGCGCCTCAGCCAACTCGAGAACCTGAACGAGGATCCTGCTCGCCCGCTCGGCGTCCACCGGGGGTTTGCGAGGGGACAGCGTCAGGTCAAACCCACCAGCCGCTGCCAGCCGCGCAAGCGCATCCGCACCCGGCTCGCGTTTGCCGCGCACGTAGGCATTGACGACCGAGCGGGGCATCCCCGCTCGGCGTGCCAGCTCGGCCTGGCTGAGGCCGCTGCGGCTGAGGATTTCGCTTGCGACTTTGATAACTGAATGTTAGCGGATACGCTAATCCTAGGGCTCGATCACGTTGTTCGGGTCGGGCTTGTCCTCCGGGTTGGCCTGGCTGTAGTCGCCGAAGGGACCGTCGCGCTCGCCGACCGCGGCGGAGACGCCCTGCTGCTCGGCGAGCTCGATGAAGCTCTTCGCGTCGGGCGTGTTGCGCATCAACCCGTCGAGGATCGGGCCAAGAGTCTGGGTCGAGGCGAGGCCCATGTTCTCGTAGGCGTGGTTGACGACCAGCTTCATCGCCGCCAGTTGCGAGGCGGGGATCGAGGCCAGCTCGCGAGCGGCCTCGGCGACGGTCTGCTCCAACCGCTCGAACGGCACCGCCCGGTTGATCAGCTCGACCTCGGCCGCCTCGATCCCCGACAGGGGCTTGCCGGTCAGCGCGTACTCCTTCGCCTTGGTCAACCCCAGCCGGTACAGCCACATGCCCGAGAGGTAGGCGCCCCACATGCGCGAGTAGGGCGTGCCGATGCGCGCATCCTCGCTGGCGATCACCAGGTCGGCGCAGAGGGCGAAGTCGCTGCCGCCGCCCACGCACCAGCCGTGGACCTGGGCGATGACCGGCTTCGGCGAGCGCCAGACGCTCATCAGCTTCTGCGTCGGCGCCAGCGCCGGCGCGGTCGCGGCGACGAAGTCCTTGCCGGGGTCCCACTTGCCCTCGGTGGTCAGCGCCTCGTCCCAGTGGTGGAAGCCACCGCCGAAGTCGTAGCCGGCGCAGAAGGCTCGCCCGGCACCGCGCAGGACGATCACCTTCACCGCCTCGTCGTGAACCGCTCGCTCGACCGCGGCCTCGACCTCTTCGGGCATCGGCGGCACGATCGTGTTGAGCGAGTCCGGCCGGTTCAGGGTGATCGTGGCGACCCCGTCGGCGACGCCGTACAGCAGGGTCTCGAAGCCGGCCGGGCCCGTACCCGCGGCCGGGCCCGCGCTCATCCCGCCGGTTTCCCGGCAGCGGCTTCGTCGCAGACGAGCAGCATGTTGTCGTTCTCGACCCGGCCGGCGGGGATCGACTTGTCGCCGGCCAGCAGCTTGGCGAGTGGCTCACGGCTGTCTTCGCCCAGCACGAGCCAGAGGATCTGGCGGGCCGCGGCAAGCGCCGGGTAGGTCAGCGTCATGCGCAGGTGGCCCTGGTAGGGGGCGCCGGTCATCGCGACCCGGCGGTCGTCGACTTCGAGCACCGAGTCGCCGGGGACGAGCGAGGCGGTGTGCCCGTCGGGCCCAAGGCCGAGGTGGACGAGGTCGAGCCGCTCCGGCACGTGCACTTCGTACTCGGCGGCGGAGAGTTCGAGGTCGCGGCTGGTCACCGGCATCGGCCGCAGCGCCGACTGGTGGTCGATCGAGAGCATCTGCACCAGGTGAGTGAGGTTGCGCGCATCGTCCCCGGGCGGGGCGACCCGCTCGTCGACCTGGAAGATGTGCGCCTCCTCCCAGGGCATCCCCTCCATTTCGCCGAGCAGGCCGATCATCGCCCAAGGCGTCTTGCCGCCGCTCAACGCCAGGTCGAACTCCCCGCGTGCCTCGACCGCGTCCTGCCCCGCGAGCGCCACGGCTTCAGCCGCGTAGCGCGAGGCGGCGTCGGCGTCCGGAAAGATCTTGGTCTCGATGGCCATGGCTTACGTGGTCACTGGAGTCAAGAGGCCTTCTCGTCGTGGCCGCCGAACTGTTTACGCATGGCGGAGAGCACTTTGTCGCCGAAGTCGTCGAGGCCGCGCGAAAAGAAGCGCTCGTACAGCGCCGCGGTCAGCACCGGCGCCGGCACGCCCTCGTCGATCGCCGCGATCGAGGTCCAGCGACCCTCGCCGGAATCGGAGACGCGGCCGGCGAAGTCGGAGAGGTCGGGGGATTCCTGCATCGATGCCGCCGTCAGGTCGAGCAGCCAGGAGCCGATCACGCTGCCGCGTCGCCAGACCTCGGCGACCTCGGGCAGGTCGAGGTCGTACTGGTAGTACTCGGGCTGCTCCATCGGCGCCGTCTCCGCGTCGGCCTCGCGCTGCACCTTGCCGGCGTTGGCGTTTTTGAGGATGTTGAGGCCCTCGGCGTAGGCGGCCATGATCCCGTACTCGATCCCGTTGTGGACCATCTTCACGAAGTGCCCGGCGCCGTTCGGGCCGCAATGCAGGTAGCCGTTCTCGGCGGGAGTGACGTCGCCGCTGCGACCCGGGGTGCGCTCCGCGGACTCCACCCCGGGGGCAAGGCTGGCGAAGATCGGGTCGAGCCGCTCGACCGCTCCGTCGGGCCCGCCGATCATCAGGCAGTAACCGCGCTCCAAGCCGAAGACGCCGCCGCTGGTGCCGCAGTCGATGAAGTCGAGGCCCTTTTCGCGCAGCATCTCGGCGCGGCGGATGTCGTCGCGGTAGTAGGAGTTGCCGCCGTCGACGATCGCGTCGCCCGGCTCCAGCACCGCGGCGACGTCCTCGACGGTCTTCTCGGTGATCTCGCCGGAGGGGACCATCACCCAGACGGCTCGCGGCGCGCTCAGCTTCGCGGCCAGCTCCTCCAGCGAGGCGGCACCGTCGGCGCCCTCGCCGGCCAACGCCGAGACCGCGTCGGCATTGACGTCGTAGGCGACTATGCGATGGCCATCGCGCATCAGGCGGCGAGCCATGTTGGCCCCCATCCGGCCGAGTCCGACGATTCCCAGCTCCATCAGCAACTCCTCCGATCCTCGCTCCGCTCTGCTTCGTCGGCCTACCCTACGCGACTCACCTGCCTCGCTCGGATAGCCTGGCGAGCGATGGCAAAGCACAAGGACGACGCCACGGCCGATGTGCTGACGATCTTCGGGATCAGCGGCGACCTGGCGAAGAAAATGACCTTCCGGGCGCTCTACCGGCTGGAGGCCCGCGGCAAGCTCGACTGCCCGATCGTCGGCGTCGCGATCGACGACTGGGATGACGAGAAGCTGCGCCGACACGCCCACGACGCGATCGGCGCCACCGTCGGCAGCCCCGACGAGGATGTCTTCAAGCGCCTCGCCGACCGCCTCACCTACATCCAGGGCGACTACGCCGACGCCGCCACCTTCGAGCGCGTCGGCAAGGCGATCGGCAAGGCCAAGCGCCCGGTCTTCTACCTCGAGATCCCACCGGCGCTCTTCGCCACGGTCGTTCACGGCCTCGGCGAGGCCGGACTGACCGACAACGCGCGGGTCGTGATCGAGAAGCCTTTCGGCCACGACCTCGAGTCGGCGCGGGCGCTCAACGCCGAACTGTGCGAGGTGCTGAGCGAGGATCAGATCCTGCGCATCGACCATTACCTCGGCAAGGAGCCGGTGATGGACATCACCTACCTGCGCTTCGCCAACTCGGTGCTGGAGCCGGTCTGGAACCGCGAGCACGTCGCGCACGTGCAGATGACGATCGCCGAGAACTTCGGTGTCGACGATCGCGGCCGCTTCTACGACGCCGTCGGGGCGATGCGCGACGTGATCCAGAACCACGCCCTGCAGGTACTGGCGCTGGTCGGGATGGGACCGCCGACCAGCAACCACCACGACTCGATTCGCGACAAGAAGCTGGAATTCTTCAAAGCGACCCGGACCGCCGACCCGAAGCGCTACGTGCGCGGCCAGTACGAAGGCTTCCGCGAGGTCAAGGACGTCGCCGCCGACTCGACCACCGAGACCTTCGCCGCGGTCGAGCTCGCTGTCGACAACTGGCGCTGGAGCGGCGTCCCCTTCTTCATCCGCGCCGGCAAGTGCATGCCGGACAAGGCGAGCGAGGTGACGGTCACCTTCAAGCGCCCGCCGCCCCTCGGCGTCGGCGGGGGGAAACCGGATCCGAACCAGCTGACCGTGCGGATCGAGCCCACCCCGGGGGCCCGCATCCGCCTCTTCGCCAAGCGGGCGGGTGAGGAGGCGTTCGAGCCGGCCGACCTCCAGGTGCTGTTCGAAAAGGTCCCCGGCGAGGAGCCCGAGCCCTACGAGCGCCTGCTCAGCGACGCCCTCGCCGGCCGCTACCAGCTCTTCACCCGCCAGGACACCGTCGAGGAGACCTGGCGGATCGTCGAGCCCCTGCTGGAAGAACCGGGCCCGGTGCATCCCTACGCGCCTGGCACCTGGGGGCCGAAAGAGGCCAACGAGCTAACCCGCGGCCTCAGCCAGTGGTACGAGCCCTGGCTCCCTGAAGCGTAGATCCCCAGCAATCCCAACTCCTGTGCTAGGTTTTCGGGCTCCCTCATTAGGGACGCCTAACGAATGATCCCCACCTTCGTAATCACGCTGCGCGAGGGCGTCGAGGCCTCGCTGATCGTCGGCATCATCGCCGCCTTCCTGGTCAAGGAGGGGCGACGCGACGCACTGCGGCAGATGTGGCTCGGCGTCGGCATAGCGATCGTCCTATGTACCGCAGTCGCGGTGATCCTGCGCGTCGTCGGCGAGGAGCTACCGCAGAAGGAGCAGGAGGGCCTGGAGACGATCGTCGGCCTGATCGCGGTCGCCGCGGTCACCTACATGATCGTCTGGATGCGCCGTCACGCGCGGGGGATCAAGGCCGAACTCGAGGGCGAGGCCGCCTCGGCGCTGGCCACCGGCTCGATCATGG
The DNA here is from genome assembly GCA_963824705.1 of uncultured Solirubrobacterales bacterium. Taxonomy (GTDB): domain Bacteria; phylum Actinomycetota; class Thermoleophilia; order Solirubrobacterales; family 70-9; genus VRUE01. The sequence continues at coordinate 2,315,656 of CAWGQE010000003.1, forward strand.
CGCTGGTCGGGATGGCGTTCCTTGCGGTTCTGCGCGAGGGCTTCGAGACCACCGTCTTCCTGCTCGCCGCCTTTAACGACGCGACCGACACCAAGGCCGCCGGCGGGGGCGCCGTCCTCGGCCTCGCCGCCGCGATCGCGATCGGGCTCGGGCTCTACCGCGGCGGCGTGCGGATCAACCTCAGCCGTTTCTTCCGCGTCACCGGCCTCGTGCTCGTCTTCGTCGCCGCGGGCCTGCTCGCCACCGCCGCCCACACCGCGCACGAGGCCGGCTGGATCAACGGCCTGCAGACGGAGGCCTTCGATCTCTCATGGCTGGTCCAGCCGGGCACCGTCTCGGGCTCGCTGCTGACCGGGATGCTCGGCCTGCAGCCGCAACCGACCGTGATCGAGGCCGTCGTCTACTTGGCCTACGCGGTGCCGATGGCGCTCTACGTGGTCTGGCCCGATCGCCTCCGTCCCCGCGCCCGCGCCCCCAAGCGCTCGGCCGCGCCGGCGGAGATCCCGGCGTAAGCCCGGGCGCCCGCGTCCCGCGATGACCCCGATCACCCGACGCCGCCTCCTGGCCTCGGCCGGAGCCGGCGGGGCCGGCCTCGCGCTCGGCGGTGCCAGCGGCTTCCTGGTCGGGCACGGGACCGCAGAGGCGTCCGGCAACGGCACCGGCTCGGTGCCCTTCTACGGCGAGCACCAGGCCGGGATCGACACGCCCGCTCAGGACCGCCTCCACTTCGCCGCCTTCGACCTCGTCGAGGGTGTCAGCAGGGCCGACCTGCGCGAACTGATGCGGGAGTGGTCGGCGGCGGCGGCCGAAATGACCGCCGGCGAGATGATCGGCGACGTCAACACGCTGCAGGTCGCGCCGCCCGAGGACACCGGCGAGACGGTGGGCCTGCTCCCCTCCCGCCTCACCCTCACCTTCGGCTTCGGCCCGAGCCTCTTCGAACGACGCGGGCTCGGCCTGCGGCACAAACGGCCGGCTCCGCTGCAGCCGATCCCGCCCCTTCCGGCCGACGAGCTCGACGAGGGGGAAAGCGGCGGAGACCTCAGCGTCCAGGCCTGCTCCGACGACCCCCAGGTCGCCTTCCACGCCGTCCGCAACCTGGCCCGGATCGGGCGCGGGACCGTGGTCATGCGCTGGTCGCAGCTCGGCTTCGGCCGCACCGCGACCACCAGCCGCAGCCAGGACACGCCGCGCAACCTGATGGGCTTCAAGGACGGCACCGCCAACATCCGCGCCGAGGACACCGAGGCGATGCGGCGCTTCGTCTGGGTCAGGGACGAGGGCCCCGCCTGGATGCGCGGCGGCAGCTACCTGGTCAGCCGCCGCATCCGCATGCTGCTCGAGATCTGGGACCGCTCCTCGCTGGAAGACCAGGAGCAGACGATCGGGCGCGACAAGTACGAGGGGGCGCCGCTGGGTGCCGCGAGGGAGTCGGACCCGCTCAATCTCGAGGCGGAGCAGGGCGGCAAACCGGTGATCCCCGCCGACGCCCACGTGCGCCTCGCCTCGGCGTCCTTGAACGACGGCGAGCGCATCCTGCGCCGCGGCTACTCCTTCACCGACGGCGTCGATGAGAGCCTCGGCGAGCTCGAAGCCGGCCTCTTCTTCATCTGCTTCCAGCGCGACCCGCAGCGGCAGTTCGTGCCGATTCAGCGCCGGCTCGGCTCCAACGACGCGCTCAACGAGTACATCAAGCACGTCGGTAGCGCCGTCTTCGCCGTTCCGCCAGGCGCGCGCCAGGGCGGCTACGCCGGCGAAACCCTGCTCAGCTAATCCGACTTCTTTTGTCGGTATTTGTTAGGGTTCCCTAATTCTCGTCTCACCACCGACCAAGGAGCCTCACCCGATGAACCGATTTCCCGTCCGCGCCGCGCTGCTCTTGATCGCGGCTGCCCTTCTCGCCGTCCTCGTGAGCGCCTGCGGCTCGAGCGACGACGCGCCGCAGGGCGCCAAGAAGATGAGCTTCAAACTGACCGACGCGGGCTGCGACCCACACAACGCCGAGGCCCCGGCCGGACCGATCGTCTTCGACGTCGAAAACGCCGGCAGCGGGTCGGTGACCGAGCTCGAGGTGCTCGACGGAGAAACGATCCTGGGTGAGGTCGAGAACCTCTCCGAAGGCCTCTCCGGCAGCTTCTCGCTGACCCTGGAGAAGGGCGAATACACGCTGCGCTGCAACGGCGGCTCGAACGAAGACGGCACCCTCACGGTGACTGGCGGCACCGAAGCGCAGACCAGCCCTGAGACCGAAGAAGCCGTCGCCCAGTACCGCGACTACCTCGAGAAGAACACCGACGAGCTGGTCGCCAAGACCGCCCCTTTCGTGGCGGCGGTCGAAGCCGGCGAAGTCGAGCAGGCGAAAGCCCTCTACCCCGCCGCGCGCATCCCCTACGAGCGGATCGAGCCGGTCGCCGAGTCCTTCGGCGACCTCGACCCGCGCATCGACGCGCGCGCCAATGACATTCCGCCGAATGAATTCGGCGGGTTTCACAGGATCGAGAAGGCGCTCTGGGAAGAAGACACGGCCGACGGCATGGCCCCGGTCGCGAAACAGCTCCTCGCCGATGTCGAAGAACTGCGCGACAAGGTGAAGACGGTCGAGCTGCAGGCGGTGCAGATCGCCAACGGCGCCAACGAGCTGCTCGGCGAGGTCTCGGCCTCGAAGATCACCGGCGAGGAGGAGCGTTACTCGCACATCGACCTGGTCGACTTCGAGGCCAACGTCGAAGGCGCCGAGGCGGCCTTCGAAGTGGTCGAGCCGCTGCTCTCCAACAAGGACCCGAAGCTGGCCAAGGAAATCGAAGCCCAGTTCGACAAGGTCTACGCGTCGCTGAAGCCCTACCGGCGCGGCGACGGCTTCGTCTCCTACACCGAGCTGACCCAGGCCGACACCCGCAAGCTGGCGCAGCAGATCGATGCGTTAGCCGAGCTGCTGTCGGAAGTGCCGGCGCAGATCGTCAGCGGGTAGATAACTCGCGAGGGACCATGCTCTCGGCGGCGGGTCCTGTCACGAGGGGAGGGGGTGTTAGCGGACTCACCCGTCCGAACACCCCCTCCCCTCGCGCCACCCGCCGGTGGAATGTCAAGCTCAAGCGACGAGGCGCCTAAAGCCGACGCGTCTGACCGGCACGTGGTTGGGGGTTAGCTGTGGGAACGCCTGTTGGTCAGTCCCTCGAGCACGACCTCCAGCGGCGAGCGGTGTTGGCCGTTCTTCGCTTCCCGGTTGCGTTGCAGGTCGGATGCGAGGTGGCCTGCCTGGATGCCGAGTGCACCGACGCCCTTCGCTGCCTTCGCGAACCCGTTCGGGTGGCGGCGAGCCTGGCGTGCGCCCAGCGCGGCGCCACCGGCGATTCCGGCCAGAGCCGCACCTCCAGCCAGGAGCGGCACCTTCGCCTTGCCCGCGGCAGTGCCGACAGCGCTCGTGGCTTTGGCGGCCGTATCGCCGACGGCATTCGTGGCTTTGTCGGTGGCATTGCTCACCGCGGCTACAGGGGTCGGTTTGGACCCGTTCGACTGTTTGCGCGGCGCCGCGCGTTTCCGCGAGCTCGCCGCTTTTTTGGATGATCCTCGCGAACGGGCCTGAGGTTTTTTCGACCCCGTGGACCGTTTCGACGAGGCTCTGGTTTTGGTCTGAGCCATCGTTATTTACCTCCTAGTTGTTCCTGCCAAGCTCCCGCTCACGCTGGTCGGCGCGCTCCTCGTTGAGTTCCGCCTCGACCTTCGCCCGCTCCGCCCGCTCCTCGGCGATCGCCGCCTCCGTGCGGCTGTCCTCCGCCTTCTCCCGGTGGTGGCGCACGTCCTGATGCTGCGCCTCACCCTGCACCTCCGCGAACTGCCGGCGGCTGCGGGCACGACGGATAGCCGAAACCACGATCGCAAGAACGATCAGAGCGCCAATGACTATGGCTATGACTGCGACGGTGGACATCGCTCCTCCTTTACATAGACGGACTCTTCCAATTCCCGTCACGTGGGGATCGAAACCAATTTGCGCTCTTTCCTGAGCCACCCGCCGCAGGAGCGCATAGCCTGAGTCGTCGATGACTCAGACCGAGCTGCAAGTCGAAGATCGCGCGGACGCGCTGCTCGGGAAGCTTGGCTTCACCTCGTGGCGACCCGGGCAGAAGGAGGCCGTTGAGGCGGCGCTCGACGGGCGCGACTCCTTGATCGTGATGCCCACCGGCGGGGGCAAGAGCCTCTGCTACCAGCTGCCAGGGCTGGCGACGGAGGATCTGACGATCGTGGTCAGTCCGCTGATCGCGCTGATGAACGACCAGTGGAAGCGCCTCACCGCGGCCGGGCACCCGGTGGCGATGATCTCCTCGGGAATGAGCGAAGAGAGGGCCCGCGAGGCCCTCGCCCAGGTCCGCAATGGCGAGGCGCGGATCGTCTACTGCTCTCCGGAGCGCTTCGGCTCCAACGTCTTCCTCGGCGCGATCGAACAGCGCCGGATCGATCTGCTCGCGGTCGACGAGGCGCACTGCGTGTCGGAGTGGGGACACGACTTCCGCCCCGACTACCTGCGGCTGCCGGAGATCGCACAGCGGCTCGGGCGGCCGACCGTGATGGCCTGCACGGCGACGGCGACCGAGGCGGTGGCGCGCGAGATCGCCGCGCGCTTCGAGATGCGCGAGCCGCTCAAGGTCCGCTCGGGCTTCGACCGGCCCAATCTCTCCTTCGACGTCGTCCGCCTCGAAGGCACCGGCTCGAAGGCACGGCGGATGGCGCTGCTCGAAGCCGGGCTGGCCGACCCGGCCAACCGCCCGGCGATCGTCTACTGCGGAACCCGCAAGGACACCGACGAGGTCGCCGCGGCGCTGCGCGAAGCCGGCCTGCGCGCGCTGCGCTACCACGCCGGCATGGAGGCCGAGGATCGCAGCAGCACCCAGGCCCGCTTCATGTCCGGCGAGGTCGAGGTGATCGTCGCCACCAACGCCTTCGGGATGGGGGTGGACAAGGCCGACGTGCGCTCGGTCTGGCACATGGCGATCCCGACCAGCCTCGAGGCCTACTACCAGGAGGCCGGGCGCGGGGGCCGCGACGGACTGCCGGCGAAAGCCGTGCTGCTGGCGATGAAGGCCGACCTCGGCCGCCTGGTCCGCTTCAACCAGCAGCGCGCCGGCAACCCCGAGCTGGCGATCGCCCACGAGCGCGGCTGGCGCGACTACCAGACGATCAAATCCTTCATCTACTCCGAGCGCTGCCGGCGGCGCAGCGTGCTCGACCACTTCGGCGACAGCCAGGCCGGCGCACCGCTGGAGCGCTGCTGCGACGTCTGCGACCCGCAGGGCTGGCTGCCCGACCCCGAGACGATCGCGATCCGCCGCAAACCGAGCGCCAAGAAGACCGCTGCCCCACCGATCGACCTCTCCGCCGCCGACGCTCCTCTCTTCGAGCAGCTGAAGGCCTGGCGCCTACAGGCCGCCGAGGGCAAGCCGGCTTTCACCATCGCCCACAACTCGACCCTGGAAGCGATCGCGGCAACCCGGCCGGCTGACGACGACGCCCTGCTCGCGATCCGCGGCATCGGGCCCAGCTTCATTGCCAAGTACGCGGCCGAGGTGCTGGGACTCGTCGCCGGCGACGCGCCCGCCTAGGGCGTCAACAGCACACTCGGCCTAAACGTCGTCGCGACCGAAGTTGGCAAGCGCGACCTGTTCGGCGAGCTTGAGCAGGCCGAGGGTCGAGTGCGGTGAGGAGGCGGTGCTTCGCATCCGCACGTGGGAGCCGTGCGGGCCCCTGATCTCGACGATCGTGCAGATGTCGCCGATCTCGCAGTCGTCCCCGTAGTCGGCTTCGATCGCTTCCATCTGCGATGCGATGTGCTGCCCCACTTTGCTCTGGTCAAGCGGCATCGGTTTCGTCCCTCCGGCTCGTGGTCTTCGTCACCTGAAGTAAAGCGGTAGGCGAATTTCACGGCCGGGCGCCGGCGCTTGCCACTATGTCCGGCTCGATCGATGAACCGCTTTCGGCACAGGGCGAGGATGGTCGGCGCGCTCTGCGTCGTGGCCGCGCTCTGCCTGCTCTTCGCCGCGCCCGCCGGCGCCGGCTCGCTGGTGCCCAACGGCAAAAACGTCTTCTTCGGGCTCAGCGACACCGGCGACAGCGCCGACTTCGGCCAGTTCTCCAGCGCGCTGCACAAGCACCCGGCGCTGATCGAGTCCTTCCGCACCTGGGGCTCGGACTTCCCCGACTCGATCGAACGATGGCAGGCGGCGCAGGCGCGGCCGGTGCTCCACATCACCACCGCCGACAACGGCGATGGCCACGAGATCATCACCCCGCGCGGGATCGCCACCGGCGGTGGCGACGACTACCTGATCCGCCTCAACAAGCTCTTCTGGGCGAAGCAGATGCGCGCCTACATCCGGCCGCTGGGCGAGCCCAACCGCTGCCTCAACGTCTACGCCGCCTACGACTGCGCGGGCAAGCCCCGCGACGCCGCCCACAGCACCCGCTGGTACAAGCTCGCCTTCCGCCGCATCTACGTGATCGTCCACGGCGGCGGCAAGCGCGCGCAGATCGACGCCCGCCTGCAGGAAGCGGGGCTGCCGCCGCTGCAGAGCGACGTCGCCGGCCTGCCCAAGGCGCCGGTCGAAGTGATCTGGAGCCCGTTGCCGGCCGGCTCGCCGACCGTCCCACACAACCGCCCTCGCTTCTACTACCCCGGCTCGAAGTGGGTCGACTGGGCGGGGACCGACTTCTACGCCGACAACCAGGATTGGAAAGCGCTGTACGGCCTCTACCGGCGCTATTCCGACAAGCCCTTCGCGATCACCGAGTGGAGCGTCGACACCGGCGACGACTCCGACTACGTGCGCAAGCTGATGACCTGGGTCGACCACCACCGCCGCACCAAGATGCTCGTCTACTACCAGGACTTCGGCTCGACCAGCTCCTACCGGCTGCAGAGCTCGCCGCTCAGCCTCGGCGTACTGCGCAACCAGATCCACAACGGTCGCTTCCCTTCCTACGCCCCGTTCCCCCCTAAAGCTCCGCCTCCACCGCCGGGAGGGGTCGCCCCGAGGCGCTAGCTGGGCCAATCCCGGTAGGGGTGGAACGTCTTGTACTTTTTCGGTGTCGCCCTTGGGCGACAGCCCAACCGCAATACACCGAAAAAGTTAAGTGAAACCCCTGCCGGGATAGGCCCTAACGCGCGACGATCCGGTTCGCCAGCCCGCGCCGGTATTTGAACGGCTGCAGGGCGGTGATGCTCGAGTAGCCGACCAGGTAGATGCGGCGGCCGTCGGAGACGACCGCGGTGTAGGTGCCGCGCGGGTAGTGGAAGACCGGGCGGCCGCCCTTCATCGTGAAGCCGGTGGTCGAGGTGCCGTCGAACTCGGCGGCGTAGACGATTTCGCCGACCGCGGTCAGCGAGCCGATCACCGAGCCTCCCGCCGAGCGGATCCAGCGCGGCACGCCGTTCTTCGCGTTGAGCGCGTAGACGTTGCCGTCGAAGGAGCCGATGTAGACGGTCGGGCCGGTATGGCCGGTGCTTGCGACCGCCGGCCCCGAGTAGACGTAGCCGCCGGTGGAGTAGGTCCAGGCGATCGTGCCGTCGTGGCGGTCGAAGCTGTAGACGCGGGTGTCGTTGTTGCCGGCGTAGACGCGGCCGAAGGCGACGGCGGGGGTCGAGTAGAAGGCGCCCGAGGTGCCGAAGCCCTGGCCGAGCGAGCCGGTCTGCCAGATCAGCCTGCCGTTCTTCGCCTCGACCGCGTTCATGTAGCCGCCGTAGTCGCCGACGTAGAGAACGCCGCCGTAGTAGGCGGGCGCCGCCTTGACCGGCCCCCCCAGCCCGGTCGCCCAGCGCACGTGGCCGTTGCGGGTGCTGAGCGAGTAGAGGTTGCCGTCTTCGTCGCCGAAGTAGAGGCTGTTGCCGACGACGACCGGCGAGGACTCGGCCCGCCCCGGCAAGGAGTGTTTCCAGATGATCTTGCCGGTGCGGGCGTCGAGCTTGACCACGTGGCCGGGCACGAGGTTGACGATGTAGAGGCGGTGCTTGTAGTAGGTCGGCGAGGAGGCGTTGAGGCGGCCGATCCGCCGCTTCCAGAGCTGCTTGCCGGTGTCGGCGTCGAGGGCGATGGCAAAGCCGCTGTTGTTGACGAAGTAGAGCTTGCCGCCGGCGATCGTCGGCGGGAACTCGAGCAGCGGGCCGTCCGTGTAGCGCCAGACTTCATGGAAGGGCGGCCGCACTCCCTTGGCCGGCAGGTAGCGGGTGCGCGCGCGGTCGTAGCCGTAGAGCGGCCAGCTGACCGTCTTGCGCTTCTGCACCTTCGGCTTCTGCGGCTGGAAGGCAGCTGCTTCGTTGTGGATGTCGGCGGGGCGCTTGAGTGCGTCGTAGGCGATCCCGACGACTCCGCCGAGGATGAGCGCGAAAGCGCCGGCCAGCGCCAGCGCCGCGAAGCGGTGCTCGCCCCAGAACCGCTTAAGCGCCGCCCACCATCCCCTCACCGGCGCAGCTCCTTCCCGTCGATTCCCCCCGCCAACCCGGGCCGGCTCAAACCCCGGCCGTGGCGCGGCGCTCGGACTCGGACACGACGCCGTTCAGCAGTTCGGTGACCGCGCGCTTAAGCCCGAGCATCACCACTTTTCCGGCGAAGGGAACGGTCGGAATCGCCTTCAGCGCGTAGGTGACCTTGGTGCCGGCGTCGCTCGGCTCCAGCGAGACCGTGCCGAGGTGATCGCGGAGCGGCAAGCCCGAGAGAACCTTGTAGGAGAAGCGGCGCGGCCGCTCGTAGACGACTACCTCCTCGCGAATCGGCGGCCCGACCGCGGCGAGCACCCTGACCGCCCCGACCCCGTTGGGCGCCGGAGCGCCCTCCCGCTCGAGCGTCGACTTGCGCAAGCGCGTGATCTCCGCGTAGCGCCGGTGATCGGTCAGAACGTCGAAGACCACCTCAGGCGGCGCATCTACCTCGCGAAAAAGCGTGAAGCTGGCCACGACGCGAGAGCCTACCTACCCGAGCTTCCAGCGCTGCGGGTCGGCTCCATCGATCGGGCCGGCCTCTCCCAGGATCGCCAGGTGGTCGAGGCTGGAGAGGACGATCTGCAGGGCCCAGATGCTGGCCGGGCCGTTGACGTTGTCGGGGCCGACGAGGTCGGCGACGATCTCGAAGGCCGTCTTCTCCCCTTCGCCGAGGAAGTCGCGCACCTTGCCGAGCAGCTCATCGACCTGGCGGCGGGCCTCGGCGATCTTCGCCTCCGGGTCGCGGAAGGTCCGACCGTGGCCGGGCAGGACCAGATCGACGTCGAGCGGCTCGACCTCGTCGAGGCTGCGGAGGAATTCGCCGACCGGGTCGGGGCTGTGGCCGTGGTCGAAGAAGAGCACCGTGCGGCCGAGCAGGTGGTCGCCGGAGATCATCAGCTTGCGCTCGGGCTGATGCAGGACGACGTGGGACGGAGCGTGTCCCGGCGTCTCGTGGACCTGCCAGGTGCCGAGGTCGGTCTCGACCTCCACCCCGGGGAGCAGGTCCCGGTCGGGCTCGACGATCGCGTCGATGCCGTTGTCGTCGTCCTCTTCGCGCCGCTCCCGGAAGCGCTCCAGCGAGGCCATTGGCACGCCGCTCTGTCGGCCGATCTCGATCCGCTGCTCGAGCGCGGCCTGCGGATCGTCGGCCATCAGGCGCACGTGGCCCCAGGCCGGGTGCATCCATAGCTCGCAACCGGCGCCCGCGACGATCGGCGCGGCGAGGCCGTAGTGGTCGGTGTGGGAGTGGGTGCAGACGAGCAGGCACACGTCCTCGAGCCCGAAGCCGGCCTGGGCGAGGGCGACGTCGAAGCGGCGCAGGCCGCCATTGCCACCGATGCCGGTGTCGAAGAGGACGATGCCACCGTCGGCGGCGACCGCCCAGACGTTGCCGTGCGGAACGCCCGGCCAGGGAAGCGGCAGTCGCAGCCTCCAGACGCCGGGGATCACCTTCTCCGCGCGGGGCGTCTCGGGCTTCTTGCGCTCGTCCGCCATCGCGCCAATCCTCTCAGGGTGGGACGGATCCTCGCGTGAGGACCGTCAAGCTGGATAGGTTGGCCTCTGGATGGAGGAGCGAAGCCCCCAACGCGCCGGTCTCGTCCTTGCGGCGCTGATCCTCGTCGCCGCGGTCGCCAACCTCAACCTCGCGGTCGCCAACGTCGCCCTGCCCGACATCGGCAAGGCATTCGGCTCCGGGCAGACGACGCTCAACCTGATCGCTGTCGGCTACTCGCTCGGGCTGGCGACCTCGGTCCTCTACCTCGGCGCGCTCGGCGACCGCTACGGGCGCAAGATGATGCTGCTACTCGGCATGGGGCTCTCGATCCCCGCCTCGCTGCTCGCCGGCTTCGCGCCCTCCGACGGCGTCCTCTTCGCCGCCCGCGTCCTCGGCGGCATCGCCGCCGGGATGGCCTTCCCGACCACGCTGGCGCTGATCACCGCGCTCTGGTCCGGCAGCTCGCGGACCCGCTCGATCGCCCTCTGGTCGGCGATCGGCGGCGCGATCGCCTCGCTCGGGCCGCTGCTCTCCGGCGCCCTGCTCGAGCATTTCGACTGGGGCTCGGTCTTCCTGGTCACCCTGCCGCTGGCCGCCCTCGCCCTCTTCATGGCCTGGCGCTACGTCCCCGCCCACGTCAACGAGACGACCGAGCCGGTCGACAACTTCGGCGGGATCCTCTCGATCCTGCTGATCGCGGCGATCGTGATGGGGATCAACCTGGCGCCGGTGCCCGGTAAGGGGACCCTGGCAATCGGGCTCGGCCTCGTCGCGATTGCGACCGCCGCGGCCTTCGTGATCCGCCAGCGGCGCGCCCGCTCGCCGCTCTACGACCTCGAGGTCGCCTCGCGGCGGATCTTCTGGGTCGCCGCCTGCGCCGGGATCATCGTCTTCGGCTCGCTGATGGGAGCGATGTTCATCGGCCAGCAGTTCCTCCAGAACGTGCTCGACTACTCGACCGTGGACTCGGGCCTGGCGATCCTGCCCGCGGCGGCGCTGATGGTCGTCGTCGCCCCCCGCTCGGCGAAGCTGGTCGAGGCGCGCGGCGCCCGCTTCACCCTGCTGATCGGCTACGTCTTCTGCCTGCTCGGCTTCCTGACCATGTTGCTGCTCTGGAAGCAGGGCATCTCCTACTGGAAGGTCGGGCTCGGCTACGCGCTGATCGGCGTCGGCGTCGGCTTCGCGGGCACCCCGGCCTCGCACTCGCTGACCGGCTCGGTGCCGGTCAAGCGCGCCGGAATGGCCTCCGGCACCGCCGACCTGCAGCGCGATCTCGGCGGCGCGATCATGCAGTCGATCTTCGGCGCCCTGCTGACCGCCGGCTACGCCGCCGCCGCCGGCGCCGCGGTCGCCTCCTCGCCGGAAGCGAGCAAGGTCACCGAGAACGTCGAAGGCGAGCTGACCAAGTCCTTCTCCAGCGCCGCCGACCTCGCCGAACAGTACCCGCGGTACTCCAACCAGATCGTCGCCGCCGCCAAGGCTTCCTTCCTCAAGGGCGATGAGCTTGCCTACACGGCCGGCATCGTCGCCGTCCTGCTCGGCGCGGCGCTCGTCTTCTTCCTCTTCCCGAAGAAGGACGAGGAGGAGGCGCTACTCGCGCAATACGCTGCAGAGGATGCCTGAGGAACGACAGTCGCGCCTCGGCGCCACCCTGCGCGAAGGCGAGCGGGTAACGCCGCTGGAGCTCTTCTTCGACCTCGTCTTCGTCCTTGCGATCACCCAGTGCACGGCGCTGATGGCCCACCATCCGACCTGGTCGGGGCTGGCCCAGGGGCTGCTCGTGCTGGGGATCCTCTGGTGGGCCTGGACCGGCTACGCCTGGCTGACCAGCGTCGTCGACCCCGAGGAGGGGGCGGTGCGGCTGATCATCTTCGGCGCGATGGCGGCGCTGCTGCTCGTCTCGCTCTGCGTGCCGGAAGCGTTCGGCAGCCTGGCCCTCGCCTTCGCGCTGATCCTCGGCGTCGTCCGCACCGCCCACATCGCGCTCTTCATGCTCGCCAGCCCCGATGACGACGGCCTGCGCCACTCGGTGCTCGGACTCGCGGTCAGCACCCTGGTCGCGGTCGCGCTGCTGGCGCTCGCCTCGGCCTTCGACGGACTCGCCCAGGGGGCGCTCTGGGCCCTAGCCCTCTTCCTCGATATGGGCGGGCCCTACTTCTTCGGCTCGGAGGGCTGGAAACTGATGCCCGGGCACTTCGCCGAGCGCCACGGCCTGATCGTGATCATCGCCCTCGGCGAGTCGATCGTCGCGATCGGCGTCGGCGCGGCCCACGAGCTCAGCCTCGGGATCGGCACCGCCGCCGTGCTCGGCGTCGCTCTGACCGCGGCGATGTGGTGGGTCTACTTCGACGTCGTCGCGATCGTCTCCGGCCGCCGCCTCGCCGAGGCCGAGACGGGGCGCGCGCAGAACGAGCTGGCGCGCGATTCCTACTCCTACCTGCACCTGATCATGATCGCCGGGATCGTCCTCACCGCGCTCGGGCTGAAAACGACGATCGGGCACTTCGACGACCACCTGCACACGGTCCCGGCCTTCGCCCTGCTGGGCGGCGTCGCGATCTACCTGCTCGGCCTCGTCGCCTTCCGCTACCGCCACGTGCAGACGATCAACCGCCGCAAACTGGCGCTGGCAATCGTCCTGCTGATCCTCGTCCCGGTCGCGACCGAGATCCCCGCCCTGCTCGCGCTCGCCGTCGTCAACGTGCTGATCTGGGCGATGATCGCCTACGAGACGCGCAACTACGGGGAGGGGCGTGTGCGCCTGCGCCGCGAGGCCGCCGCGACCTAGGCCCGTCGCCGGCGCGGGCCGGCCGGGTGCTCGAACTCCTGCATGACGCCGGCGACCGCGAAGCAGAGGGCGCCGCTGATCGTGCCCCAGTTTGCGACGCCGACCGCCAGCGCGTCGCCGGTCGAAGGGCGCACGAAGGAGGCGACGGCAGAGACCATGAAGAGGATCGAGCCGATCTGGTTGACGGCGACGATCCACCAGCCGAGGTCGCGGCGGCGCCAGAAGCGCCAGCCGCCGATCCCGGCCAGAGCCAGGTGGCCGGAGATGAGGAAGAGCGCGCAACCAACGATGTCCGGTGACCAGACCAGCCGGTCCTCTTCGGCCGCGCTGAGCCCTTCGATGAACGAGTCGACGAGGTTGATCGCGAAGACGATCGTGCCGGCGAAGAGGACGGCGGCGCTGAGCCAGGCCAGCCGCCGCGGCTCGCGCGACCACCAGCGCCACCGCGCCGGCGCCACTCCCCCCGGCTTGTCGGGCTCGTTGACCACCTGCACCAACGAGGCGTAACCGCCGGTGCAGAAGAAGACGCCACCGACCAGGTAGACCGAGAGGTAGACGTCCTCGGCAACGCCGACCTGCGCCAGCGCGGCGCCGATCGCGAACAGCGAGCCGCCGATGACGAAAGCGGTCGCGGCGACCGCGTTGACAATTCTCAGTCTTTGCGCAGGACTTATGGGGCGACGAAGCTACCCGGATCGGGGCCGATCCGCTGGCCGACGTCGAGAGCGGCGATCTCGGTCATGTCGTCGTCGGTGAGCTCGAAGTCGAACAGCGCGAAGTTCTCGCGGATCCGCCTCGGGGTGACGGATTTGGGGATGACGACGTTGCCGAGCTGCAGGTGCCAGCGCAGGATCGCCTGCGCCGGCGTGCGGTCGTGACGGGCGGCCACGGCGGCGATCGTCTCATTGGCGAGCAGATCGCCCTGGGCGAGCGGGCTCCAGGACTCGGTCGCGATGCCGTGCTCGGCGTGCCAGGCGCGCAGCTCGGCCTGCGGGAAATGCGGGTGGAGCTCGATCTGATTCACGGTCGGCAGCATCTCCGCCTCGCGGTCAAGAATCTCCAGGTCCTCGACGCGGAAATTGGAGACGCCGATCGTGCGCGAGCCGCCCTCCGCGTGGATCTTTTCGAAAGCGCGCCAGGTATCGAGGGCACGACCCTCGCTCGGCACCGGCCAGTGGATCAGGTAGAGGTCGACGTAGTCCATGCCAAGTCTGTTGATGCTCTTCTGGAAGGCGCCCAGGGTCGACTCGTAGCCCTGCGCGGAGTTCCAGAGCTTGGTGGTGACGAAGATCTCCTCGCGGGGAATGCCCGAAGCGGCGATCGCAGCTCCGACGCCGCGCTCGTTGCGGTAGGCGGCGGCCGTATCGATATGGCGATAGCCGGTCTCAAGGGCCTCCTCGACAGCGTCCTGAGTCTTCTCCGGCGGCACCTGGAAGACGCCAAAGCCAAGCTGGGGAATCTCGACCCCGTCGTGAAGCGTCACCGCGGGGATCGACGTCGCCTGGGTCATCTCGTGCCTCCGTTCCGTCGCTTGACTGGGGACCGCAGGGAGCAGCTACCCGACCGGGAGAGCGATTACTCCTCGCTGCCTCGCTGCGACGGCTAGCTGGTCGCGAGGCCGATGGCCAACAGCGGGAAACCGGCCATCAGGCCGAGGTAGGCGCCGATCGTGACCGCGGTGAGCGTCTTGGTCGTGGTCGACCTGACCCCAACGACAAAGCTGAGGAGCACGCAGAACGCGGAGATTCCGAGGCCGATCCAGAAGACGTCAGGCATGAGCGCGGCGAGATTATCGGACGGGAAGGATTCAGGCCGGTTTCGGCAAACGCGACAGCATGGAAAAGACCGGCGGTGCCAACCAGAAACTGATCCTCGCGGCGATGATCCTGGCGGTCTCGATGACCTTCATCGACCAGACGATCGTCGCGATCGCGATCCCCCAGTTGCAGGGCGATCTCTCGCTCTCCTCGACCGGAGTGCAGTGGATAATCAACGGCTACCTGCTCTCGCTCTCGGCCCTGTTCGCCTTCGGCGGCCGGCTCGCCGACATCGCCGGGCACCGGCACATGGTCGTGATCGGCGTCGTCATCTTCGCCACCGCCTCGGCGTTGTGCGGGGCCACCCCGACCACGGGCGCGGCGGAGCCATGGATCATCACCTTCCGCATCATCCAGGGGGCCGGCGCCGCGCTGATGTTCCCGGCGGCGCTGGCGATCGTCCTCGCCGCCTTCCCGCTGCGCGAGCGCGGTCGTGCGCTGGCGATCTTCTTCGGCCTGGCCGGCGCCTTCACCTCGATCGGCCCGATCGCCGGCGGCTACCTGACCGAGTGGACCTGGCGGGCGATCTTCTGGATCAACGTGCCGGTCGCGATCGCCTCATTGGTGCTGATCGCGATCTCCAAGCCGAACAACGAGCGCCACCCGGCGCCGCTCGACTACCGCGGCGCGGTCCTGATTGCGGCCGGGATGGGCCTGGCGGTGCTGGGCCTGCAGCAGTCGAGCGTCTGGGGCTGGGGCAGCGCCGCCACCTGGCTCTGCATCGCCGCCGGGGCCGCCCTGCTGGTCGGCTTCGTCCTCTACGAGCTGCGCGCCAAGTTCCCGCTGATGCAGATCCGCACCTTCACCAACCGCGCCTTCGCGGTAGACAACGCGATCCTCTTCCTGCTGATGATCCCCTTCATCCCGCTGTTCTTCTTCGCCAGCATGTACGCGCAGATCTCGCTCGGCGAAAGCGCCTCGGAAACCGGCCTCTACCTGCTGATCTTCTTCGCCGGCTTCTTCGTCGCCACCCAGCGCGGCGGCAGGATCCTCGACGAGAAAGGAGCGCGGCCGACGGTGGTGTCCGGCTGCTTGGTCGCCGCGGGCGGCTTCGCCCTCTGGGCGCACTCACTGCCCGACCTCTCGGTCAGCTCGCAGTGGCCGTTCATCGTCGTCGCCGGGATCGGCGTCGGGCTGGTGCTCAGCCCGGCCAACACCGACGCGCTCAACCGGGTGCCGGGCAGCCGCTACGGCGAGGCGACCGGGATCACGCAGACGGTCCGCAACTTCGGCTCCAGCCTAGGCCTCGCGGTGCTCGGCACGGTGCTGATCCTCGAGAACAAGGCGAACCTGGAGTCGACCCTGGGCGCCCAGGGAGTGCCGAAGGCAAAAGCCGACCAGATCGCCGACACGATCAGCCAGGGTGGCGCCGGGGCCGGCGGCGAAGCGAGCCTCGCCGAACACGCCGGCGCCCACGCGCAGACGATCCTCGCCGCGGTCCAGCACGACTTCGCGCTCGCCTCACGCACGGTTTTCTACGCGATGGCCGGAGTGATGGCTGTCGCCTTCCTGGTCGCGCTGAAATGGATGCCGGCTGGCAAAGCGCCGGAGTTGGACGCCTGATCGACACCACGCGGTCGAGCTTTGGGTCGCACCGCGACCCAAAGCTCGACCGCGCCGCTGGTACGTTGACGGCAATGGGCCGCCGGATGGCATTTGCGAGCGCGATGCTCGCACTGCTCTGCTTGAACCTGCCGGCTGTTGCCTCTGCCCAGAAGGGCGGCGATTCGGCCACGCAGCGCCTGATCGACGCCTATGTGCCGCGGCTGATGCTGCGCGAAGGCGACGAAATCTGCGACACCAGCGGCGAGCAGTACGAGCCGACGACCGTCAACACGGTTCTCGGCAACTCCGAAGTGACCTTGACCGAAGCCGACGAGAGCGGCGACGAAACGCTGGTCAAACGCGCCCCGACCGCTGCCGACATCGCCGGGCTCGGCGAACACTTCCACCTCAACCTGCCGGCCGATCCGCTAGGCGACACCTGCGACTACGCCAAGGACTTCGCAAAGCTGAAGCGGGAAGGCAGGGCACCCGCGATCACCTACGCCCACATCGCGAGGCAGAAAGGACGGTCGGGGCTCGCCATCCAGTACTGGTTCTTCTGGTACTTCAACCAGTTCAACGATCTGCACGAGGGCGACTGGGAGGGGATGCAGATCGTCTTCGAAGCGTCCGATCCCGCCCAGGCGCTGCGCGAAGGCCCCAGCGAAGTCGGCCTCTTCCAGCACGGCGGCGGCGAGAAGGCCGACTGGGAAGACGGCAAGGTCGAGAAGGAAGGCACGCACCCGGTCGTCTACCCGGCGGCGGGCTCGCACGCGACCTTCTACGAACCGGCGGTCTACATCCAGAACGGCCGCAAGGGCTCCGGCGTCGGCTGCGACGACACCAGCTCGCCGCTGCGCCGGCTCGTCGTCCACCCGATCCAGGTACCGACCCATCCCAGCCCGCACGGCCGCTTCGCCTGGCTCACCTACGAAGGCCGCTGGGGCCAGTGGGAGCAGAGCTTCAACAACGGTCCGACCGGCGCACAGACCAAGACCCGCTGGCTCGAGCCGATGACCTGGATGGAAGAAATCCGCTCGACCACCCCGCATCTGCCGGGCGGCGCCGTGCTCGGGCCGACGGTGACCAAGTCCTTCTGCGGCGCCGTCGCCGGGGTCACCTCCTTCCTCAACCACACCCAGGACTCGCCCTGGGTACTGGTGCTCGTGCCGATCGTGGCGCTGCTGCTGATCGGGCTGATCGCCTGGCGCACGCGCTGGTGGCCGCTCCACCTGGGCGACCTGCGCCGCAGCCGCGCCTTCGGCCAGTTGCTGCTCGCCTCGGCCGGCCTCTACTGGCGCCACTGGCGCGTCTTCGCGCCGATCGGCCTGAGCGCGATCCCGATCATCGGCGGCTTCGATCTGCTGACTCGGCTGCTCACCGGCGATGCCGGCCGGCGGCTGGACGACAAGGTCGGGCACTCCGGCCTGCACAGCGCGCTCGGCGACATCATCAGCGGGATCGGCGGCCCGATCGCCTCGGCGATCATCGCCGCCGTGGTGATCGCCGCGGTGCGGCAGATCGGCGAGACGGGCGAGGCGAGCTTCGCAGCGTCCTTCCGCGGCATGTGGAGCCGCTTCCGCCGCGTCGTCGGCGCCCAGCTGCTGGCGACGCTGGCGCTGTTTGGGATGCTGATCACGGTCGTCGGCATTCCCTTCGCCGCCTGGAAGTACGTCGGCTGGCTCTTCCTCCAGCAGCAGATCCTCTTCGAGGACAAGACGGTGCGCGAGGCCTTCCGCGGCAGCTCGGAGCTGGTCCGCGGCCGCTGGTGGTACACGCTGCGCGTCGCCGCCGTGTTCTGGCTGATCGGCATCGTCACCGGTCCGGTGCTCGGCTTCGCGTTGATCTTCGCCGACATCTCGCTGATCCTGATCAACGCGATCGGCGCCCTCGTCTTCGCCCTCCTCGTCCCGTATATAGCGATCGGCCGCACCCTGCTCTACTTCGATCTCGAGGTCGAGGCCGAAGAGGCGCCGGCAAAGCGCTGGCGCGAACGGCTCCCACGCCGCAAGCCCGGAGGCGAAGCGGCACCCGAGCCCGCGCGGTAGCTTTCGCGACGTGAAGCTGCTCGCCTTCAGCGATCTGCACCGCGACCTCGGCCAGGCGGCCGTGCTGGTCGCGATGTCGGCCGAGGCCGACGTCGTGATCGGGGCGGGTGACTTCGCCTCGGTACACGAGGGGCTGAGCGAGACGATCGAGGCCCTGGCGGCGATCGAGACCCCGACGATCCTCGTCCCCGGCAACAACGAGACCGAGGGCGCCCTGCGCGAAGCGGCGTCGGGCTGGAGCGCCGCGACCGTCCTGCACGGCGGCGGCACGACCATCGACGGGGTCGAGTTCTACGGCCTCGGCGCCGGCGTCCCGGCGACGCCTTGGAACTGGAGCTTCGACCTCGACGACGAGGCGGCGACCGAGATGCTTGCGGCGTGCCCGCAGGGCGCCGTCCTGGTGCTCCACTCCCCGCCCCAGGGCCATTGCGACTCCAACGGCAGCGGCGACCACTTCGGCAGCCCAGCTCTACTTGAGACGATCGAAGACAAGCGGCCGCGCCTGTCGGTCTGCGGCCACATCCACGAGTCCTGGGGCTGCGAGAGCAAGATCGGCGACACCCCGGTCCACAACCTCGGGCCGAAGGGCACCTGGCTCGAGGTCTAGGCGGACGCTAGGGCAGTATGGATCGGACAGGAATCTAATTCGGCGTTTGGGTCGGGAGACCCGGAGCGTTGCCATCCCCGGCCTGCGCCACTTCGCCTTCATCGCCCGCTCCGGGACAGTCGGAACCGTCACCACCGCCTTCAGTCGAGCCTCCAGACGGAGGTGGTGGGATCGATTCGGGACGTTCTTCGGAGGGCGGAGATTCGGGGCCTTCGGCGCCGACTCCGGCGTTGATCGGCGGCGCGGACGGCGTTTCGCCAAGGTTGCCGACGTCGCCGACCCCCCCATCCGTCGCCGCGGAGACGGGAGCGCTGTCGGTTTCGGGCGGGTTCGGCAGCGGCACCGCGGTGCCGGCACCCTCAGACGTCGGAGAGCCGGGATTGCGAGCGACCTCGATGGAGGCAGGCGAAATTGCGACGGTCCCCTTCTCCGGGGAACCCGCCTCCGCGCCTCCGGGCCTACCCGTATGTGGTTCCCGACCCGACGCTTGAACCGCACCGATCTCAGTGACCGTAGCGGCACTCGGGTCACCGGCGGGATCCGAGTTGAGCCCCCCGACCTCCGGGTGCTTTGCCGCGGCAACGACTGCCGCGCCCACTCCGACATCGCCCTTGCCTGCACCGCCGCCGCCGAGCCCCAGGCTGGGAGTCGGCCACTCGTCTGGCGCCGTCAGCGAGACCAGCGGAACGAAGGCGACCAATGCCGCCACGATCAAAACCGTTCCCAGCAGGGATCCGGCCATATAGGTATGTGCCCAGCTTTTCATCCTGCCTCCGCTTGACGTCCCATCCAGCGTGGCACCACGCGCCGGATATGCCATACCAATTATTTGGACTTTCCCGGGCAGGCTTCTGGCTCACTCGTCAAAACAGGGACTTTCGCGTTGACAGAAGGCGCTTCCGCACCGACGATGGCGTGCTCATGCTGTCCTCGTCCCCCGTCCGACCCCTGAGCTTCGCCTGCGCGCTCGCCCTCGCCTTGCTGGCTGCGGCGTGGAGCTCCGCGCCCCCTGCACAGGCTTTGCCGCTCCAGCCTGGCTTCACCGAATCCGTCGTCTTCAGCGGCCTGACCGAGCCGACCGACGTGGCCTTCGCGCCGGACGGCCGTGTGTTCGTCTCCGAGAAGAGCGGCCTGATCAAAGTCTTCTCGAGCCTGAGCGCGACGACGCCGACGATCGCGGCCGACCTGCGGACCCAGGTCCACAACTTCTGGGACCGGGGGCTGCTCAGCATCGTGCTCGACCCCCAGTTCCCGATCCGCCCCTATATGTATGCGCTCTACTCGGCGGACGCCGCGATCGGCGCGACGGCGCCGCGCTGGGGCGAACCGAACGCCACCGCCGACGGGTGTCCGACGCCGCCCGGTGCCACCGACGCCGGCTGCGTCGTCAGCACCCGCCTGGTGAAACTGACGCTCAGCGGCAACCTCGTCACCGGCGAACAGACGCTGATCAACGACTGGTGCCAGCAGTTCCCGAGCCACTCGGCCGGCGGGCTCGCCTTCGGCCCGGACGGCATGCTCTACCTCTCGGGCGGGGACGGCGCGAGCTTCGACTACACCGACTACGGCCAGGAAGGCAACCCGTGCGGAGATCCGCCGGTCCCGGTCGGCGGCAAACAAACGCCACCGACCGCGGAGGGAGGCGCCCTGCGCGCCCAGGACCTCCTCACCCCGTCCGATCCGACCACCCTCGACGGCAGCCTGATCCGAGTCGATCCCGACACCGGCGCTGCCGCGCCCGGCAACCCGCTGAGCGCGAGCCCCGACGCCAACGCGCGGCGCATCGTCGCCGAGGGGATGCGCAACCCGTTCCGCTTCACCTTCCGACCCGGCACCTCCGAAATCTACGTCGGCGACGTCGGCTGGGGATCCTGGGAGGAGATCGACCGCCTGCCCAAAGCGGACGACGCGACGGTCGACAACTTCGGCTGGCCTTGCTACGAGGGCGTCGGGCGCACCGCCGGATACGAAGGCGCGGGCCTGAATATGTGCAAACAGCTCTACAACACGCCCGGTTCGGTCACTCCCCCGCTCTACACCTACTCCCACAGCGCCTTGGTGGTGCCCGGCGAGGACTGCAACGAATCGGGTGGCTCCTCGACCTCCGGGCTCGCCTTCTACCAGGGTGGCAACTACCCCGCCGCCTACTCGGGGGCACTCTTCTTCGCCGACTACTCGCGGCGCTGCGCCTGGGTGATGTTCGAAAAAAACGGCCTGCCCGATCCGTCGACGCGGCTGAGCTTCCTGCGCAACATCGACCCCGTCAACATCAAGATCGGCCCCGGTGGCGACCTCTTCGTCGTCGACTTCACCGGCTCGGTACGGCGCGTCAGCTACCCCGGCGCGAACCGGGCGCCGACCGCGGTCGCGACCGCCCAGCCGCAGTCTGGGCCGGTGCCGCTGACGGTCAACTTCGACGGCACGGGCTCGACCGACCCCGATACCGGCGACTCGCTGACCTACGCCTGGGACCTCGACGGCGACGGCCAGTTCGACGACTCGACCGCGGCCAAACCGACCTGGACGTACAGCAGCGCCGCGACGGTAACGGTGCGCCTGCGGGTGACCGACAAAGGGGGCCTTACGGGCAACGGCTCCGTCGTGATCGGCGCTGGCAACGAACCCCCTCATGCGCAGATCGATACCCCGACCACGGCGCTGCACTGGGCGGTCGGGGACCTGATCCAGTTCTCCGGCGGGGGCAGCGACCCCCAGGACGGAAAACTCGGCCCGGGGAGCATGAGCTGGGCGCTGATCATGCGCCACTGCGTCACCCTCGAAAGCTGCCACTCGCACTCGATCGAATCCTTCCCCGGCGTCTCGGAAGGGAAATTCACCGCCCCCGACCACGAGTATCCGTCCTATCTCGAACTGCGCCTGACCGTGACCGACAGCGGCGGCTTGAGCGACACGACGATCCTGCGGCTCGACCCTCGCACTGTCGATCTCACCTTCGCCTCGGAACCGCCTGGCCTGACGCTCGTGGCTGGCCAGCAGAGTGCCGCGGCGCCGTTCACCAAGACCGTCATCGTCGGATCCCGTAACTCGGTCGCGGCGCCGACGCCGCAGACGCTGAGCGGCTCCCGACTGGGCTTCGCCTCGTGGTCGGACGGCGGCGCCAACAGTCACGACGTCGTCGCGCCGGCGACGGCAACGACGTACACGGCGGCCTACAAACCTGAACCGGCCCCGTCGGGCCTCGTCGCCGCCTACGGCTTCGAGGAGACCACGGGCACGACCGTCAACGACTCCTCGCCGGCGAAAAACAACGGCACCGCCGTCGGCGGGCCAGTGAGCACCGCCGCCGGGCGCTTCGGCCGGGCGCTCAGCTTCGACGGCGTCAACGACAAAGTCGAAGTCCCCGACTCCGCTTCACTGGAGCTCGTCAACGCGATGACCGTGGAGGCCTGGGTGCAACCGAAAAGCTCGCGCCTGCACGCGCCGGTGGTGACCAAGGAAACGTCCAGCTACTACACCTACAAGCTTGAGGCCGGTGGCGAAGTCAAAGGCATCCCCGAGGGCTTCATCTCCGATGCGCCGTGGTCCTGGGAAGACGCCGAGGACACCAAAACGCTGCCCAACGGCACCTGGACCCACCTGGCGATGACCTACGACGGCACCTCGATGAAGCTCTACGTCAATGGCACCCTGGTCTCCACCCGCACCGCCGCCAAACCGACCGTCGACGGTCTCAAGCTGATGATCGGCGCCTACAAGACGAGCAACTTCTACGAAGGCCTGATCGACGAGGTCCGTGTCTATAACCGGGCTCTCAGCGCGAGCGAAGTTGGAGCGGACATGAGTACCGCGGTCGTCTCCAGCGGGCCGGGGGACTCGACCCCACCGAGCCAGCCCGGCAATCTCACCGCGACCGGGTCGCTCGGCAAAGTCACGCTTGGCTGGGAAGCCTCCAAAGACGACGTCGGCGTCAGTGGCTACGAGGTCTACCGCTCGACGACCGCCGGCTTCACGCCTTCGGCCGCCAACCGGATCGCCACCCCCGCCACCCCCGGCTACGTCGACAATGTCGCGCCCGGCACCTACTACTACCGGGTCAAGGCGATCGACGCCGCGGGCAACCTCAGCACCGCCTCGGCGGAGGCCGGCGGCACTGCGACGTCCGACACCACCCCGCCCACGGTCTCGCTCACCGCCCCCGCGGCGGGCGCCGTCTCGGGCACGGTGGCGCTGAAAGCGACGGCGAGCGACGATGTCAGTGTCAGCGGCGTCCAGTTCCTCGTCGACGGGAAACCGTTCGGTGCCGAGGACACGAGCGCCCCTTACGAAATCCAATGGTCGAGCACCACGGTGGTCAACGGCACCCACAAAATCGCCGCCCGCGCCCGCGACGCGGCCGGCAACACGACGACCTCCGTTGAAGCGACTGTCACGGTCAACAACGCGCCGGTCAACAGCGGCCTCGTCGCCGCCTACGGCTTCGAGGAGACCTCGGGCACGACCGTCAACGACTCCTCGCCGGCGAAAAACAACGGCACCGCCGTCGGCGGACCCGTCAGCACCGCCACCGGGCGCTTCGGCCGGGCGCTCAGCTTCGACGGCGTCAACGACAAAGTCGAAGTCCCCGACTCCGCCTCGCTGGAGCTCACTAGCGCCCTGACCGTCGAGGCCTGGGTGCAGCCGAAAAGCTCGCGCCTGCACGCCCCGATCGTCACCAAGGAAACGTCCAGCTACTACACCTACAAGCTCGAGGCCGGCGGCGAAATCAAAGGCATCCCCGAGGGCTTCATCTCAGACGCCCCCTGGTCCTGGGAAGACGCCGAGGACACCAAAGCGCTTGCCAACGGCGCTTGGACCCACCTGGCGATGACCTACGACGGCACCTCGATGAAGCTCTACCTCAACGGTGTCCTGGTCTCCACCCGTACCGCCGCCAAACCGACCGTCGACGGTCTCAAGCTGATGATCGGTTCCTACAAGACCTCCAACTTCTACGAAGGCCTGATCGACGAGGTCCGCATCTACAACCGGGCCTTGAGCGCGAGTGAAATCGGGGCGGATATGAATACCGCGGTCGGTACGTAGCGGAACGAGAGGGAACGCGCCTGACAGGATTCGAACCTGTGACCTTCGGTTTCGTAGACCGACGCTCTATCCAACTGAGCTACAGGCGCGGGTTGAGGCGATCGGGCGCCTCGTTGGGGATTCTATGGGGTCAGCAGCCTTGGAACTTGGCGTGGCCGGGTCCCTTGTCCAGGAACGTCTTGACGGCGCCTTGCAGGTCCTCGGTGGCGAAGAGGTCGCCGGCGTCCTCGCGAACCGCCTGGTCGGCTGCCGGGATGCCGCCCTCGCGGTAGCGGCGCAGGATGTGCTTGGTCATCGCGTGGGCCTTCGTCGGTCCCGCGGCCAACTCCGCTGCGTAGTCGCGGGCCTGCTGGTCGAAGCCGTCGTCGTCGAAAAGGAGGTTGACGACGCCCCAGCGCTCCATCTCCTCGGCGCCGAAGAGCTCGCCGCTCATCACGAAGTGGCGGGCCCGGCCGCTGCCGGCGCGCTCGGCGAGACGCTGGGTGCCGCCCATCGAGGGAGTGAGCCCGACGACCTTCTCGACTAGGCCGAACTGAGCCGAGCGGGCAGCGAGGATCAGGTCGCAGCCGAGCGCCAGCTCGAAGGCGGCGGTCAGGGTCAGCGCGTGGGCAGCAAAGACGACCGGCAACGGCAGCGCTTCTACCCTTTCGACGGTGCCGATCAGCTCGTCCCAGAGCCCGCTCGCCCGCTCGGGGGTGAGGCCGGCGAACTCGTGCACGTCGACGCCGCCCGAGACCGCGCGTCCCTCGGCGCGGAAGAGCAGCGCCCGCGGCGGGTCGGCCTCGACCTGCCCGATCGCGGTCCGCAGGTCTTCCATCAACTGCCGGTTGAAGAGGTTGAGCGGCGGGCTGTCGAAGCTGGCCGTGGCCAGGCCCGCCTCGTCACGCTCGAGCCGGACGAGGCTCATGCGTCGGCGGCCGCGGGCTTGTTCAGCCGCACGTGCCAGTGCACCGTCGCCATGGCGACCTGGGTGCCGGAGCCATCGGTGAGCTCGACCTCGCAGGGAAACTCGACCTTGCCCTCGGCATCGAGGGTGGCAAGTGCGTCGGCGGCCGGGACTGCCAACTTCGCGGTTGCCTCGATCGGACCCTTGGCGATCTTCTCGTATGAGATCTCGGCGCTGCGGGCGAGGGGCGTGACCTCTCCCAGCCGCTCCGCGAAGGCCCCGACGAAAGCCGCGCCGGACGCCGTCTCGGCCACGGTGAAGAGCGCGCCGGCGTGCTGGGAACCGACGTGGTTGGTCAGCTCAGGACGCTCCGGCAGCAACACGGCCGCCTCACCCTCGGCGACGCTGGTGATCTTCAGGCCGAGATGCCCGGCGAAGGGCACCGCCTGCGTCATCCCCTCCGCGATCGCGTCGAAGTCGGTCACTGGCGCGGCAGCCTACCTGTCAGGGGACTCGGTGTACCTCGAAGAGGTTGGTTCCAAGCTCCTGGTCCGGCATGCCGGCGACGATCGCGATCAGGTCGCCCGACCTGGCGATGCCGTGGCGCACCGCCAGCGAAGCGCAGTCGTCGAGCAGGCTGCGGACCTCGGTCTCGTGCTCGCTGTGGATCGCGGTGACGCCGAAGAGCAGGTTGAGCCGGCGCACGGTCTCGGCCCGCGGCGAGATCGCCAGCACGGGCACGTTGGGACGGTGGGCGGAAACGAGGCGAGCGCTGCGGCCACTCGTCGTCGGCACGACCATCGCCGCCAGGTTGAGCCGGTAGACGGCGCCGACGGCGCTCTGGGCGACCGAGTCGGCGACATCCTGCGTCGCCTGATCGGTGCGAGAGAACAGCCACTCGCCATAGGGCAGGTCGGGCTCGGTGGCGCGCGCGATCTGATCCATCACCCGCACCGCCTCGATCGGATGCTGACCGACGGCCGTCTCCTCGGAGAGCATCACCGCGTCGGTGCCGTCGAAGATCGCGTTGGCGACATCGGTCACCTCGGCCCTGGTCGGGCGGCGCTCGGTCACCATCGAGGCGAGCATCTGCGTCGCCGTGATCGCCGGCTTGGATCGCCGGCCCGCGGCCCGGATCAGCCGTTTCTGCACCACGGGGACCTGCGCCAGCGGCAGCTCGATGCCGAGGTCGCCGCGCGCCACCATGATCCCGCCGCTCGCCGCCTCGATGATCTCGTCAGCGTTCTCCGCCGCCTGCTGCTTCTCGATCTTGGCGATCAGCGGAATGTCCGAGTCGAGCGATTGCAGCTTCTCGACGATCGGCTCGAGGTCGGCCGCGAACGAGACGAAGGACATCGCCAGCAGGTCGATCCCGTGCTCAACGGCGAACTCGACCCAGCCGAGGTCGCCGTCGGTGGCGGCGCGGGCGGTGACTCCCGGGATGTTCATCCCCTTGTGAGAGGAGAGCGTTCCCCCCACCTCGACCTCGGCGTCGACGCCACCGTCCTCTGGCTCACGCACGCGAAGGCGGATCGAACCGTCCGCCAGGTAGACGAGTTCGTCTTCGCGCAACGAGCTCACCCCGGGCCAGTCGACCGGGATCGTCTCCGCGTCCCCCTCGACCGCCTGCGGCGTCAGCTTCACGTGCATCCCCGTCTCCAGCTCGGCGACGTCGTTGCGCAGCTCTCCGATACGCAACTTCGGCCCGGGCAGATCACCGAGCACGGCGACCTCGCGCCCGGCCCGCTCCGCGGCGGCCCGGATCGACTCGATCGTGCGGGCGTGACGCTCGCGATCGGCGTGAGAGAAGTTGAGGCGGAAGACGTCGGCACCGGCCTCGACCAAGCCGACCAGGGTGTCGCCGTCCCAGCTGGCCGGACCGACGGTAGCGATGATCTTCGTGCGCCTGCCGTGCATGCGTCACATGACTGTAGAGATTGCTGAATGCGACATGGATCTGTGTAACACTGATGGCCGTGACCCAGCTGGCCGATCCCGTGGCGCCGCCCGAGGTTCCGCCCACGAACGGCCTCGTCGGCGAGGCACCCCCCTCCCCAGCCGGCCCGCTCGACCCCAGCGAGGCAACGGGACTGCCGGAGCCGCCGGCGATAGTGCAGGCGCGGCTGCTCCAGACCCTGCGCTTCACCCAGCGCCAGATCGAGTTCGTCTTCCGCGCCCGGCGCGAGCTGGGCGAGGTCTTCCGCATGCGGGGTGCGTTGCCGGGCCCAGGCCCGGTGATCACCAGCCACCCCGACCATGTGCGCTCGCTCTTCACCGCGAAGCCCGAGCAGGCACCTTCGCTCACCGGCGAATCGCCGCTGCGGCCCGTCGTCGGCCCCAACTCGGTCCTCACCGCGGTCGGTCCTCGTCACATGCGTCAACGCAAACTGCTGCTGCCGCCCTTCCACGGCGAGGCAATCGAGCAGTACACAGAGATGATCGCCGACGCCGCCGAACGCGAGATCGACCGCTGGCCACTCGGCAAACCCTTTGCCCTGGCGCCGAGCATGCAGGCGATAACGCTCGACGTGATCATGGCCGGGATCTTCGGCATCGAGGGCAGGCCCGAGCGCGGCACGCCGGAGCACTGGCTGCGCATCGCGACCAAGCGGATCGTCGCGGCTTCCACCTGGCCCCTGGCGCAGGTCAGCGAATTGGTCAACCTCAACCGCGAGGAGGCAGTCGGTCTGACCCGTCTCGGCCTCGAGCTGCTCGACCGCCCGACCTACGCCGTCATCGCGCAACGCCGCCGCGCCGATGACCTGGACGAGCGGCGCGACATCCTCTCGTTGCTGCTGCAGGCGCGCAGCGAGGAGGGCGAGGCGCTGAGCGACAAAGAACTGCGCGACGAGCTCCTCACTCTGGTTCTGGCGGGGCACGAGACCACCGCCAATCAGCTGGCCTGGACCTGGGAGCGGCTGGTCCGCAACCCAGCCGCTCACGAGGCGCTACGCGACGCGGTCCGCGGCGAGGGCGACTCCGCCGAGCAGGTGGAGGCGACGATCGTCGAGGCGATGCGCTCGCGGCCGGTGATCCCGATCATCGGCCGGCGGGTGAAGGTCCCCTGGCGCCTCGGCCCCTACGCAGTGGAGGCCGAGACCCCCGTGACGATGAGCATCCTGCTCGTCCACCACCGCGAGGACCTCTATCCCGAGCCGTTCGAGTTCCGCCCCGAGCGCTGGCTCGGCCGCAAGCCCGGGACCTACGAGTGGATCCCCTTCGGCGGCGGGATCCGCCGCTGCCTCGGCGCGGCGCTGGCGATGGCCGAGCAACGGGTCGTCCTGGCGACGATGGCGCGCCGCCTCGACCTCGAAGCCGACGATCCCGCTCCCGAGCGTGCCCTGCACCGCAACGTGACGATGATCCCCTCGCACGGCGCTCGTGTCGTGATCCGCTCGCGGCAAGCCTGAGCGACCGGGCTGGACTCCCAAGGGCGGCGCTATGGTTTTCGGGCCCGGAGAGGTGGCCGAGTGGCTGAAGGCACTCGCCTGCTAAGCGAGTAGGGGGCGCAAGCTCTCTCGAGGGTTCGAATCCCTCCCTCTCCGCTTTCAGCGCGGTTAGTCTCGACGCGTGTCTTCGCGTCCCAGCCGCTCATATGAGGAGTACGAGGAGATCTTCGCCGAGGTCGAGGCGCCGTTTGCCTTCGTCGACCTCGACGCGATGGCGGCCAACGCGGCGGAGATGCTCGGGCGGGCAGGGGGCAAACCGGTCCGGGTGGCGAGCAAGTCGCTGCGCTGCCGGGCGCTGACCGAGCGCATCCTGCGCAGCGACCCGGGCTTTGCCGGGCTGATGACCTTCACCCTGCCGGAGACGCTCTGGCTTGCCGAGCAGGGGTTCGAGGACCTGCTGCTCGCCTACCCGACCGCCCACACCGGGGCTTTGGGCGAACTGGCGCTGCGCTCGGTCGCCAATCCGGAGGGAGCGCCGATCGTGATGGTCGACTGCGGCGAGCACCTCGACGCGATCGAGTCGGTGCTCGGTGCCGGCGCCGCCCCGGTCAGGGTCTGCATCGACGTCGACGCGAGCTGGTGGGCAATCGGCGGCAGGATCAAGGTCGGTCCGAAGCGCTCGCCCGTGCACACGGTCGAGCAGGCCGTCGCCCTGGCCCGGGAGATCGACAGCCGCCCGCAGATCGAGCTCGCCGCGCTGATGTCCTACGAGGGCCAGATCGCCGGTGTCGGCGACCAGCCGCCGGGAAGGCGCCTACGCGGGGCCGCGATCCGCTTCATGCAGCGGCGCTCCGCCGCCGAGCTTGCCGAGCGACGTGGCGCGATCGTCGCCGCGATCCGCGAGTTCGCCACACTGCCGATCGTCAACGGCGGCGGCACCGGCAGCCTCGAGCTGACCGCCGCCGAGGACCTCGTCACCGAGGTCACCGCCGGCTCGGGCTTCTACGCTCCCGCCCTCTTCGATCACTACAGCCGCTTCTCGCTGACCCCGGCGGCCGGCTTCGCGCTGCCAATCGTGCGCAAACCGGCGCCAGGCGTGGCGACGGCGCTCGGCGGCGGCTACCTCGCATCCGGCAGCGGCGATCCGGCCCGGCTACCGGCTCCTTGGTTGCCGGCCGGCCTACGCCTCGATCCCGAGGAGGGCGCCGGAGAGGTGCAGACCCCCCTGCTCGGCCCCGCCGCAGCGCAGCTCTCGATCGGCGACCGCGCCTACCTGCGCCACGCCAAGGCGGGCGAGCTCTGCGAGCGCTTCGACACCCTCCATCTGGTCGAGGGAGACGAGATCGTCGACGTGGTCCCCACCTACAGGGGCGAGGGCCACGCGTTCCTCTGACGAGACGCACGTTGAGCCCCTCGCAGGGGCTAAACGTGAAGTTCGTCAGGAGCCGAGGACGCGGGCCGCGTACTCATTCGTGAAAACGCGGTTCGGATCGAGCTCGTCACGCGCGGCCTGGAACTTGGCCCACTCGGGATAGAGCGGCGCCAGGGTCTCCGCCGTCTGGAAGTGGCGCTTGCCCCAGTGGGGACGACCGCCGTAGTCGCGCATGATCTCCTCGACCGCCTCGAAGTATGGGCGCCACTCCATGCCGCGGTACTGGTGCACCGCGATATAGGCGGTGTCGCGTTCGTGCGAGGGGCTGAGCAGAGCATCGTCGCCGGCGGCCACCCGCATCTCGATCGGGAAGAAGACCGGGTAGCGGTTGACGCGCACCCACTCGACCACCCGCCGCGCCGCCTCCGGCCCATTCTCGCGCGGCACGCCGTACTCCATCTCGGTGAAGCGGACGCGGCGCTCGCTGGCGAAGACCCGGTCGCTGCGGTCGGTCGTCTTGCCACCCGAGGCGAGCGCCGCGGCGAGGCGAGAGAGAGCGGGGATCGTCCTGGGGAGCCGGCGGCCGGTTGCCGACAGCGCCTCCAGCGCCCAGTTCTCGAGCACGATGTCGTTGAGGTAGGAGGCGACTCGACCGCGCGGCTGCGCCGGCCCCGCGACCCGGTTGCGCTCCAGGACCAGCGCCGAGTCGGCGTAGGGAAAGGTGAAGAGCTCGAAGTGGTCGTTGGCCTCGGCGCGCCGATCGAAGTCGTCGAGCACCTGTTCGCGGGGTTGCGGGGAGTCGACGCGCAACAGGGTGAAGGCGGGGACGCAGCGCAACGTCACCGCCGAGATCGCGCCGAGGGCGCCGACGCCCACACGGGCAGCGCGCAGGAGGTCGGGCGCGGATCCGTCCAGCTCGCGCACGCCGCCATCGGCGCCGACCAGCTCCACCGCCTCGACCTGCGCGGAGATGTTGCGCAGCTTTGCGCCGGTGCCATGGGTGCCGGTGGAGATCGCGCCGGCGATCGTCTGGCGGTCGATGTCGCCGAGGTTCTCCATCGCCAGGCCGAGCCTGTGCAGCTCCTCGTTGAGGTCGGCGAGCACGGTGCCCGCCCACACTTTGACCAAGCCCGATGCGGGGTCGGCGTCGATCGTGCCGCTGAGCGCGGCGAGGTCGATCATGGTGCCGTCGGTCAGCGCCGCCTCGGTAAAGGAGTGGCCCGTGCCGGCCACGCTGACCGTTCGCCCGGCTCCCGCGGCCGCCACGACAGCGGCCGCCAACTCGTCGCGGTTGCGCGGGCGGACGACCTCCGCCGGGCTGCACCGCTGATCCCCCGTCCAGTTGCGCCAGGTGGCGGCCACGACTTAAAAGCTAGTGCGTTCGGCTAGCTCGCAGCCGGCTGGACCATCGGCGGCATCAGGGAGCGATAGGCGTAGGCGGAGGTGACGAGCAGCAGCGCGGCGATCGCCAGGCTCGGCACGGCGTACCCGGCCGCGCTTGCCACTCCCCCACCCGTCAACGCCCCCGCCGTCTGCCCCGCCGCCCAGGCCATGTTGGAGAGGCCGGCCGCGAAGCCCTGGTGGAGACCGCTGAGGTCGGCGGTCTCCGAGAGTGTCGTCAGGGCCGGGGCGAAGCAGATGCCGGCGCCGAGCGAGCCGAGGATCAGGGCCCCGAGAATCGGACCGAGCGCCTGTGCCGCGGCGATGCCCACCATCGCGCAGGCGCAGATGCCGATCCCGATCACGAACGGGATGCGGCGACCGACGCGATCCGAGTAGCGGCCGACGATCGGGGCCAACCCGGCCTCGAGCGCAGCGCCGACGACGAAGCCGCCGGCAATCGCCGCATGCCCGCCGCCGAGTTCGGCGATCCGCAACGGCACCAGCACCTCGACCGCGCCGAACATCATCGAGGGAACCGCGACGAACGCGGTCGCCGTGAGGATCGGACGGGTGAGGATCGTCGCGCCGACCTCGCGCAGCGGCTGGCGGTCGGGGGGGCCTGCTTCGGGCAGTCGTGCGGCGAAGCCGGCGAGGACGACGGCGATGACGAGCACCGCGCTGAAGACGGCGGCGGTGCCGACTTCCGCCGCAACCGCCCCGAGGATCGGGCCGACCAGGGCACCCGCGACCGCCGTGCCCAGAGCCGTGCCGATGATCGAGCCACGCCGCTCGGGCGGGGCGGTCGTGATCAGCCAGGTCAGCGCCCCGGACCAGATCAACGCCCCGGCTATCCCCTGGGCGAAGCGCGCCGCGTCGAGCAGGACGATCTCGTGCGCGAGCCCGAAAACGAGGCTGGAGCAGCCGAGCAGCAGCAGCCCGCCGATCACCGTGCGGCGCGGTCCGGCCCAGGTCGCCACCAGCCCGGCGGGCAGCGAGGCGAGCAGCGTCCCGGCGGCGTAGGAGGCGGCGAGGATCCCGGCCTGCGCCTTGCTCAGCCCGAATTCGGCAGCGTAATCGGGCAGCAGCGGAGCGATCGCCGCGTAGAAGGCGACGTCGAAGAAGACCATCGTCGAGGCGAGGATGAGCAGCCGGCGCATACCTGTATCCAATCACCGCAAGGCCCCTTTTACTCCATGCCTTTATGTCCATACATTTGCGGCTAGCATCGACACATCGTCTGAGCGCCCGGAGGGGTGGCAGAGCGGTTGAATGCGACGGTCTTGAAAACCGTTAGGCGTCGATAGGCGTCTCGTGGGTTCGAATCCCACCCCCTCCGCTGCATCTCCGTCAGGAGTGCTTGCGCGCCGCGAAGAAAAGGAACGGGCCGGAGCGTTTGGTGCTGGTGATTTCGAGGCCCGCTTCTGCGAACCAGGACTCGATTTCCGCCTGGGTCCCCAGCGGACCAAAGTCGCCCAGGTGCGGGCGGATGAGGAAGCGCTGGCGCAGGCTGTCATTGCCGCGCACGAAGGATGAGCCGACAAGGTGACCTCCCGGCTTGAGGATTCGAGCGGCCTCGGCGATCGCAGCCTGGGGGTTGCCGAAACAGTGCAGCCCCCAGAAGGAGAGGAAGAGGTCAGCATCGGCTGAGGGGAGGGGGACCTCGGCAGCATCGGCTTGGATGAAGTCACGCTCCAAGAGGCCGCGGTCAGCGGCGCGCTTGCGGGCACGACGGAGCATCGCCGGCGAGAGGTCGACGCCGACGTAACGGATGGATACATGCGAAGGAATCGCGCGCAGCGCCGGCCCCGCCCCGCAGGGACAATCGACGATCGTCCCCTCAGGCGGCACCGCGGCTGCGGCGGCCATGCTGGCGTAGTACGGCTTGGTATCGCCGCCCCAGACGAGCCGGCTGATCGCGCTGCTGAGGCGCGGGCGCTCCATGTAGGCGCTGTAGATCGCTCCGAACGGCGAGGCGTAGAAGTCTTCGCGTGCCACCTAGTGGAGATTAGGTTAAAGGGATCGGCCGGGACGTGCGAAAGGTCACCCATGCCGCCGGCTCCACGCAGGATCGCTGCCGCGGCAGCCGAACTAGCTGGGATGAACCGTGAGCGGTGGCGGCAGCGTGCGCAGCGTGCAAGCGACGCCTTCGGGCTGGTGCTGCTGCTGGTCCTGACGACCTACGTGCTCGCCTCGGTGCTCTCGAACCGGGGCTGGTCGGCTGTGCTGCTGACGATCGTCACCGGCGCCACCTCGGTGGTCGCCCTGACCAGCTCCCATGCTCGCCCGGTCTTTATCCGCCGGGCACTTGTCCTAGCGACGATCGCGACCGTGCTGGCCGTCGTCTCGGCGGGTTTCGGAGGTCGGCTCGGGCTCAACGCCGCCAACTTCATCGAGATCGGTCTGCTGGCGGTGGCGATGGCAGCGGTCCTGCAGCGGGTGATCACGTCCCACACCGTCTCTTCCCGCACGATCCTCGGCGCGATCAGCGTCTACACCTCCCTCGGCATCCTCTTTACCTGGGCCTATGGCCTGATCGATCGGATCGAAGGCGGCGGCTTCTTCGGCGCCGACGTGGCCACCAAGGGAAGCGACTTCCTCTTCTTCAGCTACACCACCCTGACCACCACGGGCTACGGCGATCTGGTCCCCGTCGGGCAGGTGGGCCGCATGGTCTCGGGCCTGGAGATGATGCTCGGCCAGATCTTCCTCGTCACCCTCGTAGCCGGCCTGGTCACTCTCTGGAAGCCGGGTGAAGGGTTGCTGCGGCGGCGCGCCAAGCGCTCGGGCGACAGCCTCAGCTGAAGTACTGCCCGTGGAAGCCGAAGGGGATGTCGTGGGGGACCCGTGCCCGGCCGACCTCCTCGAGGCTGCGGGCGTCGAGCACGAGCAGGTAGGAGCCGGGGCCGCGCCCGTCGAGCACGACCGACAGCAGCACACCGTCGTCCTCCCCTCTGTCGGGCTCGGGAGAGGGAACGAAGACGGGCTCGCCGGGATATGCGCCCGGCTCGGTCCACGAGCGAGACTCGCCGCTCTCGACGTCGATCTTGGTCAGCTCGTTGACGAAATCGAGCTCGGTCGGATCGCCGAGACCGACCCCGTAGACGTAGCGGTAGGGACGGCCGTTGCGCTCGCGATAGTCGATCCGCGGCAGCTCGACGATCGCGTCGCTGAGCTGCTCCTCGGCTACACGCCCGCCGTCGAGTGAGAGGCGGTAGCGCCGCAGGCGGGCCTGCGCGCTCGGCGGCGGCGGAGCCGTACGCAGGCGATCCATGTAGAAGCTGTCGATGATCGAGGCGTCCTCGTAAGCCGCCATGTCGATCGTCAGCTCGCGCCCTCGCTCGAAGGCATTGACGTGATGGAAGGAGAAGCACGCCTCCGCCTCGTAGACGCCCTGCAAAGCGCCGTCCTCACGATCGAAGACCAGCACTCGCGTCGCCAGCTCCGGCTTCCAGCGGTAGTTCTCGATGAAGGGCCGGGAGCCGGTCGCGAGCCGCAGCGGATTGACGACGAGGGGGAAGGCGACGAGGATCGCATAGCGCTCGGTGAGGGCGAAGCTGTGCATGTAGGACGGCTCCCGCACCCGGAAGGCGGCGATTCGCCGCTGGTGGTTGCGGTCGCGCTGGGCGAAGAGCCTGTACTCGCTGCGCGCGCCGAAGTGGGTGACGTAGGCGATCAGCTCGCTACGCTCGGGGTCGTGATGGGGATGGGCGGTCGCGTGCATCCCCGGAGGCTTGAAGGCAACCCCCAACGAGTCGAGCGTCTCGGGGTCGAAGGCGATCGGCAGCGGCGTCTCGGTCATCGCCACGTACTCGTCGCCGAGTCGGGTGAGGTTGACGTTGCAGTTGTCGGTGAAGCCGGGCCGGAACATCGTGGCTGCGCGCTTGAAGATCGAGCGGCAGGGGTCCGTGGCGAACTCGCGGTAAGAGATACGGCCCCGCTCTGCCTCGCGGTAGGCCTCGCTGCGCAGGAAGCGGTTGGCGTAGGAGACCTTGCCGGCGCCGAAGGAGAACTTGTGGAGCATCGCGAGGCCGTCGAACCAGTGCCGCAAGCCGCGCCCGCCGGCCTCGTACTTGGCCGGTCCGTTGCGCAGCAGGGTCCCCGAAAGCCAGGCCGGGATCTCGCCCTCGATAGGGAGAGAGTCGAGCTCGACCTCGTCGTGCAGGGTCTCGAAGCCCGCGACATAGCCCGGGCGGGATACGGTCCTCGATTCCAACATCTTGGCTCCTCCAGTTTCGACAATCTATTCTAGACCGTCCAGAACATACCGTATAACCCACGTCGATGGCAAGCGAAATTCGTCTCACCCCCACCTCCTACATCGTCCTCGGGTTGCTGGAAGCGGCCGGCGAGGCGACCCCGTACGACCTTAAGCAGATGGTCGCGGTCAGCCTCGGCAACTTCTGGACGCTGCAGCACGCCCAGCTCTACACCGAGCCGGAGCGCCTGGCCGCCGCGGGCTACCTCGACGAGCGTCGCGAGGAGCAAGGTCGGCGGCGACGCCACTACAAGGTGACGGAGAAAGGTCGAGCGGCGATGCGCGACTGGCTCGGGGAGTCGACGCGGCAGCTGACCGAGCTGCGCGATCTGGCCTTGCTCAAGGTCTTCTTCGGCGCCGACCCTGCTTCACTGGCCCCCGACCAGTCGGAGGCTCACGCGGCGAAGCTCGCCGAGTACGAGCAGATCCTCGCGCAGGCCGGCGAGGAGCTGCCGGCCGGAGCCCGCCTCTCGCTCGAGGCGGGCATCGACGCCGAGCGCAGCTGGGTCGATTTCTGGGCCGGCCTGAAGAGCTAGGTCGGCGCTACTCGGAGAGCTCGACGCGTTCGATCGTCTGATCCTCGACCGGGCGGTCGCCGGTGCCGGTCGCGGTCTTCTCGATCGCGTCGACGGTGTCCATGCCGGCCGTGACCGTGCCGAAGACGGTGTGCTTGCCGTCGAGCCACGGCGCCGCCTCGGTGGTGACGATGAAGAACTGCGAGCCGTTGGTGTTGGGACCGGCGTTGGCCATCGCCAGCGCGCCGCGGACGATCTTGTGTTCGTTGATCTCGTCCTCGAAGGTGTAGCCGGGGCCACCGGTCCCGGTCCCCTCCGGGCATCCGCCCTGGATCATGAAGTCGGCGATCACGCGGTGGAAGATCAATCCGTCGTAGAAGCCGTCAGCCGCAAGCTTGCGGAAGTTCTCGACCGTCTTCGGGGCGTCGGAGTCGTGCAGTTCGAGCACGATCTCCCCGGCATTGGTGTGAAACGTCGCCTGTGACATGGCGCGGACCCTACCGATCAGCCCGTAACCCGCACCGTGACCGGGCGGGACGCTCCCGGGGCGTAGGGCCAGCGCTCCTCCGCCAAGGCGACGGCGCGCAGGCGGATCTTCGCCGTGCCGGCGATGTAGCGGAAGCGGTACCGAGCCCGGAAGCGACCGCTGTGGTCGCTGCGGGTGACGAGGACGGGTCGCCAGAGCCGCGCCTCGTTCTCGTAGTACTGGATCGCGACGAGCTTGCCGCGTCGCGGAAGTGGCGCCCCGCGGTCACGGACGCGACCCCGCAGCAGCACTGACTGCCCGGTGCGGAGGCTGTGCGGAGCGACGCTGAGGGTCGCCGCGCCGCGCACTCGCAAGGCCAGCGCGGGGCGACGCGCGGCATCCAGGCCAGTATCGCCGGGGAAGGCAACCGTGATGCGGCGCGAGGGGCCGGCGGGCAGCGCGAGCTTGAACCCGCCGTGGACGCCTGTCTGGACCGCCTCGACGCGAACGCCCGACAGCGCGCCGTGCGAGGGCCTCGAGACGACGCGCAGTCGCCGGCCGGACAGCCCGGCGCCGTCGGCGTTGAGCAGGCGCCCCGAGAGGGAGGCCCCGGCACCGAAGGGCACCGTCACGCTAGAGCCTTGACGGCGGCGCCAGCGCAGCTTGGCGAAGAGCCTCGTCTTCGCCGCGGGTGCCGAGCGGGACGCCTCTCCCTGTCTCGCCACCGGCCGGCTGGGACCCACCGGCGGCGGCGTCTTGCGCAGCGCCATCTCGGTGCCGTCGGCGCGACGCGTCGTCGAGGCGGTGTTGCCGGCCCCGTCCGTGGCATCGGCGCGGAACACGTAGGTGCCGGGCTCGAGGTTGTCCGACACCGTGGCGGTGAGCCTGGCGATACCCGGTTCGCTCCCGGGTTGCAGCTTGGTCGGCAACTCGATCCAGCGCTCAGCATTGAGTCGCCGGTACTCGATCTCGCCGCCGGCGGGGCCCGAGTGCTCGTCGCTCACCGCGGCGCTGACCGTGCGCGGCAGCTCCGGCATGGTGGCGTCGGGCATCCCCTCGAAGGCCAGTCCGGGCGGCACGTCATCGAGCCGCATCGGAATTTCGATCGCGGAGCCCGAGTCGGCATTGCCGGCCTCGTCGCGAAGCCAGATGCGAAGGGAGTAGACGCCTGGCCGCGGCAAAGTGCGGTCGGCAAGCGAAGAGATGTCGTGCGCCGACGCGAGGTTGACCCCGGTGTCGTAGCCGGCCGGGCCGGTGATGCGCCAGTAGGCGCCGCCGATCGGGCTGGCCGGGCCCTGGTCGGGGTTCGTCCAGGCGAAGTCGAAGTTGTCCACGTGGCGCCAGCTCTCACCGCCCACCAAGACGAGGTTGCGAGGAGACGCCGGTGGGTGGTTGTCGATCGAGACGGACGTGGGGAACAGGCAGGCGCTGTTGCCGGCGAAGTCGGTCGCGCAACGCTGCAGAGAGTGCGGCCCGTCGCTGAAGCTCGTCGTCTGAACCGTCACCTCATCCGCCGCGCCGGTCGGACACGGCTGCATCCGGGTCGCCCTCCACTCGCCGTCGATCATCGCCTTCGCGCACGGGTACTCGGTCAGCCCCACCCGAGCGCCGTCGAGCAGCGTTTCGCTGTAGCGAACCCCGCCGCCGACGTCGGTGTCCCAGTAGTTGACGCGCTGGGCCCCGCGACGCCAGCCGCCCGCGGCGAGGTCGGAGCCAGCGTCGCCTGGCACCGGCGAGTAGCCGTCGAAGACGCCGATCGTCATCCCCTGCACCGCCGACCACGAGTCGGGATCGATGCTGCACCACTTGTCTTCGGCTCTGGCGCAGAGCAGCCGATCCTCGATCGCCGGCTGCGGCACGGAGAAGCTGGCGGAGAAGCCGTGTGGATTCGTGTCGGTAGTCGAGGCGCTGGCGAACGGATCGAAGCCACCGCTCCAGTTGCCGGCGCCGATGCGCTGCTCCATGCCGTCGTGAAGCGTGTGCCACCAGGTGCCGGTGACTCCGGTGATCCCGGTGCCGCCGGGCGCGACCCAGCGCCAGCGGGCGAAGCGGGTTCCCGACACTGTCGCCCCACCCTTGGTGAAGCTCTTCATGTGCACCCCGCTGAACGGGTCGGCCCCCGACGGAGGCACACACCAGGCGTCGGAGCGGAACTTGGCGCCGCCGGTGGTGTCCGCCCAGTCCGCGTCGGCATCGACGTACCAGCCGCACTGCGCGACGTTGTAGTTCCCGGCCGTAGCCTCGCGCGCACCCAGTAACAGCAGCGCCAGCGCCAGCGCGATCCCCATCGCGACGATCCGTCCCAGTCCCCCGCGCGTTCCCGACATCGGCCCTCCATCGTTCGAGTTGCAGACGGAGAGACCAAGGCCTGAGCCGCGCGGTCTCTCCCCCCTGCGGACGGATGTCTGGGATGGGTTGCCGAAGGCTGCGCGTGCTCGCACACGCGCTTTGCGAGAATGGCCTCGATGCCCCTGCCGACCGAAGACCAGATAACCGAGAAGCTCCGTGCCGTCATCGACCCCGAGCTGCGCCGCTCGATCGTCGAGCTGGGCATGGTCCGCTCGATCGAGATCAAGGACGACGGTCGCATTGAGGTGGTCGTCTCGCTGACCACCGCCGGCTGCCCGATCCGCGCCCACTTCGAACAGGCGGTCGCACAGCAGATCTCCCAGCTGGACGGGGTGACCTCGGTAGCGGTCGGCTTCGACGTCCTATCCGATGAGGAGAAAGGCAATCTGCAGCAGACGCTTGGCCGCAGCAAGCTGCCGGAGGGCGCGCTAGCTCAGGTCAAGAACGTGATCTGCGTCGCCTCCGGCAAGGGCGGCGTCGGCAAGTCGACGATGACCGCCAACCTGGCGGCGGCGCTGAGCGCGGAAGGCCACCCGGCCGGCGCGCTCGACTGCGACGTCTACGGCTACTCGCTGCCGCGCATGCTCGGGGTCAACCGCAAACCGGAGGTCAACGGCGAGCGCAAGATCCTGCCCCTGGAGGGGGCCAACGGAGTCAAGGTGATGTCGATCGGATTCTTCGTCGAGGAGAACTCGGCCGTCGTCTGGCGCGGTCCGATGCTGCACAAGGCGATTCAGCAGTTCCTCGAGGACGTCGCCTGGGGCGAGCTCGAGTATCTGCTGCTCGACTTGCCGCCCGGCACCGGCGATGTCTCGATGACGCTGTCCCAGCTCCTACCGCAGGCCAAGTTCGCGATCGTCACCACGCCGCAGCCGGCGGCGCAGACGGTGGCCAAACGGGCCGCCGACATGGCCGTCAAGTTCGACCTCGAGTTACTCGGCGTGATCGAGAACATGTCCGGCTTCACGACCCCCGACGGCGAGCGCTTCACGATCTTCGGCGAGGGCGGCGGTCAGCTCCTCGCCGACGAGCTCGACGTGCCGCTGCTCGGCAAGGTCCCCCTATCCGAGCCGCTGCGCGAGCACGCCGACGACGGCTCGCCCCTGGTCACCGATGAACCCGATTCGCCCGCTTCGCAGGCAATCCGCCAAGCCGCCCGCGGAATCATCGCCGCCACCCCGCAGGAGCTGCCGGTTCTGCAGGCCACCCCGGCCCCCGCCGAAGCGCCGCCGGTCAGCGGCATCCCGCTGCCGGTCGTTCAGTAGCTCAGGTCAGCGAGGCTCGCGCCACATGGTCGAGCAGGTCAGCCGCCCGTCGGGCCGCTCGAACTCGCCAACAGGCACGAAGCCAAGGCGTTCGTAGCGGGGATCGTTCTCCGGATTGCTCGACTCCAGGTAGGCCGGCATCCCCTCGGAGTCGATCTTGGCGAGGTTGTCGGCGAGCAGGGCCATTCCGAGGCCCTTGCCCCGCTGGTCGGGATGGGTCCCGAGCAGACTCAAGTAATAGTGCGGCGGCCCGTCGGGATGGGCGCGCTCCATGCGCTCGAAAAGCGCCAGGACCTCGGCCGCGCGCGAGCCGATCTGGGCTTCGAACATCGGCCTGAGCGATGCCTCCTCCTCCGCGGTCAGCTCCGTCCCCCGGGGAGGGATCCAGACCGACGCCGCAGCGTAGTCGTCGGCGACCCGGACCAATGAGTAGCGCATCGCGCTGCGAACGAGCAAGCCCCAAAGATCGGCGAGACCTTTGTGGGGAAACGCCCAGCTCCACAGCGGATCGGCTTGAAACGCGGCAACAAGCGTCGCGGTAACCCCATCGACGTCACGCTCGGTTGCGAGGCGAACCTCCACCGAGCGAGCCTAACTCAAGCGGCGCTTTTGCTCTTGTAGTACTCGGCGTTGATCTCGGCGTATTTGGCCCACTCGGCGGGGAGCTGGTCCTCGGCGAAGCAGGCGTCGACCGGGCAGGCCTCGACGCAGGCATCGCAGTCGATGCACTCGTCGGGGTCGATGTAGAGCATCTCGACCGAGTCGTAGTCGGGCTCGTCCGGGGTCGGGTGGATGCAGTCCACCGGACATACCTCGACGCACGAGTTGTCCTTCTGGCCTATGCACGGCTCGGCGATGACGTAGGTCATTCGATGCTTTCTCCTGGTTCGACTTTGCGGTGCCAGGCAGGTATCCGGACCCTGCCCAACGCGAGCCGACATTTTAGGGATTCCGCCGCACGGGGGTCCGTCGCGCTGCCGTTCGCGATGATGTGCCCATGCTGCTCCTGACCGGCGCCACTGGAAGCATCGGTTCACGCCTGTTGCCGCTCCTGCTGGAGCGGGGCGAAGACGTGCGCTGCTTGGTGCGGGAGCCGCGACGACTCGGCGCGCACCGGGTCGACGTGCAGATCGCCCTCGGCGACCTCGGCGAGATGTCCGACCCCTACCTGCTGCGCCAGGCGCTGCGCGGGGTCGACACGGTGATCCACCTGGCGGCGACGATCCGCGACCAGCCGCCGCACCGGATCGAGGAGCTGAACGGGCTGGCCACGGTGCGGCTGCTGCGCGCCGCCGAGCGCAGCGGCGTGCGGCGCTTCGACTTCTTCAGCGCGCTCGACGCAGCCTCGGCCCAGCGCACCCGCTTCTTCCGCGCCAAGTGGCTGGCCGAGCAGGCGATCGCTTCCTCGCCGCTGGAGACGACGATCT
Organism: uncultured Solirubrobacterales bacterium; assembly: GCA_963824705.1. Taxonomy (GTDB): domain Bacteria; phylum Actinomycetota; class Thermoleophilia; order Solirubrobacterales; family 70-9; genus VRUE01. The sequence continues at coordinate 2,356,773 of CAWGQE010000003.1, forward strand.
TCGCACCCTCGATCGTCTACGACCGCAGCGACCCCTGGGTGACGCTGCTGCACCGCTTCTCCTTCCTACCGGTGCTGCCCGTCTCGGGCGACGGCCAGGCCCGCTTTCAACCGATCTGGGCCGACGATGCCGCCCGCTGCGTCGTCGCGGCGCTGGACCGCGACGGGCGCGATCGCTATGAGCTGGCCGGACCCGAGACGCTCAGCTACGACGAGATGTCGGACCTGGTCAGCCGCGTCGCGGGGCGACCACGGCCGCTCGTCCACGTTCCCCTGCCTCTGATCCGAGCCAGTTTGATCGGACTCCGCAACGTCTTCGGCGAGGCCGTGTTCGCAACCTGGGAGGAGGCAGAGCTTATGGAGGTATCGATGACGAGCGAGCGCGGCACCGCGGACGCGGAGGAACTCGGAATAATGCCGAGAAGGATGGGCGATGTCCTGGCGGAGGCTTAGAGCGTTCCTTTCCGCCGCGGCGCTTGCCGCAACCGTCGCGGCGATCGGCGCCGTACCGGCCTCGGCGATCAGCCTGGTTCCGCCCAAGCCAGACGTCTTCTTCGGGGTCAGCGACCGGGGCACGGCACAGGAATTCAACGAATTCACCGAACTGCTCGGCGGCAAGCATCCGGCCTTGCTGGAGACCTTCCACCCCTGGGGCAACAGTCTCAACGCGTCCTATGAACGTTGGCGCGAAACCGGCACCCGGCCGATCCTGCATATCTCGACCGCCGACGACCAGACCCTGCAGGAGATCATCACCCCCGAGCAGATCGCCCTCGGCGCGGGCGACGATTACCTGCTGCAGCTCAACGACTTCTTCTTCAAACGCGGGCTGCCCGCCTACATCAGACCGCTCGGCGAGCCGAATCGCTGCCTCAACGTCTGGTCGGCGGTCAACTGCGACGGCAGCCAGAAAGGCGGCGAACACACGACCGGCTGGTACAAGCAGGCGTTCCGCCGCATCTCGCTGATCGTGCGTGGCGGCAACACCCTGGAAGGGATCAACGCGACTCTGGCGGAAATCGGGCTGCCGCCGGTGAACCGGACCAAAGGCCCGCCGCCGACCAGCCTGCCCGGGGCGCCGGTGAGCATCATCTGGAGCCCGCTGCCCGGCGGCTCGCCGCGGGTGAAAGGCAACTTCCCCGGCAACTACTGGCCCGGCTCCCGCTGGGTCGACTGGGCGGGGACCGACTTCTACTCCCAGTATCCCGTCTGGAAAGACCTCAACCGCTTCTACGAAGCCAAGCAGTGGAAGCGCAAGCCGATCGCGATCGCCGAGTGGGCGGTCTACGGCGAAGACGAACCGCGCTTCGCCAAACAGCTCGTCTCCTGGCTGACCAAGCGCCAGCGAGTGCGGATGTTCGTCTACTACACGGGCTTCGGGCCGGGCTACAACCCCTACGACCTGAAGCTCTACCCACGCACGACGAACACGCTGCGGCTGAAGATCCGCCGCGCGACGTTCCTCACCGAAGCCGAATACAACGCCGGCCTGCTGCCGCCGCTGCCTCCTAAGCCCAAAAAGCCCGTAACGCCGGCCCAACCTCCTAGCCCCTGATGGGCCTCAAAGCGTCCCTAGTGTTCGCTTTGAGGCCCATCAGCGGGTGTTGCTGGGTGAGTAGGCCACGGATCGTTTCGGCCAGGCGCCGGGGCTCGCGTTCGATTTGCTCCCAGGTGCAACGAGAGACGCGCCAGCCAGCCAGTTGCAATCGTTGCTCGCGCTCCCGGTCGCCCTGGAAAGCAGAGTCGGTGTCGTGATAGCGGCGGCTATCGGCTTCAACGATCAAACGCGCGTCGCGCCAGAGGAAATCGGGCATCGTGCGGCGGCCACCAGGGTAGAGCGTCACGTTGACCTCCGGCTGCGGCAACCCAGTGCGTTCGCACATACAGAGGAAGAGGATCTCCATGTCGCTCCTGGTGCGTTTGGTCTGCGGGTGAATCTCGTCCATCAACATCCGCAGCCGCGCCACCCCACGCCGCCCCCGGCTGCGCTTGATCAGCCGTCTAACAGCTGCGTGATCGAGAACCCGCAGCACCTCTGCCTCTGAAACGGCCTTCCGTAATTCCCAAACCGGCGCAACCGCTGCGAAGTCCAGCAAGGTTCGCGGCACCGTGGTGCAGGGAATTCCATGCAGCACAGTTCGATCAACGGGAGTCAGCGACCCGTCCCGATGCGCAGCGATCCCTTTGGGGATACGCCCACGGCGATTGGGCGCTGTCACATCAATCGGCGATCGACCCTCCTCGCGAAGCCCCCACAGCGCCGCCGCCGATCGATGCGACAGGACTGCATCGGGTCCGCAAGCAAGCACTGCCGCCAAGCGCCTGCCGTTACTCGACAGCAGTGGATGACGCAAGGCGAAGACTCCCTCGTGGACCCGATAAAGCTTGCCCGCCGCAACTCGGCGACAGGCGGCGTCCTTGCTGATCCCCAGGCTCCTGAGCTGATCAAGTGAAACCAGTCCCTGCTGGCGAGCCGCGACCTTACCGATCTCCGCGTCCTTCGTCACGCCTGTAGCCCGCCGACGGGCCTCAAAGCGTCCTATTTGTTCGCTTTGAGGCCCGTCGGCGGCGGGTTGGAGGCGGTATAGGGACATGGGGCATGCTGGCTGGCCTGGACGCGCCGGTGGCGCGCTGATTGCGCCGATTTGTCAGAGGCTCCGTGCCAATTCTCACCACGGCTAGCGCACAAAAAGAGGGGCCCGGTTTCCCGGGCCCCTCGCAAAAGCCACTCGCCTGTCGAGGCGAGCATACGCCTGGGCAGGCGTGACTACATCATCCCGCCCATGTCCGGCATACCGCCGCCGGGCATACCGCCGCCGGCGCCGTCCTTCTCCGGTGGTTCGGCGATGATCGCCTCGGTCACGAGGATGTTCTTGGCGATCGACGCGGCGTTCTGCAGCGCCGAGCGCGTGACCATCGTCGGGTCGATGACGCCGGCCTTGATCAGGTCGCCGTACTCGCCGTTGGCCGCGTTGAGGCCTTCGCCGGCCTTCAGGTCACGGACCTTGTTGACGACGACCGAGCCCTCCAGACCGGAGTTCTCGGCGATCTGGCGAACCGGCTCCTCGAGCGAGCGGTGCACGATGCGAGCACCGGTCACCTCGTCGGGATCATCGAGCTTGTCGGGGTCGAGGTCGCTCTGCGCGTTCAACAGCGCGACGCCTCCGCCCGGCACGACACCCTCCTCGAGCGCCGCCCGGGTCGCCTGAAGGGCGTCCTCGACGCGGTGCTTTTTCTCCTTCATCTCGGTCTCGGTGGCGGCGCCGACCTTGACCACCGCGACACCGCCGGCCAGCTTCGCGAGGCGCTCCTGGAGCTTCTCGCGATCGAAGTCGGAGTCGGTGTTCTCGATCTCCTGCTTGATCTGGTTGATCCGACCTTTGATGTCCTCGGCGTCGCCGGAGCCGTCGATGATCGTCGTCGTGTCCTTGGAGACGACAACGCGGCGGGCCTTGCCGAGCTGGGCCAGCTGGGTGTTCTCCAGTTTCAGGCCCATCTCCTCGGTGATCACCTCACCGCCGGTGAGGATGGCGATGTCCTCGAGCATCCGCTTGCGGCGGTCGCCGAAGCCCGGGGCCTTGACCGAGACGCCGGTGAAGGTGCCGCGCAGCTTGTTGACGACCAGGGTCGCGAGGCACTCGCCCTCGACGTCCTCGGCGACGATCAGCAGCGGCTTACCACCCTGCATCACCTGCTCGAGCACCGGCAGGATGTCCCGCACGGAGCCGATTTTCTGGTTGGCGATGAGGACGTAGGGATCCTCGAGCACGGCCTCCATGCGGTCCTGGTCGGTGACCATGTACGGGGAGATGTAGCCCTTGTCGAACTGCATCCCCTCGGTGAACTCCAGCTCCATGCCGAAGGTCTGGCCCTCCTCGACGTTGACGACGCCGTCTTTGCCGACTTTCTCGATCGCGTCGGCAATCACGTTGCCGATCTCGTCGTCGGCGGCGGAGATGGCGGCGACGCGAGCGATCTGCTCCTTGCCGGCGACCTCCTTGGACTGCTTGTTGCGCAGGTTGTCGACGACGTCGTCGACAGCCTTCTCGATCCCGCGGCGCAGAGCCAGCGGGTTGGCGCCGGCGGCGACGTTCTTGAGGCCATGACGAACGATCGTCTGGGCCAGCAGGGTCGCCGTCGTGGTGCCGTCGCCGGCAACGTCGTTGGTCGCCGTGGCGACCTCGCGGACCAGCTGGGCACCCTGGTTCTCGAAGACGTCCTCGACCTCGACCTCGCGGGCGATGGTGACGCCGTCGTTGGTGATCGTCGGCGCGCCGAACTTTTTGTCGAGCACGACGTAACGGCCTTTCGGGCCGAGGGTGACCTTGACGGCGTCGGCGACTGCATCGACGCCGGCCTGCAGGGCCCCGCGTGCCTCCTCCTTGTACTTCAGCTCCTTGTGAGCCATTGGTTTCCTTCCTCCTTGGTGTCTCTAAGTCCTGATGGCGGGGGGTCTAGCCGAGCTTGGCGAGGACGTCCGACTCGCGCAGCACGAGCAGGTCGTCGCCCTCGACGGTGACCTCGGTGCCGCCGTATTTGGAATAGAGGACTTCGTCGCCATCGCTCAAGTCGAGCGGGCGGCGCGAGCCGTCCTCCTGGATTGCGCCATCGCCGACGGCGATGACCTTGCCCTTCTGCGGCTTCTCTTTGGCCGTGTCGGGGAGGACGATGCCACTGGCGGTCGTCTCCTCCTCCTCGATCGGCTTGACGATCAGCCGGTCCCCGAGGGGCTTCAGCTTCATCCGTGAACCTCCGTTATGGGTGATTTACTGGTCAAAGTCGTGAATTTCGCGCCTCAGAGCCGTTTCTGCGGTCTCCGGGCGTTGGCACTCTACACAGGTGAGTGCCAGCCGCTGTAAAGATAGCGAGACCGCGCGGTGCGCGAGCGTTTTGCGGCGCGGACTCGCTAGCCGCTGGCAAGCAGCTTGCAGCCGAGCAGCTTGGCGATGCCGGTGGCACCGTGGGACATCACCCAATCGTGATTCCACTCGAAGGCCGGGCGGGCGACCGGCGCGAGCAGGTTCATCCACGGCTTCGTCGTCGAGACGTTCCACTCGTAGAGGACCGCGGTGACGCCCTCATGCTCGTAGAGCCGCCAGCGGCCGATTCCGGCCAGCTCGCCGACCGCGTCGGCCTGCAGCAGGTAAGGCCGCTCGATGTGCGTCGTCGTCACCTCGAACTCGACCCGGTAGGGCAGGAGGCTCTTCCAGACCATCCGCGAGACAGCGCCGATACGGCTGCCATCGCCGCCGTTGCGTTCTTCGACCTCCTCGACCCCCCGCCACCACTCGGGCCAGCGCTCCTGGTCGTAGATCGCCTCCCAGACGGGCTCGCGTGGCGAGTCGAGCAACCAGGTGGTGAGAAAGGCGTAGTCGGCCATTGAGACGGGATACGGAAGCGGCGCGCTCTTCGATCAGTTGTGGTGCGGGGTCTCCCCATTGCCGAAATGCGCGCCCGGCGGCTCGACGATCTGCGAGAAGCGGATCACGGTGACGATGTCGTCGGGGCCGATCGTGCGGCCGTAGATCTGTTCGAGGAACTTGACCTCGTCCTCGAGCCGGCGGAACTCGGGGTTGTCGTGCTCGATGTCGCGCGGCGAGAGGTCGCCGACCTTCTTCACCTCGACGTCGTCGATGCAGGCGGCGAAGATTTTCTCGCGCGGGCTGTGGCGGAAGCCGACGGTTATCCAGACCACCTGGCCGCGCTCGTACTTGCTGGTCTTGTCGCCGAGCCGGATCGTCGCCGTCTTGCGACCGCGCTTGAGCTGGTCGACGAAAACCGTGGAATAGAAGTTGAGCACGTAGATCCCGCCTCGCATGCGCTGCGAGCGTATCTGAAGGCGCCAGGCGCGGTCCGTCTGGACGTTTGTACAGGCTCGGGTGTAGGGACCGCGCAAACGGGTCGATGAGGGGCACGATGCACTCTGCCTCCATACGCGCTCCGCGGTTCCTGAGCGGAGCTCTCGTCTGCGCCGTCGTCTTTCTGATGCTCGGCGTCGCGGCCTCGGCCTCCGCCGCCACCTGCGACGGCAAGCACGCGACGATCGTCGGCACGCCCGGCAACGACGTCATCGTCGGCAAGAAGGCCAGCGACGTGATCTACGGCGGTGGCGGCGACGACAAGATCTCCGGTGGGCCCAACGGCAACGACACGATCTGCGGCGGGCCGGGCGACGATGTCATCCACGGCGGGCGCGGCTTTGACGCCCTCTACGGCGAAGGCGGCGACGACCGGCTCGCCGGCGACAGCGGCTCCGACCACGTCGATGGGGGCGGCGGCAACGATGCACTCAAGGGCGCCGATGGCAGCGACAGCCTGCTCGGCGGAGCCGGCAGCGACGAACTCCGCGGCGGCAAAGGCCCCGACCGGATGCTCGGCGGCGGCGAAGGCGACGTGCTGATCGGCGAGAAAGGCTCAGACGAAGAGGCCGGCGAAGGCGGCAACGACTGGCTCTACGGAGAAAAGGGCAACGACCGGCTCGACGGCGGCGAAGGCGAAGACAAGATCGAAGGCGGGCCCGGCGACGATCCCAGCCTCGAAGGCGGCGGCGGCACCGACCTGGTCATGGGCGGCGCCGGTAGCGACAACGCCGACGGTGGCGAAGGCGACGACGACGTCGTCCGCGGCGACAGCGGCGAAGACACGCTGAACGGCGGTGGCGGGAACCAGGACATCGTCTCCTACGCGAGCGCGACCCGCGGCAGCGTCATCGTCGACCTCGAAACCGGCAAATCCAAAGGCGACGGACACGACACTCTGCAGGGCTTCGAGGACGTGGTCGGCTCGCCGCAGGGCGACACGATCGTCGGCGACAACGAAGTCAACCGACTCGACGGCGGGGTCGGCGACGACAACCTCGATGGCGACGGCGGCCCGGATGAAGCATTCGGGGGGGCCGGCAGCGACGAATGCGACGGCTTCACCACCGAGCATTCATGCGGCACCGAACCGCCGCCACCGCCCAACGACACCTTCGCGATCCTCAACCAGGGCCTCGACGGCTCGAGCCTGATCGTCCAGGGTGACGCCGGCCCCAACAACATCCAGGTTGCCTTCGGCGGTGATGGCTGGACGGTCTCCGACGACAGCGGCATCTTCGCCGGCGAAGGCTGCGCGCCGGCGAGCGGCACCAGCGTTAACTGTGCGGTCCCCACGGCCACCGGGCTGGTCGTGATCACCGGCGGCGGTGGCGACGACGACATCTCCATCGCCGACAGCGTCCCAACCGGCGTCCACGTCCGCGCCAACGGCAACGCCGGCTCCGACACCCTGTCAGGGGGCCCCGGCGACGACGTGCTGGAAGCCGGCGAGAACTACAACAATCCCGACGACGGAAACGACACGCTGATCGGCAACGACGGCAGCGACGTGCTCTACGCGGACCCCGGTGCCGACCAGCTTTCCGGCGGGCCCGGAGACGACCTGCTCGTCTCCTCGGTGGCGGTCTGCCAGGGACACACCTATGACGGCGGACCCGGCGACGACACCGTCTCCTACGGCCGCTCGGACGCGGCGCTGACGGTTGAACTGGGAGGTACCGGTGGGCCCAGCGGGTGCGGCAGCCCCGACCAGGTCGGCTCCAGCAACGAGAGCCTCGAGGGATCCGACGGGCCCGACGTACTGATCGGGGACAGCGGCAACAACAGCTTCCTCGGCCACCTCGGAGCCGACACCTTCATCGGCAAAGGGGGCAACGACTTCATCGACGCCATCGACGGCCAGCAGGACAAATCGATCAGTTGCGGTGGTGGTGGCAACGACGAAGTGATCAAGGACAAAGTCGATCCGAGCCCGGTCGGCTGCTGAGCCCGCCCAGCACAGCCCGACCGTACGAAATACGGATTGGACGGCGGCTTTGCAAAGTTGAAGTGATCTCCGCGGCGGTCGATGCAAGCCCCGGAATGGATCGCTCGCCCAAATCGACCCTGCCGCGGCTCCTCGCCGTCCTGCTCGGGACGGCGCTGATCTTCCTGCTCCCCGCCTGGAGCCAGGCCTCAGCCGCCACCTGCGACGGCAAGCACGCGACGATCGTCGGCACGCCCGGCAACGACGTCATCGTCGGCAAGAAGGCCAGCGACGTGATCTACGGCGGTGGCGGCGACGACAAGATCTCCGGTGGGCCCAACGGCAACGACACGATCTGCGGCGGGCCGGGCGACGATGTCATCCACGGCGGGCGCGGCAACGACACCCTCGACGGCGAAGGCGGCGACGACCGGCTGCTTGGCGAAAAGGGAGCCGACAACCTGATCGGCGGCGAAGGCGAAGATCAGCTTCTTGGCGCCAAGGGCCCCGACGACGAGTTCGGCGGAGGCGGCGATGACGAGCTGCTCGGCGGGCGTGGCCCGGACGAGATGAAAGCGGGGGGCGGTGACGACGTCCTCTACGCCGGCAAAGCCAGCGAGCGGGTCGTCGACGGCGAAGGGGGCGATGATCGAATCTACGGCGGGCGCGGCAACGACACCCTCGACGGCGGCGGCGGTAACGACATGGTCGACGGCGGCCTCGGCGACGACACCTTGAACGGGGAAGGCGGCACCGATCTGCTGCTGGGCAGCCATGGCCGCGACGACCTCTACGGGGGACCGGGCGACGAAGACGTCCTGCGCGGCGACATCGGCTTCGACAAGCTCGACGGAGGACCGGGCGAACGCGATATCGCGTCCTTCTCGACCGCCTCCGAAGCGGTGACCGTCGACCTGGCAACCGGCACCGCACACGGAGACGGTCGCGACACGATCTCCCCGGAAACCGAGGACATCGTCGGCTCCGCTTTCAGCGACACCCTGATCGGCGACGGCGGCCCGAACCGGCTCGATGGTGGCGCCGGCTACGACGACCTCTCGGGCGGCGGTGGCAGCGACGAGCTCTTCGGCGGCCCCGACGGCGCGGACTGCAGCGGTGGCACCCCGGTCAACGGCTGTGAACCGGCTCCTCCCCCGAGCGCGGGGCCAAGCGTCGCACGGGTCCACAGCATCGACGGCAGCGGCTCGCTCAGCGTGCAGGGAACCCCTGGCGATGACTCGATCTCGATCGCCAAGCAAGGCTCCGCTTATGTAGTCACGGACGCTGGCCTTTCCTTCTCCCCGACCAATGTCGATGGCTGCGAAGCGATCGGGGGCAACGCCGTCTGCGCGGCGGACGTGCAGACGATCATGATCGACGCCGATGCCGGAAACGATTCCGTGAGCGTCGACGGCAGCATCCCACCGGAGATCGAAGTGCGGATCGAAGGCGGCCCCGGCGCCGACCGGTTGCAGGGCGGCCCCGGCAACGACGTGATCGAGGCCGGCGACGACAGCGACCCCGACGTGCTCGAAGGCGGGCCCGGAGACGACGCGCTGATCGGCGCCCGCACCGACCTGCCCGTCCCCTACAACAGCGGCAAGAGCACGCTGATCGGGGGGCCCGGGTCCGATGTGATGGTCGGCGGCGACCCCTGCGACGGCGACATCTTCGACGGCGGCCCGGGCGAGGACGACGCCAACTTCTTCCGCTTCACGCCCGGCGTGACCGCCGAAATCGGCGGCCCGGTCAGTCGCGCCGGCAGCCCCTGCACCCCCGGCCACATCGATTCCTCGGTCGAGCAGCTCGAGGGCTCCCCCGGCCCGGACACGCTGATCGGCGGCCACCGCGACGACCTGATCGGCCACGGCGGCCGCAACAGGCTGCGCCTGCGTCGGTAGCGCTCCGCTTCGCGTCCCTTCAAGGCGGGGGCGGGCCGAAGCCCTCCTTGCCGATCAGCGGGACGAAGCGGCAGGGGGCGATCTCCTCTCGCGTCAGCTCGGCTCCGGCGCGGCGGAAGACGGTAAGCAGGTCGGCACCCTCGGCGGCGATCGGCACGACCAGGCGACCGCCGTCCGCGAGTTGGGCGAGCAGCGTCTGCGGCGGCGCCGGCGCGGTGGCGTGGACGGCGATCGCCTCGAAGGGCGAGCGCTCGGGCACACCGCGCGTACCGTCGCCGACCAGCAGCTCGACGTTCTCCACGCCCAGTGCGTCCAGCGCGCGCCGGGCCTGTGCGGCGAGCGTGGCGAGTCGCTCGACGCCGGTCACCTCGATGGCGAGCCGCGAGAGGACAGCCGCCGAGTAGCCGGACCCGGAGCCGACCTCGAGCACGCGCTCGCCCCCCTCCAGCTCCATCGCCTGGCAGATCGCGGCGACGATCCAGGGCTGGGAGATCGTCTGCCCCTCGCCGATCGGCAGCGCCGAGTCAGCGTAGGCGCGGCCACGGTGGCGCTCGAGGACGAACTCCTCCCGGGGCACCTCCTCCATCGCGGCCAGCACCCGCTCGTCGGCAATGCCACGGCGCCGAAGCTGGCGCTCGACCATTCGTGCGCGCAGCTCAGCCAAATCGGTCATCGAGCCACAATGACGCGAGACCCTGGGGCTGTCATTCAGAAGATGTAGTTGCGGAGTTTCCCTGGATTCAAAACGGTTACCCGGCCGCGGCCAGGTCGGACGATGCCGGCCCGCTCGAGATCGGCGAGGAAGCGGCTGACGCTCTCGCGCGAGGTGCCGGCGAGCTGGGCCAGGTCGGATTGGTTCATGCGGATCGTGATCTCGCCGCCCGCGGCTGTGCGCGGCGCCTCTTCGGCGACGAGCTGGGAGAGAACCCCGGCGACCCGGCTGGGAACGGTCTGGAAGGACTGCCGTGAGATGCGCTCGTTGGCCGCCCGCAGCCGCCGCACCAGGGCGCCGACGAGCTTCACCGTGATCTCCGGGTGGCGGGCCAGCAGTGCCCGCACTTCGCCCGCCGGCAAGGCCAGCAGCTCACCGTCGCTGAGCGCTTCGACGCTGGCCGAGCGGACCTCGCCGTCGAGCATCGCCAGCTCGCCGAAGATGTCGCCGGGACCGAGGGTGGCGAGGGTGATCGCCCGCCCGTCGGAGTGCTCGCGGGTCACCCGGAAGCTGCCGGAGCGGACGATGTAACAGGCATCGGAGTGGTCGCCCTCGTGGAAGACCCGCGTGGCGGCCGGGAAGGAGCGCGGCACAGCGACGTGCGAGAAGCTCTCCAGCTCACCCGGCTCGAGGTCGGCGAAGAGCGGCACGCTGCGCAGCAGCTCGACCGGGCTCTGACTCTCCTCCGAATCGGTCACATCCGGATTATCGCCCTATCGCCTCCGTCAGGAGACGCGAGCGGCCGCGTGAACGGCCGCTCGCTTGTTGTGGCGCTTGAAGCGACGGTGCTTTCTCTTGGGCCGCTTGTTCTTTTGGACCGGTCCGGGCGCTGCCGTGCTCGCGGCACCGGCCGCAGCCGATCCGAGAGCCGCGCTGGGAGCGGGATCGGGCGCGGAGCCAACGCCGGTGAGGGCGATCGGCATGGGGCCTTCGCTTTCGCCGAAGAGGCCCAGCGTCGCTTTCTTGACGCCTTCGCTGAGAGGCTGAAAGCGGACCTGCACCATGCAGGTGGCCGCCGGGGCGAGCTCGACGCCGGTGCAATCCTCATCGAGGATCTGGAAGCTGCCGATCGCGCCTCCGGCGATCACAGCGATGAACATGCCACCGGGCATGTTGCCCGTGTTGGTGACCTCGATCTCGCGGGTCACACCGGCAGAGCCGACTTTCGCCACGCCGAAATCGGTTGGATTGGAGGCGGGGGTGAAAGCCGCCCGGCCACCGATGCCGGTCAGATCGGCACTGAAGGAGTACGAGCCGACGCTCACCTTGAACTGGGCGGTGTATTCGACCGCGTCGTGCGGACCGAAGTAGACCTGGACCGAGCAGGATTCGCCTGGCTGCAGGTAGGAGCCGTAGCAAGGGCTGTAGTTGGCCCAGAAAGCTTCGTGTCCGGCGCCGACGATTTCGGGCGATCCGACCTGGAAGGCTTCGGTGCCGGCGTTGCGCAGCGTGAAGTTCGTTTCGCGCGAGCCCCAGTTGAGCGGCTGCAGCCCGAAGTCGTAGCTCCCCGGTTCGATCACGAGCTGGGGCGCTTCGGGTTCCGCGGGCGGTCCGATCGGCGCGGCGAGGCCGGCGAGGGGACGAACAGCCATCACGGCCAGGACCGTGAAGACCATGGCGAGCAGGACGATCGGGGTTCTCGAGGGCTTGGACGAGTGTCTTAGAGAGGGCATGGACGGTTGATCGGCCAAATCGCCGTCCCGCAAAGAACCGGCTGATTTATTTCATCCGTAGTTCACCGCGCCGAGGCGGTGAGTTTGCGCGGCCCGCGGCTGAACCCGGCGCTGAGCAGGGCCTCCTCGTGCCCGGAACCGATCACCGCCTCGCCGTCGAGCTTCTCGATCCCGAGCTTCGGCAAACGGCCGGCCGTGACGGCGTCGGCGAGGGCCTGCATGGCGGCTGCCAACTCGGCGTCGCTCAGCTCGACGAGGCGGAGGATGCTGCGGCCGCCGCGCTCGACGTAGACGAGCGGCTCGCCGTCGCGCAGCAGCACGTGGGCGCCGGGGGCCCGGGCGGGGCGCCTCCCCGAGGGGGGTTTCGGCCAGGGCAGCGCCGCGCCGAAGGGATTGGCGGGGTCGGTTGCGGCCAGAACCTGGAAGGAGCCGTCGGTTTCGGGTAGCGAGCGCAGCCGCTCGACCGCACCGGCGAGGGCGAACTGGGCGCCGCCCAGGCCCTCGACGAAGTAGCCGCGGCGAGCGGTGCCGAGCAACTCGAGGTTGCCGAGCTCGGCATAGAGGGTGGAGAAACCGCCGGGCACCCCCTCGGCCAGCACGGTCTCCCGGGTGACGATCCCGTAGCGCTCGAGCATCAGCTCCGCCTGCGCGCGCAGCCTGGCCCCCGGCCCGGGAGCGTCCGCGAACAGCGGCGCGGTCAGCGACCAGCGGCCCTGCACGGCGGCGCCGGCCCCCGAGCGTCGGCGGGCGAAGCGACGCCCCTGGCGCTCGTGCGCGGGAACGGCGCGCAGCCGCGGCGCCCGCAATGGGGCGAAGGCGTCGTTGGTGACCTCGCCGGACCAGGCCAGATCCCAAAGAGCGTTGTGCAGCTCCTCGGCGGGGACGTCGAGGTCGGCGAGCAGGTCGAGCCAGAACGACGGCCCGGCGAGAAGCCGCTCGCGGATCGCCTCCTGCGGGGCGCCCTCGGCGCGCTCCAACTTTGAATTGGCCGCGGGCGGGCCGGCGAGGCGCACGTCGTCGCGGAAGTAGAGGGCGATGCGGCCGTCGCTGCGGCCACGCGAGCCGGCGCCGATCCAGACCACCTCGCCGCTGGTGCAGAGCTCGTCGAGCCAAGCCGGCGAGTAGGCGCCGAGGCGGCGCGGCAGCACGTCTCCCTCCCAGGTCTTGGGCGTCAGCGCGACGCCCTGCAGCGGCACCAACGCGTCGCGCAGCCGGTCGGGACCGGCGCCGGCGGCGCGGTGAGAGTCGACGTTCTGCCAACTCGGCAGGAAGCGGGCGAAGCGGTCGCGGGCGGCGGGCTCGACTTCGCGGCGCAGGTGGGCGAGGCTGGCCCGCCGGACACGGCGCAGGACGTCGGAGTCGCACCACTCGCGCTCGCTCCCCCCCGGCAGCAGCTCGCCGCGGATCATCGCCCCTTCGCGCTCCAGCTCGCGCAGCGCCGGCGCCGGGTCGACGCCGTAGCGGTCGGCGAGCTGGGCGGTCGGGAAAGGCCCATGGGTACGGGCGTAGCGGCGCACCAGGGCGCGCATCGCGTCGGGGTGGTCTTCTAGGAAGGTCTCGGGCAGCCCGGGCGGCGGCGGCACGCCGAGCGCATCGCGGTAGAGGCCGGCGTCCTCGCCGGCGATGTAGCGCTCCTCGCCGCCGATCCGGACCATCGCCACGCGGCGCTCGGCGACCAGCTTCTCCAGCATCGAGGCAGCCGAGTAGCCCTCCGTGACCCGCTCCGCGCACTCCTCCGCGCTCAGGTCGCCGAGGTTGCGCAACAGCTGCTGCAGCGCGTCGCGATCGCCGGCGCGGCCGGCCTCGGTGCGGTGCTGCAGCTGCGCCTCGACCTCGACCAGCGCTTCGGGGTCGATCAGCTCGCGCAGCTCCTCCTGGCCGAGCAGCTCGCGCAGCAGGTCGCGATCGAGCGAGAGGGCGGCGGCGCGACGCTCGGCATTCGGCGTGTCCCCCTCGTACATATAGGTGGCGACGTAGTCGAAGAGCAGCGAGGAGGCGAAGGGCGAGGCGGTCGGGGTCTCGACCTCGACCAGGCTGAGCTTGCGCGACTGCAGGTCGGTGAGGATCTGGCGCAGCGAGGGAATGTCGAGCACGTCGCGCAGGCACTCGCGGTAGGTCTCGAGGATGACCGGGAAGCGGGGGAAGTCGCGGGCGACCTCGAGCAGGCTCTGCGACTTGAGGCGCTGTTGCCAGAGCGGCGTGCGTTTGCCCGGGTAGGCGCGCGGGATCAAGAGCGAGCGCGAGGCGTTCTCGCGGAAGCGGGCGCCGAACAGGGCCGAACCGGAGAGCTCGCGCACGACCAGATCCTCGAGCTCGTCGGGCTCGACCATGATCAGGTCGGCGGAGGGCGGCTCGTCGGCGTCGGGCAGGTGGATGACGATGCCGTCGTCGGACCAGATCGCGTCGGCCTCGAGCTGGTGCTCCTCGCGGATCTTCTGGCCCAGGGCCAGGCCCCAGGCGGAGTGGACGCGGCCGCCGAAGGGCGAGAGGACGCAGAGCCGCCAGTCGCCAATCTCGTCGCGGAAGCGCTCGACCACGATCGTCTCGTCGGAGGGGACGACACGGGTCGCCGCCTGCTGCTCGCGCAGGTAGGCGACCAGGTTCTCGGCGGCGCGGCGATCGAGGTCGTACTCGCCGGCGAGCTCTTTGGGATCGCGCGAGACCGCCTCGCGCGAGAAGGCCCCGATCGCCCGGCCCAGCTCGGCCGGGCGACCGATCCCGTCGCCCTTCCAGAAGGGAACCGCGCCCGGCAGACCGGGGGCCGGGGTGACGATGACACGGTCGCGGGTGATCTCCTCGATCCGCCAGGTCGTCGCGCCGAGCAGGAAGGTCTGGCCCGCCCGCGCCTCGTAGACCATCTCCTCGTCGAGCTCGCCGACGCGGCGGCCGTCGGGCAGGTGGACGCCGTAGAGGCCGCGGTCGGGGATCGTGCCGGCGTTGGTGACGACCAGCTGCCGCGCCCCTTTGCGCCCGTGCATCGTGCCGCGCGTGCGGTCCCAGACGATCCGCGGCCGCAGCTCGGCGAAGCGGTCCGAGGGGTAGCGACCGTCGAGCATGTCGAGCACGTTCTCCAGCTGCTCGCGAGAGAGCTCGCCGAAGGGCTCGGTCGCGGTGACGACGCGCTCGACCTCGTCGATCTCCCACTCGTCGAGCGCCGCCATCGAGACCAGGTGCTGGGCGAGCACGTCGAGGGGGTTCTGCGGAATCACCGTCTCCTCGATCGCCCCTTCGCGCATCCGCCGCGCGACCACGGCGCACTCGAGCAGGTCGGCGCGGAACTTGGGGAAGATGCGGCCGCGGCTGACCTCGCCAAGCGAGTGGCCGGCGCGGCCGACCCGCTGCAATCCTCGGCTGACCGACTTCGGTGACTCGACCTGGATCACCAGGTCGACGGCGCCCATGTCGATGCCGAGCTCCAGGCTCGAGGTGGCGACGAGGCAGGGAAGCTGGCCCGACTTGAGCATCTCCTCTACTACGAGGCGCTCTTCATGGGAGAGGGACCCGTGGTGGGCGCGAGCAATCTCGGGGGGGTTGGGGTCGGGTCCGTCAGGCTCGCCTTCGCGAGGAGTTCCTGACGGACCCGACCCCAACCCCCCCTGCTCGGTCGCCGGCAGCTCCCGCTCTGGTTCTTCGGCCGCCAGCTCGTTCAGGCGCTTGGCGAGACGCTCAGCGGCTCGGCGGGCGTTGACGAAGATGATCGTCGAGTTGTGTTCTTGGACGAGCTTGAGGAGCTCGGGGTAGATGGCGGGCCAGATCGAGCGAACGTGGGCTAGCGGCTCTCCCTCGGTGGGGTTGCCATCGGCGTTGGGAAAGCTGGGAGCTCCCGGTTCCGACATGTCCTCGACCGGGACAACGATCTCCAGGTCCAGCTCCTTAGCCACGCCAGCATCCACAATCTCGCAATCTCTTTTAGGACCGACCAGAAACTTCGCGATCCGCTCCAGAGGCCGCTGCGTAGCGGATAAACCAATGCGCTGGACAGAGGCGGGGGACGGGGTGTCCGGCGCAGCGCGGCGTCCTGTTCCTCGCCCCGCCGGCTCAGCGAGAGAATCGCCGCCGTCCGGCGAGGAACCCAGCGCGGAGCCGGACACCCCGTCCCCCGCCTCCCCAACCAGGTGGTCTAGACGCTCCAACGTAAGCGCCAGATGCGACCCGCGCTTGCTCTGGGCAACCGCATGAATCTCGTCGACGATCACGGCCTCGGTGCCGGTGAGGATCTCGCGGGCGCCGGAGGAGAGGATCAGGTAGAGCGACTCGGGGGTGGTGATGAGGATGTCGGGCGGCGTTTTGCGCATCGCCCGGCGGTCTTTCTGGCTGGTGTCGCCGGTGCGCAGTCCGACGGAGATGTCTGCCCCGATCCCGCGCAGCGGCGCTCGCAGGTTGCGCTCGATGTCGTAGGAGAGCGCCTTCAGCGGCGAGACGTAGACGATCTTCACGCCGCCCTCTCGCTGAGTGGACGATTTCCCACCGATTTCGTGGGCAAAGTGACCATCGGTGGCTCTGCGCGAGAGCTTGTCTATGCCCCAGAGGAAGGCGGCCAGCGTCTTGCCGGACCCGGTCGGGGCGCAGATCAACGCGTTGGCGCCACCCGCGATCGCCTCCCAGCCACCCGCCTGCGCGGGCGTCGGCCCCTCGAAGGAGGCCTCGAACCAGCGCCTGACCGGGGCGCTGAACGGCGCCAGCGGGTCAGTCTTCGCGCTTGCTTTCGGGCGAGTGCTCAACCCACCGATCTTACGCCGGTGGGGTTACGGGCGGCCGCCGGCGAACTGCACGTAGGCGTTCCAGGCGGGCTTCGGTTTGAAGCCGCTGCGGAAAAGCCCGGAGCCGCCGCAGAAATTGCAGAGGCCGGCGTAGTCGCCGATCGAGAACCAGTAGATCCGCTGCAGATTCCATTTGCGCTGATCGGCGCTGAAGAGACGGAAGGCGCCCTTGAGTTCCCTCGCCTGGCCGGCCACGCCTTTGGCAAAGCTGTTGCCTGGCCTGGGCGGTTCGGAGCTCCAACCCACCTCGGTGAGGTAGAGGCCCTTGCCGATGTCGTTGTTGGCCTTCAGCACCCGCCTCACTTCTTCGATCCGGGAGGGAAGGTTCTTCCAGCTGCCCGTATACGGGTGCAGCGCGTAGCCCTGGAACTTCGACTTGATCCCCGGCGTGCTTTTGTACATCAGATTGAGGAAAGTCGAGGCGAAGTAGGCCTGCGGCGGATTCTTGTGGAAGGTCGCCTCGATCGGGCGGGCGAAGAGGCCGCCGAGAATGACCTGGGCGCCCGGGTCCATCGCTTTGATCGCAGCGCTGGAGAGCTTGACCAGCTTGCCGTAGTCAGCCGGGTTGGGCTGCGCGACGAAGTACTTGAAGTTCGGCTCGTTCCAGATCTGCCAGGCGCGGATCGGTCTCCGCGGCAGGCGGGGGTTTTCGGTCCAGAAGGTGCCGTTCGGCCCGTAGCGCAACACTGCCTGCTTGACGAACTGGGTCCAGCCGGAGCGTTGCGTGCCGGTCCGCACCGGCAGGGTGCTCGGGCTGCCGAAACGCCGGTCGACGGGCACCGCCCAGGACGGCGCCGTGGACAGGAAAGGAAAGACCTCGATGTTCGCGGTGACCGCCGCGGCGATGTAGGAGTCGGTGCTCGACCAGTCATAGCCGCCCCGCCTGGTCGGCTGGATCGAGCCCCAGGAGATCGGGACCCGGATGCTGTCGACCCCGCCGCGTTTCAAGCGCAGCAGTTCTTCGGCGTTCGGCGCCACCTGCGGCACCACGCCCCAGAAATTGGCGGGAACCGCCAGCGCCGAGGGCACGAAGGTCAGCGCACCGAGGGCGGCGATCGCGAAAGTCGCTAGCCAAAGGCGAGCCCGCCGCGGCGGGCGAATCCTCTGATCGTGCATCGGGTTAGCCCGCCTCAGGAGAGACGGAAGAACCCGAGGAGCCCGACGAATCCGGAGAGCCGGGAGAATCTGGCGAGCCAGAAGCTTTGCGCTGGCGCCGCCGCTTCATCAGCACGTAGCCGATCGAGCCGCCGGCGAGCAGCACGATCGCGATCAGGATCGGCACCAGCGGCGAGGAGCCGCCGCCGCTCGAGCCCGGTTCGGGACTGGCGCCGTTTGCGTTGCCGGCACCGGCCGAGCTCTTTTGGCTGCCGTTCCCTTGGCTACCCTGCTGAGCGGCTGCGTTTCCGCCGCCCCCGGACCCATTGGACTTCGCCTGTGAGCTGTTTCCCCCGCCAGAAGACTTTGCCCCCGACGAGTGGCCGCTGCCCGCGGGCGAGCCGATGCCGCTAGTCGACTTGGAGCCGCCGGAGAGATTCGACTGGCTCGGCGGGTTGCCCCCGTTTACCGTTGGCGGCGCATCGGAATACTGGATGCCAGCGGAAGAAGCCTGAGCGAGAACCGGAACGCAGCACAATGCCAGCAGAGCCAGCACTGACAGAGCGAAGATATGGCCGCCCCGGCGAGGGGCGAGATTTTGCCGGGTCTCAAACATGGCGCGGTAGGTTAGAGGAAAGCTCGGCGTTACTTGCGCCAGTCGCCCTGATCGTTGGCCTGGCACTTGCCGGCGGGGGCTTCGAAGTGAGCGATCGCCATGTCGCGGGTCTCGCCGTATGGCTCGTCGTGGTTGCCCTGATCCTGCTCGGCGTGGCCTCCCGGGCAACGCTGGCAAGGCCGTTCTACTGGGCAACGGGCCTGATCCTCGGGTTTTCCCTGCTGTCCGCATTTTCATCCCTCTGGTCGGGCTCAGCCGAGCTGAGCGTGATCGAGGCGGACCGGGTTCTGGTCTACCTGGGGTTTTTCCTAGCCGCATTCCTGATCGCCCAAACCGACCAAAGGCGCCAACGTTTCGCTGAAGGCCTGGCAATTTCCGTTGCGCTCGTCGCCCTGCTTGCCCTCGCGAGCCGACTTCTGCCCCATCTCCTGCACGCCGGCGACGCGTTCGGCACCGGCCCGCGCCTCGGCTATCCGCTGGGCTACTGGAACGCGAACGGGGCCATGTTCGGGATCGCCGTCGCGCTGCTGCTCTGGACGAGCAGGCGAGCCGCCTGGAGCGGTATGCGCCTGCTCGCCGTCGGAGCGTTGCCGATGGTTCTGCTCGCCCTCTACTTCACCTATTCGCGTGGCGGGCTGCTGGCGCTGCTGATCGCCGCGGGTTGCCTCATCGTCCTCTCCCGGGATCGCCTCTGGCTGTTCGCGACGCTGGCCTGTGGCGCCCTGGGAGCGCTGCCCGCGGTGCTCGCGGTGCAGGCACGCCACAGCCTGGCCGACCACGTCGACAACCAGGCGGCCGTGGACCAGGGCGTGACCGTGCTGCTGATCCTCGCCGCGGGGATCGCCCTCGCCCTGCTGCTCTTCGCCGCGCTGCGCCAGGTCGAGCGGCGCGAAGGGCGCTTGACCGGACGGGCGGTCGACCTCTCGCGCAACCGGTCGCTGCTGAAAGGTGCCGGCCTCGCGGTCGCCGTAGTCGCGATCGGCGTCGCGATCGCCGTCGGCGGGCGGGCCTGGGACCAGTTCTCCAGCTCCGACGTCCAGTTCCCCAACCAACCCCAGCAGCACTTCTCCCAGTTCAACGGTGCCGGCCGCCACGACTTCTACCGGGTCGCGATCGACGCATTCGAGGAAAAGCCGGTGCTCGGGGTCGGCGCGGGCACCTACGTCTTTGCCTGGGACCGTCACCGCTCGATCGCGCTTCCGGTCCACGACGCACACTCGCTCTACTTGGAGGCCTTCGCCGAGCTGGGCCTCGTCGGCGGCCTGTTGATCTTGGCGCTGGTCGCGACGCTGCTCTGGACGGGGTTCAGCGCCTGGCGAGCCGCCCCCCATCCCCAACGCGAGCGCTATGCGGCGCTCTTCGCCGTGACGTTGGCCTTCGCGGTGGTCGCCGGCCTCGACTGGTTCTGGGAGATCGCCGGGCTCGGCGCCGTCTTCTTCCTCGCCTCAGGGGTGCTGGTGGCCGCCAGGTGCGCCCAGCTTGCCGCCCCTCCCGACCCGCGCCTCGTCGCCGCCGGCGAAGAGCGGCGCTTCGGCCTCGCGGTCGCCGGCCTCGCGGTCGCCTGGATCGCGGCGATCGCGCTGATCGGCCCGCTGCTCGTCGACCACGAGATCGACGCAAGCCAGAGCGCCGCGGCAAACGGAGACCTGACCAGCGCCACCAGCCACGCCAAGACGGCGCGCTCGATCGAGCCCTTTGCCGCTACTCCCTATGTGCAGCTGGGGTTGATCGCCGAGAGCCAAGGGGAATACGGAGTCGCCGTCGAACGGCTCACGCAAGCGATCGACCGAGAGGACCGCAACTGGCAGTACTACTACCTACGCTCTAAAGTCGAGAAAGAGGCGGGCGACCGGGCCGCTGCCGAAGCGGACCTGGAACAGGCACGACACCTGAACCCGCTCGAGAAGTGCCTCCTCGGGAAGCGGAGCTGCGGGTGAGCCGACGATGACGAGCAAGGCGCAGGAGACTCCAACGCGCAGGTCCCCCCCGGCCGGACAGCCGGGGCCGGAGCCACGTGGCAGGACCGAGGCGGCGACGCGGCTGGGATTGACGGGGGCCGACGGAGCCCGACGGCGCGGCTCCTTGCTGCGGCGGATGCTGGCCACCGGCGACTGGCTGACCATGGTGGCCACGCTCTGCGCCGTCACGGCGGCCAGCCCCGACACCGACGTCGGCACGCTCTTCTGGGCGACGATGTTCAGCCCGGTCTGGATCCTCGTGCTGAAGCTGCACGGCCTCTACGACAACGACCACCGCCGCATCCGCCACAGCACCCTCGACGAGCTCTCCAGCCTGATCTCGGCGGCGGCCCTGGGCACGCTGGCGCTGGACGGTCTGCTGGCGCTGAGCCCGGTCGGGCCGCTGCCGGCGGCCAGCGCAATCGCTGTCGGCGTCGGCGCCCTTGTCGGTGCCTTCGCCTCGCGCGCCGTCCTGCGCTTCTTCTGGCACCACTTGGCCGGCGCCGCGATCGGCATCGTGGTCGGGCCGGCGGCGGCGATCTCCGTGGTCGCCCGCCGGGTCGCCACCCACCCCGAGACCCGCCTGCACTTGGTCGGCTACCTGACGCCGCGCGGAGACGACGCGACGCCGGGGATGGGCGGGCTGCCCCGGCTCGGTTCGATCGCCGACATCTCCCGCGTCGCCCGCGATCACGAAGTGGAGCGGGTGATCGTGACCGAGCAGGAGATGAGCGAGGCGGCGGCGGAGCGGCTGATCGAGCAATGCAAGGCGGCCGGCCTGGCGCTCACCCTGCTGCCCCAGCACTTCGGCCTGCTCGGCCCGGGGATCGAGCTGAACCGCCTCGCCGAGCTGCCGGTGCTCGACTTCCGCTTCTCCGATCCACCGCGCTCGACGGAAGCGCTGAAGCGGGTAATGGACGTGACGATCAGCGGATTCCTGCTGGTGCTCTTCTTGCCGGTGTTCCTCGTCAGCTCGCTGCTGATCCTGCTCGACTCGGGCCGCCCGATCCTCTTTCGCCAGCGACGGGCGGGCAAGGACGGCAAGCCCTTCACCGTCTTGAAGTTCCGCACGATGGTCCCGGGGGCCGAGGAGCAACTCGGCGAACTGGTCGACCTCGAGAAGCTCAAGGAGCCCGCCTTCAAGATCGCCGACGACCCGCGCGTCACCCGCGCCGGCCGCATGCTGCGGCGCTTCAGCCTCGACGAGCTGCCGCAGTTCGTCAACGTCCTGCGCGGCGACATGTCGCTGGTCGGGCCGCGGCCAGAGGAGGAAGCGGTGGTCGCCCTCTACGACGAGCGCCAGCGGATCCGCCTCGCGGTCAAGCCGGGGATGACGGGACCGATGCAGGTCTACGGTCGCGCCGACCTGACCTTCGAGGAGCGGCTGGCGATGGAGCGCGACTACCTCGACAACATCTCGGTCGCCGGCGATCTGGCGATCCTGCTGCGCACCCCCGCCGCGATCGTGCGCGGCGAGGGCTCGCACTGAGGCGTCTGGTGAACGCGGGGCCCGAGCTCGAGGTAATCGTCGTCAGCCACGGCGCCGAAGGGCTGCTGCGCAACTGCCTGCGCTCGCTGGAAGAGCATCCGGCACAGGGCGGAGTGCGGGTCACCGTCGTCGACAGCGGTAGCCCCGACCGGACCCCGGACATGGTCGAGAGAGAGTTCCCGGCCGTGCGGCTGATCCGCTGCGACAACATCGGCTTCTCCGCCGCCAACAACCTGGCCCTGCACGAGAGCGAGGCGCGGGCGGTGCTGCTGCTCAATCCCGACACCGAGGTCTACGCGGGAACGCTCGACGCCGGTCTGACGCGCCTCTGGTCGGAGCAGCGGATCGGCATGGTCGGGGTCAAGCTCGTCACCGAGTCGGGGGCGCTCGACCACGCCTGCAAGCGCTCCTTCCCAACCCCGCTCAGCGCCCTCGCCCACTTCACCGGGATCGGCCGAGCCGACGCCGCCTCCGGCGCGCTCAGCCAATACCGGGCGACCCAGCTGGGCGACGACGAGCCGGGCGAGGTCGACGCCGTCAACGGCGCCTTCATGCTCTGCCGCGCGCAGGCGGTGCGCGAGGTCGGCCTGCTCGACGAGGGCTACTGGCTCTACATGGAGGACCTCGACTGGTGCCACCGCTTCTGGGACGCCGGCTGGAAGGTCTTCTACGAGCCCGTCGGCACGGCCCTGCACGTCAAGGGCGGCTCCAGCGACGGCCGCCGCGCTCCCCGCCAGGAAATCGCCTTCCACCGCGGCATGGGCCGCTTCTACCGCCGCTTCGACGCCCCCGAGCACAACCCGCTCCTCAACGCCGCGGTCTACGCGGGGATCGGCGCCAAACTGGCGACCAGCCTCGCGATCACCGCGGTCCGCGGGCGCTAGGACAACTCCAAGAAACGACAAGACCCGCCGGAGCGGGTCGAGTCTGGCGAAGTGGGGAACCACCCCCACAGACAGCTGACATCCGCGTCCCAGGCTACCACGGCACTGCCCCTACTCGACCTGCTCCAGCGACCTTATGCGGAGGGCGCCGGACTCGAACCGGAACCGGCTGGTCAGGCCGGACATGACAGACGTCAGCTGTCTGAGCACACCTATGCTCTTCGCCCTCCTGCCGACAACGCTAGCAGTGAAAATTAACCCCACAATCCACTGAGTCAAACTGACACACTAAATTTTCACTTCCGTTTGAGTTTGGTGTCAAAACGGGAGTGAATCGGCGATTTCACCGAGTCTCGGAGCCTGCTTGTCGCGCTCACTCAGCAGCGGATCGTCCACCGGCCACTCGACGCCTACGTCCGGGTCGTCCCAGGCGATTCCCGACTCGGTTGCCGGGTCGTAGGTGCTGGAGCAGAGGTAGGTGACGTCGGCTTCCTCGCTGAGCACGGCGAAGCCGTGGCCGAAGCCGACTGGGACGAAGAGCTGGCGGTGGGCCTCGTCGTCGAGCTCGTGCCCCTCCCACTGGCCGTAGGTGGGCGAGTCGCGGCGCAGGTCGACAGCGACGTCGAAGATCTTTCCGCGCGGGCAGCGGACCAGCTTCGCCTGGCCCGGCTCGGTCTGGAAGTGGAGGCCGCGCAGCGTCCCGCGCGAGGAGCGCGAGTGGTTGTGCTGGACGAACTCGACCTCGATGCCCAGCTCGGCCCAGCTGTCTCGCCTGTAGGTCTCGACCATGAAGCCGCGCGAGTCGCCGTGAACCTCGGGCTCAAGCAGGACGACGCCGCCAAGCTTCGTTGGGAGAACTTTCATGCGGAGTAGGAGCGGCCCCGAAAACCAAGCAGATCGGGGGACGCAGGGAGTGAGGTGAGGGGAGCGCACTGTTCAGTGCGTGACCCGATCCGAGCGACTGAGGACCCCGAGATGCGCCGGTTTGCAGGAGCCGCCATCGAGTTAACCCAATGCCTTCCCGTACTGCTTCTCGTAGTACTCGCGATACTCGCCGGAGCGGATCGGGCTCCACCACTCCTCGTTCTCGCGGTACCACTCGACGGTGCGCTCGAGGCCCTCGGCGAAGTGAACCCGGGCCTCCCAACCGAGCTCATCCCGGAGCTTCTGCGAGGAGAGCGAGTAGCGGCGGTCGTGTCCCGGCCGGTCGGTGACGTACTCGATCTGCGACTCGGCGCCGCCGCTCAGCTCGATCACCCGCTTGACCACCTCGATGTTCTCGCACTCGTCGGGGCCGCCGACGTTGTAGGCCTCGCCCGGGCGTCCGTTGATCAGCACCGCGTGGATGCCGCGGCAGAAGTCCTCGACGTAGAGCCAGTTGCGCACTTGCCTTCCGTCCCCGTAAACGGGCAGCGAGTCACCGTGGATCGCGTTGAGGACCATCAGCGGGATCAGCTTCTCCGGGTACTGGCGCGGGCCGTAGTTGTTGGAGCCGCGCACGATCGAGGCCTCGGTCCCGTAGGTGTGGAAGTGGGCCGAGACGAGCAGGTCGCCGGCGGCCTTGGTCGCCGAGTAGGGCGAGGAGGGGTCGAGCGGCGAGGTCTCGGTGAAGGAGCCGGAATCGATCGAGCCGTAGACCTCGTCGGTGGAGACCTGCAGGTAACGACCGATGCCGAGCTCGCGGGCCGCGTCGAGTAGCGTGCCGGTGCCGATCACGTGGGTGCGAGCGAAGGCGTCCTGGTCGTCGATCGAGCGGTCGACGTGCGACTCGGCGGCGAAGTTGACGACCGCGTCGCAACCCTCCATCGCCTCGCGCACGATCGCCGGGTCCTCGATCCCGCCGACGACGAGGTCGGCGCCCTCGGGCAGGTTCTCGCGACGACCGGCGTAGGTGAGCTTGTCGAGCACCCGCACCTCGTGCTCGTCGCCGATCAAGCGCACGTAGGTGGAGCCGATGAAGCCGGCGGCGCCGGTGACGAGGATCTTCATGCCGCGGCCTCGGTCTCGGCGCGGCGCTGGGACAGGTAGGCGGCGAGCCCCTCCTGCCAGGAGGGCAGCTCGATCGCGTGCTCGCGCTGGCTTGTCAGCGCCGAGTAAGCGGGGCGCGGGGCCGGGCGGCCGAGCATCTCGGTGGTCGCCGACATCACTTTGCACTCCACGTTGGCCTGCTCGAAGATCTCGCGCGCGAACTCATACCAGGAGCAGTTGCCGGCGGCGGCCATGTGGTGGATGCCGAACTCGACCCCCTCGATCAGGCGGACGATGCCGTAGGCGAGGTGCCAGGTGTAGGTGGGCGAGCCGACCTGGTCGCGGACGACGAGGACCTCGCCGTGGTCGGCGGCGAGGCGCAGCATCGTCTCGACGAAGTTGGGACCGCCGGTACCGAAGAGCCAGGCGGAGCGGACGACGAAGTGGCGCTTGTTGGCGACACGGGTCGCCTCCTCCCCGGCCAGCTTGCTGCGGCCGTAGGCGGAGAGCGGCGCGGTCTGATCGGTTTCGACATAGGGCGCGCCCTTGCTGCCGTCGAAGACGTAGTCGCTGCCGACGTAGACGACCGAGGCGCCGACCGCCGCAGCCGCGGCGGCCACGTTGCCGGCGCCCGCGCCGTTGATCGCCGTGGCCTCCTGCTCGGCCTCCTCGGCCCCGTCGACGTCGGTCCAGGCGGCGCAGTTGATGACGACGTCGGGACGCTCGCCCTCGACCTTGGCGCTGACCGCGGCGGCGTCGCCGATGTCGAGCTCGGCGTGGCCATAGCCGACCACCTGATGGCCGGCGTTGCCCGCGGCGAGCATCACGTCGCGGCCCAGCATCCCGGCGGCGCCGGTGACGAGGAGCTTCATCGGCCGGCGCCCATCAGATGATCTTGATCTCCGACTTGTCGCCGACCAGCATCCGCAGCGTCTTCGGCATCCCGTCACTGCGGGTCAGCTTCACTTCGCGGCCGAGCAGGCTGGCCTCCATGCGGGTGCCGAGGTCTTCGACGACGGAGCCGGCGAGGACTATCGAGTGCTCGATTTCGGAGCGGCAGATCTTCACGTCCTCGCCGATCGAGGTATAGGGGCCGACGTAGGCGCCCTCGATCCTCGCGCCGGCGCCGATCACAGCCGGGCCGCGGACGACGGAGCCGCTCACCTTCGCGCCGGCCTCGACCACGACCCTCCCCTCGACCCGCGAGTCGGCGTCGATCTCGCCGTCGAGGCGTGTCTCGATCTCCTCGAGGACGAGGCGGTTGGCCTCAAGCATGTCGGCGAGCTGACCGGTGTCCTTCCACCAGCCGCTGACCACCTCGGACTGGACCTTGTGGCCGTCCTCGATCAGGCCCTGGATCGCCTCGGTGATCTCCAGCTCGCCGCGCCATGAGGGCACCAGCGCGCGCGCGGCATCGAAGATCGGCGGGCCGAAGAGGTAGACACCGACCAGGGCGAGGTTCGAGGGGGGGTCTTTCGGCTTCTCGACCAGGCGGACGATGCGGTCGCCGTCAAGCTCGGCGACGCCATAAGAGCTGGGGTCGGAGACGGGCGTGAGCAGGATCAGCGCATCCGGCCCGGCCTCGCGGAAGGTCGCGACGAGGCCGCGCAGGCCGTCGGCGAGCAGGTTGTCGCCGAGGTACATGACGAAGGACGAACCGCCGATGAACTCCTCGGCAGTGAGCACGGCGTGGGCGAGCCCGGCCGGCTTGTCCTGGACGATGTAGGTGATCTCGGCCCCGAACCGGGAGCCGTCGCCGGCCGCCTCGCGGATCTCGTCGCCGGTCTCCGGGGCGATGATGATCCCGATCTCGGTCACCCCGGCGTCGACCAGCGCCTCGATCCCGTAGAAGAGCACGGGCTTGTTGGCGACGGGCACGAGCTGCTTCGCCGAAGTGTGAGTGATGGGCCGCAGGCGAGTGCCCGCCCCACCGGAGAGAATCAGTCCCTTAAGGGGCTCCATTGCGAGGCTGCAACCCTACTGCGCCCCGATCGCTTCGGCGGCCGCGCGGGGAAGCTGCAGGACTCGTGGCTACGATAGGCCGCGATGAGCGCCGCAGCGCAGACGAGCAACGAGGCCGAGGCCAGGCACCGGGCCGAGCTGGACGCCCAGCGCGAGGAGTTCCACCGCGAGCTCAGCCGCCGCGCCTTCCGCATCGGCGAACTCGAGGAAGAAGTGCACAAGGTGGCCCAGACGTATGAGACCTCGCTGAGCTGGCGGATCACCAAGCCGGTGCGCTCGGTCAAGACCGTGCTGGCGAAGCTACGCCGGGGCTGAGCCGATGCCAAGAGACGCTCGGATGCTCAAATCGATCCTCCCGCCGCGCCTGTTCGCCTTCCTGCGCCGGCTCAGGGACCTCAGCCGCCGCCTCCGTCAGGAGCTTCACCTCAACCGGCCGAAGGCCCGCCGCGAAGCCGCCCTGCAGGAAGTCGAGGCGCTCGAGTCGCGGCCGACGATCTCGTTGGCGATGCCCACCTACAAGTCCGACCTCGGCTACCTCGTCAAGGCGATCGAGTCGGTGCGGGCGCAGCACTACCGCGAGTGGGAGCTGTGCGTCGTCGACGACGGCTCCGGACAGCCGGAGCTGGTCGCGGTGCTCCAGCGCTACGCCGACGCCGATCCGCGGATCAAGTTCGAGGCGGCCGAGAACCGTGGCATCTCCGGCGCCACCAACGCGGCGATGGCGATGTGCGAGGGCGAGTTCGTCGGCTTCATCGACCACGACGACGAGCTGACGCCGGACGCCCTGCTGCGCGTCGCCCAAGCCCTGGTCGCCGACCCCGAGCTCGACGCCGTCTACTCCGACTCCGACAAGCTGACCCTGCACGGCGTCCGCGCCGACCCCTTCCTCAAGCCCGACTGGTCGCCCGTCTACGCCCTCGGCGCGATGTACATCGGCCACCTGCTGGTCGTGCGCCGCACGGTCGCCGAAGCCGCCGGCGGCTTCGACTCCGCCTTCGACACGATCCAGGACTTCGAGTTCTTCCTGCGGGTCTCCGAGCGCACCGATCGCATCCACCACATTCCCCAGACGCTCTACCACTGGCGGGCGATCCCGGGCAGCATCGCCGCCGGGACCGACCAGAAGTCCGGCGTCGAGGAGCTCCAGGCCAGAGCGGTCAGCGACCACCTGGGACGACGGGGTATCGACGCCAAAGCGATCCCCCACCCGGCGATCCCACACCGCGCCGTCCTCGCTCCGCGCAACGGCTCCGCGCCGGCGCCGAAGGTCAGCGTCGTGATCGCCCAGGGAGGCGGGGACGGCGGCCTGAGGCGACTGCTCGGCTCGCTCTTCGAACGGACCACGTACCCCGATTTCGAGACGATCGTCATCGGTGGCGCGGGGCATCCCGGCCAGAGCGATGACAGGCGGATCGCCCGGGTGGCAAGCGATCCTGGCCCCTTCAGGCGCGGGCCCGCCAACAACGCCGGCGCCGCGGCAGCCAAGGGTGAGTACCTGCTCTTCCTCGGCGAAGACATCGAGATCGTCGAGCCCGACTGGATCGAGCAGCTCCTCCTCCACGCCGGCCTGCCGGGCGTGGGCGCTGTCGGCCCGCTGCTGGCACGCCCCGACGGCCTGGTCGACCAGGCGGGCGTCGCGATCGGGCTGCGCGATCCCGCCAGCCCGATGCTGAGCGGCTTCCCCGCCAACGGCGACGGCTACTACGGCGCGCTGCCCTGCGCCCGCGAGGTCTCGGCGCTCGGCGCCGACTGCCTGCTCGTCGGCAAGGCCGATTTCGACGCCGAGCACGGCTTCAACGAGTTCTACCGCTCCCAGTACGAGGATTTCGACCTCTGCCAGCGCCTGGCGAAAAGAGGGCTCAAGTCCGTCTATGCACCGCGGCCACGACTCGTCAACCACCGCTCGCCGGCGGCCCGGCGCGCCGGCACCGACGCCGTCGACCGCGCCCTCTTCGTCGACTGCTGGTATGACGAGCTGATGCGGGGCGACCCCTACTTCAACCCCGGCTTCGCTCAGCATCTGGCCGACTACGTGCCGGCGGCATGGCGCGAACGCGTCTACCGTGCGACGGCGCCGTTGGGGAAGCGTTAGGGCAGACGATGCGAGTCCTCTTCATCTACTTCGGCCCGTTCGACGTCAACAGCGGGATCCAGGCCTACCACTTCGGCAACGAGCTGACCGACTTGGGCTGGGAGGTCACGGTCGCCGGGCACGGCGACCCGGCGCGCGCCCTGGTCGTCGGCGAGCCGCGCTTCGAGTGCATCTCCCACGACGACCTCGACCGCAAGCTCGGCGAGATGCGCCGCGACCCCAAGGAGACGATCGTCGTCGGCTGGACCCCGCGCGAGACGGTGCGGCGGATGACGATGGAGGCGGTGCGCCGGCTGGGCGTTCCCTACGTGATCCACCTCGAGGACAACGAGGAGCTGTTGATCGAGTCGGCGACGGGTCGCTCGCTGGCCGAACTGCAGCGGCTGCCGTTGAGGCAGCAGGACAGCATCGCGCCCCCGGGCCTGATCCACCCCACCCACCACCGCGAGTTCCTCGACGGTGCCGCGGGCATAACCGTGATCACCGAGGCGCTCAACCAGTTCAACCGGGCCGGACGGCCGCACGCCGTGGCCCGCCCGGGCATCGACCTCGAGCGCTTCCGACCCGACCTGGAGGCGCCGCCGCGGGACGAGTTCGGGCTCAGCGCCGACGACTTCGTCCTCGTCTACCACGGCACGATCCACTACGCCAACCAACACGAGATGCTGAGCCTCTACCTCGCGGTCAAGCTGCTGCAGCGTCGCGGCAAGCGGGTGCGGCTGGTGCGGCTCGGCCACACCGAGTTCGGCGGGCCCGACCCGCGCTCTTTCCGCGCCCTCGGCGACGGCGTGATCGAGCTCGGCCCGATCCCATGGCGCGACATCCCCGCCTA
This sequence comes from uncultured Solirubrobacterales bacterium, assembly GCA_963824705.1. GTDB lineage: Bacteria > Actinomycetota > Thermoleophilia > Solirubrobacterales > 70-9 > VRUE01. The sequence goes on from CAWGQE010000003.1 coordinate 2,386,499, forward strand.
CCTGGCGCTCGCCGACGCCTACGTCCAGCCCGGGCCCCCCGACGACTTCAACCGCTACCGGCTCCCCTCCAAGCTGCCGGAGTTCCTGGCGATGGGACGGCCAGTTATCTTGCCGCACTGCAACATCGGCAATGACCTGAAGCACGGAGAGGACGCACTCTTGCTGGAGCAGGGCAACGCAATGGAGATCGTCGTTCGGATCGAAGAGCTGCTCGCCGACCGCGAGCTGGCGACCCGACTCGGCGCCGGCGCGCGGCGTTTCGCCGCCGAGCAGCTGAGCTGGCGGGCGAACGCGGAAGGGCTCGCCCACTTCCTGCGCGAGTGCTCGGCCGCCGGGCGACCGGTGGGGTCCTCCGCATGAGCGCGTCGACCCAGGCGAAGCGCCTGCGGGCGACGGCGGCACGCTCGCCGCTGCTGCGCAGGCTCGCCGGGAAGGCGGCCCTCTACGCGCCTTCGAGCGCGACCCCGGGCGCCAACGCGTCGGCCTGGACGATCGCCGACAGCTCGCTCTGGCCAATCGCCGAGCGCTACGACGAAGCCTTCGCGCTGCCGGAGATCTCCTACGGCACGGTGCGCGATTTCGCCGACAGCGCCGACCACATGACCGGCCTGGCCGGAGCCAGCTTCGACATGAAGGACCTGCAACGCTGCTGGATGGTCAAGGCGATCCTCGGCAACGCCGAGCGCGGCTCGCGGATCCTCGAGATCGGCGCGGGCGAGCCGCTGGTGGCTGGAATGCTCTCCCGCCTCGGCTACGACGTGACCGTGGTCGACGACTACCAGGGCGGCGGCAACGGGCCGCGCGAGTTCAAACGCTTCCAGACCGCCTACCCCGACGTGCACTTCGTCCGTGAGCTGTTCCCGCCCAGCGAGCCGCTCGGCGACGACTTTGCCGCGGTCTTCTCGATCTCCGTGCTCGAGCACGTGCCGCTCGACCTGGTCGCGAACGTGGTCGAAACCGGCCATGCGCTGGTGCAGAAGCAGGGCGGCTGCTCGATCCACGCCGTCGACCATGTGCTCGCCGGCTGGGGAGCCGACGAGCACCGCGAGAAACTGGATCGCATCGTCTCCGGCCTGGGCCTCTCCGGGGAGGATCTGGCGGAGCAGATCGGCGCGATGGAGAGCGACCCCGAGACCTACTTCGTCTCCGCCGAGGCGCACAACCGCTGGCGCGGCGACCTGCCCTACGACCAGTACACGATGCGCCGCATCGGCTCGGTCAACCTGTTCCGCCCCGCCGGCTGAACCCTGCCAGTCGTAGCTGACGCGGACGACTCAGCGCGCTTGCAGCAGCTTTACCTCGAGGCCCGATCCGGGGACTTTGGTCGTTGCCCGATCGCCGGTCACGATCAGGTTGGCGTTTGAATGCAGCGCGGCCGTTGCCAGGATCAAAGCGTCCGGCATCCGTAGAGACTTGCGTCGGGCGCGAAGGTCGGCGGCCTTGTCGGCGACCTCGGCATCGACGGGCAGGATCTCGGAGATGAGGTCGGCGAAGAAACCGCGGACGCGCTTCTCGTCGTGGCGCCCGAGTCGTGCGCCGGTCAGCACCTCTGCGTAGGTCACCGCCGAGGCGAGCAGCCGATCTTTGCCGAGGAGATCGCGGATCGCTTCGTCGGCGGCGGCGTGGAGGGCGTCGGCGCGATCGAGGAACGCAACGACGGCATCCGAGTCGAGGACTACCGCCACTCGTCGCGCAGCCCGTCCACGCGTTTGCGTAGCGCGCCGCCGGTGTCGAGGCAGCCGGAATAGCGGTCAATAAGCTCGCCGACCCGAGTCAGGACGACGCGACCGGCTCCCTCGGCTTCCACTCGTAGGGTGTCACCGGGTTCGAAGCCCGCCTTGCGGAACGGGGCCGCGGGTATCGTCACCTGATGCTTGCTGGAAACTCTCGTTTGATTCTTTACTTTTTCAGCCATAGGTAAAGGCTACTGGATTCCGCTCGGGCCGCAACGTATCCCAAGCGGGGGCCAGCTCATTCGCCGAAGCTCGCCCGCGGGACGATTTCCGCGTCGCCGCCGGTCCATTCGGTGAAGCGGTACCAGGCGGGCTTGGCTTCGCGGTTGCCGGTCAGCAGGCCGGCCGAGTCGCAGAACTGGCAGAGATGACCCGCGTCTGCCCAGGAGAACCACCAGACGCCGGCGACGTGCCAAGCACGGCGGTGGTCGGTGAGCATCGAGAAAGCTTGGTCGAGCTCGCGCGCCTGGCCCCACATGCCGCGCTCCCAGCGGGACTGGAAGCTGTCGGAGCCCCAGCCCAGCTCGGTGACGTAGAGAGGGGTTGGAGCATCGCGATGGCGCCGCATGATGCGGCGCAGATTGCGGATCTGGGGTTCCATCGCGCCGGCGTCGGCGACGTAGGGGTGCAGCGCCACCCCGTCGAAGAACGGCTTCACGTCGCCGGCCCGGTAGACGCCGTTGAGGAAGTCGCCGGAGGCGACGTTGGGCGGGATCTGAAGCGGGCGGCCGAAGAGGCCGCCGAGGATCACCTTGGCGCCCCCGTCGGCTTCGTGGATCGTGCGGCCGGCGATCCGCAGGAGCCGCGCGTAGCGCGACGGATCCGGACGGGGAGAGAAGGTGACGATGTTCTCCTCGTTCCAGATCTCCCAGGCGTGGATCGGCAGGAAGGGCAGTTCGGGGTTTTCGCGCCAGAAGGAGCCGTAGGGACCGTAGCGCTCGACGGCCTGGCGCAGGAAGGAGGCCCAGGCGCGGCCCGCCCATGCGTTGCGGACGGGTTCGATCCCGGGCCGGCCGGCAACCCAGGACGGGGTTCCCCAGACGAACGGGAAGACCCGCATCCCGTATTCCGCCGCGAGCGCCACGGAGCGGTCGAAATCCGACCAGTCGGGCGGGGACCAGTAGGGGCTCTGAGGCTCGACGCTGCCCCAACCGAGCGGCAGCCGCAGGCTCTTGATTCCCGCCTCTGCCATCAGCGAGTAGTCCGCCTCGCCGGCAGGCGTCTGTGGCGAGATCCCGACCGTGAAGCCGGGCGGGGCCGGCGGTCCGGCGACAGCCGTCGCGGGCGCGACGAGCAGCGCGGCGATCGCGATCGCAAGCAATATCGGCTTTCGGATCAAAGCATCACCCTGAAACGCTCCCGAAGCGCAAAGTAGCGGCTTCTCAAAGCTGCTCGGCGATGCGCGGCGCTTCGCGGTTGAAGACCCAGACGCCGAGCACGCAGACGGCGACGTAGATCAACGCCGCCACGATCAAGGGCAGCGGCCCCCCGGCGGCTTCCCAAACCCCTTCGGCGTGCGGATCGATCATCCAGACGTGGGCCTGCTGGAAGATCGGCGTCAGCGGGTTGGCCATCAGCGCGTGCTTGAGTCCCGCCGGGACTATTTCCAGCGGATAAATGATCGGCGTGCCGTAGTTGAGCGCGAGCGCGACGACGGTCCAGATGATCGCCACGTCGCGAAAGCGCACGTTGAGCGCCGAAAGCAGCATCGCCAGCGCACAGACGAAGACGAACAACGGCACGAAGAGCAGCGGCAGCAGCAACCAGGTCCACATCGGGTAGACGCCGAAGCCGAGCAGGAAGCCGAGGACGACGATCATGTTCAGGCCCAAGGTGAAGAGCGTCGTGAGAACGACCGCGAGCGGGATGACAAGGCGCGGAAACTGGGTCTTGCGGACGACTCCCTCCTGCCCCAGGACCGAGCCGACCGCCCCCCCGGTCGCTTCCTGGAAGAAGCCGAAGAGGACGATGTTGAAGAGCAGCAGAACCGGATAGTGGGGAACCTGGCTGCCGACTTTGAATATCTGGGTGAAGACCAGGAGCAGCACGGCAAAGAGCATCAGCGGCCGCACCAGCGACCAGAGGTAGCCGAGCGCGGTGCCGAAGAAGGTCTTCTTGAACTCGGTCACCGACATCAGCCAGAGCAGCTCGAAGAAGCGGCTGCGGCCGCCACCGAGGGCCGAGGGGCCGGCGACCTCGCGCAGCTCGGGGGCCGGCGGCTCGGTGCTCATGCGCTCTCCACCTTGGCGTCGATTTCGTGGTCGAGCGAGACGACTCCCGCCCCTTCGCCGCCGAAGACGACGAAGTCGAGCACCTGCGGCGAGTGCAGGACGAGGTTGGCGTAGTTGTGGTCGCGATGGATCCAGCACTTGACCACGTAGCGGCCGGCCATCAGCCGGTTCTCCAGCTTTCCGCTCAGCCGCACGCGTTGGCCCGCCTCGAGACGGTCCGGGACGTCTTTGGGCAGACCGAGGCCGAACCCGGTCACCTCGACCCCGTCGGCGTTGGTGAAGGCGAAGCCGAAGCTCGGCCCCTCGACCTCCCGGTGGGCTTCCAGAGTGGCGCCGAAACGCAGCTCGGCGCCCTTCTCGACGTTGGTGATCCGCTCGCCGTCGCGGTCCTCGAGCCAGACGTCGGCGAGGGTGATGTCGGCGACCCCGCCCATATCGGCGTCCGCCCCACTCGGCGCCTGCTCGAAGTTGAGGCGCAGGTAGCTGCGCGCGACCTCGCCCGAGTCGCCGATCGCCTTGATGTCGCCGTCGTGGAGCAGCATCGCCCGGTGGCAGTACTGCTCGACCGCGTTCATGTCATGGGTGACGAAGACGACGGTCCGCTCAGAATCGCGGATCTCATGGAAGACATCAGCGCACTTCTGCTGGAAGGAGGCGTCGCCGACGGCGAGCACCTCGTCGATCAGGAGGATCTCGGCGTCGGACTGAATCATCACCGAGAAAGCCAGCCGGACCAGCATCCCCGACGAGTAGTTCTTGATTTTCAGGTCGACGAACTCCTCTAGCTCGGCGAACTCGAGCACGGCGCCGAGGCGGCTGCGCGCGTCGCGCCGGGTCAGGCCCATCATCACGCCGTTCAGCTCGACGTTCTCGCGCGCGGTCAGCTCCGGATTGAAGCCGACGCCGAGCTCGATGAAAGGAGCCAGTCGGCCGGCCATCCGGACCCTGCCGCCATCGGCCGCGTAGATGCTGGCGAGGATCTTCAGCAGCGTGCTCTTGCCCGAGCCGTTGCGCCCGACGATGCCGAAGAACTCACCGCGCTCGACCTCGAACGAAACGCCGCGAAGAGCATGCAGCTCGCGGAAGTCCTGCTGGTTGAAGGCGGTCAGCCGCTCCTTCAGCGAATCGACCCTGTGGGTCGGGATGCGGAAGGTCTTGTCGACCCCGCTGACCTCTATTGCGACTGGGGAAGGGGCAGGCGGCGTCAAGGAGGGCCGATAGGTTACCCGCGTGGGCGGGGCACACCGACTGAAGGATCCGGCTGCGCTGTTCGCGGCGGCGATGGCTGCATCGGGCCTGTTGCTGATCGGCCTCGGCTCGCGGCTGAGCTTCTTCCTCGACGACTGGGTCTTCATCCTCTACCGACGCGGGTCGAGCCTCGACTCGTTCCTGGGCCCCGACAACGAACACCTCGTCGCCGGTCCGGTCGCGGTCTGGAAGCTGCTGCTGGGTACCTTCGGCCTGGGCTCGGCGCTGCCCTACCACGTCGTCTCGATCGCGATGTTCCTGCTCGGCGCCTGGTTCCTCTTCGTCTGGATCAGGCGCAGGATCGGCGGCTGGCCGGCGCTGCTGATGACGCTGCCGATCCTCTTCCTCGGCGCCGCCTTCGAAGACCTCTTCTGGTTCTCCTCGATCACCTTCCTCGGCTCGATGGCATGCGGACTCGGCATGCTGGTCGCCCTCGACCGGCGCGACAAGGTCGGCGACCGCCTCGCCTGTGCCTGGCTGGTCGGCTCGATGCTCTTCTCCAGCCTCTGGCTCGCCTTTGCCGTCGGCGCCGTCGTCGACGTCGCCCTGCGTCGCGCCGACCGCGACTGGCGCCGGCGCGCCTACGTCGTCGCCGTTCCCGTCGCCCTCTACGCGATCTGGTGGCTCGGCTGGGGGGACAACGGCGAAAGCTCGGCGACGCTGCACAACGTCGCCACCACGCCGCTCTTCGTGCTCGACTCCTTCGCCACCGCGCTCGGATCGCTGGCCGGCCTGGCGACGATGGGCGAAGGGCTGCCCTCGCCGCCGGGCCTCGACTGGGGGCGCCCGCTGGCGGTCGGGGTCGGCGCGCTTGCTGCCTGGCGCCTCTACCGACTCGAGCGGATCCCGCGCTCCCTCTGGGTCGTCCTCGCGATCGCCCTGGCGTTCTGGATTTTCGGCGGGATCGCGGTCAAGCCGGGGCGGGTACCGTGGGCGAGTCGCTACCAGTACCCGGGCGCGGCGCTGGTCCTGCTCGTCGCGGCCGGGATGCTGCGCGGTCTGAAGCTCGACCGGCGACTGCTGCCCCCGGCGCTGATCGCCGTCGCAGTCTCGCTGCTGGGCAACGTGCTTCTCCTTCAGCAGTCATACGACTTCTACCGGGGCACCAGCCAGATCATCGAAGCAAACCTGAGCGCCCTCGAGATCGCCCGCAACACGGTCGAACCGGGCTTCTACCTCGAAGAAGAATTCGCCGACACCGGCTTCGACCACATCGACGCCGGCTCCTACTTCTCCGCCGTCGACGCCTTCGGCTCCCCTGCCTTCACCATCCCAGAACTGCAGGCCAGCCCCGAGCCGGCCCGCTTCGCCGCCGACAAGGTGCTGCTCAACGCGCTGGCGGTCGGAGTGGAAACCGGAGCCCCCCTCCCAGCTGCCGCCGCCGGAGCGAAGCCGGCGACGCCGAACTCCGAAGGCATCGTCGCCGTGCCGGCGACCGGCTGCATCGCGGTTCCCGGTGGGGCTCAGGCGCCGCTGCTCAGCCTGCCGCCGGGCGGGGCAACGGTCGGCGCCGGATCCCAGCCCGTCACCGACATCAAGATGAAGCGCTTCGCAACCTCGCCGGAAGAATTCCCGGTCGACTTCCAAATCGGCGTCGCCCCCGGCGAAGCGGTCGCGGTGCCGATTCCACCCGACCTCTCGACGGTGCCCTGGAAGATGCAGCTCGAAGGCGGCCCGGCGACCGTCTGCGGCCTCGAACGCGAAGCCGGCTGAAGCTCAGCCCGCGGTCGCCATCCAGCGCTCGACGTTCTGCTCGTACATCTCCTGGAGGATCTCGTCGATGCCGTAGCGCGGCTGCCAGTCGGGGTAGTCGGCGGCGAAATCGGAGACGTCGGAGATCCACCAGCGGTGGTCGCCGATGCGGTTCTCGTCGCTCAGCTCCCACTGCAGCTCGCGACCGCTGATCCGCTCGCAGACGTCGATCGCCTCGAGCATCGAGCAGTTGCTGCGCCGGCCGCCGCCCATGTTGTAGACGGCGCCCGCGCGGGGGGCGCGCTGGAAGGACTGGAAGCAGGCGACGAGGTCGGCGCTGTGGATGTTGTCGCGCACCTGCTTGCCGCCGTAGCCGAAGACGGTGTAGGGGGTGCCGGTGACGGTGCACTTCATCAGGTAGGCGAGGAAGCCGTGCAGCTGCGCCCCGGCGTGCTGGGGGCCGGTCAGGCAGCCGCCGCGGAAGCAGACGGTCGGCATGTCGAAGTAGCGGCCGTACTCCTGCACGAGCAGGTCGGCGGCCGCCTTGGAGACGCCGAAGAGGGAGTGGGTCGAGCGGTCGATCGACATCGAGGTGTCGATGCCCTTGTGAAATGGGTGGGACTCGGGCAGTTCGAGCCGCTTCTCCAGCTCTTCCAGCGGCAGGTGATTGGGCGTGTCGCCGTAGACCTTGTTGGTCGAGCAGAAGACGAAGGGGGCGTCGGGAGCGTGCTCGCGCGCCGCCTCGAGCAAGTTGAGCGTGCCCAGCGCATTGACGCCGAAGTCGGTCTGCGGCTCGCGCGCCGCCCAGTCGTGCGAGGGCTGCGCGGCGGTGTGGATCACGGCGTCGAGCGAGCCGGCCAGATCGGCGAAGGCGCGGTTGACCCCCTCGGCGTCGCGGATGTCGATGTCGAGCGAGCGGAACTCGGAGAAGCCCTCGCGCAGCTCCTCCGTCACGTGCGCGGTTGACGCCTCCTCGCCGAAGAAGCGGGCGCGCATATCGTTCTCGATCCCGACGATGTCCCAGCCCGCCTCGATGAAGCGGCGAACTGACTCGGAGCCGATCAGGCCCCCCGATCCGGTAACTATTGCGGTAGGCATGGCGGGCAGATTAGTACACGTGTACTGACGATCAGCGACGCCGCAACCGCGCCTGAGCGCGGCGGAGCAGACCGGGCACGCCGACGCGCAGCCGGGCGACCTCGGAGCGGAGCTGCGCGTTCTCCCGGCCGTAGTGGTCGAGGCCCGATTGGGCTTCCCCCAGTTGCTGACGAGCTTCCTCCAGCTTGGTCTGGGCGAGGTCGCGTTCCTGGGTCAGCTTGGTCAGAGTACGGGCGGCCGTTACCGGTGAGTGAGGCTGCCGTGACGCCGCGCCATCGATCAGCCGGCGGCCAAGCTGCTCGTTAACTCGGCGCAGCTCGGCGACACGAAGCTCGAGCTCTCCCACGCGCTGTTCGGTCTCAGGGGTCATGCGGTCTTGGTCCATTGCGACATCCTCGCTCGTCGGGACGAAAGGGTTTCATCCCACGACAACGTGTGCGACGCGCCGGCGACGTCTTTGCTGAGCGAGTCGAGTCGAACCCGGTAGCGCGCCAGCTGCTCTGGAATCACCGCACCCAAGCGGCCGTTGTCCTTAAGCACCCGGTAGAGCGCCCAGTCGGAGGCCATGCCGGCCCACTCGTCGTAGCAATAGCCGAGCTCAGAGAAGAGACGACGCGGCAACACGGCGATGGTGTCGCCGTCGGAGTTGATCGCGTCGTCGCTGCGAACCCCATTGCCGAGCGGTGGAGCGCCGTGCGTGCCGATCGCCTCGAGCGCCGCGTGCTCGCCGATGAAGCGCAGCCAGCAGGTCACGTAGGCAAGCTCCGGATTGGCCTCGAGCATCGCCACTGCGCGCTCCACGAACTCGGGCTCGAAGACGTTGTCGGCATCGAGCATCGCCACGTAGTCGCCTTCGGCGTCGAGCAATCCGAGGTTCCTCGCGCTCTGCTCGCCGTCGTTGAGCTGGGTCAGCACCCGAACGCGGGGGTCTTCGGCCAACTCAATCAGAACTGCATCCTCGGGGTCGAAGGAACCGTCATTGACGATCGTCACCTCGAGGTTGCGGTGCGTCTGGGCGAGCAGCGAGCCGACCGCCTCGCCGACGAACTCGTGCTCGCCGTAGTACGGGACGATGCCCGTGACCAGTGGTTCGGAAGGCCTGGGGGATCGTTGAAGCGTCGGAGGATGAGGACGCCTGTCGAGCAGCTCGCGGTACCCGGCGAGGATCGGCTCTGGTGCCGTCAGCCGCTCGAAGCGCCGGAAGATCTCACCCGAGGCCCGCACCCGCTCGAGCTCGTCACGATTAGCCAGCAGGTACTCCAACGCCGCGGCGATCGCCACCCGGCCGTTGCCGTTCGTATGCCACCCGGTCACCCCGTTGTCGACGATCTCGGTCAGGCCGGCCACGGGAGTCGCAAGAACCGGGAGGCCGGCGCGCATCGCCTCGAGGGCGATGTTGGGCCATACCTCGAATCGAGAGGGGACAGCTAGAAGATCGTGCTGCGTGAAGATGCCCTGCAGCTCCTCGCGAGGGATCCGCTCGAGCAGCGCGACGCGCGGGTCCCCGGCCGCCATCGTCTCGATCGTCTCGCGCACCGAGCGGCCCAGGGGCGCCGTGTTGGTATCGCCGCCGACCATCGCCAAGCTCCAGTCGTCTCCTGGTAGGCCCATGCATGCCTCAACCAGCTCCAGCACGCCCTTGACCCGCTGAAACCGGCCGGCATAGAGGATGCGCAACGGCTTGTTTGTCGCCCTCGGCTCGGGCTGGGGCGGCACGGCCGGCTGCTCGAGCGGCCAGGGCAGCCGCTCGGCCTGGGGCAGGGTAAAGCCAAGAAAACGCCGATAGAGCTCGAGGACATCGCCGCCAGGCCAGAGGACGAAGTCCGCCAGGCGCAATACCTCCCTTTCGAAGTCGAAGAGAATGCGGTTCCCTGGCTGTCGCCAGGTACCGTCCTGCATGCAGATCGCCTCTATCGCTCCATAAAGCCGCACTCCGATCGTGCTGCCGCGTAGCGAGCGGTGCCCGCTGTTCCTCGCCTGCAACGGCACCAGCCCATGACCTCTGTAGTCGCCAACCTCCAGGTAGTCGGGGGGGGTGTCGCCATAGGCCTCCTCGATCGCAAGCATCACCGCAGCCGAGCGCGCATGGTCGTCACAGGCAAAGGCGATCGGCGGCAACCGCGAAGGATCGGCGACGAAGTGACGTAGTCCAGCCGGCTCCTTCGCGCCCAGATCGGGCACACCGGTCTCATACGCATAGACCACGGTCACTTCGTGCTCACGCGCCAGCAACTTCGCCAGCTGCTCGAGCCCGGCACCCAATCCACCATGCCGGTCGTGCTCAGACGAGATCAGGCAGAGTCTCATTAGAGTGCGGAGCTTATGAGGATCCTGATCACCGGTGGGGCGGGGTTCGTCGGCGCCAACCTCGGCATCTCGCTGGCCGGCCGACACCCGGACTGGGACGTGGTGGCCCTCGACAACCTGATGCGACGCGGCTCGGAGCTGAACCTGGCGCGCCTGCGCGACGCCGGCGTCGAGTTCGTCCATGGCGACGTGCGCGAGCCCGACGACCTGGCCGCGGCGGGGAGCTTCGACGCGATGGTCGAGTGCTCGGCCGAGCCGTCGGTCCTGGCCGGCTTCGCCGATACCTCCTACTCGGTGCAGACGAACCTGGTCGGTGCCTTCAACTGCCTCGAGCGGGCGCGCCAGGAAGGCGCACTCGTCGTCTTCCTCTCGACCAGCCGCGTCTACCCGGTGGCCCCTCAGCTCGAGCTGGTGCTGGATGAGGCTGAGACCCGCTACGAGCTGGCCGCCGAGCAGCCGGTCCGCGGCGCCGGTCCGCAGGGCATCTCCGAGGACTTCCCGCTGCCCGGAGCCCGCACCCTCTACGGCGCCACCAAGCTCTCCGCCGAGCTGCTTGATCGAGGAGTACGCTGACGCCTTCGGCCTGCGCGCCGTCGTCAACCGCTGCGGCGTGATCGCCGGCCCCTGGCAGATGGGCAAGGTCGACCAGGGCGTCTTCTCCTGGTGGCTGCTCAGCCACCACTTCGGCAGGCCGCTCAACTACATCGGCTTCGGCGGCGGCGGCAAGCAGGTCCGCGACCTGCTCCACGTCGACGACCTGGTCGACCTGGTCGAGGAGCAGCTCGGCGATCCCGAGGGCTGGAGCGGCTTCGTCGCCAACGTCGGCGGTGGCCGCGATTGTCAGCCTCTCGCTACTGGAGACGACCGCGCTCTGTCGCGAGCTGACCGGCAACGAGGTGGAGATCGGAGCGCGACCCCGAGACCCGGCCCGGCGACGTGCCGATCTACCTCTCGGACTGCTCGCGGCTCTTCGCCCGCACCTCCTGGCGACCGCGCCGCGGCCCGCGCGACGTGCTCGCCGACATGCTCGAGTGGACCGCCTCCCACGAGGATGCCGTCGCCGAGGCGCTCGGATTCGAGAAAGTGTCGCGATGAAGCTCTCGGTCGTCATCCCGGCCTACAACGAGGAGGGCATCGATCGCCGAGACGGTGAACGAGATCGCCTCCACCCTCGGCGCAGAGAAGATCGACCACGAGGTGATCGTCGTCGACGACTCCAGCACCGACGGCACCGCCGCGGTGGTCGAGTCGATCGCCGCCGAGCGTCCGCAGGTGCGCTGCCTGCCCTCGCCTTACGAAAACGGCTTCGGCTTCGCCGTCAGGGCCGGGCTGGAGGCCTTCAAGGGCGACGCGGTGGCGATCGTGATGGCCGACGGCTCCGACAGCCCGCGCGACCTGGTCTCCTACCAGCGCCTGCTCGAAGAAGGCTACGAGTGCGCCTTCGGCTCGCGCTTCGTGCACGGCTCGAAGGTGATCGACTACCCGCGCTCGAAGCTGATCATGAACCGGATCGTCAACTGGGGCATCCGGGCGCTCTTCCGCCACGGCTACAACGACACGACGAATGCCTTCAAGGCCTACCGGCGCGAGGTGATCGAAAACGTCCAGCCGTTCCTCTCGCACCACTTCAACCTGACCGTCGAGCTGCCGCTCAAGGCCGTCGTGCGCGGCTACAGCTACGGCATCGTGCCGATCTCCTGGGCGAACCGCAAAGCCGGCGTCTCGAAGCTGCGCCTCAACGAGATGGGCAGCCGCTACCTCTTCATCGTCCTCTACGTCTTCCTCGAGCACCACCTGAGCCGCGGCGACTATCGCCGCGAGGGCGCCGGCGACGCGCCGCGAGGGCGTGCCGTTTGGCGCTCCGGTCGCCTCCGGGACGGCGCCTAGATTACCCGCATGCAGCCCGGCGAAGCCACCGTTCGGGGGGCCTTCTGGCGCTCCGCCACGCCTCTCATGCTCGCGGCGATGCTCGCCTCGGGCGTGCTGATAACGACGCTGGCGTCGCGAATCAGCTTCCTGCTCGACGACTGGACCTTCATCCTCTACCGGCGCGGCTTCGACACCGACGCCTTCCTCAAACCCGACAACGAGCATTTCGTCGCCGGCCCGGTCGCCGTCTTCAAGCTGCTGCTGGCGACCTTCGGGATGGGCTCGACCCTGCCCTACCGCGTCATAGCGACGGCGCTGTTCCTGCTCGGCGCCTGGTTCCTCTTCGTCTGGATCCGGCGTCGGCTTGGCCAGTGGCCGGCTCTGATCGCGTTGCTCCCGATCCTCTTCCTCGGTGCCGCCTACGACGACCTGCTCTGGTTCGCCTCGATCACCTTCCTCGGCGCGATGGCCTGCGGGCTTGGCATGCTCGTCGCCCTCGACCGGCGCGACAAGGTGGGTGACCGGCTCGCCTGCGCCTGGCTGGTCGGCTCGATGCTCTTCTCCAGCCTCTGGCTTGCCTTCGCAATCGGCGCCACGGTCGACGTCGTCCTGCGTCGTGGCGATCGCGACTGGCGCCGCCGCGCCTTCGTCGTCGCCGTTCCCGTCGCCCTCTACGCGATCTGGTGGCTCGGCTGGGGCCACACCGCCGAAAGCGCCTTCTCGCTGCACAACGTCGCTACCACGCCGCTCTACGTATTCGACTCCTTCGGCGCCGCGATCGCGGCGCTGCTCGGCTTGGCCACGCCGGTCGAAGGGATCGCCGCCCCGGCCGGACTGGACTGGGGGCGGCCGCTCGCGGTCCTGCTCGGCGGGCTGGCGATCTGGCGCCTCTACCGGATCGAGCGGATTCCGCGCTCACTCTGGGTCGTGCTCGCGATTGCCCTTTCCTTCTGGATCCTCGGCGGATTCGACGTCAAATCTGGCCGCGTGGCCTGGGCGAGCCGCTACCAGTACCCGGCAGCCGCAATGGTGCTGCTGGTCGCAGCTGACCTGCTGCGGGGGGTAAAGCTGGAGCGGCGCCTGGTGATTCCGGCGCTCGCCGTCGTCGCCGCCGCGATCGCCAGCAACCTCCTCTTCCTCCACGAGTCCTACGAAAGCTACGAGCGCACCAGCAGGCTCGAGCGCGCCGACCTGACGGCGGTGGAGATCGCCCGCGAAACGGTCGAACCGGGCCTGATCCTCAGCGAAGACATCGCCGACACCGGCTACGTCCCGGTGGAAGCCGGCGCCTACCTCTCCGCGCGGGACGCCTTCGGCTCTCCCGCCTACACGGAAGCCGAGCTGGAAGCGGCGCCGGAGGAAGCGAGGATCCCCGCCGACAAGGTGCTGGCGGCGGCGCTCGGGCTCGAACTGGCGCCTGCTTCCGGTGCGCCCGGTGTTCGGTCGGACTGCCGCACGGTGCGCACCGGCCGGGCAGGGGCCGCGACCGTCGAATTGCCGCTCGGCGGCGCTCTGCTGAGAGCCCACGGCGAACCGCTCGCAATTGACCTCGGCCGCTTCTCCGAAAGCTTCCCGGTCGCGCTGGGCAGCCTGCCGACCGATGGTTGGAGCGACCTGTCCATTCCGCGCGACAGCTCGCAGCGCCCCTGGCGGGCGCAGCTGAGCGGCTCCGGCGCGGTGACGATCTGCGATCGGACGGGCGATGCCTGAGCGGCGGCGGGTCTCGGCGACGGTCGCCGCGCTGGGCACGACGAGGGGCGCCTGGATCGTGCTCGGAGTCGCGATGGCGATCTCCGCCGCGCTGATCCTCGCCACCGCCCACGGCGAGAGCTTCGGCATCGACGAGATGTTCTATCTCGGCCGCATGGTTCAGGACTCCGGCCAGGTGGTCCAGTACCACTCGCTCAGCCTCGAATACCTGCTCGGCCCGTACAACGGTCACCTGCAGCTTGGCGGCAAGCTGATCTACGAAGCCACTTTCGCGGTCTTCGGCGCCAACTACACGGCCTTCGTCTTGGTCAATGTGGTCGCGCTGTGCGCCTCGGTCGGCCTCGCCTTCGAGCTGGCGCGGCGCCGGGTCGGATCGCTGGCCGCACTTGCCCCCTGCATCCTCTTGCTCTTCCTCGGCTTCGCCCGCGAGGTGCTGCTCTGGCCTTTCGACGTGCATACGCTGGCCGCGATCGCCTTTGGCCTCGGTGCCTTCCTAGTGCTGGAACGGGACGATCGCCGCGGCGACATCCTCGCCTGTGTCCTGATCACGCTCTCGGTCGCGACGATCGAGGTCGGCATCGCCCTGCTGGTGGGTATCGCCGTGCTGGTGATACTGCGACCCGACCGGCTGCGCCGCGCCTGGATCTTCATCCTTCCCGCAGCCCTCTACGTGGCCTGGTGGATCTGGGCCCGCAAGTTCCACCAGGACCAGAGCGCGATCTCGATCGACAACGCCCACCTGATCCCGAAAACCGTCTTCTATTCGGCGGCGGCAGTGCTCGGCTCGCTTACCGGCACGAACCCGGTGATCCCGGCCACCTACGTCACCGCTGTGACCTGGTTCGGCAAAGCCCTGGCGGTTTTCGCGGCTGCCGTGCTCGCCTATCGCCTCAGCCTGCGCAAGGTCCCCGCCGCCCTCTGGGCCTGGATCGCCGTGGTGTTCTTCTACTGGGTGACGATGGGCGCCGCCGCCAGGCCCGCGGAAGGCATGCGCTACGTCTTCTTCGGCGCGGTCGGCGTGTTGCTGCTCGCCGCAGCGGCGGCCTCGGGTCGGATGGGCAAGTGGATGACGGCCGGTGCGGTCGTCATCGCCATGCTGGCGCTGCCAGCGAACATCGCCCAGCTGCGCAGTGGTAACTCGGACGACACGCTGCACCACGACGCGAAGGTGAGCAGGACCGAGTTCGCGATGCTCGAGCTCGCCGGCAACCGGGTCGATCCCAAATACATCGCTTCGGCCGACCCGAACGTAACCGCCGTCGGGGGCGGGCTCTTCATCGGCATCCCTGCCAGCGCATATCTGAGCTCGGTCGAACGCAACGGGTCTCCCGCCTTCGACTTGGCGGAACTGCGCGTGCAGCCCGACGAACTGCGCAAGATCGCCGACATCACCCTTGCCGACGCGATCGGGCTCGAACCGCGGGCGATCCGGCGCCCCGCCGGGGCGGACGGCTGCCCGATCTTCTCCCCGGCGCCCGGCTCGGACGTCGCTTCTTTCCCCCTGCGCCCGGGGCGAACCATGTTCGGGCCGGCGGGCAAGCAGCACGTGACCGTTGGCCTAAGGCGCTTTGCTGAAACCCAGAGCGGGGTGCTCGAAGAACTGCCCCCGGGGGCCTGGCGCAGCCTCGAAATCCCCAGAGACGCCGCTGCGGAGCCCTGGCGCGGGGTCATCGACGCGCCGGTGCGCGTCTGCTTCACGCCCTAGCCGAGCTCAGCCAGCGCCGGCCGCGGCGAGCGGGCAGACGTACGTGGGGCCGTCCACGACCACGAACCAGGGGTCCGGCGCGGAGTCCGTCGGCAACGAGAGGTCGGCCCACTCGCCGGGTTCGAGCTTGCCCAGCCTCACCCCCGGCCCGCCCGTGCCAAAGCGGCCGACCGAGACTTCTACCGGCTGCTTCGAGCGCGAGCCGAGCAGGGTGCCAGCGCGGGGTGGGGTGAAGAAGACGCCGTGCCCCGGCCGACCGTCGAGCGAGCTCGGGCAGGCCGCCGGCTGAGCGGGGACCGGCGCCGCGCGCAATTTCAGGCCAAGCGCGCCGACCAGGCTCGCATCGGCTATTTCCCGCCGTTCCAAGCTCTGTTCGCGGAGTTCGTCGAGTGGCATCCCGAGCCGGCCAAAGCGGTCGGCCGCTTCCAGGTAGTCGCCCGCTTCCAGCGGCGTGAAGACGCTGCCGCCAAGATCGGTCACGCGTTCGTCCTTGCCGGGAGCGTATTCCGGCGGGATCGGGCCCCTGACCAGATCCAGCATCGCGTACTCCACCCGGCTGGTCGTCGCATCGTTCAGCTGCGGCCCACGACCGTCGTAGAGCTTGGCGACGTTCGGCGGTATGGCGAAGGTGACGACCCCGAGGGCGACGAACACCGCCGCCGCGGGCAGACGCGCTCCGGCAAGGGCGTCGGCGGCGACGAGAAAGACCAGCAGGGTGCCGACGAAGATGTAGCGCGAGGAATCGGCCGCACGACTGCCGAGCGCGATCAGGATCCAGTAGGCGACGGCGACGGCGAGGAAGACCCAAAGCGTGCGGGGCACGCCACCGCGCGAGACCCGCCAGACCAACGCCACGACGGCGAGCGCCGCCAGCGCCGAGCCCCAACCGGTGATCCCGGTGGTCGGCTGGAAGACGCCCGCGCCGGTCGGGTTGAGGCCGAAGACCGAGCCCGCGATCGCGGCCACCGCATTGGTCACCGTGAGCGGGATCAGCTTGACGTTCGCCAGTTCGATCGACGGCTGGTCGAAGTGCTGGGCCCACAGCCACCAAGCGGCGTAGAGGGCGACCGGGACGAGGAAGATCCAGAGTCGTCGCCAACGATCCGGGCGGAGCAGGACGGAGACCGCGATGCCGACGGCAAAGGCGAGGCCGAGCTCGATCATCGCGATCGAGAGGATCAGCAGGATGCAGGCGAGGACGTCGCCCCTGCGATCGCCGCGCCGCAGGGCGAGAACCGCACCGAGCCCCAGCGCCAGGGCGTAGATCGTGTGCAGGTCGAAGGCCCAGATGAAGGACTCCCAGGCGTAGCCGAGGAAGAGCAGCGAGATGCAGGGCACGAGCGCCGGCAGCGGGCCGACTCGCCGCCGGGCCAACTCGAAGAAGAGCGCGACACAGGCCAGCACGCCGGCGATGTCGAAGGCGCGGAAGACCGCGTAGTTGGCGCCGAAGACTTCGAAGATCCCGCGGTAAATGAGCTTGCCGAGAACCTGCAGGTGGCCGTTGCTCGGCGCGAGGAAGTATTCGAGCCCGTGCGAGGGCCTGATGTCCCCGGTCCCGTGGACCAAGAACTGGGCGTAGTAGAAGATGTCGTCGTTGACGAAGGTGAGGCCGTCCCCGGCGATCATCAGCCAGGTCGCCGATACGCACATCGCCGCCAAGAGCAGCAGCCGGGCGAGGCGGAGCTCGCCGATCCCCTCAACCCGGCGACGGATCACGAGCCTCGCTTGGGCAGCTGCAACTCGAATTCGCCGACCTGAGCGACCGTTTCGAAGTCGTTCGACATGTACCGAGTGAGTGGCGTGTCAGGCGGAGCCTTGCCGTAGAGCCAGATGCTGGCGATCCCGTCGTTGTGGAGGACGCAGGGCCGTGGCGTACGTCGCAGCTGGGCGAGGATGCGCGCCTGGCCCTTGTCGTTCAAGGCTGCGACCCAGGCGCCGGGCGCCGAGGGCTTGGGCGGCGTGATGCCGGACCAGAGGTAGAGGCTGTCGACGTTCGGCCAGCCGATGAAGTTCGAGCAGTTTCGTTCGATGAAGTCGACGATCTGGGTGTATTCGTCCACCTGTTCGGGGGCCAGGTGAACGTCGCCAGCGCCGGCGAAGGGCAACGCCGGCCATTCGTCATAGGTGACTTTGCTGGTCGCGGCGGGCAGGACGATCTGCCCAAGGGTCAACATCCCGACCAGGGCCGCAGCGCTGACGCCGACGACCGCGCCGAAGCGGGCCAGGTCGCGCTCACCGCGCGCGGCGCTCCAGGCCCGCAAAGAGACGAGGGCGTCGGCGATGCACAGCGCCCCAACCGGCGCGAACATCAGCGAGGCGACCCCTACCTGTGCCCCCGGCACCGGATAGGCACCAAGCACGCCGGTCGCGGCGACCGCGGCCAAGGCGACACGCAGGAAACGCTTGAAGGGCGCCTCGAGCGCACCCGCCGGAGGAATGACGGCAACCCAGGCAAGCAGCAGCGGCAGGATGTCCGGGTTGGTGCTGGGCTTGAGCCCGAACGGCGCGGTGTGGGCGATCGTCAGCCAGATCGTCAGCCCGGCCGCTCCCCGCAAAAGCCCGGGCCACAGCGCCGGCTTGCCGACGGTCGCCGAGCGCAGCTTCACGGTGAGGACGGCGACCGCGAAAGCCGCCACACCCCAGTAGACCGCCTGTTCGGGAGCCGGGAATTCGCCTTTGGAGACGTTGCGCACGTTTAGCGCCTGGACGTACATGCCGTCGTAGAGATCGCTCGGGCTGGTCCCGAGCAGCATGATCACGCCGAGGATCGCGGCGAGCGCCGCGACGCAGCCGCCGAGCGCGGCCAGAAGCCAGCGCCCCAGCTTCCGCTGCTCCTCTCCCGCCGGCGGCAGCATCGGCCAAGCGGCGGCCACGATCGCGGCGCAGCCGAGCGACTCGATCGCGATGAACGTCCTGACCCAGGGCTGACGCAGGTCGGAGAACATGATCACGACGGGCATCGCCAGGAAGGCCACGATCAGGAGCCAACGCAACCAGGCCCGGCGGCTGATCGGCTCCCAAATCAGCGCCGCCGCCAGCACGACGCCGACCACGGCGTAGGCGCCGAAGTTGATCTTGGTCATCAGCGCCGCGCCGAGCAGTGCGCCGGCGATCGCGCCGGCGATCGCCACGCGCCGACCCGGCCCGCGTACGGCGGCGAAGATGAAGCCGGCGAGCAGGAGAACGAGCAGACCGTGCGGGTGCATCGGCTCCGGGAAGAGCGCGTAGAGCGCGGCGAAGGCGACGATCATCCCGGCTCCGCCCAGCAACAGGCGACCGGTGAGGCGCTGGCAGGCGAGGCCGATCAGGAGGCTCGTCGCCACCCAGATGACGATCACGATCAGGCGGCTGTTGTCGGTGTCGACGTGCAACCCGGTGAAGGAGAAGAGGCCACCGAAGAGCTCGAAGTAGAACGGGCCGTAGGGGGAGAAGACGTCCTTGTACAGCGCGTCGCCATGCGCGAAGGCGTTCAGCGAGACGAGCACCGTGCCCTCGTCGTCGTAGTTGACGAAGTTGGTGAAGATCGCCACGTAAGCGGCGAAGACGGCGCCGAGCGCGATCGCGGCGTAGAGGGCGATCGCGCGCACGGCCGGGTCGTCGACCATTTCCCGCCAGAGCGGCTTCCTGGCCGCGGCCGGCTCGCTCATCGCGACTTTCCGCCGAAGCGCAACAGGGGGACTCGCCAGGCGGCCTCGGCGACGATCGAGCGGTCCATCTTGGACGTGCCGGCGCGGCGGTCGCGGAAGACGATCGGAACCTCGACGACCGTGAAGCCGCGCTGGACGGCGCGATAGGTCATCTCGACCTGGAAGGCATAACCGCGGGAGCGAATCGAGTCGAGGTCGATCGTCTCGAGCACCTCGCGGCGGAAGCACTTGAACCCACCGGTGAGATCCTGCACGCGGACGCCGAGAACGAGCCGCGCGTAGGCACTTCCGCCACGGCTTATCGCCCGCCGCAGCATGCTCCAGTCGCCGACGCCGCCGCCGGGAACGTAGCGGGAGCCGATCGCCAGGTCGGCCCGTTCGCCGGCCTCGAGCAGGCGGGGCAGATAGGCCGGGTCGTGGGAGAAATCGGAGTCCATCTCCAGCACCAACCCGGCACCCCCCTCGAGCGCCCGGCGGAAGCCGGCGATGTAGGCCGGCCCGAGGCCTTCCTTGCGCGGCCGGTGCAGGACGGTGACGGCCTCGTGCTCCGTCGCGAGGCGGTCGGCGATCTCACCGGTTCCGTCGGGCGAGTTGTCGTCGACGATGAGCACGCGAGCCGTCGGGGGCAGCTTTGCCAAAACGGCGTCGACGAAGGGCTCGATGTTGCCGGCCTCGTTGTAGGTGGGCAAGACGAGCCAGGCGGGACCCGGTGCCTCGGTCTTCAACATCGGCGGGATGCTATTTGCTGGTCAGGCGCGCCGGCCTATGGCCGGGCGCGACCGCCCGTGATGCCTACGAGGGCGTGCCAGGCCGGCTTGGGATGGAAACGTTCGCCTTCGCGGAAGAAGCCGACGGAGTCGCAGAAGTTGCAGTAGTAGCGGGAGTCTTTCCAGGTGAACCAGTAGGCGGCCTTGAGGTTGAGGCGGTTGCGATTGCTCAGCATGAAGCGGTAGGCGCCGCGCAGTTCACGCGCCTGCCCCTGGATGCCCTGCTCGAAGGCGACAACGTTGGGGTCGTCTTGGGAGCCCCAACCCATCTCGGTGATGTAGAGACCGGCGCTCGGGTCGTGGTTTTCGACCATGACCTGCCGCATCCGTTCGATCATCGCTTCCAGGTCTTCGACGTGAAAGGCGTACGGATGCAGGGCGACGTCGTCGAAGTAATGCTTGATCCCCGGGACCTTGTAGAGCGCAGCAAGGAAGTCGGCGGCGGACATCCCCTGCTTGCCCCCCTGGTCGGGTTCGCCGAAGAGGCCGGAGAGGAGGATCTTGGCGCTCGGGTCCGTCGACTTGATCGCCCCGTAGCTGAGCTTCAAGAGGCGCGCGTAGCGAGTCGGCGAGACCGGGTAGGCGAAGTAGAAGAAGTTTGCCTCGTTCCAGATCTGCCAGACGTGGAACGGTTTGGGCCTGCGAACGACGATCCCATCCGGGTTTGCGGCAGCGGGCGTGTGTTCGGTCCAGAATTCGCCGCCAGGCCCGTAGCGCTGCACCGCGGCCTTGACGAAGGCGGTCCATCCCTGCCGTGCTCGAGCGTTGTCGATCGGCAGCGTCGTCGTCTTGTGCGAGACCCAGCGCGGCACGCCGGAGAGGAACGGCAGCACTTCCAGGCCCTGATTGGCGATCGTCGAGACTTCGCGATCGGTGCCTTCCCAGTTGTAGCCGCCGCGCTTCGTCGGCTGCACGCTTTCCCAGCCGATCGGCAGGCGGACGCTGCCGATCCGCGCCGCCCGCATGTACTGCGCGTCTTCTTCGGAGAGGCTTGCCTGGGGAACGATGCCGAAGAAGCTGCGCGGAGCGGCCTGGGCGCTCTCGGGGGAGGAGAGCAGGGTCGTCGCAACGACGGCAACAGCAACGAGGGCAGCAGCGGCCATCGCGATCGAAGCTCTCTTCATCCTCATGCTCATCTCCTCGGCTGAACCCCGATCGGGGACGGAAGTCGCGGCGGAACTCTAAGGCCTAGGATCGGCGGCCGATGCGGGCGGCGCTGGGCAACCGAAAGATCTGGATCTGGGTCGGTCTGTGGTTGCTCACGCGCGCGCTGATCGTCGTCCACGTCGGCTTCTGGAACCACTCGACGGGCGTTCAGCTCGAAGACGTCTCGATCTACGAAGACTGGTCCGGCCTGCTGAGCCACCACCACGCCCTGCCCAACGAAGAAGCCTGGCAGTACCCGCCTGGGGTGGCCTTCCTGATGCTGTTGCCGCGCCTCGGCTGGGGGAGCTTCGGGGACTCCTTCGTGGTGACGATGCTCGCCTTCGACCTTCTCGGCCTCGTGCTGCTTGCGATTCTCGCTCGTCGCGGGGGCAGCAACGCCGGCGTCTGGGTCTGGCTGCTTGCCATGCCCATGCTCCGCGCCCTGCCGGTGCTCCGCTTCGACCTCGTGCCTACCGTGATCGTGATCGGGGCGCTCCTCATCATCCACCGTCGGCCGGCCTGGTTCGGTGCACTGGCGGGACTGGGCGCGATGATCAAGGCCTGGCCGATCGTCCTCCTCTTCGGCGAGTGGGACAAAGGGAGGCTGGTGCGGGCCTGCGCCGCGGCCGCGGCGGCGATCGCGCTCGTCTTCGCGATCTCCGCGATCGCCTTCGACGGCGACCAGCTCAACTTCCTCAAGGAACAGAACGGGCGCGGCCTGCAGGTCGAAGCGGTCGGCAGCCTGCCCTGGCACCTCATCCAATATGCGACCGGAGAGGAACCGCATACCGTGCTTCGCTACCGGGCCTGGGAGATCGAAGGTGGTGCCGCCGACACGGTCGCCAACCTGCTCAAGTGGCTCTCGTTGGCCGCCCTGATCGGGGCGGGGGTCTGGTGGTGGGCGCGGGCGCGCGGCATCCGCCGCGGCAGGGAAGACCTCGCCGACCCCGCGGTCAGCCGCGACTTCGTCTTCACCGTCGTCCTGCTTTTCGTCGTGACGAGCCGCGTGCTGAGCCCTCAGTACATGATCTGGCTGCTCGGCCTTGCGGCGGTCGTTCTCTCCGCGAAGGCGGGTAGGCTCAAGCGACCGGCGTGGACGGTGGTCGGCGCCGCCGTCCTGACGACCAGCGCCTACGGATCGCTGGGCGCCTACGTGAGCTACTACAACGTCTACGGCTCGCCCTTCATCATGCTGATCCGCAACTCCGCGCTCCTCTTCGCGACTATCGACGCCTGCATCGTCTTGGTGGGGCTCCTGCGTAACCGCCGGGAAGCCTCGCGGACCACCGTGCCGACCCTGCCGGAGCCGGCGGAGACGGTCGCCCGCGTCGCCGAGACGTGAGGGCGCCCCTCGCCTGCGGCGCGCTCGGCGATTACAGCCGCGAGCGGGTGCTGGCGATGTCGGCGGCACTTGGCGGGAGCCCCCTCCCGGTCCACGAGGACGCGGGCTCGATCCTGCTGCTCGACCGCGAGCCGCTGCGCTGGGGCGGCGGCGGCAAACGCGGCCTCGGCTGGACCTGCGGCAGCCTCTGGCGCGAGGGTGCGGGAGGCTGGGAGCAGGCCTCCCGGGGCGGCGCCTGTGGGCTCGCAATTGAGGGACGGCGACGGTACCTGCACAGCTCGGTCAGCGGCCTCGGCCCGCTCTACTGGATTGACCAGGACGGCGCGACCTACTTCGCCACGCGCATCGACCCGCTGGTCGAGACTTCTCCCACCCGCCTCTCGGTCGACTGGGACGCCTGGGCAGCGATCGTCGCCCTGCGCTACGCGCTCGGCGAGCGGACGCCGTTCGCCGAGATCCGCCGGCTCGGCCCAAGCTCGACCCTGCGCCGGCGCTTCGGTCGCGGCCGAGTGGGGGCGCACCGCTGGGCCTGGGCCGAGATCGACCCCCGCCTCAGCCACGCGGAAGGCGCCGAGGCCGCGGCGGCGGCTCTGCGCGAAGTGCTCGCGGACCTCGACGGCGCGGTTGCCTGTCCGCTGAGCGGTGGCCTCGACTCGCGCCTGCTGCTCTCCACGATCGTCTCGCTCGGGCGGGCCTCGCCACTGGCGCTGACCGTCAGCGACGACGAGGGTGCCCGCTTCGAGCAGGAGCCGGCCGAGATGGTCGCGCGAACGCTGGGGGTGCCGTGGGAGGAGGTCGACGCCGCGGTCGAGGAGTACCCGGCGGACTGGGAGGAGCGCGCGCGGCGGGTCGAGCACCAGTTCGTCGACCACGCCTGGCTGGTGCCCCTCGCCCGCCGGATCGAATCCGTGCGGGGACCTGCGCTCGACGGCTTCGCGCTCGACTCGCTGCTGCAGACCGGCGCCCGCTTCCACAGCCCCGAGGTGATCAGCCCGTCCACTCCACGCGCGGGCACCCGGGCCTTGTTCGACCGCCTGCGACTGTACGGGCTCACCCACGAGGCGCTCGAACCGCGCTTCCAGGCGCCGCTCGTCGAGCGCAGCCGCGCCCAGTTCGAAGCCGCGGCGCGACCGTTCGAGGGCCACCCCTCACAGCCGGTTCTCTCCCTCTACGCGACCAGGACCGTGCGCGGCATCTCGACCTACCCGAGCGGGCTGCTCGGCGCCGGAGCCCAGGTGCTCGCCCCCGCGATCGACGACAGAGTCGCTACGGCACTGCTCTCGGTGCCGTCGGCGGTGAAGCGCGAGGGCTCGATGCACGCGGCGATCCAGGCGCACATCGAGCCACGGCTGCTGGAGGTGCCGTCGACGGGCGATACGCCGCGTAGGGCCCCGACCATGCCTCGCCGCTGGCGCTCGGAGCCGGCGCTGGCGATGCACCTCCGTCGGCTCGAGGACGGTCCGCTGGCGCCTCACCTGGCGCCGGAGCTGCTCAGCTGGCTCAGGGAGCCTGACCCCGGGGAGCTCTCTCCCCATCTCCGCCTGGGGATGGAGGCGGTGAGCCTGTTCCACTCCTGGTGGGCCCGCTATCGGGATCGGCTGCGCGAGGTCGATGCGACCGATCTGCTCGGTTGAGGGTCGCCCGCATAGCACCGAGCCGTTGCCGCAGGGCGCTGAGCCGGCGCAGCGGCTTGGTCAGCCGCCAGCTGAGCGTCGCCTCGTATTCGGCCGCGGTCCGCTCGGCGCGACGCTGTGCCCTCGTCGCCACGTCCATCGCCTTGTCGCACTCCTTCTCAGCGGCGTCGAGGAGGTGGCGCAGGTGGGTGTTCCCGCGCGCGAGGTCGGCCGCCTCGAGCTTTGCCCGCCACTCGAGTCGCGCCAGCCTGGCCATCTCCTGAAATGGAGTCCGCTGCCGTGGGCGCGGGGTTGCGAGGCCCTCGATCAAACCGAGCAGCTCCTGGGCGTGGACGGCGGCGCGGTGGTGCGTGATCACCAGATCGTGATTGACAGGTCCCATCGCAGCCGAGTACTCGCGCAGGCGCCGGGCCAGCGTGGCACGATCGGTGACCTCGCCGGTTGCGCCCCCCGCAAAGCCATCCGACTCGACCGCGGCGTAGCTCTCGGCCGTCACCCAGCCATCGCCGCCTTTCCAGTCATAGACATAGGCGGCGCGCCCGCACGCCATCCCCTCGAGGATCGAGCGGCCGTAGCCGATCACGATCTCCGCCCCGGCCAGCGCCGGCGCGGTGTCCGTTGTGTGACCGGAGGGACCCCCCAGCCGCAGGAGCTCTACGCCGACCTCGGCGCAGGCGTCTTCGACCATCGCGAGGCGATCTGCGTTCGGGTTGTTGCTGAAGAGCAGGGCGCGGCGTGGGATCTGGGGAAGCGGGCCGCGCGGGGCAAAACGCTCGACATCGATCGGTTGGCGCATGCGGACGACCTCGGTCGCCGTGGCGAAGCTGCGCATGCGCCGGGCAACCCGATCGTTGAGCGCGGCAACCGCGCTCACCATGCCGTCCAGCTGAGGTGGCGCCTGCAGGTCGAACTTGCTGCTGTGGGCGACAAACAACCGTGGAGTCGCCGGGTAGAGATCGGCGAGCAGATAGGCGACGCCGACGTCCTGGACCAGCGCCGCGTCGAAGCCATCCGAGAGCCCCGACTCGTCGACGACCTCGATCCCGCGCTCCCGAGCAACCTCGGTGCCGTCGCCCGGTTCGGACGTGAAGACCACCGCTTCGTGGCCAAGCCGGTCGAACTGCTCGGCAACGGTCAGCAGGTAGGACTCGCTGCCACCAAGGCCCAGGTGGTTGGTGGCGAGCAAGAGCTTCATCGAGAATAGGGTTCCTACGTTGGACCATAAACGATGAAGTACCTGATGGTAGGTCGATCAGGACAGCTCAGTAAGTCCCGCCGAGCTTGCGGTGATCCCAGGTCGCCGTCCTCAGCGCCTTGAAGTGGATCGCCACACGCTTCGGTGCCTGCGCTTCGAGCGCTGCCTTGGCATCGCCTTGAACCGAGTCGATTCCCTCGGCGTAGCGCACGGTCAGCTCTTCGGCGAAGCCGATCACGGTCTCGAAGTCGCGGTGGATCTCCGCCTCGGCCTCGATCATCGCCCCGCGCAGCTCGCCGTACTCGTGGCCGGTCTCGACCAGTACCGTCGCGCGCGGGTCGCGTTCGAGGTTGCGTACCTTCTGCGACTTGGCGTAGGTCCAGATCCAGATCTCGCCCTGACGCGGCACGAACCAGAGCGGCATCGAGTGGGGAAAGCCGCGCGGGCCGTTCGAGGAGACGATCGCGACCCGCTCCGCGTCGAGCAGCTCCAGCAGCTCCTCGTCGCTCAGCTTGATCTGGTCACGGCGGCTCATCGACGGGACTCTATGCCGCCGCGGTCGAGGTTTGAACCGGTATGCGCCTCAAACCTCGACCGCGTCCTGGCTTGCCGGACGGAAGGAGCGCCGATAGGCGGTGGGCGTCGTCGCGGTCGCGCGGCGGAAGTGCTCGCGCAGGGAGGCCGCGGTGCCGAAGCCGGCGCGCCAGGCGACGTCGTCGATCGGCAGGTCGGACTCCTCGAGCAGGCGCCGCGCCTCGAGCACCCTTTGGGAAAGAAGCCAGCGCAGCGGCGTGGTGCCGGTCTCCTCGCGGAAGCGACGGGCGAAGGTGCGCGGGCTGACCGCGGCGTGGCGGGCCATCGCGGCGACGTCGAGCGGCTCGCCGAGGCGCTCGGCCGCCCAACGGCGAGTGGGCTCGAGCGAACCGGACTCCTCCGCCGGGGGGCGCTTGATGAACTGCGCCTGGCCGCCCTCGCGGTGCGGCGCGGCGACCATGCGGCGGGCAACGCGCTCGCCGGCGACGGCGCCGAAGTCGCAGCGGACGACGTGCAGGGCGAGGTCGATGCCGGCGCTGAGCCCGGCCGAGGTCATCACCTCCCCCTCGTCGACGTAGAGCGCCGCCGGGTCGACCTCGACGGCGGGAAACAGCTCGGCGAGCTGGCGGGCGTGGGCCCAGTGGGTCGTCGCCCGGCGGCCGTCGAGCAGGCCGGCGTAGGCGAGGGCGAAGGCGCCGGTGCAGACCGAGAGCATGCGGGCGCCGCCGGCCGCGGCCTCGCGCAGGGCGTCGAGCACGGCCTCCGGGGGACGGTCGAGGACCGCGAAGTAGCCCGGGACAACGACGGTGCCGGCGCCGCGCAGCGCCTCGAGGCCGTGCCGCGGAACGAGCTCGAAGCCGCTGGTGGTGGCGACGGGAGCGCCGTCGGGAGTGCAGCAGGCGACCTCGTACAGCGGCGTTCCGTCGGCAGCCGAGGCGGCAATGAAGACCTGGGTGGCCGCCGTGAGGTCGAAGGCGACGAGGCCCTCGAGGCAGAGGGCGACAACCCGGTGCGAATCGCTCATGGCAGAAATCTAGCGAACATTGGCAATCCTGCCACTCGACAGGGGCGGCGGCGGCCGCCAGGATCGAACCATGAAAATCGCAATCCTGCTCTTCGAGAAGCTCGCCGCCCAAGACGCCGTCGGTCCATACGAGGTGTTCCGTTGCGTCCCTGGGTGGGATGTCCAGTTCGTCGGTCTACGTGCGGGCGAGGTCCGCTCCGAAGGCGGTCTCGGCCTGATCGTCGATCAGACCCTCGATCAGACCACCGAGGCCGACCTGGTGCTCGTACCCGGTGGGCGCGGCAGCGACGCGCTGCTCGAGGACGAGACCCTGCTTGCCTGGCTGCGCGAGATCGATGCCACGACGAAATGGACGACCTCCGTCTGCACCGGCGCCCTGCTGCTGGGCGCAGCCGGCCTGCTCAAGGACAAGCGGGCGACGTCCAACTGGCTCGCGCTCGACGACCTGGCCAAGTACGGTGCCGATCCGGTCGGCGGCCGTTGGGTCGAGGACGGCAAGACGATCACCGCCGCCGGCGTCACCGCGGGCATCGACATGGCCCTGCACCTGGTCGGCCGCGAGGCCGGGCCCGAGGTCGCTCAGGCCGTCCAGCTCGGGATCGAGTACGACCCGGACCCGCCCTTCAACTCCGGCTCGCCCGAGAAGGCGCCAAAGGCGATCGTCGAGCTGGTCACCTCGTTCAGCCGCACGGCTACCTGAAGTCAGCCGTGCCCTGAAGTCAACGTCAAGTCGTCACACAATTTTTGATTCTGCGCGCCACGCGCGCGTCTCGGCAACGTAGCGTGGCCTCATGGAGCTCCAAGCGTTCGACTCGATCCTCGCAACGCGACCGCCGGTCGATGGTATCGTACGTACGAGAAACACCAGTAACGTACGTACGCTTCTTCGACTGGAGGATCCGATGGCGCTTACCGCGTCGAAACTACGAGCCAACGTCTACCGGCTGCTCGACGAGGTCCTGGAGACCGGCAAGCCGCTGGAGATCGAGCGCAACGGCAAGCTGTTGGTGATCGCGCCGAAGGAAGAGACGAAGAAAGGGTCGAAGCTGGACAACCTGCCGCGGCGCGAGGGCTTCATCATCGGCGATCCCGATGAGCTGATCCACATCGACTGGTCCTCGGAGTGGAACCCTGATCCAAATTGACACCCATATCGTCGGCTGGCTGTATGAGGGTCAGGCAAAGCGGATCCCGCGGGCAATTCGAGCGCGCCTGGAGAAGGAGGCCGTCGCCGTTTCGCCGATCGTCGAACTGGAGTTGACCTACCTTTACGAAATCGGACGGGTCTCCGAACCCGCCTCGGCACCGCTTTCGACCTTACGACGAGAGCTCGGCCTGCAGATCGCCGACGTATCGCTCGCCGAGGTGGTCGAGGCGGCGACCGGCATCTCCTGGACGCGCGATCCCTTCGACCGGCTGATCTCCGCTCACGCGATCGTCACCAACGCTTCCCTCGTCACCGCGGACGAGACCATCCGGGAACACCTTCCCCTGGCGGTCTGGGACTGAGGACCTATCCCGTTAGGGGGCGTCCCAGGGGTGCGATTCCCCTATCGGGATAGGTCCTAAGCCATCGCGACGCTGACCGCGTCGGCTATCTGAGTTGGAGCTGGCGACCCACGCGGCCGCCGGGGATCGCGACGAGCAGGTGCGCCTGCGGGCTTTCGCGAGCGCTCGTCAAAACGCGACCGGCCGCGCCAAGACCGAGGACGAAGGTGTGCGAACCGCCGCCGTTGAGCTGGAAGGCACGGTGCGCGAGCAGCTGTTTGACCATCCTCGTCCTCGCCACCCGCCGGCGCCCGTGGCGGACTACGTAGCGCTGCGGGACGCGGGCGCGGACCAGCATCTGACCGGGGCACGCGGTGCCGACCGGCCATTCGCAGCGCACGCTGATCCGCACCTTGTTGCCGGCTGACTTCGTGCGCAGCACCGAGATCGGCACCGGCACGCCGACCGTGCGGCAGCCGAGCAGCTTGTCCGTGCCCGGCCCGATGTTGAGCGCGTAGACGCAGAGGCGCTGCCGGCCGCTGCCGACGACGGGGAAGCTGGAGTCGAAGCCGTGCGAGGCGCCGGCGCGCGGGAAGAGCGCGAGCAGGTCGGAGCGTTCCTGGGTCGCGATCGGCCCGAGTTCGTACCCGGAAGCGCCGCCTTCGTCGATCTCGCCGCCGAGGTAGGCGCTGATCGAGACCGGCGTCTGCGGCGCATTCGGATCTATCGCCCAGCCGGATATCTGCACCTGGCCCGGAGCCGGCGAGCTGACGACATCGAAGCTTCCTCTCGGATTGTCGCTGGAGGACGCCCCACCCCCCGCCGTCGCGCCTTCGACGTAGTTGTTGTCGATGTTGATCGTGACCCCGCCGTAGGTCTCGTTGTGACCGCCGTTGTACTGGTGGATCCGTTGGTGTTCGGTCCAGGCGCCGGCGGGGAAATAGGAGCCGGAGGCGTTGGCACGGCCGTCCCAGTTCGCAACCCAGAGGTCGTCCGGCTGCAGATAGGTGCTGCCGAGCCTGGAGGCCAGATCGGCGATGCCGGAGCTGCTGCTGCTGTAGACGCCGGAGTCGTAGCCGAGCGCGTGCAGCCGGGCGGTCCAGGCGCCGAGGAAGGTCAGCGTCGCGTTGCTCGCACTCGACGTGCGCGAGTAGCTCTCCATGTCGAAGTAGATCGGGCTGCCTTCGCCGATCCCGGCGATGCGGGCCTGGTCGACCGCATCGGTCGCCGCTTCGGTCCCCTGGGTCGTGGCGGTAGAGGTGG
Source organism: uncultured Solirubrobacterales bacterium (assembly GCA_963824705.1). Classification (GTDB taxonomy): domain Bacteria; phylum Actinomycetota; class Thermoleophilia; order Solirubrobacterales; family 70-9; genus VRUE01. The sequence goes on from CAWGQE010000003.1 coordinate 2,416,133, forward strand.
AGGTGCTCAGCTTGGCGCAGGAGCTACAGCTCGAGGTCGGCGCCTGCAGGCCGACGTAGGTGGGGATCAGGCTCCACCCCGCCGCGGTCTGTTCGGCCACCCAGCTTGCGGTCAGGTTCGGCTGCGAGCAACCGCGGTTGAGGCCGCCGATGTAGACGCCGATAGCCCGGTAGGGCGACCCGGCCCAGGCCGACATCGAGCCGCGCGAGGGCGCCGTGCAGGCGTCGAAGCCGAGCCCGGTGTACTCCGAAGCGGCCGAAATGTGGGCGGGCGGGACGCGGCTCGCCCCGGCGCTCGCGCGAGCATGGGCGCCGGGGTCGACGAGGATCGCCCGCCGCCTTCCCATCGCACCCGCCGGACAGCGCTGCGCGGATCCCGGCCTGCCGAGATACACCGCTTTGCGGTCGAGGCGCACGCACATACGGGGGCGGTCGGCCAGCCGGTAGACCGGCCAGCCCGCGGGCACGCCGACCTTCTCACCACGAAAGTGGATCGTCCTGGCGCCGGCGCTCGCAGGCAGAAGCGCCGCGAGCGCGAGCAGGCATAGAGCAACACGCCGCATCTACCCCCCAACAATCCCATCCCGCGAACGTTTCGGCGAATTAAGGCCCGGGCCGCAAGAGAACGCTCAGGCAGGCACGAGGTCCAGCTCGCGCCAGGGGCCCTCGCCGGCCATCGGCTGGGTGCGGCCCTCCAGCCAGTCGGCCTGGAGGTCGTCGTAGTGGGGGCTGGCCGGGTGTCCGGACTGGCCGGTGAACATCTGCCAGCGCGAGCGAGCGGGGTCCGTCGGGTCGCCGACCATGCGCCAGCTCGGCGCCCAGACGGCTTTGTAAGGGTCGTTGGGGTCGTAGGCGATCTGGCTCACCGTCTCCTGGGCGCCGCCGGCCCGCAGGCTGCGGTTGAGCAGCTTGCGCAGGAGCGGGTTCGCATCGCCCAGCGGGTGGGGGAACTCCATCTCGTGGACCTGGCCCCAGCGCCAGCCCTCGGGGTCGGGGCCGAAGCGGTCGCTGAGGTCGTCGAGGGCGCCGGCCAGCGCCTCCAGCACGAGCCCATCCCAGGAGCGCCCGATCAGCTCCTCGTCGCCCTCCTCCCAGAGGTTCATCAGGTGGGAGTGCCAGCGCCACGGCGAGGTGACGTGCGGGGTGAAGCCGTTGTCGGCGCGGTCGAGCCAGCGCTCGCAGAGGTCGCGGTCGCCGATCGCCGCGCGGGCGACTTCGCGCGCCAGCCGCAGCAGGAAGGCCTGGTAGATCGTGCCGGCGATCGTGCCGGGGTCGAGCCGCCCGTCCCAGCTGCGCAATCGCTCGAGCGCGCTCATCTCACGTTGCCCGGTCGGGCTCAGCCGACCGAGCCGCCTCGCGGCCTCGAGCCCCGGAATCGAGAGGTTGTCGGATTGCATCGCCTCGAAGCTCTCGAGGTCGTGCTCGTCGCTCGCGCCGAGCAATTCCTCGATCCGCCGCGCCCGGAAGCCGTCGAGCCAGTCGCTGGTGATGTGGTGCGGATAGTCGTCGCCGACGATGCGGTTGTTGGCGGTGATGAGGAAGCCGCTCTCGGGATCGACGACCTCGGGCAGCTCGTCATAAGGGACAGCGCCCTCCCACTCGAACTCGCCCTCCCAGCCCGGCTTCGGCAGGTCCGGACAGCCCCCCTTGCGCAGTGGCAAGCGGCCGATCAGCTTGTAGCCGATCGAGCCGTGTCGGTCGGCCCAGATCAGGTTGGAGGCGGGCGAGGTGTGGCCCTCCAGGGTGGCGACCAGCTCGGGACCCGAACGGATCCCGTGCAGCTCGAACATGCCCTTGAAGGCGGTCGGCTGGTCGAGGGTGATCCAGCGCAGCGCAAGCGGCTCGGCTTCGTCTGCGCCAAGCGCCGCGTTGACGAGCGGCCCGTGGTGGGTGATGCGGACATCGAGCGCCTCGGGCGCGTCGCGGCCCTTGACACCGATCTCCTCGCGCACGATCTCGAGCGGTCGCCACTCGTCTTCGAACAGGTAGCAGTCGCCCTCGACCCGCTCGACGAAGAGGTCTTGAACGTCGGCCATCACGTTGGTGAAGGTCCAGCAGACGTCGTTGTTCTGACCCATGTAGACGCCGGGCATGCCCGGCAGCGAGGCGCCGCGGACGGTGCGATCGCCGAGCGTGAGGCCGACCTGGTACCAGATGCCCGGCATGCTCTGCGGCAGGTGGGGGTCGCCGGCGATCAACGGCGATCCGGTCGCGCTCAGCGCGCCGCTGACCGCCCAGTTGTTGGAGCCGCTCGCCTCGGCGGCCATGCCGATCGAGCGGCGCACCGCGTCGATCTGCTCGGCGAGGCCGAGGCCGTCTCCGGACCACGGTTCCTGGGTGACGACCGGGTTATCCGCCGGGTAACCGGGGTCGAGCTTCGCCGCCAGCTCAGGGCCCAGCTCGCGGGTCATGTCGGCACGCAACAGCTCCTTCTCCCAGTTGGTCGAGAGCCCGAAGGCGAGCAGCTTGCCGAGGCCGAGGATGTCGGCCGGGCGCCAGGGCTCGAACTCGAGCCGCAGCAGCTGCATCTCGAACGGCAGCGCCCTGGCGCTCGCCGCCGCCGCGTTGACGCCCTCGCAGAAGCGCTCGAGCAGGGCAAGCAGCTCGGGATCGAGGCTCGCCGCCTCGCGCTCCGCCGTCCGCCGCATCCCCAGGGTGCGCATCAGACGGTCGACCGGCAACCCCTCGGCCCCAGCGAACTCGGAGACGCGACCGGATAGAGCGCGGCGGTAGAAGTCCATCTGCCAGAGCCGGTCCTGGCCATGGCAGAAGCCCTCGGCGAACCAGAGGTCGGCCGCGCTCCCGGCCTCGACATGGGGAACGCCCCAGCGGTCGCGCCGCACCCGCACCGGACCTTCGAGCCCGGCAAGCTCGACCGTGCCCTTCTGCTTCGGCAGCGGCCGCCGAGCCAGCCAGTGCCAGGCGCCGGCGGTCGCGGCTGCGGCCAGGCCCGTGCCCGCCGCCCCCGCCACAAGTCCAGCCCGCATCGCCTTGCCGCCGTTCATCCGCTCACCTTACTGGCCGGCTGGCCAAGATTCCTGTCGTACCATTCCGATACTTTTCCCGTTCATACAGGTTGAGGGCCTGAAAGAGTGCGAACGAGGGAGGACGTATGAAGGGCATGCTCGCGTGCGGCGCTGCGCTGCTGGTCGTACTGGCGATGCCGGCTTTCGCCGCAGGGAAGGCGGGTGGGCTGGATCGAGGGTTCAACGGCGACGGCAAGGTCGTGACCGTCTTCCCCTCCGATAGAAATGCCCCGTCCTACCCCGAATACAGGCTCCCTTACGAATTCGCACCGGGCCGGATCGCAATGGCTGCGGCTCCCGGAGGCAAGCTCGTCGTCGCGAACAACAAAGCGATCGTCGAGTACCTCTCCGACGGCCGCCGCAGCCCGCGCTTCGGTGGCAGTGGGGCGGTGCCGATCACCCTCCCTGAAGGCGCCCATTTTCAGCTGGCCGATGTCGCGGTCGATTCCAAGGGCCGCGTACTCGTCGCCGGCACGACGAGGCCCCGGCCTCCCGCCTACGGCATGGCCAACCTCTCACTGCCGGGGCCGGTCCCGAGCACGGCAACCGTCGAGCGCTTCCAGTCAAACGGCCAGCCCGATCCGACTTTTGGCGGCAACGGCGTGATCGACACCGATCTAGGTGCGGCTCATCCGACCTACAAAGGCCAGTCCTACTCGGGCTCCGCGGTGGCCGTGGTCGGGCTTGCGGTCGATCAGGCGGACCGGCCCATCCTCACCGGCAGCGCAGTGGCGGAAGTCGGCCGTTGCTCGAATCCCGGACAGAACAGATACGAACGCTCGCAGGCACTCGTCGCGCGGCTGACCACCGGTGGAGCCCCAGACCCAAGCTTTGCCGAGGGTGGGACGAAATCAATCGGGGGACTCTCGTGGCTCGGCTTCCCAGCGACTGCTTCTACCGGAGTCCTTTCGGTGAGCACCAGTGCAGACCCGTGCAAGCCCGCGAAACCCGGGAATCCCTCTGTGCTGGCAGGCCTCGGGGGAGATGGAAGCATCAATCAAGGCTTCGCCTCCGACGGCTTTTGGTCACGCGCATTCACCCGCATTTCCAATTTCGCCGTCACCCCCTCCGGCGGGATCCTCCTGATGACGCGAAAGGTCGAGCTTTCACGAGGCAGGTGGATCGAATCGGCTCCGTCGATCACGAGCCTGCGCGGGGATGGCTCGGTTAACCCTCGCTTCGGCAGCGGCGGACGGGCCGATCCGCAGCTACCGAGACACGCCAGCATCACGGCAATCGCGAGCGACCCCCAGGGCCGCGCCCTCCTGGCCGGCACGATCTTGCACCGGCCGCGACACAACGGCAGTCCCCATCTGCTGTTTTTGCTGATCCGGATGACCACGGCCGGCAAGCCGGACCCCACCTTCGGGCGCAATGGGCGCGTGGCGACGAGCTTCGGCCGCAATGCGAGCGTCCGCGCCTCCGAAGTGCTGGTCGATGCCTCTGGCCACATCGCCGTAGGCGGGAAGCTCTCTGGGCCCCACAGCAGCAACACCTTCGCGATCGCGCGCTACCTCGGTGGACGGTGACAAAGCCTTACTCCCAGAGGTCGCCCGGCAGCCGACCTTCGGCGTCGAGCTTCTGCAGGTGGGCCTCCATCACCAGGGCGGCGGCGGGACGTAGCTCGACCGGAACATCGGCCCAGGCCTCGTTCAGCAGGGCTTCCTTCGAGTGCTCGCCGCGCTCCAAGGCTGCGAGCAGACGGCGCTCGCGCATCTCGCGGTGCTCGACGTACTCGGCCAGCTTCGCCGCCGGGTCGGTGACCCAGGGGCCGTGGCCGGGACAGATCAGCTTGATCGGCTCGGCCTGAAGCAGGCGCAGCGACTCCATGTAGGCGGCAAGCGAGCCGCCGTCGGGCGGGACGAAGGTCGAACCCTCGCCCAGCACCAGGTCGCCGCTGAAGCAGACCCCGTCCCCGGTCAGGAAGCAGACGTGGTCGGCAGCATGGCCCGGCGTGGCGATCGTGCGCAACCCGCCATGCTCCTCCCCCCCGACCGGCAGGACAGCTTTCACGCCGAGCCCATCCGCGCCGGCAGCGTGGTCACCATGGCTGTGGGTGAGTAGGACGAGGCCAATCCCACCTCGCTCCTCGGCGGCAGCGCGCACCGCATCCAGATGGCCCTGGTCATCGGGTCCCGGATCGATCACCGTGCATGGATCCGACCCATACAAGTAGGTGTTCGTCCCCGCCAACGTCATCGGCCCCGGATTAGGCGCGACAATCCTCAGAATCTCCGCATGTCCAGGTGCTTGGTCCACCTCATATGTCACGTTCATGACCCTATGGGGTCATAAAGGCGACAGAAGTTCTCGCTGAGGTTAGGCAGCGCTGGCCGCGACCTCGGCGGCGATCGCCTCACGTGCCTCGTCGGGCTCGAGCACAACGAGGTCGCCGGCGCCGCGCAGGATCTCGCGCACCAGCCACGAGGTTCCCGCGTAGGGCAGCTCGACGACGACCGCACCGTCGGCGAGCTCCTCGACCACGGTGCGCTCCTCGCGCAGCCAACGGGCCCGCTCCGGTGAGACCCAGACGCGGGCGACCTGGGCGGTCGGGACCTCACCGTCGGTCATCCAACCCTCGACCCCGGCAAGCTCTTCGACCTCCTGGCGCGGCTCGTAGGTCTCGCTGCTCGCCACCGCCTCCTTCACGCGGTCGAGCTTGAAGTGGCGGATTCCCTCTTTGGTCAGGTCGAAGCACTCGACGTACCAGCCCTCGCGCCCGTTCTCCAGCCGGTAGGGCTCGACCCGGCGTTTGGTGAACTGGTCCTCGTTCTCCTTGTAGTACTGGATCTCCAGCACGCGACGCTCGGCTATCGCCTCGTTGACGACGCGTGCCACCTCGGTGTCGCCGCCGCTGCCGGAGGCGATCTCCAGGCCCTCCTCGGACGGGTCGTGGCCGAGCGCCTTGACGATCTTCTCGCGGGCGCTCTGCAGCCCGCCCTGCGGCAGGTGGTCGCCGAAGAGGTCGATGGCGGCGACCAGCGCCTTCGCCTCCAACGGCAGCAGCCGGGCCGGGCGGGCGAAGTTGTCGCCGTAGGGCTCGGAGTCGACCTCGATCTCGTCGCCGCGCACTTCGGCGTAGAGCACGTAGGTGCCGCCGCCGAAGTTGACGACGTTGAGCAGGTCGATGTCCTCCTGCAGCTCCTCCCCGGTCAGTTCGAGCCGCTGGCGCAGATCGGTGACGCTGAGGCGCTCGCCTTTCTTCGCCGAGTCGATCAGCATGCCGGCAAGGGTCACGAGGCGGGCGAAGCGCTCCGGGCGGATCGCGGCCTCGCCGCGCCCGTTGCTGCGCGAGCGCGGGGGAGCCTCGCGCAGCGGGCGCTCGACGGTCTCGGCCGGTTCGAAGTCGCTGCGGTGGCGATCGTGGAGGAGGTCGAGCCGCTCGCGGGCTTCGTCGCGCAGCTCCTCGGGCTCCAGGACCTCGGCGTTCTGGCGCCAGCGCAGCACCCAGGCGATCAGCTCGCGAGGCGAGGCGTAGTCCGTCTCCAGGACCGAGCCCTTGCCCGGGGCTTCGTCAGCTTTGCGCGCCGGGCGCAGCTCGCCGTAGCCACCGAAGTCGCGCTCGATCAGCCAAGAGATCCGGTCGCGGACGAAGATCTTCGCGGTGCCGCGGATCTCCCCCAGCTGCCAATCGGCGCGCTGCCCGTAGTCGCGGCGGTCGAAGTCCTCGGGTGGGGAGAAGTCGTGCTCGGCCTTGGAGGCGTAGCCGACCTTGCCCTGGATGCGGGAGAGGCGGAAGACCCGGACGGCGTCGCGCTCGTGCGAGAGCCCGATCAAATAGAACTGGCCCGAGCGGAAGACCAGGTGGTAGGGGTCGACCTTGCGCTTCTCGGTCTCGTCGCGCTCCATCGTGTAGTAGGTGAACTCGATCGTCTTGCGGCGCGAGATCGCCGTCTCGATCTTCGAGAGGCGCTGGGAGAGGTCGCGGCCTCCGGCCGAGGCGGTCATCGCCATCTCGACCGGTGCCCGGTCGCCCTCGCTGATCGGGTTCGGGTGGCCCCAGGCGACCTGCTGGAGGGCGAGGCGCAATGGCTCGGCGTAGGCAAAGCCGCCGTCGGTGAGCAGCGAGAGCGCCGTGCTCAGCGAGGCCAGCTCCTCGTCCTCGAACTTGATCGGGTCGAGGTAGAAGTTCTCCGGCGGCAGCGAGTAGAGCTCGGCCTCGAAGAAGCCCTCGCCGGGTTTCTCCACCCCGAGCTGGATGCCGAGGCTCTCCAGCTCGGCACGGTCGGCGTAGAAGCGACGCGCGAAGGCGTCGTCGTTCATGTCGCTGTAGCCCTCCACCTCACGCTTGATCTCCAGCGCCGAGACGGGTCTGCCCTGCGCCATCAGAAAGGAGATCAGCGAGAGCTGGCGGATCAGCTTCTCGGTGTCCTTTGCCACGAGCCCAGGATAGTGAGAGCGACCTGGCGAGCCCCCCGCCCCGACCGCCGGAAACCCGCATTTTGGCCCATTCGAGCGGGATAGAGTGCGCCGGCATGGACATCCTCCGCAACCTCTTCGGCAACGTCACCAACGGGATCATCCGGCTCGCCGTTGCCGCGGGCATCCTCTTTTGCGCCTATCTGTTCATCGTCAAGCCGGTCCTGAACACGACCGAGGAGGCTTTTCACTCATCCGGCCTCGACCAGATCGGCAAGACGCTCAACACGGTCAACGTCCAGGTCCAGCGGCAGATCCGCCACTCGTTCAAGCTGACCAAGTCGCAGGGCGGCAACCCGCAACGCCTGATCCACTGCATCAAGCACGCGCATCAGGACGTCGAGCGAATAGAACGCTGCACGCGACGTTTCTGAGCGGGCGTCAGGCAGCCTGGCGGGTGCCGAAGTAGGCGGAGCCTGACAACGCCCGGTCGAAGCTCGACCAGGACTCGCCGGCGGGCAGCTCGCGCTCGAGGCGGTCGAAGCTGCCGAGGCGGCCGCCGAGGTTGTCGATCATGTGGACGAGCACGGCCTCGCGAGTGGCGGGGACGACCGGAGAGCCGTGTTCGAGCGAGCCGTGGTGGCTGAGGATGATGTGCAGGACCGCCTGGGCCAGCCCCGGGTCGAAGCCCGGAATCTCCTCGATCTCGCGGCGCACGGTGTAGTAGCCGAGCGGGATCTCGCCCTGTAGCCGGCCGGCGTCGGTGAGGTCGATCGCCAGCGGATCGTCGTTATAGGCGACGGTCTTGCCGATGTCATGGAGGAGCGCGCCGGCGACCGCGACCTCGCGGTCGATCCCGGGGAAGAAGTTGGCGGCGGCGCTGACCGCCTGGGCGACGGAGACGGTGTGCTCGAGCAGGCCGTGGCGGTACGCCTGGTGGTAGACCTTCGCCGCCGGCGCGTCGCGGAAGCGCGCCCAGATCTCCGAGCGCTCGCCGAAGAAGCGGCCGAGCAGGTCGCGTAGCTGCGGCTCCTGCACGGTCTCCAGCAACTGGCGCAGTTTGCCCTCCAGGTCCTCGAAGGAGACGTCCGACTCGGCGGCGAGGTCGGCTGGGTCGTACTCGTCCGTGGAGGCCTCACGCAGGCCGGAGAGCTTGATCTTCGGTCCCCAGCGATCGCTCATCTCGAAGACGCCGGCGACCTCGACCGGGGTCCCCGGGGCGGCGAGCGCGTAGAGCGCCTCGGCGTCCTCCCAGGCGACCGCCTCGGCACCGCCGCTGGCGTCGCCGAGCGTCAGGCGCAGCCACGGCTCGCCGTTGCGCTTGCGGCGCAGCTCGCGCTGGCGAACTGCGTAGACGCCCTTCACTCGCTGGCCGTCCTCGAGCTCCCGCAGGCAAACCCTGACCGGGGGAGCGGCAGGCTCGGCAGCCGGAGCGGGCGCGCCGCCCGAGGTGTCGATCAGCGCCTCTTGGAACATCATTGGATCGAGCTGCTCCATCTATTTCCAAGTTAGAGCGAGGGGCGGACGGCGCAGACGCAACGCTTACAGCACGCCGCCGAGCCAGTGGCCGAAGGCGACGGCGGCGAAACCGGCCACCAGCGAGAGACCGAGGTTGAGCCAGACGAGGTGGGTGTGGCCGGCCTCGGCGAGCCGGTGCGAGTCGAGGATCCAGGTGGAGAAGGTGGTGAAGGAGCCGATGCCACCGCCGGCGACGATCACCAGCGCCTCGCCTTCCAGGGCCACGCCAGCGACCAGTCCCAGCGCCAGCGCGCCGGCGATGTTGATCGCGAGGATGCCGTGCGGGAAGGGGTGGTCGATGCGCGCGGCGATCGCCGTGTCGATCAGGAAGCGCGCGGCGGCCGCGGCTCCGCCGAGTAAGCCGACCGCGGCCCAGGCGGACGCGCTCATCCGGCGGTCTCCGGCCGACGCTCCAGCGCGATCCCCAAGCGGACGAAGGCGAAGCCGGCGACGAGGGTCGCCGCGACGTAGGCGGCGGCAAGGCCGAGGTGACCCCCGTCGATCATCTCGAACAGCTCCAGCTGCAGGGTGGAGAAGGTCGTCAGCGTGCCGCAGATCCCAGTGGTGAGGAAGGGGTGGGCGAGGCTGTCCTCGGGGTGGTCGCGGAGGCGGGTGACGAAGTAGCCGAGCAGCAGGGCGCCTGCCATGTTGACGGCGAAGGTCGCCCACGGCCACCCATCTGGACCGTGCGGCGTCGCCTCGGACAGGCCCACCCGCGCCAGCGCTCCGAGCACCCCGCCGACGTAGATCGCGGCCAAGCGGCGAAGGTCGAATCGGGTCAGATTCACGGCGAGGATCGTAGTCCGCATCTTCATTGAAGTTCATCGATGAATCGTGGTAGCGTCCGGTTTCATGCCCTTGACCGACCTGCCCACGATCGAGTGCTGCACGCCGCTGGCGGGGTCCTCTCTCTCAGACGAGCGAGCGGCCGAGCTCGAGACCGTGATCAAGGCGCTCGCCGACCGCCACCGGCTGCGGATCGTCAACCTGCTGTTGCGCGCCGGTGGGGAACCGGTCTGCGTCTGCGAGGTGCAGCCGCTGCTCGGCCTCTCGCAGGGGACGGTCAGCCATCACCTCAAGCAGCTCGTCGAGGCCGGAATCGTCGATCGCGAAACGCGCGGCACCTACAGCTACTTCAGCCTCGTGCCCGGTGCGCTCGACTCGGTGCGGGAGGTCTTCGCAGTGAACGACCGCGCCCGACCTGCTGCGCCGCTCGGCCGCCGAGGCGATCGGCGCCTTCGCCCTCGTCTTCGCCGGCTGCGGCGCGATCGTCACCGACACCGTCCACGCCGGCACTCTGGGCGCGGTCGGCGTCTCGCTCGTCTTCGGCCTGGTGATCATGGCGATGGTCTACGCCACCGGCCACCTCTCCGGCGCTCACCTCAACCCCGCCGTGACCCTCGCCTTCGCCCTCACCCGCCACTTCCCCGGCCGCGAGGCGCTCGCCTATGTGGCGGCCCAGCTGCTCGGCGCCCTTGCCGCGGCGGCGCTGCTGCTCGCCGTCTGGCCCAGCGAGCCGGCCTCGCTCGGCGCCACCGTGCCCAGCGTCGGCGCCGGCAGCGCCCTCGTCTACGAGGCGGTGCTGACCGCCTTCCTGATGTTCGTGATCATGGCCGTCGCGACCGACACCCGCGCCGTCGGCGCCGGCGCGGCAATCGCGATCGGCGGCACGGTCGGCCTCGACGCCCTCTTCGGTGGCGCGATCACCGGCGCCTCGATGAACCCGGCCCGCTCGCTCGGCCCCGGCCTCGTCTCGGGCGAACTGCACGACCTCTGGATCTACATCGTCGCCCCGATCGCCGGCGCCGCCATCGGCGCGCTCGCCTACCAGCTCGTCCGCGGCGGACCGGCCCAGCGGAGGCGGAGCCTGATGGCCCGCGTCCTCTTCGTCTGCCTGCACAACGCCGGCCGCTCGCAGATGAGCGAGGCGCTCTTCGAGCGAGCGGCCGCCGGTCGCCACGAGGCCCGCTCGGCCGGGACGACGCCGGGCCTCCGCGTCCACCCCGAGGTGGTCGAGGCGATGGATGAGCTCGGCATCGACCTGTCCAAGCGCATCCCCCGCAAGCTCGACCGCGAGGACGCCGAGTGGGCCGACGTCGTGGTGACGATGGGCTGTGGCGACGAATGCCCCTACCTCCCCGACAAGCGCTACCTCGACTGGGAGCTCCCCGACCCCAAGGGACGCCCGCTCGCGGAGGTACGCGCGACCCGCGATGAGATCGAGCGTCGAGTCCAAGAGTTGATCGGCGAGCTCGACGAGCCCTAGCCACACCCCACGGCGATCTGCGAGAGTCCCGGCGCGATGAAGCTCTGCCGCTTCGCAATCGACGGCGACTCCGCCGCGCTGGGGATCGTCGAGGGGGACGAGGTCAGCGACCTCTCCTCGGCTGACGTCCCGGCGGAACCGGCCGCAGCGCTGGATGCCGTTGGACGGGACGCCCTGGAACGGCTGGCCGCGAACGCGCCGCGCTTTCCCCTCTCCGACATGCGGCTGCTGGCACCTGCGGCTCCCCGCAAGTACCTGGCGATCGCGCTCAACTACCGCAACCACATCGCCGAGATGGGCATGGAGGCGCCCGAGGTGCCTGTCTTCTTCAACAAGCAGGTGACCTGCGTGGTCGGTCCGGGCGCCGACGTCCACATGCCGAAGGTCTCGACCTTCCTCGACTACGAGGCCGAGCTGGCGATCGTGATCGGCGAGCGCTGCCGCCACGTGCCCGCCGAGCGGGCGCACGAGGTGATCGCCGGTTACACCTGCGCCAACGACGTCAGCGTGCGCGACTGGCAGGGGAAAGCACAGACGATGCAGATCGGCAAGTCCTTCGACACCCATGGCCCGCTCGGTCCCTGGCTGGTCACCGCTGAGGAGCTGGGCGATCCCAACGACTTGGCGATCCGCTGCACCGTCAACGATGAGCTGCGTCAGGACGCGCGCACGAGCGAGATGGTCTTCGACTGCTTCCAGCAGGTCTCCCATCTCTCCGAAGCCTTCACGCTCGAGCCCGGGGACACGATCGCCACCGGTACCCCTTCCGGCGTCGGCCTCGGCCGTCAGCCAGTCCGCGACAACCTGCTCCACGTCGGCGACACCGTGCGGGTCGAGATCGAGGGGATCGGCGAGCTGATCAACACCGTGGTCGAGGAGCCGGACGGGTTCCTCGCCGGCGGGTAGGGCCAGCGATGCTGACCGAGCGGGTGCAGCGTTGGCGCGAGGCCGGCGCGATCGAGGAGGTTCTCGGCCGCAAGCTGTTCGTCCGCCGTCGCGGCGGTGGCGACGATGGAGTCCTGCTGCTGCTCCTGCACGGCTTCCCCTCCAGCTCCTACGACTGGCGGCCGTTGCTCGAGCTGCGCCCGCCCGGCGAGGCGACGCTGTGCTTCGACTTCCTCGGCTTCGGCCTCTCCGAAAAGCCGCGCGACCATGAGTACACGCTCGCCTGGCAGGCCGACGCCGCCGAAGAGCTGGTGCGTCGCGCCGGCTCGCCGCCGGTCTTCGTCGTCGGCCATGACATGGGCACCTCGGTCGCCACCGAGCTGATGGCCCGCGACCTGCGCGGCGAGCTGGGAATGAGCATGGCGGGAGCGCTGCTCTTCAATGGCAGCATGCTGCTGCACCTGGCCAAGCCGACGCTCGGCCAGAACCTGCTGCGCAGCCGGCTCGGGCCGGTCTTCGCCCGACTGACCAGCGAGCGCAGCTTCCACGCGCAGTTCTCGCGCATCTTCTCCCCACAGCACCCGCTCAGCGCCGAGGAGGCAGCCGACCAGTGGTCGCTGCTCACCCACGACGACGGTCAGCGCATCGCCCACCTGACGATCAACTACATGGCCGAGCGCGAACGCTTCACCGAGCGCTGGCACGGCGCGATCCGCGACTGGCCAAAGCCGCTCACCCTCGCCTGGGGGCTCCTCGATCCGGTCGCTCGCGTCGAGGTCCTCGACGGCCTTCGCGCGCTGCGACCCGGCGTCGAGACGATCGAACTTCCCGACGCCGGCCACTACCCGCAGATCGAGCAGCCCGAGCTGATCTCCGCGGCGCTTGACAGCACGCTCACCCACGCCTCCTAATCGAGGCCGTGCGGGTGGAGGTGGTCCTCCGCCATCCGCTTGAGGCCGACCCGGTCGATCTTGCCGGTCGGGTTGAGCGGCATCTCGTCGAGGACGACGACCTCCTCGGGCGCCTTGTAGCCGACGCGCTCGCGACAGAAGACGATCAGGTCGGCGCTCGAGGGGCGCTCGGCTTCGGGCCGCAGCGTCACGTAAGCGCGCACGTTCTCGCCATGGACCTCGTCGTGGACGCCGACGACGCCGGCGAGGTCGACCGCGGGATGCTCCATCAGCGCGCTCTCTATCTCGAGTGGGCTGATGTTGGAGCCGTCGTGGACGATCACCTGCTTCTTGCGGCCGAAGAACCAGAGGTAGCCGTCCTCGTCGGCGCGGGCGAGGTCGCCGGAGTCGAGCCAGCCCTCCCGGACCACCTCGGCGGTCGCCTCGGGCGCCTCCCAGTAGCCGGCCATGCGGCTGCGCGACCTGATCCAGACGCGGCCGACGGTCCCAGGCTCGAGCGAGCCCCCCTCCTCGTCGCGCAGGGCGATGCTGAAGCCGCCGACCGGAGGGCCGATCGACCCCTGCTTGATTGGACCGGACGGCGGGTTGAGCGTGGCGATGCCGACCTCGGTCATCCCATAGCCCTCGTCGATCGGGAAGCCGGCGAGGGCGGCGAACTCGGTGAGCAGCTCGGTCGAGACCTTGTCAGCGCCGGCGCGGCAGATGCGTAGGCAGGAGAAGTCCCCTGGGGCGAGATCGTGGTCGCGGATTAGCGCCGCGAGCGCCGCCGGAATCATCGCCAGCACCGTCGGCCTGTGCTCGCGCAGGAGCGGCAGCAGCTCGTGGCTGTCGTAGGTGCGGGCGACGATCACGCGACCGCCGACGGCGAGCGTGCTCAGCGTCCACAGAAACGAGCCGACGTGCGACATCGAAGAGCCCGGCAGGAAGGCGTCCTCGGCGCTCAGATCGAAGGCGGAGATCGCGCTGGCCATCATCCAGCGCAGGGTCTCGTGGGTGTGGGTGACGCCCTTCGCCGGCCCGGTGCTGCCCGAGGTGAAGAAGATCGCCGCCGGGCTCGACGGCTCGGGTGGGGTCAGTCCGGCGGCCGGCTCGGACTCGAGCAGCGCCTCGAAGCGATGCTCCGTCGCCGGCTCCGAGTCACCGTAAGAGATGACCCCGTGCGCCAGCCCGCCGACGAGCTCGCTCGCGGCGAGGTCCTCGCCCCGCTCCCCGTGGGCGAGCAGCGCCAACGCTCCGCTGACCGCGAGCGCGTGGTCGATCTCGCGGAACGTGTAGCGGTAGTTGAGCGGCGTCGCGACGAGGCCTGCCTTGAAACAGGCGAGGTAGTGGATCGCGAGGCCGATGCGGTTCGGCATCAGCGAGGCAATCCGATCTCCAGGCTCCAAGCCGAGCGCCAAGTACCCGCCGGCGAGCCGCAGGCTCGCCTCCTCCAGCTCCCGCCACGTCACCCGCTCTTCGACAGAGACCATCGCGGCCTCGTCCGCGCCCGCCGCCAACCCCACGGCCAGGAGATCGTGCAGCGGCGCGGCCGGCGCCTCGAGCGGTGCCCCGTCGATCAGCATCGCGGAAATGCTACGTCAGTCGATCAGCTTCACGGGGTAGCGATCGCCGGCGTTGCGGGCGAGCCTGCCGTCGAGCGTCCACAGCTCGGCCCCGAGCTCCTCGGAGAGCGCCAGGTAGGCGGCGTCGTAGGCCGAGTGTCGTTCTAACTCCAGCGCGATCTCGATGGCACGAGCCTTGTTCGGGGCAATGTGGAAGATCACGTTGAGTCGATCGATGACACGGAGAGCCCGGTCCGCTTCCTCAGCCGACAGCTCTCGTCGGGCGCGCTTGCGGGTCAGCACGCTGGCGATCTCGTACTGAGCAAGCAGTGGCGCATGCAGCTCGCATTCCTCCACCACCCAGCCGTCGAACAGACCGGCAGCCTTGTCGGTGTGGGGTTCATCGAGGACCAGCGCCAGCATGAAGCTGGCGTCGATGACGACCAGCGAAGCTATGAGGCGCGCTGCTCCAGCTCGTCGCGAGCCTCATGCACCAGGGCTTCTACGTCGGATGGCTTCGACTGCCGGGCTCGCAGCTCGGCTGCCTCCGCCATAAGGGCCCGGTACTCCGCGATCCGTCTCTCTCTCTGCATTGGCTGGGTGCTCCCAGCGGCGTCCAGGGCACGACGAGCCTGCTCGTCGGTCCAGTCGCGTGCATGCTTCAGAACCATCTCCTTCGCGGTCACAGAGCCATTCTACCGTCTGCCACCCTGTTGTCTCGGAGACAGAGCGAACCATCACCGAAATCTCAATCGGCCTACGCTCCCTCGATGAGGCACCGCCTCTCAGTCAGGCTTCCCGACGAGCTGGCAGAGGGAATCGAGGCACGGGTCAGGCGGACGGGCCAGACCAAGAGCGAGGTCGTCCGCGAGTCCCTGAAGCTCGCCGGCGTGCGCGTCGTCAGGCGCGACCCGGCGAAGATGGCCGAGCTGCTGCAGCGGGCCGCCGCCCTACGGGCACGTCAGTCCGAGCCGACGGACGTCGTCGCCCTGCTGCACGAAGCGCGCGGCGACTCGCTGCGCCTGCGCCTGCGACGGCTTACGGTTCCCTTCACCGCGGCCGACCTGGCTTGTTGATGGCGAGGGTGGGAATCGAACCCACGACACCACGATTTTCAGTCGCAGGCTTCACCGGGGTTGAAAACCCGCCTTTGAGGGTCGGAAATGGCTTCATAATGCCGAATCCGGGGATACCTCTATTCGGAATCCTACACCACTATCGGCCACTCAAATACCCGCAAATACCGGAAGTTTCGGATGTGTTTGGGCGACGGGATCGGACTTCGTCGCCCAAACGATTCTGCGAATAGCGAGGGGCGGAATCGAACCGAGCCGATTGACAAGCGGGATTAGACCCCGTGCTCACGGTCAAGCGCGTCGGCGATCATGCGGCAGCCGATCCGCCAGCAAATCGAAGTACCGCTGACGCCGCCACGCCTCCAAGTCGCCGATCACATACAGCCGCCTCCGCGCCCGGCTGACCGCGACGTTCAGCAGGTTCGGCTTGCTCGCCGCCCAGGCCCGGGCTCCCTCGCGGGCGGGTTCTGAGCCGAGCACGAGGATCACGATATCGGCCTCCTTGCCCTGGGCGGTGTGAATGGTCCCCGCGCGCAACCCGCGGTGTCGCCAGCGACGTTGCTCAAGCTGGCGGGCGACGTCGCGGAAGGGACCGATCGCCATCACCTGTGTGAGGTCGAAGTCGATCTCGCCGAGATGGGCGAGGATCCGGTCGACCTCCTCGCCCTCGGCGGGAATCCAGTTTCCTTGCGAGGCGTCTGAGCTGACATCGATCCACTTGCTTTGTGGAAGGGTCGGGTGGCGAGCGGCGAAGTCCCGGCCGAGCGCCGGGTCGGTGGCCTCGATCATCAGCCCGTCGTAGGCGATCTGGTTGGAGAGGCCGAACATCGGCTCGTCGCAGCGGCGGTGGACGGTCAGGGGCGCACCGACCCAGAGTGGCCGCTCTGCCCCCGGCAGCGTCGTGCCGAAGCGGTTGAGGCGATCGGCGACGCCCTGTACCGAGGTGCGGCCGGTCAGCCACTCTTCCTCGACGCCGTAGTGCCCTCGAATCGCCTGCTCGGCCCTGAACGGGACCGTCGTAATGGGCTCCAGCTGCTGGGGGTCGCCGACGATCACCGCCCGCTGGCAGCGCCACAGCGCTCCAACCGCGCTCTGCGGGGTGGCTTGGCCGGCCTCGTCGACCGCCAGCCAGCCGAGCGCCTCGCGGCCGAGCCGCCCGAATAGCCGCCCCACCGAGGCAAAGGTCGTCGAGACAACCGGGACGAGCAGGAAGAGCGCCTGCCATGCGGCTCGTGCCGCATCCGCGGATAGGTCCGCCGGGGCCCTGCCGGAGAGGATGTCCATCGCCCCGTCGAGAGTTTGGCGCATCGGCTTCGCGGCGTGAACGAGAAACGCCCTGTGGAGGTCGAGCGCCGCCAGGAACAACTCGGTGCGGGCTTCGTTCAACTCGGTATCGGTCCACGGCGCCTGCCGCTCACGCGCCACGCGATCGCCCCTCCACCCCTCGTCAGGCATGAGGGCACCGGTCCGCTCGCGGTAGCGCGCCAGAACCCGACGAGCCGCGTCGTCCTCCTTCTCGGCCGCCGCGAGCACAGCGCCCGCTTCGGTGTGCGCCCGCACCTCACCCTCCAGCACCCGCAGCTCCTCGCCGACCTCATCCAGGGTCGTGTCCAGCGCGGCGATCGCGGCGGCGAGCTCCTCGTCGCGCTCGCGCCAGGCGGCCCGGGCGCGGAACCTGATCACCGAGGGGCGCCGGCGCAGCTCCTCCTCGCGAGCCTCGACGCGGCGGCGGCGCTCGTCCTCGCGCGTGCGCTGCAGAGATGCAAGCTCCTCGCGCCGCGGCAGCGATGCCTGGACCCGCTCGCCTGCTGCCCGCTCCGCGGCACGGGCCGCCTCGAGGTCTGACTCGATCCCGGCAACCCGGTGGAGCGCCGCCGCCACCTGGAGGCGGTCCTCGCGGATCGCTCTCGCCCGATCGCGAGCCCGCTCGAACGCCGCCACAGCCTCGGCCCAGGACGGTCCCTCAGGGTTGTCCTCCCAGTTGTCGAGGAGGTCGCGCAGACCCGGGGGCGGCGGCGGGCGGTTGTCGCCCTCTTTGCGTCGTTCGGTCCACCAGACCGCGTTGACGAAGTCCTTGCGGTTCTTGCTGTTGCCGAGCCGCGCGGCGACCAGCGCCCAGGCGCCGCCCGAGGGCCGGCCGGCGCTCATCGCCCGCTCGGCCAAGGCCGGGAAGTAGTCGATGCCCTCCGCCAGCTCGCGCCAGTGGCCGTCAACAGCCTCGCTCGACGGGATCTCGAGCGTGACGTTCTCGACCGCCCCGTTGTTGCTGGACGCCAGGACCAGCTCGAACCCGGTCAGCTCGGGCCTCAGCCGATGGATCACGCGCCGATAGGGAGTCGTCTCCCAGCGATCGGGGTCGTCGAGGAATGCATCCGCTGGATCGGTCAGCGCCGCCAGCCGCTCGGCCCGTTCGGTGACCAACCCAGCGACCAGGTCGCGCAGCATCGTCGTCTTGCCGGTGCCGGGCGGCCCGTTGACAGCGAACAGATTGCCGCCGGCGGGGGGCATTGCGATCGCCTCATTGACAGCGAGCTGCTGGCCCAGGGCCAACGGCCGCTCCGGGCCCGCCGGCCAGCGTCCGGGAGGCAGCCGATCGGGTTCGGTGGCGCGGCGGACCTCGTCGAGGCGGGTCCGCACGTCGACGCGACCGTCGAGGTCGAGCTCGGCGGTGGGCCGCAGGTACTCACGAAGTACAGCGCCCACCTCACCCGCGCCCGCAGCGGCGGCGACGCGGGCCAGGTCGTCGGCGATGAAGCTGTTGAGAAAGTCGTGCTCGACCGTGCCGGCGCTCCGCCGCGCGACGATTTCGCTGCTGACCCGGACCCCGGAGATGGGCAGCACGCCCTCCACGCCCAAAGCCGCGATCGCGCCCTCCAGGCATTCGGTGAGGATGCCCCAGTCGAGGACCACCGGCTTGCGTTGCTCCTCGGTCCTGCCGAGAAGCGTTTCCTCCAGGCCTGAGGCAAAGCCGCGTTCGATGTCGGCGAAGCCGTCGAGCCAGGCGGCGGCCGACGGTCCCGGATTGAGGGCTCGCGCCGTCGCCCAAGCGCAGGCCGAGAGCACCGCGGACCCCTCGAGGAGGATGCCTTTCTCCGATACCGCGAAACCCAGCAGGGCGCTCTCGCCCGAGGGACGCTCCTCGTAGCTGTCGGGGGCGGGAGGAAAGACGTCCTTCAGCGCCGAGAAGACCGCTTCCCGCGGGTAGAGGCCGACGTAGACGGTGTGCCTCCACGCCTGGTCCTTGGTCAGCCGCGTGGCTTGGACGGGGTGCCCGGGATTCCAGGGCAGCGGCTCGCCGGAAGCGACGGCGAACACCGGCTGCGCTGGGCGGGCCCGTGGGATTGCCGGCGGGCTGAACATCTCCACCGCTCGCCAGAACTCGATGATCTCCTGCATGAAGCGCTCGACGATACTTGCGCGCTTTAGCGCGCGAGCGGCTCATAGCTAGCCCATTGCCGGGAGACAGGCGTGGCGAGGGCCGGATTTGAATCGACGACCCATTTGGGACCTACACCGCTATGGGCGCTCAGACCCGCAAATACAGGAAGTTAGTGACTGTCGAGGTTTCAGTACGCGGGCGCTAGACCGGCGACCATCGGAAAGTGGCGCACGTTCGTGGTGAGCAGGTCGGCCTCGAGCAGGATGGTGGTGGCGGCGATCAGGTAATCGGCATCATCAATGCCGCTGTGGGCACGGCGGTGGTGTTGGGCGAGCTCACCGGCGGTCCGGGCGACCTCCTCGCCGACGGGTACCCAGGACAGGGCGGAGAAGAACTGCTCGAGCGCTTCGACCTCGCCTTTGCGAACGCCGGCCAGGAGCTCGAAGCGGACGACCTCGCTTGCGAGCAGAAGCTCTTCGGCTTCGATCAGACTGCTGAGAAGCTCGACCGCCTCCGGCAAACCGCGGAGATGGTCGATCGCCACGCTCGTGTCGAGCAGCTTCACCTGACGCCGAGGCGGGACAGGCGCTCGTTCAGATCGCCCCCGCGCATGGCGTCGACGTACTCGGCTCCGGTGCGGCGGCGGCCCCGCCATGAGCCGGCGCTCGCTCGGAGCCCGCCCAGCCTCTCGTCCTTACCCTGGCGGCCGAAGGTTGATCGCACCGCGCGGCGGACGAGCTCCGAGCGCGACGCTCCGGTCTCCTCCGACGCACGATCGAGGAGCTCCAGCTCGTCTTCACCAAGGTAGATCTGGGTTCGGCTCATAGCATCACCATACACCTAGTGGTGTCCTATTTCTTCGAACTGAAGAGAACATGATCCCTACTCGTGGACGAAAAGTTCGAGACGGCACTTCAGGTGGCGAGAGCCGCCTTGGGAAGCCAAATGCCGCTGGCACTGAGCGGTCGCCGTCGGCCTCAAAAGCGGCCTGCGAGCACCGGGATTGGGCGACGTTTGGGCGACGAAGCTCGAAATCATTGGACACCTAACAAAAATCTAGAGGTGGGAAGAGGGGAGAAAACCCGCTTCCCACCTAGCATTCCTCTGAATGGCGAGGGCGGGATTCGAACCCGCGACACCACGATTTTCAGTCGTGTGCTCTACCAACTGAGCTACCTCGCCGTAACTGATGCACGGGTTGGCCGCGCGGTGGAAGGCTAGCGACCGGGGCGAGATCGGGCTGCTTGGATTGAGCCGTGACCTGGGCTCGCGCAGGAATCGCACTTGGCGCAGTCGCCCTGGCGGCGGTCGCGCTGTCTGGCGGGCATCGCGACGATCCCCGGACCCCGGTCGGACTGCCGGGGATGCCGCCGCCGCTTCTCGGGGTGGCGGTGGTCGGCGGGGGCGGACGAACCGCGGCTGTCGACGCCTACGGCGACGTCGTCGACCTGCGAGCGCCAGGGCCCGCGGGGCGGCCGCTGGTTGCCGTCGCGGCGAAGCGGCAGGTCGCGGGGTCGGTGTCGCCCGGTGAGGCAATCGTGGCGCGGGTGCGGCTCGAGGGTGGACGCACGGTGCCCTTCTGGCGAGCCGACTCCGTCCGACAGCGGTACGTGCCGGGCACCAACATCCTCAAGACGACCGCGCGGTTCGGCGACAGGCAGGTGGCAGTCGTGCGGCGCGCCGGCGGACAAGGAGAGGTTCGGGCCGACCGGAGCTGGCTCTCCCGAGCGCACCCACTGGGCGCGAGCGCACCGAACTGGGCCCGGGCGATGTACCGGCGTTCGCTGCTCGTGCTGCGTGCGCTGACCGACCGGCGCAGCGGGGCTGTCGTGGCAGGCGCCCGCGACGGCTGGGCGTACGTCTGGCCACGCGATGCCGGCGTGGTTGCGATCGCCCTCGCGTCGGCCGGATACCGACCGGAGGCGCGGCGGATCGTCCGCTTCCTCACGGGACTCGACTTGAACGCCGCGGCGCGATTCGACGGCACCGGCGCCCCCGTCTCCAGGCGTGCCGCGCAGGGCGACGCGGAGGGCTGGATCGCAGCGGCGGCGCGGGCCGCGAGGCTGCCGGCACGTCGGCTCGCCTACCCATGGCGAGACCGGGCCGACTATCAAGAGGGCGACGCCGGCGACTACCTCGGCAACGCGATCGCCTCCGGCCTGAGCTCCCGCCGGATCGACTCCATGTTCGAATCCGACGACGGGCTCGTGCGGATCGCGGACGATCCGGACTCCGGCCTCGATTCCACCGCGGCGTGGGCGGTTCGTCCCTTCCCTCATCCCACGCTCTTCCCGGCGATTCGTCGCACCCTGATGTGGTTGGCCGCTGACAGCGGCCGCTTCGGCATCGTCCCCTCCCAGAGCTGGCACGGCGGCGAAGACCCGTGGACGGCGCCGACGGCGTGGACCGCCTGGGGGCTGGCCACCCTTGCGCGAACGGGAGGTGATGCGAGGCAGGCGCGTGGCGACCGCCGCGCCGCGCTCGGCCTCATCGCGGACCTGCGCCGGGCAGCCACGCCGCTGGGCCTCCTTCCCGAGCGCGTGGACGCCCACACCGGCCTCCCGACCTCGACCACCCCCCTCGCCTGGTCCCACGCCTTCACGATCCTTGCCCTGCGTGAGCTCTGGCCTGGCTAGGCGCCGAACGAGGCAAGGGCCACGGCAACCGCCTCCTCGGGGGTCCCGGCTGGGACGATGCCGGGGCCGCCCTCCATCCGCTCACGCCCGGAGACGCTCCAGCTGCGCAGCGCGACTACCGTCCGTCCCAGGTTGCGGGCGTGGGCGATCTCGGAGAGCGTCCCCCATTCGCCGCCGATCGCGATCGCAGCTTCCCCGGATGCGACGACGGCGAGATTGCGGGCTTGGCCTATGCCGGTGGCGACAGCGTTGGTGCAGTAGGCGTTTACCGTCCCCGGATCGTCCCCCGGCAGGATCCCGATCACGGTCCCGCCAGCGCCGGCCGCACCCCGCGCGACCGCCTCCATCACCCCCGGACCGCCACCGCAGGCGACAGTGACACTCGCCTCCGCCAGCAACCGCCCCACCTCCTCGGCCAGCCTCCAAGGCTCGGAATCTTCAGCACAACGACTGGAGCCGATGACGGCGACCTGGCGCGCGCGCTCGAAGGGGAGGGAATGGCCCTCAACCGAACCTCCCCGCTGTTGTGAGGGCGAGGGCCATTCCCTCCCCTTCACTGAACGCTCCTCATCGTCCTCATCAACTCCAACGCGCCCCCCTTGTGCAGCGGTTCGTTGAGGTTGCCGCACTTGGGGCTCTGCACGCAGGAAGGGCAACCCGACTCGCAGGGGCACTCGCCGATCAGGCGCTCCGCGTCGCCGAGCAGGCGCTCGAACTGCTCGTAGCCGCGCAGCGTGATCCCGACGCCGCCGGGGTGGCCGTCGTAGATGAAGATCGTCGCGCGGCCGGTCTGGAAGTGGACGTTGGTCGAGAGCCCGCCGATGTCCCAGCGGTCGCACATCGCGATCAGCGGCAGCACCGCGATCTGGCCGTGCTCGGTCGCGTGCAGGGAGCCGAGCAGCACCTCGGTCGGCAGGGCGGCGCTGAGCCGGTCGGGCAGCACGTACCAGAGGGCCTGGGTGACGAAATGCTGCTCGGGCAGCTCCAGGGCGACGATGTCGATCGGCTCCTGCTCGGAGATCGAGACCCGCTGGAAGGCGATCACCTGCTCGCTCACCGAGACTTCGCCAAAGTGCAGCTCGACGCCCGAGGTCGAGCGCTGCTCCCGCACCCGCTCGATGTAGATCTCGGTCTCCTTTTTCGGCCGCGTGTACCAGTCGCCGTCGAAGCCGCTGACGATCGCCCGTCGCCCCTCGACGTCGAGCTGCTCGACCTCGTAGGAGCGGCCCAGGTGGAGATAGATCGCGCCGGGATGGATCGTGGTGAAGGCGCGCTCGGCCTCGACCAGGCCGAGCATCTCGCCAGAGTCTCGCTCGATCACCGCGACCGAGTCAGCCGAGGCGGAGCGCAGCGGGATCTTTGCGGCGACGAACCCGCTGCCGGCCGGGAGCAGCCGGCCGCCGGCACGGCGCAACTCACCAGCCGCGGTCAGCCGCTCGGCCCGCTCGCGCCAGCCCTCGCCGAAGACCTCATCGTCCTCGCTGCTCAGCGGCAGCTCGTAGGCCGCCGCGACCATGTGCCGCGAGGCGATCTGCTCGCTCTCGTGGTCGAGGATCGCCGCCTCCACCGGCCGGCCGACGAACTCGTCGGGGTGGCGGCAGAAGAACTGGTCGAGCGCATCGGCGCCAGCGACGTAGATCGCCAGGCCGCGCCGGCGGCGTCCCGCCCGTCCCCACATCTGACGCAGGCTGGCGACGGTGCCGGGGAAGGTGACGCAGATCGCCGCGTCGAGCTCGCCGATGTCGATCCCCAGCTCAAGGGCATCGGTCGCGACCACGGCAAGCAGTTCCCCCGCCGCCAGCCGCGCCTCGATCTCGCGCCGCTGCTGCGGCGTGTAGCCGCCGCGGTAGGGGGCGATCCGCGCAGCCAGCTCAGGCTTGCCCCGCCGCCGCAGCGCTTCCCCGGTGAAGCGCTGGATCAGCTCGATCCCACGGCGGCTTTTGAGGAAGCAGATCGTCCGCACCCCCTGCGAGACCAGCTCGGCCAGCAGGTCCGCCGCCTCGGAGAGGGCGGAGCGCCGCGTCCCACTTGCCTTGTCGATCAGCGGCGGGTTCCACATCGCGATCTCGCGCCCGCTGCCGGGCGCGCCGTCGTCGTCGATCAGCTCGAACGGCTCGCCGACCAGCCGCTCGGCCAGCTCCAGCGGGTTGGCGATCGTCGCCGAGGTCAGTAGGAAGCGCGGCTCGGCGCCGTAGGCCCGCGCAATCCGCCGCAGCCGCCGCAGCACGTTGGCCACGTGGGAGCCGAAGACGCCGCGGTAGGTGTGCGCCTCGTCGACAACCACCCAGCCGAGGTTGGCGATGAAGTCCCCCCAGCTCTTGTGGTTGGGCAGCAGGCCGACGTGCAGCATGTCGGGGTTGGTGAGGACGAGGTTGTTGCGGCGGCGGATCGCCGGACGCTCCTCGCGTGGCGTGTCACCGTCGTAGATCGCCTCGCGCAAGCCCGGCGGGCGCAGCGCGGCGAGCTTGCGCGCCTGGTCCTGCGCAAGCGCCTTGGTCGGGTAGAGATAGAGGGCGCGGCGCTTGGGGTCGCGGGCGATGCCGTCGAGCACCGGCAGGTTGAAGGCGAGGCTCTTGCCCGAAGCCGTGCCGCTGGTGATCACCAGGTTGGAGGCGGCGGCCGCCTTGAGCGCCTCGCGCTGGTGCGTGTAAAGGCGCGCGATCCCGGCCCTGCCCAGCGCCTCGACCAATCCGGGGTCGAGCGAGCGGGGCATCGCCACCGGCTTTGCCTTGCGCTCCGGCTCGCTGCTCTCGGCGACGATGCGGCCGTCCCGCCGCGCCGGGTCGATCGCGATCGACCATCTGACGAACCCGGAGGCCGCCAGACTGTGTCCTCGGTCGGCTGTCTGCGGGTCACGCACTAACTGTGCGCCCCCCTTGCCAGCCTCGCTGCGTCCTTGTCTGGCGACCTCCGGATTGCGCCAGAAACGCGTACCGCCTGAAGCGTCGACCGATCGTGAATCCGCATGATGTCAGCGCCCTCGCGCACCGCCAGTGCCGCCGCCGCGACCGTGCCCCACTCGCGCTCGCCCGCCGGCAAGCGCTCCTCCCAACTCCCACCCAAGACCTCGCCGATGAAGTCCTTGCGCGAGAGCGAGACATAGAGCGGCAGGCCGAGCGAGCGCAGCTCGCCGAGCCGCCGCAGGATCTCCAGGTCCTGCTCGGTGGTGAGGTCGAAGTCGAGTCCGGGGTCGATGGCGATCTGCTCCTCGGCAACCCCAAGTCGCGAGGCCGCCTCGACTCTCCCCCCGAACCACGACTTGAGGTGCTCGACGACATCGTCGTATTCGCGCGCTGCGCGATCGACCCGCGGCGGACCCTCGATGTGCATCAGTACGTAGCCACAGCCCGCGCCGGCGACCAGCTCGAACATCTCCTCCGAGCCACCCGAGATGTCGTTAACGGCCGCCGCCCGCGCCGCCAGCGCCCGCCGGGCAACCTCGACCGAGAAGGTGTCGGCCGAGACCGGCACGCCCGCATCGGCCAGCCCTTCGATCGCCGGGACCAGCGCCGCCGCCTCTTCCTCGGCGCCGACCGGCGGCCCGCTGCGCGCCGCGACCGCGCCCACGTCGAGCATGTCGAAGCCGGCCTCGACCAGCGCCAGCCCGTCGGCGACAGCCTGCTCCGGCGTCCCGCTCCGAGCTCCCTCGAACATCGAGTCGGCGGTGACGTTGACGATCCCCGCCCCCAGCGGCTGCGCGAGGTCGAGGGTCCGATCGGCGAGTTTCCAGGGCACGCCGCTACCGTAGCGACCGCACCATGGCACTGCGATGCGTCTACACCGACCTCGACGGGACCCTGCTCGGGCAGGGAGCCTCGCTGTTCCGCGATGCCGAGGGAGGCTTCTCCCTGGCGCAGGCGCGCGGGCTCGAGGCCTGCCACCGGGCCGGCGTCGAGGTCGTGATCATGTCCGGCCGCCGCGAGCCCCAGGTCCACGAGGCGGCCCGCCTGATGGGCCAGACCTCCTACATCTACGAGGCCGGCTGCGCCTTCGCGATCGACGGCGAGACGACGCTGCTGACCGGAGACCTCGTCCCCGACGAGGACGGCACGGTCTACGAGAAGCTCGAGCAAGAAGGCATCCCGAAGCTGCTCTTCGAGCGCTTCGAGGGGCAGCTCGAGTACCACTCGCCTTGGCACCACGGCCGCGTCCTCTCCCACCTCTTCCGCGGCAAGGTCGACGTCGGCGAGGCCAACGAGCTGCTCGCCGCCGAGGGCCACGAGAACCTGCGCCTGCTCGACAACGGCGCGATCGGCCGCGAGATGGCCGCGATCGACGGTCCCACCCACGCCTACCACCTGGTCCCGAAGATCGTCAGCAAGGCAAGCGCGGTCGCCGCTCACGCCCGCGCCCGCGGCTTCGACCCGGCCGAGTGCATCGCGGTCGGCGACTCGGTCGAGGATCTCGAGGTCGCCGCCGCGGTCGGCCGCTTCTTCGTCGTCGCCAACGGACCCGAGCGAGATCCCGGCCTGCGCGCCGCGCTCTCCGCCTGGGACAACGCAACCGTCACCGAGGGGGCGATGGGCGACGGCTTCTACGAGGCGATCGTCTCCACCCTGATCGAGCGTAGCTAGGGCGGTGACTAATATCGAGCCGATGGAGACCGCGACCGTCGCCGAGCAGGAGTACCTGGAGATCATGTTCTGGCTGGAGGAGGCCGGACTGCCGATGACCGGCGCCAACATCGCCCGCGCGATGCAGCTCTCGCCCCCCACCGTGCACGAAATGGTCGGCCGCCTCATCGACGACGGCTACGTCGAGCGCAACGCCGACAAATCGCTTGCCTTCACCGGGTCCGGGCGCGAGCACGCCAGCCACATCGTCCGCCGCCACCGCATGATCGAGCGCTTCCTCACCGACGTCCTCGGCATCCCCTGGGACGAGGTGCACGAGGAGGCGGAGCGGATCGAGCACGCGATGTCGCCGGTGCTGGAGGAGCGGATGCGGGCGGCGATCGGCGACGCGACGACCTGCCCGCACGGCCACCCGATCGTCGAGGGCGTGCGTGAGACCGGCGCTCTCCTGGCCGACGTACAGGTCGGCGCCAAGGTCCACGTGCTGCGCTTCGAGAACGAGGCGGAGGAGCTGCTCCACTACCTCAAAGAGGCCGGGTTGGAGCCGGGCCTGGAGGGCACGCTGAAGAGCTCCGACGAGGATGGGGTGACAATCGCCTCCGCCGATGGCTCGCACCGCGTCTCGCGCAGCGTCGCCGAGACGGTCTCCGTTCGCGCCGACCCGGCGCCGCCGCCACGGGCGGCAATCCCCGAGCAGCTAGTGCTGTCTCGTGACCGCTACGGCCGCTGAGCCCAGCCGCCTACTGCGGGATGGCCACCGAGACGATCGGCTCCGAGGTCGGGTGGCTGCTGCCGCCGCGCGGCTCCGCGGTCACCATCACCGTGTTGACGCCCTGCATGTCGTCGATCACCGCGGTTGCCGTGCCGTCGCGGTTGGGGACGAACAAGGTCTTCGCCGATTCGATCCGCTTGCCGCGCTGAACCCAGGCCTGGAGGACCTCGCTGGAGGGGAGCTGGTGGACGTTGGCCAGTCGCAGCGTGCCGCTGTCGCCGTCGCGGACCATCTTCGCGGTCACCCCCGGAGCGTGTCCCGCGGCAACCGTGGTCGTGCCGCCGGCCGAGCCGGAGTCACGGATCGCGTAGCCGGCCACCCCGGCGACGAGGAGCGCGAGTGCCGCCAGTCCAACGGCGGGACGCAGGCCGAGAGCGCGCATCCTGCCGCCGAGGCGGATTCCCGACCCCTTTCGGCCCGCGTCGGCCTCGACTTCGCCCATGATCCGGGACCGCAGCCGCGCCGGTGGCTCGACCCTCTCCACCGACTCGGGCAGCACCCGCACGGCCGGCCGCAGCCATTCGAGCTCGCTGCGGCATTCCTCGCAGGCGGCCAGGTGCTGCTCCACCTCCGCCGCCTCGCCCGGCTCCAGCGAGCCAAGGAGGTAGGCAGCAATATCGTCGCGTCGCGTCTCGTGTTCTCTCTCGTTCATGCCAAGCCCCCCGCAAGTCGTCCCCTGATCTTCTCCAAGCCGAGCCGCATGCGGCCCTTGACGGTGCCCAGCGGCGCCCCGACCATCGTGGCGATCTCAGACTGACTGAAGCCGCCGAAGTAGGCGAGCTCGATCACCTTCGACTGCTCGCCGGGCAGCTCGTCGAGAGCGCCACGCACCTCTCGGGCGGTCTCGCGACGCAGCGCCTCCGTATCGGTGAACTCGTCCGCGGGGCGCTGCTCGAGCACCGCCTCGTCATCGAAGCCGAGCTTCGGCGCCCGGCTGGAGCGACTGCGCAGCAGGTCGATCGCCCGGTTGCGGACGATCCCCAGCATCCAGGAGCGGACGCTGCCGCGCGCCCGGTCGTAGCGGGCGCCGCTGCGCCAAATCGAGACGAAGGCCTCCTGGGTGACGTCCTCGGCCGCCGCCCGCTCGCCGACGATCCTGTAGGCCAGCGAGTAGGCGGCACCGCCGTGGCGGTCGTAGAACACCTCGAAAGCCGCGGCGTCCTTCTCACCGATCAGCGGCATCAGCTCCTCGTCTGCGAGGCGCTCCGGCTTCATGCGATGAAGGGTTCCACCGCCTTGAGGACTTCGGCTTCGTCGAGTGAGGGGTCGAATGCTTCCGGCGACGGTTCCTGCTTGTTCTGCAGGCGGATCGCCGCCGCGTGGCGTGCCTCGACCTGGACGATCGAGCCGGCCGCGCCGAGCACTTCTTTGGACTTGATCTGCGGCGCGGCGCCGTTGTAGGCGCTGACGCCGGTGTCCTCGAAGGTCTGGGCGAGCTTGAGGAAGCCGGTGGTGCCGCTGTAGGGGAAGTCGAACTTCGGCTCCGCGACGGGCTTGCCACCCAGCTTCTTGATCGTTTCGGTCAACGCTCCGACATGTTCGTCCTCGTCGCGGGCGACCAGGTCGATCAGGCTCTTCAGCTCGCCACTCGCTCCGGCCCGTTGCTTCGCTTCCTTGTAGAAGGTCGACTCCAGGTACTCGAGGGTGAGGGCGAAGTTGAGGATGCCGACGTCGCCCCCTTCGGACATCGCCAGCGCTCGGCTGACGAACGGCGCGACCGACATGGCGCCGTAGACGGCACCCGCGGCCAGGGCCCCCTTGAGGATCACCTCGCTGCGGGAAAAGTCGCCATCGTCGGCTGCGTCGATGTGGACGCCGGCGAGCTCGGGCTGTGCCAGTTCTTGGTCGTTCATCTCGTTCTCCTTTCGCTTCGCTCGCCGGTTCAGCTGACGATGAAGGGTTCGACGGACTTGAGCACTTCAGGCGCGCCGGCCGGTACCGCAAAGGCACCGTCGGGCGTGATCGATTCGCCCAGCAGCGTGTTCAGGGTCGCCGCATGGCGGCCCTCGACGCTGTGGATCGAGAGCGCCGCCGCGAGCACTTCCGCGGCCTTGATGTTGGTCGCCTGGCCCAGATAGGCAGCGGCGCCGAGGTTCTCGACGGTCCCGGCCAGTTCGAGCACGGACTTGGCGCTCTTCAGGGGGAATTCGGTCTTGGGCTTCGGCGCGGGCTTCCCGCCAAGTTTCTTGACGAACCCGGTGAGCGCGGCGACGTGTTCGGCCTCCTCGCTGCCGAACTTGCGGATAGTCGCCAGATCGGAGCCCTTGAAGAGGCCGCTCTTGACCACGTCGGCGTAGAAGGCGGTCTCCAGGTACTCCAAGGTCAGCGCGTAGTTGAGGATGCCGACGTCTCCCTTGCCGAATTTTTCCTCGATCACGGCGTCGCCACCCGCCGCGGCGGTGGTTGCGGTGGTCGTGGTCGAGCTGCTGTCGCTGCCACAAGCAACTAGAAACGCGGCGGCGGCAGAGCCCCCGCCCAGCGCAATGAACTTGCGCCGCGAGACTGGGTCCTTCGCCATTCGGGCCAAGGCGTTCGGTTCTTTTGGAACAGCCATGCTGCCTCCTGGTCGCAGTTGGGTTCTTTTCCCACTACGGACCAAGGCGGCCATTGGATCAGGGCACGTCCCGGCAGGGGTGGAACGTCTTGTACTTTTTCGGTGCGGGGCGCAGGCGACAGCCCACTGGCGTTCACCGAAAAAGTTAAGTGGAACCCCTACCGGGATGTGCGCTAAGCCGGTGACGCCGCGCGGACGCGCTCCAGAGCGCGGGCGATGCGGGCCACGCCCTCCGGAATCCGCTCCGGAGGCACGCTGGCAAAGGAGAGGCGGAGGCTGTTCTCCCCCCCCTCGATCATGAAGTCCGGGCCGGCGACGAAAGCGACCCCCTCGCCCTTGGCCTCGGCGAGAAGCGCGGAGGTATCGGTGCCCTCGGCGAGGTCGAGCCAGAGGAAGTAGCCGCCGCCCGGGACGACGAACTCGGCCTCGGGGATCTGCTCGCCCAGCGCCTCGACCAGAGCGTCGCGACGCTCGCGCAGCGCGCCTTTGACGAAATCGATGTTGGCGTCGAGCTTCCCCGAGCGACAGAGCTCCAGCACCACGGCCTCGGCCAGCATGTTGGGCGAGATGTAGGTCTCGTTGGCGCGCTTGGCCAGCTGGGCGATCTCCCCAGCCGGCCCGGCCAGATAGCCGACCCTGACGCCCGGGCTGACGGTCTTGGAGAAAGATGAAGCGTGGACGACCCGATCGGCGTTGTCCAGCGAGAGCATCGACTCCATCGCCTCGCCCTCGAAGGGAAGCTCGCGGTAGGGATCGTCCTCGAAGATCCAGAAGCCGTGCTTGGCGGCCAGCTCGACCAGGCGCGTGCGCTTCGCGGCCGAGAGCGTGCAGCCGGCCGGGTTGTGAAAGTTGGGGATGACGTGGGCGAGCTTGATCGGACCGTCCTGTAGCGCGGCTTCGAACGCCCCCAGGTCGAGACCGTCGTCCTCCAAGGGCACCGGCACCAGCTCGACACCGAGCCGCTGCAGCATCAGCAGCGTGCGGTCATAGGTCGGCTGCTCGACAACGACCCGATCGCCAGCCTCGAGCAGATGCTCGAACAGCATCCAGCCCGCCTCCAGCGAGCCGTTGGCGATCATCACCTGTCCGGCGTCGAGTCCGCCGTGCCGCTCGGCGACCCACTGGCAGAGCCCAGGATGCCCGATCCCCGTCCCGTAAGAGAGCGCCTTTTCCCAATCCTCGGCCAACGCGACGGCAGCAGCGTCCCGCACAGCTTCCCGCGGCAGGATGTCCGCGCTGGGAGCTCCGCGAGCGAATGAAATCGTGTCCTGAGCCATCACGTCCGAGCCTAGCAACGCGCCCCAACTAGCGGACTCCCCGCCCCAAAGGGGGCGAACCAGGGGCGTGTCCGAGCTTATGCATCCATATGGAAGCGAAAACTCGGACACGCCTTGGGGAAGAGAGGGGGCAGGCGATGGCGCGGCTGGCAACGCGACAGCACGGGGTAGTGGGACGGCGCCAGCTGGTAGCGCTGGGAGTCGGGAAGGCGACAATCGAGAGGTGGCTGCGTGCCGGGCGTTTGCATCGGCTGCACCGCGAGACTTTCGCGGTTGGTCACGGTCGAGTGAGCCAGCACGGGCGCTGGCTTGCCGCGGTCCTTGCCTGCGGCGACGGGGCGCTGCTGAGCCATCGAAGCGCCGCCGCGCTCTGGGGCCTCGCACGGCAACGGGGGTCGACAATCGATGTGACGGGTCTGATCGGGCGCCAGTTCGATCCAGGCCGGGACGGCATCCGCCTGCATCGTGGCCAGCTCTTCCCTGGCGATGCGACCGAACAAAGCGGCATTCCGGTTACGACCGTCGCCCGAACACTGTTCGACCTCGCCGAAGTCGTCAAGTTCCGGCAACTGCGGCGGGCTTGGGAAGAGGCCGACCGGCTTCACCTCCTCCGGCTGCCAATCGTGGAACGAGTCTGCGAGCTGGGCTACGGGCGCCATGCACTGCGACCGATCCGGCGGCTCCTCACCGAAGCCCGGGTGCCCACCTACGCTCGCTCACCGCTGGAGAACCGCTTCGCCGAGTTCTGCCGCGAGTACCTCGCGGACTTGCCCGCCCCGCTCACCAACGTCTCGATCCTCGACCACGAGGTCGACGCGTACTGGCCCGGTCATCGCCTCGTCGTCGAGATGGACAGCTGGGAATTCCACAGCCACCGTGCAGCCTTCGAGAGCGACCGAGCCCGCGACGCCGCAATGCAGACCACGGGCTACCGAGTCATCCGCCTCACCCACCGCCAACTGGAAACCGAAGCCCCCCGAATAGCCACCCAGCTACGAGCGCTGCTCAGCTCAAATCGCCGCCAACCAGCGCGGTAGCAACGCCCCATGGAGGGGTCGCTACGCCCTAACCGCGCAGCACTTCGACGGCGATCTTTGCCGTCTCGGTCGGGCTTTCGCCGACCCGCACGCCCTTGGCCTCGAGCGCTTCCTTCTTTGCCTGCGCGGTCCCCGAGGAGCCGGAGATGATCGCGCCGGCGTGGCCCATCTGCTTGCCGGGAGGCGCGGTGAAGCCGGCGATGTAGGCGACCACGGGCTTGGAGATATCGGAGGCGATGAACTCGGCGGCCCGCTCCTCGGCGTCGCCGCCGATCTCGCCGACCATGACGATCATCTCGGTCTCCGGATCGACCTCGTAGAGCTTGAGGATGTCGATGAAGTCCGAGCCGATGATCGGGTCGCCGCCGATGCCGACGATCGAGGAGTTGCCCTCGCCCGCCTGCTTCAACTCGTTGCCGATCTGGTAGGTCAGCGTGCCCGACTTGGAGACGACGCCGATCTTGCCCGGGTCGAAGAACTGGGCCGGGATGATGCCGACGTTGGCCTTGCCGGGAGACAGGACGCCGGGGCAGTTGGGGCCGATCAGCCGCACCCCCGCCTGCTTCGCCTTCCAGTAGGTCTTCAGCATGTCGAGCACCGGAATGCCCTCCGTGATCGCGATCACCGTCTCGACCCCGGACTCGATCGCCTCGTCGATCGCCGGCGCGGCGAAGCGGGCGGGAACGAAGATCATCGAAGTGTTGGCGCCCCGCTGCTCGACCGCCTCGCGGATCGAGTCGAAGATCGGCACGCCCTCGACGTTCTGGCCGCCCTTACCCGGCGTGACCCCGGCGACCAGATCGGTGCCGTAGGCCTGGTTGCGCAGCCCGTGGAAGGAACCCTCGCGGCCGGTCAGGCCGGAGACGACCAGCTTCGTGTCCTCGTTGACGATGATCGACATCAGCCACTCGCCCCCGCCAGCTCGACGACCTTCTGCGCGGCTCCGAGCATCGTCGTCTCCTGGTGCAGGTTGGCCAGGCCGGCCTCGGCGAGGATCGCCAGCCCCTCCTCGGAGTTGGTGCCGTCGAGGCGGACGACCAGCGGCACGCCGAGGTCGAGCTGCGCCGAGGCCTCGACGATCCCTTTGGCGATCTCGTCGCAACGGGTGATGCCGCCGAAGATGTTGAAGAGGATCGCCGTGACCTTCGCGTCGGAGGTGATCACGGTCAGCGCATTGACGATCGCCTCGGCCTTGGAGCCGCCACCGGCATCGAGGAAGTTGGCCGGCGCGCCGCCGGCCTGGGCGACGACGTCGAGCGTGGACATGCAGAGCCCGGCCCCGTTGGCGAGGATGCCGACGTTGCCGTCGAGCTTGACGTAGGTGAGGCCCTTCTCGCGCGCCATCGCCTCCTGCGGGTCGTCGATCGACTCGGCGTCGAGCTCGGCCAGCCCCTCGTGGCGGTAGAGGGCGTTGCCGTCGATGGTGACCTTGGCGTCGAGGGCGACGACCTCGCGGCCCTCGGTGACGATCAGCGGGTTGACCTCGATCAGCGTCGCGTCCTCGGCCTGCGCGGTCTCGGCGAGCTTCGCCAGCACCTCGGCGGCCGCGTCGCGGACGTCCTCGGCGAGCCCGGCGGCGTCGACGATCGGCCGCGCCTCGGCCCCGGTGAAGGGTCGGGTCGGGTCGACGTGCTCCTTGACCAGCGCCCCCGGATCCTCCGCGGCGACCGCCTCGATGTCCATCCCACCCTTGGCGGAGACCATCGCCAGAAGCTTCTTCTCGCCGCGGTCGAGGATGACCGAGGCGTAGTACTCGGCTGCGATCGCCGAGCCGCCCTCGATCCAGACCTGCTCGACCCGGAACGGCCCCTCGCCGTGGGGACCGACTATGTCCATGCCGAGGATCGCCCCGGCGTGCTGCTCGGCCTCGGCCCGGTCGGCGGCGATCTTGATTCCGCCGGCCTTGCCGCGGCCGCCGATCAGCACCTGGGCCTTGATCGCGCATGGGTAGCCGATCCGCTCCGCCGCGGCGACGGCGTCCTCGACCGTGGAGGCAACCTCGCCGCTCGGCACGGCTAAGCCGTGCGCGGCGAAGAGCTGCTTGCCTTGATACTCGAGAAGGTCCATTGGAAGAGGAGCCCTGCCTGGGCCGGGCGGCAGCCTATAAGATGCCGCGCCCCGTGCCTCTTCCCGCTCTCAAATCCGTCACCTGGGTGACCACCGATTGCTACGGAACCCTGATCGATTGGGAGAAAGGGATCATCGAGGCCTGCAAGAAAGAGGCCGCCAAGGATGGCTTCAGCTTCGAAGAGGGGCCGTTCCTGGCCCGCTTCATGGAAGTGCAGGCCGAAATCATGGCCGGCTCCTACGAACTGTACGCCGAGGTCCTGCGCCGCACGATCGTCAAAGTCGCCCGCGAGGTCGGCTGGGAGATCGAGCCCTCCAGGGCCCAGTTCCTCCCCGACAGCGTCGCCTACTGGCTGCCCTTCCGCGAGGCCAACGCGGCGATGGACCGGCTTGGCAAACGCTACGAGATCGGGATCATCTCCAACATCGACGACAAACTGCTCGGCATCTCGCGCCGCCATCTGCGCACCGAACTGGACCTGGTCGTCACCGCGCAGCAGGTGCGCAGCTACAAGCCCGACCCGGTCCACTTCAAAGAGTGCGCACGGCGGATCGGCGGCAAAAAAGGCTGGCTCCATATCTGCTGCGACTACACGACCGATGTCGCGCCGCTGCTGAAAATGAAGGTCCCGGTCATCTGGGTCAACCGCCACGGCGAGAAGCTCGACGGCCGCAAAGCGCCCAGCGCGACCGTCAAGAACTTCCGTGAAGCGGCCAAAAAGCTCGGCGCCGGTTAACCGGCCCGTCCTGGCCGTCTTCTAGCGTTCCGCTTTCGCAACTTCGTCGCAGGGTGACGGTTACGACCGTAGGCCGCCCGGAGGCGTCCCCGAATTCGATGGACCGACTTAGCCACAACCGAGGGTCTTCGCGCGCCCGCCCGCTCGCCGCGGCGGCGTTGCTGGCGCTGCTCTGCGCGCTCGTCCTGAGCGTCGCCCATGCCCACGCGCTGGAAGTCGAAGAAGAACCGCCGCTCGACCCCAACTCCGAACCGCCGAGCTTCGTCGTCATCCAGACCGACGACCAGACCCTCGACGAGCTCTACGCCGCCTTCACCCCCTTCCCGGGCGCGGCGGAGATCCGCGCGATGCCGAACACGCTCGAACTGCTCGCCGGGAAAGGCATGACCTTCAACCGCTACTACGTCTCCTACCCGCTGTGCTGCCCCTCGCGGGTCAGCCTGCTGACCGGCCGCTACGCCCACAACACCGGCGTCAAGGGCAACGTGCAACCCAACGGCGGCTACTACGGCTTCTCCTTCCGCGCCGCCGCCAGCCACAACCTCGCCACCTGGCTGCAGGGCGCCGGCTACCGCACGATCCACATCGGCAAGTTCCTCAACGGCTACGGCGACGAACCGTACGACAACGGAACCGCGGTGCCACCGGGCTGGGACTCCTGGCACACCGTGCTCAACGCCGACACCCACCACTACTTCTACGGCTACACGCTCAACAACAACGGCCAGGTCAGCGAACCGTACGGCAACTCAGGGACCTGGGAACCGCGCGAATACACCGAACGCGACCCCGCCGGCTGCCCCTTCGCACCCGAAGAAGGGCGGCCCTGCCTCTACGCGACCGACATCTTCAACTGGATGGCGCGGGAAGAAATGCTGGCCACGCCGGCCGAACAGCCCTTCTACATGCAGGTCGACTACACCGCCCCGCATGGCGACTTCCGCAAGCCGGCCGGGCCCGAGCCCGCGGTTCGCCACTACAACTGGTTCAAGGGGGCGAAGCTGCCCCACGACCGCTCTGAAGGGTTCGACGAGGGCAATGTCAGCGACAAGCCGAGCTTCATCCGCGAAGCCGAACATCTGACCCCCAGCGACACGCGGACCTACAAGGTCTACTACGAGAAGGCGCTGGAGTCGCTGCGCTCGATCGACGACGGGGTCAAAGAGATCGTCGACACCCTGGGCCAGTTGCACCGCCTGCGCAACACCTACATCCTCTTCACCTCCGACAACGGCTTCTTCTACGGCGAGCATCGCCTGATCGGCGGCAAGTTCCTCGCCTATGAGCCCTCGACGCATCTGCCCTTCCTGATCCGGGGCCCGGGGATAAAGCCCGACACGTCGACCGGGGAGCTGACGGCGAACATCGACATCGCGCCGACCATCCTCGACCTGGCCGGGGTCGAACCGGACAAGAGCGTCGATGGGCGCTCGATGGTCCCGTTCCTGCGCGATCCGGAACTGCGCAGCCGCCGGCCGATCATCTTCGAGTCGTTCGTGCAGACGAGCGACGTGGAAGCCAATGGCGCGATCTCGACCAGCGGCGAAGGCGACGGCGGGGTGCCGGGGGGCGACGGGAGCACCGACCCGAAGTCAAAGGCGGGCGCCTCCAGCGCGGACGACACCGCGCAGGCCTCGCTCCTCGCGCCGCCGCTCAACTACGAGGGAATTCGCCTCGGCCCCTACAAGTACATCGCCTGGCCGGACGGGGAGAAGGAGCTCTACAACATCAACAAGGACCCGAACGAGCTCAACAACATCGTCAGAGAGCCGAACTTCTACCCGATCCGCAACTTCCTCCACCGGCAGCTGCGGCGCTACGAGAACTGCGTCGGGCGGGAATGCCGCGAACCGACGCCACCGTTCCCGCTGACCCGGATCGAATTCGAGCGCCTGCGAGCGCAGCGCCAGAAGGAAGTGCTCGAACACGAACAGGAACGGGAAAAGGAACGGCGAGAACGCGAACGGGAACACGCCGGTAAGGGTAAGTAGGGGCGGTAGTCCTCTGTTCGGACAAACGGCGGTCTAGTTAGACCGCCGTTTTGAGTATCCGCCCGCCCAGAGGACTACCGCCCCCTACTCGATGACTGCGAGCACGTCTCCGTTCGAGACTGAAGCGCCTTGAGCGACATTAAGAGTGGTCACCTTGCCAGAGCGGTGGGCGGCTATCTCGTTCTCCATCTTCATCGCCTCGATCACGCAGATCAGGTCGCCCTCGGCGACCTCGGCGCCCTGCTCGACGGCGACTTTGAGCACGGTGCCCTGCAGCGGAGATGGCAGCGACTCGCTGGAGGCGCCGGCGGCTCCCCCAGCTTTGCGCTCGCGTTTCGGCGGTTTCTTGCCGCCCGCGGCGGGGGCCGCGCCACCGGCCATGGCCTCGCCGATCACCTTGACGTCGAAGAGCTTGCCGGAGACCTCGACCTTGTAGTCGCGGGCGACGACCTCGGCGCCCTCGGGCAGCTCGGGCGCGTCGGCCTCAACCGGCGCCGTCGTCTTCAGCCAATCGCGGTCCTCCATCAGGTCGCGGCAGGTCTCCCCGTTGGCCCACTGCTCGGTGGCGAGGATCGCGCTATGGAAAGGGATCAGCGTGGTCAGGCCGCCGACCTCGTACTCGCCCAACGCGCGCAGCATGCGTCGCGTCGCGTGCTCGCGGTCGACGTCCCAGACGATCAGCTTGGCGACCATCGGGTCGTACATCGGCGTCACCTCGGAGCCGGCTTCGACCCCGGAGTCGACCCGCACGCCCGGGCCCGCCGGCTCGCGGTAGGTGGTGATCGCCCCCGGCGCCGGCGCGAATTTCTTGTGGGCGGCCTCGGCGTTGATCCGGCACTCGATCGCGTGGCCGCGCAGCTCGACGTCCTCCTGGGCGATCGTCAGCGGCTCCCCGGCGGCGACAAGCACCTGCTCGCGGACGATGTCTACCCCGGTGACCATCTCGGTCACGCAGTGCTCGACCTGCACCCGCGTGTTCATCTCGAGGAAGAAGTACTCGTCGCCGACCTGCATCCCCTCGACCGTGCCAGCGCCGCGGTAGCCGACAGCGGCAGCCGCGTCGGTGGCGATCTTGCCGATCCGCTCGCGCATCTCGGCGTCGACCTGGGGCCCCGGTGCCTCCTCGATCACCTTCTGGTGACGGCGCTGGATAGAGCAGTCGCGCTCGCCGAGATGGATCACGTTGCCGTGCGAGTCGGCGAGCACCTGAACCTCGACGTGGCGCGGGTCCTCGAGGTAGCGCTCGACGTAGACACGATCGTCGGAGAAGAACTTCTCGCCTTCGCGAGCGGCACCCTCGAAGGCCTCCTCGAGATCGTCAGGGGTCAAGGCGACGCGGAAGCCCTTGCCGCCGCCGCCGCCCGCCGCCTTGCAGGCGACCGGATAGCCGGCTTCCTCGGCCTGCTGCTTGGCCGCAGCGACATCCTTCGCCGGCTCGGTCGCGCCCGGGACGATCGGCACCCCGGCCTCGGCCATGATCTCGCGCGCCCGCGTCTTCGAGCCCATCTCTTCGATTGCCTTCGCGGGCGGGCCAATGAAGACGATGTCGGCGTCGGCGCAGGCCTTGGCGAAATCGGCGTTCTCGGCGAGGAAGCCATAGCCGGGATGGATCGCCTCGGCGCCGGCCTGCTTGGCCGTCTCGATGATCTTCTCGATGTTCAGGTAGCTCTCGGCCGGAACCGCCGGGCCGATCAGGAACGCCTCGTCGGCCTCGCGCACGTGGGGCGCGTCGCGGTCGATCTCCGAATAAACGGCGACGGACCCGATCCCCATCTCCTTGAGCGTGCGCGCGACGCGGATGGCGATCTCGCCGCGGTTGGCTATCAACACTTTCTCGAACATCGGAGGCGGCAGTCTATTCAGCCGCAACGGACGAGAGTGCCTGGGCCCAAGCAGCAGAGGATCGCTGCACCTGTGCCACGGAGCTCTCGTCGAACAGCGCGCAGGCATCGAGCGTTTCGCAGCCGCATTCGCCGGCGAGCAGAAGCCAATCGCGCATCGTCTGGGCGCGCTCGATCAGGGCATCCACCTCGGGCAGCTTGCGGGTCGCAAGCGCTCGAAGCTGCTCGTGGGCCGGGGCGCCCTGGTCGGTGGAGGCCAGTAGGACCCCGACCTCCTCGAGAGAGAACCCGGCCTGCTTGGCCGCGTCGATGATCCCGAGCCTCCGAATGACGGCTTCCGTATAGCGACGCTGCCCGCCGGCGCGCTCCGGCTCGGGAAGGAGCCCCTGACGCTCGTAATAGCGGATCGCCGACACGCTGATGCCGGCCTTGCCGGCAACTTCGCCGATGCTGAGCACTGCTTCGGGCATGAGACCCCCTTGACCTAAACCCAGGTTCAGGGTCAACACTAGCGCCGAACCCTGGAAACGGAGGATCGACGATGCCCGACGACATCCCAATCGCCTGCTCGCTCGGCGCCGGAGAGCTCCAGCAGCGTCTTGCGAC
Organism: uncultured Solirubrobacterales bacterium; assembly: GCA_963824705.1. Classification (GTDB taxonomy): domain Bacteria; phylum Actinomycetota; class Thermoleophilia; order Solirubrobacterales; family 70-9; genus VRUE01. The sequence goes on from CAWGQE010000003.1 coordinate 2,455,185, forward strand.
GATCGCGGAGGTTGGCGCGAGAAGCCTGCTCTCCCGCACCATGCACGACGAAAGCCACCTGCTGCGCTTCCGGCTGGAGCCGGGAACGCGACGGCAACTGGAGGGCATCGTCGCCGCCGAGGCCGAGTGCTGCTCGTTTCTAGATCTCTCGTTGCGCGAGGACGAAGGCGAGCTGGTCATGTCTATCGCCGCCGCCGAGAACGCCCGGGCGGTGGCGGGCGACCTCGCCCGAGCGTTTGGGAACGGCGAGGGTGCGACCCAATGACTAGGCTGCCGGTCGATGATCGAGCTGCAAAGCCACTCCACCGTCTCCGACGGCCAACTAGCGCCCGCCGGCGTCGTCGAGGAAGCCGCGAAAGTCGGCGTCACGACGCTGGCGCTGACGGACCACGATGCGATTGCCGGGGTGCCGGAGGCGATGGAAGCTGCCGAGCGCGTGGGGATCGAACTGGTTCCGGCCATCGAGATGTCCTGCGTGCACGAGTACGCGGAAGACCTGCACGTCTGCGGCTACTGGGTGGATCTCGGGGCGATCGCGCCGGCTTGTGAGCGGGCGCAGCATGAACGTGTCGCGCGGGCCGGAGAGATCGTCGAGAAGCTGCGGGGAGAGGGCTTCGACCTTCATCTCGAGGACGCGGTCAAGGAGGCCGGCGACGCTCTCTCGATCGGGCGGCCGCATATCGCTCGGGCGGCGGGCGCAACCGGCGACCTCGGGCCGTTCTTCGAGGAGTACCTCGTGCCCGGCGCCAAGGCCTTCGTGCCGCGCCGCTGGCCGACCGCCGAGCAGGCCGTAGAGACGATCAAGCAGGCCGGTGGCATCGCCGTCGTCGCCCACCCCTACTGGGACATCTCGGAGCCGGCCAAGGTCGAGGAGCTGATCCGGGCCCTCGACGTCGACGGGGTCGAGACCTTCTACCCGACCCACAGCAAGGAGCAGACCGAACACCTGCTGGAGCTCTGCGAGGAGCTCGACCTGATCCCGACCGCCTCCTCCGACTACCACGGCCCGACCCACAAGACCTTCGCCGAGTTCGGCGCCTACGACACCTACGGCCTCGCCGAGCCCCAGGTTCCACGCCTGTAACCGCTGAGCGCGCGCTCAGCCGCGATGGCGGCGCAGCACGATTACTTTTTCGCGCTTGCGCGGTTCCCCACCCGTGGGCGTAAAGGTGACCTCGACGCGGATCCGGCCCTTGCCGTGCTGCTTGAGGAAGTGCCGCAGCCGCACCTTGGGCTTGACCGGGAGGCTCACCGTCGTAGCCTGGCGCGCGGTCCGCGACAGCCGGCGAAAGCCCCTGCCTTTCAGACTGACCTTCCCAGGCCCGGGTACGCGCACGTAGAGCATCGCGAAGCCGTTGGCCCGGTTCTTCCTCAGCCCGGCAAAGTGGAACTTGTTGGACGGCAGCTTCAGGACCGGCGCCGCGATCGGTTCCTCGCGGGTCGCTTCGGCGCAGGGCGGTGGCGGAGCCCCGGGTTCGCCGAAGCGCACGACCTTGGCGGAGCCTTCCTCGACCGCGAAGACGTTTCCGGCGCAGGCGGCCGCCACTCCGGCGACGTCGGGTCCGGCGGCGAAGCCGCCGAGGAAGCCGCCTTCTTCGCTGAAGCGCTCAACCCGTCCAGCGACCTGATCGGCTACCTCGATCCCACCCGAGCCGTCGGGAGAGAGCGCGACCGGGCCGCTCAGCCCCCCTGACGCGGTTTCGCGGAAGGAGCGGACTTCGCTCCCCCCCGGCGTATAGACGTCGATGCGTTCTTCGCCGAAGTCGGCGACGAAGAGGTCGCCGCTGCGGCCGACGATCACGTCGCGAGGCGAGGGGATCGGGGCGATCGGAGTGCCTGGCGTCGCGGTCGTGCCGGCCAGGGTGAACGGCAGCACACGGTCGTTGCTGCGGTCAGCGACGTAGACGGTCGAGCCTTCGACCGCGACACCCGCCGGTTCGCTCAGTTCGGTCCCGCCGAAGCCGAAGAGGAATTCCCCCGCGGCGGTGAAGACGGCGATCCGGTTGTCGCCGCTGTCGGCCACGAAGGCCCTGCCGCCGCTAAGCGCGACGTCCCCCGGCTGGGACAGCTCCCCCTCGCCAAACGTCCGCAGAAAGGTCCCGTCCCCGGCAAAGACCGAGATCCGGTTGTTGCCGCTGTCGGCCACGAAGAGATTCCCCTCGGCATCGACCGCAGCCTGCTTCGGCGCACTCAACTGCCCCGGCCCGGAGCCAAGCCCACCGAAGCTAGAAAGCGACCCAAAGGCAGCAGCGCTCCCGGGCAACGCCAGCACCAACGCCACCGAGAGCAGCACGAATCCAATTCCCCACCTCACGCCTCGCAGGTTAGGGAATCGATGGAATCCGTCAAGGAGGGGTCCGGTGCCCCTCCCCGCGGCTTGTACTTTTTCGCCGAGGCAAATCACAGAAGACCGCAAACGCTTCACCGAAAAAGTTGAGCGGGGAGGGGTACCGGACCCCTCCCCTGCTCCAAAACCTTCGTCCCTAGGCCGTGACGGCAGCCGCAGGAATCAGATCCCGCGACTCGAGGTACTCGAGCAGCTTCTGCGCCGACTCCTCGGGCGACTCGTTCTCGGTGTCGCAAACCCAGGCGGGATTCTCGGGAATCTCGTAGGGATCGGAGACGCCGGTGAATTCCTTGATCTCGCCGGAGAACGCTTTCGCGTAGAGGCCCTTGACGTCGCGCTCGGCGCAGGTGTCGACCGACGCCTTGACGTAGACCTCGATGAAGCGGTCGCCCATCAGCGCGTGCGCCTCGTCGCGGATCTCGGCGTAGGGGGAGATCGCCGCGGTGATCACCGGCACGCCGTTGCGGCTGAGCAGGTCGGCGACGAAGGCGATGCGACGGATGTTGATGTCGCGATCCTCCTTCGAGAAGCCGAGGCCCTTTGAGAGGTTTTCACGCACCACGTCGCCGTCGAGGATCTCAAGCTTGCAGCCGCGCTCGAGCAGGTGACCCTCGAGCAGCCTGGAGATCGTCGTCTTGCCCGCGCCGGAAAGCCCGGTGAACCAGAGGGTGAAGCCTTTCTCGTCAGCCATCGGTACGTCAGTCCTCCTTGTAAGCGTCGATGAGTATGTCGGCCACCTCGTCGCGCGAGAACTCGTGCGGCGGCCTTTCGCCGTTGCCGAGCATCTCGCGGACCTTCGTCCCGGAGAGGAAGAGGCGCGCCTCTTGGTCGTGGGGACACGTCTTGTTCGAGGCGAGCCCCTCGCACTCGTTGCACCAGAAAGTGTGCTCGAACATCAGCGGCTCGATCCCGAGCTCCTCGATGTCGATCGTGTCGAAGATCTTCTGCGCGTCATAGGTGCCGTAGTAGTCGCCGGCACCGGCGTGGTCGCGGCCGACGATGAAGTGGGTCGCCCCGTAGTTACGGCGGACGATCGCGTGCAGGACAGCCTCGCGCGGCCCGGCGTAATGCATCTTCGCCGGCTTCACGCCCAGGACCACGCGATCCTCGGGGTAGTAGTTCTCCATCAGGACCTCGTAGCAGCGCATCCGCACGTCGGCCGGGATGTCGCCGGCCTTGGTCTTGCCGATCAACGGGTGGATGAAGAGGCCGTCGCAGGTCTCCAGCGCCGCCTTGGTCAGGTACTCGTGGGCGCGGTGGATCGGGTTGCGGGTCTGGAAGGCGACGATCTTCTTCCAGCCGCGCGCCTCGAAGTCGGCCTTGTGCTCGGCCGGCGTCTTGTAACGCCGCATGAAGGCCTCCTCATGGTCGGGCAGCGCGTCGACCTCGATCGGGCCGGCGATGCAGCGGCTGCCCTCGGCGTAGATCGCGGCGACCCCGGGGTGGGCCTCGTCGGTGGTGCCGTAGACCCGCTCCGCCTCGCTCTTGGCGTCGCGCTCCCAGATCTCCTCGACCTTGATCCGGCCCAGCGGCTTGCCTTCGTCGCTGGAGAGCGCGACCGTGTCGCCGACCTCGCACTCGAGCTCGGTCGCCAGGGTGATCGGGATCGGCCAGTAGTCGCCGTCGACCGTGCGCATCTCGGCACAGACGCGCTCCCAGTCGGCGGAGCCCTGGAAGCCGGCCAGCGGCGCAAAGCCGCCGTTGCCGATCATCTCGAAGTCGGCCGTGTGGCGCTCGTCAAGGGTCAGGGAAAGCTCAGTCATCGTCTCGCTCATGCGGGGGATCTCACCAATCGTTCGGGGAAGGGATGTTCAGAAGGCGTTACCGAGCGCCTAGTTGATTCCGCACTCGGTCTTTTCCAGACCCGCCCAGCGCCCAGCGCGCGGCGAGCCTCCAGGCCCGACCGGCTTGGTGCAGTGGGTGCAGCCGATCGAGGGGTAGCCCTGATCGTGCAGCGGGTTGTACGGGAGGTGGTGCTCACGGATGTAGTTCCAGACGTCGCGCTCGGTCCAGTCCGCGATCGGGTTCAGCTTCCATAGCTCGAATCGCTTGTCCCAAGCGAACTTGGGGGTCTTGGCGCGACTCTTGGAGTCCTCGCGGCGGACGCCGGCGAGCCAGCAGTCTACGGAAGAAAGCGCCCGGCGCATCGGCTCGACCTTGCGCAAACCGCAGCAGGCGTCGGGATCGCTCTTCCAGAGCTCGTCGCCGTACTGCTCGGCCTGCTCGGCCAGCGTCAGATTATGGAAGCGGTCGAACTCGACCCCGAGGTGCTCGGCCAGCTTGTCCCTGGTCTCGTAGGTCTCCGGGAAGAGCACATCGGTGTCGAGGTAGAAGAAGCGCGCATCGGAGTTGATCTGGCTGGCCAGGTGCGCCGTCACCGCGCTCGTTTTCTGGAACGAGCAGGCGATGTAGTGGCTCTGGCCGAAGGTCTCGAACATCCACTCGATCGCCTCGGTCGCGCCACCCTCCTCAAGGCGAGCGGCGACCTCCTCGGCGTCGATCTCCGGGATGGTGGTGACGGCGATCGGGTTCATATTGCGCACTCGCCCTCGCCCCGCTCCACCTTGTAGGGGCTGGAGCGGTTCCAATCGATGAACTGCTGCATCGTCTCGAGGCTGAACTCGGCCGGCAGCGTCAGCTCCTTGACCTCGGCTTCGAAGCGCTCGGCGCCGGTCCGCTCGGCGAAGGCGTTGAACTCCTCGCCGTCGACACGCTCGGCCTCGTACAGCTTGATCCAACGCTCGACTGCCTCCGGGACGCGTTTGGCGGGCAGGCGGGATTTCAGGCGCGTGCCGAAGATCACCTCGCCGCCCTCGTAGTTGCCGCCGATGTGGGGGATGTAGGCGGGCATCTGCCGCCCACCCACTTTGAGCGAGGCGCCGTAGAAGCCGATGTTGGCGATGTGGTGCTGGCTGCAGCCGTTGGGGCAGCCGCTCATCTTGATGTGGATCTTGCGGGTCAGCTCGTCGGAGATCTCCATCTCCTCGACCCGCTGCTTGATCGCCCGGTTGAGGCCCATCGAGCTGGTGATCCCCAATTTGCAGCTGTCGGTGCCGGGGCAGCTGACGACGTCGGTGATCTCGCGGGCTCCCGCCTCGGCGAGGCCGAGCTCGCCCAGCCGCTGCCAGACCTCGTAAAGCGCCTCGTCGCGGACCCAGCGCAGAACCAGGTTCTGCTGCACGGTGCTGCGCGCGTAGCCGCCGGTGAACTCGCGCATGATTGCGGCGAGGCCGCGGAACTGCTCCGGCGTCAGGTCGCCGCGCTCGATCTTGACCTCGACCGAGGCAAAGCCCTCTTGGCGCTGCGGCTGCACGTTGCCTTGGAGGAAGCGGTCGAACTGGGAGCGATCGCCGTTGGGCGAGACCGGCGCCGCCGGAGCCTCGGGGGCGTTCTCCTGCTCCTCGTCGTCGAAGCGCAGGCGCTCGACGTCGAAGTCGCGCTCGTCGACCCAGTCGCCCTCGAGCTCTGCGTCGACCTGCTCGCGGAAGGCGTCGATGCCGATCTTGTCGACGAGGACCTTGATCCGGGCGCGGGCGCGGTTGACCCGCAACCACTCCTGGCGGTCGAAGATCCGCAGCGCCGCCTCGGCGACCTTCATGTAGTCGCCGTTGTCGGCCTCGACGAACTCATAGAGGGTCGGGGCGACGCGGGCCATGATCGAGGTGCCGCCGCCGACGCGGATCTCGAAGCCCTTGACCCCGTCCCTCTCGCGGGCGAGGAAGGCGATGTCGTGGATGCCGCTGATCGCGCGGTCCTCGTCGGAGCCGGTGAACGAAGTCTTGATCTTGCGCGGCATCAGCTGCGTGGTCGGGTGGCGGACGAAGTAGCGGACGTAGGCGCCGGCGTAGGGCGTCGGGTCGAAGACCTCGTCGGCGGCGATGCCGGCCCAGGGGTCGCCGGTGACGTTGCGCATCGTGTTGCCGCAGCCCTCGCGCGAGGAGAGGCCGGTCGGCGAGATCTCGCGGATCAGCGCCTCCATGTCGCGCAGCGGCACGTGGTGGATCTGGATGTTCTGGCGGGTCGTGATGTGGCCCTTGTTGAGCGGGGCGTACTTCTCGACCACACTGCCGAAGGCCTCCATCTGCTCGGGGGTGACGCCACCGAAGGGAAGCTTCACGCGGACCATCTGGACGTCGGGCTGGCGCTGACCGTAGACGCCTTGTTTGAGGCGGAAGCCGATGAACTGCTCTTCGGCGAGCGCGCCGGAGAGGAACTGCTCGGCTTCGTTGTCGAAGTCGTCGAACTCGCGCTCGATGATCGGGATGATGTGCCCGGGGACGTTCTCGTACGTCTCAGGGTTCTCGAGCGTGCCGGTGCGGCCCTTGCCGCGCTGCGGCTTGTCCTGGTCTACGACTACCTCCATGCCAGGAAAATAGCAAAACCTGACAGGGATTAGGGTATTTAAGTCTGAGGGGCCCTTTTTCGTGCCTGAAGGATCGATGCGGCCTCGCCCGAGTCGGCGACATAGCCGCCCTCGGGCTCGAGCGACAGGCCCACCTCGTCCCAGCCGACGATCCCCTCGCTCAGCTTCGCCGCGTCGAAGCCGGCCTCGGCGAGCGCGTCGGTCGCCATTGACGAGCGGGTGCCACCGCGGCAGTAGAGGACGACCGGGCGCTCGGGGTCGAGCTCTCCCGTTCGCTGCGCCAGCTCGGCAAGTGGCAGGTGCTTGGCGCCGGCGATGTGGCCGGCGCCCCACTCGTGATCGGCGCGCACATCGATCAGCTGCGCGCCGTCCTCGATCAGCTTCCGCGCCTCGTCGCGGGAGACTTCCTTGGTCTCGTCTCCCATCTAGTCGACCTCGGTTCCCTCGACCAGGAACGCGACCCGCACGTGTGCCCGGTACTCGTCCAGGTTCTCGCCCCGGATACCGGTCGAGACGATGTCCACGGCGCGGATGTTGCGCAGCGTGCCCTGGGCCTGGGCAAGCGCCTGTTTAGCCGCGTCGTCGGTGGACGTCTTCGAGCTGCCGACCAGCTCGATGATTTTCACGACAGCCATTCGAACCCTCCTTCTAGATGCCTCTGGACAGTGCCCTTCGCGCCGACTCCCTCGACCAGCGCCGCCCGCTGCCACGGGCTGACAGCCTGCTCGGCCGCCTCCGCCGGAGCCGTCTCGGCCTGAAACCGCTCGATCGCGGCGGCGATCGCCGCCGCCTCGTCCGCACTCGGGCTCCGATCCATATGGGAAGCCTATCTACGCCCGGAGGGCGGCACCACCCGGCCGCGCGGCGGCTCATGCGAGGCAATTTGCACATCGAGGTACTCATTTGTACACAAAACGGTAAGATTGTGTACCACACTGTATTTCCCCCGTCTGGAGGCGCGGATGGCGAGCACAGAGTCCCGGCGACAACCAATCCTCGAGGCGACGGTCAGGGTCGTCGGGGGCCAGGGTTATCAGGCGACCTCGGTCGCTGACGTCATCGCCGAGGCCCACGCCTCGCGCAGCACCTTCTACAAGCACTTCGCCGACAAGCGCGACGCGTTCCTGAACGCCTACGAGCTGGCGCTCGAGCGGATCTTCTCCGCCGCCTCCGATGGCGCTCGCGGCGCGGGCGCCTGGCCGGAGGCAGCCAGAGGAGCGCTCGCGGCGGTCGTCGAGCTCTTCGCCCGCGATTCGGCGCTCGCCCGCACCGCCACCGTCGAGTTCGCGGCCGCCGGCGAAGAGGCACGGCAGCGGCACCGCGCGGCGCTCGCCCACTTCGCGCGCCTGCTGGAGGATGAGCGCCCCTCGAGCCGGCCGAGCCTGCCGCCGAGCACCGCGCTGATGGCGGTCAGCGGCGTCGCGGGACTGATCGCCGACGAGATCCGGGCCGGGCGCGCCCATGACCTTCCCAGCTTCCTGCCCGAGCTCGAGTTCGCGATGCTCGTCCCCTTCATCGGACCGCGAGCCGCGGTCGGCGCGGTGCGGCGCGAAGCGGCTCAGTCGCGCTCGCCGGCGTCGAACTTGTAGCCGACGCCGCGCACGGTAAGGACCAGCTCGGGATTCTGGGGGTCGCGCTCGACCTTCTGGCGCAGGTTGGAGATGTGGACGTCGCAGGCGCGCTCGTCGCCGTCGAACTCCGTCTGCCAGAGCTCCTCCATGATCTGGCGCCGGGGGAAGACCTCGCCGGCGCGGCCGACGAGGAGGCGCAGCAGCTGGAACTCGGAGCGGGTCAGGTTGACCGGCACGTCGCGCACGGTGGCGACATGGCGGACGAGGTCGATCGCGACCGGGCCGGCCTCGACCTTGACCGCCTGGGAGAGCGGCGCCCGGTCGAGCTCGCGGCGGCGCAGCTGGGCGCGCACCCGGCCGAGCAGCTCCCGCACCGAGAAAGGCTTGGTGACGTAGTCGTCGGCACCGACCTCGAGACCGACCACCTTGTCGACCTCGGCGTCCTTGGCGGTGAGCAGGATGATCGGCACCGCGCTGCGCGAGCGCACGTCACGGCAGATGTCGAGCCCGCTCGCCCCCGGCATCATGATGTCGAGGATCAGCAGGTCGTAGGGGATGCCGTCGTTGACCCGCTCCGCCGCCTCGTCGCCGTCGGCGACCGGGGTCACCTCGAAGCCCTCCTGGGCGAGCGCGTAGCCGACCGAGTCGCGCACCGACGGCTCGTCGTCGGCGATCAGAATTCGTCCGCTGCTCATGCGACCGGCGTCGGACTGGGTTGAGCGACGGGGAGGCGGACCCAGAAGGTGCTGCCCTCGCCCTCGACGGAGTGGGCGCCGATCTCGCCGCCCATGACGCTGACCATTCGACGCGCGATCGCCAAGCCGAGGCCGAAGCCCTCCTGCTTGCGCGACTCGTCGCGTCGATAGAAGCGCTCGAAAACGCGCTCGATCTCCACCTCGGGAATGCCTGGGCCCGTATCGATCACCTCCAGAACCACCTCTTTCTCGCCGTCGCGGCGGCCGCGAACGGTAACGCGCCCCGGCAGTGGCGTGTGCTTGAAGGCGTTGGTGAGCAGTCCGACCATCACCTGGCGGAGCAGAGTCGGGTCGCCTTTGGCGGCCAGGTCGGGCTCCACCTCGGTCGCCAGCTCGATGTGCGAGGGGGTCTCGACGGCGGCGACCGTGTCGGCGATCGCGGCCTCGACGTCGACCACCTCGGTCTCCCCGGCGCCGATCGACTCGACCCGCGCCAGGGTGAGCAGGGAGCGCGTCAGCCGGTTCATCCGCTCGGCGTCCTCGGCGAGGCGGCCGAGAAAGTGGTCGAGCGCCTGCGGGTCGTCCTTGGCGCCCTCCTGCAACACCTCGATCGCGCTGGAAATGCCGGCCAGGGGGTTGCGCAGCTCGTGCGCGGCATTGGAGATGAAGTCCGCTTCGGCGAGCTCGCGGCGCATCTCGTCGGTGCGGTCGCGGGCGACGACGAGGACGGCGCGCTCCTTGGGCAGCGCCCGGGCGGTCATCGCGTAGGCGCGGTCGCCGATCCGTAACGCCGGGTGGGCGGCAAAGCCGACGTCGACGGCGCGGCTCAGCGGCGCGCGCATCGAGGCGGGCGGCTGTCCCAGCGGCAGCAGCAGCTGCGCCGCGGCGCTGTTGGAGAAACGCACGTCGCCAGTCTCGTCGACCACGATCACGGCGTCGGTAAGGCCGTCGAAGATCGCTTTCAGCTTGTTGCGATCGGCGGTGAGCACGCCGAAGCTCTCTTTGAGCGAGGCGCGCATCGAGTCGAGGGCGCGGGCGAGGTCGCCGATCTCGTCGCGGCCACCGACCTCGAGGTGAGTGTCGAAGGCGCCGGCGGCGAGTTCGCCGGCGGCGCTGGAGAGGCGCCTGACGCGATGCGAGATGCCGACCGCGATCAGGAACCCCGCGAGGACGCCGAGGGCAATCGCGCCGAGCACGGCACGGGGACGGTCGCCGAAGAGGTAGACGACGCCGGCGGTCAGCAGCGTCACCGCGGCGAAAGCGCCGACCAGCCAGAGCCTGATCCCGATCCGTCTCATGGGGGGCATTTCCCTTCCATGAAGGTTTACTAACACAAAGGCAGCGGCCCCGCGTGGGAGAATCGCCGCATGAGGACGCTGGTCTTCATCCCCGCCTGGAACGAGGCCGATTCGGTCGCGGCCGTGATCGCCGATGTGCACGAGCGCCTGCCCGGCGCCGACGTGCTCGTCGTCGACGACGGGTCCACCGACGAGACCGCCGCGCGGGCCGCCGAGGCGGGCGCGATGGTCGCCCCCCTCCCCTTCAACCAAGGGCTCGGTGCGGCGCTGCAGACCGGCTACCTCTACGCGCTGCGCGAGGGGTACGACTTCTGCGCCCATCTCGACGCCGACGGACAACATCCGCCGGCTGAGGTCGCCCGGCTGCTGGAGGAGGTCCGCGCCGACCGCGCCGACCTGGTGATCGGCTCGCGCTACCGCGCACCGGCTGCGGACGGCGAGAGCGGGGACGGGGTCGGCGGGGACGACTACAAGCCGACGATCTCGCGGCGGATCGGCACCAGCGTCTTCCGCTTCTTCCTCACCCTGGCGACCCGGCAGCGCTTCACCGACACGACCAGCGGCATGCGCGCGGCGAACCGGCAGGTGATGGAGCTGTTCAGCGAGAGCTACTCGCCCGACTTCGCCGAGATCGAGTCGCTGCAGCTGGCGGTGCGCCAGGGACTGCGGGTCGAGGAGGTGCCGGTGCGGATGCTGGAGCGAGCCGGCGGCTCCTCGTTCCTCACCCCGGTGCGCTCGGCCTTCTTCATCTTCAAGGGGATGATCGTGCTGCTGGTCGGCCAATTCCGGCCGCGCAAGGTGGGGACGGAGCGATGAGCGCGGCGCTGCTGATCGCTGCCCAGGACCCGAAGGTCCACCTGACCTCGCAGACCCGGATCCTCGCCGCGGTGATCGCGGTGGGCTTCATGTTGATGATCCTCGAGCTGATCCGCCGCGACCGCCTGCAGGAGCGCTTCAGCGTCGTCTGGTTCGTCGCGGGCCTTGGCATGCTCGCCGGAGCCATCTTCCCTGGCCTGCTGACGGGCGTCGCCGACCTGATGGGCGTCCGCGACACCAACGTCGCCCTCTTCTCGATCATCCTCCTCCTGCTGCTCGGCTTGGCGCTCAACTTCAGCGTGATCATGTCCCGCCAGGCCGCCCAGATAACGCGCCTGGCCCAGGAGCGAGCGCTGGAGCAGGCCCGCGAGCAGGCACGCTCAGCCGAGAACGGCACGCCGGGCAACGATGCGTCAGTGCGAGGGACTACGGCCGAGAATGATTTTGGCCGCTAGTACCAGCGACGAGCCCATGTAGGCGATTACACCCAACGAATAGATCAACATGATCGCGCTCGCCAGGCTCGTTGAAGGCTGAAACACGGCGAACACCAAGTCCAACACGCGAAAGCCGAGATAGAGCGCAACGCCCTTGAAGATGAATCCCCAGCCCATTCTCAGCCTCCTTCTGCGAGCAAATCGACTAAGACAAAAAGTATCATAATGCCAACGCTACCCCCGCTCCCACCGCCGACCACCAGTTGAGCCGGTCCTCCGGCTTCCGAGCCAGAACTGCCCAAGATCGAAAGCAAATGCCGCCGGCCGTGGCCATGACCGCAAAGGTTTCCGCAGCGCTCCGCCCCAGCTCGGCGAGCATGCCGATGGGCGGAGGTTCGAGGACGGCGAGCGACATGCCGCGACCGTAGGGGGCCGGGACGCACGCGTGGCGCGCAGAAAGTGACTTTTGCGTGTCGTCTTCGGAGAGGAAGTCAGCCGAGAACGGCGGCGAGCCTGAACGAGAGTGCCTCTAGGGCTAGCTCCTCGGAGACGTTCAAGTCGAGGCGGCGGCGGGTGTCCTGGACCAGCTCGGCGGCGCGGCGGGCGTTGTTCGGGTCGAGCCCGGCGGCTCGCGATTGAAGCTCGGCCAGGCGATCGCGGTTGTAGACGACGTCGGCGGCCCCCGAGGCGGTCGCCGCCAGGTCGCGGAACCAGGCGGCTACGAGGTTCAGGCCGAGGTCGAGCAGGTCGGTGCGGCGGCGGCGGCCGGCGCGTTTGGAGGCGTCGGCGATGTCGCGGGTCGAGCGTTTCATCCCGGCCTCTTTTTCCTCCTCAAGCGCCTCGCGAACGGCCGACTCCGCTTCCTCTCCGGCCCGCTCGGCGCTTTTGAGCATCGCGCTCCAGTCCATCGCTACCGCCTGCTCGCGGAGCTTGCGCCCCTGCTCGCCGAGGAGCAGGCGGGCCAGCTCCAGGTCGCCGGCGGAGAGGCGAGCCGCGGCGGCGATCTCCTCCGCATCCGCGGCCGGGGCGTCCTCGCGCAGCGCCGCTTCCACCGCCTCGGGCGGCAGGGGCGCGAAGTCGACCGGCTGACAACGCGAGGCGATCGTCTCCAGCAACGCCGCCGGCTCGGCGGTGAGCAGGATCAGGTGGACGAACTCGGGCGGCTCCTCCAGCGTCTTCAGCATCGCGTTCTGACTCTCGTCCCGCATCGCCTCCGCCGCCTCGATCACGAAGACCCGCTTGCCGCCTTCATAAGGCCGGTAGGCCGAAGCCCGGATCACCTGCTCCCGCACCTCCTCAACCATGTGCTGCGCCCCCTTGGGAGCCAACCAAACAAGGTCAGGATGCGGCGACGGATCAAGCAAGGCCCGCCGCCGCGCATCTCCAGCATCCTCAGCAGCACTCGCCAGAATCTCAGCAGCAAAAGCCCTGGCCAGCTCCCGCTTCCCGGCGCCCCGCGGACCTCGGAATAGATACGCATGCGAAGGCCCGCTCTTCAGCGCCGCGGACAGCGCCATTTCGGCCCGGGGCTGATGGGCGGCCTTCTCGGCAAACACAGTCATGCGTCCCTCCCGCGGGTGGCGTGGGGGAAGGGGGGGTTCGGACGGGTGAGTCCGCTAACCCCCCCTTCCCCCACGACAGGACCCGCGGCCGAAAGCATGGTCCCTAGCGGCGAGATTCGACCGCCTCCATAACCCGCGCATGAACCTCCTCGACCGACCCCTCGGCATCGATGACGACAACCCGGTCCGAGGCGATCTGGGCGATCTCGTCATAGGCCTCGGCGACGGCGCGCTGCAGCTCCAACCCCTCGGCCTCAAAGCGATCCTCGCCCGCGGCCCTGCCCAACCCCACCTCGGGATCGACCCGCAGATACAGCGTCAGATCGGGCCAGAGGCCGTCGATCGTCGTGTCGACGAGCGAGAGCACGTAGCTGGTGCCGAGCCCGCGGGCGCCGCCCTGGTAGGCGACGCTGGAATCGGCGAAGCGGTCGGCGACGACGGTGCCGCCGCCCTCCAGGGCCGGCCGCACGACGCGGCTGAGCAGGTCGGCCCGCGCCGCCGAGAAGAGCAGCAGCTCGGCGAAGGCGTCGAGCTCAAGCGCCGGGTCGGCGAGTAGCTCGCGAATCCGCTCCGCGGCGTCGGTCCCCCCCGGCTCGCGGATCTCCACGGTGTCCGGCCCGAGCTCCGCGGCGAGCAGGCCGGCCTGGGTGCTCTTCCCGGAGCCATCGACACCCTCCAGGGAGATGAACAACGCCGCGGGCCTCAGCCTTTGGCCGCGGCTTTGGCGCGTTTGCGGCCCCGCGTGGCGGTGTCCGCTTTGGACGCTTTGACTTTCGCTTTTTTCGCGGGAGCGTCCTCGTCGCCTTTGACCGGCGGCTTCTTTTCCATCGCTTTTTTGGCCGCTTTCGCCGCTTCGCGCTCGGCGCGGCGTTTCTTCATCTCCTGCATCGACTCGCAATCGTCGTTGAGGCAGAGATTCCAGGGGCGGCCGCGGAAGGGGACGACTTTGAGTCGTGGCGTCTCGCCGCAGACCGAGCAGCGGTCTTCCAGCTTGAAGACGTCGCCGCGCTGGGGCAACGGGAAGGTCTGGTCGCAGGACTCGGGGTCGTCGAGCGTCCACCCAGTGCATCCCACAAACCTTTTCCCTGACTTTTTCGCCCGGATGATGCGCAGCATGTGGGGGGAGCCGTCCTCCTTCTTGCGGCCCGCTTCTTCGCAGACTTTGCAAGGGCCGAGGATGCGGTCCTCGTCCATCCCTTTCCAGATGACTTTGGCAAGGTCCTCGCGACTGCCGTCGATCTCGGTCCAGGTCTTGTGCAGCAGGTCGCGACTCTCGCCGACGACGGCGCCCTTGGTCATCTCGCCACCGGCGATGCGGTCCATCTCCGCCTCCAGCTGGGCGGTCATCTCCGGCGTCGCCATCGCCGGCACGTAGTTCTTGAAAGCCTCGTAGAGGGCGATCCCGGTCTCCGAGGGGACCGGGGGGTTGCCGTAGACGTAGCCGCGATCGAAGAGCTTCTGGATGATGTCGGCCCGGGTCGCCTTGGTGCCGAGCCCGCGCTCCTCCATCAGCTCGATCAGTTTGGCCTGCGAGATCCGCGACGGGGGCTGGGTCTCCTTGTCGACGATCCACGGCTGGCCGTCGAGGGCGAGGCTCTGGCCCTCCTTCAGCGCCGGGATCTCCTCGTCGGAAGAGCGGGCGTAGGTGTAAATGCCGGCGTAGCCGGGGTCGACGACGACGGAGCCGCGGACGAAGTAGGTCTCCGAGCCGGCCTCGATGTCGGCCCGGGTCGACTCGGTGATCATCGGCGGGCTGAAGGTGGCGAGGAAGCGACGCACGACCAGTTCGTAGACGCGTTTCTTCGGGCCCTCGAGGGCGCCGGGATGGATCGCCTGGGTCGGGTAGATCGGCGGGTGGTCGGTCGTCTCTTTTTTGCCGCGGGTCGGCTTCAGCTCGCCGTCGAGCAGGCCGGACGCGGCCGAGAACTCCTTGACCTTGACCAGCGAGGTGACCAGCTCGCGCAACGGCAGCGAAGCCGGGTAGACCGTGTTGTCGGTACGCGGGTAGGAGATGAAGCCGTCCATATAGAGGTCCTCGGCGATCCGCATCGCGCTGGCGGGGGTGATGCCGAGACGGCTGGAGGCATCGGTGCTGAAGGCGGTGGTGTTGTAGGGCGTCGGCGGTTTGCGCGTGTTCTTGCGGGCGGTGACCGCTTTGACGACGCCGGGCCCCTGGGTGCCGGCGAAGGCAGCGTCGGCCTCCGCTTTGTCCCAGAACTTGTCGACGTTGTGGTGCGTCTCGAAGGTCCCGTCGGGGTGCTCGAACTTGGCGAACAGCTCCCAGAACGGTTTGGCGACGTGGGCGCGACGCTCCATCTCGCGCTCGACGATCAGGCCCAGGGTCGGGCTCTGGACGCGGCCGACCGAGAGGAAGTTGGAGCCGAAGCGGCGGCTGGCGAGCGAGACCGCGCGGGTCAGGGTCGCGCCCCAGAGCAGGTCGATGTCCTGGCGCGCGGCACCCGCGTTGGCCAGCGGGTAGGAGAGCTCGTCGAGCTCGTTGAAGGCGCGCTCGATCTCTTCCTTGGTCAGCGCCGAGTAGCGGGCGCGCTTGATCCGCAGGGTGCCGGCGTCGGCTTCCTCGCGGGTGCCGAGCTCCGGATTGGCGTCGAGCATCTCTTGCAGCGCCTCCAGCCCGATCAACTCGCCCTCGCGGTCGAAGTCGGTCGCGATCACCAGCTCATCCGCCTCTTTGGCGACTTTCTTGATCGCTTTGACGACGTTTTTGTCGGTCGGTTCCTTGATCAGCTCGGCGTCGATCAAGTCGTGCAGGTCCGTCTTCTGCCAGTTCGAGTAGCCCTCGGGGAAGGCGGGGCCGAGCACGTGGCCCTTGAGCCCGATCGTCATCTGCTCGACCCCGTCGGAGTCGGTCCAGGTGTAGAACGGGACTTTGAAGGTTTTGTCCGCCTTCGCCTCGTTGCGGCCGAGGATGTCGGCGATCTTCTTGGCGCTGTTGTTCTTCTCGGTGACTATCAGTCGCATGGGGCGGCGAGGGTAGCAGGGGCGTTCGGCGACCCCTACCGGGCCGCCTGTCGCCGATCCCCGTAGGATCGGCGCGCATGAAGGCACTTGTCACCGGCGGCGCTGGCTTCATCGGCTCAAACCTGGTCGACGCGCTGCTCGCGCGCGGCGACTCGGTGACCGTGGTCGACAACCTCTCCACCGGCAGGCGCGAGAATCTCGACGGGGCGCTGGTGGCTGAGGCCGAGCTGGCCGAGCTCGACATTCGCGAGGCGGAGGCGCTGGCCGGGCTGGTCGCGTCGGCACAGCCGGAGGTCGTCTTCCACCTGGCCGCCCAGATCGACGTCCGCAAATCCCTCGCCGACCCCGCCTTCGACGCCTCGATCAACGTCGGCGGAACCGCCAACCTGCTCGACGCGATGCGGGCCGCGGAAACCCCGCGGATCGTCTTCGTCTCCACCGGTGGGGCGATCTACGGCGAGGGCGAGGGCAAGCGGCTGCCGCTCGACGAGAGCGCGCCGATCGAACCCTTCTCCGCCTACGGCCAGAGCAAGTTCGCCGCCGAGGGCTACCTGGCGCTCTACGAAAGGCTCTACGACATCTCCGGCGTCAGCCTGCGGCTGGGCAACGTCTACGGGCCGCGCCAGGACCCACTCGGCGAGGCCGGCGTGATCGCGATCTTTTGCGGAAAGCTGCGAGCCGGCGAACGGCCGACCGTGTTCGGCGACGGTACCCAGACCCGCGACTACATATATGTGGGCGACGTGGTCGCGGCGGCGCTAGCGGCAGCGGAGTCGGCCGCGACCGGGCCGATCAACCTCGGCAGCGGGATCGAGACCGACGTGCTGACCCTGGCCAGGCAGCTAGCCGAGATCGACGGCAACGAGAGCTTCGAGCCCGAGCTCGCCCCCCCTCGCGCCGGCGAGGTGCAGCGGATCGCGCTCGACGCAAGCCGCGCGGAGCGAGAGCTGGGCTGGCGGGCGACGACCAGCGTCGCCGACGGCCTGCGCCTAACCCTGGCCTCGATCTAACCGCCGAGTGGTCGATTGACCCACGGATATGGTGGTCAATCGACCACTCGGCGGGGTCACTAGTCTTTTATCGATGCCAGCCCAGGCCTACGCCGGCAAGGAGTGCGTCTGCCAGCTCCGCAGGGGGATCTGCGATCAGTCGTGCGTGCGCGACATGCTCGAGACCCCCTTCTACATCGCCTGCTTGAAACTGAAGGGGCGGCGCTGCCTGGTGATCGGCGGCGGCGACATCGGCCTCGAGAAGGTCGAGGGCCTGCTCGCCTGCGACGCCGACGTAACCCTGATCGCGCCAGTTGCCCACCCCGAGCTGGAGTCCCTGGCGGCGGAGGGCTCGATCGAGTGGGAGAAGCGCGCCTACGCCGGCGCCGCGGACCTCGAGGGCGCCTTCATGGCGATCGCCTGCACCGACGACACCGACGTCAACATCGCCGTCTTCGACGATGCCGAGAAGCGGGCGATGCTGGTCAACATCGTCGACGTGCCGCCGCTCTGCAACTTCATCCTGCCGGCGATCGTCCGCACCGGCCCGCTGGCGATCGCGATCTCCACCGCCGGTGCCTCGCCCGCGCTGGCGAAGCGGATGAAGCGCGAGGTCGCCGAGCTGTTCGGCGAGGAGTACGCGCGCCTGGCCGTGATCCTCAACGATGCCCGCGGCTGGGCCAAGGGAACGCTGCCGACCTACCAGGACCGCAAGGAGTTCTTCGAGGGAATCGTCAACGGCGATCCCGACCCGGTCGCGTTGCTGCGCGAGGGCCAGGAGACGCAGGTCTTGGCGCTGATCGAGGCGGCGAAGGAGCGCGCCGCCTCAGCCCTGGCCGCAGGCTGAGACCCTCACACGCTCCAGCGTGTCGCGCAGGCCCTCCGCCTCGGCGACGCTGAGCTTGGCGGAGAAAGCGCTGCGCAGCTCGGCGATCACGACCGGGCGCATCTCTTCGAGCATCTCTTCGCCGGCCGGCAGCAGCGTCGCGTAGCTCACCCGGCGATCGGTCTCGCAGAAGGTCCGCTCCATCAGGCCCGCCTTGATCAGCCGGTCGACCAGCTTGGTCAGGCCGCCGCGGGTGATCACCAGCGATTCGGCCAATTCCCCCATCTTCAACCGCTGCTCGGGAGCATCGGCGACGGTCGCCAGAACCTCATACCAGGGGAGCGGCGGCAGGTCGCCGGCCGCCAGCGCCTCCTGGAGGCGCTGGACGATCGCGGAATGCGTGCGCGTCAGCGCCCCCCAGGCGTCGCCATGGGGGCTGCCCGTGCAGCGTGGGGTCCCGGCCTCGACGGTTGCGCTCGCCTCGTTCATGGACCCATGATCCCAGAGTAACCTTGTCTAGTCAATAGTTGACAAGCTAACAACTTCTGCTATGATTGTTTCTGCGGCAACAGTTTATAAGACAATCACTTTAGAGAGGACTAGCGATGAGCACCCAGGCAATTCAGCAGCAGATCCCGGCTGGCACTTACGTAGTCGACCCAGTCCATTCCTCGATCGGCTTTGCCGTCGTCCACAACGGCGTCTCGACCTTCCGCAGCGGCTTCGGCGCTTACGAGGCACGGCTCAGCGGCGGCGAGAACCCGCAGCTGAAGGGCAGCGTCGAGGTGGACAGCATCCAGATCGACGAGCCGAACCTGAAGGGCCACCTCCTCTCCCCCGAGTTCTTCGACGCCGAGCGCTACCCGCAGCTGCGCTTCGAGTCGAGCGCCCTCGAGGTCGGCGAGGACGGCACGGCCACCATCCGCGGTGAGCTGGAGATCCGCGGCGAGAAGCGCGAGGTCGAGACCAACGGCCGCTTCGTGTCACTGGGGTCCGATCTCGCCGGGCAGGCCCGGGTCGGGCTCTCGTTCGAGACCAGCGTCGACCGCAGAAGCTTCGGCCTCGACTGGCAGGCAGAGCTGCCGAGCGGCGGCGAGGTGCTCGATTACGAGGTGACCATCGCGGTCGAGCTGGAGCTGGTCGAGGAGGCCGAGTAACGATGAGGGTGCTTGGCATCTCCGGCAGCCTGCGCCACGACTCCCACAACAGCGCCCTGCTGCGGGCGGCCGCCGAGCGGCTGCCCGCCGGGGCCGAGCTGGTCCCCTTCGAGCGCCTGGCTGAGATCCCGCCCTACGACGAGGACGTCGAAGTGGAGGGCGTGCCGGAGGTCGTGCGCGACCTGCGCGAGGCGATCCGCGCCGCCGACGCGGTGCTGATCGCCACCCCCGAGTACAACCACTCGATCCCGGGCCAGCTCAAGAACGCCCTCGACTGGGCCTCGCGGCCGGCCGGCAAGAGCGCCCTGAACGGCAAGCCCGCAGCGACGATCGGCACCTCGACCGGCATGTTCGGCGCCGTCTGGGCACAGGCTGAGCTGCGCAAGGTCCTCGGCGCAATGGGCGGCCGTGTCCTCGAGGCCGAACTGCCGGTGGCTCACGCAGCCGACCTGCGTCACGGCGACCGCCTCGAGCTTCTACCCGAGCAGGCCGAGCAGCTCGAGGAGATCCTCGCCGAGCTGGTCGCGGCCGCCGAGCGCGAGCTGGTCGCCGCCTAGATCTTCTGTCGCTTTTTGATGCCCATAGGGTCATCAACGCAACAAAAGTTGTGTTCAGGCTGCGGGCAGTGCGAAGAAGGCGATAGCCGCGAAATGCGCTGCGGCAGCGGCGATGACCAGGGCATGGAAGACCTCGTGGTAGCCGAAGACGCGTGGGCTTGGATTCGGGCGTTGGGTCGCGTAGACGACCGCGCCGACCGTGTAGAGGATGCCGCCGCCGGCGACGAGCAGGGTGCCGGCGACTCCCATGTCGTTCCAGAGGCCGGGGAAAGCGATCGCGGCGACGGAGCCGAGCGAGACGTAGATCAGCGCCGCAACCCATTTCGGATGGTCGATCCAGATCGTCTCGACGATGGCGCCGGCGATCGCGCCGGCCCAGACGACTACGAGGATCGCGTCGGCCAGGGGGCCGTTGAGAACGAGCAGGGCGAACGGCGTGTAGGTGCCGGCGATGAGGAAGAAGATCATCGAGTGATCGAGGCGGCGCATCCAGCGGCGCACTTCGGGCCGCTTCCAGTTGACCCGGTGGTAGAGCGCGCTGGTGCCGAGCAGGGCCGAGAGGCTGACCGCGTAGATCGCGACGGCCAGCGTCGCCTTCGGCGTCTTCGCGGCGACGACCAGCGCCGCGCCGAGGACCAGCGAGACGAAGAAGGCCCACTCGTGCGAGACGCCGCGCAGGCGCGGCTTGACCGCCGCGATTGCCTCGGTCGCTTTCTCGGCAGCCGCGTCGCGCGCCGTCTCCAAGCGCTCGCCCATCCGCTCTGCGCCCCTGCGCAGGTCATCAACCATTACCGACAGCGTACTCCGAACTTTCTGCCGAGATTGCGGAGTTGACACCATGTATGAGAGGACGAATTGCAATAGACCTTGCGAAATCGTGCGTAATGGCGCACGGTTCCGTCCGCCCCGGAGGCAATCCTGGCCAGCTCCCCCTTAAAACGCCTCGAGAGGAGAAGTTCGATGTCCCAGACCGCCACCAGTGCTCCGAAAAACGGTCTCAAGGGCCTATCCATCGAACGCCGTTTCTCCTCCCCGGGGACGCATCCCTTCGACGAGATCGAGTGGGAGATCCGCGATGCGGTGATCGGCGATCCCGCCGCGCCTGCCTTCGAGCAGCGCGGCGTCGAGTTCCCCAAGACCTGGTCCCAGAACGCGACCAACATCGTCGCCCAGAAGTACTTCCGCGGGCAGATCGGCAGCGCCGAGCGTGAGAGCTCGGTCAAGCAGATGATCGGCCGGGTCGCGGGGACGATCTCCGGCTGGGGGCGCGAGGGCGGCTACTTCGCCTCCGACGAGGACGCCGAGGCCTTCGAAGCCGAGCTGACCTCGATCCTGCTCAACCAGAAAGCGGCCTTCAACTCGCCGGTCTGGTTCAACGTCGGCTTCGAGGAGACGCCGCAGTGCTCGGCCTGCTTCATCCTCAGCGTCGAGGACACGATGGAGTCGATCCTCGACTGGAACACGAAAGAGGGCCGGATCTTCCGCGGCGGCTCGGGCTCGGGGATCAACCTCTCCAACATCCGCGGCTCGATGGAGCAGCTGAAGAAGGGCGGCACCGCGAGCGGCCCGGTCAGCTTCATGCGCGGCGCCGACGCTTGGGCGGGAACGATCAAGTCGGGTGGCAAGACGCGGCGCGCGGCGAAGATGGTCGTGCTCAACGTCGACCACCCCGACATCGAGCACTTCGTCACCTGCAAGGCCGATGAGGAGAAGAAGGCGGGCGCTCTGCGCGACGCCGGCTTCGACATGTCGATCGACGGCGAGGGCTTCACCTCGATCCAGTACCAGAACGCCAACAACTCGGTGCGGGTCACCGACGAGTTCATGGAGGCGTTCGAAGCCGGCGAGGACTGGAACCTGCTCGCCCGCACCAGCGGCGAGACGACCAAGACCCTGCCCGCTCGCGACCTGATGAACCTGATCGCCAAGGCGGCCTGGGAATGCGCCGATCCGGGAGTCCAGTACGACACGATCATCAACCGCTGGCACACCTGCCCGGAGTCGGGGCGGATCAACGCCTCGAACCCGTGCAGCGAGTACATGCACGTCGACGACTCGGCCTGCAATCTGGCCTCGCTCAACCTGATGAAGTTCCGCCGCGAGGACGGCAGCTTCGACGTCGAGGACTTCGAGCACGCGGTCGACGTCGTCTTCCTCGCCCAGGAGATCGTCGTCGGCTTCTCCAGCTACCCGACCGAGGAGATCGGCGAGAACGCCAACGCCTTCCGCCAGCTCGGCCTCGGCTACGCCAACCTCGGCGCCCTGCTGATGTCCGACGGTCTGCCCTACGACTCGGTCGAGGGCCGCAACGTCGCCGCCGCGATCACGGCGCTGATGACCGGCCGCGCCTACCGCCAGTCGGCGACGATCGCCGCCGAGGCGACCGGGCCCTACGACGAGTACGAGAAGAACCGCGAGCCCCATAACGGGGTGATGCGGATGCACCGCGACGCCTCCTACGACGTCGACCCGACCGGGATCAAGGGCGAGCTGCTCGAGGCCGCGCAGCGGTCCTGGGACGAGGCGGTCGAGCTCGGCGAGCAGCACGGCTACCGCAACGCGCAGGCGACGGTGCTGGCGCCGACTGGGACGATCAGCTTCCTGATGGACTGCGACACGACCGGGATCGAGCCCGACTTCTCACTGGTCAAGTTCAAGGAGCTGGTCGGCGGCGGGCAGATGACGATCGTCAACAAATCGGTGCCGCTGGCGCTGAGCACGCTCGGCTACAGCGACGCCGAGGTCGACCAGATCAACGCCCACATCGCCGAGAACGCGACGATCGTCGGCGCGCCCGGCCTCAAGGACGAGCACCTGCCGGTCTTCGACGTCGCGGTCGGCGAGCGGGCGATCTCCCACACCGGCCACATCGACATGATGGCGGCGACGCAGCCGTTCATCTCGGGTGCGATCTCCAAGACGGTCAACCTGCCGCAGTCGGCGACGGTCGAGGACATCGCCGACGCCTACACGCGCGGCTGGAAGGGCGGCCTCAAGGCGCTGGCGATCTACCGCGACGGCTCCAAGACCGCGCAGGCGCTGCGCACCGACGCCCAAGACGAAAAGGAGGCCGAGGCCGAGGTCGTCGCGCTGCCGCCGGAGCGCAAGCGGATGCCGCGCGAGCGCGAATCGATCACCCACAAGTTCTCGATCGCCGGCCACGAGGGCTACATCACCGCCGGCAAATACGAGGACGGCTCGGTGGGCGAGATCTTCCTCACCGACATCGGCAAGGAGGGCTCGACGATGCGGGGGCTGATGAACGCCTTCGCGACGGCGATCTCGCTCGGGCTGCAGTACGGCGTCCCGCTCGAAGACTTCGTGCGCAAGTTCAGCTACATGCGCTTCGAGCCGGAGGGAATCACCGGCAACCCGGAGATCCCGTTCGCCAAATCGCTGCCCGACTACATCATGCGCTGGGTCGCGAGCCGCTTCATCGAGGACACCGAGACGCTCGAGGAACTCGGGATCATGACCAAGGAGGTGCGGGCCAAGCAGGAGGCGGAGACCTCCCAGCTAGGGCTCGGCATCGTCACCGATACCGCCGGGCCGGCAAACGGCGGCAACGGGCACTCCAAGCCAGGCAACGGGGCAGCGAAGGCAAAGGCGAGCAGTGGCGAGGCGGTACCGGCCGCGGCAGCCTTCACCGAAACCCCCCCGGTGGTTCCGGCCAAGATGTCCGGCCTCGACCTGGGCCCCGCCTGCGAGCAGTGCGGCGGCATGATGCAGCGGACCGGCTCTTGCTACACCTGCAGCAGCTGCGGCAACAACACCGGCTGCGGCTGATTCTGCAACCAGTGACTTTTCTTTACGACTTCCCTGCCTTCGTGAGGGTGAGTTCTACCGAACCTTCGTCGGCTGTGCCCCAGCGCGCAGTACGAGAATTCGGCGCTCGAGTCGAAGCAGAGCATCCCGATTTTGAGTTCACCTATCGACAGGACGGGCTCGCCTTCCAGCAAGCCTAGAGTTCGCCGCGGGCGACCCTGAGACTCTCGACATCGACTCTGTCTTGGGCGCGGCCGGCAGCTTTCTTCATCCGGAGCAGGTCGTCGTAGCTACAGAACTCGACCCGGTGACCGAGGAAGTCGCGCTCGACCGTGTGAGGCGCAAGGTCGCCGTGGACGCCTTCGCCGTTGTCACCGCCCTCGAAGCTGAAGGTCTGCAGTACGTCGAGGCGTCCGTACTGCGTCAGGAACGTCCAATTACCGCCCATCCTCAACCCATCCAGATCGGGTTCGAGGTCGAACTCTCCCTTGAACTCGTCTAGTCCGATCGGACTTGCCTCAAGAGAGACAAGGGCTTTCGCCAGCTTTGCCAGATTCTCCTTACGCGGAGCGGGGCAAATGTCGATGTCCTTGGTGGCTCGGGGGAACCCGTGCGCGGCGACGGCATAACCGCCGACGACGATGAAGTCGACCTCCTGCTCGATGAGGGCGGCTACTAGTGGCTCGGGACGGAGCGGCCGAAGTTCGCTCGCCTGCGTTTCCGCGTCGTGACCGTTCGAACTCATCAGCGCCCAGCCTGGGCGGCAAGTTCGGTGGCCACTTCGCTCAACTGCGCAGCTTGCGCCAACCGCTGCGATGGAGTCAGGTGATAGTCGGCCCTTAGCTCGGCGATCGACTGGTTGCTTGCACCGGGCGCTGGCTCACGAAGCGGAAGCGTCGTCACCCTGAGCGCTTCTCCCATTGCATTGAGAATTCGCTCGAGGGTCTCTACGGTCGGGGACACTTGGTCGCGCTCGATGCGGCTGATCGCAGGCTGGCTGGTACCAAGACTCTTCGCGAGCTCTGCCTGTCCCAATCCGTGCCGTCGCCGCGCCTCTCGAACCAGCGCCCCGCATCGCACGACTCTCGGCGCATCTACCATGGAGGAAATATATCACTTCCGTTATGTCTAGCTCAAGACAACCCGCGCGTTGTGGCGCGGGGTCTCGGTGATTGCTCGACGGAAGACCCGTTCGGGCTTCGGGTCCGCCGGGCGGATCTGGCGGCGCTTGACCAGCTCCTTGAGTACGACAGCCATCTCGAACTGGGCGAAGGAGGCTCCTAGGCAGCGGCGCACGCCACCGCCGAAGGGGATCCAGGTGTAGGTGCCGGGCGGGTTGTCGAGAAAGCGCTCCGGCCTGAAGGCGTCAGGCTCGGGATAGATCTCGGGATTGCGGTGGACGAGGTAGACGGACGGGGTGACCGAGATGCCAGCGGGCAGCTCATAGCCACCGATCTCGACCGGCTCGGTGAGGCGACGGATGACGATCGAGATCACCGGGCGCAGGCGGAGCGTCTCCTGGATCGTCGCGGTCAGGTAGTCCTCCGACCCCGCCTCGATCTCGCCGCGCAGACGATCGAGCTTCTCCGGGTGACGACTCAAGCGCTCGACCGCCCAGGCTAGCGAGGTCGCGGTCGTCTCATGTCCGGCGACGAGCAGCGTGAGCAGCTCGTCGCGCATCTCCTCGTCGCGCATCGGGCTGCCGTCCTCGTGGTGGGCGCCTACCAGCAGCGAGAGGATGTCGTCGCGCTGCTCGAGGTCGCCGACGCGGCGACGCTCGGCGATCTCGCGGTGAATCAGGCGATCGACCCGCTCGATCCGCCGCCGGAAGGCACCAAGGCTCCGCACCCGCTCCGGGCCGACAAGAAGGAGAGGCAGGAGAAGGCGTGGGTTGGTGGTGAGATCAAGGAAGTCACGCAAAGCATCGCGCAGCTCGGCCATCCTCTCGCCCTCCCTGACGCCGAAGACGGTGCGCAGGATGATGTCCAGCGTGATCGCCTGCATCCGCGGCCGCAACTCATACGGGGTGCCGGTGGGCCAGGTCGCGATCTCGGCGGCGGCGATCTCGGCCATCGTCTCGCCATAGGCCTGCATGCGCTCGCCGTGGAAGGGGGGCAGTAACAGGCGGCGCTGGCCGATGTGCGGCTTCTCGTCGAGGACGAGGATCGAGTTGCGGCCGAGGACCGGAGCGAGGATCTGGTTCCCCTCGCCGGCGTGGAAGACGCGCGGGTCGCCGGTGAAGACCTGCTTGACCGCATCTGGGTCGGCCAGCATCACCCAGGTCCCCTCGTAAGCGATCTTCAGCCTGAAGATGTCGCCGTAGCGGTCCTGGCAAGAAAACAGCATCCGCCGAGCCTGCCGCGACCAGATTGCCGTCTGAATCGGGCGGGGCAGCGGTGGACCGGGTGGAAGTCGTCGCTCCACCGGCCGGGTGACGGCCTGCGGGGCCGTTGTCGTAGCTGCCTCCATCGCGCCTCTGGGCGTGACGGTACACCTGCCGGTATGACCGCCGTGTGAGATCCGTCATTACTTAACTGAAACTCGATATGCCCTGTGGCCTCCGGATCGCATAGTCTGCCGCCCCGTCTTGGCACCTCCCCGGCTGCCGCCGCGCATCGAGCATCGAATCCTGCGGGTTGTCTGCGGGCTACCCAGCGGGGTGAACCGGGCGATCTTCGGAGCGCCGGCTCGGATCGACGGGCAGCAGCTGGCAACTGAGATGCAGGCCCTGCGACGGCTGGTGAGCCTGGCCCGAGACGAGTCGGCATCGGCTTACGGCAAGCTCTCCCCGCAGCAGGGCCGGGCGAGGATACGAGCGGGAGCCGCGGCGGCGTCGGGACCGAAGCACTCTGAGCCCAGCGTCTTCGATACGGCGATCCCCGGGCCGGAGGGAGAGATCCCGGCGCGGTTCTACGAACCACACGGGATCGGGCTGGAGAACCGGCCGCTGATCGTCTACTTCCACGGCGGCGGCTGGACAGTCGGCGACCTCGACACCTGCGACAGCGTCTGCCGCTTCCTCGCCCTCCACACCCCCGCAGCGGTGCTCTCGGTGGGATACCGGCTCGCTCCCGAGCATCCCTTTCCAGCAGCGGTAGAGGATGCCTTGGCCGCCTACCGCTGGGCGGCCTTGGACAACGCTCGCCTGGGCATCGATCCCGCCCGGATCGCCGTCGCCGGCGACAGCGCCGGGGGCAATCTCGCCGCCGCCGTCAGCCTGCTGGCCCGCGACGAGGGTGACCCGAGCCCCGCGATGCAGGCCCTCATCTATCCGGTCACCGACGTCGACGGGGGCCAGCAATCGCGCGACACGTTTGCCAAGGGCTTCCTGCTGGGCCGCGCGGACATGGACTGGTTCGAGCGCCACTACCTACCGCCGGACGTCGATCGCGCCGATCCCCGCGTTTCCGTGCTTCGCGCCGCTGACCTTTCCGGGCTACCGCCCGCCTACGTCACCACCGCCGGCTTCGACCCCTTGCGGGACGAGGGCGAGGCCTACGCGGCGCGGATGCGGGAGGCCGGGGTCGAGGTCACCCTTCGCCGCCACCCGGGGCTGATCCACGGCTTCGCCAACATGACGGCGATCAGTCGCACAGCCCACGGCGCGATGCTCGAGCTTGCGAACGCGCTTCACGCGGGCTTGGCTTAGGCCTCTAATACCCCCCGGGGGTATTTGGTACGCTACCGATCGACCCCCATCCCTCACCCGCGCCCGAGGAGACCGCATGGACGCCGCCGCCAACGCCCACCATCACGCGATGCCCGCCGAGGGGACAGCGCTGACCGGAGTCGCAATCAGCGCCACGCTGCACTGCCTGACCGGATGCGCGATCGGCGAGGTGGCGGGGATGGCGATCGGGACCGCCGCCGGCCTCTCGAACCTGGGAACGGTGATCCTCTCGATCGCCCTCGCCTTCATCTTCGGCTACAGCCTGACCAGCCTGCCCCTGCTGCGCTCCGGCCTCGCCCTCGCGGCTGTGATCCCGATCGCCCTCGCCTCGGACACGCTCAGCATCGCGACGATGGAGATCGTCGACAACGCGGTCGTCGTCGCCATCCCGGGAGCGATCAACGCCGGCCTCGACTCGCTGCTCTTCTGGGGCAGCCTCTGCTTCTCGCTGGTCCTCGCTGGCGCTTTCGCGGTACCGGTCAACCGCTGGTTGATAGCCCGCGGGAAGGGACACGCCGTCGTCCACGAGACCGGCGTCCACGGGGGGCCGCCGGTACGTGTGGTCGCCTACGTCGCCACCGTAATGGGGATCTTCGGCGCCACCGTCTTGATTGCGGAAGCGCTGTCGTGAGCAAGGCCGAGACCCGCGGCTACAGCGCGGACAAGGAGGCGGTGCTCAAGCGCCTGCGCCGGATCGAGGGCCAGGTGCGTGGCGTCGAGCGGATGGTCGAGGAGGACCGCTACTGCATCGACGTCGTCACGCAGGTCACCGCGATCCAGGCGGCCCTCGACAAGGTCGCGCTGGAGCTGCTCACCGATCACGCCTCTCACTGCGTGATCGGCGCGGCGCCGGGCGACCAGGCAGAGCGCACCGAAGAGCTGATGGCCACGGTACGCCGCCTCTTGCGCCGCTGACCCAAGGCCGCCCCTACGGCCTTGGGTCACTACTCGTACTGGAGCGAGTCCAGTACATCCAGGCGCGACGCGCGGCGAGCCGGCGCGATCGCCGCGAGCACCCCGGCAAGGCCGGCGAGGATCAAGAGCACGACCAACGAGCCGATCGGGTAGGAGAGCGTGAAGCCTTCGTCTTTCAACGGCTGGGAGATCAACGCCGCGAAGATCACGCCGAGCACCATCCCCAGGATCGCGCCGATCAAGGCGGTGATCACGGCCTCGTAGCGGATCATCGTCCGCACCTGACGGCGCGACATGCCGATCGCCCGCAGCATGCCCAGCTCGCGGGTCCGTTCGTGGATCGAGAGGGCAAGCGTGTTGGCGATCCCGAAAAGGGAGATGACGACCGCCAGCAGCAACAGCGCATAGAACAGGTTGACGAGCTGACCGACCTGTTCTTCGCGGTTTTCCTTCAGTTCCTGCTGGTTGAGAACTTCGGCGGTGGGGAAGGCGTGTTCGGCTCCAGCGGTGAGAGCCGCCTGAACTTCGGCGGCGTTCGCCCCCGGTTCCACGATGACGAAATCGACCGTGTCCTGGGTCTGGGCGAAGGCACGGGTCATCACGGCCTGGGTGATGACGACGCTGCCGAAGACTCCGGCCTTCGAGTCGAACTCTCCCGCGACTTGGAAAGCCGGTTTCGCACCGGTCTGGCTCAGCAGGCTAAAGCTGTCGCCGACTTCGAGATCGTGATCGGAAGCGAATGAGTCCGAGACGACCGCTTCGTCGTCGTGCAGATCGCGCAGCGTCGCGGGACCGCCTTTCTTCCACTCGATCGAGACCGCGTCGCCGATGTCCGGAGTCGCGGCGGTGATTTTCGCCTTCGACCCCCTCCAAGCAGCTCTGCTTCGGTTGCGCGGATCGTGGCCACCCGACTCACCCCCGGCACCTTCCGCGCCAGGGTCGCGGCGCCGGCTGGAATCGGCGAGAAGCCATCAGTGTTCTGGACCACCAGGCCCCCCTCGAAGTTTTCGTCGATGACTTGAGCCACCGAGCTCTTCAGGCCGGCGGCGAAGACGGTGACGAAGGTGACCAGGGCGAGGCCGATCATCAGCGCGGCGGCGGTAACAGCGGTACGACTTGGATTGCGTTGGGAGTTCTCACGCGCGAGGCGTCCCGTGAGCCGCCGGATGCGCTCCAGAGGCCAGCCGGCGACCGCGGCCAGCGGCGGCACGAGGCGCGGGCTGAAGAGCGAGACCGCGAGCACGATCACCACCGCGCCG
Organism: uncultured Solirubrobacterales bacterium; assembly: GCA_963824705.1. GTDB lineage: Bacteria > Actinomycetota > Thermoleophilia > Solirubrobacterales > 70-9 > VRUE01. Next base: position 2,484,391 of record CAWGQE010000003.1, read on the forward strand.
GCGCCCATCAGGCCAGCGCGCGTCCCGGCGCCGCCACTGCCGAACAGGCCGGCGAGCACCATCACCAGGCCGGCGAGGCCGAGCAGCAAGGCGAGGGCCAGGTAGACGAGCCGGCGCCTGCGGCTGGTGGGAGGCGAATAGGCCCGCAGGGCGGCGATCGGCGGCACCCGGGTCGAGCGCAGCGCCGGCACCATCGAGGAAACGGCCGTGACCACGACGCCGACGAGCAGCGCGACGAGGACGGTGCGCGACTCCATCACCAGGCTCGTCGTCGGCAGGTCGATCCCGAAGGCCTGGAGGAGGGCGTTCAACAGCAGTGCCATGACATAGCCGCCCCCGATTCCGATCAGCGCCCCCAGCAACCCGATCGCAAGTGCCTCGATCAGGACCGAGATGAGGATCTGTGGTCGGGACGCGCCCAGCGTCCGTAGTAGCCCGAACTCGGTCACGCGCTGGGCCACCGTGATCGAGAAGGTGTTGAAGATCAGGAAGGCGCCCACAAAGACGGCGACGAAGCCGAAGACCAGCAGGATCGTGCGCAGAAAGCCGAGGTTTTCTTGGATTTCTTCCGAGCCGCGGTCGGCGTTTTCCTTTGCCGTCTCAACCCGCGCCGAGCGCGGCATGACGCGCTCGATCCGCCGCTTGAGGGTCTCCGCCGCGACGCCATCCTGCGCCGCAACCGAGATCTGATCGAAGCGGCCGCGCTTATGGGTGACCAGCTGTGCCTGGGGCAGCGTGAGCTTGGCGATGCTGGCACCGCCGAAAGAAGCGCTGCCGAGCTTGGTGAAGCCGACCAGGCGGTAGGACTTCGCGCTGCCCTGGCCGACGATGCGGATCTGTTCGCCCAGCTTCAGATCGGAGCTTTCGGCCGCCGCCTCGTCGATCGACGTTTCCGTCGGCCCGCGGGGCGAGTGACCTTTGACGTAGGTGAGCGACTCCAGCCCGCCGGGCAGGTTCGAGGAGATGAACTTGGGCGCGAATTTGGTCCCGATCGCGTCGCCCTTGGCGTCGAAGAAGCCACCTGGGGTGAAGATCGTTCCCGCCGCCAGCTTCACTCCGGCCGTCCGCTGCACTCTCGGCAGCAGCGAGGCGTCGATCGTCGGCACTTCGCCGTTTTCCTGTTCGACTGGGTTCTTCGCCGTGATCACGACGCTGGTCCCCTTCAGCGACTCGGTGAAGATTTCGTCGAAGGCGGCGAAGATCGTGTCCGTGAGAACGTAGGAGCCGGCGACGAACGCGACGCCGATCACCACGGCGAAGGTCGTTCCGAGCGCTCGCACCCGGCGCGCCCAGAGGCTCTTGACGGCAAGGCCCGTCACGAAGGCCTAGTCGATCGTCTTCATCAGCTCGATCACGTCGTCGGCGGAGCCGGGAGCGGCGTCGTGGACGATGCGACCGTCGCGCAGGGTGATCAGCCGGTCGGAGTGCGCTGCCGCGGCGGGGTCGTGGGTGACCATGATCACCGTCTGCCCGAACTCGTCGACCGCCTGGCGCAACAGCCCCAACACCTCGGTGCTCGCCTTCGAATCGAGGTTGCCGGTCGGCTCGTCGGCAAACACGACAGCCGGTTTGGAGACCAGCGCGCGGGCGACGGCGACCCGCTGCTGCTGCCCGCCGGAGAGCTCGGAGGGCCGGTGGGTGCGACGGTCCCCGAGGCCGACGGTGCCGATCAACCGCTCGAGCCACTCGGCATCCGGCTTTCGCCCGGCGATCGAGAGCGGCAGCACGAGGTTCTCCTCCGCGGTGAGGACCGGCAGCAGGTTGAAGAACTGGAAGACGAAGCCGAGCTTGTCGCGGCGCAGCTTGGTCAGCGCCGCGTCGTCGAGGCCGGTGATCTCCTCTCCGTCGAGCGTGACCGTGCCCGAGCTGGGGGTATCGAGACCGGCGAGGATGTGCATCAGGGTCGACTTGCCCGAGCCCGACGGTCCCATGATCGCGGTGAATCGACCCCGCTCGAAGCCGGTCGAGACACCGACCAGCGCGTCCACCGCAGCCTCGCCTGAGCCGTAGCGGCGCGAGATATCGGTCGCCGTCACTACCTGTCCGTCCTGGCTCACGACTCGCACCGTATCGAGCCCATTAGTCGGGAGGGCCGTCGCGGTAGGGGTTCCACTTAACTTTTTCGGTGGAGCGTCAGTGGGCTGTCGCCCGAAGCCCTCGACGAAAAAGTACAAGACGTTCCACCCCTACCGCGACGGCCCTCAATAGCCTGGACGACGCGATGGCGCTAGCGGATGAATTCGACGGGTTCCTGGTCGATCTCGATGGGGTGGTCTGGATCGGTCGTGAGCTGGTGCCTGGAGCTGTCGAGACCCTGGCGACGCTGCTCACGGGTGGCAAGGAGATCGTCTTCGTCACTAATAACTCCGTGAAACAGCCCCCTGCCTACGCTGCTCGGCTGCGCGAAGCCGGTATCGATATCCCAGACGATCGGGTCTTGACCGGAGGTGCGGCCACCGCGCGACTGGTCGCCGAGCGGATCGGACCCGGCGGAACCGCCTTTGTGATCGGAGCGCCGGGCTTCAAGGAGACGGTGGCGGCGGCTGGGTTGAAACTGCTCGAGGGCGACGCGGCGCAATCTGCCGATGCGGTGGTGGTCTCCGCCCACCGCGAGTTCGACTACGCCGAGCTGCTTACCGCAACCCAGGCCCTGCAAGCAGGTGCGGCGTTGTTCGGGACGAGTCGCGATCCGACGCTGCCGATGCCCGGCGGCGACTGGCCGGGAACGGGCGCGACCCTCGCGGCCGTCGAGACCGCTTCCGGGAAACGCGCCGAGACTGCCGGCAAGCCCGAGCCCTATCTCTTCGACCAAGCACGGGCGCTGATACCGAAGGCCAACAGGGTGGCGATCGTCGGCGACCGGATCGCGTCTGACATCGAGGGCGGCCGGCGAGCGGGGCTGAGAGCGGAGCACCCGCCCCCTCGGGGCCCGGCTGGCCGGCGGCTGGTCGCGCGCGTACACGTATCGCCTCCCGGCCCATGTCGCACGCGAGCGCCGGGACGAGCTCGCCGCTGACCTGCACGACCACCTTGCCGACACCGCCGGGGTCTCCCCAGCCGCGGTGTCGCGAGCGATCACCCTCCGAATCCTCCTCGGCGTCCCGGCCGATCTCTCCTGGCGATCCGAACAGATGCGGGCCAGCCGGCTCGCCCAGCGAAAAGAGATCGCCATGAATGATGCCGATCTCACGAACCCGAAATGGAAGGGCAAGCTCGGCATCGAGGCCAACGACACCGACTGGTTCTCGGTCGTGATCGGCACGCTCGGCGAGGAGAAGGGCCTCGCAGCTTTTCCGCGACATCGCCAAGACCAACGGTTTGTCAGTCCGCAAGGGCCATACGCTGATCGCCAACCTGGTCGTCTCCGGCGAGGTGCCGTTCGCGATCACGACCTATCTCTACAAGGTCCAGCAGTTGAAGAACGAAGGCGCGCCGATCGACTGGGTCGCGCTGCCGCCGGAAGTCGCGCGCGCGCAGGGCGTCGGCATGGCGCGTCGCGCGCCGCATCCGAACGCCGCCGCGCTGTTCATCGATTTCCTGCTCACCGACGGACAGGCGATCCTCGGCAAGCGCGATTTCATCCCGACCAACATCAAGGTGAAGCCGCTGCCGGCCGGGCTCGATCTCAAGTTCACCGATCCGGCCAAGGTCCTGGACGACGGCGACAAGTGGGATAAGCTCTACCAGCAGGTCATCGTCAATCAGGGGCGGTAGTCGTGCGTACGGATGAAATTAGTCCGAACTCCGCTCGTCCCCGCAAAGGCGGGGACCCAGAGCCGCAAGCTCGGAGCACGTGACTCCTGGTTCCCCGCCTTCGCGGGGACGAGCGGTTGGATACGGCGTCGCAGAGGAGAGACACGATGGGTGAAAAACAACACGATCCGGAGAAGGACCGCATCTTCGTCCGCGAACTCTCCGGCGCCTACAGCCTCAAGGACGAGCTTGGCCGGCTGCGCGCCATGCCGCGCGTGATCAAGGGCAAGGAACTGAAACTCGACGGCGGCCCGCAGCATTTCAGCCGCCACTACGTCGAGCCCGAGGACGGCCGCACCCAGACGCTGCACATCCATCTGGAGGAATACGCCCCCGGCGGCACCACGCAGAAGCACGGCCACGTCAACGAGGCGGCGTTCTACATCCTCGACGGCGCCGGCTACGAGATCCACGACGGCATCCGCTACGACTGGAAGGCCGGCGACGTCGCGATCGTGCATAACAACTGCGTGCATCAGCACTTCAACGCCAGCCCGAAGGAAGCCGCGCGCGCGCTGGTGATCAAGACCAAGCCGATGTACCTGTTCATGAACATGCTGTTCCAGCACACGGTCGAGAAGCGGCCGAAGACCCCCTCCCCGACGCAAGGCAATTTCGTGCCGCGGCACGACGAGGAGAACTTCAATCACCCCGAGGAAGAGAAGACGGAGTGAGTGCTTCGCGCCGCACGCTTAGCGGTCCTCATCCTGAGGAGCCCGCGAAGCGGGCGTCTCGAAGGATGCGGCTCCAAGCGCGCCACATGGTCCTTCGAGAACGCCCCCGCCTGACGGCGGTGGCTCCTCAGGATGAGGGTGGGGCAGGACAACAGTTAGAAGCGAGAAAGACCGATGGCGTGGGATGAATCGAGGGCGTGGCTCACCGGCACCGAGCACGGCAAGCTCTATGCGACCCTGCTCGAGGAGGCGACGGCGATGCCGGCGCGCAACGCCAAGCGCACGCAAGATCGTGCATTCCGACGAGATGCCTGTGGGAGATGTCGCGCCAGGGCCTGCTGAAGCATCTCCTCAACGCGCAGATGAACACGCGCATGGAGACGGTCGACGCCTACATGCAGATCATCCCGCGGCGGCAGCCGCTCCGGCAAGCACCGCCACCTCGCCGAGGAATGCCTCTACGTGGTCGAGGGCCGCGGCTACGACCTGCACCAGGACTGCGACGTCGAGATCACCGACACCTACAAATGGAAGCCGCAGCCGGAAGTGAAGCGCTTCGAGTGGGAAGCCGGCGACGTGATCTACATCCCGCCCTGCACCATCCATCAGCACTTCAACGCCGACTTGAAGCACCCGGCGCGCCTCATCTCCTGCATCAATCGCATCTACAAGAACTGCGGCTTGAACGACCTCGAGCAGATCGAGGACGCGCCGGAATACGACCCGAGCGTCGTGCTCACCGCGGAGGTGGTGAAGCAGTACATCGAGCGCGCAGCGAAGAAGGTGGCGTGACGCCGGCTGTTCGCCCTCGGGGATTCGGTACTTCGGCGCTTGGCGCACCTGTGCTACAAAAGCTGCGCAGCGACGATCAGGCCTGAAGACCTATAGTGAATAAGGAGGACGCCGATGATGGATCCGATCAGACGCAAAGTGCTCGCAACCGGCGCGGCGGCGGCGGCGACGGCCGCAGCGCCGCGCGTGTTTGCCCAGGGGGCCGCGCAAGCAGGCGCGTTCAAGTTCTACGACAAAGGCAACGTTCGCATCCGCTACCAGGAGGTCGGCTCGGGCTTTCCGCTGCTGTGCACCCCAGGCGGCGGCCTGAACTCGAAGATGAGCAATTGGGCGAACGCGGTGATCAACGCGATGGCGGAGTTCAAGAACGACTTCCGCTGCATCACGATGGACCAGCGCAACGCCACCGGCGGCGAATCCACCGGTCCGATTCCGGTCGACAATCCATGGGATGCCTTCGCCGACGACCAGTTGGGACTGATGGACCACCTCGGCATCCGCCAGTTCTTCTTCTTCGGCAACTGCATCGGCGGCTCGTTTGCGCTAAGCTGATGGAGCGGGCCCCGGATCGCGTCGTCGCGGGGATGCTAAGCCAGCCGATCGGCCACCGGCCGGAGAACCCGAACGTGATGTACAATTCAGGCCTGACCTGGGGCAAGGAACTGCGCGAGCGGCGGCCCGACGTGTCGACGGACACCATCGAGAAGTACCTGACACAACCTTTACCGAGGTCCCGGGCCGACTTCGTGCACAGCGTGTCGCGCGACTTCGTGACGCAACTGCCAGACGCCGATGCTGGTGCTGCCGGACGACACCGCCGGCGCACGCGTACCAGACCGCCGTCGACGTCGCGTCGCTGGCGCCGAACGCCGACGTCGCGGTCTATCCCTGGAAGGACCCGCCGGAACTGAAGGCCCGGACGATCAACCGGGTGCGTAACTTCCTGAAGGCGCATCTACCCGCGACGGCGAACCGCTAAGGCGCATTTCGACCGAGTTGAACCGTCCAGTATTCCCGCTCGTCCCCGCGAATGCGGGGACCCAGGGGCCGCAAACTCAGCGTCTGCGCACGTCGTAGCCTGGATGGAGCGAGGCGCAATCCGGGCTGCTTCTCCGGTACCACGTCCTCTTGGGCAGGCAGAACCCGGATTTCGCTTCGCTCCATCCAGGCTGCACGGCGTCGACGGCGCCGACTTTCGGCCCCTGAACAATCCGACAATCGCGTCCCAGAGAACCTTCGCCATCAGCGAGATCCCGGAGATCGGCTTCGCCAGTGGCGGTCGGCGGTGTCACGGGCCGCTCATTCCCGTGCAAGCGGAAATCCAGGGCCACGTTGCTCCAAGCTCTCGCCTTGTTGCCTCCCGCGTCCCCGCCTGCGCGGGGACGAGCGGAGGTTCGGAGACCCGCGGAGGCGTCGGTGCGACTGCGGCGGCCGAGACTGGCGCGCGCTCTGCAAGCTGCGCCTTCAGATTGTTCGCGAACTGCCCCATGATCGCCGCCGCGGTCGCCTGGATCATGCCGACGCCGCGGCCGTATTGCGCGACCGAGCCGGACAGCGCGAGATCGGTGTGCACCAGCACCTTCGAGCCGGTACCCGCGGGCTCGATCCGGAACGAGGCGGACGCATTCGCCCCGCCGCGGCCCTTGGCGTCGTTGCCCTGCGCCTTCACACGCGCGCTGCGCCCGGCGGCATCCATCTCCTCGAACTTCACCGTGCCGGCGAACGCGAGTGCGACCGGGCCGAGCCGCACAGCGATCTTGCCCTTGTAGGTCCGGTCATCGACGACTTCGGTCAGTTCCGCGCCGGGCATGCAGGGGGCGATGCGCTGGATGTCGGTCAGCACCGCCCAGGCCTCGGCTGGCGGCAGCGGCACCTCGAAGGAATTGTCGAACTGCACGGAAGGCTCCTGTGCGTATCGGTGCGGAGATTTGCAAGACATGGCGGGAAAGCGCAAGAACACTGCCTCCCCGGCTGGGGTCCCGGCCTAAACCACGGGACACGCTGGAGAAACCGTTACGGGCTCGATCGCCGCGAAGCCGCTTACCGCACCGGACCGGTTGAACCCCACGTGTGCCGCCCACGACTAACGGCCACACAGCGAGGGAGAACCGATCGATGATCCGCCCCCAGCCGATCCTGGCCGCCGCCGGCGTAGCCCTTTCCGCCCTGGCCACCGCCGCCGTTGCGGCCGTTGCCGGCCTCGCCCTTTCCGCCGTGGCCGTTTCGGCTGTCGCGACCGCGGCCAAAGCCGCCGAGCCGGTCGATCCGTTCGTGCAGCGCGTGTTCGCCAAGCCGATCGAAGGTGAAAAGACCTACGCCTGCTTCATCCGCAAATATGACGCCGCCCACCTGGCACAGCATCCGAAGCAGAAGGTCACCAGCATGAAGGTGCTGCTGACCGCCGAAAAGAACGCCGACGACGGATCGCTGTCGACCTCGTTCCGCCTCGGGTTGACGAAGCGCAACAACTCGCACGCCTACGAGTTGGCCGGAAGCTGCAGCCACCCCGAGGTGACCGAGGCAACCGACGGCGCGAACGCGACCCCGGTGCCGAGCGCTCGGCTGCGGCGTCGATTGCGACGGCGGCGGCTTAGACGTGAAGCTCACCAACAACGACAAGTCGATCCTGGTCTCGCTTGAGCGCGTCCGGATCTGGCGCGCGGGCTCCAACGCAGAGGATACCGGCCAGGACCTCAACGCCGGCGCCGACGACCACAGCTTCCGCCTCGACCGTACCAGGCTGATCGACTGCGGCTCGCTCGTGGACGACAAGAAGGAATTGGCGGCGCTGCGCCGCCAGTCAGCCACGCACCGCCACGCGCTGATCACCGGGAGGGACCGGATGCATCGCCGGGGTTTGATCCGAGGGCTACTCACCACGATCACCGGCGGCTTTGCCGGTGCGTCCACCGCGCGCGCGGCAGACAGCTCCGGCGGAGACGGCGAAAGTCGCCTATCACCTCTGCGACCTCGACAAGGTGAACATGGCGCTCGGCAACATCCGCAACCACTTCCGAGGGGCGGGGCCCGAGGGCGTGACGATCGAGCTGGTCGTGCTCGGCCCCGCACTCAAGGCATTTCACGCCGCCGGCGCGCGTCCCGACGTCAAGGAACAGATCGCCGAGCTGCGCAAATCCGGTCTGGCGCTCGACCGCGTGCGTCAACACGATGCGGTCCTCGAATATCACGGTGAAGGACCTCCTCCCCGGCTTCGCCAGCGCCGAACGCGGCGGCGTGGTGCAACTGGCCGAGTTGCAGCGGCAGGGCTACGCCTACATCAGGCCGTGATGGAACTCGGTGCAGCCCGCCAGGAGTGAGCTGTAGCCCGGCTGGAGCGCAGCGACAGCCGGGGGCGGCCGCGTCCCGGTCCAGATTCAAAGCCCAATTGCAACGCAGCCCCGGATTTCGCTTCGCTCAATCCGGGCTACGGCCGCCTCGCTTTCGGCTTGCGCAGTGTGCTCGCTGTTTCATAGTTTGATGAAAACGGCCGACGGGCGGAGCGAGCTTCATGCGGATAGCGGGGAGGATCGCAGCCTGCTGCGCGATGCTGATCGCGCTTTCGCTCTCGGCGTCGATCGCGCAGGAGGACGATTTCTATCGCGGCAAGACGATCACGATCATCATCCCGATCGGGCCCGGCGGCGCCTACGACGCCTATGCGCGGCTGATCTCGCGCCACCTCGGCAAATGGCTGCCCGGCAATCCCACCATCATCGCGCGCAACATGCCCGGCGGCGGCGGCGTGATCGCTTCGAACTACCTCTACAACGTCGCGCCGCAGGACGGCACTACGCTCGCGATCATCACGTCGTCGTTCGCCAACGAACAGATCTTCGACAACCCGCAGATCAGATACGACGCGCGCAAATTCGTCGCCGTCGGCCGCTTGCTCGACACCACCTCGGTGCTGTTCTTCTGGCATGCCTCGCCGATCAAGACGATCGACGATATGCTGCACAGGCCGAGCACCATCGCGATCTCCTCGGTCAACGAGGTGCCCGCCTACCGGCTGCGCGCCATGGTGAAACTGCTCGGCACGCCGTTCAAGATCATTCCCGGCTATCCCTCGGCGCGCGACTATGTGCTCGCCGTCGAGCGCGGCGAGACCGACGGCGGCTCCTCGACCTTCATCGGGCTGTCGCAGCTCTACGCCTCCTATATCGCGGACAAGAGACTCAACATCCTCGTTCAGTTCGCGACCGAGCGCGACCATGAGCATGCCGACATCCCGACCGTGCTCGAACTCACCAGCGATCCGGAGACGCAGCAGGTGTTTCGCCAGCTTGTCAGCAACGACGAGATCGGCCGCTCGCTCTTCACCACGCCGAATGTGCCGCCGGCGCGGCTCGCCTTGCTGCGGCAGGCGTTCCAGAAGATGATCGCCGACCGTGACTTTCGGGCGGAGGCGCAGCAGTTCAAGCTGCCGCTTGCCATCAAGACCGGCGAGGAAATGCAGAAGGTGGTGGCCGACAATTTCGACATTTCCCTATCGGCGCTCGCCAAGCTGCGGGAGCTGATCAAGCCGTGATCGGAAAGCGCCTCACGCAAGCCCTCGGCCGCGTCTTATCCGCGCTCGCCATCGCGGCCCTCGCGGCCACTGCGGTTTCGGCGCAGGACGAGGACTTCTACCGCGGCAAGACCATCACGATCGTCATTCCGATCGGGCCGGGCGGCGCCTACGACGCCTATGCGCGCCTCATCTCGCGCCATCTCGGCAAGCATATTCCCGGCAACCCGACCATCATCGCGCGCAACATGCCGGGCGCCGGCGGCGTGATCGCGTCGAACTATCTCTACAACGTCGCACCGCAGGACGGCACGCACGCTCGCGATCATCATCTCGTCCTTCGCCAACGAGCAGCTCTTCGACAACCCGCAGATCAGATACGACGCCCGCAAGTTCGTCGCGGTCGGCCGGCTGCTCGACACCACGTCGGTGCTGTTCATGTGGCATGCCTCCCCGATCAAGACGCTGCGCGACCTCTACCACCAAGCCCAGCACGTTCGGCATCACCTCGGTCAACGACGTGCCGGCCTACCGCATCAAGGCGATGAACCGCTTCCTCGGCACGCAGATCAAGCTCATCTCCGGCTATCCCTCGGCGCGCGACTTCGTGCTCGCCTCCGAGCGCGGCGAGACCGACGGCGGCGCCTCGACCTATATCGGGCTGTCGCAACTGTTCGCGAACTATCTGAGCGAAAAGAAGCTCAACATCCTGGTGCAGTTCTCCGTCACCCGCGACGCCGACATGCCGGACGTGCCGACGCTCCTTGAACTCACCAACGACGCCGGACACCCGGCAGATCTTCCATCACCTGGTCGACAACGACGAGATCGGCCGCTCGCTGTTCACGACGCCCAATGTGCCGCCGGCGCGGCTTGCGTTGCTGCGCGCGGCATTCCAGAAGATGATCGCCGATCCGGAATTCCGGGCGGAGGCGGCGCAACTCAAGCTGCCGCTGTCGCCAAAATCCGGTGAGGAGATGCAGAAGATCGTGGCGGAGGCGCTCGAGATTTCGCCGACCGTCGAAGGCCAGGATCACGGAGCTGAGCAAGCCGTGAACTCGGTCTCCTCCACCCAATGCTGCCGGACCGGGCATCATGAACGACTATCCGATGCTCGGCTTCATCGTGCAGCGGGGCAAGCTCGTCGCCGCGGCGCTGGCGGTGCTGGTCGCCGCCGCCGGCATCTGGTGCGCGTGGAGCAGCGGCCATGTGATCTGGGCGCCGGCGGGGATCGTGGCCGCGGCGGTCGGCTATGGCCTGGCGCTGAGCTATGTCGAACTGGTGAAGCTGATCACGGACATGCTGCTGCCGAAGTAGCACGACACGGGCGAACAAACGGGTGGGGACATCGAAGCTGATCTCGCCGTCGTCGGCGCGGGCATCGCCGGGCTTGCGGCGGCGAACCGCGCGGCGGAGCGCGGCTGTCGCGTGGTCGTGCTGGAGAAGGGCGAGGACGAGCGCTACTTCTGCAATTCGCGCATCGCGACCGGCGCGCTCAACGTCGCCCACACCGATCCGCATTCCGATCCCGCCGTGCTGCGCCAGGCGATCGAGCTCGACACCGAAGGCTATGCCGCGCCGGCGCTCGCCGATGCGCTCGCCGACCAGGCGCCGCGCTCGATGCAATGGCTGCGCGCCGAAGGCGTGCGCATGATCAAGGTGGCGCTCCACGGCAAGACCCGCTGGATGCTGGCGCCGCCGCGCGTGATGTCCGCCGGGCTCGACTGGAAGGGCCGCGGTCCCGATGTCGTGCTGCGCACGCTCGCCGACAATCTCAAGAAGCGCGGCGGCACGCTGATGCTCGGCACGCGCGCGACAAGTCTGCGCATGAACGGCGGCGCGCTGCGTCGGGGTCGTGGCGCAACGCGGCGCGGAAACGATCGAGATCGACGCCGCCTGCGGTGCTGCTCGCGGACGGCGGCTTCCAGGGCAATCTCGACCTGGTGCGGCGCTTCATCTCGCCGCGGCCGGAGGCGCTCACGCAGCGCAACGCCACCACCGGCCAAGGCGATGCGCTCATCATGGCGGAAGCGCGCGGGCGCGCGGCTGACCGACGCCGTCGGCCTTCTACGGCCACCTCCTGTCGCGCGACGCGATGCACAATCCGGGGCTGTGGCCCTATCCGACCATGGACACGCTCGTCGGCGGCGCCATCATGGTCGACCGCGCCGGCCGCCGCTTCATCGACGAAGGCCTCGGCGGGATCGCGCATTCCAATGCGCTCGCGCGCCTGCCCGATCCGCTCTGCGCGACCGACGGTGTTCGATCAGGCGATCTGGGACACCGCGGGCAAGGCCGAGTCGGCCGCACCCAACCCGCTGCTGGTCAACGCCGGCGGCACGCTGATCAGCGCGCCCGACCTCGCGACGCTCGCCGGCAAGATCGACGTGCCGGCGGCAGACCTCGCCGAAACAGTCGCGGCCTACAATCGCGCCGTCACCGCCGACGAAGGCGAGAAACTCACGCCACCGCGCACGGCCGGGCGCATGTTCGGCGAATTGCGCGGCTCCGGCAAACGCGTGAGCCTCATGCCGATCGCGCAGCCGCCGTTCTACGCGATCCCGCTCGTCGCCGGCCTCACCTACACGATGGGCGGCATCGAGATCGACGCCCAGGCGCGGGTGATCGGCAAGGACGGCGCGCCGATCGCCGGGCCTGTTCGCCGCCGGCTCCTGCACCGGCGGCATCGAGGGCGGCCCGCTCGGCGGCTATGTCGGCGGCTATCTCAAGGCCGTCAGCCTCGGACTGATCGCGGGCGAGACGATCGCGGCCACCGCGAAGGCAGGCGTAGCATGACGCTCCTCCTCAGCAACGACGAAGTCGAGCGCGTCATCACCATGCGCGATTGCCTCGACGTGCTGGAGCGCGCCTATCCGGAACTCGGCGACGGCATCGGCGTCGGCGATTGGCG
>CAWGQE010000004.1:0-11093 GCA_963824705.1 uncultured Solirubrobacterales bacterium
AGGTTGCCGGGTCCTCTTGCTGGGGCAACAGAGAGGCAACATCCCCACGGATTCCAGGCAATCTCAGACGAGCTCGATCCCGCAAAAACCGCGTCGTGTCCACAAAGGGTCCTTTGACATAACCGGTATCTTGCCGGCGGTGCTCTCGCGTACGTGGTTGTCACTGAGGACCAGCGTGCGCGCCCTGGCGGTCGACTTCGGCAACCCGGACATGGGTCTGCTCGGAGTCGCGACGGCTGCCAGTTCGTTCATGAACTGGTCCTTCGCGATTGCGCTCGGCGTCTATGGCTTCGAGGCGCACGGGCCCGCCGGCGTCGGCATCGTCGCGCTCGTCAGGTATCTGCCGGCGGCGATCGTCTCGCCGCTGGTGGGCCTGTTGGTGGACCGCTTCCCGCGGCGCTCGGTGATGCTCGGCAGCGCCCTTGCCTCGACGCTGGTCCTCGGCCTCGCCACGGCCGCCGCCGCCCTCGGCGCACCCACCGCGGTGGTGTTCGCGTTCCCGGCCCTGTTCGCCATCGCGGCCTGCGGCTACTCACCCGCACATGCCGCGCTCACCCCGACGCTGGTCGACACTCCGCAACAGCTCTCCGCCAGCAACGTCACCCACAGCGTCATGGAAAACGCCGGCGCGCTGGTTGCCGCCCTGGTCGCCGGTTTGCTCCTCGGGCCGACCTCGCCGGCCTTCCTGATCGGTGTGGCCGCCGCCGCCGGCATCGTCGTCTGTCTGCTCGTCAACCGGGTCCACGGCGACAGCCGGCCCGAATACGTCGGCGAGCCCGACGAGGTGGCGAGCGCCTTTCGCGAGGTTACCCGCGGCGCTCGCGCACTCGCCTTCCACCCGGCGCTGCGGCTTGCCTCGACGACCATGGTGCTGTTGTTCCTGTTCGAGGGCTTCGCCGACGTGATGGTCGTGGTGATGGCCCTGGAGCTGCTGCACCTCGGGCAGGGGAGCGTCGGCTTCCTCAACGCGACCTGGGGGGTCGGAGCGGTGGTCGGGGCGATGGCCCTGTCAACGCTCTTCGACCGTGGCAGGCTGGTGGCGGCGATCGTCGCCGGCAGCCTCGTGCTTGGCCTGGCCACGATGCTGCCCGGGCTCGCGCCGCACCCGGTCGGCGCCTATGCCGGCTGGTTCGGCATCGGCATCGGCTTCGTCTTCGTCGAGGTGGCCGCGAAGACGCTGATGCAGCGGCTGGGTTCCGACGAGACGTTCGGGCGGGTGATCGGTGCACTGGAGTCGGGGCGCCAGGGGGCGCTGGCCCTGGGCTCGATCGGTGCCGTCCTTCTCGTCGAACTGCTGCATATCCGCGGTGCCCTGATCGCCCTCGGCGCCTTTCTGCCGGCTTTCGTGGCGCTCCGGTGGACCCGGCTGCGCGCCTATGAGGTCGGCGCTCCAGTCGCGGAGGTGCCCTACCGGCTGCTGCGCCGCAACTCGATCTTCTCGCCGCTGCCGCTGGCGACGCTCGAGCGCCTCAGCCACGACTTGACGCCGCTCGCGGTGCCGGCGGGGGAGGACGTGATCGTCCAGGGTGAGATCGGCGACCGCTTCTTCCTGATCGAGGAAGGTCAGGTGGAGGTCTTCGAAAACGGGGTGTTCCGGCGCAACGAGGGACCGGGCGAATCTTTCGGCGAGATCGCGCTGTTGCACGATGTCCCGCGCACGGCAACCGTGCGCACGACCGTCGACACCAATCTGCTCGCCCTGGACCGCGACCAGTTCCTGCTGGCGGTGACCGGCCACCGGCGCAGCCACCAGCTGGCGAGGGCCGTGGTCGGCGAGCGCTGGCCAGCCGAGAGCGCCGTCCCGGCGGCTCCCGAGTGACCGCGCCGCGCAAGCTGCGCCGCCGCCGCGAAATCGCGTTGCTGCTGGTGGTGATCGCCGCCGCCGCGATCGGGATCGTCACCCACGCCACGCATCTGATGCGCACGCTGGAGCTGCAGAGCGTCGACGCCCGTTTCTCCGTCCGCGGCACCCAGTCACGGCCGAACGACATCGCCGTCGTCGAGGTGGACGACCGCACCTTCAGCGAACTGGGGGTTCAGTGGCCCTTCCCGCGCTCGCTGCACGCGCGGGTGATCGACCGCCTGCGCGAAGCCGGCGCCAAGGTGATCGCCGTCGACATCCAGTTCACCGAGCCGACGGCTCCGCGCCAGGACAACGCTCTGATCGAATCGGTAAGGCGGGCGGGGGGAGTGGTCCTCTCGACCACCGAAACCGACAAACGGGGCCACAGCCGAATCTTCGGCAGCGAAGCGGTGGTGCGCGAAATCGGCGCCCGCGCCGCCAACACCGTGGTCGTGCCGGAACCCGGCGGCAAGATCCGCAAGATGCGCTACGAAGTCGACGGCCTCGTCACCTTCGGCGTCGCCGTCGCCGAAGCCGCGACCGGGGAAGCCGTCGAACCGGCGCAGATGGAAGGCGACGGCGAAGCCTGGATCGATTTCCGCGGCCCGCCTGGGACGATCGCCCACTACTCGTATTCGCGCGTCCTGCGCGGGCGGGTGCCGGCTTCGGCCTTCCGCGGCAAGACGGTGATCGTCGGCGCCTCGGCTCCCTCCCTGCAGGACGTCCATCCGACCTCGACCACCGGCGACGAACTGATGGCCGGGCCCGAGGTGCAGGCGAACGCCGCCTGGACCGCCGAGCACGGCTTCCCCCTCTCCTCCTCCGGGCTCGCCGTGGATCTGCTCCTGATCCTGCTGATGGCGGCGGCGCCGGCCGCGGCGACGCTGCGCCTGAAAGCGGCGCCGGGGGTCCTCGCCGCCGTCGCTCTGGGCGTCCTCTACGCCGTCGCGGTGCAGCTCGCGTTCGACGGAGGCGTCGTCCTGCCGGTCGTCTACCCGTTGCTGGCGCTGGTCCTCTCGGGCCTGGGCGCCCTCGCGGTCAACTACGTGCTGAACGCGCTCGAGCGCCAGCGCGTCCACGATACCTTTGCCCGCTTCGTCCCCGCCGCGGTGGTCAGCGAAGTCCTCGCCCGCACCGACGAGGACCTCAGGCTGGGCGGGGTCCGGCGCGAATCGACCGTCCTCTTCAGCGACCTGCGGGGCTTCACCAGCTTCGCCGAGTCGCTGCCGCCGGACACGGTGATCGAAGTGCTGAACCGCTACCTGGGGGAGATGAGCGACGCGATCATGGACCACGGCGGAACCCTCGTCGCCTACATGGGCGACGGCATCATGGCCGTCTTCGGCGCTCCGCTCGAGCAACCCGACCACGCCGACCGCGGGCTCGCCGCGGCGCGGGAGATGCTGGAGGTTCGCCTGCCGCGCTTCAACGCCTGGTTGGCGGAGAAGGGGATGGGGAGGGGGTTCGACATGGGCATCGGCGTCAACAGCGGCGCCGTGATGTCGGGGCAGGTCGGCTCCGAGCGCCGGATCGAGTACACGGCGATAGGGGATACCACCAACACCGCCGCGCGGCTGGAGGCGATGACCAAAGACTCGGGCCACCAGCTGTTCGTCGCCGACGCGACCCGGCAGTCGCTGCTGCACGAGGTGCCCGAGCTCGAACTCGTCGGCGAGCACCTGGTGCGGGGCCGCACCCACGCGATCACCGTCTGGACCCTGCCCCAGTCGCGGGGGGGCAGGTTCAGGCGACGACCAGGAGCGCGGTGCCGAAGAGGAAGAGCACGTGGAAGGACTGGTCGACGGCCACCCGCAGCCCTGAGGAGGTCGTGGCAAGGCCCTTGACGCGGGTCATGTAGGCGTCGAGCAGGCGGCCGTCGTCCTGGATCAGGTGGGGGATGGCGACGACCGCGCCGATCGCCACCGCCCGGGCGGCGTCGGTTTCGAGGCCGATCCAGACGAGCGCCGGCAGGAAGGCGACGGTGTAAGTGACCACGTGGGTGACGAGCGCGCGGCGATGGATCGGGTCTCGACTCAGGCCGCCGTACTTGTGGCGGGCCTGCCAGTCGGTCTGAAGGAGGAAGTCCCCGACCAGGTGCGAGACGACGAGGACGGAGAAGGCTTCTACCCAGATCACGGGTGGGGCACGGGGGATGGGCTCATCTGAGGGGCAGGCTAAGGGACGGGGCGGCGAAGCCGTTGCGATCGCGTTCCCGCTGCCTGCCAAAATTCGATTTAAGTTTCTTTGGCTTTCAGCCGATTAGATAAGGTTGCCGCTCAATGCGACGGAGAGTGCTCGAGTCAGTCTTTGTCGCGGCCCTCTCGCTGCTCGCTCTGCCGGCCCTCGGCTCCGCCTCGGTGACGAACACGAGGATCACCTCCGGTCCCAGCGGAACGATTTTCACCAGCTCCGCCACTTTCACTTTCACCTCTCCCGAGGGCGATCGCGACGACGACTTCCAGTGCCGCCTCGACTCGACGAGCGCCGAGGCCTGGGCGCGCTGCAGCTCGCCGCGGACCTACTCCTCGCTGGCCGACGGCGCGCACACCTTCGAAGTGCGGGCGACCAACCGACCCGGCTCCGCTGACCCGACCCCGGCGGTGGCGAGCTTCACCGTCCTCACCGAACCACCGCAGACGACCATCACCGCGGCCCCGAGCGGAACCATTGCCACCGACTCCGCTGCGTTTGCTTTCAGCTCGTCTCAGGCGGGGGAGTTCGAATGCCGGCTCGACTCGCAGGAAGGGGGCGACTGGACCGCCTGCGCCTCGCCGCAGTCCTACGGCGCCCTCGCCCAGGGTCCGCACCGTTTCGAAGTGCGCGCTGTCAACGGCGGCGGCACGGTGGATCCGACGCCGGCCGTGGCGAGCTTCGCGGTCGACACCGAACCGCCCGATACCACCATGAGCCTTGGTCCCGCCGGCGCCATCGCCACCGACGCCGCCATCTTCGCCTTCACCTCTTCGGAGGAAGGCAGCTTCCAGTGCCGCCTTGACTCCAGCGAACCGTCTGCCTGGGCCACCTGCGCTTCCCCGCAGCTCTACACCTCGCTGCCAGACGGGTCGCACAGCTTCGAAGTGCGGGCTGTCGACGCGGTTGGGAACATCGACCCGACGCCGGCCGTGAGGACTTTCGACGTCGACACCCAGGCGCCGGACACGACGATCACCGCCGGGCCCAGCGGCACGCTCGGCTCGCCTGACGTCTCCTTCGCTTTCACCGCGTCGGAGGCAGCCAGCTTCCAGTGCCGCCTCGACTCCAGCGAGCCGGCCGCCTGGACGCCCTGCACTTCCCCGCAGGCCTACTCCTCGTTGGCCGACGGCCCTCACCGCTTCGAAGTCCGTGCCACCGACGGTGTCGGCAACGTCGACCCGACCGCCGCTGTCGACACGTTCACGATCTACACCGGCCCGCCGAAACCGGTGGCAGGGGAGAGCGTCAACCTGGAACCGGTCGAAGGCACGGTCGAACTCCAGTGCCCGGGAGAAGACCAGTACTCGCGCCTCACTTCCTTCAAGCAGGTTCCGCTGGGGTGCCTGATCAACACCCGCCACGGGGTCGTCGACCTGACCGCGTCGAAAGGAAGCTCCGGTGAACTGCAGGGAGCCCATTTCTGGGGTGGCGTCTTTGCCGTCACCCAGGAACCGGGCGACAACCAAGCGGTCGACCTCAACCTCGCCGGCAGGCGGATGTGTGAGCGCAGGAGCTCTTCGCGGGGTCGGGTGGCGACGCTGAGCCGCGCCGGTCGCGAAGGTCGCCAACTGTGGGGCAGCGGCAAAGGGAACTACAAGACCAGCGGCAGCTACGGCTCCGCCACCGTGCGCGGCACCACCTGGCTCGTCGTCGACCGCTGCGACGCTTCGACCCTGTTCCAGGTGGCGGAAGGGACCGTTTGGGTACGTGACTTCGTCAAGGACAAAACCGTCGTTCTCGAAGCCGGCGAGCAGTACCTGGCGAAAGCCGCGATCCCCCGTCTCGATCCCGGTGTGTGGCATTGACCTTCGCGCTGCGAATCGCCCTCGTCGGTCTCGCCGCGCTCGCTCTCGTCTCCCCGCCCCTCGCCGGGGCCGCTGACAAGCTGCCGATCGCTCGGGCGCGCGAGCGGGCGATGGAGTTCGCCAAAAGCACCTGTGCGCATGACAAGAGCTGCGGCCGCTCCGGAGTCGTCGCCTGCCGTCGCCAGGCCGACCACATCGTGCTTTGCCGAATCTTCGACCGCCGCAGAACCGAACAGCAGGGCAGCTTCGTCTGCACGAGGCTGGTACGGCTGGCACTGAAACTGCCAAGTCACCAAGTGCCGGTGACGGGCGTCAGCGCCTGGGACTGCTGAGCGCGGCCAGGCATTGCCGACCTAGGACGAGCCCCCAAGGTCAACGGGGAGAGCAGCTAGCCTCTGCGCAATGACTCAATCGCGAGACTCGGGTCCAGCTGCGCCGGGCAACGAGGAGGCGGTGCGAGCCTGGGACACCGTGCTCTACGAGCGGTGGAAGAAGAACCGCAAGGTGTTCGTCGGTGCGCTGGACGAGGTCACCGGGGAGGTGTTCGACCGTTTTCCGCCACCGGAGGGTGGAAGCTGCATCGACATCGGCTGCGGGTTCGGCGAGACGACGCGGCAACTGGCTGGGCTCGTCGGTCCCCAGGGCTTCGCGCTCGGCACCGACTCCTCCCCTCGTTTCATCGAGGATGCCCGTCGCGAGGCGGTCGAAGCGGGTGTCCGAAACGTCGAGTTCGAAACCGTCGACGCGCAGACGGCGGAGTGGAACCGGGGCTACGACTACGCCTTCTCACGCATGGGGACCCAGTTCTTTGCCGCACCCGTTCCGGCGATGCGCGCGATCCGGGGGGCCCTGAAACCCGGCGGCGGGCTTCGCAAGATCTGCTGGCGGCGCAAGGCCGACAGTCCTTTTTGGGCGGAGACCGAGCAGGTCGTCGAACGTTTCCTCGCGCGCCCGGACGAGTACGAGGTCGATACCTGCGGCCCCGGGCCGTTCTCCCTCGGCAACCCCGACACCCTGCGGGGCATTCTCGAGGCCGCGGGGTTCGCGGCGATCGAGCTGCATCGGCGTGACTTCGACTACTTCATGGGCGAGGACATGGCCGAAGCGGTCGACTCCCTGCTCGCGATCGGTCCCGGGGCCGAGCTGATTCGCCTCAACGGAGAGCGCGGCGAGAGCCGCCGGGCGGAGATAGCCGATGCCCTCGCCGACCACTACGCCGCCTGGCAGCGGGCCGACGGATCGATAGTCGGCCGCGGGTCCGTTTGGCTGGTTGCGGCGACGAATCCCGGCTAGTGCCCAACCTCCGTCCCTCCGCTGTTGGGCTTCAGCCCTCCCGGGTGGCTCCCGGCAGGCCGATTGCCCGGTATCCGCGGTGACAGGGAGCTCTTCAAGATTGTCGTAGGCTCGGTCCGGTGAGGCGAGAGGACGGGGATTGATGGAGGGGGCGCAGGGCCGGCAAAGGCTGGACGGTGCGACGATCCTGCTCACCGGCGGCTCGGGCTTCCTCGGCAAGGCGGTCCTCTCGGCGCTGTTCGCGCACGCCGACGGCTTCGAGCGGCTGATCCTGCTGGTTCGCGCCGAGGACGACGCCGCCGCCCAGCGACGGCTGACGGAGGAGATCCTCACCAACGACGCCTTCGTCACCCTGCCCCAGGGCTGGTTGCGGGAGCAGCTGGAGACCGGGCGCCTCTCCGCCGTGGCCGGCGACCTGGCGAGCGAGGAGCCGGGAGCGCACCGGCGCGAGGGCTGGGCGGACGTCGACGTGCTGATCAACTGCGCCGCCTCGGTCTCCTTCGAGGAGCCCCTCGACGACGCGCTCACCCTCAACACCTTCGGGCCGGCGCGGCTGCTCGAGAGTCTGCGCGCGGCGGGCTCCGACCCCTATGTGGTGCACGTGTCGACCGCCTACGTGGCGGACTGCCATGTCGACGTCGTGCACGAGGACGGCCTGCCCCACCCGGCGATGGCCGGGCTCGACCCGCGGGCGATGCTGGCGGAGGCGAGGCGGTGGCGACAGGAGGTCGAGGCCGAGTCGATGCGCTCGAGCGAGGCGAGGGGCTTCGCCCGGCAGGCTCGCCACGACGTTGCCCACAGGCCCGAGCTGGATCTCGAGGAGCGGGCCGAGACCCTGCGCCGGCGCTGGGTGAAGCAGAGGCTCTCCGAGCTGGGGCGGCGGCAGGCGTCGGAGGTCGGCTGGCCCGACACCTACGCGCTGAGCAAGGCGCTGGGGGAGAGGGAGCTGACCAAGGGGACGGGTCGGATCACGATCGTGCGTCCCTCGATCATCGAGTCCTCGCTGCGGGTGCCCCGCCCCGGCTGGCTGGAGGGCATCAAGGTCGCCGACCCGCTGATCCTCGCCTACGCGGCCGGCGGGCTCACCCACCTCGCCGGCAGGGCGAGCAATCTGATCGACATCGTGCCGGTCGACTGCGTCGCCAACGCCTGCGTCATCGCCGCGGCCAACCCGGGCGGGGAGGAGGTGCGGGTGCTGGCAATCACCAGCACCGCCCGCAACCCGTTGCAGATCGGGCAGCTCGCCGGCCACATCAAGGCGCACTTTCGCCGTGAGCCCTTCCATCGCGGCAACGGCGCTCCGATCAAGATCGGCGATCTGCGGTTCGTCGATCGTGCGATCGCGATCCGCCACACCGCCCGCCGGGAGCGCCTGGCGGCGATGGTGGCGGCCAGCCCGTTGCGGGGAGCCTCGAAGCGGAGGCTGCGCAAGAACGCGGCGCAGGCCGCGCAGATGACCCGCATGGTCAAGATCTACGCCCCCTACACCGAGCTCGACTGCGTCTTCGACGACGCCAACGCCCACGCGCTGACCGCGAGCCTGACCGCGGCCGACCGGGCCGAGCTGCCGTTCGACACGGCGGCGATCGACTGGACGCAGTACCTCGAGGGGATCCACCTTCCCGAGGTGCACCGGATGGCGACGACGTAGCTCGCGGGTGACGGCGCTGGCGAGTTGACCGCTAAGCGGGCGGTGCCGCGTCGGGCGCGGCCGCTGAGGTCGACTGCGCCTGCTTGGCGATCGCGCGCAGCCACTCGTGCCTGATCAGGCCGCTGCCGGGGCGGATCATCAGCCAGTAGAGGCCGAAGCGACGCCGCGCGTGAGCGTCGGTTCCGACGATCCGCGTCTCCGTCGAGAGCTCGCCGTCCGCCAGCCGGAAGTTGAACGCGACCTTGGCGTAGCCCGGCTCCTCGAAGCGCTCGAAGTGCTCACGGCCCTCCACCCGCCGCAGGCCGCCGGACGGCTTCCAGAAGCAGCCGATGCCGGCGATGACGAGCTCCTTGTCCGGTTCCTCGGCAACCTTGCGGAAACCCATCCGCTCGAATCCTTCGAGCACCGTGCGATCGCCGCTGCGGCGACGCCGGCGGCCGAGCGTGCGCAGGCCCATCAGCATCCGCATCGCCCTGAGTTCGTCGCCATTCAGGCTGTTGACCGCGTCCCAGACGGCGGGCACAGAAGCGGCGGTGGGGCGCCTGTGCACCTCGCGACGATCGTAGGTCGGCATGATCTGGTCGATTAGAGTCATCTTCTAGAATAAAATTCTACACATGAGTCGCCAAGAGACGATCCTCGAAGCCGCACTGGAGTCATTCGACGCCACTGGCACGATCGCGATCGAGGAGGTCAAGCGGCGCTCCGGTGCGAGCATCGGCTCGATCTACCACCACTTCGGTGGCCAGGACGGAATTGCGGCTGCGCTCTACATCGAGATCCTGCGCGGGTATCAGTCCGGCGTCTTACGCGTCCTGGATCGTGCGCACAGCGCCGACGGTGGCGTCAAGGCGCTGGTCCGATACCACCTGCGCTGGGTCGAGCGCAATCCCGCGCGCGCCCGCTTCCTGCTCCAGAGCGGTGCGGCACGGGTGGCCGCCGGCGACGAGCTGAAGGCGCTCAACCGACACCTCGCCGCCGCGGTCGGAAATTGGGTCGAGCGCCAGCCGTCGATCCGGTCGCTGCGCGGCGAGGTCTTCTACGCCGTGGCCTTCGGACCGTCGCAGGAGCTCTCGCGCGCTTGGCTGGCAGGCCGGACGCGGTCGCTTCGTCAGCTGGAGGACGAGCTCGCCGAGGCTGCTTGGAGGGCGGTGCGGGTCGACTGACTCATGCCCGATGGAGGTCGGTCGTCGTTTGTCCTCTAGTGGCCGACCCGGATCAGCTGTGCATTGCTGCAGCTGCCCATGTATCGCTGGTTGCGCTGGTCGCCGGAGTAGCCGACGCTGAGGCGGTAGACACCCGACTTGGTCGCGAGGTACTGAGCCAATGAGTAGTTGCCGTTTGATTTGACCGTGATGCCGCCGCTGAATGCCGGCTTGCGCTTGCAGCGCTTGTCGTTTGGGCCGTAGAGGCGAAAGTTGATCACGCCGGAAGGAGAGGCCCCGTGCGAGAGATGCGCGCGAATCGCGATCCGTCTGTCCTTCATCAGCAGCGCGTTCGGCTTCACTTTCGGCATTCGCTTCTGCACCAGGGCCACCTGGCCGGCCGAGTCGCACGGCTCGGTCGCCCCTTGATTCGAGGCGTCGCCCGAATAGCTGGCCACGAAGCTGTAGCGACCGGGACGCTGAGCGACAAACGGATCCGAGCTGAAGGTGCCGTTCCCGGTAACCGCAACGGTGTCGACGAACAGCGGCTTGGCACAACCTGCCGCGACCGGGCCGTAGATCTGGAACGTGATCGTGCCGGTGGGCGCATACCCTCCGGCGAGCGTCGCCGTATCCCGGAACGAGGTCCCGACCGTGAGTCGTTGCGTGACCGCGCCGACGATCGAGGGCTTTGCCTGGGAGACGCTCGAGGTCGCTTTTCCACAGGCGACAGCGGCGGGGTTGTGGTTCACGTCGCCCGAATAGCTGACGGTCCAGCGGAAGCTGCCGACCCGGGAAGGCACGAAGGAGGCCGAGCGGTAGGAGCCGTTTCCGGAAACGCTGACCGACGAGCTGAAGGCCGGAGTACCGGAGCAGCTCGCGTCGCTCGGGCGAGAACGCCTTGAACGTAATCTGCCCGGACGGAATCGCTCCTTCCTGGATCGTCGCCGTGGCGTTGACCGGGGCCCCGACCGTGCCGCCGGTGGCGCCGGCCGTCAGAGTCACGGCAACCGTGCCGACAGCCGAAGATTGGTTGGCGGCGCCGCAGCCCAGGCCGACCGCTTCGTTGTTGGCGTCGCCCGCGTATTCGACCGTCCACCGATACAGCCCCGGCGCGGGGAGAAGGGGGGTGAGGGGGCGGGGAATAGGAGCCGTCACCGCTG